>NC_008312.1:4600000-7750108 GCF_000014265.1 Trichodesmium erythraeum IMS101
TTTTACCCGTTGTCCATCGACTACGCCTTTTGGCCTCGCCTTAGGTCCTGACTCACCCTCCGCGGACGAGCCGTCCGGAGGAACCCTTAGGGTTTCGGGGTATGTGATTCTCACACATATTTTCGCTACTCAAGCCGACATTCTCACTTCCGTTTCGTCCACAACTGCTTTCGCTACTGCTTCGTACTAATACGGAACGCTCCCCTACCAATACTTTTAGTATTCCACAGCTTCGGTATATCACTTAGCCCCGTTCATTTTCGGCGCCAGAGTCCTTGACCAGTGAGCTATTACGCACTCTTTTAAGGGTGGCTGCTTCTAAGCCAACCTCCTGGTTGTCTATGCACTCCAACCTCCTTTCTCACTTAGTGATAATTTGGGGACCTTAGCTGGTGGTCTGGGCTGTTTCCCTTTCGACGATGAAGCTTATCCCCCACCGTCTCACTGGTAAGATTTCCATCTGGTATTCTGAGTTTGTCTCGATTTGGTACCGCTCTCGCAGCCCGCACCGAAACAGTGCTTTACCCCCAGACTTTTTCTCTTACCGCTGCGCCTCAACACATTTCGGGGAGAACCAGCTAGCTCCGGGTTCGATTGGCATTTCACCCCTAACCACACCTCATCCGCCGATTTTTCAACATCGGTCGGTTCGGACCTTCACTTGGTGTTACCCAAGCTTCATCCTGGACATGGTTAGATCACCCGGGTTCGGGTCTATAAACTGTGACTTTACGCCCTCTTCAGACTCGCTTTCTCTTTGGCTTCAACCTTTCTGGTCTTAACCAGCCACAGCCTATAACTCGCCGGCTCATGCTTCAACAGGCACACGGTCACTCGTTAAATCGAGCTCCCATTGCTTGTAAGCTGACGGTTTCATATTCTATTTCACTCCCCTTCCGGGGTTCTTTTCACCTTTCCCTCGCGGTACTGGTTCACTATCGGTCACACAGGAGTATTTAGCCTTACGAGGTGGTCCTCGCTGATTCACACGGGATTTCACGTGCCCCATGCTACTCGGGATACAACCGGAATCAAATTTAGTTTTTGACTACAGGACTTTCACCTTCTCTGGTACAGTATTCCGCTGTTTCATCTAACTTTATTCTATTCCTAATGGTTGTCCCACTACCCCACATGTAATTACACATGGTTTAGGCTGTTTCCATTTCGCTCACCGCTACATTGGAAATCGCTTTTGCTTTCTCTTCCTCCAGCTACTAAGATGTTTCAGTTGGCTGGGTTCGCTCGTGCAGGCCTATATATTCAGCCTGTCGTTTTTGGGTTGCCCCATTCGGATATTTCCGGCTCAATGCTTGCTTCCAACTCCCCGGAACTTTTCGTAGGTAACCACGTCCTTCTTCGCCTCTGTGTACCTAGGTATCCACCGTCAGCCCTTTATAACTTGACCACTTTTTTCTTTCTACACCTGAACTAGGTTTTTTTTAAGGTTTTACTTAACCTCTGGTTCAGTTACTTTGACTTTTTTTGACTATGCAGTTTTCAAGGTTCTTACTGGTATTTAAGAATACCAGCAGCATGACTTGCTTTATTCAGGTCTTGTTGCTGATTTCTACCTTTTTTATTCCTGGAGGTAAGCGGACTCGAACCGCTGACTTCTGCCTTGCAAAGGCAGCGCTCTACCAACTGAGCTATACCCCCTTACCCTTCTTAGGTGGGCTATCCTGGACTTGAACCAGGGACCTCACCCTTATCAGGGGTGCGCTCTAACCACCTGAGCTAATAGCCCATTTATCGAACCTTAACTCTAGTTTGAAAGTTTACTTTACTACTTTTTTTATTTATCCTTGCTCGACCAGGGTTTGACCTTCACAACACTATTTTTAATCTTACTGTATTGATCCGGTTGGTCTCCCTTTAAAGGAGGTGATCCAGCCACACCTTCCGGTACGGCTACCTTGTTACGACTTCACCCCAGTCATCAGCCCTACCTTCGGCATCCCCCTCCCTTTCGGGTTAGAGTAATGACTTCGGGCGTGGCCAACTTCCATGGTGTGACGGGCGGTGTGTACAAGGCCCGGGAACGGATTCACCGCAGTATGCTGACCTGCGATTACTAGCGATTCCTCCTTCATGCAGGCGAGTTGCAGCCTGCAATCTGAACTGAGACTGGGTTTTGGGGATTGGCTTCCCCTCTCGGGTTCGCTACCCTCTGTCCCAACCATTGTAGTACGTGTGTAGCCCAGGACGTAAGGGGCATGCTGACTTGACGTCATCCCCACCTTCCTCCGGTTTGTCACCGGCAGTCTCTTCAGAGTGCCCAACTTAATGATGGCAACTAAAGACGAGGGTTGCGCTCGTTGCGGGACTTAACCCAACATCTCACGACACGAGCTGACGACAGCCATGCACCACCTGTGTTCGCGCTCCCGAAGGCACTCTCATGTTTCCATTAGATTCGCGACATGTCAAGTCCTGGTAAGGTTCTTCGCGTTGCATCGAATTAAACCACATACTCCACCGCTTGTGCGGGCCCCCGTCAATTCCTTTGAGTTTCACACTTGCGTGCGTACTCCCCAGGCGGGATACTTAACGCGTTAGCTACGGCACTGCCTGGGTCGATACAGGCAACACCTAGTATCCATCGTTTACGGCTAGGACTACTGGGGTATCTAATCCCATTCGCTCCCCTAGCTTTCGTCCCTCAATGTCAGTTTTGGTCTAGCAAAGCGCTTTCGCCACCGATGTTCTTCCCGATATCTACGCATTTCACCGCTACACCGGGAATTCCCTTTGCCCCTACCAAACTCTAGCTTTGTAGTTTCCACTGCCTGACCAGAGTTGAGCCCTGGGTTTTGACAGCAGACTTACATGGCCATCTACGGACGCTTTACGCCCAATCATTCCGGATAACGCTTGCCTCCTCCGTATTACCGCGGCTGCTGGCACGGAGTTAGCCGAGGCTGATTCCTTTGGTACCGTCAGATCTTCTTCCCAAAGAAAAGGGGTTTACAACCCTAGAGCCTTCCTCCCCCACGCGGTCTTGCTCCGTCAGGCTTTCGCCCATTGCGGAAAATTCCCCACTGCTGCCTCCCGTAGGAGTCTGGGCCGTGTCTCAGTCCCAGTGTGGCTGCTCATCCTCTCAGACCAGCTACTGATCGTTGCCTTGGTATGCTTTTACCACACCAACTAGCTAATCAGACGCGAGCTCATCTCCAGGCAATTTATCTTTTACCCTAAGGCTCATCCGGGATTAGCAGAAGTTTCCTTCTGTTGTCCCAGACCTGAAGGCAGATTCTCACGCGTTACTCACCCGTCCGCCACTAACTCCGAAGAGTCCGTTCGACTTGCATGTGTTAAGCAGACCGCCAGCGTTCATCCTGAGCCAGGATCAAACTCTCCATGATGTTTGGTTTGATTCTCTGTTTTTTCTCTTTGTCTATTGACTAAGAGGTTTTTTTGTATCTTTGAATTCAGAATTTTACTTCTAAACTCTGGTTAATTATTTTTATAACAAGGACTATGAATAATAGTGCTTTTCAACTTTCAAACTATGAAGTTTTCTAGGTTCAGGCGTTGGATTGAGGTTTTTGTCTCTCTCACCTGCGCATTTACTAAGGTAGCAACTCTATCAGGAACTGTCAACCCCTTTTCTCATTTTTTTTCGGGAAACAGGATTTAATTGTTGTACTATAAAGTCTAAACACTTTGAATAGTATTGCTTTTAGCGTTTAGAAAATTATAAAAAAAATTGGCGGCAATAAAAATCATTCGACAAAATGTCCATTTTTTATTTCAACTTTTGGATATATATTATTTTTAGATCCTTAATGTTTTGTAGAACTCATTTGAGATTTTCTTACCTAATTATAACCATCACAGTTTCTTGTTTTAATCCTCCATTGGTACAAAAATCTAGTAATTGGCTATTATATTAGGTCAAATTTATTTGATATACTAGGCCATATTTCAGAAGCTAAGGAATAAGAGTTTTATTATGTACACAAGTTAAATGGCCTAAAATCCACTTGCTCAAAGCTCTTTCAACAAAAAATCTGGGCTTTATTCTACTTTGATTCTTATTGGACTTTATTGAATTCTCATTCCTAATTCAAATTTAATAAATCAAAGTAATATTTTATATATTTTTTTATTATCTAAAAAACAAGATGGGATTCTTTAAGATTCACAAATTAGGTTTTCTACTTGATCTACAATATCTATTTATTAAGCATAACCTTTTTCGAGTCTTAATAATTACTCCATAAAGTTGAGCTATCAACCTAGACATTTTAAATAATACATAAATAAAACAAAATGTAATACTTAAGTCCAGAAAATTTGAGTAATTTAGGAATTAAGTATGGCCATTATCTGTATTCTTTATTTTTGATAATTATTTTATATCTGGACAGTAAAACCTACATTTTGTAGTGCATTAATAAAGGGAAACTTGAGTAAGTATTTAGACTCAAGAAAAAAACCTTAAAGTGTAATTATATCAGGACTTATATAAAGATACTATTTATAAAGTATAGAAAATCTAGCAATGGCTTAAAATTATGGCTATTTCACGGATTTGCTGATTTTAAGCAGTCTCATTACTTACACAAATACACATATAGTGTATAGAAAATTTAGTGTTCGCTATAATTTTTTTCAGCTATCGTTCAGGATTTGTCTATTTAGAAAAACTTAAATAGCTGTCATTTTAATTGCAGGATCTTTAAGTTCAGATACTAGATACTTAGATAATAATTGATGTTTGAGCTGATAAATAGTTTTCCCTAGAATGAATGTAAGCTATTTTTTTCAAATGATTCTAGACCAACATAGTCCAAGCAATATAATTTTTTGGAATTTTTGCCAGATGACATTAAGAGACTATTTGTAAAATAAATCTTAAGAACAATCTGTTTTAGTATCAAGCCTTCGTAACATCAGTGTAATCATCGCAGTGTAAATCAGAGCTTCACTTATCTCTGGTAGTTGTAATCCATAGCTAAACATCAGTTTTGAAATAGCCATGCAAAAGTTCTCTTACCACCCATGGTCTAGTTAAGACTTCAAATTATTGACTATTATCGTTGACTATTTCACTCGTGCTGAAATCAGGTCTGCGATCGCCATAGCAAATTTCGGTCCTCTATAACCAGAATCAAACCAAACTAATTTGTCCTTTTGGAATATTTTCAGCCTGTTCCTAGACATGTGCTTTGGCCCCTAACCGTTATCTCATATTGGAATATTTTCAGTCTGTTCCTAGACATGTGCTTTAGCCCCTAACCGTTATCCCATATTTGCTTCAGTTACTACTACTCCTAGTAATAATCCTTAAGTATCAACCAAGATATGATGTTTACGACCTTTTACTTTTTTACCACCATCATAGCCATATACCTCTCCCTTTTTGCTGTTGTTTTTACTGATTGAGAATCAACAACTACTGCTGTAGGTTATGGATGTCGTGTTTCTTGAACTCTTGTCTCTCGTCGTAGAGTATGGTTGATTTCTTCCCAAACACCATGTTGTTGCCATTTACGAAATTTTGTTGACACAGTTTGCCAAGATAGTAGATTGTGAGGAAAAGAAAGCTAATAACAAGCAGAGTAAAGGATATAAAATATACCATTTACTATTTTTCCCTCGTTTAGGATCTGGTTTAGGGCCTCGTTGAGATAGGTTTCAATAACAGAGGGTCGAGTAGTTCCCATTCCCGATCGCGCTTGATCGCTGGCTAAAGATTTTCACCGACATTTATTTAACGGTGAGCATTGTTTTTTTATTTTCTTACCTTGAATTATTAGAAGCTTTTTGTGTCCAACTTAAGTTGGTAGCGATCGCCACAATGCAAAAATAAGGATTACGGACCATAGGAGGAGGACGAAAAGCCGGATTGTTAGAGCCTCAAGACAAGCTATTTTTCATATTGTTCTACTTTAAATGCTACCCTAACTTTGAGGTGGCCGAATTATTGTTTAACCTAGACCGCAATTGAGCCGAAGGCAGGGCCTTACCAGAACGTAAATTAGAAACCATAGAGGAGTTCATAACTAGATTTCTATCTGTTATGGAAGTAATGATTGATCGGACAGAACGACCCATTCAACTTCCTCAAGACCAACAGAAACAGAAAGGTCATTACTCAGGTAAAAAAAAGCGTCTAATCCGTCAACATCTAATCCTCACAGATCGGGAGTGAAGAGTCCTAGTTCTATCGAATTAGAGAGGATAAGGTTCGTGACAAACGGCAACTGGAGGCAGATAAATTGGTAGATTTTGTCAAGTATAAAGTGACAATTCATATAGATTTAGGGTTTCAAGGACTACAGAAGGAATTTATCAACATAAAAATTCCCAAGAAAAAACTGAAACGAAAAGAGCTGAATATAATTTTCGATCTTTTTCATTTTGCAACCTAGATTTTTTCTTCAGCTTCAACTTTATCTATATAGAAATCTGAGGGTTGTTTAAATTTAAAATTTGAGTATTGTTTATCTGTCTGTAAATTTTTATTAATATATTCAAAAATCTGTTTAATATAAATATGCCCGTAATTTGTACCATTTTCATCCAGACTCGTTTAAATAGGATTACAAAAAAGGTCAGTGAATACACTATAAGATCTATATGATAGTTCATGACTCTTTTGAGCTTTTTGAGACGAAGTGATCATAGCAATTACTTTAGGAATTTTGGAATTTTCCATACTTTCTTTTATATTAGAAATACTATCATTTGAGTTCTTAATTCCTGGAATTATTGCACTATTATGCCAAGTATCGAGAACAAGAATAGCACGTTGAAACTCTTCCGCACTTACGTCATTCATTAAATTATTAAAGGGATACCAATGAGAATCTTTTAATCCTATTTTTAGACAATATAAATGATTTTTCCGAATATCTTCATGTCCTGAAAAGTAAAAAACTAATTGATCCTTAATATCCCAGGCATATAGGACATTACGTAATTTTTCTTCAAAATGTGCCCGTCTATTACACTCGTTTATTAGTGCTGGTCTATCAGTTCTACAACTTCCTTGTTCTAAACGTGTCAGGATAAAGTGAACTGTTGAAAGGTCGAGCTTGACTGCTTTGAGTTCTTGATCAGTCAAAGCGTTAACTGGGCTTTTGGAAAAAAGTAAAGTACATTTACCTTTATTCTTCTCTTAGAGAAAGTTATACTATTTCTCAAAAACAATGCTATACTTTAATGTACATGAAAACAGTAAATAATATAGTGTGTCTTGTTAAGCTAGATATTCTGGAATTGGCCCAATAACTTCAATAAATATTATCCTGACAGACAGCAATTGTTTCTCTCTTCAAAAGTACAGACATTATATTGCCTCTTAATAGGAGCAGAAGATATATTGAATAGATATCAATGTTATTAGGATGTAATCGTACAATTGTATCACGATGGTTTGCTACCTACAGAAAATTGGAAATAGAAGGTTTATTGAACAATAAATTGTTGGTAGACCGAGAAAAATATCACCCATATTAGAAAATAAATTTAGAACTAAACTAGAAGAATTAGAGAGTTTTAATAGTTATAATGAAATACAAAAATGGTTAAAAGCAGTATGTGATATTAATCTACCATACTTAATATGTTTATTATCACTTAAAGGCTAAATTTAAGGTACCTCGTCCAGTAAATATTAAACAAAACCTAACAGATATTGAAGAGTAAAAAAAAATGCCAGAACTGCTAGAAAAAGTTATTAAAAAATTTGGCGTTGGTGAATCAAGATATGAATTAATGTATTATTAAAATAAGTTTTGATTCTATAGTCTCAAATCATGGAATGTCGAGAATGTAAATCTGATCATATCCGCAAAAACGGAATATATTGACAAGGGAAACAAAACTACATCTGTGTTAATTGTTATCGCCAATTCATTGATAATTATCAATTAGAGCAGGGTTATTATGATAAATTTTAACATGAATGTTTAACAATGTATGTTAATGGAATGGGGTAAAGAGCGAGTGCTCTTTGTCAAAAAAAATAGCATGCTACCATAATCAATTGGATTAAATAAGTGGGTGAGTTATTATCTAATAGTTATTCTCCACCTTAGGACTCCACAGGTAGGAGAACTAGATGAACTGGAGACTTTTAAAGAAACAAGATTTGGATATGGAGCGCTGTAAATCATTTTAACAGAGATCTTTTAGAGTGGGTAATTGGAGAGCATAGTACAGAAACCTTTGAACCCTTATGGGCACAGGTAGAAAAGTGGAATTGTGATTTCTATGTGAGCTGATGGATGAAAAGTATATCTACAGTTGATCTCAGATGGAGATCAGATTATTAGTAAAACGTATATGACCAGAGTCGAAGGAGAAAATACAAGAGTTAGGCACTATTTAGCTAGGCTACACGGAAAAAGTTTGTGTAAGTCACAAGTCAGTGGAAATGTTTAAGTATTCTGTCGGTTTACTTATTCATTATCTTTAAAAGATATTCCTATTCCTTATCGTTCATAGCTTAACTCACCAACGCCCTAATTCTTTTAACAAGCATTTGATATACTTGTCCTTTCAAGTGAATTTTACCTTGAAGAGTAATTTCTATAATATGGTCAATAAAATTTAGATAGCGTTGTTGCCAAGAAATAGATTCTGTTACTTTAGTTATCAGTTGCAACCTTAATAGTTATCTTAATTTTTAAACTCACAAGAAAGAAGTAAAGAGGCACTTTATTGAGGAAGATTATACTCTTAGTGAAAAACTAACTATTATTAAGAATATATGTTAATATAGGTGTGAATAAATAAATTCTACAGGTTCAGTCCGAAACAAAAAACGGATACTGATGCTATGTAACCTACTTTAAAGCAAGCTGACCGAGCACTGAGCCTGCGCTAAGTGCAAAATGTAAAACAGTGAGAAATCTCAGATTTAGTAGGAATTAATAAGACTTTAGGCATGGGAGAATGTCCATTTATCTGTCCCATTAAAGTATAAGATACCATCAAAGCAACAGAAAACTCTTAAAGTAGGGTCTTATGGTTAAATTTAATAAGAAAAAAACAGGGGATGCCAATCCCCTGTAGCCAACAGATTTACCAACAAAATGCTTTTGATTTTTCAGTAATATTATATTAATTGTATAGATTATGCATAGCTGATAAATAACGAATTTGTGGTACTAGCAACCTTAATAGCTCTAAGATTAAATGAAGTATTTTAAATCAAGACCTATATTTAAATATTATAATTCATCCTTATAAATTAAAATCATTTTTTTTTAATAAGTTTCACTGTTGCTTAGTTAATTTATATATTAATTTGTATATTAATACTCTTATCCAAAAAAAGCAACCCTTGTTTGAGTAATTTATATTTTTTTTATGAAAAAAATTTGGAGTAGGGAGTAGGATTGAGAAACGATATATCTTGGTAGTCCTGTAGATATAGTGATATTTCTAAGTAAATCCCTTTGACTCTCAGGAGTCTAACTGCAAAAATTACTACTTCTACACCACTACTTATATTTTAGCTGTTTGTAAATGAATAGTAAAAAAAATGATTATTCTGTAAGGGATTTTTTATAGAAAGTCTCACTATTTGTAGTCTACTAATCATGAAAGATACTGTAAATATAAAGGTTTTTGCAAAGGTAAACTACAGAAAGAAAATAAGTATGTTTGAAATTTGATAGGTTATTAAAAATATATTTGTGAGTATATTATTATAATATAAATTTTTTTAAGTATAGCTACACATAATACTAAGGTAATGAAATGATATAAACAAATTAAGTAAAGCCGTGTAAGCTAAGTTAATGAAATTGGTATAAGAAACCATGTTTATGGGAGATACATCTTAGTATAGTAGGGTATTTAATACTTTCCCTAAAATAATATACTTTTTTAGTATTCAATTGTTAATAAAAAATCCTGTGATTATCCGAATATGGTATAATTGTAAGATGTTCTCACCTAAAATAATATTAAATAGACATCTGGTAAAAATCAATCAGTTTTTTTTATCAAAGTTAATACTTATATATTATGTGGAAAAAAATCGCTGAACATATCACGCAAGTAACGGTCGAAAATTTTGAAGTTACTGACCATTGTTTAGTTGGAGGAGGTTGCATCAATACTGCTTATAAACTGACTGATGGCACTCGTAGCTATTTTGTCAAAATTAATCAAGCTTCCCTAGTGGAAATGTTTCGAGCAGAAGCATTAGGGTTAGAGGAAATGTGGGAAACTCAGACTATTCGAGTTCCTAAACCTTTTTGTTATGGAACAGAAGGAAATAATTGTTATATAGTATTGGAATGGTTAGAGTTAGGCGATCGCGGTAACGATAAATCTTGGGAAAATATGGGGCAGAACTTAGCTGCTTTGCACCGTCATCAAGGAAAGAGCGAATTTGGTTGGGCTCATAATAATACTATTGGTTCTACACCTCAGATTAATAGCTGGTGTGGAGACTGGGCAGAATTTTGGGTACAACATCGCATTGGTTATCAGCTTAAGTTAGCAAAGGGTAGGGGTGTTAGTTTTAGTGGTGGTGATCGCCTGCTGAAAATTATTCCAGAATTATTAGCAGGTCATCAACCACAACCTTCTCTAGTTCATGGTGACTTGTGGGGTGGAAATGCTTCATTTACAGTGGATGGGGAACCGATAATTTTTGATCCGGCAACTTATTGGGGCGATCGCGAAGTTGATCTGGCGATGACAGAATTGTTTGGTGGTTTTCCTACTGCTTTTTATCGTGGTTATAATGAAGCTTGGCCTTTAGATAACGGTTACAAACACCGCAAAGCCCTTTATAATCTATATCATATATTGAATCATTTTAATTTATTTGGTGGTGGTTATGCTTCTCAAGCAGAAATAATGATTCAGCAACTTTTAGCAAAAAATTGGGTCTAATATCAAATCCGGTTGAATAGTTATTGTATAGTTAGAGGTGGGGCTAACTACTAAAGCCGAATAATTGGACTAAGTTATCCAATTATTAAGAAATTTTACAAATCTACTGATTATATGCTGTCATATATTTTAATCATCTTTAATAATTATCTAAAGACTTTTTTTTCTATGGCTTACCAGTCAAAATGAAATTAATTAAGACCAAGTTAAAAATTAACAATTACCAAAAAACAATACTTGCCAAATACGCAGGAGTGGTTTGCTGATGAACAGCTTCGCTAACGTCATGCTTATAAGTGGGGATTAAATACTTGTATCAAGGGATATAAATTAATGAAAAAATGACCCAGTGCAATTGAATTACCTTGCATAAATGTTTACTTGCGGTAATGATAGAAAACTATGTCAGGACTTATACAAATACACTATATATAGTGCATGACAATTTTGACGATCTTCACACTTAACTTCATGCGACTCTGGCGGTTCGCCATGGGGAGCCAACTCTTAACTATTTTTATTCAAAAACCTTTTCGGTTTCTATATAAATTGAGAAGATAGAGAGCATCCGAAGGTTTTGTTGGATCACTATAAATAATTCTTCAGACGTGATCTTAGTTCTTCTTTAGCCACCCCTCTTGGGGCTTGCTTGGGGTGGGTGCAGTGACCTGCATGGATCTTTGCGCTAACAAAACGTCAACTCACCGAAGAAGCTCACCCTCCTTAGAAGTCTCCCTGAGCTTAACTGTCTGGGAGGATGTCAAGTTAAGTAGTAGCGGGTGCAACATTTAACTTACTCAAAACTATGTACTTTGTTGAATTTGTATAGCATCACTGATAAAAGTGACGGCTGTTGCGGGTATTGTCTTGCTGTTTGACGACAAGATGCTTTTTGGAGGCTCGAAGCCTGCTTGCTCTCAGCACTGTAAAAACAAAGATGTCCATTTTTTAATGTCGCTTAATTTACGACCAGCTCTTTATTTTGATAGCTTTTAGTTCTTTGTTGGGTAGGAGTATTCCCTTGTTCAAAAATTTACTAACTTTAAAAGTAACATTTTACTTTTTAGCTTTTGTCAAGAATTTGTCAAGTTTTATATGTTAAGTAAAAATATTTATAAAGCATAGCTTTCAAAGAGACAGATCCAAGGGAGAGAAGCTCTCCCCTTTTATGGAAGGAGAAGGGTAGTAGAAAATATCTTAAGGAAAGCCAGCACTAAAATTACTCATAATTTTAGTCTAGACACCCTAGTAGGAATTTATAACAGTCGCTATTATTATCAGTAAATTCTCACCGTTCTCAAATTTAGTCCGCGCTGCAAACTTACCATTACTGTCTACTCGTCCCTACTGACTGCAACTATACCACTGAGTGCTACTTTAACAGGGACTAAACTCCATAACCGTAAGACTGGTACCAGTATAAACCACTTGTTCTAGTTTAAAACCGCTAGCTGCAAACAAATTTTTGTATTCCTCCTCTGTGCGCCAGTATCCCCCTGGGTTAGTAATCATCATTTGCACTGCTGCCAAAGCAGGTATTGTGCCATCGGGATATTCTACAGGCGCTCCCAAAGAAGGAACTAAAGTTTGTAAAAGTATTACCCTACCATCTTGAGGGAGAGCTTCCCGACAGTTAGTCAACACTTTAATTGAATCTTCCTGATTAAATACTGATAAAAAATACTTCATTATAATCGCATCAGCACCCTTTGGTAAAGATTCTAAAGCACTACCACCTATGATTTTTACTGAGTCAAGAACTCCATATTTAGAGATATTATTAGGAGCAGTTTCTACCTCATGGGGTAAATCAAATAAAATTCCTTGACAACCAAACTTTTTAACAATATTAGCGATTAATGTTCCTTGATTTCCTCCTATATCCATCACTGTTTTAAAACGACTAAAATTATAAACTTCAAATAATGGATCGACAGCTTCAGCAGTTAAGAAACTCATAGCATTATTAAACAAATTCTTGCTCTGAGGATTTTCTGTCATATAAGAAGTGTAAAAATCCTGTCCTTTAGCTATTTTAAAAGGTACTTCTCCAGTCTTTAAACCACTTTCTAATTCTCGCCAACTATCCCACATATTGGGCTCTGTAATGTGCATTAAAAAATGACCTATAGATGGGGAATCATCTGTCATTAAAAGTTCTGATAATTCTGTAGCAGCAAAAACACGGCCTGGCTTTTCTACAAATATTCCTAAATGAGCTAAAGCACGCAGTACAACATAAAGTTTTTCTGATTTTGTTCCAGTTTTTTCTGCTATTATTTCAACAGTTTGCGGTCCATAATGTAGTAAATTTGGGATACCTAAATTTGTGGCAGTATAAACGCACTGACTTTGCCAGTAACCGTAGATTATTTGGTAAATTTTTTTCTTAGATTCTGATGCTTTTCCTAACATAATTAACCTCTAAATATTTGAATGTTTTAAACAGCAGCTTAGTCTTTTTTTTTGTAATATTAATCACTATTTTTAGATTGCTAATCCCAAGTAAAAAAAATGAGATAATATTCTATTATTGATTTTTTTTTGTTAAATAACATATTTAATTTATATTATTAAAACCTAAATAACAATCTATTAAGCTATTTAAAACTATTCTATAGTAACTGCTTATGCACAACTAACTACCTAGTTTTCATATATAATATATACCTCTGATATGAAAAGTATGTGTAATTAATTATGCATAACTATTTAATATTATTATAGTAAAGTATGTGCAATTAATTCTACTTAATTACTTAAGTCATTGATATGATTGAATGTACTGAAATTTATACTACTAGACACATGAGTTTGTCGCAATGCGGCAACACACCATAAATCTAATGCTAGTTCCGACAAACTTTGACTATCCTCTGGAACATTGGGGAAATCATGCCTATTTTGCTGAAAAAACTAAGCAAAAGTGTCTTCAACATACATGGCTTATTGTTTTCAGCATGTACTCGAAAATCATACAGGAAGAATTCGCGACAGCCTAAAGATATGTGTGCCCGCTTCCCTGCATCACAGATTTTTCCCTATCTGGTATGATATTAACACGACAGGCAAATTTCACTGCTAGCTTTTCAGGTTCAAGAGTTAAGAACTTTCCTGGTACAATACTCATAATTTAGACTCGGTAGGTTGAGTTTGACTAATTGTTTCTAATTTCATAATTACTAACTAACAAAACTGGTCAATATTCCTCAAATTTTTGGTAAGTTTTCAACAGAATATTCCTGTAAATCTAATACTACTGCTTCACCTTCTAACTCTAAAAATTGCCAAACAGTTCCAGTAGTAATAACTCCATAAATTTTTTCATTCCTCGTTATCTTGACGTTGGTTGAAAATTTGAGCAGCAACCATTTCTGCCATGCATTGAGCCAAACCAGATTTGAGATTATTGTTTTTAGCTTCTACTAAGACAATAACTGGCGATTCTATGAAAAATTGTTGGGTTGAATTGCTAATAATAAAATCGCCAAAACTATTTAATCCAAGTTCTATGTCAACATTAAACTCAATGCCAGAAAATAAACTTATCTGTTTGTTTAAATGTTTTTTAATTGCCACTAAGATTGGTGCAACTATTAATTCAGAACGAGCTTTTTCAGAACCAATTGCCACTGCTAAGGGTAAATATTCATCTAAGGCTTCAAGAATAAATTGACTAGGAGCAACTTCTGGTAAGTTGTTAAATTTTCCTTTGTTGCCTGTCAATATTATATTGAATTTTTGTTGAAGTTCATCTAAGGTGAATTTACTGTCAGGCATAATTTCTTATTCAGTTATCAGTTATCAGTTAAAAGAATGGCAAAAAAACTTCTGCCTTATGCCAACATCCACGAAAATCTAATTATTAAACCGGACATAATTTTACTACTTTAATAAGTCTTCAACTTTTGAAGGTAATAAAATAGTAAGGTTAAAGTCGCGACCAATTTCATTCAGATTTCACTTTTTGGAGACTAATTCCTCCTGGAACTGTGATAATGAATTAAGAACTAATCCCGACCTGGAGGAAGTTCCGACCCAGGAGGCTAGCTGATAGCTGACTACTGTTTGCCAGCATTCCGTAGGAAATGCTTGCCTACTTTAAATGCTCACTCAAACATTCTGCTAATACTTTATTATTTGATTCTTTTATAAATGTAAAATGATTACCAGGAACCATAACTACCTCTATATCAGCTACATCTAAAATAGCATACATTTCTACCCAGACTAATTGGGGATCTATGCCATGGGGATGCTTTTCTTGCGCCCGAAAAACCGTTACTTTTCCTGGATAAGGATGACGTTTATAAGTATAAGTTGCCTTCAAAGTGCCAATTATTACATCAATAAAGCGTCGGTTTTGTTCCCGAGTAGCTTCCTTGGGAAATAACTTTAATTTCTCTGCCTTATCAATTATAAACTCTATTTGTTCTTCTGATTTTAAACCTAATAATTCATCTTCGGTAACTAAATCAGTTATACCAAACATACCTCCAAAGTAGCGACTTAATACACCCTTCATATACAAATTATCAATTTTTTTATTAGGGTCTAATAAAATGGGAACCCAAGGGTCTAACAAAGCCAATAAGCTAACTTCTTTACCTTGCTGAAGTAACTGCTGTCCCATCTCAAAAGCAACAACTCCTCCAAAAGACCAACCGCCAATTTGATAAGGACCATCTGGTTGAAATTCTAGTAGAGTTTGGACATAAAATTCAGCCATATCTTCCACATTTGTGAAGATTTTTTCCCCTTCATTAAATCCCTGTGCTTGTATCCCATAAAATGGTTGATTATTCCCCAAATAATGGGATAAATCATGATAATAAAATACATGACCTCCGGCAGGATGTATGCAAAAAAATGGTTGTTTATTTCCCTGAGTTTGCAGGGGAACTATAGAAGAAGAACTAACTTGACTTTCTCCTCGAATTAAACGGCCTAAATCTTCAATTGTCCGGTTGGTGAATAGAGTAGATAAAGGTAGTTGTTGGCCAAAGCTCTCCTGGATTTTGGCCATTAAATTAATTGCTAAGAGAGAATGGCCTCCTAATTCAAAGAAATTACTTTTAACTCCTACTGGATGAATATTTAGAATTTCTGACCACATTTGTGCTAATTGTTGCTCTATGCGATCGCGCGGAGCCACAAAATTATCGCTCTGACTAAAACTAGAAATATCAGGTGCAGGTAGAGCGCGACGGTTAACTTTCCCACTGGGAGTTAAGGGTAGTTTCGACAACACCACAAAAGCTGAAGGCACCATATATTCCGCCAATTTTTCTTTCAGATATTGTTTTAATTGGGGGACAACATTCTGAGCACCTTCAGTTTCAGGCACAATATACGCGACTAAAAGTTTATTACCAGGTTTATCTTCTCTCAATAATACTACCGTTTCTTTGACTATAGGGTGTTGACTGAGAGTAGTTTCAATTTCTCCAATTTCTATGCGGAAACCCCTAATTTTCACTTGGTTATCAATGCGACCTAAAAACTCGATGTTCCCATCAGATAGATAACGAGCTAAATCTCCAGTTTTATACAACCTGTTCCCTATTCCCTGTTCCTTGTTCCCTTCTATAGTAATAAATTTTTCTACAGTTAAGTCTGGGCGGTTAAGATAACCATTGGCCACACCGACTCCACCAATATACAGTTCTCCAGAAACGCCGATGGGAATTGGCTGTAAATCTGTGTTGAAAATATAAAGTTGATTGTTAGCAATAGGACGACCAATAGGAGGTAGTTTTGGCCAATTCGTAGCAGCGCCCTGTAAAGTGTAAGCAGAAACAACATGGCTTTCTGAGGGTCCATATTGATTTTGGACTTTACAGTTAGGAAGTCGGTTCATTAATGCCACTAGGTCTGGAGTAACCTGCAATTGTTCTCCTGCTGTCACAATTTCACAGAATGGGGGTAAAACTTGACATTGAGGAGCAACTGTAGCTAACTGCTGTAAAGCTACAAAAGGAAGAAATATTCTCTCTATCTGACTCTCAACCATGAATGCCATCAAAGCAAAACTATCACGTCTTACTTCTTGAGAAACTAAAACCAGAGTGCCTCCTGAATACCAGGTTGAAAAAATTTCTTGGAAGGATACGTCAAAACTAATAGGAGTAAACTGTAATGTTTTGGCCCCTTGACCTACAGTTGCTTCTTCTTGCTGCCACATAATCAAGTTAACTAAAGCGCGTTGACTCATGGCAACTCCCTTGGGTTTACCTGTGGAACCCGAGGTATAGATGATGTAACCTAGATTTTCTGGGGTGACTCCACTGCTCAAATTTACGGTAGAAAATTCCTTGATCCCTTTCCAGTCTCTATCTAAACAAACAACTTGTGCTTGATGTTTAGGCAAGGATGTCAATAATGATTCCTGGGTGAGTAACACTGACACTTGTGCATCAGAAATCATATAAGCCAAACGTTCTGAGGGGTAGCTAGAATCTAGGGGGACATAAGCTGCTCCTGCTTTGAGAATTCCTAATATACCGATAACCATTGAGAGAGATCGTTCCACACAAATGCCTAAGTGTGCTTTTGGTTTTACTCCCAATTTTTGTAAATAGTGAGCGAGTTGATTTGCTTTATTATTTAACTCGGAGTAAGTCAGCTTTTCTGACTCAAAAACTACTGCTATTGCATCTGGGGTTTTCTCTACTTGACTCTCAAATAACTGATGAATAGATATGTCTTGAGGATAATCTGTTTTTGTTTCATTCCATGCTATTAATATTTTCTGTTTTTCCCTTTCACTCAGCATTGATAATTTACCCACTGGTGTCTCAGGATTTTCGACAACTGCTGTTAGTAAATTCTGGAAATGTTCGGCAATTTGAGCAACAGTTTGAGCCTCTAATACATCACTATTATATTTAAAGTTAGCTAACAGAGATTCAGGTAATTCTATGATTTCTAAATTTAGTTCAAAGTCTACTTTTTGTTGTGGAAGTTCATAATATTCTAATTCTAGTTCTTTTGCCTCAAATAATTTATGAAATTTATGATAACTAAAAGCAACCTGACAGATTGGATAGTGACTCAAATTAGCAGATTTTAATTGTTTTATAAGCAAAGAATAAGGGTAATTTTGATAATTCTCAACTTCAAATATATTTTTGCTAACTTGATTCAAAAAATCTGTAAACTTAATGTTTCCTGAGATTAAATTTCTGAGAACTGTAATATTAGTAAAATTGCCAACTACTTGTTCAAATAATGGTTGATTTTCTCGGCTTTGTAATAAACCAACCAGAATATCTTCTTCTCCTGTGTAGCGGTAAAGTAGAACTTTAAATACTGCTAATATTATCTCTTCCTTTTTGACTTCTAGTGTTTTTGCGAGTTGTTGAATTTTCTGATTTAATTGGAAGTTTATAGTTGACTTTAGAGCAGTACCATTATAAGTTCTAATACTCGGGCGAGAAAAATTTGTTGGTAATTCTAGGATGGGTAATTCACCCCCTAACTTTTCCTGCCAATAATCACCAATTTGTTTTCCTTCTGAACTATTTATAAATTCTAATTCTTCATTGATATAATTAACATAATTCGTATTTATTGGGATTAAATTTGAGTTAGTATTATTAATTTTTGACTCGTAAATAGTTACAAATTCATCCACTAATATTGATATGGAATAGCGATCGCCTGCTATTTGATGCAGAGTCAACAATAAAATATTTTCTGTTGCCGAAATACAAAATAAACAAGCACGAAATACTCCACCAGTTTCCAGATTAAAAGGAAGCCTCATTCGAGCGGACAATTGTTCATTTAATTCGATATTATTCCAGGAATAAGCATCTATTTTTTCCCAGTCAATCTCCACATTTTCCCGAATCTGGGAAATAATATTTCCATCTTTTTCAGAATATACACTACGGAGAATAGAATGACGTTTCATTAATATTTGTAGTGTATTTTTAACAGTTGGAATATCTACAGAATTTACCATCTGAATTGCTATAGATATTTTATCTGCTAGACCCGTTGGGTTGAACTTATACAGAAACCAATTTGCTTGCTGTATGTGAGAGGTAGAAGGAGATATTAAAGTAGAAATACCTTGATAATTCATCGTTTATATAATAGGGAATAGGGGAGTAAATGAAGAAATATAAACTTGAAAGAGAAAAAAAATTTTATTACAGGTAACTAATTAAGACTTTATCTTAGGAGCGATCGCTAAGTAGTTTTAGCCATTACTCTAGCTTGCTCTTCTTGCAAGCATCGAACTTTAGTAGTAGAATAATCAGAAAACCCCCTGCGCACTGCTTCTTCATAATCTTTTACTGTCAAGCTGAACTGGGGAACAGATATATTTTGCTGACTAGCCATCTCTAGAGCTAGTTGCAAATCTTTATGTAGTAACTTAACAGTAAAGTCAGGATGCTGAGACAAGTCATCACAACGTCGGGAAAACCAATAGTGAGGCAAGCCATGAATATCTCCAGCGTTCTGACCAAAAGCACCGAAGCGTAAAGCATCCCAAATAGTTTCTAGGGGAATTCCCTGAGCTAAACCCAATGTAATTCCTTCTGTAACTGCTTGAACAGCAACTGCGTTTACCGCATTATGGATCAGCTTACATCGAGTCCCATTCCCTAAGGTCCCACAATAGATAACGCGATCTGCCATCAGTTGGAGGATAGGTTCAACTCTCTCAAAAGTTTTCCTAGAACCACTTGCCATAACAGCTAAACCCATACCTCCATCGCTTTTTGCACCTTCAGGGCAATCATTAAAAGGAGCGTCTAACATCTCAACCCCCAGTTCTTCCATAGCTTTGCTGAGTTTGAATATTGTTTCTGGAGAATTAGTGGTTATATCTATATAAATACTTCGCGATCGCAACCCTTGACTCAGGTTGCCGTCACCCTCTAGTACAGCCCTAACAACATCAGCAGGAGTAGGTAGAGAAGTAAAAATTACATCTGAATAGGTAGCAAGTTCAGCACAACTATGGGTAATATGAGCGCCTAAAGACTCTAACTCTGTCATTCTATCTAAATTTATATCGTAGACATAAACTGGGTAACCCTGGGCAATAAAATTAGCTGCTTGTCGCCCTCCAATATTTCCACAACCAATGATACCGAGCGTGGGATAATTAAGTGGGGGGTTTGTTTCTGAAGTATTTTTACTTGGTGACATATTTATATTAAGTCCGGTGTACATAGAAGATTTATTAAAAGAGTAAAACACTTATGCTTTCTGGCAGGAGGCAGAAGGGTTAAAAGGTCAGGAAGCTTTAGGCAAAAGAGTCAGAAGGCTTCGGAAAAACGAGCTTTTTATGAATCTAATTTGGTATTAGTAGTTAGTAGGTGCTAGGTTTTATAGCTAAATTCAGGAGTCAGAAGTTAAATTCGCAGCACGGACTATATTTGATAATTTAGGAATCTAACAGTCATGACAACTGTTATAAGAAAATGGGAAAAACCTATCAACTACCGCAACTTTTGAATTATACCATACGGATTAATTTCCAGTTTCTACCGTATGGTCTACACTATTAACCCAACAACAAGGCAGAAGGAATTTCACCTACAAAGATAGATGTTTTATGTTTCATGTATTGACTGAAAAGGTTTTTCTATCTACTTTAGAGAGTTTTTTCCCAGCCAACAAGTCCCATCTACTCAAGCTGTCTCAAAAATTCATAAAATCCTTGGTATGCTTCTTTAATTCCACTTAAACAAAGAACCACAAGCTACGCGAGTTCTTCCTGCTGCTGCACTCCACAACTCTAGAGCTACATCCTCCAGACTTTCTCCATCTGCTTGAAGCATCCGCGAAATCATAGCAATTTTCCCAAAAGTCCAGAATAAGCCTGCTTCCAGGAAATATGGTTCATTGGTGTTAGTATGTACCCGGAAATCATACAAAGAATAATCGCGACACCCCAATGCAATATGAGCACTTTTAGCTGCATTCGCTAGTTTCTCAAATAACTCTGGAGTAACATTCGCCGGACAAATTGGCTTGGCTATAGGTTTCTCAGGTTGCTTTTCAGGAGTTCCGTCAGATTGAAGTACCAACTTATCATTTACAGTTCTGATAGGATGTTCCTCTGTGACTAAATATTCTATCATAGGTAAAACTTGCAACTCACCCTTGCGCTCTACCACAGCTACACGCAATTCCCTTCCAGGAATATAATCCTCAACCAACAATTTATCCTCTAATTCAAACCCCTTATCCAAGGCTGCTTCTATCTGAGATTCATCCCACACCAATGTTACGCCCAAAGAATTGTCTTCCGAAGTTGGTTTCACAACAAAAGGAGGCTTCATTGTTAAAGTTTCTCCCCGCCGTAGTTGCTGCGCTTTAGCTACTTGTACCCCAGATGCCGAAACAACATTCCGCGTCTGAGCTTTGTTAGTTGCTAGTGCCGTACAATAGGATGGTGACCCCACTAAAGGTAGATTAAGCATATCCTCAAAAAATGCTCGGAAACTGGTCATACCAAGAAAGCAGAACATGTGGGGAACTACAACATCAATTTGAGGTAGTTGCAGAATCATGTCCTGAAGTAACATCTTTTCTGATAATGAATCTAAAGAAGCTCCCAACTGCCAAAGACCATCAGGATGTACTACTGCATAATAACTGCTGACTCCAACTGGTTGCACTACTTCTTTGGCATAGAGTATTGATAGGTTGTAGTAGAATTCGGAAACACGGGAACCTGCCAGGTGCAAGACTTGTAATCTATTCATTGTGGCTAAGGATGAGTGTTGATTTTGATTAATTTCTTCTAATTTCATTACTAATTATTTTTATTTTATATTTTTTGACTAATTAAATACTAACAGTTATCCGCTTTTTTAATTCCACTTAAATAAAGAACCACAAGCCACACGAGTTCTTCCTGCTGCTGCACTCCACAACTCTAGGGATACATCCTCCAAACTTTGCCCATCAGCTTGAAGCATCCGCGAAATCATACTAATTTTCCCAAAACCCCAGAATAAGCCTGCTTCCAGAAAATATGGCTCATTAGTTTCAGCATGTACCCGGAAATCATACAAAGAATAGTCGCGACAACCCAATGCAATATGAGCATTTTTAGCTGCGTTTACTAGTTTTTCAAATAACTCTGGAGTAACATTCGCCGGACAAATTGGTTGAGCTATAGGTTTCTCAGGTTGCTTTCCAGGAGTTCCATCAGATTGAAGTACATATTTATCATGTACAGTTCTAATAGGGTGTTCTTCTGTGACTAAATATTCTATCATCGGCAAGACAGACAACTTACTCTCTCGCTCAACTACAGCTACACGCAATTCCCTTCCAGGAATATAATCTTCAACCAACAATTTATTGTCTAATTCAAACCCCTTATCCAAGGCTGCTTCTATCTGAGATTCATCCCACACCAATGTTAACCCCAAAGAATTATCTTCCGAAGTTGGTTTCACAACAAAAGGAGGTTTCATTGTTAAAGTTTCTCCCCGCCCTAGTTGCTGCGCTTTAGCTACTTGTACCCCAGATGCCAAAACAACATTCCGCGTCTGAGCTTTGTTAGTTGCTAGTGCCGTACAATAGGATGGTGACCCCACTAAAGGTAGATTAAGCATATCCTCAAAAAATGCTCGGAAACTGGTCATACCAAGAAAGCAGAACATGTGGGGAACTACAACATCAATTTGAGGCAGTTGCAGAATCATGTCCTGAAGTAACATCTTTTCTGATAATGAATCTAAAGAAGCTCCCAACTGCCAAAGACCATCAGGATGTACTACTGCATAATAACTGCTGACTCCAACTGGTTGCACTACTTCTTTGGCATAGAGTATTGATAGGTTGTAGTAGAATTCGGAAACACGGGAACCTGCCAGGTGCAAGACTTGTAATCTATTCATTGTGGCTAAGGATGAGTGTTGATTTTGATTGATTTTTTCTAACTTCATAATTATTGTTATTTTAGATTGTTCTATACTAACAGTATTTAGGAATTTTGATACTTCAATTATTAAGTAATTAACATAGGTCGAATAACTTTTTTGATAATTATAAGCTATAAGTGTGTTAATTATTCTTATGTTTACTTCTTATGTAGGGATGTTGCATACAACTTACCTACCTACTCCCTTACTTCTTTTTCATATCGCGAATATTACACATATTTCCGAAAGCGGTGAGAATTTTACGCGGTGGTTGAACATTGAGCCTACCGTGGACAACCTGTAGGTTATCTATTACTAAAATGTCTCCTTGTCTCCAGGGAAACACTGTAGCATTTTTCCATTCAGCTTCCCCTAATTCTTTTGCCTCTGCCTCTGTTATTTTCGTATTGTTTCCTTCTTCATTAACCAAGTACATTTTTGGTTGTGCATTGTCTATCCCTTCCAGATTTCTATACAATTTAGAAGGCAAAAAATTGTAGTATATTATTTCTTTGAATGGATAGCGCTGCGCAATGCTGCGATACCATTCTCTGGCAACAAAAGAATCAAAAGTGCTGAGACAAAAGCACAGTTTGCCCGTTCTTGGGTGATGGAACACGGGAATGTAAGAACATTCAAAATAAAGAGAACCATCAGCTTTCCACTCAAAATAAAATTCCCCGTCTTCAAGCATTTTTGTAATTTCCTCTCGCGAGAGTTCCTCGAAAACTATTCCTAATAAATGATTAGGAACATTTCTCACAAATTTCTGAGGTGTATTAGCGAATTTATGCTGCAAATTAGGAGACAATTCGTTAAAGATTTTTTCTGTATTAATAATAGGAGTTTCGCCATATAAAGTGGGTTCAATTTGACAGAAAAAAGCCAGACACATGGGCCTAACTGGCACCATATTCAGTTCATTATGTGGAGGTATTATCAAATTCCCTGGTGCTTCGGAAGAGGTGAAAACTTTATCAGTTATTCGATTTCTTTGAGAGCTGCCAAAATGATACTTTGATGCCAATTTAACATTCAATAGCTCTAGGATATTTTCAAATTGTGCCGCAGTTTCTATTTCAAATCCCCGGAATAATAGAGCGCCGTAGTTGTCTTGCTGTCTATGAAACCAATCTCTATTTTCCCTGACTAATTCAGCGAGAACTGAGAAGGATTTTTTCTGGACTGGTTCTATGACTAAAGGTAGTTTTTTTTCACCGGTAGTAAAACTTTTTTCCTCATCGCGTAAAAACCGCAATTTAATATTTGATGACAGATAATTTGGTAGTTTTTCAATTGTTAGCATAGCTGAAAAATTGTTACTATTATTAGTTTTTGTTTGTATTTTTTTTGATTATTTTTCAACTTTCACACACTGATGTATTTAAACACGGAACTGTCGGCCAAAAAATACATTAAGAGAAAATTGTGGTAGATGCAATAATTAAACTTAATTAATTAGAAGACTCAACTCCTGTATTAACAGATTTACTTGATATAGCCAAATACATTCCCCATAAAATTATTGAGAAGCTTACCGAACTCCAGAGATTAATATTTTCCGAGAAAATTATCCAACCTTCGATCATACTAAGAGCAGGAGCACATAATGCAACTAAGCTAGTAAACCCAGCAGATAATTTTTTGAGAGAATAAGCCCACAGCCCTATACCTATCATTTGACTACAAAGAGCTTGAATAATGACTGCAAGCCAACCAGTTAATGAACTTGGAAAAAGTTGATCCTCAGTAATTAGAACTACAGGTAAGAGCAATAAGGCACTCGTTGTTGAAGACCAAGTCATAATTGTAACTGGGTTGAATTGAGTGCGAAGTTTCTGAACTATAAGTGGGTGTATACCAAAAAATACTGCTGAGAGTAAAGCTGCTAAGTCTCCTAGTAATTGTTCACTAATTCTAAATGAGAAAATATCATTCACTTCTAACAAGGCAGAACCACATATCGCCACAAACATACCAAGTAGAAATTTATGGTCAAAGGTTTGACTTAAAGCTAACCATGCTCCTAACACAGTAAATATAGGCACTAAACTATGGAGCATAGTAGAGTGAGCAATGCTTGTCATGGTTAAAGACCAAGCCCAAAGTATCAGACCAATAGATAAAAGGATCCCATCTGCTATCAGTAGCATTCCTTTTTTAACTAGTTCTGGTTTATTTAATTCAATTTGAGTTTTATTTTTTTGTTTTCGGTAATTTAAAGTTAATAATCCATTTAGTAACCAAAAGGGAATAGCTGCAATCCAAAAACGATTGAATATTGTAGCATTTGGACCAAGATTATACTCGCTTAAACGGATAAAAATTGGTGAAAAAGATATACAGATTAGACTGCCAATTAATGCAGCTAAACAGTCTATAGGTATTGATGAGAAATGGTTTAATGGTAATAATCTAGCTTGATTGTTCATCTTTTTTCTAATTGCTGAAATTGAAAAAGTAGTAGTATGATTTTATTGTTTACTCAAATCTTTAGGCCAAATTTGCAAATTAGCAATTCCATAAACAATAAAGCCTGCTGCCATACCAGGCAAGACTTCATAAATAGCGCTTGATAGGTTAAAGCCTTTATTCCATATAATCGCAACTACTATACCAGTAATCATCATTGTTATTGCGACTGGAACCCTTACAGGTTTTTGCCACACTCGCAATACTAACAACGGACCTAAAGCGCAGGCTAAAACTGACCAAGAGAAAATGACCAAAGCAAATACACTATTGTTTGTTATGAGAGCGATCGCTAATACAAAAGCAGTAACAGCTAAGGTAGCAATTTTAGCTTTTCGATAAGAGTTAGATCCACTGGGAACTAAATCTTGACTTAGTGCAGCAGAACATGATAATATTTGAGAATCTGCTGTAGAAATAGCTGCAGAAAAAAGTCCTGCTAACATCAACCCTACTAAAACTGCTGGCAATAATTCTATAGATAGATTCGGTAATGCTAACTCTGGGTCACCAGATGTCATTAATTCAGGTAACAAAACTCTGGCAGTTAATCCTATACCAAAAGCTGTAGCCGAATTCATTAGACCGCAGACTAATTTTATGTTACGAGCTAACGCTATATTATCTGCAGAGTCAATTGCCATTGCTCTTACTAATACATGAGGTTGACCGACAACACCCAAGCCTGACACCAACCACCCCAAAAAGTAAGGAAAAAACCCCCAAGGTAAATTAGTAGGCATCCAATTTGTTAGAGTGGGGTCAATGGCATTAAGCTTGACCCAAAGTTCTGTCAACCCTCCACAAGCCAGTAAACTTACTATACACAAAATCAACAGAGATAATATCATTAAAATTCCCTGCACAGAGTCAGTCCATATAGAAGCACGGATACCTCCTGAAAAACAGTAGACAACCACAATTACAGCCCCAGCAATAATACCCAGTTCATAGTTCCAACCAAATATAGCATTCAGTCCTTTGCTTGCTGCTACCAGTTGAGCTGCAGCATAAGTACCCAGAATTCCTATGGTAATTAGTGCTGAAATTATTGTAATCGAGCGCCCTTGATTTTTTGGACTTAGATTTTCTTGACCTAAGAATGAGGAGATTGTATCTGAGTCTGTTTCCTGAGAAACTAACCTCAACCTTTTAAATATTAACAACCAAGCAATATAGTCTCCTATTGTCCAAGCAAGGGGTATCCAAATAGCAGCAAATCCAACTTTATAGATAAAACCTATCGAACCAATAAATAGAAACCCACTCTGACCTGTTGCCATTGCGGATAGTGCTGTCAACCAGGGATTAACATTTCTACTGGCAAGTAAGTAATCAGTTGTTGTATTTTGCTTTTGTGTTGCGGAGTAAATGCCTACTACTGTAAATGATAGCAAAAAGGCTATAAATGTTATCCCAATCCAAATTTGTTTTTCCATTTTTCACTATTAAATTGTAGTATTATTTTATTGTTTACTCAAACTTTTAGGCAAAACCGTAAAATTAGCAATTCCAAAAAAATAAAACCTGCGACGATGCCAGGTAAGACTTCATTAATAGCAATTGATTAGGTTAAGTTCTTTATTCCAGATAATGGCAATAATTATACCTGCAATCATTATCAATCATTGTTATTGCTACTGGAACACTTATAGTTTTTTGCCACACTGGCAATACCAATAACCGACCCAAAGCACAGGCTAAAATTTACCAGGAGAAAATCACCAAAGCAAATATACTATTATTTATTATCAGAGCTATCCCTAACACAACAGCAAAACATAATATAATAATATATCTTATTTTATTCTGCTGTATCTAATGATTTCTCAAGTTGGAGGGAGGCGAGGTTCTACTTCTTTAGAGCTGACAAACTATTTATTAGCTTTTCTGCTAAAAGTTACAAACTTGGGATTAAAATCATGTGGCAATATTTCATAAGTTTTCAGCCATCAAATTTGAGGTAACTTTAAACGACCTACCCCCCTGACTCCCCTACCACTAAGTTGATAGATGTAGGTATGGAACCATTAAGGGTAAAACTATCATTTCTGCCTTTTTTTCTTGAGTTTAGGTTGACCATACACTTTGGTAAATTTTCGTTTCCAAGCAACTGAAACAATACCTCAAAGCATATCAAGGAGGTGTTAAGTGAAACTGCTTAGTACGAATAGTTTTTTTTCGGTTTAACTATTGCTACTAAAAGTTTATGCAGATAAATTGCAGTCGGAAATTTGATGTTACCACCTTGATTACCCATGTTATGATTTAATATATTTTGGGTTATGATATCCAGCTTACTTGCATGAATTGTTATAAACTTACAAGATTATAGCTAACAGCTTATGTAGCCTTGAGTTTTTAGCTGACTTGTAAACGCTGCTTGCAAATAAATAAGTATCTTGTCTAGAAAAGACAAATAGCTAAATAGTGACCTTTAATCCCCTCCCAACTCTACCAGTTTTCCAATATTAAAGTCAATTCTTACCCAACCTTTAAATTTGCGTAAATTATTGAGTAGTAATAAGAAAATTTGCCAGTGGTGAACCATCAAAAATGGTAAGGGGTCATTCACTTGAAAAATAGCATCTTTTCCTTGATTAATTCTTCTAATCCAAGCTTTCAATTGCTCTAATGACCTAACTCCTGTTAGCCTCCATAATTCATGGTAAGTCCAATAAGTAGGTTGACTATTTAGTCCCGGTAATATTGGGTTTTCATTATCATTTTGACTATCTTTTAAATAAGCATCTGCTACCCCTGGATGGTCATGAAAAGTTGTAATTGCTGAATGAGTTCTGGGATTACATTCTATGGGAAAAACTCGACCATCCTCTGTCTGAATAAAATCAAATGAAATTTGACCAGTAATATTTAATTCTCTAACAAATTTTTCTACCCAATCGTAAATTTGTGGATTATCAACATGAGCATAATTGACTTGAAATTCTGATGATTCGCAACAGCAATACAGTCTGATTTTCCCTTTTCTAACAGTGCTATGAGTACAATATTCTTTGCCTTTAACAAACTCTTGCATAATCCATGGTTTCTCTTCACTAATAGGCAAATTTCCAACAAATTGTTCCATTTCTGCCCTTGAATTCATGGGCAATTTTGTCAAGTCTAAACGACGTACTGAATCGTAAGGAATACTTTTAAGAATATATCTACTCCCATCAGCAGCAAAGTCAAAATTGAGAATTTGTTTTGGGTCTGTAATTAAAAAAGATTTTGGTACAGATAAACCAAAACTTTTAGCTTTTTCCATAAATGTGAACTTGTTATCTAACATTTGAGTTACTTCTACGTCAAAGTGCAAAACTTCACAATATTCAGATAAAAGTGGTTTTGCTAAAGATTCATAGTAACTTCCTACTGGGCTAGATACTGGAATAAATACATCTATGTTTTCTTTTTTTACAATCTCTAATAATCCCTGACAATAACCATCCCAATCTTTATTTGGAGCAGGTATTGTATAGAAACCTGTAACGGCATTAGAAAATCTATTTCCTGATAACCAATATTTATTTGTTTCTAATATAAAAGCTTTATGACCTGCTGCATGAAATGAACGGGCAAGTTGCAAGCATTTTGTCATTTTTGCGCCCGTGATTAAGATATTTTTGGGATTATCTGCCACTAATTTTTTGGTAAATGGTAGACTGATTAAATTCCAGAGTAGTAAAGGTATTACCCTTAATAAATTAAATGGTAAAAAAATCAATAATAATGCAATAGTTCCGATATTTTGGAACAATGCATAAGCACGTACTTGAATAAATAATATTAGTCCCATCTTTAGTAGTTTTGTAGAGATAACAATATTTTATGAGTCTTCATTTATGCTTTGGTGAAAAGAAGGTGATCATTAGCCTGAAAGCTTTCCAAGTTCAACTCTAAACTTTGGAGAGTTTCAAGAGACTTTTTCTTTTCTATAGTATTTATTTATGAGACAAGTCGGGTATTCAAACCAATCTTAATTATAGAAATTCCCCGATAGGCGGGCGAAGTTTTCAAAATAATTGTTCAGTAAAAGTACTTTTTATGGGGTTATTTGAGCATAAGCAATAACTATTATCTTGTCATAAATAGCATTAATTTTGGCAACAAAGCCATTGAGACACACAATATAACAAATCAATTCCTCAGGAATAGTGTAGATTTCTAAGGGTTAACCATTGTTAATATTGACTACTGATAATTGAATATTAGCAGTTTTTAGTAGTTCTTCTTCAATAGTAATTAAAATTTCGTAGTATAACTGTGCTTTATTTCCTGTGAGTTGATGTAGTTTATTATTAAAAATAGTTGGAAATGAGAACAAGCCAGAAGCCGGAGAAAGTTAATTACGCTCAATAAATTTCCCAGGCACAAGCTACAAATTTCCAGTATTATTTAATTTACTTCCCTCAGTCGCACTTAATGATAGTTCTGGTATATTCGGTAACATTATAAATGCTACCAAATCTTGAGGAACTTATGCTTCTACGGATCAGGCAAAAGGTAAAAAGTTAAAATGAGCTGACAAAAGGTTGTAAACTTTTACTAATTCCTCATGTCATAATATTTTCCTCAAATCATAACTACTTTCGCCTAATAATAGTTAACCCATCTCGTAAAGGTAGTAAAACTTGTTCTACTCTAGGATCTTCTGCAACAAAGCGATTAAATTGAGCGATCGCTTCTCCATTAAGATTACGTTTTTCTTTCGGTAGATAGGGTTCCCCTTGAAGTAAAGTATTATCGACACAAATAAATCCATTTGTTGCTAACAAACTTGTATCCAAAAGTATTTTGAAGTACTCTATATACTCTTTTTTATCAGCATCAATAAAGACTAAATCAAAAGTTTCTCCTGCATCTGCCAACTTCTTAATGGTTTCTAGAGCAGGTGCAACTTCCACCGAGATTTTGCTTCCATGTGGAGACCCATCAAAACAAGATTTAGCAAAGTTAGATACATATTCATCCACTTCACAAGCAACCATCCGCCCATTTTGTGGTAAAGCTTCCGCCATTGCCAATGCTGAATACCCAGTAAACATCCCTATTTCCAGGATACTTTTAGCCCCAATCATATGAACAAACATTTTTAAGGTTTGTCCCTCAATATGCCCAGATAACATTTCCTGCTCTAATTGACGCACAGTCTCGCTATTGGAAAATCTTGAACTCCATGGTTCTTGACGAGTCTTTTCTGCTAATGCTGTCAAAGCAGGAGATTCTTGAGTGGTATTTTCTTCTAAATAGGGGTCAAGACCTGCCCCTAATTGATACGCTTGCTTAATAGCATTAGATAATTCTGGTGGTATTTCTGCAGTTTCTGCCATCTTGACAATTCTTTCAAGTTGCTCTACCAAAATACCTAATGGTGTAACTGGTCTGGCAGTTTCTGTTTTCACAACGGTTGTCATATTTTTATCCCTTACTACTTAATAACAGCAGAGCAGTAGAGCATCTAGACAAAAATTATAGGTAAAATCTAAGCCTCAAATCACTAAAATTTTCCCTGATAACAGATAGACTCGAAGTGGAAAAATGTTTCTCCCTTCTACTTATAGGAGAGGGTTCAGGGAAGGAACAGTATATTCTCCAACTTACCTACATTTTCAATCTAGACACACTAGTAAGGTGGGCTAATATTGAGTTATCTGTACTCAACTAATCGAAAATTTTCTCATATTTGCCCACTTTAAACGTTTCTCCCAAAAAGGAGAAGAAAAAAAATCTATCGTCAGGACTGAGGCATAAGCTAATAGATATCTCAAGAAAAGATTTTTTAAGCTCTTACCCTGCCGTTCCCAAATCGGCATTTTTGGAGAGGTATAACATATCTAATAGGGATAAACAACCGTTCACCCCTACAGATAGTGCATAATTTTATACGCCCGGAATTTTTCCTAATTATTTTCAGAAATCAGAAAATTGATATAAATGTCACTAATTATGACATTTTAATATTTACTTTCAGCTTCAATTTTTACCTGTCAGCAGCACAACTATGACAATGATAAACATTTAAGCTAACCGCATTTCTCTATCTTGAGAATTGCATATCATAAGGGGTTATTAGCAGACTCCCTATTTTTTTACTCCAAACCTAGGTCGCTTAAATACATTTCTTCACCTTTTCCTTGACTACCAAAAGAAGTAAAAGAAGCACAAAATTTCTTATGTTCCTCAACAGCAGATGTTAATAAATCTGGAGATATTTCCTTCGCAAAACTACAAGAACCAATACCTGTAGGTAGGGGTGCCCACAACCTACGACCGCGCTTACGAGTTATATTTTTCTGAGCTTGAAGCATTAACTCTGTATCTTCGATAATTTCATGGTAAACAGACAAACCCATAGAATGACACAAGTTAACTATTCGATCACGTTCATTTGTTGTTATCCAACCCATCTCTAACGCTAAAGTAGCTCCAAGAGACATACCAATAGTTACAGCATGACCGTGCATTAGTTTGACCACTGGCTCAAAACGGGGACTCCATGTATGACCGTAAGCATGAGGTCGGTCTTGATAGGTTTCAAACATATTTGTTCCTTCATGCTTCATATAAGAATACAAAGCACGATAAATCACCTCATCAGATATTTTTACCAGTTCCTCATCTGCATCAAAATTAGCAAAATGAGTTTCAACTAAACGTCGACCATATTTTTCCAGCAATTCAAATAATGTTTGATCATCAGTAACTGCCATTTTAATAATTTCTGCCATTCCGTTGCGAATATGACCTTTTGCCAAAGTACGGAACAAAGTACGGTCTACTATAGTCATCACAGGGGGATGATATGCTCCAATACCATTTTTAAATAGCTTACTATTTGTGCAGGTACGAGGAGATGGTCCAGCATCAATAGCAGCAACAACTGATGTTCCAATCATTACATAAGGTGTCCGCCGATGTTGTAAACTACAGGCTAAACCAGCAACATCACTGAGTACACCACCTCCAATTATCAAAACAGGTTCGTTACGAGATACATCACAACCATCTTTGCCCAAGAATTGCAATATTTTATGGACCGTATCAGTATTTTTGTCTGACTCCCAAGCACGACAGACAAGAGTTTTCAGAGGAATATCATTCTGCTCAAAATAATTTGTCAATGATTTTCCATAAAGTTCATCTACCATGTGATCGACAACTGCTACGCATCGATTACGACTTTTATAGATATTAGCTAAAATAGGGTTAGATGGATCTAAAACTCCATTTACTAATTTGACTTCTGATTTGAGGGTAAATGTTGCAGAAATCTCGAATGAGCGACCATCATCCACTGCCTTTATTTCTCCACGACCATCATACCACTCTGAAGTACGATATTGTTCTGCATGATCGCGCCGAATACTTGGATCAAATACGAAGTCTGGCTTGTTGACTTTTTCAATTACTGGTACAGAGGTTGATATTGCGTTGCTCATGATTTGTATTTAGGTAATTGTTTGCTTTAGAGGTATTGTCTGATGTTATTGCACAACAAACCAGTCTGCCTACACCTGAAGTCAGTGTAAGAGCTTAAATTAACACCTTATTATTGAGATGAACATAACCCAAAGGATATACCATTTTTTTGAGTGGTTTCTAAGTATTGAATGATAGAGTAATTATTTTGGTAATTCTCTAAATGCAGTAATACTTATAAGTAAACTTCTTTGACTGTAAAGATAAATTAACTACAAGAATCACTACCTATAAACGAATACCATTATTTTTATCTCTATTTTACGCCTAAGTATCGGCATATTAAAGTTTACCATCTCACCTTTTTGTTTGCTTTTATCAAAAAGCATTTTGATTTCTGGAATCTTGGTGGTATGAATCCTGCACAGACTTATGTTACCTCAATTTTATCCACAGTAAACTAGACAATCTTCCTAACATAGAAGATAGTATAATGTAATAACTTTTCCTTGAGAGTATTTGGTTCAGCTTCCTTATTATTGATAGCAAAACTAAACTAATACTTATTAGTCTTCCCTTATTCTTCTAGTTCTCCACAGTTCTATAGTACAAATTTTCTCTTCTTCCTTCTCCTCTAGCTTCCAATTTAGATTATAACGGTGATTCATGTTTTGACCTTGATTTAACAGTTGCCTAATAATTATGGGGTTTAGCATAGTTGTCAAATTCTTGATTCATGACTAATGGAACTTACCACGAGTTTTAATTGTACCAACATCAATTTATTGAATTATTACTTTAGTTAGCTTCTAGATATCTTAAAATCACTTATGCTTGAGGGCATACTACATAAGCATTTTCACATTCTAATACCTAACACTAATAGAGGGGGTCAAAATTTGTCTATTGTTTATAGGAGATAAACTGTTGATTAGACACAGGTTTATCAAGTACCCAATAGAAAAGTTCATCCTGAGCTTACCCGCTAGCAAAGTTTCATTATCTTAATATATTGGCATTGAGGTAAATCGTACCTGTTATGATTAATAAGACCATACTATTAGTGCTAACACTTTTTAACAATAAGCAACAAGACTAACTTACTTTAGGGGATATCTAAGGAATAGGGTAGAAAGCTTTTCTACCAAGCTTTTTATAAAAATCCCACAATCACCATTCTAGTAACGATCAAGGCGAAAATCATCTTGATCAGCAATCACTTTTTTATAACCTAAATTATTTGAGGCTTCTCGAGTCTAACTAACAGTTTTATTAGTATACACTTCTGAAACATCTAAGACAACCTTACTATACTTAGTAGCTTTATGCTTTAAAAAAAGTTCAAATCTATAATGTACCCAGCTCAACATTTGTCTAACTGACTTGCTTATGAGTTTACTATTAGATTTGATTCTAGTTCAAGAAAGTTCAAAAATTAACAGTAAAATTACATCAAAGTTATGAACCAATAACAAAGCTGTCCTTTGATGCAGCTCAGTCATAGGAGAATCCTAATCTTTAACCTCATTCGGTTAGCTGCTTTTTTAATCCTTTACTTTATTAAGTAAAGTATTCTTATTGCTTCTGACTATGGGACCTGATTTGTATCATTGTCTTAACATTATATAACTTATTGTAAACAAATATTAGCAAATCAGCAATGGTTAGTCAATCGTCAAAACAGCTTTATAAATTTCTCCCATTGATTTCTAAAGTTTATCTTTAGTGTCGATTTTTAGTTTAACCCTAATTCCGAATCATTTTACTTAACATCTAGTTTGTATTTGTTAATATTTCTTAATTATATATTAATTTAATAAATGATTAAAATTAAAACAAGCTTAATATGATATAATATTTAGCCTATTGATTTTCAGAACTATCAGCTTAAGTCAAAATTATTAACTGTAAAGGATTTCAATTCTATTAAGTGGTCTTGCAAAATTAATTACACATTTATAGAAGGTGAACTCTTGGCCTTCTAAAAGCACAGATAATTAAAATAGGTAAATAATTTTGAAGAGGTACTTAATGCCCTAATACTAAAGGTTAAAAAAGAATAGGGATTAAATAATACAGCAGATTCTACTTTAGTGAGGTACACCCATAAGAGCGAGATACTGGCATTGCAAAGATTTAATTGTTAATATTTGTACTTCATGTACTTGGAATATACTGTAAGTATGATTAAAAGACTTTATGAATCTATCCCACTAATAGTCAAATGATAATACTATGATAAGCGTTACTCAGTTATGGTAAATTGAAAGAGGATGCCAGGTAAATTTGAAGGACTAAGTGACATAGAATAGAAGTTATTTGAAGATATTTTTCCTATTTCACCACAAAAAAGAGGTAAACGTATGCCTCATACTCCCCGTACGATATGTACAATCATACTCTTCTCTACATATTAATAACAGGTTGTCATTGTTGTGATGTAACAGCTCGAGAGATTTGGGCCTCCAAGAGTTCAGTACACAGATGGCTGAAGCGTTAGGAAGAAGATAGAACTCTCAAATACCTACAAGGACGAATTTTAGGAATTCCAGAAAACTAAGGACTAATCAATTGAAGCTACACAGCCGTGGACGGCTCTTTTTCCCCCGGTCAGGGTAGAGGAGAGGATGGAGCTTATGGCCATAAAAGGAAGGGGATTTTAATTCATACCTTGAGAGAAGGAAATGGATGACCAGTAGCTAACTGTACTACCCCCTCTAATGGCAATGAAAGAGAACAGCTAATTCCCTTAATTGATAGTACTAAGTGTGAAAACTTAAAAACGGGGCCCTCCACGTAAGCAATTCCAAGTTATTACCACTGATAAAGGATATGATTGTCAACGACAAAGACAAGCAAGGTATCAAAGAGGGATTAGACCTCAACTGCCCAAACGACTTTGGAAAGACAAAAAGAAACCAGGACGAGGGATCAAAATTTCTGTACCTCGTTTTCAACAAGAGGGTTGTTTTGCCTGGTATCAAGGTAAATATCGTCGCCTAGTTGTAAGATGGGGGCCTATTTATGCTTGTTTTGGTGCTTTTGTAGCGCTCGCCACTATACTTATGTAGATTAATCCCATTTTATTAGTGGCATAGGTTCATAGAAAATGTCCTTTTGACAAAAAAGATAATTTCCGAACTAAAAAATTATATTGAAGTCATTCCTTCTGACTCCTGATTTCTCATTTTTAGGGGAGTAAGGAGGAGTCTTGATCAATAGTTTATAATTTGTAGCAAATATTGATCACGCTTTGTATAACACTTTTTCGTAGTGCAATTTTTAGTGCTTTTCAGATTTATAAACTACATCTTCACAACAAAAACATCTTAGGGACATTTAATTTAACCTCCCTACTATGGTCTACTAATTATGAAAACTACTGTAAGTCAACAAAGGCTGAAGTTGATCAGAATTTACCAAGGTTAACCTAGAAACTGCATTTTTTGTAGATACATGTTCTTAAAGATAACAATTGCTCCTAAAAGTCAGGTGCGCAAGTGTGTAAGTCCTATTGATATTTTTCTAGAGAATTGAAACTGATTATGGTATTATAAATATTTGTAAGTTATAGCTCTAATTTAATAATAGCCATTGTTATATATTGCCAATAGCTATTAATGAAAATATGGCGAATCAAGAATATCTAGCCTTACTGAATCGTGGTGTAGTGACATGGAATGAATGGAGATATAAAAATCTACATTTACAACCAGACTTTTCTAATGCTAACTTGAGAGGCTTTAATCTAGAAGGTTTTAATTTAAAAGGATTGAATTTAACAGGAGCTAATCTGTCTTTAGCTCGGTTAATTAATGCTAATTGTAGAGATACTATTTTTACTTCAGCTCAACTAATTAATGCCAATCTAACTGCTATTAATTTTCAGGGCGCAAATTTAAAAAATACTAATTTTATTTCTGCTAATCTAAGGCTTGCTAATTTAATCGAAGCTAATTTAGTAGATGCTAATTTAATTGGAACTGATTTACAAAATTCTAACTGTAGGTATGTTGATGGTACTTCAGCAGATCTCAGTAGAAGTAACTTAGCCAAAGCAGATTTAATGGAAGCAAACTTCAGTTATGCTAATTTTAGTTATGCTAATCTTCATCAAGCTGAATTAATTGGAGGTTATTTTTATCAAGCTAATTTTCACCAAGCTAATCTTATTAAAGCTCATCTAACTGGGATTTATTTATTAAATTCTTCTTTGATAGAAGCTAACCTGTCTGGAGCAGATTTGAGATTTGCTAAACTCAAAAAAGTTAACTTTCAAGATGCAAATTTACAGGAAACTTATTGCCGAGGTACTAACCTAAGTGAAGCTATTTTAATCAGAGCAGATTTAAGAGGAGCAAATTTCAGGGGAGCTAACCTAAATAAAGCTAATCTTACTGACGCTTTAATTGACAATATTAACCTAGTAGACGCTAATCTTCAGGAAACAATTATGCCGAATGGCAAAATTAATTACAATTATTAACTTTATATTTATAAGTTTTTCCTCTTTATCTTTCACCAACTCATTCCTAGTTTTCTCTTAATTTTGATACTCTTTATGTCCATGCTTGGCTGCTAGGCTGAAAAGCTAAAAAAAGCGAAGAACTGGGATAATCGAGAATAAAGGAAAGTCAACATGCCCAAAAAGAATGGTAAAATTATAACCCTAGAAGTCCTAACTATAGTAGATAAAGAATGGTAATTTATTGTTAAATAAGCCTTATAAATTTTCTATAAAGGAACCTGTTAACCCTAAAGCTCAGGATTTAGAGCACTCAGAGCTACTAAGAATAAATAAAAGTACGTTTTATTCAAACTTTTTGGCCATAAAGGAAGTCAAAATAAAGAAGTAATGGAACTAGACGTTGAAAAATATTTCTACAGAATTAGCCACAGCTTGATGATGTCAAATATAATTTTCTCCCAACAAATCAAAAAGGGGCTGTGGAAATTTTTAATTCTAGGTTGGTTTGCTTAATTTATAGAACAAGGAACACCCCATTAGGGTGTAGTATTACCACTAGCCAACATAGCATTAAACAGTATGGAGGACATAGACCCTTCGGTAAACTGCCGATCTATTGGTGTTTTTCCTAAATCCAAAACACAACCCTGAGAAGATTTGAGAAAAAGTGCCACAATTCCTCTCATAAAGGGGAATGAACATATTAGCTATACTGAAATAGGAGTAGAACTAGATGCTGCTAACTCTTGTAAACGCTCCTGTTGATCTTGGGTAATACAAGCTTGAATAACATTTTCTATATCTCCCTCCAAAAGAGGTACAAGAGAAAAGTTCTGATTTAAGCGATGATCTGTCACCCGATTATCTTTATAATTATAAGTACGAATTTTTTCAGAACGGGAACCAGTACCTACTTGCGATCGCCTTATAGAACTCACTTCTGCTTGTTGCTCTTGTAACTTAATCTCATAAAGTTTAGCCCGCAAAATCTGCATTGCTCGCTCCCTGTTTTGTAGCTGGCTCCGCTCCTGGGTACAAAAAATTCTAATTCCCGTAGGCTTGTGAAACAAATCTACAGCAGTTTCAACCTTGTTGACATTTTGTCCACCAGCTCCACCAGAACGAGCAGTTGACAATTCAATATCCTTTTGGTCTATTTCAACTTCCACATCATCCACCTCTGGCATTATCGCCACTGTAGCAGTAGAAGTATGTACTCTTCCACCTGCTTCTGTAACTGGCACTCTTTGAACCCGATGAACTCCTGCTTCAAATTTGAGCTTACTATAAACGTGATCCCCTTTAATTTCTAAAATTGCTTCTTTAAAACCGCCCATATCTGCTAAAGATTCACTCAGCAAGCTCACCTTCCAGCTTTGGTTCTCTGAGTAGCGGGAGTACATTCTAACGAGATCTCCTGCCCAAATACTAGCTTCATCTCCTCCTGTACCAGCTCTAATCTCCAACATAATATTCTTATCATCGTTGGGGTCTCGTGGCAGTAGAGCAATTTTCATTTGATTTTCTAGAGATTCTAGTTTGGCTTCCAAATCTTCTACTTCAACTTTGGCCATCTCTTGCATTTCCAAATCGCCAACAGCTTCTTTCAATATTTCCTTAGCATCAGCTAATTCTTCTTGAGCATTTTTCCACTCTACATAACAATTTACAACTTCTTCCAGGGAAGAACGTGCTTTAGCTAATTTTTGGAACTCACTGGGGTCTTTAGCAACATCTGGATCGGCCAAACGCAGAGTTAATTCATTATATGTTTGCTCTACAGATTTTAACTTATCTAATAAATATGTTTCAGCCATTATAAGTTGTCCTTTAAATATGTTTCAGCCATTGTCCGTTGTCCTTTGCAGTAGTGCTAAACAAGTAATGATTGATTATAGCGATGGATAAAATGCAAAATGATACCAATGTTATTTTCAAGCTAATTTGGAGATAGACTGAGTTTTTTTACACCCATACCTAGATACCATTTCTCAAATGATATTATTGAATAGTTCAATTTAATAAATCCCCCCCTATTTCTTTTCAGAGTGCTTTATGTCGTTTACTAATCTCTAATTGCATAAGTTAATATACTCATTGAGCTCCTAAAAAAGCTTTGAACCAAGAGACCAAAAAGAGGCCATACAAAAAATAATATTACTAATTTTTGCGAATAAACATTAAGTAGAGCACAACGTTCTTACACTCCACAAATTAGTTCATGGGATTATGCTACCCATTCTTAAAACAATCACACATTAACGATAAATTTAAGACCAATACTGCTACAAATTTATAGCTACTTCTTAATCCTACAGGCTTATAGTAACAAACAAAATTTCACAACCCTCTACTTCCATTGCTTATTAGCTTTGTTACCCATACTCTTAACATAATTCATCACATTGAATTGGGAGTTTCCTCTCTTTCTTTAGGCTGAACCTTATCGCTTTTAGGTATTTTTGCTTATGTCTGGTTAATATCCTGCTTGTAGCCATTGATCCGTAACTTGGACTACACGAGTAATGCCAGCCATCGAAATCCTGATCTTAAACAGTCGTTCAATCAGCGATGGGAATAGCTTGTTTAATCCAGTTCTAGGTAAAGTTTTTTAGCAATTGTCGTCCACATTCATGACACAAAAACTCATACTTATCTTAATATATAATATGGCCATTTTTGACAGTTTAGTTTTTGAATATTCACACCTGGGAAAAGTAGCCATAGATAGAAAACAATAACTTTTACATCTCTATCATTACATATTGAGCACTACTTCTTTTGCTTTGTTTTAGCCATAGCATTTCCCATGCTAGTGAGGTCCATATTTAAAGCTGAAAAGCTGTGAATTAAAGCTTTTAGTATTCCTCATTTAAGTGGGAACCGCCATTTTCATTATTTAACAACTTTATTTGGGATTTTAATTTTAATTGTTGCCTGTAATGTTTAACCAATAAATAAGTTTTCAAGGGTTTTTATCTTTCCTCCTAATTCAGTAGGAGATACTAATAAATAATAACTGAAATGATATACAACTAATTAAGGACAATTTACGTTGTCACTATTTTTTGCCTTTACCCTTTTTAGATTTAGTAGATTTAGATTTATTAGATTTAGATCCACTACCCTCTTGTTTACTATATTTACGCATAAACCTTTCAACCCTTCCTTCAGTATCAATAATTTTCTGAGTACCGGTAAAATAGGGATGATTTCCCGACCAAACATCAACATGAATTTCAGGTTGTGTAGAACCAACTGTCATTACAACTTCACCATTGCAATAAACTTTAGCTTCTGGATACCATTCAGGATGAATATCAGCTTTAGGCATTTTCTTGACTTTACTTAATTACAAATATTTTCTTTACTCTTAACTGTTTTAACATAATCATATTTAGTAGTTCTTTGAGATAATTTAATTCACCAATAAACTAGATTTTAATGATTAACAGTTAATTTTATTGTATCAAATTATTTGCCAATTTTTACAGGATGAATAGTAAAAATTGGCAAATTAACTTTGTTGTCTCAAATGTATAGAAGTCGCCATTACTGAGGAGGACATTGTCCATCTGCTCAAATATAGTCCATGCTACGAATTTGATTTCTGACTTCTAAAGAACGAACTTCTGATTTCAGCTACATATTATCGTTTGGAATATTGAGATGCTTTACGTGCTTTGCGTAAACCATACTTTTTCCGTTCCTTAGCACGAGGGTCGCGAGTCAAATATCCTTCTATCTTTAGAGGTTTACGATTTTCTGGGTCTAATTGGCACAAGGCTCTAGCTACACCTAATCTAATTGACTCAGCTTGTCCTGTTAACCCGCCTCCTGTTGCTTTAACTAGAATGTCATATTCATTTTCAAAACCTAAAGTGTCTAGTGGAGCTTTTACAGATGATAAATAATTATGATTATATTGCAGGTATATTTCACCTTCTTTGCCATTAATAATCAATTTACCTGTACCTGGAACTAAGCGTACTGATGCGACAGAAGATTTACGACGACCAGTACCCCAGTACATAGCACGGCCACTTTCTTTGTCTTGCATTATCTTTCTCCTCCTGGAATAGTTTGAATAGTTAATTTTTCAGGTTTTTGAGCTTCGTGAGGGTGATTAGAACCAGGATAAACTTTTAATTTGTTGTGAAGCTTTCTGCCTAAAGAATTTTTAGGCAGCATTCCAAAAACTGCCTCCTCAATAATTCTTTGAGGCAAACGAGCTTGTAATTTAGAAAAAACTTCTGTTTTCATACCACCTGGTCTTCCCGAATGGCGACGATAAAGTTTCTGACTACTTTTTTTACCAGTTACAGTTACTTTTTCAGCATTAACTACAATTACAAAGTCTCCTGTATCCATATGAGGAGTATAAGTCGGCTTATTTTTACCCCTAATAATCATGGCTATAGCAGTTGCCAATCTCCCTAGACGCTGACCTTCAGCATCAATAACATACCATTTTTTGCCTTCAATATCCTGTGGTGGCAAGTAAGTTTTGTTCATTATTTTCTGAGTTAGTTATTGTTTTGAATTATTTATATTTGTCTTAATTTTAAAGACTGAAAAACAGTGCTGCAACTGATAATTTTCCTATTGACTAGTTATAAGAATTTATACAACATATTTCGAGCAAATAATGTACAGTGTAAATGGTGAAAATTCTGTAGTAAATACATTTTGAGCGGGTGAGTGTAGCTTACCGGAAACTAAAAGGGCTGTATAAGTTTTGGTGAAAAGCTAGGCTGCTTTTGAAAAAAAAGCATATAGCAAACACTTAAAAAAGTTTACCTGACTTTTTACTCTCCCTTGTTTTATATCTCATTTAAAAACACCACATCAGTTTTTAGCATTTCCTTGCTGGAATGCTTATACCATGTCCGGTTATAGTTATAGTTAAACCTTATAGTAGTGCAAAAGCTCTATGGTAAATATTTCAAAAGCGAAAGCAATACCACAAAGCATAATGCTTTTTTCTCACTAAATTATCCGGACATAATATTACAAAAGATGTATAATTTTTTATAATTATCTTTATCTTGAAATACCCTTCTGCCAAATAAAAAAATGATCGATCTGACTAAATTGTAGAGTACTGACTACTTATTTAAATTAACCAAGGATAAATCTAGGCATATTGTCATACCAAACTTCTTGAGGAAAAGGAAATTCTGGATAACCAACCCGCAATAAACAAAGACCACTAGCTGGAGCTGAGTGCTTCACAATGTCCCTCCTTTGATTAACCCAAATATCCGTAAAACTTTCCAGAGATAGCTCTTCAGTACCCACTTGAATAAGCAACCCTACCAATAATCGCATCATTCCATACAGAAACCCACTTGCTTGAACCTCTATATAGATAAATGGACCTTTCCTTTCACACATTACCTCTTGTACATCTACCCAAGAATGGGGACGACAGGATCCAGCTCTTTGAAAAGCAGCCAAATGATGATGACCAATTAAAGGATTCAAAGCTGCTTGAATCAATTGTGGGTCTAAAGAAGCTTGATAATAATGCCAAACAAAAGGCATCACAAACAAATTTGGTTGTTTATCTGTATAAATAGTATAGCGATAACGTCGCCAAATTGCGGTAAACCGGGAGTGCCAAGCATAATCTATTCTAGCCGAACCTCTAATCAATATATCATTAGCCAGTCGTGAGTTTAGAATAGTAGCCCATTTATGAGCAGGGATAGGACCTGAAACATCAAAGTGAGCAACTTGAGCTGCTGCATGAACTCCAGCATCTGTTCTACCCGCCCCATGTAACGTCACAGGTTCGTTAATGAAAGAAGCAATAGTCTTCTCAATCTCTTCTTGGACAGTTCGTTGATTTGGCTGTCTTTGCCACCCATGAAAATGAGTACCTTGATATTGAATCACAAGGGCAACGCGCTGAACTAAAGTTTGGTTATTAGCCATGAGAATTGTTAGTCTCTAAAGCTTAAAAGTCAATATCTATTAACATTAAGCTCTTACTTTTAAATGGTCAAATTAACCTTTTCTATCTTCCCACTGCCTTTTAGCATCAACCTTAAATCAGTTCAATAATTGCCATTTCTGCATTATCTCCACGACGACGAATAGTTCTCAAAACACGGGTATAACCTCCATTGCGAGAACCATATCTTTCTTGTGCCTCGTTGAATAAAGAATGAACTAGTTTTTTGTCATAGAGATAACCTAAAGCCCGACGACGAGCTGCTAAGGAACCATCCTTTGCCAAAGTAATCATTCTTTCTACTTCTGACTGTACGGCTTTAGCACGAGGTTTTGTTGTTTTAATTTGACCATGACGAATTAACTGAGTTGCCAGAGATCGCAGCAGAGCGCGACGCTGGTCTGTTGGCTTACCTAACTTTGGAACACGACAACTATGACGCATGACTACCTTAAATACTTAGAATATTTGAACTAATGTTTAGGAAATGTTTATAATTAGTTTCTAGTCTACTTTTACTAGCAGTTAAAAGAACTTAATTCTACAAATTTGAATGTAATAACATTTCCGGTTGTTAACCTTTTTTCCTCATTTCTAAGTAGCTTTAGCTACTTTTTCTTGAGGTAAAGTTATTCCCAAGCGCTTTTGTAAAGCTTCTATGACTTCTTCTGCAGACTTTTGACCAAAGTTTTTGATTTCTAACAAATCTTCTTGACTATAATCTAGCAGGTCTGCAACTGAGTTTATTTGAGCCCTTTTTAGACAATTATAAGCCCTAACTGATAACTGTAATTCCTCTATTGGGATCTGACTTGTTGGGTCTGTCGTTTCTCCTGATGGAATATCTGCCATATTGGTAATATCTTTGAGTGGTTCAAACAAACTCATTAAAATACCAGCGGCATTACTCAAGGCATCTTGAGGCGTATAACTGCCATTAGTCCAAATATCCATAATTAGTCGGTCTTGTTCTAAAGAACTACCTATATGGGCATCTTCAATCGTATAGTTAACCTTACGAACTGGCATAAAAATAGCATCTATTTGCAGAAAATCAAGAGTCGCCACATCATCACGAGTACGATCTACTGCTTTATAACCAGTTCCTTTCTCAATTCTAAATTCCATCTCCAGAATGGAGCCTGGGGATAGAGTAGCAATATATTGACTGCGATCTATTACTTCAACCTCTGAAGGCACATCAAATCGATCAGCAGTTACTGTCGCTGGTCCTTCTACCCGCAGCCTGCCAATTTGTGGTTGCTCAGAATAGCTTTTGAGAACAACCTCTTTCATATTCAGTAGGATTTCTAGGACATCTTCTCTTACCCCCTTAATTGTGGCAAACTCATGATTAACACCAGCTATCCTTACTGATGTAATAGCTGTTCCTTCTAAGTTAGATAGCAGAACCCGCCTTAGTGCATTTCCTACTGTTGTACCTTGACCACGAGCTAGTGGTTCTATAATAAATTTTCCGTACTGACTTCGATCTTTGTCAGTTTTAGACTCTACACACTCGTAATGAAATTGCGCCACGGAGTAACCTCCCTTTTCCATTGAACCCCAGAGTTAATAATTTGATTAGACTCTACGCCGTTTTGGTGGACGGCAACCATTATGAGGAATTGGGGTAATATCTCGAATCAAAGTTATTTCTAGACCAGCCCCCTGTAAAGCTCTAATTGCAGTTTCTCTTCCTGCCCCTGGCCCACTTACCATCACTTGAACCTGACGCATTCCTTGATCGTTGGCTCGGCGTGCTGCACTTTCTGCTGCTGTCTGTGCTGCAAAGGGAGTTCCTTTTTTGGCCCCCTTGAAACCACTTGAACCTGCCGAAGCCCAAGAAATTACTTCACCATTTAGGTCAGCAATAGTTACAATCGTATTATTAAAGGTAGACTGGATGTAAGCTACCCCATTGGGCACATTCTTTTTTTGTTTTTTCGGGCCTGTTTTTTTTGTTGGTTGTCGTGCCATATTTCTTTCTATGAGTAGGATATAAGATTAATAATGCATTTTTCTAACAACAAGTATACTTACTTCTAATCTCAGAAGAAGTTTTTTGAGTATTCTAATAACTATACTTCTTAAATCCTTACTGAGTAGAAATAATTTTATTGGTTTTAGATTACATAATCTGTTAGCTATTACCTTGCTTGCCTAGCTATTAAATTTTTAAGACATTAAATCATCTATTATAGTTTTAATACTAGCAGCAGTCCAAAACAGATATACCTAACTTGTTGATTTGATGATTTTTGGATCAGATATAGATTTTTTCTCCCTTCAGTGTAGAAGTATGAGTCTACAATTCCTACAAAAGTAAAAATAGCTAATCTTTAAGTTTTCTCCTTTGGAAATTTTCTTTCCTAAATTCTATAAAATATATCGGAAATATTTTTTTTCTCCTAAATATATAGCCATAACTAGACCAGAATAATTGACTTTTAAAATTTGCAATTTAATCCAATTAATATTTTTAATTAGACTTGTTTATATTACCATAATTAATATCAATTATTCATAATCTCAGCTAGTTTACATGAATTGACAGTCAAATTATCTGTATTTAAGTTAGCTAAATACAATTTATAAATAAGCAAACGATCTCATAAAATAATGCTTATTATTCAAGTTTTAAGTCAATCTAACTCAGATTTTTTTAATTAGAACATTATTAGTGATACTAATCTTTCTTGCCTTAATAGCTGCTCAAAATATATTTACAAGCAGGCTTCTACTTCTTAGCGCTAGCTTTCTTCTTACCAGCTACAGTTCGGCGTACACCTCTGCGAGTTCTGGCATTAGTGCGAGTCCGTTGTCCTCTAACGGGTAAGCCCATTCTATGTCGGCGACCTCTATAAGTACCAATATCCATCAATCGCTTGATACTCATGGCTTCTAGCCTTCTGAGATCTCCTTCTACCTCATAATTATTTTGGACTTCAGAACGAATAGCTGCTACATCCGCATCACTTAAATCCTTCACACGGGTATCAGGATTTACATCTGTTTCAGCTAAAATTTCTTGGGACCGAGATAGTCCTATTCCATATATGTATGTCAGACCAATTTCTATACGCTTATCGCGTGGGAGGTCTACTCCAGCAATTCGTGCCACTTTACTTGTTCTCCCTAAGCTTTAAATAGAACTTACATAAGCTTGATGAGTATGCAACAGATACTCTAATTTACGTGTCTAAGTATGTTTAACCTTGACGTTGTTTGTGTTTGGGGTTAACACATATCACCATTACTCGTCCTCTACGACGAATGACACGACACTTTTCACAAATTTTTTTGACGGATGCTCTAACTTTCATGCCCTTTTTGGCAACACCATAAATTTAATATTATATCATTTAGATATATTTTTAGCAACTAAGCTAAACCTTTAAGAATATGACAAAATCTCTAGTAAGTTTTATAAATCCTACTTTTTCCGAAGTCGATAAGTAATTCGGCCTTTTGTCAAATCATAGGGTGTTAACTCTACCTTGACTCGATCGCCTGGTAGAATTTTGATGTAATTGCGACGGATTTTACCGGAAATATGAGCTAATACATTAAACCCATTATCCAAATCTACCCTGAACATTGCATTAGGTAGGGACTCCGTCACTGTTCCCTCCATTTCTATGAGATCTTGTTTAGACAATTTTTAATAACCTCAACCCTGCAAATAACCGATTTAGTTTAGGAACAGCCTATTATTTTATGCTAATTCTATTAACATATCTTATCAAAAATTTTTGATTTTTAGAGGTTAAGCAGGAGGAATAATATCTCTACAAATATTTATCTGAAATAAGTAGCTTCAATAATTCTAGTTGGAGGTATAAAAAGTTTAATTTTTCCACCTTCAAAATTTTATTCCAAGTTACTTCAGGTAATTTTATCAACCTCTTGTTTTATAGCATTAGTCACAGTTTCAATAGGATTATTTCCATCTATAATAATTAACTGTTCACGTGCTTGATAAAACTCAATCAAAGGTTGCGTTTGTTGATAATAAACTTGTAAACGATTTCTAATAGTTTCTTCCTGATCATCTTCACGTTTTCTTGATAACAAACGAGCTACTAAAACATCATCCGGTACTTGTAAATTAATTACGTGAAAAGAACTACTACTCTTAGCTTCTTCTCCTTCACTCTCATATTTTTTGAAAAACTCTTCTGCCTGAGTTACAGTCCGGGGAAAGCCATCTAGAATCCAACCATTTTGAGCATTAGGGTTTTCCAGTCTTTCCTTAACCATATCAAGAATGAGTTGGTCAGGGACTAAATCTCCCTTATCCATATAGTCTTTGGCTTTAATACCCAAAGGAGATCTTTCTGCTACGTTACTGCGCAGAATATCACCAGTAGAAATATGGGGAACTTTATAAAAATCTGCTATGAGAGATGCTTGTGTTCCTTTCCCCGCTCCTGGTGGACCTAAAAATACCAGTTTTACCACTATTGCTTAACCATTCCTTCGTATCTTTGAGAGATAACATAAGTTTGAATTTGTTTGGCTGTATCTATTGCTACACCTACTAGAATTAATAGAGAAGTAGCTCCTAATCCTCTAAATGTAGGTACACGAGTAGCACTTTCTACTATAGTAGGAACTATAGCTACTAAACCCAGAAAAATAGCTCCTAGGAAAGTCAACCTATTCAAAACTTTCTCTATATAGTCACTGGTCGTTTTACCTGGACGAATACCTGGAATACTTGCCCCCATTTTCTTCAGATTTTGGGACATATCCACTGGGTTCATAATTAGAGAAGCGTAGAAGTAACTGAAGAAAAGGATCAAAACGAAATAAAATAAAGCATATAGCCAGGGTGTAGGACCACTAGGACTTATAGCAGTAGCAATCTGAGATATAATAGGGCTATTCGCAAACTGAGCTAAGGATACAGGTAATATCAGAACTGCTGAGGCAAAAATAATTGGCATTACCCCTCCTTGGTTCAACCGTAAAGGTAGATAGCTTTTTGTTTCCCTATATAATTTTCTACCCACTTGACGACGAGCTGAAAGTATAGGTATCCTGCGACTGCCCTCTTGTACAAATACAATACCTACTATCATTACGAGGAATACCAGCAGCAAAATAATTGCCCGACCAACTATTGCTCGGTCTCCTCCTTCAAAAAGTTTAATAGTGTCACCTAATGACTGAGGCAGTACAGCAACAATATTTACAAAAATAAGTAAGGATGCACCATTTCCAATACCTCTTTCTGTAATTAGTTCTGATATCCACATCACAAACATTGAACCTGCTGTAATTGCCAAAATAGTTTTAGCAATAAATAGAGATCCTGGATTAATTGATACAGTTACCAGTTCTCCATTAATATCTACAGATGAGCTATTAAGATATATAGCTAAACCAAAGCTTTGTAAAACCGACCAACCCAGTGCTACATAGCGAGTAATTTGAGAAATCTTTCGACGTCCTGCCTCACCCTCATTTTTTTGCAAGTTTTCTAAACTTGGTAGCGCTGCCGTCATCAATTGAATAATAATTGATGCGTTAATGTAAGGTATAATCCCTAATGCAAAAATACCTAATGCTGAAAAACCACCACCAGAAAAAAGGTCTAGGAAGCCTGTTAAAGCCTGGTCTCCAATTCTAGCTTGAAAAGCTTCTCTATTTATTCCTGGTACTGGTAGATAAACACCTAAACGCACTAATAGAAGTAAACCTATTGTTACTAGCAGTCGCCCTCGCAATCCTGCTGCTTGGGCCATCTGCAAGAATGTCTCTTGAGCAGTTGGTGCCTTATCTCTACTAATGTCCATATCTATTTGAGATTTGATTTTTTATATTTTTGATTTTAGCAGAGTTGGGCATAATCCTCCGCTTCCAGATATATTGGTTGTTTTATTACTTTGTTGAATTTTTAGCTGAAGTTATCTTACTCCTTTGTTGAATCCTCATTAGAGACAGCTTGAGCAGGGCCAATTTCTTCACAACTACCACCTGCTGCTTCTATTTTGCTCCGAGCTGAAGCTGTAAAAGCTGCTGCATAAACCTTAAGTGGAATGTTTAAGTCTCCATCTCCTAAGATTTTAAGTGGACCATCATCCGTAGTAATAATTCCAACTTTAATCAGGGAAGCAAGAGTTACCTCAGTGTTAGCTGGTAATGATGATAACTTACTAACATTTATAATCGTGTATTTTTTCCGATTTACCATCGGAAAACCTTTTAATTTTGGCAAGCGACGATATAGGGGATTTTGGCCTCCTTCAAAACCTGGTCTAGTACTGCCACCAGAACGAGATTTTTGACCGCGCATCCCTTTACCACAACTTGCACCTTGACCTGCTGAGATTCCCCGGCCAACTCTACGACCGCGCTGTTGGGAACCTTTTTTTGGAATTGCATCTTTTAATCGCATATTTATTTGTCTTGTTACCTATTAATTTACCTGGATTTTATTTTTCTCCCAAAGCTGCGATAAACCAAAACTTTTGATCTCCAACTAACGTTGAGGTCATAAAATTTAGGTTAAGTTGTAGGCATAAACCAGGTTAACCGCAGGAAATTTCGTGATTTTAAAAATAATACTGGGGTAATAAAGCCAGCTTTTTGTTTGAGTATGTAAATTGCTATAGGTGTTAATTCTCGAATTTACAACTAGTCTAATTAGACACTAAACATATAAATTTTCTATGGGTACCTCTCGCTCTTGAGCTACATCTGCTAATGTTCTCAAAGCATCTAAAGCGTTAACAGCAGCTCTCGCATTGTTTAATGGATTATTAGAACCTAACTGTTTTGCTAGTATATTTTGCACACCTGCCAGTTCAAGAACAGTTCTTACAGCTCCTCCCGCAATAACTCCTGTACCTGGTGCCGCAGGTCGCATCATTACTTTAGCTCCACCACCAAAACCATTTACAGGGTGAGGAATAGAGTTAGATTTAGTCAGTGGGACTTCTATGATATGTTTTTTACCATCAGCAACTCCTTTCCTTACAGCTCCTATAACATCTGCTGCCTTACCCACTCCTACACCCACTTGACCCCGCTCATTGCCTATTACGACAATAGCGCGAAAACTGAGGTTTTTACCACCTTTTACAACTTTGGTGACTCGGCGAATTTGGACAACTCTTTCTTGCCATTCAATTTCTTTTTCTTTGGTACGGCTACTTTTTTTCCTACGTTGTTGCTGTTCTGCCATAGTTCTTACCTTTTGTCAACTTCATTATTTTTTTGTGTAATACCATTTCTCAATAGTAATGCTATATTTTATTTTTACCTTTATTACTCTCCATATTTCCAAATTAGGATAAATAGCAAACTTTTTGATATTTGGTATAACTTTTGATAGCTAGAAGTCTAACCCAGCTTCACGAGCTGCCTCAGCTAAGGCTTTGACTCGACCATGATAAAGGTTGCCACCACGGTCAAAAACTACTTTTTCTATTCCTTTTTCTAGCGATCGCTGAGCAATTAATTTACCTATTTGTATAGAAGCATCGCAGTTAGCACCTGATTTAATGGTTGACTTTACTTCTGCTTCTAAAGTTGACGCTGCAACCAAGGTATGCTGTTTAGTATCATCAATCACTTGTGCATAGATATGCATATTTGAGCGAAATACTGATAACCTTGGACGTTCTGACGTCCCAAATACCTTTTTTCGCACTCGGCGATGTCGCTTGATAATTGAGTCTTTACGAGTGTACTTCATTGTTTATTTTTTACCTGACTTACCCGCTTTAAGTTTAATTACTTCTCCAGCATAACGAACACCTTTTCCTTTATATACTTCTGGTGGACGAACGGCGCGGATTTTAGCGGCAGTATTTCCCACCAGTTCTTTATTAATACCATTAACAATTACGTTGGTATTATTTTCTACAGCTATATTTATACCTTCAGGAGCTGGCATTTCCACTGGTTTACTGTAACCCACATTTAATACCAAAGTCTTACCTTGAACTTGGGCACGATAACCTACCCCTTGAATCACCAGTCGTTTTTCATATCCCTTAGATACACCTTCGACCATATTCGCAACAAGAGTGCGACATAAACCATATCGCTGACGTGCCCTACGAGATTGTTCTTGTGGTTTAACAATAATAGTATTTTCTTGTTCTTTCACTGCTATCTCAGGTGGCAAGACCCTAGACAGCTCACCTAATGGGCCTTTTACTGTTACTTTTTGACCCTCAATAGTAATAGTTACTTTTTTAGGTATTGGGATTGGAAGTTTACCAATTCGTGACATAACTTTTTCTTATATTTAGGTTGGTAGCTGTTTTTTTGCTTGATCAATGGCTATTTATTCATTTTGGTTATATAGAACTATGTATTTAGGGCAGGGAAATTATTAAGTCCCGTTTGAGGAACATTTTGGTATCTACAACTCAGTCATTTCAGTTGGTCAGTTATCAGTACCTAATTTTTTTTGTTACAGACTACTTTCAACTTTTGACCTGTGCTTATCGCTATCTACCAAACATAGCAAAGAACTTCCCCTCCAATACCTCTTTTTCTAGCTTCTCGATCAGTCATAATTCCACTAGATGTAGAAATAATAGCTATTCCTATTCCACCTAAAACTCGTGGCAATTCTTTACGATTTTTATAAACCCGGAGCCCTGGTTTACTAACTCGCTTCAAATATCTAATGATGGGTTGGCGATTTTTACCTTTGTATTTTAAAAAAATTACTAAGTATTTTTTAATACCCTCCCCTTCCTGTTCAAACTCACCAATAAAACCTTCATCTTTCAGAACTTTGGCAATACTGCGAGTCATCTTTGTTGCTGGAACTTTTGTTGTTGTATGCTGCGCCATGCAGGAGTTGCGAATTCGCGTCAACATATCTGATATTGTGTCGTTAGCCGCCATTTTTTCCCCTTTTCTTTAACTACTTTAGTTAATTACTCCGGAAGGGCATTCCCATTTCTTTAAGTAGGGCACGGCCTTCTTCATCAGTTTTAGCTGTGGTAATAATTGAAATGTCCATTCCTCGAATTTGATCGATCTTGTCATATTCTATCTCTGGAAAAATTAGTTGTTCTTTGACACCTAGACTATAATTGCCTCGACCGTCAAAGCTTTTAGGATTTATGCCTCGAAAATCTCGAATTCTAGGTAATGCTAAGTTAATTAGTCGCTCTATAAACTCATACATTCTCTGAGAACGAAGAGTCACCATTACTCCTACTGGCATTCCTTGACGGATTTTAAATCCAGCGATCGCTTTTTTTGCTCTAGTTACTACTGGTTTTTGACCTGTAATTGTAGCTATTTCCTTTATAGATGAATCTAAAGCTTTAGCATTTTGAGATGCTTCCCCTAAACCACGATTAATTGTTACTTTTACCAGCTTAGGTACTTGGTGAATATTTTTATACTTAAATTGGTCAATTAGTTTAGGAACAATTTTTTTGTAATAGTATTTCTTGAGTGTATCTGACATATTTTCGGTTATTTATTGAAAAATTTACTGAGAAAATAAATGCACTTTTTTAGTCTTTACTTGAAAATATCGACTATTCTTGATTCATTTTCCCTCTGTTTAATCTATAACCTCTCCTGTTTTTTTTAGCATTCGCACTTTACGTCCATCATCTGTAAATGTATAACAAATGCGACTAGCTACTTTTTGTTTAGTAGAATAAAGCATCACGTTAGAGCTGTGAATAGGAGCTTCTGTAGTAACAATTTTACCTGATTCTCCTTCTTGCTGAGGCTTAACATGCTTTGTTATAATATTAACATCTTTAACTATAACTTTGCTAACCTTCGGTAATACCTTAAGCACTTCACCTACTTTACCTTTATCTTTTCCAGCAATTATTTGAACTGTGTCACCTTTCTTAACGTGAACTTTATAGCGTATAGGTTTTCCTCTGGCACTCATTAAGGGTTTTTTCTTTCTAGACATTACAGTACCTCCGGTGCTAAGGATACAATTTTAGTAAAATTTTTGTCTCGTAATTCACGAGCAACTGGGCCAAAAACACGAGTACCACGTGGGTTTCCATCCTGGTTAATGATCACTGCTGCGTTATCGTCAAATCTAATACTCATACCGCTATCTCGACGTAAACCTTTTTTAGTGCGAACCACAACAGCTCTTACTACATCTGATTTTTTCACAGCCATATTAGGAGATGCATCTTTGACTACAGCTATAATTACATCACCTATGTGAGCATATCGACGATTTCCACCACCCACTACTCGGATACACATTAGTTTTCGGGCACCGCTATTATCAGCTACATTTAGTAAAGATTGTTGTTGAATCATGGTGGTTTTTATTATGTTTATGCAAAACCAAATTTACTTTTGACTAGAGAATAAGATTACAGTACATTAAAAGTACATTCAGTTGTTATATTAAAGTTTTACTCAAACCTTTAAAACCAACTATAAAGTAGCCTTAGAACCGATAATTTCAGAAAGTTCCCAACGTTTAGTACGACTCAGAGGGCGAGTCTCTCTAATCCGAACCCGATCACCTTCATTACATTTATTTTCTTCATCGTGAACTTTATATTTTTTAGTTTTAACTACTATTTTACCATATCTAGGATGAGCAGAGCGGTTTTCTATTGCCACTACTATTGTTTTGTGCATTTTGTTGCTGACAACTACACCTACTCTTTCTTTAGCTGCCATAATCATACCTCCTATTTTATAAGTTAAAAGTGTTCTTTCCTGTTACCCGAAGGATAATTTTTTTATATAGTGTTAGCAATTAATATTTTACTAAAATACTAAAATTCTAGTAACTGAAACACCATCTTAAATTTTAATGCTTACTGAGTATTCTCTACTGTGGAAACAGTAGTAGAAGCTTCTGCATTTTTAGCTAATTCCCGTTCTTTTTCTATTGTTAATAACTGAGCCAGTCGATGGCGGTTATGCTTGAATAGGTGTGTTTTTTCTATTCTTCCTGTAGCTTTAAGGATGCGTAAATCAAACAATTCCCGCTTAACCTTAGCTATTTCATTAGCAATTTCTTCATCACTCAATTCCCTAACTTCTGCTATTTTTGGGAAAGGCATAGACTAATCCTCCTCACGTACAATGAACCTTGTCTTTATTGGCAACTTAAATGATGCCAAACGCATAGCTTCACGAGCTATTTCTTCTACCACTCCGCCCAACTCAAACATAATACGACCTGGCTTGACCACTGCAACCCAGTATTCAGGGGCACCTTTACCAGAACCCATACGAGTTTCTGCGGCTCTCATTGTAACTGGTTTGTCTGGAAAGACGCGAATCCAAATTTTTCCACCCCTACGGATGTAACGAGTCATAGCACGACGAGCAGCTTCTATTTGACGGGAAGTAATCCAAGATGGTTCTAATGCTTGGAGTGCATATTGACCAAAGCTAATTTTATTGCCACTATTTGCATTACCTCTCATCCGTCCACGCTGCTGTTTCCGGAATTTTGTTCTTTTAGGACTTAACATAGTCTAATGTTCTCTTCTTGATTTGCTATTTGGTTATGGCAGTAATCACAAAGGTTAATAATTGAGAAAAATGTTAAGATGTTATACCCTATACATTTTATTTGATTGTCAACCTATTTTTTAAATGAAGTGCTGATCAAGAATTGCTTTTAACTTTATTATTTATGTAAAATTCACCCTTCGTTAGACCTATCATCATATTGTTGACGACGTTTTTGTTGTCTACGTTTTGGTTGATTTACTTTTGCATTGGCAATTTCTTCTTGACCAGGAATTATTTCTCCCTTAAAAACCCAAATTTTAATACCAAGGATACCGTAAATTGTTTTAGCGGTACAGTAGGCATAATCAATATTAGCTCTTAATGTATGCAAAGGTACACTACCTTCTCTGGTAACCTCAGTACGAGCAATTTCTGCTCCATTGACCCTGCCACTAACTTGTATCTTAATGCCTTCTACACCAGCTTTTTGTGCTCTAGTTATAGCTTGACGTACAACCCGACGAAAAGAAACCCTTTTTTCTAGTTGTTGAGCAATATATTCACCAATGAGCATAGCATCAGTATCTACTTTTGTGACTTCAACAACATTGATTCTGATCTGACGGTTACTACCCAAAAGTTTTTGTAACCCTACCCTCAAAGAATCAATTCCTGCACCGCCCCGACCAACTACTACACCTGGTCTAGCTGTTCTAACTTCTAAATCAATCTGCTCTGCTTTTCTCTCAACTCTGATTTGAGAAATTCCTGCATTAGCAAGAGTCGCCTTCACATATTGACGAATTTTGTGATCTTCTTGCAAGGTATCTGGATAGTTCTTAGGGTCAGCATACCAACGAGAACGATGCTCTTGGGTAATACCCAGTCTAAAACCAGTTGGATGTATTTTTTGTCCCATTACTCTTCATATAGTGTTTTAATTTAATCTAGGGAATTTATAACCAAAAAATTTAGTTAATCATCAACTAAAGAAGCAACTGCCACTGTAATGTGACAAGTAGGCTTACGGATTTTGTAAGCACGGCCTTGAGCACGGGGTCGATAACGTGGCAAGCAAGGTCCTTGATCTGCAAAAGCTTTGGATATAACTAAAGTGTCTGGATCTATTCCTTTGTTATTCTCCGCATTTGCTACTGCTGAGCACAGTACTTTTCGGATCGGAACACAAGATCGGTATGGCATAAATTCCAGGATAATTAATGCTTCCCTATAAGAAATGCCACGGATTTGATCAAGCACCCGTCGTACTTTAAACGGAGACATTCGGATATAACGCGCTATTGCTTTGACTTCTGTATTGGTATCTATGGGCATACCCCTCTCCAATTATCAATTTTTTTGTTATTGAGGACTTACGCAGAAATTGGTTCAAAAAATTCCCCATTACTTGGGAACAACAATAAATTGGGTCAATAAACCTGGTTTATTGTTTGGGTGCGTAAGTCCTGTTGTTTATCTTTTTGACTTTTTATCTGAACCGTGACCCCGATATGTTCTAGTCGGTGCAAATTCACCTAATTTATGACCTACCATCTGATCTGATATAAATACAGGAACGTGCTGACGCCCGTTATGTACTGCTATAGTGTGACCGACCATATCAGGAATAATAGTTGAAGATCTTGACCAAGTTTTAATTACCTGTTTTTCATTTTTAGCATTTAAAGCTTCTATTTTTTTTAATAAATGATCTGCAATAAATGGTCCTTTTTTTAATGAACGAGACATAATTGAACTTATGATTGATTTAATTAATACAATATTCGAGAACTTAAGTGGCCATCGTATCTATAGCTTGGGATTCAAAGACCCTATTTAGTAAGATGGGTTGATATACTCTTTTCCTTAGGAAAAAAATTATCTTACTGAATTCTAAGCACTTCTTTAAGCATAAGTAAGTTTTAGCTTTGACGACCACCTTTACCTCTTTTCGAGGATTTACGTCGACGTTGTACAATTAAAGCATCACTCTGTTTTTTCTTCTTGCGAGTTTTCATGCCCAATGCTGGTTTACCCCAAGGAGTAACAGGCCCACTTCTACCAACTGGTGCCCGACCTTCACCACCACCATGAGGGTGATCAACTGGGTTCATTACACTACCTCTAACAGTTGGTCTCTTACCTTTCCAGCGATTACGGCCTGCTTTACCTAGACTAATATTCCTATGCTCTATATTACCTATTTGGCCTAAAGTTGCATAGCAGCTTGCTCTAACTTTACGTCGTTCACCAGAGGGAAGTTTGATTGTTACATACTGATCTTCTTTTGCTACTACTTGAGCTACAGCACCAGCAGAACGCACCATTTGTCCTCCTTTACCAGGAACAAGTTCTACGTTATGAACATCTGTACCCAAAGGAATTTTACTTAGAGGTAAAGCATTACCAATCTCTAGTGGAGCGTTGACCCCAGAGGTGATTAATTGACCAACTTTTAATCCTAAGGGATGGAGGATATAGCGCTTTTCTCCATCTTGATAATGTAGGAGTGCTATTCTGGCATTCCGGTAGGGGTCGTATTCTATTGCTGCTACTTTCGCTGGAATATTATGTTTATTGCGATGGAAGTCTACAACACGATATAGTTTCTTAGTACCTCCGCCTCGATGACGACAGGTAACTACACCCCGGTTGTTGCGACCCTTTTTTCTATGTCTAAATTTTACCAGAGTTTTTTCTGGTCTTGATTTTGTTACCTCCGCAAAGTCTGAAACACTATGTTCTCGGGTACTTGGAGTATAGGGTCGGTAGGAACGAATACCCATAATTTCTTCTCTATCTCAGTTGAATATTTTACAGATTAATTGAAATTGAGTTGAGATATATTTTTTTTAGAGGTCTGGGAATAGAACTTTCCGAATTGGTTCCCCATCTTCTAGAGTAACAATAGCTCTCTTATATCTAGGTTTGAAACCTATATATTTACCCACTCTACGTTTTTTTCTAGGTAAATTTAGGGTATTAATACCTATTACTTTGACCTCAAATATTTGCTCAATTACTTGTTTTATCATTGGCTTTGTTGCCCTTGGATCTACATCAAATGTATATTGATTTAGCTCCATTAACCTAGTAGCTTTTTCTGTAACAACTGGGTTTTTAATGATATCTACTAAGTCTCGTGAATCAAGTTTCATTCCCGTAGACCTCCTGAATTTTAGCAATTGCTGTTACAGTTGCTATGATTTTGTCTGCTGCTAGAATATCGTAAATATTCAAATTGTTGGCTAGGATAATTTTTAGCTTGGCAATGTTACGACCTGATAAATAAACGTTCTCCTGTTTTTCTGGCAAAACTAACACAATTTTAGCTTGTATATCTATTCCCCAGCGAGTGATCGCTTGCACCAATTCTTTAGTTTTTGGTTTAGTAAATTGTTCGCTTAAGTCCTCTATAACTATTAAGTCTTCTGAGCGACTTTGGAAAGCAGTACTAAGTGCTAGACGTTTTTCCTTTCGGTTCATTTTATGGGAATAGTCTCTTGGTTTAGGACCAAAAATTACACCACCACCACGCCATAGGGGAGAACGAATTGAACCTGCTCTTGCTCTACCTGTTCCTTTTTGCCGCCAAGGTTTACGACCACCACCTCTTACTTCGGATCTAGTTTTGGTACTAGCTGTTCCCTGGCGATTATTTGCCATTTGTAGTCTTAGGGATCTGTGAACAATATGTGCGGCACTTTCTTCCTTAGCTACACGTAAGTTGAGAGTTGCTTGCCCAACTTCTTCACCTTGCCAGTTTTTTACTACACAATCAACCATCTTTATTTCTCAAAAATTTTCTCTATTTTTGACCTACTATGTTTGCTGGTGCAATACTTATTAATGTGCCTGATTTTCCAGGAATACTACCTTTGATTAGTAATAGGTTTCGTTCGGGATCTATTCTTACTATTTTCAGTTTTCTAGTAGTGACTCGCACATTTCCTAGATGCCCTGCCATTTTCTTTCCTGGATAAACGCGCCCTGGAGTTGTTCCCGGACCTGTGGAACCTGGTAGACGATGGTTTTTAGAACCATGTGCCATTGGTCCACGTCTAAAGTTATGACGTTTTTGATAGCCAGCAAAGCCTTTTCCAATACTTTTTCCTGTGACATCAACCAGTTGACCTGCTTCAAATAAATCAACTTTTATTTGTTGACCTAATTCAAAGTTACCTGTATTATCTACTCTGTATTCTCGTAGATAACGTAAAGGAGTACCGCCAGATTTAACTAAATGCCCTTCTTGAGCATTAGTCAAATACCTATTAACTTCTTTTGGCTCTTTTGTATTTAGTTGACGAGTCTTATTTTTGGCTTCACCATATCCAATTTGAACTGCAGTGTAACCATCTGTTTGTTCTGTTTTTATCTGGGTAACTACACATGGACCAGCTTCAACTACTGTTACAGGAATTGCTTTTCCAGTTTCAGCTTCAAATACTTGTGTCATGCCTAGTTTTGTGCCAAGGATACCAACTACCACTGTCGCTCTCCTCTATTTATTTATGCACTACAACAACATTTGTTAATTCAATTAACATACTCCCGAAGCTGCTCTACAAAACAGAGCGGGATTTCCTAATATTTAGCTATCTTTAATAAGTTTTCTTGTTCTGCAGTAGAGTAAAAATTAGGTTTTATCCTTTCTCAAGCATCTACTACCTATTTATTATTTTTTTTACAGTTGAGTTATAAATATTACCTTATAGCAATCAAACGAAAGATTAAGACCCTTAACTATTCCTGATTTCTGTAGAAACCTAAATTGATGTCTTAACCTATGCTTAGAATGCTATATGTTTGACATTTTCCATAGCTGTTAGACACTGGGGAGAACTCTTACCTAGGGAAAGCCTAAGAGCAGGTTTACTTTTCACAGGCTAATATATCCATCCTATAAGAGAGGTTAGTTCTACCTACCTGTTGCGTCCATTTTTTATTTCAGACTGCCTAACTATAACTAACTCAATAAAATAACAACATAAAGTATATTAAAAAAATAACTAAAAAGTTCTTTGCCTATAGGCAGAGGCTATAAACCTAATTTTTCTGTAAAAACCGCAATATTGGTTGCCATTCTTATAGGATGCTCGCTTGCTCAGACAGAAGCGCGAGTATTCTTGTCAGATAGTTATCTAGTTTAAATACTCCCCGGCTTTTAGGTATGAAAAGAGCTTTACTGAGCCATAGATAAAATCTGGATTACTTTGGCACTTAGTATGCACTCAGTTATCAATAAACTCTTACTAGCTTGACACTAGTACTATGCTTACCTTAACTTCCGTTTTTTTCTCACACCACACTATAGGTGACTAATGAACCAAAAAGAATAATAACATATATATTCAAAAAAAACTAAGAATTTTACAATGGTACCTAATTTAAACCAATTTTTTTTCAGTCAAACAAGGACAGGTATTATTCTTATTTTAGTAATGTCTTGATTTTTATTACTCCGATCTTCAATTATTTTGCCTATTTTTAATTTAGATAGGTAAAATTTTTAGGCTAAATCTATTAATTGTTATTTTTCAATAGGGAACAGAATCATTAATAACTACAAAAAAATACAGTCAGGATAAGACATTGTATTTTTCCTAGATTGAAGATGTGAGGTATTATCTAAAAATTTTCTCCTAAATATTATATAAAAAAATATTATATCAAAAAAATTATGGAGTTAATACTCAAAAGTCTAGATAGTTATCGTCTGTTAAAAACGATAACTCCTTACTTGCTACACTATTTACTTGAATTTTTGGCTTTTATTTATCTAATTATGACTGTATATTTGCCAAGACTTGAGTAGCTTGCTACTCAGTATCTTTTCCTATTATTTGTTAACTACTAACCTATCAGCTTTTAGCATTTAGCTAATTGCCCCAGTTACTTTAGGATGGGTTTAAATTCCATTCTAAATTTCAAAAACAATGATCTAATTAGCTGAGAGCTGAAAGTTTATTTAACAACTGCTAACAAATAATTCCTATCTCATCCTAATTAAGTATGAAGCTTTTTTAGTCTATAGACTATTGATATTAAACTAGTGGCTCAATATAAATTAACTTTCAAACAAAAAAAATTAATTCTTTCTTCACTTTTTAGAGTATGATAGGTAGCCAATGGCTTTTTGGCTATATTATTAACCTTGTTTTAGGCAATAATATGTCATTGTATAGTATTTACTAGCATTTGTCTATAGATTTGAATAATTTTTTTTGAAGTTGCTAAGAGAGCAAGCATATTTGCTATATGGAACTATAATATATACCAAGTATAATCATCTAGGATCAAAGAATTAGGAATAAAATAAATATGGCACTGATTACAACTGGTCGAGGAATGATTCGGGATTTAGAGAAATCTGGATCTTTGGCGGTTTATCCTCCTTTGGAAGGAGGATTTGAAGGGCGTTATCAACGTCGTTTAAGAGCATCTGGGTATGTAAGTGAGAGTATTACTGCTAGGGGACTAGGGGATTTGGCCATGTATCTCACGGGGGTACATGGGGTTAGACCTCCTCACTTAGGTAAAAAAACTGTGGGTAATGGTCCAGCAGTTGGGTATGTCTACTATGTACCACCTATTGTGAACTATAAGTTGGAACATCTACCACCCAAAGCTAAGGGTTTGGTTCTTTGGATTATGGAGGGTCAAATTCTATCTAGTCAAGAAATTGAGTATTTGACTGTCCTACCTAAGTCAGAACCACGAGTAAAGGTGATAGTGGAAATGGGTGGCGATCGCTTTTTTCGGTGGACACCACTCCAAAATACTTTGGTTCCTGCCTAAGATTTTTTCCAGCTCAAACTTTTGGAGAAGAGAGTTAAAATTAGCCTGCTAATTTTAATATGCACATGCAAAAGAATATTCATATGCCTTGGGAAGCAAGGTTGTTGAATAGGCTGCAATACTATGGATAAAAAAGTTGGAAATTACTACTTAGATTAGATTAAGTCCAATATATAATTTATGTAGTGAGGAATTAGTGGGTGAAACAATAAAATTCAATTATAACACAGCTTTATTGGAGTATCTCACCTTTGTACCTCGAATTTTATAGAGCTAAAAATTACCATATTAAGCTTGAGAGAACGCTACTATCCTTTAAATTCCTTAAAAGAAGGCCACTGGTTTAAATTAATCTGTGGGGCAAGCTTTCAACACCTGCCAACGGTGAGAAATTTAACATTAGCTTATACTTTGGCGGGTGCAGATTGTATTGATGTGGCTGCAGACCCTGCGGCAATTGCTGCGACGAAAGAGGCTGTAGAGGTCGCATCTCAGCTTAAGTCTTGGGCTAAAAATCATAAATTTGGCTACCAAGCAAGGCCATTAATAATGGCCAGCATAAATGATGGAGAAGATCCTCATTTTCGGAAAGCTGAATTTGACTCTACCATTTGTCCTATAGAATGTTGGCGGCCTTGTGAGAAGGTATGTCCTGCAGAAGCTATAGTTTTCTTTGAAAAAGATAATGCTATAAATCTTGGTAATTCAGGAGTTATAGATGAACTTTGCTATGGTTGTGGTAGGTGTTTATCTGTATGTCCGAATCAACTAATACAAGCTCGCTCTTATGTCTCTACTCCTAGTTCTATTGCATCATTAATATTGCAGACTGGTGTAGATGCAATAGAAATTCACACTCAAGTGGGAAGAGAAACTGATTTTCAGCGACTCTGGAAAAGTATAAAGCCTTGGGTCAATCAATTAAAACTAATTGCTATTAGTTGTCAAGACGACGAGGGGTTAATAGAATATTTACAGAGTCTATATAAAATTATTTCTCCTCTTCCTTGTAGCCTAATTTGGCAAACTGATGGTAAGCCCATGAGTGGGGATATTGGTGTAGGTACTACCGCAGCTACAATTAAATTGAGTCAAAAAGTGCTAGACGCAGGATTACCGGGGTATGTACAACTAGCAGGTGGTACAAATAATTCTACCGTAGTCAAATTAATTGCTCTGGGTTTGCTAGCGAATAAGAGTCTGAAACAAGATAAAGATTACATCAATAATTTCAATATTCCCATTTCAGAAAATAAATTTGTTGCTGGTGTAGCTTATGGTAGCTATGCCCGTATTCTATTATCACCAATCTTGGAAAAATTAGAAAAAATGCATAAATCACAACTAGAGGCAATTGAATTTGCTTACGATACAGCTAGTGTCAATACAAAAGATGTTAATCAAAACCAGAGTAAAAAGTCTCAATTAACAAAGCTAGAAACTATACCAGAAATTCTTTGGGAAGCTGTTAGTTTAGCTAATTCTTTGGTTTCCCAAATTAAAAGATTGTAGATAGGCAAGAGTCTAAATTAATTAGCTATCAGCTATTTAAAATTAAGTTAAAATCTCCTTGTCATCCTAAACCAAATGATATTAGGTGATTGCTGATCGCTTCCTTAATGTGAGCTTTAATCAACTGAGGTTTCAGTTTTTGCCTTTCATTGATCTTTTTTATCGCCCATGTAGATAAAGTCACTTTAAATAAAGAATGCACATTACAGACGACCTTTATAGACTATTAGAAATTGTGCCTGATAAAATCAGACGGCCTTTACAGGAGCATCAAGAGCGAAATCATCTGATTGAAATTGTGATGGATTTGGGTCGTCTCCCAGAGGCTCGTTTTCCATCCCATGTAGAATATTTGGCGGAAATTCCTGTCTCAAGAAAAGACTTGAGTTATTCTATGGAACGAATTGGTACTTTTAGCAGCGATAATCGGGCAGGTATTGAACAGACGCTACATCGGATTAGTGCTATGCGCAATCGCACTGGAGAAGTTATTGGTTTAACTTGCCGAGTGGGGCGGGCGGTTTTTGGCACAATTGCTATGATTCGTGAATTAGTGGAAACGGGAAGATCAATTTTAATGCTTGGTCGCCCCGGTGTAGGAAAAACAACGGCGCTACGAGAAATTGCAAGGGTGCTTGCTGATGAATTAGAAAAACGGGTCGTAATTATTGATACTTCTAATGAAATTGCTGGAGATGGAGATGTTCCTCACTCTGCTATTGGTCGAGCCCGTCGGATGCAGGTTGCTAGTCCAGAACAACAGCATCGCGTAATGATTGAGGCGGTGGAAAATCATACACCAGAGGTGATTGTGATTGATGAAATTGGCACAGAATTGGAAGCTCTGGCAGCAAGAACAATTGCAGAACGTGGTGTGCAGTTGGTGGGTACTGCTCATGGAAATCAGATTGAAAATTTGGTAAAAAATCCCACTTTATCTGATTTAATCGGGGGTATTCAAGCTGTAACTTTGGGAGATGATGAGGCTCGACGGCGGAGTTCTCAAAAGACTGTTTTGGAACGTAAAGCACCGCCAACTTTTGAAATTGCTGTGGAGATGTTAGAAAGGCATCGTTGGGTGGTTCACGAGCAGGTAGCTGATACTGTTGATGCTTTGCTGCGTGGGAAAAAACCTAATCCAGAGGTGAGAACTATGGATGATAATGGTGAGGTAAAAATTAAGCGAGAGTTTAATAGTTCCCCTGGATTTGGCTCGGGAGTTAATCGCAATGCAGGGAGATTACTCGAACAGTCGGGTGAGATGTTGATTTCGGGTGGTAGTTTTCGGGACTCTGGTTATATGATGCCGTTATCAAATACGGGTAAAATTAGTCAGCCTTTGGAGTTTTCTGAGGCCAAATCTTTTGAACAGTTGTTGGATGAGTCTTTGTCTGGTAATGGGATGTTTTCTCATGATACTGGAGATCGTTGGGATAATAAAGATGCAGGGCCGAATGGTGAGGATTTACCTTTGCATATCTATCCTTATGCTATTCCACGGCATCAAATGGAGCAGGTGATTACTACTTTAGGTTTACCTGTGGTTTTGACTAAGGATATTGATAGTGCGGATGTGGTTTTGGCTTTGCGATCACATACCCGGAAACAATCTAAGTTACGTCATGCAGCTAAAACTCGTCATGTGCCTATTCATGTGATTAAAAATAGCGGTTTGCCTCAAATTGCTAAGGCGTTGCGACGTTTATTAGATATGGAAGATCCTGCTACTCCTGAGTTTGCTGATTTAAATTTGTTTGCTGCTTCAGCTTCAGAAGATGAGATGGAGGCGTTGGAGGAAACACGATTAGCGGTAGAGCAAATTGTGATTCCTAATGGGCAACCTGTTGAACTTTTGCCTCGGTCTCCGAAAGTGCGTAAAATGCAGCATGAGTTGGTTGAGCATTATCGTTTGAAGTCTGCTAGTTTTGGAGATGAACCTAACCGGCGTTTGCGTATTTATCCAGCTTGAGCAGTCTGGTTGAATGGTTACGCTTTAGTGGAAGGAAAGCAGAGAGCATTAAGGAACTTATGCAGATTTGCCTAGAGCACTTTTCATGATTAGTAGACTATAAAGAGCGGGACGTTGCATGCAATGTCCCAGAAAGGGTTATATCAAGTCTAATTAATTAGATAAATATAAAAGTATTTATAGGTAAAGGTTTTAGCCTTTACATATCTAAAAAAAAATGACTAAAACCCTTCTTAGTTGAGGTTTATAGTGCTTTTTAGGTCTTAAATAATGAAAACCTTATATAGTAAGTTTTTGTTTGATAATTTTAAATTTTCCTACACTAAACAACTGTATTATTAATTCATCATAATATTATTATGTTTAGTTCGCGTAAAAAAATAACTATCTGGAGGAGCGCTTGCTGGCTCCAGTAAAGATAGTTATAGTAAGGGAAGTGAGAGTTTTTGGAGATGTTTATTGCTTTCCCATGAAACTAATTCAGTTTAGCTTGGCTATATTTACTGAAATAAGTTTGAAAAACCTTTTTCGCAACTGGAGCAGCGGAAAAAGAACCATAACCACCATTTTCAACAATCACAGCGATCGCAATTTTTGATTCTTCGGCAGGCCCAAATCCCACATACAATGAATGAGACTTTTGTCCCATTACTTCTGATGTACCTGTTTTTCCTCCTGTGAGTGGAATTGTGCCATCATTAAGTAATTGTGCTGTACCGTATTCAACAACATCAATCATTCCTTTTTTAATCGTATTGACATATTCTGGTTTCAACCCTATGGGAATAGGTTTCATTTCTGGAGAGTTAGTTTCATGTGCAAACAAGTGAGGTGTAACCTGTTTACCACTATTAGCGATCGTTGCTGTTGCTGTTGCTAACTCTAAAGGCGTCACCAAAACCAAACCCTGACCAATTGCCATTGTAATTGTATCACCCAAATACCAGGCATCATTATAAATTCTCCGTTTATCTTCTTCAGTAGGAATGAGACCATTATATGCAGAAGGTATGCCCAGAAGGTTTAATTTTTTGCCCCCTAAACCAAGTTTATATGCCCATTGAGCTATCTGTTCGTGACCAATAGTCATACCAGCATGATAAAAGAAAGTATTACTACTATAAGCTAATGCAGTTCTAAAACCAATAGCACCATATCCCCCACTATGTTCATTGAAAAGAATACCTCCAACATAAATAGAATCAGAAGTTTGAATAATTGAGTAGGGAGAAAACTTGCCAGACCCTAAAGCAGCAGCAGCAGTAACTATTTTAAATGTACTACCTGGAGGGTAACCTTGGAGAGACCGATTTAAAAATGATTGTTCTTCACTGTGAAGACTTCGCCATTTTTCTTCAGGCATAGGCTTTGTAAAGACATTGGGGTTGAATCTGGGATAACTTGCCATTGCTAAAACTTCCCCTGTATTCACATCTAACACAACTACTGCTCCCTTGCGAAAACCCAGAGCTGTTTCTGCTGCTTTTTGAAGGTTTATATCAAGGGTTAACTTGACCGTTTTTCCACTTTTAGCCTCTTTTTCTTCTTCTTCAAAAATTCTTACTTCGCGGTTTTGGGCATTGACTTCTATCAAGTCCTGACCCCATTTTCCTGCTAGTACATCATTAGCACTAGCTTCAACTCCTATTCTACCAACCATCATTCTTAGTTGGTATTCTGGGTTAGCTTCTAGTTCTGCTGGTGTAACTTCACCAAGATATCCTATCACATGGGATGCTAATTGTCCATAAGGATAATAACGAGTTGACTCTGGTCTAACTTCTACACCAGGAAACTCCCCAGTCTTTTCTTGTAAAGTGATAAAAGTATTACGGCTAACTTGATCGCTAAGATGTATATTCCTTTCTCCTGAAGTAATTGCCTGTTCTACTTTTTTAATAATTTTGTCGGCTGGTATATCAATAATGGGGCTGAGTTTAGCTGCAGTAATTTTCCATTGCTGTAATGGTTGTTCTTTTGGCCATAAATATATGGCATGCTTAAGACGGTTAGATGCAAAGGCTTTGCCATTACGGTCTAGAATTAGTCCTCTATTAGAAGGGACTGGAATGGGTCGAATTCGGTTGTTTTCTGCTCGTTCCCTATTTTGTTGACCTTGAATTAATTGTATTTGAGCCAGACGAGTCACTTGTAGACCTATGGTAGTTGTGGTCAATAAAACTATGACTATTGTTCGGAATATTAAAGGTGACTGGCGTTCCTGATCTGGGAGGTTATTCTCTTCTGTTTTCCGAAACCAAGAAGAAAAAGAAAATTCACGTACCATAGGTTTTTAATTTATAAAGTAGGATTTTAAGGTTAATCATTTAATTTTTTTGACCTGAAAAATATCATAGTGATAAGCTACAATTTTTTTGAGGGAGTAGCTGGGGGAGGGTAGATTATTGAGAATAAAATAATATGGATAATAGGGTAAAACAAGGGATAAAAGGGGTAAACTAAATAAGGAAGCATAAAAAAGGCAAATTAAAACTATAGTAATTAAATAAAATAAATATTGAGTTTTAATCTCCTAAACACCAAAAAATAACTACTAAGACTATTGACATACAAAACCATAGGGGAATATGTAGCCATTGTATTAAGTCCATTGGTCTTAAAATCAAGACATTCGTCATTAACCAACTCAATATTAATACTATAGTGATTAGGAATAAAGACATAATAATAGTATTTTTTGGCAAATGTAAATAACTAATTTTATTTCAATTAGAGTATAGTATAAAATAACATTTTCTAAAATAACATTTTCAAGTAGAAAGGGTGAATTTCTCTGCTCAATACCTTATTAGCAAACGGAATCAAAAGATGTTAAGCTTTGTATTTCAAGGAGATCAAAAATTTAACTTTTAACTTCAAGGCCTCTACTTAAGTAGGAGGTACGAATAATTGATAACTGAAATGACTTCCGAATCATCTTTAACATATAGATAATCTTAGTAAAACTAGGTTAAATTAAGATAAATACTATAGCTATCAAGGATAATATACTATAGTAATTATGAATAAAAACACAATATATAGTATTTTTTAAAAAATTTAAATAATTAATTTGATTTAGATTTTAGTATAATGTGAAGTGACTATTCTAACTAAGAAGGTAAATTTCTGTGTTTAATACTCTGTTGGCTGATTTCCGAATTATTTTTGAGAGAGACCCTGCTGCTCGAAACTGGTTGGAGGTTCTCACTTGCTACCCTGGTTTTCAGGCTTTAGTATTTCATCGCATAGCTCATAGTTTGTATTTTCACAAAGTTCCTTTCCTACCTCGTTTAATTTCTCATATAGCCCGGTTTTTAACTGGAATTGAAATTCATCCAGGGGCTGTTATTGGTCAAGGTGTGTTTATTGATCACGGTATGGGTGTTGTAATTGGAGAGACTGCTATTATAGGAGACTCTTGCTTGATTTATCAAGGAGTAACTCTTGGTGGCACTGGTAAAGAAACTGGTAAACGACATCCTACTTTGGGAGAAAATGTAGTTGTTGGCGGAGGAGCAAAGATTCTTGGTAATATTAACATTGGTAGTAATGTTCGTATTGGTGCTAGTTCTGTAGTTTTGAAAGATGTTCCTCCTAATTGTACAGTGGTGGGAATACCAGGTAGAGTTGTAGATCGTTCTGGAGTTAAAGTAAATCCTTTAGAACATGGTAGTTTGCCTGATTCTGAAGCTAAAGTCATGCGTGCATTATTTAATCGAATTAATTCTCTTGAGGAACAAGTGCAGTTGATCAAAATTCTACAATTTCAAGAGCCAGAATTAGAGTCTGTTGTGGCAAAGCCTCACCTCAAATCTTTTGCTAATCATTCTAATTATCGTCTCACAGATTTAGCATTGTTTAATCGAATTAATTATCTTGAGGAACAAGTGAAGTTGATCAAAAGTTTACAGTCTCAATTACTAGAGTTAGACTCTACTGTAGCGAAGCCTCCCCTCAAATCTTCTGCTAATAATTATTCTAATTATGATTTCCAAGATTTAGAAATTCAGGATTTTTTCGATGGCTCAGGAATCTAACCTTATCACCACAATTGTAACCCTCTTTAAGGTAAAGGTAAATGAAAAAAATTGGATATGACATATAGGGATTTTTTATGGGTAAACCTAAGAATTTCCCTACTGTGTTTTTAGTTGTGATGTAAGGCCATGTATCTAAAAAACGCTATGAGGATGTTAAGGATTAATCTCTTGAATAGACCAAGTTCCATGGACATCACTTTGATAGAGGCAGCGATTTTGTGGTTCTTTTCTTAGTTCTAAATGCTCAACTTTTGTTGGCTCGAGCAATAATATATAAAAGTTGAATAAGGGCTTGGTTCTGTCTGGTGGAAGTAATTTAAAAGCACTTGCTTGTACTTTATTTTTTCCTGGATGAGGCCAGGTAAATTGCTGTCTAGCATTGTCTGAAATTTCTTGCCATATAGTAAGTCTTGCTTTAGTAAGTTTGGGGTGGGGGTTATCCGCTTTAACTAGAGTTAGTTTTCCTTTAAGCCGAAATTGTTCTCTGGTTTTGGGAAAGTACCAGCAGGCTTCACCCCAGGCATTTTTATCTATTTCCTCTACTTTTTGACTACGACTATCGGTGATAAATTTTAGCTGATTAGTTTGTTGTAAAAAGCCCCGAAATACGATGGTACGATTAGCAGGTTGACCTTCTGGGGTTACTGTTGCTAGCTGGAGATAACGAGCATAGACAAGGCTTTGGTTTTTATGTATGGCTCTCGCTAGGGGCGATCGCCAAGGTGCTAGTTCTTTTTCCTCTAATGAGTTGAGTTCCATTTTTGAGTTACTTTTGGAAATTTTTTATCTGAAAACAAAAAACACTTTTTATATTTATGCCCGGTAGCATCCCTTGTGTATAAAATTAAGTCACAGTTAGAAGAAACCTTTCTGCTTTCTCTTCTGGCGCCTTTTTTACACTAAAGTCTAACTATTTAGGAGCACACGATATTATACTTCAAAATATTTAGTAAGGTTAGTGTATTTATTGATGCTAGACTTTACTTTTTATTTAATAAATGAAGTATTGAGCAAGTTTTGGCACTATTGTCAGCTATTAGCTAGCTCCCTGGATCTGAACTTCCCTATTAAACTATCAATTTATTGCAGGTCTAGGAGGACTTAGTCTCTAGAAAGTGAAGTCTAAGTAAAATTGGTTACGACCTTAGACTTAGTAGTTAATTGAATATGTTCAAAAGCTGAAGCCTGAATGGTTAATTTTTGGGGCTTGATATAATCTGGTGTTAGATTTAGTAATATCAAGTCTGGTAGTGTACTGAAAAGTATATTCTGTTGGCAAAACTCTTAAATATCCTACTATACTTATTTACCTCTCATAAACTTTGTCTATTATAACACTCAAATCCTCTACTATTTCATTTAATCTGATATTAGCTTTTTCAATTAATATCTTGATTTGAACTTTTCAGAAAAGTAGGTGAGATATCAAAACTCAAAAAAAAAATAATAAATAGATAGCTCAAACTTGCTTCCCAAATTTCCTACTTAGCTACAGAGCGATCGCTAGTATCGGGACTTTAGCAAATTTCAAGCCCAAACAAACCCTAAACTCTCTTTATGAGCGGTAAATACGTCGATGTTTTCATCTAACCACTCAACAAAACGATAAGATATTGCGGTACGAAATGCTTCTAAAGTATCAGTAAACGTATTTAATGGTTTGTTAGCCCAACGCCTTCTTATACCTCCTGTTAACTGATGCCAGATAATAAATGTATAAGCACAAAATACTAAAATAAAATGCCTTTTAAGGCTGATTTTATCTCTGACTTGATATTCTCTTAATCCTAACCATCCTTTGGCTTCCCTGTAGAAAACTTCCACCCAATTTCTTTGAGAATAAGTAGAATATATCCACTCAGGAGTTACATATTTGTCTTCTCTATTAGTGATATAATAGTTAATATCAGTGGCCTCAGAAAAACTTTTAGCATTCATAACGATAGCTATAGTTTTTTGACCTGACATCCTAGATATTTCTACTTCTAATGTAGCTACCCAAACTTCTCTAGCATTTTTTGTACTTAGTTGAACTAAGTTGAAAGCTTTCTGAGGTATACTTTCTGCCAGCTTGTCTAATCTAATTTCCTCTTTAATGTCATCTTGTTTTTTAATGATGACTTTTCGATTTTTAGCTAATCCTCCTATATAAGTTAAACTTCTTTTCTCTAGTTGATTTAAGAATGATGTATTGTTACCATAGCCAAATTTCAATTAACACAATTTCTGGTTGGTGTCCTCTGGACAAACATTGATCTACTAGAGACATTGCACTCGTCTGGTTTCTTGACAAATTCTGGGTCTTTTTTTCCTTTTGGAAAAGAATCAGCTTTCTGATACAAAGCTATGTCTAAAGGTAGACTTTTAACTCCATCATAAAGATGAGTTGTCACCACGACTACACCATTATCTGTTTTTCCTATTTCTCCTATATATTGCCGCCCTACTCCTGCAGTAAAATTACCACTTTTTCTGTGGCCTGAATCGTCTATAATTAAAGCAATAGGATCGAGAAGGTTTTGTTTGGCGACGTTCCCACATTACTTGAAGACGACGCTCATTCACAGCATCTACAGACCAATTTGCTCGAACTAGAAAATGCCGTAATTTGTGGTACGTGTGACCTACAGTGTTGTTGGCAATTTGAGACAAGTTTTTTCGATCGCTTTCTCAAGAGTAATCCTCCTATATATTCCCTAAACCCTGTTTTTTGGGCTTTTGTTTTAAAGACATTGTTAAAGCGATCGCACCATCGATGGAAACAAGAGGGCATGGCCACTGAAGTTGTTTCTTTCATCAAACTTTTCCCAGGCCAGTAATTAACGTAAAATACATATCAGGTATACATTATACCCTTTTTTTTACTATTTTTTCACTAAAGTCCCGGTATGTACGAGCTTATTTACTCAATAAGTTCGTCTATATTTGATTAACTTCAAACATCAGTCAGTATGCTCCATAATAGGTAAATTTTTATCAAGAATTCCTATTCCCAAAAAGTTTGGATGACGACAGAAAATGACTTAGCCTGGAAATAAAATCCGCAAACCTTTAAAGAATAAATTGAGATGAAAAATTAGAGAGCATAAATTTTTTTTGAGATAATTATGTAGGAAAATATTCCAGGGAGTAGCTTCGGAATTAGCCATAGTTAAAATCAATTCACAATAAACAATATTTTGATTTGCTTCGGTTATGAGTTTGAGTTACTATTTATCAGTAATTACCGCTTCAAATAGAGGCTTGAACCATAATTTTTTTTGTAATTAAAAACTTTAATATCCACAACAAATTAACGAACTATAAAAATTGATATTATATATAATTTTTACTTTAAATTGTATAAAAAATATATGAGCAAAAAGAAACATATATAATAATTTCTGTTTTTTTTATAAAACCTAATTTTTTTATAAGCTTTTAGTCTTCTTGTATATAAGACCATTTATAAAAAAACTTTTCTATTTTTCTTAATAGTATGGGATCGAGGATTGATTAGGGAGATTTGAGATAAGTGTGAAGAATGAGGTAGGTGTGTTTTATATAAGATTCCTATAAAAGAAAAATCATTAAGGAGCTAATTGCTAATAATTATCAAAAAAAAATGTTGCATATATTTTCATTAATCAATAATTGAAGTATTACTTAAATATAGTATTAATACATGATAAAATATAATTATATAAGTAAATTTTAGAAAGTTATGTTATAATGTTAAATTAAATTTGTATAGGTACTTATGACAAAAGAATGAGGGTTCAAGTCTCCCCCTTTTAATGAGATGAAAAAAATATTCGATTCAGTATTTTAAGCCAGATTATAAATGTGGTTGGTACTGATAGCTGACAATTGACATGACAACTAAGATAATGAATGAATCATTAATTAAAGCATTACTCAAAGATTTACAAAAATCTGATGAGTTGACTAGAAATCAAGCTACAAGTGAACTGTGGAGAATTTGGTTTGAGGAAAAAGGTGTTGCTGGTTTAGAAGCAATTAGACGCTCAGAATATTGGCTGCAGGTTGGAGAAGTTCAGCAGGGAAAAGAAATTTTAAATCAATTAATTGAGGATATACCAGATTTTGGAGAAGCTTGGAATCGAAGAGCGGTTCTTTATTATACTTTAGGACACTATAGGCAGGCAGTCAAGGATTGTGAAATGGTAGTTAAGTTGAATCCTTTCCATTTTGGTGCTTGGCATGGTTTAGGATTATGTTATTTAGCATTGGAAGAATATCGAGAGGCTATTTTGGCTTTTAAAAAAGCTTTAGAAATTCAGCCTTATTCTATTCAAAATCAGAGGTTTATTTTGGAATGTACGGCGAGGTTGAGCTAGATATATTGAAGGAAGATAAAAGCAAGATAAAGCAATAAAAAAATTAGATGAGGATACGGATAAATACAGTTCAGTTAAGGTTTTTTTGCCTGTTCTGTAGTCTGAAAAACTCATCTAATATTTCGATACAGACTTGAGTTTTGGTATGATCTAAATCTTATTACTGTCTAAGGGGGATTTGGTATCAATACTTATGAAAATAAATTATTTAGAATATGATTATTTAAGTTTTATGGATGGTTTTGTGGATGAGAGATTTTGGGTTAAACTATGATTCAGAATTAATCCAAAATTTTTATTGATGCCAATGTTTCCTGATTTTTTGCCAAAATTAACTGCAAGTCTGACTGAATCTATATCTATTGATTTTGCTCAAAATATTCAGTCTGAATCAATTTTTACTCCTTTGATTTCTCAACCAATTAATACTACTTTTTTATCGAAAGGTCAGGGTGGTACTCCAATTTTATTACTACATGGTTTTGATAGTTCTATTTTGGAATTTCGTCGTATTTTGCCATTACTTGCTATTCAAAATAAAACTTTGGCAGTGGATTTATTAGGGTTTGGTTTTACGGATAGATTGCCTAATTTAAAAGTTAATCCACGAGCGATCGGTACTCATCTTTATTATTTCTGGAAAAGTTTGATTAATCAACCTATAATTTTGGTGGGTGCTTCTATGGGCGGTGCTGTTGCTATTGATTTTACTCTGAATTATCCAGAGGTTGTACAAAAGTTGGTATTAATTGATAGTGCTGGATTAAAAAATAATCCTATTATTAGTAAGTTTATATTTCCTCCACTTGACTATTTAGCTACGGAATTTTTGCGCCGTCCCCAAGTGCGAGATAATATTAGTCGTAGTGCTTATTTTGATAAAAGTTTTGCTAGTTCAGATGCTAATATTTGTGCGAGATTACATCTAGAAATGCCTGGTTGGAATAAAGCTTTAATTTCTTTTACTAAAAGTGGTGGGTATGGTAGTTTTAAACAAAAATTGCATTTAATTCAGCAGCAAACTTTGATTTTGTGGGGAGAAAATGATAATATTTTGGGGGTTGGTGATGCTGATAAATTTGTGAAAGCGATCGCTAATTCTGAACTAATTTGGATTCCTAGTTGTGGTCATGTTCCTCACTTAGAAAAATCAGAAGTTACTGCTAATTATATTCTTGATTTTTAAGCTATCAATACTCAGTTTCATGATCTTTGGCCGACAAGTAAAACTGATCATTTTTTTGCCCCAATATATTTCTCCAGCTCAGGATATTTTGTTTGCTAGTTCTCACTCCCTGCACAGCAAAAAGATATTTCAGTTTGCGATCGCTACTTCCCAACATCCTGAGAGGTTCTTGTCTCCCTCCTTAAAAAAGCCAAAATCTTGATATACTAAGCTTTTCCCCTTTTCAAAGGGGGGAGTGGGGCGATCCAAAACCGTACCTCATAAATTATAGAAAATTAAGAAAATTAGAGAGCTATTTCAAAATATAGCAAAGTTATAGCGGGACTTTAGCAAATTTCAAGCCCAAACAAACCCTAAACTCTCTTTATGAGCGGTAAATACGTCGATGTTTTCATCTAACCACTCAACAAAACGATAAGATATTGCGGTACGAAATGCTTCTAAAGTATCAGTAAACGTATTTAATGGTTTGTTAGCCCAACGCCTTCTTATACCTCCTGTTAACTGATGCCAGATAATAAATGTATAAGCACAAAATACTAAAATAAAATGCCTTTTAAGGCTGATTTTATCTCTGACTTGATATTCTCTTAATCCTAACCATCCTTTGGCTTCCCTGTAGAAAACTTCCACCCAATTTCTTTGAGAATAAGTAGAATATATCCACTCAGGAGTTACATATTTGTCTTCTCTATTAGTGATATAATAGTTAATATCAGTGGCCTCAGAAAAACTTTTAGCATTCATAACGATAGCTATAGTTTTTTGACCTGACATCCTAGATATTTCTACTTCTAATGTAGCTACCCAAACTTCTCTAGCATTTTTTGTACTTAGTTGAACTAAGTTGAAAGCTTTCTGAGGTATACTTTCTGCCAGCTTGTCTAATCTAATTTCCTCTTTAATGTCATCTTGTTTTTTAATGATGACTTTTCGATTTTTAGCTAATCCTCCTATATAAGTTAAACTTCTTTTCTCTAGTTGATTTAAGAATGATGTATTGTTACCATAGCCAAATTTCAATTAACACAATTTCTGGTTGGTGTCCTCTGGACAAACATTGATCTACTAGAGACATTGCACTCGTCTGGTTTCTTGACAAATTCTGGGTCTTTTTTTCCTTTTGGAAAAGAATCAGCTTTCTGATACAAAGCTATGTCTAAAGGTAGACTTTTAACTCCATCATAAAGATGAGTTGTCACCACGACTACACCATTATCTGTTTTTCCTATTTCTCCTATATATTGCCGCCCTACTCCTGCAGTAAAATTACCACTTTTTCTGTGGCCTGAATCGTCTATAATTAAAGCAATAGGATCGAGAAGGTTTTGTTTGGCGACGTTCCCACATTACTTGAAGACGACGCTCATTCACAGCATCTACAGACCAATTTGCTCGAACTAGAAAATGCCGTAATTTGTGGTACGTGTGACCTACAGTGTTGTTGGCAATTTGAGACAAGTTTTTTCGATCGCTTTCTCAAGAGTAATCCTCCTATATATTCCCTAAACCCTGTTTTTTGGGCTTTTGTTTTAAAGACATTGTTAAAGCGATCGCACCATCGATGGAAACAAGAGGGCATGGCCACTGAAGTTGTTTCTTTCATCAAACTTTTCCCAGGCCAGTAATTAACGTAAAATACATATCAGGTATACATTATACCCTTTTTTTTACTATTTTTTCACTAAAGTCCCGATAGTAAGGATAGTTAGAAACAGAAAAGTTAGAGGTAAGTTTTCATTTTGTTACATAGCCACAAGTTCTAACGGCTGTCTACTTAGTTGTCATCAAAAATTTGGCATCAACCTCCAACTTTTGAAAAGCTTTTCATTATTATAGAGGAATTTATGGTTAAGCTAAGTTCTAAAAATTTATCCCAGTTTACTTTTAACGGAGGAGCAAATAGAGTAGGTAAAACTTTATCGTTTGATCCTGACGAAAAACGCGGTAGTGCTTTTTACTTCAAAAAAATTAAGCTTGGTAAAGATACTTCTTTTCAAACTAATTTTCGATATCAACCAGAATGGTCTCCTTCACTAACATTTATGCTACAGAATGACCCAAGGCAAGATAATGCTTTATCAAGTACCGTAGCTAGTGGCAGCTATGGTATTGCATCAAGCATAGGTATAGAATTAGATGGCTACTCCGGCAGGGATGTTACAGCACTTTTCAGGTAATTGAACCACAAAGTGCGGTAAAATGGGTTTGATGTAATTGTTAAATTTAATGCCAGTATCGTATTCGAGTGATTTGCGTCGTCGCGTGATTATAGCTTGGGAAGCAAAAGAAGGCTCTCAACGTCAGTTGGCTGAAAGATTTAAGGTCAGCTTGTCTATGGTACAAAATTTGTTGCGTCATTATCGTCACTCTTGGACAAATTGAGGCCAAACGACGTGGAGGATATCAGCAGCCAATAATTTCCTATGATAATCTCAACATCATCAAATCTCTGGTAGAGGAGAAAAATGACTTATTGCTGAGAGAATTATGCGCTCGCTATCAAGAAACAACAGGAATTAGGGTGAGTATCTCCACAATGCATCGCGCCGTAGAAAAATTAGGCTTACGGTGCAAAAAAAAAGTCTTTATGCCAGTGAGCAAGATACCCCAAGAGTCCAAGAGTTAAGACATGACTATCGACGTTGGTTAGATAAAATTGATGTCAGAAATTTAGTATTTGTTGATGAAGCCCGAATAAATTTGTCAATGTCTCGTTTATTCGCCAGAGCCGTAGATGGGGAACGAGCTGTTGGTAGTATCCCAGGTAGCAAGGGTGGAAATGTTTCTTTGATTGGTGCTTTGAACCTGGATGGACTGATTGCGTCGATGACTGTACCAGGAAGTACAAATACTGAGGTATTTATCACTTTATTAAACCCAGGTCTTACTACCTCAGTTGTGGCAAGGGGCAATCGTGGTAATGGATAATCTCAAGGTTCATCATGCTGAACGTGTCAGAGTTGCCATTGAGTCCGTCGGTGCTCAAGTCAAGTTTTTGCCCCCTTACTCTCCTGATTTATCACAAGTGTGAGCTTTGTTGGTCGAAACTGAAGCAATTTCTCCGTTCTTGTGAGGCACGTACCCATGAATCACTGGAGCAAGCAATGGCTGAAGTTGTAAATTTCATTACTGAAGATGATGCCTTCGGTTGGTTCAACCACTGTGCTCTATTTACCTGAAAATTGCTGTAAACAAAAAACAGGGCTTGAATTTTGCCAATGTCGTCAGGCAAAAATTAAAAAAAATTATATTGCTTGTGCTATGGAGCCTGTGGAATAATTTGAAAAAAATAGCAAATTTTCTAGGAAAAACCATTTATCAACTGAAATATCAATTGTCATCTAAATATCTAGTCTCTGAACTAAAATATCCGACAATTAAAATGACAGTTATTGAAATTTTTATAGACTTTTTAAAACCAGCAAAACTAGGGAATGGCTATAATCTTTTAAGCGATCGCTCTATGAATAGCATACACTATATATAGTGTCCTTGTGTAAGTCATTTATGTTTACCAAGCTGCCCCTAAATAAATTCGGTAATTACTCAAAACCCATTTTTGCAAGCAGTTCATGATCGCAATCACAGCTTGGACAAATTCCCTAGTATCTATGTCAAAGTCGCGGAGAAACCTTTGTAGGCGTTTGTAATTATAACTTACTTGGGCATTAGATGAAAATGCAGCCGCTATTTGTACCAAGTTGATATTTCTCTAAATACAGCCTAGATAAATAAAACGATAAATTTAATTCTGGCTCCATGGCAAGAAAAGTCCTTGTTTAAAGTTTTTTGTAGTCAACTAATATCTCAAATATTCAGGTTTCATAGACATTATGGCTTAACTTCTAAGAAACCTTTTCCTATTCTATAAGTCAAGCTTTTTGTCTGGTACCTAATAAAACCAATCTCATTAGTCATTCCATAAAACAAACATAGGATTTTTTTTTGATAGACTCAGATATAATCTGCTTCTGATAAAATACAGAAGTAATTTTCTTTCACTTTTTTTTACAGTCCAGATACCTCCCATTCCTCAAAAAAAACTAGGAAAATAGGAGGTAATATTTAATCTACAACAGCAGTAACTATAAGCCTAACCTAGCTATTCCAACGCTTTACCAAAAATGAATTGACTAGGTTTCATATCTGTACGTTCATTTTCCATTCCTAATAAACGAGTTTTTTCAGACTCTGAAACATTATCAGTATTGGGTTGAGTATTATATTTGACAACCCGATAGGTAAAATTATAATTTTTTTCCATTACTGATGCCTTTTTCGCATACCGAAATCGAATATCTAGACCAAGATACTTGCCTACAGTTACACTAGTTACTGTTTCTACAACAGGGGAATTATATTCATAACTAATCCCACGATATTTAAGTTTCATAGATCTTACCTCTTAATTGCAGAGTATTTGAGGTAAATTCCTTCAGGATGTTTCCTTACTTCCGTCTTCTGAGAAGATGAACGCTTAAATTTTTTCTATCCAATTATCACTGAGAACTTTTCCAAGCTTTAAAAAATTCTATATTTATTTATCTTTTCTGCTAAAAGCTTTTTGGTCTGGACTTTTACTCCACATTCTGATAAAAGATAAAATTAATCAAAGCTTAAAATGCTTAATCAAATACACATAACTGATTTTAGGCACCCTGTATCTGAAACCCTTGATATTTGGTTCTCAGCTAATCGTTGAAACTATTCAAAGATTCTTTAGCTGCCTAACATCAGATACATAAATAATAGAGTTATTGGAAATTAAGCCCCTAAAATAGCTAACACCCAAAACAAGTCCAAGAGGGCGTACTTTTGAGGATTAAAATTCTGAAAATTTTACAGAGTAATCTTTTGAGCATTTTATTTTTTTTCCAAACAACTCTAATATTAATCTTCAAGCTCTAGGAGGAAGACTATTGCAAATACTTCTACGCCTGTCCCGAATAATTGATGATTTGAATGAGCGAATTGGACGCCTAACTTATGGCTTAGTCATACTAATGGTCTTAGTTGGTTTTTGGAATGTGATTGGACGCTATCTAGGTAGGACTATTGGTCAAAACTTAACTTCTAATGCTTTTATTGAAATCCAGTGGTATATTTTTGACCTGGTTTTTCTTCTGGGTAGTGCTTATTCACTAAAACACAATGAACACGTTCGTGTAGACATTTTTTATACTAAGTGGAGTCCCAAAAGAAAAGCTCTAGCTAACTTAATTGGTACAATATTTTTCTTAATTCCCTTTAGCATTATTATAGTCGTAGTTTCCTGGGGTGCTGTTTTAAATTCCTGGGCTATCTTTGAAACTTCCCCTGACCCTGGTGGGTTACCCCGTTACCCAATTAAAACAATGATTATAGTTAGCTTTATATTATTATTTCTTCAAGGAATTTCTGAAGCAATTAAAAATTTTGCAGTTTTGACAGGTAAATTAGCCCCCCATCAGGAGTCTCATGAGTCTGAGTTTTGAATCTGAATTACTAGGTCCATCAATGTTTGTCGGAGCATTGATTTTGCTTTCCCTCGGTTATCCGGTAGCTTTTTCCCTAGGAGGAGTAGCAATAATCTTTGGTTTAATAGGTATTGGTTTAGGAGTTTTTGACCCTATATTTCTTACCGCAATGCCCCAAAGAATTTTTGGCATTATGGCTAACTATACTTTGTTAGCTATTCCCTACTTTATTTTTATGGGGGGAATGTTAGAAAAATCTGGCATTGCAGAACAACTACTGGAAACAATAGGAATATTGTTTGGTCGAGTTAGAGGTGGTTTAGCTCTGGCAGTTGTTCTTGTCGGCGCTCTTCTAGCTGCTACTACTGGTGTTGTTGCTGCTACGGTAGTCGCAATGGGGTTAATTTCTTTACCTATTATGTTGCGCTATGGGTATAATAAAGAGTTAGCTACAGGTGTAATTGTAGCATCGGGAACTTTAGGCCAGATTATTCCCCCTAGTGTGGTTTTAGTAGTTTTGGCAGACCAACTGGGAATTTCTGTTGGTGATCTATTTATTGGTTCTATTTTGCCTGGTCTAATAATGGCAGGAACTTTTGCTCTTCATGTTTTGATTGTTTCTTTTATACGACCAGATTTAGCACCTGCTTTACCAGCAGAGGTACGAAATATTGGAGGGAAAAATCTCTGGATGAGGGTGCTAACCGTAATGTTTCCACCATTAATCTTAATTTTATTAGTTTTAGGTAGTATATTTTTTGGTATTGCTACACCTACAGAAGCTGGTGCTGTGGGATGTGTGGGAGCGATCGCTCTTGCTATAGCTAAAGGTAAGTTTAGTTGGACCTCTTTAAGAAAAGTATGTGATGTTACCCTCCGCACAACTACTATGGTAATGTTTATACTTTTGGGTTCCACTGCGTTTAGTTTAGTTTTTCGAGGAGTCGAAGGCGATCGCTTTATGTTTGATTTGCTTTTTAATCTTCCTGGTGGTACGACTGGTTTTTTGATTGTCAGTATGGCAATTGTTTTTTTTCTTGGTTTTTTTATTGACTTTTTTGAGATTGCTTTTATTGTTGTACCTTTATTTGTACCTGTTGCACAACAACTTGGTATTGACCTAGTTTGGTATGGTGTGATCTTAGGGGCTAATCTTCAAGCATCTTTTTTAACGCCTCCCTTTGGCTTTGCCCTATTTTACTTACGAGGTGTAGCACCTTCAGAAGTTACTACTGGTCAAATATATAGAGGTGCTATTCAGTTCATCTTACTTCAGTTATTGGTTTTAGTACTGATTATTACTTTTCCTAGTATTGTTAATTTTCTACCCTCATTGAGTGGATAAAGATTTGATACCAAAATTCTCATGGATAATGTATTTAATAAATACATTTTTTTACCAGATTTAATATAAATTTAAGTATAAAGATAAGAAGAATAAATATTTATAACCTTTGGTCATAATTGCTAAATAATGATTACTGCTAAACTTAGTATAAAAAATAAGTAAAACTTTACCTCGTGTATTTTGACTAACTTAAGACTTGAAGCTATTGCTCCCAAATAAATAATTAAAAATTTTTCTTCACTATTGCTTATATCAAGAAGTTTAATATATACTGAACTCTCAGTTTTAATTTTAGTCTTGAGGGTTTACTTCTGATTACTATAAAAGTTAGTATTAAAAATGATTGAAAATTAATTGGGTATTTTTACTAACTCAAGACTTAAAGCTATTGGTAACCCAATAATTAAAAAAATTTCTCAACTATTGCATAGATGAAGAAATTTAATATATACTAACTATCAACTTCAATTAATAGGAAGTTATTAAAAATAAGTCTAGTTCAACTTGGAGATATTAGTATGAGTATGTCAAAAAAAATTGATGTTCAGCCAGTTCGGTCTAGTAAAATTCAGGTAGAGGTAAAAGATATTCTACAAAATTCACTAGGAAAAAACTCACAAACAGGATTAAATTTTGACGCAGATGGTGGCGATCGTCACTTTGACTCAGATGGTGGTGATCGTCATCACTAAGAGTTCAATATTTAAGTATTTGAATGTTTGTTTTAGATGCTTAGGGGGTTAAGAGTTACCTATCATTAGTATCTCTAGCCATGTTAGTCTGAACATGACAAATAAAAAAAATATTATGGTAAAAACTTTCCCCTTTTATATCTAAATATGTATATATCAAATATTTTTGAGCGTTTTTTACATGCAATAATAGATAATTTTATATAATTCAGAGAATAAGCGTTGAAAAAAAACTATTTAACATTTAACTTAAGAGATTAATTAAGATATGTAAATGTAATAGATTGTAAGGAATTTTATTTAAGCACCTAAATAAAAAAAGTAACCTTCCCTAATTTTATGTAAGCCTTACATGAGAAGGAATTCATCTAAAAAAGTGTATGATTAATCTTGTATTCTTACTTGATTTTACCTGTTCCTAATAAAGCTTTGAAATATAAGTGTTTATTCTTTTTAGATAGTATTTATCAAATATATAAAGTGCATAAATATTCTATTTTAGGTAATAGATAACAGGACAAGTAGAGAAGAGTAAAATAATATTATACAGGGGATTCTATCTTTGTGAGGTAAACTCTAGGGCAAGAAATATTTAATTATTAATATATATACTTCATATACTTAGAATATACTGTATCATTAATATCAGAATATCTATATACAAGAAAACTATTATTTAAGATAAGTAAATATTAAGTTTAAAAAATTAAGAATTCCTAAATAAACCCATATATCAATGAATTAAGATTTAGTTGAGTTCAAATGATATGATAGACAAAGTAAAAATCAGCTTTGACTAATCTATGATGTGCTAGTAAAAATCCTTAACTAAACTTAATAAGACCATAAACTTCAAAAATTAATAGAAAAAATTCTTAATTATGTCGTATCTAACACATCTAATACAACCATTAAAGCAAGAAGAATTTTTAGAAAACAACTGGACTAAGAAAGCGATCGCTATCTCCAATAAAGGAGAGAAAGATTTTACAGACCTATTTTCATGGGAAAAACTTAACTACCTACTAAACTTTCATCAAATAAAATATCCCGATGTGCGACTTGCATTTGATGGAAAAGTTCTGGAGGAAAAAGAAAATAGAAATTTTACTCAATGGTGCGAAAAAGGAGCAACCTTAATTCTAGATCAAATTCATAGAAGGATTCCAGAAGTTGCTATATTTACTTCAAAACTCAGCTACGAATTAGGATACCCAACTCAAGTCAATGCTTATTGTTCTTGGTCTAGTAAAAAAGGATTTTCTCCTCACTACGACACTCACGATGTATTTATTTTGCAGGTAGAAGGAAATAAACAATGGTATGTGTATAATGACACCTTCAAATATCCATTGCCAAACCAAAAATCATCTTCTTTTACACCACCTGAAAAAGAAGCATATTTGAGTTGTATTTTACATCCAGGAGATGTACTTTATATACCTCGTGGACACTGGCATTATGCAGTGACAAAAGAGGAACCATCTATTCATCTTACTTTAGGTATTCACTCTTCAACAGGTGTGGATTTATTGGAATGGTTAATTGGTCAATTACAATACAGAGAAGAATGGAGAACAAGTCTAGCGTTAAGAATAGATGATACTTCTTTTAATGTTAGTGTAGAAAATTTAATTAAAGACTTAAAAGAGTATATAAATAATCACAATATTAGCGAAGAATATAATAATTACTTGGATGGTTTAGCAAAACCTTTTGAGCAGTATAATTTACCTTATCAAGCTGGATTTCATATTTTTCATAGGGATATCGATACTAAATTCAAAGTGTCTCAGTTTCAACGTTTAAAAATTTCCAAAATGGCTGATGATGATGGATATAAAATTTTAGTTTCTGGTAAAGAGGTATCTATTCGAGGAGTACCAGAATATTTAGTGAAAAATTTATTTAGCCGAGAAACATTTACTGGAAAAGATATCATAAATTTATTACCTGACTATGACTGGGAAATAGATATTATGCCCATGTTATCAAAGCTAGTTAATGAAAGAGTTATTTTTGTAGAATCAGGGCTGTAAATATGAATATATTTTTTTATTGATGTTGATTAAGGAGTTAAATGTTATGAAAATCAAATTGTAATTAATACTCAATTAGTATGTATCTGAATAGTAAGATAATATATCGTTTAAAACTCATTTATTAGAGAAAAATTGAGAGGTAAATTACTTATGAATTTATTACTTAAACATAACTGATAAATAGATACTATGGCTATATTATCAAAGCCAGTAACTGAAATTAGTGAAAAAGTTATTTTTATATAATTAAAATAGGAGTTTAAAGATGAATAAGTTTTTTTGTTCTAGCGCTTGCCGAGAAGCAGATGAAGACATTATTGGAAGTGGTACGAATTATTCAGTTTATGTATTGATAGAATGTCCTTACCCTTGGAAACATAATGCTTTCGAGTCTCGTTTTTTACCAAAAAACTTAGAGATGTTGATGGCAAAAGTGAAAAGGGATAAATTGTCTCTCAGATTTTTACTGATTACTCAAAATCAAAATTATAGGCAAAATAACAGAAAGATTTTAATTTATGAAAAAAATAAATCTTCATTTATCAATAGTTATAAAAAATATGAGTTTGACGTAGATCATCCTGAAAAAATAGCTCCAATTATTCAAAAATACTTAGCAGGAGATAATTTAGATACTAACACTCAAAATCCTCAAATAAGAGATCTATTAGTTTGTACTCATGGTAGTCACGATAAGTGTTGTGCTAAATATGGTAATCCGTTTTATGCGGAAGCTAAAAAAACTATTTCTGAATTGGGTTTAAAAAATACAAGAATTTGGAAAACAAGTCACTTTGGTGGTCATAGGTTTGCACCTACTATGATTAGCTTTCCTGATGGTAGATATTATGGATTACTTAATCGAGAATCTTTTCAAACAATTTTGCTACAAGCCGGGAATATAAAATTATTAAGCCAAGTTTATCGAGGTTGGAGTATTTTACCAACTTCTATTCAAGTGTTGGAAAGAGAACTTATCTTCCGCCACGGTTGGGAATGGTTTGAGTATAAAATTAATCTTTTACATCTGGATATTAATTTCGATAAAACATTAGTTCAAACTCAATTAGCTGTGCTTAAACCAGATGGTTATCAATATATTTGTCAAGCTAAATTAGTTAAAGATGAAAGTAAAACTATCTATATTAAAGGATCTTGTGATGCATCTCACGAGTCCGAATTTATAAAGTATGCTGTCAGTAATCTTAGCTTCATAATTGAGAAGAAAACTTCTGAAAAAGTGTTAATAAGTTCTCATACAAAGGTTAGTTGAAAACATGAATTGATTTGGTATTTCTCAAAACTAAAATTGCTGACTAGTATCTTTAATACCTATTATTTGATAAATTTATAATCATTCACAAAAGAGACTATTATCAAAAATTTTAGTTACTAATTTTCTCAAGTTTTTTTTGAATAAAAAGCTTTACCTATAAATTCTTAGGATAAAGTAAGTTAAGGAGTATATGATTGAACCTTTAGGAGCTAAAGTCCTCAATCTATCTAAATGCTCTCCTGATTTTAACCCTATTGAATTATGGTGGTTACAACTAAAGTCTTTTATAAGCAGTTTTTATCCCACTACAACAGAAATGGTTGATACGGTCATTTCTGTTGCATTTTAGTTAAGGGTACCTTGTCAAAAAATATGTCAAAAACATCATCAAACTCTTATTTAGTAAAGGTTTTACATGTAATCAACTTGTTCCATGACACATGACATATTCAGCTTTAATCCTTTTTTAGCTATAGCTTTGTATTTCCCTCGCTCCTACTAGCAACTACAGGTATTTTCTCGGTAAAAAATGTCAAAGTACCATTAATATTCTGCATTTAAAAAACTTGTTTATTAAGTGCTGTTATTGTAACTCATAACAATAAGAAGTGGTGTATAAATTTAAAATATATTAGTTGTTTGATTAGGCAAATTGAAGATTTTTTTTATTAAAGATAAATCTATAAATTCTGAACATCAGGTAAATTAAAGAGCATAAATTGGTGCGGTATTCCTAAAAAATTAAGTTGTTGACCAGTGCTTATAAAACCTATTTTTTCATAAAACTTAGATGCACTCAAACGAGACATTACTCTCAAAGATTTTAATTGTTTTTCTTTGGCAATTTCAATGATTTTTTGAATTAAAGCTGTGCCTACTCCCTGAGATTGAAATTTAGGTAAAACAGCAACATATGAAATACTTCCTAGTTCTGTAGATAATTGTCGCAGTCTAGCCGAACCAATAATTTGTTCCTCATAAACAGCAATAAAATGTAGAGAAGAATCATCATCGTCAGACTCATCTTTTTCTGTTCCTCTTTCCATATCTATCGGTTTTCTTAAAACTACCCAACGTTGATAATACATATTTTCTTTTTCTTGTTTGTTTTGAATTCGGCTAATCTTAAACTTTAACATTTTTCAATTTTAATTAATTCAAGGATCTCTATTTGATTTAATCTAGATTTTTATTTATGGGTTGCTAAATACAATTTGATAACTAATAAAGCAATCACTGAAAATACCCATAATGAAATACAATTCAGAATAATGAATCATTAATATCTTATTAATAAAAATAGACCACTTTTATACAATTAAATATAATGTCTATAAATTATAGATGGAATAAAAAGCAGTAAAGTAATATAATTAAATAATTCCATAACTATTAGCTACAATTAACCCCATCTCTGAGTTTTAAGTAGAAACTACTTAGACCAAGCTGGATGAGATAATATAGACGCAAACATTCGTACTCCACGGAGTAAATTAGAAAGAGGTAGATGACCTTTTGGAGCACTTAAATTCCAAGTAAATTCATTAGGGTATCTACTCCAAGTATTGCCATTTTTCCAGCCAATTTTTGGTAGAAACTTATCCCAATTTTTCCCTGATCCCAACCAAATTTCTCTCTGTACGGAATAGCCAAATTTACCTTCTGAATAAATTAACCACATGTTATTAATAGTTTTCATATCTGGAATTGGAATACTATCTACTTCTGAAAAATAAAGCCACTTTCTTTGTATCGCTGCTTCTCCTACTAACTCACACAATTTTTGCATTGTTAATTTATCAGCTTCTAAAAAATCTTGATGGGCTAATTTGACTTGTAAATGACTGTAGTCGATATTAGATGCTGAATTGATTGGTACAACTCCTAAGGGAAAGTTTTTTTGTATAAATTCATCAACTTTAGATGACTTAATTTGACGTAAAACTTGATATATTTTTCCCTTAACTATAGTTGGCGAATCTAATTTTTTCTTCTGCAAAAACTCCATGAGAATTTCTACACCTTCATCTCCTATTTTTGCTAAATTAGGAATTACCTGCAACTGTTTTTTTTCAGAACCAGATTCTAGTTGATACTCTAGTTCAGATATATTAAATGAAGGGTATTTTGTAAAGTTAGTTTGTGATTCTGTCATTTCATTTATTAGTTATTAGTTATTAGTTATTAGTTATTAGTTATCAGTTATTAGTATATCTAGGAGTCATAATTATATTCATAATTCTGTAGAACCTGTCAGTCAATTAATGGGTTTCAGAATTCTACAAAATTTGATTATTTACTAGTATTGAATTAGTAGTCATTCCCCTATCTCCTACTAAGATTAATTCTGACGACTCCTTGTTCAATAATATTTTGACATCCTCCCCGGCTATTAGGCATGGGGTAGGGGGTTATTGTAAACCGAAACTCCAATACAGTTTGACTTTTAATTGACTTCTGCAATTTTTGGTCGTGAGGACGAAACTTGCACTTGCCTTAGACTTACCTCCACGTCCGTTTTTTTCTGGTGACTGCCTGCCTGCGACTAATATATCTACTGCTGCATTTTGATCACGTTCGTGTTTAGCACCACAGTTGAGAGACTCCCATTCACGAATTAATAAATCTAATTTTCCTCCTTTAACATCAAATACAGCTAGAGTAAATTTGAAATGTTAGTTCTCAACGTCGAATTACTCTATGACTGCGGCTATATTTTTTTGCCTTTCCTTCTAACAAGGTTTCGGCATTACTTCATAACCATTCATTAGAGACCCAAACCTCTTGGGGACGGGTTACGCTTTTGACCACTAAAGAAACATATAATACCTCTACAAAAATCAATTGTTTGGTTTTCACTAATTATTTTAGTAGATAATTTATCCATAAAATCTGTTTTTATGTTCTTTTGTTTCCCATGAAATTTAGCAATTTTAACTTGTGCATTTTTATATTGTTTAAAACCCCCTACTTTTTTAGATAAATACTTACCTAACACGTTACACAGATCCTATGAAAGAGGGCACTTACTGATTAATCTTTTTCTTTAAGAGTTTTTGTGCATGAATTTTATTACTTTTACTCAAAGTAGCAAAAGTTTTAATACCTAAATAATTATCTACTTAATCATCAGTTTTAGGAATGTTTTCTAGATTAATTTATCTTACAAAACTTAATAAATATCTATTAGTAGAGTATTTAATAATACTTACTGATGATACTTAATCCTTACAACTTTCTCAACCAAACTACTCTTAATTTCCAAACTTTAAGCTATATTAGGAAATTTATGCTGAATAACTTTCAACCCTGACCGGACCTAACAGTTTGCATATAACTTCAAAGTTTTAAATTTAGGAGATTTAACAGGTTGACTTTTAGTTGATCTAAAAAAGTTTTGATAGACTTGGTTTAAATCATTTACACATTACTGCAATGGTATAGTAGAAACTTATGATAACTATTTTCTATCTTGAGTCTTTTTAGCTTGAGTAATAAACTGTTTTTCTAGTGTAGCGGGGGAGTTAACAGGCTTCTTCTCTCCTAATAATTACTTTTTATAATCATAAAGCTAGACTATCATTCAACACAAAATGGACACAGCTATTATGAGCTTTGCACTATCAGTATTTTCGCTTATGGCCGATGTTTTAAACCGAATTTTTTGGTAAAATACTATTAATAATTCCAGTAGTAGAAGTTGGCACTTCTATTTGAATTATAGATACTTTACCACCATAATTTTTTACTTTTTGAGCTTCTGGTAATGTTTCAACAGAATAATCGCCACCTTTAACATAAATATCAGGTTTAAGTCGTTCTATTATTTTAGTAGCAGTAGTTTCATTAAAAATTACTACTCCATCAACCGGTTTGAGAGCTGCTAAAACTTCAGCCCGTTGGGTTTGTGGTATAATTGGTCGCATTGGGTATCCCTCTTTTTGGGGTTTAAGATTTTGCACTGACCAATCACTATTTAATCCTACTATAAGCGATCGCCCTAGAGACTTAGTTGCCCACAAATAACGAACATGTCCAGCATGAATTAAGTCGAAGCACCCATTTGTAAATACTAAAGGTCGCCAAAAAGTTGCTTGAGAATTAATTAGTTGTTCTAGTTCAGTTAAATTGTATAGGCCAGAAATTAGTTTTTGGGAGTCCATTTTTTCTTATGTCCCTTGATACTTCACCTTAATTTATATCTTCTTCAGTAGGTGTTTGATATTTATGTTCAAAAGCATAATGAACTAAACTGGGAGAGAAAATATTTCAATGAGGGCTTTCTCATGATTTTACTCAAATGAGTTTATACATTTCGAGGACCAAGGATCAAGCGATCGCTAATCTGCTTATTTGTCAAATGTAGAAATAGAGAATACAAGTATAGCAAAGTTGTTGATAATTGGTATAATTCGATAGCAATGGCCTGGAAGTTTAGGAATATATAATCAAAGAGAAAGAAGCATAAAGCTACAATTAAACTCATCCAAAACAAAACAAGTCTAATAATGAGTTAAATTAGAAATAAAAATACTAAATATAATTTAAAGTAAAATGCCAAAAATTTGGTAAATTAATGTTAGTAAATATCCCATAAAAAAGTAATGCATGATGTAAAAAATGATTAAGTAAGGGGATGATAAAAAGCCCTAGTCAATGGTACTATCTGTCCAATATCCGAGAATATAAGCACTCAAAATTCAAGATAAAAAGGATGAATTGATTTAATTTATTTAGATAAAAGTTAGTTTTTTTGAAACATTATTCCTCTTAATAACTACTAGAGATAAGTAGAAGAATAACTTGTAAAAGTTTTAAGATAAAGCAATAAATTTTATGAGATTAATGAATTGCAAATAAGGAATTATCGCACTTCCATAGTCAAGGGAAATCTTAATAGTAAAGTATTGATTAAGCTTTGGAAAAATTTATTCATAAATTTTCTAAAGAAATTTATTTGTTATTAAATAAGGGTCAATTAATACTAATGATAGTATACTGAACAAATTACAATAATGGAAGTAAAAAAACTAAAAATATTTGGGTTGCTTACCTAGTAACAGAAACCAAATATAATATAAATAGGAGATTAATTAAAAATGAATAGGTTAAAGTAGAAGCTTCAACTGGAAAAGCTTACTTAAATCTATTAAAAGAGTTCTTAATAAAAAACAGAATAGAATAAGCATGCAATGAATCTTGCTTATGCACTTACTAAAAAATAGCAGATGAAATTTCTCATTTTTATTCAAAATTTTACTTAATTTATTGAAATATTATTATAAAAAAGTGAGTGATTTAAATTAAAATAAGAAACAATATTAAATAGTATATATACCAAACCCATAAAATCTAAGTTTTAAAGAAAAAGTCTAACTTTGTTCATTAATAATCAATTAAAATTATATAACTGAATAATTATAGTTTACACACAAAAGCTGAATATTGAGATAAGGTTTGGGAAAAATAGACAATTAGTAATAGTTGCAGAATATTAATTTTTATATATTTTTCAGGTAAGGGAAAATTTCAAGTGAGGGAATATGAATTGAAATACCAGTACAATATAATTTACCTATTCTATACCTATTCTAATTATATGGGGTCTTTAGAAGGTAAATAATTCAGCTTGTATAAATGTGTAATTAATTGTGTGTAACTGCTTAGTAATATAGGCACTTTTTTATGGGTAATACCACTTAAACTGATTGATCATCATAATTCTGTATTTATTCAACCAACTATAATTAGGACTTAAAAAAAATCTAGTAAAAATTAGAGATGGAAAAATCTGATGGGCTGTGCTTAAACCCTGTCATAATTGTAAAAACAGAATGCTATTTTGAAATGGGGAAAATATATTTCCACCATCAGTAATAGATTGTATCTTCAACATTCTTGATCTACTATTTCCAGTAAACTATAACTAAGAACTCAGTAAAATCCCATGAAAGCAACAAGTATCCGTCAATATTCCTCAATAGCTGCTAGGACTCTGATAATAGTAGGAGTAATTATGATTTTGTCCTCTATACTTGACTTTATAGTCCTATCAGTTCCTTCTAACATAGAGAACATATACAGCAAAACATGGCAAATAAATTTAGCAACTCAAATAGTCGATCGGGGGATCATTCCTATGATAGGAATGGCCTTATTATTCACAGGTTACTGGGTAAGAAGTAATTCCGGCCTTCAAAATAACTCTACATCTTCAATATTAGATTTAAGATTTTGGGCACTTTTACTAGCTAGCTTATTAGCATTGATATATCTACTACTATTTCCTTTACACTTAAATAATACTCGTTTAGACAAGGCTGAGTTGATTCAACGCATCGAGCAACAAGCAAGCCAAGCTGAAACACAATTAAAAGCTCGTCTAAGTAGTAATGAATTTAAAAATCAGATCCAGGAAAGACGAACTCAATTGAAAAATCAACTGACTACCTTGCTAGAAGATGAAACTAGGTTAAATGAAGCATTAGAAAATGAAGAATTACCAGACCAATTAAAAACTTTATTAAAAACATCAAAAACAAACAACAATTCTCAAGCTATCAATGAATTTATCAATGATCAATTCAAACAATTACCAAATCAACTTACAATGAGAATTCGTGATCGTAAGCAAGAATTAGAAAAACAAGCTAATAGAAATTCTTTTAAATCTAGTCTCAGAACAGGTATAAGCAGTTTACTTTTAGCAGTCGGTTATATTATGATTGGTTGGACAGGATTAAAAAATATGGGAATTATTAAAGGTAAGGGAAGTCGCCAAAATCCCGCTAGGTAATTACAAAGCAGTACATCACAATTACAATAGAAATCAGCAAAAGTAAATTAATAGTACTGAAAGAGAAAGTGTTAACTTAAACTTAATGCCCAATACCTTACCAATTGGATATTTATTTATAGCAGATTTCATCTGAGTAAGCTATAGCTGTTGCGGTCAAGATGCCGATGATAAAAAGGTTTGATTTAAACTCCACCGACCATGGGATGTCTTCTTTAATACTTGTACTTCATACACTTAGAATCTGCTGTAATTTAATTACCTAATTTAATATTTAAGTAAGTACACAAAATTAGTTACACATCTATACAAACTAATTATTTGCGTTTTAAAGATTGCAAAGAACTAGAATAAGTAAATAATTTTGTTTAAGTACTTATAAAAGAGCAATTGCTAAAATTAATAAAATGTTCTCAATTTATATACTGACTTACAATGAGGAAATAGATATTGCTGCTTGTATTAAGTCAGCAATGCTGTCAGATGACATTATAATAGTTGACTCCTTTAGTAGTGATCGGACAATAGAAATAGCTCAATCTTATCCTGTAAGAATAGTCCAAAACAAATTTAAAAGCCATGGACAACAAAGAACATGGATGTTACAGGAAATTAGTGCCAAATATGAGTGGGTCTATATCCTAGAAGCAGATGAACGGATAACCCCAGATCTATTTAATGAATGCCTAAAAGCAGTCCAAAGTGAAAAATATATTGGGTATTACGTCGCAGAACGAGTGATATTTATGGGAACTTGGATTCGCCATAGCACACAATATCCCCGCTATCAGATGCGCCTATTTCGTAAGGATAAAGTCTGGTTTAGTGACTATGGTCACACAGAACGAGAAGTTTGCGACGGTCCCACAAGTTTTTTGCAAGAAACTTACCCCCATTATACCTGTAGTAAAGGTATGTATCGTTGGATAGAAAAGCACAATCGCTATTCTACAGATGAAGCTTCTGAAACAGTTAAACAACTAGAAAAAGGAAGCATATCTTGGAAAAGCCTATTTTTGGGCGGGTCTGAAGTAGAGAGAAGACGTGCTCTAAAAGATTTTTCCCTACGCTTGCCTTTGAGACCAATAGTTCGTTTTATATATATGTATATTTTTCTCAGGGGATTTCTTGATGGCCAAGCTGGATTAGCTTGGTGTACCTTGCAAGCTTTCTATGAATATCTCATAATAATTAAAGTCTGGGAAATGAAAAATATGCCTGCACCATCATTAACTTCAGCTGTCGATACCAATTCGCCAAAATTAGAAATAGAGGCACAAAGGTGAAAGTTAAACTAAGGAATCCCATTTTCAGTTTCCCTTTATAGGGTCTGCTTGTTTTCAGAACTGGAAGTCAAGCTTTTACTTCATCTGGCTTTCTCTGCTAAATGTCCCTTTCCACGGGTATACTCAAAGACCTCCTACCTCAGACCTAATAGGCTTTTCCAAAAATGCCGATTTTGGAACGGCGGAGCAAGGAGTTGATAACCTTGTCTGGAGATGTCTAATAATTCCTAACGGTTAACTGCTTGTATATCCTTGGCAGTTTTCGAGTCATGGGAGTATTGTTGGAGTAACTACTTATTTTTGATTGCGTTACTACCCCACCCTCCGAACTTAGAGTAACGTGGTCAACCTCAATACTTAACCAGGACTTGTAACGCTCTGTCATACATCCCTAGGATGCCTAACGGGCGCTTTTCGTCTTTACCTTAGTTTGATATTGGTGACTCTTTCAGCTCGCCTTTAGGTTTTATATAGATTTACTAATTTTAGTCGCTGCTTAGGTGGGAGACTTTTAATTCCATCTATCCCGGCGGTTTTCTTATCTTGGTTTTCCTGACACACAAGTCTAACAGCTAGGAACAAGGGGTAATAACTTTTGGTCAGAAGTCTTTAGTATTTAGAGTGTAAAGCGGATTTCACTACGGTTGGACGCTCTGTAAATTAACTTTTGCAACTTAAATACCTTCTTCAATAGCCTTTTTCCAGTCTATGTCCTTCCATTTAAGACTAGGATTGACACTTGCCTAAGACGGTAAAATGTTCCGTGTCCCATCATACCCTTAAAAAGGATTTTGATTTTTTCTCTGATATTTAAGGTGAAAAAATCAGAGACTCTGTGAGAAAGTTTAGTAAATTATGGGGAGATATTTTAAGAGCTGTTTAATCTTACTGGGGGGACTCCTCTTAAATATTTCTTTAGAAAAATTACCACTACTTTGACAGAGCAACAATTATACTAAAAAATCTAATGCACTATTTTTAGCTGTTTCAGTCTACTACTGTGCATTATTAACAAATACTTATAGCGGCTGATTCATAGCTGGAAAAAAAGTAAATGTTAAGTTCAAAGTTTATCATTAAAAATACATCCAGTTACAGTCGCAAATCTACACCAGAATCTGAGTAAATTAAACTATGCATCTAAGCGAAATTACTCATCCTAAACAGTTACACAATCTTTCAATTCATCAACTAGAAGAAATTGCTAGACAAATACGAGAGAAACATCTAGAAACAGTTGCCACAAGTGGAGGCCATCTAGGTCCAGGGTTAGGAGTTGTAGAGCTGACATTAGGTCTCTACCAAACTCTCAATCTAGATCGGGACAAAGTTATTTGGGATGTAGGCCATCAAGCTTATCCTCATAAAATTATCACAGGTCGATATCACAATTTCCATACTTTGCGACAAAAAGATGGTATTGCAGGTTATTTAAAACGATGTGAAAGTAAATTCGACCATTTTGGTGCTGGTCATGCCTCTACAAGTATCTCTGCTGGTTTGGGGATGGCCTTAGCCAGAGATATGAAAGGAGATAACTTTAAAGTAGTTTCCATTATTGGGGATGGTGCTTTAACTGGTGGTATGGCTTTAGAAGCCATTAACCATGCAGGTCACTTACCCAAAACTAACATACTAGTTGTGTTAAACGATAACGAGATGTCCATTTCTCCTAACGTAGGTGCAATTTCTCGCTATCTCAACAAAATGCGCTTATCCCCACCGATACAGTTTCTTCAGGATAACTTAGAAGAACAATTCAAACAGATTCCTTTTGTTGGTGAAACCTTTACACCAGAAATGGAAGGCCTCAAAGGAGGAATGAAGCGTTTAGCAGTGTCAAAAGTGGGGGCTGTAATTGAAGAATTGGGCTTTACCTATATGGGTCCTGTTGATGGGCATAATTTAGAAGAATTAATTACAACTTTCAACCAAGCTCATCAAATTCCCGGACCAGTATTAGTTCATGTTGCCACAACTAAGGGTAAAGGATACCCAGTTGCTGAAGAGGATAAAGTTAGTTATCATGCTCAAAATCCCTTTAATTTGGCCACGGGTAAAGCTTTACCAGCAAGTAAGCCAAAGCCTCCTAAATACTCTAAAGTTTTTGCCCATACTTTGGTGAAACTTGCGGAAAATAACCCCAAAATTATTGGTATTACTGCTGCTATGGCAACTGGCACAGGTTTAGATAAACTTCATGGGAAACTGCCAAAACAATATATAGATGTTGGTATTGCAGAACAACATGCTGTGACTTTGGCAGCAGGTTTAGCTTCTGAAGGAATGCGACCAGTGGTTTGTATTTATTCAACTTTCTTGCAACGAGCTTATGACCAAATTATCCATGATGTCTGTATTCAAAAGTTACCTGTATTCTTCTGTTTAGACCGTGCTGGTATTGTAGGTGCAGATGGTCCGACTCACCAGGGAATGTATGATATTGCTTATTTACGTTGTATCCCAAATATGGTAGTTATGGCGCCTAAGGATGAGGGTGAGTTACAACGGATGGTGTTGACTGGTATTAAACATACGGATGGGGCGATCGCTATGCGTTATCCTCGTGGTAATGGTTATGGTGTGCCTCTGATGGAAGAGGGTTGGGAAGCTATTACTATTGGTAAGGGTGAGATTCTGCGGAATGGTGATGATGTGCTGATATTAGGTTATGGGTCTATGGTCTATTCGGCTATGCAAACAGCAGAAATTCTCAGCGAGCATGGTGTTGCTGCTACTGTCGTAAATGCTCGTTTTGTCAAGCCTTTGGATACAGAATTAATTCTACCTTTGGCACAACGCATTGGTCAGGTTGTGACTATGGAGGAAGGTTGTTTGATGGGTGGTTTTGGTTCGGCAGTTACGGAAGCATTGATGGATAATAATGTACTTGTACCTGTTTTACGTTTGGGTGTACCTGATAAGTTGGTGGATCATGCTAAACCTGATGAGTCGAAGGCTGATTTGGGTTTGACTCCTTCTCAAATGGCAGAACGTATTTTGCAGAGTTTTAAGCCTAGGTTATCGACTATTAATGTTTAATAGAGTTGTTGGAAGTCTTAAATAGACTTCTGGTAAAAAGTTAATCTAGGGAGGTTCCATGTTTATTTGGGTATTGGTAAAATGAAGGAATGAATTAAGCTTGAATGGGCACTTCTCCAAATTTGAGAAGCGTGATATCAATAGACCAATAGAATATTTGAGTATATCAATGCATTTTGAATAACACAAGGTTTTGCGATGGAAGCGACCTTGGGGTCGTGTAAGTGGGTGTTTTCCCCTTAGAAGTTGCTCATAGAGGTCCTACTTACAATCTTTTCTCCATTAGGTATCAAGCCTGGATAAACATGAGTGCCATAAGTAACCCAAAAGCAACACTGCCAACAAACGTTAGCAAAGCTTAACCTCATCAATAGCCTGCCATAGCGGTTGAAAAGTATCAGCACTGTGGTGTCCCATTATCCAACTCAGAATTCCTGGACGGAAATGGTTTAGCAAGGTCTAGAACCACACCTTGTTTTTCTTACAACCAACAAAGGTTGCGAGTTCATTAAGTTTTTCCACTTGGGTTAGTTTATCTGGGTCATAGCTATCAGATAAGCGTTCCCCAGTGTGTTTTATCTAATTGATCAGGCGTTAAATTTGTCGTCCCTCTCACTCTGGCAATTTCTCTAATACCCATACCGTTGACATACATTCTCAGATATAGCCACTTGATATCATCGCTGTATCTTCGTGGTTGAACTGGCTTGATGAACTGACGAGTACAAGCGACGCACATAAGGTTCTAGTTGCCCCATTGATAGCCCTTGTTTTCGGATGTGCTGGCTGCTATATTTAGCATATTTATGGGCTTATCTCTCATAATGGTTAGTGACGTTAACTATCATGAAGCAACAATAGATTCATTCTGCTATCTACCAACCTCTCTTATCTGTATTAACTAGTTAAGTAGGAAAAACTAAATTTATGTAAAAGGAGAAATAATGGACAATTAGATACACCGCAACTATCGCTAAATTAAAGTGTATCAGATCACAGGTTCAATTGACGCTGAGAGCCAAGAAGTGAATCTTGCAAAAATTTGGGAAACTGAAGTTGTTGAGGATATTCGCCCTACCTTTCTGGAACACTTAGCAATCTTTTCTATTAATTAATAACTCACACCTCACCAATAGCTTGCCTTTGCCAAGCAGGTTGTTGATATAATGGAATACCAACTGCTTGAATAATTGCCTGAATGTTCGCAGATCACACCGGTGCTAAAGTTGGAGCATGAGCGGGCAAACTTTGGATATCTGGGGTATTCTGATACCATATATCTAGAGTATCCGCCAATGGGGAGTATCCTCTAGGCTGTTAATCAGGGTTAAGATAAAGACACGATATATAGTGCATGGTAATTTAGTAACCTTCACGCTCTGGGAGTCATTAGGCCCGGCGCTCCTATACACTCCATGCGATCGCTGAACTATTTTTATGAGAGTCATCGCGAAATAGAGGAAAAAAATCGCTCCAACCTAGACAAAACAATAATTTAAAGTTTTTTTTGCTTGCCAATAGCCACAATCTTTACACAACAAAGTTTTTGGTAATTTTTTAAGTTATCAAGGGACAAGTATATTATATAAAATCCGGTTATATAGTTAATGTATATAGATTTCGGAACTTCTGGTGGAGATGATTTGATTTATGTTAATGATGATTATTATTGGAAGAATAAAACTAAAAAAACAGATTTAAAAAACAGGATTTGGATATTATTTGGGAGACTTGTTAGAGGTAGGGGAAAGACTAAAGAAAAAACCTATTATATAAGGCCAATACTAAATTTATTGAAGTAACTTACAATATATTATATCACTTTATCACTGATTATCCAAGGGAAGCAAGTAAAATTAATGAACGCTTTATAGAAAATATCCATCAACCCTCTAAAACCAAATTCATAAGAGGATTTAGCTTAATTTTAGATGATACTGGTCATTGCAAAATTTTAAATTCATATCTGAGATTCTATCCGGAAAATAGCACCAATAGCTTGAGACATTAGGAAACTTCCATGATTTCCTAGTAGGAGCTATGCCACCAAAAGCTTATTTGAAACAGTACCTAACTATAGAAGAACTGAAAATTCGCTACCGACAAGCTCCAGACACCATTGAATCCCGTCGGTGGCATCTCCTGCTTCTAATTGCCCAAAAATGGTCTATTAAAAAGGCAGCTCAAGTTGTTGGACTTAATTATGATTATGCTAAAGAAATTTTTGGTCGGTACAACCGAGAAGGACCAGAGTCTGTAAAGAATCGTAGCAAAAATCGTCAACCACCACCTGCTAAATCTTTATTGACTCCTGAGCAACAACAGGAACTATTAGTAGCCTTACAAGGGCCAGCTCCTGATGGCGGGCTATGGTCTGGTCCAAAAGTAGCTCATTGGATAGCAAAGAAAACTGGTCGATCTCACGTTTGGCCTCAACGAGGTTGGGATTATCTTAAAAAGTTGGGTATTGACTGGAAAAAAAAATATCACAATGATTGATAATTCTTGATTAGATTTGGTCTTTAGTCTTTGGGAAACTTATTTTGTACGGAGCCTTCAGATTTCTGTCTGATACCAACTTTTTTTTATATAGACCTGGCCACAGTTATTGGGAAGCAGATCAGGAAGTGTAAGAAAGAAAAAAGGGAAAAAAGATTTAATTGTACTTTGACCAGATATCTGCAATGTTCTAAATACTTTTCCGGAGTCATCGTAAAAATCTTGATAAATTTGAATGAAGGTTGTCAAAACTATCAGTAATGAATAATTATCAATTATTTGTTTGGCAAAATCTGACATAGAAATATACCAAGATTTAGTGGTTATGAAAATTAATACTTCTACAAAAATAATTGTATTATTTGCATTATGTTTGGGAATTAACTTAAGTATCAATAATACCGCTGATGCTAGACCAAAAAATAGGTTAATTTGTCAAATAAGAGCAGAATTATGCTCAAAAAAAGAAAGTAATCTTTTATGTACAAAAGATGACAGTTGTTCTCAGAAAAAAGTAGAAAGTTGTGAGCAAGATAATCAGATATCCTGCGATAAAACACAGTCTACAATTCAGGAATTTAAACCTGTAATTCGACCTAATAAATTTTCTTGTGATGAAGGTGAAAGTGGTATTCCAACTACTTTTGTCAAAACACCACAAGGTGCTTATCCTGTGATTCGCTGGGTTTCTAATTATTTCTTATCTGCTGGATATAGTCCCATGACTCGTTGTCGTCAAGTATCAAACAAATTTCAATTATTTTATGATGATGGCAGACTAGATTATATTACTACTGGCATTGTTAACCGTCAACCTGTTGTCTGTATTTCTAGTCACAAGGGTGGTCCCTGTCAAGGGGTTTTATTTACTCTCAAACCTAATCAAAATGCTAGCAAAACAATTCAAAAATTATTTGATATTCGGGTTGGTGCTACCACAGGTCCACTATATGAAAGTAGTTCCCGTTTCTATTTAAACTTTAATGATTATTTAGAAAGTTTAGCAAACAAGGGTATGGAGTAATATTTTGTGAGTTTGCGATGGTTGATATTAGCAGTTTGTATTGGTAGTGAGTTATTTTATTTTTCAATACAAACGTTACCTAAAAAATTGCCTGACTTGGAAAGTTCAGCAACTCAAATACAAAGTAAAAATTGTACTAACTGTAATAATTTTTGTACCATTAAAGAGCTTAAAAGTTTAGCTAAATCAATCACCGTTAAAATTATTTCGGAAAATGGTTGGGGTTCAGGAATTATATTGAAACGAGAGAAAAAAGTTTATACAATTGTTACTAATCAGCACGTTTTAGATACTAACTATAAATCTTATCTGATTCAGACTCCAGATGGTCTTTTTTATCAAGCAAATCAAATAGAAAATGAAGGCTTTCAAGGAAATGATTTAGCTCTATTAAAGTTTCGTAGTACTAACTCCAACTATACTGTTGCATCTCTCGAAAATTCTGCTACCCTTTCTCCAGGAGATAAAACTTTTGCTGCCGGGTTTTCTGCTTTAGAAAAAACTCAATACATAGAACTTTTATTCACTAGAGGAAAAATTTCAATTTTGTCTGACCGCCCCTTAGAAAAGGGTTATCAAATTGGCTACACTAATTTGATAAAAAAGGGCATGAGTGGGGGTCCTTTACTGAATATTTACGGGCAAGTAGTTGGTATTAATGGAATGCACGCTTATCCTTTATGGGGAGATCCTTATGTATATCGTGATGGTTCCCAACCAACTGAAAGTTTACGTCAACAAATGAGTCATTTAGCATTTGCTATTCCTATTGAAACTGTAGCTAAATTAGCTCCAAATTTGCATCTATACAAATTATTAAGCTCCAGAAAATTTTTACTAGCAAGAAAAAGGCAAAAATAAAGAAGGGAAATAGATAACTCTATATAGTAATTGGCTTATAGTTTGTAATATTTTATAATTACGGAGTTTGTTCCCTTAACCTAAACAAATATAGTATAAAAAGACTAAACCCCTACAGTTTTTTTTATAAATTATTTAATGCTACTTATAGATTAATAAAGTTCACTTAAAGATTTTTTTTTAGGAATTAGTGTCGAAAGAGAATTAAAAAGTTATGTTTGCACATCATGACCTTTGCTCCCCATTCCATATGTTAGGAATGTTTTTGTTAAGAGAGGAAAATGTTAGGAATGTTATGTAATTGCTCATGAGGTAACTTTAGTATTTTATAGATTCAAAAGCTAAGAGCTAACTGCTAATAACTGAATGCTTACACATAATCGTTTCATAAATTATGAGCTTAGGTATTATATCGACCGTATTAATTTGCAGTTTTTTTATATTTATGCTCAAAATTTATCTCTTGTAAAAATATTAAAACACTAGAAATATTTAAGTAATTTTGCAAAATTAATTAAGTATATTTAATAATTAATTTTTAGTATAAAAAAACAAGAAATGTTTATATAATTATGATATTTATTAGAGACTTAATACTATGGAATAGAAAGCTTTTATAAAGTATGATTATCATAGTAATTTTAGTTAATTTAGGGATACAGCTAAATGTATAATATTCAGCAGTTAATAATTTACTATTAAATAATTTAGACAATGTTTAAGTCAGTAATAAATCGTTCTTATTTAATCTTTTCATGTCAATATCTAGCAATATTAGGACTATATCATCAAAGATTAAGATACAAAAAATAAAAATAAAAATCATAAAAAAAATTAAATGTTAGTTTTTTTTTTAATTAAAAGCACTAAATAAAATTAAAATTCAAACAAAAAAAATGGGGATTTAATATTAAAAAATATTCAATAAAATTAATTATAAAAAGTTAATCATGAGATTGAATGTATCAAAATTTAAATAAGTAAAAGCTCTAATAAATCATAGCTATAAGTAAAAAAAATGAGGCTATAAGCACTCCAAATTAAAGATAAAAAAGATAAATTGATTCAATTTAATTTTTTATAGGAAATTAGATTTGCTTTACTATATTTTTCTTATTTATTGCGTAAAAATGTATAAAAAAACTAGTAAAAACCGTAAAATTAAAGTAGTAATTTTTATTGGCAAATTAATTTACAGCTAATTATTTGATGTCTATATTAAATGTCAATATGAAGATTAAAGTAGTGTTATTTATTGAAAAAAACATTCATAAATTGTCTCATTAAGCCGTAGTTATTTTTGAGCAAGCGTCGATTCATACTAATAAAAATTTACTAAATAAATTTGAATAATAAAACTAAAAAAAATATAGAAATATGTGGGTTAACTGCCTATTCACTAAAAGCAAACAGAAGAGAAATATAATATAGAAATATTATGCAAATTTACTAAATCTAAATGGATTAAAGTAGAGTTAATTGATAACTGAAATAGCTTACTTTATAGTCCTGATAGAAGGTATACAAAGAATAAAACACACAGGATAAAAATACTCCCAGTGCTCTTAAGAGCAAATATTAGCGGACAATTCACGACAATTATAATGCACCACTAACCTTACTTCAATATTTCAAAAAAGTGCTTAGTAAAGCACGGAACAAAATATGTAATTAATTTAGCTTATACATTTATATTTATTCAAATAAAAATATGAGATTTCAAAAAAAATTATGGGATTTAATATTTTTTTTATTCCCAATTAAACAATTACTTATTAGTTTTTCCTTATTACTTATTTCTCCTACATTAATATTTTTCAAACAACCTGCTGCTATAGCCTTAATGGCGGATAAAATTAACCAAATCTCTACAGAATTTACAGTATTAATTGATGCTATAAATCCTGCTTCTGGAGTAATTATTTCTAGAAAAAAAGACACTTATTATGTTTTAACTGCGAACCACGTCGTCGAAACTCAAGATGAATATGCAATTTTTACCAAGGATGGAGAAAGATATGAAGTTGATTATCAAAAAATAATTAAATTGCCAGGAGTTGATTTAGCAGTTGTAGAGTTTCGGAGTAGTAAAAATTATCAAGTTGCTACTTTAGCTGATTATAATTATCAAGCAGAATTTCGTCATGTTTTTGTGTCTGGTTGGCCTGATTCAAGATTACCTTTTGATGAAAAAGAACATTTATTTAGTCCGGGATTATTAATTAATAAAGATTATGAATTAGCCTTTATTAAGGATCCTATTTCTAATGGTTATGAACTGTTTTATAATAATATTACTAAGGTAGGTTTGAGTGGTGCACCTGTTTTAGATACTCAAGGAAGAGTGATTGGAATTCATGGTGCCTCTGAAGGTACAAAAATTTATGATGAAGAGTCTAATTCAGTGGAAAGGGTGAGTATTGGTTTTAGCTATGGTATTCCTATTAATATTTTTTTGAAATTGGCAGATAAGTTAAATATGGGATTAAATTTTCAATTGGAATATTCATCGCCACCACCACTAACTCAAAAAGAAGCTTTTTCTATAGAAGCTTATTTAAAAGTTCCAGAAACAAGAGATATTTCTAGTGCAGTAGCATGGGCAAATCATGGGAATTATTTATATCGTTTAGATAAATTTGAAGAAGCATTAGTAGCTTTTGAACGCTCAATAAAAATCAGGAAAAATTTCTATCCAGCTTGGTATGGGAAGGCAAATGTATTGTCTGCTTTAGGTAGGTATGATACAGCAATAGATTGTTATAAAAAGACAGTAAAAATCAAACCAGACTTTTATTTAGCTTGGCGAGATAAAGGAGCTTTATTTGCTTATTTAAATCGACATTATGAGGCATTAATATCTTTTAATCAAGTAATTAGATATAAGCCAAATGATTTTGCTGTTTGGTATCTGAGAGGTAATATTTTAACAACACATTTTCAGGAATATAAAGAAGCGATCGCTGCCTATAACAGGGCAATTGAATTAAAGCCTAATTTTGCTTATGCTTGGATAGGAAAAGGGGAAGCTTTTTATCGTTTAGGAAACTATGAAAAAGCTAGAGAGGTTGCTCAAAAAGCAGTAAAACTTAAGCCTAATGATCCAGAATTTTTGACTTTTTTAAATATTCTGGAGAAACATAGTTTACCATCGGCTCCTATTAAGCCGATACCAAATAAAGGAAAGGTTGAAATAATAAATTATCCTTCTCGTAAACAACCTAACTTATTGTGGTAATTAACATATAAATGAATAGGAAATAGGAAATCACAAATGGTAAGTATTCAATTATTAACATTTTAGTAATGGAGTGACACGTCTAAAAATATAAGGCCTATAAGAAGGAAATAAAATCCAACAATGATAAAAGTAGGTTGGATTTTGTTCTAAGACTCAACAAAGCCTTATTTTACTATTTTAGTTTGTCGCTCCAGTCGTTATATTATTGAACATAAAAAAACATTATACTGTATTTTTTATTAGTTAAAATTAACGGGAACATCTAGACCATAAATGTCGGCATATTCTACAGATTAACCCCACAAAAATCGGGAATGTTATGACAAGTTTTTTGGAGCTCATTTGATTGTTGAATTAAGCATTCAGCTATTGATAGTCAGCTTTCGGCTGTTTAATTAATGGCATTAGTCGTAAAACTGAGTTATCTATCCGGATTTATTAAAATAGTTCAGAATATTAAAGTATAACTAGTAAACAAAATTTTTCTTAACTTGACACAACAAACAAAAATGTTTTCCTCAATATTAAAGATTGTTAACTACACAGCAGAATCAGAGCAGAGAATATTTTTTAACAAAATATTAACCTAGGAATTAATAGGATTAATTTATCTCAATTGCTAAGAGCAAAGGTAAGGTATTTATATCTGTACTTATAAATAAAATAATAGCTATACTTTAGTTAATATTTTAGGGGTATTTTCTGCTAATTAATAATTGTGTTTTCTTGCCATATCTTACTTATTATTTCCCATCTTATTTTTGATATTTTGTAATACATTTAATATCGACAATTCAAAAATATTAGTTTTTATATAGCAAAAGGAGTAATATATGACGATATCCAGATCATCTCAGTTGAATTCTACAAGTAATATTCATAATCTAAGTAACCCTGGTCAAATTAGTGGTGCTAAATTTAATGATATTAATTTCAATGCAATATTAGACCCTGGAGAATTAGGTTTACGAGATATTACTTTATACTTAGACCTGAATCAAAATAAATTTTTAGATGAGGGAGAACCTGCCACTATTACTGGTGTTAATGGTGAATATTCTTTCCGAAATTTACCTCCTAATACTTATATATTGCGAGAAATTTCTCCAATAGGTTTTGCTTCAACTACTCCCGACCCAATTTTAAATGTAATTCCAGGAAGTAATCTAATAGTAAATGTTGGGAATGTAAGCAACCGTGGTCAAATTAGCGGTGCTAAATTTAATGATATTAATTCCAATGGAAAATTTGACTCTGGAGAATTTGGTTTACAAGATATTACTTTATATTTAGACCTAAATCAAAATCAATTCTTAGACAACGGAGAACCTGTCACTATTACTGATGTTAATGGTGAATATTCTTTCCAAAATTTACCTCCTAATACTTATATATTGCGAGAAATTTCTCCAACAGGTTTTACCCCAACTACTCCCGACCCAATTTTAAATTTAACCCCTAACAGTAATCTAATAGCTAATATTGGGAGTGTAAGTAACCGTGGTCAAATTAGTGGTACTAAATTTAATGATATTAATTCCAATGGAAAATTTGACCCTGGAGAATTTGGTTTACAAGATATTACTTTATATTTAGACCTAAATCAAAATGGATTTTTGGATGAGAGAGAACCTGCCACTATTACTGGTGTTAATGGTGAATATTCTTTTCAAGATCTACCGCCTAATACTTATATATTACGAGACATTTCTCCAACAAATTTTATTTCAACTACTCCCAAATCAATTTTAAATGTAACTCCGGGAAGTAATTTAATAGCTAATATTGGGAGTGTAAATAACCAAGGTAGCATTAGTGGCATTAAATTTAATGATACGAATACTAATGGAATATTTGACCCTGGAGAATTAGGTTTACAAAATATTACTCTATATTTAGATCTGAATAAAAATGGATTATTAGATGGGGAAGAACCTTCCACTATGACTAATGTTAATGGTGAATATTCTTTCCAAAATTTACCTGTTAATACCTATATAATTAGGGAAAATCAAGTATCAGATTTTATCCAAACTACTCCCGACCCTATTATTAATGTTACTCCAGGAAGTAACATTAGAAATATCAATATTGGTAATGTAAATAATCGAGGTAAAATTAGTGGTACGAAATTTAATGACACAAATACTAATGGAATGTTTGACCCTGGAGAATTAGGTTTAGCAGATATTGCTTTATATTTAGACCTAAATCAAAATGGATTCTTGGATGAGGAAGAACCTTCTACTATTACTGATGTTAATGGTGAATATTCTTTCCAAGATTTACCTTCTAATACTTATATTTTGAGAGAAATTTCTCCTCCAGGTTTTGCTAAAACTACTCCCGAACCTGTCGTGAATGTCACTCCAGGTAGTAACATTACAAATATTAATATTGGTAATGTAAATAATCGAGGTGAAATTAGTGGTACGAAATTTAATGATACGAATACTAATGGAATATTGGACCCTGGAGAATCAGGTTTAGCCAATATTACTTTATATTTAGACCTGAATAAAAATGAATTATTGGATGAGGGAGAACCTCAGACTATTACTGATGTTAATGGTGAATATTCTTTCCAAGATTTACCGCCAAATACTTATATAATTAGGGACGATCAAGTGATAGATCTTGACCAAACTACTCCCGACCCAATTGTTAATATTACTCCAGGAAGTAACATTAGAAATATCAATATTGGGAATGTAAGTAATCGAGGTGAAATTAATGGCATTAAATTTAATGATAAAAATACAGATGGGATATTAAACCCTGGAGAAAATGGTTTAGGTAACTTTACCTTATATCTAGATTTGAATGACAATAGTCTCTTAGATTTTGGGGAACCTGCAACTATAACTGATGAATTTGGCTTCTATTCATTTAAAGATTTACCTCCCAATGTTTATATAATACGAGAAGTGCAAAAAATTGGTTTCTCTCAAACTACTACTGATCCAGTTGTTAATGTAACTCCTGGCAGTAATATTAATGATATTAATATTGGCAACTTTAATGAATTTATTTAAAATAGTTTGACAACATAAAGTTCGATATAAATCCTAAATAATTTTAGATAAAGTTCTATGATACTGCATTTATATTTAAAATTATTTAGTACTAGTATATGTTATAATAATACCATAGTATTTCTAAAGATTAACTATGGTATTATTGTATTATAATAGTACTATAAAATGAATTAGTATTAGTACTATTCTTTATCTATTTGACGAAATAATATTACTATGAAAGCTTATGTTAATCTAGAGATAGATTTTACAGGAAAAGATTATTTTTTATTTGAAATAACTCGCTAATCTCATAAAAAAAATGTGGTTTATCTGTAGAAATTGAAAAAAACATAGCCTCAATTTAGGGTAAAAGATAGTGGTTTAGTGATAGGTTAAAATATTGTTTCATTAGCTCTAACTGCTATGCAAATTTTTTTGTCTACTTTACAGTTTGGGGAATAAAGTAAAGACAACAAGGTAGTGCCTCAGTAAAGTGTGGGATAAGTAATTAAGTCGTTCCCACTCCAAGGAGCGATCGCGTTCCTCAGCTCTTTGCCTAGCAGTATTTTCTTTGGGACTATGAACCCAAATCAAATAAAGTAGGCCCTCGCCAACCTTACTGTTACCTCAGTTTGTTGCCAGAGCTTGCCAAATTTATTCTCTCGGCGATGCCATCGACCGAGCTGCTGTCTGATAATTCCATTTGTGCCTTCCAATTACAGGGCAATGGTTTTTACCAATAATGTGTTCTATTACAGGGCAATACTCGTTCATACCCTCCAATCATCAGTTAGCCATTTTTTACAGCTAGTTTTCCCTTCTGTGTTGACGACCAATTCCTCAATGAACTGGTCAGTATGTTTACTTACTCTAGCACTCAGAATTAATCTACTGGATGAAGCCTAGGGGCTTGCCAACCCAAGAATTCCCTTCTCTCAATTCCTGATACTGGCACTGTTTTTGTTTTTTTGGATGAGTGACCAAAACTCATCACTGTTGATTTGTGAGGTATTGATATTCTGGAGATGAGCATTATGAATCTATTTGTTCTTTTTCAGAGGGAGCTCTCACCAAACTAACTATCGTATTATCGGCCAAATTCACTGTTCGACTAATCCCTCTTAAACTACTGCCCTCAACGTGAGCCTCTAGAACCATTCGTATTTGTTCAGGTTGAATTGTTCTACAATAGTAGAGAGTGTCAAAAGTATCGGTAAAAGTTTGTAGGCATTCAGGACAATAATATTGTTGACAACATTACTGGTCTTTCCATTTTTATGAGTTTTCTGATGGGGACATAGAGTACATTATAGAAAGTATTTAAGGACAACGATTATATTACCATTCCCAAAATTTCTTGATGCACTAACCGTAATTCTTATAAATTAGATTTGTGTATGGGTAATGGCAATCAGATAGAGTTATTTTCATTTCCTAACTAACCAAGAAGATTGACTCAGCCATAAGCTTGTGGTCTAATAAATTTAGATTTAGAAGTAGATAATATTGATGAGTCTGTTGATTATTTTAAATATCACGGTATAGAAGTAGAAAATATTAGAACTGACGAAATAACTGGCAAATGTTTTACTTTCTTTCTAGATCCAGATAAATTACCCTTAGCAATTTATAAAATTTAATATTTTAATTAGTAGTTTGATGATTATTATTTAAAGTAAAGGTAGTAAATAGGAAGTAGCTAAGACTAAAATTGAGATAGTTTTTTGAGTAGTTTTATTTCCTACTTATTCATCTTTTGTTCTGTCGATAATTTTTGCCCAATTCGAGGTTCTTTACAAGCTAAAAGTCGTTCAATATTGCTAATGTGACGCCAAATCACATATATACCACCAGTAATAGCAAATATCTGATAAGGAAGTGGTTGACCTGTGAAAAACATCAAACCAGAAACAGAAATAGCAGCTATAATAGAACTCAAAGAAACAATACGACTAATAGTAAGAACAACAATAAATACAGAAAGTGTTCCTAAACCAACAACCCAAGAGATTGCTAATAAAATACCCAGACTAGAAGCAACAGACTTGCCTCCTTTAAAACCAATCCAAATAGATTTAGTATGACCTACTATAGCAATTAATCCGGCTATTATAACCATCCATTCTTTTGCTGTATCAATATCAGTTACTCCAGCAATAATAGTTAGGTTTTGAGCAAACACCAGAGAGTAAATATAGCGAACCAAAGCGATCGCTAATGCACCCTTAAAAATATCAATAACCAATACAACTAAAGCAGGCACATTTCCCAAAGTTCTTAATACATTAGTTGCGCCTGTGGAACCAGAACCCTGTTCACGAATGTCAACACCATAAAACCAAGAACCTATCCAATAACCACTAGGAGTAGCACCCAATAGATAGGCAACAATTAATATTACTGCATTTAGTACTAACCAATTAATCATTAACTTATTCCTTTAAAAAATTAGCATGGCGCTACGCACCAGTCAAAAGTCATGTATTCAAAAATAATTAATGAAGTGAGTTTTTCGGACTTTAAATGATCCGGAAATATGATTTATCAATGTCCCTACTCTACATAGGTAGTGCTATAATAGAAGCAATCAATGTTAGATATTTTTGGATAAATCTTTCCTCAATTAATGACATAGTTAAAAAATAAATTATAATTTTTCAATATGCAACACTTTTTGGTGTTAGTAATTTCAAAAATTAACCAGGCATTGGTAATAAAGAGAATAATTTATTTCATGTCTGCCCACTTTTTCCTTTTTTCTTCTTCAATAAAATTTATCGGTTGAGTTTTGAGAATTAAGCTCAGGAGCAAAGGCCAACCATAGAGGAAACTGTAACATAGAAAGACTAATTTTATCTTCCGTATCATCAATCACAATTATTGGTAACTTGCCCTGCCTCACCAACCGATCTGCTTTTTGGGCCAATACTTCCGATTCCTCAAACAAAGCCACACCTCTCTCTGGGCTAAAATCACGGCGGTCAATTCCCAGACAATCTTGTAAACCACGACGCCATTCTCCCAAACGCTCAGGAGAATTAGCAAGTATCAGAGGACGTAGCCTTGTATCATACAAATCTCTGAGTATAGAAACAATTGCCGAAGCCACCAAAATATTTTGTAAGCGACTACCCATAGTTCGGAGGGAACCACGACCACCTTGAGAGAAAAACCAATTTGAGACTCTTTCTGCATGAATAGGCTCAAATGTACGCCGTAATTTCCAAGGGAGACCATAATAATCAGGCATCTTCCTATATTCCTCCATAATCTGGCGAATCTGTCTAGTTTGTTCCTCAAAACCCATTTCAGCAAATTTAGGATTTTCATAATTGTTGACAGATATAGGAACATCTTCCACTATAGGAGTAGGATACTCCTCTTTTTGTGGAGTTAACTCTAACTGTTCGGCAGCAGCAGCCAAATCTTGCAAGCTTCCCACCAAATAATCTTTAAAACCCTTAATTCTAATTGCCAAATCCTGAGAAGTGCCAGCAAAAGTAGTCCGCATCTCCTTTTCAATACGTTCTTTGCGATGCTCTAGTTTTTCTACCTCTATTTGCAAGGTTTGTTTATGTTGCTCCAACTGACTTAAAGCTTCTGGGACTAAACTCCCTATAGCCTTAGTTTGGGCTATCACTTCTTGTTGTAATTTAGCCTTAATTTCTTGTAAAGTAGCTATTTCTTCTTTCAAGTTTTGTTGTTGCTGTAGTCGATCAATAACTACTGTTGTTAATTCTTTTTCATTTTTATCAACTGGCGCGGTTGTAGAGTCCTCAGTCAAACTAGAAGAATCTGTAGAAAGAGTTTCAATCTTGATTTTTTCATCTAAGTCGGTAGCTTCAGGAATTATTTGATTTAAGTTATCTGAATTCACTGAAGTTTTTGTTAATGGTTCTTTTGGTTCTTTTGGTTGTATTTTGTCTGGGTACATCATGAAAAAAAATATAAAAAATTTATACTATTGAAAAAGAAAAAATTCCCATAGCTAGACTAAAAAAGCTGTAGTAATTTATGAAGTGGAAATAACACAGAAAAACTTTTGTTTTTCCAATCTCAAACTTTACATATTCTAGCTAGTGCAGTTTGTGACAAATAAAATAACTGATAAATTACAAAATTATTAAAGTAATACTCATCAACAATACTTTTTAATTTTGATTTCTGGGTAGCGGCATCAGTTAATCCTGATTTAAAGGAAAGTTATTTTCTAGGCAAGTTCGCAACATTTTAGGATCAAAAATAATTGGTAGAAAATGGATACTTTTAATTTCCCTAAAATAGAATAGAATGGGAATAGGAGACCAGAATATTTCCCAGTTGAGCCAATCTTGATAAGGAAAGTTTCGTAAGAGTTTCTCTGAACGGTATACTTCTAAGGCTGTCTCAGTAAATTTCAGACGGATAGTTATTGTTTGAATTAATAGAAAAAGTCCCAATATAGCGATCGCTATACTCACCCATTTTTGTATAAATGCCAAAGGTAATGCAGCAATTATTAGGACTAAAGGAATTTTATAACTAGGGGCAAGTTCAATAGCTTGTTTTGCTTGTGAGGTAGAAATAGTAGTCATAGTTTTATGTTAATTAATTCAATATAATTATCTATTTTTATTTTCTGTTTCTTGTTATCTACAAAAATCAGTCAAACATAATATTTGAGTGATTAGTTATTTCTATTCGGTGCTTCAACTGGAAGTATATGCAATCTTTATTCTACAAGCATACGAGGTCGAACTGAGGTGACATTGCTAAGTTGTTGACTGCATTCAAACCTCATTTCACAACTAAAACTACACTAAAAGTATTTCAGCTAACATAACTTTTTGCTCTTTATTTGGGTGCAATTTATTTTTTAATCCAAGTATTATAAAGCAGATAATTGGTTATTGTTATATTATAGATAATATCAGATTACAGCAAATACTTACAAAGCCTAATTTTTAAAACTTCAAAAACTACAATTGCAATTACTTTTTTGGTAATGAATCTTACCACCCTCTTAAAAAAAGTTTTTTTATCTATGTTTTATCTATTTTTATCTCTTTATTATGCTTTATTTTACCCAAAAACTGTTTCGGCGGTTGGTTTTATTAGTTGAATCTATGCTTTAGCTAATAAATGATAATAAAAAAATGATTATAATTTTTTTTATTCAATCAAAAGTCAATTATGGTCCAATTTTTTTTTTCAGAAGCCCGTAGCAAAAGCACAGAGTATTATATAGTATATTCCAGATTAATATAGTTCAATTGACAGAATAAAATTTTTTTCCTATTCTACCCAACCCTAGTTCAAAGGCCCTGCTTCATGGCCCCACCCATACCTTGGAACATTGCCCAAGATAAAAAGAAATTAAAAATAAAGATAGATATTAAGGATGTCACAACGGCCGTAGTTGTAGATTTTCCCACACCTTTTGCCCCACCAGTAGTAGTTAAACCCCAGCTTGTACCAATTACAGCAATTAAAACACCAAAGACAACTGATTTAGTTAATCCACTGCACAGATCCCAAAGAGTTAAAAAACTCCGGACAGAATCAATATACATGCTTTGGGGAATATCGTATAGATTTACTGCAATTATTAGTCCACCAAATATAGCAGCCACCAAACACAATAAAGTTAAGATTGGCATCATTACACCACAAGCAATAACTCTGGGAATAACTAAATAATCTACTGGATCTGTTTTCAGTATATATAGAGCATCTATTTGCTCTGTCACTTTCATCGTGCCTATTTCTGCCGCAAATGCTGAACCTACTCGCCCCGCAACAACAACTGCTGTTAAAACAGGACCAAGTTCCCTAGATAAAGTTAGAGCCAACATACCTCCAACCATATTAGCTGTACCAAAAGCTACAAGTTCCCTGGCAACCTGAATAGTAAATACCATACCGACAAAACTAGCTGTCAGCAAGACAATTAGTAAAGATTCTGGACCGACGATCGCCATTTGCTCAATGGTATTACGACGATAAATTTTGCCATGGAATAAATGGACAAATACTTGGCCAGCTAAATATGTAGCTGCCAACATTCGTTGTCCCCACAACCCTAAACTAAAGTTAAAAAAAATTTTACTCAATATAAACTAGAATATTTACGAGAAATTTACTAATCTTCAACAAGATTTTTAGATCAAAATTTAAGTTTTCTTACAGATTTACTGATTTTAAGTGATATTTATCTATAATAAGCGAATTAGCTTATGTAGTTAACTTGCTACTGAAGTTGAATTACATCTGAACTTGTGGTTAATTATTATGACTATTTTAACTAATTTCCTACGTTCTTTACTATTAACAACTATTTTTAGCTTTATCACTCCCATTATTTTAATTGGGGTTAGCTGGGTTAGCTTTACTTTAATTAGTCGTCTTCCTAGTTTACAGGGAATTGGTCAATCTGGTATTGACCAAATGTGGGAATTATTAGCAACTTTCGGCAGTGGCCATCCTTGGCAAGGATGTTTAGTAATTGCTATTACCTGTAGTTTAGTAGGAGCTATGTTTGATACTTATGTGTTTTATCAAAATTCACCGAAAAAATGGGTCTAAAGTCTCTATCTTTTAGTTTGACCTTTTATGGATTAAAGTAGTAATGAATATATTATCATATGATTAATTTAGATAATAATTATGAAAGCTTAATTTAAGTTTAGTATTTATCCGAATCTTGTACAAAGACATCGACGTTGCAAAGCTATTTGTTGGTGTACTTGTTATTTGGAATGATACTCTGGCTTGCTGCCAATAAAATTATCAAATAGGAGCAAATAAACCATTATTATCTAAGCTACTCAACTATTTTCTTTAAGTGCCTAAATAAAGTTAATTACATATTTTAGGTTGAAATTATTAAGCACTTTTTTGAAATAATTAAGTAAACTTAGCTGATTCTCACTCATTTAAGCATCAAACTAAATCAATGCATATTTAATAAATTTCCTGAGAATCTCAATTAAGTTTTGTTTAAGTTAAGTAAGTAGATAACCCAAAAATATAGAAATTTATTGACTCCCATTACTATAGCTTTTTAATTAAATTATCATACTTTAGAATTGAGCCTTAAAACATAATTGCTACTGTAGGTTTAGACAAATTGTCACTAAATTAATCTCAAAATTTCCTGACTATTTTACTGTTGATAATTCCGTAGTTAATTTCATAATATAATTTATTTGTAGGATTCATTAACCCCAAACAAGATATTAATTCTTTGAATTTGACAGCTTTTCGTTGTTATTTTTACCTTTTTTTTCGGCAAAGCGAACATAAGGTCTAAAATCAAATCCACTATTTTCTAAATATCTCAAGTCAATTTCTCCCTTTTCTTTGGTAGGGAATTTTTTTTATTTCTAATAATTTAGGTTTTTTTACTTCTACTTCCCAGGAATCAGGAGTTTTATTAATTTATATTTTTTGATAATTTTTTTGATCGTTTCTTTCCTAACATCTATTCCCCATCATTGAGAAATTTTTATTCCAACCTATCTTAAGTTTTTTAAGCTTTCTTTGACCCACTGTTTGACTATATCTTTTTTGTTCCTTACTATATTTAACTTCCTATTTTTGCTTCTTCCTTTGTGATTATATAATTTTAATTCGCTATTTGTTTGCTATTAGTTTGTGATATGTTCGCTATTAATTCATTATTAATTCGCTATTAGTTCACTATATTTAGAAATTATGAATAATCTTTGGGCTATAAGAGACGATTACTAAAAGGCTAATAGTTGAAATTATCCCACTTTATTTTAAGATTTTATTCTATCTGAAGCTTTCTCGCTTCTCGTATAATGCTTAGATAATTCCAATAATTAGGAATATTTTTCTTTCACGGAGCCTTGCAGAGTTTGCTTTAGTCGCGATCGCTATTCCTTTCTTGAACAAATATGTGGGAAAATAGAAAAAACTTGACAACTTCTCCAACAAAAACCTACAGGAACTTTAATAAGCTCAAAAACTATTTTGAACTGAAATAACATGACAGAACAAAAGATGCACGGTAATTACGATCACATTTAAGGGAGGAACCGAATTCGATAATTCTTTCTCCTAAGTTACAATTAAGATAATTTGAAAAAAATTTAATTTAGTTCCTAAGACTTATAGTGTGTTTCATCATCAGTGATGTATGTCTGTGACTGGCAAGAGGCTCGCACTGTAAATACTTGATCATTAATGTTTATAGCTTATATACTCAATGTGATCCAAAATACTTTTTGGTGTACAAACTGGGAATTTTTTGAATATTATCCTAATCACAAAAACTTGAGTACGGCAACTGCGATCATATCTTTACCATTTTCCTCACTTACTGAAGACAAAATCTACTATAAAATAGAAATAGAAACAAAGAATTAAATGACACATAAAATATAAATTGAGGAGGTAATAAATATAGCTATTGTTGATTTTTATATTGCCCATGAAATTGATTCCTAACAAAAATAAATAAATGATTTAATTTGCTAAATTATAGCCTTGTATAAAGATGTGATTACATTAAAAAAAAAGAGTACGGCAACTGCGATCGCATCTTTAACGTTTTCCTCACTTACTGAAAACAAAATCTACTATAAAATAGAAATAGAAACAACAAATTAAATTATACATAAAACAGACATTGAGGAGGTAATAACTATAGATATTGTTAATTTTTTTATGTTGCTCATGATTTCGATTCCTTTAATTAGCTAAATATTAGATGTGATTATATAGCAATCGAAGCAAAGGTTAGGACGTTAACTTAACAGCATAATCAACTCTCAATGCGAAAATTTTCTATTGTTCCTTCTGACTTTCTGACTCGATTTTTAATTGGAAACCAATAATGTTCTATTTCATTTAAGTCAGGAGAATATGGTGGTAAATATTCAAGCTCACAATTCACTGATTCTATTAATTCTCTAACTTTTTGGGATTTATGAAAACTTGCATTGTCTAATATTACTAATTGTCCTGTTTTTAATTGTGGCAACAATTTTTCTCTCAACCATTTTTCAAAAACTACACGGTTACAAGAGCCTTCAAATGTTAATGGAGCAACTAATTTTCCTTCACACAAACCACTTACAATACTTACCCTTAGACTTCTTTTTCCTGACTTTAAATCGTAATATCTTTTTCCCAATTCATTCCATCCATAACCATAATCTTCTCTATTATCCATACCTGATTCATCTATATACACTAGCTGTTCCGGCCTTTTATCGCGAATTTTGGCCAGAAATTTCTTTCTTTTGTCTTCATCTCTTTCTCTGTAACCGTAAGTTTTTTTTTCTTGTATAACCAATTTTTTTTAAGGCTTTACTTATAGTGCGATCGCTTACCTTATCTGGCCATTCATCAGCCATTTCTTTTTGAGTTTTACTGCCATTAATCTGGGCAAATTTTCTGAATTGTTCTAAGTCTGGTATTTTGGGATTATATCCTTTTTGATAACCTGTTTTTGCTTTTATATCCCCAGTTTCTCTTCTTCTATGTAACCAAGTATTGATGGTATTACGACTAATCTTAAATATAGAACTTACTTGAGTTTTACTCATCCCACCATCAATGGCCTTAATAACTTTTTGTCTTAAGTCATAGCTATAAGGAGAAGGCATAATCTTTCCTAGATAATTTTTCGAGCATTATGTCCTAATCTTTGCTTCGACTGCTATACTCAAGAAATAATACGGCAGTTATGATCGCATCTTTTCTTTTTTTATTACTTGTTGAAGAAAAAAAGTCTACTAACTTAAGTAGAAACATCAAAAATAAATAAAATCACATCTAAAACATAAATTTAGGAGATTATAAATATGACTCTTGTTAATATTTATATTGCACCTAAAATAAATTCCTAGCCGAAAGAAATAAATAATTTATTTGAGTTTTTTGCTCCTAGTATAAATCGTGAATTCAAAGGAATAGCATTTACACCAGAAGTTGAAATTTATGAAAAAAACAATGGAATTAATTTAAAACTGGAAATAACCGGTTTGGATAGTAAAGATTTAGATATACAAGCTACTGCTAAAGCAGTTAATTGAAATAAGAGTCAAATCAGACAACCGATAGGGTCACCTGATCAGAGTGAAAGTAGTGACCACTAGGATTAAAACTATAGGCATGAGAGTTATTAGCATTATCAGAAAATAAATAGGGCTAGTAACTTTATAGCAAATGAATCTATTGAACAAAATAAAAGGAATGACTACTTCTGTAACATTATAAGATTGCCTATCAAAATTTTACTGCAAGTATATGCTGCAATGATCTAGTAATTATAATCTTGCGCTGGGAAGGGAGTAATTATTTATTATGGCAGAAAACAGGATTAATTTTGCTAATGTTTTTCTCTGGACTTCTGTTCAGAAAAATCTTCTAAATATTCACAAAATAACTAATTGATTAATTATGCACCAAAATATCTCTTCACTAAGCCATAAAAATTTACCAAGACCTAAGGGTATACCTGGCAACAATTCTGATGCACATATGTATTTATCAATGTATCAAACTATTGCAAAAAAAGAGCATGTAGAAAAGGAACTACGAGATCTAGAGAGGCGAACTAAAAAGGCTAAACAAAAATTGGCTATGCTTGAGGAACAAATAAGCAAATATCCTGCACTATCGCCCGAACTAAAAAATCCAACTCAGTCACAAACGAAACAACACACTAGTATGTTAAAAAAACACAAAACCTTGAACGTATTCGATAAAACCAGCACAACTGGGAGGGGTAGTACTCAGAATGAAACGAAATTTACAACAATTACTATGGGATATTAGTAATTCGTAATTATCTCTCGTTTTGTTGCTCCTTTATGTTTGGAAGTACAGGTTAAGTTTTGGATGAGGTTTATCTCATTGAGTATTGATCCCTCACGGGCTGATAATTAGTGAAAGTTATTGTTAAATAAGGGTTTTAAGGATACATTAAAGGGTTCAAATTGGCGATGACAACACAAAAATATAATTATTATTAGCAAGGGTGTCGGTGAGGGAAGTTCGCCGACACCCGCAGCTAAATTGGATGTATTTTTCAAGTTTGAGACGACAAACACATATTGTGAATAAACTAGGGGTAATTTAATTTTAAAGACATTATATATAGAGATCAGTAAATTAGATGTATTTGCCCTAATGGCTGCCCGAAAAGTTGAAATAAAAATCAACTAAAATTGGGGGGAGAAGGGGTTGGTTCTCGAAGCTAACTAACTTCTTTTCTAGAAATGACGATGATTATTACTAACCGAAAAATCAATATTTTCTAAAAAAGTAGAATTATTTAAATCTTTGTCCGACAATAGTTTGGAGTATATTGTTGCCCTGTTATGAATTGAGCATATCATAGCATTTCAAAAAAGAATTTTATAAATAAGTTAAGTATTATAATCATGTCATAGTAGGCATTTTGAAAGTTAGTATTAGCAGGTAGTAAATAGCTACTGTGAATTTTTATGTTGTGCGTGAAGTTGATCCCGGCAAAAAAATCAATCAATTATTGGCTGGATATTTGCGCTGCTAATTAGCTAAATATTAGTCATTGAGAAAGATGGAATGAACTGAAAAAAAAAAGAGTAGGGAAAGTACCTGAGTTTGTTTCTCGTTTCCCTCACTTACTCAACACATAATTTACTCTAAAGTAGAAAAAGAAATAAGAAATTAATCGTACATAAAACATAAATTTCGGAGGTAATAAAGATGGCTATTGCAAATTTTTCTGTTCTCGGCAATATAGGTTCTTGGATGGGTTTTCCCGTTGTGGATCAAGTTGTGGATCAAATCAATTCCTTGAAAAAAGAAGTAAATTGTTTATCTGAGGTTTCCACTTCTACTATCAATGGTAAAGTTACTTCTACTATAAATGGTAAAGTACAAGAAATAGAGTTTACACCAGAGGTTGAAATCCACGAAAACAATAATGGTATTGATTTAAGACTGGAAATACCAGGTTTAGAATTTCAAGGTTTAGGTCTACAAGTGAATGCTGAAAGAGTAGAAATTAAAGGAAAAAATCGCCAAGACACTGAAGTAGAAGAACAAGATTAAGTTCGTTATGAATTTCATTATGGTGCTTTCCAACGCAGAATTTCTCTACCAGTTAGGGTTCAAAATAACCTGGTAAAGGCTGACTATAAAGATAGTTTTTGCACATACATTTACCTAAAAGTGAAGCTGATAAAAATCAAGTTGTGAAGGTAAATGTTGGCTAAATATTAGTCATTGAGAATGATGGAATGAACTGAAAAAAAAGAGTAGGGAAAGTACCTGAGTTTGTTTCTCGTTTCCCTCACTTACTCAACACATAATTTACTCTAAAGTAGAAAAAGAAATAAGAAATTAATCGTACATAAAACATAAATTTCGGAGGTAATAAAGATGGCTATTGCAAATTTTTCTGTTCTCGGCAATATAGGTTCTTTGATGGGTTTTCCTATTGTGGATCAAGTTGTGGATCAAATCAATTCCTTGAAAAAAGAAGTAAATTGTTTATCTGAGGTTTCCACTTCTACTATCAATGGTAAAGTTACTTCTACTATAAATGGTAAAGTACAAGAAATAGAGTTTACACCAGAGGTTGAAATCCACGAAAACAATAATGGTATTGATTTAAGACTGGAAATACCAGGTTTAGAATTTCAAGGTTTAGGTCTACAAGTGAATGCTGAAAGAGTAGAAATTAAAGGAAAAAATCGCCAAGACACTGAAGTAGAAGAACAAGATTAAGTTCGTTATGAATTTCATTATGGTGCTTTCTAACAAAGAATTTCTCTACCAGTTAGAGCTCAAAATGACCAGATAAAGGCTGACTATAAAGATGGTTTTTGCACATACATTTACCTAAAAGTGAAGCTGATAAAAATCAAGTTGTGAAGGTAAATGTTGGCTAAATATTAGTCATTGAGAATGATGGAATGAACTGAAAAAAAAGAGTAGGGAAAGTACCTGAGTTTGTTTCTCGTTTCCCTCACTTACTCAACACATAATTTACTCTAAAGTAGAAAAAGAAATAAGAAATTAATCGTACATAAAACATAAATTTCGGAGGTAATTAAAGATGGCTATTGCAAATTTATCTGTTCTCGGCAATATAGGTTCTTGGATGGGTTTTCCTATTGTGGATCAAGTTGTGGATCAAATCAATTCCTTGAAAAAAGAAGTAAATTGTTTATCTGAGGTTTCCACTTCTACTATCAATGGTAAAGTTACTTCTACTATAAATGGTAAAGTACAAGAAATAGAGTTTACACCAGAGGTTGAAATCCACGAAAACAATAATGGTATTGATTTAAGACTGGAAATACCAGGTTTAGACTTTCAAGGTTTAGGTCTACAAGTGAATGCTGAAAGAGTAGAAATTAAAGGAAAAAATCGCCAAGACACTGAAGTAGAAGAACAAGATTAAGTTCGTTATGAATTTCATTATGGTGCTTTCTAACAAAGAATTTCTCTACCAGTTAGAGCTCAAAATGACCAGGTAAAGGCTGACTATAAAGATGGTATTTTGCATATATATTTACCTAAAAGTAAAGCTGATAAAATCAAGTGATGAAAGTCAATGTTGGCTAAATATTAGTCATTGAGAAAGATGGAATGAACTGAAAAAAAAGAGTAGGGAAACTACCTGAGTTTGTTTCTCGTTTCCCTCACTTACTCAACACATAATTTACTCTAAAGTAAAAAGAGAAAGAAGAAATTAATCATACATAGAACAAAATTTTCGGAGGTAATAAATATGGCTATTGTTAGTTTTCCTATGGTGGGGGATATAGATTCTTTTATGACTTTTCCTCTTGTGCGTAGAAACAATTCCTTGAAAAAAGAAATGAATTGTTTATCTGAGGTTTTCACTTCTGCTATAAATGGTAAAGCTAAAGAAATAGTATTTACACCAGCGGTGGAAATCTACGAAAATAATGATGCTATTGATTTAAGGCTGGAAATACCAGGTTTAGAAGTTAAAGATTTAGATGTACAAGTGACTGCTGAAGCAGTAGAAATTAAAGGAAAACGTCGTCAAGAAACTGAAACGGAAGAACAAGACTTGGTTCGTTCTGAATTTCATTATGGTGCTTTCCAACGCAGAATTTCTCTACCAGTTAGAGTTCAAAATAACCTGGTAAAGGCTGACTATAAAGATGGTATTTTGCATATACATTTACCTAAAAGTGAAGCTGATAAAAATCAAGTTGTGAAGGTCAATGTTGGCTAAATATTAGTCATTGAGAATGATGGAATGAACTGAAAAAAAAGAGTAGGGAAACTACCTGAGTTTGTTTCTCGTTTCCCTCACTTACTCAACACATAATCTACTCTAAAGTAGAAAAAGAAATAAGAAATTAATCGTACATAAAACATAAATTTCGGAGGTAATTAAAAATGGCTATTGCAAATTTGTCTGTTCTCGGCAATATAGGTTCTTGGATGGGTTTTCCTATTGTGGATCAAGTTGTGGATCAAATCAATTCCTTGAAAAAAGAAGTAAATTGTTTATCTGAGGTTTCCACTTCTACTATCAATGGTAAAGTTACTTCTACTATAAATGGTAAAGTACAAGAAATAGAGTTTACACCAGAGGTTGAAATCCACGAAAACAATAATGGTATTGATTTAAGACTGGAAATACCAGGTTTAGACTTTCAAGGTTTAGGTCTACAAGTGAATGCTGAAAGAGTAGAAATTAAAGGAAAAAATCGCCAAGATACTGAAGTAGAAGAACAAGATTAAGTTCGTTATGAATTTCATTATGGTGTTTTCTAACAAAGAATTTCTCTACCAGTTAGAGCTCAAAATGACCAGGTAAAAGCTGACTATAAAGATGGTATTTAAAGATGGTATTTTGCATATATATTTACCTAAAAGTGAAGCTGATAAAATCAAGTGATGAAAGTCAATGTTGGCTAAATATTAGTCATTGAGAATGATGGAATGAACTGAAAAAAAAAGAGTAGGGAAACTACCTGAGTTTGTTTCTCGTTTCCCTCACTTACTCAACACATAATTTACTCTAAAGTAAAAAGAGAAAGAAGAAATTAATCATACATATAACAAAATTTTCGGAGGTAATAAATATGGCTATTGTTAGTTTTCCTATGGTGGGCGATATAGACTCTTTTATGACTTTTCCTCTTGTGCGTAGAAACAATTCCTTGAAAAAAGAAATGAATTGTTTATCTGAGGTTTTCACTTCTGCTATAAATGGTAAAGCTAAAGAAATAGTATTTACACCAGCGGTGGAAATCTACGAAAATAATGATGCTATTGATTTAAGGCTGGAAATACCAGGTTTAGAAGTTAAAGATTTAGATGTACAAGTGACTGCTGAAGCATTAGAAATTAAAGGAAAACGTCGTCAAGAAACTGAAACACAAGAACAAAATTTGGTTCGTTCTGAATTTCATTATGGTGCTTTCCAACGCAGAATTTCTCTACCAGTTAGAGTTCAAAATAACCTGGTAAAGGCTGACTATAAAGATGGTATTTTGCATATACATTTACCTAAAAGTGAAGCTGATAAAAATCAAGTTGTGAAGGTCAATGTTGGCTAAATATTAGTCATTGAGAATGATGGAATGAACTGAAAAAAAAAGAGTAGGGAAACTACCTGAGTTTGTTTCTCGTTTCCCTCACTTACTCAACACATAATCTACTCTAAAGTAGAAAAAGAAATAAGAAATTAATCGTACATAAAACATAAATTTCGGAGGTAATTAAAAATGGCTATTGCAAATTTGTCTGTTCTCGGCGATCTAGATTCTTGGATGGGTTTTCCTACTGTGGAGCAAATCAATTCCTTGAAAAAAGAAATCAACTATTTATCTGAGGTTTCCACTTCTACTGTAAATGGTAAAGTTACTTCTATTATAAATGGTAAAGTCAAAGAAATAATGTTTACTCCAGCAGTCGAAATCCACGAAAATAATGATGCTATTGATTTAAGGCTAGAAATACCAGGTTTAGAAGTTAAAGATTTAGATGTACAAGTGACTGCTGAAGCAGTAGAAATTAAAGGAAAACGTCGTCAAGAAACTGAAACACAAGAACAAAATTTGGTTCGTTCTGAATTTCATTATGGTGCTTTCCAACGCAGAATTTCTCTACCAGTTAGAGTTCAAAATAACCTGGTAAAGGCTGACTATAAAGATGGTATTTTGCATATACATTTACCTAAAAGTGAAGCTGATAAAAATCAAGTTGTGAAGGTCAATGTTGGCTAAATATTAGTCATTGAGAATGATGGAATGAACTGAAAAAAAAAGAGTAGGGAAACTACCTGAGTTTGTTTCTCGTTTCCCTCTCTTACTCAATACTAAATCTAGTCTAAAGTAGAAGGAGAAAACTCATCTGGGGTTTTCACTTCTACTATTTTTGGTAAAATCAAAGAAATAGCTTTGATACCAGGAAGTGTTGATACCACTAAAGGTGAATTAAGATCTTTTTATGATTATTTTCTAGAGCACCGGAACTCTCGCCTATTCGGTTAAAATAAAATCTGATGGGTTAATTTCCGGGGCATCTTCTAAGGTAGCTATTTTGCCACCACCGCCAAAACCCGGTAGCCGACCTTGGCATTGTAATATAAGTCTCCGGTGGCGCGATCGTAAACGATGTCTGCTACAGATCTCGAAACGGCTTTTTTGTTTTTACAGCAATTTTCAGGTAAATAGACCACAGTGGTTGAACCAACCGAAGGCATCATCTTCAGTAATGAAATTTACAACTTCAGCCATTGCTTGCTCCAGTGATTCATGGGTACGTGCCTCACAAGAACGGAGAAATTGCTTCAGTTTCGACCAACAAAGCTCAATAGGTGATAAATCAGTAGTAAGACCTGGGTTTAATAAAGTGATAAATACCTCAGTATTTGTACTTCCTGGTACAGTCATCGACGCAATCAGTCCATCCAGGTTCAAAGCACCAATCAAAGAAACATTTCCACCCTTGCTACCTGGGATACTACCAACAGCTCGTTCCCCATCTACGGCTCTGGCGAATAAACGAGACATTGACAAATTTATTCGGGCTTCATCAACAAATACTAAATTTCTGACATCAATTTTATCTAACCAACGTCGATAGTCATGTCTTAACTCTTGGACTCTTGGGGTATCTTGCTCACTGGCATAAAGACTTTTTTTTTGCACCGTAAGCCTAATTTTTCTACGGCGCGATGCATTGTGGAGATACTCACCCTAATTCCTGTTGTTTCTTGATAGCGAGCGCATAATTCTCTCAGCAATAAGTCATTTTTCTCCTCTACCAGAGATTTGATGATGTTGAGATTATCATAGGAAATTATTGGCTGCTGATATCCTCCACGTCGTTTGGCCTCAATTTGTCCAAGAGTGACGATAATGACGCAACAAATTTTCGTACCATAGACAAGCTGACCTTAAATCTTTCAGCCAACTGACGTTGAGAGCCTTCTTTTGCTTCCCAAGCTATAATCACGCGACGACGCAAATCACTCGAATACGATACTGGCATTAAATTTAACAATTACATCAAACCCATTTTACCGCACTTTGTGGTTCAATTACCTGAAAAGTGCTGTAATGTCGCTTGTTCCAGATGCTTTACAAATTACAATGATTATTTTTGGAATTAATATTTTAGACATTTTTGCCCAAGGTCAAATAACCTTAAACAGTCAATTGCAAGATAAAGAATTTTAAGAAATAATAGACTTTGTGCTGCTTACCTTTCTGTCTGTATTTTTTTGATAATCCCAAATCTGTTTCCCAATAAGACCAATACCTGCAATAGCAACAACTGCACCACCTGTAGAAATAGCAGAAACAATAGCAGCTCCAGCAACTACTCCACCACCACCTGCAGCTAATGTGCCACCTCCTAACCAAGCTAACGCAGCATTTGTAGCTGCTGCTCCACTTAAAGAACCAATCGCCGTCCCTGTGGAAGCTGCTGCCCCTAAAGTAGATGCAACAGTAACTACTGTACCTGCTGAAGCTCCTGCACAAACCATTGCACCTCCGGTAACCATTGCTGCTGTTGGTATTGCTTTTTGAATAATAAATTTTTGCCATTCTGGGGAAATTTCCACCCAAACTGCTTGAATAACTGAAGCACTTAATAAAACTGCTCCTAATGGTGGATATATAATTACAACAGTTGTGATTATACCTGAAGTGAATGCTTTTAGTCCTACCTGATTAATCGCTTCTTCAAGAGTCATTTTATCCTGTAAAACTTGAATCAGAACAGGAATAACTGATTCTGCCAACGTAAAGCCCAAAGCTGCAAAAGCATTTCCTCCCATTAACCTTTGAATAACTTTGATAGCAGTACCTCGAATAAAACCACTTTTTAAACCATTTATAGCTACTTCAAGGAATTTTTCCAGTTCAGCTTTATCAAGCGCTTGCTCTCCTCTACAATAAGCTGCAATAGTTTTGATAGACCGGAGCAAAATATTAATAGTAGTGTTAATTGACGCACCTGTAATGCCAGCTCCTCCTACTTCTCCTACTAGTGCAGCACCTTCCATTAAGTTAGCAGCTAAATATGGATTTTCAGCAACCCAAACAGCAAAGCCTTTACTAATAGGAAAACTTTTTATCCCATCTACGTTAATTATAGTTTTTGTTCCATATAAACTAGGATTTTCTGAATTAGTAAGTATATCACTTTTGTAGTGTCCAGAATTAACTTGTTTTTCTACATATTCAGAGGTACCTACTTTAGCTTGAATTTCTTCTATAACCTTTCCTACTTTTTCAACATAAATATCAGGGGCATACTTAGTTCCATCTGCGGGGATTTGATAAGCACGAGTTTCAAAGCCTTGTAGTGAAGCTCTAATATTGAAACCAATTGTTTGTAAATGTTCAAAGGCAAAACCAAATGCTTGTGGATTTTCAGTAACTTGATGATTATAGCTGTTAATTAGGCCTGAACCTGGTTCTAGTATTTTTGCAGCTCCGTCTTGAACAGCTTCTACTACTGCTGATATGTTTCTAGTTGTTTCAGGAATTAGACCATTGATAATAGAATCAATTTTATCTTTCATTATAATTTTAGAAAATAGAGAGCTTTTCTTGTTATTATAAAACACATAATTGTTTGCAAACAACAGAATATTTACTGAATTCCGATATTTTTTTTATATTCAGATTGCTTTCATTGTTCGCCGACTAAGAAGCGAGTACAATCTCTATAATAACATTATAATTGCCCACTCGACACAATATTCTACTGCTTTGTACAAAAGTTCTTTAAGAGCTACTTCAGCTATAATTTTTGAGTATTTAAGCCAAAATGAGTCTGAAGAATATTGAGAAAGCGCCCAATCAATACAATAGTCTACTGTTTTGTATAAAAAGTCTTTCGTATTTTTTTTAAATGAAGTTTCTAACAGCATAGGCCATAAATCCTTAGATTTATTTGCAGCAAATCTTGACAGAGAAACAGCAGATTTTGATAGAGACTCGGTAGACTTTGATAGAGATTTGGCAGATTCTAATGAATACCTAAAAGTTTTTCCACTAAAAGATTCTAAGCCTTTCCAGAATGACATTTTTCAATATTAAAATTTTTTAATGATATTTATTTAACAAGATTTATTATTTCTCAATATTAATTAGAAGAATCTTCTAAGTTTATTTTTTCTGTTACTTCTTGTGTTGTTTTATTATATTCTTCTTCTACTTCTTCTAATATATCTTCAAAATTTTTGTCACTTGTAGGTTTGTAATAAGCAATATCTGCTAAGGCTTGCCCCAATTTGCCTTCACGAATTTTTTGCATCATTATTTTTTTGTTTTCTTCCTTTGACAGGTTAGGATTAAAATAACCTTTTAGAGCGTCAAGAAACTTTTCTGGACTTAAGGAAGGTACTACAGTATTTAGTATTTCAAATGCTATTGTAGTTGGATTATTAAGATTCATAGATTTGACTCCTATTTAATATGTAGACATACATGGACTGGAATGACTTTTTTTTGGACATTATTTCTGACTTTTTTTTTGGTATTTTTGACTTTTTTTTTGGTAATTGGTTTGGGAGATGGACGTTTTTTATCATTTTTATAATAGTTTTGGTAGTTATTGCTTTTTGAAACTTACAGATACATACACAAACTTATCCAATCTTAGATTACAAGGATGTGTATTATTATATAGTTTTTTTTTGTTCTAAATTTCCCTTATAAAATCTAATTTTATCTTAATTTTAATACTTAGATTTTCCGTTAATTTCTTAGTAGTTATTTTTTTCTTCTCCAATTCCACGGGTTAATTTGTTGATTTGTTGGCAATCCCCAAAATCCTACTTGTTTATTTTGTGCTTTTTGTTGTGCCACTGCCTGCTGTCTCCAGGTGGGTGGTCTGGTATTTTAAAAGTGTTACAGCATATAAAAACCCAGACTAAATAAAATAATACACTTGTCTATTATTTTTGACAAGTGTTTTTTTTTATTATTTATTTATGTTTTGAATTTTTGATATAGCTTGCTGTGGGTGTTGTACCCGAGGGGGTGATCTGGTATTTTAAGAATTGACAAAAAGACTAAAAATAACAGATCAATTGAATATTACACCGAGTACTTATTTTTTACAAGTGTTTTCACATAGGAACTCTCCTATTAGAAAAACCGACGGATGGTTCACTTGTAAAAATTATCTAACCGACGATTTACTAATATCCCTCTGGAATTCCCCGACAGACATTATCGGCGTTAGATTTGGCCCTAAAACCAAATACTGTCTGTTAGACATTGACATAGACTCCCCCCATCATCCCCGAAACTCAAATAATCTAAGAAATATCCTCGGTTGTCTTGAAGATGTTGGCCTAATAGACCCCGTTCCGATCCAATCCTCCGACTCCGGCTGCCTATATATTTATTACTTCTTACCTGAATTAGTTCCAACCTTTGGGCTAGCCAGTCTATTATCTAATACCTTAATCTCTGCCGGGTTCGACATAAAAAAAGGCCATTTAGAGATATTTCCAAACCCTAAAACATATATTGATACTGAAAATCATAGGGAATATTCCAAATATAATGGCCATCAGAGATATTGTTATCAGAAACATCAGAAGAAGCTAATGAGTACTTGTTTGATTTAAAAGAGAGGCAAGGAAAAAGTAAATATGGGAAATTAACACTATGATCGGCAACAGATTCCACAACTGACCATTACAAAAGGTTTGGCTTCGCTGGAATATATGAAATATAGGTGCAACAGTAAAACTTAGTTGGGTTTTGAGTTGCTTCCGCAGGAATTGAAAATACTTTTCACTTGGTTGATAGGGCAACTTATCAACCTTATTTTTTTTAGGAGGAAATATGTCAACTTGTATTGTTTACTCTGACGGGATAAACCCAAGGACAAACGCTTGGGAAGTAATAGAGAATTTGTTAGTTGAACTCATGAAAAACAACGAGCAAATAATTTTATTTAACAGAAATTCATTAGATCAGTTCACTCAATTTTATCTTACAGCAATTTTCAGGTAAATAGACCACAGTGGTTGAACCAACCGAAGGCATCATCTTCAGTAATGAAATTTACAACTTCAGCCATTGCTTGCTCCAGTGATTCATGGGTACGTGCCTCACAAGAACGGAGAAATTGCTTCAGTTTCGACCAACAAAGCTCACACTTGTGATAAATCAGGAGAGTAAGGGGGCAAAAACTTGACTTGAGCACCGACGGACTCAATGGCAACTCTGACACGTTCAGCATGATGAACCTTGAGATTATCCATTACCACGATTGCCCCTTGCCACAACTGAGGTAGTAAGACCTGGGTTTAATAAAGTGATAAATACCTCAGTATTTGTACTTCCTGGTACATTCATCGACGCAATCAGTCCATCCAGGTTCAAAGCACCAATCAAAGAAACATTTCCACCCTTGCTACCTGGGATACTACCAACAGCTCGTTCCCCATCTACGGCTCTGGCGAATAAACAAGACATTGACAAATTTATTCGGGCTTCATCAACAAATACTAAATTTCTGACATCAATTTTATCTAACCAACGTCGATAGTCATGTCTTAACTCTTGGACTCTTGGGGTATCTTGCTCACTGGCATAAAGACTTTTTTTTTGCACCGTAAGCCTAATTTTTCTACGGCGCGATGCATGGTGGAGATACTCACCCTAATTCCTGTTGTTTCTTGATAGCGAGCGCATAATTCTCTCAGCAATAAGTCATTTTTCTCCTCTACCGGGACTTTAGTGAAAAAATAGTAAAAAAAAGGGTATAATGTATACCTGATATGTATTTTACGTTAATTACTGGCCTGGGAAAAGTTTGATGAAAGAAACAACTTCAGTGGCCATGCCCTCTTGTTTCCATCGATGGTGCGATCGCTTTAACAATGTCTTTAAAACAAAAGCCCAAAAAACAGGGTTTAGGGAATATATAGGAGGATTACTCTTGAGAAAGCGATCGAAAAAACTTGTCTCAAATTGCCAACAACACTGTAGGTCACACGTACCACAAATTACGGCATTTTCTAGTTCGAGCAAATTGGTCTGTAGATGCTGTGAATGAGCGTCGTCTTCAAGTAATGTGGGGGTAGTCCTGTATATGTAGTGATAAAATTACAGTGAAGCGATCGCTTCATTATAATGATTAATGAAATACCAAATAGCTCCTAGATGGTTTTCTAGCTTTTTAGAAAAGGATAAAGTCTTTCTGACCAACCGAGAAATTCTTTGACGCAAAGTATTATCGGGACTTTAGTGAAAAAATAGTAAAAAAAAGGGTATAATGTATACCTGATATGTATTTTACGTTAATTACTGGCCTGGGAAAAGTTTGATGAAAGAAACAACTTCAGTGGCCATGCCCTCTTGTTTCCATCGATGGTGCGATCGCTTTAACAATGTCTTTAAAACAAAAGCCCAAAAAACAGGGTTTAGGGAATATATAGGAGGATTACTCTTGAGAAAGCGATCGAAAAAACTTGTCTCAAATTGCCAACAACACTGTAGGTCACACGTACCACAAATTACGGCATTTTCTAGTTCGAGCAAATTGGTCTGTAGATGCTGTGAATGAGCGTCGTCTTCAAGTAATGTGGGAACGTCGCCAAACAAAACCTTCTCGATCCTATTGCTTTAATTATAGACGATTCAGGCCACAGAAAAAGTGGTAATTTTACTGCAGGAGTAGGGCGGCAATATATAGGAGAAATAGGAAAAACAGATAATGGTGTAGTCGTGGTGACAACTCATCTTTATGATGGAGTTAAAAGTCTACCTTTAGACATAGCTTTGTATCAGAAAGCTGATTCTTTTCCAAAAGGAAAAAAAGACCCAGAATTTGTCAAGAAACCAGACGAGTGCAATGTCTCTAGTAGATCAATGTTTGTCCAGAGGACACCAACCAGAAATTGTGTTAATTGAAATTTGGCTATGGTAACAATACATCATTCTTAAATCAACTAGAGAAAAGAAGTTTAACTTATATAGGAGGATTAGCTAAAAATCGAAAAGTCATCATTAAAAAACAAGATGACATTAAAGAGGAAATTAGATTAGACAAGCTGGCAGAAAGTATACCTCAGAAAGCTTTCAACTTAGTTCAACTAAGTACAAAAAATGCTAGAGAAGTTTGGGTAGCTACATTAGAAGTAGAAATATCTAGGATGTCAGGTCAAAAAACTATAGCTATCGTTATGAATGCTAAAAGTTTTTCTGAGGCCACTGATATTAACTATTATATCACTAATAGAGAAGACAAATATGTAACTCCTGAGTGGATATATTCTACTTATTCTCAAAGAAATTGGGTGGAAGTTTTCTACAGGGAAGCCAAAGGATGGTTAGGATTAAGAGAATATCAAGTCAGAGATAAAATCAGCCTTAAAAGGCATTTTATTTTAGTATTTTGTGCTTATACATTTATTATCTGGCATCAGTTAACAGGAGGTATAAGAAGGCGTTGGGCTAACAAACCATTAAATACGTTTACTGATACTTTAGAAGCATTTCGTACCGCAATATCTTATCGTTTTGTTGAGTGGTTAGATGAAAACATCGACGTATTTACCGCTCATAAAGAGAGTTTAGGGTTTGTTTGGGCTTGAAATTTGCTAAAGTCCCGCTACCAGAGATTTGATGATGTTGAGATTATCATAGGAAATTATTGGCTGCTGATATCCTCCACGTCGTTTGGCCTCAATTTGTCCAAGAGTAACGATAATGACGCAACAAATTTCGTACCATAGACAAGCTGACCTTAAATCTTTCAGCCAACTGACGTTGAGAGCCTTCTTTTGCTTCCCAAGCTATAATCACGCGACGACGCAAATCACTCGAATACGATACTGGCATTAAATTTAACAATTACATCAAACCCATTTTACCGCACTTTGTGGTTCAATTACCTGAAAAGTGCTGTAAAACCTAAGATGCAGGAGTTAAATTGAAACATCTTTATGCAATTTTTGAAACTATGGCATACTCAAAACTCTAAACACTTATTCCCCTCTGCGAATTTTTAGTGCTCCCCTGATGGTCTGTGGTCATAACTTTTTGTCTTTAAGGCTAATACACTATTTTAAAATTGACACGCTACTACAAATTTCTAATAATTAATGCTAGTATAAAGTAAAATATTATCACTAAAAATACAGATTTTTAGCTTAATTTATTGTTTAATAAACTTATACCTACTTTTACTAATAAATGAGGTACTGATAACTGATAATTGAAAATACTATGAATAATGAAACTGATACTCCTGTTAATACCGACAATTATTTATTAAGAAGCGTACATACAAACAATTTCCCTAAAATTTTAGATCAGCTAGGCATATCTTTAGTTGTTTCTACTTATCAAGCAGGTAAATTAATTGTATTGCGTGCCGATAATGGAGTAATTAATACTCACTTTCGAGCCTTTAAGAAACCTATGGGATTAGCAGTAACTAACGAAAAAATTGCTCTGGGAACTGCTTATAAAATTTGGGATTTTCGTAACGTTCCAGCAGTAGCAGAGAAAATAGAACCCCAAGGGAAATATGATGCTTGTTATTTACCAAGAAATATTCATATAACTGGAGATATTGATATCCACGAAATGGCTTGGGTGAAAGATGAATTATGGTTTATTAATACTCGTTTTTCTTGCCTTTGTACTCTCGGTCATCCTAATAGTTTTGTGCCCAGATGGCGACCTCCTTTTGTCACTGGATATGACTTAACAGACCGGTGTCATTTAAATGGATTTTGTTTAAAAAATGACCTACCAAAATATGTCACAGCTTTAGGAGAAACTGATACTGCTGCTGGTTGGAGAAAGAATAAAGCTAATGGGGGAATATTAATAGATATAGAAACAAATGAAGTATTAATTCGGAACTTATCTATGCCTCATTCTCCTAGATGGTATCAAGAACAATTATGGTTATTAGAGTCTGGTAATGGTAGTCTGGCAAAAGTTGATTTAAACCAGAGAAAATTACGAACAATTGCTAAATTACCAGGGTTTACTCGCGGTATAGATTTTTGGGGAAATTTAGCATTTATTGGTTTGTCTCAAGTTCGAGAAACTGCTGTTTTTACGGGTATGCCTATTACTGAACTTCAAGAAAGAATTTGTGGGGTTTGGGTGGTAAATATTTTAACTGGAGAAACTATCGCTTTTTTAAGATTTGAAGCTGGAGTTCAAGAAATTTTTTCTGTGGCAGTTTTGCCTAATATTCGCTTCCCAGAAATTATTGAATGGGATGAAAATTTATTAGCAAATTCCTATGTTTTACCTGATGAAGCTTTAGCAGAAACAATCAAAACAACTGTAGAAATAGCTATGGCAGAAACTCATTTACTTAAAGGAAATAAATTATATCAAAAAGGTGAATTAGTAGAAGCGATCGCTGCATATCAAGAATGTTTGAAGTTACAACCAGATTTGACAATAGCGAAATATAATTTGGGAGTTGCTTTAGGAGATAATCAACAATATGAAGCAGCAATTAATGTTTTAGAACAGGTAATTAATACAGAACCAGATAATGCCGATGTTCAAAATAGTATTGCTTATGCTTATAGTCAAAAAGGTGAATTACACAAAGCAATTAAACATTACGAAAAAGCAATTTATCTCAACGGTAATTTTGCCAAAGCACATTTTAATTTAGGCATAACTTTGTTAAAAAATGGAGATTTAAAACGAGGATTTGCAGAATGTGAATGGCGCTGGCAAACAGGACAATTTACACCCTTTCAATGTCCTCATCCACGATGGAAAGGGGAAGATATTAGCAATAAAATTTTATTAATTCATACTGAGCAAGGAGCAGGAGATGCTATTCAATTTATCCGTTATGTTCCTTTAGCAGCAAAACTTTGTCAAGGTATTATATTGGTCTGTCTACCAGAGTTAATTCCTCTATTTAAAAATATCCCAGAGATTGATAAATTAATGCCACCAGGAGAACTAAAATTATCAGAGTTTGATATCTATGTACCCTTAATGAGTTTACCCTATATTTTCGGCACAACTTTAGAAACAATTCCTGCCAATATTCCCTATCTTCAATCTACAAATAGCAACCCCATAAATCTTACTAATACTCAATATAAAGTAGGCATTGTTTGGAGTGGTAGTTCTACTCATAAAAATGATGGTAATCGTTCTTGCAAAATCACAGACTTTTTACCTATTTTACAGGTACCAGGAGTCAAATTTTATAGTCTACAAAAAGGAGAAAATAGGCAAGAATTAACTCAAGTTCCCAGTAATATTCAGATAGAAGATTTAAGTTATCAGTTAAACAATTATGCTGATACAGCAGCAGTAATAGAGCAACTAGATTTAGTAATTACTGTTGATACTTCTGTGGCACATTTAGCAGGAGCATTAGGTAAAAATGTATGGAATTTATTATGTTTTAATCCGGACTGGCGTTGGTTACAAGAAGTTGAAGATACTCTTTGGTATCCAACCATGAAATTATTCCGTCAGTCTCAGTCAAGAAAGTGGCAAGAAGTTATTGAAAAAGTTCAGGAACATTTGTGGAAAATTATCACAGGAAACATGATTATTAGTAATAAGTAAAACTTTGACTAAGCTATAAATTTAAGTCTTATGCACTCAAATAAGAAACCGGGTTTATTACTCTAATTATTATTTTTCACTATCACAAAATTTTGTCTATCAACCTAGTTTTTGCTTAAGCCCTAATATTATAAGTTTATAAGTGAAGTATGAAGTATTTTACAAATATAATATTTATTAATGATTTAATTTTAATTTATTAATATTTAATATTAATTTTATTTATAATTAATAATAATAAATAGTATTAAAAACCCTAAGTTTTTATAAGGTTATATCTATTTTGGCAAAAACTATAGATATTTATTAGCATTATTATATTTAAGTAAATTTAACTGCTAATATAAAGTCAAGTTTACTGCTGATAAAAAAATAAACTTTGCTAATTTTTTCTATGAATTTTATTTAATTTTGATTGTCTAACTATTAACTGAAAAACATATAATCTTTTGTTAGGTCTAAGTTTTATAGCAAGGTTTGAAAAATGAAAAATGTCAAAAAATAATGCTTGATATTTGAGTAAAAATACTTACGAAAAAATATTACTTCTAACATTTTTATTCTCAGTAATTGTTGATAAGTATTTTGTATTTTGGTTACTCAAATAGCTACCCAAGAGTTATTGTCTTGATCCAGGCTTAGACGAAGTCCGTGGAATTTCGATAATGCATCGTGGTAGAAAACTTTTATACCACATTGGGAGATATCCCCAAAGCTGGTTAAACCTTGCTATATGTTTTTAACAAATGTCAGTATTCACAGTATTGGGAAAAATTTATTCTTATTGGATATAGTGGCATTGAATTAGTAGTAACCTGATTAAAATTAACAGATGAATTAGTCTAAGTAAGAATTCACTCTATTTGCCTAGCCGTAATTTTTAATCGCTTCGGTAGAGGGTAGTAGTGAGTAGGTAAGGATGTTGAATAGAATTTTTGTAACCAGTAAGAAATAAATTTACTCCACCTACTTTTATTTGGGTTTTATTTATAGGTAAAAAAGTGGAAATTACTCAAGCGATCGCCCTAACTCCTGAGCTCCTTCCTCAACCCCGACTTATTTATACTGAGTCTAGTATTAACGGGACTTTAGTGAAAAAATAGTAAAAAAAAGGGTATAATGTATACCTGATATGTATTTTACGTTAATTACTGGCCTGGGAAAAGTTTGATGAAAGAAACAACTTCAGTGGCCATGCCCTCTTGTTTCCATCGATGGTGCGATCGCTTTAACAATGTCTTTAAAACAAAAGCCCAAAAAACAGGGTTTAGGGAATATATAGGAGGATTACTCTTGAGAAAGCGATCGAAAAAACTTGTCTCAAATTGCCAACAACACTGTAGGTCACACGTACCACAAATTACGGCATTTTCTAGTTCGAGCAAATTGGTCTGTAGATGCTGTGAATGAGCGTCGTCTTCAAGTAATGTGGGAACGTCGCCAAACAAAACCTTCTCGATCCTATTGCTTTAATTATAGACGATTCAGGCCACAGAAAAAGTGGTAATTTTACTGCAGGAGTAGGGCGGCAATATATAGGAGAAATAGGAAAAACAGATAATGGTGTAGTCGTGGTGACAACTCATCTTTATGATGGAGTTAAAAGTCTACCTTTAGACATAGCTTTGTATCAGAAAGCTGATTCTTTTCCAAAAGGAAAAAAAGACCCAGAATTTGTCAAGAAACCAGACGAGTGCAATGTCTCTAGTAGATCAATGTTTGTCCAGAGGACACCAACCAGAAATTGTGTTAATTGAAATTTGGCTATGGTAACAATACATCATTCTTAAATCAACTAGAGAAAAGAAGTTTAACTTATATAGGAGGATTAGCTAAAAATCGAAAAGTCATCATTAAAAAACAAGATGACATTAAAGAGGAAATTAGATTAGACAAGCTGGCAGAAAGTATACCTCAGAAAGCTTTCAACTTAGTTCAACTAAGTACAAAAAATGCTAGAGAAGTTTGGGTAGCTACATTAGAAGTAGAAATATCTAGGATGTCAGGTCAAAAAACTATAGCTATCGTTATGAATGCTAAAAGTTTTTCTGAGGCCACTGATATTAACTATTATATCACTAATAGAGAAGACAAATATGTAACTCCTGAGTGGATATATTCTACTTATTCTCAAAGAAATTGGGTGGAAGTTTTCTACAGGGAAGCCAAAGGATGGTTAGGATTAAGAGAATATCAAGTCAGAGATAAAATCAGCCTTAAAAGGCATTTTATTTTAGTATTTTGTGCTTATACATTTATTATCTGGCATCAGTTAACAGGAGGTATAAGAAGGCGTTGGGCTAACAAACCATTAAATACGTTTACTGATACTTTAGAAGCATTTCGTACCGCAATATCTTATCGTTTTGTTGAGTGGTTAGATGAAAACATCGACGTATTTACCGCTCATAAAGAGAGTTTAGGGTTTGTTTGGGCTTGAAATTTGCTAAAGTCCCGTTAATTAAGGATCTAAATTTCAGCATTTTTGATTTTTGGGAATGCTTAGCAAACAGAGATCGGCGAGAAATTTAAGGGGACTTAACGGCTTTGTTGCATGAATGTTGCGATCGCAGATGACTCCCTGGAGAGATGCAGTTCTAGATGTGTACTTGATAACTTTCGGGTTTACCATTCTGTATCATGGGGTTCAGGATAGCGCATTGAATGAATAACTCCACTGCTTGATTATCAAATTATCGTCTTCGTAACTTCCCACCAAATAAAACTTTGAACCTAAACATAGTAGACATCTCCAAAATAAAAAATAAGGTAAAATTATCAAAACCATTTATTTATAAAGTCTCCCAAATGAATCCAACTTTAGAATATATTTATAACCATCCAAAAGAAACAAAAAGAATTATTGGCATTACTTATGAACAGCTAATAAAATTAATCGCAAAGGCCCAAATAATAGAATCAGAGAAAAAGAAGGCGATCGCTAAAACAGAAAAAAGATTAATTAAAGCAGGTGGAGTCAGAAAAAAGAATTTAACAAAGGAGGAAGAAATAATTTTAACGTTATTTTATTTACATCAAATACCGACTTTTCAAACATTAGGAATTAACTTTGGTATAAGTGAATCAAGTGCTAATAATATTTTTCATTACTGGATAGATATTCTCAGAGAATTACTGCCAGCAAGTTTATTAGAACAAGTAAAAAAAAAAAGAAAATGAATTGGAATGGTTAAAGGAGATATTAACAGAATTAGAATTAATTGTAGATAGTACAGAACAAAGTAGAGAAAGACCAAGTGAATATAAAGACCAAGAAAAATATAAAATATGAAAAAATAAAAATCATACTTTTAAAAATCAAATAATAACGACACCAAAAGGAACAGAAATAGTAGATGTAATAGTAGGAGAAAAAGGTCCAGTAAATGATGTAAAAATATTAAGAAAACAACAGGATAAATTTGATAAAAAACAAAAATTTCAAGGAGATAAAGCTTATGAAGGAGTAGAAAGAACTACTACACCAAAAAAGAAACCAAGAAAAAAAGAAATGCCGCTAGAAATCAAAGAAGAAAATCAAGAAAAAGCCAGAAAGAGAATATTTGTAGAACATGTAATAAGATTAATTAAAATATTTGGAATTGCTAGAGAAAGATTCAGATTAAAAGATAATAATTATCAAAAAGTAATCTTAACAATATGTGGTTTAGTGCGACTAAGAATTGGATCTTTTATATTAGCATAAACCATCAAAAGCTGAGATAAAAATAATAAATTAAAGTACAATAAATATTTGAATTAGTAACACAAAGTATCTCTGATGCCCATAAAACTGTACAAATTAACTATCTTCATAAGTAGCGATCGCACCACTAAAGATAGTTAGGATAAGCGTTTGAGTATTTTTGGAGATGTCTAGTGGTTTCAGATAGAGAGCGTCTATGGTATCCACTTTCATGCTTCCATTTTTGCCGTCCTATTTGACGAATTCCTCTGAGGTTCTCATCTCTGGGAGCGGGTAGGGCTTTACAGTTGCCATGCTGCCTAATCACAGCATTTTTACGCGGTGGAATGGTCGTTTTTATGCCTCCTTGGTGAGCTGTTTCATAGCACTTGTATTTGTCATCAGCCCCATCACCTGAAACTTGGGCTATTTCACCTTCTACTCCATCTAATAGGTCAGAAAATACTTGGTCGTCACTCACATCATTGGTTGTGACAACTGCTGTGACAATCTCTCCGGTGGCCTCATTCACACTCTAGTAATTTACGCCATGTCCTACGTTTACCTACACCATGAATCCTGGTTTTCCATTCCCCTTCACCGTAGACTTTGACCCCTGTAGAATCAACTACCAAATGCATCCCTTCTGTCCTTGGTTTCACTGGTATCCCGATATTTAGTTTTCTGACCCTACGGCATACAGTGCTATGGTCTGGTACAGGTAAATCTAATCTCTAAAAATCAAATATAGATTCTACAAATCCTTCTGTCTGTCGCCCCGCCCTGCAAACAAACTACTGAGAGTGACCATTAGTTCAATAGCTACATCGCTATAGGTATTCGATGCTCCCTGACGTCCAGTTTGATGTTGATTTACCAACTGTTCTATCACTTCATAACTTAGCCAAAATGTCAGGCTCCCTCTCTGCTTTAAGGAGGCATCATCCATACGACCAGTTGCTAACCCGGTACTTGGACTTGGACTTAGACTTGGACTTAGACTTAGACTTGGACTTACTCATAAGGAGAGTTAATGCAGGATTTTGTGCTACCCACTGTTATTTTTACCATCTTTCCTTGCTTTGTGCAACAAAGCATAATTATATTATAAACAATCTTAACTGAATGGAACCAAAGGCCTAACTTATTTAGACTAAATCAACCAACAGATATTCTTAAAGATTTATTGCAAGATAAACGGTCTCCTGCTACTAGACATGGTTATGAAAGGGATTTAAAGGAATTTTTCAATTATGCAGTAGGTCAGTTACCCACACCAGAAATAGTCCAACAGTTCTTAAACCTAGACGAATTTACAGCCAAACAAATAGTCTTGAGTTATCGACGTTGGTTGTATTCTAAAGACCTCAAACCAGCAACAGTAAATAGAAAACTAGCAGCCATAAAAGCTTTAGTTAAGTATGCAAAAAGAATAGGCAAGAGTTGTTATGACCTAACTGACATACAAAGTGATAAAGTAATTCCCTACAGAGATACAACTGGACTACCAGTGTCACAGATTACAGCAATTTTCAGGTAAATAGACCACAGTGGTTGAACCAACCGAAGGCATCATCTTCAGTAATGAAATTTACAACTTCAGCCATTGCTTGCTCCAGTGATTCATGGGTACGTGCCTCACAAGAACGGAGAAATTGCTTCAGTTTCGACCAACAAAGCTCACACTTGTGATAAATCAGGAGAGTAAGGGGGCAAAAACTTGACTTGAGCACCGACGGACTCAATGGCAACTCTGACACGTTCAGCATGATGAACCTTGAGATTATCCATTACCACGATTGCCCCTTGCCACAACTGAGGTAGTAAGACCTGGGTTTAATAAAGTGATAAATACCTCAGTATTTGTACTTCCTGGTACAGTCATCGACGCAATCAGTCCATCCAGGTTCAAAGCACCAATCAAAGAAACATTTCCACCCTTGCTACCTGGGATACTACCAACAGCTCGTTCCCCATCTACGGCTCTGGCGAATAAACGAGACATTGACAAATTTATTCGGGCTTCATCAACAAATACTAAATTTCTGACATCAATTTTATCTAACCAACGTCGATAGTCATGTCTTAACTCTTGGACTATTGGGGTATCTTGCTCACTGGCATAAAGACTTTTTTTTTGCACCGTAAGCCTAATTTTTCTACGGCGCGATGCATGGTGGAGATACTCACCCTAATTCCTGTTGTTTCTTGATAGCGAGCGCATAATTCTCTCAGCAATAAGTCATTTTTCTCCTCTACCAGAGATTTGATGATGTTGAGATTATCATAGGAAATTATTGGCTGCTGATATCCTCCACGTCGTTTGGCCTCAATTTGTCCAAGAGTAACGATAATGACACAACAAATTTCGTACCATAGACAAGCTGACCTTAAATCTTTCAGCCAACTGACGTTGAGAGCCTTCTTTTGCTTCCCAAGCTATAATCACGCGACGACGCAAATCACTCGAATACGATACTGGCATTAAATTTAACAATTACATCAAACCCATTTTACCGCACTTTGTGGTTCAATTACCTGAAAAGTGCTGTAAACAAATACTCCAGTCGCCAAATACTAATCATTTTCAGGGAAAAAGGGACTACGCAATATTAAGACTACTTTGGGATAACGCCTTACGCCGGAGTGAAGTAGTAGCCATTGATATAGGAGATATAAGCTTAAGCGATCGTACTATTTGGATAAAAGGTAAAGGTACACAGGATAAAGAACGTATCACCATTAACCATAGAACAGTTGCAGCATTAAAAGATTATTTATCAATTAGAAAAGGTGGCATAAACGACCTATTATTTATCAGTCTTAGTTCTGCTAATTGGGGTAACAGATTGGCTGATGATACTGTGTACAACTTAGTAAAACGCACTTGTTCCGAACTAGGAATAGACAAACCCATGTCGCCACATAAAATCAGACATTCTGCCATTACTCATTTTCTAGACAAATCTGATGGAGACATTAGAAAAGTACAACAATATTCTCGTCATAAAAATGTGCAGACAGTTTTAGTCTATGACGACAATAGAAAAGACTATCAAGAACAAATGACTGATCTTATGGGAGAAGATTTTTAGGACTAAAAGTCGTGACAATTTAAAAACTAGAAATAAATTCCGAAACTCTTATCTATTTACTATTACAACCAAACCTATTCTCAAAAAGTGGTAGGATTTTGACATAAATAAAATAGGATTGCTATAGAGTTATTTTCATTTTCTGACTCACCAAAAAGATTAACTCGACCAGAAGCTTGTGGTTTAAGGCATTTAGCATTAGAAGTAGATAATATTGATGAGTCTGTTGATTATTTGAAATCTCACGGTATAGAAGTAGAAAATATTAGAATTGACGAGATAACTGGTAAGCGTTTTACTTTTTTTCCAGATCCAGATAAATTACCTTTAGAAATTTATGAAAGTTAATACAGCCCTTGACCTTGTTATTTAGATACACCTAGGCTGGCAAGATGCATGCACGACATGATTTTGATCATAAAGGCTTTAGCCTGATTTTGGTGGTTTAAGCTAAAAAAGTTAGGATTTCGGGCTGACTATGACAGAAAAGTTAAGGGACAATTCTTATTCAGATCAAAGAAAAATTTGCATAGTTTTTTTTTGGTAGTTGTACTTTCTACTCACGAATCTCTAGTTTTGTTGATAGATTTGGCCCAATTTGAGGTTCTTTGCCAGCTAAGAGTCGCTCAATATTGCTACTGTGACGCCAAATCACATATATACCACCTGCAATAGCAAATATCTTATAGAAGCCATTTTGGATCTTTCTGAAAGACTATAATGGATAGAAAATGCCATATTCTAGTAGCTTGACAGATGAGGAGTGGGTTATAATTGAACCCCTGTTACCCAAAAAGAAAAGAACTTTTCCCCCCAAATGGACTAAAAGAGAAATATTGGATGGTGTTCTCTACCAACTTAAGAATGGTTGTAACTGGTGTGATTTACCCAAGGATTTACCTCCTTATTCGACGGTATTTTGGCACTACAAACAATGGCGTATTGGAAGGAGTAATTGAGAAGATTAGAGATGTTTTACATTGGGATTTCTGCGTCAAAAGGTAAAAAAAAAGCGCTCCGGGACAACTTTAATCATCATTGACTCACTAATCATCAAAAATACTTGTAATGCAAGTACAGAGTCGAAAGGATTTTTATTACAGAGTACTAATGGAATCAAGTGGCATCTAGCAGTAGATAGCCTCGGTTTTCTTTTTTTTACTCATTTAAGCAATATCAGTCTCTGATGATGTGGGATTAATTGAAATGTTGTCTGACAATATTGATTACTTCAAATCTAAACCTGTCAATATTCCTAAAATCACTATTCTTCTCCACAGGACGGATATCACCCGGAAAAATTAACGATTGAGTTGAAAAAAATTTATCCAGCGATTATGACCAAGATTCGGTTTAAGCTCTCACCTAAGCCCTCGAAAGCCCTCGAAGAAGAAGCAGGGACAAAGGGGGGTTTAATCAGATGGGTCATTGAAAGAACTAATTCTTGGATGGAAAGATGTAAGAGTTTAGTCAAAAAAATTGATGGGAACTCTTGAGAATGCCACCACCAAGATTAATCTTTGTTTTGTTAGACTTATGCTTAAGAGATTGGCGATCGCCTGAACGGCAAAAAAAGATACACTCAGGGGTTCTATAAGGAAGTGATTGACCTGTCAAAAACATTAAACCAGAAACAGTAATAGCAGCGATAATAGAACTCAAAGAAACAATACGACTAATCATCAGAACAACAATAAATACAGAAAGTGTTCCTAAACCAACAACCCAAGACATTGCTAACAAAATACCCAGACTAGAAGCAACAGGCTTGCCACCCTTAAAACCAATCCAAATAGATTTAGTATGACCTACTATAGCAATTAATCCTGTTAAAATAACCATCCATTCTTTTGCTATATTAATGTCAGTTACTCCAGCAACAATAGTTAGGTTTTGGTCAAACACTAGAGAGTAAATATAGCGAACCAAAGCGATCGCTAATACCCCCTTGAAAATATCAATATAGCAATGAGCGCTGGCATCTTTACATACTACCAATGTCTTTATGTGTAGTATACATCCTGCTACATGACTGACATTTTTTCTATGCGATCGTGACAACGGAACGGAGGCGCAATCGCACTACCTTAAAGTTTTATGCCATGCCTGGGCTTTGTTGTATAAAGATAGAAAATATGGTAACAATAAGCGTGTGGCACAAGAAACCTATAGTAAGGGTAGAGATGAGTAAGTCCAAGTCCAAGTCTAAGTACCTCTTCAGCAACTGGTCGTAGGTCTGATGCGTCCCTAAGACAGAGAGGGAGCCTCACATTTTGGTTGAATGATGAAGTCATAGAGCAGTGAGTAAATCAACAAAAAACTGGACGTAGGGGAGCATCAAATACCTATAGCAATACGGCCATTGAATTTATGGTCACTATACAATCATTGTTTGGTCTGGCCGGACGACAGACTGAAGGTTTTGTCGAATCTATATTTCAATTGATGGACTTAGATTTACCAGTACCAGACCATAGCACTGTATCCCGTCGCTTGCTCAAACTGAATATCCAACTGCCAGTTATACCAACTAATGAAACTATTCCGTACAGTAGTAGACTCTACAGGGGTGAAAGTTTACGGAGAAGGTGAATGGAAAACAAAAGTTCATGGTGTCAGTAAACGGCGTACATGGGGTAAATTACACCTAGGAGTAAATGAGGCTACAGGAGAGATTGTCAGTGGAGTAGTGACTACCAATGATGTCAGTGATTCACAAGCATTTTCTGAACTTGAGAAATGGAGTAGATGGGGAAATAGCCCAAGTATCAGGAGATGGAGCAGAGCACAAGTATAAATGTTACCAGAAAGCTAACCAACTAGGAGCAAAAGTAACAATTCCACCCAGGAAAAATGCAGTAATAGGTCAACACGGCAACTGCAAATGCCCACCTCATCCCAGAGATGAAAACCTCAGAAGAATCAGAAAGGTAGGACGCCAAAAATGGAAGCATGAAAGTGGTTACCATCGGCGTTCTCTATCAGAAACCACAATGTTTAGACTCAAAGTGAGCTTTGGAGGTCAGTTACGACGAGGAAAATTCGAAAGCCCAAGCAGTAGAGTTGTTCATACAATGTGCCATGCTGAACCGTATGATTCAAACAGGTAAACCCAAAAGTCACAAAGTGAAAATCTAGTTAACTTCCTGATGGAAGTTTTTGGCGATTACTACTTTCATGCAACAAAGCCCCATGCCTGAAAAAATAATGTGACATAAGGATGTCAGAAAATCCTTGCCAGGCAATAATTATAGCATGGCAGCTCGGATTAAAATTTGGTATTATAGACTCCCGCGTTGCACTTTGATTTAACTGACAACAAAAGAATCACAGTGTTATGGGAGTGTATTCGCGAAGCCTCTCGAGTGAGAGAATCGCCTCAAAGAGCAACTATATTCTATATTAGAGTTGTTTGGAAATAAGGTAAAATAATTTCAGAAAAAATTTGCTATAAAAATGCTAAATATTGAACGAGCCTTAAAACAAGACAGATTACTCAGAGCATTAACACCCATTAAACCGTAAAGCATTTGAATCTTTCTTGGAGTCCTTTGGGCAAATGTATGAGCAAACATTGCACTCGCTCACCTCGTCAACGCTCTGTTGGAGGAGGTCTTTTGGCTCGTTTACGCACTCTACAAGACAAATTGTTTGACATTCTCTTCTACTTTAAATGTTACCCGACTTTTGACTTAGCTGGTATCTTGTTTGATATCGACCGTAGTCAAGCACATTATTGGGTTCATCGCTTACAAACTATGTTAGAAGCAGCCTTGGGAGAAAAAAAGGCGCGATGCATTGCGTCAAATTAACAGTGTCCAAGGATTCATAGAGCGTTTCCCTCGAGTAGAACGAGTGATAATGGATGGCACAGAACGGCCAGTACAAAGACCAACTCACTCTGAAAAACCAAAACTGAATTATTCAGGAAAAAAAAAGCGTCACACTCGCAAACATCTAGTAGCAGTTAATCAAAACAAGAAAGTGCTGGTATTGAGTCAGGCACGAGAAGGAAAGCTGCATGAAGTCGAAGTTCCATGACCAGGAAAAATTGATAGGAAATATACCTCTAGAGATTCCGATAGAAGTAGACAGTGGTTTCCAAGGTCTCCACGCATCAGTATGAAAATATCCGAATCCCCCATAAAAAACCAAAAGGGGGAGAGTTACAGCACTTTTCAGGTAATTGAACCACAAAGTGCGGTAAAATGGGTTTGATGTAATTGTTAAATTTAATGCCAGTATCGTATTCGAGTGATTTGCGTCGTCGCGTGATTATAGCTTGGGAAGCAAAAGAAGGCTCTCAACGTCAGTTGGCTGAAAGATTTAAGGTCAGCTTGTCTATGGTACGAAATTTGTTGCGTCATTATCGTCACTCTTGGACAAATTGAGGCCAAACGACGTGGAGGATATCAGCAGCCAATAATTTCCTATGATAATCTCAACATCATCAAATCTCTGGTAGAGGAGAAAAATGACTTATTGCTGAGAGAATTATGCGCTCGCTATCAAGAAACAACAGGAATTAGGGTGAGTATCTCCACCATGCATCGCGCCGTAGAAAAATTAGGCTTACGGTGCAAAAAAAAAGTCTTTATGCCAGTGAGCAAGATACCCCAAGAGTCCAAGAGTTAAGACATGACTATCGACGTTGGTTAGATAAAATTGATGTCAGAAATTTAGTATTTGTTGATGAAGCCCGAATAAATTTGTCAATGTCTCGTTTATTCGCCAGAGCCGTAGATGGGGAACGAGCTGTTGGTAGTATCCCAGGTAGCAAGGGTGGAAATGTTTCTTTGATTGGTGCTTTGAACCTGGATGGACTGATTGCGTCGATGACTGTACCAGGAAGTACAAATACTGAGGTATTTATCACTTTATTAAACCCAGGTCTTACTACCTCAGTTGTGGCAAGGGGCAATCGTGGTAATGGATAATCTCAAGGTTCATCATGCTGAACGTGTCAGAGTTGCCATTGAGTCCGTCGGTGCTCAAGTCAAGTTTTGGCCCCCTTACTCTCCTGATTTATCACAAGTGTGAGCTTTGTTGGTCGAAACTGAAGCAATTTCTCCGTTCTTGTGAGGCACGTACCCATGAATCACTGGAGCAAGCAATGGCTGAAGTTGTAAATTTCATTACTGAAGATGATGCCTTCGGTTGGTTCAACCACTGTGGTCTATTTACCTGAAAATTGCTGTAAGTGAGCAACAAAAACAGATTTTCGGAAATTGAGTCAATCAAGGGTAGTCTGTGAAAACGCCTTGGCGGGCGTCAAGCGTTATGGAGCTGTCAGTCAGATTTATCGTAATCACAAGTATGATTTTGATGACAAATTAATGCTAACAGCAACTGGTGAGTGGAACTTATATCTGATGACAGCATAAGTAGTCAAATTACTAGGGAAATATGTCAAGTTTTCGTTTGAGTTTTTTCTCTCCTAAGTTATTTCCCAACAACTCTATTAATAATTGATATCTTTCACCACTACGGAAAAACTTGAGGATTTTCTATAAAAGCTGCATCCACACAGTCTCTAAAATGATCAAATTTCTTCAGTATTTGTTTGCAGATCGTTTTTTAACACAAACCACCAACGTTCTATCTTATTAAAATCTGGTGAGTATGGTGGTAAATACCAGATTTCACACCTTTGCTTGGCCACTAATTCTTCAATATAAACTGATTTATGAAACGTTGCGTTATCCAATATAATCACTTGCCCTGGTTGTAATTTTGGTATGGGAACAATTTTCCAACCAGTTCTCAAACAAGTCACGATTACAACTTCCTGTAAATGTTAAAGGAGCAAACATTTTTGATTGATTTATAGCTGCAATCCAACTAACTCTCTCAGTTCTTTTTTCGGACTTCATGCCTGGTACTATGAATGCCTTTAAATCCATAACCATAAGGATAATCTTCTCTATTATCTATTCCGGCTTCATCTACATAAACAATATCTTTTTTGTCTATTTGATTCAGTTTTCAGGCCAACTTTTCTCTTTCTATTTCGTCTCTTTCTTGATAACCATATGTTTTTTTTTACGAGTAAACCCAAGTTTTTTTAAACTTCTACTAATAGTAAAACGACTACAATTTCCCCATTTTGCAGCCATTTGTTTTTGAGTTTGCTCACTTAGTGTCCTCAACAAACTTTTCAAATTCTTCCCAGTTTTTAATTTTAGATGTCTGAGGGGGAGGTATATTGGCTGATTGAGTTGTTGAACCTGTGGTTAAATATATCTCTCGCCATTGATGAAGAGTAGGCCGACTTATATTAATAAACGACTCATAAGACTGATAGACATACCATTTAAGGTGGAGGTCAAGAGCTCGCATGTCGCAAATCTTGACTGTAAGGATATACCTAAGCACTCAAACAATAGATTGAAGATAGAAATATCTTAAAGCTATCAACTCACTCATTGTCAATACCATTACACGCATCCTTAAAACTTTAACGTTTAGCGATCGCCTAATTTATGAAAAATGCAGGTCATACTGCAAGTCATACTGCAAGTCATATATTACATTGTAGCTATTTATGTAGTATGTAAAGATGCCAGCGCTCATTGCTATATTTTTGAGAACAGGTTTGTCCAAAGCCTTTGTCCCAAGTCTTGCCCTTGTGATGAGTAAAATTAAAGTCACTGGTGTCTTGTATCCCTAGGATTACATCCTCCTGTGAAGCTCTTTGTGCTGTTGAGCGTCGATGACCATCAATTATATCCTCACTGCTAAACCTTTCTGAATTCCAGAAATAATAAGTGGCTTTGGTATTCGCCCAATCACCACTTGCTTGAGGGACACTTGCCTCAGGTTGCGCACTTGCTTGTTCCACAATTTTTATCAATCTTTGGTTTAATCGTTTGTCCGGTAAATTAGTGTATTTTAGTTCTTCTGCTGCCCATGATTGCATGATTTTTCTCGTTTAAATTCACTTTTATAGAATACAATCATAGTAGGTATTTCAGCACTTATGGGTAAGGCATAGATTTAATACTAACCAATTAATCATTAACTTATTCCTTTAAAAATTAGTATAGCGCTACACGTAAGTCAAAAGTCATCTATTCAAAAGTAATTTCTGAGTGAGTTTTTCCTCAGGAAATGCTCTACAGACTGGAAAAAGCGAAAAATTGGGTTTAAAGCTTCGCCCTTCTAGGGCGACTTTTTAGCTGATTTTTTTTCACAGGCTATGTTATCATGCTTTTTAGTTCACAAGAAATATATTAGTCGCGGGTGGGCAATCCGAGACAAAAAAACGGACATTGAGGCCAGCATAAGACTACTCAGGACTTACGCAGGTACGCTATATATAGCATACTGTCAACATGAAATTGTCCATACTATAATTAGTTTTTTTTTGATAGATATTACTTTATAATATACCTTTAAATAAAGTTACGAAATGTTAAATTGACTTGCTAAAAATCTTTAATAATTAGATGATAATGACATGATTATATTAGTTAAAAATATGAATTTTAATTTTGTTGTAACTCATCAATATTTACTTAAATCTCACACAAATTTTACAATAACGCTACGCCACAAATCATCTGGAGAATATTAGCCATGATACAATAAATAGCTATTTAAGATATTAGTCTTTAAACTCAGAAGATTTATGGCGAAATGTTAAAGAAGAATTTGTTTCAGATACAGAAGCTTATTTAATTTTTGGTATTCCTGTATATGTAGTGATAAAATTACAGTGAAGCGATCGCTTCACTGTAATGATTAATGAAATACCAAATATCTCCTAGATGGGGCCGAAGCTTTTTAGAAAAGGATAAAGTCTTTCTGACCAACCGAGAAATTCTTTGACGCAAAGTATTATTTAATCTTTCTATATAAGCTGTTAAACCTGAATATTCCCCACTGATTTATGTCTCTCTTCAGGAAAGACAAGCTCGTAAGCTGACCAAAAATCTGTATAACAAACTGCACACGGCCTTAAGACACCGTGGGTTAGAATTCCATAATCTATGCTGCCCCTTTTTCTCCTCTTTCCCCTAAGTAAAAACCCACAATTTCTTGAGTTTCTATATCAATCGCTAACCACAGCCATTGTTTATTATTTTTATTGCCTACAAATGACCACATTTCATCACATTGAATGGTGAGTTTACCGGTTTTTTTTAGTACATTTAATAGAGCGTAAAACCTCAGCATACTTATTATTGACGTAATTCTGGAGCCATTTTTATGACACACCTGTTGCACGGATTATACCAGCTAAACTAATTTTTTCTCTATTTTAATTTATCAATAAGTTCTTTGGTTTCATTACTAATATAATCTCTCTGACAATTTTGACATTGATATTTTTGTTTTTTGTTGTGAATAGTCCCATTTTTGACAATATGATTACTGCCACAACTAGGACAGATTAATGTATGAATGGACATCTGAATTATATAGATTTTTTCTTATTACTGTTATAGATAATAGCATACTTTTTTCATGATAGTTGAGCTTCATCCCTGATAGTTTGATGACTGATTATTATGTAGCAATCGCCCAGATAAAAATTTTGAATTATTAAGCATAAAAAACTTAATGTTTTCAAGATTAATGTCAATAAATAATCATTTATATTGGCTTATCACTACATATACAGGACCACCTAATTTTTGATGACACAGTAATTAATAAAAAGTATGGATATAATATTGAACTTACACGACGACAATATAGTGGTAATGAACATCAAGTTGTTCGTGGTATAGAAATAGTTAATTATCACAACCTATTTAGGATTGCTATAGGTCATGAAAAATAAGAAAAAATAATTTGTTCCCTAGTTTCTAGCATTGCTATACACCAATACTTAATATGTTCAAACCTCAATTTAATCGTGATTTACTTAATGAAGAAAGACAAAAAGAATTAAAAGAATTAAAAACTTATTTAATTAATCATCCTGATCTACTTTCAATACCTGATAATAATGATCACAATAATTTCTTAATTTTTTTATCTAAAATATTAAATACTATTCCCTTATTTCGACTATTAAAACTTAGTCAAACTATTCACCCAACAAAAATATTAGGTAATGGTGTAGAAAATTATCAAGTATTATTTCCTGCTGAAAAAATAGAATTTGGTGTTAATGATATAGATCGAGAATTTCTCCAAAAATGTCTATATTATAACAATGATTATTTTGAGCGATCACCTATATTTATTTGTGAGATAATTCCGGCTTATATTCACATTGGTTTAGGCACTATTTGTACTAAAGATTTTCAAGTAATAGTTGATTCTGGAATGCAATATAGATTAACCATAGCCAGATGGAGACTTAACTATCTTAACCGTCTTAAACTTTTATTTGCTAAACAGTTATCAGTAAAATCCGCTTATATCGTTTCTTTATCTGCGGATAATTTTTGGCATTTTTTATTTGATTGTTTACCTCGAATTTATTCTTTAATTTTAGCTAAATATACAGATAAATTAACTATATTAATACCTGATTCTTTACGCAGTTCATTTCGAGAGTTATTAAAGTATCTACTTCCTGAAAATTTTGAAATTATGTATATCGAAAATGGAACATGGGTAAGAGTTGAACATTTAGTAATGCCCTCTTATGTTAGCCGTTGTGAAAATGGATTTTTACCTCCAGAATACTACGAATATATTAAAAATTGTGTCTTTGATAAACTTAATCTTACACCAGTGGAAAAACTTACTGAAAGAATTTATATCTCCCGTAGAAATGCCAAACATCGTCGCGTATTAAATGAAGAAAAACTAATTCAATATTTAGAAAAATATAATTTTAAAACAGTTTTTCTAGAAGATATGTCATTTCCAGAACAAGTAGAACTATTTACTAAAGTAGAAATGATTGTAGCTCCTCATGGTGCAGGTTTAGGTATAACTTTGTTCTCAGGAAAAATTAAAATATTAGTTCTTTATCCAGAAACTTCACCTACTCCTTTTTTCTTTACTCAATTTAAAGGACTTGGACAAAAACATTATTTTATTACCCACGATCAATTTGATGAAAATGCTGATTTTGAAGTTGATATGGAGGAATTTCAGGAAATATTTGATAAAATGATCTATGAGGCTGTTTGAAAAGGGGTATCGGTGTAGCTAATTATACTAAATACCGAACTATGAGACGTGAGACGAATCATCGTGATATAAATCATGGTCTCGGAGTTCTGTAGGGGTTAACGGCCATTAACCCCTACTAGATATAGTGGTTATGCGTAAGTCCTGATATTTTCTTAGTAATGTGATTACTTATGCTACCATCAGATATAAGTTCCACTCACCACTTGCTGTTAGCATTAATTTGTCATCAAAATCATACTTGTGATTACGATAAATCTGACTAACAACTCCATAACGTTTGACACCCGCAAAGGCGTTTTCACATGCTACCCTTGATAGGCTCAATTTCCGATTGTCTGATTTTTGTTGCTCACTTACAGCACTTTTCAGGTAATTGAACCACAAAGTGCGGTAAAATGGGTTTGATGTAATTGTTAAATTTAATGCCAGTATCGTATTCGAGTGATTTGCGTCGTCGCGTGATTATAGCTTGGGAAGCAAAAGAAGGCTCTCAACATCAGTTGGCTGAAAGATTTAAGGTCAGCTTGTCTATGGTACGAAATTTCTTGCGTCATTATCGTTACTCTTGGACAAATTGAGGCCAAACGACGTGGAGGATATCAGCAGCCAATAATTTCCTATGATAATCTCAACATCATCAAATCTCTGGTAGAGGAGAAAAATGACTTATTGCTGAGAGAATTATGCGCTCGCTATCAAGAAACAACAGGAATTAGGGTGAGTATCTCCACAATGCATCGCGCCGTAGAAAAATTAGGCTTACGGTGCAAAAAAAAAGTCTTTATGCCAGTGAGTAAGATACCCCAAGAGTCCAAGAGTTAAGACATGACTATCGACGTTGGTTAGATAAAATTGATGTCAGAAATTTAGTATTTGTTGATGAAGCGCGAATAAATTTGTCAATGTCTCGTTTATTCGCCAGAGCCGTAGATGGGGAACGAGCTGTTGGTAGTATCCCAGGTAGCAAGGGTGGAAATGTTTCTTTGATTGGTGCTTTGAACCTGGATGGACTGATTGCGTCGATGACTGTACCAGGAAGTACAAATACTGAGGTATTTATCACTTTATTAAACCCAGGTCTTACTACCTCAGTTGTGGCAAGGGGCAATCGTGGTAATGGATAATCTCAAGGTTCATCATGCTGAACGTGTCAGAGTTGCCATTGAGTCCGTCGGTGCTCAAGTCAAGTTTTGGCCCCCTTACTCTCCTGATTTATCACAAGTGTGAGCTTTGTTGGTCGAAACTGAAGCAATTTCTCCGTTCTTGTGAGGCACGTACCCATGAATCACTGGAGCAAGCAATGGCTGAAGTTGTAAATTTCATTACTGAAGATGATGCCTTCGGTTGGTTCAACCACTGTGGTCTATTTACCTGAAAATTGCTGTAACTCTCCCCCTTTTTGTTTTTTATGGGGTATGCGGATATTTTCATACTGGTGTTGAATACCTTGAAAGCCAGTATCTACTTCAATTGGCATTTCCGCAGGTATATTTCCTATCAACTTTTCTTCGTCTAGGAATTTCTTGTCATGTAACTTTCCAACTCTATCTTGGCTTAATACCAGCACTTGTTTGTCTTGGTTTACTACTGCTAGATGTTTACGGGTATGACGCTTTTTTTTCCCGAATAATTCAGTTAAAGAATTGTAACTAATTTCTCATAAAAAATTAGTTATTGATAAATTTTATTGATATTGAGTTCTATTTTGCGTATAAGTCTCTTTGAAAATGTAAATATACATAAAGATATATGAAGATCTCCGGAATGTCGGTATTATATTAGTAATATTTTGTGAGATGTAAACATACCAGCACACTTTGCTATAATTACAATGCACAATAACGTTCATAAAGGAAGGATTTGATCATGCAGACCGTTGGATATTCTGAGCAGCATAGCACTAGCCACACTCAATTTAATCAAGTTGAGGAGAAGGTCGCTTTCTTCGAGAAAGAAGGTTTTGTTGGCCCATTTGATCTAGGTCAAACTGCTAGTTTAGTTGCTGTACGTGATGCCATGAGTAAAGAGATAGAAGCATCTCAAGGCCAACATATTTCTAGTCAGCCTACTCAAAGTCCGATTATGGATCGCCGGATCGCTCATACGACTTCTAAGTTAATTTATAGCCTCTCTACAGAATCCCCAATTTTGGATGATGTTGCCGATTTTATTGGCTCAAATATTCTGTTTTGGATGGCAGAAACAATTGTTAGAGAGCCAGGTCATGATGGTCATATTGTGGAAAAGACTGGTCAAATTTGGCATATAGATGTGATTAATGGGTGGATTAAAGGGGTTCATACTTCTATTGCTGTCACTGATATGACGATGAAAACTGGTTGTCTCCTTGTTATCCCCGGAACTCACAAATATGATGCTGATCTTCGTGCTTTGGAAAAAGCAGGAGAGTGTAATCTCACTGATGCTGAGAGTCTTCTCAGGTTAGCTGATAAGATGCACCCAGAAAACGCACCTCATCAAATTAAAGCTATCGAAATGAAAGCCGGTCAATACTGCTTTACAAGAGGCGGTATTTGGCATGGTGTTAGTCAAAATAATGACTCTCGAACCCGCTTTGGTGTTGTGGCTCGGTTTGCCAGACCCGATGTTGAAATAAAAAATTTCGCAGGCAATCCTATTCCTTGCATTATAGTACGGGGTGAAGACTCTCACCAACTCAATCTCCTGAAAAACATACCAGAACAACACTAGATGATGATGGATGAACGCAGTTTAATCTCCCTTTCCCCAACGATGTTAGCTGTAGCTATTGCAATTGTTTGTTGTTGTGGCTTTGTATACTACTTTCCCAGACAATATTCAAGGGAATCAATTGATGATCATGAAAAAGACATTCCATCTGTCAGCAACTCCACTCAATTAAATTCAGTTTCTCCATTTCTGCAAATAATCACACGCTTTACTCAACTTTTCTCTGTAGATCTTTGGGTACCCATATCTAATAAATTTCAAGAGATTCCTTCTCAACTAAAAGATTATTCGCCTTGGCAAGGGCATAAACTTTCCCAGAACTCGCAGAAGATCAATCTCAGTAATTGGAATTCATTAGTAAAAGAGTTCACGAGTCGTTTTTACTTATTCTTCAGATACGTCTGGATGTACTGGTCTCCTTATGTCGTTATTGCTATAGTTAGTGCGATTTGTTTAATGGGGATGCCTGCATACCAACTCGTTGCAGCTCAAAAGCTAGGTAGGGTTATCGATCAAGGAGCCACTGTTCTGATCGGTTCTGCAATCCAACTCGCTATCCTATTACCGTTCGCTTTTGGCTTATACGTATTAGGTAGTCGTTTATCAGCTCGCGTTTCTAGCCGTGTTGCCAATGATATTCGATACGACTTGTTTGTCAAACTGCAAAGCCTTTCACAAAACTTCTATAAACAGGCTCGACTCGGAAATTTGTTAACTCACTTTTCTGTAGATATTTATAAAATAGAGCCGATTTTAGGTCAAGAAATGGTTCGTAGTGTAGGTGAAATGCTCATAATACTTGTCAACGTGAGCATGATGATTAGCGTTAGTGGCACTTTAACCTTATTAGGTATTTTACCTATGATTTTAATGCTACCCTTCACTCTATATTTGACAGTGAATATGAGTAGGCGAGGGCTAGATGCCATTAACCAGAATGCTTTAATGGTAAACGCCGTACAAGAGGGAATTCGTGCTAGACTCACGATCTCAGGATATGGCTTGCAAGCTTTATTTACAGGTTATTTTAGTGATGAGTTGAGAAAACTAGAGGATAAGAAAACCGAGTCTGTATTCAGCTTTCTTGTATTTAAGTATGCAGTCACATTTTCCGCTTACTTGCTTGATGTTTGGGTTATGGGAATTGGAGCAATGTACGTTCTCTCTAACAAAATTACCTTGGGAAGCTGGATCACTTTCTTTACAATATCTCATAATATGTATGACCTCTTAGGTCAATTGATTAATCAGCGGATTGGTCGTTGGTTTGAAGCGAGTATTGGGATGGAAAGAATCGACGAGGTATTTAAGCAACAGATTGAAATTCTGGATGCTGTGGATGCTCATACTTTGACTTCGTTTGAGAATATCATTTGCTTTGAGCATTTATCTTTTAGCTACAATAATATACAGCTTCAATTGCACGACATTAATTTGTCGATAAAAGCGGGACAATTTGTGGCATTTGTCGGTTCCAGTGGTGCGGGTAAGAGTACGATCTTCAACCTGCTTATGCGTTTATACGATGCTAGCGAGGGAAGGATAACAATTGATGGACAGAACTTACGTGACCTAACGCAGAAATCTTTGCGATCGCAGATGGGGATTGTATTGCAAGAAACCTTTCTGTTCAACACCACCATTATGAATAATATCCGTATCACCAAACCAGAGGCTACAGAAGAAGAAGTTACTACTGCTGCTCGAACCGCTGAAATACACGACTTTATTTTGAGTTTACCAGAGGGTTACCAAACTATAGTTGGTGAAGAGGGAGGACAATTATCTGGAGGCCAACGTCAGCGAATTGCGATCGCCCAAGCTCTGCTTCATAGTCCACGCATTTTCTTATTAGATGAACCCACCAGTAGTCTTTCGGCTGAAATGGCTGATGCTATTAATCAAACGATTAGCTCTCTAGCTGGTAAACATACTGTAATTATGATTACGCATCAACTCAAAGCAGCAATAGAAGCAGACTGTATTTTTGTCTTGGATCGAGGCCAATTAGTTGAGCAGGGAACTCATAAAGATTTACTCAGGGATAGAAGGCATTATCGTTACCTCTGGGATATTCAACAGACTATTGGGACTCAAACAAACCATTCATCCCAAATAAATGCTAACAGATGAAACTAAAATAATATAGATATTAGTATTTTTCAAAAGCTTATGAATCAAAAAAATTAGCTTTTGAATTTATCTATAGCATCTTTTTTTTTGTAATAGTAAGTCCTGTAAAAAAAATAATTTAAAAATAATAATGAATGAAACGATCTCGAACAAAAATGTAACAACAGTTAGACAAGAACCTCCACTTGTTTGTTTTATTGGTACTTTAAGAGCCCTTGATTTAACCTATTCTCATTTAATTGAAAAAGTAATTCAACCCTTGAATGCAGATTTACTTTTCTGCGTCTCTCGAATAGATGCAAACGATGAAACTCTTATTAATAGGTTTAAAGATTGTAATATAGTTGATGTCTATCTTTATGAAGAAGCAAAAGATAACTATCAAGATTTTTTAGACAATTTTTTCAATAAATTGAGTTCAAAAGAACAAAATAAATGGCATGAATATTTTAAGATTGAAGGGAATTGGTTAGGAGGAATTAAAGAACGTAGAGGTTCAGGTTTTCACTTAAATTTTAACTACTTTAAGCTACTTAAAAGACTACAAAATATAAAAAAGAATGGCTTTGAATACCAAAGATATATAATCACAAGAACAGATTTTTTCTGGATGCTAGAACATCCCTCATTAAACTTACTAGACCCTAAGTTAATATGGATACCTACAGGAGAAAATTACAATGGTTACAATGATCGCCATGCAGTTTGTAGTGAGCAAAATATTTCTCATTACTTAAATTTACTTGAATTTATGCTCAACTTTCAAGCTTTCGAATATATTTATAATAATGTTGATGAAAATAACTTAAGTCATGAAAGGCATCTGAAAAGTCATTTAGACTACTGTGGAGTAGAAGTTTCAACCTTCAACAATATAGCTTATCTCACTGGAAATCAACAAACTTTTACTAACTGGGCTAGTGTAAAATTAAAATGTATTGACGGAGTAGAATACGCCTATAAATATGAAAATGAACTATTGAGTTGTCTTGAAAATGTGAAAAAATTTAATATTGATGGCAATTAGAACATGATGATCAAAAATGGTAGCGAAAAATGTTAACTCATAAGTCTATTAAACAACAGCTAAAAAGTGTGATTGAACAAGAAATAAGTGCAATCTCAAAGCTTTGTGAAAGCATTGACGATTCTTGGTTAAAAGCTGTACTAAGACTTCGAGACTGCAAAGGAAAACTTGTAGTTTCTGGAATTGGTAAAAGTGGGAGCATTTCCCAAAAGATAGCCGCTTCCTTTACATCTACGGGAATACCAGCTATTTTTATTCATCCAACTGAAGCCAGTCATGGAGATTTAGGTTTATTAGATAGTAGCGATATACTTCTTGTTCTTTCTGCTTCAGGACAGACCTCTGAACTGCTAGACATTATGCAATATGCTTCAAGGCTAAAGAGCTCAATTATTCTCATTACTAAAAACCCTAACAGTTCCTTAGCTCATTTTGCTGATATTATCTTGCAAATTCCTGATCTTCCTGAAGCTTGTATTAACGGTTTAGCCCCTACTATTTCAACAACCTGTCAACTCGTCTTAGGTGATGCCTTAGTTGTAACTCTAATGTCATTACGAGGTTTTACTTCTGAAGATTTTAAACAATTTCACCCAGGGGGTAATTTAGGAGCCCTACTTGTACCTGTAAAAAATTTAATGTATAAAGAGCATCAAATACCTCTAATTGATTTAGGAGCTTCTATCAAAGAAGCCATAATTGAAATGAACTTTAAAAGTCTAGGATGTGTTGGTGTTATCAATCATCGCAATCAATATGTGGGTATTTTCACAGACGGAGATCTACGTCGAAGTTTAGAGGCTAAAGTTTCTTTAGAAGAACCTGTCAGTCAACATATGACACCTTCACCTCTATCTATCCAATCCGACCTAATTATATCTGAACTAATTGATTTCTTTCAAAAAAATCAAATTCCTAATGTTTTTGTAGTAGAAAACAATGAGCCTATTGGCATTGTTCATGTACATCAACTGACTTCAATTTTAGGTAGAGATGTAATATAGTAATGCTCACACTACTTAATAACAATAAATACGTCTAATGTGCAATAGAAGCTAAAAGTCTTGTTACTTTGGTTTTTTTAATTAATTTGTAATTTTTTCCAATGACTGAAACTACTATCAAATAAAGGTTAATTTTAATTCACATCAGACGTAATAAATATAACTAGGTATTCCAATAAGGGATCACAACTCATGAAACTACAAGAAATTCCTTGGGTTATTGCTCAAGCTGGTGGAAAAGGAACACGCTTAAAACACTATACGTGGAATAAGCCCAAGTGTCTACTCTCAATTGCTTCTCAGCCACTTTTATATCATTTGTTTTCTCATTTTCCAGACTCTAACTTTCTCGTTATAGGGGATTACAGTTACGAAGTCTTAGACAAATATCTGCAAGTTTTTCCACCTAAAGTTTCTGTCCAGTTAATACAAGCAAAAACTAAAGGAACAATATCTGGAATTGATCAAGCCTTAAGCTATATTCCAGAAAATAATCCATTCTTATTAGTCTGGTGTGACTTACTGTTTGAAGATATTCCTGATTGTAAAATTGAAGGAAAAAACTGGATTGGTTTGAGTCGTTCTTTCCCATGTCGCTGGTCTTATGATGATACTGGAAATTGTTTGGAGGAAGCCTCAAGCGAGCGAGGAATTGCAGGATTCTTTGTCTTCCATAATAAAACCGTTCTGAAAGATATTCCTTCATCAGGGGAATGTGTCCGTTGGTTCGCTCAAAAATCTATACAGTTTAATGAGCTTTTTCTAGATCATACCTATGAGTTCGGGACTCAGGAGCATATTGCAGAATATCAAAAACAAAGGCCTGTTAATCGCTTTTTTAACTCTGTTGAGATCGTAGGAGATCAAGTAATCAAAAAAGCACGAATCCCAGAATTTGAGACATTAATTGAAAGGGAAATTAATTGGTATCGTAATGCTCACTCATTAGGGTTTAATCATTTGCCCACCCTAATTTCTGACCAGCCAATGACTATTTCTAGAATTACAGGAGTACATCCTTTTGAATTAGAAGTCAGCTATCAACAAAAAAGAGAAATTCTGAGTGATATTTTTCAAACTTTAAATAAGCTTCATAGTTGTGATCGAAAACAGGCTAATGCTAAAACTTTGATCGAAGTTTACCTTCAAAAAACTTATAACCGTGTTAATAGTGTTGCTCAACTAATTCCTCATTTTGAAAAACCAACGATTCAAGTGAATGGTTGTCTATGTCGCAATCCCTTTCATTCTCAGTATGAAAATTTAATTTCTCAATTAGTTGCCGAAATTCAAGTTGATAACTTTATGCTAATTCATGGTGATCCAACCTTTTCTAATATACTTGTTGACAATCAAGACAAAGTTTGGCTAATTGATCCAAGGGGTTATTTTGGCTCAAGTTGGCTCTATGGTGATCCTCTGTATGACTGGGCAAAATTATACTATTCAGTTGTAGGAGACTATGATTCTTTTAATCGTCGGCGTTTCCAGCTTAAGATTATTGACCAGCAAGTTGATATTAGTATCGAAAGCAATGGTTGGCAAGATTTGGAGTCAATGTTTGTAGAAAAATTTGCCAATCAAATCTTTGTTATTAGGCTATTGCATTCCCTAATTTGGCTATCACTATCAGGCTATGTTAAAGACGATTATGATTCAATTTTAGCGAGTTTTTATAATGGATTATTTTGGTTGGAGGATGTGCTAAAATGACAGAATTAGTATTAAGTTGTTTACCGAAAACTTGGTTGATTGACATTGATGGAGTTATTCTTAAGCATAATGGCCATCAACAAAATGACGAAGTTTTGCTCCCTGGAGTTGAAGAATTTTGGCAACAGATTTCAAAACAAGATTTTGTAATTTTACTAACTGCTCGTACAGAAGATCTGCGTGATACTACCCTGTTCTTATTAGATCAACATAATCTTCGTTACAACATTGCAATTTTTGGTGTACCAACTGGAGAAAGAATTTGTATCAATGACAAAAAACCGTCAGGCCTTCTTACTAGTTATGCTATAAATTTATTAAGAGATGGAGGATTAAATTCTCTTAGAATAATAAATAATCCTAATATGTAAATTTTCAAAGCATATAGTCTAAAGTTTTTAGTTACTAGGCTTTTAAATGTGTTACTCAATAGTAACAAAAGAACAGACAGAAGGTATTTCTATTTCTCACGACATGATGATAAAATAACTTATTGAGTCACCCATTCATACACAAAGAAAACAGTTTTATGGAAAACCAAAATCAAACTGAACAAACATCAGAAGCAAATAGTCCAATTCCTTTAGAGAGAAGAACCAAAGCACAAAGTGAAATTTATGATGCTTTTGAGAAATTTATTTTTAGTAACGAAACGAAAATATTAGCCAAGCTAATAGCTAGAACCTTAATTTTTGAACAAATTATTAATGTACCTGGTGATATTGTGGAAGCTGGAGTTTACAGAGGAAGTGGGATGTTGACTTGGCTGAAACTTAAAAAAATTCTCGCACCTAACGCATTAAAGAAAGTTATTGGTTTTGACTATTTTGACACAGAATCTTTGCTTAATTCATTATCTGGACAGGATCAAATTTCCATGAAGGATTTATTTGAGACAAGGGGTTATAAACATGAAGAAGGAGCAGAACAATTTGTTCACGATTTAATTGCTAATGCAGCATTTGATAAGAATAGCTACGAGCTTGTTCAAGGTGATATTTCAAAAGTTGCTCCAGATTTTGTAGCGAAAAGACCTGGCTTCAAGATATCTTGCCTATATCTGGATTTAGACTTACATTATCCAACCTACCATGCGTTGACGGCATTTTGGGATCGAGTATCTGTTGGAGGTATTGTTGTATTTGATGAGTATGCCTATCATCAATGGTCAGAAGCGCAAGGTGCAGATCAGTTTTTTGAAAAGAAGAATATTCAAATTAAAGCTCTACATTATCCTTGTCCCACAGCTTATGTTATTAAGTCATCTAGTACAAAAAACTACACATGAATCAGAACCAACAACTTGTAAATTATTTTAAGGAACTAACTGCCCAAAGCTATCAGTTACTAAATTCTTTAGGGTTATCTTCAACTCCTATTCCTCTAAAAATATTGCTGACAGATTTGTCAGCTAGGCTTGTTGAGTTGAAGGAAAGTATGATTATTAACTACCAAAAATTAAATCGCCCTCAATATAATTGGTGTAAAACAGATACCAACTTAGGGGTTGGGCTCAATTCTATTGGTATGTTATCAGATCGACTTTCCATCTTAATCATTAAGGAATGGTGTTTACTCAATAAAACTAATTCAAATCTGAAGAAGGCTAATGATTTGTATCAAACTCAGACAATGGACATTATTTATGCTTTGGCAAGTGCCAAGCCTGGTAGTTCATCAATGAATACAAAAATAACAAGCCGTAAATCTAGGGTAATTGCAACTTCATGGGAAGAGGCTTTTTACGGTTTGTTTTCAACCAATATTGTGAATTGGGAATCTCAAGAAATTTTATATATTAAGGACATTCAAAGTTTGCCCTGTGAAGAACTAAGAAATTACATTGACTGGTTTTCATTTGGGAACATTCAAAGAAATGAATATATTCAATACTGTGAAGAACTTTATTGGTATTAAGTTTTATTTAAATAGAGTAATTTAGAAGTAATTTAGATGAGTAAAATACCTCAAACTCAGGAAAATAAACATTTAGAGTCAAATGTATATAATAACTTTAATGTTTATCCCCTCGCTGGACGTATCGGAGCAGAAATAGTTGGACTTGATCTTAAGCAGACTCTTAGCGATGAAACAATTCATGATATTCGCCAAGTATTAATCAAGTATAAGGTAATTTTCTTTAGACAGCAAGAGCTTACTGAAATAAGTCAGGTTGCCTTTGCCCGTCAATTTGGGATTCTTACCACTGCACATCCACTACTTTCATCTTTACCTGGTCATCCAGAGATCTTTGACTTCGATTATGGACGTATGGACAACCGAACTAATCAATGGCATACGGATGTGACATTTATTGATCGTCCTCCTTTTGCCTCAATTTTGCGTGCAGTTGAAATACCTGCCGTTGGAGGAGATACAATCTGGGCAAATACTGTGACAGCTTATCAAGATATGCCTATACCACTGCGTAACTTTGCTAACCAGCTTTGGGCGGTTCATAGCAATACATATAATGACTATCTAGGGGCAACTGCAAATATATCGAAAAAACGACAAGAACTAGGTAAAATTTTCACTTCAATTGAATACCAGACATTACATCCAGTAGTTCAGGTTGTTCCTGATTCGGGTGAAAGAGGGCTGTTTATTGGTGCTTTTGTCCGCCAACTTCAAGGTTTTTCGATAAATGAATCAATGCAGATACTGAAGATATTGCAATCCTATATAATACGTCCGGAAAATACTGTACGTTGGCATTGGGAACAAGGCGATATTGCTTTCTGGGATAATCGAGTAACGCAACATTATGGGATCAATGATTTTGGTTCCCAGCCTCGTCGTGTTCAACGGGTAACAATTGCGGGAAACTTACCTATTAGCCTTGAAGGTATAGAAAGCAAGTCAGTTAAGGGGGATGCCTCTGCCTATAACAGACTGAAATAGGTATGAATTGCGAGCACCCCATATTGCCAGAAATACAAGTTAACAACTGTTTGAAGTATTTAAGTTACTTCTACTCAGAGAATATAGTCATTTCACGTTAGATTGAGACAAGTGTTTCTTGCTATGAAAAGATTTCAGGTGAAAAAGTGTTTCGTTCTTAAATTAAATGACTATATATAATAATCGCCAGATCTATTAGGACAAAAAATGCCATAATATTTATCTAAATAATTAACAAGGCTATCGCGCAACGTCAAAATAGTATGTTCCCTACCCTAAAAGAAAAACTATACTATTTTGGCACTGTATGAGGCAATTATTATCAGGAAGATTTCAGGGCAAACCCATCTAAATCATGGTAATTTCTACCGTTCAGGCTTGTAGAAGTAATGAGTATAAATGCTCAAAAGCCTGGTTCCTTACCCTGTCAAAACTTTAAAACCCACATTCCGCACTTCATTATGTAGCACAAAAGGATACATGAATTATCATCAGAATTTGAGCTAACAAATTAAACAAATTAATTCTATAGAACGGCTTTGTTGCATGAATGTTGCGATCGCAGATGACTCCCTGGAGAGATGCAGGTGTACTTGATAACTTTCGGGTTTACCATTCTGTATCATGGGGTTCAGGATAGCGCATTGAATGAATAACTCCACTGCTTGATATCAAATGATCGTCTTCGTAACTTCCCACTAAATAAAACTTTGAACCTAAACATAGTGGTTTCAGATAGAGAGCGTCTATGGTATCCACTTTCATGCTTCCATTTTTGCCGTCCTATTTGACGAACTCCTCTGAGGTTCTCATCTCTGGGGGCGGGTAGGGCTTTACAGTTGCCATGCTGCCTAATCACAGCATTTTTACGCCTCTTTGGTGAGCTGTTTCATAGCACTTGTATTTGTCATCAGCCCCATCACCTGAAACTTGGGCTATTTCACCTTCTACTCCATCTAATAGGTTAGAAAATACTTGGTCGTCACTCACATCATTTGTGACAACTGCTGTGACAATCTCTCCGGTGGCCTCATTCACACTCTAGTAATTTACGTCATGTCCTACGTTTACCTACACCATGAATCCTGGTTTTCCATTCCCCTTCACCGTAGACTTTGACCCCTGTAGAATCAACTACCAAATGCATCCCTTCTGTCCTTGGTCTCACTGGTCTCCCGATACTTAGTTTTCTGACCCTACGGCATACAGTGCTATGGTCTGGTACAGGTAAATCTAATCTCTAAAAATCAAATATAGATTCTACAAATCCTTCTGTCTGTCGCCGCGCCCTGCAAACAAACTACTGAGAGTGACCATTAGTTCAATAGCTACATCGCTATAGGTATTCGGTGCTCCCTGACGCCCAGTTTGATGTTGGTTTACCCACTGTTCTATCACTTCATAACTTAGCCAAAATGTCAGCCTCCCTCTCTGCTTTAAGGAGGCATCATCCATACGACCAGTTGCTAACCCGGTACTTGGACTTGGACTTAGACTTGGACTTACTCATAAGGAGAGTTAATGCAGGATTTTGTGCTACCCACTGTTATTTTTACCATCTTTCCTTGCTTTGTGCAACAAAGTATTTGTCTATTTTTAAATCTCTAAATTTATCGAACTTTCAAACGTTATTTAAAGTAAAATTTTTGGCACAAGTATTTATAAATTAATTAATAACAGTAAAATTACCCTTGCTTATCTAACTTTTGATAGGTAAGATAATACTACTCTTTTGTAATAATTTCCATGACACACAATACCTCAGTAAATACTCCACATCTAGTCAAAACCCTGAGACAGCGTTTAGGACTATCTCAGACAAAATTTGCTAAACACTTAGGTATATCATTCCAGACGGCAAATAATAGGGAAAATGGACATAGTCGCTCATCTCCAATAGTGATAAAATCAATCTACTCACTAAATTAAGGTATTAGGAAAAGATAAAACAGATTTATTAAAGAGGTTTTTGTCTAGAAAAAAATCTGACATTTTGTTCTGTAAAAAATCAAATTAACTACTTATAAATTAAAATATTTGTAATCATGCTATCCTCAATATTTCAAGCTTGCATTCCTAAAGCCGAAATTCAATCAGGTAATTTATCAGCAGAAATATTTGCAGCTAAACTAATATCAGTTGTAGAAGGAAAAGCTCCTTATGTTTATCAAAATGCTGATGCTTTTTTTGCCAATACTTATCCCACTGACGGGCTAAAAAGTCTGATTAAAGAAGTATTTTCTCGTCTCAATAAGTCAGCAGCAGGGGCACCTGTGATTAGATTAGAAACAAGTTTTGGTGGTGGTAAAACTCACGATGAAATAGCTATTTGGCATATTTGTCAAGCAGGTAGAAAAATACAAGGTTTAGAACGTTTTACTGATTTAAATTTAATTCCTAATTCTCCTATTCAAGTAGCAGCAGTAGATGGTCGTGACTTAGACCCAGAGAATGGTGTTTTTCATCAAGATACAGGAATTACAACTTATACTTTATGGGGAGAAATTGCCTATCAAATAGGAGGAATTGCCGGTTATGAACTTTTGTCTGGTAGTGATAAAAAAGGGGGTAGTCCGGGTACTTCTGTTCTTGAAAATTTGATTAATGGCAACCCCACAGTAATTATATTAGATGAAATTGCCCATTGTTTACGAACTGCTAAAGCAAAGATTGTTGGTGATACTAATTTAGCAGAACAAGTGGTGGCTTTTGTATTTACTTTAATGAACTTAGCAGGTGCTAGTGATAATATTGTATTTGTTTACTCTTTAGCTTCTACATCCGACACTTTTTCTCAGGAAACTACAGAATTCAAAGAAGAAATATCCAAAGAATTAAAAGAAGTAAGATCTGCTTCGGCACGACAAGAATTAATTATTAGTCCTTCTACAGATGTGGAAGTTTATAATATTGTCAAACAACGATTATTTGATAGTGTAAGTGCTGAAGTTGCTGAAAAAATCTCCAAACAATATCTTGAATCATATCGCGCTTGTAAACTCAATTTACCAGATGGATGTAAAGATGCTGACTATGCAAGTGCAATTACTCAAAGTTACCCATTCCATCCAGAGTTATTTAACCTATTGACGAAAAAAATTGCCTCTATCCCAGAGTTTCAAAAAACTAGAGGTGCGTTACGTTTATTTGCTCAGGTTGTCAAATATCTATGGCAAAACCCCCCAGAACATACTCTCATGATACATACTCACCACATACCAGTGGGAATGGATGACAAGGTAACTAATGACTTGACCTCCAAACTACAACGTTCTCAGATGATGCCTCCTATTAGGGCAGATATTTACAATACCGATGGCAGAAAAGCTTATGCTCAGGTTCAAGATGAAAACTGGATAGCAGCAGGTAAACCAACTTTTACAACTTGGACTGCTAGAACAATTTTTCTTCATTCTTTGACTCGAGGTACTTCTTCTGGTATAAATAAATCGGAATTAAATTTATCTCTCTTAACACCAGGAATTGAAATTGGATTTGTGGAACGTGCTTTGGAAAAGTTAACTTCAGTTGCTTGGTATTTAGACTATGACCCTATAACATCTAGAAGTAGATTTAAAGAAGAGCCTTCAATTAATAAAATTGTGACTGAGGAAAAAGATATGGTAGGGATAATTGAAGCTAAAGACTATTTACGAGAGCGACGGGATAGTATTTTTGCTAAAAATATATTTAACAATTTAATTTTAGCTCCAGCTAGTCCTTCTGATATTGATGATAAACCGGATGAAATTGCTCTATGTTTAATTGATTTTGATGAAGCAACGGTAAAATCTACTACAGATAATCCGCCGGAAATTGTGGATAAAATGTTTAATAATACGGGTGAATCAGGAAAATTCAGAGTTTATCGTAACCGTTTATTATTCTTACTTGCTAATGAAATTGAATTACAAAAAACTGTCGATAATGCTAGGGAATATAAGGCTATTCAAAACATTTTAAAAAGTCAAAATCGTCTGCAAGACTTATCAGAAACTCAGAAGAAACAACTGAAGGAAAGAAGCGGAGCAAAAGACTTAGATGTGAGAGTTTCTTTAACTAATACTTACCGTCATTTATTCTATCCGAGTAATGACCCGAAAAAAGCTCCTAATGGTTTAATGCACTATACTTTACCTACTCAAGATTCTAGTACAATTAAAGGTAAAAGTAATCAACAAGATATAATTGTTAAGGCTCTCAAAGACTGTCAAAAATTTCGTTCGGAAGAGGAAGCTAAACCTTATGCACCTGCTTTTATTTTACAGAAAGTTTGGTCTAGTGGGTTAGACTCAATATCTACAAAAGGTATTAAGGACACATTTGCTAAAGACTTAAGCTTAAAATTTCTGATGGGTGGAGAAATTTCATTGTTACGAGATACTATTCTCAAGGGGGTACAAGAGGGGCAGTGGGATATGAAAGTAGGGGAGCAGTTGTTTATCAAAACAGAGCTTGGTTTACCCAGTTTAACTAATATCAAAATCGAATTTTCTGACAATATTGTATTGTACCGTCGGGGAATATTGGAACCTCCTGCACCAAAAATAATTGAACTTAATGCTCAGGTGATGCAGAGTCGGGAAGCTGCTAAACCTGTAGGAGTCAGATGGAAAGCTAAGGGTGCTTTGACTGTTACTCTCTACCAAGATAATGATGTCATTCCTGGTAATTTTAAGCCAAGTGATGAGTATAAAACTACTATTACTGAGAATACTGTTTTCAAGGTTATAGCTGACTATGGTAATGATGAAACTGAGTCAAAAGAATATGCTGTTACTCTTGCTCCGGCGAGAAGTGTTAAGTCTCCCACGGGTACTTATCGAGTTCCTGGTAAGAGTGATAGTGAGGGTACTCAAGGAAATGTCTTTGACTTTCAACCCCCCAATATTAACCTAGAGGGAACGGTTAATGCTGTGTTCACTAAATTTGTTGATGAATGTAGCGATCGCAAAGTCGCAACTATTGAGTCTTTAGAATTAACGGTAGATAAAACAGTAGACTATCGTAAAATAGGTACAGCTTTACCATTACTTAGCAGGTTTAACATTTCCATAGACCAAACAGTAACTATTCAAGCACCAGACCAGTTTGTGCGGCTTGAATATCAAGGGAAAATACGGGGGTTTCAAAGTTTTTTCACTACTATTAGTGGTTTACTGAATGTACCAAACGCTCAAGCAGATGTTAGTATCAAAATTACTATTGAGTTTACTACACCTATTACACCAGGAGGTCACGAACTCAATGCTATCAAACAAGCCTTAACCCGTAACCCGGTTGAGCACATTAGCTTAAATGCAAAGGTGACATATTAATGCAAGAGTTTCAGTTAAGAGTTGTGCCATTAGATAATAATAATTTGGCATTGGAATTATATCAATGTTCTTATAAAAAAGCAGGGGAGAAAAAACGACCTTCTGCTAAGAGAATTGCGAAGATAAAAGGTAATGCTTTAATATTAGCAAGACAGGCAATTTATCAAACTCTTAAAGTTAATAAATATGACCCAAAAACTCTTTCTTATAAACGGCAATCTCCTTATATTTTGTCTGAAGAGTCTGGAGTAAGTTTAGCAATTTTATTTCAGGCGTTACAACCTTTATCAAAACTAGAAAGAATGTCTAATATTACTGAGGGAGTAATGGAAATGAGTGATGAAGAAGCTCATTATTGGTTTGGTAAAATTAATAATGGTAAACGCAGTCCAGCTTTGAAAGCGATGAGAGTTTTATTAGGAGACCTGTAAATAAATATATATATCGCGGCCATATTTTCACTAATATCTATCCATTATTTATAGGAAAAAATAAATGAATAATTCCCAACGTCCGACTGTTTTTATTGAAAAAATTATGCCTGTGAAATTATTAAATCAACAGGTTTATTATGAACATGGAGGTAATCCTTTTAAGGGGTTGCATCGCTGGTATTCTCGTAAACCTTTATCGTTTTCAAGAGCTTCGGTTTTAGCTTCTTTATTGCCTGATGATATTTCTGTAGAAGAGTTTGAGTATTTATTAGGGTTGAAAAAGCGGAGCAATTCTATTCAAAAAAGTGAACAGTATAAGGATGATACTAAGCTTTATAAAACTCCTCCTGATGAAACAAGAATTAAGCAGGTACATGACTACTGTGAGAAAACCTGGGGGACCAGAACACCTACTATTTTGGATGCGTTCGGTGGTGGTGGGAGTATTCCTTTTGAAGCAGCGCGGTATGGGTTGAATGTTTTGGCATCAGATTTGAATCCGGTGGCAGTGGTGACAATGAAAGCAGCGATGGAATATCCTTTGAAATTCGGACCTGACTTGCAGCAGGATATTGATAAGTGGGTGCAGTGGGTAGGGGATGAGGCAGAGAAACGGTTGGCTGAGTTTTTCCCGTCGTTGCCAGGGGAAAGGGTGCAGAATTATTTGTGGGCCCATACGGTGGTTTGTCCCAGTTGTCAGTCGGTTGTGCCTTTGAGTCCGAATTGGTGGTTATATAAACGCCCGGAAAAGCAGAATTTACATAAATGGTGTGCGGTGAAACCTATTCCTAATCCTGAAGGGAAGCGGGTTGATTTTGAGTTGATAAAAGGAAGTAAGGGAAAAGGTACGACTATTAAGACTGATGAGGGTGAGTTCGATCCGAGTGACTACAATACTATTAGTAGGGGTGTGGGTAAATGTTTGAATTGTGGTAATGTGATTGAGGATGGTGTAATTAAATCTCAGGCACGGTCAGGAAAGCTTGGGCATCAAATGTATGCAGTGGCATTTAAAAAAGGTAAGGGAAGTTTAGAGTTTAGATTACCTCAAAATGTTGACTTTGATGGATTGGGTAAAACTGATTATTATTTGAATAGTAGTTTTGAGGAATTTCAATTAAGTGGTTTATTACCAGAAATCGAAATTAACTCTGGTGAGAAAACAGACGAACTTATTAGATATGGAATTAACCAATGGTCAAAATTATTTAATCCCCGTCAACTTCTAACCCTTGTCACTTATGTCGAAATTATTAACGATGTTAAGTTACAATTACAAGCAGAATATGAACCCGATAAAGTAGAGGCGATCGCTACTTATTTGGCATTGATATTGGATAGATGCGTTGACATAAACAGCAGACTTACTCACCTAAACCCAGCAGGAAGTTGGGGAATTCAAATGTCATCTGCCCAACATTCTCTTAATTTAATGTGGAACTACGTTGAAGCATCTGGTAGTGCAAAGCTTTGGTCAGTATATTCTCAAACTGTTCAAAGCGGATATCCTAAAATTTGCCAACTCCTCAACGCCAAACCTCTACCCATTGACACCCAACAACACAACAAAACCATCCAAATAGACTCCACATCAGCAGACACCCTCTACCACATCCCCAATAACTCAGTAGATGCCATCATCACCGACCCGCCCTACTACGCCACCATTCAATACGCCGAACTATCGGACTTTTTCTACGTCTGGCAGCGCCGAGTCTTAGGCGATATCTTCCCCGACCTCTACTTAACCGAACTCACCGACAAAGACAGAGAAGCAGTTGCCAACCCCTCCCGCTTCCGCAACATGGGAACATCCCCCGATGAACTTGCAAACCAAGACTACGAAGCAAAAATGGCACTCGCCTTTGCCGAACATTACCGAGTCTTGCGCGACGACGGCGTAATGACGGTACAATTTAACCACAAAGAGTCCGGCGCGTGGGATGTCTTAGCAAAATCTCTCATTGACGCTGGTTTTGAAATCACCGCATCTTGGGCAGTCAGTACTGAAAACCCCCAAAACCTCCATCAAGCTAAGAAAAATTCTGTTTCCAGCACCGTCTTACTTGTCTGTCGCAAACGTGACCCCAACGCCCCTCAAGCATGGTGGGATGACCTGCAACCAGAAGTTGCCAACCAAGTAGAGGAACGCGCCCCCGACTTTGAAAAAAATGACATCACGGGAATTGACCTATATCTCAGCGCATTCGGCCCAGCATTAAACGTATTCAGTCGTTCCTATCCCATATTAGACAACAGTGGAGTAGAAGTCCGCCCCGAAGTCGCCTTTGCTGAAGCTAGAAAAGCGATCGCTAACTACCGCTTCCAGAAACTTGTACAAACAGACACAGCGGGCTTTGATATTTTGACCCAATGGTATTTATTAGCTTGGGATGCTTTCAGTGCCAGGGAGTTCCCCTTTGATGAAGCCAGACAACTTGCCCTAGCCATAGGAGGTTTCAACGTCAACGACCTGGTTAAAGTTCACAAATTATTAGACTCAACGAGTGGCACTTGCAAATTATTAACACCCCGACAACGACTGAAAAAACGAGCATTTTCGGTCACTCCACAAGATTTTTCTAGTCAATATTTAGTAGATGACATTCATGCTATTATTGCTATTTATCAAGAAGAGGAAAATGTAGAAGTAGTCCGTCGGTTTATGGAAAAAACAGGATTATTAAGCAATGAAATGTTTATGCAAACTATTGAAGTAGCATTAAAAGTAATTCCCGATAAAATAGAAGAGGAACAAACCTTGATGAATTTGTGTTTAATGATGGATGAAATTAAAGATAATGTCAGTACCCAAGGGAAACAATTAGAATTATTTGAACAGCAGTTAAGCTTAGATTTTGGAGATGTTTAAATAGCAATTTATAGTTAAAACTTCTACATTCAAAACTAATAGAAGTTTTATCAGTAAAATTGCAGACATAAAAGCCAACATAGACATTAAATTAATTCCCATAACTGATAATTGATAACTAATAACTGAAAAATGCCTAACTTCCGTTCCCATTATTGGTCTATTAGCTACTCCAGCAATGAAAATAATCCTATTGCTGACTTCTATATCCCTGCCTTAGAATGTGCTATTCAATATGATAGAAAATCTGGTTTTTTTAGTAGTGCTATTCTCAGTAAAGTAACCAGAGGATTAGGAGCAATGCTTCAAAATGAAGGTAAAATACGTCTGATTATGGGATGTCAATTTAACCCTCAAGATTTAGAAACCATTCAAAAAGGTTATGAGTTGAGAAAAGCTCTAACCCTTCGTCTTGATGCTGACTTAAAACCACCAGAAAATTTTGCCCAGCTCAAACATTTTGAAATTCTTAGTTGGTTAATTTCTACAGGTTATTTAGATATTAAAATTGCCATTCCTCTTAAAAATAACGGACTGCCAGAAGCAAGCGATCAACAATTAGACCCCCAACATATTTTCCATGAAAAAGTTGGAATTTTTACGGATAAAAATGGCGACCAAATAGCCTTTAGTGGTTCTAATAATGAATCATTAGGAGGATGGGAACAAAACGTAGAATCGTTTCATGTTTATTGTGCTTGGGAAGGAGAAAGAGACTTTGATAGAGTACAAGAAGAAGTATATAGATTTGAGAAACTTTGGCATAATTTAGCTCCTAATGTGAAAGTATTTAATATTCCAGAAGCCGTTGCAGAAAAACTTTTACGTTATACTCCCTCTACTAAACCCACTTGGAATGAAAAAGTTGAATTTGACACAAGACCATTACCATCAAAACTATCATATTTTTCTGACAACAAATCCGAGGAAAAAGAGGAAAGTAAAAACATATTTTCTACAGATAATATTGTCGAGAAAACCATCACAAATATCTCAGAAGCAGACAAAGAAAAAGAACTTCAAGCTTTTAATATTATCATAAATTCTCATCAACATCCTGGTTGCCTAGACTATTGCTTACAATCCATCACAATCGACCCTTGGCCTCATCAAATAAAAATTCTTAAACAAGTTGCTAAAAAATTCCCCTGTAACTTTCTCATAGCAGATGAAGTTGGATTAGGAAAAACAATTGAAACAGGTTTAATCTTACGTTATTTACTCCTCACAAAAGCCATCCAACGAGTTTTAGTATTAGCACCAGCTAGCGTTCAACCACAATGGCAAGAAGAACTCAGAGAAAAATTTAATCTGCACTTTTGGAGTTACAACAAAGGAGAATTTAAAGACCCCTACGATAACACTTCAACTATTAACAAAACTAACCCTTGGAACAGTCATAAACTAATATTAGCATCCTCCCATTTAGTCAGACGTGCTGAGAGAATGACAGAAATATTAGCAGCAGAAAAATGGGATTTAATTATTTTAGATGAAGCTCATCATGCTCGTCGCCAAGCCCCCCAAAATAGGAAAGAAACCCCTAACTCTCTCTTGAAATTAATGCAGCAGTTACGAGAAAAAACTAAATCTTTAATCCTATTATCTGCCACTCCTATGCAAATAGATCCTATCGAAGTATTTGACTTATTAGAACTTTTAGGATTAAAAGGACATTGGAGTTATGGGGATAATTTTTGTAACTATTTTGCCTCTTTATCAGGTAAACCAGACGAGCATACTTTCAATTTTTGGCAGGTAATGACTACAGATTATTTTAGACTAGGAGGAGTACCTTCCTCTCAGTTTGCATCCTATCTAAATAAAAGCGATCGCTTAATGTCCTACCGCCTCCGAGATATTTGGCAACAAGGGAAAAAAATAGTTAATCATAAAAAACTAGCACAGGATAAACCCTTTGTGAATACTTCCCGCCAATACCTAACTATTAATACTCCCCTCAAAGACTTGATGTTTCGTCACACCCGGGACACCTTACGTCAATATTATCGCCGTGGAATTCTCAATAGAGATATTCCCAAACGAGTTGTACAGGATAAAGCCATTATATTAGAACCCAACAGAGAAGTACAATTATATGTAGAAGTTAGTGACTATGTACGTCATTTCTATAAATTAGCTCAAAAAGAAAATCGTCAGGCGCTAGGTTTTCTAATGACTCTTTACCGCAAACGTCTCACCAGCTCGTTTTTTGCAATTCGGGAGTCATTGCAACGTCGTTTGGATGGTATTAGTATTACCGCTGACGACTTGGGAGACTTAGATGATGCTGACGATGCTATTATTACAGGATTAGAAAGTTATTGCCAAACTGAAACTGTAGACCCCCAGGAAATTGAATATTTAGAAAGTCTATTGTTGCAGTTTGAAAATACTGGTGAAGATACTAAACTATCTCACTTCATCACAACTTTAAGAACAGAATTAATAGATAGAGACAGTGTAATTATATTTACCCAATATACCGACACAATGGATTATTTACGACGGACTTTAAAAGATTTATATGGTAGTCAAATTGCCTGTTATTCTGGACGCGGTGGAGAAGTTTATCAAGATCAAAAATGGTGTCTAGTTCCTAAAGAGAAAATCAAACAAAAATTTCGAGCTGGAAGTATAAAAATATTATTATGTACTGAGTCAGCATCCGAAGGTTTAAACTTACAAACCTGTGGAGTAATTATTAATTATGATATGCCTTGGAACCCAATGCGAGTTGAACAGAGAATTGGTAGATTAGATAGAATAGGTCAATTTTATCCCACTGTGAGAATTTATAACTTTTATTATGATGGAACAGTAGAAGCTAAAGTTTATAAAAAACTGCGCGATCGTATTGATACTTTTCAAAATATAGTAGGCAACCTTCAACCTATTTTAGCCAAAGTTCCTACTTTTATAGAGAAAGCAGTTATGAGTGCCGACCCTGAAGAAGAAAATGTATTAATGTCTGATTTTGATAAAAATGTGTTAAATACTCCTCCATTAAGACCTGCTTTAGATGAGATGGTAGCCATGGATGTAGAGACAGACTTGACGGAAATTAGACAACCGCTAATTCCTACAAATTTATCTGCTGAACTAATAGAAAACTTATTTACTGATTCGTTACTATTAAAATTATCAGGGATAAAATTTACATTTTTAGAGGATAAATTGTGGCAGTTAAACTATCAAAATAGTAATTATCAAGTAACATTTGATGTGAATGTTTTTGAGGGTAAACCATCTGTAAGATTTATGAGCTTTGGAGAACCTTTATTTGAAGAATTGTTAGGGTTAATAATGAATAATAGCAGCAACCTTTAACCAATCATCAATTAAATCTCCTAATAAATCACTTATATCCCCTATGCTTTTATGACTACACCCATAAAAGTTTGGTTAGAAACTTCAACTAAGTAGAATGGAGAGGGGCTAGGTAATCCTTGAAAATATTAAGTGCTTTAGTCTTTTTGGAGATGTCTACTAGCTAATATTTTAGTTGCAGCTTTAAAAGGACAGAAAAGATACCAAATGAGTTATATAAGTCCGGTAGATGCTAACCATTGATAAACGAAATTGACTTCAATTATGTTGTGTAGACATAAACTTTTTCTTCCTACAATTTTTGCTTTTGAATCTTAGAGGCTGTTTGAAAAGGGGTAGGAGTGTAGCTTTATCAGCCAAAGCAATGAGAACTTAAGCGCGCTCATACTCATACTGAATCTGTCCAAAAGGAATTAAAAATGCCTTAAATTCAAAAGGTGTAAGTTTTTTGAATTTATTCAGCAAGCCTTAATTATTCTTAACTTAATTGGAGTTAAAATTGTATTACGACGTTTAGGAAAAATTTGACCATAATTAGTTAATTCTAATCGATGATGAGAAATAATTGTTGCTAAAGTTAATTTCATTTGATATAAAGCTATGTCTGCACCAATACAACCACGCATTCCTCTTCCAAAAGGTAAAAATTCAAAAGAGGAAAAACGATGTTCAATAAAACGCTCCGGTTTAAACTCCTCTGGTTGATCATAAATATCTTCGCGATGATGTAAAATATAAGTACCAACTGTTACTAACATTCCCTTATCAAGTTGATAGCCATTAATTTCTGTTGTATTTTTAACTATTCTAGGAATCATAAACATGGTCACAGGATATTTACGCAAAGTTTCATTACAAACTGCACTTAAATAAGGAAGATTAAACAGACTCAGAGGTTCTGGAGAATCCCCTAAGTTATTGATTTCTTCTAATAGTTTTTCTTTGATTTTACTGTTACGGTAAACTTCATACCATGACCAAGCTATAGATGCTGCTGTTGATTCATTTCCTGTAAATAATAATGATAATAATTGACCTAATAATTCTTCATCATTGAGAAAATTTCCTTTCTCATCTTGAGCAGTCATTAAAAGACTTAAAATATCTGTTCTTTCTTGGTTAGGATGATTCCGGCGCTCGGCAATTTCCTGATAAATTAGCTGTTGTATTTTTCGCCTTTGTTGCAAAAAATTTCCCCAAGGACTTACCAATCCTAAATCTTGTTGTAGAAATTTAAAAAATAAAGGAAAACCAAAAACATTAGCAGCAAATAAGCTTACCATGTTAATCATCAGTTGTTTGATTTTTTGATAGCGCTCTTGTTGATAGTTACCAAACAATAATTTAATCATTACTTGCATAGAAATTTCTTGAGCTATTTCTAATGCTGAAAACGATTGATTGAATGGTAAATTTTCAATTAAATTATTAACTAAATTACAAATTAATTCCCCATAAGTTTTTATATGTTTTCCATGTAAAGCAGGAATTAATAATTTGCGCATTTTTTTATGATTAGTTCCTTCTAAGATAAAAAAAGAACTATCGCCAAAAATAGCAGTTAATTCACTATCAAAAGAAGTAGTTGTCAGATCTCCTTGACAATTTTCAATAATTTGTTTAGCGGCTGAAGGAGTATAAAATACCATTAATGGTTTACCAAAATTTATCCCTTGGGCATAAAAAGCATCTTTATAACTCGAGTAAGCCTTTTGCCAATAACTAACTGGATTAGTAATATAATTAAATCTTTGTAGCCACAAGGGAGTTTTTAATGCACAAACTTGTTTCATCCTAGACCTCCTGAAAAGTTTAAATTCAATCAACAGGACTTACATAGTGTCGCTATATGTAGTTTCTTTTTAGTAATTATCTTAAATATTTACACTACATTTATTTCCTTTGCATAAGCCCTGATTAATTCAAGATATAGTATTAATAATTTCATCCTCCTATTACCTATTCCCTATTCCCTGACTTCTGCAAGAAGTCTAAGAAAGTGTCTATAAAATAAATCTTAATATTTGTTTTATAGACACCCTCTAAGCATTCAGTAGTCAGCTATCAGCTTTGTTACCTTCGTGGTATAGTTGACTTCTCGAACACGAGCTCCTGTTTGGTCAAAGTGCTCCCAGGGACTACTCAATAGTCCTGCTTCATAGATTTCGCTTTTTTCTCTCTCAAAAAAAGTCTGGTTTTTGATTAATAAATTAGACAAATGCCCGGCTGACATGGAGACGCCCATATTCTCTAAAAACTCTAACAGTTTGCCTTAGGTCATATTTCCCCTATAGTACAAACTAATGATTAAGGTTTTGATTGCCGGAGCAAATTCTCCTTCGTAACCTAGTGGTAATTCTGCCAAAAAAGTTTTTCGGTTTTGAGGTAAGTAGTATTTTTCCTTGCGAAACAATACGTTATCTGTTTTTAGTAAAATATCTTGAACAATTACTTCTTCGTAACCTTTAAACTCTGCATATGCTGGTAGCTCTTCCTTTGAATAGAATACTATCTCTTCTCGGTCTACTTTTATTGTCTCCTTTTTACTGGTTTTACTATGTTCTCTTGGAGTTTTTCGTTTTTTCTCTGACGAGTGGTCTTTCTGAAATTCTCTCTTTTTGCTAGCTTTGATGTCTGGTTTGCCTTATTCACCTATGAGACGGTTGTTTCCGTCCCGTAGCTTTTGGTTTTCTTCTTCTAATTGTGTAACTTTTGAGTTAAGTTGTTCTACCAGATTCAGTAATAGTTCTACTGTTTGATGCACTCAGACCTCTGCAATCTTTCCTGGGTCAATTGATTACAGTAATGTGGTGACTAATTTCTCTGATGATAGTTTTTGCCTCATGAGTCATATTTTACAACACTAGGTGTACTTTTTCTCTTCTTTCCCCAATTTATTGAGCGGATACTAGTATTTATTTAGTAGCTACAATAATTCCACTAGGAGCCCAAAAATTACAGGGAATACGTTTTATTTTTGTAAATCCTGCATCTTTTAAACATTGCTCATGATCTTTCCAAGAGTAAATCATACCACCCTCATGAGGAATAGAAACAAAGTAAGATGAATCTAAGGCTCCCATCAAGGGTCCATCTTCATAATCATTACTCATCATGTTAAAAATAACAACAGAGCCACCGGGGTTAAGTGCTTCATAAGCTCGTCGTAATAAAATGGTATTTTTATCTAATGACCAAATTACTAAGACATGAATAAAGAGAAAACAATCTTGATTTTGAAGAAATTCATCTACAAAAATATTAGATTTAAATACTGTTATTCTGTCACTTAATTGGTTTTGTTCAATATTTTTTTGAGCAATTTTACAACTATCAGGAATATCCATCAATGTAATATTTACATCGGGAAAAGCTTTGGCTAAAGCTATTGAATTTGTTGCGTCTCCACCACCAACATCTACAATATTTTTGAAGTTAGAAAAGTCAACATTTTCAAATAGTAAAGGATTAACTAATTTTGACCATGAACCCATAAAGTTATAAAATACTTGGTCTAGTCCTGTATTTTGATGTAAACGATTATATAAATCTTCTCCTTTGCCTTCAAACCGACGTAAACCAACGTTTGTATTTTGACGTAAAGATTCTACATAATCTATACAACCACGATATACAATTTTTGCTTCAAAAAGAACTACATCATAAAATTCTTGCCAAGTTTTTTCCAGGAATAACATCTGAATTACTAGACTATTATGATATTTATTTTCAACTTTTATTAGTAATTTTAATCCTGTTAAAGCTAACAATAAAGCTTTAGTAGGATAATCTTCAAGTTTTAATTTTGTACTAATTTCTAGAGCTGATAAATCTCCTTGATTGAATAGTAATTCAAATACACCAAGTTCACAACCAGCATAAAGATTTTGAAATGCTAAGTGGCCATGTAATAGCAAGACTAAATCATCCATTTTTAAGGAGTCTTGATTACTATTAATTAACTGCAACGTTTGTAAATCTGTATGAACATTATGAGAAGAAATTTCTATCTTTTTCATCATCAAATTATCCTTGTTGATTTTGTTATTGGTAAATTAATTTTTTGTAAGCAATCAGCTATTAGCTGTCAGATATGAACAATAATAACCCTTTCTTTTATGCGACGCTTACGCAGTTACGACCCAGGAGGCTAGGTGATTAATTAATGCTTACGATTTTTTTAATCACTAAAATTTATAATTAGGAAACAAGTTCCTTTTTTAGTGCATATTGACTTGACAGTGATAAATATATACCAAATAGAACTATACTACAAAAGATACTATTTGCAATACTTAATTGTTCACTCAAGATACTCCAAGCTAAGATAGTACTTAGGACAGGATCAATTAACATGATTATAGCTACTAATCCTGATGATAAATAGTTTAAAGAATATGTTATCAATCCTTGACCAATAACTTGAGAACATAAAGCTAAAGCAATAACAGCTAACCATCCCTTCAATGAAATAGGAAAAAAATGATTATCTGTAACAATAAGAATAATTACTGTGACTAAAGTAGCAACTAAACAACACCAAAACATTAAAATTTTTGTAGTAAACTTGGTTAAAAGATGTTCCATAATTAGTAATTCTAATGCTGATAAAACTGCTGATATTACTGATAATAAATCTCCTTCTAGTTTAATCATTGAGTCTGAAAAATCGTTGAACCCTATTAAAATTGCTCCGGCGATCGCAATAATCATACCTGTTAAAAATTTAAGATCGAAAAACTTTTTGAAAAAAAGCCATCCTCCTAAAACAGTTAATAATGGGCGTAAACCATGAAGAATAGTAATAGAATTAGCTACACTGGTTTGAGATAGTGACCAAGCCCATAATAGATGAATACCAGCAAATAAACTTCCCATTAAAAGCAATAAACCAATCACTTTATAAGTATAAACATGATTGTCATCCGAGGAAGTATGAGCTGATGATTTTTGACTAATAGTATCGATAAAATTCCAGAGTCCAAATATAACAGTAGCTATCCAAAAACGATTAAATACAGTAGCTTTTGCACCAATTTCAGTAATACTTAATTTCACAAAAATAGGTCCAAAACTAATAGCAGTAATAGCAATTAAAAGTAAACTAAAACCAAAAATAACTGTCTTTTTTGACGATAAATAATTAATATCTTGTAATTTATTGTTCATTATTATTTACTTAGACAACATTATTTACTTAGACAACAGGCTAAATATGTCCATAATAATCACGATGAACAACAATAGAATAAGCATAATCTAATAAAGTACCCCAACTAAAAACGGGAAGATTAATTGCTTCTTGAATAGCTCTGGCAAAAGGTTGCATTCCCGAACATTCTAATAGCAAAACTCCTATCTGGGGATGTTTTTGTTTAAAATCAAGTGCAAATTGGGTTAATTGTTGCTCAATTTTTTCATAATCAGCATTTCTTTCTAGAGGATTAGAATTCATATAGAGTTCAGTCAATTCTGAACAATTATTATTTTCAAATATTCCTTCAATAATATAATTACTATTAGAAGTAATTCCTACTCCTTGTAAATGAGCATTAGTTATAATGGTTTTAGAAAAGACGATAATACCTACTACTTGATCTTGTCTAATTAATTGTTGTGCTAAAGGTACTTGTAATAAACTAGACATAAATACCGGAATCTGAACACAATTAGCTATTTCTGTCTGAAAATAAGCAAAATAACCACATTCTCCAGCGATCGCCCGACAACCAATTTTCTCCAGTTTTTGAGCTGCTATCTTAATAGGTAACAAGAAAGAAGATTTATCTTCTTGAAAAAGTAATTTTTTCCCATCTAAACCTTCAGCAATTTCATATTGAATAGGAAAAGGGTAAGCACTAGCATTGCGTGTATCACCAGGAAAACCAGGATATATTTCATCCAGAATAATAATACCTAAACCCATGCCATAACAGTGACGCGAAGGAGAACTTTTAATATTATTAATTCTGAGATTACGATTTTGATAAATCATATATAAACCTAAAATTATTGTAAGTTAAGGATTTAGATAGAATGAAATAGCCCTGCCTCTTTTAAGGGGATGAAAAAAATATTCAACTCAGTATTTCAAACCTTCAACTTTAGTTCGGAGGTACTGATAACTGATAACTAAAATTACCCCTATTCCCTCTTTTCTAAAGATGTCTAATAGCACCTATCTTTACTAATTTTTCTTTGTCATGTCAATTGTTCATTGTTTATATTATCAGCACCTCTCCATCTACCCTTCATAAACTGAGCTAACCAATAAGACTCAGTTGGTGATAGAGGTTGAGTAATAGGTCTATCGGGTGATGTGTGATAATGGTTAGGCAAAAATCCTCCTCTAGGTTTACCTGCTCCGACATTGCCCCACATAGTTTTAAAGGTAGAAGTATCAGGTAATTTTCGGCTATTAGAAGGAGAAAGCCAAACCCTTAATAAGAGACGATCGTAATCTCCTGACTCTATTTCCCAAGTAGATCGAGCATGATAAATAATATGATTATTAGCAATGAACCAGTCACCAGGTTCAAGTTTCATTGTAATGCCCACTTTTAACCCTATTTCTTCTAATAAATCTAAACCTTGCTTTTGTTTTTGAGTTAATCGTGGACAATCTGGAATTAATTGACTTAAAGCTACATAACCACTGGAATATTGAGTGGTAAATTTTCCTTCATAAATACACCATAGCGGGTAAGTTATCCAATTATTTTCTCCCTCGAAAAAAAAGGGAATTTCTTTAAATAATTCTTGGGCAATATCAGGATAATATTTAAGCATTTCATTGTAAATGGTAATAGCACTAGCTAAACGGTTTTCACCACCAATTCTTGCTTGTCGAACACATAATAAACTATTAAGATCGCAGCGATCTGTATGAAATTTAAAAGCATCATTAGACTGTTTATTCTCTTGAGAAGAATTCTTTGCTTCGGCTTTTATCTCAGTAATAAATTGATTTCTTTCTCTAATAGGTGAATCAAAATCTGAATTTGACTCTCTTATAGGTACTCCAATCTTTCTAGATAAGGCCAGATAAAGATCACTCAAATCTGTTTCTAAATATTTATGTACTGGTATTCCTTTTAAAAGGACAATTCCACTTCCAAATTCAAGTTCTTCGGAAATATCTTTAAAAGTTTTGAGGAGGCTATTACTTAAGTTGATATCCTTGTTTTTAGAAATTTGTGATTTTTTAAAAGCTGTTTCAATTTCTGCAATTTCTTGATTGGTAAATCTGTAATTCCAATATGTAGAATTAAATAATTCTTCACCCTTCCAAGCTGAAGGAATATTGAGTATTTCTATTGTTTTATTCATTATTTTTATATTTAATATTTCTTTTATTTCTCAGACAATTCACTGATTTTATCTACACCTAACCATCTTACTTGAAGATAACGATCTAACCAGTAAGACTCAGTTTTAGATAAAGGTTCACAAATAGCCTGATTTGGAGGTAGTTTATGATTAGGTAAAAAACCACCTCTAGGTTTACCGCCTTGGACATTTCCCCACATTTTTCTAAAAGTTGGCGTATCAGGCAATTCTCGACTATTAGAAGGAGAACAACAAACTCGGAACAAAAGACGATCGTAATCTCCTGACTCTATTTCCCAAGTAGATCGAGCATGATAAACAATGTGATTATTAACTATTAACCAATCACCAGGCTCTAATTTTATATTTATTTTAGATTTATTACCAATTATTTGTAATAAATCAAGACCTTTTTTATGTGTTTCAGTTAAAGGTAAAGCTCCAGATACTAATTGACTAAGAATTGGATAAGTGCTAGACAGTTGAGTAGTAAATTTATCTAAATGAATAAACCATATTGGATAATTAATCCAACCATCTTCCCCATCAAATAACCAAGGAACACCCTTACATAACTCCTGTGCAATTTCAGGATGAGATTGGATCATTTCATTATAGATATTAACAGCACTGGCAAAACTATTTTCTCCACCCACTTTTGCTTGTCTAACACAAAGTAAATTCAACAAGTCATAACGATCGGTATGAAGTTGATAATTGTCGTTTGACTGTTTACCATCTGAAGATGATTTTGACTCAGCTCTAATATAAGTAATAAATTGTGTTTTTTCTCTAAGAGGCGAATTAAAATTAGAATTTGATTGTCTAATCGGTAGTCCTATTTGTTGACATAAGAATAGGTAAAAATCAGCTACAGTTTCCTCGGAATATTTATGGACAGGAAAACCTTTTAACAGAACAATCCCCCGTCCATTTTCTAATTCTTCAGAAATACTTGCAAAAGTTTGTTTAAGTCGCTTAAAATTAAATTTTTGATTTTCAGAAAATTGGTAAATATTAATGCCGACTTCTATTTCTGCCACTTCTTCTTGAGTAAAACTATAATTCCAATATGGAGAATTAAGTAACTCTTGGGCTGTCCACGCTGCCGGAATGTTTAGTAATTTCATATTATTGACAAATGTAGTAGTTTTGTTTTTTGTTATATTAACTAAAATTACATTATCACATTTAGAGTGCAACAGTAATGAGATATAAACAACTAGGTGATAGTCAATTACAGGTATCAGAAATTTGTTTAGGTACCATGAATTATGGTAAACAAAATACCTTAGACGAAGCACAAAAATTACTAGATTATGCTTTTTCTCAAGGAATAAATTTTATTGATACTGCAGAAATGTATCCTGCTCCTACCTGTGCCAAAACTCTAGGTAAAACAGAAGAATATATTGGTAAATGGTTAAGTAAAAAACAACGAGACAAAGTTACTATCGCAACTAAGGTTTGTGGTAGACCAAATGAAACTTTATCTCTAAATTGGATTCGAGAAGGAAAAAGTTGTATCAATGATGTTAATGTTCAAAAAGCTATTGATGGTAGTCTTTCAAGATTACAAACTGACTACGTTGATTTGTACCAAATTCACTGGCCAGATCGTTATGTTCCTTTATTTGGTGCATCTGATTACAATCCTCGTTATGAAAGGGAAACAATACCAATTATTGAACAATTAGAAGTTTTTGCCGATCTAGTTAAAGCTGGAAAAATTCGTTATTTAGGTATAAGCAATGAAACTCCTTGGGGAGTATCTGAATTTTCTCATTTAGCACAACAATTAGGATTACCAAAAATTGTTTCGATTCAAAATGCTTATAATTTAACAAATCGAGTTTTTGAAATAAATCTAGCAGAAACTTGTCACTTTCATCGAGTTGGATTAATGGCTTATAGTACCTTAGCTTTTGGCTACTTATCAGGTAAATATTTGTCTAAAATTCCCAAAAACTCAAGATTAGATTTATTTCCTGGGTTTGATAGACGTTATCATAAACCTAATTTTGCCGAAGCAGTAAAAGCTTATGTAGATATTGCTCATCAATATGAGCTTACACCTGTTCAGTTAGCACTAGCTTTTGTTCGTTCTCGTTGGTTTGTTACTACTACTATTATTGGAGCATCAACAATAGAACAACTTCAGGAAAATATTTCCAGTATAGAAATAGAATTAGACTCAGATATATTAGCACAAATAGATCAAATTCATGCCCGTTATCCTAATCCAACTTCCTAATAATTCTCAGAGGGTGTCTATAAAATAAATCTTAAGAACTGCAGTAAGATTGATTATTGCTGGGTTACGGCAAATCACACCAAAATATTAAGTTTAACTATTACAGGACTTACGTAGAACCACTATATATGGTGCGAAAAATTATCATTCTCAAGATATTGCCACTACAATTAGTGCCGTTGCGTAAGTCCTGTATTAATCTGTGCCTAATTAACCATACACAAAGATTTAATATTTTATTTACACACTATTTCTCCATGAAATTGTACTTAGAGATAATAAAGATAAGAATATTTAGTTTATAGTCCTTTCACTCTAGATTGAGACAAGTGTTTCTTGTTATTAGAAAGTGTCTATAAAATAAACCTTAAGAACTACAGTAAAATTGATTATTGCTGAGTTACGGCAAATCATACCAAAATATGGTGGTCCTGTATATGTAGTGATAAGCCAATATAAATGATTATTTATTGACATTAATCTTGAAAACATTAAGTTTTTTATGCTTAATAATTCAAAATTTTTATCTAGGCTATCGCTACATAATAATCAGTTATCAAACTATCAAGAATTAAACTCAACTATCATGAAAAAAGTATGCTATTATCTATGACAGTAATAAGAAAAAATCTATATAATTCAGATGTCCATTCATAAATTAATCTGTCCTAGTTGTGGCAGTAATCATATTGTCAAAAATGGGAATATTCACAACAAAAAACAAAAATATCAATGTCAAAATTGTCTCTGACAATTTGTCGAAAATAGTCAAAGAGATTATATTAGTAATGAAACCAAAGAACTTATTGATAAATTAAAATAGAGAAAAAATTAGTTTAGCTGGTATAACCCGTGTAACAGGTGTGTCAGAAAAATGGCTCCAGAATTACGTCAATAATAAGTATGCTGAGGTTTCACACTCTATTAAATGTACTAAAAAAAAACAGGTAAACTCACCATTCAATGTGATGAAATGTGGTCATTTGTAGGCAATAAAAATAATAGAGTTGTTGGGAAATAAGGTAAAATAATTTCAGAAAAAATTTGCCATAAAAATGCTAAATATTGAACGAGCCTTAAAACAAGACAGATTACTCAGAGCATTAACACCCATTAAACCGTAAAGCATTTGAATCTTTGTTGGAGTCCTTTGGGCAAATGTATGAGCAAACATTGCACTCGCTCACCTCGTCAACGCTCTGTTGGAGGAGGTCTTTTGGCTCGTTTACGCACTCTACAAGACAAATTGTTTGACATTCTCTTCTACTTTAAATGTTACCCGACTTTTGACTTAGCTGGTATCTTGTTTGATATCGACCGTAGTCAAGCACATTATTGGGTTCATCGCTTACAAACTATGTTAGAAGCAGCCTTGGGAGAAAAAAAGGCGCGATGCATTGCGTCAAATTAACAGTGTCCAAGGATTCATAGAGCGTTTCCCTGGAGTAGAACGAGTGATAATGGATGGCACAGAACGGCCAGTACAAAGACCAACTCACTCTGAAAAACCAAAACTGAATTATTCAGGAAAAAAAAAGCGTCACACTCGCAAACATCTAGTAGCAGTTAATCAAAACAAGAAAGTGCTGGTATTGAGTCAGGCACGAGAAGGAAAGCTGCATGAAGTCGAAGTTCCATGACCAGGAAAAATTGATGGGAAATATACCTCTAGAGATTCCGATAGAAGTAGACAGTGGTTTCCAAGGTCTCCACGCATCAGTATGAAAATATCCGATGTCTTAAGGCCGTGTGCAGTTTGTTATACAGATTTTTGGTCAGCTTACGAGCTTGTCTTTCCTGAAGAGAGACATAAATCAGTGGGGAATATTCAGGTTTAACAGCTTATACAGAAAGATTGAATAATACTTTGCGTCAAAGAATTTCTCGGTTGGTCAGAAAGACTTTATCCTTTTCTAAAAAGCTTCGGTCTCATCTAGGAGATATTTGGTATTTCATTAATCATTATAATGAAGCGATCGCTTCACTGTAATTTTATCACTACATATACAGGACTACCCCAAAATATTAAGTTTAACTATTAATCTGTGCAAAACCCCAAGCCTAGACAAGAATTTAATATTTTATTTACAAAATACTCTCTTAAAGTATTTCTAGGCAAGCGAAAATATGTTAAGGTTACGAAGATATTATATCATATACAAGAAATTATCCTAAACAGTAGAAAAAATGGTCAATAGTTTTAATGAATGGTCTCCTTTAAAGGAAGTTATTGTGGGCTCTCCAGTTCATTATGATATTCAAGATTTAGAATTATCTTTCAAACTCTTTTTTCATGATGTTGTTTATTCCTCTTTTTATTATCCTTCATATTCAAGTAGTAGTACTCAAGAAAATCAAGATTCATCAAAATCTATAACTAAAAAATTAAATAAAAGATATTTGGAAGAATTAAATGAAGATGTTGAAGAATTGGTGACAACTTTACAACAATTAGGAGTTAAAGTACATCGTCCAATACCTTTAAATCAAACAATTCAATTTCAAACTCCCTATTGGAAAGCCGACTGTATTCCCGCTTTAAATGTTAGAGATCAGGCAATTATTTTTGGTAATGAAATATTAGAAACCCCTCCTCAAGTTAGAGCCAGATATTTTGAAAATGACTTGTTAAAACCAATTTTTTACCAATATTTTCATCAAGGGGCAAAATGGACAAATATGCCTAAGCCCATTATGACCGATAAGTCCTTTGATATTTCTTATGTCTCAGGAGATACGGATCCAGCCATACAAAAAGTTTATCATCAAAATGAGTCAAAATTTGATATTGGCTATGAGATGATGTTTGATGCGGCTCAATGTATCCGTTTTGGTAAAGATATTTTGATTAATGTATCTACTAAAAACCATTATTTAGCTTATGAATGGTTAAAACGTCATTTGGAAGGTAAATTTAACTTTCATCTGCTCTATCGCTTTGCTGATAATCATATTGATAGTATTATTCTACCTCTAAAACCTGGTACTCTTTTACTACGAAAACCAGAGTTTCTTGATAAATTACCCGATCCTTTACAAAAATGGGATATTATTTATCCTCCAGAGCCTAAAGAAAATATGTTTCCTCAATATGAAGACGAAGATTTAATCTTGACCACTAAATATATTGACTTAAATGTTTTATCGATTGATGAAAATACAATTATTGTTAATTCTCTATTTCCAGAATTAATTAAAACTTTAGAGCAACATGGTTTTACTGCTATTCCAGTGCGTCACCGTCATCGCCGTATTTTTGGCGGGGGTTTTCATTGTTTTACTCTTGATACAGTTAGAGAAGGTACTTTAGAGGATTATTTTAGTTAATTTTCTGAGTAATTGGAATTGCACGGTATTCCAGGTGAGATATAGCCAGAGGAGCAAGATGATTCCACTGGGTAGATTTAATTATTAATATCTGCACTTCTTATGCTTTGAATATGCTGTGCTTCAATATTGGGGAGCAAAATATTAACAATTAGGGTTTGATATTTTAGCTAGTTATGGGCAAGATACCTATACTTTTCTTTACTAAATATCAATAGTTTCAGTTTAGTTTTAGCTGTTAAAAGCTACAATAAATATAAAATCAATAGATTACTTTTATCAGTTTTTTATCTAAAATCATCAATTGTCGAATTTAATTATGTTACTTGGAATTTATTTTACTATAGCGTGCGCTTTTATAATTATTATATTAGCAGTATTGTTAACTCCTTTTCCACATTGGCCTACTTATTATACTATTTGGAAACATATCTTCTTCGATCCAGAGCCATCTATCAAATTTAGACATAGAAAAAGACAAGTTTTTTATTTACTTAACTATGCTTTAAAACTTCCTTTTGTCTCATTATGTTGGTGTCTTGATGAAATTTTATTCTCTCAATATCGGGAAATGAAATTGTCTACACCTATTTTTATAGTTGCTCAACCTCGTAGTGCCACAACATTTTTACATCGTACTTTAGCTTCAGATGAAAAAAAATTTTTCTCTATTTGTTTATTAGAATGGCGTTATCCTTCTATATTAATACAAAAATTTTTTCAAGCTACAGGCTATTTAGAAAAAATGAGTAAAGTCAGCTATTGGGGTAATAACAATGAAGCTAAATTAACTGAAAAAATGCACTATAGTTATCTTAATGATTATGAAGATGATGGTTTTTTGTATGAAGAATGTTTTTTCCATCAGTTTTATGTGATTAACCGTTTTCCTTATCCTAAATTAGTAGATAAACTCAATAATTTTCAGGAATTACCGAACAAAACTAAAGAAAAAATGCTAAAAGCACATTATCAAGTTATTCAAAAAATTCTTTATTTACGAGGTGGTAATTTAGTCTATGTTTCTAAAGATAATGAATGTTTGCAACGTTCGGAATTAATGAAAAAGCTTTATCCTGATGCTTTATTTATAACTATTACCAGAGAATCAGAAAAATTTATGAACTCTTATATTACTTTAATACATCAATCAGCTTATTCTAAATCTAGAGTAGATGTTAATAATATTTCTGAATGGATATCGATGCAAAGAAAAGTAAGGGTAGAAGCAGCAAGTCAAACAATTAATTTTTTTGAAAGCTTATCTGAAGAACAAAAACTGTGTTTTTCTTTTAATAATTTAACTGAAAATATTAAAGATTCTATTGAATTAGTTTATCGTAAATTAAATATTGATTTAACTGAAGCTCAAAGTGAATATTTGAAAAACTTAGATACTAAACAAAATTTAAGAGATTCTGCTTATAAAACAGGTTCAGATAAATTTGAGGAGTTTGCATTTTTCGATAAATTTGCAACTGAAACTGCTAGGAATCATAAAACATTACTTGAAAAATCAAAAAGAATTTAGCTATTAAGGATCTAAGAGCAATTATAAGAGCAATTAATAAATTGATAGAGAATTAAAAGTTACTATCAAAGTAAGCATCTTTAAATTTAAAATAAATTATTTATTATTTGCGCTCTAGGTGACTTCTTACAAATTAAATCTAGAGATATGAAAACGGAAACAACCAGACAAATTTTACAAAATTGGTGTGACAGTTGGGCAAAAGATGACATTGACGCAGTAATGAATAATCTTTCTGAAAATATTGTTTTTTATGCTCCTCAAAATGAGTATAACAAAGCAATTCCTTATTTGGGTGTCAAAGTTGGTCGTCAAGCTGTTATTGAAACCTTTAAAATTAGAGCTAAAACTACTCAATTATTAAACTATGAAATACTTGAGTTTATTGTAGAGGCAAATAAAGCTTGTATTATTTCTCGGACTAAAGAAATTTGTAAATCTACTCAAGCAATTTTTGAACTTGAAGATGCTCAATTTATTATCTTAGATGAAGAAGGTAAAATTTCTAGATGGAGTTTTTACTTCGACCCAAATCCAGAAATAGCTGCTTTTAAAGCTAATAATTAGTGTTTAATTATAAATTGATTTGTTTGAATTAATAGTGAATCAACTAAAAATACTTGAACCATTTACACTAGGAGATTTACAATTACCTAATCGAATTGTAATGGCACCTTTAACCAGAAGACGTGCTGATATTAATAATGCTCCTACCCCATTAAATGCCTTATATTATAGTCAAAGATCTTCTGCTGGTTTAATTATTAGTGAAGCTAGTCAAATTTCTCCCCAAGGTACAAGTTTACCAAAAACTCCCGGAATTTATAGCCAAAAGCAAATTGAAGGGTGGCAACTGGTCACAAAAGCCGTACACAATTCTGGTGGTAGAATTTTTATACAATTATGGCATGGTGGACGATGTTCCCATCCTTCTTTACAACCTAATGGAGAATTACCTGTTGCACCTAGCGCGAGGGCCCCGATAGAGGAAAAAGCCTTAACAGCACAGGAAAAAGAAGTCCCTTTTGTTAATCCAAGAAGTCTTTTAACCACAGAAATACCTGAAATTATTGCTCAATATCGTCAAGGAGCGATAAATGCTTTAGAAGCAGGTGCTGATGGTGTAGAAATTCATGGTGCAAATGGTTATTTACTAGATCAGTTTTTACAAGATAATAGTAATCAACGCACTGATAAATATGGTGGAAGTATCGAAAACCGTAGTCGTTTACTCTTAGAAGTAACTCAAGCAGTAACAGAAGTTTGGGGCTCGCAGCGTGTAGGAATACGTCTTTCTCCTAGTAGTACCTATCAAGATATGTATGATTCTAACCCAGAGGCTTTATTTAATTATATAGTAAGCAAAATCGATCAGTTTAATTTAGCTTATCTTCATATTGTTGAGCCTCGAATAAAAGGCAGTCACGATGATTTAACTGAAAAGAAATTACAACTTGGAGTTAAACATTTCCGCCCTTTATATAGTGGAAATTTAATGACAGCTGGAGGTTATACCCGCGATCTAGGAGAAGAGATAATTAGTCAAGGTTATACTGATTTAGTAGCTTATGGAAGGCTATTTATTGCTAATCCCGATCTACCTAAACGTTTTGCCTTAAATGCACCATTAAATCCTTATTATCGTCCTACTTTTACGGGAGGAAATGAGATAGGATATACTGATTATCCTTTTCTATCAATTGATACACTTGCCAAGAATATAATTTGATGTTGTGTGACAACAAAGTTATATCAAATCCGGTGTGCAATTCATTTCGGCTAAGTAAACTAAGGAGTTTACGTTCCTTCCCATGCTGATACTCCGTGACTCCATAGTCTCAGGATTCGGACACTAGCAATGTCAGTCTCTGGTGTGCATAGCCTAAAAGCAGAGTAATGGTAATGAGGTCCCAATCCTCTTTAGACTGAGGACTCAGGACTCAGAACGAGAGAAGATTACAAAGATTTAGTAATTATAAAAATTGGATAGTTTTTTATGCCCAATCAAGGGGATATGATATTAAATAATATATATATTAAAAGAGAGAAAAAATTCTCCTTGCCCCATAACTAAAAATCTATTACAATTACATAAATAAAGAGAATATCCTAATGATTTGGCAAACTTTGACTGGAGTGTTAGTCCTGTTTACATCAGGAATGCTATTTTGGATTTGGGAATTTAAAGATCCCTTACGTTCAATTACTTATCGGACTCAATTTCTTAAAGAATTTCTGGCAGCGATGATTTCAGCTGTTTATAGTATTATTCTAACTTACTTTTTTGTAGCTTTAGTAAAACTAACTATTTCTGCATCTCTGATGGATTTTATGGGATGGACAGGTTTATTATCTTTACCTTTATGGTTGAGACTATTAATTGCTTATTTATTAAAAGATTTTAGTTTTTATGTAACCCATTTGGTTAAACATAAAAATAATATACTCTGGTTAACTCATAACTGGCATCATTCTATAGATAGACTTTGGTGGTTAGCAGCACAAAGAGAAAGTTTAACTGATGTACTTCTTTTTAAAATAGGGTTTCTGAGTTTTCCTTTATTGGGTATTCCTCCAGAAATTATGATTTTTGTAGGTATTCATTACCTTATTCATGATAATTGGATTCATTTAAACGTAAAATGGCATTCGTGGATGAAATATATTGAGTGGTTTTATGTAACACCTCGTTTTCATGCTGTGCATCATACTGAAACAGGCTCTAACACTAAAAATTTAGGAGCATTATTTACTATTTTTGATCGAATTTTTGGTACTTATGTTAATCCTGAACAACTAACGGACAATCAAGTTCAATTTGCATCAGGAGAAAATGCCGTTGTAACAGTACGAAAAATTGTTGGAGTATAAATTAATTTTGAGAAAAAAAAATGATTACGCAAGTTATGATTGGCTGGTTGGCATTATTTATTACAGGTATTATTCTCTGGCTATTTTGGGAAAAGCAAGATCCTTTACGAGATATTAAATATGTCAATCGATTTATTCCTGAATTTGGGGCTGCATTAGTATCAATTTTCTTCACTATTATTATTGCTTATGCTTATTTTTATATTATCAAACTTGTGGTTCCGACATCAGTGACACAATGGTTAGGAGAAATAAAAATACTTTCTCTTCCCGTTTGGCTAAGATTAGTTCTTGCTTATTTAATCAAAGATTTTTGTTATTATGTCGCTCATTGGTGGATGCACCATAACAAATATTTATGGCAAACCCATCAATGGCATCATTCTATTCAACAACTATGGTGGTTGGCTGCTCAAAGAACAAGTTTTACCAGTCGTTTTTTATTTCAAATTGGATTTATTGCTTATCCACTTCTATCAATACCCCCTGAAGTAATGTTTTATGTTGGTTTATTTGGAGCTTTTCATGATAATTTGGTACATCTTAATATTAAATGGCATTCATGGATGGGAAAACTAGAGTGGCTATTTGTTACACCCCGCTATCATAGTTTACATCATACTGATATTGGTGCTAAAAATTTAGGAAGTTATTTTACTATCTTTGATCATATTTTTGGTACTTATATTGATCCAGAAACTCTTAATCCTGATGAACAGAAATTTGGTAGTGTAGATGAACCCATGACATGGCAAAAGTTTGTCGGTATTTAATATTATTCAGGACTTACGCAGAACCACTATATCTAGTAGGGGTTAAACCCTACATATGGTGTATATTTTCATATTTTGCGTAAGTCCTGTTATTATTATTTACTAAAAATTTAGAGTAGGTAAGATTTTTATGCACAAATAAAATAGGGTTGCTATAAAATGCTTTATTGGTCAGATGAAAAAAATACAGACTTAATAATTAATGATAACTTAAAAGATTTAGCTCGCCAAAATGGATGGCTTTTTGAAGTAGTTGAAAAATCTATGAGTCAAATTTTTCAACCTTCAAAAACTATTGAGGAGGATATTATTTATGCTATTCAAGATTGGGGTAAAATTCTCAATAATAAGAATGATAAAGAATTAAAAGATATTATAATTCCTAGAGAAAATAACTTTTATCATCTTTATTGTGTCACATCCTCTGAAATAGGAGAAACATTTAGGTGTACAATCCCAAATGCAACTATTTTAGAGCCTAATGGATTAGTTTTAACTTCTGATTTTGAAATAATCACTCAATCTGTAATGAGTGAAAAGTTAAAACTTGATTTTAATTTAGAAAAAATCAAAGAAGCTATTAATAATTCGGAGAAATTATTGGGAACTTATGTATCTCTTTTATCTGATTATAGTTTAAATTATGCACATTGGTTAATGGATGGTTTACCCAAACTTGCTTTACTAGAATCATTAAAACAAGAGCTAAAATTTATTATTCCTAAAAATTCACCTAGCTATATAATTGATTCTCTAAAATTATTAGGAATTAAAGAACAACAACTTATTAAGATTCAACATCCCTGTCTTGTAGTTGAAAAACTAATTCTTATTCATGGGGCACAAAAAAATGGTAGAGTATGTAAAAAATATATTTTAAAGATTAGAAATAAATTACTTCAGGCAATTAATGATAATAATAAACCAAATAAACTAATTTATATTTCTCGTTCTAATTATACTCGTAAAATTATTAATGAATCAGAAATATTACCAATTATAAAAAAATATAATTTTGAGATATTACGATGTGAAGAACTGAGTTTTAGAGAACAAATAAATATATTTTCACAAGCTCAAGTTCTTCTTGGTCCTCACGGTGCTGGAATTTATAATCAAATTTTTTGTAATAGAGGAGCAATTATTATTGAAATTTATAATAAACAGTATTGGAATCATTCATCACGAATAATCAGTAGTTTTTTAAACCATAATCATTGGCATATTTTTGGTGAAAATGTTGCTCAAGATTATCAAACTTATGTTGAACCATTAAAATTAGACAAAGTATTGTCTTATGCAATTAATGACTATATTTAATAGACTTCTTGTAGAAGTCAGGGAATAGAGAATAGGGAATGAAATTGTTATTTCATATCTTTAAATTAATTTAATGTAAGGATTCAGGTGAGATCGATTGTTTCGGTGGCTATAAGTCCCTAACTTCTAAAAATATTCACTCACTTGACTAATATAGCTTTCAACTAGCTTGTCACCCCGTGAGGTCATCGCGACATCCAGCATACAATACGTTATACAAAGTTAGCCTCTACACGATTTCTATGACTTTGGAATTGCTTTGTTGCACAAAGCAAGGAAAGATGGTAAAAATAACAGTGGGTAGCACAAAATCCTGCATTAACTCTCCTTATGAGTAAGTCCAAGTCTAAGTCTAAGTCCAAGTCTAAGTCCAAGTCCAAGTACCGGGTTAGCAACTGGTCGTATGGATGATGCCTCCTTAAAGCAGAGAGGGAGCCTGACATTTTGGCTAAGTTATGAAGTGATAGAACAGTGGGTAAATCAACATCAAACTGGGCGTCAGGGAGCATCGAATACCTATAGCGATGTAGCTATTGAACTAATGGTCACTCTCAGTAGTTTGTTTGCAGGGCGGGGCGACAGACAGAAGAATTTGTAGAATCTATATTTGATTTTTAGGGATTAGATTTACCTGTACCAGACCATAGCACTGTATGCCGTAGGGTCAGAAAACTAAATATCGGGATACCAGTGAGACCAAGGACAGAAGGGATGCATTTGGTAGTTGATTCTACAGGGGTCAAAGTCTACGGTGAAGGGGAATGGAAAACCAGGATTCATGGTGTAGGTAAACGTAGGACATGGCGTAAATTACTAGAGTGTGAATGAGGCCACCGGAGAGATTGTCACAGCAGTTGTCACAACCAATAATGTGAGTGACGACCAAGTATTTTCTGACCTATTAGATGGAGTAGAAGGTGAAATAGCCCAAGTTTCAGGTGATGGGGCTGATGACAAATACAAGTGCTATGAAACAGCTCACCAAAGAGGCATAAAAACGACCATTCCACCGCGTAAAAATGCTGTGATTAGGCAGCATGGCAACTGTAAAGCCCTAACCGCTCCCAGAGATGAGAACCTCAGAGGAATTCGTCAAATAGGACGGCAAAAATGGAAGCATGAAAGTGGATACCATAGACGCTCTCTATCTGAAACCACTATGTTTAGGTTCAAAGTTTTATTTGGTGGGAAGTTACGAAGACGATAATTTGATAATCAAGCAGTGGAGTTATTCATTCAATGCGCTATCCTGAACCCCATGATACAGAATGGTAAACCCGAAAGTTATCAAGTACACATCTAGAACTGCATCTCTCCAGGGAGTCATCTGCGATCGCAACATTCATGCAACAAAGCCCTTTGGAATGATTAATAATCTTTTCTTTACCATCCAGAAACGTAACACAGAATCAATCTTCCTTGATTTTTTTTCGCTCTCAAATATTTGTTATTGTTTTGATTAAATTAGCGATCTCCTGATGATTTGGATTAACTTGAGCGACTTCTTTAAGAGCCATTATTGTAGATTCTATCTTATCATAATTTTTGACAAATCTAAAGTCTAAATCAATAGTTTTTTGATAATAAATAATAGCTTGATCTAATTCACCTAAACCTAAAAGATTTTCTCCTATTAAAAAATGAATTTCTGGTATATAAGGAGCTAATTTTAAAGCTATTTGTAGATAATTAAGAGCTTTTTTAAAATCTTTTTTTTCTAATAATGCTTTGCCAAGATCTAGATAAGGGTGGAATATTTGGGGGTTTAATTCCACTGCTTCTAAATAAGGTTGTAAAGCTTTATTTTTAAAAAGATTTGCACTAGTAAAAAAATCCTTCAGAGCAGGAGGTAAAACTATGTTAGTTTGATAACTATAATCAGAAAGAATATTTTTAACTTCTTCATAAGAATAACCTAAACTATTAAGAAGATCATTTCCTAAAAACTCTAAATAATTAGATACACATTGCCAAATAATCGGGTTATCTAAATCTTTTTTCCAACGATCTCTATGTTGAGAATTAGGAGTTTTTTCTTGATAAATTTGAGATTGATCTCCAAATTCCCATTTCTGTGAGGAACTCTCACCATAATTTAATATTTTCTCATCAAAAGGAATATTAAGAAATTTACAAACTTTTTTGATTTCCTGATTAGGATTAACGAGTAAATGTTCATAGCTGAGCACAATACTCTTGTTTTGTAATTCAACCATTCCTTGAGCAATTAAAATAGGTGCTTTTAAAAGATCACCTTGATAATATTGGATTCTCCACCAATGTTCTTGAATAAAAGTATTAAAAATAGAACATAAAACAGCTAAGGGATTTCTTAATAAAAAAATATATTTAGCAGAAGGAAAAGTTCTGTACAACTCAGGCAAAATATAATAGTATCTTGGCGTTTTATCTAAGAAATATTTTTTGCCAGATTCCTTGATAACTCCCTCATATAAATTAAGACACATTTTATTTACTGACTGAAAATATGCTTCTTCCCCTTGAGGATGTAACCATAGAAAGTTATTAAGTCCTTTTTTACTATTAACTGCACTATACTCCATTTGACACCCCTTATCACGCAGTGCATAGAAAGGATGTAACATAATCCAAGGTTCAGATATAGTATGAATATCTTGATGACTACCCAAAATACGTTGAGTAAGAGTTGATCCTGCTCTGGGTTGTGAAATAAGAAATATTAAATTCTTTTGGGAAAAATCACTCATTTTTTTCAAACTTAAATATACCAATCACTTTATATTATAGTGCTGCGAGCTATAATATTTACAACCTGGTCAAGTTTTAATAATCGATCATGCAACATTTCACAAGAGAGGAAATATTGATAATTTATTAGCACAAGTGGAATGTAGTGTACTTTATTACTCACGGGGTGACAAGCTAGTTGAAAGCTATTAAAATTAAGTAGTATTATGGTCTGTGATAGTGCCTTATATAGCCAAGAAAATATCCAATTAATCTCAAATTTAAAATGGATAACTCAAGTCCCAATGACTTTAAAAAAGGAAAAAAAAATAAGTAGAAACAATACTGTTTATTATGTCACTGTGTTTATTAGTGTATAATCTAGGCCAAAGGGAACTGAGAAAAACTTTAAAAAGAACCAATAGTTAGTGTGTGCTTTGTGCAACAAAGCAGGACTTAACAGTTAAATACAAATTAACTATGTTCATTTAAAATTACACATACATAGCGATATTGTAGCAGTATGAGTAAGGAGCGAAAACTATGTGAATAAGTAGTTTGAGTTCTAAGCAATTTGAAGCCTGTTCTTGAAAATAAGTTACAGACTGCGGTCAGTGGCATAAGGGTAAAACACTGAAGCTAGCTTCAAAGCTTGTGTAATCAAATATATGTAAGTTTGGGTAGGTTTAGTAGAATAGTTGGTAGTCCTGCATAGTAATGGTCAAGTACAAATTGTGTTATTATAGTGATGAACGAAGTTCCATATAGCTCCAATGTGATTACTTAATTTTTTAGAAAATGATAATGTTTTTCTTACTAACCGTCCGATGCGTTGTCGCATTGTATTGTTAAACCTTTCTATATAGCTAGTTTGAGCAGTTTCCTTCCCTACAGCCTTGTGTCCCATTGATGGTAATACTATCTCGTAAGCTTCCCAAAAATCAGTGTAGCAAATTGCACATTGACGATATACTCCAGGTAAAGATTGCCAGAGACCTTGAGCTGACTTTTGAGAGCGCTCGCCAATATATACTCCTAGATTGAGCGCTCGCTAACATCTATAGCGAGCCAAATCCATTTCTTATTTGTTTTAGAGCCAACATAAGACCACATTTCGTATCCGTTGAATTGTCAATTTACCCGTTTTTTTTTGAGTAACATCAACTTTTTGTTGAATTTGCTCATACTTATTATTAACGTAAATCTGTAGCCATCTTTCTGAAACACCAGTAATTCTTGCGATCGCAGCCAATGCTAATCGCTCTAACAACATTTTATCAATCATCACTCTTGTTGCCTCATCACTCTTGTTGTCTGCTAGGATTCTCGACAAATTGTCGTCCAAACACTAGGCAACGAAACCGAGGCTTACCGTAGTGAGTATGTCCATATTTGATGATTTTAGTAGATTGGCATTTAGGACAGTGCATAGCTATAAAATTAAATTTTAATTTATATTTTACCATTACTATGCAGGACTACCGAATAGTTTAATCAGAATAAACTCTTTTTAGTCCTGTGATTTTTGTTTTTCGCAAAGCTCTCTTGGTAGTCCTGTATATGTAGTGATAAAATTACAGTGAAGCGATCGCTTCATTATAATGATTAATGAAATACCAAATATCTCCTAGATGGGACCGAAGCTTTTTAGAAAAGGATAAAGTCTTTCTGACCAACCGAGAAATTCTTTGACGCAAAGTATTATTCAATCTTTCTATATAAGCTGTTAAACCTGAATATTCCCCACTGATTTATGTCTCTCTTCAGGAAAGACAAGCTCGTAAGCTGACCAAAAATCTGTATAACAAACTGCACACGGCCTTAAGACACCCGGTAATGAATTCCATAATCTATGCTGCCCCTTTTTCTCCTCTTTCCCCTAAGTAAAAACCCACAATTTCTTTAGTTTCTATATCAATCGCTAACCACAGCCATTATTTATTATTTTTATTGCCTACAAATGACCACATTTCATCACATTGAATGGTGAGTTTACCGGTTTTTTTTTAGTACATTTAATAGAGCGTGAAACCTCAGCATACTTATTATTGACGTAATTCTGGAGCCATTTTTCTGACACACCTGTTACACGGGTTATACCAGCTAAACTAATTTTTTCTCTATTTTAATTTATCAATAAGTTCTTTGGTTTCATTACTAATATAATCTCTTTGACTATTTTCGACAAATTGTCAGAGACAATTTTGACATTGATATTTTTGTTTTTTGTTGTGAATATTCCCATTTTTGACAATATGATTACTGCCACAACTAGGACAGATTAATTTATGAATGGACATCTGAATTATATAGATTTTTTCTTATTACTGTCATAGATAATAGCATACTTTTTTCATGATAGTTGAGTTTAATTCTTGATAGTTTGATGACTGATTATTATGTAGCGATAGCCTAGATAAAAATTTTGAATTATTAAGCATAAAAAACTTAATGTTTTCAAGATTAATGTCAATAAATAATCATTTATATTGGCTTATCACTACATATACAGGACCACCGCTCTCTTATAGTCTGGTGTGCATTGAAGTCGGCAATCACTTTTTTGGTAACCTGGGAGCACAACTGCTAGGGTTCTATATAATACGAACAAATATAGACCAACAAAGGCTTTTACTTCAATTTGGGGGGAGCAGGGGTTATAGCAATTTTTAGCGCATCGACGTCATGCTCTGATATGGAGAGACTTTGACTTATTTTTTCAACCAGAAAATGTTTAAGTACCAATATAAACTGTTGCGTAAAATAAAAAGTTGCAGGCTATAAAATTTGTTGCAGGAATTGATATAGTCCTACCCATTTAGAATGTCGATATTTTCAAATATAGTCCGTGCTGTGTTAAGGAACTTCAGCTATATTCATCTACTTGTACTACTACTGCTGATAGTGGAATTATAAGGACTGTTTACTTATATCTACTTCAAAAATTATAACTGTTATTTAACAAAACAAATATCAGAAAAAAATATACGGATCTACTATTAATTTTAATATTATAAACTACTCTGTGGATGATTTTTATTCAACCTTTTATGCTTTTCTTAAAAGATCCAAATTCTATATACTTAATTATCAATTATCAGATTTCAAAAAATAAGTTTGTATCTTAAAACAAATATGTTAGTATTGACCAGCAAAAAAATATTATCAGATTTAAAATATATAGGTAATTTGCATAATATCAGTCTTAGTAATGGGTATATTTCAAGATATAATTTATAATATTGGTATGTTCACACTTAAATTACTTCTTTGGCAAAATAATAGTAATTAGACATGATATCTACATAATTCAAGAAATAAGTTATCGAAATTGTTAAATTTGATTATTATAATTATTGTAATTTTAATAATTTGATTTCTGTTTTTTATGAATGGTATTATTGGTAGATACAACAATTCTATCTGAAGAGTTAAAGAGATGGACCACTAGAAGGCAGGAGGCAGAAGGCACTGATGCTTAAAGAACAAGAGTTTGAGTAATTTTTTAAGAAGTCTAGTGATTTTACAAATGATTTAGGATAGCTGATTATTAATCAAGACTTACCCAGAAACCGGGTTGATGAACTACAATTTACAATCATTTTGCGTTAAATTAGGGTAATAAATCTGGTTTCTTGGTTAGGGTTATAATAGAAGCCCAGTTTAATGAAAAAATAACTATCACTTATGATTAAAATCAAACATTCAATTAATCTCCATAAGGGTACCACCTTGATTTTCATATTGGTACTAATGATAGCCTACCAAAACTTTACTTTAGGTCCTTGGATTTATCTAGCTCTACATGGTACCTATGGAATTTTATGGCTACTAAAAGACCGTATCTATCCAGACAAACAATGGGAGGAAGAAATACCTGTTATACAAAGTATTATGATGTTTGTAATTATAGGTTTATATTGGGTAGCTCCTTATATTTTAATTAGCAGTGGAACTGAACCTCCAATACCTTTAGTAGCTGCTGCTATTTGTCTTAATATTTTTGGAGTTTTCCTCCACTATAGTAGCGACGCTCAAAAATATTATACCCTCAAATATAAGCCAGGATTAATCACAGAAGGATTCTTTGCTCGTTGCCGAAATACAAACTATTTAGGGGAAATGTTTATTTATATTTCCTTTGCAATGTTAGCCCAACATTGGCTACCTTTTTTAATTTTAGGAGGTTTTTTTGCCTTAATATTTATTCCTAATATTCTGAAAAAAGATAAATCTTTGTCTCGTTACCTAGAATTTACAGAATATAAGACTAATTCAGGTTTAATTATTCCTCAACTATGGGGTGATAATTTTATTAACCAAGAAGCTAAAAAAGTTAGTAAATAAAATAGTTAAAACATTTATTAAAAAATAAGTAGGAATAGCTTAGATCATGTCCGGATAATTATAAAAAAGCCTATGGTTTGTAGTAGGGCTTTCCAATTTTAAATATTTACCCTAGATATCTTGCCCTACTACAAGCTTTAATTATAACTATAAATGCGGACATAATATTAATTGAAGATTTACTTTATAAAGCTTTCAAAAACTAAAAATAATTAAATTATTTATTTGGCTTTAAAACTAAACAAAATTCCCCAAATATATCAGACAATACCAATAAATTTAAAACCTTCTCTTTGAAATATATGATATCTAATGGTATGGTAAACTTTCCTAATATTTAAGCAAGGAGGCATGAAAAAAACTTGGCTATATTAAAATTTGTATACTAACTCTAAGAGGGTATCTGTAAAAAAAAAGATTAAAATAAAACAAGGGGTAAGTAAAACAGAGAAAATGGAAGTGATCAACTAGAAGTGAAACATTGAGAACATGACTTGCTCTTCCCTATTCCACAGACCTAAGAAAGTGATAGCCCCCATACTACCTGTGGCTAATTCCGAAACATCCAGAGGTAGGAAACAAACAGTGGAGTTATCAGAAGTTGTTAAAAGTATTCTCTACAGTCGTAGTAGTAGTTGTGCCTGGGAACTTTTACCCCATGACTTCCCAGCAGCCTTGACTGTGTATGGTGATTTGCCGAAAATGGCAGGAGTATTGGAATCTGACAACAGATTCACCCTCGCCCACGAGCTCATGTATGCTAATAAGAGGGACAAAACCTAAAATCCATAGGGGGGATAATTGATAGCAAATTAGTGAAAAAAACTTAGATACGATGAGTAGAGCGTGGCTTTTATTGAGGCTAAAAAGTCAAAGGTCGGAAACGCCACACCCTAGTAGAAACATTGGGGCTGGTATTAGTGGTGCTAGTTCATGCTGCAAATATATCATATTTGATAGCTGGGAGGATATTGCTAGCAGAATCTAGCCTTTCAGTTCCAAGGCTATAAAAGGTTTGGGCTGAACGAGGTGTTCGAGGTGAGGGGTTACAGCAAGTCGCGGATGAATGGGAGCTTCACCAGGAGGAGGTTGAACGTTATTAAAAGAATTTTGAGTTTGAACTTTGAGGTTAGGTGGTGGATAAAACTTTAGGTAGGCTGGGACGCCAAAGACAACTCAGTAAAGATTAGGAGGGTTTACTGGAAGTAAGTAAATTCGTTGTTCATATAGCTATGATTTCACTGATTTTAAATCGCCTTGTCCCTTAAGGTTTTATTTACAGATATCCTCTCAAGTTATTGCCTCAAATTTTTATTAAATCTACCATTAAGCTTGCTTTTCACCCCGTGAGTTCTTCTTCACTCTAATCGCAATTACGGTAATATTATCCTTGCCCCCATTCTCTAAAGCTGCTTTTACACAAGCCTTTGTTAGCTTTTCTGACGAATCTCTAAACTGTTCGACCAAACTTTCTAATACTTCCTGACTTACTTCTCCATGTAACCCGTCGCTGCACAACAACAATAAATCTCCAGAATGCAATTTTCTTACTGGTGAAGGGGGAGAATCCCATTTTGGGTCAATAGATAATTGTGCTTTTCCCCTGCCTCCCAAACAAGAGTTAACGACGGAACGCATCGGATGACTCGACACTTCTTCAGGGGTAATTTTTCCTAACTCCAGGAGTACCCCTACTACTGAATGATCGGCGGTGATGTAGGGGGGAGAGTTACAACTAAAGTGGTATAAGCGACAGTCTCCGGCATAGAGATGGATTAATTCTGTGGGGGTGACGATCGCTGCTATTATCGTTGTCCCCATATTCATCAATTTGAAGTCTTGAGAAGCTTGCTCTCGAATGGCGCGATCAGCTTCGTAAAATCCTTTGAGCAGTAATTCATATCGTCCAAAAGCTTCTGGGGGAAAGGGTTGTTCCAGCAATCCCCGAAAGGTATCCACAGCAATTTTTGAGGCTACCTCTCCTCCTTTATTTCCTCCCATACCATCAGCTACTACGGCTAATATGGCAGTTTCGTCTTCCCAGAGTTCCAGCAAATAATTATCTTGATTGATTTCCCGCTTGTTGCCCCGATGGGTTTTGACTTCACGAGTTAGGGACCCTACCACTAATGGTTTATTCATTAATTATCACCTCAAATTTTAAATTACCTAGTTTGACCTGACTTCCTGGTTTTAAACTGACAGGAGATGAGGGCTGGTTGGGGATAACGGGAGAGAGCTTTTCTCCATCTACAAAAGTGCCGTTACTACTGCCTAAATCTACAATTTGCAGGTTGCATCCTACCCACTCAATCTCTGCATGACGGCGGGATATAGCTGGCGGACTACCGATTTCGCAATCAGTTAAATTGATGTCTACTTTGATATTGGGTGGGTCGTTGCGACCAATAACTATTCGCATCTGGTTGAGGGGAAATATCCTGTGGGCTCCAGGTCCATTGAGTACCTGCAGTTGTGCGGTATCGGGAGTAAACCGATTTAAACCTGGAGGGGTGTCGATGCCGAAGCTGTTACTCATGTTGGTTTTGAAGATAATATTTAAACTGGAAAACTGGGGATTAGTCTGTCTTTCCAAGATTGCGCGAATCCCTCAATATTCCCGTGGCTTTGTCTGGATTCAAATTTCCTGTCTTTTGCAAATCGTCTAGTTGTTGGGCGGCTTGGCTGGCAAGATCTAGTTCCCCGGCTTTGGCTGCTGTAACTTGAATTTCTGTTAGCAACTCTCCAGTGCGCTTAGGATTACTATTACCAATGTCTATCATCTCTTTGCTGTAAAGGTTGATTTCCCAACATTGCCGATCACGATTTACTTCTGTATTAACTTTTTGTGCTTCGCTGTAGGCAGTGGTGTAGGTAATAGCGGCTGTTTTTTTTATGGGGGTTTCTAATCCCCTAGCTGTTAGTTCTACTGAAATTATGTCGCGACTTCCTAGGGGTTCGCCAAAACTGATGGAGGGAAGATCCAAACTAATTAAAATATCTGTAGGGTAATCCCTACGGAGTGTTCCCAGGCTTAATTCATTGGGGCGGGTTTCTTCTAGGGGTAAATATTCTGGACGGAAGCGACAGTAGCTTGTCGCTTTAACTCCGGAAGCTAATAGTGTTAAGTGAAGTTTGGCATCTACAATGGCAATTTCCTGATCCGCTTTTAATCTGTTTTGTAGATCGCTCAATAGCTTGTCTGGAGTATCAGCATAGATAAATGCTCCTCCACCTTGATCGCTTAAGTCTGTCAAAAAGGATGTGTTGAAGTTAGCAGCATCACCTAGTCCTACAGCACACAGGATAATGCCACAACTTTTCATGTTCCTGGCTTTGACAATAAAGGGTTTCATATCATCTAAAGGCGTTCCTCCAGCATTTGTAGCATGACCATCGGTAATTAAAACCCCCACGAGTGGTGGGCTTTTTTCTGGAAGGAGACTTTCTTCAATCCAATCTAATGCTAAGTCGATGCGAGTAACACCCCTTGCTTGTAAATCAGCGATCGCCCCTTCGGCGAATCCCGCAGCAGCACCCCCACCTGCTAGAGATTCCAGCAAAGGTGTGACTCTGGTAGAGTAACCTGCTAGAGATAAGTAGTCTGGGTCCCGTAAATGAGAAACGACGGCAAGACAAGCTTCTTTAGCGCGTTGCAGTTTTTCCCCTTTCATTGATTGACTGGTATCAAGAGCGATCGCCATCCGTATTGGTAAACTGGGCAAATTGGCATCTGTTTTAGGCTGAATGCGGACTCGTAGGACGTGACTGCCGTCTCGGTAATTTGCCTGTTGGGAGTTAAGTTTTGCTGGTCTATCCCAGGTTAGTTCTAGGTCAAACATAGTTGGTTATTTTGCGGTAATTGATTTGATTTTACTCTTTACTGGTCTTTAAAAATATCGATCTCTAGATCGTTAGTCGCGTTTAATCAACTGACTTGCAATCCATCCCTGTCTCTGATACTGTGGACTATAAATTTTGTACCAAAGATAATTATCTGAGTTATACCTCTCGTCGAGGACTCTAACAGGACTCCCAATAGTTAATTCAAAAAGAACCTCTGTCTCAGTAGAGCTTCCAGAGCGAACATTCTTGGTCTCCCAAGAAGTGCCTGTAACAGTTGCATTTGTCAGTTTTTTATTTATTTTTTTGCAAGCTGCAAAAGCGTCTGGAAATTTTTCTAAGTCAAGGTAAATAGAACATTTTTTGTCCCAAACATGGGTTATACTATATTCTCCAAATTCCCCATTACCTTCTATCGCCTTCTCAAAAGCATCTAAAGCCTTATCTCGCCATCCTCTGTCCTGGTAAATCACTCCTATTTTATACCAGACTTCTGAATCGTCTGATTTAAATTGAACAGCTCTCCAGTAGGAATTTAATGCTTGACGTTTACCCTTTAACTTCGACAAAGCATTCCCTCGCTCCTTCCAAGCTCGATAATCATAATCAACCAGCTCGACTCTTTGATTGCAGGCATAATAAGTTTCTTGAGTGTCTTCTCCCTGTTCAGCTAAAAGATAGCATTTTTTCTGCCAAACATCCGCTATACTGAATTCTCCAAATTCTCCATTACCCTTTATAGCTTTGTTAAAAGCATTTAAAGCTTCATTTATCTCTCCTTTGTTTTCCCAAATCAAACCTATCTTGTACCAAACTTCTGAATCATCTGATTGAATTTCTACAACTTTTTGATAGGATTCTAATGCTTCTTCTTTTTGATCCAATTTCCATAAAGCATCTCCCTTTTCTTTCCATAGAAAGTGATTATAGCGATTAAAACTAATAGCTGCTTTACAGACAGAAATAGTTGTTTCTGGCTCAGAGTTTTTTACAAGATTGAGTATCAAACAAGCTCGTATCGGAGCATCCGCTGATTCAGGTAGAAGTTCAAAAACTTCAAGGTATTTTTCTAGCGCACTTTCATAATTCCCTATTTCTTCTAGGCTATTAGCTTCTTCAAGTAAAATTTTAGCTTTTTTTTCTTTTAACTGAGGAATCAGAATATTAGTGACAGCAAAAAATCCTCCTATTCCCATTGTAACTATTAAACCTGTGATTATTTTAGGTTTAATATTAGACCTCTCCAAAAACACCAATTTACGAACGGTAGCATAAAGGCTTGAGAACCTTTTCTGGAGAGGCCTGTTTTCAGGAGCATCAACTGATGGTAATGACGATAAGGGTAACGGAGTTAATTCAGGGATTTCACTTCTGGATACCAAGTCTGGTAAAGGATATTTTTCAACTGTATTAAGTCGTTCTTCTCTGCTGATAATAAATTGACGGTAAAGAGCATTTGCCCTTGTTAGTAATTTATGATCGGTAAAAATGTAAAGCAAGCGATTTGTGTACCAATACACATTGTCTCCATAAGGAGCGAGAACAAAATTTCCTTCTCTAATGGGTAATACAAGCCCGCACTTAAAAATTAGATAGTATATTTTTCCGGAAAATGGCAGGATGATTAATGCCAAAACCAGAGCAAAAATTATCCCTGCAATCGAACTAAGAGTGTAAGTTATTGCTGCTATTACAGCTCCTATATGAATATACAAAGCTAATTTACTCGGTTTGTAAACAAAACCACTATTTATGTGCTCTAAATAACCATCTTCATAATTCAGTTCCCCAAAATAACCTACACTAATATGTGCTATCCGACGCTCAGTCACACAAGCAAATTGACGATTTCCCAAACAAAAAAAACCTTGAATACCTAAATATCTCGCATCATAAATCTCCTCATCTTCAGGAATAAATTGTTGAAACATGGTTTTAATAGCATCAAAATCACCTTCACAACCTAGCTTAAGCAGACTTTTCTGAAGTTTAATATCGCCCTTTTTAGGCTCTATTTGAGTGGAATAAATATTAGAAAATGGATTGCTCATTTTTTACCCAACCAGTTTATTTTTACTTGATTGACAATAATTTAAAGTTACTTTACTAAAGATGTCTATTATTAAACAACACCTCTTAACTTAATGCGATTTTCTCTAGCGATCGTAAGATCGCGAAGAAGTTCATTTGCCCGTGTTAACAAACCACGATTTGTAAAAATATACACAGGCAGTCCCCCTCTAACTGCTATAACTATTCCACATTTGTTGAATCTGTAATATGTTTGAACGACAAAAGGTAATAACAACAAACCTATTACGGTAATTCCTACTACTGCAACTATTAAGTACAACCATAACTTAGAAGGTTGATAAATAAAAGTGCTGTTGATATGTTCTAAATAACCATCTTGATAAGTAACTTGACCAAATCGGCCTACGGTAATATCGGCGACACGACGATCTGTTAGACACACAAACTCTCGATTTCCAAAACCCCATAGTCCTTGCAATCCCAAATACCGAACCAAACAAATTTCTTCTGCTTCTGGAATGAACTGTTGAAACATGGTACGAATTGCGTCTTGATTGTCTTTCGATGCTCTTTTAAGCAAACTAGAAGAAATTCTAATCTCCTGTTTTGAACCTTTATCTGGATTTTTTGTCATAATTATTTCTCCATTACAGTATTTTGTGAATAAAAACTTACTACCTTTAGAAAGAGTTATCGTCAAATAAAGAACTAAACCATCCCCAAAATCCCTTGGCTCTTCCCCATCGATCAGGATGAATTTCTTGATTTTGGGGACTTGATTCTGTAGGTTTTGGATGGTTAGATGAAGTATCTTCCCCTTCATTTACTGGGTTAATCGGTAGTTCTACTAGGGTGCTAGAATCTACAATTCTTGTAAAAATTTGAGTTTGGGGACTTAACTTTGTAGTTTTTGAATCATTAGAAAAAGTATATTCCACTTCTGTTAAAATTTGCTTTACTGACCAACGTTTTTGCCGATTTTTTTGCAAACATCCCCGAACCATCTGCTCAAAACTTTTTGGCAAGCCTGATAAATCTGGTTCTCCATTGCACACCTGTTTTTGTAACTGTTGTGGCGTATCTCCTTCAAATGGCATTTTTCCTGTCAACACTTGCACAATAATTACCCCCAAAGACCAAACATCCCATGATGTCGCTACTTTACCTTCATAAGCCTCTGGTGGGGAGTAGCCTGGAGTTCCTGTAAGATTAACAGTATCCATCACACTATTTTTTCCGATCGCCCTTACCAACCCAAAATCTGATAATTTCCATTTATCTCCCACCCTAAGTATATTTCCAGGCTTTAAATCTCTATGGGCAATGGAATTTTGTTCATTGTGGAGATAGTCTAAAGCTCCTGCAATATAGTTTACTAACTGCAGCGTTTCTGTTTCCGATAAAACCCCCTCATTTAACTGCTTTTCCAAACTAAACTCAGCTACCTCCATTACTAAATAAAGAAAATCGGCAGCATTAAGATGACATTCGTTGACATCAAAGCAACTGATGAGATTGGGATGTTTTAAAGACATAGATGCCTGGAGTTCGTTTAATTGAGCCTGGTTATTATCATCGGCAACAATCAGTTTTATCGCCACCTGACGCATCAGCTTATTTCTAACAACATCATCAGCAAGAAAAACTCCTCCAAAACCACCCGCACCTAAAAGTTCTCGGAGATAATATTTTTTTTCAATAACTTGCCCTTCTAGCATTTTCCAAAGTAAAGTATTGTTCATAGTAGATTCTTTTACTAATTAGTTGAACTCTATTAATTAATCCCTCAAACTCGATCTACCTCTAACTCTCCATTGCTTTTTATCCCCACTTTCAGCGTATGTCCTGCTAATTCGCTGGTGTCAGAAAAATTCTTAAAAATCCAACTATTAAGCGGACGTTCAACCAAACTTTCCAATACAGTTTTAATTCGTCGTCCTCCAAACAGCAAATTATCTCCTTCTCCCATCCTTTTCCTCAAAACACCATAAACTGAAGGCTGAAATTTGAGTATTAACTGATACTTTTCTGCTGCTACTTCTGCCAATTTTAGTAATAACTTTTTTCCAATCATACTGACAAATTGCGATCGCAACAAATCAAACACCACAATATTGTCCCCCAAACGACTCAGCAACTCGGCCCGACCAATGAGACTCGTAAAATACCAATACACCTCAGCCTCAAAATGAGTTTTTACCTCTTCATAACCAAAAACATCCCCATCTTTAACGCGATTCATAATTCCCTCTCGGATAATATTACCAGTTTGGGGGTCAGTTTTGTCAGATGCTCCAATATTGCTAGTAAAAATAATCGCCGTTTGGCTAAAATAAGCAGTTTGTCCCTTACCATCGGTCAGTCTGCCATCCTCCAAAATTTGCAGAAATTTATCTAAAATTTTAGGATGTGCTTTCTCAATTTCATCAAACAGTAAAATGCTGTAAGGGTAGTCAATAACTCGATTAGTTAGCTGTCCCCCTTCCTCATAACCCGTATAGCCAGGAGGGGCACCAATTAGCTTTTGGTCCGCGTTTTCTTCCCTATACTCACTCATATCAAAGCGGGCAAAAGCCTCCTCATTACCAAAAACCAGCTTAGTCATCGCCTTTGCCAGTTCGGTTTTGCCCACACCCGTCGGCCCCACAAAAAAGAAAACCCCTTTCGGTTTACCGCTGGGACCCTTGTTGCTGCTCATGCTCAACCCCACCCTAGCGGAACTCAACATCGTAGTGACAGCAGAAATCGCCCTCTCTTGTCCCAAGACCATCTCAGACAGTTCTTTCCCGGCATTTGCGACTTTATCCGCGCTCAACTTTTCCCAGGGGTCTTCCCGTTGGCCAAACTTATAAAAGTTAACCAACCGCCATATTTTATTAGTTTCCAGGGGAATTTTTTCCTGCCAGGAAGTATGACGCAAAGCCTCCAGATCCCAGATTTGAAATTCCTCCGTCAGGTCCGCAAACTCCTCTGCCAAGACTTCTAGTTCCGAGGGCTGTTCTGGAGAAGGGGGATGGACTTCGATACGATCGCCCTCATAAAATCCCCCCATCCCGTTAGCCATAGGAGCAAAAAAGCGCAATGCAAACTCGCGGCGTTCGTCCTTACTGGGAAGCGAAACTTGTATTCTCCGCAAAAAAGGGTTTTTATGGTAAAACCATTGGGGTACAGTTTCAAGTTCGTTAACTAAAATTACCAGAGTATTGCGAAATCCTTTTAAAGCACCATTGGCGATTAAAGATGCTTCTAAAGTAGATTTTTTCAACATCATGAGAGGATGTCGCCCGCTGCCTTGACTAATACTCTTCGACGCCAACATATCCCCCAGTTCCACCGTCACCGCCACGGATGTTTTTGGTTGGGATAATAACCCAAATATTTGCCGAAACGATTCTTCTATAGGTAGATAAGTTTCCAAAGCACCACGACGCAATGCCAAGTTATCAAAAAGTTCCGTCATATCAGGTTTAGCAAACTTGAACTTTTCTATATCGTCGTAACTAACAACCAGATCGAACTGGTTATCTAAGAAATAAGATTTTAGGAAATGGTGGATACTCTGATAAGCGCCGCGCCACAAAAAATGGTCGTAAATGTTTCCGTATAAAATAATATGTTGGCGACGGTGAATCAGCTTTTCAAATTCCTGAATCCATCGTATTTTGAAACTATCGTCAACCACTTTTTTCATCAAATCTCATGCTTTTTTGATAAATTAGCCTTGTATTTTGTGAGAAGCAGGAGTGCTGTTTTAGATAACAAAAAGCAATTATATTCAGCAACTCCGGCGACCAAGTCAACTTTTAGAGTAGATTACTAAACAATAGCCTAGTAACCTTTGCGATACTGAGCTATTAACCACTCTACACAATAATCTACTGCCTTGCGTAGAAGCTCTTTAGCAACTTCTTTAGCGACAGTCTTTAAGAATTCAGTCCAAACCGACATTTTTTCTCCTCACTATCAAGTTGTTTTGCTTAAGTTAACATTAATTTTGAGAAACTTCAAGACTGGAATTTCTGTGTCTTTTGCTCGTTTTCTTCCCCTACCTCTACAACGGAAGTAGGCTGTTTTTTTAGCTGTGAAGACTCAACTTCCGCTAATACCTCTTCAAAATTTCTATCGGTTCCTGGTTCGTAAGAAGCCACCTCCGCTAAACCTGTTCCCAATTTACCTCCACGGATTTTTTGCATCATTATTTTCTTGTTTTCTTCATCTGATAAATTGGGGTCAAAATCATCTCTCATGCCATCAAGGAACCTTTGTGGAGTCAAAGACGGAGCCACGGTATTGATAATTCCAAAAGCTGCTTTAACTAAATAGTCGAGAATCATGTATTTTTAACTCCTGTTAGTGTGTTTAGTCGATAAAAGCACTGCTGTCCTCTCCTTTACTTGGCGTACTAGCAGTTTGACTAGCTTTACCCTTAAATTTTATTCTAACTTTTGGGGCAGGGGGCGTCAACTTCAACTTCAAGCATTCATTTTTCCAATGAGTTAACCGGTTTTTGGGCCATGTAGAGAAACCCGGTTTTTCCAAATGTTTACCTATCATCAACCCCATCATTTATTTGAGATAAAATTTTCTCCATCTCAATAATAGTGATAAAAATTTCATCTATCAATAAGTATCTCAAACAATTAGAGAAATCTGTAAGCCTTGCACAGATCAATGCAAGCATCAAAATTGTTAAAGTTGCTCTACTTCCTAAGCACCCATATCTGGCCACGCAACTGAATAACCAGGCTTTCTTATATTATTCTCAAAGGAAATACGAACCAGTGGAAGTATTGCTCAAACAAGCACTGGATATTTTTGAGCAAATATATAGGTGGGGAACATCCTCCTAAGATTATGTGCAAAAACTGTGAAGCTTGTCACCAACAACAACAAAGCTAGACATAAATTAGGTCACAGATAAGCTTTTGATATTATGTCTCTTTCCTAGAAATATGCAAAAATCTCATAAAATCTATAATAAAGACCGGATTTAACTTTTGTGAGGCACACTTACGCAGATAATATTTAAGTAATACAGTGTTTTTATGGTTTATCTTGTACCTCATTTATCTGAAATATGCTGTATCTGATTTTTGATCTAGGTGGGTTGAGGTAGGAAACCTCATAAAAATTAAGGGGGTGTTGGGTTTCACCGTGTTTCTACCCAAACTACTCCTATCCCACATTCCGCACTTCTTAAGATGAAACTGATAATTTTATCAGGACTTACGCAAAGACACTATATATAGCGCATAGTCAGTAAAGCGATGGCTATAATTTTTAGAGAGCGATCGCTTACTATTGGTGGTGTAATCCCTTTCACCCGCGCAATTCCTCTAATACCCATACCGTTAACGTACATTCTCAAGCACAGCCTTTTAAGATCATCGCCGTATTCTCGTGGTTGAGAAGGTTCGATGAACTGACTGCTACAAGGGACACCAATATAATTCTGCTTGCCTCATTGATGGCCATTTTTGCGGATATGCTAGCAGCCACAGCCAGGATATTGCATAGGTTGAACTCTCACAGGTGTTAATGACGTCAACTATTATAAACCAACAAGCTATTTAAAAAAAATAGATTCATCCCGCTATCTACCAACGCCCAAAAAAGACCTTGCTCTACCTGAAGCAGTTGATTATCTTGATAGAACGGATAGAGTTATAATTTACGGGCAAGCATTTTATCTGTTCTTTTGAAAGAGCATCAATATCCCCTAGTTATACATACTTATTTTTGATACATGGAATGTGCTTCAACATAAACTTCTGAAATAGCTGTATCCCGACAATAAGTTTATCTATCAAGGTTATTTTTTTATGGGCGCTCGTTTCAGGATTTTTCTCACTAGTGAGCAAGACCAAAAACTACTGAAGCTTAAAACTGAGGATGTACCACAGAAAGTCAAACACCGAGCAGAAGTAATTAGGCTCAATGTCTATGGTTGGTATGTCGAAAAAATAGCAGCTCACTTCAACTGGAGTTCACAAACAGTCACAACAGTATTGCATAAATGGCAAAAACTTAGCTAAGAAAGACTTTTGGACTCACCAGGGCGAGAGGAAAAACTAAAGTGGTCTGAAGAAGATATGGTCTTTCTAGAACAATGCCTAACAAAAGAGCAACGTACATATAACTCTGGCCAATTAGGGAAAAAATTAGCTAGCGATCGCCAAACAAAATAAAAACTTAGCCCCGAATTTTCTACTTTACAGGACTAAAAAATTAAGATAAGAAATTTTCATTATGTTTAAGTAAAAGCGGGTGGGGGGAATCGAACCCCCATCATTAGCTTGGAAGGCTAAGGTTTTACCACTAAACTACACCCGCAGTAGTCATTTAATAAATATAGCACAGTTTCTCAAAATTGCAAGTAAATCAGAAAAAAATATTTTGGCTCTATCAATTTTCACTTATGGGACTTCTACTCACCAGAAAGCCCAAAATATCTTCATCTATGCCTTTTAGCTTTAAAAATCCATACTTCTTCACCATCCGACTATCTAAATACTGGGCCACTGTTGCTGATACCAAAATTGTATTTGGCTCTGCGGCCTCTTCTAAACGAGCTGCAATATTTACTGATGGGCCAATCGCTGTATAATCAGAACGCTTTGGACCACCAAACATCCCTACTACAGCATTCCCCTGATGAATTCCACAACGAAACCTCACAGGAGGCACCCCATTACTTCCAATCAATTGCAGATTTTGCCAGCGCTCATTCAACTTATCTAAAGCTTTCAACATTGCCTGAGCCGAAGCTACTGCCCGTCGCGCCTGCTCCTGTGGAGTCAACTCTTCAGGTGAACCATAAATTGCCATCACAGCATCTCCCACAAACTTATCTACAGTACCACCATTAGCAAAAATAGCTCTTGTCATTTCTGCCAAATATTCATTCAATAAGTCTGCAATACGAGACGACTGCAAAATATTCGACATCCGAGTAAAACCGACAATATCACTAAATAAAACAGTTACCAACCTTGTTTCTGGTGTAAAATCCAAAACCAACTCTCCTGCTGCTGCCCGTTGCACCATTTCCGATGGTAAAAACCGCTGTAAAACTGACTCCGTCAAATAATAATTCAACTCCTGCATATGTCGCTCATTCTCTTTCAAAACCAATAAATTTCTAACTTCTGCTAACAATTCTCTATCATTAAACGGTTTTGACAAATAAGCATCTGCTCCTCTTTCTACCCCTTCAATTCTAGTATCTTCATCTGCTTTAGCAGTTAACAAAATAATAGGCGTACCTCGCAATTGTTTTTCTTCTCTAATCATCTTAATTAAATCCAAACCAGACACAACTGGCATCATCAAATCAGTTATAATTACATGAGGATGATGAATTTCTGCAAACTCAAATCCCTCAGCTCCATCCCTAGCTAACACTACATTAAAGTTAGACTTTCGCAGAATTCTTGAGACATAGTTTCTCAAATCTGGATTATCATCTACAACCAAAATAGTAGTTACTGCCATATCATCATAATTAACTGTAGCAATACTTTCTTGTTGGTCTACAGTTTGTAAATCCTCTACTTCTTGTAACTCTGCTTCTACATCCGCCAACTCAACAGCCAACTTAGTAGCATCAAATTCAGCTGGTGTTTCTAATACTTGGGCTACAGGTAAATGACTCTTTCCTGTTCGCATCCAAACTTTAAAAGTAGTACCTTGACCATAAACTGACTCTACACTTATTTGAGCACCGTGAAGTTCCACTAATTCTTTGACTAAAGCTAAACCCAAACCACTTCCTTCGTAAGAACGATTTGCTGAACCTTCTGCCTGCCGAAATCTTTGAAACAAAAAGGGAATTTGTTCTTGACGAATTCCAATACCAGTGTCTTCTACCTTCAACAGACAATATTCCTGACTAGATTCAATTGAGATCCTAATACTACCTCCAGCAGGAGTAAATTTCATAGCATTTGAGAGCAAATTATAGATAACTTTATCAAATTTTTCTACATCTAAATAAACTAGTAAACAAGTATCACTAAAGTCTGTAACTAAACTTAGTTCTTTTTTCTGGCAGTAGGGGGTAAATGATTCAACAATATTACGACACAGATCCACAAGACTACAAGGGCGAAAAGAAGGCTGCATTCGTCCCGCATCAAGTCTTTGTAAATCTAGTAATTGATTAACTAATCTTAAGAGACGACGAGAATTACGCAGAGCGATCGCAGAAGATTCTAAAGGTAAATCTTGTTGATAGTTGACTGCTTCCTCTAATAATCCAATCATCAGAGTCAGAGGAGTACGAAACTCATGGGATATATTCTGGAAAAATTCTGTTTTGAGGCGATCTGCTTCCAGTAGTCTTTCTGCTTGTTTTCTAGTAGTTTGATAAAGACGGGATTGTTGAACAGCGATCGCCGCTTGGGAAGCTAGTGCTTCAGCCAGTTCAATTTCTGAAGCCTGCCATTGGCGCTCATAAGAATTATTGCGTAGAGAAATACTACCAATAATTTCACCATCAACAATGAGAGGTACCACCATCAAAGCACGAGAATTAGATCGTAACGGGAGATCAGATTTATCAAGTTTTTGATGTTTATTCAGATCGCTAATTGCCACCGTTTTTTTTGTTTTTAGCAATTCTCCTAAAACAGGATTACTACTAATAGGAACCACTGACTGAGGTAAGTTCATTGAAATCAAGAAGTTTTCATCATTAGAAACTTGTGTTTCCATCACAGATTGATCTGAAAGAGCTTCGACTTCAGTGGTACTTACAGAAGATTTAGCTTGAGCATCATATAACCCCACAGTCTGAACATATTCATCTGCTTCTGTCCACAAAGAAAGAGCACAACCATCTACTTCCAAGGCTTGGCCTAACTCTTGAGTGATAGCAGTAAAAATCTCTTGAGGGTTAAGACTAGAGCGAATAGCAGTTGTGATCGTATTCACCAGAGTTTCTCGTTGAGCTAGACTTCTCAGTTGTTCATAAGCACGAGCTTGAGATAGAGCTAGAGCAGCTTGATCAGTAACTGTAATTAACAATTGAACTTCATAGTCTAACCAATTACGGTATTCTCCACACTGGTGTAGTGCTAAAACTGCAATTAATTCTGATCGGGAAAATAGAGGCACAATTAAACTAGAATAGACATTTGCTTCTAGATAAGCTTGTTGGCGTTTTTGAGCTTCTACAGTTTCTCCTTTGAGCTTTTCGTGATTTTTTGTATCTGAAATTATTTCTACAGTATCTGTTTTCCAGATTAATGAAGCCAAAATTTCTTGTGGTATTTTAGGAAGATTATTATTGGTTGATTGTTTAGAGTTATGTTCTTGATCCTGATAAATAGCAAACCATTCATCTTCTCCATGGTTATCTTGGAAAGGACAGCAGATCGCCAAGTTCACTTCCAACATTTGACCAATACTTTCCACTATCCTCTGAAGCATCTCCCGATAATTTGGGGCAGAGCGAATAGTATTAGTAACTGCGTATAGAAGAGATTCTTGCTGAAGAGCACGACGTAGTTCCTCAGTATGGGATTTTAGGACATTGTGGGTGTCAACTCCCTGCTTTACTAATGCTTTAAGCTCATGATCATCCCAAGGTTTAGTTACATATTTAAAGACCTTACCAGAGTTTATTGCTTCTACTAAGTCTTCTACATCTGTATACCCAGTCAAAATAATCCTAATAGTATTAGGATATTTTTCAGCAGTAAGACTTAAAAATTCTGTACCACTCATTTTGGGCATTCGTTGGTCTGAAATAATTACAGCTACTTCCCCAGATTTTTCCAGAACTTCGAGGGCTTCTGAACCACCTTCGGCTCGTAGCACCTTGTAGTTTTGGAAAAAGGTGCGGTACAGAAGATCTAAATTATATGGTTCGTCATCGACAACCAAAATTTTCGTTTTAGGTTTTTCTTGTCTGAAACTCATGCACCGCTCTCCGTGCTTTCAGGTCAGTTATAATAAATTATTATTTCGCAGGTACAGTATAGATATAACTCCATTCCGCTTCCCTACTGATTGATAGATGGCCAATCATATCTATTTAATCAACCAAGAAGCCTTATTTCTTCACTTTGGTATTTGTTTAAGTGAAAAAGGCTACTTCCATAGTAATATTGCGGTTCAAAATTAAATAAGATACAATAAAAGCTTGAATTAACAAGCTTTTCAGCTTTAAATATGTACCTCATTCTTCAGAGAAATGCTATAGTTGTGATTAAAGGTTCACTCCATTAAATTTGTAATATTTATAAATGAGTGTTTGTTTGTAAGATTCAATTCTTGAACATTTTATAATAGTTTTTTATTCAGAACAAAAACTGTTTCTTTTTAGAACAAAATCAACTAAATTTGATATATTTTATCATTTTTTAACCTTTCTCCACACATTACTTTTTTCCCATATAGTAAATTTTATTTGGCCTTTTTTTATCAATTACCCCCTTGCTATCCCTTTAATTTAGTATACTCAAGCCTGTGAAAAAATTTATTAGAATCATCTATTAATTGTAACCAGTTTTCATATTTTCATACAAAAATTACGATTTATCTTTAAATCTATTTAAAACTTTAATCTGAATTTAAGCAGAATACCTGTGTTCTTAGGTAAGTTTTCTACCCGATGCCAAGGTGAAAGATAACACAATATAAGAGAACTATTATAACAATACCAAGGGATTATTATCATGAATGAAGAATTTCATCAATGTATTCCTTGAATTTTTCAACACTAACACCAAATCTACTGAGTATGAGAAGGTATTTTTTTTCACTTTCAGCCATTACTAAATCAGGGGTTTGGCGATAAAAAAATCCGGCTTTTATACCATAATTTCGTATTATACTATCTCTTGAAAATAATACTACCAACTGAAGGTATTCAACTAGGACTGGATAAATCACAGAAATTAGTTAACAATGAAATTACCTCAATAAATAGTATTTAGAAATATAAAACTTTAATATACTTAATTTTTTTGACAATTGCTCTTAGAATATAACAGTTAAGTAGTTGTTCCAAATTAATTACACATCTATACAAGCTAAATTATTCACCTTATTGTGTTTTAAAATAATTAGGCTTAGCTAAAAAAACTGAAAGAATTTACTTAAATATTACTAAATATTTTTTTTTAATGTAAAATAATTTGGTATTAGTTAGTTCAAAATGAATAATTTTGAGTGATTAAGGGTAGAAAAATTGAAAATAGCAATTCTGACTACATCTTCTCTAATCCCCATATATTCATTACTCTGTGCCTCAATCCAATCCTGTCTGCCTGCCTCTTACCCTCCCCATAAATATATTCAGCAAGTCCTAACTAATTAGAATAAGTAAATAAGAATATAACGCCACTTATACACATAATAAATTCCATGAAAAAACACTTTTTTTTCTAATAAACTTTGGTAAATTTATCATAAAAATTGTTAGAAAATATTATCTTGGTTTCTGTACTAATTTAGTTAAATAATTTACTAAAATGTTGTTGTAGTTACAGCCAATAGTATACCTATATGCTCAGATACACTATTAATTTATATAAATTCACAATTGTTCTTTTCTAGGGCATTAAAATTGTTTATTCAATAAAAGCTAAAATTTCATTTGCAAATAGTCATATTGATATATAAATACTTATAGCAATACACTATTACTCCATATTAAGTAGGTAGATGTGAAAAAACTAGCTATATTAAGATTTATATATTAACTTCAAGCTCTTCTACAGATTTGATTTGAGTTTAATTTACATTTTATTACATAGCAACCAATTTCAACACCGACTTACTTAGACGAAAAACACATGATGATGTATATTAGTAAACTATATCTTAAATAAGATAAATCTTCGTATTTTTCAAAGTGAGATTATACACCAATAAATATAGAAGAGTCCATCGAATCAGTAAAAAAGTTTGGCTATTCAAGATTTGTATATAAGCATTTTTTCAATCTATGTCTCTCAAAATGAATAGCTCGTGGTAGTTAATTATAGACATTTTTAATTTATATAGATATAGTTTTTAAGTATATTGTGAATCCTTTATTTTTTTTCTCAAAGTCTGTTAAACCTCAAGTCAGAAAATATCATCAATTTGACTTTTCAATCCGCATTGCTAAACCACAGGACCTCAAGAGTATTTCCGAAATATTAACTAATAGTTTTCATTCCCGTAAAGGAATTATGGGTTATATTTATCCTTTTTTACAAGTAAGTATTTACGAAGATTTACGTAATCGTATCGGCTCTAAAAGTGATCATTATTTATGTATTATTGCTATGCTTCTCAAAGAGACTAAGTCTACTGAGAATTTATCTGCTCTTGAGGGCCATGATTTGGTGGGAACTGTAGAAATTAGTATACGGTCACTTCAGCAGAATAGACTTTTGTTGATAAATCCTTGGCAGTTAGATAATCTTGAGTATGCTTACTTGTCAAATTTAGCTGTTGATCCTGATTATAGAAGACTAGGAATTGCCCAACAGTTGTTAAATTTTTGTGAACATAAGGTGTTAGAATGGGGGTTTTCTGAACTATACCTTCATGTATTAGAAAATAATCATAGTGCCCAGAGACTTTATTATAAAGCTGGTTACAGATTAGAAGAAGCTGAGTGGACTTTTGGCTCTCTACTATTTGGGCAACCCCGAAAGTTACTTTTGCGTAAATCTTTTTCAGGTTAAGATTTAATCTGCATCCATTAGTCAAAACTTAAGTATAAATAAAAAATCAGGAATTAGGAGAAAATAATATTGATTAAAGCTCATAGTAATAGCATATTCCAATGAAGCAGGTATCCAAATACATGAGCTAAAAATTACTAGACCCAAAAAAGATTTCTTAGATAGCAACAATTTTGGGCTTGAGCAAAACGTCAATGTAAAAAGGATAGCAACCCCCAAAAAGACTGGAAAGAAATTGAAGTAAAAATATAGATCTTTGCTACACATGATGGACTAAAACTAGCTGAACAATATGAGCCTCAGATAAAAAGATATATTATGTTCTTATGCTAGATATAGGACATAATATTTTGGAGATTGTGAAACAATAACAGATGCATTAAAAAATATAAAAAAATAACCTAAATAAATCAGTAAGATAAAATTTTATACCTAATCTTTATGACTACTCAAGTACCACAAATAGCTGTGAAATAAGAAATAAAATTTTAATGGTTTATTATCATCAGTGCCATAAAAGCGATTAATACTAATAATAATAATGCCTTAAAAACTATTATTAGTAATGTCGGCGGTGTAATTATATTTATAGTAGCAATTATATTTAATCAAGAAAAAAATTAATCCTAAATTTGATGTATTTTGGTAGGTTAGAGCATCAAAATAAAAAATTTAGGCGTAGTAAGGTAGCAAATTATTAGGGAAAGTAATGGAGCTACCTATATTTCAAAATCCAGCAGAATGAATTACTAGAATAATTGACATCTACTAAGCTCCTTATTGATATAGATTTTGATGAGCCATAACGAGAGCTAGTTTAATATTTTGTTTATGAATTAGCTCTTTATTTTTAGCAGTTAGAACCCAAGTAAAATTCAATAAAACACTCCTAATTCAACTATATTTTACTTAAATTAATTACCAAAATTTTCAGGTAATTCTATCTTAAGGTTTCTCAGCAAAAAAGCAAATTCATCTGTAATTTCTGCAATTATTTTCGTAGTAGGTTTTCCGGCTCCATGACCTGCTTTAGTTTCAATTCTAATTAACACTGGATGATCTCCTATATGAACTTCTTGTAAGGTAGAAATAAACTTAAAACTATGAGCTGGAACAACCCGATCATCATGGTCAGCAGTAGTAATAAAAGTTGGAGGATAAGATGTTTTTGGCTTTAAATTATGTAGAGGAGAATAAGCATATAAAGCTTTAAATTCTTCGGGATCATCTGGGGAACCATACTCAGCAGTCCATGCCCAACCAATAGTAAATTTATGGAAACGTAACATATCCATTACTCCTACTGCGGGTAAAGCAGCACCAAATAATTCTGGTCTTTGAGTTATACAAGCACCTACTAATAAACCACCATTACTAGCACCAGTAATAGCTAACTTTGGAGAAGAAGACCAATTATTTTCTATCAACCATTCAGCAGCACTAATAAAATCATCAAATACATTTTGTTTTTGTTGTTTTATTCCTGCTTGATGCCACCCTTCACCATATTCTCCACCTCCACGAATATTGGGCACTGCGTAGACTCCCCCCATCTCTAACCAAATTAATCTACTAATAGAAAAGTTAGGAGTCAGAGAAATATTAAATCCTCCATATCCATAAAGAATAGTTGGGTTATTGCCATCTAGTTTTACACCTTTTTTATGAGTAATAAACATGGGGATGCTTGTACCATCCTTACTACTATAAAAAACTTGCTTTGTTTCAAATTGATTAGGATTAAAATCTACATTTGACTGACGATAAATTTTACTTTCACCACTCACCATATCGTAATGATAAATAGTTGAGGGAGTTGTGAAACTAACATAACTATAAAATGTGCTTGTGTCGTGACGTCTACCATAAAAACCAACTACTGAACCAATGCCAGGTAATTCTACATTTCTGACTGGGGAACCATCAAGATTAAATATTTTTATCTGAGTATGAGCATCTTTTAAATAGAAAGTAACAAACTGATTATTAAGTGTTCCTATCCCTTGCAATGCATCTGTAGCTTCAGGAATAATTTCTTGCCATTTATTTTGATTTTCTCCTCTCACTAAAGAAGGAGATGGAGGGTTGTTAATATCAATGGCAATAACTCGTCTTTTTGGAGCATTTAAATCTGTGAAAAACCAAAAAATATTCTGATAATTATCTATCAAAAGGTATTCAGCTTCAAATTCGCTAATAAGTTCCACTATTGGCGCATTTGGTATACTTAAATCCTGATAAAAAACTAGATTTTTGCGTTCTGTACTTTGCCAAACTGTAATAATTAAATACTTATTATCTTCTGTGACATGACAATTAAAACTCCATTCTTTTTGTTCAGGTTTTTCATAAATTAGTACATCATTATCTTGAGAAGTTCCTAAACTATGATAGTAAACCTTATGTAAATAGTTAGTATCTTTTAACTTCCCTTCTTTTGGTTGTTCGTAACGACTATAAAACAGACCCTGATTATCATTTTTCCAAGTTGGTATATAGAATTTAATCCATTGCAAAACATCCGGGAAATGTTCTCCAGTATCAATATTTTTGATGCGCCATTCTTGCCAGTCTGAACCAGACTTGGAAATACCATAGGCGATATATTTGCCATCTTTACTAATAGCAATTCCTGAAAGAGCGACTGTTCCATCTTCTGAGAATTGGTTAGGATCTATCAAAACTTTTGGTTCTGCATCTAGAGTAGGCAATGTATATAATATACTTTGATTTTGTAAACCATCATTTTTATAATAGAAGTAGCGATCGCCTTCTTTAAATGGGACACTATATTTTTCATAATCCCAGATTTTAGTTAGTCGTTTTTTGATAGTTTCTCCTTCGGAAATTTCTGCCAAATAGTTAAAAGTAATTTCATTTTGAGATTTTACCCACTCTTTAGTTTTTTCTAAGTTAGGGTCTTCTAACCATCGATAAGGATCTGCAACTTCAACACCGTGATAATTTTCTACTGTATCTGTTTTCTCAGTGATAGGATATGTTAAAGGTTGTTTTTTCTCTTTCATATTATTGAATAGTGAATGATTAGTTTAATCTTAGAAGTAAATTTACCTTTGATCAAGTTTTTTATAAATTTAGCTTTGACATTCTCGCTAAAATGCTAAAATTCAGATCATATACAAGATAAATTAAACCTTTAGAAGAGCTACTTTTTCTATTATTTAGGAGCTTTTTAATACTTTTTTTATCTGCCATTATTGCCAAGATAAACCAGCTTTATAAATACCATAAACGATATATTTAGCATCTTAAATAATAGCAATTCTTCAAAGATAAACTGTTCTATCTTCTGAGAATTTATTGGGGTTTATCAAAGTTTTGGTTTCTGGGTATAGAGTAGGTAAAGTCTATAAAAGAATTTGATTTTGTCAACCATCATTTTTGTAATAGAAGTAGCGATCGCCTTATTTAAAAGGAATACTATATTTTTCATATTCCCAAATTTAAGTTAGTCATTTTTTTATAGTTTTAACTTAGGAATTTTCTGCCAGACAATTAAAAATAGTTTTATTTTTAGACTTAACCCAACCTTGATTTTTTTTCTGATTTAGGGTCTTCTAATCATTGATAAGGATAGAAAATTTGAATGCCATAACAATTTTCTACTGATCCTGCTTTATCAGTAGCAATATATGCTAAAAATTATTTTTATTATTTTATATTTTTGATTTGTTAATCAGTAATTTAACCTCAGAAACAAATTTCACCTTTATCAAGTTTTTGTTGCAGTTTTGCTTCTATACTATTGTTAAACTTCAGGTCAAATACTAGATCAGCTAAATCTCTATAGGGATCATTTTTTCTATTATTTATCAGCTTTTTTCTTTTGTCAGCCCTAATACGCAAACCTTTGAAAGCAATTTCTAACTCAGCTTCACTTGCTGTATTGATATTAATAGTAGTTGATACCTTTGAATCTAATGATGAAGTTGGTTTTGTTTCAATACCTTTATTTCTAGTTGAACTTGTTAAATTTGGTAATTTAGTTGATACTTTATCAATAACTTTATCTGCTTGAATAAATTCTATATTTTTCAAATCTAGCTTTCTTTTCAGAAGTTCTGAACATGAAGGAGCAATAATAAAAGCTAAGTCTGGAGGAACATCTTCTGAAGGGTATGGCCTAAAGTCTAAATCATCTAACCAGGAACTAAAATCATCCAAGTGGCCAAGAATCAATTTATAATTTTTCGCTTCACCAAAAGCTCTAGCTATTATTCTATCATTATGCAGCAATTCTACATAACAATCTAAAGCGTGTTTTTGTCTAGTTTTTTTGCCTTGAAGTACTTTTGTAGTTTCAACTGCTGATAGTGTATATGCTTTCTTAATTAAATATTTTTCCCATCTTTTTTGACATTCTGCTTTGACTAATTCACGAGCATCACCTTCAAATTTTTGCTCTTCTGCTTCGGAAAAATACTTTTCATGTATTTCTAGAACTTTTCCTGAATAATAGTTACAAAATTCTCGGAAATGTTTATCAAATTTCAAGGGTATATTTTGAATTTCTTGCCAGGCTTTATGAAATTTTTTATATCCTTTATATGCTCCTTTTAACCTTTCATCAATCTCTTGTTTAATCATCATAAATTCTTTCTTAGAACCTTTACTAAGATTAATTACAGACTCTTTTACCAAGCTTTTTAATACAAAGTCTCCTTCAATTAAAGAACTTACATTAACTGATGTACCTACCAAATAAATTAGTAGAGGAATATTTCCTCCAAATTTCTGAACAGTATGCTTTAGTAATGCTCTAAAAATAACTCTAGTTTCTTCTAGATCTTGAGGAAATTTTGCTAATGAATCTAATTCATCTATTAGATATACAAAAGTAAAGCTAGGGTCTACTCTTGTGACTTGGGATATCACATCAAAAAATAACTCTACCAAATTTACTTCAATTTGGTTGAAAAGTTTATTAAATTTTGAGAGGAAAGGATTTAATTTTACCTCCTTTTTAATTCCTGTATTTAATAACGACTCTGCATCATATTCTGCAAGGATATTTTTAGCAACTTCTTTTACAGATGGTAATAGCTTTTGATTATGTATTAACGTCCAAAAAGTATACCCTAAAACATAATGGTAAAATTTAACGCTAAAATTATGATTACTACGAACTGTCCGCAAACTATAAAGTGGAAACTTAACTACTACAGAATGGTTTTCATAATTTGCCTGAGTTTGTATTAACTTATGCAAATAATTTAATAGGGAAGTTTTACCACTGCCAAGAGGTGCCGCCACGAATCTAAATGTAAAATATCTATCATCAAAAGTATGTTCAAGATCGTCTTGAAGTAGTTCTGTTATATTTGATATTGAGGACTTGCGAGATATACTTTGAGCTGTAATATAACCTTCACCGTCTTTCCCTGGTAATCTTACATCACGTTCAATCCAAATATCTTCTACATAACCTTCTCCTGGTTTAATTTCGTTTAAAAAATTTCTAATATATCTTTTTTTTCCTGCATCTTCCGGCATAATTTATTCCACCCATTGAATTAATTCTTTATTGTTTTCTTGTACTGCAAATACTAGACCATTAGACTTCAATTTGTCAAAATATTTTTCTAGTAGCAATTCAGAAATATGATTATTTTGCCTAAACTTATAGCACATTTCTTGACTACAAATAGCCACAACACCTTCCAATTCTTGACGCTTTCTTTCTTCAAGGTAAAGCTCTTTAAACTTATCTACAAAAGTCTCAAAATCCATATCTTCATTTTGAGAACTTGTCTGATTATATTTTGTTGCTAACTTTAAACAAGCTATCAAAGCATTTAAAATTTTAGCTCCTTTGTTAGACCTGAACTTATATTCTGTTGTTTGAAGACTAATAACCAGAGCCTTCATCCCAATCTCAGTAATTTGAATTCTGCCTCGTTTAGGAGATTCCAATAACTTCAACTCACATAAAGTCTCAGCCACTGATTTTGCCCATACGCGGTCTTTTTCAGATAAATTGTTCCTTACTGTACTCTTAGTTACCGTTCCCTCTATTGAGTAAGCAAAAGTGTAAAGCAAATAAAGCATTTGTTCAGTCGAAATTTCTCTCATTAGTTCCTCTTATTAATTTTATTAATGAATATATTTAAGACTTCCAATAATCCTGAAGTATAAATTTATAGAATAGTCATTTTACTAGATAAAACGAAATAGATTTGTAACTGTGACATAGACTATCTCCACAGCTTATAAACTGAGAATAAATATAAAATTAAATTTAAATTTAATTTAATACGAATAATTCTGATAATTTTTTTTTAATCAGATCAATTCTCATTTAACCATAAGGTAATTTAGTTGACTCAAAATCCCTAATTTAAAAGTAATTATTACAGTTATTTTTATTTATATCAACATAAATATGTTTCAAATACAGACAATAATTACTTTAGCATTTTTTTGTTAGTATTAAGTTATATTGAATAAAAAAAATCTCTTTTACTACTATAAAGATGCAAAACAATATTAGGAAATTGACAAAATTAAAATACTTTAAAAACAATAATTTTGAATTGATCTGATAACGTATTTATCTACAATTAGCTATTATATAGCTAATAGCTTAAATCTAAGCTATAAACATTGAATTATGACCTAAGTCAAGCCGATGATAACTACAGAATAATATTCATTTCATATCTCCACGAAATACAGTTGATTTTTTACTAAAAGATTCTCCAATTAGTTTGTAAACTTCTCTTAAATCTTCAGTTGTAAATGACTTAATTAACTTTTCGGCTGCCTTCTTAGGATTCTTAGCAACTACTATCCATAATTCTTTATTTAATTGACCTTCTGGTTGTTGTTCCAACCAATTTTTTACTGCAGTTTTTCCTGATTCAGTAATTTGATAAAAACCTCTTCCGCCACTTTTTGATTGTTCCAACCATCCCAAATGTTCCCATCGTTTTCTCCATAGTTGAGCAGTACTATGAGCATAATCTAATATTTCTCCTATTTTAGATGCGTTTAAAACTTGATTTTCTGGACAAGCTTCCACAAGTTTAGAAAACTTATGAAAATAATTTGATGGATTTCCTAAATCTTTAAGTGGATCTTCTAAAATGTCAACTTTTTTGATTTCAGTTGATTCTAGTTCAGTAATTAATTCCTCAATTTCTTTTGGTTCACAACCTAATCCATATGGCGGTTGAGCATGACATAATTCTTCATAATTATTAAATGGCTTTCCTTCCTCATCAAGTAATTGCTGATAAGCTGCTGGTTGTTTTATTAATTCACGCCATGCTTTTAATTGTTCTGCATTAGCAACGATACTTTTTTTGAGAACAGATTGTAATTTTAACTTAATTGCAAGTGCCCATTGTGGTGTTCCAGGAGTTGTGGTAATTCCTCCTGTTTTCCCTAAAGTTTCATAATCCATTTTTCCCTGCATAGCAAAGGACATTTTATTCTAGGTTATCTAAGATAATTTTTGAGTTTCCAAGGATTTTATTTTTTGCTAGCTCATACTTTAATAGGTATATTTTTAGCTATTAATTTTTTCCTATATTTCCTAATTTTTTCCTAGAATATGAGCTGAAACAAAATTTTTACTAGCAAGTATTTTACCTAACAATAGAATTTGTTGGCTTCTTTATACTAACTATTTGTATATTTTCTATTTTAACTAAAGCTTCAAGAAGCTTAATACTATAGCCTATGAGAATTGCATAAGATAAATCTAACGTCAATTAGTGGGGCATTGAATCCTATTAATTTATAAATATTGCTTTTTGCATTCTTGGCAAAAGTTGATGTTATCATAACTGTAATCAAGCAAATATTTCCCAAAATGCACTCTTATTACTTCCCTAGGGTATTGTATTCTTAAAGCTCGTGGAGTCCGACAGGATAAGGAAGCTATCTGAGCAGAAGTCCACACCATAAGTGTAAAGTTTGTTCGGTGTGGATTTAAAATTCATGATTAACAAAGTTAAATACTGGTCTGTCAAGATTGATTTTATCCCCCTTATCTACTTTTTCTCCTTGTCTTCTCCATTTAGTTTTAACCCATCATTTGAAAATTTACAAACCACTATCTGTATGTTAAAGAAAAAATTACAGGTTGATAAAATTAGAAAAGCCAGTAAATTAGTACTTTGATAGTTGATTAGGCCCTAAATTAAAGATTGACAGACCAAAACTCCGGGGACAAATATATTATCTTTGCCACCAGAAAAGCTAATTAAAAAAAGGCAGATTCAATACTTGGCTTACCCATCTTGTCAATAAACTGAGAAAATTATTAATAAACAAGGTTTTATGGCGTTTGTTAATAATAGACTTTCCACTTCTAGTATTTCTAAAAGCTTGAAAAACACTATATATATGAATCAGTAAATCAAAGATGGGTTGGGCCTGATAGCCCTGGGAAGTGAGCTTTTCTTGATTAATACACTCCTATAATCATATCTACCTACCTAAATTCTTTGTAAAATTAACTCTTTTCCTAACTTTATCGCTGCTTTCATACTCGTAGCATCAGCAATACCTCGACCCGCTATATCAAATGCTGTACCATGATCAGGAGAAGTCCTAACAAATGGTAAACCAATAGTAGTATTAACAGCTAAATCAAATGCCATTAGTTTTATTGGAATTAAACCTTGATCATGATAAAGTGCCAAATAAGCATCGCAAGTCAATGCTTCTAAACCTCGCCAAGCAAGACCCGGTTTAACCCAAATGGTATCCGGTGGCACAGGTCCATACAATTGTATATCTGGTTGGCGATCGCTTTCTTTCTCTAACCAAGGAATTAACCAATCTTCTTCTTCTGTTCCTAATTGTCCATTTTCTCCACTGTGAGGATTTAAACCGGCAACAGCAATTTTTGGTTTAGAAATACCAAAATCCTTTTGTAAACTTTCCACCAATAATTCTAATTTCCAACTCATTAACTCTGGTGTTAGAGCTGCTGGTACTTGACTTAATGGTATATGTGTGGTAGCTAAAAGAGAACGAAGTACAAAATTACTGTGGGGTGAGTGGGCAACAAATAACATTCCAAAATTTTTTACTCCTGCAATTTCGGCTAAAAGTTCTGTTTGACCAGGATATTTATGACCAGCCATCTGCCAGCAGGTTTTGGAAATAGGAGCAGTGACAATACCTTGAAACTCTCCAGCTAAAGTTTGGGCGATCGCGGTTTCTATGTAACAAAAACTAGCTTCCCCACTCACAGCATTACCTTTCCCCAGAGAAATATCTTCTAAATTTCCATCAAACTCTACATCTAAAATTTTCAAATTTTCCCAATAGACAAGTTTTTCCAGAGATAGTTGTTGGTAAGTTTCTTGCAAAATTTGACGACTCCCAACTATTGTCAAATCACAATTTTCTCTCACCTTCGGATCTGCTAAAGCTTTCAGAACTATTTCTGGTCCTATACCTGTAGGATCTCCAATAGTTATTGCTAAACGAGGAATTGGACTTTTTATTTCACTCACGGCTGTCTTCATAATGGCTTAAAATACATATACACTTTGTATAGGAGTATTTTAAGAATATGAGTGGTGAGATTTTCAATGCAGCAATTTTGTCTTTTTCTGTAATCTTAATTGGTTTAGCAGGAGGCTTCCTCTTACTTAAATTACAAGGAGGCGAATAGTTATAGCAGTCTAAGCAAAGATAAGCAACATTACTAAATACTAAAACCAAGTCATATATAACTCCTGACTTATTGTGGGGAGTTATGAGTTATGACTTATGACTTATAACTTGCGCGTAGAGCTATAACTTTCTGCTTTAAGATATAGCACTACGCATTTAAGGCGTAGATATTGCTAAATGCTGTTTTGCTACACAATAAATATACTTGCAGAGCATTCCATGGAGAAAAACTCATTTCAATATTACTCCCAACTTGGGCATGGGCATAGCTCTATACTTAGCAATATTTTCTTTTTTTATCCTGTGTATAAGCCTAACTATAGTATCATAGTATCCTTAATAATAAGAAATAAAGTGATCAATTGATCAATCCAAATATTACTATTACTGCAAAATATTAAGTTTTGTAAAAAAATGAGATAAACTTGCTAAAGTGATGAATGAATATTTAATATAATTAACACAACTTTTATGAAACTATTAATTTTAGGTTCTACTGGTACTCTGGGTAGACAAATAGTACGTCATGCCCTCGATGAAGGTTATGAAGTACGCTGTGTAATCAGAAGTTATAGTAAAGCATCCTTCTTAAAAGAGTGGGGAGCCGAACTAGTAGGGGGAAATCTCTGTAAACCTAAAACTCTAATACCCGCTTTAGAAGGAATTGATGCAGTTATAGATGCTGCAACGGCAAGAGCAACAGACGCTCTAAGTATCAAACAGGTAGACTGGGAAGGAAAAGTATCACTAATTCAAACTCTAGTAGCTCAAGGTATAGAACGTTTCATATTTTTCTCCTTTTTAAATGCAGAAAAATACTCCCAAGTTCCTCTTTTAGAAATTAAGCGGTGTACAGAACTTTTTATTGCTGAATCTGGGTTAAAGTACACAATATTGAAACCCTGTGGCTTTTTACAAGGATTAATAGGTCAATATGCAGTACCAATTTTAGATAAGCAAGCAGTATGGGTACCTGGTCTTGGGTCAGCCATTGCATATATGGATACTCAAGATATAGCAAAATTTGCTGTGGGCGCTCTTTCAGTTCCTGAAACAGAAAATAAGAGCTTTCCAGTAGTAGGTCCTCGTGCTTGGGATGCCAATGAAATTATTCGGATGTGTGAACGACTTTCCGGTGAAAAGGCCAAAGTAACTCGCACTAATATTAACCTATTGCGCATATTCCGTCAGTTTACTAGGTCATTTCAATGGGGTTGGAATGTGGCAGATAGGCTAGCTTTTGCAGAAGTATTAGCCAGCGGTCAGCCAATAATTGCTCCTATGGATGATGTATATTCTTTATTTGGTATTAATCCTCAAGAAATAACCACCCTAGAGTCTTATTTGCAAGAGTATTATAGTCGAATTATGAAAAAACTGAAGGAAATAGAATACGAACAAGCAAAACTAGGAAAAACAACTTCTAAAAATAAACCTTTCTTTTTCTAGAGCTTCTAACTACCCTGAACTAGATTTTTGCGAGTGTCTAAAATAGGAATTATTTATAACGATGCTAAACCTATAGCTTGTCGCATAACTAATGAATTGAAAGACAAGCTGAAGGCTTATGGCTATGATGTTCATCTCGTCATTGGGGCCGAGGGAATTTTAGGTTATCCTAATCTAGAACGCCCTGTATGCCATACTCCTATAGACCAGCTAGTTCCCTCTGGTTTTACAAAAGATATGAAATTTGCCATTGTTTTAGGAGGAGATGGTACTGTTCTATCCGCATTTCGTCAAGCTGCACCCTCCCAGATTCCACTATTAACTGTCAATACAGGCCACATGGGTTTCTTAACTGAAACTTTTGTCAATCATTTGTACCCAGCTATTGAACAGATTCTAGCAGGAAACTATGAAATAGAAGAGCGGACTATGCTAGAAGTACGTCTGTTCCGAAATGATAAGTTATTCTGGGAAGCTCTCTGCTTAAATGAAATGGTTTTGCATCGGGAACCGATGACTTGTATGTGCCATTTTGAAATTAAAATTGGTAAACACGCTCCCATAGATATTGCTGCTGATGGTATTATTATATCTACTCCCACTGGTTCTACTGCTTATTCTTTATCCGCAGGTGGCCCTGTTATCACTCCAGGAGTTCCAGTTTTAGAGCTCTCACCTATTTGTCCCCATTCTCTTGCATCCCGCGCTTTAGTTTTTGCTGATACTGAACCTATAACTGTTTTGCCAGCAGGTCCAAATCGTCTAATGATGGTTGTAGATGGTAATGGAGGATGTTATGTTCTTCCAGAGGATAGTATACAAGTCAAACAATCTCAGTATAAAGCACGTTTTATTCGACTTAAAACACCGGAGTTTTTTCACATTCTTCGGGAGAAATTGGGGTGGGGACTACCACATATTGCCAAGCCAACTTCTGTGGAACTGCCATGATATTCTCCTGCTATTAGAATAACGAAATGCTAACTGGAGTCTGTGGACTTATACCTTAAAGTGAAGCTTTCAACCCGATTTTTTGGTCAATATAGTATTTGAATCTGCTATTTGCTAGTTTTTATTCTTGTTCTCATTTTTTGTAACAATTCTCAGTGCTAGACTAACTCTGATGTTTTAAAAAAATCAGGATTATATTAAGTGATGTAAATCTAATATTCAATGAGTCTTAGTATGAGTACCCTAACTGTTGACCAAAATCTTTCTGTCTTAATAATAGAGACTGATGAAACTTTAGCCCAATATGTGAGTCTAGACCTACAAGAGTCAGGTTACAATCCAATTGTTGCTAATAACTCTAGTAATGGTTTTCATAGAGCTATGGAGCTTCAACCTGCTTTGATCGTGATTGATCGAATGTTGGCTGGTGAATCTGGACTATCATTATGCAGTAATCTGAGGAAAATGGGTAACAAAAAGCCCCTGCTACTTTTGATGGCTAGTGATCAGGTAGAAGATCGAGTGGCTTGTCTAGAGTCTGGAGCTGACGATTATTTTCTAAAACCTTATCGAAGAGATGACTTTTTACAATTAATTAGATTTTATTTGCAACCTAATACATCAGACAAAGAACAGTTGGTCTTTGCAAATTTAATTTTAGATTTTGCTAGTCGGCGAGTTTTTTGTCATGGTCGTAGTATTGAGTTGACTATGAAAGAGTTTGAACTGTTAAAGTTTCTAATGGAGCATCCTCGTGAAGTATTGAGTCGTGAACAGATTTTGGAAAATGTTTGGGGTTATAGTTTTTTAGGTGAGTCTAATGTCATTGAGGTGTATATTAGATACTTACGTCTTAAAATTGAGAGAGAAGGTGAAAAAAGATTAATTCAGACTATCCGTGGTATTGGGTATGTATTAAGAGAAACTTAAAGCTATATATGATGGTGGGTATATTCTAATGGCTTTCTACTTTATGATTTTCTCAAGGGTTATCGTCAGTAGCAGCATTTTTCTACCTACCTTTTAGGGTTGTTTATCTACATTCACAATTATGCTAGCAAGAAATCATTATTTGTAACGATAAGTAAGTTGTTTAGGACTTACACGGATGGCACTAATTGTAGTGTAAATCTTCAAAATAATCCGCAAAAATAAACTATATGAGGTAATGTGTAAGTCCTGTTGTTCTAAAATTTGAGATATTGTTATGGGTAGTGAGTTTGATTTATTTAAGTATGGGATAATTCTGTTTTTGGTTGGCTTTTCGCTACAAATAACATTTGTTAAAATTTCAGAAGCTATTAATATTCAAGCACAAGCTCAACGCACATCAAATTTTCAGGTATTTCAGAAAGGCCAGGTATTGCCAATTACAGCTCAAGCTCAAATATCTGGTCAAATAATTAATTTGGAGGTGGCGAAAACTCCCAAAGAGCAAGCAATGGGTTTGATGTACAGAACTGAATTAGCTGACGATCGAGGAATGCTATTCTCTTTTGACCCACCTCGGAAGGTTAACTTCTGGATGAAAAATTGTAAAATATCTCTTGATATAATATTTGTTAGGTCTAGTGTCGTTAAGGCGATCGCTCTTGATGTTCCTCCTTGTTTGGCCGATCCTTGCCCTATGTATGGATCTAGTGCTCCAGTCGATCAAGTTATTGAAGTGCGCGGAGGTCGTATCACGGAATTAGGTTTGAAGGTAGGAGATCGGATAATAGTTACTAAAAATTAGATACTTTGAGTAATTTATATTCAATAGGGAATAGGTAATAAATAGGTCGTAGGAAATAGGTCATAGGGAATTGTGAAACTTAAACAATTTAATAATTTAAATTAGACTATAATGCCTGTAAATCAAAGGTTTGACCTCGAAGTTCTCCCTAAACATGAAAGAAAGAAATCTTACTAAAATGCCTACTTGCTTAGACAGGTGACACCAAAATTTTAACGATTGTTTGTTGTAAAAACCTATTGTAGAAAAAAGGACTTATGCACTCAAATAAGAAACCAGATTTATTGTCTTAATTATTGCTTTGTCCTCTTACGAAATTTCGTCTCATAACCCAGTTTCTACATATCGGTTATGTTCCCTTGAATATTTACATTTTAGTGAAAGGAAGGCAGAGTTTAGAATGCAAGAGGCATAAGAGTTTATTCCACTTGTGACTTGATATTATACACAAACGATGCTCAAGGAAATGATATAAGTCTGAGGAAACTTTTGTATGACTGTATCAAGTCCATAAGTGTGTTCCCCATAGAAGTACATATTTTGAGCAACTCTAATTTCACTAATATTTATCTGATATCAACTCCAAGTATAAAATCCGGCTTGTCCCATCGCCTAATATCTTATTTAACAATAGCTGTAACTTTAAAAAATATTTTCTTACACTTGGCAGATTTTGTATGAACTACTACCTAAATTTTGCGGAATAGCAAAGGTAAGTTCTGTAGATCAAAATCGATGGAAGCTACAGCTATCTTGTTATTTTGATAGGTAATTTATAACTTTTGTTTAGTTCATCAAAAAGTTTTTGAATTTGATTATAAAAAATTTAGAGCTATAGAACAGAGCAAAAACTGGCTAATAGTAGCTTTAAACAAAAAAATATTTACTTTATCATAGTCAACAATTGCTTAGTCCAAGTCAAAAAGATTAATTTTATTGACTTGCAAATTATCTCAAATATGTAATACCAAATCTCAAAAGCATTGCTATATTTTATTGCTCGTAGATATTAGGAAGAAAAGAAACGAATAATATATCTTTCCTCTTTCTATGTAATGTTTAAAAAACTTACTTTAACTGGGTTATTCTTAATAACTGAAGTTTTTATCAAAAATAGCATTATTTTGGGAAAGTGGTATAAAATATATACTTTATTAAGAATAAGAATAACGAAAATATTGTATGAAAAACAAGGAGGTGAAAATCAATTATGACATCAAATAACTATACCCGCTTTATTAATTTCTTGCAAAATGAATTATCTATATCTTCAGCTTATATCGCAATTGCTGAACGAGCTAGTATTACTTCAGAATTACCATGCCCTCAACCAGATTCTAATGCTTTATCGATGATTTTGTGGCAATATGGTTTAGTTACTTTAGAACAATTAGACAAAATATTTGATTGGCTACAAAACACTTATGAGTTCAACTAAAGCAAGCACTCAGCTGTCAGCTATTAGCCATCGGCTATTGTGAAATAGAATCATGAATAGCTATTAATAAATTGAGATTGATAGAGATTTAAAATTTACTACCCAAATATGCTATTTTAATCGTCATAAGTATTCATTTAAACCTCGCTTTTTTAGGAGAGAATATGATTACTGAAGAACTGGTTATTAGTAAAAGCTGAATGCTTACCAAGTAAATATAAAAACTACAACTACTTAAAAATAGCAAATTTAAGTCTAATTAAAAACTAAAATTAAGCACGATAAAAATAACTAAATTTGGTTTTTAAATATGTATCTAGTAGTAAAAATTTAATATAACGATCAATATCTTCACAATATATTACTATAGCAATCCTATTAAAGCTATAACACTTTGATGCTAGTTAGGAGTCGGGACTCAGGACTCAGACTTTTAAAGGTTTCAGTTAAAATTAACTGTTATAAACATTATCGCAACAAATTTAGGATTGCTATAACTACTAAACTATTAATTTAATCAATTTAATTATGATTCTACTAAAACTCTAGAAGCAGCAGCTAGAGCTTCTCCTGGGGTAAAAGATTCATATCCCAAATCTCTCAAAGTAACTTCTAAGGCAGCGATCGCGCTTGTGACGTCTCTTTCACAGACAAAACCTAAATGTCCAATGCGAAAAATTTTCCCTTTCAAGTGGTCTTGTCCACCAGCTAAAGCAATATCAAAACGTTTTTTCATAATAGCCCGTACTTTTTCTGCCTCTACTTCTGTTGGTGGAGCAACTGCTGTAACAGCAGGACTAGCTACTTTATCTGAAGCCAGTAAGGGCAAGCCTAAAGCTTTGATAGCTGCGCGAGTTGCACTTTTTAAACGATCATGTCGAGCAAAAATATTTTCTAATCCTTCGGCTTGCATTATTCTAAGTGTGGCCTGCAAAGCAAAGAACAAATTTACTGGTGGGGTAAAGGGTGTAGTGTTTTTAGCTGCATCTTTACGATACTTACCTAAGTCAAGGTAGTAGCGTGGTAACTTAGCAGTTTCATAAGCAGTCCAAGCTTTAGGTCCCACTGCCACAAAAGCTAAACCAGGAGGTATCATGTAACCTTTTTGAGAACCAGAAGCAACAACATCAAGACCCAACTCATCTACTGGTATACTGACTGCCCCAAGACTTGTGACAGCATCTACAATAATCAAAGCTTCACCATGAGCTTTAACATAACCATTAATAGTTTCTAGATCATTTAGAACACCTGTAGAAGTTTCGCTATGGGTAAGAATAACTGCTTTAATTTGTTTGTCTTTATCTGCTTCTAGGTGTTGACGAAATTTCTCTGTCTCTAAAGCTTTACCCCACTCTGCTGTAATTTTCTCAACTTGGAGACCATAAGCTGTCGCGACTTCTGCCCAGCGGTCGCCAAATTTACCATTACATCCACATAGTACGCGATCGCCTGGACTGAGGAAATTAATTATACCTGCCTCCATAGCTCCAGTACCACTAGATGCTAAGATCAACATATCATTTTTAGTTTGATGTAACCATTTAAGGTTTTCTGTCACCTCTGCCATAATTTTAGAAAAGTCACCGCTTCTATGGCCTATTGGATGTTTGGCCATTGCGAGTAATGCTGTTTCTGGCACTGGAGTTGGTCCAGGAATCATTAACATCAATTTATCATCCATTTTTTTTTCCTTTATTATGTTTAATTTGAACGGTGTCTATGTTTATTTATACAGAAGCACATCACAGTAAAAGCTTACTTTTTCTTTAAGCTTCATAAGCTTGAAAATTGTAGGATTTTATCTTTTGATTAATTTTCTAAAAGTTAAGTAACATTACAAAACTATTTACCTGTTTTTATTCTCTACCCTCGTAATTAAAGCAAATAATTTAGCTTTTCTAGAAGAGCTGTAATTAATTTTATATTACTACTTACGACTTAGTTAAGTTCTTAATTTTTTGAGTTTTTTACTCAACTATTTATTGTAGTTATAAATAACCTAGCAAAGAGTAATTTTACCAAACAAAAGTTTATAAGCTATTTTTTTTTCATTAAGAAATTCACTACAAATAATTTAATCTAGCCATAGCCCCTAATATTTTTAATATTTTTTAGTTTCATTAATAGACCAGTAATATTCTATTGGTAAATTTGCTTGTTTACAGCATTCTTCTAACTGTTTTTGCAGTGCTAAAGCTTTCCTCACAGCCACAATAAGTTCTTGAACTTTTTGGGACTCTTTTGTGTTATAATCTACTGCCACAATTGTCTTTTTTTCTAATAATTGAAGTAGTAGTTCATAATGAATACGAGAGGGAACTGGTATTTTTTCCATAGTTTTATCTCTCATTGTATTTAGTAATTTCCCACTTCCCGAATTAAAGTATTGGGGGATTTAATCTTCGCTAAAGGCATAAATCTTATATTACCTCGTCACCTCAATTTTTCCTAACGAAAAACATAAATATTCTTTTATAAGAAGTAAGTAAAAATACTTCTATAACATATTTAAATATTACAAATAGACATAGCTTTTAACTTTTATTTTCATTAAATAGTTGTAGCAATGCTGTACCTGGATTTGTTTTTTTGACTAAAGACTCTCCTACTAAAACAGCATTTACACCAGCGTTTATCATAAAATTGATATCTTCATAACTATGTATTCCAGATTCACTTACAACTAAAATTCCGAGTTTTTCTAATTCTTTCTTTCTAGCTTCCATCAGTTGAAAAGTTGTTTGTAAATCCACTGAAAAATCTTCTAAGTTGCGATTATTTATACCAATTAACTTAACCCCTTCTATTCCTAATACCCGATCTAATTCTTTCAAAGTATGAACTTCAACTAATGCTGTCATTCCTAAAGAATTAACTATTTTGATAAAATATTTTAAGTCTTGGTCTGATAAAATTGCTGCTATTAATAGCACAGCATCAGCTCCATATAAGCGAGCAAAGTATATTTGATATGGATAAATTAGGAAGTCTTTACAAAGTAATGGTAAATCAACATTTTCCCTAATATTTGCCAAATTTTCAAAACTACCTTGAAAGAACTTTCTATCTGTTAAAACTGAGATACAAGTTGCAGCATTTTCCTGATATAACTTAGCAATAGCAACTGGTTCAAAATCTTGTCTAATTACTCCTTTACTAGGAGAAGCTTTTTTCACTTCAGCTATTACAGCAAGTTGAGTTTTTCCTGTTGATAATGTAGTCAAAAAATCCAGAGGAGGAGGCATTAAGTTAATCTTTTTTCTTAACTCAACTAAAGGTTCTTTGTCACGCAAATAATCTACCTCTTTTTCCTTATGCCAAACTATTTCCTCTAGAATATTTTTAGGCTTTGACTCTGGCACGGAAACCTCATAGCGTAAAGTGCCCATTTCTACCGCTGGGTTTGGCGGACGGCGACGAATTTGCATTTATTTTAAATAAATTACTTGATTATATTTACTTGATACTTTTCAGCTTTTTCAATATTTAGCAATGTTGAGATTATTCAAGTCACCAATTTCCTAACAATTAATATTAGTATATAGGAACTTAAATACTTCAGTAGGCATTGCCTATTTTTATGCAAGATATACAGTATAATAAATTCAGCTTGAAAAAATGTGTAATTAATTTTGTTTACCTGCTTAATTTAAATTGATTATCAGGTTTTCTTAACCTAGATAATCTATATAGCAATCCTAAGTAGGTTGCGGCAAAATTTCATACTGAAAAAGTTTTGGGAAATTGAATATTTGACCATCCGCAAAAAACTTAAATAGCCACTTAACTACTTTAAAAGAACTGCAAAGATGATAAAAAGTAATACTGAAATTTTTGGTTTGTAACCAAATATCTTCAACAGGATTTTGCTCCGGAGCATTGGGAGCAAATCTTGTACAATTTATCAACAATTCTTCTTCTGATAAGTATTGATTAATTGTCATTAAATATTCTCGAAATTCTTGAGAGTTATGGTAAGTTGCCCCATCCCAAAATATTGCCAATTTGTTGCCCGGTCTTTGCTTCTGCAAATATTTAATAAATTCAATAGTATTTTTAGTATTTCCACTCTCATATTCTTGCACAAGAAATTCCTTGGTTTTATAGTCTAAAGCTCCATAATAAGTCTGTCTTTCTTTTTCATTTTTAATTGCAATTTCTATTCTTTCATCTGTTTTTCCCCAAGCATAACCTAATATGTCTCCCCATAGAAGATGACATTCATCAATCATAAACACTGTAAGCTTTCCAGTTTCTATTTCTGGTTGCCATTTAGCTAAAAATTCCTCTATTTCTTTTCTTTTAACTTCTACTAATTCATCATTTTTAGCAGGATTCTTTTTTTGAGTTTTTTTCCAACTTATGCCCGCTTCTTTAAACAAGTTATAGTAACTTTGATTAGACTCAAAAACCACATCATATTGCTCCTGTAAGTAGTTTTTTAAATCTGATAACCTAAGATAATCTTGTGCTCTCAACCACTCAATTGTTTTCTCTTTTTCGACCGTTTTTAAGTAACCTTGTCTCCCTTGATACTGAAGCCTTAAACTTTCTACACCATGAAATAATGCTTGGTTTTTCCATTCACTAATAAAACTGTGAGAAACATTTAATAATTCTTTGACTTCATGGTAGGATTTTCCTGACAAGGTCATTTTTACGGCCAAGGCCCTTTTAATTTCTTTAGACTCTTTTGTTTGATTAATAAAATCATTTAGTTTATCTATAATATTCATTTTTTGTCTTTTTCTTAGATCTGTTATTCTTACTATTATATCTGTTGCGACCAATATGGGATTGCTATATCTTTTTCTTGATAACAATCTCTTATAAAATATTGTAAGTCTTTGAGTTTTATACATAAACTTTATGTGTTAAATTACCCATCTCTAAAGTTAACAGAGTTTTTCCTTTGGGTACTCTAAAGTAGACTTCTTTATAAATATCTTGATTCTTGGGAATATGTTCCATCTTTATGAAAAACACTATAATTTTGTAGTATAACTATCTTACTTCCCACAGTTGTAGCTAGCTAATTATGAAACAAGGTTAAAACTTATTTTTAGTAATTTATTATTTTATTTTAACCTTATATTTTTAGGGCTTTAATAGTATTAATTTTAGTGAATCTACCATTCCACTAATCTCCTTAATACTAATAGCTAGTGAACAGTGGCTCGTTTAAATGCTTCATCCAAAACTTCTGATAAAGTAGGATGAGTATGTACATTAAAAGATAACTCATTAACAGATTGTTTTTTAGCTATAGCATTTGCTGCTTCTTGAATTAAGTCAGAGGCATGAAGACCAATAATATGTACTCCTAATAATTCTCCTGTATCTTGACGATAAATTACTTTAGCAATACCATCTGTTTCATCTTCAGCTATCGCCTTAGAATTACCCTTAAAATAAGTTCTGACACTTGCCACTTCAAACCCCTGTTTTTGGCCTAAATCTTTTGCTGCTGGTTCTGTCATACCAACATAGCTAATTTCTGGATGAGTAAAAGCTGCCGCCGGAATACTAAGATAATCTGGTTCTCGATCACGACCACATATATTTTCTACCACTGTTATTCCTTGGGCAGATGCTGCATGAGCCAACATCATTTTTCCTGTTGCATCACCAATTGCCCATAAATTAGGTACTGGTTCACCACTTGACAAAACTGCCATTTTGCTATTTACTGGAATAAATCCATATTTATCAGTTTCTACTGCTACAGAATCTAGTCCTAAATCTTTTGTATAGGGAATGCGACCTGTGGCAACTAGACAAGCATCAACCTCTATAATTTCTTCTACTTCTTTAGTCTTGGCATCGGCAAGTTCAATAATTACCGGAGATCCAGGAACTACCTTTATAGCCAACTTCCCTACTTTTACTTCAATATCTCTTGACTGAATTAGAACTCTTTGTGCAATCTTAGCTATATCTGGATCGAAAGTAGGCATTAACTTATCTAATGCCTCAATCATCGTAATTTCAGATCCAAGGGCAGTGTAAATATCAGAAAATTCTAGTCCTATATAACCACTACCAATAATTGCAACCCAAGGTGGTAACCAGTCTAGTTTAAGAGCATCATCACTGGTAAATACTGTTTTACCATCCAATTCTATTCCAGGAGGAACAAAAGGTACTGAACCAGGAGCAAGTATAATATCTTTGGCAGTAAAGTTTTCTTCTCCCTTTTCCGTCTTAACCGTAACTTTTTGTTTTCCTGCTACCTGAGCCCACCCTGTAATAATATCTACACTCAGACGTTTAAGGCTTTTGCTCATGTCACCTCTAATTTTGGTCACAATGTTACTTGCATGAGTGGCCATTACTTGTCTGTCATAAGAAACATTATCCAACTCAATTCCCAAAGTTTTTAAGTGGTGAGCATTTCGTAACTCTCGAACTTTACCTGATGCTGCGAGAAGTGCCTTAGATGGTATACAACCTCGGTTAACACAAGTACCTCCCATTTCTGCTACTTCTACAATAGCTGTTTTTAGGCCACAACTGGTAGCGTGTAATGCTGCACCATGTCCACCGACACCTGCACCAATAATTATTAAGTCGTAATCAAATTCTTGAGTCATTTCTGTTTTCTAAAACTTCTAGGTATGTTTGCAAAAACTATATTTTTTTGGTTTCTTAGGAATGCAGCTAAATATTATTAGAGTTTTATTTGACTCACAGGACTTACATAGAATATTAGAACACGAACTATCTGTAAGTATTAAAGCTATTACCTTCGACTAGATTAGATAAAGTGCTTCTACGTAAGTCCTAACTAATTTTGCCTACATTCCACAAACCAACTTGGTTTTAAATCACAATCAATCAGAATATAGAACCCATTTAGAAACTCCTTGCATAATCATCATCTAAAAAGTTTCTTGGTTTAATCATTATTGCCATAGTTATATTTCATATTCAGCCATTGGCCACAATTGGCCATTAATTGGTACACTAATTACTTCAGCTTAAATAATATACCAAATAGGTCACATATATCATTTTTATAGATACCTTAGCTTTGTAACTACTTCCAATACTGATAACTTATAATACAATAAAGTAAAAATTAATTTAATCTTAAATTTATATCTTAGAATAAGACTGGCAAAATTGTATTCCCTTGATATTTAGTAGTTAAATAATGTTATCACAGTTATGTAGAAAATTAATTTAACATGATAGTGAATATATGGAATAGAAAAAAACTTTTACTGGAAACCGAAAATTTTATCTATACAAGTATTAATTATCAAAACTTTGTAGTGTAGGCATATTGCTTGATATTGATGTACTGTTATGAAAATTATCTGTCTTCTTGTACAAAGAATAGATGAATTTTTATTTTTGCTACTATAAATATAAACTCTTATTAGTAAATTACCTTAATCTGACTAAAGTTATGGCAAAAATTGATAAAATCGACAAGGATAATCTAGATCTATATTTTAGAAATTAAGTTATATAGAATTTTCAAATGATATATGAAAAAGCATCATACTTTTCTAGATTCATAAAAATGAAAAGCTTAAACTTAACTAAAAGCTTATATAAACCGTTAATAATCTTATTCTTTTTACTTTTTGATGACATCTTATCAATATTTTTTTAGTTGTCAAAAAAATCTGCATCAATCAGATTTTATTCCAGAGAATGAAAAGCAAATAGTTCATATATCACTTGCCACTCTTCCTCTATTAAAATTTGATTCACACAGCTAAATAATTCAAGTATTTCTTTTCTTTTAAGATAGGTTAAAAATACCAAATAATTAGTATTTGTTTTTCTTTAATCTTGTGATTTTTCCCTTCTTTGTCATTGATTATGATTAGCTATTTCACAAAAATAACTGTATTTTCTACATTACTTACTGTATATTTTCACTATTCAATCTAGATCTCATAAATTCAATCTACCAAAATAGTAATCTATTGACAATTTGTTAATTATTAATTGGTATTTTTAGTTGATTTTTACTATCTCCCCATCTGATATCAAAATCAACCTCATTATTTGCATAAACTGCAATCTTTCCATCTTGTATTTATTCTATAATTATTTCTAATTTTGACTAGATTTTCTCAAGCTATGTTGAATTTTACAACAAAAATTTTCAAATTTAACTAACTCTATATAAGTAGATTTTTATCTCAACCATATTATTTTTTAGCAACTAATATACATAAATAATTTCCTAACATATATAGGTTTAAATATAACGAATTTCATCTAATATCATCCCCAATGATTTTGGGGAATTTATATGATTTGTAAAATCAAATAAGCGATTAAAACACTATAGATATGAATGGAAATACTATTCTCATTCTTAGTCATTAATATGTCTGATTTTAAGTAAATTTTTAAATTTTTTACCAGTAATTATATCTGTTATCTTTGTACATAAATCTCGGCTATTTCTTTATTGCTTACTTATTCTTCTCTATCGAAAGGTAAATTAGTAGTTAACCTAAATTTTGTTCTCTTTTATAATACTAATTCTCTATGAAGCTGTGCTTAATATAGGTTAATAAGATATAATAACAAAAAAACTAATTAGTGAGCAAACTACGTGACCTTTCGCGATCGCTGTTAGTCAAGTATTTATGGCCCTTCCCTTCAAAGTCAAAATTAATGAAACACTTTCTGAACTTGAAAAGTGTTTAAGTAAATCAATAACAGCTAAAGGAAAAGAACGAATACAAATGATTTATTGGCTCAAAACCAATCTAGTATCAACTCGCCGAGAACAAGCCTTGCTGCTAAGTCGTTATGAATCAATGATTACACGTTGGCTCATAAATTCTTGAATTGAAGAACTACAAAAGCTTTTAAAACTCAAAAATGCACCAGGAAAAGCTTCAAAAATTTTGGGAGAGGTTTTAACAGGCTTACAATAAAAATTGTCAGAGCCAGTTGGATTAAAAAGTTTAGGATAAATTTATTGCTGGTTACCAGAGAAATATCAAATTAAAATAGCTGATAATAACGTTTATAAAATTGTCAAATATAAGGAGTGGAACTAAACTTGAAACACCTTGTATTTATAGTATTAATAAGGGTATTTTAGCTGTATAGAAAAATTTTAAAAAAACTAAAACAAACCTAATTTATACGAAATAAAATACGCTAAAGGTATTGATTTATAAGAGTTTCACTAATTTACAAAAAATAAATAATTTTCAACAAGTAATATTTATTTATAACGAGTGAGATGTCACAATAAAACAAAGTAAATTTTGCTTAAATAATATTAAATATTTTTAAATTATTTAGCATTATTTATGATTATTTTTTTATAAATTTTTCAAAGTATAAATGTTGTTAATTGTAAAAAATATAATTATGCAATTGAGTCAATTTTTTTGGTAATATCAATTATTTTTATGTTTAATTTTTAAGAAAGTATTAACTGTAATTCAATAAAAAGTTGTCAAGTTAAAAATATCAAAAAAAATCGCTTATACTTCAGTAAGATTATGACAATAATAATTGATTTTATTAGTCTAGTCATCGTAATTTTTAAGCTTATATTATTATCAATCAAAAATTATCAAATATCATCAAAAGTATTTTCATTATTTGTTTATTTATAATCGTTTTATCGAATTAATTATATTAAAATTAATGCTTGTTATAAAGTTACCTTAATATACAAAAACGTGACTGCAAATATTTTTTATTAATAGTATAGGAATTAAAATTTGTCATAATAAAGGATCCAAAAGAAATAAAGTATTTAATGGATTAGGAAAATGGGTTAAAAGTACAGTAGATTGGTATCTTGGATTTAAGTTGGACTTAATCATTAATTAACTTGGAAAAATATTAGCTTTTCAAATAACACTAGATAAGGTAGACGAGGGGAAATCAGTTTACTTTTTATCTCAAAATTTATAGGGAAAGTTATTTTGAAATAAAGGTTATATTTATCAAATAATTTTTGATAAATTATACGTCAATAATCTAAAGTTAGTGACTTTGTATTATCAGAAAAATATAAACAATAAATTAGTAAATTTATGAAATAAATTAATGTGTACGAAAACGTTAATTAATTAAAACTTTCAATGACCAATTAAAAAATATTTCACAGCTTGTTCACTCTCAATATTGAAGTGTGTATAATTTTATTGTGAATATAATTATAGGGTTAATTACTTATAGTTTAAAATATCAAAAAACAGCAATTAAATTAGATAAAAATGAATAAAAAAGTCACTATTTTTATACACTCAAGCGGCATTAAATAACATTTAATAAAGAATTAAAAAGTTTAATTGATGACCAAAGGTTAAATATTTTAGATATTTTTTACTTGTCTAGTTATTATCAATAAGCATAAGTAATTTATTATTTTTGATTCTGTTTACTTTTTGTCCTTTTTATTTATATATAACTTAGGTGTAATTAGGATTAAAAGTCTTATATAAACTATTTAGAAAAAGGAAAAAATTTTGCTACTTTTGTCAAGATGAAAGCTACTATAGGACTCAAAAAAACAAGCAAAATGATAACTTTGCACATGAGTTAAACCATTATGATGTAACCAATGACAACGAAAAAAAAATTACCTTTATAGGGCAATAGAAGTCAAAACTGGACACAGCTATTTTTACAAATTTTTTCCAACATGACGGTAAATGTTTTCAGACATTTATCAACCAATTATCTGAAAAATTTAATGAGAGTATCATTTTCAATTTTCTTGGCAATGAGAGTTTTTAGCAAAATATAGAAATTCCTGAAAACTTCCATACCAATATTCCCACGTCCTCACAGTTGCGGAATTTAAACCTATTGAAAGTTTTTTGCAACAATTGAAGCAAGAACTATAATGGAATGATTACCCAAATCTTCAAAAATTACAATACAAAGTTTCCTAGATTCTCTTTCCTGAAAACAGATGGGTTAAAATTGACATCTTTGATTAGACGAGACTATTTAATAGAAGGACTATTATGTGTAACTTCATAGAGAATTAATATTAGCGATCGCTCTTTGGAAGTTCTTTCTATTGCTAATTGACTTTCTTCACTATTACATCTTGTTAGTTTATATTAAGCACAGCTTCATAGATAATTAGTATAAAAACTTTTTTGACATAGATAAATATATTTAGACAGATAAGAAACACCAAACACTACCTATCTGCAAATTAAACCATAAAAACAGACTACTTTAATTCAAGTTGACGTTGACGTTGAATCTCATACAAAATTATAGCTGCACTTACAGCAACATTCAAAGATTCTACTCCATTACTCAAAGGAATTTTCACAGAATAATCAGCTAAATCAATTAAATCTTTAGAAATACCAGAACCCTCATTTCCCAAAACTATTATTGTAGGTTTTCGTAAGTCTATTTCCCAATAGTTAATATTTGAATTTGGAACAGTCGCTAAAACTTGTAGACCTTGACTTTGTAATTTTAATATTTCATTCTTTAGGTTTTCAGATATTGCCTTATGTAAATTAAACCATTCCCCAGCTGACGCCCGAACTACTTTAGGATGAGACAAGTCTACACTATCTCTACTTACGAATAAACCATCTATATTTGTTGCTACAGCTGTCCTAATTATAGTTCCCAAATTACCAGGGTCTTGAATTTTATCTAAAACAATTCCCAAAGTCGTAATCTTCAAAAAATTTGTCTGACTCTGTGGTGCTATAGCCACTACTCCATCAGGACTAACTGTAGTAGCAAGGGATTGAATAATCTTGGTACTTACTAATTCTATCCTTTGAGCTTTTTGAGATACTAATTCATACAAAAATTTATGTTTTTCTTGCCATTCAAATGTATGGCAGACAGTTATAAGAGGATAATTTCTCTTGCAAGCTTCTTCCAGGAGATGAGTTCCTTCAACTAGAAATAATTGCTGTTCCTGCCTCCCTTTTGATTGGTGAAGTTGGCGAATTTGCTTTACCAAAGAATTCTGTAAACTAGTCAACACTGTTGATCTTTTATCCCTTATTTAGCATTTCTATCTTATAAGTGAAAGAAGCTCGGGATACTTCTTATTAATAAAAAGTTCCGGAGATATTATCCAGTTTTTCTGATGCTTTTTTCTATTTCCCTTTTTTCTAGCTATTAGGTTTTTACAACTCATTTTATTTCCCTTTAAAACACCTAGATTAAACTTTGTTTTAACTAAACTTTAGTTTAGGTATTTTTTGTCTTTTTAGGTGGAGACCTCTCTCAAAATAATAATCAAAGATTGATTAAGAGGTATGCGGAACCCGGGACTTGAACCCGGAAGTCCTTGCGAACACTAGAACCTGAATCTAGCGCGTCTACCAATTCCGCCAGTTCCGCTTGCAGCACGAATTTTAATTATCGCTTATCTATTTAAACTTGTCAATTACTTTGAATTAACTTTTTGATCATAAAATAATTAAGATTTTTTATAATGAAAATTTATACTTTTATAGATTATGTTTGTAATTTTAAATATATAAAATTGTTATATAAGTTAATAAAAAACAGATTATTGAGAATATTCTCATTTATTTCTACCTATTTACGTTATTTGAAAGATTTGGTATAATCCTGAACATTAATGTATAATCTCGCAGAGCGTTTTAACTTAATTTAAATTAAACATCTATAAACTCCTTTATACCGTTAACTTCAACTACATAATAGCTATTTCTAACATTTGAAAGAGTTTTTTTAGTTAATAAAGCTTAACAAATTTATCAACAGTATTTGACAAAATAAATATTTTCTGGTATACAACATGACAAATTGTATATTAATTTCAATTTCAGCACTTTTATTCTTAATACATCCATAATTTTTTCAATTTTATTCAACTAAGAATTTTTTCTAACTATGATGGTCTTATTATCAAAACTCTCAGTAGGAAAATTCATAATTGTCTATGCTACGGTAATGTTAAGGGACTCAAAAAGGACAAAAATATACTTGAATCCAAATTTAGGAAGATATAAACTACCCTGAACCAAAGAGAAAATAATGTCTTTGGATAGATAAATCTATGCTTAGATGGAAAAACTCAAACCTTTGTCAACCGACTAAAAGGCAGAGGAAAGTCTCGCAGTGATGTAGGGCTTTCTATCATTTCGCTTTGCAGAAGATGTCAATTATTGGTTAATTAAACTGGCTAGTTTAAATCAGGAAATACTTCTCGGAGAGCAGGGTGAACCAAAACATGGTTTTTAACATTCAATCCCTTAGCCAACCCTGGATTCATATCTAAAGCTTTACTACCATAGTTAGCTAACTGCAATACATAAGGTAAAGTACTATTATTTAAAGCTTGAGTAGCTGTCCAGGGAACTGCTCCAGGCATATTAGGTACTCCATAATGTACGACACCTAATTCCTGATAGATAGGATTTGTATGAGAAGTAGGACGTAGAGTTTCCACACAACCACCTTGATCCACAGCAACATCGATAATTACAGATCCAGAATGCATCTGCTCCACCAAACTTTTGGGAACTAAAACTGGAGAACGACGGCCAGGAACTAAAACTGCCCCTACAAGTAAATCACAATCTGCGACTGCTGCTTCTATAGCAGAGGAACTACTATATAGTAACTCTAACCTTGAGCCAAATACAGTCTCTAAATAAGCCAACCTTTCCAAATTAATATCCAAAATTTTGACTTTTGCACCCAAGCCAACAGCAATTTTAGCTGCTTCTGTACCAACTATTCCTCCTCCCAGAATTACAACTTTGCCAGGGGTAACACCAGGGACCCCACCCAAGAGAACACCTCTACCACCTTGTTGTCTTTCCAAAAATCTTGCCCCAAACTGCACAGACAAACGACCAGCTATTATACTCATAGGAGTTAATAAAGGTAGCCTTTGGTCAGATAACTCTACCGTTTCATAGGCGATGGCCGTGACGCCACTTTCAATTAATTTTTTAGTTAACTTCCGATCCGCAGCTAAATGTAAATAAGTAAATAGCAGTTGTTCTGATTTGAGAAATTCATACTCTGAGGATAGAGGTTCCTTAACCTTAACTATCATGTCACACTTCCAAACGTCCCTGGTATCTGATAAGATATGCCCGCCTGCATTAAGATAGTCACTATCACTAAAACCTGCGCCCCAACCAGCTTCTGTCTCTATAAATACTTCATTACCTGCTTCAGTACAGACCTTAACACTTGCAGGGGTTAATCCTACACGAAACTCCTGATCCTTAATTTCTTTTGGAATACCTATTTTCATTCCCTATCTCCATTTATGTACCAAGGAACTATGTCTTTGACCAAAAAATCATGTCTGAGTAAATATCTGGTCTAATTAGCTTAAATGATAACAATTTGTTAATTGACCTTCAAAGATAACTGATAAATTTCCCTGAAACCCTGACTATGGGTATTAAAATTTCCCAGTTATCTCGGTGCCTTGATATCCCTGTGGTTTTGTTCGCAATTAATTAGGGAAAAGGTTCACGACTAAAATGGGCAAAAGCTACTCTAACTTTTATCTTTTCTTGACTAACTTTAGAGAATGAAATATCCCTGCTCTTTTAAGAAGGCTAAAAAACATTTGCTGTACACCTACCTATTTAAGGTTATAACTTTAGTCAGACAGAAGTACTTATAACTAATATAGTTGTTTTAATTAAGATTGAGACAAAAATTAAGTAGAATAATTTTAAGTCAATTATAAAATATTTCTAACCATGCTTTACAGTTTAGACTTCAGACAAAAAGTAATAAATTTTGTAGAAAATGGTGGTATGCTTACCAAAGTTACTCATGTATTTGGTATAGCAAGAGCTTCGATATATAGATGGTTATCTCGCCCAAAATTGGAAGCAACTAAGGTAAAATGTCGTCTAATAAAATTAGATTGGAAAGAATTATAAAAAGATGTCAAACTAAATTCAGAGTGTAAATTGGCCGACAGAGCTAAAAAAATTGGAGTTAATCCTACAGCTATATTTTATACTTTGAAAAGAATGAATTTTCCTTGAAAAAAAACTTCGTTATAGGTAAAGAAATAGAGAAGAAAGAATAAAATATTATCAGAAACTACGAATTTTTTTTGATGAAATTTGGAAGTAAAAACCTTGTATTTATTTATAAATCATGATTTGAAGATAATCAAGACTGTATTTATACCTGGTCAAAAAAAGGGAAAAAAGTTTATGTTGAGCAAGAGAGAAAACGAGGTAAAAGAGAAAATTGAGTAGCTGGGAGAAGAAAAAAGGAAAAAGATTTAATAGCACCAATTATATTGAAAGGAACCCTAAATGCCGTGGTATTTTAACAATGGCTAGAGCAACATTTATTACCATCGTTAAAAATTCCCAGTATACTGCTGCACGGAGAATTAACCAATTCATAGAAAAAAGGTTATTAGAGAATTAGTAGAAGCAGGGGATTATCAATTACTATTTTTGCCAAAATACTATCCTGATTTAAATGACTAAGAACATGATTTTAGTGCATTAAAAAGACTTAGAATTTATTCACCTATCAATACATCATTTTTTTATATTTATCGCTGCGTTTACATAAATTTATATTACTATACCGCAGTGTGGAAAATTTGGGAGTTCTTTTGGATAATTCTTTGGGGACTTTTTCACCATAATTTGAGAATCAAAAAAATCCAAAATAATATTCTTAATCAATGGAACTCAATGGGACATTGATTGACCGTCGATTTAGCTCACTCAAAGTCAATTAAACTATAGGTTAATAAGGTAAAAGTCTTTAACCTTAAAATCCCTACAATTTTTCTGGAGCTATCTAAATTTTTTTGGTAACTGATAATTTAGATGAAGAAAAAGAATTTGTCGACCCCTAGACATTTGCTGACTTTCCAGTACAATCAAGAGCAAAAATGAAAATCAATAACTTATGCCATTGAGGGAGGATAGAGCCATCAACCAACAATTACATTCAATAGCAGACACCGATAAGCTAAAGTCATCTCCTGTGAATCAGTCAATACTGAAAATTTGGGGTCCTTCTCGTTTAAAAGGAAATATTAGTATTAGTGGTGCTAAAAATTCAGCGCTCCCTGCAATGGCAGCAACACTACTTTCTTCAGGTGTTTGTCGTTTGCGTCAAGTTCCATGTCTAGCAGATATTAACATAATGGGACAAGTTTTATCTGCATTAGGAGCAAGAATAAAACATAATACTAATACTTTTACTTTAGATATAGATGCAAGTATTATTAATCATCATGAAGCTCCTTATGAGTTAGTTAGACAGTTGCGTGCTAGCTTTTTTGCCATAGGTCCTATTTTGGCTAGACTAGGGGTGGCTCGCGTACCACTACCTGGTGGATGTGCTATTGGTGCAAGACCTGTTGACCTTCATGTTAGAGGTTTACAAGCTCTAGGAGCAGAAGTTCATATTGAACATGGTATGGTTAATGCTAATATCAGTGGTAGTAAAAAGAGGTTACAAGGGGCAAAAATTTATCTTGACTATCCCAGTGTTGGAGCCACTGAAACTTTAATGATGGCAGCTACCTTGGCTGAAGGAGAAACTATCATTGAAAATGCAGCTAAGGAACCAGAAGTAGAAGACTTGGCTAATCTATGTATAGCTATGGGGGCTAATATTTTCGGTGCAGGTACAAAAAGGATAGTAATATCTGGAGTACCAAAACTACACTCAGTAGATTATACTATTATTCCTGATAGGATAGAAGCTGGTACATTCTTAATAGCTGGCGCGATAACTAATTCAGATATAAGTATTTCACCAGTAGTGCCTAAACATTTGAGTGCAGTTATTTCTAAACTTCAGTCGGTAGGTGTAAAAGTTATACAGGAAACATCTGATAGTTTACGTCTTTTACCTAGTGAAATATTGAAATCTACTAATATTAAAACTCAACCATATCCTGGTTTTCCTACAGATATGCAGGCTCCATTTATGGCTTTGCTTAGTGTCTGTTCTGGCACTAGTGATGTTACAGAAACAGTATTTGAGAATCGTATGCGCCATGTTTCAGAATTAAATAGAATGGGTGCTAATATTAGGGTTAAAGGAAATCATGCTATTGTTAAAGGTGTACCTAAGTTATCTGCTGCTCCAATTATTGGTACTGACCTTAGAGCTTCTGCTGCCTTGATATTAGCAGCGCTAGCAGCAGAAGGGGAAACAACTTTTCAGGGTCTACAACACCTTGATCGAGGCTACGAACAACTAGAAATTAAATTGCAAAAGTTAGGAGCAAAATTCGAAAGAGTGGACTTAGTTGAAGAAAATGAGATTTTCCAAGCTTCTATCTAATAAAAATCTGATTACACTCTAGTAAAAGTAGAAGCTATCAGAGATTTTGTTTGTTTATTGGAGAACAGATGTATTCAAAACAATAACTAAAAAGTTGTCTTTTTATGAGTGAGGCTCTAAACCAAATTTTTCGGTAAATGGTTTGAATATATACACTTCCTACGGCCCGTGAGGTAAATATCTAGCGGGCAATATGCTTATACTACAAAAATTTTATCTTTAACGCCTTGTAGATCATTTGGATAATCTGATCCTGTCTTTTCAAAGGTCATAAAAGATGTTAATAGACCTCTGAGAAAAGTCTGAATTTGAAGTATCTTATGGTTGACAAATCAGATATTGTCCTACTTTAAAGAGCTATTTGTAGCTAAATAATAATCAGTACTTATAGAATTTCAAAGAGCTAATGGAGTAGGGTTTGTTTCTTTCACGATTACCAACCAACAGTGATTTTATTATTTTTTGCTGATTTAGTTCTGGGCATAGCTTTTGTAAGTACTTTATGCTTCGATTATATCTTTTCTATACGTTTGCAAGGAGGTAAACTTTTATATAATACAGCAGTTTCTGAAGCTATGAGTTGCACTTATAGTTAAGAATTTGATGATATAAATATGAATTCATATCCAAAAGAACTTATCAGAAAAAATAGTTGCGACACATCTGAAACAGAAAATATTAATTCCCATTTGTAGCCATCATATTTTCTGTTATTAAAGGTTTAGTCCAGAAACTAATAAAATAACACAAAACAGATGTAAATTTAGAACTATTAAAATGTGGTTAATCAAGGTTTAGTCATCTGATATGCTACAGATTTAGATTTCCAACAACTTGTGTCAGAAAATCCAGATGCAACTATCGCAGAATTATATGAAGTATTTTAACCTTTTAATAAGAAATTGGTTAAGTTGTACTGGTATATTTCGAGCTTGACAAAAATTATGATTAAGTCGTAAAAAAAATGCAGCGTAGTAGTTCTAGTCGGAACAGAAAGAGTACAAAAATTAAGAGAAGAATATAAAGAAATTAGTGAAAAATATACACCCAGAAAATTTAGTATTTATAGATGGAATAGGTGTAATATTAGGTTCAACCAAAACTCATCCATGCTTACTCGCTTTGGGGATAATGGGTTAATTAAATGAAGTCATTTTATCTCCCTCAGAAAGTTACAGTAATTAGTGCAATAAGTATTAAATAAGTAGTAGGGTTAATGACAATAAATAATTCAATGGCAAGTATTGCATTTAAAGTATTTATTGAACGTTTTTGACTACCATATTTATAGTTAGGAGCGGTATTTTTGATGGATAATTTACCTGCACATAAACTAGCATTAATTGAACATAGAATAAAATCTGTAGGAGGGAAAATTATAAATTTATCCCCATATTTCTCAAACTTTAATTTTTAAGAAGTTATGATGGTCACAATTGAAATATTTTGTACGAATTTTTTCTCCAACAGTACACAAAAATGGTTGATATAGTCACCTGGGGTAGTACTTTAGTTAATATAATTCTCAACATTTAAAAAACTGCTTTACTAAGTGCTGTTATTGTACCTCATCGGCAACGGAAAGTGCTGTAAATTCTTTTCTTTAAGGGTGGGTTTTAGGGGTCTTGTCTGTGGTAAAAATACTAGAATTATAGTCAAAAGTAAAGGAAATTAGGCTATTTTACACAATAATTTAGATAGTAATTAGACAATAATTTTAGCCAAGGATAACTATTTATCATAAGTTTCTACCCTTTATTTCCTCTGTCTATACCGTGACATTTTTAGCACTAGCTAAATATAAATTTTCCTCTTTAGTTATTAATCTTAATTAAGCTTTTTGTTGGTGATACTTATGCTATTTTTATGCTAGTTTTTTGTTGTTTAAGTACCGCCATTCTGTGCTGTAATTATCTATTTCTACTTCTATTACTACACCTCTATATTAAGCCTATTATCTGTTAATAAGTCACTCATTAAAACATGAAAATAAATCATGTCGTCTGTGTGTACGTTAAAGCAGTCCTCTTTAGCTAGCATATCCAGTTCGGTTTTTTTTTAAGGTTATATTCCTAAATATTTTAATCTGGTTTCTTACTTTATTTATCAAGGTTCTTTGTATGTTATTATTATCAATTTGAGTATTATCACTTAAGATAAGTTTTAAGCTCAGAAATGGTATTGAAGCGATTCATTCTAACTCCTGACTATTGTAATTTGCAAATCTGAAAGTCCCCGAAATGTCTCCTAAAAAATCCCCTAGCTATTTGTAGAAAAAATTTGTAGCAAAAATTTATAAAATTAGTTTTATTTATGTAAAATTGATATTTTGGTATTACATTTTGGTATTAGTTATAAGCATAAAAAAGAAAGTAGGAAGATTCCATGGAATCTTCTTACAGAGGTTTGATAAAAGCTTGATTTACTCTTTTTTACATTAATACAGTTTGTTCAGTATTATCAGTCTCAGTTTTATTGACTTGAAATCTATCAGTATCATTTAATTCTATTTCTACCCTTCGCAACTGTGGAGTACGATAAGCAACTAATACCGCTCCAATATTCAATAAACCCATCAATACAAATAATAAAGCTATTCCTCTACCATCTCCAACCCCAATAATTCTTCCTACACTACTTGCCAAAATTCCATTTTCACTCATCAAAGGTTTAAACATAAACTCTACTAAAGGTGCCGCGCTTAGATGAGTAATTACTAACAAAAACTTTTCCATCATATTCTGCAAAGAAAAAACTCGCCCTTGTAAATATTGAGGTACTTTCTGTTGCCAAATAGTATGATTTAAACTAACAACAATTGCTCTAGAACATAAATAGCCAAATCCTCCAATAGCAGCCAAAATTACAGCGGGTTTTAATCCTCCTAAACATAGACATAGTCCTTGGATAAATACAAAAACTAAAATACCTTCTATCCTACGTTTAGAACATCCCCATAAACTTACTATAACACTTCCTAATAACATTCCAATGCCACTAACAGACATTACTATTCCTAGTTCTTTTTCCGAAGCAAAGCTTAATACCATTGGCAAGAATAAAACTTGCAATATTCCCGCACTTAGATAAATAACTCCAAAGAAAATAGTCAATTGGCGTAAACCAGTACGGACGACTACATAATTCCATCCTGAAATAACTTCCTGCCATAACTTTTCAATACTTACTTTTCGTCTAATCTTTTGCTGCTGACTTATGGGGAATTTGACACTTAACAGAGTAAAAAATGCCAGTAGATAGGTACTAAAATCGATTAATAATATGCCGTGAAGATGAATTTTGATGATCAACACACCAGCTATACTTGGGCCAAGAATTCTTGCTGTTGCTATTGCACCTTGTACCATGCCATTTGCCCGACTCAAATGTTTTGGAGGTACAAGTTGGGGGATTACAGATATATAAGCTGGCCATTGAAAAGCGTTACAGACAGAACTAATACCCACTGCTATATAGATATGCCAAACTTGTAGTTGTTGGGAGAATACTAAGAACATTATTGCTAATGCTGTTACTCCAGTGATTGAGTCGCTGACAATCATTGCTTGACGACGACTCCAGCGGTCTACCATTGCACCAGCAAATGGTGAAATAAAGATACTAGGTAGATGAATGAATAAAGACAACAGAGCATAGTGGGTAATTGAACCTGTTGTTTGATATACCCATACTGCTAGAGCAAATTCACTCAGACTAGAACCTAATAGAGAAAAAACTTGACCCAACCATATAAATACGAATGTTTGCATAACTTTAAGTTCTTAGATGAATCATATATAGAGTCGAATGGCATTTGTTGAGTTTGCTCGATAATACTTAATTATAGTTTGATTATGGTGATTTTAAAACACTCAATATTTATTAACCTAGGTATTTAAGCCCTAATATTTTTTTGTCTCTTGAACTTATTGATAAATGCTCAGGCTATTAGCTATTAAATTAATTTCATTTTTGTCAGATAGTTTGTCAGATATAACTAATATTATTATAGTTATTTAATAAATTTACTCTGTTAAATTAGTCACTTAAAAGTTATAAGGCTGAAAAACTAAAAAGTACTTTTATTTACTCTAACTGTATCTTCATAGAAATAAAGCAAAGATTAAATTATCTTAATATTTTTATAATTTATTTTTATCGAAAATTTTCTCTAATACTATTCCTGAAAGGAACCCAAGAAGTATTGTTGCAAATGAGACAAAAAAAATATATAAAATCAAGTAAGGTTTTGAATCTATAATTGATAGAAAAATAATCTGAATGTTGTTATTATTTAGATAGCTATAATTTTTTTTGACATTTTCTTGAGCACTTAAAATAGAAGTAATCGTATATTTTTAGCTAAAATTGTCAAGCACTTTTTTGATATAATTAAGTAAACTTTTTTCCAACTTTCGAGTATCATCAAATTTAATTCATTCATACTTAATAAATTTCCAGTAGTTTCTACTTCATATTTTCCTTCCTATCAGAAAGAAAAAGGAAGATTAAGATGATAAATTTATTTACTAGTATATTAAGAGAGTATCAAAGATAGCTATTCTTCTACTAGTATTGAATCTTCTATACTATATTTTATAGCAATTCCCAAAAATAATCTTATACTTACTTAAAACTTCAAAAGATTAATAAAGAAGTAAGACCAATATTTTTAACACTTTTTTTTTACAACGCGCAAAGATATCTTAATACCTAGGAACTCTAGATGCTATATCCATTATATGGAAACTCCCAAGCATCTCTTAATAAGATTTAGGAATACTTTTAATTTTGGTATTTATTTATTAGTTAGGAATCAAGATTTTTAGCATAATTAAACCTTAAATATTTTTTTGATAAATAGTTTCTTAAATTACAGATAAATCTTTATATTACTAGCAGAACGAATCCAATAAACCAAACCCTAGCTTATTATTTGTCACATCCAGATGGATAACCCTTAGTCTTATTTAGCCGTCAGGTCTTAACTGATAAGTTTATGCAAGTAAATACCAAGTTTACCTGATAATTACATGACAAACACTCCTAATATTCCTAACATTTTAGTACGGTGCGGTTCAAAGGCAATGGGAAGCAAAGTTTGCTGTACAAACATAACTTTTTCATTCTCTTTGGAGACTAATTACTTCTTTCAATAGAATGAGTTAATAACTGATAACTGATAACTGATAACTGATAGTTAATAGCCGAAAGCTGAATGCTTATGATTGGAGTATAATTTGCTCTTGCCAAATTTTAACTAAGTTAGCTACTGCATTATCCCAACTATATTTTGAAATAGTTTCCCTGCCATTAATACCCATTTCTTTCCGTAAATTACTATCTTCAATTAAGAGCTTCAATTTATCACAAAAACTTTCCTGATTTCCTGGTGTAAATAATAAGCCATTTCTACCATTTTGAATATTTTCTGTAACTCCTCCTGCTTCAGGAGCAACTACTGGAATACCTGCTGCAAATGCTTCTAATACAGTTAAACCTCTAGTTTCTTTTTCTGAAGCTGTGACATGAAAATTACTATTTTTTAAAATATTAGGTATATGTTTGGGAGATATTCTACCTAATAAATAAACATGATTTGTTACTTGAGATAACCTGTTTGATATTTCCTCACGCATCGGACCATCCCCAACAATTATTATGGCAACATTTTCTATATTTACTAATTGTTGAAGTTTTACAAAAGCACCTAAGGTAAATTTCCAGCCCTTATCTTCGGTTAATCTACCTAAAAATACTATTTTTACTTTGTTGTTTAAGTTAGGAATTTGATAATTTAGTTCCCAAAAATTGGTTGTTATTGTAGCTGAATTAAATTTTTCTATATCAAAACCATGAAAGTTGATATACATAGCATTTTTGATACCCATGCCAATAATTTTTTGATGGGTTATAGTACTAGAAACTAAAGTCAAATCGTATTTGTTGTAAATTGAAACAAAACTTTTTTCAAAGATTAACTGTAACATTAGGTTAATGCCTTTTGGTAAAGGCAAAAAATCTTCAAAATATTCTAAAAAGTTAGTTCTGAAAGTACAAATACAGGGAATATTGTTTTCTCTAGCAAATTTGATTCCAGCTAAACGAAAAAAAGCAAAAAATAATCTTTCTGGTTCATCTACATGAATAATATCTGGTTGAAACTTTTCTAGCTCTCGAACAACTATTTTATAAGTATTAAATCCCACATTCCTTTCAAAATCTAGAAATGGTGTACTAGGTAAGTTAATGACTTGAATTCCTGGGAAAATATTACCAGTATAATCCTTCCAATTGGGATATAAGTGAGCAAGGGGACTATAGTCTGGGCAAAATAATAAAACTTGATGTCCGAATTGACTAAGTTTTTGAACTCGGTAATAACCACTGACGGTTACTCCATCTAATACAGGTAAAAATCCAGAGGCAATAATAGCAATTTTCATAAACATAAATAAAGGAAAAATAAATAAAAAAGAAGGCAATAAATCTAAGGTTTCAGTTAATTTAAGTCATTATTAATAAGCCTAATTATGAGTGCTAATTTTTCTAAAAATAAAAACTTAACTTATTTTGTAGGATTTTTATTAATATATATAGAAAATAGTATACTACAATTAGAAAGAATAACAAGCTTTTAACTATAAATTTTTACCTTATAATGATTAGTTAAGGAGGTAATAAAAAAGTCTTTTTGCATTCATTTTTTTTTAATTTATAATTGCGCTTCATAAACTTACAAAATAAAGGTTTAAAATTTGGGAATAAAACGATTTATATGATTAATATTCTGTTAAAATAACTCGTAATCAGTAATAATATTTTAATAATATTTTCTGTAGTTTGAGACTGTAATTGTGATTGTGATGAAAAGAGGCGATCGCTTATTTTAGTTCTTGATATATTTATTATAAACTAACTTAAGTTTTTTGAATTTTCACAATTTATAATAATTTTTATATTTGTTGAATGGGAAGTTGATCAACTATTTTTTGAGCTTTTTCTAGTATCGCTATAATATACAATTGAGTTTAACTACTATTCTTTTATATAAATGATAATTTAGTTTCAAAAAAATGTGGCGATCGCTTTATTGCATCTGATTTAATTTAACTTGAAAAATTGCCTCAGTTTCTTTTCTCTCTATAGCAATCTAAATCATTTATGAAAATTACTAGTATTGTGAAAAATAGCTATAAACACTCTTACTTTTGGTTTCTCTCTTCAGGATAAGTACCTTATAGTCACCCATCTTTTTCAGAAATCAGATAGAATTACTATATAAATTTATGATAGTAGAAGATAATTAATATTTTCCGTATTCTGAATCATTAATAGTTCTAATTCGTGAAACTTTTATGAATTCGTAGGGATTTTATGAAATATATTTGTAAAAGTGATTTGTTCATCTTCTCAAATCTTAATTTCCATTGTCCTTGATTATAATTTATAAAACATCATTTATTGCTGGTAAATATAAATTATAGCAATGGAATAAAAGATTAAAAATCTGAATTATTTCGGTTTTTTTAGAGATTAATCTTGATATATTCAGCCATACTTATATGGCTATATTACTAATATTTTTCATAACAAAAGAAATTGATTTGCTGATAAATATTTAATAGTAAATTTAATAGTAAATTATAAATAATAATAGCAGTTTATTTGTATTTATAAATCAGAAAAATTAACTCTATATCAAAACTTGAAAGCAGTTTGTCTGTCTTTATAAATTAGCAAAAATAAACTATTTATCAAGGCTTTAAAATTGACTCAAATTTTGTTGTATTAAATTTTTATATTACTTTTAAATTTTTACTTTTTACTTTTTACTTCCATGAAACAGTTTCTCGCTTTCGAGTCATTCCTATAATTCCTTCAACTGTAAAATATGAAATATTTTCAATAGTAAAAAGTATGTGATTTCCGGCAAATACCAGTGGTAAACTTAGAAATATTATCTTGCTGTAAAAGTACTTTGAGTTCATAGACTGAGAAAAAATTAACTTGGCTTTCCTGACGCTTTACCCTGGGTAACGGCTTACTTACCATATAACTTGGTAGCCACGATGATTTTGAAGTTGAATAATTTTTCATTACATTGGCAATTATTGACCCAGTAAGTGGCTTAGGATAGGGGCCATTTTACCAGAATGACTTTACTATTAAACAACAGAAAGCGCTGTAAATCTTTTGTTTTTAAAGATGGGGTAATATTTTGACTTGGTTGGGAAAATAAAGGTTCAGAAAAAAGGCCCTTTTTTTGACCAATACCAATCTTTGGTTCTTCTCTTGAGGAAATTTGTTGTCCACCCATATTGGCCCTAATTTCATGCCCATACCCTATTATCTGAAACCCTTATAAAAACACAGTGGATTTTCTAATACAATGCTCCAATAACTAACCTGCTGAAAAAATTCTCAAATGGCTAAATACTCAACAATACTAGATATCCTAAACCATCGCTCCCAAAATCTTCCCGACCAAATAGCTTATACTTTCTTGCCCGATGGAGAAACTGAGTCTGGTCACTTAACCTATCAACAACTAAATGTCCAAGTACGAGCGATCGCTGCCCACCTCCAATCATTCATTACCCTACAAGACCGAATATTAGTCATTTATCCCTATACCGCTGGGCTAGAATTTATCGCCAGCTTCTTTGCTTGTATCTGTGCAGGAGCCATCGCCGTCACCAGTAACCCTCCCCTCAACAACGAAGCTATAGCCAAACTCCAAGAAAGAGTCGACTCCTGCCAACCAAAAGCCATCCTCACCACAGAATCTTTTTTACAGCAAATTAAAAAAAAATTAGCGAAAAATCTAGACTTAGCTCCCAAACTCAACCAGTTACCCTGGATCGCTACAGATAAAATATCATCCTCTGAAGCTCCAAAATGGAAAGAACCAAAAATAGAACCAGACACCCTCGCCTTTTTCCAATATACCTCCGGTTCCACAGGCAAACCAAAAGGAGTAATGGTAACTCACAGCAATATCTTACATAATTCAGAAATTATTTATCAGTCCTTTGAACATTCAGCAGAAAGTCAAGGGGTAATTTGGTTACCCATGTTCCACGACATGGGACTAATAGGCGGAGTAATACAACCTCTATATGGAGGTTTTCCAGTCACTCTCATGTCACCCGTAGCTTTAATTCAAAAACCCATACGTTGGTTAAAAGCAATTTGTAAATACAAAGCAACAACTAGTGGGGGACCCAACTTTGCTTATGACTTAGTTTCTCGTCAAGTCACCCCAGAACAACTACAAAATTTAGACTTAAGTAGTTGGAGTGTCGCATTTTCTGGAGCTGAACCTGTACGAGCTGCAACTTTAGAAAGATTTGCCCATACTTTTGCACCTTGTGGGTTTCAGCGGGAAGCTTTTTATCCTTGTTATGGAATGGCAGAAACCACTCTATTTATTAGTGGTGGAACAAAAACAAAAGCTCCAGTTATTCAATATGTAGATGCTGAAGCTTTGGCAGAAAATCGAGTTGTAGTTGGTCGTGAAAACAGCAAGCCAGTGGTTAGTTGTGGTTGGGGTTGGTTGGGTGATGAAATTGCCATAGTTGATCCAAAATCTTTAGCTAGACGTTCACAGGGGGAAGTAGGAGAAATTTGGGTATCAGGTGCTGGTGTAAGTAAGGGTTATTGGCAGCAACCAGAAGAAACAGAACAAACTTTTAATGGTTTTTTGGCAGATAAAGGACCTTTTTTACGGACAGGAGATTTAGGATTTTTACAGGATGGGGAATTATTTATTACTGGTCGAATTAAAGATGTAATGATCTTGTGGGGTAGGTATCGTTATCCTCAAGATATTGAATTAACTGTGGAAAAATGTCATCCAGCTTTGCGGTCTGGTTGTGGAGCAGCTTTTTCTATAGAGGCAGAAGATGATGAGCGGTTAATAATTATTCAGGAGGTAGAGCGTAGTTATTTACGAAATTTGAATTTTGAGGAAGTAGTGGGAGCTATTCGCCAGGCAGTTGCTGAGGAACATACGGTGGAAGTTTATACTATTAGTTTGTTGAAGACTGGTAGTATTGCCAAAACTACCAGTGGTAAGATTCAACGTCGGTTATGTCGCAGTCAATTTTTGGAGGGTACTCTAAATTCGGTTGGTAACTGGCAACTTCAAGCTGAAAAGGGTAGTGTATCTGAATTAGCCAATAATTCTAATTATATAGATAGTGAAAATTCTTAAGGGACAATTTTATTTGAACAGATGGAATTTCTGAGCAACTATTTATTTAATATAGCACTACAAAAAAGTTGGAGTTGTAATACTATTTATCGTAAATAATGCTACTCATTGAAGGTAGTTAACTAGGGCTGGAAAAACCACAGAAGTTAGTTAATAATAAAATTACATCAATAAATAGTATTTAGAAATAGAAAATCCAGGTAAAGTACAGTTTTTGATAATTTCTATAATTCCATGCCAATAAAAACATTTCAATTCACAAATAAAACAATTTTTTTATCACATTAACTACAAACAAAAATAGCTTTCAGATTACTCTATCAATAAAATCTTTGTTTAGCTCATATCATAAGAGTCAAGAAAACTTTTGAAACCCACATTTCCCAGACGTAACTCAGATTATAGATATTTTGAAAAAATTCTAGCCATAAAATTTTTCTTTACCTAATTTTCCTAGTTATTGTTAACTGTTTATGTCAAAAAATCGGGAGTATTTAAGGTTTACTGAAAAAGTCTTGGTGAGGGTTCTTCTACGGCAGTACGGAGACGCCGAAGCACAGATAAATGGACTGTTCACTAGGTCCGGTATAGTCAGAATTTCCCCCTAATTTTTGGGGCTAGATATGCCATAAATCCTATCCATACATTAAACTTAAGCCATCAAAATTATGGTACTTTTTGAAACTTTTTAGTTTAGCTAAAGTATAATTTCTGTCAATGCTTTGAGAATTAATCAGTAAAATCTATTAGTAACTTAATTGAATGAGTTTTCACAGATAAATTTTCTCGGGATATAAAGGTAGCTATTTCAGTTACAATTAACATCAGAACAGGAGCGAAAAATATTTTCATATCCTCCGAAATTTCTATTTAAAAATATTCTTGATTGCTTTTAACTTTTTTTCATTTCAAATAAACCCAATCAAATTATTAGATAATATTAACTACAACTATTTCATTTATATTTGACTATTTTTTAACGTTACTCTGTTAAATTGCAGCCAAGTTGTTGCCAATTTATGTTTACTAATTTTACAGATTGAAACATCAGAAATACCTAACTCATTGTCAGTTTATTTGTGATTTTCTTGACTTGATTTCTCCCAGGTAAGCTAATTCTTTTCTTAACTTTTCTGTGACAAAATTTTGGAGTTAACAACACTTTCGTCACAGTTGCTACTCAATCCTCGAGTATAGAACAATTATTTTGGCTAATTTCAAGAATTATTATATAAACTTTACAAAACAATATAATAATTTTTTTTAATATTAATAATTGATATTTGTCTTATTATAAGTGTATAATTATAAGGGCTACGTTATTTGTATATGCTTGATGTATAGCTCAACCAGTAAAAAAAATAGAGTCTGTCAAGCTAAAATAATATAAGTTAACATAGCATCCAATAATAGTTTGATTTACAACATTAACTATGAAAATTCAAGTAGGAGATCAAGCACCGGAATTTACCTTACCATCCCAAGAAGGAACCGAAGTTTCTCTATCTGACTTCCGCGGTAAGAAAAATGTTGTTCTTTACTTTTATCCCAAAGACGATACACCTGGGTGTAAGATACAAGCTTGTACATTTCGAGATCAATATACCATATTTAAAAATGTTGATGCTGAAATAATTGGCATTAGTGGAGACTCCAAACAATCTCACAAACAATTTTCTACTAAATATAGTTTACCCTTTACTCTTTTATGTGATACAGACAACAAAGTGAGACAATTGTATGATGTACCTCCTACCCTCTGGATCCTTCCAGGTAGAGCTACTTACGTTATAGATAAAGAAGGAATTATCCGTTATATCTGTGACTCTACGTTTGACTTTGAAGTTCACTCCAAAGAAGCGTTAAAAGCGTTAAGAAAGTTAAGAGTCACTGTATAACATAGCCCAGACGGGAAATCAAATATCAAGGCGCGTGACTGGGACTAATCGCACCTCCAAACTCCTTCTATTATGATGTCCGGACAATTTAATATCAAAAAGTTTTTGTTTGTAGTAGAACTTGAGGAGATGAAATATCTATACTGACTCCTCAAAACCTACTACAAACTTTAATTAGAACTATTAACTGGACATGATATTAAGATAATTCTAGATATGAGTAGATTTAAGGCCTGCTGCCTCACCAATACTATCGGATACTTTTCCATTATTACCATTATCATTACCATTAGGTCGTGGTTGAATTAAACCATAACCACCATGATGGTAACGTTTGTAAATAACATTAATTTCACCTGTTACTCCATTGGAAAACATATAGAAATCATGGTCAATAAGTTGTAGCTGCTCCAAGGCTTCCTCTACTGTCATACTGGGCATAGGAAAATATTTAGTCCGTACTACTTCACTGGGTAGCTCTGCTTGGCGATCGCCAATTAAATTCTCCACAACTGGCTGTGATTCAATCAAATCAACAGTTTTAGTTTTATTAACCTTAGATTGACGCTTTTCTTTGTACTTTCTGAGTTGGCGTGCAATTTTATCTGCTACCAAGTCAATGCTAGCATACAAATTTTCGCTACTTTCCTGGGCACGAATGACTGTACCGTTAGCGTAGATAGTTACTTCTGCTGTCTGCTTAGGATTTATGCGCGGATTTCGAGCGACTGACAGATGTACATCTACTTCGGTGGTTAGTTGTTGAAAATGATTAACTGCTTTTTCAATTTTTTGATTAACATATTCGTGAATGGAATCGGTTATTTCTATATTTTTACCCTGGATAACAAGCTTCATAAGCTCCCTCCGCTAATATTCTGGGCTTACTATTATTATATAAGGATAGCACTTTGTATGATCCCCAGCATCCTATCTTTAGAATCCTTTGCATCCCTTGACAATTCTTGATTTTTTTTGTCCTAGTTTTACCAAAAAATTGAGTTTAAAGCTAGACCCACCCATCAGACGACTTTTTGGTTTTTTTAGATATATACGTTATTATTGTATTAATTAATTGTAGGCAGGTAGTTACCAGACAAAAAAGGGACGCATCACGCAATATCTTTGACTAGGGTCAAGCTAGCAGCAGCCTGTTAAACGTCAAGCAACTGAGGAACTATAGCTCAGTTTTTTATCCTTGCTTTTATGTCGGAAAGGATATTAAGAATATAAGTTTTCTCAAGTTACTGAGATTAACTTATTTTTATTATTTTTTATTTTCCGTTTACCGAAAAATTGATTAAATTGAAAACCTCCTCAAGAAGTGAGGGTTCGCCAAGGTGGCAGCAGCCTTAGATACGTCAAGCTTTATCCTATCTAAGGCTCGTTATGAATACTCGTGCCTAACAGCGGGGAAGGATGTTAACAAATTATCGAAAAATTGGGTTAAAAAGCCTAGTCTATAAGCGACTTTTTAGTTTTTTTTGAATACATAAGTTGTGATTTAATTAATTAATCGCGACTGGGCAGTCCGAGACAAAAAACGGACACGTAAGGCTTAAGTAAGCTATCCTAACCCACCCCCCAAAAGGGGGTAAGTTCATTAGTCTGTGAAGTGCACAGCGGGTATGTCGTGAAAAACCTCAACCTGCCCTTGAACAACCCAAGGGAGAGCTACCCGCGCACCTAACAGCCGGGGAGCATTTTAATCTTCTTTAGGGACGTTCCATAAGAGCGCCTCTACCTATTCTCTACTCTAAAATGACTTCTCAAACTTGCCAGTTAATTTGTCCAGGATTAACAAAGTATTCGGTGGCCTGGGAATGGCAGCGATCGCTTGTTCAACAACGTCATAATTGTCCAGAATTGGCTGATGTTCTAATATTATTGGAACATCCACAGGTTTATACTTTAGGACAAGGGGCAAAATTAGATTTTCTTAAATTCGATCCTACTCAAAATAAATACGAACTCCACCGAGTAGAACGAGGAGGAGAAGTAACATACCATTGCCCTGGCCAACTGGTAGGTTATCCAATCCTCAACTTAAAACATTATCAGCAAGACTTACATTGGTATCTACGACAATTAGAAGAAGTATTGATCAAAGTCTTAGATATCTTTGGTCTCAAGGGTGAACGATATCCAGGTTTAACAGGGGTTTGGTTGGAGGGTCGAAAAGTAGGAGCAATTGGGATTAAAGTTAGCCGTTGGATAACCATGCACGGCTTTGCTCTCAATGTCTCTCCTAATTTAGAAGGTTTTCAAAGGATTGTACCTTGTGGTATTTCTGATAAATCTGTAGGTAGTTTGGCTCAGTTTATTCCTAGTATTACTACAGATGAAGTACTTCCTCTAGTAGCTAATGCTTTTGCTAAAGTATTTGGAGTCAAATTAGTCAAAAGTACAAATGCTATATTATTTTGACTAGTTATCAGCTTTTAGCAGCTCTGGGCTCAAGCCCCCTTGTCCCTGGCTTAAAAAATTATCCTACTGATTATTTGACTAAGTGTTGACTACTTCCTTAAAAAGGAATAGGATCAAAATCGTCAGCTGGTAATTCACTCTCTACTAGATCAGTTTTTGATTCTTCATTAACAGTAGAGCTAAGACGAGATTTTAAATCTACAACATTACTATATTGTTCTTCCTGTGATTGCTGTTTAGTGAAATTTCTCTTACTGGATTTATTTGTTGGCATTTGATTTTCATCTTGAGTCATAGCCTCAGAGCTAATAGGATAGATTTTGGAGGCTGTTAATTCAGCTCGTTTTTCTTTAAATCCTTCTGGTCGTTCAATAGTGTTTATACTTAAGCGGCCTTCAACAATAACATAATCTTCTTGGTGATATTTTTCGTTGACTTGTTCAGCTAAGTCTCCCCACGCTACTACTTTTAGTAAAGCAGGTTTATTATTAACTCCTAAATTAGGAAATTCTACTATCATTTCTGCTACTGGCAATTGAGAATCTGCTGTATAGCGCAGTTCTGGATCTTTGGTGATTTGTACCATTAATATACAACTATTCATTTTAATTTTTGACTAAGAATAACTTGCTTTGAACAAAGGAATATGGATGATATTCTTTGATTTTACCAATATTCATCTCAACTTATTTATACAATTATGATATCTGAAATAAAATAATTTGTAATTAATTCTCAAATTAATAAAAATAATCAAATTTATACTAGTTTTTCGATTCTCTTTTCCCTAATCGTAACGATATTTTTATAGATTACTCAAATCTAGTTATAGGTAACTATACAAAATTATTTGCCCAAGAGATGTTTACACAGTTAGAATTTTAGCTTTGCAAGTGTATAATTTATTTTGTTTAAGCACTTAACTCTCCTCAATAATTGGTGATAAATTGATTACTTGCTTATTTTTGTATTTCCTAAAAACTGGACTTATCGCTTTCACAGTATCGGGATCCTTTTCTGTATCAAAACATCCGGTTTTTGATGGTATGTATTGCTTTTCTTGGGAAAGCTTAATACCCTTTAAATCATTAGCTATTTTTGTGTCGTAGCAATGCCGATTAATAGTTGCTTGTTTCTCAAGCTATCGTCCCATCCCTAAGTTTTTAGTATGACTCTCATGAATGTCTGTATTTTTTGCCACTAAGGAGGTATTTATGAGGGTTGATGTTCCCATTTTCTGCTCCACTAAACCTATGAACATAAACTCTCCATAACAATCTTATGTTGGTATTATCCAAATATATTCTAACTTTTTGGAAATAGGCAATAGGTCATTAGCAATAGTTTTAAATTTTATTAGTTTTGTAATTTTTACAACGGTTTTATCGGATTAATATAGATTAAAGCCAGTTTTTTCAATACCTTTAATTATCCTTAAATCTATCAATACTAATTTATACCCTCAAGGGAAATAATTAGGAATAGCTGAATAAATTAGAACCATAATAATATATTATTTTTAGCGGGACTTTAGTGAAAAAATAGTAAAAAAAAGGGTATAATGTATACCTGATATGTATTTTACGTTAATTACTGGCCTGGGAAAAGTTTGATGAAAGAAACAACTTCAGTGGCCATGCCCTCTTGTTTCCATCGATGGTGCGATCGCTTTAACAATGTCTTTAAAACAAAAGCCCAAAAAACAGGGTTTAGGGAATATATAGGAGGATTACTCTTGAGAAAGCGATCGAAAAAACTTGTCTCAAATTGCCAACAACACTGTAGGTCACACGTACCACAAATTACGGCATTTTCTAGTTCGAGCAAATTGGTCTGTAGATGCTGTGAATGAGCGTCGTCTTCAAGTAATGTGGGAACGTCGCCAAACAAAACCTTCTCGATCCTATTGCTTTAATTATAGACGATTCAGGCCACAGAAAAAGTGGTAATTTTACTGCAGGAGTAGGGCGGCAATATATAGGAGAAATAGGAAAAACAGATAATGGTGTAGTCGTGGTGACAACTCATCTTTATGATGGAGTTAAAAGTCTACCTTTAGACATAGCTTTGTATCAGAAAGCTGATTCTTTTCCAAAAGGAAAAAAAGACCCAGAATTTGTCAAGAAACCAGACGAGTGCAATGTCTCTAGTAGATCAATGTTTGTCCAGAGGACACCAACCAGAAATTGTGTTAATTGAAATTTGGCTATGGTAACAATACATCATTCTTAAATCAACTAGAGAAAAGAAGTTTAACTTATATAGGAGGATTAGCTAAAAATCGAAAAGTCATCATTAAAAAACAAGATGACATTAAAGAGGAAATTAGATTAGACAAGCTGGCAGAAAGTATACCTCAGAAAGCTTTCAACTTAGTTCAACTAAGTACAAAAAATGCTAGAGAAGTTTGGGTAGCTACATTAGAAGTAGAAATATCTAGGATGTCAGGTCAAAAAACTATAGCTATCGTTATGAATGCTAAAAGTTTTTCTGAGGCCACTGATATTAACTATTATATCACTAATAGAGAAGACAAATATGTAACTCCTGAGTGGATATATTCTACTTATTCTCAAAGAAATTGGGTGGAAGTTTTCTACAGGGAAGCCAAAGGATGGTTAGGATTAAGAGAATATCAAGTCAGAGATAAAATCAGCCTTAAAAGGCATTTTATTTTAGTATTTTGTGCTTATACATTTATTATCTGGCATCAGTTAACAGGAGGTATAAGAAGGCGTTGGGCTAACAAACCATTAAATACGTTTACTGATACTTTAGAAGCATTTCGTACCGCAATATCTTATCGTTTTGTTGAGTGGTTAGATGAAAACATCGACGTATTTACCGCTCATAAAGAGAGTTTAGGGTTTGTTTGGGCTTGAAATTTGCTAAAGTCCCGTTAGTTGTGGCTTACCTTGATAAAAGTGTAAAAAAATTACGAAGTTAATATTCAAAACTTGAAAGTTACGAAATTAATATTTACTAACAAGTGATTTTTTCCTGACCTGAGTGAGAAAAATCAAGGTAATGTAACTATTAACAATTCCTTATTCCCTACTCCCTAGCCTTACTAAACAGATTAAAAAAAATCTAATTAATAGCTGATAGCTGATTAATGAATACTTATAAGTTATCTAACTGATTTCTGGTCATAAATAGGTTGACAAAATCATGTATCATGTTGCGATAATCTCTTAAGGTTTTATCTACCCAATCTCGATCGTTACTATCTGCATAAATATGTACTAATGGTTTTCCAGCATCAGGTAAAACTAATACCCAATAGTTATCTTGATGATTAATAATCTTTACTCCATCAGTTAATTCTAACTTTTCTGGTGGGTTAGTTTCTACTAAATACCGCATTAATGCTCCCTTTACTTTCCAAGGACAACGTATGGTATAACAGCGATGAGTAATAGGAGGAATATCTGCAGTTATTTGTCCTAGCGATCGCTCTTGAATAGTTAACATTTCTATGACTTTAGCGATGCAAAACATAGCATCAAAACCAGGATGTAACTTTGGGAAAATAAATCCCATATCACCACTTCCTCCTAGCACCACATTATGATTAATTTGGCAAGCTTTCATTAATGCTGTAGGATTAGCTTTTGTCCGAATCACATGACTATCATGACGATGAGCAATTTGTTCTACTGCAGCAGAAGCATTAATTGGTACTACCACTGTACCCCGTGGATGAGCTGTTAACATTAGATTTACCATTAGTGCAGTTAACGTTTCACCACGAATGGCAGAACCAACTTCATCCACTAATATTAATTGTTCTCCATTTGCTGTTACCTGAACTCCAACATTAGCTTGCAAAGCTTCTACAACCCGACCTAATTGATCTAGTAAATTTTCTCTTTCTTCTATCCCTAAAGAAGTTTCTTTTAAACTAGCATTTAGAACTACTGCATCACAACCAAATTTAGTTAATAATTGTGGTAATACTGCTCCCGAAACACCATAACAATAGTCAATTACCACCTTAGATTTACTATACCGAATTGCCTCAGAATTGAGAAGATTTTCAAAGCCTTTACTATAAGCATTTAATACTTCATGACGATCAATCATATTGCCAATTTCTGATATTTGTACTCGGCGGAAATCTTCTTTAAAATATGCTCCTTCAATGTTTTTTTCTTTCACTTTTGAAATATTAATCCCTTGATAATCAAAGATTTCAATTAATATTTGATCTGAGCGATCAGGAGAAAGACGTACATGAAGGCCACCCACTAAATTCATGGTGGGTAAAATTGTTCTGGCAATAGGAATAGCGGTAGATTGTAAATTGATTACATTAATTCCCACCGACATTAAACCAGCAATTAAAGACCGAGAAACCATCCGAGATATATTACGTTGGTCGCGAGAAACTGATACTGTAGAACCATTTTTTAAGGTAGAACCATAAGCAGCTCCTAACTTAACCGCAAAGTCTGGAGTAATATCAATATTTGCTAATCCCTGCACCCCACGTTGTCCAAATAAGTTTCTCTGGGCAGTTGTACCCCAAATTAAGTTAATATTCAGAATGGCTCCTGATTCAACTGTTTTACTAGGCCATACTCTGACATGAGGACTAATTTGGGCTTCTTCTCCCACAGTAGATAAAGAACCAACTACAGCACCTTCCAAGATTTGGGCACGACGATGTATCCTAGAACCTCTACAAATTACACAACCTCGTAAATTGGTATCCTCTCCCACCAGTGTACCATTCCAAACAATAGGACGCTTGACATTAGCATCTGCGCCAATTGTTACATTATCTCCTATGACACTACCTAGTTCAATATGAACTCTCGGACCAATTCTACAGTTATCTCCAATTAAAGTCGGAGTCTCAATTTTAGCTGTTGGGTCAATATAAGTATTTTCTCCTATCCAGAGATTTGGCGATCGCTCTTTATAAGGCAACTCAAGTTTTACTGTGTGTTGAAGTGCATCATATTGAGCTTTCCGATAAGAATCTAAATGTCCAACATCACACCAATAACCCTCAGCAATATAGCCATATATCGGCTCATTTTTATCTAACAATAAAGGAAATAATTCTTTAGAGAAATCACATTCTTGATTACTTGGTAAATAATCTAAAATTTCTGGTTCTAAAATATAAGTTCCTGTATTAACAGTATCCGAAAATACTTCACTTGTAGAAGGTTTTTCTAGAAATCTTTTAATCCTCTGCTCTTCATCTGTAATTACTACTCCAAATTCAATTGGATTATTAACTCGCGTCAATACTAACGTAGCTTTTGACTTATGTTTTTGATGAAATTCTATAGCTGCACTTAAATCAAAGTCTGTAATTGTATCTCCACTAATTACTAAAAATGTTCCATCTAAAAGTTCTGCAATATTTTTTACACAACCAGCAGTTCCTAGAGGTTGTTCTTCTTCCACAGAATATGTCATCTGAACTCCAAATTTACTGCCATCTTGAAAATATTCACGCATTACATCAGGCAGATAATGTAAAGTAGCAATAATCTCCCTAATTTGATGTTTTTTTAATAGATTAATAATATGTTCAGCTATTGGACGATTTAAAATTGGAACCATTGGTTTAGGAAGATCGCAAGTCAGTGGTCTGAGTCGTGTTCCTGAACCTCCAGCCATCAAAACTCCGCGCATAATTTCTCCTTTGTTAATTTTTTTTCTATATTTATAGCAGTCATATTTAGCTTATGAATAAAACACAATTGTATAAGTAATAACGTTTTACGATCCCCTAAGTTAGGAATTCATACATTAATATTTTATAGGCTCAAAACTTTGACGCGCTTCTATATTTCAGGAAATTCTTTCAAATTTCAGGTATATTTAGGTAGTGTATCCTAAGTTAATCAAATTCCTATAATATTCTGTCTTTTTGAATACCTACTGTGGAAAAAATTTAGGCAATAGGGAAAATCAGTTATCAGTTATTAGTACATTCAGCAATAGGAATTTTTCTCATCATAAATTGATTCTTATACTATTAAAATTGGATGATTGAGATATTATTTATTGTTCTTTAAATCCATTATGCACTTTGATATTTAATTTCTTAACCTTAGTTCAATTACTATGCTTTCCCCTAGAAATGCGATAACTGTAAACTTTTAAATATTAGAGCATTTATAATTCATTTATTTTACTTAATTGCCAATCTTTTATATTGTTTTATTTAAACCTTACATCAATATCCAAATCTTAGATTATATTTAACTTTCACAACCTAACAAAAATTCGCAACAACCAAGGCAAAGTCAGAATTTTACAAAACTAAAAATAAATATTTTTTATGATTTTTTTTCAAGTATTATTGGTTATAAATTTAAGCTTGTTTTTTGCTTGAATATATTCAAAAGCTGAATGGTAACTTATTTCCCATAAAAAGCCGAAATTTATCTTTATTCCTTAGAAAAAACTATAACAAAGTGAATATCATTTAATTAATTAGAAGTGCATTACTTATTAAGCAATCCTATATAAATTGTAATATTTTGCTAGCAATTAGGAATCAAGAGTCAAAAGTTAGAATTTAAAAGATTTGCACTAGAAATTAATTATTATAAAAATAATCACAACTAATGATCGGATTACTATAATAAGGTTATAATAATTATAAAAATATTCAACTTGTAGCCCAGTTTAAGATTGATTCAATAATCTATAATAAGGCTATGTCCAAAAAAAAAGAACCTTTTCCGAGTTTTTGTGCCATGGGTACCATTATTAGTTTATTATTGCTTGTTATATATGGAGGTGGAGCCTGGAAGTTCTGGAATGGATTTAAACAAACCAACTTTTCTCAGAGCTTTCAGAGTCGTTTGGTCTTATCTATATTATGGCCTGTTTTGTTAATTGGTAATAAATCTTATCGTAAGAACTTTACAAAGGCTCTTAAGGGTAATAGACGATAAAAAGAAATATGTCTCAAAAAAAGTCTGCCTTGTCTGCAAATAACGAGCAATCTTTCTGGTTTGCTAAAGAAAATTTAGATAATTGGTATGCTCAAATCATGGCAGTACAAGCTCGTTTTGAGCAAGAGTACCGCGGAGAACCTTTAGAGTTACCCCCCGAAGTAAAGGCAATGCCAATATTTCACGATTTTGCCTCTGGTAATCTCACAGCAAAAATAGTTTCTCCTTTTTGGGAAATAGCTAAACCTAAAAAAAATAAAAAATGTTTGGATATTGGCTGTGGAGTGAGTTTTCTGATTTATCCTTGGCGAGATTGGCAGGCTTTTTTTTATGGTCAAGAAATTAGCACTATTGCTAGGGATAATCTGAATAAACGAGGTTCTTTACTAAATTATAAACTATTTAAGAAAGTAGAACTGGGACCTGCTCATCAATTAATGTATCAAGCAAATGAGTTTGACTTGGCGATCGCTACAGGGTTCAGTTGTTATTATCCTGTGGATTATTGGGAACTTGTATTAGAGGAAGTAAAACGGGTTCTAAAATCGGAATGTCACTTGGTTTTTGATGTTATTAATTCAGAACAACCACTGGCAGAAAATTGGGCAATTTTAGAAACTTATTTAGGGGCAGAAGTATTTTTGGAGCCACTAGAAAAATGGGAAAAAATTATTAAGGCTAAGGGTGGAAAAATAGTAAAGCAACAATCAGGAGAATTATTTCACATGTATAAAGTAAGGTTTTGAATGGTAGAGCACGAAATACGAAATTGTCTTGAGTTAGTAGCTAAGGATCGGTTGTTTAAGTGTATCTAACGGCCGGAGAATATTTTAAAAGTATTCATTATCTTTTCTTGTTTCTTTCTTTAAAATTTATGTAGAGAGTTTTATATTTTTGTTCATTTATTTATGATTTATTAATCAGCTAGTACTGTCGAGAATTAAGCAAAATTTAGCCTAACTAGAAGTAAGAATTAAGCTCATATAAGTATCCTACTAAGTAGTCGTGGAAATTATTAAACATCTATACCAGCTAAATTATTTGTCTTCTTGTGAGCTGAAATAATTAGGGTTGGCTGAAAAAACTTAAAGCATTTACAGAATAATACTGTAGTTTTTTTTATTCAAAAAAAGAATGTGCAATAGTTTTGACTTAACAAGACTCAAAATGAAGTACTTTGAGCTACTAATGGCAGAAAAACTAAAAGAAAATACTTCCGACAAATCTTCTGTAATTCCCATTTATCCCTGCCTCTTTGCATCCTACCCTCACCTATAAAACTTATTGAGCCAAATCCTAATGAGAATAAGTAGATAATAATATAACGGTGCTTATATTGTGTTGTTCAAAAAAAAAATACAAATTTACTCATGGTACGAATAATTTTGAAAAAAATTAGTATTATTGATTTATAAAATATAGGACTTCTTGTCGCTGTTGTTCATTATTAGGGTAATTAAAATAATCACCTTAATTAGTTTTAGCTTGCTCCTTTCTTGTTAACAAACGCCTAATTGAAGCTTTTTCAATAGACCCAACTAAGATCCCATTTTCATCAATAACAGTTAGTTCACTGATTTGCTTTTGCTCTAACAAAGAAATTACTTCTAATAAAGAAGTTTTAGCGGTTACAGTCTCTATCTTTGCTAAAGGTTTTGTTAATGTTTTTACCTGAACCAAAGGCCATTGGGATGTATTAACTATTTTTAAATCATCAACGTTAATTACTCCTACAAACTGCCCCATTTCATTTATCACTAAAAACTTCTTTCTAGCTTCTTTCCCAATAACATATTCATTCACAAATTCTCGTAAAGAGAGATTGTTTGATACAATTGGATTATCAGGAATAATAGCATCTACTGCATTTAAATCAGCAAGCATACCTTGAATTTCTCCATATTGGGCAGAGCGACCAGCATTTTGTAGTAGAAACCAACCAATGAGAATATTCCAAAAATTAGGAATTCTACTAAATAAAAATGCGGGAATTAAACCAGAAATTATTGCTAAACAACCAAATACTTGACCTACTCTACTTGCAAAAATAATTCCTTTATAAGGGTTATTAGTGATTTTCCAAACAATAGATTTAAGGATATTACCACCATCAAGTGGTAAACCTGGAATTAGGTTAAATAATGCTAGGAATAAGTTGATATAAGCTAAAAGTTGAACAATGGATTCTGCTGGTCCAGTAATGGATGTAAATATATTAATTGATACAAAGAAACCGCATAATAATATACTCACTAAAGGGCCAGCAATTGCTACCAAAAATGCTTCTATAGGAGTCTTAGATTCTCTATCTAAACTAGCTAAACCTCCGAAGAGAAATAGGGTAATTGATTTTACTTTTATTCCCTGATATAGAGCAACAAAACTATGCCCTAACTCATGGGCTAAGACAGAGGAAAATAATAATAATGCTGTTATTAATCCTAGTATCCAAGGTAAGGTATTACCCAATTCTTGAGAAAATTGAGTTGCTAGGTCGTTACCATAAGTTAAAGTAAGGAGACCTAAGACTATAAACCAGGATGAGTTAATGTAAAATGGTATGCCAAATAGGTTGCCGACACGAAAAGATCCATTCATAAATTTATCCTATAAAGTTAGTCTATTAGTTAAAACTAATTTTTACTTTTTTGAAATTTACATATTTAATGTAACAAAATATCAATAAGTTGTGTTGTTTCTTGAGCTAGTGATATCCCTCCCTTAATGTTCGCTTATAGCAAAATTAACTCGATTATTTTCTCAGTAATATGACTAGATATTTTATCACAATATATATCTGGATTCAATTAATTCAGGTATAGAATTTTATATTTACCTCATTAAATAAAAATGATATGTGAATTATTAATTAATTAGATTATAACAAATATGATAGTAATAACAACATCTTTACGAACAAGGGGAAGAATGAATATTTTAGATTAACTAGATGATTTTATTAAAAATACAAGATGGTCTAAAGAAACAAAAATATTTTTGGTAGTAAAACGGATTTTTTCATGTTCATATTATTATCAAATCAAATAATTATTATAAAATTTGCTCGCAGTTTTATCAGTGGATGGAAGATAAGATAGTTTTTGTTGAGGGTTGAGAAAGTTTAAGGGTTTAATCTAAAAGAATGAAAGATTTATAGCCACAAAAAATATTAGAAAAAATTTACCTATGAAAATAGTAATTTTTGAAAGTTTTGACTCTCAAGCTCAGTATTATAGTTACAGAAAATCTCAGTAAACATTTACTTTTTTCTCAGCTAAAATTTGATAACTTTTACTCTGAAGCTCAAGGTTAGGTTCATGGCTTAATCTCCAACAATTTCAGAAATTTTCCTACCCTTAAAAAAAGGAAAGCAGCCTGAGGTAAAATGCCAAAATTTCCCCTGTAAAAACTTACTATTTTTACAGTTAAAATTTGACAACTTTTACTCTGAAGCTCAAGGTTGGGTTTATGAATTAAGCTGGAAAATTTCAGAAATGTTCTTAATTCTTAAAACCAGGGAAGTAGGCTGAGATAAAATACTATAATTTTCCCAGAAAAAACTTACTATTTTTATAGTTAAAGTTTGACAAATTTTACTCTGAGGCTCAAGGTTATAACTATAGAATATCTAAGGAAAAACTGACTATTTTCCAAGCTAAAATATTATAGTTATTATTCTCAAGATTAACATTAGGTTCACTAACATCTTGCTCCAACAGATTCACAACTTTTTTTATTCTTAAACCAGCGTCACTTTCCAAATTTAATTTTACTTCTTTTCCCAAACATTCATAACATCTAAAAACCCAACTTTGATTATCCTCTGACCGTTTTAACATCATCAAAATTAAGTTCTCGGCTTCCCAACCTAAAAAACGATAAACTTGTGGCAATTTTCCATGAGATTTTTCTTCCCTAATCAAAGGCATTATTTGTACCATCAAAGGCATATTTAACTCATAACCACGTTGTACAGTTCCTGCATTTTCCCAACTTCCAATATGAGGATAAATAGCATAAGTAAATTCGTGAATTCCTACATCAGCTTTCGAGTCAGGCCAAGTCGAACCTCTCAATAAAGTTAAACGTAATTCATCTGGTTTTGCATCATATCCATATTTACAGTCATTCAATAAACTGACTCCATAGTTATCTTTACTAATATCTGCCCAATTTAAAGCTGGAACTTCCCATTTTGCTTTCTCTCTTTCTGTCTGAGGTTTAGTTGTTCTCTTAATTGCTCCACAAGGAATTTCATAAGTAGTAAAATCTGCTTCTATATTTATAGGAAAAGCTGCTTTGACTAAAGTATGTTTTTCCTGCCAGTTTACCCAATTTTTAATTTTTAGTAGTTGGGAACCTATTTCCAAAATGTAATCCTGACAAAACTGAGAATTACCTATTTTTCTAATTATCCGCAGAGAACTTTTTAATTTTCCCTGTTCTATCCAAAAAATATCTATTAGTTTTGCTGAAGATAAAGGATGTTGTTGATAATTTGGATCAATATTCCAAGCATCCCAATATTGACCTTCATCACGAAAAACTTTTAGTTTATTTCCTTCTGGTTTTCTCAGAACTTCCCGTTGATTAATCTTGTCAAAAATACTCTCTAGATTTCCTGTTGTTGCTTCTACCTTTACCCGTAATAAATTGTTCTCTAGAACCCATTTTTCTATTTCTAAACTAACAGTATTGACATTTTCAATTTTTTTTGCTATTGTTCCTGTATGGTGGGCTATATATTTGCCTATGTATGATTTTTTGTTCAAATCTGAAAATCTAGAACATAACCAAAACAAACGATAACCAACTCCAGGTATGTCAGAAGCAAGAAACAATAAGCTATTATCCGATATCTGAGAAGTAAGTATTTGCCCAGCATCGTCATAAACTTGCCAGTCATCTTCTCTGCCCTGCAAAAAGGTTAAATGTTGAGAGTTAGGTGTAAGTTCAAAAACCTCTCCCTTCTCCCTGTTCCCTGCTCCTTCAATATTCTTCTTTCCTGGAACTGAAACTAATTCTGAGCGTTGCCAATTCAAAGAATTAAAGACAATTATCGGATAAATCATCCCATCCGCAAAAGTATCTAAAGGAAAAGGTGGGGAAACATTAACATCAGCAGCAACTTTTCCCATAGCCTCCGCCAAAATTTCCTTACCCAGCCTTTCCGCCTCCGACCAATTCTGATTAACATTTACATAAGCTTCAGGAATAGCCGAACCAGGCAAAATATCGTGAAACTGATTAAACAAAACTAATTTCCAAGCCATCTCCAAATCATTCTTTCGATAAAAAGCACCAGTCATAATTGAGGCAAAAACAGCAAACAATTCTGCCTGGTACAACAAATTTTCACAACGGCGGTTCCGTCTCTTTTGATCTGCATGAGTTGTATAACATCCCCGATGAAATTCTAGATAAAGTTCATCCTGCCAAACAGGAAAAATACCTGAATTTTTCTCTACTAACTCAGCAAAAAAATTCTCAGCAGTTGAAAACTCCAACACAGGAAAAAAACCAGACTTTTGCCATCTTCTACTTATTTCCAACATATCGCGAGTCGGACCTCCACCATGGTCTCCTACACCAGGTAACCAAAAAACATTTTTTTCTCCAGTTTTTAGTTGCCATTCATAAGCATACTTTGCCATTTTTACAGGTTCAATATTTTCTCCTATAGGCGGTAACATAAAACTAAAAATTCGACTTTTATCAGGAGCTTCCCACCAAAAAATTTCAAAAGGAAACTCTGTTAAATCATTCCAACGTAACTTTTGAGTAGCAAAATATTTAATATTTCCGCCTTGAAGAATTTGAGGGAGTTGCCAACAGAAACCAAAAGTATCTGGTAACCAAGCTACAGAAGAAAATTTGCCGAATTTTTCCCAAACATAACGTTGACCGTATAAAACTTGTCTAATTATTGATTCTCCTCCGACTGTATTTAATTCTGGTTCTACCCACAAACCTGCTGTGACTTCCCACTTGCCTAACTCAATTTGTCGTTTAATTTTATTAAATAAATCTGGTCGGTTTTGTTCTATCCATTCATATAATGCTGGAGTCGAATGACAGAAAATAAGTTCAGGAAAATCTTGTTGTAGATTTAGTACAGATGTAAAAGTTCGTTGTGCGGCTTCCCAAGTTTCTTCCACATCCCATAACCAAGCTAAATCTAGATGAGCATGACCTAATAGTTTTAGCTTTAAACTATTAATATAGCTCTCAGAAATTTTGGTTATTTCTGAGTGTAAATTTAGTAGCGATCGCTCGAACTTTTCTTTCTTTCCAACTGCTTGTAAGTCTATCAAACTGATAGATTTTTTTATTCTCTCTAATTTCAAGTCAATTTTAGATTCAAATTTAGTCAAATATTCCAGTAATATTTCTAGTCTATCTGCCATAAAACCAGGATCAAGCTGATAATTATTCAGATTTTCATAGACAAACCAAGACTTTACTAAAGCACCTCGGTCATGTGCCGGACTTACCAATTTAATAGCAATAATAAAAGTCTTTCCAACTACGACCTTTTGACTCAGCAAAATTCTGCTGGAATAGTCAAATAAATCTCCTGTTTGTACTAACTTACCATTCACATAAATTTCTACATATTCAGCCCACCAAACCAAACCTAATCGTAAAGATAAATCAGTTAATAAATAACCGTTTAAATTTGGAGGAATTATCAACTTTTGCCCTAACCATAAAATCTGTTTGCCTTTTTCCCAAGCAATTTGTTTTTTTTCATTTGTTGTAGCTAACTGCCAAGTATCTAAATTTTTAACTGCGGTAATAGGTATATCCTCTTGGCAAGAGCGCCATTTGTTTTGAATATCTAGTTGGGTTAATTTTCTGAGTTGCTCAATTGTTGTGGAAATTTCGGTAATTGAAAATTTCATAAAATTTTGATTTACTGATTTAGTGAGAATGGGTATCCATAGTTTATTTTATTTCAGATATAAAACTGGATTTAGATGATCATTTTTTCTTCTGCTTAATTTTTAGAAAAAAGTCTTGAATCATCGGCTTTTAACTGAGGAAAGTTTGGCTCAAAAAGTAAGATAAATGGTCGTCTTATGTTCTGTTTATGTTCTGTTACTAAAAGTTTAGTTCAAAAACTGGTAAAACAACACAAAAAAGATGGAAACTTATAAATATTAAAATGTGGGAAAGCAAGGTTTAGTTGTCTGATAAATGTAGATGTATATTGAAAACAACTTTTGCTAAGATATTCAGATACTACTATTTCGTAATTATGTGAATTATTTGAGATAAAAATAGGAAACTGGGTAAGTTGTACTGCCGTGTTTCGACCTTGAAAAAAATTGGGGTTAAGCTGTCAAAAAAAAATGCAGGGTAGCAGCTAGGCCGGGAGATAAAGATTGCAAAAATTAAGAGAAAAATACGGTAGTTATAAGGATGTACGAATTTTGGTTAATACATTTCTTGAGTTCTCATAAAGTAAACGAGCACAATAATTTAATTGCTTGTTTACCACTACTAAAAATAAAGTAGATGAGCAAAATTGTTGCTTGTTTACCACTATTAAAAATACAAAGGAATTGGTGAAAAAGATAGACTCATAAAATTTAGTATTTATAAATGAAACAGTTGTAATACTTGGACAAAAATCATTCAGTTTAATTATTAATGTCTACTATTTTTTTGAGATTAACAGTTAACATGAGCTAGTAAAATTAGGGAAATAAAACTTTGATGCCTAGACTTTTTAAAAAAATATCTATAATTTGATTTAGATGTGCAGAATCTCTGGCTAAAAAATAGATATTTTTAGTCAATTATTATTTACATAAATTACAGGATATTTGGTGGATAATGTTCTACTAAGTTATCAATATTACTAAGGTAAAAAATAATTATTTAATTGGGATTAGTTCTAATTTTTGCCATATAAATATAAAAAAAATACGGTTTATAGAAAACTAAAATTGATAAGGTATAGAAGTATGATTATGAGGTTTTCAGATTACATAGATACAAAAAAAATAGCTAAATTTTATTCAATTATCAAATATTTTTACCTTTAATTTAAAGAATAGAATTGTATCTAATTTTTCCAAGCTATAGCAGTTTAAATATAGAAAATATGACTAAAATTATGAGATTAAAGAGTTTAAGGTATACACAAAATTATGTAAAAACGCGATTTTTACATAGTAAGGATTTTATCTTTGCTCAATGTGTAAGTTCATTTTTTCCCACTTATCAAGGTTAAGTTTATAAGTATTAATTGAAATGGCTATAACTCCAAACTCTCTAAATATTAAAGTGCACTGATATTTTTTTTATAAACAGTTTCATGGCTCTTAAAATCTACTTGAGTTAGTTTTCTGAGTTGCTCAGTTTTTTTAGAAAATTACAGAATGGGGAATTAGATTATTTTCTCAGTTTCCTGGTATGATTAAATTAAGTATCTATAACAAATCCATTAGAAATTTAAAACTAGACTTAAGTTGTGTGATTTTTTTTCTCTGGCAAGAGCTGTTTTATTATCTATGTCAATTTCTATTTAACTTGTTCTATTTTCCCAGTAAGTAATTTAAGATTTTCCCTGGCTATGTTCCCTTGTTCCTGTTTTCTTCTTTCTCTTGAAATTTTCCCTGGCTATGGTTATGGCGAGCTGAAGCCAAGGGTGGAATAAATTTTACATTATGCTATAGCTACTCCTATTCTCTTGGGGGAAATGAGCTTGCAAGAAGAATGGGTTACATTGGCCTCATGAGTCTGTTTTTTGCGTTGGACTGACCACCCGGGATTAATTAATATATATTATAACATATGTATTCACAAAAAACAACTAAAAAGTTGTTCTCTTATGGACTAGGCTTTATTTTTCGGTGGTATATTTTTTGTTTTTAAAGTTAACTCTGGAAAATTAATTAGTTTATCTAAATATCTAACTAAAAATGACTTCAAGCCCTTATAAAAGTAAAGTATTAAATTTTGTTGTAGCCAAATATAACCAAATATTAACTCGAAGCGATCGTACTTTATGTCATCTAAAATTTATAGCTACAATCACAGTTCAACTGCTACTTTATCCTATATATGTGTTGCTACAAACCTCTCGCGTCGCACTCAAAAAATTACAACAAACAACCAAAAGCTATTTACCAGAAATTAAAGAAAAAGTCAATAAAAATTACCAAACTAATGACAAATCTATTGAAGAAGTGTCAGTATTTTCAAGGCCAGTTGATTCTAGGTTATTATATCCTTTAAACCCCAACAAAACTCTGGTCAAAAAACAGGGTAAAGTTAGTTCAAGATTAGAAATTCTAAATAATTATAAAGTATCAGATATTTTAACTAGGGCCAAACAAGAAAATCCTCTAATATTAGATATGGGGAAGATAGAAGAAAAACCTTTATTGCAACTTCAAATTCAACCCTGTGCGGAACTTGTGCCAACCTTTGGAGTTCTAGGGGGAGTATGGCAACTTATGGCTTGGGTGCAAACGAGTGAAATTGCTTTGTGGTTCAATTTCTTTGATGAATCTAATATTGTTTTACAGCAAAATGAACTAAAGGACAACAATAGAAGCTTAAATAGTTACCATAATCAGGTATTATTGTCAAATTCAAATATAACTTTTGGTGAGTTTATTAATAATCTAGCAAAACACTATTTGTATCCAATTACTAAAGGTTTAGGGTTAAATGGTTTGCTGCTACCTTTGAGAAGAGAAGGAGAATGTGAAGTCGAATCATTATTAGAAACAGAAATAGATCCAGAAAATCAAAAAAATCTTTTAGCAACTCAAGATGGTACTCCAATAGTTGCTTCATTAATATCGCCATTTGAACAAGGAATATTTCAAATAGCTACCTCTTCAACAACTAAACCTTTAATGAACCCAGAGGATGTAGAAAAACCAGGAAAAAAGAAAAGTTTTCCTTTACATAAACACCTCTGTTATGAGATAATTTCGAGTTCTAATGATTATCTTAAACAAGAGGCGATCGCATCCAAAGAAGCTTTGAGAGAGATAGATGGACATCGAGTAGAAAATGAGGATAATTATAGCATAAATAGTAACAAAATATCTGTCAAAACTTATAACTCAGAAAGTAAGCCCAAGGAAAAACTAAACTGTTTAGAAGTAGAATCAGTTTCAGTAGGGTATATCAAACATCCCCTAGAAGTAATATTAGGGTGGGTAGATGTGATTATGACTTGGGTAGAAAAAATATTTGTACAGGCGTGGCAATTGTGTCAACAAAAGTTGAAAAATTTTTGATAAATTATTATGGTATAATTAGATAATATTTCGATATAATAATAAAATTGTAAATATTTGATCGAAAAAATTCGGTCTAAAACCCCGTCCTTTTAGGAGAAATAATAAATGCTGACTTTGAAAATAGTTGTAAATATCGTTGTCCTATTTTTTGTCTTGTTATTTATTTTTGGATTTTTATCCAATGACCCTGCACGGAACCCTAGTGGTCGGGACATGGAGTAAACATAATTGACTTAAGTTGATAACTTACGTCATGAAGGGTTATTTTGCGATAGTTGTTCAAAGTAATGAAGTGGATATATTTTTTCCATCTTCTAATGCTTTTTCTAGCTGCACTTATGTAATAAATATACCATTAGTTAATAATAACTTTTTATTACCCAAAAACTTGGTATATCTATCAAGCACAGAACGCAGGATATACAATTATAAAGAGTGAAAGATAGGTTTTAGTTTGACCTTGAACACATTTTAAAGTTTTACTGGCAACTATTAACGTAAAAGCAGAAAGTCAATATTGAGGTTTCACTAATTGTGATACTTTGTATCAGTTTGATGAAGCAGTAAATTAAGTATTAATTGGAGCTTTTTGTACCCTGGATTTTCTCAGATTAAAACATGGTTAATTTGAGATGATTTCTTGGGTTAAAGCTAGTTTCATAACGATAGAGAAAAACCGAAAATGCTCTCTGGCTAAAATCGGAAATATTGAATATAAAAACTTGTATCCTCCCAAGAAGGGAAGTAAATACTAATATTCTTGGAGGAACTCTCAGCCTGGAAGTTCACTAATTTTGTTAAGTGTTTTATTCCAGGCTAATTTTTGAGATATGACATAATTGACAGAATATGGTGTAAACCATAAGTTTTAGCTAGTTCAAGCTCAAGCTAAGAATGTTAGTAGTTAACTTTTGACTTTGAAGTTAATTGACATTGTGTGAAATTTCTAGCCCTTAAGTTTATGATGAACTCTAACCTTTAATCCCGTAAACTTAGTATTTCTATCCGAAATATGTCCTATCCTCTGCCACCTCCAGAACTACCTCCAATTGTTGAAACTTTGCCTTCACAATCTGTAAGCCAATATGTTACAGATATAGGACAGGAAGTATCTACTCTAAATCAAAATCAATTGAGTCCGATGTCAAAATTTAGCCAGGTTGGAGAGGAAATCAAAGTATCTGTAAAGAACACTTTCTTAGGAGAAGAGTTCAGAGAAACTGTATTATACAAATTTCCTCAAATTACCTCAAATTTTGACCACACTCAGAAAATCAGTCCAATTCATACAACCTCAGCTAATCTTGGACCACCAATAGAGATAGAGATATCATCAGCACCGAGAATTTCTACTCTGGAAAGCCAAATCAATTCAGGTAGAAAAAGAATATTCTCATCCATCTCGTTCTCAGATTTCTCAGAATATGCGCTCTCTGAAAAAGAGCCAGAAAATAATCAACTAACAAATTCATTTAGTCTCAATAGTAGAAAAATATTAGAACGTTTCAATCACACAAAACAACTAATTCCATCTAAATTTGAGATAGGGCAAACTATCAGAGAAAACAACACGCCAAAACTACCAAACCTTCCCCAAGACGAACAACCCATTAGGGAAACTGAAACCCCAGACTCAGAAGAGAATAAAAAAGAAACTCAATTTCCCACAACAAAACCAGAATCTCAAACTCAAGACTCAGAGAATAAAACGGAAGATAGACAACCTCTTGAAATACCTCTACCAGCAGATGTAGTAGAGGTAACTGCAGACCGCCAAGAATATAACGAGCAACGGCGACTTATTTCTGCAGTTGGTAAGGTAACAGTACGATTTAGTCAAGGAGTAATTAGTGCTGACAAAGTACAAGTTAACCTGACAACTCGTCAACTGCTAGCTATAGGAAATGCTGTTTTTACTAAAGCAGAACAAGTCTTACTTGGGGAACGTATGGAATACAACTTTACCCTTGACAAAGGGTTAATTGAGAAAGCAAGTGGGATTATTTTTGTTGGGGATGCGGAGCAAAGCACTTCCAAGTCTTTACCAACTACAGAAGGAGTAGGAGCATTAGAGGCAATATCCTTGAGCGATCGTATTGCTGCTACTCAACCTCCAACAAAAGTGAAAGCTACTGAAGGTACAAAACTTAGATTTAAAGCTAAACTAAAAGCACCAAAACAGTCAGGGATAGTTAACAGACTACGCTTTGAAGCTGACCGTCTCAACTTATTAGGTGCTGGAACTTGGGAAGCTATAAACCTTCGATTAACTAATGACCCATTTTCACCTCCAGAGGTGGAATTAAGGTCTGATCGAGCTATACTTAAACCTCTATCTCCCTTTCAGGATGAGTTGATAACGAAAAAATCCCGATTAGTATTTGACCAACGTTTTAGTTTACCACTGTTTCGTGAACGAACCGTTATAGATCGCCAGCAACGAGACCCTCTCCCAATTCAAATTGGTTATGACCAAGATGATCGAGGTGGTTTATTTATTGAAAGTACATTTGAACCTCTTCTCCCAGGTCCTTTGCAAATCAAAATAAGTCCTCAATACTACTTGGAAAGAGCATTTTTGGGAGATGAAAATGACTACCCTATAGATGGTAATGTTTTTGGTCTCAAAGCTTCTGTAAATGGTACCATAACACCCACAACTCAGGTAGAGGGACGTGCCACATTTCTGACCTTTGAAGATTTTCCAGATTTGGAAGAAAATGACTTTCGGGGTAGTGCTCGACTTAGGCAGTTTTTCCAAGGTTACAATTTGACTGGTGAGTATAGTTATCGCGATCGCTTATTTAATGGTAGTTTAGGATTTCAAACTGTTCATAGTAGTGCAGGTGTTGTGTTAGCTTCCCCTGTAATAACACTAGGTGAAACTGGTGTAGAATTTAGTTTTCAGAGTGGATATCAAGTTGTAAATGCGAGAACAGATCGTCGAGAGTTGTTAAAGGATATTCAACCATTTGAACCTCTACCTAATGATAAAAATGATGATGATAGTGATTCTAGATCGCGGGCTGATCTTGGTCGTTTCCAGAGTGTAGTTTCTCTGAGATACCCACTAACTATCTGGAGTGGTAAACCATTAACGGCTAATGCAACTGAGGGTTTGAGATATACCAGCAAACCAGTAGTTCCGTTTTTGCAAATGGTGTTAGGACTTACAGGTGCTACTAGCTTTTATAGTAATGATGAAGACCAATCTTTTGTGCGTGGAAGTCTTGGGTTTACTGGACAATTTGGGCATTTTTCTAGAGACTTTTTTGATTATACTGGATTTAACTTAACTTATAGTCAGACTGGTCTGAGTGGTCAGTCACCTTTTTTCTTTGACCGGGTGGAGGATACAAATGTGCTCTTATTTGGTTTAGTCCAACAAATTTATCAAGGTTTTCGGGTTGGTTACCAGAGTGGTATCAACTTAGAAAATGGTGATATTCTTGATGATAGAATTACACTAGAATATAGTCGTCGTACTTATGGGGTGGTATTAGTTTTTAGTCCTAGACGACAAACTGGTACATTTAGTCTCCGGATCAGTGACTTCAACTGGGAAGGTGGTACAACTCCGTTTTCTGGGGAAGATGTTCGACCGGTTGGTGGTGGTGTAGTTCGTTAAATTACCTATACTCAAGCATTGCTTGGATATTGCATGGGAGACGTTGCTTCCGGCAACTAACTAGAGATGATAGCATATTTTGTGTTACAGAAATCTTAGCAAAAGTACCCCTGAAAGGTTTATCCCTGATCAGGAACTCCTATAAACTTTTTATGCCATAGGGAGGCAGTAAGGACAATGATCGAAAAAATTAAGTCTGGCATAAAAAAAATGTTTTTTTAGAGTGGTTTTCAGCAAATTTGGAAAACACTTCTTAATAACAAAAATCCTTGTAGGGATGTTCTATAGAATCTTTCTACAGTTGTCTGTCTAAGTGGTACAGTTGACGAGAGTGCTCCTACTCCTAGCCTCTACTTTAAGTGCCGTATGTGAGAGTTTCCAGCTCATACGGATACTGATCACTAAGGTTCCTTCCAGGTTAGGTTCAAATACAGACCTCTTCGCAACTTGATATCAAGGGTTCTAGAGTAGGAAACTTATACTCGGGTACATTTTAACCTATATTCAATTAAATCTCTAAATAATATTAGAGAAAAACTTACTTTTATTAATTTTAGTTAACCAGAAATAAGACCCTTAAGTAGGTCGGTGTTGAAATTTATTGCTATGTAAAATAATGTAAATTTACCTCCAATAAACTGTGTAGAGGAGATTGAATTCATTACACAAATCTTAATATAGCTAAGTCTTTTTCATGCCTACCTACTTATTAAACAATTTATTAATCGCTTTAATTCCTTTTCGATAATGTCGAAATTTATGAGAATTGAGTATCATTAAAATTTCTACCAATTTCCAAACAAAATCATCATTTACTGCCCAAGGAATACAAGATAATTCGAGCAAAAAAACTACTGTGTTTTCTTTCTTTTCTACCCTGATCATTGATTCTTGATATATATTCTTTGAGACCTTTATTTTTAATTTTCTGTGTCAAGGTTGTCCTCATGTATTGACTCAAAACCGCCATTTATACCCAATAACTTTTGATTGGCCAACGAGTCGCACATTGCTCCAAGTATTAAACTCTGATTTAAAGAGATATAAATAGCGCACGAAATATTATCCTGCTTTACAGAAAACTCCTTTCACGGTGAAAGGTAATGCTATACTATGCTCTAAGTAGTTAATCTAACTGAGAAGAGGTTAAATGTTGCACCAATGACAGAAAAGCCATTAACATCTGCTTTAGCAGAGGCTTTGTTAACAAAGTATGATTTTGACCTGGGTGGTGAAACTTCTAAGCAGCTTATTGCTCGTTGGCAGAAAAACTATCAAGTGGAGTGGCTTTCTTTAGCAGTTATTGAAGCATTATATCTTGGACGTTATAAGGCTATCTCTGTCCAGCAAATATTGACATTATGGGAACGTCGTGGTCAGCCTATTTATCATTTTAACTCTGAATTTCAAAATATTATCACTAGAAATGTGATCACAAATTTTACAACTCAGATAGATACTCCATCTTTGTCAACAAAAACAAACCCTAGCTTTTTAGAAGAAAAACTAATAAACCATTCTAAACTTACTTCCCTACCTTCTAACCCCTTTGAACCAAACTTGAAAAATAAAACTCAAAATTTAATGCAGCAGCAAGTCCCAGTCGAACCATATCAGAACAAGATTAAACACACTGATTTTTATACTAAACTTAAAACAGTTCTAAAAAAGAGTCAAGCTTTACAATCATATCCCAAGGAATTGGAGCCAGAAAATGATAAGTAAAAAATGAAATGGCTTTGTTGCATAAATTTAGCGATATAGCAGCCACCACCATCCTCCGCCAACGCCAACTACTCCCCCAATGGAAGCAACTAGATTTCAATCTTGTAACTTTTAGGTTTATCTATTTGAATCATTCGGTTTAACATTGCACATTGTACAAATAATTCTACTGCTTGAATATCTCTGTTGTCGTCGTTGTAACTTCTCTCCAAATATCATTTTTAGTCCTTACATAGTTGTTTCAGATAAGGAACGCGATGGTAACAAATTTCACGTTTCCATCCATGCTCGTCCCACTTGCCTTATCCTGTCTTAAGTTTTCATCCCGTGGATGAGGAGTTTCTTGAAAATTGCTATGCTCCCAAATAACCACATCTTTTCGTGGAATAATTGTTGCTTTCACTCCCAACTGACTTGCTTTTTCATAACACTTATGTTGATCTTTTACTCCATCGGCTCATACTTGGACAATATCACCTTCATGAACCTCGCTGCGCTCTAGATCACCCTCATGCTTGCTCATTAGCAACATTATTAGTTGTAGCTATTGCTGTGAGAATCTTTCCTGTAGCTTTCCTTCGGAATGCTGCGCCAACATTTACACCTAGATATAACTTACCCCATATTCTATGTTTACCAAAATCCGTGAATCCTAGTTTTCCATTCTTCTTCAGGTGTAAACTTTGACTCCTTTAGGATCTACTACTAAATGAATCCCTTCTGTGGTTAGCATAACTGGTATCATGATATTTGATTTGGGGGACTCTACGGAAGACAGTGCTATGATCTGGCACAGGTAAATCTAATCCCATCAAGTGAAAAATAGATTCTATAAACCCTTGTGTTTTTCGCCCTGGAAGTCTAAATAAACAACTCAAAGTTACTATTAATTCAATTATCAAATTATTTGTATTATTAGATGCTCCTCTAATTCCACTTTTTGTTGTGTTGATTGACCCACTAGTTTATTACCTCATAAGGTGAGCCCATATGTCAAACTATCTCTTTGTTTTAAAGAACTATTATACTCTGACCAGTTGTTAAGAGGGTATTTAGACTTTGATTTAAATTTGGACTTGGACTTGGGCTTACTTATATTTACTTTTATGTCACATATTATCATTTTTACACTATGGGCATCCGCAGTGCAAAAAAGCCTTAGGAAAACCACAATGTGTAGAATCAAGGTGATGTTTTAGGGTAAGTGCGACGAAGAAAATTGGATAATCAGGCAGTGGAATTATTCCTATAATATGCCATACTCAACCGTATGATTCAAAAAATATCGCTCAATATCTACATGGGTTGAAATCTAAGTTAACTCCAACTAACAGGTTTTTAGTGTTTCCCAGGGCGATATGCGCGTGTGGAGCAAATTCAGCAGCTATATTGCAACCTTCATGCAATAAAGCTACTAAGAACTATAAAGGAAACCATTCGAGAATTATTTATGAGGATATGGTCATGTTTTGATGTTTTCTTTGTTAACTATTACGACTATTTATATTACCCCATTTTTCCTTCAATTGATGAATCTTAAAAATGCTACAATTAATTAAAGTTTGACTCAAAATCCTAATCAGTGCAAAATATAGTGTTGATTTAGAATTAATCAGATTAGTAAGTTAATGAACATTATTGATTTTTTTGAACTGAGTGCTGGTGAATGGTTTTCCCAACGCACAATTCACAATTTGGTTTCTGGGGAATTACAAGCAGGTAAATCAGAAGTCAATGTTGAAATATTGGAAAAAACTGACCCGACATTAATCAATTTGTGCGAACAAAATCAGGTTGACTCTAGTGTAACTAAATTAATAGGAGTCAAGATTAGCTGGAATGGTACAAATAATAAAGGACAAGTGAAAGATGTAGGTTCAAGAATGCTGATAATTATTCCTAATTTTGACGACCTTAACCAAGGTCAATTATTACAAAATAGAGGAAATGGTAACAGCCCAAAAATCAGTGGTCGCTATATTATGGGGAGTGATGATGTTCTAATGTTGACTACAGAGTCAGAGGGTTTGTATGTGGAGGAACGTTTCTGGTATTTAATACCTAATTTGCGGTTACGCACCAGTGTGGTCAACAGGCCACAGGGCTTTAGTTTAGCTTCTTTTTGCTCGGAAATTCGCAGAGTCAAAAGTTAAATGAGTGCATGTTTTTTTTTGAATACCTATAAATATAAAGGCTTCAGAAGTTGGAATATACAAAATATTCCAGTTATATCAGAATGAGGTAAAAATATTTAGTACCTTGCTATTAAAGAGTGAGGTTTAAATAAAACTTTTGTGGTATGGGTATCTTACCCGCTACTTGTATGCCTCACTTCTAACTGGGTAACAAGCTAATTGAAAGCCATATATAGGGATTTGCGTTTAGGAACTCAATAATACTTCAATTAAAACAAAACCCTTATTGATATAAATAGGGTGTAGTGTGAGGGCTCTGACCTCACAATACACCCTCAAGGAAAACACATCTAATTTTTTTTACAAATGACTAAGAAGATAACTTCAGAAGAGACTATGCGATCGCGCAACAAATAACTCTCAAAAAATACCAAAATTTTCAAATCACAGGATGACAAGCGCCTCAAAACTATTCTGGGAAAAGGTTGAAATATTGTTCATGAAGATGGAAAATTGGAAAACTTTTTGATAATAATAATTATTATTTTTTTTGTGTAGTTTGAGCTTCTCTCAAATACTTTCCCCCAGGGAAAACGTATCTAATTTTTTTTTACAAATGACCAAGCCAGAATATAATTTAAGAATAGGCTCTGGAATCATATGGGATACTGCCTACAATAATTACGAACTCTATAAACAGTTATAACCATCAAAAAAATCTCAACAATAATTAATATTATTATATACAAATCAGCTTTTAAAATAGACAGTTATGAATGATAGTTATTATCTAAATAATCTCAATCTTTAACAATAAAAATTATGAAAAAAATAGTATTTATGAGTATTTTAGTGAATTATAAAACCCCTGATTGGAGAGAACAAAAAGCCAGAAATTAATTGATATTATTACAATTATTATTTCTGATGTAATTTGTGGTGTGGATACCTGGATAGATATAAAATCTTATGGTAAATCTAAAAGTGAATGGCTAAAAAGTTTTTGAGAACTGCCTAATAGAATTACATCTCACCATACAGCGTGCACGAATTTTTGCACGTCTTAAGCCTATTAATTCAAGCAATTTTTTTTTGTCATAAATTAAGTCAGTAAGTCAAATAACTAAAGGAGAAATAATAGCAATTGATGGTAAAACTCTCAGAGGTTCTTATGACTAAAAAAAATCTCAAAAACCTATTCATATCGTCAGTACCTCGGTCAGAGCCAATTCCCTAGTTTTAGGTTGCCATTGTAGATAATAAATCGAATGAAATCATTGGAATTCCCCAAATTATTAAAGTTTTATCCCTTTATAGTAGTTACAATTGATACTTAGGGAAACCAGAAAGAAATTGTTAAACAAATTACACAACAACAGGGTGATTATGTAATTACTTTGAAAAAAAAATCAAGGTGATTTTTATCAAAAAGTTACTATACCTTCTCTCTATCCTGCCTCTTTTATTCCTTATTAACATATATTTTTGTATACCTTTATTTTTAATTTTTTATTCTTTAAATTAACTAATTTTCTAAGAAATAGCTATCAGTAAAATTCAATTATTTAATCTGGTTTAATTTGCTTTTGCTCCTTCAATATTGTAATCTCCACTCTTACAATCTTTGAACATGGCATCAATTCCTATTCTTTGACTATATACTTTATTGATTTTATATGATGACGATAAATTACTAATAATTTATTTCGATTTATTATTGACAATAGCAGGAGCTAAAACTAGGAAATTGCCTCTAACCAAGGCACTGACGATATGAATAGGTTTTTGAGATTTTTTTTAGTCATAAAAACCTCTGATAGTTTTACTCTCAATTGTTATTATTTCTCCTTCAGTTATTTGACTTACTGACTTAATTTATGACAAAAAACATTGCTTGAATTAATAAGCTGAAGACCTACAAAAACTCGCGATCGCTTTATGCTGACATAGAATTCCATTGGGCAGTTCTCAAAAACTTTTTAGCCATTCACTTTGAGATTTACCATAAGATTCTATATCTATCCAGATATCCGCACCACAAATTACATCACAAATAGTAATTGTAATAATATCAATTAATTTTTGGCGTTTTGTTCTCTTAAATCTGGGATATTATAATTCACTAAAATACTCATAAATACTCTTTTTTTTTCATAATTTTTATTGTTAAATATTGAGATTATTTAGATAATAACTATCATTCATAAATGTCTAATTTTAACGCTTATTTGTATATAATAATATTAATTATTGTTTAGCTTTTTTTGATGGTTATAACTGTTAATAGGGTTCGTATTTATTGCAAGGACTATTCCATCTGATTTTAGAGCCTATTCTTAAATTATATTCTGGCTTGGTCATTTGTCAAAAAAATTAGATGCGTTTTCCCTGGTATTTAATCCCCAATTGAGATTTCAGTTCAGCATCTCCTCTGGTATCCACGGCACGAAACAGGCAGAAATTTTTATTTGTAAATACCCACAGCCATTCCTTGATTCCTCTGGCAGGTCAAGACGCTTCATTTAGATGAATAGAAAGTTGTTCTGTACTTAACAGTTTTCACTTAAGATTATAAGATTTATGACCCAGATACTGACAAAAAAAGTGGAGCGTAGCGTTAACCTTATCCTATAAAGAAGAGCGTAAAGATCGTCTCATTTGTCATAGCCTATATAGTGTCTTTGCGTAAGTCCTTTTAGTCCTGAGATGATATGATATTAAATCTGGTAGCATTGATCTAATTATAAGGAGTCAGGAGTACTAGGGAATGCCCGTACAGAAGACGTGGAAGGAAGATAATTTAGAAATATTTAACAATTACTGAGGATAGAACAATGGAATATTTTTTGATACCAAATTATATCACATCCAGTGCTATCGTTTGTGTAAACCCAAGGGTAAATATCTACAGAAAATTTGGCATTGGTAAATTAAGCAATGAATTAAGCCGGAATGGGCACCTCTCCAAATTTGAGAAGCGTGAATCAACAAACGGATAGAATCTTTGAACATCTCAATACATTTTGAGTAACATAAGGTTTTGCGGCATAAGCGAGTTTTGGGATGACGTAAGCGAGTGTTTTCCCTTTCTACGCGATTCATATAGGTCTTACTTCCGATTTTATCTCCGTCACGGATAAAGCCTGGAAGCGACCGGATTGCCATCAGTAACCTGAAAGTAACACTTCCAAAAGCCTATCGCCTGCCATAGCGGTTGAAAAGTATCACCGCTGTGGTTTCCGACTACCCAACCCAGGATGCCCTGACGGAAATGGTATACCAGAGTCCACAACAACACCTTGTTTTTCTTATCACTAACAAAAGTTTCGAGTTCATGAAGTTCTCCTACTTGAGACAGTTGGTCTAGGTCATAGGCATTAGGTGAGCATTCCCTGGTGTGTTTGATCAAATTGATAATAGTTGGATATGTAACCCCTTTCACCCAGGCAATTCTTCTAATACCCATACCGTTAACGTATATTCTCAAAAACAGCCGCTTGACATTATCGCTGTATTCTTGTGGGTGATAAGGTTTAATGAACTGATGGCTACAAGCGACGCAAATATAGTTCTGCTTGCCTGGTTGATGGCCATTTTTGGGGATATGCTGACAGCTACAGTCAGGACATTGTATCGGTTGATCTCTCACAGTTGTTAATGACATTAACCATTATAAACCAACAAGCTATTTCAAAAAAATAGCTAGACTTTTTACAAAAAGTAAAACATTTTTAGCTTTATTTTATAATTAGAAGTAGTTATACCTGAGTCTACCCCCAGTTCACTCTTAAAGTAGCTTTATCTTGAATAAAAATTTCTTGATTTTCGTCTAGCCAGCAAAAAAAATTTGTAGGAAATACCAGGAATGAAATGCTTCTAATATCTCTATAAAATTTGTCAATTATTTGCAGGAATAACGCTTTATTACACCTACCATTAATTGTTGATATGAGATGAAAGGATATGAAAAAAAAACTAGAATACAATGGCGCATGAAACTCGTTTTATCTCTAATTTGATGTTCTTTTAAACCCAACTTTATCTTAGCTTTTATGTAATTTTTTTCAATATAGTTTCTATTAAGATACTTTGTAAGGATCAATGCTCTAGATACACTTTTATACTGTTTATTTGTAATTAAATAATCAATTTTGCTGGTCTCTTTTATATAAATACTATTAATGATGACTGCTATAGTTCTATAACCAGTTAAACCTTTAGTTTCTAATTTTATGGTAGCTACCCAAACTTTTTTAGGTATATCTTGTTCTAATGTTACTGCTTGAAAAGCATTTTTAGATAAAGATAAGGCTATTTTATCCAACCTTTTTTGTGATTGTTTTTTCTAGTTTTTTGATTGATAACATTGACTCAAATATTTTTAGCTAAACTCCATATATATACTTAAGTTATAATCGTTATAATTATTGTAAAAATGAGTAATTATTTCCATAAAATCTATCTAATAAAACTATGTCTACTCTATATTTAATCGACAAAGTTTTTTTTACTAACTTGACTACTAAATCAGATTTTTTAATAAATTATTTATCATCTTGACCAGAGGTAAAAGATGATAATTTTTGATAAATTATACATCCAAAAGTATACTTATTACTCCATCATATAAATAGCTTCTGACTATCACTAATCCATTGTCTGTTTTACCTACTTTTTTTATCACCTGTTTTTGGTCTTATATCCTCAGTTTCTCTTCTTCTGTGTAAGCAAATATTGATAATATTACAAGCCATCTTAAAGATAGCACTTGCTTAAGTGTTACTCATCCCATTATCAATAGCATTAATAACTTTTTGTCTTAAATCGTAACTATAAAAAGCATGCATAATCTTTTCGATTTTGATTTTTTGAGCATTATGTATTAATCTTTACTTCGATTGCTATACTTAATTAATATCAAGTTTATTTTACTACAATATATTGTTAATTAGACTTAGACAATTTTTAAGCACAAATATAACCATTACCAGCTTAATAAGAGGCAAATACTTTTATATTTTAGTCTATAAAATGCAATACATCGCTGCACGAAAAGTATCTATTTTTTTAGTAAAAGTCTTTAAAGTTTTTTTTGTTTATTGCTTTTATCATACCCCTTTCAACCTCTCCCACTGGATAAAAGTATAAGCACAAAACACCAATATATAATGACTATCTTGTCTCCATTTATCTCTGAGATGATATTCTGTTATTCCTAACCATACTTAGCCTATCTCTCTGTGTGTTTAAAAAACCTCTACCCAATTCTCTGAGAATAGGTGGTCTTTACTATCCCAGGGTAAGCTCATCTAAAATTTTATTTACAAATCAATATTTTTATGACCTGCTTTCAATACAAGCTTTTCAAGGAATTATAAATATCACATAATTTTCATATTATCGATTTTTGCTGCTTCACAATTTGAATATATTTTCGTCACTAAATTCATCTCAAAAACAGTCAGGGTAATATGATTATAAAAGATACTATTTGTCAATGATTTTTAATATGAGCTGACCCTGTTTTATATCGCTATACAATGTTACTTTTAACGACTTAAAATTGATAATAAAATAATCAATGTCTGTTGCTTATTCCATGAACTAGTATTTTTATCCGATGGGGAAAGTTTTTTATCCTTCTAGTAGTAATACTGATCCGCGTGAATATTTTGAAAAAAATAATTTTGGGTTTTCCATTGGCTGGAAACAACTGGTAAAAATCCTTATCATTAAAGGTTTTTGCTAACTATTTTAGGAAGTTTTCTATTTATGTAACAATTCTCATAGCTATGAGGTAAAGTAACAACAATGGTTAAACTAATTGCGAATATCTTTTTGACTAACTTTGAATATAGCTGAGGTCATGGCATCAATTAAACCTTGATAATTTCTTACTTTAACTCTTCTTAGAATAGCTTTTGCTTTTGAAAAAAAGTTTTCAATTGGAGAAAATTCAGGTGAATAAGGAGATAAAAATAACAAACTAGCCCCAACTTCTTCAATAATTTCTATCACTATTTTTCCTAAATTGATTTTCCCATTGTTCATTATAAAACAAGCTTTATTTCACAGTCATAGGATTACTTATTTAACTATAAAAGTCTCAAAATTTACTCCAGCTGCTGCTCTATAAATATTTGTTTTTGCCAAAACTTTTTCTTAGGATATAGCTCCTATAATTGAGATATTTTATCCTCTGGATCTTTTCCCTTTTAAGGCTCTAGCATATAATCGAAGCATTCCCAAATTTACTCCTGATTTATCTATAAAGACTAAATTATTGGTCTTTATTCTTCTGATTATTTCCCAATACTCTAATCTCTTATATTCGAGTTGAGCATTTTCTTTTTCAGGTGCATACAATGTTTTTTTTGAGATTGTAGTTTAACTAGACAGTGAGAGTTTCCGGGAATAACTATTGCTAGCTTTTGCTTACAGCTATCTCAAGGTTAGAAAATTATTCAAAGTAATTATAAATACTGTAAGCAAATTCTTATAATACTTTCAGCTGTTAAAGCAAATATTTTTTTAGGACAACTTTGTACTCTCAAGTAGTTTCACTTTTCAGTTATCCAATAATTGTACTTTTTCCTACTTTTACTCCTGTGGCTACTTCCAGTAATTCCCATAAATTCTCATTAGTTGTATCATTATTTTTCTCCATTATTTCTACTAAGATTACTAATTATTCACTATTAAGCTTAAAAGGAGGACTTCCTCCTTGAGCTAAAGGTTTAATATCTTCAGTTTATTGATATTTTTTGGTTAAGGTTTGAATAAAACTTTGTCTGACTCAAAACCTATGATCCAGATTGTTTATAGACATTTTTTCCGCAGCCACAAATTTATACAATTTTTTTTATAAAGTCTATAGAATAAGATTTCATCAGTTTCGCGATCGCTATAAAAATTATTCACCCTAGTTTACCTTATGACGATGGAAAAGGCTATATTTATTGTGATTAATTAATAATTATCTTTTGATTTTTTTGCTACTATTCCATTATAACTTAGTACTCTGTATTCGAGTTTTTTGATAAATGTTATGTTGTTACCATAATCTAGAACTATTAAAACTATTCCCTAACAATTACATCTGTTTAGGCTACGGTCGATTAACTTTATTCCTATGTCTGATTTTTTCTCAAATAATTTATTCTCTTTTCCTCTTAGTAAACAACTAGAATGTTGATATAATTCAATGTCTAAAGATAGACTTTTTTCCATCATAATAATATGTTGTTACTGTAAGTATTCCATCTGTTTTTTTTCCAATTTATCCTATATATAGTAGTCCAAGACCACCAGTCAACTTACCACTTTTCAAAGCACCGGAATCATCTAAAATCAAACAAAATCCACTTCTAAATTTGCTTTTATAGCGTTTATTGATAATTTCTATACCGTTTATTAATTTGACTAGCTTTCCTTGAAAAATTAGGTATAAAGTGATGTAATCTATTGTAGACTAAACTAATTAAGTCATTGGCCATTTGAGATAGGTGTTTTCTCTTCCTTTCCCCTAATAAGCCTGCTAAATAATCTTTAAAACCTTTTTTTTGAGGTAGATTCAACTTCAATCATCAAACTTTTTATACTATCTTTCAACTGAAGGGGGCATAGGAGTAGGAGTTGTTAGTCTTATCTCAAACGTCCTTGACATAAAATCCTTGTCAAGAAAGCATTATAGTCTAGTTTTGTGAGTTAGGTTGTGTAAGTCCCATTAATTAATGTAGTATGTTGACCTAATTTTAAGCATCATATCCAAATAACCAATACAATAATTGTATAGGAAACTAAACTGCAGAGTAATATAAATTGGACTAAAAAATCAGAATTGTAACCATCGTTCTTTCCAAAGACATTAAATTGTGGTAAATAATAAAGTTAAGTTGTAATAATAAACTTATTAGGATATACACTAACAGAGAATTAAACTGTAGAGTGCTATAAATTGGACTAAAAAGCCACAATTGTAACCATCGATCTTTCCAAAGACATTAAATTGTGGTAAATAATAAGATTAAGTTATGATACTAAACTTATTAGGATATACACTAACTCTGGTATAATTTAAAGGTACTAAACTATGCTCATAGAGATATTAACCCTGTTTGCGGGTGCAGGACTAGAACAAGCAACCAGTGTCACATGGCATTGGGCAAGTAAATGGGCAGCAAAGAAGGCTGATGAAAAGAGTCAGGTAATACAGACAGCATTACTAACTTCATATTGTAAAGCTTTGCAAGTAATTCGTAAAGAGTCTCAACAACTACCTCAATGGAAACAAGAGAAAGCTGAAATTCAAGCTAGATTAACAGAAATGGAGAAAGATGCACTCATGATATTAGATTTAGCACAGACACAGAAGCATAGAATGACTAGTATCCCTCAAGGTGGAGAAGAACAAGCGATCACAAAAACAGTAATGTCTAGACTGCAAAGTAAAGATAAATGGCTCAAACATGCTCCAAAAGAATTATCTTATTTAGTTGAAACTAGATTAGTATCAATTACAGTGCATCAGTTTCGCCACGAACTGAGAACAGAAAGCCGGGTATTTCAAGCCTTAGTCCACGATATGTTAGCTACAGCAGGAGAAGATGTTAGTCGTTTGCTTGATGTCACTAATAGAATAGAGAAAAGAGTAGATCAATTTGTGGGAGACTACCGTCAAGATATTGACAGAATTATTGTAGGTATTGGAGGAGCTAACTCCCACCTAGAACAGTTAATATCACTGTTAAGCAGACAGATGAAGCAATCTCAAGCTATACCTGCTGACTTTGCTGCTCTGATAGCGGATAAAACAGAAGGATTTCTCGGACGAGGTTTTGTCTTTGACACGATAGAGAATTTTATCCAAAATCAATCCAAAGGATATTTGATCATTGAAGCAGATCCAGGAGTAGGTAAAAGTACAATTATAGCCGAATATGTACGTCGCACAGGTTGTATTGTCTATTTTAATTTATTATCAGAAGGCAGAACTAGGGCTGAAGATTTTCTTAAGAGTGTGTGTACCCAATTAATTGAACGTTATAATCTTCCTTATGAATTACCATTACATCCAGATAATACCAGCAATGGGAACTTTCTGTCAAAACTACTGAATGAAATTAGTATCCAATTACTCCCTAAAGAAAAACTTATAATAGCAGTGGATGCTTTGGATGAAGTAGATTTAAGTAGTCAGAGTGGAGCAGCTAATGTCCTATATTTACCAGCAAACTTACCTAATAGAGTATATTTTCTGCTTACTAAGAGATCGGATCCACTACCATTAGTAGTGTCGGCGCCACAGAAAATTTTTGATTTAATGATCTATCCTAATGAAAGTTTGAAAGATGTTAAACTATTTATTTACCTAAGAACAAAGCGAACTACAGTTCAAGCATGGATTAAAACTAGAGGATTAACATTAGAAAAATTTGTCGAATCTATAGCTAGCAAAAGCGAAAATAATTTCATGTATTTAAAATATGTACTGGATGATATTGAGCAAGGCAGCTATAGAGATATCAGCTTAGAAAGTTTACCCCAAGGCTTAGAGAAATATTATGATCAACATTGGCATAGAATGAAAATGAATGTTAAACCATTGCCAATTACTAAACTAAAAATTATATATTTCTTAACAAAAACTCGTAAGCCTGTATCCTGTGGAATGTTAGCTAAATTTAGTGGAGAAATATCTTTGACAGTTCAAGAAATATTGGATGAATGGGCGCAATTTCTGCGGATTCATCAAACAGAAGGCAAGCCGGTGTATAGCATATATCATGCTGCTTTTCAAGATTTTCTCTACCGTAAAGATATTGTTCAGGAAGTAGAATCGTTAGTTGAAATTGAAAGTATGGAAAAACAAATCAAAAATAATTTGTTAGGAATGGTTTATAAAAATGGTTAGTATTGAAAAATAAAAAGTTAGAATCAATAAGTCATAATCCAGATTTTATGGATTAGGAAAAGTGTTAAAAAACCACTATAAACTAATACTAAGTGTCAAAAAAATGCGGCCAGTAGTTTCAAACTTTAGATGTAAAAGAATTTCTGGAAATTACTAATCACGTCAAAGTTTTGATCAGATCTTGTCTAAGCTTTGACTTTTAAGTTTTAACTTCGACGAAACGTTACAGTATCTACTACCGAAAATTTAGAGGAAATTTAAATGGGTGAATTTAGAGAAAATTTAGTTCAACTACCTCTAGAAGATCAACGCTATCTTTTAGAAACTTTACCTGGTTTTCTAGTGAGTGAATGTGATACAGAACAACTGCATCGCTTGCTAACAGATTTTGATTTTCTTGAATCAAGACTATATTTATTTGGAGTAGAATATCTACTAAATGATTATGAGGAAGCGATGCACTCCGATGCGTGGATATCAGGTGAAAAACTAAAAACCCTAAAATTCATTCAAGGAGCAATTGAACTATCATCTCATATCCTAGTTGAAGATAAAACCCAACTAGCAGAACAACTGTGGGGAAGACTGCTATCCTTTGAAATACCAGAAATTCAGCAAATGCTACAACAGGCAAAATCCTGGAAAGTAACTTCCTGGTTAAGACCAATTGCACCTAGTCTGACACCACCCGGAGGAAGACTGTTACGAACTTTTACTGGTCATAGTGGTTGGGTAAATGCAATAGTTGTTACTAGTGGAGGAATGGTAATTTCGGGTTCTTCAGACAATACTCTCAAAGTATGGAATCCTGAAACAGGCAAGGAAATTAGTACCATTACTGGTCATGCAGCGCGAATTAGAGCGATCGCTTTACTAGATGATAAGTGGGTAATTTCTGGGTCTGATGACTTCACTATCAAAGTTTGGGACTTAGAAACAACAGAAGAATTAGTCACCTTGACAGGTCATACTCGAGCAGTTAGAGCAGTGGCAGCGCTTTCTGATGGTAGAGTGATTTCAGGTTCTTCAGACAACACTATTAAAGTCTGGAACCTTGAAACACAAAAGGTGGAAATGACTCTTAGAGGTCATCAAGGTTGGGTAAATGCAGTTTCAGTATTGTCTGATAAAGAAATTATTTCAGGTTCATCTGATAACACTATCAAAATTTGGAGTCTGGAAACAGGAGAGGAGCTATTTACACTCAAAGGTCATACAGATGGTGTGAGAACTATAACTACACTTCTAGAAAGACAAATAATTTCTGGCGCTGCTGATAACACAGTTAAAGTCTGGAATCTTGATAGTAAAAAAGCAGTTTTTACATTCAAAGGTCATAGCAAAGAAATAAATGCAGTAGCAGTAACTCCAGATAATAAACGAATGATTTCGGCAGCTTCCGATAATACTCTCAAAGTATGGAATCTTGAAACAGGAGAAGAATTATTTCCTCTCAAAGGTCATACTGAATCAGTGTATGCAGTTGCAGTTTTGCCAGACGGACGGTTAATTTCTGGTTCCGATGATTTTACCCTCAAAATTTGGAGCCTTGATACCTCTGAAGAATTTTGTCCTATGGTTGGACATACTAATAGAGTGAATGCAGCAATAGTTTTGCCAGAGCAACAAGTAATCTCTGCTGCTTGGGATCATACAATCAAAGTTTGGAACTTGAACACAACAAAATCAATTTATACTCTTAAAGGTCATACTGATCGGGTAAATTCTGTCGCCGCATTACCAAATCAACGGATTATTTCAGCTTCAGATGATAATACTCTCAAAATATGGAGCCTAAAAACAGCAGAGGAATTATTGACTATTGTTAGTGACAATAGATGTATTTTTGCTGTGGCAGTAACACCAGATGGGAAACAAGCGATCGCTTGCTTATCTGACCAAACTCTTAAAGTCTGGAATTTAGAAACATTGGAGGAAATTTTTCTCCTTAGAGGTCATACTGACTGGGTAAGTGCAGTTACAGTAACACCAGATGGTAAGCAAGTAATTTCAGGTTCTTTTGACAAAACTATTAAGGTTTGGTCTTTGGCAACTAGAAAGGAAATTGCTACATTAGTTGGTCATACTGGATGGGTAAAGGCGTTAGCAGTAACACCAGATGGTAAGCGAGTGATTTCAGGTTCTTTTGATAAAACTATTAAAGTATGGTGTTTGGAAACAGGACAAGAACTATTTAGTTTAAGTGGTCATACTGACTGGGTAAATTCCATTGCAGTTACACCAGATGGTAGTTTGGTGATTTCTGCTTCTGATGATAATACTCTAAAGGTTTGGGACTTAGAAACGCGACAGGTAATTGCCAATTTTACTGGGGAGAGTTCTTTGGAATGTTGTGCTGTGGCGGCAGATGGAGTACAATTTATTGTGGGTGAGGCTTCCGGACGAGTACACTTTTTAAAATTAGAGAATTACAAAAATCAGGTATGATAGCTTAAGTAAAAAGTAAGGGGGAATAGCTATTCGCCTATTTTTGCTACGACTAAATTTGAGAGGAGTGAGAAGGTTCTAGCTGCCCAGGCAATTCATATAAATATAACTTACATTCGGTACTTGACAATTTAGTATGAAATAAGGAATAAGGAATCAGGAAAAAATTATAGTAGTCCCATAACATCCATCCTGAATATATCGGCGTTGGTCAATTAACATAAAAAATCTAAATTTGGCCAAACATAAAATTATTTTTAGTTAATAGTTAGGCAATCGCTATTCAAGCAAAATCATAGCCCAAATAACCAACGCCATATATCCATACATAATATGTGTAATTTTTGCTATTGCTTTAATATTCTTAATGCTTGGATTGCCAGTAAGATAAAACCTACAAAACCTAATGCAGTAAGAATTTGGGCTACTAAATTAGGTGTTAATATTTCACTCATAACTATAATACCTTTAACAAAGTCAGAAGTCGGTGTTGTCTAAGTCAAAAGTCAGAAGTTGTTTTTGTTATGGGGATGAGTGAGCAACCCTCTAAAAACATTTCTCCTCGACCAAGACTAAATTTTTATAGGAATTTTGAGATAGAAATTGAATTCATATATTTTAATATAATTAGGGATTTTCAATACTTTTTATGACTAAATTATAGCAGATTTGATTATTTTATTGGCGGGAATTTTTGTGAATAAATAATTGTTTTTTTCCCAAAAATTTGATTTATTTATCATCTTAACAAAGATATAATCAATGGTAATTTTGAGTAGTGACATAATGAACACTGTTGTTTTTACGACTAAGCACTTTACCTCATAAAACTCAACTATGGCAAGGCTTATTTATTGATATATCGCTCTCTTTGTGTCAGCAGCCATCATAAAAAAATGGTACCCCACTATTCCTACTTACTGTTAAACATATTTAAGTTTGGCCGATAGTTGTTCTTAGTTATCCCTTTGTAATTAATATCAGTTTTTCCTGACTGTATTTTGAATATTTTTGATGATTTTTAGTAGTTTCAATAGTATGATATTAGAGCTGAAAATTAAATGATAATAATTTTGAATCTAAGTGAGTATGTTTTTTATCGTTTTTAAACGTTTTAGTAACTAATTCTCAAATTTTTACAAATTAAGTTTTCAACCCTAGTTGATAGATATTATCCATTGATCTACTAATTTTATTATTATTTAAATATTCACTTTTTATGTTTGTTCCTAAGAATTTTTCTAGAGTTTTGTCTTCAAAAAACTAACTCAAAAAGCATAAAGGACGTGGTCCGATTTTTAACAAGTTAAGAATTAAAGCTTTAATTACTTATCCTGATGTAATTTTTTCTGAATTATCTACTCCTAATTTCCGGTTCATTATTTCCACAATTCCTATCTCATCAATTAGTCCTGCGACTATTTCTAAGTGGTCAATATTTTCAACTGTTATACCATTTCTCAAAAAGTTTTCTGAATTTGCCAATAGCAGGAGACTAACTCCTAAGCAAAACAGTGGATGGAAAATAGGGAGTTGGGTTCAAGAGGTTGCATAAAGGCATCCGTGCAGGATAAGAAAAATTCATATAATTTGCCTATAGTAAAAGCAAGGAAATAATTTATACAAGAGTGTGTTAATTACTTTAACTTCTACAGTGTTACCTCAGTATAGTATTAATACATAGAAATTGGTATGTTTTTTTTATTAAAGATATTTTTTGACTAAAGAATAACGTGATTATTAGCTTGATAATCTCACTTAAAGCTACTAAACACCATGAATGATTCTACTTAATAAAATTAAATAGATAGATTTTCTGTAAATTTTTGTAATACGAATTGAATTATAAGATATGGGATGAATATTGTCCCTAAATAGTAGAATCAAATGTACTGATTTGGCTAAAGGAATTTATATTTTAGAATTAATAGTGTTTTTTAATTCATGATTCATTAATCCAATTTTTCAAACTTTATGCTAAAAACAGAGTTTAGCTACAAATTTCCCGAATCTAACCATCCTATAGTTAAGTCACTATTTCATCACAGTGACCAAGAACTATTAACCTTATTTCAAAACTATCCAGACGAGGGCAAATACTTCGTCACTATTTTCTGTCGCTACGGAATGATAGTTCAAACTTTAATTCAACATTCTATGCGATCGCCCGTCCAAGCAGACTATCTATTTGCCCAAACCTGGGAACATATATTTTACGAATTGCGTGGCTTAGACTTACGAGAGGGAGTAGATCCAGAGACCGGAAATACCACTCTTCAGAATTGGTTAATTAATGTTACAGGTACTACTATTAACCAAGTAGAAGTGCCTCCTGTGGAGTCAATACGTTATTCTTTAGAAATGGCCCCACCCCCTTTATGGTGTTATGTAAGACTTGTATTAGCCCAGTTAAAGCCACTACTACGCTTGATTACATTGATGTTTCAAACTTTCCACTGGAGTGAAACAAGAATAGCAGCCTATCTCCAAGCTGAGGGAGAAACCATTTCACCTGAAGAAGTAAAATCTTTACTAGAACAGGGGTATCATGATCTAGATTCTAATTTACCAGAAGATATTAAAACTATCTATTTCAATGATGATATTGAGCAAGTTAGTATAGGTATAAATCAGTTTTTTAAGGTTCCAAAACAACCAGAAAATTAAGATATAGTTTAGATTCTAAGGTTGCAAACTTCATAACTGAACTTAAGAGTTGCGCTGCCACTGTACTGGTGAGTGCTGACAAAAAAATGAAGTTAATAGCTTCTCCTTTTAAGGTTCAGAAAAAAAATCCAATTCATTATTGAAAGCAGGAGGCTTCAGCTCTTGGTACTGTTAACTAATAACTGATAAATGAAATGACCGCTTCTTTAACCTAGTTCAAAGATATCTGACCTTTACCACTAATATTAAGTGAGTTAGTATCTAAATCAAAATCTTCTGTAGGGTGAAATATAACCTCTAATACCGTGGGAGAAATACTCTGATAACGTACCAAAATCAACCCACCATCAGGACGTTGATAGGTTAAGGTTAGTGGAATTGACAGTTTAGATAATTCCACCACTGAAGTTCCCCCTAGAGTCATATATTGGCCACCTATTACCTGATATTCAATTATGGCACCGGTCTGATTAATTAATCTGAGAGTAATTAAACCAAGGTCTGACCTGATCCTATCAGGTGGAGAGTCAGTAGTCTCTGACTGTTGGGTAGGAGACTGACGGTGAGTCGGTTTGGTAGTCTTAGGTTCGACCTTTACAGGTTTTCCTCTATGATTAGATGAATTAGAAGTATCCTCTTGCTGATTAACGATAGGGGGCTTCGTGTCTGGTGGAGGCCCTCCAGCTTGGGAAATTGTGATTATCATTAAATTGCTACCAATAACACTAATAATAGAGATTCTTTTAATAAAATTAGAAAGAAATTGGATCATCATCTTGTCGGATATGGAATTAGGGGTTATGGCGCTACGCGCAAGTCAGATGTCATAACTCAGAAGTAATCTCTGACTAAGTTGGAGCGTTTATAAAGATATTTAACCTATTTGTGCAATGCTATAACTGTAGAATTTAAACAAACTGATGTTAAGCCTAATTTAAGTACAGTAGGAGTTTCTAAATTTATAGGGAATTGCTTTGCTCGCTCCTTAGACTTACGCCCAAGTCGGGATATTATATCTTTGACTAAAAAAAACTAAACGGCTTTTCCATTCATCTTCAGCAATTTTCCTCAAGTATCATTTTAGATAAGACAGTCTAAATACTTAATTTGTTGCTAGGGGGTTGGCCTAACTCTGATGTAAAGGTAAAATAACAGTGGCCATAGTACCTACTTGAGGACAACTTTCAATAGATATTTGGCCACAATGATTTTCGACTATAGCTAGAGCGATCGCTAACCCTAAACCTGACCCCACTATACCGCCATGGGAACGAGCGGAGTCTACTTGATAAAAGCGATCAAATAAACGAGACAAAGCTTCAGTCGGAATACCGATACCATTATCCTTAACCGTTACCTGGAGGCAATCGTTTTTAATATTTTGACAACCTCTAAAAATTACCCCACTATTCTTAGAAGTATTTCCTAGTTCTCCATCCTGAGTTCTCAACATTGGCTTTTTAGCTTTTGGAAGGTACTGCAATTCTACTACTAGATGACCACCAGATTGAGTATACTGCATACCATTACTAATCAAATTTGTAAATAACCTAGCTAATTGTTCCCAATCTCCTATAAGTGTAATATCTTCCTCAAAAATAGGATGTTTAATAATTTTAGAGTTATCTATTTTGCCGTGATGTTTATAGTTTAATGTAGAGTTTTGATTAAAGATTGAATTTTCTCCAATAAAATCAGGTAGAGAAATTTTTAATTCTAGATTTATACCTTGAGCAGTAGCGATCGCCTGTTGTTCTTCTACTACTTCCATCAATAAGGCTTCTATTGGTACTGGTGAAAACTCAGATTGCACCATTCTACTATCCTGACGTGCTAAAAATAGTAAATCATCTACTAAGCGCCCCAAACGACGGGTTAAACGTTCAATAACTTGTAGTTGTTGCTGATGTTCAGATGATACTAACTTGGGGTCTGCCAAAGCTACCTGTACATTAGTTTGAATCATTGCTATCGGGTTTCGGAGTTCGTGGGAAGCATCAGCAGTAAATTTTTTCAAATGTTGATAAGATTCTCGTACTGGTTGTATTGCTAAACCAGAAAGTAGCCAGCCGATACCCCCCACAGAAATTAGCACTAAACAAGTACCAATACTTAAGTCTAGCATAAGAAGGCGAATTGGTTTTGTCACCTCAAACCAAGGATGACTCACTCGCAAATATCCTAAGACTTGACGACCTACTTCTACTCTATCTGTCACTTGTCGTAATAGTAAACTATTATCAATGATTGGTTGTAATGTTTCAATTTTTCCAGAGTGGGGAATTATTCTTACTGTTTCTCCAATACGGTTTGAATGTATGGGAATATTGAGAGGTTCAGAAAAGGTTGACCAAAGTAGTTCTCCTGTAGGACTAAACCATTCAATATCAATGTGGTCATCTTCTACAGTGTTAGCATTATCTCGAAAGCTAACTTCTAGGTTGACACGAAAATTTTCACTGTTTCCAATGGGAAAGTTGGGGATAGGTTCAATAATAGGTTCGATAACTAGGGAGCGCTCTACTATTTCTACCACATGGAGCAATGTATCATCTATACGTTCAATTAGGGTACTACGAAAATATATATAAAACCCAGTGGTAAATATTAATAATAAAATAGCTGTGACTGTAGTGTACCAAATTGCTAAACGGCGACGAGTTGTTTGAAACATAATTTATTTTTCAGTAATTTCAAATGTACGAGAGTGAGGCACTAATATATAGTGCTACACATCAAACTGATTTATGCGATCGCGACAACTGATAACTGATAACTTAATATTGGCCATGCCAAAAAGTAGTATTTAGGATAAGATAGCTCTAGTTGAAAAATCTTAATTAAATATTAAATTATGTTTATATCCTCTGAAGGTATAATCAAGCTTCAAAAATACTTTAAACAAAAGGTATTTTTTGGAAATGAACCAACACCTGAACTTATAGCCATACTGCTTGTTTACTTTGTCCAAGGAATTTTAGGGTTAGGGAGTCTCGCTATCAGCTTTTTTCTCAAAGATGAATTGGCCATGACTCCGGCAGAGGTATCAGCAATGTTGGGTATTGTTATTATACCGTGGATGATTAAACCTCTTTTTGGGTTTATTACTGATGGAGTACCAATATTAGGCTATCGACGAGGACCTTACATAATTTTTTCTGGAATACTGGGGGCGTTTTCTTGGGTAGCATTGGCAACATGGGTAGATACTCCACTAACAGCGACAGTAGCGATCGCTATGAGTTCCTTGTCAGTAGCTATGAGCGATGTAATAATTGATTCCCTTGTTGTAGAAAGAGTGCAAAAAGAATCTGTCAGTAATACAGGTTCTCTCCAATCTTTATGTTGGTCTGCCTCAGCATTAGGAGGACTAATAACTGCTTATTTCAGTGGTTATTTACTAGAACATTTCAGCCCTCAAACTGTATTTTTAATTACAGCCACTTTTCCTTTGATTGTTTCTTTAGTACCCCTATTAATTGAGGAAAAAAAAGTTTCTATTAGGATTAACTTTGATAACGTAAAACAGCAAATTAAACAAGTCAAAAAAGCAGTTATAAAAAAATCAATTTTATTACCAACTGCTTTCCTAGTTATTTGGCAAGCAACCCCAAATTCTGAATCAGCTTTCTTTTTCTTTTCAACCAATGAATTAGGATTTCAAGCAGAATTTTTAGGCAGGATAAGGTTAGTAACAAGTATTGCTGCTTTATTTGGTGTTTGGCTATTTCAACGCTTTTTTAAATCTGTTCCATTTCGGAAAATTTTCGGATGGTCTACAGTTATTTCTGCTCTTTTAGGAATGACTACTTTACTGTTAGTTACTCACACTAATAGAACATTGGGGATAGATGATCATTGGTTTAGCTTAGGAGATAGTTTAGTACTAACTGTAATGGGCAAAATTGCTTTTATGCCAGTATTAGTTTTAGCTGCTAGACTTTGCCCACCAGGAGTAGAAGCAACTGTATTTGCTTTATTAATGTCAATTTATAACTTAGCTGCATTAATTTCCCATGAAGGCGGTGCTTTATTAATGCACTGGCTAAAAGTTACAGAGACAAACTTTGATAATTTGTGGTTGTTGATAGTTATCACTAACTTATCCACTTTATTGCCATTACCTTTACTAAATTGGTTGCCTACAGCTAATGCTCAAACAGATGAAGAAGAAAATCTTAATTCACAACCAATATTAGAACCTGAATCTAGTGAAATTATCTCCCGTTAAATCAGAAATTATCTTATGATATTCAAAATAATTGCACCTTTATTTGCTGAAATTTTTGGATTCATATATAGCAATTCCAATAAATGATTAATTTTGCCTCACTGTTCAATAGTATGCTTAATTTTATAGCAGTAATTTGACCTTTTTCAAGTGCAAAAATGACAGAGAATTACTCTTTTAGGCAAGGAAAATAACCAGCTATTCCTAAAAATAGCTCAAAGCTAGATAAATCAGAATACAAATTAATTAAATATAATAACTATAATATGTAATAGTTTACAGTCTTTTTATCATTTTTTTCCCTATAGATAGCAGTGAGTAATTATAATACTGATATAACCTAGATTCCACAGGACAAAATGTAGTAAAATTAAAAGTATGGAGTGCGAATGCCTATTCGCCTCTACAACAATCAATAAAAAATTATAGTTGTCAATAGAAGTCAACAATAAAGTAAGTATTTATATTTAATATTTTCTTGATCAGTTAACGTGTATAATGTGATATATTATAAATTTATTTATTATCAACATAAGAATATATAAATCACAGATGACAAATTTACAAATTCAACAACCTAAATCTTATACTAGTAAAGATTGGCAACAAGGATATAAATCTCAACCACAAGAATATAACTATTGGATTGATGATATAGAAGGTGAAATACCAGAAGATTTAAACGGTACTTTTTTCCGTAACGGACCAGGTTTATTAGACATTAATGGTCAACTTATTGCTCATCCTTTTGACGGAGATGGAATGGTTTGTGCAATTAGTTTTAAAAACCGTCGCGCCCACTTCCAAAATAGATTTGTTAGAACAGAAGGTTATGTGGCAGAAAAAGCGGCAGGAAAAATTCTCTATAGAGGTGTTTTTGGTACTCAAAAAACAGGTGGTTGGTTAGCTAATCTTTTTGATTTTAAACTTAAAAATATTGCCAATACTGGTATTATTTATTGGGGTGATAAACTTTTGGCATTGTGGGAAGGAGGGCAACCTCATCGTTTAAATCCCCAGAATTTAGAAACCATTGGCCTTAACGATTTAGATGGGCTTTTACAACCAGGTCAAGCTTTTTCTGCTCATCCCAGAATTGATAAAGGAAAGGATGGAAAAGGAGATGTTTTAGTTAATTTTTCTGTCAAACCTGGTTTATCAAGTACCATTACTATTTTTGAATTTAATAGTCAGGGAAAATTACTCAAACGTTACTCTAATTCTATTCCTGGTTTTGCCTTTTTACACGATATGGTAATTACACCAAATTACTGTATTTTTTTTCAAAATCCTGTTGCTTTTAATCCTTTTCCTTTATTACTAGGGTTACGAACTCCAGGTCAATGTTTAGAGTTTTTACCTAATAATTCAACACAAGTTATTTTAATTCCTCGTGATGGTAGTAAAGCTATAAAAATTTTGAAAACGAAACCTTGTTTTGTATTTCATCATGCTAATGCTTGGGAAAAGGACGGGGAAATTTATGTAGATTCTATTTGTTATGAATCTGTCTCACAAACTGACCTAGGTGATAATTTTCTGGAGGTGGATTTTGACTCAATGACAGAAGGTAAGTTATGGCGATTTAAGATTAATTTATCAGAGAATAATGTGGAACATAAATTGCTTGAAAGTCGTTGTTGTGAGTTTCCGACTTTAAATCCGAATAATGTAGGAAAAGCTTATCGATATTTATTTATTGGAGCAGCAGATAAGCCTAGTGGAAATGCTCCTTTACAAGCAATATTAAAAATTGATTTGCATACAGGAAAACGTCAAACTTTTAGTGTCGCACCGCGAGGTTTTGCAGGAGAACCTTTATTTGTTCCTTTTCCAAATGGGGTGAATGAGGATGATGGTTGGTTATTAATGTTGATGTATGATGCAGCAGAACATCGGTCGGATATTGTGATTTTGGATGCTCGTGATTTGAATAAAAAACCTGTGGCAAGATTACATTTAAAGCATCATATTCCTTATGGTTTACATGGTAGTTTTACCCCTAATTATTTTCAAGAGTAAGTCAGATTTTTAGGGAGTAGATAATAGGAAAGTAGTAAACATCAAAATAATTAAAAACCTAAAAATAATTAAAAACCTACTGAATAATAATTATTAAAAAGGTTATTTATTGGAGCTTACCTCACTGGAGTAAATTTTAGTATGTCTGAATTTAAAACAGACTTATATCACTTAATTTTACCTCAGTGAAGGTAATCTTGTTCGTTTCAGAAAAGACCACTTCAGATAAACAGAAACTGAAGTCAAAAGTAGTGAAGTAAAAAATGCAAAGTTTAGCAGTAATAGCTGTTGAATTACTGAATAACGTAAAAATTAATTTGATTGAACGAGAAGCTATTTTTAGAGATTCCTCAGAAGACTATTTTTTTTCAATCTATTAGTTTTTTAAAGAAGCACTCAGCGGTTAACCTTCAGATAATCTTCAGTTGAGTAACTACGATATTCAGTTATTGCCGATAAAAGTTTTATTAATTGAGCCAGAATTATGATTAAAGTTCATAGTAGTGCTTTAGTCTGATCTATCTTAAGGTTAGAGCCTTACTACAAACAAAAAAAATTTTAATCTTTCAATCTAAGGAAATTTTAACTCCGCCAAAATTAGCCTTAAATTTTCATTCATATTGGGTTCTAAAAATACCCATTTTTTTACCTGAATTTGAGTTTTTTTTAAGTAAAATACTCTTCCTTATTCAGATATCTAGACATTTACATTTGTTCCAAACAAGATAGACCTTTATTGGTAGCTTGAATTAAATCTAAAAATGACTTAAAAGACCAATATATAACTTTTAAAGTTTGCTTTGTAATATCAGTTTAAAGTAGCTAGTAGTTTTCGTTATTCTGGGAGTAATGCTAGTTTGATTCAGATTTTAGGCAAAATAGAAATACCTAACAACAATATTATTCCGTGTTTCATACATAGCATATTTCCAAGTATATGAAGTATAAATATTAACAATTAAATGTTTCCAGGGCGGGCATCTTGCCCACTGGGGTGTATCTCACCAAGGTGGAATTCGCTGTATGTTTAAATAATCTAAAAATTACTTTAAGGCTTTAACCTCTTAGATAGACTAAGTTTCTAATTTTTTTCTTTTGGCTCAAGTACATAGTCAATGTTCGCTATACAATAAATACTGTAGCGAAAATATTCAATTATTGTGATATTTTGACTCTGGATAAAAACCCATCGTGTCGTTTCCATCCCAGTATTAAAACGAGCTATTTTTCCACTTACTGAAAATTTACAATGAATATACAAAAAAATCAAGAATATAATTATCAAATAGGTAATTATTTAACAGCAAATCATCCTACTTATGTCATACGAGCGGCAGATAAAGAATTATTTAATACTTTGAAAAACGGTGAATATTGTTATGTATTAAGTTCTCCACAAACTGGTAAGTCAAGTTTAAAAGTTAATACGACCCAACTTTTACAAGCAGAAAACATTATCTGTATTGCTCTAGATATGAGTAGAGTTAACAATAAAACTTTTACTCTAGATGAGTGGTATGATCAAGTAATTTTAGCTTTAGAAAAAAGTTTTACATTTCCACGGTATTTTCCAGAATTATGGTGGGAAGAAATGGCAAATATGCCAGGGGATGAAAAATTATTTGTGTTTATAGAGGAAGTATTATTAGCTAATACTCAAGATGAAAAGATAGTCATTTTTATAGATGAAGTGAATGATGATAGTGTTTTTGACCCTGGTGGTGGGAGCTTAGGAATATTAATTAGTTATTGTCTTCAAGAAAGAGCAAATAACCCAGAATTTAAACGTTTAACATTTGCCTTATTAGGGACAACAATACCTAATAATTTAGTGGATATTTGTAGACCTATTGAACTTAGTAGCTTCAAAATAGAAGAAGTGCCTCATTTTGTAAACAGATTCCAAGGGATGGTAAAACAGCCACTAAAATTTATAGAAGAAATATTATTTTGGTCTGGTGGACAACCATTTTTGACGCAAAAACTATGTCAAATAGTTATTAATTATTTAAGAGAAAGAAATGAGGAAGAAGATGATAATAATGTAACTTTAGTAGAAGATTTAGTGGGAATTTGTGTGTTAGAAAATTGGGATGCACAAGACTATCCAGCTCATTTCAGCAAATTAGAAAATCTTTTGCTGAAAAATATACAGAAATCTACAAATCATTTAGAAATATACCAACAAATATTAAAATATGGCAGATTAAAACTACCTAGTGAAAGTAATCAGAGATTTAAAAATCATGCGATCGCTCATAGCAAATGGGAAATAAAAGAGTTATTGAGGTCAGGTATAGTCAAAATAAATCAGGGATTTTTAGAAGTATATAGTCCTATTTATGCAGAAATTTTTAATCAAGAATGGGTACAAAAACATCTACTACAAAGAACTAAGTCTGTTCCTAAAGTTACTGAGGAAAAAATTGAGTTAAATGATTCAAATGCTGAGGCAAAAACTTGGCAAGTAGAAGCAAATGTATCTAATTTTGAAATCCCAGAAAATCAAAAAAATTATAGTCATAATGAAATTAATTCAGAACAAAAATTACTAGTAAACCCATTTAAATTAAAGAATTTCAACAATCAAGTCACAAATTTTCAACTAGGAGAAAATTTCTCTGGCTTAGAAAGTCAAGATAATCAAAAAAATCAGAGTAATAATATTATTGATCCTGAACAAAAACAATTAGAAAATTTATTAGATTTAAATCAGTTTGATAGTTCAGTGACTAACTTAAATTTAGAAGAAAATATTTCTAATTTGCAACTTTTTGAAAATCACCAAATTCAAAGTAATAATTTAATTCATCCACAACAAAAAGAACTAGAAACACCTGGAGAAAAAATCACTCATCAGAAAAATAATAAGAATCAAGTAAGAGACAAAAAAGCTAAAAAATTAGCAATATCTCAGCATAAACTAAATATAGGAATAGCAGGATTAGTCGTAGTATCCCTAATAGCTATAACTGGAGCAACTTGGGCAACTAAACTTTTTCAAGAGAAACAAACTCAACTTCAAAAAGCAGAATATCAATTAGAACAATTCAAATATGAACTTAAAGAAGCACAAAAAGGTAAAGAATTAGAACATGAAGGAATTAATGCTCTAAGGCAATTTGAAACTGCAGAAATAGAAGCATTAATATCAGCAATGAAAGCAGGAATTAAACTACAAGAATTAGTTAAATATGGTCGCCCACTCCAACATTACCCAGCCACAAGTCCGATATTTGCCTTACAACAAATTATTAACAATATTCACGAAAAAAATCAAATTCCTAACATCAAAAATATTGCTATGAGTCCTAATAATCAACTATTAGCTATAGTCAGTAATGATGGTACAGCTAAAATTCTGGAATTCTCAGGTGAACCTATTTCTCAGTTGAGAGGACATCAGGGCAAAATCTCTCAAATTAAGTTTGCCCCAGAAGGTAACCTTCTTGCTACGGCAGCAGATGACGCTACAGCTAGAATTTGGGATTTTCAGGGTAAGCAACAAGTAGAACTCAAAGGCCATAAAGGTCAAATTTGGGAAATTACCTTTAGTCCTGATGGTAAATTATTAGCTACTGCTGGAGAAGACGGCACTGCTAGAATTTGGGATATCTCAGGTCAAAAAATAGCCATTCTCAAAAAACATCAAGGTCGCATCTTAGACATCACATTTAGCTCTGATGGAAAATATCTAGCTACTGCTGGATGGGATGGTACTGCCAGAATTTGGAGTCCATCAGGCAAACAATTAGCTATACTTAAGGGACATCAAGGTAGTGTAGAAAAAATTATATTTAGCCCTAATGGAAAATATCTAGCTACGACTGGATGGGATGGCACTATTAGAATTTGGAGACGTAGTTCCGGTAAGCTATTATCTAAACTTAAAGGTGGAGTTTGGAATATTAGCTTTAGTTCCGATGGTAAAAGGTTCGTTACAGCGGGAGAAGATGGAACAGCAAATATTTGGAATGTTTCTGGCCAACTATTAGGGAAACTTCCTGGACATCAAGGAACTGTGACGAGTATTAGTTTCAGTCCTGATGGTCAATGTCTAGCTACAGCAGGCAATGATGGTAGTGTAAAAGTCTGGGACAATAATGGAAATTTGTTGACATATCTTAAAGGACATCTTGGCCGGGTTTTGGAAATGAATTTTAGTTCTGATGGACAATTACTATTAACTTTGGGAGAAGATGGTACAGGTAGAGTTTGGGATCTAGAAGCTAATTACGAGGCCAAAATTCAGGGTAATTCTGAGATTTTTGGGGGGGTAAGTTTTAGTTCTAATAGTGAGAAATTAGCAACAGTTGCAGTTGATGGTGTTACCCGTATCTGGGATATTTCTGGAAATCTTTTAACTGAATTTAATGGATCTTTAGGTATGTTTGGCGATATGAGTTTTAGTCCTGATGGTAAATATCTGGCGACTGCTGGAGATAATAGCCAGGCAAGAATTTGGCAGGTTTTAGGAGGAGAGTTAATAGAGTTAGAGGGTGAGGAAGGGATGGCAAAACAGATTAGTTTTAGTTTCGATGGACAACGCTTGGCAACGGTGGGAGAAGATGGTGTGGCTCGCATCTGGAATAATTCTGGTGAGCGGTTGGTTGAGTTAAAGGGTCATAATGGGCGAGTTTTGGATGTAGATTTTAGTCCAGATGGAAAATATATTGGTACTGCTGGAGAGGATGGTGTTGGGAAAATTTGGGATAGTTCTTTTCGACTGGTTTCAGAATTAAAAATTGTTTCTAGTTGGATGGAGAGTATTGGTTTTAGCCCATCAGGAGAGTACATAGCTACGGGAGATAGTAATGGAATGGTCAAAATATGGGATTTTTGGGGCCATCAAATTGCTGATTTAAAAGCTCATATTGGTAGTGTGAAAAATGTTACTTTTAGTGCTGATGAGGAACAGGTGATAAGTATGGGAAAGGATGGAATGGTGAGAATTTGGGATATTACAGGACGACAAATAGGTCAATTTGAAAATGCTAAGGGTTTAAGTTTGGATGGTAAATATATAGCAACTTTGGCAGATAATGATTTGGAGTTATGGCAGGTGAAAGGGTTAAATGATTTATTAAAAAGTTCTTGTAATTGGCTTGAGGATTATTTTATCACTCATCCAGATGTGAGGAAAGATTTAGAAGTTTGTGAGTAATTAAAAATGTCACAAATAGTTGGCAACTAATATTTTTAAATAATCAGCTAAATTTACTTTACCATTTAAATTTTTAGCTATGAAAACATAATTTTTTTCATTTGTTAAATGAATATTTATTTTGGCTATGAAAATATAATTATTTTTACTTTTTAAATGTACAAATAGTTGATAGCTAATATTTTTAAACAATCAGCTAAATTTACTTGATTATTCAATTTTTTAGCTATGAAAATATAACTTTTTATTTCTGACTTCTTGGAAATAGTATAAGGTTATCAACCTGATTTATTAGTTGGGGTATATAGTACTAATTCTTAGGGATTTTTGCTATATATCCCTTAGGATAATTGAATATAATTTAGAAGAAAAATATGACTAATGATAGACCTCTTGTTGACCTAGAAAAAGCCTTGGAAGTTATTCAAAGTCAGGCAAACTCATTGCACGTTGTAGTGGTTGGTAAAATCAAAGGATTTCTTGATCCAGAGGTTTTGATGCGATCGCTCTTATTAGTTCAACTTCGTCATCCTCTATTAAATTCTCATATTGTCGGACCTTTAGATAACCTAATATTTAAAACTGAAGGTACAGAGAAAATACCTTTAGAGGTGATTTTTAATTCTGAACCTGAATATTGGCAAACTATTTTTGTTAATGAGTTAAACACAAAGCTGGAAAACCAAAAAGTATTGCTGAGAGCTACTCTAATTAAACCAACTGAAAAAAGTACAACTAATTATTTGATTACTAGAATTCATCATGCAATCATAGATGGTATTTCTGCTGTTCATTTATATTCAGAAATTTTGAGCTTTTGCCAAAAAATTGTATCAGAAAACCAAATTCCTGAAGTTGAGAAATTAGCACCCCCTCCGTGTTTCGAAAAAATAATTGCTGATTACAATATACAAAATAATACAGAATCATTAATATCAGAATTAGGACAGCCAATAGATACTCTTCCTTTTGAAAAATATGTACCTTATAAACAACGTACTTGTGGGTTAATTCAAAAACAATTAAATGCCAGTTTAACTCAACAACTTATTCAACATTGTAAATCAGAAAAAGTGACTGTTCAAGGAGCTATTTGTTCGGCAATGATGCTGGCATTAGCTAAAAATTTAGAGCCAGAAGATAAAGAGTTTTCTTTTAGTTGCTATCATGCTGTAGATATGAGAAAAAGACTAAATTATCCTATTGGTAATGAACAGATGGCTTTCTTAGTTTCTAGTTTATTGTGTTTTCACAAAGTTAATCAGAAAATGTCATTTTGGGGTTTGGCAAGACAAGCTACAGAGGAAATTAAAGCCAAACTAAAAACACCAGAAATTTACCATCGTGTTTTGTTTTTTTCTGAAGCTATAAACATGATATTAAAGAATCCCGAAAAAACTATTTCTTCTATATTTGTATCTAATATTGGCAAGGTGAAAATTTCATCGAAATATGGTCAATTTCAGTTAGAAGAAATTAGTTTTGGTTCATCAAATAAAATGTTTGGTAGTACTTTTAATGTTAGTGTTTCAACTTTTCAAGACCAAATAACTTTTAACTTTATATACACTCAACCTTTAGTTAGTCAGACTGTTATAGAAAAGCTAGTTAAAGATTCAATAGAATATCTAGTAACATCTTGTAATTAAATACATTAGATTTGGTGACTAATATGGTAGTAAAATCAATAGTCTCACCTTTTAAAGTAAAAAAAAGATTTGTCATAAATATTTCAGGTAGATACTTCAATGGGAGATACTGATAACTGATAACTGATAACTGTTTCGCTACAGGACATGAAAAACCCAGTTCCTACTTTAGGAAGCTAACTATAACTTAAATAACTCAGCAAGCATTCAACAACTAAATGCTTACATGACTCATCCCCAGAGGTTAAAATTATGGTCAGCTAAAAAAATGGAAAGCAAAGGGTTAATGCCCCTTTACCAAGTATCATTTTAGAACCTCTTCGGCCTTAGCCAAGGGAAAAGTTAATGATAAAACCTAATACCTATAAAAAATGCTGAATCTAAGACAACGTTTTTCATGGCCAAAAATTTTCTTGAGTTTGTTGAGTTTTTTACTAGCAATCTTTTTTTTACTGCTAATAGCAATACCTACTGCTTTAGCTAGTCTAAATGATGATAGATTTGATGGTAATATATTTGCTCTTTATGCTGGTAATGGTTCTCTTGTACCTGCTAAGGTGAAATTAAAAGATTCTTTAAAAAATTCTAGACCTGCCCTACTGGTATTTTTTCTTGATGATAGTAAAGACTGTAAGCAATTTTCGGCTGTGGTTTCTCAACTTCAAGAATTCTATGGTCGTGCAGCAGATTTTATTCCTGTTAATGTAGATGCTATGATTAATACTGTGACTGATGATTCTACAAAAGTAGCTTATTACTATCAAGGGTTTGTGCCTCAAACTGTTTTAATTAACCAACAAGGAGAAGTTGTGATCAATGAGAAAGGTCAAGTTTCTTTTGAAAAAATAGACGATGTTTTTCGAGAAGTTTTTGATTTATTACCGCGTTCTGAGTCTGCTGAACTTAAACGTCGAATTGTTAATGAAATTAATGTTGAGTTGAGAGAGTAATATCAATGGGGCGATATAGCAGAAGTAGGAACAAATAGCCATTCGCCCTCAGGGGGTGAAAAGCCCCTCAAAACTATTGTTGGATGAGGGTTGAGACTGAAATTTATATGTTAAAAACCATAATTGATAAATTGTACAAAGTGTGATCCGAATGCCCCCGAACAAAACCCCGTAGAAGATATTTGGTTACCAGCCCAAAACTTCAGCATACCACTTGATAATTTTTGCAGTTATTGTCAAGTATTTAAGTAGCTATTTAAGTTTTTTGCCATGATCAAATATTCAATTTTCTCCAACTTTTTTAGTATAAAATTTGGCAACAATTAATATACAGATTACTATAGCTATGTTTATAATACAATAAAATTAATTTATTTATAATCATTAAATAAGTATTATTGATAAGGGCTAGATTCATCTTTTTTGGCAAATTTTTGGTCATCAGACTTCTTAGTCAACTTTTTTTACCCCCCAGTTATGTTCACTTAACTTTTCTAAAAAAATTTTGAATATTTATTTTTATTTTGGGTCTTTTCTTAGTAATAATTACTGAGTTAGGCTTGTATATATTATTTAACTTAGTTGAGCTGAAACTAAGCAGTTTCTCTAATTGTTTTTTTTTTACTTATTTCCTACTATATATAAATAGATAAATAACATTAAAACTTTTGAACTGCAACTAAGGAGTTAGAAAATGTCTAATAGCTATATTTATGGTACTGGAGAAGACGATCTGCTATATGGTACCGGAGGAAACGATAAGGCGTATGGAAGCTCCGGAAATGATATTATCGAAGGTAAAGGAGGTGATGATGAACTTTATGGTAATGGTGGGAATGACACAATTAAAGGAGAAGAAGGCGATGATACAGTTTTAGGTCATCCTGGAGATGACTCAATAGAAGGAAACGCAGGTGATGATAAGCTTTATGGTGGTGATGGGGATGACCTAGTCTCAGGGGGAGAAGGAAACGATATGCAGACTGGAGGAGGAGGAAACGATACCATAGAAGGAGGAGAAGGTGATGACAAACTTTATGGAGGGCCTGATGATGACTTGATCAAGGGAGAAGACGGTCAAGATAAGCTTTATGGTAATGATGGGAATGACGCAATGGAAGGAGGTGCGGATGATGACACAGTTTTAGGTCATGCTGGAGATGACTCAATAGAAGGAAATGCAGGTGATGATAAGCTTTATGGTGGTGATGGGGATGACCTAGTCTCAGGGGGAGAAGGAAACGATATGCAGACTGGAGGAGGAGGAAACGATACCATAGAAGGAGGAGAAGGTGATGACAAACTTTATGGAGGCCCTGATGATGACTTGATCAAGGGAGAAGACGGTCAAGATAAGCTTTATGGTAATGATGGGAATGACGCAATGGAAGGAGGTGCGGATGATGACACAGTTTTAGGTCATGCTGGAGATGACTCAATAGAAGGAAATGCAGGTGATGATAAGCTTTATGGTGGTGATGGGGATGACCTAGTCTCAGGGGGAGAAGGAAACGATATGCAGACTGGAGGAGGAGGAAACGATACCATAGAAGGAGGAGAAGGTGATGACAAACTTTATGGAGGGCCTGATGATGACTTGATCAAGGGAGAAGACGGTCAAGATGAGCTTTATGGTAATGATGGGAATGACGCAATGGAAGGAGGTGCGGATGATGACACAGTTTTAGGTCATGCTGGAGATGACTCAATAGAAGGAAATGCAGGTGATGATTTACTTTCTGGTGATTCTGGGGATGACGTAGTCTCAGGCGGAGAAGGAGAGGATATACTGTACGGAGGAGCAGGAAACGATGAACTTTATGGTGGTGATGATAATGATACCATTGATGATGGTGGTGGGGATGACATACTAGAAGGAAATACGGGTAATGATATACTTCGTGGTCGTGGAGGTCAAGACGAGCTCATAGGAGGTGATGGTGATGACCTCATCATTAGTTATAGTGATGCAGGAGAACCTGAAATTGCCCAACAGACAAATGAATCTAAGGTTTATCCAGATCAACCCTTTTTTGAAGCTAATGATACTTTAACTGGAGGATCAGGGGCTGATACTTTCCTATTTAGACCGTTGATGAATGCCAAGCCTGAGATTATTGAGAAACACAATATGCACAATATGCACCAAGATATGCATAATATGAACTTGCATAAACAAATCGCTGGCGAAAATGGTTCAGTCCATGATCACTGGGTTGATAGTATTGGTGATGATATCATCCTTGACTTTAATAGAAGTGAAGGGGATAAAATTGAGATTAAGGGTCATACAGTAAAAGTAGAAAAAATTGAAGAGCTTGATGATGGAAGTGGATCTATTGTTCATTTAATTAGTGATCAAGGGGCTAATGGTGGAGCCCACCACCTAGATAAACTAGGAACAATTACTGTTTATGGTGATCTGGTTACAGAATCAGATTTAATAGCAGATATCTTTGGGGATGGTGCTGGTATGGGTTGAGAATTATGTCTATCATCAACAATTGATATAAAAATCAACTGAAAGAGGAGGTGTTGTTTAGGGTATCTAACCAACACCTTCACTAATAATCACAAATTATCTCAAATTTCAATATTCCCATTAAGCCATTAAACCTTTATCCTACAATCGTTTTGAGTTACTTGTTTCTCCGTGAATTTGGACCCATATCGGCAACCATCATTACTTTTAGGAATAGTTAAGTACCTTTGCGATCGCCTGAAGATGAGACTCTTTCTGCAGATTTTTTTGATATTTTTGTAATTTTTCTAAATATTTTTTTCTGATAAATTGAATTAGAAAAAATTCAGTTTTTGATTACCATGTTAAGTATAAGCTAGGGAAATTTCTCTGAGTAAATATTTAGCTAATTAATTTTCCTTGACTAACTTATCTAATAGACCTCTCCAAAATAAAAATTAGGGTAAAATTGTAGTGGCTAATTATATATATCCTGTTTCCAAATGAATAATGTATTGGAATATATTTATAACCATCCAAAAGAAACAAAAATAATTATTGGTATTAGAGATTAATAGCTAATAAAATCAATATAAAAACCTCAAAAGTTGAAAAAATAAAGATAGGCGATCGCCAGCCAATAAAAAAGGTTAATCAAAGCAGGAGGAGGAAGAAAAAAGTCTTTAAGCAAGACATAAGAGATAATGTTGAGCTTATATTATTTGTATCATATACCAAAATTTCGGCGACTAGGAGTAATATTTGGAGTTAGCTCATCAACAGCAAATAATATTTTTCAGGCTTTAGATAGATATTTTGAGGGAATTATTACCATCTAGTTTACTAGAGGAATTCTCGGGAAAAGAAAACAAATATTTATGGATAAAAGAGGCTTTGACAGAAATAGAATATGATGATAAACAGAAAAAGTATTATTCAGGAAAGCCAAAAATTCATAGGTTTACAAATCAAATAGTAATCACAGAAAAGGCAGAAAAATAGTATATATAATAGTAGGAGAAAGAGGTCGAAAAGGTGATATAAAGTTATTCAAAAAAACACAAAAAAGTTGGATAGAGAACAAATTTTTCAAGGAGATAAGGGCTATCAAAGTGGTCAAAAAATCAACAAGCAAAACGAAAAAAAATAAGCTATAAAATGTCAGAATAAGCAAATAAAGAGAATCAAAAAAAACACAAAAAAGAATATTTTTATAAAATATAATAAGACTGATAAAAATATTTATATCGGTACTAAAAAGATTGAGATTTAAAGATAGTAATCATGAAAAAGTAGTTTAAAATATGTGGTTTAGTCAGATTAATAAGAGGAGAATTAATATTCTTATAAATTAGAAATTTTGCAAAAAAAAATAATAAAAAACTAGATAAAAATGGTAAATAACTAATAGTAACTATCTGTAATACTATAAAGCCCGTAAAAAATGACTATCTAATGGAGCTGGCGATCGCTCCCCAAAAGATAGTTACAATAAATGCTTGATAATTTTTGGAGATGTCTATTAAAGCCACAAGATATAGTAATTTTAACCTAGTTTAGTTAATTTTTTTCTAAAGTTCCAGTTATTTGTAACTCAAAAGCTGTATATTCCCCACCCAAAGCTTCAACTATTGCCTGAGTATTAGACACCAACATTTTCGTATAACTATCTCCCTCACTCCCTGGAGCCCCAATAGAATCAGAATATAACTCCCTAGGAGCTAACCGTACCCCAGCTTCCTGAGCTACCGTAGTAATCAACTTAGGATTAATAGTAGTCTCCGCAAAAATAGCAGGTACTCCACTTTTCTTAATTTCCTTCACCAAATTTTTTACAGTCTGCGCACTAGGTTGCTCCTCCGTACTCATCCCAATCAAAGTTCCAGTCATCTCTAAACCATAAGCTTTCGCATAATACTCAAAAGCATCATGGGTAGTCACCAGTCGGCGCTGACCTTCCGGAATAGTTCCTATTTGTTCCATGATCCAAATATCAACCTGCCCTAACTCCTCAACTAATTTGGCAGCATTTTCCATAAACACCTCTTTATCTTCCGGTGACAACTCAATTAAAGCATCCCGAATACCTTTCACCATTACAATTCCATTTTCCGCATCACCCCAAACATGAGGATCTGGCACTAACTCCCCCTTACCCAAATTTTGTAAAGGCTTCACCTTTTCCCCCACCGCCAACTTTTGAGCCTTTATACCCGCAGCATTCATAAGTTTAATTAAAGTAGGTTCCAAATTATAGCCATTATAAATAATTAAATCTGCTTTCTCAAAAGCCACACTATCAGTAGGAACAGGTTCATAAATATGAGGGTCAGCCCCTGGTTTAATAATTCCCTGATGCTCAATTTCATCTCCACCTATTTTTTCTGTCATATCAGCAATGATCGTACTTGTAGAGACTACTAAGAGTTTATTCTCACTCTCAGGGGAAATATTTGAAGATGGGGCAGCACAACCACTTATCCATAATCCTAATAAAATTCCTAACATTGACCAAATTGTATTTTTCAAATCTTGAGTAGAAATATTAAGCAGGTAGGCCAAATTATTTGTGTATTTACCACTCAGATATATTTCCTGTTTCCTGTTCCGAGTGAAGCCTTTTCTCACTGCATTATTAGTTAAATTAATTTGGAACAGATATCTACTAATTTTCATGTTTAATTTTGATTTAGTTGACAATTTTTCATATTCTTTTCATAATTTATATCATATTACTTTCATATTTCTCATATTCCAGGGTCAAAATTTGAGAGGTATCTCTATGAGTGAGAAGATTTCAAAGAATCATACTTGATAATTGATAGGAGTTATAATTAATGAATGAGGACAAAATTACAATTAGTCATTTAGGAGTCCATTATCGTACCCTTGAGGCGTTGCGAAACATTACCCTAAAGATACAAGCAGGAAGGTTAACAGGTATTATTGGCCCTAATGGAGCAGGAAAAAGTACTTTATTAAAAGGAATGCTGGGATTAATTCCGGTGAGTGGAGGTTCTGTAATCTACAATAACAAATCACTTCAGAAACAGTTAGGCAGAGTTGCCTATGTTCCTCAGCGATCGCAAATTGATTGGACTTATCCTGCGACTGTCTGGGATGTGGTAATGATGGGTCGAGTCCATCAGACTGGTTGGTTTTGTCGCTTTTCTAGGATGAGTCGCCAGATAGCATTGGAGGCATTGACAAGGGTGGGGATGGATAGTTATCGCGATCGCCCCATCGGTCAACTTTCTGGTGGTCAGCAACAACGGGTTTTTTTAGCGCGGTCTTTAGCTCAGAAAGCAGATATTTTCTGTTTTGATGAGCCATTTGTTGGGGTTGATCAGAAGACTGAAAATATTATTTTTGAGATTTTTCACGAGTTAGCTAAAGCTGGAAAAGTTGTGATAGTTGTTAATCATGATTTGGGAAAATCTATTACTAATTTTGATGATTTGATTCTGTTAAATAAAGAGTTAATTGCTGTTGGCAATCGACAAATTGTATTACAAGAAGAAAATTTGTATCGTGCTTATGGGGGTAAAGTAGGTTTCTTTTCGGAGTCCTTAAAGCAAGTTGCTTGAACGTTCTAGATTTTGTTTAGTAGGAAGAGCTTCTCACTAATTTTTTTGATTATGATCATATTTTTACTTGTTATATTATTTTTTATATTTAGTTTTTAACAAGTAATTATTGAAGCAATAACATCATTAACTTGATAAATTTATCTTTAAAATATTTATTTCAATTCAACTAAAATGTAAGGGATACTTATTAAATGCTTTTCTTTATATCAGATTTAGTTCTATCAATCTTTCCTTCTAAATCTGATTCTCCAATATGATTTTTACCTGTGTTATCAAAAACTTCCAAATGAGCAGATTTTCCATAATGTAGATTATCCACATACCAAAGATATCCTGTTTCTTTCTCTTCATAAATTGTCCTACCATCATATTGATTTTTAGTTCGTTTAAATCTATGAGTATCTTTTAGTATTGTTTGAGTATCTGTAGGTGGAGAGCTGGAAGATTCATCATAGTTTAACTGACTTAATTGACAACTTTTTTCCAACCAGTTTTGTAATCCAACTTTCTGATCAATACTATCTAATTGACTTAGATTTTCTGTATCATTATTTTTCACAATAGAGATAGAATTGCATTCTCTAATCTCCTGACTTAGACATTGAAAACAAGAATCTCTAAAATTAATTAATAAGTACTTTGAGTCTAAATTAATTAATTGTCTTTGTGCCGCTTCTGCTAAAGATGTATTTGTTGCATCTTTGTAATCTTCACCATCAATATAATCAAAATTATCTTGTTCAGAATGAATTCTTTCTTTTTGCCAATCCTTGGAATTGGCTTTATTACAGATAATACTGATAATTGACGTTTTTAAGCCTTTGTCTTTAATCTGATTTAAACTAGATTTAAAATTATTGCCTTTGATTGCTTCATAATTTTTAATAGCTTCAGTCGAGTAAGTTTTTATGCTTATATTTTTTGTGCTTATATGTTGTTTTTTTAATTTATTAATATCTTCAAAAATACTTTTGATAACTTTGGCCGTCTCTTCAAACTATTTTTAGGTATAGTATTGCTCTTGTAAAGACACTTCATTAATAAACATTTCAATTTTAATCATTATTTTAAATCCCAAAAAGACGTTCAAAATCTTTATCCATTTGAAAGATCTATAACTTCTTTTGTTATGTGAAAATAATATTTATTTGTAGAAACATCAATTATTTTATCTGATATCAAAATACTAATGAAATATTGAAATAATGAAATACTCCGTGGAATTAGACTTGTTTTTGTTGATTGAATTTTCTGAATTACCTTTTTAGCTTTTTCTTTAATCTTTTTTTCTTCAACTACATTAATTAACAGACGATATAAGTTATCGCAAAAACGGCTCATATCTTTTGGATAAAGCTCATCTGGTATTTTTTTATCTTCAAATAATTTATTTATTTCTTGAGCAAAATATTTTTTATGTTTAATTTCTTGATAACCATTATCTTCAATAACCTCAGAAGTTTTTTCAAAAGCAAGTATTAATATATCTAATTATTCAGCCGTTGCTTTAATTTGCGCAGCTAAAGATTATCTTTTTTAGGAATACTCATTGCTGAATAATCATCAAGTTTATCTATGCCCAATCGAATTGTATACTAGTCACATCCAAATAGTAGGATAATATAATTTATACCTCCTCACCCCAGTTTGAGTGCTGCTATCGCAGTATAGCGACGACGCTCTTTTTCCGATCATGATTTATACAGTTTTTTCATTTATAGCTTTACTTTTTTAGGATAGGGACTTATAGAATTAATATAATTAGAATTTCAAATAATATAACAATTAGTCTATAATTACTGTGTTGATTTTTGGCTCTTATTTAATTTTCATTCCTTCATCGGGTCAATTCTAGACTTATAAAAATAGTACAAGCCCACACCATACTTAAGTTATTGTTGGGTCATTAACTATCCATTATCCATGATCAATTAATATTGTAGGGGGTTTGGAGACCAAACTCCCCACCTATATCCATCAAAAATTCCTACTACCGACTAGATCAGAAGATTTTTCAGGCTTTTCTTCAGCTGTTGTAGGAAAAACTCGCAAGTTATCTTCAGCAATAGATACTTTTACTTTAACTCCAATTTTTAATGCCACCTGTGGAGTAGTACGAGCAATTAACTCTTTTCCAGACTCAGTTTGTAAACAATAACGAAATTCACGACCCAAAAACTGGCGATCGCGAATCACTATACACCCCTCATTATCAGCTTTCAAAATCAAGTCTTCCTGACGGATCATCAACTCAAGACGATCAAACTCATCTAAACTATCAATTTCCCCACCAAACACATTATTATTTGTCAACTCAAAAGCACCCACTTCCGTTTCCCAAACCTGGTCGTGACGATGTGCAGGCAAAAAATTAGCCTGAGTCACAAACTCCGCCACAAACTTAGAAGCAGGTTCAGTATAAATATCCTTTGGTGTACCAAATTGTTCTACAGATCCAGCTCTCATAACTGCCACTCTGTCAGAAATAGCCATAGCCTCCTCCTGGTCATGAGTAACAATAATTCCCGAAGCACCTGCATTTTTAAGAATATCCCGTAATTCCTGGCGTAATCTAATCCTCACCTGTACATCCAAGTTACTCAAAGGTTCATCCAATAACACCAAAGCTGGATTTGGCGCCAAAGCACGCGCCAAAGCTACTCGTTGCTGCTGACCTCCAGACAACTCGTGGGGATAACGATTTTCTAGATCAGACAAACCTACCAACTCCAGAACATCTCTTACCTGATGATTAATTTGTGTGCTTGACTTTTTCCCAGAATTATGTAATCCGAAAGCAATATTTTTGGCTACAGTCAGATGGGGAAACAAAGCATAATCTTGAAAGACCATACCAACATTACGTTTTTCCGGTACTATCCAATCATGTTTACCAGCAACTAACCGGCCATTAATTGTCACAATACCTGACTGTGGTTCCTCAAATCCAGCAATTATTCTCAATAAAGTTGTTTTACCACAGCCTGAAGGTCCCAATAAGCCTAGTATATCTCCCTGGTATAGTGTTAAATTTACATTTTGGACAGCAGTGGTAGTACTCCGAGAAAATTTCTTGCTCACACTCTCAAGATAGAGAATTACTGATTTGGTCATTTATTTCTTAACCTCCGTCATTTCAGTTATTAGTTATCAGTACCTTTAGCTGAAGCTAAAAACTTGAAATACTGAATTGAATATTTTTTTCATTTCCTTAAAAGTAAAAACTACTGACTTAATTTTATCGTCAAAAGTCACAAGTGATCAAGTCAAAAATTAATATAAAAACTGGGTTTATAAAAAAACATTGTGGAATTACCAACTGTTATGGAATAAACCAAATTTTAAAGAAAATTTGAGAATATATATAATAGTTCTCAAAGTCATCTACAAAGCTATTTATTGTTAAATTATTATAGCCATTATTTCAAGAAAAATTCTCATTTATTTTTTTCATTTTCAGAAAAGAAAAAGCTATTGACTTGATTTTATGGTCAAAAGTCATAAATAATCAAGTCAAAACTCAATGTAAAAACTAGGTTTATGAACAAACATTGGGGGGGTTACCAACAGTTATGGGAGAAACTCAATCTTAAAGAAAATTTGAGAATATATATAATAGTTCTCAAAGTCGTCTAGAAAGTGATTTTTTGTAAAATTATTATCACCTAATTGTTCTGAAAAATTCTTATTAAGTTTATGTAAACCTTTTTAATATATACAATTAAAATGTTAGGTCAAATGAAAAAATTTAACCGTCTCAACTGGAATGCTTCGACAATATTTGTTGTAGCGATCGCCTGCCTCATTTCAGCCCCTGTAGTATTTGTCCTGAGCAGTATTTTCTCTGATACAGGAGAAATTTGGAGTCACTTAGCCTCTACAGTTTTACCCCGTTATCTCCTGAACTCCTTTATATTAATGCTAGGAGTAGGTTGTGGAGTTTCAATCATCGGAGTAGGAGCAGCATGGTTAATCACAATGTGTCGTTTTCCAGGGAGCCGTATATTTGAATGGGCAATGTTATTACCTTTAGCAACTCCCGCCTATATTCTCGCCTACACCTATACAGAATTGCTAGAATTTTATGGCCCTGTACAAATGTGGTTGCGAGAAATATTTGGTTGGACTAGTATCAGTGATTATTGGTTCCCACAAATTCGTTCTCTGGGCGGAGCGATCGCCCTGTTAACCCTAACTTTATATCCCTACGTTTATCTACTAACGCGAGTCGCCTTTTTAGAACAGTCAACCTGTACTTTAGAAGCTAGTCGTTCTCTAGGAGCAAACCCATGGCGTAGTTTCTTCACAATAGCTTTACCTCTGGCTCGACCAGCAATAATGGCAGGTTTAGCCCTAGCACTAATGGAAACCCTCAATGATTTCGGTACGGTGCAGTATTTTGGAGTTGATACATTTACGACTGGCATATATCGTACTTGGTTTGGCATGGGTGAAAGAGTAGCAGCAGCACAATTAGCAGCAATGTTACTATTATTTATTTTATGGCTAATTTTGCTCGAACTGTGGTCGCGTCGGCAAGCAAAATATTATCAAACTAGCAGTCAACAACAAAACTTACAACAATTTCCCTTAGATAGAATACGAGGAATAGCAACATCTTTTGCTTGTTTATTGCCAGTTTTTTTGGGTTTTCTCTTGCCAGCAGGATTATTATTAGAAATGACTATAACTGAAAGTGGAGCCAGCTTTCGGGGTCGGTTTTGGGACTATGCTTCCCATAGCTTGACCTTAGCAGGAATTACCGCTATTTTAGGAGTGGCGATCGCTGTGATCATGGCTTATGGAGTACGTCTAAATCAAAATTTGGGAATGCGTATATCAACTCGTATTGCAGCCATAGGTTATGCTGTACCTGGTTCTGTTATTGCCGTAGGAATTTTGATTCCTATTGGTACAGTTGATAATGCTATTGATAGTTTTATGCGTTCCATGTTTGGCATCTCGACTGGTTTATTATTGAGTGGCACCATTACAGCATTAGTTTTTGCTTATTTAGTCAGATTTATGGCAGTAGCATTTGGTGCTGTTGAATCAAGTTTAGTGAAAATTAAACCAAGTTTAGATGATGCTTCCCGGAGTTTAGGTTATGGTTCTACAAAGACTTTAATTAAAGTTCATGTACCCATGATGTGGGGTGGGTTATTAACAGGAGCAATGTTAACATTTGTAGATGTCATGAAAGAGTTACCGGCAACAATGGTAATTCGTCCGTTTAATTTTGATACCTTAGCAGTAAGAGTTTATAACTTGGCTGCTGATGAAAGACTTACTGAAGCAGCCGGTCCGGCTTTAGCAATTGTATTGGTCGGAATAATACCGGTAATTATATTAAGCTTAAAAATTGCCAAGTCTCGTCAATATCAAGATTATTAGAGAAGCTCTCAGCCCTAATTAATTAGAAAGAATTAACATGTTAACTGATCATTAGCATTCATTTATCTGTTAAGTTTTAGCAGGTTTCGGATAATATTTTCAGCATTGAAAGCAAATCATTTTTTAGAAGAACTTTGTGCTCTCAAATTAGCTACAATTCTTTATAAGAGTATTATAAAATTATCAGTTTCATCAGCTTTGTTGCACAAAGCCTCTATTGTTATAAAAGCATCAAAACTTGATGATACTAATTTTAATAATTCCCCATTTTTTATTCCTGCCCAACCTTGTTCGGGAACTGTTATTACTTGATGATTTATGATTTCTTTTTTGAGTTTTTTAGGTAAGCACTCATCCAGCAATATTTTAATAAGTTTGTTTCAATAATGTTTCTTGAGCTAACTTTAATAGAGAAATTGCTTGTTCTTGAGTAACCGTAGGAAAATCATCAATAAAGTCTGCTATGGTTTCCCCTGCACTTAAATAATCAATAAGAGTTTTGAAGATAGCGCGAGTATTTTTAAAGACTGGTGTTCCTGATAATATTTCTGGAGATATTTCGATTAAATTATTGCTGATAGTTTTTGCTCTTTTATATTTTGATTTTTGTAATCTTTAATTTAAAGGATAATTGATAATTAGAGATACTTTTCATTATCAATTATCCATTATCCATTATCAACTAATTATTCTATTCCTTCTATCCGATCCTCCACTTGCTGATACAACTCCCGCAACCGATCCAAATTACTCTCACCTGTCTCCCAATAACCGCGACCATTCACCTCCAACAATGTAGCTACGATCTTCCGGAACGAATGGGGATTCAAATTCAACAACCGCTGCTGCATCTGCTTATCCTGAATAAACGTCTCATTGACATCCTCATAAACCCAATTATCAACCGCGCCTGCAGTCGCACTCCATCCCATAGTATTCACCAGACGCTTAGACAACTCCCGCACACCTTCATAACCATGAGACAACATCCCCTCATACCATTTTGGATTCAACATTTTTGTTCGCGCATCCAAACGCACCGTCTCAGACAAAGACCGTACCTGAGCATTCGCAGTCGTCGTATCCGCAATATAAGAAGCTGGTTGTTTACCATCACCCCTGAGAGTTGCCACAACTTTTGTCGGATCCGAATCAAAATAATGACTCACATCGGTCAAACTTATCTCAGACGAATCTAAATTCTGAAAAGTCGCATCAGCAGTTTTCAATGCCGACTCAAAAACTTTCCGGTTATCCTCCATCATTCCTGGGTTATCAGAATTAAAAGCAAAAGACTTGCGCTTCAAATACATTTCCTGTAATTCCGACTCATCTTCCCAAGTACTATTCTCCACCGCCAAATTTACATTTGCAGCATAAGAACCGGAAGCATTAGAAAATACCCGTGTTGCAGCTTGACGTAAATTCACTCCCAAATCTTCAGCTTGCTTGAGAGCATGCTTGCGAACAAAATTCATCTCTTCCGGTTCATGTGCTTCTGCTGCCATTTTCACAGCCTTATCCAAAAGATTCATTTGATTAATAAATAAATCTCGGAATACACCAGAACAATTAATCACCACGTCAACCCGGGGCCGACCCAACTCTTCAAGGGGAATTAACTCCAGCTTATTCACCCTACCCAAAGCATCAGGTACAGGTTTAACCCCTACCATCCACATCACCTGAGCAAGAGATTCACCATAAGTCTTGATATTATCAGTTCCCCACAAAACAACAGCGATAGTTTCTGGATACTGCCCACCATTCTCCTGCATCTGTCGTGCCAATAAACGATCAACTACAGTTTTTGCCGACTTAACCGCAGCAGCAGTAGGAATAGACTGGGGGTCGAGAGCGTGCATATTCTTACCAGTAGGCAAAACATCAGGGTTCCGAATGGGGTCGCCACCGGGTCCTGGTAAAATATATTCCCCTTCAAACGCTCGTAACAGAGAACCCAACTCATTATCAGCACAAACCTGTTCTAGGCAAAACTCTAAATATTCAAACAGAGGCTTGATAGCTTCTTCATCAACATCAGGAAAACCTGCTGCTTCCAGAGCTTCTATCCAAGGTGCTTTTTTCCTCATATTAAAGAAATTGAGTTTACCCACCATCGAAACTCGACCCTCAGCATCAGTTTGTTGGTGCACTAATGCCGCTACAGCAGCACGAGTCCCTTCCGTAATATTCTGAAGTAACTCCACATCTGCCAAAATACCTTTATTATTATTTTGGTAAAGTTCCTCAATATCCCGGTTGAGGCTATTAGCAATTATTCGAGGTAAACCAGTTATCCCTTCCTCTTCCCGGTCTAAACTAGCAATATTTACCAAAGTAGCGATCGCTTCCTCAGCAGTAGGAGGTTTACCAATAACGTGCAAACCACAAGGCAACAACCGGGACTCAATTTCCATCAACCTGCGATAAACATCCCCAACAACTTGATCCCGTTCCTCAGCGGTCAACTCCTGAGCATCTTTTTCCGGCAGAGTTACATCCTGGTCTAAATTCACTATCCGGCATTTATCCATAATAGTGTTAACAATAGGAACACCTCGCCCGCTATCCTTCAAAGTTTGATAGGAAGCTATTAACTCATTCAACTCCTGCAAACCTTTATATAAACCAGCATTTTCTGCAGGGGGAGTTAAGTAAGAAATAGTCTCAGCATAACTCCGGCGTTTAGCAATAGTTGCCTCACTAGGATTATTTGCAGCATAATAATAGATGTTGGGAATATTGCCTATGAGATTATCCGGGTAACAATGTCCAGACATACCAATTTGCTTGCCAGGCATAAATTCTAAAGAACCGTGAGTACCGAAATGTAGGACTGCATCTGCTTTCCAAATTTGTTCTAAATAGGTATAGTAAGCAGCAAAACCATGATGGGGACTTGCAGAATGGGAGAATAACAACCGCATGGGGTCCCCTTCATAACCAAATGTTGGTTGGACGCCGATGAAAACATTTCCGAAACTCTTACCGTAAATAAGTAAATTTTCGCCATCGCTATTCAGGTTTCCTGGAGGTAGTCCCCAATTTTCATGCAACCTTTCCGAGTATGGTGTCAGACGTTCATATTCTAGAACTGACATTCGGTAAGCAATATTGAGCTCCGGACTTTGATATTGGGCAGTAGCATCTTGGATGACTTGCTTCATTAATTCTTCTGCAGAGTCTGGCAAGTCTTGAATATCGTAACCATTGCCTTTGAGTGCTTTCACAACTTCATAGATAGAGCCAAATACATCTAAATATGCAGCACTACCCACATTCCCTTTATCTGGAGGGAAACTGAAAATAGTAATAGCAATTTTTTTATTCAGTTTGGGTTTACGTCTAAGACTTGCCCATTTAAGAGCGCGTTGAGCTACAGCTTCGATACGGTCTTGGAGAGCGATCGCTTTTCCCGTTGCTCCGTCTCGCCCAGACATAATGATAGGTTCGATCGCCCCATCAAGTTCAGGAATAGCTATTTGCAAAGCAACTTGTATGGGGTGGAGACCAAGGTCACTTTCTTGCCATTCTTCAGTAGTTTGGAAAACCAGAGGTAATGCTACCATGTAGGGTCGGTTCAACCTTTTTAAAGATTCTACCGCTTTTGGATGGTCTTGTCTAGCAGGTCCACCTACCAATGCAAAACCAGTTAAAGAAATAACCGTATCTACTAATGGTGTAGGTTCAACTCCTTTAGTTACCACTTCCCAAAAGTAGGCATCGACCGGTTTAGAAAAATCTAATCCTCCGGCAAATACAGGCAGAACTCGCGCTCCCATTGCTTCCAACTCTTGCAACATGGCAACATAATGAGCATCATCTCCTGTCACTAGGTGGGTTCGCTGCAAGACAAGACCAACACAGGGGGCCAGGGGATCTTTCAAATTTTCGGAAATGTCTTTACGGTTGTTGTACCAGTTGAGATATTCTTTGACATCCTCAAACATTTTGGGCGCCAGGGGATGCCAGATACCCATGTCTGGATAAACAACAGGATCGACATATTGTAGAGAACTTTTTTTCTGGTCTTTGAAAACGTATTTGTCTGCCAACATGAGCAGGAAATTTTCCAGGTTTTCCGAGGAACCTCCTAACCAATACTGGAAACTCAGCATAAAGTTTCTAGCATCTTGGGCTTTGTCAAGAGGCATATACTTCAAAACTTTTGGCAGAGTTTGTAGTAATTTCAACATTCCGTCTTGAAAAGAAGAACCAGATTTTTCTTTCCGCTTCCGCATAAATTGAGCAATGGCGCTTTTGCTCTGGCCTAGTTGGGCCATTGAGAATGTTCCCATTTTATTCAGGCGCATCACTTGTGGCATGGAAGGGAAAACCACAGCAGCGTCAAGTTTGTCGCGATGGGGTGTGACGGCTTCTACGACTTTTTCTGCTAGGTCTTCAATGAAAATTAGGGAAGCTATAAAGATGTTAGCTTCGGAAACTTCTCGCCTAAAGTTTTCATAGTTTTTTGGGTCCCGGAGTTCTTCAATTAGATAGCCACTTATTTCTATGGCCAGATTAGGATTTTTTTCATTTATAGAACGCACTGCTGCTGAGAGGGAGCTTTGATATTGAGCTTCTAAAACTATATATACGACTTTTAAGAGCGATCGCCCTTTTAAGTCTGCTGGGACAATGTGGCGAACAGTAGGCTTTACGGATGTGAACATTAAGTGTTGCTCCTTGAGGGTAATAATAAATAAGTATTACTATCAAATATCAAAAAATTTTAAACAAAGGTAGGGTAAAGTCTTAGTTTGACACAATTCGATAAGAACTTTTAAATTTTTCGTTACATCTATTGACTAAAAGCAATTTATATAAGATTATGTATATCTTTTAAACTTAATATTTTGTGATGAATTAAGTAGATGATAAATTTTTCTGATAAATGGAAAAGTTAATATTGTTTTATGGAAGTCAAGCCTCTTCTTATTGCCCCCCGGAGAAAGTCAACTCTCTACTTACCCTTTTGTTATAAATATCTTTAGTTCATCGGAGACAAAAAGTGTATTGAATAATAATTTTTTTGAGGACTTAAAATAGTTTTGCCTAGCTACTATAGTTTTTCTCTCTACTCCCCTTTTAACTCGCGGTTAGATTTCCGGTAAGGTTTTCAGAAGTTCCTGAGCAGAAATAGCCTGTATAGACCAGGCTAATTTCCAGACTATAACTGGAGAATATTTGTAATACTAAGGGTAAAAAAAAGAATGCTTTTCTCGGGTAAAGCTTCAATTATTAACAGACTATTTCTAAACAAAACCTTAAGCTTTTGTAGGAAGGCTTAGGTAGACTATAGATAGGAAAAGTCGTATATTTTAAAGAGAAAGTACTTTTAACTCCTAGACTTACTCTACCAATCAAAGTTATTAAAGTACTCAAGGTATAGTAGATACTAATCATTATCTAACCTATCATTATCTTGAACATAAAGTTGTCTTGAATATGTTTAATTAGATCTAGGTATAACAATACAAATATTCCTATTTATAACCCTCTGATAAATGTCTAATAAATCAAAGAAGATATTTAAGAACTAGAACCTAAGGAGTGACTAAGAAAGGCTAAAAAAAAATTGTAAAGTTTCTTCTAGATTCTGAAAATATGGTATTATAATAGGACTAACTTATGGTTTACAATAATCATAAAAATAAATAATTATATTTGTAATAAAAACTCTTACCTAACTTAAGAACAAGCATTTTATTTTCAGTAAATTTGACCTTGATTTTGCTGAGACTAATACTAGTAAAGGTAAAATAATTGTCGAAGCTACCACGGTATTAGAATCAGAAAAAGTGCTGATGATACAAAGCATCATACAAAACATCATAAAAATTAAGAATTTATCTTTAATATTAAGGGGAAAGTAAACAACTGAAATTACATTAGTAATACAAGTAATAGATTTTATATCTATTAATTAATTTCCCGAAAATCTGTGATCCTATTAAATCACATAAAATATCAGAATATTGGCTCAAAAAGTTATGAGTAAAGTAGGAAAAATATTAAATTTTACTGTTAATCTATTGAGGCTAAATATTAACAGAGACTAGATAAGCTAACAGAAATATTGCTAACATTTCATATATCACATCCCAGTTAGCTAAATATACTAGTCCGAAAAAAAATCAGGGGTAGAAATAGTTTTATGCTTTCATTATGGTGAGAGTTAGGTATTGCTATGACATTTTGGGAAGTTTTTATAAATAATTTAGGTATAAAATTCCATTATTTCCAATAAATAATATTCATACTATAAGTCAGAATTAATATTCTAATTATAACTGCTGGCTGTTGACTAAACCTATGACTATCTAATGTAAAATTTTAAAATTATGATTGAGTATTTTTTTCTGTCTTAATCATTGTTTCTCAAAGCCAATTTTTTCCTGAATAATATAGTAAGGTCTTTGCCGAACTTCATCATAAATTCTACCTATATATTCTCCAATAATTCCTAAAGAAAGTAGTTGAATTCCTCCCATAAAAAATGTAGTAGTTAAACCATAAGCCCAGGAGAGAAATTCTTTTCCTAAAATAAATTTAACGTAAAGACCAATTAAGCCAATAATAAAAGATAAAATTGCTGAGACTAAACCTAAAATAGTTGCCATTTTTAGAGGAATTGTAGAAAAAGAAAATATGCCATCAAAAGCAAGTTTAAATAATTTAGAAACTGACATTTTTGGCTCACCCCTATATCGTGGTCCTCTTTCTACATAAACTCCTATTTGTTTAAATCCAGCATAAGCTCTTAAACCACTTAAATATTTATTGCGTTCTGGCATTTGCCGTAAGGTTAGAATCACTTTTCTATCCATTAATGAAAAGATTCCTGCATCCATGGGAGTTACAATTCCTGACAACTTTCTTTGGATGTAATAAAAGCTTTTAAATGCTAATCGTTTTAACCATTTTTCTTTGCGATTTTTTCTAATGGCATATACTACATCATATCCCTGTTGCCAAAGCCTCAAAAAACTGATAATTGCTTCTGGAGAATCTTGTAAATCTCCATCCATAAGAATAACTGCTTTACCATTAGCATGATCTATTCCAGCAGATAAAGCACATTGATGACCGAAGTTTCTGGAAAAGCTAATAATTTTGACTTTTTGATTTTTATGGTTTATTTCTTTTAGTAATTCTAAAGAATTATCTACACTTCCATCATTGATGAAAATTACTTCACTGCTGCTATCAAGTTTGTCTAAAATATCTGATAATCTGCGCCACAGCTCAGGGATAATTTCTGATTCATTAAAAATGGGAATAACTACAGAATAATCAATATATTTCATCGTATTTACTAACTATTTTAACAATAATACAAATTTTTTTTATGATTGTCAACCTAAGCATAATTAATATAATTTATAATCAAGGAATAAAGATTATATAGAGTAAAATTACTTTTCATATTAATTATTAATAATCAGTCTATTTATTCTGATAAAAACCTATTTTTTGTATTTGGTATTTCTTCCTTGAAAGCAAGCATCATAATTTTAGGTACAATATTATAAATGTCATTATTTCTAGTTTCCTGTATTTTATAATTTTCAGAATAAATAAATTACGTTCCAGGCAGTTTATCAGAAAAAAATTTAGTTATTTTGAAAAGTTTATTAACTGTTAATACGACTTTCAATACCCCTATAAATTACAGAATAGAGTGGTTAATAAAATGCCTTAACTTAGAAGTAAAAGTTATAAAATTGCGGTTTTTAAATTACTGAATTTAGTTGATAAATGAAGTATCTAAGGTTACCTTGCTTGATTTATAAATAATCTATTGTTAAAAATGATGCTTGATTAGGTTATGAACCAGATGTAATTGTTGTCAGCCGAAATTACTTTTAAAATTAACTAGGATGGGAAAAAAATATACTTTTTTTTAAATTACTGAATGTGGTTAATAAAATGCCTTAACTTATTAGTTAATCAATCAACAATCTAAGATTATTTTGCTTTATCTACTAAATAATCTATTATTAAAAATGATAGTTGATTAGGCTATAAAGCAGATGTAATTGTTGTCAGTCGAAATTACTTTGAAAATGAACCAGGTGGGGAAAAATAATATACTTTAATAAATGGTTAGTCAATTAAGTTAGTAATTGAAATTATAAGTAGTAATTGGAGGAATAATTATGCCTTTAAATTAGATGCTTATCAAACTATAGGTATTGAATAATATTGGATTTGTAGATAATTTTGGATTAGATATAAGAGAATTTATCGGTTATGCCAAAACCCTAATTTTTAAAGTTAATATCTTGAAAATAGAAATTATAAATCTAATCAATTTCAGGAAAACTACTTATTTAATCTTTTAATTTTCCTAAATCATAATTGATTACAGCACAATTTTTATATAATAAAAACACTAATTTATAATAAAAATTGTCTTTAAATTTTCATGCTTTTATGGCAGTTATAATTCAGTATTCAGGAGACTATAGTTAGACAAAAATTAGCCTATAAAAAAAATTACAATTTCATGGAATTGAGAAAATCAAGTTACTAAAAAAAAAGATTTTTAGCCGAGATTGTCTCAAACATAACTGTTAGAAGCTATTGGTCATAAAAAATAAAATTTACACTAGACTTAAGGAGACAAATACCAATTAATAAAACTGACCAAAAAATTAAATATAAAATTTGTATTTCTTGGCGCTTTAGCTACTCTATAAAGTAGAGATTATTTGGTGAAAAAAATAAAGTACAGCAGGAATTGACAATACCATTTATCAACAACTTTCTATCCTGAGATATGAAGTAGGGGAAGGACATACAAAGGTAAGTTATTAATAATTGATACTATAAGGCCTGAGTATGGGAGGTCTGGGAGAAAAATCTATTTTTATTAATGCCGCTTGTGTATCTTCGAGCTCCTGTACTCCCCAGGCTCCCTTTACTTTTCCTTACTCCTATAACTAATTATCACGATCGCGCATCTGCTTCAACAACTCCACTACATCTTTATGACCTTCTGAACCTACCCAGAGGAAAGGTGTCCATTTGTTGTGATTTTTTGCCCTAATATTTGCTTCCCTTTCTAGTAAAGTTTGCACTATACCAACATGACCACTACTAGCAGCAGTCATCAAAGCAGTCATACCAAAATTAGTAGCAGCATTAATATCAGCACCGACATCTAACAATAGTTGCAAAATTTCCTGGTTGTCACCAGCAGCAGCACCCATAAAAGGAACCCAACCATCAATGTCATTGCCATTGACATCTGAACCAGTAACTAATAATTTTTTCACGATCTCTACATGGCCAGTTTCAGCAGCAACAATTCAAGCAGTTGAACCCTCTGAGTCTTGAGCGTTGACATCCACACCCCCACTTAGCAAAGTTTCAACTTGAGCAACATCTCCAACTTTAATGGCATCTATTAATTCTGTCACTTAATTTTCTCCTATAATTTAGTTAGTATATTAGTTCATAATACCGTTTTACTAAAAGTTAGCTCCTCCTTATTCCTTTAAGGGGAAAGTCAAAAGTTGCAATAACATTTTAGGTGGTGGTGCAAAGTGAATTAGTATAAATTAAAAAAGTTTACCTCATGCCTTCCATCATGGAAAAAGTTGATATTGTCATCCTCTCAAATGGTCCGGGAGAATTAGTTACCTGGGTAAGACCTGTTGTACAAGAGTTGCGACAACAGGCGAATATTGATATGAGAATTTCTCTTGTTCTCTCCCCTTGTCCTCATGCTACGGGAAAAGAAGTAGCGATCGCTCGTTCTTATCCAGAAGTAGACCGGGTACAACCACCTGAATTTTTTTGGCGGTTTTTGCTCTGGGGTAAGACGGCAGAAAATTGGCATTGGTATCCTCAAGGAGTAGTTTTATTTCTGGGAGGTGACCAGTTTTTTACTGTTGTGGTGGGAAAACGTTTGGGTTATCGCACTGTTATCTATGCTGAGTGGGATGCTAGATGGTGGCGTTGGGTAGATAAATTTGGCGGGATGAAACCAGAAGTTTTTGCTCAGGTTCCTCCCAAATATGCTGATAAATTTACTGTTGTGGGAGATTTGATGAATGAGGTCAGAAGTAGCAATAAACTCAGAGCTCAGGACTCAGAATTCAGGACTCAGAATTCAGAATTAGTAATAAATTCAGAACTCAGAACCCAGAACTCAGAATTCAGAATTAGTAATGAACTTGCATCTGAAAACTTAGAAGTGAGAAGTAATTTTTCTAACCCTTCAAAAGGGGAGAGTAGTGTGGAGTTAATTGGGTTATTGCCTGGGTCGAAACCTACTAAGTTGTCTTTAGGTGTACCTTTAACTTTAGCGATCGCTCAACATCTCCATAAAATTCGTCCGCAAACTAAATTTATAATTCCGGTAGCTCCCACCCTTGACTTAAATACTTTAGCTAATTTTGCTGACCCGGAAAAAAATCCAGCAATTGAAAAAATGGGGGGTGTGGGAGCAAAATTATTAACGCCTTCTTTGAATAGGAAGAAAACAGATAGTAGAAAACAGGGAGCATATTTTGAAATTCAAAATTCTCATCTGGTGACAACTGGAGGTTTAAAAATAGAATTAATCACCCGGAACCCTGCTTATGACCTACTTTCTAAATGTCGTCTTTGTCTGACTACTGTCGGTGCGAATACTGCTGAGTTAGGTTCCCTGGCAATACCGATGATAGTTTTGTTACCCACTCAAGAATTAGATGTTATGAGAGCGTGGGATGGTTTACCTGGGTTACTTGCAAATTTGCCAGTGGTTGGCGCTGCTTTTGCTACCGGAATTAATTGGTTAGTGCTCCGTAAGGGACAACTGTTTGCTTGGCCAAATATTTGGGCAAAACAGGAAATTGTGCCTGAGTTAGTAGGGAAATTAAAACCCGAAGTTGTGGCAGAGTTGGTTTTAGAGTTTCTGACTCATCCAGAGAAGTTGGCAGAAATGCGCGATCGCCTCTGTAATGTGAGGGGTAAACCAGGGGCAGCACAAAAGTTAGCAGAAATTGTATTATCGTTGAGCTATGGTAGTCAAATATAATAAGATGCGACATTGGTGATCACAAATTACTATTTGCCTACCCTAATACAGTTGCCTGAAAGTCTTGATCCCAGTAGTCATTCAAAACACCAGACTCAAAAATTCCGAAATTTTCTAATTCGTTAGCACTGCCAAATATGACTATGAAAGCGCGGTTGCGTACTATTGATGCCACCACTGCCGGATAGTCAACCTCACGATATTCGTCATTATTCAAGTACTCCGCTATGATAGTGACTGCGCCAGAGAGCTTGGTATCTGGGCTTGTGGAGAAACCACGAAGGCTACCCCGAATACCGTGCTTTCGGGTGAAGTAACGACTTCATGGATTAGCTAGCCTGATCAACTAGCTGAATGTGTAGCCTGGTTGAAGCCCTAAGCCTGCCCTGCTCAAAGGTAACAAACCTTCTAATTTCGCTGGATGACTGTAAATTTAATTAAATATACAACATATTCATAAAACTGATATAAAACATTATCAGGACTTACGGACGGGCATTTCCTGAGGGTGAGGGCGAATACCAGAAGGCCCCTATATAGGTGGGAACTAGATAAATTTGCGTAAGTTCTGGTCATGAACTATAACATTTTTCAAATTTATTCGATAAGGCTCGACGGGAAATTTTTTTCCTAATTATTCAGAAGGAAAATGTAACCAGAATTGACTTAATAAGTATATTAACTTTTTGGAATTAGACACTAGCATATAGTATAATGATATATATAAATCTATATGTAAAGATAAAAATAAGTGATCAATGGCATTAACAATAGACAAATTATTCGACGAACAATTCTATCTCGAAACTCACCCAGGAGTAGCTGAAGCAGTTGCCAATAATATTATCAGTGATGGTTTTTTCCACTTTACTAGATTCGGTCAATTTGAAGATCGTGACCCCAGTAGGATTTTTAATACTAACTTTTATCTCACTACTAATCCCGGAGTTGCAACTGCTGTAGAACAAAATATTCTCACCCCTACAGAACACTTTATCAACTTTGGTCAGTTTGAACAACGAGATCCTAGTGCTTTGCTGAACACCAGTTTTTATCTGGAGCGTTATCCAGATTTAGCTGAAGTAGTTGTAAATACCCCACTCACAGCCACAGAACACTTTCTCAATTTTGGTCAATTTGAAGGTCGGTTGCCACGCCTGTTATTTAGCGATATTTATGTATTTGGTGATAGTTTATCTGATACAGGGAATCTTTTGGCTGCTGCTGAGAATTTTTTGGGTGCTACCGATGAGTTTGTGTTGGAATTTTTTGCTCCCTATTTTGAGGGGCGTTTAAGTAACGGTCCCGTATGGGTAGAAACTCTCGCACCTCAGTTAGAATTAACATCTGATCCTAACCTCAATTTTGCAGTCAGTGGAGCTACCACAGGAATTAGCAATAATGGCAACAACAGGTTACCAGAGGGTACACCTCCTATTTTTATAGGTTTACAAACGCAAATTGATGACTTTATTGCAGACACTCCTACCACTGATCCAGATGCTTTATATGTAGTATGGGCAGGAGCTAATGATTATTTAGGCGCTGGAAATTTGGATGCCCAGTCAACTGTAGATAATTTGTTAGATGCAGTAAATAGCCTTGCCGATACTGGAGCCAAAAATTTTGTTTTACCAAATCTACCAAACCTAGGAGTGATTCCAGTTGGACAGGCTCTTCCTCCTGAACGACAACAGGGATTAACTTTATTAACTGAAAGTCATAATAATACCCTAGCAACAGCTTCCCAAATATTAGAACAAAACCCAAATATTAATATTGTTAATCTTGATATTAAAACTTTATTTGATAATATAATTGCTAATCCTGATGATTTTACTTTGACAAATGTTACAGATAATTTCTTGACTTCTGGTTTGGATGACCCTAGTGGCTTTTTATTCTTTGATGATATACATCCTACTACTAATGTTCATAGTTTTATAGCAGAGAATACGATGAAATCAATTACACAAATTCCAGAACTGCTCAGTATTGTAGAAACTTCTCTGTGAGGAAAACAGAAATTACGCGGAAAAACCCGAAAACCAGGTTTTTTTAGATGTCTATTAGGCATCTAAATAAGTTTCTTATAAAGTGAAAAAATTACCGGGATTATAGGGATTAATAATAGTTAAAAATTAAGTTCTTTTTTCTCTATCAAAAATAATAGTATTTAGACAACTAATTAAGATATTTTGACTATCTTTGTAACTAATTTATTTTGAATACAAAATCAATTTTATAGCTAATAAACTTGATTTATTCTGATAAAAAAAATTCTAAAATTTAAGTTTTTTATAACACAAATAGTAGAGCATATAGTTGAGTCTCAAATATTTAGAGATGAAACATACTTGTTACCTATTTAGTAGTCTACTTATTTAGAGCGATCGCTCTATTCTAGATAAATTTACTCTAGTTATTGCATAGTAGTTTACCACTGCCCATCACTCTATAAAATTACTCATATTTGACTAGAGAAAAGCTCCTATATATTCTGGAGCGATCGCTTCCAATATTTCCCTGAGAACTAGAGCAGCTATAGTTGATGTCAAAGCCTTAAAATACTGAATTTTATTTTTTTCATCCCCCTTAAAAGGGAAGCTTAAAAACTTTTTTTTGTTTTTGGCATATACTTGCTTGGTGAGAATAATAAAGTTAATTCTAGGTAGTATAACTTTAACTTTAGATAGAAATTTTGAGATTTATCGAAAAAATATAAATAAAACTCTAGATTTGATTATTCCTGTTAATTTATAATGGAATTATTTCCATATCATAGACATACTAAAATGAAAAAAATCTCCATTATTCATCAATCAAAGCATTTCCTAATACTTATTTTATAGACACTTTTTCCGAGAATTATATAGAAAAATAGAGAAAAAAAAAGACTCTTTAACTATCAATTATTCATTATCAATCATCCATTATTAGCTAGCCAGTTTTCTAAGTCTGCTATTATTGCTAAATCAAAAATTTCATCACCTAAAATATCTAACTTTTCCAAAGATAATTGCTCTATCTGAGTCTGAACTTCTGGAGGCACTTCCCCAAACTTCCGGCGAATTTGACGTTTAACTAATATTCTCATTCCTTCCTCTCTTCCAATTCCAATGCCTTCCTCCCGTCCAATTCCAATACCTTCCTCTCTTCCAATTCCAATACCTTCCTCCCGCCCAATTTCTATTCCTTCCTTTCTGGCTAAACTAATTTGTCCTTTCTTATCTCTAATCAACTTTTCTTGTTGCTCTAATTCCTCTAATTCTTCATTACTTAAGTTAGCCATATTTGCTATATTTAATGCTGACTCTATTTCTGATACCTCTTCTAAAGAGGAAGGTATTACTTCTAAATTTGGAGCCGAGCTAATAAAATATATCCACTTATCACTGAGGGTTTCTAATACTGACAATTCTTTCTTGAATTTGGGTAATTCTACAAACATTAAAGTTAATTCATCTTGGTAATTAAACAACTCTGTCTCTTCTTTAAATCGGAATTTAGTAATCATTTTATCTGTGTTTTCAAATAAAACAAAATCGGCGATTGTTAAAGCTACAAAAGGTGTCAACATCATATAACCTTGCCCTACCTCTAATTGATTTCCATAAGCTTTAGCTAGATTATAAATTACTCGTTTTTCAAAATCTTCTACGTTTAATACTTGCATTTCAATAATCACAGTAGAACCATTATCTAAAACTGCTTTTACATCTAAATAAGTCTCTTTAATAGTGTTCGTAACTCCAGGATTATAAGGATTAATTATTTCTAGAGATTGAATAATATTCTGATTATTATAAACTATAGCATTAAGAAAGCTAATGAGAATATTTTGACTGTGAATAGAACCAAATATTTTTTTAAAAGCAAAGTCGGTTTTAGGGCTAATAAATTTCATAGTTATATATTATTTTGCTGAACTAGTATAATTTATTTTATACTATTTCATCATAATTAAAAAGCGATCGACACTTTTTCCGAGAATTATATAGAAAAATAGAGAAAAAAAAGACTCTTTAACTATCAATTATTCATTATCAATCATCCATTATTAGCTAGCCAGTTTTCTAAGTCTGCTATTATTGCTAAATCAAAAATTTCATCACCTAAAATATCTAACTTTTCCAAAGATAATTGCTCTATCTGAGTCTGAACTTCTGGAGGCACTTCCCCAAACTTCCGGCGAATTTGACGTTTAACTAATATTCTCATTCCTTCCTCTCTTCCAATTCCAATGCCTTCCTCCCGTCCAATTCCAATACCTTCTTCTCTTCCAATTCCAATACCTTCTTCTCTTCCAATTCCAATACCTTCTTCTTTTCCAATTCCAATACCTTCTTCTCTTCCAATTCCAATACCTTCTTCTCTTCCAATTCCAATACCTTCTTCTTTTCCAATTCCAATACCTTCTTCTCTTCCAATTCCAATACCTTCTTCTCTTCCAATTCCAATACCTTCCTCCCGCCCAATTTCTATTCCTTCCTTTCTGGCTAAACTAATTTGTCCTTTCTTATCTCTAATCAACTTTTCTTGTTGCTCTAATTCCTCTAATTCTTCATTACTTAAGTTAGCCATATTTGCTATATTTAATGCTGACTCTATTTCTGATACCTCTTCTAAAGAGGAAGGTATTACTTCTAAATTTGGAGCCGAGCTAATAAAATATATCCACTTATCACTGAGGGTTTCTAATACTGACAATTCTTTCTTAAATTTGGGTAATTCTACAAACATTAAAGTTAATTCATCTTGGTAATTAAACAACTCCGTCTCTTCTTTAAATCGGAATTTAGTAATCATTTTATCTGTGTTTTCAAATAAAACAAAATCAGCGATTTTTAAAGCTACAAAAGGTGTCAACATCATATAACCTTGCCCTACCTCTAATTGATTTCCATAAGCTTTAGCTAGATTATAAATTACTCGTTTTTCAAAATCTTCTACGTTTAATACTTGCATTTCAATAATCACAGTAGAACCATTATCTAAAACTGCTTTTACATCTAAATAAGTCTCTTTGATAGTGTTCGTAACTCCAGGATTATAAGGATTAATTATTTCTAGAGATTGAATAATATTCTGATTATTATAAACTATAGCATTAAGAAAGCTAATGAGAATATTTTGACTGTGAATAGAACCAAATATTTTTTTAAAAGCAAAGTCGGTTTTAGGGCTAATAAATTTCATAGTTATATATTTATTATTTTGCTGAACTAGTATAATTTATTTTATACTATTTCATCATAATTAAAAAGCGATCGACACTTTTTCCGAGAATTATATAGAAAAATAGAGAAAAAAAAGACTCTTTAATTATCAATTATTCATTATCAATCATCCATTATTAGCTAGCCAGTTTTCTAAGTCTGCTATTATTGCTAAATCAAAAATTTCATCACCTAAAATATCTAACTTTTCCAAAGATAATTGCTCTATCTGAGTCTGAACTTCTGGAGGCACTTCCCCAAACTTCCGGCGAATTTGACGTTTAACTAATATTCTCATTCCTTCCTCTCTTCCAATTCCAATGCCTTCCTCCCGTCCAATTCCAATACCTTCTTCTCTTCCAATTCCAATACCTTCTTCTCTTCCAATTCCAATGCCTTCCTCCCGTCCAATTCCAATACCTTCTTCTCTTCCAATTCCAATACCTTCTTCTCTTCCAATTCCAATGCCTTCCTCCCGTCCAATTCCAATACCTTCTTCTCTTCCAATTCCAATACCTTCTTCTCTTCCAATTCCAATACCTTCCTCACGCCCAATTTCTATACCTTCCTTTCTGGCTAAACTAATTTGTCCTTTCTTATCTCTAATCAACTTTTCTTGTTGCTCTAATTCCTCTAATTCTTCATTACTTAAGTTAGCCATATTTGCTATATTTAATGCTGACTCTATTTCTGATACCTCTTCTAAAGAGGAAGGTATTACTTCTAAATTTGGAGCCGAGCTAATAAAATATATCCACTTATCACTGAGGGTTTCTAATACTGACAATTCTTTCTTAAATTTGGGTAATTCTACAAACATTAAAGTTAATTCATCTTGGTAATTAAACAACTCCGTCTCTTCTTTAAATCGGAATTTAGTAATCATTTTATCTGTGTTTTCAAATAAAACAAAATCGGCGATTGTTAAAGCTACAAAAGGTGTCAACATCATATAACCTTGCCCTACCTCTAATTGATTTCCATAAGCTTTAGCTAGATTATAAATTACTCGTTTTTCAAAATCTTCTACGTTTAATACTTGCATTTCAATAATCACAGTAGAACCATTATCTAAAACTGCTTTTACATCTAAATAAGTCTCTTTAATAGTGTTCGTAACTCCAGGATTATAAGGATTAATTATTTCTAGAGATTGAATAATATTCTGATTATTATAAACTATAGCATTAAGAAAGCTAATGAGAATATTTTGACTGTGAATAGAACCAAATATTTTTTTAAAAGCAAAGTCGGTTTTAGGGCTAATAAATTTCATAGTTATCTATTATTTTGCTGAACTAGTATAATTTATTTTACACTATTTCATTATAATTAAAAAGCGATCGCTTAGGATTTAATTGGGATTTGGAATTGGTAAAAGAGATATTAACAGAATTAGAATTAATTTTAGATATTACAGAACAAGGTAGAGAAAGACCAAGTGAATATAAAAACCAAGAAAAATATCAAATATGAAAAAAGAAAAATCATACTTTTAAAAATCAAATAATAACGACACCAAAAAGAACAGAAATAGTGGATATAATAGTAGGGAAAAAAGATCCAGGAAGTGATGTAAAAATATTCAGAAAACAACCGGATAAACTTGATAAAAAACAAAAATTTTAAGGAGATAAAGCTGATGAAAGAGTAGAAATAACTACTACACCAAAAAAGAAACCAAGAAAAAAATAAATGCTACCAGAAATCAAAGAATAAAATCAAGAAAAAGCCAAAAAAAGAATATTTGTAGAATATGTAATAAGATTAATTAAAATATTTTTACTTCCTAGAGAAAGATTCAGATTAAAATATAATAATTATCCAAAAGTAATTTTAAAAATATGTGGTTTAGTGCGACTAATAATTAGCTAATGTATATTAGTAAAAATCATCAAAAACTGAGATAAAAACAATAAATCAAAATCTAATAAATATTTGAATTAGTAAAACGAAGTATCTCTGATAACCATAAAACTGTACAAATTAACTATCTTCAAGGTGAGCGATCGCTCCACTAAAAATAGTTAGTATAAGCTTGAGTATTTTTGGAGACGTCTATTAGAGAAAACCAAACTATTGTAGTTGAGAATTTAGCCGCAGGTAACATGGTCAAAAACCATAAATTAGCTAGAGCAATAAGTGATGCTAATTTGGGAGAATGAGTCAGACAATTAAAATACAAAGCTGAATGGTATCGTCGTACATTAATAAAAATTGACAGATATTTTCTTAGTTCCGTCGCGTTGCTCTAACTGTAGTTATGTAGTAGAAAAATTACCTTTAAATATTAGAGAATGAGATTATTCTGAATGCGCTAGTCACCATGACAGGCAGATAAACTGCCATTTTCAACATTTTGGCTACCCGGCAGGCAGTGTTAGTCTGGGCCGCCGTCTTTATCCCTGAAGACAGTAAATTTCGGAGGGCAAGCGCTATGAAGCAGAAAGTCCCTAACAACAATGCTAGGACATCCCGCCCTGCCTTGAGTATAGAAGTGTCTGGAGGATGTCAACAGAAGAAGTAACTATTAATTATTGTAGACTTTCCATGACCAGGCTAGCCCTTGATAAGAGTTCTAAGGGGGAAATGACAGGATGGAAATAACAATAATATAGGGCTATTGATTTTTTCGAGGTATTGTGACCTCCAGGATATTCTTCAACTCTGCTAATTATCGAGTCTCTTTCTCTAATGAGGGTGGAGCTTCCTGGGAATTTGGGATCGATGAATTATTCTACTTGCAAAAATTGTCTGAGGTGTTAGCGGAGGATGGTGGCGGTAGCAACATTGCCTATTTTAGGTTTTGCTCTTTTACTGGTATAGCCCTACTGTTCCTCTAAAATGTTTGTTAGGCAGCTCATTGGTAGTTTACGATTTTTCCATCCAGGTTGCTCTGGTTCAGCCATAAAAATTATCTATGTTTCCCCCATGTTTAATTTTTCTCCATGAAAGTTGTTTATTGGTCTTCAAAAATACAATTGACTTTGAGTATTTTGTTTTTTGTTGCTTCTATTCTAATTAGTTTCCACTGGTTCAAGAAAGCATTTTTTTGAAATTGTTATTTATTAGTAACAGAGTGACTATTTTCTGCTTTTTTAGTGATGTAGAAAAATAATTTTTGACGGTAAATTTGCCGTAAGTTTATATTATAAATAATTTTCAGTTTGTAGTCAATTATATTTAGTATTTCTTAGGTTGATGACCATTGCTTGTTCCCTATTCCTGAAATAAGAAAGTTTTTTTTAGCTAAGATGAAAGGGATTTTTTTCGGCATAGTTAATTTTTTGAGTAGATTTATATTTAAGTTTTTATGGGTAATAAGGGTATGATTGCTGGGGAATTAGTTTATTTGTTATTAGAGACCTCTCATTTTTTTTGAAGTATGTGTAATTTATGAGGGAAGTATTTTTAATGACATTTCTGAATAAATAGAAGATGAAATATAGCAATATTTGGCTAGTTTAAATGGTTTTATTAAGTAATGAAAGTTTTTTATAAGGTGGGTTTAATCATTAGTTTAGAAAAAATAGATAAACTTAGTTTACTTAAGAAAATAGGTGGCGCGATCGCTCTTGATGAATTGTATAAATAAACTGGTTTTTCTTAATTTTAATATCTGGCTTTATTGTTTTTTAATGTGGTAAAATTAATGGTAAAAAAAATGTTTAAAAAAAAGTGTTTGCTAATAGTATTACTGATGTGGAGGGCATTGTTATTAGTACCGAAGTTATTAATGAAGTTGGTTCCATTCTGAAGCGAAATGTGTTTCAATAGACTTGAAGATTAGTTGGTTATATAGTATTAAGGGTAAGTTTAAGATGTTTAAGGTGGATTTCTGGTGGGGTTGCTATGGGTAATGAGGTTATGAGTGCTGGACAATTGTTGAAGCAGGCTAATCAGTTGAAGAGGGCTGGGAGGTTGGATGAGGCGATCGCTCTTTATTATCAGGTGATTGAAATTAATCCTAATTTTGCTTGGGCATATAATAATTTAGGAGATGCTTTAGTTAAACAGGGTAATTTAGACGAGGCTGTTGCTTACTACTTTGAAAGCTTAAAACTGAATCCAAATTCAGCTTGGTTACTTTATGGCTTAGGGGAAGCTTTAGCCAAACAGGGAAATTTAGAAGCTGCTATTGAATACCTGCAAAAAGCTATTAAAACTAAACCTGATTTTTATAAATTTTACAGTTGTTTGGGATTTATTTTAGCTGCTAACAATAATTTGAACGAGGCTGTTGTTAATATTTATAAGTCACTTAGATTAAATAAAAATTGTTGGTGGAGTCATTACTTTTTATCACAATTATTAATAGAAAAAGGAGATTTGCATGAAGCATTTTACAACTATGCTAAAGCCATTGAACTTAATCCTATAGCTGAAAAAAAATCATTGATTCATAAAAATAAAAGTAGTTTTATTTCATTATTAGAAAAAACAGATGTTAAGATAAGCTTATTAGAAGAAATCAAAAACTTAAAAATCCACAAAATACTACTGACCACCCATAATTTCAAAATCTACTCCGGCTCTGAGTTGGTGACGTTGTATTTAGCTCAAGTCTTTGCTGATATAGGTTTAGATGTAACAATTGTCTCTTTCGTGACAGGAGAACCTATGATTTCTACAGCTGCTTCAAACAATATAGAAATCATTAATGTTATCCAGAATCCCATGAAAATAAAGCAAAGAAAGTTTGATTTAGCATGGTGTCACCACTTTCCTGTTATTGACTATTGTGTAAATGATTTGGAAGTAAATGCTAAATTTATGGTTTATAGCAGTCTCTCAGCTTACGAACCTCTCGAAAAAATGACTTACTTAGAAACATCAGATGTAGTTCTTTTCAATTCTAAAGAAAATCAACACATTCAAGCTTATAGTCTTGATGAAAAGTATCAGCAAAAGATATTCGTTTTCAATAATTCACTACCAGAAAACTGGTTTTTAAGCCTAAAACAGTCTGTACCTGGCAATAAAGGAAAGCATTTGCTACCTAAAAACATAGCAGTGATATCTAATCATATTCCACCCGAAATTAAAAAGCTACCTGACTTACTTAATGATTGTAACATAAAAGTTAAGTTCATAGGATTAGAAACTAAACAGGAGCTAGTTACACCAAAGTTAATAGATACTTATGATGCAGTGATTACAATAGGTCATACAGTTCAAAAAGCTATGAGTAGAAAAATACCCGTTTACTGCTATGATAGATTTGGCGGACCTGGCTGGATTACGAAGGGTAACTTAATTGATGCTGAATACTTTAACTTTTCTGGTAGATGCTGCAATAGAAAGCTAAATACTGAAAGTATAAAGGATGAAATTATTCAAGGGTATAAAACAGCTATTGAAAGCTTAAACTATCTTTTCTATTACTCTGAATTTCTGTATTCAACAGAAGCAAATGTATTAGCTGTACTTCAAAAACTCAAATTATCAGATACTACTTTTGTAGAAAAACTAAACTATCACTCCTTAGAAAGCTACCAAATTAGAAAAACAAGTCAGTTGTACATAAATACTAAATTTCATGTTGGAAGTAAAATATCAATAGTTTACCTTAAGGATGGGTTGAAGAAATTCGATAGTTCAGGCTCTCAAATAAACCTGAAAACGAATGATAATGCCAATGTAGAAACGACTAACTACAAACCAAAAGTAGAAGTATTAAGTGTAGCCAAGTTTTTTGAATACGATCCGTCTCTACTATGGGGGTTTAACATTGAATATCCAGTAGAGTCAGACATAAAGTATGAATACAAGATTCCTTTATCTGGATGGGTTCTGGGAAAAGCATCTACTATTATTGCTATTGATGTCATAATTGACGATACTTTAGTTAAGCAGATTCCCCTCGATCAGCATCGTCCAGATGTTGCTGAAGCATACCCTGACAACCCTTCTGCTACAAATTGTGGATTTATGACAGAAGTTAATGTCGATGGAATGCCTGTAGAAGCAGAATTATCGATAGAAGCTGTATTTTCAGATGATAACCGCTTGCCCCTGGGAATTGTCAAATACAAGAAAATACTACCATCATCTTAGTCATACTAACTTCCTACTTACTAAAACCTCTATATACTCAGCTCTAATACCCAGGAAAGTATTGTCTATGTCAACAATTGTGGTATATAAACCGCTATTTTTAAGAATAAAATCGCAAATGTCATAGCCCCAATCCCTGGTTAGTAGAGAACCTTCTGCACTGACTGGATTGCCGTGATATTGTGCTTCGCATAAATAATTTATTTTACCATTAGCTTCTAACATAGCACGAATGCTGGAAGGATTTTCCTTGTTTACTATTGGTACAGTAAATATGTGTGCTCCCCCGGGTTTCAAAGTTCGAGCAATTTCCGAAAAAGCTTTTTCAGGATTAAAAATATGCTCCATCACATCTTGAGAAATAACAAGATCGAAACTTTCATCGGCAAATGTTTGATTTTCCAAATCTTCATTTCTCCACCCGTTACTATTAGTTTCACCGAAAGGAAGTCCAGGCAAGTATTGACTTGCGAAATATTTGGCGCAGTATTTTTTCAGTTTGACGCTCGCCCCTCTATTTCCCGGTGAAGACTCATGTATAGAAAGTTTTTTCCATTTTGGGTAAAACTTTTCTATAACATACATCAATGCTCTTTCTCTAGGAATCGATCCGCAATTGCTACATTTATACCAATCTCTTAACCAAGCTTGTTCAGAAGAAAATACTACTTCTCGATCGCAGGTATAGCAATATCCTTGATTTTTGATGACTTCTTTCACGTTAGTTTTCTCTAATAATTTTTAACTTAAGATTTTATGCCTAGCTAATTTTTGCGTTGCCTTATTTTTGACTGAAAGAAAGGACGTGTTTTAAATTATTAGCTTTTAGGAAAGACAAGTATCTTTTGTACAAATAGCTATAGGATTTATGAAGTCGTGAAAAATCAGCTAAATCATATAACTTTTCAATACTAATATCCTCCATTTTTTGAACGTCTTGGACTAAAACATGAGGCATTCCTAGTAGTTCCGACAATTCTCTTGTTCTAGAATCATGGGCAATAACTGTAGCTGGTATTCCGTTTTGTAGAGCTATTAAATTTCCGTGAAATCTGGTTCCACAAACAAAGTCATATTTTCTTATCTGAGCTTCCCAACTTGGAACATCAAAAAAAACTTTGCTTCTTTGTGCAAAAAAACTCTTTACCTTTTCACCGTTTAAATCTTTGTAATGTGCAAGTATAGGATAAAAAATAGATTTTTCATCTGTATCCATATCTGCAGGCGATTTTCTAGCGAGAATCGCTTCTTCCCGTTCATCTTGTGCAATAAAATCAGAATCATGGTTCATAGCATCCTTTAACAATCCGATTTCTGCTAGTCTCATTTTCTCCGGAGCTGCAGAATGAGCCGTAACTCTACGAGAGCTATTGATTGCAATTTTTTTGATGTCTGAAAAGGGTTTTTTCTTGATTATTAACTCTGGAGAGCAACTCAAATAAAATGACGGACATCCTATAACTTCAACATTATAAATTCCTAGATAAGCAAGAACTTGAGCTGTATAATAACCTCTAACACCAAGAGAAGTAGACCTTTCTGCTATTATTTTGACGAAACGAATAGTTCCCTCTTGAAGTTTTATCTTAGTAATGTCATAATTATTTGACTGAGCACCAAGCCCTATCACGACGCATGGCAATTGAATTTTTTCCAAAAAATCAGCCATAAAGCCCAGATCAAAACCTGTATGTAAGAAATTGGCTGCTGCTATTACTACACAATAACATTCATCTTCTATTTTTTTGGGATCGGAGATTTGCTTCATGGTAACACATTCCCCATCCAAGTGTTGGGTAACAGAATAACCTATGAGCAGATTTCCTGTATTTCTGCCACTTCTCTCAATCAAAAACTTGGTAGAATCCTCTGGAGTTTGAGGAACTACTGGGGGGGCTCCGTAAAGAAATATTTTTTTCATTGGTTTAAAGTAGAACTAATTATAAGTCTTTTCAATAAATTCTCTTTGCCACTGCCAACATCTGCGGATAAAAGACAGAAGAATTTTGTCTTTTTGTTCTTCAGGCAAATTTAACAAACCACAAATATAACTCAAAACTTGCTCTCCCTCGGTCCATTCTAAAGTACCCGCGCTCTTAACTCTAGCATTAGAGGTATTTTGCCGCCAATAATTTAAACATTCTGACACAAATCCAACATCAGAGCAAGACAAAATTTTCATCCATTGTAGCCAATCTCCACACAATCTAAAAGATTTCTCAATAACACCGCCACATTTTTTCAATGCACTTCTACGAATTAAAACCGCACTAGCATTAGGAATCGTATTTTTGTAAATCAGAAATCTAACTATCTCATCCCTCCCATCATTAATAAAACTTTGAGACCAGCGCTGACTATCTAAATCATTAGTCCAACAACTAGCATCTCCAGAAACAACATCTTGACTATCAACTAACCAAGATTGGGAATATGCTAATCCAACTTCTGGATGCTCGTCCATAACAGTTACTAACTGCTTCAGAAAATCAGGAGAGGCAAAATCATCAGATTCAGCAATCCAAATATACTCACCACGAGCCAAAGATACCCCTTTTTCCCACTGACGGAAAACTGAGCCACTATTAGATTCGTTAGGAACAAAAATAGTATTAGGTTTTTCTTCCTTATAAGAAGCCAAAATGTCTCTACTATTATCGCTAGAGCAGTCATCTAGTAAAATTACTTCAAAATCAGTATAAGTCTGACTATAAACTGAATCTAAACGTTTACGGAGATAGGGAGCATGATTATAGTTAGGAACTATGACTGAAACTCTAGGTACAAAATCCTTAAAAGTTACAGTCGTTTCACTCGACTTATGAACTAAAGATTGAATTAATTGTAATATTTTCGGTGCAGAAACAGTTTCGTTATAAAGTTCATTAACCTTTCGATAAGCATTTTCTCCCATTTCTTTCCTAAGACTGGTATTATTGTAAAGTATAGCTATTTTTTCCGCCATTACTTCCAAATTTAAGTAAGGAGCAAGTAACCCTGCCTCTGACTCAACAAACTCAGTTGCTCCACCAGAACCATCAAACCCTACCACTGGAAGTTTACAAACCCCTGCTTCCATCATTACCAAAGGAAAAGGATCTTCCCGAGAAAGAAGTAAGAAAACATCGGCACAACTCATATAATTCAGAGGAGATTTCTGATACCCTGTAAAAATAATATTGTTTTCCAACTCAGCCTTTTCGACTGTATATTCAATTTCTAGCTGAGAAAGTTGGCTGTCCCAGTTACCAACCCAGATACAAACAAACTTTTTTTCTGGGGATAATTTTTTTTTCAAAATAACTAGCAAAGGAACTATTAAATCCCCTCCTTTTCGCCAATCTAAAGTTCCACAACAAGCAATAACAAAAGTATCTTCTGAAATACTTAACTCTTTCCTCATTTGTTGGGGAGTTTTTACTTGAGAAATAAGTAGTTTCTCAGAAGGAATAAACCCATGAATAACATCAACTTTTTTAGGAGAAACAAGACAGTAATTAACTAAACTTTCTTGAACGGCATTAGAACAAGCAATCCAACGAGGATCATACTTCAATAAACGATTAAAGTTATCCATACCTAGCCTATTACTAATCCAAAATTTTAATTCGTGAACATGAACAATAATAGGACTAGGAATTTTTCTGATAGAATCTAGCAACGCTCCTAAAACACAGGTATTAACATAAATTAAAGAGTAAAAACCAGAGCGAATAGCAGCAATATTTTCAGGAAGTCCACTATTTGAATCAATAAAATGGACTTCGCCACATTTTTTTACCCGCTCTAAAACAAAGTTTCCTTGCTCTCCATAATTACCAATATCCGAGCGTGAAATATCGATCAGCACTTCTTTAGACATAGTAGGTTCATGTTGACCTATCCATTCTAAAAGCCTAACTAAAAATAGCTGTGCCCCCGCTGAAGTAATATCATGGAGAATGAATAAAACTGGCTTGACACTTCCCTGTAAGCTTGGTGTATTTTTTGGTTTTTGGGCTAGTTTTTCATTTACCCATAGTTCCCAATCTTTTAATTCTAAGTTCATTAAAATTACCTCACACCCAGAAAATTATACGATTGTCAATAATTAATTTTAGAGCAACTAATTTATTTATAACTTCACTCAAGAAGTCAGATAAAAATGTTAGTATAAAGCTGTTTCTTTTCATGGCTACAACTATTACTTTTTAGTACATAAGTTAGTTATTGGTTAAATTTTCCAAATCTTCCAAAATTTTAGCAGAAGTTTTATTCATAGTAGGAAAGCTATTTCTCAAGTAATCAAAAAAACTTTTTTTGACGATGGTTAATCTTCCCAGTAATTCCTTAGCTTCTTCACCTAGTTCAATTCTCAGTATTAAAGTTAATTCATCCTCAAAAAACGGCAACGATTTGAAAGGAATTACACTTTGAAAAGCGTTGTATTGGCGCTGAAATTTTGGATAACATTTGTTAATATCTAAGCGGTTTGTATTTACATATATTTCTTCAATTAATCTATCTTCACAAGTTACTTTTATTATTAAATTATCTTTGTAATTTTTAGCTACTATCCAACCTTGAAAAGCAATTGAATCCATCAACTCACTAAACTGCTTAGGCCATTCTAGATTCCAAATAATAGTTTCAGGATGAAAAATTTCTAACGAATCAAGCCAAACTTTTTCCCGATCTCCTATTAAAGCTGTTAGTTCATTTAGAGCGGGATTTTCAGAAGCAATTTTCTTAGCTAAATCTAACAGACAGCCATCGAGTTCCTCAAAATTGTCAATAGGAGAGTAACTTAACAAATCAAGGGCTGTTTGTATACTGTGCTGACCTAGTAAAACTCTTTGGGTTGCCTCAAGATATGCGCACCCATATTTTTTATCTGGCTCTAGGTATGCACCTTCTGCCCACTCATTCCAGGCGTTAATAAAAACAATATTTTCACTGTCGCCATAATTTTTTAAAGCTTTTTCAGTAGTTCCCCTCAACCAAAATTCATAATCCTCTGGTTCTGAATTTAACCAAACAGTAGCATTTTGTTGACGTCGTGCAGTATTGTCCCAGGAAGTCATCACAGAAAGAAAAACTTGATAGTCTGGGAGCTTTTCTTGTATTGTATTGATTGCTGTCTGCTTATAGTCATAAACAAAACCAGAAAAGCTGTTATTACCTACCAACTGGGATGCAGAGAGAGGAACAGCAGAAACACTATTTGGAGGAAACTGTACTCCTGAATCACAACCTAATGCAACAGGATTTTCTAAACCAAAGCCTAGTACCCCTGCAATATGTACCTCTCCAATACCACATTCTCGAAAAACTTGCCTCCAGATTGAAACAGCTTTTTTTGGTTTTGGTAAATGACCAATTCTGTAAATTAAAACTAGGGGGCGGCCTTGAACGCAAATATATCGACGATCGCTTAAGTATGGAATCAAACTCTCAGCAAAATGCTTGTAACTCTCATCAGAGTAATCTTGAGCTATTAAAATTTCTCGATCTAAACCATCCCATCTTCGAGTCCAGTTTTCATTAGCCCAACAGATGCAAAAGGGAAAATCGGGCTTTTTGTTATTAAGCATATCGTCTAAAGGACGCTCTAACAAACGCTTGCCATTAAACCAATAGTAGTAGTAGCAAAAGCCATATATCCCGTATTTCCTAGCTAGCTTTGCCTGAGCTTCTCTCACCTCCCCTAAACGTAAATCATAGAAACCTAAATCTGCTGGTAAACGAGGTTGATAGTGTCCTTCAAACAAAGGTTGAGCTTTAGTCACATTAGTCCATTCTGTAAAACCTTTACCCCACCACTTATCATTTTCTCGTATTGGGTGGTACTGCGGAAGATAAAAGGCAATCAGACGAACTTCTGGATTTTGATTATTTGCTGTCAAATCCGATCCAGCTTTGGAAATGTTTTTGGCTTGCATCTCATCTTTCTGAATCTCCTTTTGCTGCCAGTGTATTGCTTTTCGTTGGGATGTTTGAGCACATAACAGTTGTTCAAGTCTAAACTTAGTCTCAGACAAACCAGGTTCAATCTCTAACGCTCTCCGATAAACCTCAACCGCCTCATCCCTCTCTCCCAACTCCCCCAAAACATCCCCCAAATGCTGCCGAACCACAGCAGACCCGGGATGCAACTCCGCCGCCTTCCGCAACTCAATCTCCGCCTCACCCCATCTACCCAACCGCATCAAAGCATACCCCAACTGATGCCTAACAACAGCCGACTTCTGATTAACCTCCAACACCAACCGATACTGAACAACAGCCTCCTCCCACCGGCCCAACTGCCCCAAAGCAAAACCCAAATGATGCCTCACCTCAGCCCCCGCAAAACCCAAGCCAACTGCTCGCTCATACTCAACAACAGCCTCCTCCCACCGTTCCAACTGCCCCAACGCTTTACCCAAACCAAGCCATAGCTCACCATGCTCCTCAAACAGAACTGCCCCCTGACGATATAACTCCACCGCCTCCGACCATCGTCCCAACTTACCCAAAGCCCCTGCCCAACCCAGATAACACTCAACCCTACCCGGATTAACCTTCCCACTCCGGCCATAAAAATCCACCGCCTCTGACCATTGTCCAAGGCCCGACTTAGCCTCTGCCAAATAAAAATCAGCCTCTGCCTGTAGGAACCTCTGATTTAATATCCCTTCCTTTCCTTCCCACATCCCCACAGCCTGATGAATACAGTCTACCGCCTCTGACCATTGTCCTAACTTCACTAACCCACTTCCTAAACCCAGATGAAACTCAGGCACATCCTTTTTCAACTCGACCGCTTGACGTAAATAACCTACCCCTTCCTGAAACTTACCTTGCTGCCCCAATACTACCCCCAACTTGTAGAGGTACCATGCAGATTCCGGACTCTTGGCCACAGCCTGACGAAAAGCAGCGATCGCCTCATCTATCCGCCCCAATTTCTCGAAAGCATGGCCCATATTTTGATAGGACCAGGCAAACTGGGGATTTAACTCAATGGCCTTTTCATAAGAAGCGATCGCCTCCTCTAATTTTCCCTCCCGTAAAAGTTTATTTCCTATAGCAAAAGCAGTAAGAGTCATATGATTTTTCGGTTTTGATTTATCAATATAGTATTTAAAGACTTAGCCCTTATAAGTCCATCAGGAAAGTATTGGTTTGAGATTACTATCTTGACAGACATAAGAATTAAAATTCAAAATTAAGTCAAAAGTCAAAGGTAAGAAGTAATAATCTAAAAGATAAGAATTTAAAAGTTAAAAGTCAACCCTCCCCTTTATCTCCCTAACGGTAAAAGTCACCCATTAATAATAAAGTTATAGTGGTCAATAGAAATCAACGATTTAGTTAAGTATTTATACTTATTTTTAGATATTTTTCTTAACATCGGCGATGTTTAGCTACTTAGGATATTATACTCATTCCAAGTACTTATCTCTATGTATTTTACTTAGACTTACTAACAACCTATTTGTTCCCTTTGAGGACAAACTAGCAGAACCAGAAATTAAAATTAAGTCAAAAATCAAAAATTAAAACTAATAAATTAAAACTAATAAGTAAGAAATTAAAAGTTAAAAATTAATAGATTTATAGCTAATTTTTTGGGTGAGCATAAATATCTTGACTCAACAAAAAAAAGGAATTAATTTTTCCGAAAAAAACCGAATATTAATTTGATTATTTTAGAAAAATTTTCGTACTAGCATCCTGATATTTATAGTTATTTTTAATTACATAATAGAGATAGTTTTTAAACTACAATCTAGGGGAAATCATAAAAAAGTAGCTTTTTTTTTGCTTTAGAACTAGCTCTAGAAATTAAACCTTTGAAGTTGCCTTTTTTTATCCATATATAGGAACTAATTAAAGCTATATATTCCAATAAATCTGCTTATACTCCTGAAGTAATAGTATTAGATGATAATGCTATACAAAATTAGCACAAGAAAAAGCTATCCACTATTACTAAAGTACAAGCATTAAATTAGTAGTATAAATAGTAAGTAACAATTGGCAAGATGATTATTTCAAGAAGCTGGGAGAATCTGAAAAATTAGGTATAAACTAATATTTAGATAGTTGATTTTTTAGGTTTCGGAGGAAAGCGTTATATTAGAGAACCTAAACAAATAACTACCTCCGTTTTCCATTTAGTTGAAGGTGAATATACACTAAATTTATTGAGAGATAAAACTGTAGTCAGTTTGCCTACTTTTCCCCAACTCCATTAGAGAAGACTTTACAGTTAAATAAAAATTAATTTTACTGATTTAAACTTATACAATTATCTAAGAATTGCATAGCTTTAGGACAATAACTTAACTATTTAAATAGAATAAACTTGATAACTATAAAGCAAAATACCAATCAAAAAAAAGTTATTGCTAATTCAAGCACTTGAAAGCAGTTTTCATTTACCTAGATTGAATTAGAGACTTTCCATAGAACATTACCTAAAAAAAATTAATCTTCAGCTTAACAATCTTAATTTTGTACCGAGATAACTAACTACATGATATATAAAAAAACTGCTAAAAACTACAATCATAATTGACCTTATTAAATAAAAGGCTGAGTCTAAAATCCCTACCTTCAGGACAGCTTTTCTTAAACTCATGTCTACTCTAACTGAGAAAATAGTGTCAAATTAACATCATAGCAATTATTTATGTCGGAAAATGCTAGTTTACGAGTTTTAGCCTTTAGCTTAAACACAAAAATATCGAGCAATTTATGAAGCAGTTTGTATCGGATAGTTTCTCATAAATAAATTATTGAGATATTTAGCTTGACTCTAAAAAAGACGAAAATATTAATCGTTTTACCTTGAATAAAGATACAAAAGCATAATCAAATAACAAAGAAGAATTTTCTTTTCTATCCAAGCTCAATTCCATTAAGAAAACTTTTTCAAATTTGTTACTAAATGGTCAAAATAAGGAACTAATTCTGCTTGTTGTTCAGAAGAAAAATTTTTCAAGCTAGCAGTTTTAATAGCTTCTAAACCACACACCATTGCTGATAGTGGCACAAGCAATTCTTGATAAAGTAAATTCATATAATGTAGCCCTTCTTGACTAGTAAACTCTTTATTATTACCAGCAATTCCATAAGTAATACAACGTAAAAAATGCCAAAAATCTCGCCAACATGCTTCAGCTCGAGCCTGTGGATATAAATCCCCTCCTTCTGCCGTAATATTAGGATATGTTGCTAATACTTTTTCCCTCGCTTTATCAACAATTTTTGATGCTGAATCTTTGAGCAAACTAGCAGCTTCAATCGAAAAAATTGGTAATTTTGAACTATTTTTGAGTGAGTTTAAATCATTATCTGTGAGATAACGAGCTTCACCATCAGCTATTTGAAAAAGTTGAATTATTTCTGTTGGTAGAACTTTCTCCCAACTTTTAAAGCTAACTATTTTAGCTTTAGGAATTAATTGTTTTGCTCTTTCAGTTAATTCAATAGTCATTTCAGTAATCAGTTTTCAGTTTTTTGGTTACTCCACTGGGTAGTTTATATTTTTGATGTTACTGATACTATGAGTCCTAGAAATTGTTAATAATACACAGGAATATAAACTGGCTTGGGAGGTATCTCTCAATATCTACAAAAAAAACCTGTATACACTTTTAAACAATAGACTAAAAATAGACTTGCCTTGGTTATTCCCGTTCACAGAAGTTTCAATTACTTGACCATGCTCGAATGATAACTGATCAGGAATTCCATGAGGCAGTGATCTGTTTTTTACTGTTTTGACACCACAAACTACTCTGTTTGTCGGATTTTACCATAATCTATATCAATTGATAATTATAATTATATGAATGTATACAAACTTACATGAATAAATATTAGTAAATAAACAATAGTTAACTAACCTTTACAGCAGTTTTAATATCTGTAAACCACAGTAGAGAAGTGGTATGTAATGTCCCTATATGCAAAGTCCCTAGAAGGTTGTGGTTATGGGGATATAATTCATCAATTTGACATGCGCTGTAATACTCAGAAATTTTGCATAAAAAATAGTAGAGGTATAATATTAAATACCCCTACTGCATATCACTATATTAAAGCTCAAAGTTAATTCCTATCTTAATAGACCAGAAACAGATAATACTTCAGACTCAGGAATTCTGGGAAATAAAAATCCTTTAGCAAACAGTTGAGGATCAGCTTTAGCAAAAGTGTATGATTGACGTACTTGAGTGTTTACTGCAACTATCTTTGCATCATACATTCTAGTTGCTATTTTAGGATATAAACCAATTCCGATAATTAAAACTAAGAAACAAGCAGCGATCGCTACTTCCCTTGGTTTGGCATCAGTATAAACAGCTTTTGCAGGTAAAACACAGTTAGTACCAAAACAAATTGCTTCATCCAACACTTCATTTTCATAAGGAGTATTCTTGAGCAAACAAACTGGCGCTTTACCAGTGCTGTAGAACATTTGACGCAACATAGAAAGCAAATATATAGGAGTCAATATCAGACCAACTGCTGCTAAGAATACTGTCACAGTACAAAAAGTAGAGCTGTAAATATCGCTGCTAGTTACTCCCACAAATACCATTAACTCACTCGCAAAACCACTCATTCCAGGGAGAGCTAAAGATGCCATTGCACTTATTGTAAATAGAGCAAATATTTTTGGCATCACTTGACCAAGACCACCCATTTCATCTAATGCCAAAGTGTGGAGGCGGTCATAAGTTACACCTGCCAGGAAGAACAAGACTGCAGCAATTAAACCATGAGAAATCATCTGTAGCAAAGCTCCACTTATTCCCAAGTCAGTGAATGAGGCAATACCCAACAACACAAAACCCATGTGAGCAACGGAAGAGTAGGCCAAACGGCGTTTCATGTTAGATTGACCAAAAGAATTTAAGCCACCATAAACAATATTAACCACGCCCAAAATTGCTAGAACAGGAGCAAAATAAACATGGGCATCAGAAAGCATTTCTAAGTTCAGACGAATTAATCCATATCCGCCCATTTTTAATAATACACCAGCAAGTATCATTGATACAGGTGCAGAAGCTTCTCCATGAGCATCAGGTAGCCATGTATGTAGAGGGAAAACCGCTAACTTGACACCAAAAGTTATAAGTAATCCTAAATATAGCAGAAGTTCAAAAGCTAGTGGATAATCTTTTAGGCCTAATTCCACCATATCAAAGGTAGTATTGCCTTCACCGTAGAGGGCCATTCCCAAGGCTGCCACTAGAATAAATATAGAAGCCGCTGCTGTGTAGAGCAAGAATTTTGTTGCTGCGTAGCGACGTTTTTTACCTCCCCATATTGAGATGAGTAGGTATACAGGAACTAATTCTAGTTCCCACATAATGAAGAGTAGCATTAGGTCTTGAGCAACAAATACTCCTATCTGGGCAGAGTACAGAACCAGCATCAAGAAATAGAAAAGACGTGGTTTGTAGTCTACTTGCCACGCTGCGAATATTGAGAGTGTTGTCACTAAACCAGCTAAAAGTACTAGTGGCATAGATAGACCATCTACTGATACTGCCCAACTTAAACCTATTTGAGGAAGCCAAAGATATTTTTCTACCAGTTGAAAGCCAGAGTCACTAGCATTGTAGTACTTCCAGAAAACGTAGCACATTAAGGCAAAGTCTATAGCACCTACACCAAGACCATACCATCTCATAGTTTTTCCGTTTTGATCAGGTATGAATGGAATGAGTAGAGCTGCCAGAAGTGGCAGTAGGACTATAGTGGTCAGCCAGGGAAATTGAGTCTCCATCATAACAGTGAGCACAAATACTTACTTATATTTTTTTTTATACTACTGCATATTACTAAATTTTGTAAATCTTTGTAAATAGATATTTGCATAAATATATATACTTGTTTTTATTTAAAACATAGTCTTAACTTATTAATAGTTATTGAGAATATTAAAATAATAATAATTTGAAAACTAAAAATCAAAACACAAACCCTTTGAAAGTTACTGACTGACTATTGGTACTTCCAAATATTTTAAGTTTTAGGAGGTTTGGTGCTAAAAAGCAAAGATAGAAAATGATTGAAGTCAAAAGTTAAACGGGAAAAAACCGAGCTGAAATCAATGAATTTGGTAGTAAGATGTAATCAATTTGTCAAAACATATTTCAGGTTTATGAGGTAAGCCTACCCGGGTAAGATCCTTGCACTACATGATTTTTTTCTACAGCCTTACATCAATTTGCCCGAAATTAGCTGTAATTTTTCAACCCTTAACCTAAAACCTAACACCTAAAACCTAACACCTGACAAACTTTTTGAAGTGCAGAAGAATGTACAAGCCAGTATAGAAACCGGGTTTCTATTAGATGTTCTACCATATTGACATCTATATCTTATCAGCCCGGTTTCTTTGGGTAAGTCCTAATTATGGTTAATCAATGCCAACTGGCATAAGCACAATTTCGGAAGTATGTCAAGCTTGATCCACAGCAACATTAGCTTCTTGAGCCAGAGGATAAACGCTAACTTTTTTCCGACTCTTACCTTTTCTTTCAAAAGTTACCATACCTTCAACTAAAGCGAATAAAGTATAGTCTTTACCGACACCAACATTATTACCAGCATGGAACTTACTACCACGTTGTCTGACAAGAATATTACCTGCTTTGACAACTTGACCGCCATAGCGTTTAACACCTAATCTTTGGGAATTAGAGTCGCGACCATTACGAGTACTACCAGTACCTTTTTTATGAGCCATAATTTCCTCTGAATTTTATTATCTATAATTGAGTACTATACTTATTCTGTCTAATTTTCAAGTTTTTCTTCTGCTGTAGTCTCTGGAATTTGAGGTTCAACAGTTTCTACCTCTGCTGTAGTCTGCGAAACTTGAGTCTTGATAGTTTATTCAACTTCCGTGGGTTGAGTTGTACTTTAAGTAACTGTTTCAGTTGTTTCTGAAGTTACTTCCATAACAGAACTTTCAGGTTTTTCTACTAGAGATTTTTCTAAAGATGCTAATACTTTGCCATTCAGACTTATAGAATCAATCATTAGACGGGTAAGTTCTTGACGATGTCCCCTTTTTTTTCGGGTCTTCTTTTTCGGTCTCATTTTGTAGACAATAATTTTTTTGCCCCGCAAATGTTTCATAATAGTCCCTTCTATAAGAGCGCCTTCTACAAGGGGTTGACCAATATGAACATCACCATCATTTTGAACTAGAAGTACATTATTGATAGAAATCCTATCTCCCTCTGATCCAGATAGAAGGTCGATATCATAAAAGCGACCTGCTTCTACCCTTAGTTGTTTTCCACCTGTTTCAATAATTGCGTAAGTCATTTCTTTGTGTTGTAAGGTTTGCCGTACAGGTAGCTGTTTCTGAGACTAATACCTTAAGTAGGGTTTAATTACTGAGGTGAATGCCTTTTTTTTCCAGCTTTTAATATGCCTGAACCTGGTCCGAGCAGGATTTAGACACACAAATAATAATTATTTCGGATTGTGGTAGCTTTTGTCAAGTTAAACTTCTCAGAATAACTGGGGAATAGTCACTGATAGTAGATTTTTTATTTTTTGTCTCAGACTGCCCCACTTGTAATTAATTAACTAATATTTACATAATATGTGAACGTTTACCTAACATATTTATTCAAAAAAAACAACTAAAAAGTCCCCTAAGTAGGTGACTTTGTGCTATACTTGAAACATAGCTCTTACCTGAAACCACTCTAAAAACAAGCGACTAAGTAATTGTAGCACTTGCACCTAAGATAGCTCAAGGAAAAGAGCAAACCCTTGGGAAAAAAGTGATTCGCGATTGTTAGATACTGCACGCAATAGCAATTTAATTTAAGTGGACTCGTTCAAGATTGAATCCTGGTTTATCGATCTGCCTTACATATTTAAACTCGGAAGTATTTCTATTGTTTATAACTAAATTAAACTAAATCCTGTGTAATGCAATATTTTAGTCGTGTCATTCCATTAGTAACATTTCATGAAATGTCCCTAATAGGTTTGGCCCCGGTGGTGGACAAAACAAGCAGCTTAAAATAGCAATTGAGATCTGAATACTTTATAACTTTCAACTTTTGACTTTAAATTTATTAAGCATTCACGACATACCCAACGGTTTCACCCTCAAGTATACTAACTGCCCCATCTAACAACTTTTCTTCTACATATGGTTTATGGAAATAACCTTTAGCTCCTAACTCAAAGGCCATTTCCATGTGTTTTTTAGCGCCGCGAGAAGTTAACATGGCCACAGGCAAGAGCTGCAAATTAGAATCTTTCTGCATCCGAGATAATAACTCAAAACCATCCATCCGAGGCATTTCAATATCACAGAACACTAAATCACAAGGTAAACCAGCACGCAGTTTTTCCCAAGCATCCTTACCATCTCTTGCTTGTTCAACTCGATAACCAGCTTTACTAAATGTCATTGATAACAACTCACGTACTGTAATTGAGTCATCCACAATTAATACTGTTGATTCACTCTTGTGATCTACAGGAAAAGAACTACTATATCCACTACTAGGAGACCAAACTTTACCTTCATCTCGGCGTTGTTTTCCTGTTGCCAGGTTAATTAACTCAATGACATCTGCGATCGCGACAACTTTACCATCTCCTAAAATAGTTACACCTGCAATACCTAGAGGCTTAGGTACCGGACCTTGTAACTGTTTAATAACAATTTCTTTCTGTTGTTCTAAAACCTGATCAACTTGCACCGCCACAAATACCCCAGGATAAGCAGAACGCAACACTACAATTGAAGTCATATCATCCTCAGCATTGATGCCATAAACATTACTGCGACGGAGATGACGATTATAAACCAGTAACTCTCGCAAGTGACAGAAAGGCAACTTTGTACCTCGCCATTCTATACAGCTCTTTCCCTGTGAGTCTATTGTCAGCTCATCCTTAGAAACTTTCACCATATCTTCTACCCCATCCATAGGAAAAGCAATCCAGGAGCGATCGCTAATACAACACAATGCTTTCGATATACTTAAATTCAGCGGTAAACGAATTGTAAATATTGTCCCTTTATCAATAATTGAATCAATAGTAATAGTACCTCGAATATCAGTCAAATTAGTCTTAACAACATCTAAGCCTACTCCACGACCAGCAAAATTATCGGCTTGAGCTTTGGTAGTAAAACCAGGATGAAACAATAATTCATAAACATCCAGCTCAGATATTTCTTGAGCTTGTTTCTTAGTAATTACACCTTTTTTGATTGCTTGATGTTTCACTTTTTCAGGATCTATTCCTGCCCCATCATCTGCTACCGAAATCACCGTTTGATTACCTTGGTGAAAAGCACGAATTGTAATCCGACCTTGACTAGACTTACTTAGACTGAGACGCTCTTGAGGTGTTTCAATTCCATGAGTGATAGCATTATTCATTAGGTGTTTCATCGGGTCAGAAAGCTTATCCTGAATCATTTTATCAATTAAGGTTTCTTTCCCTTCTACTATAAGTTGTACCTGTTTACCACACTCCATTGAAATGTCTCGCACAGCACGGGGCAATAGTTGTACCGTTTCCGAAAAAGGGACCATCCTCGATCTAGTGAAACCTTCTTGCAGTTGAGTTGTTATCTGTCGTAGTTGACGAGTTACTTGTTCTGCATCATCAACCAAAAATTCAACATCAGAAGCAGACTCTCGTACTCGGACAATATATTCAATAGTTTCCTGAGCTAATAAATGGAAAGGAGTAAAGTTTTCTACCCGATCTAGCTCAAGAGAGTCATCAAAATTTCTTTTTCCTGCATTACTTTCATCCGTTGTATCTGCTCTATCAGGAGTATTAGTAAAATGATTGTGGTGACGACTATCCCAAATTGCCCTTTCTAGAAGTGTTTTTTCATATAAGTCGTGCATTCTTTGCCCAGCATCACTTAATAGTAATACCTGATTGAGTAGGTTATCTAAGACCTGACGCATTCGTTCCTGGCCTTGTTCTAAACTATTACGATTAACTACCAGTTCTCCTACCAAGTTACTGAGATTATCTAGTTGTTTTGCAGGTATTTTAACTGTTTGTTCTGGAGAACGTTTACCTCTGCGAAGAGGATTAGGAGTAGAAACTATACTAGATTTATTAGAAGTATCTAGATCAGAATTTTCTAACAATTTCTCTAAGTCACTAAATGGATCTTCTACTGATTGGGATTGATTTTCTATGCTGGCTAATACTTCCTCTGTAGTAGTTTGGTGTACAACTACTTTGTTTACTTGAGGTTTGGAGTTTATATCTATACAATTTAATAATTGTTCTAATTGTAAAAAAACATTGTAATTTTCTGAGTTCTCTCCATTCAATATTGCTTCTAATTCAGTAAATTCATCATCTACTTTTTTCTGGTTATTAGCTATTAATTTTTGATTTTTTTCTATTTCTTCAGAAGTTTTTTCACTTTTAACATCTAGCAACTTATTTAAATCTACAGCTTTATTAGCTTTGTTACTATCTTTTGGCTCTTTTATTTTAGTCAATAAGTCTTCTAAATCTGCCGAAAGTTGCTGATTTTTTTGAGTTGTATCATTACTCTCAAATGTATTTTCTAGTAACTCATTAGAGTCGAGGTTATAAAAATCTAGAGCGTTATCATCTAATAAACTATTCAAATCATTATCATCATCTTGTATGAAATCCTGAGAGTATAACCCATCTAAATTAATTAAATCTTGTGAGTCAGAGAAGTCTAAATCTTCTTGATTGAATAGTTCAACAAAACTAGATGTCAAGTTTTCTGATTCTACTGGAATTTCTTCTAAATCTGTTTCTCCATAAACTGTTTCTAAATCTTCAAACAATGCTTCTAAATTTGCTGCTTTGGAGGATAAATCATTTTTTATATTTGTATTTAGTTGATCTATTTTTGAGATTTCATCATTTTCTACCTCTTCTTCTAAATTGTCAATTACAAATAATTCACTAAAAGATACTTCATCTGAATTAAAATTTTCTGGTTTATTCTGTGGGGATAATTCGCTTTTAGATTGGTCACTATTTTCTTGTAAATGTATTTCTAAATCTCCCTCAATTTCTGATTCATTTACATTTTCTAATTCTACTAAATCTCCATTATTTAAGTCATCAAAGAACTGAGACAAATCATCTCTTGATTTTTTATTACTACTTTTTTCTTTTGGAAAATTAGTATTTTTTATTTGAGAATCACTGTCTTTATATAGATCATTTTCTTCTGTATTATCCAGCAAATTTGATAATTCATCATCCACTATATTCACAAAATCTAATTCACTTTTATTTTCATTTTCTAGTGTTTTTTTTGTTTCATTAACATCAAGCAATAAATCAGATAAATCACCAGAATCATCAATATCAATTACAGATATTTTTAGATTATCCATTTCTAATTGGCCTTTATCTAGTATTTCTTCTTCTTCCCAACTAGACTCTAGCTCTGGTGTTTCACCTTCAAACAAATCCGCTAAACTATTTAGTTCTGAGAGTCCTACTTGTGGGCCACTCCTGACTTTTTCTCCTATTAAATTGTAATTAGCATTATCTACATCTGAAGTTTCTAAACTATTAAACCATTCATCTATCGACTCTCCATGATTCATTATCGTGTTACTTTTGCTGCCTATTTTCTGTTCAATATGACCATGGTCGAGTTGATTATTTTTTTGATTTAACATATGCATTTTACCTATTATTTTATGGTTTTATTGTTTTTATATCCTTAAATTAAGGATTGTAATTTTTTAATAAGCAGCACTTTCCGTTGCCAATGAATTACATTCACCCAAGTTAAGATGCTCCCATTACGCACTACAAAATTTTTACCATTCACCCTGTACATCATTTGCTTTAAATCTGCTATATTACTATTCTTTAAGTTCAATTATCAATTATTGAGCTTGTTTACAAATTTTAATTATACCAAATCCGCAAAATGTGAGAGGGTATTTTTTGACGTTATAGCTATTGTTAAATCACGGATTTAGTAATGGGAAAAGGCTACTTTTATAACCAGATATTGCTTTACATTATAAGCTAAGATATAGTACAATCAACCTCAGTTAATATTTTTTTGAACAGTTCTATAATATGAAAAGCTTATCTAAAGGTTCCATACTATAATAGTTTTTATCTTATCTGAACTGTCTTGAGATATAGTATGTATTTTCTGTCTTGCCTATTGGTCTGTAAATCAAAAAATGGGGGCTTGATAAAATTTTAAAACCCAGCAGTACAATGCTTTAAGAATTTATTTGCCTATCAAAGTAATCTTGAGAGACCACTATCCCTTACTTGGTTAAATCTACATAATTTCCTCTCCTATTTAATGATACATTAGATTAATAAAAGGTGCTGCTGAATTAAGCTATAAAACTATTCGGAGGCCAGGTGTCCAATTTATTTTATAATGAAGTATTGTTGACTGTCACCGAAATTAAGCCCTACGGGACATGAAATGCAGTAGTAGGGGGCGAAGCATTATCGCTATTAAAGAAAAACTATAGTGGCGTTTCTCAATCCAACTATGATGCTTACGCTTATGGGGAAATAAGTGCCTCAAAATCCTTCTTAAATAAGGATTAAAATTATTAGATGTTTCTTTAAAATCACACTTTTTTTTGATAATCATAATTATTCTTGTCCAGGAAGTTGGTGAGCAAAATTCACCAACTTCCCTTAATTATATTAATATATTGTTCAATAAAATGCCAAATGAAACATTTATGTAAGTAAATTAATTTTTTTTTTACCATCATATAAATAGCAATATGTTGAGTGTAAACAATTAAAGATTATCTTAAATTTATAGAAATTTAAATTTTATTTTATAATTAAATATTTTTTGAAAATTAAAGTTTATTACCTGTTGAAAAATATCAACTAAACTATCCCTAGCTATGACCCAAAATTCACTATATATATTTACCAAATATTTACTATTTATTCTGAATTTTATTAATCTTTATGTTGATTATTAATGGATAAATATATTTTTGATTTCCTAAATTTTTGAGATAATTAGCATGGTAATATGAAACAATTTAAGTAATAGCTATTAGTAGAATTAAATTACTCAGAATGTGTGTGTTATTCCTGACTTTATCCTACATTATATTCTATTGTATTACCATCAGATAACATACCTTCAATACCTATTTCTGACCGATAAATTTTAATGACTTTATCTAAACTTTTAATTTTTATCAACAAGTAACAATACTTATTTTTTATCTTCAATAAGCAACGATTATGAAAGCGTCAAAATCAAATATTTATGGGCAGAAATTTTGAATTTAGTGACAAAAATTTATATGTTGAGCTAGGAGAGTTTGATTAAGGGTCAAATATCAACATTTTATAATATATTCAATCAACATAAATATAGCTTACTTGTTGCAAAATACAACCTTAAAGATAGGGAAATTTATCTAAAAATTTTTAACCTTATTTTTGGAAATACATACAAGTTTTCAAATAATATAAAATCTGGTAGCATTGGTATAATTAGAGCTAATTACGAGTTAATATTTAGGAGTTATAAGTTAGGAGGAAAAAGAATTTATGAAGGTTTGTACCCTTGCTGAATATGAAACTTTTTTTCACCGAATTAAGTGGACTTGATATAATATTAAATTAGCATTGATTTGAGATTTTGATATTCCCCAGATAGATCGACTTCATCTGCAATATTACTTACCATATAATAGTATTTACTTTCGGTAAAAAAATGAACTGATTATATTTAAAAATAATCACTTTGTAAACTTTTTTTTGGTTCATTTATAGATGATTTATTAAATAGTTTTCCACCCTTTTACCAAAATAATAAAGATTATTTTAGAAGGTAATTAAAATATAAAATTTTTGTTCTGTAAGGTATATTTTTTTATTTTTAAACTATATAAAAAAGCGAATAATTTTATAGGTTAATTAACTAATTAATAGGTGTATAATTCTGTCAATTGTGTCTCAGAATAAATTAGATAAATTATACAGTTTTTACTATGTTATAACCCACATTCAGCACTTCAGATTGTATGACAGGAGGTAAAAAAAATATCTATTTAATTAAGTATAATTATTTATAGTATTGAGTAACTTTAACTGAAATAATAAAGCTGATTATTGCATTCTTATTGAGTATAAAAAAATGTATTTAATAGAATCAATAACAGTTAAAAATATTGACCATTTAGGAATAGTTGCAGGCTTAATTTATGAGATAGGAATAGTAGAATTAATTAGCCAAAAATTAAGAGTAAATAATTCAGAAAAAATTACTGCTGGAAAAGTAATAAAAGCTTGAATTTTCAATGGATTAGGGATTGTCTTACGTCCATTATATTTATTTAGTCAATTTTTTTGAAGACAAAGCTATAGAAAAATTATTAGGAACAGGTATAAATAATGAATACTTAAACGATGATAAAATAGGTAGAGTAATGGATAATATCTATCAATTAGGACTAACAAATTTATTTATAGAGCTCGGGTTATTAGTTATTAAAAAGTTTAAAATAGAGACTTTATATGCTCACTTAGATTCAACTTCATTTTATTTATATGGGGAATATAATAATATTTAAACTGCTGAAAACCATCAAAAAAACAATATTAATTACAATTACAAAGGGATATTCGCGTGACCATCGGTCATATTTAAAACAATGTGTATTAGATTTAATAGTAAGTAGTGATAATGGAATACCCTTGTTTATGAGGACTGGTGATGGGAATGAATCAGATAAAGCAGTATTTGGTCAAATTTTAAGTTATGTGAAAAAACAAATAAAATCATATAGTATTATAGTCTGTGATAGTGCCTTATATAGAGAATAAAATATCTAATTAATCTCACATTTAAAATGGATAACTAGAGTCCCAATGACTATAAAAAGGCTAAATAAATAATTTAATTAGACCTGAAAAAAGTGAAATTTTGCCCGGAAATAGACCCTAAAATTAAATAAATAACTAGGGTATTTTAAACAAAAGAATATAAATAGTTAGAGCCAAAAGTGACTTATGCTAGAATATGGTTAATTGTTGAAAGTGCAGAGCGCCAAAAAAGTGACATCCAGAAATTAAACTTGAAAATTGAACAAGAAAAAAAAGATGGTATTAAAGTTAGCAAAAAAATTATAACTAACTGGATTGGATAAAGTTACTCAAGCTCAAAATTACTTAAGATCAATCAACAAAAAACTGAAATTATGGGATTTAGCATCTTTAGAAATCAAGGAAAAAAATTTAATAAACAGTCTATAGTCTATCATCATTAAATATAAATTAAACCAAGGGTCTCAGACAAATACTCTGACATTAAGATGGATATTTTAATGCTTTCAAGGAATATATTTGTTGATAATTAATTAATGGCCAAAAGTAATTAATCTCACAGAAGAAAGGAGCTTTATTTTAGAGTTTTTACCCTCAAGTTGTCAAAAATATTATCTGTGATTTTCATAAAAAGCGATCGCACGCCAAAGCATATGTTCGCAACACTTGAAGAGTTAAGAAAATTAATTGATGCTATCAACTGGAGTCTAGTTCCTCCTGTATCTTCTTCTGCCAAAAGGAATCCCTGGTTTGCCAACAATACTCATGCTACTGATTTTTTCGTGTTCTATAGAATTAATTTGTTTAATTTGTTGGCTCAAATTCTGATAATAATTTATATATCTTTTTGTACTATATAATGAAGTGCGGAATGTGGTTAAAAAGAAAATTAGGAAGTCCTAAACCATTTTTAAGTGTGGCATGGGACTCAAACGATATACCATCCCAGGTATCTGTGAATCTTAATATCAAATGGAAAAACATAAACTGGAATACAGGTTGAAGTCAGAGTATTTAAGTTGCAAAAGTTCATTTACAGAGCATCCAGTTGTGGCGAAATTAGTAAGATGCGTAAATACCAAAAACTTCTGACCAAAAGTTATTTCCCAAGGTTGCTAGCTGTTAGATAAGTATAAATCAGTAAGCGCCAGAGGCAAGTAGAGGCATTAATAGCCAAGCTGAACCTGGTAATCAGAGGATGGGCCAACTATGACTCATCCGTAGTCAGCAAAGAGATATTCGACACACTGGATAATCTACTTTGGAGAAGTCTTTGGAGATGGGCAAAAAGAAGGTATCCAAACAAGTCTAGTGCCTGGGTAAAAACAAAGTACTTTTCACTTTATAAAACCAGAAATTGGATTCTAAACAAAGGTAAATATATACTAAACCTCCATTCGGATGTACCTATTACACTGTACAATAAGATTATTATGGAGACTGGATTTATTGGAGTAGTAGAGTCAGTAAATATCCCGGCGTAAGAACTAGAATAGCAAAACTATTAAAAAGTCAGAAGAATAAATGCGCATCTTGCAGATTAAATTTCAGACCAACGGTAGAAATAGAAGTCGACCACATCGTCCCTAGGTCTGTAGGTGGTAAGAATACATATGAAAATATACAACTCCTAAACCCCCATTGCCACGACGTTAAGACTGCTGAGGATTTGAAAGCAGTAAACTTTCTCAAGACTCATTAGGTCTAAAATGGAATTTTTTGGATGAAATACCTATAAAAAAGGACATTTCTTATAAAACAGCAATCTGTGGATTGAATCTAATACCACTCAGATAGAAATTAAATTATGTTGAGTAACAGTCCTACTCATTTTAAACCATTATGACTTTGACTCGTTGTAACAGAACCTTGTATCCAATATAAATACACCGACTGTGTACTTGTTTGTCCAGTAGATGCATTTCGGGAAGGACCAAATTTTCTAGTCATTGATCCCAATGAATGTATCCATTGTGGTGCGTGTAAACCATAGTGTCCAGTTGAGGCAATTTATCCATCTGATGAAGTGCCAAAAGAATGGGAAGACTTCATCAGCTTGAATGAAGATCTTGCCGGAAAATGGAAAGTAATTACAGAAAAAAAAAGACCCATTACTAGAAGCTGAGAAGTGGGCTGGCAGCGAACGCACTACACCCCAACATGTCTCAATAATAGTTTTCTTTTAATTGAATTGAATTATTCCTCAGCCCCCGAAGGCAAATCCATCTCTATATATAGCTTTCAACTAGCTTGTCACCCCGTGAGGTGAATACTATAGACCTTCTGTGTCAGAAACAACTATGTAATGGTTGAAAGTAATACTTGGGAATAAGTTGCCACGACAGAAATTCAACAATCAGGCAGTGGAGTTTTTCATACAATGTGCCATACTTAATCGTATAATACAGGATTGTAAGTCAGAAAGCTACACAGTGGAATTCTAATCAACTTCTCTTGTGGGGAGAAGTTGCGATCCAAACATTCATGCAACAAAGCCGATTAATTATCTTTATTAGTAAAGATATTCCTTTTTTCTATCGTTCATAGCTCAACTCACCAATACCCATGAATTACTCTCAAATTATCTTATCCAAGAACTGAATCAGTTTTTACTCTTATTTTAACTATGACATCTATCTTCAAGCGATCGCTATAAAATTTAAAGCAATCGCTTAAATTAGTAGGCGCTACATATACTGTCTTTACCTAAGTCCTGTTTATTTAGCTGTTGTATCTACGCGGAAACGCTCTACTGAATTTAATAAATCGCGAGCAACACCTACTAAATTTTGGAGAGAACTATAAACTCGCTGAGATTCTTGAGAAGTTTCTTGAGCTGTCATTTCTACTGCTTGCATTACTTTTGATACTGATTGTGCCACTTCATTTTGTTCTACTGTATCTGCAGCAATAGAACGAACTAAGACATCAATTCTTGTTGTAACTTGAACAATATCTTCCAGAGATTGCTTTGCCTCTTCTGCTAAAGCTGTTCCTTTGATCACATGCTGAGTTGCTTCTTCCATTCCAGTCATTACTCCTCCTGTCTCAGTTTGAATTTGCATCACTGTATGTTCTATATTCTTAGACTCCTTAGCTGATTTATCAGCTAACTGTCGAACTTCATCTGCCACCACCGCAAATCCTTTACCCGCTTCTCCTGCCCTAGCTGCTTCAATACTAGCATTTAATGCTAACAAGTTTGTGCGAGAGGCAATACTGGAAATTGAACTTACAATTTTAGAAATTTCCTGAGTAAATTCTGATAAACGCTTTACTCTTCGAGTTGCATCTGCCACACCTTCCCTGATTTGGAGAATACCAGCAACAGTACGGTCTACTGTTTCCCCTCCTTTCAATGCCAAAGCTGCAGCAGAACGAGCTACATCTTCAGTTTCCCGAGCATTTTCAGCTACCCGTTGAATAGCATCAGTCATCACTTGCACAGATTGTAGAGTTGCTGCCAACTCTTCTGCTTGTCGCAAAGCATCCGTAGATAAACCTTGAGCAAAAGCAGCACTATCAAGCGATCCCCGATTTACTTTTTGAGCAGCTTCCTTAACCTGATTAACAATTTCTCGCAAATTTTGAATTGTCAAGTTAAAGGAATCTGCCACTGCACCCAAAACATCTGCTGTTACTTCTGCACTAACAGTTAAATCTCCACGAGCAGCTCCTTCCACATCATCTAGTAAACGAATTACTTGTCTTTGTAAGTCTTCTTTTGCCTGCTCATTTTCTTCTGCCTTTCTTTGAGCATCAGTGTAAGTTGCTTGGATAACTTTAGCCATGTAGTTAAACTTGGCAGCAAGTTTACCAAACTCATCCTCTGAATAAATTGTTGCTCTAGCTTTTAAGTTTCCATCAGAAATAATATCGAATTGAGTATCTAAATCTTTATTTGCTCTTTTTATTTGCCTTGTTGTTATATTGCTCAGACCTAAAGCAGTTATAAAGCTACTTGCTCCTGCTCCCAATGTCATTATCCAACCGGTGCTACGCAAATTAGAAATTAGTTCTGTGTTTCTCTCTTGTAGAGCTTTGTAGGAAACTATATTACTAACAAAAGCTACTGCTATTAATGATGCTAATCCTGTTCCTGCAGCTATGTATAATTGTTTATGAAATAGGGAAGCATTTTCCAAAAAGGCTAACCAACCCTGTTCAATCATTACATTTGTATCTACTGCTTCTCCTTTAATTTTTTTGCTAAATTTTGGCAGTTGATGATCTAAATTATCTAGGTCTTCTATTGGTATAGCTTCTTCATTATCAATATCAATTGTACTAATATCAGTTTTACTATCAAACAATGCTCCTGTTGTCAATTCTATAGGTATTCCTCTGTCTGTTGTTTCTAAGTTTGGTGCAACTACCCCCATCTCAGGAATCTTTATCTCACTGAACATTTTTCTTCCATCACTCAAGGAATCATAGTCCTCAAAATTACTAAATTCATCATCTTCTAAAAAACCATCTGCTTTTTTATCTTTCGTATTTTCATCTTCATCTAGATGGAAAGCTTGGCTGAATGCTGCTTCATCAAATTCATTGTTCTCAAAATCATCTGGTTCTTCAACTCTTCCCTGACCTTGGTCTTCTCTTTTCTCCCATTGATTATATTCATTTCCTAATTTACCTACTTCATTGTCTGTTTTTTCCGAATTAGAGTTGTTGTTATTTCCCATCAACAAAGTGGCTTCATCTATCTCTGAAAAATCATGTTTAATATGTTGATTTTCCATTTCTGGATATTTTGCTATGTCAGGTCTACTGTTTTCCATGTTATCCAGTTCCCCAACAACTATTTCCTCAGAGCCGTCTAGGATTTTATCCATTACATTCTCAAAATCTTCATTTAATGCCTCTAAGTCCAACTCTTCTATTGGATAATCTTGGCCAAAATTTATATTACTTTTTATCTCTTTATCTTCTACTGTTTGATTTTCCGATATTTCTTGTTCTTGAAAGAATTCTTTTTGTTGCTTTTTCCAGATTTCATCTAGGTCTACAGTTAAACTCAAATCAGATATCTCTTCTATAGCTTCACTATGTTTCCCATTCACAACTGTATCATCTTGTAATTTTTCAGATGTTTGATTTGGGTAAACTTTACTATTTTCTATTGCTAATTGATCTATTAATTCTTCATTATCTCCATCATCTCTAGACAAATTATCTTCAAATTGGACCAGCTCCTGTAAATTTTCTACATATTTTGAATCTTCATCCTTTGTATCCTTATTCAAACTACCATTCGTGACAAAAGGATTATTATCTTGATATGTAAATTCTAAATCATCTATATTTTCTTGATCAAAATCAAACTTTTCTTGCGGGTTTTCTGCTTTTAATTCTAAAGTCTTTTCATCTAAAATTAGTTCTGAGTTTATAACATCTTCTAAGTCTTTAGGATCTAGCTCTAGACCATTCTCATCTAAAATTAGCTCTGAGTTTATAACATCTTCTAAGTCTTTAGGATCTAGTTCTAGACCATTTTCATCTAGAAGTAGTTCTAAATCTATAGCATTTTCTAAGTTTTTAGGGTTTAGCTCTACACTATTTTTATCTAGAATAAGTTCTGAATCTGTAACATTTTCTAAGTTTTTTAAATCTAGCTCTAAAGCATTTTGATTTGCGAACGCTTCCAAATAACTAGAAACTTCTCCTTCTTTTGAATCTTCATTTTGATCATTATTAATGTTAATATCTTCCAGCATTTCTTCAACATTACTGTAGAGCCCTGGATCCTCTCTGATAAATTGCTCACTATCACTAATACCTTGTTGAGCATACTTAATCAGGTCAATATCGTCACTTAAATCTAAGACTAACTGGTATTGTTCTTTTGCCACATCATACTGATGGAGCCCATAGCAATATATATGACCACAAAGCAGACGAGAAGTAGGATCTTCTGGATAATCTTGAATTAAGTCATAAACTAAAGCTGCTGCTTGTTCATATTTACCTTCACTGTAAGCATCTTCTACCCTTTGATAATTTTGTAAAAAGTCTGTACTTGATGATGTCATTTGCTGCCCTTCTCTCAAGTTAATAATATTATTTCTATTATTTATTTTTAGTTTTTTAATTTTATCATTGACGCAATTAAGAATTGGGAATCAGCCTCATTCAGAAATCTTAACATATAAATAACTGAATCAAACAATTATTTTGACTTATCAACTATGACTTTTATTTAGGCTGCCCATCGAGCCGAGCGAATAATTGCTTCTTGATCCAATAGCCTAAGAATATGCTCTCCCTTCTCACCAAAGACCCACTCTCCTCGTAAGAAGGGAGCCATGCCATCTGCAACATCAGTGGACATTTTCAGCTTTTTTTCATCAAGCCACTCCATTCCTACAATCTTGTCAACCGCTAGTCCTAATATAGTGTCTTGGTCTTCTACTGCTATTATTTTAATCTCAGTTTGATCAGGATTAATTGGAATTTGTTCTCCAAGAAATTGAGCTAAATCAGCAACCCAAATCACTCGCCCTCTTACATTTATTGTACCTAAAAGTAAGGGCGAGACATTGGGAATAGCTGTAATACCTTCTGGAGATTGATAAATCACTTCTCGAATATCTGTTGCTAATAAAGCAAACTCATTACCCGAAGGTAAATAAAATCGCAAATGTTGTTCACCTTCAGGATTTTCTAATTCTTGGATCCCTATACCTTGGCTTGGTAAAAAATCTTCATTGCCTATCATAGATTCTTAAGTTTAGCGTCTTAATAATTGCTTAACTGTTCCCACTAGTTCTGTGGGCTGGAATGGTTTAGCAATATAGGCATCTGCCCCTTGTTTTAAGCCCCAGTAACGATCAAACTCTTCTCCCTTTGAAGAACACATAACTACTGGAATATGCTTAGTTTGAGGATCGGATTTTATTCTCCTACAGACTTCATAACCATTCATTTTTGGCATCACAATATCTAATACTACTATATCGGGTTTAGTATTTTTTAGTCGCCCCAAAGCTTCTACTCCGTCATTAGCAACGGTAACTGCTAATCCACTATTTTTGAGAAGCTGTGATATCATTTCTCTTTGGGTAACGCTATCTTCTACCACTAGAACTTTGCTCATTTTTTTTTCCTGATAGCTTTGGCTGGGATTGATTAATAGTTTAAAGTATAAGTATTTCTTAAGATTTTCCGATTTTTTGATTTTTGGGCTTACCTAAATTAACTTATATCCACCGATGGATATTTTTATGTTCTTTGTTTGAATGGCCCAGTCAATTTTTATACTTAGTTAGTTTTCTTTCTTTGTCAGGAAAAGAATAAACCTTGAAAGTTATTCTAAGAATCTTCGTACCTTCCTGCCACAGTAATGGTCCAAATCATACTTACTCATGAAATCAAACATAATTTTCTCGTCAACTTTAAATTTAGTATGCCCATAAACTTCGTCTATCTTTCTTGATCTTAAAATTATCTATAAGGGTGAGGAGCTGGCCTATTAATCATTATTAAAATAGTAGTTGATAATCTTTATAAATAAAATAATATTTTTTCTCAACAATTTTCCCTAGATTATTGTCACAGATATGAATAAAACATTTTCAATACTCCTTACTTAGGGTTGGCTGAATAAATATAGAATCCTGATTATACATAATTTTGAATAGTAGCTTACCTTGAGGGTATTGTTCAAAAAATACAAAATTAATATTCCCTCACTTGAGATTTTCCCTAACCAGAGTGAGAAAAATGCCGAAAAATTAATATACTGTAACTATTGGCCATTTCCCATTCCCTGCACTTACTAATAGGTTTTATTAATCCAACCCTATTTATTTTTTGAGTAAATTCTGTTATTATCAGGACCTTCTACTAATCCTGGTCCAATATACTTTTCTACTAACATTAGTAATTCATTTTCTCCGAAAGGTTTAGTCAAATAGTGTGTAGCTCCAACTATTCTGGCCTTAACCCGATCAATAAATCCTTCTATACCAGTTAGCATAATGATAGGTGTTTGGTGAAATGCTGTAGAGTTACGCAACATTGCGCAAATCTCATAACCACTTAGTTCGGGCATAGCAATATCACATAAAATTAAGTCTGGCTTAATATAAAATACTTCTCCCAACGCCTTGAGGGGATCGCTCAGACTACTAGCTTCATAACCATGTTGATTTAAGATTGATTTAACTGTTTCCCGAATCACTAAATCATCATCAATACATACTACTTTACAAATTTTGGTTTCTCGTTCTAATGGCTTTGATTTCTTAATCATGCTTGTTTCTGAAGATTGATCTAGCAGTTGCACTATACCTTTTTGTACGAAAGGATAAATGGCCTTGGCTACTGTTAATACATCTCTGTTTAGATATCTAGCTATTTGTTGTATAGATGTCTGGCCATCTGACCAATGACTTAAAATATTATATATTCTCGGTTTTAATGCTTTCTTTAACTGGGCTGGAACTGAAATTACTGGACACTGTTCAACAGATTGAATATAAGGAGAAAACTGATTCCATTCCTGTATTTGTTTCATAATTTTTGCCAACAATGACCTAACTTCTAAAGTGGTTAGCTGAGGTGTGAGTGCTGGCCCAAGCTCAAAAATAAATGCTCCTCGGCGAAGACTTAGTAAGTCAAATAGAGTTTCATACACCATATTATTAATGATACTACGTCCCTGGGCTGGCGTGAGCAGACCCTTTTCTAGCAAAGCCCATAAGTATCCATACTCGGGAGCATTGACAGATGCAACAGAAGGAACCTTAATTGTATCAAGATATCTATCTGCTTTGTAGCGATGTAAATAGTCTTTCAAACGAAATAAACTACCTGCACTTGGGGTAGCGTAGATAATCTGACCACTGAGAAAAAATACAAACCAAGATGCTTCTTTGGGAAAGTGCTTTTCGGGTTCAGCAATATTACTACTAACTGGTGAGCTATAAGCCTTAACAAAAAGTTCACCAGTTCGCTGACCTAAGTCTATAAGTTGCAGGATGCTGCGGATATCAATTTCATTTAAATTTCCCTGCATGCAGCTTGTAAAATATAAAAAATATAATCTTTATGAGAAAAAATTTGCAATTTGAGACATGGCAATTATAGCTAATGTCTGATGTACAGTTAAAAGTGAGTCATAAGTACTTAATACAAGATATTTACTATTCATACCTTGTATATCATTTCCCCAAAATCTCCTTTCACATTCATATCCCTTTTAGTTTTTTGAAAAATAACTAAGTTTTTTCAAAAATGGTAGGATTCCTTAATATATTCAATTTCATTTCAGGAAAAATAATTTTAAATTATATTCTAAGCTTACCATCTGAATTCAAAAAAAGGTAGCTTAGTAATTTTTTAATTAGAATATTAGTTAAAGGTAGGTATACCAATGTTTAATTAATTTGGTAGCTAGTAATTTTTTTCTTTTAAGTAAATTTAAATAATTATTTAGTCTCTAATATTCACAGTAGTATAGTAATTTTCTGGCTTTCGGTGATAACATAATAAATTATGGAAATTAAGCTTTTAGGATAGAAACCTCAAGAGGATAACGGTGTGCTGTATTTAGCAGAAGTACAAAGAAGACCAACTAGTTTTGGTCTTGGTGGTGGTAAAACTGATTTGAAACTGCTGGCCTGTCAGCGTGGTGAACATAATTGGCTGGCTGTACCTGGGGAAGAAGTTATCCCGGCTGATGAAGCTAAGGAATTTTCCGCTGGTGTATTAGTTATAGTAGATTTGAATAACAATAAGCAGGTGCTGCAGGTTCAAGATGCTGGGCGTCAGTTAGTGAAAATTCTGCAAAACTTCTCTCGCTCCCAAGAGAGGTCTAAGACACAATGGGAAGAAATTGAGCAATGGAAAGTTTCTCTAACTTATCAAGCCCAGGAGCTAAACCGTCGCGAAAATGAATTACAGGCTAAGGAGGAGGAACTTGAAGAGCTACAGGCTGAAATCAATAAGCTCGAGGAGCAGCGTCACAAATTTAGTCAAGCTCAACAAGAATCTCAGGAACTTCAGAAACAGATCGAACTCAGCCGAAAAGAATTGGAAGTTACACGTTTAGAATTACAAAAGCAAAAACATAACCTTGAGCAACATCAAGAAGAATTAGCTGAAAGTGCAATTTATAATCCCGAGCAATCTCAATATATTCAAGATTTATTGAGTTGGTTGACTGAGGCGGTAACTTGGACAAATTCTTTGAAAGAAAAGTTAAGTCAATCTTTGGAAATAGTTAAGAATCAAAAGAAAACTCTACAACAAAGTAGACAACAGTTGGAAAATACAGCAAATACAGACTATAATCCACAACACGAAGAAATAGATAATCTGGCTAATCATGTCCAAAGCAAATGGCTAGAATGGCAACAAGTTCAGGAATCTTTGGCTGATCAGACTACGGAATTGAGAGTTCAACAAACTTTATTGGTCAGTAAGCAAAAGTATAGTCAAATATTAAATGGCCAAATTCAGAGGCAGGCACAACTCTATGATCAACTGAGTTATCTAGTTACAGCATTAGAGAATGATAGTATTAATCAGAAAGTAGATGTTGAAGCTCTGGAAAAAGTTCCTCTTAATGAGTTAGAGGAATTGGTACAAAGTTTGCGACGAGATTTACAAATAGATATGAGTTTTGTTAGAGACCAGGAAGAGGAGTTGGCATTACAAAAGCAAGAGATGGATGCTTTGAAAAGAAGAATTGATCAAGCTAATGAATATGACAGAATTAACTTGAACTCAGAACTTTTAGAAGAGATAGACCGCTATAGAATTTTAAATGAGTCTTTGGTAGGTTCTCAAAGAAATCTTAAGGAAAGAGAAAAAATATTAACTCAGCATCAAGCAGTTCTTTTGGGTAGGTTGGGTAATTCTTCTGATCAAGAAGACTTGAGTCATATCAATATAAAACATATACTATTACAACTTGAGGCTTACAGGCAGCAATTGATTGAAGAGTTACAAAGGTTAGAGGCTGAAATTCAACAAATACAAACCGAAATTAGCCAAAAAGAAGAAATGATTAATTGCCAAACTCAACAACAAGTAATTAAAAGAAATCAAATTGATTCGTTAGAGTTGAGTTTAAGGGAAAACAAAAAGGTAAATATAGAGGGTCGAACTGGGGTATATCAAAAAATTATGCTACCTCTAGAAGGTAATTTAGAACAATTGAGACGCCAACTTGAAGAGGCGGTAGGTGGAGTCAATAAAGTAGAAGGTATAGGTGAACAAGTGGCTCAGTTACAACAACTGATGCAAAGTGTGGCAAAGTGGGATTTTTCATCATAAATTATAACCCCATACATAACATTAGCTAAAATACATCGAAAATGAGGTATCTATTTATAGGCAATATACTAATAAGTAGAGCAACTGAAATACTGCACCAGAAAATTTTTAACTGCTTTTCAATAATAATGGTAATTTTAAAAAAGAATTTTGTCGAATTAAATAAGGAGTAGTAGTTATTTATACTAGAATAATCCAGGGGTGTTTAACTTTGGCGATCGCTCCTCCAGGAAAAGGGTCTGTTTGAGAATGGTTAGGAGCATTAACTAGGGTTGTTAGCTTTTCAATATGACTGAAGTTAGGATTTACAGGTAAAACTTTCTGTAAGATATGTCTCATGACTCTACGTTGTAATGCTAGAGGTACTTGAAGTAATACTAAACGATTGATAAAATATTTGACTGGTTGCGATTCAAATTGAGAAAGATTGAAATTATTTGTATCTATTTTTGTCACCCTTTCTAATAACTGTTCTGTCTCATTTTCAAAATATTTAACTTCAGCACTAAGTATTTCTGCTGTTTTTGCTAATGCTAGTTCAACTTGAGGATTAAACTGACGTAAAATAGGAAATAATTCCAGACGAATACGATTTCTAGCATAATGCAAATCCTGATTTGTAGAATCTTCCCAAATTCTGATTTTTTGCTCTTGACAAAAGTTACTTGTTTGGGTGCGAGTAATTTCTAATAGAGGACGTACAAGTAAGGGTAAGAAATTCTCAATTAGGGGACGTTGCCAAGTTAGAGCTTGTAGGCCTTCAGTTCCACTACCACGAATGAGATTATATAAGAGAGTTTCTGCGCGATCGCTAGCTGTATGGCCAGTTACAATGTATTGAAAATTAAATTCTAAAGCAATTTTACTCAAAACTTGATAACGCCATTTTCTAGCTTCTGCTTCACTTTTATAAATTTTATCTGCTGTTTCTACATAAGATGGAAGTTGCCAATTTATGGCTATTTTTTTGACATAGTTAGCATTAGCTTCTGAGTCAGATCGCCATTTATGGTCACAATGAGCAACTGCTAAATACCAACCCCATTTTGATTGTAAATCTAATAATAATTTAGTTAGACATAGAGAATCCTGGCCACCGGATACTGCGATTAATATTCTTTGATTTTTTGGTAATAATTTTCTTTGACGTAATGTTTGATGTAGTTGGGCATGGAGTGGTGTCCAATTTTGGTGGGAAGATTTATGATATGGCATAATTTTAAGGTACTGTTAGCATTTTTTCCCCTCTATCCGAATTGAATTCCTGGTATTAAAATGTTGTCAAATTCCTTAGACCATATTTGTAACCTAAGCTAAAAGTTTTATTTTACCTAGCTTTTAGTAATTAGATCCTTAGACAGTCTTATCTTACCTAGCTTTTAGTAATTAGATTCTAAATGAACTATAATATCTGAGCAACTTTGAGTATAGTAGGGATTATAGCCTATTAATATTTATTTCCATCAACCAATTCTTAAATAAGTTAAGATTAAGATATTTTTTTATGATATAAATTTTTATAATGCCTGAAATTACTTAATGTTCATTACCACTACTATATTATCGTCTTAAAAGTAGATTTTTTTTTGCAGTGTTTTTTATTGATAACTCTATTATCAAAAATAAAATATCCTCCCTGAAATTGAATGATGTCTTGTTTTACATGATATTTTATAATATTAATGTGTTGTTAAAGCTCTGTGTTAGAAGCTCCAATGAACACATTTGTAAATTCAGGAAATTATATTATAGCTGACATTTTCTAGGTCATTAGATAAATTTAGTTAAAGTACAGTTGTAAAATTTATCAAAAAAAATTTCTACATTTTATTTAGTATAGAGGTAGGGAAGTATTTTAAGTATGGTTAAAAGTCAATATAACAATAATTAATATCAACTTAGATTAAATCATCAAAAAATTGATTTGGCTTGTATTAATTGCTTAATAAATTAAGTTTTACCTAAGTATAACATTACTTGTCATTAACTTTTATTAGTACTGGAGTTTAGACTCTATTTAGAATTTAAAATCCAGTTATTATAAAAATTGAGTAAATCTTAGTAAATATGTATCAATTAAAGCTTATGTTTTTCATATAAATTATATAGAGGAACTTAATTATCTATTAAATTGGGATTTTTTGAGGAATTAATTTAATACTTCGTGAGCAATATTTTTGAATTATTAGGGTATATATATACTTACTTCCTAAGTCATATAAAGTTAACTATAACCTCTTATTTTTCGAGTATTTTCTACTAAGCTTTGAGCGAATTTATCAAAACGTTCTGATAATTTTTCATCTAATATTTTACCGTCATTAGAAAAAGCATTCCTAGCTTGACCAATAGCTATTTGTTCTGGAATTACCCAAGCATGGACCCATCGCAGAATTAGCCGTAAATGATTGAGGGCATTGGCATTTGATTGACCTCCTAAAACACTAATAAAACCTGCTACCTTTCCATCTAAATGTTCAAAACTCATTAAGTCAAGGGCATTTTTCATCAAACCACTGACACTGCCATGATATTCTGGAGTGACTAAAATCAGACCATCAGCTTGCTTGACTATTTGCTGCATTTTGTCAACATCTGGATATTCTGGATACTCATTCCCACCATTACAAAAGGGAAGTTTAAGAGTCCCCAAATCCAATATTTCTACCTCAGCACCGATGGCTTCTACTCTTTCGGCTACTATTTTTAAAGCTTGCAGGCTTAAGGAACTAGATCTTAGACTACCACCAATTCCTACAATTTTTACCATTGCATTTAAACTAAAAGATGTTTTCTTAACCACAAATAGATTGTCCTGATTTGAGGTAATTACACTATAAGTATTATAATATTAACAATACTCCAACACTGGAGAATCGACAAATTTTAGTGACCGTAAATTGCCCCATCATTCTTGACTCTTGATTTACCTTAACCCGTCTATCATTAACTTACGATACTTTGAAAAAGGGCTGCCCTGAAGGTGGGTGCTAGGATGGAATAGAATTTATGTGTTTAAAGCAATTGTGATCGGGACATACAATTGATTTTTTCTAGCCTGAGACAAAACCCTCACTTGCTTGAGTATAAATCTATTAGATAGAGGGGAGGGAACTTAACCTAATTTTGGAGAAAGGTGAATAAGGTCAATGATGACATGTCCTATTCTCGATACAGAAATAATTTTAATTGACAATTTTTTTGAATCAAGGAAACCTTAACCCTGGAAAAATAAAATTACCATTAGCATCAGACAAAGGTCTCAAAGTTGTCTGGTAGATTTATTTTCTCCAGAACAGGGAAGGGATTGAAAAATATAGTTGGAGTGGATGTATCTTAACGGCGAGTGGTAAGTACAAGATTCTAGTGCGGAATTTATTGCTTCGTGAAACCTACTCTCAAGCTAAAATAAGAAAACAAGTAAACAAACGTTAATTCTGAAATACGTTATTTATATATAATATACCCAAAACCCAAGATAAAAGGCCACAATTAATTATGAAAAATTTTGGGCAACAAATTAAAACTGATGAGCTAAAGGGAATTAATCACCATAACTGGTCATTATGCCAAGCTCAATCCAATACTCAAAAGGCTAAAATTCTTTTTGGTAGAATTCCTGGTGGAAAATTAACCAGAAAATTAGGGTGGAAAATTTTGGCTACTGGGATAATTGCTCAAGCAGTATTATTAGTAAGTCCAGCTTTTGCTAACAGTACGCAAAAAAATCTTAGCTATAGTCAGCTATTAGACAAAATTCAAGCTGGAGAAGTAACAGAAATAGATTACTATCCCTCTCGTGGAATTGCTAAGGTTAGCTTGAAAGGGCAAAGGAGCAGGGAGGGAATGTATATAGTTCAGATGTTTGAGCATGTCCCAGAACTACTTGATCAGGTTCGTGCTCAAAAAATTGACTTTGAATTAAAGCGCTCTCCTGACAATAGCGTTGCTATGGGGATCATATTTAATATTCTTATCGTTTTTGTGGTCATTGTTGTACTATTGGCAATTTTGCGTCGTTCTAGTCAGTCTCAGGGAAATGCGTTGAACTTTGGTAAGTCTAGGGCACGTTTTCAGATGGAGGCTAAAACAGGGGTATTATTTGAAGATGTAGCAGGTATTGAGGAAGCAAAGGAGGAACTTCAGGAAGTTGTCAGTTTCTTGAAAAAGCCAGAGAAGTTTACAGCTATTGGGGCTAAAATTCCTAAAGGTGTATTGTTGGTAGGGCCACCAGGGACTGGTAAGACTCTATTGGCAAAGGCGATCGCAGGTGAAGCAGGGGTTCCTTTTTTTAGTATTTCTGGTTCAGAATTTGTGGAAATGTTTGTGGGTGTGGGAGCTTCTCGTGTACGAGATTTGTTTAAAAAAGCTAAGGAAAATGCTCCTTGCATTATATTTATAGATGAAATAGATGCGGTAGGTAGACAAAGAGGTGCTGGTATTGGTGGGGGTAATGATGAACGAGAGCAAACTCTTAACCAACTACTAACTGAAATGGATGGTTTTGAGGGTAATAGTGGAATTATCATTATTGCTGCGACTAACCGACCTGATGTTTTGGATGTTGCTTTATTACGTCCAGGTAGGTTTGATAGACAGGTGACTGTAGATTTGCCTGCTTATAAAGGGCGTTTGGGCATTTTGGAAGTTCATGCTCGCAATAAGAAGTTAACTCCAGAGATATCCCTAGAGGCGATCGCTAGAAAGACACCTGGTTTTTCGGGAGCAGACTTAGCTAATATGTTGAATGAGGCTGCTATTCTAACTGCTAGACGACGTAAAGAAGGAATTACACCTAATGAAATTGATGATGCTATTGACCGAGTGACTATTGGTTTGAGTCTCACCCCATTATTGGATGGTAAGAAAAAACGGTTAATTGCTTATCATGAATTAGGTCACGCTTTGTTGATGACTCTACTGAAAAATTCTGACCTTCTTAATAAGGTGACTATTATTCCTCGTTCTGGTGGAGTTGGTGGTTTTGCTCAACCAATTATGGATGAAGGAATGATTGATAGTGGAATGTATACCCGTGGTTGGTTAATAGACAGGATTACAATTTCTCTAGGAGGACGTGCTGCTGAGGAGGAGATTTTTGGTTTAGCGGAAGTTACGGTGGGAGCGGCCAATGATATTCGGAGTGTGGCCAGTTTAGCTCGTGAGATGGTAACTCGCTATGGAATGTCTGACTTAGGGCCTTTGGCTTTGGAAAATCCAAATGGGGAAGTTTTTTTGGGCCGAGGTTGGCAGTCCCAGCAGCCAGAATATTCTGAGGAAGTTGCTATTAAAATTGACCATCAAATACGAACAATGGTTTTTCATTGTTATGAAAAAGCTCGAAAAATTATCAGAGAAAATCGTGTTTTGATGGATAGGTTAGTAGATTTATTAATAGAAAAAGAGACTATTGAGGGTGATGAATTTCGCAGAATAGTTTCAGAATATACGGAGTTACCGAAAAAACAAAAGTCTCTTATTAATTTGGAAAAGAAAATTTGAGGTTTAAGTTAGTTTTTTTGTCTGAACTTCAATATAATTTTTAATTATAAATTTTATTCTCGTTTTTATTAAGGGCAAGGGAGAAGAAGATTTATAACTTGTAATCTAATCATACCTAAAATCAATTTAACTCGACCTAGGGTAAGTCCCGCGCTTTCGGAAAGAGAGCGTCGGGATAAAAATTAGACTTTATTTGTATGGTTCGTCCTGCCGCATCTATCATAGCTATTGACAATATTCTATTTAGGTTTCTATATCATCGTGTAGGTAAGCATTTAGGCACCAAAAACTTAGTTATAGCTTGCGTGTGAGTTGTACTTAGCACTATATCTATGTTCTAAGCTTGATAACTGTTTAGTTTGTTGAGTATACATTTCTCGCAAAATCAAAGCAGGGTCTACCCAACGTCCTCCATATTTCAAACCCCAATGAAGATGGGGGCCACTGGTTCTACCAGTCATTCCGACTCTAGCTATTCGACTCCCAGCAGGCAAAACTTGACCTTGAGGTAGCATAATTCCACCACCACGATCTATTAGATAGCGATGTCCATTGTGAGTTTCTACTTTTCCTTGAACGTGACAGTAAACGTGTTCCCAAGAACCTGACTTAATTATAATACCAGTACCGCAACGACGATCTTCCCAAACTTCCATCACTGTGCCGGTCCACCAACTTCGGATATAGCTTCCTTGGGGAGCTGCTAAGTCTAACCCATAATGAAAACCTCTACCACGAGGACCAAAAGCTGATGTGTATCCTTGAAAGTTTTCTACGGGGAAAGAGGCATTTTGCCAGTTTTTAATGTATGATATTTGTTGATTGGTAGTTTTGACTCCTTGTGCTTTGACTAATTCTTGTTTAATTCCTAAGGTGGCTATACCAAGTGCCATAAATCCTAATAGTAATATTTTTTTTTGTTTTTGGGGGTGACGTAAACCCTGTTTTAAGGCTATAGGGAATTTATATAAGAGTTTTTTTCCAGGAACTAACATATTTCCTTACTTTTAAATAATTGATGGGAATAGATGATTTGATCTAAGCATTCAGTTTATACTTATAAGCTATAAGGTATTAACTGACTATTAGCACTCATTTATCTCTTAAGTTTTAGTTGGTTTGGTGGTTTGGTGTGGTTAAGTTTGATGGTAGACAGCAAAGAGCGAAAATTATTGAAGCAAAAAGTTATAATCGAAAAAAATATGGTAAAAATTAATGGATTTGGTAGTAATATTTTATTAATTTGTTAATTTTTAAACCTGACACCTGAAACCTGATAAATGAACCATTAATCAATAACTAATTCTAGTTTTGCGAGGGCATTGGTTATTAAATCATTATTTGGAAACAAGTAATTAGTTATCCATAGGATAATTATGAAAAAAGTTATGAATTAAATTAGTTATCAGCTAATTTAGCTAACTTGAGTTGTTACTTGAAGGTTGTTTAAAAACGATTAGCATAGTGTTAAGCCTAGGAAAAGCTGAATAGGATATAGCTCAATATTTAATCTTTGATAATTTATCAAAGATTATAGCATTATTTTTGGTATTTGATATTATACTAAGTTGTTTGTCAAAAAAAATTTACTTCTGGATAGTTCATCTGGATCAGAGGAGTTGAATAAGAATGCCTCTAATTTATTTAAGAGAGTTATCTCTGAGATTATTCCCCCCTTTTTTTAAGGTTTACTCTAACTTTGGTTCCCCTTTTTTACTAGATGACTTTGGATTAAGTTTCTGTACCATTTATTAAGTATTTCATGAAAGTTAATCTCCCATTATGGGCAAGGCTAAACTCCTCAATAACCTTTGCCTTATTAATATTTTAATTAACATAAAATTTGACAAAAATAGTTAAGTATTATGTATTAAGATTTTATAGGTTCAAAATTCTCACAATCTCAGTAATTTCAGGAAATTATTTCACATTTAAGCTATATTTGAGTAGTAAAACTTGATTCTATAAGATAGGTATGCTTAAGTATAATATTTTTTTGTGTGATAATTACTAATCTTAGATAACGAAAAAAAAGTCGCATTGGTGTTTGAATTGTAAATTCATTTTTTTTTCTGGAAAGGAAATACACTTGATTTTTATTTTGTGCTGTTTAACAATAATTTGATAATTAATTTACCATCCTAAATATGTATACTTTTCAAATGTTTTAGTAGTAAAAAAAGTCAGATGTTTAACAACACTTTTTCTTTTAAATACTTATAAATACTTATATTTTTATTATAAATATAAATTTTCATCTAATGGTTTTCTAGTTATTATGTTATGATAAAATTTTTTGGTTGTTGTTCTATATATTTATAAATAAATTATATAATGATATTTATTGAGAATATTTAACGAAGAATATACTTATAATAATTGATATAATTTACGATGATTATAGAGAATATTTATGTGCATAATTTTTGGATTTCCTGATTCTAAATACCTTTCTTTATGTAGAATTTACTAAAAGTTCTATACTTTTCTAAAATTTGCTATAATCCAAGGATTTAATATTCTGTTAAATAAAATAATTTGAGATTCTAAAAAATGATACTAGAAGAAATTTTGCCTTTTAGATTGGCCATAGATGCTACAGCGATCGCAGGTTCATCTTTATGGTCTTTGGCCTTATATTGGGGTTTTTCCCCTGTTAGTGACTGGGTGACGTTACAACTTAACCGCTGGTTTAATTTTGCGGAAAGATCGTTGTATATGTCTGATGAAGAATTTGAAAGAACCCGCAAAGCTAGAGAATCTCAAAATGCTTTTTATGCTTCTATTTTTAGTATTGTGCCTTTTTTAATTGTAGGAAGTTTATGTAATTGGGGGGTAGAATTTGGTTTGGGTAAAAGCTGGTCAATTAGTATTGGGATAATTACTTGCTTAACTTGTGGTATTTATGAATTAGGAAGACGAGATAGTCAATCTTCTTAAACAGCATTTCTAATTAAATTATGAGAGAATAAAGGATAAGAAGCAGGAAAGATGGGTCAGGGGATAGGTAACAAGTTAAATATATTTAATTTTTTAATTTTGTAGTTTTACCTAATAACTTGGGCAATTGCTGTCGTTGAATTATTAAGCTTTATATATTTATGAAGATAGACTAAAAGTTTTCTTTTCTGAATGAGATAAAAACGGCGATCGCTATGCCAGAAAAACTACGTCACCAAGTAATAGCTGAAGAAAACATTTGGGGCTATTAAATATTTGGCTGGTGTTGATGTTGGTGACAGTGATAATTATAGGATTTATTAAGGGGTAGTAGCAATTTTAAGTTTCGTGGAACTGGAGCTAAAATAACAGGCGATCGCTCAACTTCTTACTTCTTTTCTTTATATCCCTAGATTTATTATTTTTTAGATAAACATATACTATTTTAGATACTTGAAAAAAATATAATCTTATTCATTATAATGTTCTACATTTGCTGCTTTATGACGGTAAATTTTGATTGATTTTTGTCGATTTGGTGTGGATTTTTATTTAGAATTTTTAGTTAATATTCTTAATGTTAGTGTGACTAAATCTCAAGATAATATCTATTATTTAACCAGTCTTAAAAATACTATCAAATCAAAAGTTGTTCAATCCTTGAATATTTAAAAGTCTATTGTGGAAGTCAAATATGCTCTTGTTCATGAATGGTTAACTCCTAAAGCAACTGGAGGTTCGGAATTAGTTGTTAAGGAAATTCTCAAGCATATTAATGCAGATGTATATGCTTTAATTGATTTTGAGTCGAGGAACCCAGAAAGTTATTTTTATCAACGTCAAATAGGTAAAACATTTTTACAATATTTGCCTTTGGCTCGTAACGGAGTACAAAAATATTTACCTTTATTGCCAATAGCAATTGAACAATTTGACTTAGGAGAATATGATGTAATTCTCTCTTCTTCCCATGCAGTTGCTAAAGGTGTTTTAACTACACCTTATCAACTACATATTTGTTATTGTCATACTCCTATGCGTTATGCTTGGGATTTAACTTTTGATTATCTCAATAGTAGTAAGCTTGGTAAGGGTATTCCTGGAATTTTTACTCGATATCTTTTACATAGACTGCGAGAATGGGATATCATTTCTGCTAACCGAGTAGATTATTTTATTGCTAATTCTCAACATACTGCTCGTAGAATTTGGCGTTGTTATCGACGTAAAGCTGAGGTTATTTATCCGCCAGTAGATGTGGAAAAGTTTCCTTTTAAATCTGATAAACAAGATTTTTATCTTACAGTTTGTAGGTTAGTAAGTTATAAAAAAATATCTTTAATTGTTAGAGCTTTTAATCAGTTAGGACGAGAATTAATAGTTATTGGTAGTGGTGGGGAATTAAATAAATTACGTGATCTTGCTAAGTCTAATGTTAAAATTATGGGTTGGCAACCTGAAGAAGTTGTTGCTAAATATATGTCAGAAGCTAAGGGTTTTATTTATGCTGCTTGTGAAGATTTTGGTATGGCTTTAGTGGAGGCACAAGCTTGTGGAACTCCTGTTATTGCTTATGGTGTTGGTGGAGCGAATGAAACGGTTTTAGATATGAGAAAATATCCTAGTTCGGCAACTGGTTTATTATTTTCTGAACAAACAGAAAAAGCATTAATAGAAGCGGTGGAATTTTTTGAAAGTTCTCGGGAGTATTTTCAGCCAGAAATTATTAGAAAGCAGGCTGATAATTTTTCTCAAACAGTGTTTAAAAAGCATTATTTAAGTTTTGTGGAAAAGTGTTATGTGGAGGAAGGTAGTGGTAAACGCGTAACGGTTAAATAGATGGGAAGCTGACAATTTCTGATTTCTCCTGTTTTGATGGTCGGAGAATAAGAACAGGAGTCAAAGCTATTTTTTAATAATTCTAATTATTTGAAATAAGCAATAAAATGATTGGGGTTACTAGAGAATAAATTTGATAATAATTGACTGTAAGAACTGTTTCTGAGGGAAACCCAACAAAGCTTTGTTTTTGCTGGGTAATCTTACTATGTCCATTAGACCCAACCTATAAGTTATAAATCTATTAGTTTACTACAAGAACTGAAGTTTTTGTCTATAGAAGTAGATGATCTGTTGATCAGTTATGAAGAGATTTTTGAACAACCTGTCAGGCAGATCAGGACTTACCCAGAAATACCATGTTAGGGACTAATGTTATTTGCCCTTGAACTTTGTGCTTGAATGCTCCCTGATGTTATTTGCCCTCTAATGCTCCCTAATGTTATTTGCCCTTGAACTTTGTGCTTGAATGCTCCCTGATGTTATTTGCCTTTGAATACCCTGAATGGTCTTTGCCCTTGAACTTTGTGCTTGAATGCTACCTGATGTTATTTGCCTTTGAATACCCTGAATGGTCTTTGTCCTTGAACTTTGTGCTTGAATGCTACCTAATGTTATTTGGCCTTGAATACCCTGAATGGTATTTGCCCTTGAATGCCCCTGAATGGTCTTTGCCTTTGAACTTTGCCCCTGAATATTATTTGCTCCCTAGTAGCATTTGCCTTTGAATGCCCCTGAATGGTCTTTGCCTTTGAACTTTGCCCCTGAATATTATTTGCTCCCTAGTAGCATTTGCCTTTGAATGCCCCTGAATGGTCTTTGCCCTAAATGGCCTTTACACCTGAATAGTCTTTGCCCTGAATGGCTTTTACACCCTAGTAGCTTTTGCTCCCTAATGGCCTTTACCCCCTAGTGGTGTTTACCCTCCTAAACATACCGTATTTTGTTCTAATTTGTGTAAGTTCTGTAAAATTTTATTCAAATGAGGGAAATCTTAATAAATTTGTTAATTTTTGATGAAATAGATGACACAGATAAAGCTATTTGATATTACTATAGGTTTGATAATTTTTGATTATCAATTTATTTACTGAGCTTTCAAAAAGCATACAGAGCTTACTGATCGCTATGGAAAAGTTCAAGGTGATTTCGCTGTGAATGAGGATAAGTTACATTATTTATTTGTGACTTTTGGTTCGGAAAATAGGTGGAGGTTCTATGGTTGTATCGTACATTGAAAAATTGTTGGCGATCAAATCTGGATTCACGCAGATGGATGAGAATATGGTGTTGCTGATAATTTGGTCAATGTAGGGATTCCCAAAAGTCAATTTTTTCTGGGTTTTTATCTGCAAGAAGTTGCTATGCACACAGAATTTGCAGTGTAGTGAATTAATTTGATCATCTATTCCCTATTCCCCTACTTCTCCACTCCTCTACTCTCATATTCCTAAAATACGGCTTACTTCTGCTTCTAGTTTACGAACTGTTTTTTCCTGCTCTTTCTTCCGCTCAAGCTTCTTATAGCTAGCTTTGGCATATTCCAAATACTTCAGTGCATCATCCTTATATCTTATAATTGCATTGGTGATAGCTAATCCCCCCTGGATATTTGCTAAACCTTCCAAATCTGCTTCAGGTTTGGTTAGCTTCAGAGCTTTTAGGTAGTATAGGCGTGCTAATCTATTTAATCCAATTTTTTGATGAATTTCTCCTAAGAGTTGATAGATGGCTGTAGATTTAATACCATCTTGAATTGCAGTTTCCAGCGGTTTGATGGCTTCGTTATACAGTTCTTTACTTTGATACAAGCGGGCGATAGCGAGTGCTTGAGCTTCCCGACTCAGTTGCTTCTGCTTGATTTCTTCAACTGCACCCAATGTCTCTTTGACTTCTTTCTCTGAAAGAATAGTAAATCCAGGAGTTCCCTCAAATGTTGAAGTTTTATTTTTATCCGTTACCACATTGAACCAGTAACGAACTCCCCGTTTCAAGGGTGGCTTCGCTGTATAAACTAGCTGGTTTTCCCTTGTTTCCTGATTCAAATTCACACCTGGACCTACCAGCTCCACGCGATAATTTTTAGCTCCCTCAACCTGGTTCCATCGCAAAGTTAAGGACTGAGTAGGCAACAATTTTGTATTCCTGGGACTGAGAATATAGGGAATTTTGGGATCGTTGATAGCCCGGCTATCTGCAGTAACCTTACCTAGCTCCCTCAGTTTGGGGTTACTCACAGGGGGACACCCTTCACTAACAATAGATTCTCTGCCATCGGGAACTTTCCATTCCGTCAAATTCTGACACAGTACTTCAGCTTGGGCTCCCTTGGGGAGGAGTAAGCGGTCTTCATTTCTCAGGGGAGTTCCTATTATTATTGGCTGATATTTTTGCCAATGGGGACGTTTGAGTTTGACCTGCCCTGGTGGACTCAGAATCATCAGAAAGTTAACACCGGGGATAACAGGACTTACGGGTCTGGCTAAGATACCTACTAAAGTTACCCCGCTTAATAATGGAATTAGAGATTTAAATTGTCCTCGTCGCATGATTTTCCTGCCTCCTTTAATTTTTTATGGGCTGAACTGAGCCATTTACTTTCATCTGGGTTGAATACGGAACCTAACTGACAGCATTTCTGCCATTGTTCCACTGCTTCTGCCTGCTTTTCTGGCTGTCCTTGAAATAATTGTGCCAGCAAACAATGGGCTGAACCTCGAGCTTTAATTTTTTCAATACCCTCTGAAGAATTTCCGATCTGAATTGCAGTTTTGAGAAATTTCTCAGCTAGTTGGGTTTGTTCCTGCTTTGAGAAAGCCCATCCTAAATTTTTGTACAAGGTGTATGTGATTGCAATTGAGGGATTATCTTGATTAGCAAAATTATTGAACCCTTTTAATAGCAGGGGAATAGCTAGGTCAGGTTTATTATCTATTATATGAAGACGAGCCTGATTATTTTGGGCTTTGATGAATTTTCCTTTGACAGCAAATTGATACTGAGTTTTGGCTTTGTCGAATTCCTGTAAGTCTTCGTACAGTACTGCTAAATTATAATGGGCTTCAAAATTATCAGGATCAAGTGCTAATGCCTGTTGATAGATTGATTCGGCTCCGGCAAATTGACCTTGTTGATACTTTTCAAATCCTTTTTTGTTGTACATATCAGAAAAAGCCGGGAAATTCGCTCGCAAGGCAACTAGAAGCACAAAGAGCATTGCTGTTGAGCCAAATCTCGCTTCTTCATGAAAGTGTTGAGGAATTCCCAGTCGTTTTAGTAAGCGATTAAATCCTTCTTGCCCTGTCTTAGTCAGTTCACTTCTGGCTTGCAATAGGGTAATTAGGCTAGGGAAGGCAACTGCAATTGTTCCTGGGAGTCCTGTTCCAGCTCCAATAAACCGAGGCACAATATCTATGAGTAATCCTAAGTTAGCTGTCCAACCGGCAACGGTGAAGCCGCGCCACAACCAATCCCAACGATCCCAAAAATGGGGTGGAGCTTCTGTTTCTAATCTCCACCACCAAGCTTTTTCGGGGGGAGAAAAGCTACTACGATATTGGGAGAGGTTGACTCCTTTGGTTTGAGTAATTCGATGGGCTTGTGCTCTCAACAAATTGTCTAATTTAAGTAGTTTCTGTTGAGTGTTGGTGGAAATAGGGGTGGACTGATTCCAAACTGCTTGGACAACATCTCTAGCATTTAATACTGCTAATATTTGTTCTGGTTTGGGGGGTTCAGCAGCCTCAAGTTCTCGGAGAACTTTTTCATAGCTACTGAGGGTGGTTTCCAAACCAGAACCAATAATTTTGAGTTGTGATGAATCCATAGAAACATTGGCTTCTGTTTAAGTTATTTTATTATATCAGGATTTAGGCAAAACCGCCATATCTAGTAGGGGTAAACGGGATTTTCCCTTACTGGATGTAATGCCGGTGGGTAAGTCCTGTTTAGTGTTTTTTTTACCACAAGTTATTATTGCTGTCAAGTATCAAAACAATACCTAACCTAGAGTGATACAGATACATCAAGCCCGGCAGTTCCGGGTAAAAGTTGGGAAAACAGTTCATGGCAATGTGACGGCACCTAAAAATCTAGGTTGGGTAGAAGGGCAGTGAAACCCAACAAAGCCTTGTTATGGTGGTTGGGCTACTCTTAGGAGGTTTTGCTACGTTTACCAGACCTAACCTACAGTTATTGCACTATTTTAAAGGATACCAAGTTGGTTCTATCATATTTTTAATAAGTGAAATGCTCTTAAGGGAAAAAATACTATGGATTTTGTTAGTCCCAAGGTTGATTATGCTTTTAAAAAAATCTTTGGTTCTGAGGAAAGCAAGGAAATTTTAATCGGTTTCCTAAATGGGATAATTTATGATGGAAAAAAACTATTAAGTTTTTAAGGATTATTAATCTATTTAAGCCTGGTCAAGTAATTAGTTTAAAGGATACTTATTTAGATATAAAGGCTGTTTTATTTGATGGTTCGGTTGTGGTTATTCAAATGCTGGTAGCATTGATGATTGCTTTTAGTAAGGGAGTAATGTACGACTTAATCAAGGGTTATGGCAACCAGTGAAAAATAGAGGATGATTATCCCCTACTACGTCCGGTAATAGGGGTAACAATCACGGATTTTATCTTCTTTAAAGATAAAGATAAGGTAGATTTTATTAATCCATTTGTGTTTAAACATCAAAAGGAAAATTGGGAATATTCCGATACGGAATTGCGGCTAATTTTTGTGGAGTTACTGAAGTTTAAGAAAGGTTTGGCAGAGTTAAAAACTTTGGCAGATAAGTGGATTTTCTTTATCAAAGAAGCTCCTCGACTGGATGATATTCCAGAAAGTTTGGGAGTTGTTAAGGAGATAGAACTGGCTTTAAATATTGCTAATAAAATTAATATGGCACCAGAAGAGTTAGAAATAGTTGAGCGCAGAGCTATAGCATTGCAAGATGAAAGAGGACAAATAGCTTATGCGGAGCAAGAAGCAGAGGCTAGAGGAGAGGCTAGAGGAGAAATTCAAGGAGGTCTATCTGAAGCGATCGCTTTTGTTATGGGTTTGCTAAGAAAAAGATTTAAAGATCTTCCCACTGCAATAAATAACCAAATTGAATATTTGCCTGTTGAAGACCTAGAAAATTTAGGGGAATATTTGTTAGACTTTAACAGTTTAGAAGATTTGGAAACTTGGTTAAGTGCTCGAATTCCAAACCAGAATTAATTGTTTTGAGTTGTGATGAATTGATAGGAGCATCGGCTTGTTGTTAAAATAACTTTATTTATTAGGACTTATCCAAAATGTCTATATTGTGTATATTAGGAATAATCAAATTACTTTTTTTGACTTCCCTTCTTGGGGGAGAGAAAGAGGACCTTAAACTTTTGACTTTTGCTTTTTGACTTTTGGCTATGATGTTTACCAAAATTTTCACCAAAAATTACTTTGTCCAAACTTGGCTGACAGTTATTCTTGTTATTAACGGGCTAGGAGTATTGGTTATGCGGGCAGGAAGGGCAGATGATTTTGTTCCATCACAACAACTGTCAACATTAGAAGCAACTGGGGAACTGATAATTAATGGGTCTCTCAATGAAAAAGGTCAACAGGGAAATTATAAGCTAAATTGGCGACAGGCTTCAACTAAAGAAGATTCTCTAACTTTGGCCACAGAACTTAATGACAAAGCTATTGAACTATATAAACAAGGTAAATATGATGAAGCAGTTCCTTTATTAGAGCAGTCTTTGAAAATTAGGCTGCAGATCTTGGGTGCTGAACATCCTGATGTTGCCACCAGCCTCAACAATTTGGCAGAACTTTACAGAGTTCAAGGAAGGTATACAGAAGCGGAACCATTGTATATACAAGCATTAGAGATGAGAAAGAAGCTCCTGGGTGCTGAACATCCTGATGTTGCCACCAGCCTCAACAATTTGGCAGGACTTTACAGAGTTCAAGGAAGGTATACAGAAGCGGAACCTTTGTATATACAAGCATTAAATATGAGAAATAAGCTCCTGGGTGCTGAACATCCTGATGTTGCCACCAGCCTCAACAATTTGGCAGAAATTTACCGACGTCAAGGAAGGTATATAGAAGCGGAACCTTTGTATATACAAGCATTAGAGATGAGAAAGAAGCTCCTGGGTGCTGAACATCCTGATGTTGCCACCAGCCTCAACAATTTGGCAGGACTTTACGAGGATCAAAGAAGGTATACAGAAGCGGAAGCATTGTTGAGACAAGCAGTTTATATACAAGCATTAGAGGTGATCAAGAAGCTCCCGGGAGCTGAACATCCTGATGTGACCAACAGCCGCAACAATTTGGCAAGACTTTACGAAGCTCAAGGAAAGTATACAGAAGCGGAACCATTGTATATACAAGCATTAGAGATGAGAAAGAAACTCCTGGGTGCTGAACATCCATTAGTTGCCACCAGCCTTGACAATTTGGCTGTACTTTACTCAGCTCAAGGTGACGTTGCTTCAGCAGTGCAATACCTTAAACGCGTCTTAGAAGTTCAAGAAAAAAACCTAACTTACAACTTAGCCGCCGGGGCTGAACCTCAAAAAGACAAATATCTCCAAACCATCTCAGGAGCGAAGGCTAGAGCAATCTCTCTCCATCTGCAAACAGCACCAAATAATCCAGCCGCCGCCGCTTTAGCATTCACCACCATCCTACGCCGCAAAGGTCGCCTCCTCGAATTCTTCACCACCAGCAGACGAATACTCCGACAACAACTTGACCCTCAAGGACTACAATGGCTAGACGAACTTAATAATATTCATAGTGAACTTTCCACTCTGCTCTATAACCGACCCAAAAATCTTCCTCTAGAAACCTACAAGGCAAATTTTGCCCTCTTAGAAAAACAGGCAAAAGAACTAGAAGACAAAATTGGTCGTCGCAGTAGCCAGTTTCGGGCAGCCACCCAACCTGTAACCTTAGAAGCTATTCAGGAGTTGATACCCGCCAACGCTGCCTTAGTAGAATTTGTCCAGTATTATCCTTATGACCCCAAGACAGACAAATTCGGTAAACCACGCTATGGGGTTTACGTTCTAAGTAGAGAGGGAGAACCCCAAGGCGTCGACCTGGGAGCAGTTGAAGAATTTAAAAACATCATAAAAGTATTTAGAATTTCTCTACGAGACAAAAGCCAAACTCCCCTAAAACAGCTTAAAGATGCAGCCAGAGAACTTGACCAAAAGCTGATGCAGCCTGTACGTCAACTACTGGGGTCACAGAAACAAATTCTGATTTCTCCTGATAGCAGTCTCAATTTAATTCCTTTTGAAGCATTAGTTGATGAGAATAACCGCTTTCTCGTAGAAAACTATAGCTTCACCTACCTAAGCTCAGGACGGGACTTACTCACATTTACCTCCACACCAAGAAACACGTCACCAGCGGTATTGCTAGGATACCCTACATACTCGGAAAAAGATCAGGTAACTATTAAGTCTAAGGATAGGTTCGGTGTCTCCGACTTAGGTCTTCCTGGACTACCAGGAACCGAAGAGGAGGTCAAAGCCATTGGTGAGTTGCTTGGAGTTGAGCCTTTACTACGAGGGGCAGCGACTGAAGAAGCCGTCAAACAAGTTCAAAGTCCTTTCATATTGCATATTGCTACTCATGGTTTATTTGAAACAATTGAAGATCCTGAGAAATATCCCACGGTAAATAAAGATTCCCTACTACGGTCAAGTTTAGCTCTGGCTGGGGTTAAAGAGGAACAAATAGATGGAGATAATGGTTTATTGACGGCTTTGGAAGCCGCCGGACTGAATTTGCTAGGCACAGAGCTAGTGGTATTATCGGCCTGTGACACAGGGCTGGGGGGAATAAGTCCCGGAGAGGGGGTTTATGGACTTAGACGAGCATTCGCGATCGCAGGTTCCCAGAGTCAGGTAATTAGTTTATGGAAAGTTGATGACCAAGGGACGAAAGACTTAATGGTGAAGTATTATCAACGGTTGTTGGGAGGAGACATGGGACGAACAGAAGCTTTAAGGCAGACTCAACTGGAGATGCTGGGGGGGGAAGCCGGGGAAAAGTACAGTCATCCTTATTTTTGGGCGAGTTTTATTCCCTCTGGAAATTGGCTGGCGATCCCTCCCAGGGTAGAAAGTAAAAAATCAAAAGTCAACAGTCAAAGGTAAGAATAGTCAAAAGTTAAAGGTTAAAAATCAAAAGTAAGAGTAGTTAGGATCAGTCAAAAGTTAATAGTTAAAAATCAAAAATAAGAGAATTCAAAAATCAAATTTCAAAAGTCAAAAATCAAAAGTAAGAGAAGTTAAGAAAAGTCAAAAATTAATAGTTAAAAGTCAAAAGTTAAGAAGATTTGTTAAATAAGCGATCGCCGCAGTAAATATAGAATATTCTATTGATAAAAACAGAAAAAAAATTAGTTTCAGTAAAAATTAATCAAAGAAAAATTATCATGTCTTCATCAGTTCTAAACTACAATTCAGATCTAAGAAACTATCTCTGGTCAGTAGGGATCAGAGAACCAGAAATACTGAAAAAACTCAGGATAGAAACATTAAAAGACAAAAGTGCCATAATGCAAATATGCCCAGAGCAAGGTGCTTTTATGGCTAATTTAGTTCGTATAATGGGAGCAAATAAAGCAATTGAAGTAGGCATATATACTGGTTACAGTTCCTTAGCCGTTGCCTTAGCTCTTCCCGAACAAGGAACCTTAGTAGCTTGCGATGTATCTGAAGAATGGACTGCAGTAGCAAAGAGGTTCTGGGAAGAGGCGGGAGTCGCACATAAGATTCAGTTGTACTTAGCCCCCGCCAAAGAAACCTTACAAGCAAAAATAGATTCGGGAGAGTCGGGAACTTTTGATTTGATGTTTATTGATGCTGATAAAACTAACTATGAAATTTATTATGAGAAAGGACTTCAGCTATTAAGAAAAGGAGGTTTAATTATAATAGACAATGTCTTATGGTCTGGAGCAGTTATTAATGATCAAATCAATGATCAAAGCACTGTAGCTTTGAGAAATATCAACAATTTAATTTGTAAAGACGAAAGAGTAGATATCTCCATGCTTCCTATAGGTGATGGAATAACATTGGCTGTCAAGAGATAAATTATTAAATTCTAGAGTAAATTTAACCTGTTATTAGTTCATTGTCATTTGATATTATCACTTCAATTTTTGGTAAACTCGCCATTGGTAAAGTGTATGGAATAACTGCATTTATATAAAAATGTTCCAGTTGATCAGGTTAAATTTTTCGACTTGATGTTAAATGAAATAATAGCATTTCAGGTTTTCAAGGAAATGATATTATCAATGTATTAGAAAGTGACGATAATGTCTTTGGAGGTAAAAGCGATGATTTTATAGTTGATGATCGAGGTGGAAATGATAATCTCTATAGGGGTAATGGCAATGATTTCATCTATGGTAGCATTGGTGATGACTATCTATTGGGTAAAGCAGATAATATTAGGTCCGGATAAGAATTAAAAGTTAAAATTAAAAAATTAAAAAGTTAAAAAGTTAAAATTAAAAAGTTAAAATTAAAAAGTTAAAAGTTAATAAAATAGATGTTTGTCTTGGGATGTGCCGCGGCTTAACCCAACCTACAATAGAAGAAATTATTAAATATTAAATATTAAATTAATTATTACTTTTAATTAACCTCAAAGCTTTGAAATACCTGGATAAAAACTTAGTTGATGCAGATATTTAATAGATAGGTGTTTGTATTGGGTTGCGCTGCCACTTAACCCAATCTACAATATAGGAAATTATTAAATATTAAACTAATTATAACTATGTCAGTGTCAAACCAATCAGAATTTAATCAACCTTCACTAGAACAACATCTAAAAAATTACTTTGGTTATGACTCATTCCGTCCTGGGCAAAAACAAATTATTCAAACAGCACTACAACAAAAAGACCTATTAATTATCATGCCTACTGGTGGAGGAAAATCTTTATGTTTCCAAATGCCAGCATTGCTCAAACCAGGCTTAACAATAGTAGTCTCTCCCCTCATTTCTTTAATGCAAGACCAAGTAGAATCTTTAAAAGATAATGGTATTGCTGCTACATTTTTAAATAGCACTTTAGATTTAACTGAAACTCGTAGACGATCAACAGATATTATTCTGGGAAAAATCAAACTTTTATATGTAGCTCCAGAGAGATTATTATCAGAAAAATTTTTAGAATTTTTAGAATTAATTAGTTCTCAACAAGGTATATCAACTTTTGCCATAGATGAAGCTCATTGTGTTTCAGAATGGGGTCACGATTTTCGCCCAGAATATCGACAGTTAAAACTCCTAAGAGAAACTTATCCAGATGTACCAATAATGGCTCTAACTGCCACAGCAACAAAACGAGTTAGAGAAGATATTACTACTCAATTAAACTTACAAAAACCCTATATTCATATCGCTAGTTTTTTCCGTTCCAACTTATATTATGAAGTGCGTCAAAAAACCAGTGCTAAAAATACTTTTGCTGAAATATTGCAAATAATTAGAACAATTGGTGGCTCAGGAATAGTTTATTGTAATAGTCGTAAACGGGTTGATGAAATTGCTTATAAACTACGACAAAATAATGTATCTGCTTTGGCTTATCATGCTGGTATGACTGACGAGGAAAGAACTACTAATCAAACTAAATTTATCAGAGATGATGTTGATGTTATTGTCGCAACTGTGGCATTTGGCATGGGAATTGATAAACCAGATGTCAGGTTTGTAATTCACTATGACTTGTCTAAAAACATAGAAGGTTATTATCAAGAAACTGGTAGGTCTGGTCGAGATGGAGAGCCTGCTCAATGTATTCTATTTTTTAGTTATGGCGATAAGAGAAGTATTGAATATTTAATCGGTCAAAAAGTTGATGAGCAAGAACAAAGAATTGCTGAACAACAGTTAAGAAGAATAATTAATTATGCTGAGGCTACCGAATGTCGTCATCGAGTTTTGTTAAGTTATTTTGGGGAAGATTTTCCAGGAAATTGTGGGAACTGTGATAATTGTAAATATCCTAAGCCAATAGAAGATTGGACTATTGAAGCCATGAAGTTTTTGTCTTGTGTGGCGAGGACTAAAGAAAGGTTTGGCATGACTTATATTATTGATGTTTTAAGAGGTTCTAAAAGTCAGAAAATTTTGGATAGGAGACATGATCAACTTTCTACTTATGGTATTGGCAAAGATAGAGCTACCGAGGAATGGAAAAATTTAGCAAAATCTCTTTTACATCAAGGTTTAATGGATGAAACAGCCGATGGTTATTCGGTGTTGAAACTTAATCAACATAGTTGGGAGGTAATGGGTAGAAAAACTAAGGTAAAAATTGCTATAGAAAAGAAGCGTCAAATTGAAAAAACTACCACTTCTTTGGCTGTAGATGAAAAAAGATTATTTGAAGAGTTACGGGCATTACGCAAAAGAATGGCTGATGAACAAAGTATTCCTCCTACTACGATTTTTCAAGATCACACACTGCAGGAAATGGCTAAGAAACGCCCCCAAACTTTGGATGAATTTATTCGTATTTCTGGAGTAGGTAATTGGAAGCGAGATAAGTATGGTAAAAAGTTTATTGAGAAGATTAAAAATTATTGTCTCAAGTATGGTTTACCTATTAAGTCGGAACCTATTCGAGACTTAGCAAAAGTTGTGGATAATGTTCCTTCTCTGACCCAAATAAAAACCTTGGAGTTGTATAAAAAAGGATTAAGTATTCATGCTATTGCTAATGAAAGGGGAGTCAAAGCTAGCGGAATTGTTAATCATTTAGCTGAGTTGATAGAGAAGGAACAACCGATAGATATTGATAGGTTGGTAAAGCCAGCAATTCAGAAAGAAATTATTGCTGCAATAGAAAAAGTAGGGGATGAAAAATTAAAGCCTATTTATGAGTATTTACAAGAGCGTTACACTTATGATGATATTAAATTAGTCAGGGCATTTTGGCGGAGCGATAAGTTGTATTTTTAGTACCAAAGTTGTTTGGTGGAATACTGAGGCACAAAAGTCTCGCCTTTTCCCTGTATTATTATAACCAATTACCAACAAGAATAAATGGTGACCAATAATAAGGTTGCTGGTATTCTGGTTGAATTTCTCCTTTGATAAACTTAATTTGAACTTGACGTAGTGCTTCTGCCTTTCTCAGTTCTGAACTATTAGACTGCTGTGAAGTATCAGACTGCAACTGCAATAATTCTTCATAAAATTGTTTCATTAACTCTGCTGTCGAGGCATCATCTACCCTCCATAAACTCCCTAAAACACTACGAACTCCTGCCCGAACTGCAAATCCAGCTAAACCCAATGCTGCTCGTTGATCTCCAATAGCTGTCTGACAAGCACTTAAAATTAATAACTCTATAGCTCGATCCGATCGCTGCAAATTCTCACTCTGGAGCAGTTGTTCAAAATCTTTAACATTAATAGGTTTATCCCATGCAAAAATAGCAGTCTCCTCAATATTAGAGCTAAATTGTCCGTGAGTTGCAATGTGGACAATGTTAAAGGGTACAGAATTAATTTGGTCTTGAATATTAATTGCCGTGAATTTTTCATCTGCTAATGTCTCAGACTTTGGTATAATTTTCTTAATACTCTCTAGTTCCTGTTTGACATTTTTTAAAGGATTATATTTCTCACCATAACTTGGTGCTTTTTTATCTGTTCCAGCAATTAACACTTGTAACTTACCTTCTAATAATACTTTTGGAGGAAGCAATTGCAAACTGGGAGCTACAGCGATCGCGTATCGTTCCACTAGATATCGTTCCCGTTCACTATCATATAAAGCGGACATAGGAATATTTCTAAGTGCTCCTTCCAAGACAAAAACTAGGGTTTTTATTTGACTCGTATCATATTCATCGTCTATTTCCAAATATGCTTCAAAAGGTTTGATTAACCACTGATAAAGTTTATTTAACTCCCGCTTTCCCCCTTTGACTATACGACGATCCATTGGAGTTTGTTCTTTGATATATTGATTAATTTTGCCATTTATGGCTCTATCGATGGCTTTAAAATTACTCTCACTGAAGCTAGCATAACGAAAATTATCAGTACCAGGCAATTTGAGAATCACACTTAATCGATCCTCGAATAAGATTGGATAAATAACAGCTGCATTCTGATCAATTTCATCAAAATTAATATCCTGAGCCCTCACACAAGCATCTTGGAAAAAATTATCCAATTCTGCTAATTGTAGAGATTCAATTACTTCAACAGCAACTTTAATATTTGCCACATTGGGTTGATTTAAGCCAAGTTCAGGTTGCAGTAATAAGCCTAGCAATTTTCTATACAAAGGTTCAATACTATCACGAAAGTTAAACTGAATATCTCTATTTAATACTACTAAATCCTGTCGTAAAACTTGGAGAGTATTAAAAGCAGATTTGTCAGCCAAGAGTGCCTCTGAATAATTTCCTTGCTTAATCAAAATATCTCCTAATTGTTCTTGGAGTTGATAAACAATATCATAAGCAGATACTTTTTGAGCAGTCAATAATGCTTTATTTGTCAATTTAAGTGCTTTTTCTAGGTTTCCTTTTTTGATATTAAATTTTGCCTGGGTACCAATTCCATAAGCTTCTAAACGGAAATTATTAATATCTTTTGCTTCTTCAATTGCCTGATTTAATAATTCGCTAGGTGGAGTTAACTTAGTAATATTAGTTTGAAATTCAACAAAAGCTGATTGATCTTTAATTTCCTCAATATTTGTAAAAATTTCTGCTAATTTAATTCTGGCTCTAATTGATTTAGGAGTAGGATTAATTTGATTTAAAAAATCAATAATTTCGGGTAAAGTTTCAATCTGAAATTGTACATAAGTATCTAAATCACCAATTTCTTTAGTAAATTTGACTAGCAAACTAAGATTATTAATAGTTCCTTGAATTTGAACTGATTTGTCAGTAGAAATACTGGCAGCTTCTTGATAATTAGATAAACTTTGATCAACTAGGGTTCGAAGCGCTCGTTCATCTTTTCCACTTCTACGATCGACAGCAATATTTTGAGCTTGAGAAAGCCTATTGTTACCTAAACTTATCAACAATTGAGCTTTAGTATTGTTAGAATTTACCCACTTATAACTTGCTTCTAATACCTTTTCAGATAACTCCAATTTACCGAACGCCAGCAGTCCATTTCCTAAGATTTGTAACCCCTGAAAATTTAGGCTAGTATTTGATGTTTGAAACTTTTCCAGAACATTTTCTAAGTCATTTTCAGTTAAGCGAGCGCATTCTAAATCATTGCCAAATGCTTTTAAGACAGTATTACACGAACGTTCATGAAAACCCAAACTGGTTAAAGCTTGAGCTTGATTAATTTTGGTACCGATAATACCAGTTTGATTTTGATTTTGGCGATAAAGTTCCTCTGCTTTTTGCCAAATTTCTAATGCTGCTTCTGCCTTTCCTTGTTGTAATAATTGAGTTCCTTCTTGAACTAGATGAGTGGCAGAAGATTCAGCTAAAGTGGGAGGTAAAACATTAATTCCCACAGTGATACAGAAACTTAATAGAGTAATGGCGAGCAATTTTATGATCTTCATAATAAATAGATATAAATATCTAAACAATAAAGGGTGTGTTGGGTTTCACTTCGTTCTACTTTCGGAACTACTTTCAACTACTTTCAACTGGTGTGTCATACTTACCTAAGCTTCATCCCGTCAGTTTACCTCCCTGCTCAAAAAGAAAAAGGAGTAGTAGAAAAAGAAAAATAAAACCCTTCCTCCTGAGCCGTTTTATCTCGCGAGTCCACATCCACTAAAGGAATTCCATAATCTAAGCGCATATTTATCTTCTCCCATAAATTTACCTGCAACCCCACCCCGGCCGCCGCCAAAGCCTTACTTCCTTCCTCCTCTTTACTATCACTATTCCATGCTACCCCCCCATCAATAAACGGCACTACCTGAAATAATCTATTTTTTCCAGATATCCAGGGCACGGGCAACCGCAACTCCACTGTTCCTAACGCTCCATTATCTGTCAAGCGAGTATCCTGACGATAAGCTCTCACGTTTCGATAACCCCCTAAACCAAACCTTTCCTGAGGCACCAAATCAGATGGAGATAACTGTAGATCTGCTCCCATCAACAACAAAGTATTTTTGCCTAACTCACGCACCCATTGTCCTTGACCCCGCCAATAAAAAAATCGACCATCTGGTTCATTACTATTCTTTGTAGCATCCAATATTCCCAACCCTACATTCAACTGAGAATGAAACGCCAAAACTTGATTTTTTCCCCGTAGTTCATAATCTTGGAAAAGCTGCAAAATTGATAACTTCGTTTCCCCATTTTTATCAGCACCCTCAGATAATGGATAATTCTCTCCTAATATAGAAGTTTGACTATCTCGCTTTATTGCAGATAAACCCAAACTTAAAGTTTGCCAGGGTGTTTGCATTATTGGTTGACTAAATGATAACTTGTAAGTATTTGAATTTGACTCAATATCAAGTCTTTCAAAAGGTGATTCTACCACCTTATTATCTCTGTGGCGATAAAATAGTTCGATACGACCATTACTGGAGTTCACAGGAATAGCATAAGATACTTCTACCATATCGCTGCCATCAGTATTAGTATAGAGAGCACTTAAACTGTCTCCAATACCTGTAACATTTCTATGGTCTACCTCTACCCCTCGCCTGAATGTTCCCACACTTGGTGCCCTGCCATTATTACTGATAGTTTCTATTTGCCAGGGGTTAGCTGTTTCTATTCTTATGTCTAACCTACTTGTATCTGGGCGGACTCCGGATGAAAGTTCCGCAGATAGAGTTTTGACTAAAGGGTCTATTTGTAATATTTGTAGGGCAGACAACAACTTTTCTTGATTCAGAGGAGCCGTGGTGGCTTTTTCTAACCGACTTTTGATATAATTTTCATTTAATCTACCTTGGATATTGACATTGATTTCACCAACTTTTCCTTCCACTACTCGGAGGGTGACTGTGCCATTTTCAGCCATAGTTTGGGGAGGAATAAATGCTCCCGATGTGATGTAGTTGTTTTTGGTATAATATTTTGTAATGGCAGTGCGTGCTGCTATGAGTTGAGCAAAGGTAATGGGTTTATTTAGATAAGGTGTGAGTTGTTGTTGTAGCTCTTGGTTGCTAAATTTTGTGTTACCCTCAAAGTTGAATTGTTTGATAGTAACTTTTAGAGGTTCAGAAGTTGAGGTGGGAATATTTCCCTTACTGCTTGCGAGTAGATAGGGTGGGGGTTCAAAGGTGTCTAATTGTTCGCAGTTGGGAGGTATTAACCAAGGGGAGGTGGGAGTAGCAGTTTCGGGGTCAGTGATCAGTTCAATACCTTGAGAATTAGAGCTCCAACCTTGTGCTTCAATGAACTCTTGCTCTGATGGAGTGATAGCTGGTGGAGGAGTAACTGAGGTTTCTGAGTCTTGCCAGACGTAGGTGGGAGCCAAGGGTTCTTCGAGAGTTGGTGGTAAGCCGCCTCTTCCTGTAATGATGAATTTGCTTTTTTGTCCTTGTCGGCAAGGGTTTTGGTCGAGGAGGTTGGAGATATCTGGGACGGTATCCTCAAATTCTATCAGTCCGTCACTAGGATCTACATCGGGGGTGTTGATATTGACTTCTCCACTGAATGAAGCTCCTAATTCTGAGGTGGCGGTGATGTCGCTTTTGTCTGTTGCTTCAGTACGGAATTCTGTGCCGAATATGCCGGCTGCGGTGATGTTGACTCGGCCTCCAAATGCCTCGACAGCATTAGCAGAGATGTCGCTGTTGTCTGGGGCAACTAGGTTTTCCGTATTAATGGTAATATTACCTCCAGTAGCCGTGCCTTCAGAATTAGTGGTGATGTTGCTGTTGTTACGCAGGATGAGGTCTTTATTATTATTGATGGTAATGCTGCCTTCACCTGCTTTGGTTTCAGCTTTGAGGCTAGCTTGGTTTTCGAGGCGGATGTTGTTGCTGTTTATTATTAAGTCACCTGCAGCTTGTTGGGTAGCAGAGGTGACTATAATTTCGGCTTCGTTCCGGAGGTTGAGGGTTTCGGTGTTGATGGTTATGGTTCCTGCTGCTCCTGTTGATTCTTTTTTTGCTTCTGCGGTTAAGCTACTGAAGGATTTACCATCAGGAGATTTGCCTATTATTTCTATATCTCTAGCAGAGACTATTAAATTCCCTGCATTTCCCTGACCAGAAGTCTTGGTAGAAATAAAAGCTCCATCTTGCAGCGTTAAACTTTCTGCAGCTTTCACCGTTAAATTCCCTCCGTTACCTTGACCCAAAGTTTCTGCAGACAACATAGTAGAATAACCAATGAGTATATCTCTAGCAGACACTGTTAAATTCCCTGCATTTCCCTGACTCAAAGTAGTCGTAGAAATAATGGCTCCATCTTGCAGCGTTAAACTTTCTGCAGCTTTCACCGTTAAATTCCCTCCGTTACCTTGATCAACACTAACACTAACCAAACCACCGAAAAAGTCCCCACCATTCATTTCTATGTCTTTAGCAAACACTGTTAAATTCCCTCCATTTCCCTGACCCAAAGTAGTCGTAGAAATAAACGCTCCAGGATCCAGCGTTAAACTTTCTGTTTCTACCGTCAACTCCCCGACATTTCCCTTACCGTAAGTGATAAGAATAATAGCACTGTTAGTCTTATTAATGTTTAAAGCTTCTCCTGCTTCGAGCTTATCAGAAAATAAAGACACGTTGAATGATGATGTAATATTATTCTCAAAAGGTATTCTACCTTCTATTATAATAGACTTAGATGCTTTAAGAATTGAAGCCCCCCCACCTTCATCGCCTTTAATCTCTCCTACTATTATTGAAGCATCTCGCACTTTTATCTCTTCTCCTTGAATTTGAAACTCAACTCTTCCACTTCCACTTACATCTATAGAACTCTCTTCAGATATTAGAATTTGGCCAAATTTCAGGTTTGGATCATAGCTAAGGGTTTGGTCTTTCGTGATTCCTACTACCCCATTGTGAACACTTCCTAATTCAACACGTCCTCCAATTGATGTGAGGTTTCCTCCCCTCAAAAATATATCACCACCAACTAACCCTAAGGTTTGGCCTTGGGAAACTTCCAACCCTAGATTCCTGTCCTCTTTTTCTAATCTTGCTATTCCGTCTTTTGGGTTTAGATAAAAATTTATGTTATGACCTTGACCCTCAACCAAAATACTACCAGGGTTTTCGGGCAACCTCAACCCAATGGGAACATTAACTGTCAGTAGTGGGGGCGCTTGAGGGTCTGAACTAGCAAATTCAAATCCATTTTTAAATAAGATACTATCGGCAGTAGCTCCATAGAATGAACCTTGGACATCTAATTTAGCTTCTGGCCCAAAGATTATGCCATTGGGGTTAATGAAAAATAAATCAGCTTTTCCATCTACACCCAAGGTTCCTAATATGTTAGAGCCATTGTTTCCTGTGACCCGAGTCAGGATATTTTGAACTCCATCAGGGTTGCTAAAGTAAACCCCTCGTCCCTGTTGAATGTTGAATTCTTGAAAACTGTGGAATAGGTTGGCCCCTCTTTGGGCCCCGCCATCTATGCGATCGCTTTCTATCCCTTTAATATTGATATTCGGTGTGACGACAGAATTTTCTTCTCCCAATGTATTATCTGGTTGAAGTTGAGCGATCGCCGATGAAATATCAACCCCAAAATATCCCAGAGTCAAAGATAGCGGAACAATTCTGAGGAATAGATTTTTGTAAAAAAAAAGCATCTTAAGAGTAAAAGTAAATCAACAGTAAGTAAGAACCATAAGTTCTTAACTTCAACATTTACTTAGGATAACTATTAAAGCCGGATAACTATTAAAGCCAGTTCCATAAACTCCATGAAAGATGTCCCAAATTATTTTAATTTTCTAAACATTATATGCAAAAACTTAAAATAAGAAAACTTCAGACTAACTAAAATAACATAATCCTAACCATCAAGATTTCCAGATGGCCTTTTCTTCGTAAAGTAATAAAGTAATTACGAACCAACAAATATATAAAAGGTCTAGATACTCTATAAAAGTAGTAACTATGATCAGGACTAAGATCATATTAGAGTCACCTCAAGCAATTCATCCCTCCCAGTTTTAGGATAGATAAAATCCAACTTACCTAAATAATTTTCTGTAGCCAGGCCTTGACTTTTATTAAAAAACGTAGTATAATTATATCTTACACTTATAAATAAACAAAGTATTTATACCAACATAACAAACTAAATAAATTTCCATCAATAACCATTAGCAAAATCAATACAAAAAACCGAAGGTATTAACCTGTTTTTTAATCTCAAGTCACTCGCACCTAGTTAGAATTGGCAGAACATTTTTTATTGCCTTCGACCAACGAAACCATAGGAGAGACCTTTGGAAGAGCGATCGCCAACCATTAACCAGAAAACTCAGATGAATTATAAGATATGCTCGTTTATCGTGATAGCTGAAATTTATGGAACAGAGGGAATTCCTAGCAGGAGTTAAGCTGCTTTCACTCTTTGCCTCAAACTAGAAATTTTGATAGTGCTAAACAAGTAATAATTGATCATACTGATGAATGAAATACCAAATTGTACCAATATTATTTTCCACAAACGACACAAAAGGCAAAGTTTTTTTGTACTAGCCTGCATACCCTTTATCTTAAAGTATTATTGAATCTTTCAATGCCAAGAAATCTTTCCTTTTTCTTTTCCTACTGCTTGATATCTTTTACTAGGTAAAACAGCACTTAACGCCACAAAAAAATTAGTGTATGCAAGCCTACCTCCTGCAAAGCTACCCCCAATGCACAAAAGTAGCTTAGTCAATAAGTTTCTGAGTAGGGTTTTGCAAAATTTTTCCGGCACTGCTGCCCTTAAACCGCTGCTTAACATTATAAATATGACTATTTTTGACAGTTTTTGAAGATTCACACTTTGAACAGGTCAGCATAGATCAACAACAGTAACTTTTACTCCTCTATTCATAAATCTTGAGCACTACCACCTTTTTATATTAAAGCCCGTAGAAGGGGTTGAGCTATAAGATAGATAGACCTTATATTTTATGATAAACCATATACCTTATTTATTACTTAATTTATTAGAATTAACTCAACTTGAGATGAATTAATGTATAATAAAATTTTAACCGTTTATAGTAGGAAGTTTAATAGGAATAACTCATGTCCGTATTGCTAGCGATCGCAGTTTTAGGTATTCTAATTGTAGTTCACGAGTTAGGCCATTTTATGGCAGCTCGACTTCAAAACATCCATGTTAACCGTTTTTCCATCGGGTTTGGCCCGGTCATCTGGAAATACCAAGGCCCACAAACTGAATATGCACTTCGAGGTTTTCCCTTAGGAGGTTTTGTCGGTTTTCCCGATGATGACCCAGACAGCAAAATACCCAAAGACGATCCAGACCTATTACGCAACCGCCCAATTTTAGATCGAGCGATCGTTCTCAGTGCAGGAGTAATTGCTAACCTAATATTTGCTTATTTTCTCTTAGTTACTCAAGTAGGTATTATTGGTGTAGCAGATTTTAACTATGCACCTGGAGTCAAAGTGCCAGAAGTTGCTACAAGTGTTAGTTCTGCTGCCGCTCGCGCAGGCATTAAGGCAAATGATATTATTTTGTCAGTTGATAACCAACAATTAGGTGCCAACAAAAAAGCTATTAGCACCTTGGTAGCAACTATTCAAAATAATCCCAATAGAACTTTGAAGATGGAAATTCAGCGTCAAGAAGAAAAAATATTTCTTGAAGTTACACCAGAATTAGGAGATGATAGCAAAGGTCGTATCGGTGTACAACTAATTTCCAATGGAGAAATAGTTAGATATCCTACGAAAAATGTTTTTAAAGCTTTGAGCATTGGTGCTGAAGAATTTCAAAAAATAGTTATATTGACAGTTCGTGGTTTTTGGCAGCTTATTAGTAATTTCAGTCAGACTGCAGGGAAACTAGCAGGACCTGTTGCCATTGTAGACATGGGAGCAAAAATTGCTCAGGATAACGTGGGTGAACTGTTTAAATTTGGCGCATTAATTAGTATTAATTTGGCAGTGATTAATATTTTGCCTTTGCCTGCTTTAGATGGTGGTCAATTAGCATTTCTAGTGATCGAGGGAGTTAGAGGTAAACCTTTACCACTTCGTATCCAAGAAAATGTCATGCAAACTGGTTTGGTATTGTTATTAGGTCTAGGAGTATTCCTGATAATTCGGGATACTGCTAATTTAGATGGTGTGCGTTCAATTTTTCAGAGATAAGCGTAGAAATAATAGCACTACACAGAAGTCATAAATCAGAAGTTATAAGTCATGATAAGTAAATTTGAGCATTTATAAACTTCTGGGCTTTATTTGTGTAGTGCTATAAAATTCAAAGATTAAAAATATTAATAGCTAAGGTTTTGATGATTTTGTTGACTACTACACAAATATACAGCAATTTTGAGATATAATTATCTCAGCTCAAAACCAAAACCCAGCAGGAATGTTCCATGGAAAATCCCTACCGTGGTATGCTAATTATGAAAACCACTTTAATGGTTGAAATATTAATAATATAAGCGTTTTATCTACACCATAGGCATAATATTTACCTACGGGAGCAAGATACTGTCACTGACAAACCATTAAATATTGACATACCGTACTTTCTTCCTGTTCCTTCTCCATTCCTGACAATGGTAACAACTCGTAAACATTCACTGAAGCGACAGCGATCGTTAGAATTACTCATTCGTCTCAAGGATCTCTATCCAGATGCGACTTGTACTCTCACTTATAAAACCCCCGTCCAGTTACTTGTAGCTACTATTCTTTCCGCTCAATGTACTGATGAACGAGTTAATAAGGTTACACCCGCTCTATTTAAAAAGTTCCCGGATGCTCTAGCACTGGCAAATGCAGATCTTGAAGAACTAGAAAATTTAGTCCGTTCCACAGGATTTTATCGCAATAAAGCTAAAAATATTCAAAGTGCTTGCCAAATGATTATTGATAAGTTCAATTCTCACGTTCCCAAGCAAATGGAACAACTTTTGCAATTACCAGGAGTAGCGAGGAAAACAGCTAATGTTGTTTTAGCTCATGGCTACGGAATTATTGTCGGGGTAACAGTAGATACTCATGTTAAACGCTTAAGTCAAAGGTTGGGTTTAACCGAGCATTCCAACCCAGTTAAAATTGAGCGAGACTTAATGGAGTTGATACCTCAGCCTGATTGGGAAAACTGGTCAATACGATTAATTTATCATGGTCGGGCAATTTGTAAAGCCAAAAATCCTGCCTGCAATCAATGTTTATTGGCTGATTTATGTCCAACGGTTGTAGAGTAAAAAATTGAGTAATCAAAAAAATTATGGTATTATAATATATTGGGTAAATAAGCTAAAATTAAAAATACTAATTATTTTGGAGGAATAAGGTAATTAATCATGGCTAAAAAAAGTATGATCGAGCGTGAGAAAAAACGCAAAAAATTAGTAGAAAAATATGCCGAGAAACGTCGAGAACTCAAAGAGCAATTTATGAAGGCAGAAGATTTAGAGCAGAAAATAGAACTTCATCGTCAAATTCAGAGACTACCTCGTAACAGTGCTCCTAGTCGTGTTAGGAATCGTTGTTGGTTAACTGGACGTCCAAGAGGATTTTATCGGGATTTTGGACTCTCTCGTAATGTCATCCGAGAAATGGCCCATGAAGGTTTATTGCCAGGAGTTGTGAAGTCTAGCTGGTAGTTTCTACCTTTCTGGCCACCCATAGGGGTTTGAGATAAAACCCCTAATTAAAGGCAAAAACTTCCCTGAAGCAATAGACTTAGGGCTTACCCAACAGGGCTGAAAGACAAAGTTTCGAAAGAATGAAAAACAATAATTAGGTGAATAAACCTGGTTTCTTGTTTTGATGGGCAAGTCCGGAAATTGAAACTTTGAATTTTCTATTGCCCACAACAACGTTCTATTCCTAGACTATCTAATAGTAAATCACTAACAGCATTAGCGATCGCAAACTCCCCATAAAAACTTTGGGAAAAGTCAAAAGCTTGCATTTCTGTAACAATAGCAATTACTAATGATCCTAAATCATTCTCCCCTTCCATACGGTGGCGAACAAATATTTGAGCTGCTCTGTTGGCAATATCTTCATTCACTTTTTCGGGAATAAATTCTTGATTGAGCCATTTATGTAAGGAAGTTTTCAACCATTGGCCCTCTTCTTGGGGGTTTTGTGCCGTTGGTAAGGTAACTGCTTTGATTGGTTCTAGCATAATTTGAAAGTTTATATAGTAAATTGTTGATAGTATTTCTATGATAGAAGATAGTATTAATTCAATTATACAAGGATATGCTCAGGGCTACTTCCTCATGGCAAATGATGAAGAAGATAGCTTGGGGTGGTATAGTAGTTATCAGCGAACTTTAATTCCTTTGGATGAAAGATTTCGCTATCCACGGTCACTACGTCGTGCAATTAATCAAAATCGTTTTACTGTTGCTGTTAATCGAGATTTTGAAGCTGTAGTCAAGGGTTGTGCAGCTAGAGAAACAACTTGGATCTCTGAAGAACTAAAGCAGATTTACAAAAATTTAAATAAAGTGGGATATGCTTATAGTTTTGAGACTTGGCAAGGAGATGAACTTGCCGGTGGAATTTTAGGAATTGTCATTGGGAGTGCTTTTATTGGAGAGTCAATGTTTTACAATATTCCAGAAGGGTCAAAGGTGGCGATGGTAAAGTTGGTGGAGCGACTGCGAAAGCGAAAGTTTGTTCTTTTTGATGCTCAGATGAATAACCCTCACTTGGAAAGATTTGGAGCTTATAGTATCAGTGATAAAAAATATAAAGCACTTTTAAAATATGCGTTAAGTCATGGACGTAGTTTAATATAGCAGGGAGTAGGTAGAGCTTTTCATGCAACTTTCTCAGGGGAGTAGTAGGAAAAACATTATTCATTTCAATATTTCATTCATAAGTCTATATTCTAATATAATTTTTTCATTCTGATAATTGCATTTTTTTATATAATCCTATCATACTTTACTTTTTTTATCTCAAAACAAAATTTATACTTAGTAATTGCCAAGGTGTGAGTTTGAATTCAACTCAAACCCATTAGAGTCGTTGAGAATTAACGGAAAAAAATGGCTTAAGCCCAAAATAGGTTCAGGTTTAAGCCTGCTTTTGAATCCTGAAATACTAAAAACCATTAAGAGTAGACCTTTGAATATTTTAAAATTTCCCACACCAAACAACTCTATTATTAGCTTTTCAGATTGATCACCTGATATCAGAACTAAAATCCTGTAGGGTTTTTTTTGCCAGAAAGCCCCTACAGTGATTTACCAAAATGAAAACTACTATAAAGTTATTCTAGATAGTAACAAATCTAAACTGGTCACTTTCTTTACCTTCTCGTAGATATTCAGCCTCCAAATATTCAACCATAGATAAATTAATCTCCAGACCCAGCTTGCCAAGCTATAGCTTTACTAGGTTTAGCCTCCGGTAACTTTAGAGAAACTAAAGCTGCTCCTAATACAAATAACATGGATACCCACAGACAACCAACCAAACCAAATATTTGATAAACTAACCCCGATAAAACTGTACCTGCAAGACGACCACCGGAATTAGCCATATAGTAGAAACCAACATTTAGAGCTACTTTGTCATCATCAGTAAATGCCAATACCAGGTAGGAATGAACAGCAGAATTAAAAGCAAATACTATACCAAACAACATTAAACCACCAACAACTACCAAATTAGCAGGTAAACCTAATTGTAATGCCAGAGCGATCACGCAAGGAACAGCAGTCAATGTAAACGTCCAAAATTGGATAGTTTTTGATTGTGGAGGCTTACCAGAACCAAATTTCTGTATAAGAGTCGGTGCTAAAGATTGAATAATACCATAACCTATGACCCAACAAGCCATAAAACCACCAACTTCATAAAAAGACCAACCCAAAGTACCTTGCAGAAAAACAGGTAACCCTACTACAAACCAGACATCTCGCGAACCAAATAAAAAGAAGCGAGCACCAGAAAGAATATTAATTTCCTGACTTTTAGAAAAAAGTTCTTTAAACTTGACCTTCCTCTTAATTTTGCCCATGTTTTTTGGTAGAATTAAGCCAGTTAACATAATCAAAAATAGTCCTCCCGCCATTATCCACAGAGCATTGACAAATCCAAATAATGACAGTAGCGCACTACCTACAAAAAAACCAGCCCCTTTAAGAGCATTCTTGGAACCAGTTAACACAGCTACCCACTTAAATAGAGAGGACTGAGCATCTTGGGGTACAACTAACCTAATAGCACTTTTAGAGCTCATTTTAGTTAAATCTTTAGCAATTCCAGAAAATGCCTGTGCTACCATTACATAAAACACAGCTAACCACTGTACCCAACCTAGGTTTACCCATGAAAGCATAATTAGGGCAAAAATCTGTAACCCAATACCACTGTACAGAGTCACTCTTAATCCAAGTTGTGAACCTATCCAACCACCGAAAAAATTAGTAAAGATGCCAAAAACTTCATAGAATAAGAATAAAAAGGCTATTTCTAGAGGAGTATAACCAATTTTGTAGAAGTAAAGTAGCACCAACATTCGCAAAGCACCATCAGTAATGGTGAAACCCCAGTAGGCAAGAGTTACTAGGGCATAATTTCTTAAACTAGCACTTGTAGTAGAAACCATAATTTTAATGAATTTAAACTATTGCAACCAATTTCCTAAAATTAAACCTTCAATTCTGAAGAGATCTAAATCATTAGAAACTCAAACCAGATTTCCAACTTACAACAACTTTTCGAGCTAGCTCTACCATACGGTTAGCATAACCCCACTCATTATCATACCAAGCCAAAATTTTCACTTGAGTTTCATCTACTACCATTGTTGAAAGAGCATCAATAATAGAAGACCGGGGGTCATCTTTATAGTCAATAGAAACTAAAGGACGTTCTTCATAACCCAAAATTCCTTTAAGTGGTGGTGTTTCAGATGCAGTTTTGAGCAAGCTATTAATTTCAACTACTGTGGTAGGACGAACTACTTCAAAGACACAGTCTGTCAAAGAAGCATTCAATAGAGGAACTCGTACTGCTAAACCATTCAACTTACCGTTAAGTTCCGGATAAATTAGTCCGATCGCTGTTGCCGATCCAGTTGTAGTAGGAATTAGTGATAGACTTGTAGCTCTGGCACGACGCAAATCTTTATGAGGTGCATCAACAATAATCTGAGTGTTAGTATTGTCATGAATAGTAGTAATAACTCCATGTTTAATTCCTAATCCTTCATGAATGACTTTAACCACTGGAGCCAAACAATTTGTGGTACAAGAAGCTGCTGTAAGTAAATGATGTTTTTCGGGGTCATACAAATTATCATTGACGCCCATAACTACATTTAAAGCTTCTTCTTTAACTGGCGCGGCAACAATAACCTTTTTTACACCATTTTGAAAGTAAGGTTCTAGAGTACTTTTAGTTCTAAACTTGCCAGAACATTCTAATACAATATCCACACCAAGTTTTTCCCAAGGTACTTCACCTGGTTCGGAATATTCACTGAAACTGAGAGGTTTACCATCAATTATTACTTGCTCCCCTGCTGCTTCTACGTCCAGGGACCATTTGCCATGTACAGAATCAAACTTGAGTAAATGTGCCGCTGCTGCCGTACCTCCTTTAATTTCATTAATGTGAACAAACTCTAGTTCTGGCCATTCCCAAGCTGCACGGAGTGCCAGCCTTCCTATACGACCAAATCCATTTATTCCAATACGCATTGCTATATTTTTTCCTTCTTTAAGTTTCCCTTTTAAGGGTGTTGTAATAACTAAAATTTATGAAGATAACCTACTACTATAGCGATCGCTTAAGAGTATGGTTCATCAAAGCACTTTCTAGATTTGCTGTTAATATAGTCTTGATAGCATCATCATAGGAACAGCCAGAATTAATCTAATGTGTTATTTTGATAAATCCTGTACAATTCCAAATTAGAAGGGTCATCCATCACTAAGACTATTGCCCCAATACCTAATTTTTGTAGTGCTGGCAACTCTTCGACTATTGTTTTCCCGAATCTTGCTAGTTTACCTTGAATTGCCCAGCACAAATTTTATACTAATATATAGTTTCCAAAAAATCAGTTATCAAAAACTTTCTTCCGTAATTGCCAATTCTATCCTTTTGTCTCCATTTAAATGTCAAAAGCTCCAAAAGTATAAATATTCAACCGGACATAATATTACATCATGTCCGGATAATTAGTTATCAAAAAAATTTCTCCCGTAATTGCCAATTCTATCCTTCTGTCTCCTGCTGAGAGCCTCAGCCTCCGATCCTCGAAAGTCTAAGTATTCAACCGAAACTGATTTGGAAATGGTACTATAGGGGTTCGAGAACCTTTTGGAAAAGATTTTTATTGTTTGAGTTATTTCTTGTTCCATTGTTCAATTTTCCTTTTCTTGATATTCACTATTAAGATCTCTCAAATAGTCAATGAGTATCTGGAAAATTCAAAAAAATGGCCAAGCAAGATGTTCACTCTACTATAATGGCTTGTAGGAAAGACTGGCAGAGAAAATATTTGCACTACTCCAATTTACAACAACGGGGGTCTAACAAAGTTGCTTTTTCTGGTTGGCGAGGAAACCAAAAAGCTGTACGTTGGCATACTGCCACCAACATTAACATTACTGGCACTTCTATTAAGACTCCCACTACCGTAGCTAATGCAGCTCCAGAATTTAAGCCAAATAGAGTAACTGCAGTTGCGATCGCCACTTCAAAATGATTACTCGCTCCAATTAAAGCAGCAGGTGCAGCATCTTCGTAATCTAACTTCATTTTCAAAGCTGCTACATAACTAATCAAGAAAATAAAATTAGTCTGGACAAAAAGTGGTACTGCTATTAATAATATGTGAAATGGATTTTCTACAATTAATTCTCCCTTAAAAGCAAACAATAAAACTAAAGTTATCAATAACGCACCAGTAGAAACAGGGCTTAAATAATTAATAAACCGACCTTCAAACCAAGCTTTTCCTTTATATTTCAAAATCCAGTAACGACTATAAATTCCTGAAGCCAAAGGTAAACCAACATAAATTAGCACTGATAAAACAATAGTTTCCCAAGGTACTGTTAAATTATTTGCTGACAATAACCATCGCCCAAGAGGAGCATATAAAAACAACATTGTCAAGGAATTAATTGCCACCATTACTAATGTGTGCCCCTGGTTACTATAGGAAAGATAACCCCACATTAACACCATAGCCGTACAAGGTGCGATACCAAGTAATATTGCACCGGCAATATAAGAGTCTGCCAGAGCTACTTCTGTACCCCTTAATATTTCTGTACCTGTTAGGAATGAGCGGAATAACCAACCAAGAAAAATTTGGGCAAATGCTACCATTGTAAAAGGTTTGACTACCCAATTTACTACTAAAGTTAAAATTACAGGCTTAGGAGCACGGGCAGCATTTTTAGCTTGGGTAAAGTCTATTTTGACCATGATAGGATACATCATAAAAAATAGACAAATAGCAATAGGGATAGATACCTGATAAATGCTCATAGCATCTAACATTCTGGCAACACCAGGAAATGTTTTTCCTAAGAATATACCTGCTACAATGCACAATGCTACCCAGAAAGTCAAATATTTTTCAAAGAAACTAAGTTGGCCACCTGCTTGTACTGCAGATTTATTGACTTGGGGTAAATTTGTTGTCATAGTTTGTACAATTAATATTCTGTTCGTTTAATGAGAACTGCAAAAATAGTTAACTTGAGCTGTGCTTTGCAACCAAACACAGTTCCTGCTTTTGTTTTGTAATAATTACAGTTAACCCCTACAGACAGCCTATTATCTAGAAGTTTGCGTAAGTATTGTATAACAAAAAATTTTATCTCCCAATAATTTTATTATTGTCAAAAGTCAAAAGTCAAAAGTTTAACTCAAAGTAAGAGGTAACAGAATAATCTCTAACACATTATTGATATAACGCTATAGTTTGAATAACTCACAAAATATTTTGGGTAGGGAAACCATAAGTTATGGCAAAGCAAGGGAGAGTTAAGACAATATCTAGCTTCTTTGAGACTAAAGTAAGGAGCGAGAATTTTATTATCTGCATACATTTAATTTCCTAAACTCCATATCATCTGAGTTCTTTGACAACCCTAAAGGTGCTTGTTTGAGTCATCATATTAGTTTATATAAAGTAAAAACATAACCTTTATAAGGACTTTTCCTACCGTAGTTTAGCCATAAAAAAAACGCTGTAAAATTCAGTTTGAGTAGATTAAAAATATTTTTCTATAAAAGCTTATGAGTCTTTAAAATACCTAATTTATCCCACGAAGGAGAATAAACGGATCAAATTAAATATTTCGTGAATTCTGTTCCATTAAGCTGAGTATACAGAGCAAGATAGTTTTATTTAAAGCATAGTAATAGATGTTTTTCATAATTTTTTTCTTCAAGATAAGATTTAAAAAAATTATTTAAGGAACAATACTTTTAGGCTAATGATTTATTGGCTTCTTTTATACCTAAATTTAGTTTCGATGTTTCTTTTTCAAAAAAATTAATAGATTCAATTAATGTTTTTTTTTCTCAAGAGCTGGCTTACAAGAATTAAAATATTCTTGATTTTTTTTTATTTTTGCTTCTAATGCTTTTTGACATTTTTTATGAGCTTACTCAGCTTTTTTACCATATTTTAACAAGACTTAAATAGCTTTTTCATAGCATTTTTCCCCAGAGCAAAATAAATTTTAAGCAATACTGATGGCTAGAACTAGGAAAACTATTAACCCCGCAATTTCCGCTTCAATAGGCTCAATATCAAGATATTGTAGATAATAGGTATAGCGATCGCTATTAAACTTAGAACAACAAAACCCATAATTAACCAGACGTTTTTAAGTATCTATTGCCGTAAGACTTGAGGAATAAGGTTAAATCATTTGTTTTAATATTTGTTTTAATGTTTGTTTTAATATTTGTTTTAATATTTGTTTTAATATTTGCTTTAACTATTCCTGCTTCTAAAATAATGACACCAATATAACGAAGTTGTAATAATCAGGTTCTGTCTCTGGTAAAGTAGAGTCGATGGCTGCTAATATTTGCAAGAAACCCCTCTTATACTTAATTTTTTGAGCAGTAATCTTTTTTAACACTATTTAGAACTCTGCATCTAATAAATTAAAAGCGATCGCTGCTAATGCTTTGAATAGTATTTCTCAAACTCAATGTTTTAAAGAGTATCCAAAGCCTATTGTCAAAATTGAGGTTCTGTCTGTAGTAAATTGAAGCGATCGCTGCTAATACTTGCCAGCCTTTATATTAAGACGTTAAATATTATTCAACACTATTTTTAAATGTGGGTAAACAACCTAACCCCCCAACTCCCTACACATCATTTTAGCTATGTCGGTCTAGTAGAAGGAATGCATCAATTGTCTCTATCAGTATGTGCCTAAGTCCTGATCATCTTATTTATGAAGATTTCTATTAAGCATAAAAGCACCTTACATTTGAGTACCACTTAAATTAGCTGTACTTAATTCAACCCTAGTTAAAATAGACCCATGAAGGTTAGAATTAGATAAATTTGCTTTTGCTAGATAAGCATCAGTTAAGTCCGCTTTAGTAAGATTTGCTTCACTTAAGTTAGCTCGACTCAGATCAGCTCTGACTAAATTCACTTTAGTTAGGTTAGTCCCTACTAACTGAGCTTTACCCAATTTTGCATCTACCATACTTGCACCAGTTAAGTTAGCCTCATTCAAGCATGTATCCATTAATTCAGCTCTTTCAAATTTAGCACTAATTAAACTAGCCCCAGATAAATTAACTTCTACCAAATTAGCTTCTGTTAATGATGCATTATCTAGAACTACTTCACGCATATTTGCTTTAGTTAACTTAGCGCCTCTAAGTACAACCTCACTTAAATTTGCCCCTCTCAAATCAGCTTTAGTTAAATCAGCTCCAGTCAAATCAACACCACGCATATCAGCTCCCTGCATATTTACCCCGCGAAGATTAGCTATTTCATAAACCCGTTTTTGATAGCGGAAACTTGCCCCACGCATATAAGCACCCCGCAAGTCAGCACCTTGTAGATTAATTGCTCGCATATCTGCCCCACTCAAATTAGCATCCATCAAGTTTGCTAACTCTAGATTAGCCTTTCGCAAGTCTGCATTCTGTAAGTTTGCCCCATGAAGATCAACATCAGCCATCTTAACACCCTGTAAATTTGCTTGAGTCAGATATGCACCACTAAGTTTAGCTGTAATTAAATTAGCGCATTGTAAATTAACTCGATTTAGAAATGCTAGCACTAGTTCTGCTCCCTGAAGATCGGCCTGGGAAAAATTTATACCTATTAAGTCCGCTTTATTTAATTGGATACCTTTGAGATTAATTCCTTGAAAATCGGTTTTTCCTGCTGCATATTTCCTGAGAATTTCACTACTATTCATTATAATAATTTTCCTTTATTTAAAAAAGTATAGGGCTATAAGCTAGACAAAAGTGCAAAATGCAAAAGTCAAAAATAATTTATGACTGAGTTTAATCATGTAGAAATGTCGATTATCTTTCCTTTCATTGCTAATAGTTATCAGATTTTCAATTATTAATTATAGAGTTTCTCAAGTTACTACAGCATATTTATTTTTCTGATTTTCTCTTCTAACCTAAACCCAACTATAAGTTTATGTATTAATGCTCTGCTTAGGTCAGACTTCAGTTATTAAGCAATTAAGTGCATATGCAAAATTATTTACCTATTCTCATTAAACCAATTCCTATTTATTAATACTTAGCTTAGGTCAAACTTTAGTTATTAAATAATTTTTATAAAGAGAATAGAATAACTTTTTTGTTCTCTTCAGCTAAATTAATATTAATGATTATTACAGAGCTTTCTATCATTATAAAGTACAGCTACGCGAATAAGATTCCCACACTACATAATTTTCATTATTTACTCTGTACATCATTTACCCGGAATATCCCTAAATCCACTGCCCTACTCCTCTGCTTTCTTACTCAAAAAAACATAGAAAAGTTTTGTGAGAAATATCATATAAGACTTGCTGAATATATTTTATGAGTGAGGATAGGAAGCAAAAGAGGTATAAAATATTGAAACAAACAGCCAAGGATCGATGGTAATTACAGAAGATGTGGTCTGTAGTAATTTAAATTTTTATGCCCTTAATAGCTAAAAATTGAGGCTTTTGAGCTATGTAAAGCCAAGAAATTATATATTCTTTCCACACAAAAAGCCCTTAGTAATATTTAAGTAAATATTTTCAGTTTTTTCAGCTTATCCTAATTATTTGACCTCAAAAGAAGGCTAATAATTTAGCTTATATACACATCTAATTAATTGGTATAACAAGTTAATATAAAGGAAATACAATTTTTGCAGGATTAACCTTCTCGAGTTATCTTAATCCATACCTATTTCCTAAAACAGAAAAATTTACAATGAAATTGTTTTTGTCCATATAACTGATTTATTTCCTAATTGTCTCCCATGAATTTTGACATTTTTGAGATATTTTGATTGTAAACTAGCAATTTTTTGCTCTACTAGTGGAGTGACAATTTCTGGATTAGGAACCTGTTCTGATTCTAAAACAATATGTATATAATCATTTTTCCTACCAGCTATGGCTGTGATACCTTTTTGCTCAAGTAATTGATTAATTATCATAGCCATTGCCTTAGGATTTCCTTGAGTTGCTAATTCAATAATTTTTTGTTGATTTTCATCATAAATTTTTGTTTGTTTATATGATTTTTGACTAATAGTATTAGCTGAATTATTGAGATTAAGTTTTTTCCTTTCTTCTTTTTCCAATTCCTTGAGAATTTCTTGATATTTTGTATATTTTTCCTGTATATTACTAATCAAATTCCCTAAGGCTGTATATTTTAATAATAAACGTTTTTTTTCTGTTTCACCTTGTAAAAAATGATTTAAAGTTTTTTCTAAGGAAATAAATTCCGCTTCTATAGCATCCATTACAACATCTACTTTTTTATTGACAATAGTAGATATTTTATCTTCTATCCTGAGTTTTTGTTTGATAGAATCTAAGATATTGTTTCCTCCTATAGCAGGTTTTTGTTCTTGGGAAATAGGAACTATTTTTTGATTATAAATTAAAGAGTTTTCAAGAGTTTTTTCCTCTGCTTTATTTGTGGTTTCATCAATAATTTTATCTTTGTAGGCATTAGTTTTTTCAGAGTAAATTATAGAATATTCTTCTGGGGTAAAGCTAATTTTATCTGTAGAGTTTATAGCTGGCAAATTTGTTAGATTTAGCAGAGTCATATCGTCTTTATCAAAATAACTATTATCCTCCATATTAATTTTTTTTGTATCTAATATTGATGTTTCAAATTTTTCAGCTTCTGCTTGACTTTGAGGAACTATAATTTCATCTGAATAGCAAAGGTTTAAAGCCTTAATAACTATATCGGCTACTTGGGTATATTCATCTGGGTCTTCAAAATTATTAGCAGTAGCATATAAAGAAGACTCTAAATCTGTTATAGATAAGCATAAATTAAATATTTGTCTAAGTAAACTATCTAAGTTTTTTGTTCTCAACAATAACCAATCCTTATTACCAAAATCAAATTGATGTTGTACAGCCGAAAAAATCAGAATTTTTGCCTTTAATGGATTAGTACCCTGCATAATTTTTTCTCGCACATCAAATAATTCTCCAGGATCTCTTGGGTATGATTCTTCTACTACTAATTTATTTGTTAAAACGATTTGGTCATCTAAAACAGTAAGACTCCTGTTAGGAATATATTCCATAACAGTCGTCTCTTCTTCTTGAGGATATAATTTACCTATACTGTTAATAATTTTTTGTGCTAACAAACTATATTCTGTTTTTTTATTAACTTTAGAAACTATCTCACACAATCGAGCATTTAATGAATCTATATTTTCTATTTGATTGTATAACTTTTCTATTAACTTCTTCATATTAACTCTTTCTAACTTGGTTTCATTATCCTCCCATACGTTGTCACAAGCCCAATAAATTACTTTCTTTATCCTCATTAAATCTACATCTTTTTCTAATTCTTTAACTATTGTATCTATGAGTGAAAATGATTCCATAGTTGCCATAATTTTTTATTCCTGAAGAATCGTTCAAATATTTTACTAATTTTTATAATTCTTGAAATCTTCAATAAATTTGCTGATAATTATCAGTTTTATCCAAAAATATTACTGTAATTGCTATCTTTGATTTGCTTCTGATTATAAAACAGAATAAGGCTATTATATAATGATATAATTATTTAGATAGCATTCAGCTATTAACCATCCCGCTGCCCTTAAGGACAGAGGTTTAAATGAATACATATTTTAAGATCAAAAGCAATAGCTGATCTGTGACTACTCAATGCTTAGTAAGTCGCTTTGCCAAAGTCAAAATTCATTAACTTCACAATAATAACTGTAATAACTGTAAATAATCTTGTCAAAAACGCTTTGATATGGTAAGAACAAAAGATGTGATTGTAATTGGTAGTGGTATTGGAGGCCTCGTTGCTGGAGCAATGCTCGCCTACTATGACAAAAAGGTAGTAATTTGTGAAAGCCATAGTATTCCTGGGGGAGCCGCTCACTCTTTCTCTCGTCAAGGTTTTCATTTTGATTCGGGCCCATCTTTTTATTGTGGGTTAGCTGACCCTAATAGTCTTAATCCTTTACAAAAAGTTTTCAACATTTTGGGCGAATCAATTGAAACATGTGTCTATGATCCTCTTGGACATTACCATTTTCCAGAAGGCAGTTTGCCTGTCTATGCTGGTGGGACATCTTATTTAGAAGCAGTTGCTAAGTTCACCACTCAAGGTGCTAAAGAATTAAAACTTTTTCAAGATAATCTTTTACAACTGTATGCTGGTCTTAAAGGAATTCCCCCTATAGTTTTAAGGGCTGATTTTTGGTTAATACCGATTTTATTAGGAAAATATGGATTATCCCTACTAAAAATGTTGCCTTCCCTGGGAGAGGTAGGAGGTTCTGTTGGACAAATCATGGATAAGTGGGTAAAAGACCCTTGGGTGCGTCGTTTAATAGACTTGGAATGTTTTCTATTGTCTGGGTTGAAGGCTAATGGTACTGTTGCCCCAGAAGTAGCATTTATGTTCGGAGAACGTTCTAACTCCGTGATTGAATATCCTATTGGTGGTAGTAGTGCAATAGTTAATGCCTTAGTTAGAGGTTTGGAGCGTTGGGGTGGTCAATTACGTTTGAATGCTCATGTAGAACAAATCTTAATAGAGTCTGGTCAAGTTGTGGGGGTTCGCTTGAGAGGAGATGAGGTTATCAAAGCTCCTATTGTTATTTCTAATGCTACTATTTGGGACACCTATACTCAGTTATTAAGACCTGAAGATTTACCCACTTCTTTACATAAAGAAGCTTTGGGGACTCCTGCGGTAGAAAGTTTTATGCACTTACACTTAGGTATTCGTTCTGATGGTTTAGAAGGTTTGACTGGACATCATGTGGTTGTTCTCAATGGAGATATTGATATTTCTGTTCCTGGCAATACTTGCATGATTTCTATTCCTTCGGTTTGGGATCCTACTTTAGCTCCTTCTGGTCATCATGTTATCCATGCTTATACTTTGGAATCTTTTTCTGGTTGGCAAAAAGATGAATCTTATTCCCAACGGAAACGGGAAAAAGCAGAATCTTTGTTTTTAGCTTTGGAAAGAATAATTCCTGATATTCGCCAACGTATAACTCTGGAGTTAATTGGTACTCCCCTGACTCATGCTCGCTTTTTGCGTCGTTATCAGGGTACTTATGGACCTGCTATTGTTGCTGGCAAGGGTAGTTTCCCTGGACCTCAAACTCCTATCCCTGGTTTGTATCGGGTGGGAGATAGTACAATGCCTGGTATTGGTGTACCGGCAGTTGCTGCTTCTGGAGTTATTTGTGCGAATACTTTGGCTTCTCTTAACTATTTGAAACTTCTGAGGCAACTCTAATATAGAATCCAGTTTTATATAATAGAGTTGTTTAGTCTAGGAAAAAATTAAAATTCCCAAAAGCTTTCTATAAGCTTTTGATGATTTTACTATATCTAAAAAAAACACACTTAAACCTAAACCGACAAGGATTTTAGCTATTTTTTTTCCTTAATTCCCAACAACTCTAATAAGAGACCTCTTCAGAAACTAAGATTTAACAAACTTTTTACAGTGGTTTTAGTTGAATTATCTTAGAAATTTAATATATATTTATATTCTATATATTATATTATGTGCAATTAACCGGATTTGATATTACTTCCCAAAAACTCCATTTAAAAAACTAGCTTACTAATTGCTGTTACTAAACCTCACCAACTACGGAAAACACTATATGTAGTAGGAGTAAAAGCTTTAAAATCCACCAATACTGTATAACTTCATTTTTTGTTTAAGTACTCAATTTATTAAACTTTTTTGTAGCTTGATGACCTCAAGTCACAGCAAGAAAGTATATACTTAAGCGCCTACTTATGACTTCTCACTTATACTATAACTCTCCAAGTAGTTGTACAATAGCAATAAAAAAGGAAATATCGTGAGATTAATCATCATATTTTTATTATATTTTTTCCTAGTTGGACAAAATTCAGCTTTCGCCGTCTACAAAGTTGATGGAGAATTTATAGTGAATAGTTGTCAAGCTTACACAAGTATCAAAAAGAAAAGCGAACCTGTCACTCTTGAGCCAGGAAAAGTGTACCAAGTATTAGGACAAAATAAAAAATCTGGAGATTATTTTTCTATAAAAGTAGGTAAACAAAATAAATGGATCAACAAAAACTGTGGTGAATTTAATCCTAGTGGGCAAAGAGCCTATTATGAAAGTAGAAAGTTTGGTGAATTTAATCCTAGTGGGCAAAGAGCCTATGAAAGTAAAAGTAGCTATAAAAGTGAAAGTAGCTATGAAAAAAGAAGCCTAACAGAAAAAAACAAGACTATAGCAAATTGCCCTGCTCAAGGTTGTGCAAGGAAGTATGTACTTGCTATTAGCTGGCAACCCAGTTTTTGTCAGACAAGGCAATACATCCCTGAATGTATTTCCCAAACGACAGATCGTTACGATGCAAATAACTTTACTTTACATGGTTTGTGGCCTGACAAACTTACCTATTGTGGAGTGTCTAATCAAGATATAAACAATGATAAGCAGAGAGAGTGGGATGATTTACCACGTCTAAATTTGGATCAAGAGACTACCTCTGAATTAGCAATAGTGATGCCTGGTGTGCAGTCTTATTTACATCGCCACGAATGGACTAAACATGGTACTTGCGATGGTCGAGATGAGGATACTTACTACGATGTTTCTATAGATTTATTGAATGAAGTTAATGCTTCGGAAGTACAAGACTTGTTCACAGAAAATATTGGTAAAAGAATTACTCAGTCTCAAATTGAAACAGCTTTTGACAATTCTTTTGGAAAAGGGGCAGGTCAAAGTGTCAAGATTAAATGTAACGGTGGGTTAATAAGTGAACTGCAAATTAAAATGCGAAGACCTCTAGTAGGGGAAAAATTAAGGGATGTTTTGATACCGACAAGTGGAAGTTCTTGCAGTAGTGGCATTGTTGATCCTGTAGGTTTTTGATTGACACACACCAAACCTAGAGACCCAGACTGATTTCTAGTTGCAACAGTCAATATATTTATAAATACTCCTAATAGTTATATTTTCCTTTAATTATTAGTAGTGGTTTCCCCTACTCACCTATTTTTCCTCCAAGGTCGGGGTTAGGGATAGATTATCCTGAGAGGGTGAGAGATGGGTCTCCTGCTAGAGTCGGAAATGTATAGCAACGGACATATCAGTTAGGACATCGTATTTTGATTTAAAGGTAACAGGAAAAAGGCAACTGGCAACAAGAAAGTGTTCTAATAGTTGTGGCGACTGCTATATAAATTTTTTTGATAAATAATATAACTTTTGTGTATCTTGCTATAGAGCATAAGTGTCTTAACCTTTTAATCAGCCTCCTATATAAACCTGATTAGGTATTATCAGAAATCAGGTTTCTGTCCTCCTTTTTGTATTTTATAATGAAAGCTTTTGTTACTGGTGCCAGTGGTTTTATTGGGGCGAATTTAGTGCGGTTGTTATTACAGCAGGGTTATGCTGTGCGATCGCTAGTTCGCCCTACAAGTCGTCTTGATAATCTTCAGGGTTTAGATATAGAAGTTGTAGTGGGAGACTTAAATGACTCCTACTTGTTTGAGTTGATAGAGGGATGTCAGGTTTTATTCCATGTAGCTGCTCATTATTCTTTGTGGCAAAAAGATAAAGAGTTACTTTATAAAAATAATGTTTTGGGTACACGCAATGTTTTGGCCGCAGCACGACGGGCAAAAATTGAGCGGACAGTTTATACAAGTTCTGTTGCTGCTATTGGTGTGGGAGTTTCTAGTACAGTCGTTGATGAAACTTATCAGTCTCCACTAAAGAAGTTGGTGGGAGATTATAAAAAGTCTAAGTTTTTGGCAGAACAAGAGGCGATGAGAGCAGTTACTCTTGGTCAAGATGTGGTAATTGTTAATCCTACAGCTCCTGTTGGTGCTTGGGATATTAAACCAACTCCGACGGGTGATATTATTGTTCGCTTTTTACGTCGGCAAATGCCTGTTTATGTGGATACTGGTTTAAATATTATAGATGTTCGAGACGTGGCATGGGGACATTTATTAGCTTTGGAAAGAGGGAAAAGTGGCGATCGCTATATTTTAGGTAATCAGAATTTGACTCTGAAGGAATTACTTGATTTATTGCAGGAAGTTACAGGTTTACCTGCTCCAAGACAAACTATTCCTATATGGTTACCTTTAACTATCGCGTGGGTTGATGAAAAAATTCTTGCACCTTTGGGAAAACAACCTTCTATTCCCTTAGATGGCGTGCGGATGTCTCAAAAAAAGATGTATTATGATGCTTCTAAGGCAATAAAAAAATTGGGTTTGCCCCAGTCTTCAATTAGAGTTGCTCTTGAGAATGCTATTAATTGGTTTGACATTTAATCATGCTTGGATCATTAATTTAATTACCCAAAAAATTATCCTACACCATGTAGCGTTTCTCATCTCAAATTTCATGAATTAGCCATAATAAACAAACTACCTTCAGCCATCTAAAGATGAATTCTGCTCTCAGCCTACAAAATTTATTTCTTGACCAACGAAAAAAAAAATCGCCAAGGATGAAATTCTGGTCTAATAGCTTATATCATGTCCGGTTGAATACTTAGGATGTGTTGAAAAAAATTAAAAACTTACACCGTAAGAATTTAAGGCAGCTTCAACCAGAAATAATATCCTAAAGTTAGCTAAAATACACCAAAAATCAAAGATATATTTGCAGCAACAATGTACAAAAAAATGGGCCAATCTAGAGCGATACCTGAAAATTTTGAATAGCCATCAAATTGTCAACTATTCCCAAACAATTGCTGGATAACAATGGCAAGTTGAATTCCTTGGTCGGAATGTGAAGAGGAATATGGAAATTTATTCTCAGCAGAAAGAGGGGCGCCAGCCTGATATTTTAGGATGGCATTGGGGGCATCAATTATCAAAGAAAAATTAAGTACAACAGTGAAACTGAGAGAGGATAAAGCTTTGCCCCTGCAAAACATCAACCTACATCGGAGGTTTTGCTCTATAGAATTAACCCCCCCGATGCCTAACAGTCCAGAAGGATATCAATCTATTATTTTATTTTTGTAATCTTTATTATATCGTAGTTAATCAAGGAAATTTGGGATCAAAAATTATTGGAGGTAGAATCACTTATGTAGAAAGTGAACTCCAGGAGCTTCCTAAACCGGAGATACTGAATTGGAGTTACTGTGTGCTCCCTAAGATTGTCAGAAGGCTAATATATTTCGCGTCAGGCTCCATCTCTCCTGCCTCCTGCCTGACTTGAGTATAGCCTTTCTTTGCTCAACTTCCCCCCTTGGATAAATAAGGGGAGATGGTTGACTTTTAAATTTAAATACTAATTCGCACTTATAACGCCTGCAACTAAAGGCTCTGGCTGTAATAAGCCTGTTAATATTTCTTCTGGTCGTTGACCATAAGGCCAAGCAAAAGCATGACGAAAAGCTGCTTTTTGACAAGCTTGCAATTGTTCAAAATTAATTACATCAAATGTTAATAAATTCTCATATTCAAATGGCAAACGTACATTATGTAAACCAGCATTATCTGTACAAATAGCAATATCTACCCCAGCATCAAAACATTTGTCAAATACTGTTTTCAATTGACTAATATTATCCATAGTACCTGTTTTGAAATATGTAGTTGGACAAACTTCTAAACATTGCCCTCTGTTTGCTATTTCCTTTAATAAATTTGGATATTTTAAAGGGATTTGAACTCCATGACCAATTCGCATTAAATAAGGTAGTAATTCTGGATGACAACCATTAGAAGTTTCATAAAGATGTCCGGTAGTTTTTACTCCCTGTTCACGAGCATATCTATACAGTTTAATAAATTCATCTATATTTTCTTTGTAGTTATTATCTCCTCCTGCTACATCTATAGCACAAACATATTCTGGATTTTTCACTGCTAAATCAACAATTGCTTGATTTACTTCATTAGGCAAACGAGTATGCATACATAAAATTTGACTAGTAATAATTGGATACTCATTTTGTTGAGTTGCTTTCCCTACAACTGTAACTATTTCTGACATTAAATCTATACGTTGAGACTGTGGTAAATTATTTGGAGTTCTTAAATAAGGTGTATAACGTAGCTCTAAATAAGCTAGATTTTCAAATGTATAAGCACCGCGAATTAAGCGATAAATAAAGTATGGTAATGTCTCAAGAGTTTGAACATTTTCTACTAAAGTATGTAGCTCTAAATATTCATCTAATGTTTTCCGTGGTTGAGTATAAAATTCTTCAAATTGTTCATATTCAGGAAAACGATTTGCTAGTTCTTGATTTTGACGTTGGAAATATCTCCATAAAACTCTAGGAACTACAGAGCCTCCTAAATGTCTATGTAATTCTGCGTGTAAAGCCATAGAAATTTATTAATTTATCCTTAGTATTTATTTATCTAACAAAAAGATTATAGACATATCATATAGTAAGCATTCCGCTATCAGCAGCCAGGTCTCAGGTTTTGAGTTTATAAACTACTTATAAATTACTTATAAACTACTTATAAACTACTTATAAACTACTTCTGAACTACTTATAAACTACTAAGGTTACCTGATAATCAATTCATTTCTTAACATTCCTAATATACGGAATGTAGATCAAAGGTCATGCTGTGCAAAGATAACTGTATTAATTCTGCTTTGAGAATAATTCCTCCTTCCAATATAATGAGTTAATAATTCATAGCTGAATGCTGATCTCTGAATGCTTAAGACATATAAGCTTAGTGATTCTATATATTCATACACTAAAGGTTCAAATTAAGCGAAGAGGATAATATTTTTTGGGGACAGAAGATAGAAGAAAGAAGACAGGAGATAATTTTTGCTACTAGAAAAAAAAATTTTTTTTTGAATAAAAAACTCTGCTTTTCTGCTCTGTCTATTTATTAGCTTTACCTTGATCAAGTCTTTTAATTAAATTTTCAAGTACCGAGTCATCCATGGGCAGAAGCAATACAGGAAAAAAGATTGAAAAATCCTCCAAAATATCCAATATCTCCATTCTTACTCTTAATTTTGAAATATATTCCTTCACTTAACCCAAACTTGTCATGTTTTTCTACCTAGCTATAAAGCACCATAGAGTTTAAAAAAAACAGTTTGACTTTTCTAAATCTAGGATTATTTTAACAAAAATTAATAAAAATTTATTGACATAATTTTTAGTTAATGCAAAGATTATAAATAGTGTTAACTATCCGTAGAGGAGACCCTTGGCAAACGTAATTGTAATAGGCGCCCAGTGGGGCGATGAAGGAAAAGGAAAAATTACTGATTTACTAAGCAAATCAGCAGATGTAGTTGTGCGCTACCAGGGGGGCGTAAATGCTGGCCATACAGTGGTTGTAGAAGGCAAAATATTTAAACTACACTTAATTCCTTCGGGTATCCTTTATCCTGATACTGACTGTATCATAGGCTCGGGAACAGTAATAGACCCCAAGGTTATAATTGAGGAACTAGATCAAGTAGAGGCTTTAGGTATCTCTACAGCTAATTTGATGATTTCTGGGGCTGCTCATGTAACAATGCCTTATCATCGAATGATAGACAAGGCATCGGAAAAACGTCGGGGAAGTAAAAAAATTGGGACTACAGGTAGGGGTATTGGTCCAACTTATGCTGATAAGTCGGAGCGGACAGGAATTCGGATGATTGATTTGGTGAATCCAGATAGATTGAAAGAGCAGATAAATTGGACGGTTAATTATAAAAATGTAATTTTAGAAAAGCTTTATGATCTATCACCCTTAAATCCAGAAGAGGTGGTAAATGAATATTTGAATTTTGCTGACCGCTTAAGACCTCACGTTATAGATGCGTCTTTAAAGATCTACAATGCGATTCAACTTAAACGCAATATTCTCTTTGAGGGGGCCCAAGGGACCCTATTGGATTTAGACCACGGTACTTATCCATATGTGACTTCGTCAAATCCAGTGGCAGGAGGTGCTTGTGTGGGTACTGGTGTGGGACCGACAATGATTGACCGAGTAATTGGGGTAGCAAAGGCTTATACTACTAGAGTGGGGGAAGGGCCGTTTCCTACAGAGGCTAAAGATGAGATTGGAGACTTACTTTGCGATCGCGGAGCAGAATTTGGGACAACTACTGGTCGTAAACGTCGTTGTGGATGGTTTGATGCAGTGATTGGACGTTATGCAGTTAGAATTAATGGTATGGATTGTATGGCGATTACTAAATTGGATGTGCTGGATGGTTTAGAAGAGATTAAGGTTTGTGTAGCTTATGATATGGAAGGTAAGCGTTGTGAAGATTTTCCAGGTAGTGCTATACAATTATCTAAATGCAAGCCTATTTATAAAACATTGCCTGGTTGGAAGGAATCAACTGTTGATTGTAGAAATTTGGAAGATTTACCAAAGCAAGCTTTAGATTATTTGCGTTTTTTGGCAGAGCTGATGAATGTACCTATTGCTATAGTATCTCTTGGAGCTAGTCGTCACCAAACTATTGTGGTGGAAGACCCAATTCATGGACCAAAGCGAGGCCTGTTATATTCTTAATGGTATTTACAGCCTTTCTTAAATGCTCAACCTTGATTTTTAGCTGGTGGTGTATTGCAGTTATTTTGGTTAGGAAAACAGTGGGAGTATCTTGTTCTTCTGTTAGGTATTTTGTTCCTATCCACCATTAGGGGAGGAAGACTACCTATTTTTTTCATAGTAGATCACATATAATGTCCCTTAAAAATTTTGGTTGTAACAGTTATGTCTAAGGAATTTATAGTGGTTTTTACTTTCATTGATACAAGGAAAAATCTATATCTAACAAGGATTTTCAGTAACTGATTTGTAATATTCATTTTTTATATATGGTATCATCAATCTGAAAAGTACTCTTTTTGAATGAAAACATGACTTCCTTTTGCTAAACAATATCTATATCTAAAATTTTGGTATAATAAGTAAGCAAATTAAGAGAAAAAAAGTCAAGATGGAAGTTACAGTAGAATGTCAAAAAAGACCATTAGGAAGCAAAACTAAAGCTTTACGAAGGGAAGGATTAATTCCTGCAGTATTGTATGGTCATCAGCTTACAGAATCAGTTTCATTAACAATTGATATTAAGGAAGCGCAGCAGTTGTTAAAAAATGCTTCTACGAATAAGACTGTTATTGATCTTAAAGTTCCTGAGATTTCTTGGAATGGTAAAACTCTTCTTAGGGAAGTTCAATATCATCCCTATAAATCTGAGATTTACCACCTGAGCTTTTTCTCCATAAGCGATCGCGGAGATACTTAATAAATAATATTAAATCTGTTTGGGAGTAGAGTATTATTAAGAAACCAGGTTGATAGGAGACATACGTTAGTATGCTAAGAAACCTATAGCTAAAGTCAGAAATTTAGTTCACAGCACAGACTAAATGTGAGATAGGTAAGAATGTCTGTGCTAGTAACGGCAACTGCTATAATACAAGACAGGCTTCTATATTTTATTGATACCAATACTACTGGATTTAATATAATTGCGCGTCTATGGGGCTTGGTTATCAAGTCCCTATCGGCTATTATTTCAGGTATCAGTTATTACTTACACCAAATTTCCCAAGTGTAATATAGAATCCAGTTATATAATATATATTTATAATTCTATAATTACTTATTACTTCAATATTCTATCTCCCCACTTTCCCGGGAACCCCATCTCCCCGAATTATACAATAAGTATTCAACCGTATTTGATCTCAGAGGGTATTTTTATCAAGTAATAGCGTTGCTAAATAGGGGGTTAGCTTTTTTATACCTAGACTTGTTGGTCTGAGCTTCCGAGTGAGAGAAACTGTGAAATTCCTTACCTCCCCTTGAAGTTGGAGACCTGAAATACATAATTTTCTTGACTATTTCTTTAAAAGGGGAAGCTAAAACCTTATTTATTATTTACTTTGATATCCTAGCGACATCAAATCAGAGATTATAATGTAAGATTTCCATCTATTAATTAAACAACCTAAGCTGTTCAAAAAACTGAAGGCAGATTAACAAATTATTGCTATTTGCTTGCTTTTTACAGAGAGACTGATATAGTCATTCCGAATAAGAATAAGATACTTTTTCAGCTAAAACCCTTTAAAGCTAGAAAAAACTTGTCTCAATTAATCACCAGAATGACTATAACTGCTCCGTGTCTGTTTAATTGTCGACCGTCGACCGTCGGTGACTATATCAAAAAGTGAATGAGAAATTAGGCATTAATTATTTGTTGAACTTTATCGGCCCAAGACCCTTCTAAACGTGGACCTTGAATTTGTACAACGTTAGAAGCTAGATAATTTCCCCAACGTGCAGCTTGAGTAGGTTCATAACCATGAGTAAGACCATATAACACACCTCCAGCAAAAGCATCTCCTGCACCAACAGTATCGATCGCCGTTGCATTAAACCCAGGTACGGAAGTAATTTGTTTATCCTTAACAACTAAACAACCTTCCTTGCCATTGGTAATAAAAGCTGTTTCTACCAACTCTCCTATACTTTTTGCAGAGTCATCTAAAGAGTCTTTTTTGCAAAAACTACGGGCTTCATCAGCATTACAGAATAATACATCACAATAATCTAAAAGTAATGAACGGAACTCATCAGCGAACATATCTACTAGGAACTGATCTGAGAAGGTAAAACAAACTTTTACTTTTTCATCCTTAGAATATTGCATAGCTTGCTTACAAGCTTCTTTTGTACTGTCTCCAGTCCACAAATAACCTTCTACATAACTATATTTGCAACGCTTAATTTGTTCTACATCAATATCACTAACACTAAGATTTACAGATACTCCCAAATTTGTACACATGGTACGTTCAGCATCGGGGGTTGTCAGTACAACACAAGTACCAGTGGGGTTATCTGCTGTAGGTGCAGGAGGTACATTAAAATCCATTTTAAAGTTGAGCATATCTTGGCGGTATAGTTCTCCGTTAGGATCACTGGCAACTTTTGCCACAAAAATACCTGTTCCTCCACTCTGAGCGAGGGCTATCATGGAATTTGCTGCTGAACCTCCGGAACGCTTTTTTAAAGATATATCTTTTAGTCCTGCCAAAATTCCTCCTTGTTTTTGAGCATCCATAAGAGTCATGCCACTTTTTTGGAGGGAAAATTTGGTGATAAAGTCTTCTTCTACAAGTGCGAGGATGTCAACTAGGGCGTTACCGACACCATATACATCTAATTTTTGGGTGTTTACTGCTGTCATTTATTTTTCTATTATTTAGCCGTCTAGGATAATATCATGTCCTATTCTTGACATCCTCCCGACGCTGCTATACTTGAGACAGCGCGGGATTCCCTAGCATTACTGTTAGGGAGTTTCTGCTTCATAGCACCTGCCTTCCGAGATTTATTCTCTTCCGGTTTTACGGTCGCTCCACAGACTGACACTGCTAGTCCCGCAGCCAAAATGTTTATGCTTGCGTTTATGTCCCGATCATGGTGGCTACCACATTCAGGGAAATCCCAATCTCTAATATTTAGAGGTAATTTCTCTACTACATAACTACAATTAGAACAACCCTTAGAACTGGGAAAATATCTATCAATTTTAATTAATTCCAGTCCATACCACTCAGCTTTGTACTGTAATTGCTTGGCTATTTCTCCCCAGTTAGCATGAACTGATAGCTATTGCTAACAAGTGATTCTTGACCATGTTACTTGTAGCTAAATCCTCAATTACTATTGTTTGGTTTTCTCTTATTAGTTGAGTAGTTAGCTTATGGGTGTAGTCTAGTCTTGAATCTTTAATCAAGGCATGTATCCTAGCTACTTTAAGTCGAGTTTTCTGACAATTATTAGACCCTTTGGCTTTTCTGCTCAGAGACTTCTGAGCGAACCTCAGTCTTTTGTGCAACTTTTGAAGATTATTTTGATTGGGCACTTCTTCTCTATCGCTGGTAGTCAGTAAGCTGATCATGCCCAAGTAAATGCCTACTTGTTTCTTAGTCGGATTGAGTCTCAAATCTCTGGTGTCATTAATTCTCAAAGATATAGACCATCTACCACTAGGATCAAGTTTGACAGTGATTTTACTAGGCATACAACCTGGTGGTAATTGCCTGATCGATCTAATAGATAAGGGTTCTAAACACTTAGCTAAATAGACTTGGCCATCTTTCCACTAGAAGGCTGCCTTAGTAAACTCAGCACTACCACCGTTGCGCTTTTTTTTGAAGTTAGGATATTTAGTCCGCCCGCTAAAAAAGTTGGTGAAAGCAGTTTGTAAATGTTTTAAGCCTTGCTGGAGTGGTACACTACTTTGACTCAGAAAATCTAAATCTTCCTGTTTTTTCCAGTTCGTCAGCATAGCTGAGGTTTGTTTGTAACCTACTCGTTCCTGGTGTTTATACCAGGCTTGAGTCCTGACGGCTAAGGCAAAGTTGTAGACTAAACGTACGCAACCCAATGTTCTCCTCAGCGGACTTTCCTGTTGAGGAGTTGGGTAAAATCTAAATTTGTATGCTTTTTCAACCATTTACTGCCTACTTTTCAACATTCATACTTTAACAGATTATTTGTAAAACTGCAAGATTTATTAGCATTCATCCCGACGCTCCCCTATGGAAGAGCGCGGGTCTTCTGCCAACATTTAGATAAAATTAAAAGTCAAAAGTAAGAATATTTCATAATTTTTTCTCTAGGAATAATATGCTTGGAGTTGGTAGATGTAGGTATGATGATGAAAGAATGTGATCGCTAAGTAGTTAGAAGTTTTTGAGTTAATGGTATGGGAATATCTCTGAATTTAAGAAGGGTGAATTAATAATTTCACTGAATATCCCAGCATAATTTCCAACTTAGAGTAACAAAGGGTTTTTCGTTTGAGGCAAGCAAGATAATGATGGAGCTTGGTATTTTCTCCCTCAACTCTGGTCATGTAGGTTTTGCTGACAATTGGTTGCTGTCAAGAATAAATTTGGGATAAACTTTCGAGCCATTAGTGATGTAAAGGTAGTATTTCCAGAAGGCTACAATTTCACACAATGGTTGAAAGGTTTCGGCATTATGTTGTCTGAGCCTGAGTACCCATCCTAAAATGCTTGGTCGATAAAGTATCTAGCGCTGTCGAGAGGTAAATTTTGTTTTTTTTGACCCAAGGTTTCCAGTTCATCTAATTCTCTGTCTTTGGGAATTGTTTCCAGTTCATAAGCGCTAGGCAATAATTCTCTTACTTACTTGTTTAATCAAATGATAGTTGTCATATGACTTATGCTTTTAACTTTTCCAATTGCTTTCAAAGCCATACTTTAATGTACATAGTTAGGTATTTATTTTTTAGCTCATCGTATGGAAATTTTTTGTATTTGATAACATTTTAAAAACTGTCTTTGATAATTAACACAGATATAATTGTGTTTTATTTTCTTTTATCTCTTTTTGTTAACTTTAGTTGATTGACATTCAGGAAATTGCATTAAAGTGCACTTATAAGAGTTTTTTGGAAATATAATACTAGAATTTACCAACGCAAATTTTTCCTTCAACTATCCATTGAATAAGAGCTTGTAGACTTGCTTTTTTTCTATATAAATCATCTAAAACAATAAAATTATGCACTATGATTTTTTTCATTAAAACATTGTTTAACATTTTAGTTTCGAGAACTAAACAATTATTTTACATGCATATTTTTTTCCACAAAGCTTATATTTTTTTATTAACAATATCTATTACTTATTTTCTCTAAAACTAGGGTTTTTATAACCAAACATAGTGACTATAATTATCCTTTTTTTTCTAAAATAAAATGACAAAGATTAAATTTATTTAATCATTTCCACAAAAACTTATACAATCTTTCTATAATCTTTAGTATCATAATTTTTTATATCAATAAATACTAAATTATTTTCCAATAAAAAATCCAGCCTAGAGCAGTGGTAGCCGCGCCATAAAGAAAAGGAATATTTTTATTATCTTGTTGATTATATATATTTTTTAGCAGCCACCATTTCTACAAAAACATTCTCTTAAAACACCAAATATCTTTTCATTTTTAGTTTTTACAATAACAACTACAGGAGTATCTAAATAAAGTTGTTCAGGAGATTTACTAATAATAAAATTACAAACTCTATTCAATTCTTTCTCCTTATCAACTGCAAAATCTATACCCTAGAAAAAAATTATTTGAAGTTGTTTCTTAATCTCCAGTAAGATATTAATAATTATTAGCTTCAAATTTACTTTTTCTATAGCGATCGCTATAGCAATAGATACATTGTTTTTAATATCTTAACTCAGAAACTACTAATCTCTACAGGTTTAACTTGAGAAAATAAGTATTCTGTGTATACAATTTTAAACTTAAACTCAGACTTGACTTTTTTTTAATTTAAAGTCACTATATGAGATTTTCCTATTAACTACTACAAATCATTTTATAGTAATTCTAAATCTTGCATATAAAACCACTAGCTTTCTCAAAATATAGCTCCTGTTCCTTTCGCTTCCTACCTCATACTTTATATTCGCCCATTTATTTCACTGTTTAAATCGAATTGCTATATATCCTGAATTATACTCTTAATTAACAATCAAATATTATCAAAAAATATTGATTTATAACATAATTACAAGCAGTATAAAAACCTGAAATTATTAGAAAATATTCATGGTATTATATCCAGGTAATTAGTAATAACAAGCTTTTTCCCTTCTGCTTTCTGCCAGGAGCTTTCAAAGTATAAATATTCAACCGGACAAGATATGACACGAACTCCTCACGACCAATTTGCCAAACAATATTTAGAAGAGTTGCTAACTTTATTAGGTAAAGTTGAAACCAGTCGGGATGTTGCCAGCGAAGTCCGGGAAATAGATGTATATTTTATCCCTGTCATTCCACCGCCAAACGACCCTAAAATTTTAGGGTTATTAGGCCAAATGGCAGCAACTGCTTCTATATATGAACCATTTCGCAATCAACCACAACGACTAGAAATACTAGACTGCCAAGCAAAACTCAACTTTGTTATTAATCAGCAAAAACGTAAATCTAGAAGAGAAAATACTTCCTATTCTGAAACAGAGTGGCCATTACTGTGGATTTTATGTCCCTCCTGTTCTGCCAAATTAATAGACGGCTTTGGTGCCCAACCAGACCTAGAGGGTAAATGGCCTCAAGGTGTTTATTTTTTGCCAGAATTTCAAAACACGGCCATTATTGCAATTAATCAACTACCTATCAATCAGGATACTCTTTGGTTGAGGGTTTTGGGAAAAAGCCAAACACAAGAGCAAGCTATTTCAGAGTTAGAAGCTCTACCAAGAGGCAACCCACTCCGAGAAAATCTAACTGAACTTCTAGCAAGTTGGCACGTCACAATTCAATTCAGAGAAAATATAGATAAAGATGACCAGGAGTTACTAATGAAACTTTCACCTGTATATTTACGTTGGCGCGAAGATACCTTGGAGCAAGGCCGCCAAGAAGGTCGCCAAGAAGGTCGCCAAGAAGGCCGCCAAGAAGGTCGCCAAGAAGGTCGCCAAGAAGGCCGTCAAGAAGGCCAACAGACGATAAAACGACAAATGATTGAAAATTTCTTCAATGTCCGGTTTGGTTCCTTTGAACCAGAACTTTTGGCCATTATTGAACCAATGTTGCAATTATCTCCAGAGGAGTTAACTCCTTTATTATTAACTGCTTCTCGTGAGGAATTGTTTGAGAGATTTGGCAAGTAATTATTTCTAAATACTAGGCAAATATTAATTCTTTTCGCAATCAACCACAAGGACTAGAAATACTAAACTGCCAAGCAAAACTCAACTTTGTTATTAATCAGCAAAAACGTAAAACTAGAAGAGAAAATACTTCCTATTCTGAAACAGAATGACTGTTACTGTGGATTTTATGTCTTTCCTGTTCTGCCAAATTAATAAACGACTTTGGCGCCGAACCAGATCCAGAGGGTAAATGACCCACAGGTATTTAGGGTTTGCTTCTTAAACCAAAAAGTATTGAGACATGAAGGTTTTAGAATTTTTAAACTCGAAAAAAGTGTCTAGTTTTCGGTTGTAGGGAGGTTCGCATTTTTGTTATGCAACTTCTCTACTTCTCATCCTGGGAGATATTAGTGGTAGGTTCTCTACTCCTAAAAAAGACTTTTTCAGCAAGCCTTATTTATTTTTTGCCAGAATTTCAAAACACGGCCCCTATTCCAATTAATTAATTACCCATCACACACTCCGAGAAAATTTAACCTAGCTTCTAGGAAGTTGGCACATCACAATTCAATTCAGAGAAAATATAGATCAAGATGGTTAGGAGTTACTAATAAAACTTTCACCTGTATATTTACCTTGGCGGGAAGGTACCTTGGAGAAAGGTAGCCAAGAAGGCCAAGAGACGATAAAACGACAAATGATTGAAAATTTCTCCAATGTCCAGTTTAGTTCCCTGCACTCATAACTATTGGCCATTATTGAACCAATGTTCTAGTTGTCTTTAGAAGAGTTGACTTTTTTGTTATTGAATGCTTTGAGGGAATAGTTGTTGGAGAGATTTGGCGAATAGTTATTTCTTGGTTCCTCAAATTAATTATAAAATTATCAATGATAGTAGACAAATATTGATCCTATTTGTCTACTTTAATTAGACTATTTTGCTATTTTTATTAAATATTAACAACGATTTGTCATGTGTTTTATATAATCCATAAATATAGGTTTAACAATAAATAAAATCTGGCTTTTTTCTATGATTTTCTCTATCAAATTTCGTCTTTCTAAGGATAGTAATGTTTGAAATAATTCTGATGATGATAATTGAGATTTTTCTAATAATTGGGAAAGTGAAACAGATTCTGCTGCTTGGCTAAGTTGGGATAGTAATTATTTTTCTAATTCAGACAACCTTTGAAAATGCTGCTGTAAAATATTAGTTAATTCATTATATAAAAAGAGCGGTTGATAACTTAAATATTGAGCTACGCTTCTACAAAATAAATTTTTGATTGTCTTTCCTAGTAATTTTAACCATTGGGGATTACTTTGATAGAAATTTATCAACTATTGCCATTTTTATTATCTAATAATACTTGATTTTTTTAGCATTTAATGATCTACCTTTTCTGTTAAAACAGTTAAATGAAATAAATGTACTGGTAAGTCTTTATCTGTAAAGTTGAAATTTTATAAATGTGTTTTTTAACTATTAAGAATTAAACAACTATTTTGAGTAAGTTAGTCGATAATTTCAAGTAGGTTTATATAGTTTTCAATTCTTGGTTTATAGTTACCGAAAAGTTGCTTACTTTTTAGTATTTTTTGTAGGTCATTGAGAATAATTAGACAACGCATCTCCCGTAATTTTTATATCAGCATTAACGTTTAGTAATAGTTTTCAATTCTTGGTTTATAGTTACCGAAAAGTTGCTTACTTTTTAGTATTTTTTGTAGGTCATCGAGCATAATTAGACAACGCATCTCCCGTAATTTTTCATCAGCATTAACGTTTAGTATCGGTGTTATTTGGGAGGTTTATTTCTGTTACGTTGGAGATAGTTTCAATTAAGTTTTTGAGGGTTATGTTTAGGGGTGGAGATGTGCGGAGGGTATGCCAGATGATGTTGTCGAAATTAGATTCTATGTCAGGGATGAGATGACGAATAATGGTGCTTTTACTGACACCGCTTATTCCTGAAATGGCGATAAGACGACAATGATGTTTGAGTATCCAGGTTTTGAGGGTAGTAAGTTCGCTGGAGCGATCGTAGAATGTTTTTTTGATATCTGGTGCGTCTCTGAGGTCTAGTTTTGGCAGTGGGATTTTATTTTTGTTTATTGTTTGTTTAGTGGGTAATTTTTGTTGGGTTTCTTCTAGAGATGTGGTGTTATCTATGCAGAAATTAATATTACCTTTTGCATAATTACTTTATCCAAAATTAAATACACTTGAAACATGAGAAACTTGATATCTTTTCATCGCAGTGAGTAAATTTGACTTACGGATTTTTTCATTTAATTCCTGGGAAATAAGTTTTCATAAATTTGAAGTGAAATTATCAATATGAAATTTAGTGCAATGGTATTCTTGAGCAATATTTAAGTATTTTTCCCCTTCCATTGAAATAAATAACAAACTCGAAGTCTGCAACGAGTATAAAAATATGATCTATTTAGTTAGGGCAAAGTCTGAATTTTATCTAATAGCTGGAGATAGAAAGTATTGCTCTCCATACGGCTGAAGAATAACAGCATTAAAAGTTAGAGGATGGATTTCGATTTTCTTCTAAAAAATGTAAATTTTTTCTACTTTGTCATTAGGTCTTAAACGTCCAAAATATTCACAGTATTTAGGTATAGAAAGCTCTCTAGATATAAGGAATTATGACAATAAAACTTTTCCTCTACAATACATAACAAGTTATAAAAATTATAAATGAGCTAACACTAAAAAAACATCATTTTGTGTGAATAATCTAGGTTTTAATTTATATTCTAAAGGTCATCAAATAGCAGGTCATAGCTGTCTTCGTAATAAACCTGAAGGTACATATCTTGTTATATTTAAGCCAGTTTTTTCTATTAAAAATTTGTGTCACTAATAAGGTTGTTAATTTATCTTCTAGAAATTATCAAAAAACAGAAACCATAATTTGTCCTGGTGATAATGTAAATAAAAAATCTGCCTTATATGAAGTGACGGACTTTGTTCAATTTGAGCAAGTTTATCCTTAGAAGGATAAAATAGTTTTTCACTAGATTTAGTTATGGTAGACAAATTTTTACGAACCTATATCAACAGCAAAATTTCTGATATTTGCCTACCCTAATTATTACTTTAATATCTAATTACAAACACTTAATTGAACTAACCATTTCCACAAAAATTCTAATAATCTTTCTCGAATTTTTAATATAGTAATTCTCTGCATCAATAAACACTACATTCTTTTCCAATTTCAAAAATTTCCAAACATAACCAGTAGTCACTACACCATAAATAAAAGAAACATCTTTACCATCTTGTTTATTATATATTTCTACAGCAACCATTTCTGCAATACATTTTCCTAAAACACTAACAATATTTTCACTTTTAGCTTCTACAAGAACAACTACAGGAGTATCTAAATATAATTGTTTCGGAGATTGACTAATAATAAAATCACAAAATTCATTCAACCCTTTATCCTTATCAACTGAGAAATCTATACCAGAGAAAAAACTGATTTGAAGTTGTCTTTTAATCTCCAACAAAATATTAATAATTATTAATTCGGAACTAGCTTTTTCCGTAGCGATCGCTAAAGCAATAGGTACATTTTTCTTTAACGTCTCATCCAAAAGATACTAATTTATACAGGTTCAACCTGAGAAAATAAATCTTCTGTTTCTATAATCTTTAAATTCAACTCAGTTTTGACTTTTATATGACATTTTACCTATTCCTGATTTCCTAAATCAGAATTTTTTTATTAATTATCAATAATTTTATCTCGTAAATTCTACTCTTAATTACCCATAAAATTTCCTGTAAAAAAAATGCTGATTTATAACATTATAAGAAACCGGGTTTATGACTATAATTACTCTTAGAAAATTTCTTCGTTCAACCCGGTTTCTCTGTAAGTTAAGAGCGATAGCTTGTCTAAACTTTAAATTTCTCAGTTATCCGTTTCATCGCTTCATTAACATTTTCCCGACTATTAAAACTAGAAATGCGGAAGTAACCTTCACCTGCAGCACCAAAGCCGGAACCGGGAGTTCCCACAACATTACAATTTTGCAACAGCTTATCGAAAAAATCCCAACTCGACAAACCTGTAGGAGTCTGCACCCAAACATAAGGCGCATTTACCCCACCATAAACAGTTAAACCTGCTGCTTGTAACTGAGAGCAGATAATTTTCGCATTCTCTAAATAAAATTGGATCAACCCCTTAACCTGTGCTTTCCCTTCTTCGGAGTAAACTGCCTCTGCACCTCGCTGCACAATATAAGAAACTCCATTAAATTTAGTAGACTGGCGACGGTTCCACAATTTCCATAATTCTACATCGCTACCATCAGCAGCTTTCCCTTTCAGAGTTTTGGGTACGACAGTCAACGCACAACGAGTACCTGTAAAACCAGCATTCTTGGAAAAGGAGCGAAATTCAATGGCACATTCTTTTGCTCCTTCTATCTCATAAATAGAATGAGGAAGACTGGCATCGGTAATAAATGCTTCGTAAGCAGCATCGAATAAAATAATGGCATCATTCGCTCTAGCATAATTTACCCATGTTTGCAAATATTCTTTAGTGGCAGTCGCACCAGTAGGGTTATTGGGAAAACACAAATAAATCAAATCTACCTTTTGAGTAGGAATTTCCGCAGTAAAATTATTTTCCGCTCTTATTGGTAAATAAACTAAACCCTCATACTCCCCTTTCTCATTTACAGCACCAGTGTTACCCGCCATTACATTCGTATCTACATACACTGGGTATACTGGATCAGTCACCGCAATAGTATTATTATTACCAATAATATCTAGAATATTACCACTATCACACTTAGATCCATCAGAAATGAAAATTTCCGAGGCATCAATATCACATCCTCGCCCCTGAAAATCTTGAGCAGCAATTTTTTCGCGCAACCAAGCATAACCTTGCTCTGGGCCATAACCCTTAAAAGTTGAGCGATCGCCCATTTCTGCTACAGCTTTAGTCATAGCCTGAATACAAGCTTTTGGCAATGGCTCAGTTACATCCCCAATACCCAATTTAATGATCTGGGCTTCCGGGTGTGCTTCAGCAAATGTATTAACTCGTCTAGCTATTTCTGGAAATAAGTATCCGGCTTTAAGTTTGAGGTAGTTATCGTTAATTGTTGCCATGGTAGATTAATAAAAGTCACCTGTAACAGTATCTCAAATTATCCTAACCTTTGTTAATTAGGCAACATTACTTTTGGTTCTCGTAAAACCCAACCATTCAAACCAGTAATTTTTTCTGGTAATTCTTGCAGATGAACAACTCTCATCGTTTTCAGATCATAAGTAGTATAAAAACTCTGATTTAGTTCTAGGTTAATATCCAAAACAGTCAAAGTATTTCTAGGGGGTAAATTACTATTAAGTAAAACACGAGGTCCGCTACCTAAAGCACCAGTATGTAGCAATTTTAAATTACCCTTATAACCAGGAAAATAAGCATGATGATGACCGCTAATATATAGATGTACATTATATTTTTCTAACAGGTTTTGTAACTTCTCAGTTTCAGTCAAAACATCACCAAACTTATTTTTACCAACTGCCACAGCATAGAGAGGTAAATGTCCCATGACAATTCTCATCTTTGCTGTTTGTGCTTGACTACTTGCCAGACTTTTTTTTACCCATTCTAATTGTTTAGTAGGAATATCAAATGTAGAAGCATCCCAAATTAAATAGAAAATTTCTTGATGAATAAAACTGTAATAAAAAGGAAATCCATCTGCTTCTAAAAAATTTATGTTTAAATCATTTTTATGTTTTATCCAATAAATTTGTGCTTGTATACGTTCTTTTTCATACATATATCCATCCCCAGATTTTTTAAAATAACCAGAAGCATCATGGTTACCCATAGTCATACAAAAAGGTTGTTTAGCTTGACGTAATGGTTTCGCAATATAGCGATCAAAAGCTGACCACATATCTTCAATATTTTCTTCAGTAAGTGATAGTTTTTGTCCGGCAATCATATCACCTGCGCAAAGTAATAAATCTGGCTGCAATTCAGGAATTAGAGTCATAGTTTTTTCAACTTGTATTTGGTAAGTTGTAGAGCCATAACTACTGTTTAAATCGCTAATAACTACTAGTCGAACTTCTCCTCGCTTAGGGGCAAATATTCCTTTAGTAGCTGGTGCTGAAGGAGTAGGAATTTCTGAGGAATAAACAGGGGCATTTGCAGTAGTTTTAGAATTAACCTTTTTAAGCTTTGTAGTTGGAGTTTGCTGTAAATTATTGTAGGAATAAAAAGCTAATCCTAATCCGCTACTGAGAGAAATTAGGAAGTAACGACGGTTGAATTTCATTTTTTTTTATTCAAAATTAATTGGCTTAATTGTTACCTATCAATTCATAGTCTCAAAACTTTTACCGTACAGGAATTTCAAGAAAATATATCAAATCCTATAATCTCAGTCTCAAAAATGACAAACTCAGAAATGGGATTAGCCAACTTAATAAAAAACATAGAAAAACAAATCAATGGTTACTATAAATAATAGAATAGCCATAGTGCTAGGTAGAAAATTCACAAAAGAGTCAGATTAGCTAAAGTTCCTATAATTATTTATGCCAATATTTACCTATAAAAAGAAGTATTTTTTATGTTAAAATAATCTAACAAAACAACCATTTAAAAATCATCTTTCATTAATCAAATAAAATCAAGTAATACTTATTTATAGGAGAGTTGGTAATTACTTTTAAAAAATTTATATAGTTAAGCAATTTCTTTGGCTACTTTAATAGTTAATTTAATGGTTAATTTAGTTGCACCAAAGTTAGTTTTCATCATCATTAACTTGTTTTTTAGTTCAGTATTAACGGTTTTAGGAACTAGAGAATTAGGATAGGAAACACAAAAATTATACCTATACTTCAGCAACTCCAATTTAATGACTTTTTTTTCTGTTTATTTCAAACAATACTCCGATAAATGAGCCAAATATACCTCCAAATATAGCTCCCCAAAGAGGAATAAATAACGGACTTAAACAAATATAAACTTCCTCTAAGCCATCATCACAATTGAGAGGTTGAATTTTTTCACGAGCTACAATAAAAAAAATAACTGTCATTAAAAGTGAAGTGAAAGTAGCTACATTAAATACTCTCATTGTACACCTAGATTTGGTAATTAAGCCAGTAATTGCACCAACTACTCCTCCAGTAGTACCTCCAATAATAACACCTAAACAAGCACAAAAAACTGAAATAAACCATACAAAAATTACGGGAAGGATACTACTCATAAAATTATCCTGATCTTTTTTACTAGATATTAATGGGGAGATTGGGGAATAGAGAAATTCATTAAGGGTGAGGTAAAATGAGCTGCGAGCAAGATGCTTGAACTACAAAGGTTTTGCATTTTTATTTTATATACTAAATATACTAAAAACTGACTATTACCATGGAACCGAACTACAGGTAAAGATATAAAGTTTCCTGAAAAACTAATAATCAGAGCAATAAATTTTGTTTCTTAGTTTGGGTATATAAATCCTGAGGGTATCGTATTAAAAATATTTATTATTTTAACATAATAACCCTCTATACCTTAATAGAATTTAAATATGATTCCAATTCCCAAAAATAACCCAAAAACTTGCTCAAAACTTGATTTATTAATCAGTAAGTAAGTAAGGGCAATTTTTTTAGGTATTTGACGCCAATAGCTAAAATATCTTATGTCAATTCCTATACATTAATCCTATACTTTAGGTACCACTTGAGTTATTAAATGATTAACATAAGCAGAATAACTTTATTGTACGGTAAACTCTCTCAAATTATATTAATTTTTAAATATTCTACGGACATTTCATGAAGCTTTCATAATCTGGAGAGATCTAGTTTAAGAATAGGTAATCTCCTAAAGATATAGGTTGAAAAGTCTTTGCTCAATAATATTATTTTTTAACTATACTGTCTATTTCTTACTCCTGACTATCAATAAAATATAATAATACTTTTGATGTTTGTGATATTTCCATAAAAAAATTAGTTGCTAGTGGAAAAATTTGTTACTAACAACCAACTATTAACTATTAACAAATCAATATCAACCTAGGGTAAAAAAGCAGGTAAAGAAAGTTGAGGTTTAGTTTTTGATTGATGACTATTACCATCAGTATCAGGATGCTCCGGAGATAATAATAATTGACGAATCAAACGAGCAAGCGCCCGTTGAGTTAAACCACCTGCTACTTGTTGCCCCATCCTTTGCATCTCTGGTTTACCTAATATATTTGGTATCAACTGTACTAACTCCATAGCATCAAAACCAGGAGTATCTTGAATAATTTTCCAGATATTTTTAATATGTTCTGTTCTCTTTTCTTCTTGGGGATTTCTAGATGTAGCAATTGAAGTTTTTTCTACTTTTATACCTAACCACTTACTTACCTTAGTTCTGGCGTTAATCAATGTATTTATTGATGCCAAATCCAGACCATTTATGAGCTCGTTAACTAAATGAACTCGAATAAAATCTCCCCGTTCAGATAATAAGAAATCTAGAGCTTGATCTAACACTTTGCTAATCTCATAATCATCACTATTACTAGCATTTTTTAAAAGATTTTCTAACCTATTCCAACGAAAATTGCCATCTTTAAAAAGTAAATCTTTTAGAGAATTTCTCAACTCAGGAGAAGTGTCAGTTAATAAACGTTTAGCTACATAAGGATAAGCTTTACTCAATACTTTAAAATTAGGATCGACATTAATAGCAATACCTTCTAAAGTTACCAAAGAGCGAATAATCAAAGCATAATAAGCAGGCACACGGAATGGATACTCATACATTAAAGCCGATAATTGGTCTGTAATACTCTTAAAATTAAGTTCTGCCACACTTGCACCAAGAGCATTGTTGAAAACACCAGTTAATGCTGGAATAATAGGAGTTAAATCTGTTTCTGGAGTTAAAAACTCGAGCTTTACATAATCCTGAGCTAAACCTTCAAAATCACGATTTACCAAGTGTACAATTGCCTCTAATAAACCATATCGCTGATAAGGTTTAACCTCACTCATCATGCCAAAATCTAGGTAAACTAATTTACCATCTGGACTTGCTAATAAATTACCAGGATGAGGATCAGCATGAAAAAAACCATGTTCTAATAGCTGTCTTAAAGAACATTGTACACCAATTTCTATGAGATATTTCGCATCAATATTTTTTTCCTTTATAGCTTCCAAATTAGTTAGCTTAGTACCCGTTATCCACTCCATCGTCAACACACGACGACCTGTATATAGCCAATAAATTTTAGGAATATAAATATCTTTCAGATGACCGTAGAGCTCTTTAAATTTTTCAGCATTTCGACCCTCTTGAGTATAATCCATTTCCTCAAATATTCGAGTCCCAAATTCATCCATTATAGCTACTAAGTCACTACGGAGTCGCTGAATATTTTTATTTGCCCAAATAGCTAATGTTCTTAATATATAAATGTCTAAAGCAATGCTTTCTGCTAAACCAGGACGCTGTACTTTTACTGCTACTATTTCACCTGTTTTTAATTTGCCTTTATATACTTGTCCAAGGGAAGCAGCAGCTATAGGATCTGGTGTTAATTCTGCGTAAACTTCTTTTGGAGGAAAACCTAATTCTTCTTCTATAAAATGATAGGCTACTTCATTGGGAAAAGCAGGTAATTGGTCTTGTAATTTGGTCAACTCATCCAAATATACTGGAGAAGCTAGATCTGGTCGAGTAGATAGAGCTTGTCCTACTTTAATAAAAGCAGGACCCAGATTTGTTAAAATTCCTCTTAACCAGATTGCCCTTTTTCTTTCATTTTTAGCGGCGTTACCAGTAACTTTGTCCAACCACCAGTTAAAAGCAAATAAGACAAAGGTCCATAATATATCTATTCGTCGTTTCCAGACTTGCAAAGGACGTTTACTGTAAAAGGCTGTAATTACTTCTGGATCATAACGTGGGGTATTTGTATTACTTTCTGCTGTCTGAGTCGAACTTTGAGACTTAAGGGTATCTCTATCTATATTTTTTAGTTGCATTGCCTCAACTTCTAATATGTCTAATTTTTGGCTACTTGAATTGAAGTCTTCTTGGTGAGCTCCAGATGATATTGTTTCTAAATTCATAAAATTTTAGAAAAATTTAACAATGTCATTAAATATTGTAACAACATCCCTACCTTTTCATGGAAGTTAAAAGTTAAAAGTAATACTTTATACCACAAGTCACAAAAAAGAATGTACATCCAATCAATAAGAAAAGCTGATTGATCAAGTAAATATTAAAAAGCTGAATTCCTTTTATACTTATTATTTTACGAGTTATCGTCCAGTTAGACCAAAATTACTCAAAGCGAAGATAGTTATATCTATCCCGATCTCCCTTTTTTTCAACAAGATTTATTCCAACTTCAGTATGACCTGAGTTTGTTATAAATCAATTTCCTACCATTTGTAACAAACATTTAGAACTACTTGGCATGACAGGCTTGAAATTCTGTAAAACAGTATTTCAAATTTAAAAGTAACAGGTAAAATCAAGTTTTTTTTGCCTCAAATTCAATAAGAAATACCAATGATTTTAGATTTTGATTTATTATAAAAAAAACTATTAATGAACTTGATTATCGACTGGCTTATTCTCCTTGTGGGGATATAAATTTCTCGTGTGGGAAATTCGTGGTGTTGCTCCATGATTGAATTATGCTTGCTTGAATACTCATTGAGCATTTCCATAAGGAGACACCATAACTTTTTACTTAGATATACTGGCAGCAGTTAATTAGTTGTTGATTTCATTCTAATGCTATAATTAAAATAAACCATATTAAATAAACATAATATTAATTATAAATGGTGGATAATAAATCTAAAAATTGTACAAAAGTAACTGAATTAAGTTATACTATGAAACGGAAATTCGCAGGTATTACTCATACAGGTAATGTTCGCTCAATTAATCAAGATTCTTACTATATAGATCCTGAAGGAAAATTTTTTATTGTTGCTGATGGTATGGGAGGACACACAGGTGGTCTAGAGGCAAGTACAATTGCTACAGAAGTAATTAAAACTTATCTCGTTAATTCTTGGCAGGATACTATCGAATCAACCTATTTGCTAAAATCTGCCTTTATTAAAGCAAATAAAGCTATTATAGATGACCAGCAAAAATCCCCTGAACTTTCTGATATGGGTACAACAGTAGCAGTAGTTATCTTCCGAGAGGAAAAATATTGGTGCGCAAATATCGGAGACTCTCGTATCTATAGACTTCGAGACAAAACACTAACACAAATTACAGAAGACCAAACCTGGGTAGCTCAGGCAGTGAGGAATAATTTGATAACTCCAGAGCAAGCTAGAACTCATCCTTGGCGTCATGTACTTTCCCAATGTTTGGGTAGGAAAGATATGGGTCAGATAGAACTCTTACCTTTAGATGTTCAGCCGGGCGATCGCCTCTTACTCTGCAGTGACGGACTAACAGAGGAGTTGCCTGATTCTATTATTACTCAATTATTAAGTTCTAATAAAGATAGTCAAACTATCGCTGAAGAATTATTAGATACCGCTAAGGATAAAGGAGGTCGTGATAATATTACAGTGCTAATTGTAATTGTGGAAGTTGAAAAATGACCAAGGTTATTGGTTTGATAAGTGGTACTTCCGTAGATGGTATAGATGCAGCTTTGGTTGATATTACTGGAAGTCAAACAAATTTAACAGTTGAATTACTCACAGCACTTACTTATCCCTACCCAGATAATTTGCGATCGCAAATTCTTGATATTTGTTCCGGTGCATCTATCTCAATAGCTGAGTTAGCTGAACTTAATGATACTATTGCTCAAGAATTTGCGACGGCAGCATTAATAATTAACCAGAAATATGCTGTGAATGCAGAACTAATTGGCTCTCACGGTCAAACTGTGTATCATCGTCCACCATCTCAACAATTAGGCTATAGTCTACAGTTAGGTCGTGGTGAGGTTATTGCTAATTTAACTGGAATTACTACCATTAGTAATTTTCGGGCTGCTGATATTGCAGCCGGAGGTCACGGTGCCCCCTTAGTTCCTTGTGTTGATGTTCATTTACTGGGTCACCCAAAATATACTCGATGTGTACAAAATTTAGGTGGAATTGGTAATGTGACTTATCTAAAAAATCAACCCTTTTGGGGAAGTCAAAATTCAATCCCCCCTTTACCTGTTTATATGGGGAAAGTCAAAAGTAAAAAAAAAGAGGAATTAGTAACAACCTTAGCTGATACTCAAGGAGTTTTAGGTTGGGATACAGGACCGAGTAATACATTATTAGATTTAGCAGTACAACAGCTTTCTCAAGGAAGTAAAACCTACGACAAAAATGGAGAATGGGCAGCTACTGGCAGACCATGCCAAGAGTTAGTAGAAATATGGTTAAAACAAGACTTTTTTCAACAGAAACCCCCAAAGTCTACGGGACGAGAATTATTTGGTAAGGACTATTTATTAAAATGTTTTAGTGATGGGGAAAAATATCATTTAAGTGCTTCTGATATATTAGCAACTCTCACAGAATTAACAGCAGCTTCAATTAATCATAGCTATAGAAATTTCTTACCAAATTTGCCAGACCAAATATTATTATGTGGCGGTGGTAGTCATAATTTATATTTAAAAAAACGGATAGAGAATTTATTAGCACCAATACCGGTAATGACCACTGCTGAAGTAGGTATAGATGTAGATTTTAAAGAAGCGATCGCTTTTGCAATTTTAGCTTATTGGCGTTCCTTAGAAATTCCCTGTAATTTGCCAGAAGTTACAGGAGCAAAATCTCAAGTTATGTTAGGGGAAATTCATCAACCAATTACAAGGAATAAGGGAATAGCAGAATAGGGAAGTAGGGGAAATAGAGAATAGGATTAATCTCTAAGGTTGTCTAATTTAATTAGGGCTAGCTGATTAATTATCAAAGTATTGACAGATAAAAGCTTGACCCTTTGAGACCTGAAAAAAGTTTCAGCTTTTGAGTTACTCAAGTTCAGATCAGTTAGCACTGACCTTAGGCACTCATCATTGTCAACTATAGTCGTTTTAATTAAGATTGAAACAAAAATTGAGTATAATAAAATTAAGTCAACTAGAAACTATTTTGAACTATGCCTTACAGTTTATAATTAAGATAAAAAGTAATAAATTTTGTAGAAAATGGCGGTAAGATTACCGAAGCAGCTCATATATTTGGGATAAGAATAGCTTCGATATATAGATGTTTATCTCGCCCAAAATTGTCAGCAACTAAGGTAAAAAGTCGTCAAAAAAATTAGATGGGAAAGAATTATAAAAAGATGTAAAACAAAATCAATAGTCGATTATTGTCAGACAGAGCTAAAAAAATTGGAGTTAATCAACCAGCTATATTTTATGCTTTTAAAAGAATGGAAATTACTAGAAAAAAAACTTCGTTATAGATAAATAAATAGAGAATAAAGAATAAAATATTATCAGAAACTACGAAATTTTATCAAAAAATTTGGAAGTAAAAGCCTTGTATTTATTGATGAGTAAGGATTTGAAGATAATCAAGACTGTATTTATGCCTGGTCAAAAAAAGGGAAACAAGTTTATGGTGAGCAAGAGAGAAAACGAGGAAAAAGAGAAAATTTAGTAGCCGAGAGAATAAAAAAGGAAAAAGATTTAATGGCACCAATTATATTTAAATGAACCCTAAATGCCGTGGGATTTGAACAATGGTTAGATAAACATTTATTACCATTATTAAAAATTCCCAGTGTACTGCTGCACGGATAATTCACCAATTCATATAAAAAACGTTATTAGAGAATTAGTAGAAGCAGGAGGTCATCAATTACTATTTTTGCCAAAATACTCTCCTCATTTAAATGACATAGAATATGATTTTAGTGCATAAAAAAAAGAATGGAATGTGTTCACCTATCAATACATCTCTCGATAAAATTATTTGTAATTATTGTGCCAGATAGTGTCTTATTCTTATTTAAAAGAACTATAAGACAGGACTTACCCAGGTACGATAGCACTCAGATTGAACTTTTCGTTAAATAATCATAAATTTACCCCATACTTACTTATTAACAAGGTATTAAAACTCAAGTTTAAGTTATTTAACTCAAAGTATAGATGCCATAGTAAATTTATAGCACTACATCCTCACTGGTTAGGACAATAAATTTGGGTGTTGCACAATAGAGAATGATATTCTAGAATTTTATTGAGAGATAAATTGTCCTTATTGTCAAACCCTGTCAAAGCCATAAAGTAGTGAAAAATGGTCATCGTCAGGGAAAACAGAGTTATCTTTGCCGTGAGTGTGGCCCTCAATTTCGAGATAGCCCCTGTCCTGCGGGTTATAGTTCTGATGTTAAAGAGCTTTGTGTAAAAATGTCCCTTAATGGCATGAGATTCGGAGCTATTGAGAGAGTGACTGGTATTTCCCATGATATGATATGGTCCTTAATTAGGTACGACTTGCACACAGCACACAGAGAGTGATGATAACTTAGAAAATCCTGAGACGGCTCAAATTGATGAACTGCAAACTTTTATCGGCTCAAAACAAAAAAAAACAAAAGCCATGGACAGTTGTTAATAGCAAAATGCCAGTAATTTTAAAGTTTGTGATAGGCGATCGCTGGGCCGCTACCTTTACAGTATTATGGCAGATGATTCACGGTTGAGCTTGTTTTCTCGGTTGTTACAGATGGTTACAAAGTGTATCCTTGCTTAATTGATGATTGGGAGCACCTAGTAAGCAAAACAGCAATGACCATTGTAGTTGGAGAAAACTGCCGTCTGAGAGACTATCTAGCTAGGTTACATCGCAAAACTTTGTGCTACTCAAAGTCCATTGATATGTTGTACAGATCAATTCACTTGTTGATCTATTATTTGAAACATCAACAAATTCCTCAATTCTCCTAATCATTCGTCATTGTGCAACGCGACTTTTCTTGTGGGAGAAGTCGCGATCGCAACATTCATGCCACAAAGCAGCAAGAAATACTTGTCTCAATATAAATTAAAACAACTATAATAGCTATTGACATCCTCCTCAGCTGTGCCGGCGCACTTAAACAAGTGAGCCGTAGCACCGATGCAAGTTGACCTTTCACAGGCTGCTGCTACTTTAGTATTACCTACTTCAAATGAGCAATAGTCACCCCACTACCTCCATCATTTCTAGCAGCTAATTCATAACGTTCCACCAACGGATGTTCCTGCAAAAATTCATGGATACCCTGCCTCAACTTACCAGTACCCTTACCATGAATAATCCACAACAAACCATATTCGATCGCTTTCGATAACGCCCTATCAACTTCAAATTGAGCATCCGCAACCCGACTGCCACGAATATCAATACTATTTTGAGAAGTACGAACAGCCAAACCATTAGAACTTACTTTCGGCGGAGTTTCCTTAGACTTACTTTCTACCTTCTTGCTCCTTTGAGACTCCAAATTTTTATTCTTCTTAAAAGACTCAACCCTCTCACCATCAAGAGACTCAACCTCCCTCAAATTAACCGTCATTTTCATCACCCCAAACTTAACAGTCAACTCATCATTTTCATTAGGAGCGCTCAAAACCTCAGCAATTTGACCAATTTTCGGAATTCTAATGCGATCGCCCTCCTTTGGCATAAAACCTGGTTTCTTTGGTGGGGGAGTAGCAGAAGGCAAATATTTCTCAGAAATTTCATTAATAGCATTAGTGGCTTTCTGAGCATTTCTAGCAGTCAGGGGACCCTGTTGCAAATTCCGAATTACCCTTGCTATTTCTGCTTTTGCCTCAGCAATTTTTTCTTGTACTGCCACCTCCTGCGCCAACTTTAATTCCCGTTCCCGTTCCTTGAGAGCAGAAGCTTTTCGGGCAACTTCCTGATGTAAAGACTCAGTTTCCTGTAATAATGCAGACGCTTCCTTAGCCTTAGTTTCCTGCTTTTGTCTTTGCTCCTCCAAACCTGCAATTACTTGATTCACATCCTCAGAACTGTCCCCAACATAATCTTGCGCCCTATCAATAATATCCTGTTTTAAACCCAACCTACCAGCAATAGTCATAGCATTAGACCGCCCAGGAATTCCCCATAGTAAACGATAAGTTGGTTGTAAGGAATTACTATCAAATTCGACTGAAGCATTTTCAAACCGTTCATCTTCATATTTAAGAGCCTTCAACTCTCCAAAGTGAGTAGTTGCCACTGTTAATAGTGCATTATCTGCCAAATATTGCAATAAAGAAATTGCTAAAGCACTACCTTCAGTAGGGTCAGTACCAGCACCAACTTCATCCAACAAAACCAGAGTAGACGATAAATTAGAACTTTCCAGATTTTCATTCCCAGACAAATTATCAATTTCCGAATTATTTTCATTCTCAGAAAAATCATCCGAGTCTATTACCTTTGAGTTTTGAGTTTTAACTTTTAACTTTTGACTTATTATATTTGCCTTACTAACATCTATAGCTTCTAAAATTCTAATAATTCGCCGAATATGACCAGAAAAAGTAGATAAACTTTGCTCCAAAGACTGCTCATCACCAATATCAGCCAATATTTGCTCAAACCAAGGTAACTTTACAGGATCATTAGCAGGAATAAATAATCCCACTTTTGCCATAAGTGCAGCTAATCCCAGAGTTTTCAGAGTCACAGTCTTACCACCAGTATTAGGACCCGTAATTGCTACCACTCTCACTGGAGGTCTAACCTTCACATCAATAGGTACTACCGAATTTTTTTGTTCATACTGCTGTTGCCATACCAGTAAAGGATGTCGTAATTGACCCATAGTCATAGGTTGCTCAGAGTCTAGGTCAGTAAATTGAGGTGGTGTAGCTTCCAACCATAAACTATAACGAGCCCGAGCTGTAGCTAGGTCAATAATAGTAGTAATTGCCAACAGCTGATCTAAATCCTCCTTAACTTCTGCCACCTTCTGAGTTAAAGCTTGCCGAATAGCTTCTTCTTCTCTTTGAGCTTGACGTTGCAGTTGTCGCATTTGATTATTCAGGTTGACAACTGCATTAGGTTCAATGTATAGTGTAGAACCAGTCGTAGACGTATCATGAACAATACCAGGTACAGCATCTTTTTGAGGAGCTTTAACAGGAATTACAAAGCGATCGTCGCGTTGAGTAATAATTGGTTGTTGAATAGCATTAGCTTTCCGTTGTAAAATTCCTCGGAGAATATTGTCAATACGATCGCGTAGGCGGTGTATTTTTTCACGAATTCCTGCCAATTTAGGGCTAGCTCTATCCGTAACATCTCCCCGGTCATCTATACAACGATGAATTTCTTGTTCTAACTCTGGATAAGTCCGCATATCCGCCACCAATTCCGGCAAAACTGACAGCTCATATTCTGACTCATAACTATCAATTGCCCGACGCAACTTACGAACACCTGCCAGAGTTGTAGCAATAGCTAAAAGTTCATATCCAGAAAGTATACCACCTAATTCTGATCTTTTGAGGGAACCACTGATATCTTCAATTCCATCAAAAGACAAGCCCTGCACCAGAAGAGTTTCTAGTTTGTATACTTCCTGAGTTTGAGCTAATAAATGTATTGTCTCCGTCCTTGTTAACGGAATTGATAAATGACTAGCTGTAACTGCACCCAATTTGGTACCTGTAAAAGTGGCCAAATGTTGACACAAGCGAGGCCATTCTAGTAATTCTAACGTCTCAGATTGAATCAAAGCTTATCTATAAAGGATTAATGACTATGAAATATATGATACTACAATTACCAAAATTATGTGTTCAATGATCATTAACTCAATAATCTAATTACACCACTTTTAAGGACATCTAAATACACTTTAATACTAGCTTATATTGCCCTCATTTCCCAAACCTAATTAACTCCAAAACTGCTCTAAGAATCAAACATGTAGCGCCCGTATATTCCCCAGAATAATTGTATCTCAACATTGATCTAAATTTGCTATATTATTCTTTGACCTTGCTGTTAGGAGATTGTCAATTTTAGCCTCAAAAATTTTGTTTAGGTTTATTATTAGCCACTGACTCTACTAGTCCTAAAGCAATAAAGTTACTCAACAAAGCCGAACGCCCATAACTAAGTAAAGGTAGTGGGATCCCAGTCACAGGAGCCAAACCAATATTCATACCAATATTTACAAAAACTTGGAAGATTAACATTGATAATACTCCAATGGCTATAAGAGAACCAAAATTATCTTTAGCAGTGTAAGCAATAATCACCAAGCGTAGACAAATAAACCAAAAAGCAAACAGTACAAAAATACAACCAATGAAACCAAACTCTTCCCCAATAGCTGAGAAGATAAAATCCGTATGTTGCTCTGGAATAAAATTCAGTTGAGTTTGAGTGCCTTGATATAATCCTCTACCAAAAAGTTGTCCAGATCCTATAGCAATGCGAGATTGAATCAAATGATATCCTGTACCCAAAGGGTCTTGTTCCGGATTAAGAAATCCCGTTAATCTATCTTTTTGATAGTCTTTGAGAAGATGCCATAAAGTTTGCGCAACATTTGAAGAACAAATATTAATACCAGCAACTATAGGCGTCCATAACCATCCCCAAGGTAGACTACGCCAAGCTATTAAGGCCATCAGAGTTATCCATGCAAACCAAGCAGGGGTATATAGATTATGAAGAATAATTGAGAAAATGGGAGAGACAAGTAATATTAACCACCCAGGATTAATATTACCCCAGTAAAGCATTCCTATAGTAATAACACCAAATATTAATGAAGTACCCAGATTTGGTTCTAAAAAAACTAATAGCCAGGGAATGGCTGTAACAATTAGAACTTGAAACAAATCGAATAGCTTTACCTTAGGCTTAGAAGAAAGTATTGCTGCCAAAGTAATAATTATTCCCACCTTAGCGAATTCCGAAGGTTGAACATGAAAGCCAGCAACATTAATCCACCGTTGTGCTCCCAGAGCTGAAGTACCTAGAGCCTGTACCGCAACTAGGGAAATATTGGTCAAAATGTAAATTGCCCATTTCCAGCGAACTAACACTTCGTAGCGACAACGAGCAATAATTAGGGCCAAAATCAAACCTACTCCTCCTGTAAGCCAATGCTGCCACCAGTCTGTCAGCCCCTGATTTTTTTCCACACTTTGGATTATAATTCCACCAAAGATCGTCATTCCTATATAAACCAGTAGTAATTTACAATCTATATATTTCCAGCTTGAAAGGAGTGATTTTCGGCCATTTCTTAAGACTAATTTATTCGTCATATTTTTAAAGTTTAGATACTTTATAATTTATAGTATTCTCTATACCTAATACATTTACTAGGGTGGAATGTCTGCATAAATTCAAATTTTCTTTGACTCAAAAAATAGAATTGAAGTAAAACCCCTTTCAAGCAGAGTTAATTCTTCAAGTCCTCTATAGTATTAAGGCGTAAAATTTTATTTTAATTATCAACTAAAGTTCCTAGTTCACTGGTTCATAGAGGTATTCAAACCAGTTACCATCTAAATCTCTTCCATAGAAAGAAGCTGTGCCATCTCGGTGTTCATGGATTGGAGATACTTCAACTTCCTTGGCTTGGAGCTGCTTGTATGCCATTTCCATTTCTGAGCGATCGCTAAACACAAACCCAAAATGTGGCCCTGCTTGCTCATATGTAGGACTCAAAAGCGCCAGTCCATCATCTCCTGCTTTGAGATATGCCCAGTCAGAATCTTTCCAGGTTATTTCCATGCCTAGATTTTTATAGAACTCTACTGATTGGTCAACGTCCTGGACACAGATAGCTATATGGCCTAATCTTTTTAATTTCATGGTAAAGAGTTATTAAAATTTATCTATTCCTAATTGTATTGTGTATAAATACACTAGGTCGTATGTAGTAATCTTATTTTATTCTCTGTATATAAATCATCAGAATATTTATTTTATCTAAAAGCTATTTAACTTGAGATTACCAAGTTCCCCTCAAAAACTATTGCCTTTAAAAGCTAAAAGTATTATAGGAATTGGCTTATAGCATTTATAGTTGTTTTGAGAAAGTTTCTAACCTTGAGATAGCTGTCAGCCAAAGCTCCCAATAGTTATGCCCAGAACTTCTCACTGTCTAGTATTTAATATTGATCCATTATTTTATTTGTCAGATTCAGGTAAATCAGAAAATTTAATGGCAAAAGCTAAGTCAACTAATTCTCAGTAGTAAGTAATGGGTCAATTCCAAAACCTTTACAAAATTAGATAGATCAGGAAATTTCTGATTTTCGTTCCTAGGCTCCCTATTAATAGAGGTAGTAATAGATAACTGATAATTAATAACTGAAATGATAAATCCTCCTATTAATTTGATACCCTAACTAAAATGGTATTGAAAATAAGTAAAAATAGTGGATATATCGATTGGACGCGGAAAAACAGCTCGTAGAGCTTACGGAATTGATGAAATCGCCCTAGTTCCTGGGCAAAGGACACTTGATATAAATTTAGTAGATACTAGATGGAGTATTGGTGGCATTGAAAGAGAAATACCAATAATTGCTAGTGCAATGGATGGAGTAGTTGATGTAAAAATGGCCGTTCTTTTATCAGAACTAGGAGCAATGGGAGTTCTCAATTTGGAGGGTATTCAAACTCGCTATCCTGATCCAGTGCCGATATTAGAAAAAATTAGCTCTGTTGGGAAAGAGGAATTTGTGAGTCTAATGCAGGAACTGTATGCTGCTCCTATTCAATCAGAATTAGTGCGACTCGCTGGCCACTAAACCAGGAAACTGGGTATAAATGGCCGTTCTAAATCAATACATGGGACACCCCGATTTGGAATAACTCTTATTACCTTGATAGTGTAATTCTATCCACCTTGTTGTTGGGTTGACAGCATAGGCCACAGGGTAGCGACTGAACATCAATCCCTGAAGCTGGTCTAAAAGCGGGAAAATACCAGTTACCGAGGAACGATACCGCAAGCAAAGGTTGACAAGTGGACGAACAGGAAGGTAATTAAACTCTCGTAAATTGAAACTGTTCCCAAGGTAGCTATGGGATGTAGGACGAAAGTCAGAGGGTCAATGGACATAATTATTAGTTCGATTATGTCAACAACCATATTAATCCCTCCGGGAGATTTTACCCCACTAAATCAATCGTAATAAAGGAATAAGGGAACGAGGAAACCTCTTTAAGACACCTAAGTAAATAGGTCGAAAGCTTAGGAAGCCATTCAAGGTTAATCTACACAAAGTTGTAGGTCTTAAGGAGAGTAGGATTGAGTAAGAAGCATATTATGCAGACGTACTCACTGTTAGACGTAATATAGAGTAATGATTAGTCATGAATAAAGCTGAAATACTAAAAAGAAAATTGGACAATCCAAGGCCCTTTTCAAGTGTGGCATGGGACACGTACGATATACCTAACCAGGTTTGTGTTAATCCCAATCTCAAATGGAAAGACATCAACTGGAAAAAGGTAGAAAAGTATGTGTTTAAGTTACAAAAGTTAATCTATAGAGCATCCAGCCGTGGCGAAATCCGCAAAATGCGTAAATACCAAAAACTTCTGACCAAAAGTTATTATGCAAGGTTGCTAGCTGTTAGGCGTGTGACTCAGGACAACCAGGGAAAGAAAACTGCTGGTATAGATGGTATAAAAAGCCTTCCCCCAATGCAGAGGTTGAACCTGGTAGAAATGTTAGGGTCACGATTTCTTAAAGCAAGCCCAACCCGTAGAGTCTGGATACCAAAACCAGGTAGAGAAGAAAAACGTCCACTAGGCATACCCACTATGTATGATAGGGCACTTCAAGCACTGGTAAAGTTAGGCATGGAACCAGAATGGGAAGCACTTTTTGAACCTAATAGTTATGGTTTTAGACCAGGACGGTCAACATACGATGCTATTGCAGCAATCTATGTCAGTATTAACCACAAACCAAAATATGTTTTAGATGCTGACATATCCAAATGTTTTGACCGAATTAACCATGATGCACTGTTGGGAAAAATAGGAAAATCCCCATATAGAAAATTAGTTAAACAATGGCTAAAATCCGGGGTATTTGACAATAAACAATTCTCAAACACTGTGGAAGGTACACCACAGGGAGGGGTAATATCACCCTTGCTAGCAAACATCGCCCTACACGGTATGGAAAAATGCCTAGAAGATTATGCAGAAACCCTCCCAGGGACAAAGCGTGATAATCAAAGAGCATTATCCTTAATACGATATGCCGATGACTTTGTAATCCTACATAAAGACATCAAAGTATTGTTACAAGCAAAAACTGTAATACAGGAATGGTTAAACCAAGTAGGGTTAGAACTAAAACCAGAAAAAACCAAAATTGCCCACACTCTGGAAGAATATGAAGGAAATAAACCCGGATTTGACTTTCTAGGATTTACAATAAGGCAATGGAAAGGTAAGACAACCAAACAAGGATTCAAAACACTGATTAAGCCATCATCTAAGAGTATTAAAACTCATTATCGGAAGCTGGCGGATATAGGTGACACCTACAAAACCGTCCCTACAAAAGCTCTAATAGCTAAACTTAATCCGGTAATTAGAGGATGGGCCAACTACTTTTCCACCGTAGTCAGTAAAGAGGTATATAATAAATTAGACTACCTTCTATGGGAAAGATTATGGAGATGGGCAAGTAGACGGCATCCAAACAAGTCAGCCAAATGGGTCAAGAATAAGTATTTTCCTCGCTGCAAAGTCACCAGAAACTGGTTACTTAACGACGGCGAATATATACTTAACCAACACTCAGACGTTGCCATAAAAAGGCACGTCAAGGTAAAAGGCAATAAATCCCCTTATGACGGTGATTGGACTTATTGGAGTAGTAGAATCGGCAAACACCCAGGTGTAAGGAAAGAAGTCACAACGCTGTTAAAACGGCAAAAGAATAAATGCGCATTTTGTGGACTAACCTTTAGATCAAATGACCTCATGGAAATAGACCATATAAAACCAAAGTCTGAAGGCGGTGATAACTCAATTAAAAACAAGCAACTGTTACACCGACATTGCCACGATACTAAAACTGCTTTAGATAATAAAACATACACAAAACCTAAGTTACAGGATTTACCTGATGAATATCTATGGGTAAATGATATGTTAATTCTAAAACAGGGATGTACCTATGAAAAAGGACGTTTAGGAGAGAAGCCGGATGAGGTGAAAGTCTCACGTCCGGTTTTGAAGACGAGTCGGGTAAGGTAACTTACCTGGCTTAGTTTAACATTTCTCAAAGAATTAAAGAAATCAAAAAACAAGGTGGTATCGTAGCAGTAAGTTTCACACCTGCGGGAGCACTAAAATATTGGAAAGTAATTGCCGAAGCTGCTGTAGACTTACTTTTTGTTCAAGCAACCGTTGTTTCAACTGCGTTTGTGTCAGATGAATCAGTAGAAAAGCTTGATTTAGTTAAGCTTTGTCAAGAAATGCCTATGCCTGTTGTTTTAGGCAACTGTGTTACTTATGAAGTGGCATTAAGTTTAATGAAAGCAGGAGCAGCAGGAGTATTAGTAGGTATTGGCCCTGGTGCAGCTTGTACATCTCGCGGTGTTTTAGGGGTTGGTGTTCCCCAAGTGACTGCAATAGCAGACTGTGCAGCAGCACGAAATGATTACTATCAAGTAACTGGAAATTATGTCCCAGTTATTGCCGATGGGGGTTTAATTACTGGGGGTGATATTTGTAAATCTATTGCTTGTGGTGCTGATGGAGTTATGATCGGTTCACCTATAGCTAGGGCGGCCGAGGCTCCAGGAGCTGGATATCATTGGGGTATGGCTACTCCTAGTCCAGTATTACCAAGGGGTACTAGGATTAAAGTAGGTACAACTGGAACTATAAAGCAAATTCTCTCTGGGCCAGCACAATTGGATGATGGCACTCATAATTTGTTGGGTGCTCTCAAAACTAGCATGGGAACTTTGGGAGCTAAGGACTTGAAGGAAATGCAACAGGTAGAAGTGGTCATTGCTCCTTCTTTATTAACTGAGGGTAAAGTTTATCAAAAAGCCCAACATTTGGGCATGGGTAAGTAGATTTCTTTACTTAATAAAACTCAAGATATCTTGACAAAATTTGTGAAGTAGCTTTTAAATTTATCAATTACTCTGGAATTATCTGAAAGGAAGTGTCAGAATAGGGATAGGGAGACTCTTAAGAGTTTCCCTTCACTCCTCACACCACACTCCGCCCGGACCTTTTTAGTTTGGGCGGTTCCTTCATGAAAACAATTTTGTTAACAGGATTGAAAACCACAACATAGGAATGGTTTATTAACCATCAAAGCATTTATCTATAAACATTTTAGCTTTTTTGATTTGAAAAAAAGTATCTTTTTTAAAGTCTAAAAAATTCACCTATATTAACATTTTTTGCATAATAATTGTAGAAAAATTCGGGAAAAATATATCCGAATATCTCTTATATGATTCCCATTTATCCTGACTCTCTACTCCCCAAAAATACTTTTTCAGCAAACCTCAATTAGTTAATATTTAGTTTTCCAAACCTTTAATAATTAGATTTATCAGAAGAATTTTTGGATAGTAATATAGTAGATTAGTTCTGCTTTTATCAGCTAAAAATCTGGTTTTTTTTCCCAGCTACGTACAACATATTACAAGTATTATTAAGTATAAATATCAAATAATACCTAGCCTAAACCTATGGGGTTAAACCCACATTTACCACGATAATATTTTATATTTAACAACGAGAATATTTGAGTAATTACTTAGATTAATTTGAAAAATATTTAACTGTAATTTGTCATATTTTTCTCAAGAAAAAAGTGATAAAAAATTATCAAAAATGTCAGTATAAATAAGCAATTTATACCAATACAAATCAGTGTAAATCACACAACTTAATGAGTAAAATTAGGCTATAATACTTGTTTAATAAGCATTTAACCTTAAAGCTTTAATTTAGATTATACAAACAACCCCTAACACCATACCTCCTTACTTTTAAATCTGGTGCCAATAGTTTGAGAATTATTGGAAAAATCTACCTCAAAAAAGATGATTCTGCTATTCTCTAATTTGATTACTAGGGGATAATTAAAGAAAAAACATATCGCAAATAGCCAATAACTTTATTGGAGTAGCTTATAATCAGCTAAATCATTTCATCCCAGATTATGCTTGGGAGTAAACTCAAATCAATCAACCTCACTTACAAATAATTAATAAACCTTCTCCAACTAAATTCAAGAAAGGATTTAGTTTAACTTTAGACGATTAGGGACACCAAAAAAGTGGTAACTTTACATCTGGAGTAAGGCAACAATAGACTGGAGAAATCGGTAAAATAGATATTAGGATAATAACAGTAACAACCCATAATGGCTGATGGCAAAAAAAAGTTTCCCTAACCACATGAAACTATATCAAAATTCAAGCTTTTTACCAGAGGTTAAAGATGACAAATTATTTCAGAAAAACCGGATTAAGGAATAGTATAAGTAAACTATACTCTGCCTAGAGCTCATCCTTTACGAAGAGTCTTAATTAATTCTAGCTTAAGCAGTAATACAAGATTTAATAAAAAACTAAAATACCGGGAATTAAAATATACGCAGAGGCATCGCTAAAAATTGAAAAATAGTAGTTCAACAAAAATCATATCAAGAAATAGAAACTAGAATAGATGAAGCTGAAGCTCGCTAAAACTATACCAAAAGAGGAATTTAAGTTAGTTATTTTAAGTGTATAAAAACTAAAAACAGTTTGGGTGAGCACATTTAAAGCTTTAATTTTACCCCATTCAAGGAGAAAAAAAAATTCCATATCCCTATGAATGCTAATTCTATAGAAAAGACAACATAAATTGATTATTTTATTACCAATTTTGAGAGGTTAAAAATAACATTTCAATGGATAGTAAATACCTACTCAAACAGAAACTGGATATAGTTGTTTTTACCGAGAAACACTCATGATGATTTAGATTAAAAGAATAAATATCAAGTAAGGGATAAATAGACACAAAATAGCTATTTTATCTTAGTATAAAAATGATTATAATTTTATCACTTGGGATAAGCTAACTAGAGGATGAAAAAGGCAATGGGGGAATCAACTTTTGAAGATATTTACTGATTCTGATAAAGCTTTTAGTACAGCTATGTTTTTCCGTTTTTTTGATTGGTTAACTAATAATACTATTGGTTTTTGCTTCTTACAAAAAAAGCTTAGGCTATGTTTGGGGTTAAAAGTTGTGTAAGTCCCACTATGAGAAAGCTTCTATACCTCGGAATTTGGATAAGTCTTGATAGAATTTGACAAAACAGAAAAGTTATGAATTTGTACTTTTTATGGATATTTGCCAACAGTAAATATATTTAAAATATGCTTTTTCATCCCAGACATGAGAATTAGGAATCTCTATTCTCCCCATTCCCCTCCCAGGAGGGCTTAGGACTGGGTACCCATATGACTATTCTTGGGCTTTTAGACCGGGGAGAATGTCAAATGATTATTATCTTAACTAAAACTATAAGTTTTGCTGATGCCCAAAAAAGACAAAATTGCTTTCAGTAATAGTGGTATTGAATAACTGAGCAATTTCCTGTCCAAAAGCGGAAATAATTATATCATTTCCTAATTGTTGGTAGTCCCAAAGCTCTCCTTTATTGTCTAAACTCAAAATAGTATTAGCAAAGCCAATGACATCATCTTCTGGATTAAAATCATTAATTTGGTTAAGATTTTCAGGTAAATCATTATTATTAGTACTAACCCAAAGTTGATCCTTTCCTTCCCCTAAACTGATATAATTTCCACCTTGCCCAGTACCCGCAAAGATAATATCATTATCATTACCTAAAATAATACGATTACTAGTACCCGTAAAAACTATATCATTACCACTACCAGTATCAATCCAATTATTTATTCCTATTTGAGAAACGTCAACCTTATCATTACCATTACCAGTAAATAATATTTGTTTTGCTCCTTCAAATTGAGTATCTTCAGGAAACGCACTATCGAATATATCATCACCAGCAGTACCGAAAACAACTTGAAGTAATTCAGTATCTTCAATCTGATCTACAGTTTGAACTACTTGACTAGCACGGGGAATAGAAAAATCAGATGAACCTGATTGTACTTGAATATCGACTGTTAAAGAATCTAAGATTTCATCAAGATTATATTCTACACCGTAAGGAGTGGGAATTGGCTGGGTTAACAAAGTCCTGATCAGATTTTTATTGAGAATTTCCCAGAAATCAGTTTCATTAGGATAGGTGACCAGAAAATTATCAATAAACTGAGCAATAGGGATAAAATCAGGATATTCAAAGGGATTTTCTTGGCCAATACCTTCTTTATAATCCATATCAACAGCAATGTCGATAACTGCTTGCCCTTGATGTTCTATCTCATAATCTAATAATTCAAAACTGAAATTTTCCCCTAAATTAACTTCTACCTCTGTTTCAGGTATACCTACTACTTGACTAGCACGGGGAATAGAAAAATCAGATGAACCTGATTGTACTTGAATATCGACTGTTAAAGAATCTAAGATTTCATCAAGATTATATTCTACACCGTAAGGAGTGGGAATTGGCTGGGTTAACAAAGTCCTGATCAGATTTTTATTGAGAATTTCCCAGAAATCAGTTTCATTAGGATAGGTGACCAGAAAATTATCAATAAACTCAGCAATAGGGACAAAATCAGGATATTCAAAGGGATTTTCTTGGCCAATACCTTCTTTATAATCCATATCAACAGCAATGTCGATAACTGCTTGCCCTTGATGTTCTATCTCATAATCTAATAATTCAAAACTGAAATTTTCCCCTAAATTAACTTCTACCTCTGTTTCAGGTATACCTACTACTTGACTAGCACGGGGAATAGAAAAATCAGATGAACCTGATTGTACTTGAATATCGACTGTTAAAGAATCTAAGATTTCATCAAGATTATATTCTACACCGTAAGGAGTGGGAATTGGCTGGGTTAACAAAGTCCTGATCAGATTTTTATTGAGAATTTCCCAGAAATCAGTTTCATTAGGATAGGTGACCAGAAAATTATCAATAAACTCAGCAATAGGGACAAAATCAGGATATTCAAAGGGATTTTCTTGGCCAATACCTTCTTTATAATCCATATCAACAGCAATGTCGATAACTGCTTGCCCTTGATGTTCTATCTCGTAATCTAATAATTCAAAACTGAAATTTTCCCCTAAATTAACTTCTACCTCTGTTTCAGGTATACCTACTACTTGACTAGCACGGGGAATAGAAAAATCAGATGAACCTGATTGTACTTGAATATCGACTGTTAAAGAATCTAAGATTTCATCAAGATTATATTCTACACCGTAAGGAGTGGGAATTGGCTGGGTTAACAAAGTCCTGATCAGATTTTTATTGAGAATTTCCCAGAAATCAGTTTCATTGGGATAAGTAACCAGAAAATTATCAATAAACTCAGCAATAGGGATAAAATCAGGATATTCAAAGGGATTTTCTTGGCCAATACCTTCTTTATAATCCATATCAACAGCAATATCGATAACTGCTTGCCCTTGATGTTCTATCTCATAATCTAATAATTCAAAACTGAAATTTTCCTTTAGTGAATTAATTTTGGTGCTCATTTTTTTGAGATTAGGTTTCTTCAATTAATAGATTTCTGGGAGCTGACAGCTAATAGCTGAATTCTGATATTAAATCAGATGTTTCGGCTGAACTCCAGAACTTACTTTAGCAGTTGCAAGACATTTTTTATTGGTAGTGATGGTAATATTTTATAAGTTTTTACTACTGGGACTTACGCAACTTTTCACCCCAAATATAGCCTAAACTTTTTTTGTGAGAAGTAAAAACCAATAGGATTATTAATCAACGAATCAAAAAAACGGAAAAACATGGCTGTAGGAAAAGCTTGATCAGCATCAGTAAATAATCTTCCAAGGTTTATTCCCCCATTTCCTTTATCATCCTCCAGTTAGCCTATGCTATGTGATATAATTATAACTATTTTATACTAAGATAAAATGGCTATGTTGTCTCCATTTATCCCCTACTTGATATTCTTTTAATCCCAACCATCATGAGCATCTATCGCTAAAAAACTTCTATCTAGTTTCTGTTTTAGTAGGTATTTAATATCCATTTAAATGTCATTTTTAACCTCTCAAAATTGGCAATAAAATAATCAATTTATGTTGTCTTTTATATGGAATTAGCATTCATAGGGATAGGGAAAGTTTTTTATCCTTAAAGGAGTAAAATTGAAGCTTTAAATGTGCTAAACCAAACTATTTTTATTTGTTCTATACTTAAGATAACTAGCTCTAATTCCTCTTTTATTATAGTTTTAGCGAGCTTCATATCTTCTAGTTTTTATTTATTGATATTATTTTTGTTGAACTACTATTTTTCGGTTTTTGGCGATGCCTCCGCGCATATTTTAATTTCCGGTCTTCAAGTTTTTTCAAAAATATTGTATTATTGCTTTAGTGAGAATTAATTAATACTTTTCCTAAAGGATGAGCTATGGTCAGAGTAGAGTTTATTTATACTATTCCTTAATCCGATTTTTCTGAAATAATTTGTCATATTTTATCTCTGGTAAAAGCTTGAGTTTTGATATAATTTGATGTGATTAGGGAAACTTTTTTTGCAATCAGCAATCATGGGTTATTACTGTTATTATCCTAATATCTATTTTACCGATTTCTCCAATTGATTGTTGCCTTACTCCAGATATAAAACTACCACTTTTTTTGTGTCCATAATCGTCTAAAATCAAACTAAATTCAAGACAGAATTTAGTTGTAGAAGGTTTATTAATTATTTGTAAGCGAGGTTGATTTATTTGAGTAGACTCCCAAGGATAATCTAGGATGAAATGATGTAGACGATTCTAAACTACTCCAATAGAGTTATTGGCTATTTACAATATTTTTTTCCTTTAATTCTCCCCTAGTAATCTACCTAGATAATGGCAGAATCATATTTTTTGAGGTTGATTTTTTCAAGAATTGTCAAACTTTTCACACTAGCTTTAAAAGTAAAGAGGCATGGTGTTACGGGTTGTTTATCTCATCTAATGAAAGCTTTAAGGTCAAATGCTTAATGAACAAGCATTATAGCTTAATTTTAATAATTAAGTTGTGTAAGTCACACTAAGTAACTTTTAACAAAGTATTTTTATAATCAACTTTACCAGAATTAATATTCAAAAATTAGAAGATAATAAGAGTGGATGTTTATTTACTTAAATACAAAGTAAAATAACTATTATTATTAATTTTTTAAACACACAAAAAAGATTATGTAAATTTATATTAGTGACAAATGTTCTATATACTATGGTTTCAACTACAAAATAAATTATTTCTAAATATAAATTTCAGGATTCATTATAAAGTTTTTTTATAATTTTTTACCCTCTCTTTTTGTCTGATAGAATCTTGAAAAATATCCCCATATAATTAAAGATAATTGGTTATTTATGGGCTTGTATTTGTTGATAATTACTTGAGGCAAACATCAATTATATTAAATTTAAAACTACATAAATCTACTGTAAAAAACTAATTGTGTAATTCCACAAACTGACCAATATACGTTGGATATTTCAATGTTTTCCGTGAATACAGATGTTGATTAATTTTGGGGTAAAAGAAATATCCAATTTAACTGAGGAACCTCTCCAATTATTAAAGTTTTTCCTCTAAGAGACTATTTGTAAAAAAAAAAGCTAAAAATGGCCATAAAGAGGTATTGAAGGTAGGAAAATAAAAAAAACAATGAGCACTATCAAATAAATGTCAGTGAAAATCTTTAGCCAGGGTTCTAGGCCCTCGCAAATGGGAACTACTCAAACCTCTGCTACCGAAACCTCTCTCAACGAAGGCCAAAACTAAATGCTAACCTCACAGAAGTAGTAAATTGTAGATTCTATATCTTTTAGTCTGGTTCTAATTGAGGTTCTTTGCCCCACGAGCTACCATCTTGGCAAACTGTGTCAAAAAAATTGCGTAAATTCCACGGATATTGTGTTTGGGAACAAATGAATCATACTCTATGGCCAGAGGCAAGAGTCCAAGAAGCATGACACCAAGAACCTACTGCAGCAGCTGTTAATTCTCATAGGGTAACAACAACAGCAAAAAGGGGGAGGTATACGGCTATGGTGATAGTAAAAAAGTAAAAACTCTTAAGGGTCATATCTTGGTTGATACTCAAGGAATACTACTAGGAGCATTTTCTAGTGAGGCAGATATGGGAAAACTCTTAGGGGCTACAGTCCTGGTTATGGAACAGGGTGAAAATTTTCCAGAAGGACCAATTAGTTTGGGTTGAGTCTGGTTATAGATAAGCGAAATTTGCTATGGCGATCGCAGACCTGATCCCAGTAGGAGTGGAAATAGTCAAGGGTAATACTCAAGAATTTGAAGTCTTACCTAGAGGATGGGTTGTAGAAAGAACTTTTGGATGGCTAGTTCAGAAGCGAAATTTAGCTGTGGACTATGTATGAACAACTATCTGAGATAGGTGAAGCTCTAATTTGGACTGTAATAATTAGATTTATGTTACGGAGACTTGGTAGTAAAAACTCAGGCCATTGTTAAGATTTGTTTTACAAACAGTCTCTAAGTTTTCAAAGATACTATCTTCTTAAGTTGGAGTTGAGATAGGATAACCATAAAAAATATCTCAAATCAAGTTATCAAGGTCACCTAAGTATTTAGTCCCCATTTCTACAATTGATATTCTTATGGCTCTATCACTCCCAGAGTAATATGGATGGAAATGTTGACCCAGATTATATGAGAACCTAATATTTAAGTACATTGATAGTTAAATTTATACTTAGCTACAGCGAAATAGTCTTTTTGAACAGTATAAATGCTGGCTCAAGTGTTTTCACTGTTAAATACTACATTTTTTTCTGCGGAATATGGGGTTGAAATCAAACTCTTGTATTGCAGACATCTTGACAGCTATAGCAATACTTTAACTAATCTGTAACAATTATGCAGTGCCACTATGTATGTTATATTTTTGGTAATTTATTCAGGTTTTTACACTACAATTAGATACTTGGCATAAGCCCTGATCTCGAAAGCATTTAGCTAGTAGAGAAAGACCAATCAATATTGCGTTCCTGCCAACAATTTGCTAATATAATACAAAAGGTAATGTTAGTAGTTTTTATAGCTGGTATTAAACTAGTTAGGAGCAATAGTTAGTAAAAAAAATAACACACAAACCTTTTCAAGATTACTGATATGTAGTAATCTAGTTTGGAAAAGGTCTCCCAAAAAAATTGGTTAATTCCTTGACAAAAGTTAAAAAGTAAAGTAAAAATTTATATGTTTATAAACTTGTTTAACAAGGGAACGCTTTTGTCAAACGGAGAACTAAAAACTGTCAAAACAGATGGATGTTACTAGGTTAGGCGAAATAAAATAATGAGCATCGGTGTTGTTGCAGTGTAGGGAGTGAGAAAGTTTGCTAATTACTAACTGTTAAAACTATGGGTTTTTAAATACAAAGACTCTGATAGTAACACCTATAACTTTAAATTGTGATGCTATTAAATATTTAAGATTTAGACTTTTAGTAGGTTAAGTATTACACTTACTGTAGAATAATCTTAAGTTATATGGGTGTTATTCACTATCCTTTACTAATTAAATCAGAGGTTAGCCTTGATTTAATTATCAATTAGATACCAAATGGTTTTAAAAAAGATATAAGTCTAAATTATAATCATAAGGTTTGGTAATTATTGGTTATACCTTAAAAATAACTTTTGTAGGATAGAGATAAATGACCATATTGTAAAATAGACTTTTAACATAACTTTTTAAAATCTATAAAAGTGTGAAAAAGTCTAGCCGATTAAATTTTCAATAAATGCCTAAGATATAAGTAGGTAAGCATGAAAAAAACTTAGCTATATTAAGATTTGTATACTGACTTCAAGACCCTCTACAGAGTTAACTTGAAGTTAATTTATATTTTGTTACATAGTAAATAATTTCAAGACTGACTTACTTGTTTCAGACAATGGCATAATTGAACTAACTAAAATCAAAATAAAAAGATTACTTAAATAATGTCAAGTACTTAATTTGAATCAGAATGCTAACCGGAATTCCTAACAGTATAAATGTTTCTATAAAAAAAATACTGGATGAGAGCTCTATTCTAGTTTTGATTGATTTTTGGGTACCGTAGTGCAGGATATGTCAGATCGTAAGTCCTGTATTTGATAAGTTGATAAAAGAACATGAAAAAAAACTAAAGTATTTAAATTAAACACTGAAGAAAATTCTAGTACAGCAAGAATTTATATGACTCGTAGTATTCCTAACTTGATAATTTTCAAGGGATGACTAATAGTTGATATGCTCATGGATGCTGTTCTGTTGACTAAATTAGCTAATACTTAAAGAAAAGTACATTCAATCATGATTTAACAACAATATTTAAATGAATATAATAAATGCATAGAAAAATTTTGAATCATTCTTTGTATTTACATACAATTAAAATTAATGTCATAAAGGATTAATTAGGAATGGAAAAATCAACAGAAAAAGAAACAAAACAAGATGTGCCACAAGTAACTGATAGTAGTTTCGATAAAGATGTGCTTCATAGTGACATTCCAGTGTTAGTAGATTTCTGGGCACCTTGGTGTGGGCCATGCAAGATGGTTGCTCCTGTAGTTAGTGAGATAGCACAGCAATTTAAAGACAAAGTCAAAGTAGTGAAATTAAATACTGACGAGAATCCTAATACAGCAAGCAAGTATGGGATTCGTAGTATTCCTACCTTGATGATATTTAAGGGAGGCCAAAGAGTTGATATGGTTGTGGGTGCCGTTCCTAAGACTACATTAGCTAGCACTTTAGAAAAGCACCTTTCAAACGAAGAAAAGCAGACTTCAAAATAATTTAATAATAATATTTAAGTGAATATAATAAATACATAGAAAAACTTTTAATCCTTCTTTGTATTTACACAAAATAAAAACTTTGGTGATGTTGTAAAGATTTAATGTGTAAGCTGTTAATAGGTTAAGTATTGCATTTTCTTTATAATAGTCTTAAATCACATAGCCATTATTAAATCTTCTTTTCTCATTAAATTCCCAATCATCTTTGGTTTAATTATCAAAAGATACCGAGTTAATTCAGAAGAAATATAATTCTAAGTTATAATCACAAGGTTTGGCTATCCTGTGTTGTTCCTCAAAAACAACCGTGGTTGGATAGAGATAATGAGTATATTGCAACATAGACTTTTAAAACAATTGTTTCAGAATCTATAAACATGTGAAAAAGTCTTGGTTAATCAAATTTTTAATATACACTTATTCCAGACGATAGCATAGTTTAACTAACTTAACTAAAATCAATATAAGAGGATTACTTAGGAATGTCAAATACAAATCCAGTAACTGATGCTAGTTTCAAGGAAGAGGTGCTTGAGAGTAATATTCCAGTGTTAGTAGATTTCTGGGCACCTTGGTGCGGGCCATGCAGGATGGTTGCTCCTGTAGTTGAAGATATATCAAAGCAATATGAAGGACAAGTCAAAGTAGTGAAATTAAATACTGACGAGAATCCTAATGTAGCAAGCCAGTATGGGATTCGTAGTATTCCTACCTTGATGATATTTAAGGGAGGGGAAAGAGTTGATATGGTTGTGGGTGCCGTTCCTAAGACTACATTAGCTAATACTTTAGACAAATACATTGAAAAATGATTTAGTAACAATATTGAAGTGAATATAATAAATACATAGAATAATTTTTATCATTCTTTGTATTTACAAACAATCAAAGACTAAAACCATCAGGTAGCAAGCGACTACGGGAGTCGTCGTATTTCTACCTTGATTACTTTTAAGGGAGAGCCAACAGTTGATATTTGTGGGTGCTCTTCTGTTGATTATATTGGTGCTTTAGAATAGTATTTTTAATTAACTCGTTGTCTAAGCCTGAAAATATCCGGGAGGAAGTTAAACAGCTAGTATTTACCCCTAGACTGAAATATTACTCACGGATTTTAATTTATACTCAAAAAGTTAGTATGATTGTAATAGGTTAAGAATAAAGTTTGTTGTAATGACAAGATAGGTAGTGAAATTATATTCTGGCTATTAGTATATGGGGTCTAATTCATACAACAATGGAACAGCCAAGCAACATTGAAAATTTATGTGGAAACATGTAATCATTACAGGTGGCTCTAGTGGTATAGGTAAAGAAATAGCTAAACTTTTAGCAGGTGTTGGAAGCAATATAGCAATTATCGCTCGTAATGCTCAAAAATTAGAAGCAGCAAGAGTAGAAATAGCTGCTAATGTTATTAACCCAAAACAGAAGATTATTACTACACCTATAAATGTTGCTAATAGATTAGAGGTAGAAAATGGGATTCACCAAGCTATTAAGGAAATAGGTGTTCCAGATTTATTAATTACTGCTGCAGGTATCTCTTATCCTGGTTATTTTCAGAAGTTACCAATAGAAATATTTGAAGAAACAATGGCAATTAATTATTTTGGTTCCCTCTATTGTGTACGAGCAGTTTTGCCCATGATGGAACAACAAAAAAAAGGACAAATAGTGATGATTTCTTCTGGTGCTGGTTTGATCGGAATTTATGGTTATACTCCCTATTGTCCTAGTAAGTTTGCTATTCGAGGTTTAGCAGAATCTTTGCGGGGAGAATTGAAGTTGTCTGGAATTTCTGTTTCTGTTGTTTACCCACCAGATACGGATACCCCACAGTTAGAAGAAGAGAATAAAACTAAGCCTTTAGAAACTAAAAATATTACTGCTACTTCTGGGGTATGGAATGCCAGAGATATTGCTGTTAAAATATTGCGGGGAGTTAGGAAAAAAAGTTTTGTAATTACTCCGGGTTTAGAAATGACTTTGTTAGATAAATTTCATAGTCTATTAGCTCCAATAATTCAGTGGTATATGGATTTAATTGTGCTTAAAACTATCAAAAAAGGCTTAAGCGCTACGAGGAAGTCAGAAGTTAGTAATCACTAGATTTCAACATTTAGTAATATTTGGGCGCTATGGTTAGACTGTTATAAATAGGGCTTGCTTAAAAGGTATGTATCGGTTCAGGTAGAACTCATAACTTAGGAGAAATGGGAATTAATTAGGAGGTAGTTGGATAGATTTTCCCTTGTCACTGTCTACTAATGAGATCGCAAACAAGACCTTCCTTATATGAGTTTTCTAGAGTTAAAAGCTTGTACTTTTTTCGTGACTGCCTAGTTATTAGTAATGGAGGTAGACAAAAAAAATACATCATCAAGTAGCGCTATAGTAATAAACTAACGACAGATTATAATTATGCTTAGAAGCAGTGGAAAGAAAAGAATGGATGTTGACAAATGAAACTGCTTTTCTCAAAGGAATGAAAGCAACCTGAAATTTTCTGCTTCCACTTCATCATGTGTAAATTAAGTTCTACTTGATTATTGTATTGATCCAGGAAATATCTAGTTCCATCAAAAAAGGCAAAACATCACTCTGGAAATTGTGCAGACGCAACAATAAGTTATGACCCACACGTCGTTTTTTTACTCGCTCTACTTGGGCAGTTACCTTTTTTAAACACGAAAGTGCACTAGCCTTTAGAAGTCAATTCTTTGGGAGTTCATCAGCCAACCTCAAATAAATTTCTACTATGACTCGATCCTCGCTCCTCCTAATTAACTATCTAATTATGCTAATGCTACTGGATTTTATATAACAGCAGGTTTCATCAAGCTTGAGGTACAGCTATCCTAGAAAAATATGCCTACAATACTTTAATCATGAATATTTGGTACTTCCTAGACTTGGAACCTGCTGTAAAATCTAAATTTATAATTCTTGATAATTCATTTTTTTAGTGATTAGCGATCGCCAACAAAAATTTAGTTTTTTGAACTACTGATTATTTTTTTAATTTTCTCATCATTTTTATTACTTCTTGATAATCATCATTTTGACCTTGTTTTTGATATATATCAGCAGCTTTTTGAAGGTCATCTAGTCCCCCCTGATTATCTTCAGTGTCATAACGAAGCATAGCGCGATTACGATAATATCTTGCATCTGTAGGTTCAAGTTTAATTGCTTCTGTACAATCATCTATTGCCTGTTGATTATCCCCTATTTTATAATTAGAAATAGCTCGATGATAATAAGTATTTGCATCTTTAGGATTAATTTTAATGGCTTCAGTAAAATCAGCTATTGCTCCATAAAACTCTTGAATTTCATAAAGACAAATACCTCGATAATTATAAGCATCTACATCTTTAGGATTAGCTTGTATGACTGTAGTAAAATCTTCAATAGCAAGTTTGTAATCTTTGATGACACTATAGTAAAGATATCCTCTGTTGCTACAAGCATCAAGGTTAGTGGGATTAATTGTAATCGCAGCAGTAAAATCATCAAGTCCCCCCTGATAATCTTCTAAACAGGAACGAGCAATGCCCCTTTTATTGAAATAGATGGCTTCATCAGGATTAAGTTGGAGAGCTTCAGTAAAGTCAGCTTTCGCCTCCTGATAATTTTTATGTTGAAAGAATATTTCCCCTCGCTGGTAGTATATATGAGCCTGATTTGGATGTAGTTGAAGTTCTTCAGTTAAGCTTTGGATAGTCTCTTGTGTATCTTTTTGAGACAAAGTTTTTTCTTGTTGGTAGTCAGCATTACTATGCTTAAAATCAGTAATTTTGCCTTGAGTATTTATTGCTAAATTTTCATCTACTGGTACCTCTGAAGATGTCTGTGAATCAACATCAGCCTGAATTTCTGGAGATTTTTCAGATTCAACATCAGTCTGAGTTTGAGTTTCTAAATTTTCATCTACTGATACTTCTGAAGATGTCTGTGAATCAACATCAGCCTGAATTTCTGGAGATTTTTCAGATTCAACATCAGTCTGGGTTTGAGTTTTTAAATTTTCATCTACTGGTACCTCTGAAGATGTCTGTGAATCAACATCAGCCTGAATTTCTGGAGATTTTTCAGATTCAACATCAGTCTGGGTTGGAGTTTTTAAATTTTCATCTACTGGTACCTCTGAAGATGTCTGTGAATCAACATCAGCCTGAATTTCTGGAGATTTTTCAGATTCAACATCAGTCTGGGTTGGAGTTTTTAAATTTTCATCTACTGGTACCTCTGAAGATGTCTGTGAATCAACATCAGCCTGAATTTCTGGAGATTTTTCAGCTTCAACATCAGTCTGGGTTTGAGTTTCTAAATTTTCATCTACTGGTACCTCTGAAGATGTCTGTGAATCAACATCAGCCTGAATTTCTGGAGATTTTTCAGCTTCAACATCAGTCTGGGTTTGAGTTTCTAAATTTTCATCTACTGATACTTCTGAAGATGTCTGTGAATCAACATCAGCCTGAATTTCTGGAGATTTTTCAGCTTCAACATCAGTCTGGGTTTGAGTTTCTAAATTTTCATCTACTGATACTTCTGAAGATGTCTGTGAATCAACATCAGCCTGAATTTCTGGAGATTTTTCAGCTTCAACATCAGTCTGGGTTTGAGTTTCTAAATTTTCATCTACTGATACTTCTGAAGATGTCTGTGAATCAACATCAGCCTGAATTTCTGGAGATTTTTCAGCTTCAACATCAGTCTGGGTTTGAGTTTTTAAATTTTCATCTACTGGTACCTCTGAAGATGTCTGTGAATCAACATCAGCCTGAATTTCTGGAGATTTTTCAGATTCAACATCAGTCTGAGTTTGAGTTTCTAAATTTTCATCTACTGATACTTCTGAAGATGTCTGTGAATCAACATCAGCCTGAATTTCTGGAGATTTTTCAGATTCAACATCAGTCTGGGTTTGAGCTTCTAAATTTTCATCTACTGGTACCTCTGAAGATGTCTGTGAATCAACATCAGCCTGAATTTCTGGAGATTTTTCAGATTCAACATCAGTCTGGGTTTGAGTTTTTAAATTTTCATCTACTGGTACCTCTGAAGATGTCTGTGAATCAACATCAGCCTGAATTTCTGGAGATTTTTCAGCTTCAACATCAGTCTGGGTTTGAGTTTTTAAATTTTCATCTACTGATACTTCTGAAGATGTCTGTGAATCAACATCAGCCTGAATTTCTGGAGATTTTTCAGCTTCAACATCAGTCTGAGTTGTCGTTGCTAAAGTTTCATCTACTGATACCTCTTGAGATTTTTTGGTTTCAACATCAGTCTGAGTTGTCGTTGCCAAAGTTTCATCTACTGGTATACCTCTCCGTAAATAACGATTTAAAAGCCTTTTCAGAAGGGGCTGGGTTTCTGAAGATCTTTCAGTTTCAACATTAGTCTGAGTTGTCGTTGCCAAAGTTTCATCTACTGATACCTCTGAAGATTTTTCGGTTTCAACATCAGTCTGAGTTGTCGTTGCTAAAGTTTCATCTACTGATACCTCTGAAGATTTTTCGGTTTCAACATCAGTCTGAGTTGTCGTTGCCAAAGTTTCATCTACTGATACCTCTGAAGATTTTTCGGTTTCAACATCAGTCTGAGTTGTCGTTGCTAAAGTTTCATCTACTGACAGCTCTGAAGATTTTTCGGTTTCAACATCAGTCTGAGTTTCTGAAGATTTTTCGGTTTCAACATCAGTCTGAGTTGTCGTTGCTAAAGTTTCATCTACTGACAGCTCTGAAGATTTTTCGGTTTCAACATCAGTCTGAATTTCTGAAGATTTTTCAGTTTCAACATCAGTCTGAATTTCTGAAGATTTTTCAGTTTCAACATCAGTCTGAGTTGTAGTTGGCAAAGTTTCATCTACTGATGTACCCTTACGTAAATAAGGATTTAACCACCTTTTCAGAAAGTTAGGAGCTGAATTTTCCGAAGTTTTTAATGCTTCTGGAGACTGTTGTTGCTTTTCCACATCAGACTCAATTTCTTGAGATTTTTCCATCTCAATATTAGTCTGAGATGTTTGTATTAAAGTCTCTTCTAAGGCTACTTTTGAAGGTTTTTCCTCCTCTACATCAGACTCAATTCCTGAAGATTTTTGCATCTCAATGTTAGTCTGAGATGTTTGTGTTAAATTCTCCTCTAAAGCTACTTTTGGAGGTTTTTCTTCTTCCACATTAGTTTGAGGTGTTTGTGTCAAAGTCTCATTGGCAGATGATTCAGACTGAGGTTTAATCAATGTAGTAATATACTCTCGCCTTTTATTGGCTAAGTTATAACTAGGATTAATTGTTAGAGCTTGTGTGTAATCTGCAATAGCTTTTTCATAATCTGAAGTTGCCTCATATACAAAACCTCTATTGTAATAGCTATCAGCATCATTAGGGTTCAGTCGAAGTGCTTCAGTTACATCAGTGAGTGCGTCCTGATAACGACCTATTTGAGAAAGAGCTATACCACGATTATTGTAGACACTGCTGTTATTAGGGTCAATTTTAATTGCTTCAGTGTAGTCAGAAATTGCACCCTGATAATCTTCCATTTGATGCTTGGCCACCCCTCGACTGTAGTAGAGTTCAGCATTACTGGATTTTATTTCTATTACTCTACTATAATCAGCAATTGCATCCTGATAATTTGCTAATTGATAATTCGCGATAGCCCGCTCATAAATAGCTATAATATCATTATCTTCTATGTTAGTTTTAGTATTTTCCATTGTCTTTAGTATATTATATTATCTCTAAAATCTTCAATCTTTAAGCATTTTCAAATGAGATGTAAAACAAGATTTGGTTATTTAACTAATAGTAAAAATCCAAACCAATTGTATTACCTGTTGCTTATTGTCTGAATGCTTTTTAGCTGAAAGCACCAGGTCTTTTACGTAACTCAAATAAAATTGCTACACTATTATAATATATTCTTTTCCTATAGATTAATCCCATAGCAGAATTTGATATAAGAAAAATTCATGTGTTAGTCAATAATGTACCTAAAGTTAGACTTATTTGATTATTTTGCGTATATAAAATTTAATATGAGTTTTTATACAGACAATAGTTATACTATCTTTAATACTAAAATACGGGAATTTAAATTATAGATAATTTCATACAAATTTAAATCTGAGATTACTGACATAGAAGTTAAATTAAAAAGGATGCTTTTCATAGTTAACCGGTTTACTCTTCCAATATCTAACGCAAGGTGTTAAGGTAATTAAGTCTTCAATATTATGGTGCATTGTAGTGCAAATAGAATCCAAGGGTAAATCATTAGGATCATAGCCAAAAGGATTTTCTATTTCTAAGGCAATTTCTTCAATTCCCAATACAGTAAAACTGATTATAGCAACTACCAAGCCAGTCCAAAAATAAAATTGATTGACTATTTGAAACGGTAATAATAGACAGTAAATTAACAATAATTGTCTCAAATGAATTGAGTAAGCTAAAGGAATAGGTGTCTTTAAAATTCCCTCACAACTTGTTAAGGCTTCAACCATTTTATCTAATAGCTGAAACAGTGCAGTAAGTTGATATGGATTAACACAACCACGTTTATATTGATTCTGAAGATAATCACCTATTAAAAAAGCAATATGAATGGGAGGATGATTCATTTTTTTTATTTTTTCATACCACTTTTTAGGCATATATCCCTGTAATTCTAAATTGATTTTTTGACAGCGCAAATGTAATTTACTAGCTATAGCAAAAGCTACTAATAATCGAATTATTTCCTCTTTTTCCTCTCTATCTGCCTGATTGTTTTCTTCAACTGTTACCCAAATTTGCCGTGCAAAATTACGAACTATGTTAACAATATTTCCCCATAACTGTCGTCCTTGCCAGAATCTTTCATAAGCTGTATTTGTTCGAAAAACTAATAGTAAACCTAATACTAAACTAGGAACAATACTATTTTTAATTGGCAAGGTAACAGGAAAATTGAGGTAGTAAAGTATAGAAATAATAAAACCAAATAATCCGCAGAATATCACTCTGAAAATAATTGAGGGAATAACAGAATATTGCATTTGAAAAATAACTGTTAACCATTCTCGCTTTTCTCTATATAAATTAGATTGAACCTTGTTTGTAGACATATTAGTTTAGCCAAATTAGACAAAATCAGATTAGTCTATACATTCATAGAAACCTATAGCTAAAATCAAAATTCAGAAGTTAAATTCGCAGCATGGGCTAGACTTGAGGAATGGGAAAATTTCTTAATAGTAATAGCCTCTTCTCTAAATTAATTAGACTATCCTTTTTATAAAAGATAAAGGTGAATATAAAAAAGGATAATTTTTGAGAAAAATTTAAAGGATAGTGAAGTAAAGTTTAATACTAATCTCTATTGCGTTAACTCCAAAACTGATCAAACTTTTTACCTCATCAACTTCCAAACCAGTGTCATACCACTGTGTTTTAAATAAAATTACCGAAAATCATACCCAAACAAATTGGGGTCAACCTGCCCTAACTGCAAATTCTCAAACCCATATTCTTCCCAACGTTTATCCACCATTGCCGATATATTTGGGTCAGACTCCAAAGCGGCACCCCACTCATGGTAAGTCTCGGGGGGAATTTTTGTGGTCGCATCTATTCCCATCCGACAACCCAAGCCAATTTTCTCACTGGCAACATCTAAACTATGGAAAGGTGTATTCGGCAAAATAAACACATCTCTAGAAGGATCAACCTTAGAGCTAGTTGCCCAGACTACTTGACGCGGGTCGCGAATATTGATCTTTTCATCTACTACAATAACAAATTGTGTATAAGTAAACTGTGGCAAAGCACTCCAAAAAGCTAAAGCAGCTCGCCTTGCCTGAGCTGGATATGCTTTCTTGGTAGAGAGGACTGTAGCTTTGTAACTGAGGGCTTCCATTGATAGGAAAAAATCTACAATTTCTGAAACTTGCTGCCTCAGGATAGGAGTATAGATCCGGAGCGATCGCTATAATTGCCTCTTATGAAGGAGGTCTGCCACTAAAAGTCGTTAGATAAACTGGGTCTTTCCGATGAGTTATACAGTGAAATCTAATCATTGGAGAATCTTCCATCCGACAATAATAACCCATATGCTCGCCCAAGGGGCCATCCGGCAATACTTCCCCAGGAGTAATAGTACCTTCTAGAACAAATTCTGAATCTACAGGTACTTCCAAGTCTAGAGTTTTACATTTGTTTAACTGCACACCTGAACCACCATAAAGTCCGGCAAATAACCATTCAGATAAATCTACCGGAATTGGAGTAGCACCAGCCATAATAATTAATGGGTCTACTTCCAGGGCCATGGCAATTTCCAACTCTTTCCCATTTTCTGCTGCCTCCCTCAAATGTCGCGCTCTACCACGGACTGATAACCAATGCATACTCATAGTATTACGAGACTGTAACTGCAGCCGATAAACTCCCACATTAGGAGTACCTGTTTCACAGTCTTTTGAATTACCAAACCAAGAGTAATAATTTTACCTGCATCTCCTGGATAGGGGCGAATTATGGGAATTTTGTTTAAGTCAAGGGCATCTCCTTGAATAACTACTTGTTGACAAGGAGGGAAAAAGTCGCGCCCTGGTTTTGCTTTGACTACATCAAATAGAACTTTACCAAATTCTACTGCTTGAGAAATCTTTTTTGGTGGTTTAGGTTGTTGCAGCATTCCCAGTTTTTTACCCAAGGTTTCCAACTCCTGGGGTTTTTCGATATTCATTGCCCAGCAGACTCGTTCTTCGGTCCCTAAAAGATTTATTGCTATGGAGTGCTCAGACCCTTTAACATTTTCAAATAGAAGAGCAGGGCCACCATTTTGTAGCATCTGGTTACAAATTTCTGCTATTTCTAGGTCAGGGTCAACTAAGGCTTTAATTCAGCATAGTTGTCCTCGGTCTTCTAAAATTTTTAGGAATCCTCTTAAATCACGGGCCATAATTATTTTGGTTAAATATTATCTTACACTATGAATTTATAGAATTTTGGGTGAGAGGGTTTAGATTAAATATAATGACCAAAATATTTTGGTTATGGAGAGAAAAATTGTTTCCAGACCTAGTACATACCGCAAATCTAGTTTTTCTTTTTTTGCTTTTTCCTTCTTTTTTATGAAATGTCCCACTTGTGGTTCTACATCTTTACGCAAAAATGGTCGTCCCAATAATCGTCAACGTTATCGCTGCAAAGATTGTGGTCGGCAGTTTATGGTACAGTCACCTACGTCAAATATAGAGCAGAAAATTTCTGTTAATCCATCTGAGTCTAAAGCCTTAGCTGAAGCTCCAAAATCGGGAATGGCAATTTTATTATTAGATGTTGAAAATTTAAAAATTGATGTTAATACGGAGCAATTTTTAGCGAATATTTCTGAATATTCTTTACAAGTTAAGATTGCTTTTGGTAATTGGAAAAGTTCTGCTTTGAGCAAATGTGATGGAGAACTTTTTAACCGTGGATATCAACTTATTCATGTTCCTGAAGGTAAGAATAGTGCTGATGCTCAAATGATGTCTATGGGGGCAGCTATTGGTAGGCAATATTCTGATGCTAAAGCTGTTTTTGTTTGTTCTTCGGATTGGTTATTGACTCACCTTTGTAATAGTTTACAAAATCAAGGTTTGGTTGTTTATCGGGTGAAAAGAAAGCCAGATAATATTCTAAGTATAGAAAATCGGAATACTTTGGAGGTGAGGCATTATTCCTTAAAAATGACAACAGAAATTCCACAATTTGAAGATTTTGTGGATAAAATTCAGGGGTTGTTGCAATTGGCAAATGAGTCGATTAGTCAGCGCAAATCTGAATTATCTATTATTGCTAGTTTATTAGAAAAGCGATGTGAAATTTCTCTAGATAGACAATCTAAACAAAGTTTATCCGAGGTTTTTTATGAAGAACTGGAGATTGGAGAAACTAAAAGTTTAACGACAGAATTGGTTGAAAAAAAGTCAACTATTCAGTCAAATACAGTTGATTTACCTGAGATTAATTCTCGAGCAGAGTTTGAGGAAGAATTGATCAAAATTATCTCTAATATTCCAGTAAATAAAAATCAAGTTTTTGTAGATATGAAGTTGGTCAATGAAAAATTTATGGCAATATTTGGCGAGGATATAAAACAGATATTAGAGAACTTAAAAATTAATAGTGATCTGGATAATTTTTTCAAATTTTCTCCAAGATTTAGAGTGAAAAAAAAAACCAAATCTAAAGAATATCAAGTGGCGATCGCTGCTCAAAACATAAATACTGTAAATTCACAGATAATTAGATCTCCAGAACAATTGGAAAAAGCCCTGGTGAATATTATTAAAGTTTTAACTGTTCATGAGCCTTATGGCTATATTCTCATTTCTAATGTTGGTACAGAATTTCAAAAACAATATAATTCTTCTATCACTACAATCCTAAAACAGTTAAAATTAAGTGGTAGATTTATAGAATTTTTAAAATCTTCTAATTGCTTTAATATCAAAAAAGTTTCTAACATGTATCAAGTGGCAATTGCGAATAATTAATAACTAAAAATTTACAAAAAATCGAAGAATATCACATCAGTTTGGGATAATTTAGATTTATAAATAATTTAGGATACTTACCTATAGAGCATAAAAAAAATATTACAGATGAATATGAATTATCAATATACTTTAGGAGGGGAATTTTCGCGGTCGGGAGTGGGTTTACATAGTGGTATAAAATCTCATGTTAAAATTATGTCTGCTCCTCAAAATACAGGCAGATATTTTGTTAGAATTGACTTACCTAATTATCCAGTAATTCCAGCTATAGTTTCTTCTGTTATTTCTACTACTCTCTCTACAGAACTAGGTACTAGAGATATTCGTATCCGTACTGTAGAACATCTATTAGCTGCTTTGGCAGGAATGGGTATAGATAATGCTCGAATAGAAATTGATAGCCCTGAAATTCCCTTGTTAGATGGTTCAGCTAAAGTCTGGACAGAGGCGATCGCTTCTATAGGATTAGTAAAAGCAAAGGGGGTAGATGAGGAGGTTGGGAAATGGAGAGATGAAACTATAGAAATTAATAATACTCACCTCCAACAACTCAAAGCCCATAAACTACCTGTGATTTCTCAACCAGTCTGGATATATCAGGGGGATAGTTTTGTTGCTGCTTTACCGAGTCTTGAAACTCGCTTTACTTATGGGATAGATTTTGATTTACCAGCGATCGGTAATCAATGGTATAGTTGGTCTCCACAAACAGAAAGTTTCACTGATTCTATTGCCCCGGCTCGGACATTTGGTTTATCATATCAGATTGACCAATTGCGAGAAGCTGGTTTGATCAAAGGTGGTAGTTTAGATAATGCTCTAGTTTGTAGTGAAACTGGATGGTTAAATCCACCCTTAAGATTTACAAATGAACCAGTGCGTCATAAAATTTTAGATTTAATTGGAGATTTGAGTTTACTGGGAAGTTTTCCTCAGGCTCATTATTTTGCTTACAAAGCTAGTCATAAGTTGCATATCCAGTTAGCTCAAAAAATTTTAGAGTTAAACTAATTGCACAAAATTACTTTAATCTTAGAAGAGTATCAAGATTGATATGTAGCAATCAAAAAATAATTTGTGAAAAAAACCATGGGGGTTTGCAAACCAAACCTAAGTATAATAATATATTACAAAATCAATGAGGATAGCTATAATTAATCAAAACTATAACGTCTTAGTTTGGATAGTTTTTAAAACTTTTATGTTCGTAAGTCTTCTAAAAATTAATGTTATGATTACTTTTTACTCATGGTAAGATAAAAGCCTCCAATCAATAACTATACAAATGTCAACTTCTAAAGAAACTACAAGTAATTCGATAGATACTAAAGAAAATTCTCAGACTCAAAAAAATCAAGAGGCTCCAACTACTGGAGCAAATATTCTGACTATTGAAGAGATTCACAAAATATTACCACACCGATACCCCTTTGCTTTAGTAGACCGGATCATAGAATATGTACCAGGAGAAAAAGCAGTTGGTATTAAAAATGTGACCTTTAATGAACCCCATTTTCAAGGACATTTTCCCGGAAGACCAATTATGCCAGGGGTATTAATCATAGAAGCATTGGCTCAAGTCGGAGGTATAATATCTGCTCAAATGCCCAATATTAAAGAAGGATTATTTGTATTTGCAGCTATGGATAAGGTAAAATTCCGCCGTCCAGTATTACCAGGAGACCAGCTAATATTAACAACAGAATTACTCTCCTTTAAAAGTAATAAGTTTGCCAAAATGCGAGGTGTTGCAGAAGTGGATGGTCAAAAAGCTGCAGAAGGGGACTTGATGTTTTCAATGATGGATTAAAATATGCCTACTCTAATTCACTCAACAGCCGTTATAGCTGAAAGTGCCGAACTACATCCCACTGTACAGGTGGGTCCTTATGCTGTAATAGGAGAAAAGGTTAAGGTAGGGGCAGGGACTACTATTGGCGCTAATGTTGTGATTGAAGGGCCAACAGAAATTGGCTCTGGTAATCGAATTTTTCCTGGGGCAGCTATTGGTCTAGAACCACAAGATTTAAAATATGCGGGCGCTCCTAGTAGAGTTAAAATTGGGGACAATAACCAAATTAGGGAATTCGTTACTGTTAACCGTGCTACTTATGCTGGTGAGAGTACTATAATTGGTAATGGCAATTTGCTGATGGCTTATGTTCATGTGGCGCACAATTGTATTGTTGAAGATTCTGTGGTGATAGCTAATGCTGTATCTTTAGCAGGTCATGTCAAAATTGAGTCTAAGGCTGTAATTGGTGGGGTTTTGGGTATCCATCAGTTTGTTCATGTTGGCAAAATGGCAATGGTGGGTGGCATGGGCAAGGTAGTTAGAGATGTCCCACCTTTTATGTTGGTGGAAGGGAATCCTTGTTTGGTGCGATCGCTTAATTTAGTTGGATTAAAGCGTGCTGGTGTGACCAGTGCAGATTTAGCAATTTTGAAAAAGGCTTTTCGGATTTTCTATCGTGAAGATAAACTTTTTAGTGAAGCTTTAAATGAATTACAATTACTCTCAGAAAATAAGTATGCTCAAGAATTACATCAGTTTTTAAGTATGTCTCTGGGGTCTGAACGTCGTGGACCGATGCCGGGAAAAAGGTCGAAGGGATCAAGGTTAGAAGGGTTTAATAATTAATATATAGCAATCCTATTTGATTTGTGGTTCAAATCTTAGGGCTTCTTGGGAATAGGTTTGGACACAATGGGCAAAGGTTAAGTAAATATTTGAGGACTATTTTGTCATAAAATGAATTATGTGACGAAATAGTCAGGTCATAGAATTTGTCATAAATTATTGGGGTGAATTTAGTCAGAATATGTCAAAAAAAACGGTGGTAATTATGGACTAATCTCCAATGAGGAAAAACCGGATGAGTTATTGAATGAATGGATAGTGTTTTTAGGTAAATCCTGTTTAAGCAGAAAGCTTAAGTATAAATTCACAGACAGAGAAGTTTATTTCTATCTTTATGATTGAAAATCAAAGCATTCTGCAATTTTTTTAGGCTTACCCGAAAGTTTTAGTTTTCTCTGCTTTTGTAATATTCTCTGTACAGGTCTTTATCTTTCGGGCTATGAGTCTAGAAAATTTAAAGTTACTGAGTTTCTTGTATCAAATAAAGTGAAGCTTAAATTTTGGGTTCCGATATGTCTATTAGCCACAATTTTGGTTAGTATACGTTTTCCACTTCTACAATATTTCTTTAAGGATGAGAAAGACGATAAGAGTCGTTATTGCAAGTACTCTTATCAATCAGCATACAATAACATTGACCAATTTAAAGAGGTTTTACTTTCGGAAGCCAAGAAAGATATAGCTAAAAAGTTATTCAAAAATCAATTTATAGATAGTATGGGTAGGTCTAATTACAGTCTTAAACAAGAAGATATGATGCTTAATGTTCTCAAAGAATATATAGTTCTAGAAAAAAAAGAATATGAGAACAACAGCAATTTTGGTGAGTCTTGCATATCTTTCAAGGTCAGTCAAAAGCCTGAAGATAAGATGTTTAAACCTATAGAATTTCAAAAGCAATACTGTGCTTCAGATATGAATGCTTCTTTGGAAAAAATACAACAAGAAAAAGAGAACATAATTATTGCTAGACTTCAAGAGCATGAACCTAAACTTCGACAACGTGGAAGGAAGGAAATTTTAAGTCTAGTGTCAAAAAAGCTGTTTTTTGAGGAAGATTTAAAGGACAAGAAACATTGTGGAGTAATCAAGTTTAGCATATTGCCAATTGAGCTTCAGATAATTGTAAGAGAAGATTTCAATATTGGTGAATTTCAAATTATTCGTAGAGTTACAGGAGTGGATACAAAGCAAAAACAAGCTAAGTTTCAAGTCGCTATTTTGTCTGACAAGTATAATTGGAAGTATGAAAGTGACGATCAAATTGAGTTGAAAGGAGAAGTTGCTGATATTTCTCCGTTGCTCTCTAGTGAAGAAATGATTTCTAATTTTAGAGAAACTTCTGAAGTAATTAGTGTTGGTACTGCTTCATGTGAGGGAGAAGAAATCACAGAAAACGAGAGAGCCTACAGCAGAGCTGTTAATTTGGATAAATGGTTGAAACAGATTTTACAGGAGCATGACGCTCTCAAAGTCAAAAAAAGATATACTTTGACATTAGGAAAATACAGAGAAGAGTGTTCCCTCACGACTGAACAACAGACAGCTATTCAACGTAGAATCATTATAATTAGTACTATATATAGAGATAAAGATGTGAATTTATCTGAGGCACTTTATAATGCTATGAAAAACTGGGCAAATTTCTCGTTTGATGTTGAGAAGTATGGTGAATTTAGACTTGAAAAATCTTCAAATGCCTGAAACTCTGATCTCGGAGAGTACTTTTCCCTTTTTTGAGTAATATTTTCTACACAACTTAAATAAATAACTGCTATTATATTTTGAGCTTATTGCCAATGCTTAACCCCCCATCTCCCATCAAAATTTTTATTAGTACAGGTGAAGTTTCTGGAGATTTACAAGGTGCTCTGTTAGTTGAGGCACTCTACCGCCAAGCTCAACTTCAGGGTTTAAATGTGGATATTGTGGCTTTGGGGGGAGATCGCATGGCTACTGCTGGTACTACTTTGTTGGGCAATACAACTAAAATTGGTTCTGTAGGAATTGTTGAGTCTTTACCTTTTGTTTTCCCTACTCTGAAAATTCAAGAAAAAGCTAAGGAATATCTACATCAGCAGTCTCCTAATATAGTTGTTTTAATTGACTACATGGGGCCTAATCTCAGTATTGGTAGTTATATTCGCAAAACCTGGCCAAATTTGCCGATTATTTGGTACATTGCTCCTCAAGAATGGGTTTGGTCTCTGGGAAAGGATAAAACAGCTAAAATAGTGAGTTTTGCGGATAAACTTTTAGCTATTTTTCCAGAGGAGGCAAGTTATTTTCGCCAACAGGGAGCTGATGTTACTTGGGTAGGTCATCCAATTATTGACAGGATTAAAATGGCTCCTACTAGGGAAAAAGCTCGTAGTACTTTGGGTATAGCTCCTGATACATTGGCGATCGCTTTATTGCCTGCATCTCGGCAACAAGAAGTGAAATATTTAATGCCTGTAATTTTTCAGGCAGCTCAAATAATTCAGAAAAAATTACCCCAGGCTCATTTTCTGATTCCTCTATCTTTAGAGATTTATCGTGATGCTATCACGGAGGGAATTAATAAGTATCAACTGCAGGCAACAGTTTATCCATCTTTTCCACAAAATAGTGACGAAATACAAGAAAGGAACAATTTAGAAATTCTGGCTGCAGCTGACTTGGCGATCGCTAAATCTGGTACTGTAAATTTAGAAATAGCTTTGCTAAATATACCTCAAGTAGTAATATATAAAGTTAATCCTATAACTGCTTGGATTGCTAGAAATATTCTGAGGTTTTCTATTCCATTTATTTCTCCACCTAATCTAGTACAAATGAAGTCTATTGTACCGGAATTATTTCAAGAAAATGCTAATCCTGAAAATATTGTTTCTGAAGCTTTGGAACTTTTATTAAATTCTCAACGCCGTGCTCAGACATTAAATGATTATCAAGAAATGCGTCAATCTTTGGGAGAAGAAGGAGTTTGTAATCGCGCAGCTCAAGCAATTTTGGATTTAGTTTTAACCAGAAAATCAAAATCTTTTTCAGATATTTAAATAAGTAATTTTTAGTAGGGGTACAAAAGTAGGTATTCGGGGTGTAGGAATCAAACCCCTAGAGGGGGTAGACCTCCCTAGAACATATACGATAGGGTTTTTGTTATGATAATTAAAAGAACTTGATGTAATGTTAATATTGGTAGCTTTGAAATTATCATTTTATCAATATTATAAATGATGGCAACAAGTTTTAAACATAAAAATTAGTTTTATGATTAAAACTAAGAAAAATATTTCTCGGCTTATATGAATAGTATTTATCTGCTGCTTTTACTTTATTCAAAAAGGATTTTAAGATTCTGTAACATAGGAAAAAAAAGAAAAAAAAGTTTGACTATTCTTTTCATTTTTTTCGGAAAAATCTTTCTGTATATAAGTTTTATAATAGCTATTGAAAAGCCTCTTTTTTCTGGGGAACTTAGGAATAATATTATCTCTAAAGAAATCATAAATAAACTTGAAATTCAAGGTTTTTTGGATGGTTATCAAAGGTCTAAATCTGGTTTAGATGAATTCATAGAAGGAGGAATTCAGAAACGAAATATAATGGAAATAATAGAGCATAAAATTTATGCTGATGCTTATCTACGTGGTTATTTACAGTTTGAAACTGACCTAAGTAAGTATATTACTATGAATAAAAGTGAAATGTATTTACAAGCTATAGGGTTTAAAGATGGTTGTTTGAGAGCAAAAGCTAGATTAAATAAATTTCCAGGAGTGGGAATGGATAACTTAGGTTTAACAAAATTAAGACAACAGTTAATTTATATTGATGCCTATCAGCGAGGTTATTATAGATGGTTATTTACTAATTCTTGTCTACCTACACCATATAATTAGGGTTTACTGAAAAGTTTACTCAGTGAGTTTTAAGAGTCAGAAATAAGGAGTTAGGAGTTAGTATTGCAGGAGTTCCAGAAATTATAATTACAGCAGTTTTAGAGTTAAGTAAAATCGTTTCATACACCTCAAAATTCATACATTAATACATTATAGGAGTTGCCACAACTGTTAGGAATATTTATTATTGCCAGTTGCTTTTTTCCTGTTGCCTTTTAATCAAGATACGATATCCTAACTGATATCTTGGTTACTATAAGTTTGGAAAAATTCAAAACTTTGATGCTATTAGTAATTTCAGGAAATTATTTGATATTTTTTTACTTCCCTAATCTCATCTTGCTTTCAAGACTAGCTTTCTTAAGTTAATATGAAAAAATACAGAAAGATTATTTTAATATGTTTAGTTTTTACTGTAATTTTAGGTTTGTTAACTAAGTTCTATGAAGGAACCTTTTCGGAATGGCTGAACAATTCTTTTAGTTCGATTTTTTATGAGGCATTCTGGATTTTATTAGTAATTTTTATTCGGCCTCAAATTTCTACTGTTAGGGTTATTTTTTTTGTTTTTATTAGTACCTCATTTCTAGAATTTATCCAATTATGGAAACCACCTTTTTTACAAGCTATTAGAGCTACTTTAATTGGTAGGTTGTTATTAGGAAATACCTTTGTATGGTGGGATTTTTTATACTATGCATTGGGATGTACATTGACTTGGATACTTTTAGGTTACTTAAAATCCTATACAGACATAAAAAACAAACAAGATTAGGGAATATAAATTATAGCTACAGTGTTTTTAAAGTTAATAATATCAAGTTATTTTTATTCTTTTTATTCCCTATTTTTAGAATTAATACTGAGTAGTAATTTTATAATAATTTTCTAACTATTAACTATTCGGGCGCCACCAAATAATTTTGTAGCTCAATAGTATGGGAATTACTATATTTATCTTACTTTGAAATTTTGAACTTTGACTTTTAATCTTTAAGCTACTCTTACCCACTCAATAATAGCTTTAGTCAATCCATCCAAAGTATATTCTTGAGCTTCCACATCTACTCTACCTAATAGACTATGACAACTTTGAGAAGTTTGAGGTCCGATAGAAGCAATACAAATATTTTCTAATAAATCTTCGGGTAATTTATCCTTATTTTCCCCAATTAAATAACAAAAGTTTTTGACAGTTTTAGAACTAGCAAAAGTAATAACATCTATGTGATAATTCTGTAGGGCTAACAAAGCTTCGGGTAAAATATTTTCTGGGCAACTAGACTCATAAGCAGCTACTTCTATTACCTCTGCACCTTGACTATTTAATTCCTTAACTAATACTTCTCGACCACCAGTTTCTACTCTGGGAAATAAAATCTTTTTCCCACTCAATTTTTCGGGAAAATTCGCTACTAAAGAATCAGCAACAAAGTTAGGTGGAATAAAATCTGGTACTAAACCACAAGTCTTCAAACTTTCTGCAGTTTTTTTACCAACTACTGCTATTTTTACTCCAGCTAAAGCACGACTATCTTTACCTTTCTCTGCTAATCTTTCAAAGAAATAGTCTACTCCATTTGTAGAAGTAAGAATTAACCAATCAAAACTATTTATATTAGTAATACCTAGGTCTAAATCATGCCAACTTGAAGGGGGAGTAATAACTAAAGCTGGCATTTCAATTACTTTTGCTCCTTGTTTTTTGAGAAGTTCGCTAAACTTACTTGACTGACCTGCTGAACGAGTTACTAAAATAGTTTTATTTGCTAAAGGTGCTATCTCTGTTTTGGCTTCTGACTTTTCTCTAACCATGTTATTTGGATATTGTAAATAATCTCTTAATCTGACTACTTCTCCTACTATTATCACACAAGGGGATAAATATTCAGCATAAGTTTGTTTAGCAATATTGCTCAAATTACTAATCCAAATTTGTTGTTTAGGAGTTGCACAATTTTTGATAATAGCTACAGGAGTTTGAGGTTTTCTTTGGTGTTTTAATAACTGATGTACAATTTCACCTAAATTTTTTGCCCCCATTAAAATTACTAAAGTTTCAATTTTAGATATTGTTTCCCAGTCTAATACTTTTATGTCATGAGCAGTTAAGATGACAAAAGCTCTACTCATTACTGTATCTGTTAAAGGAATATTTGCTAGTAAAGGTGCAGCTAATGTAGAGGAAATTCCTGGTACTATTTCAAATTCACAACCTGCTTTAATTAATGCTTGAATTTCTGGAGTAGCACGACCAAAAATAAAGGGGTCTCCTCCTTTTAGTCTAATTACTTGTTTGCCTAAATTATATTTTTCTATTAATAAGCTATTAATTTCTGACTGAGATATACTGGGTTTACCGCCACGTTTACCCATCTCTATTTTTAAACAATTTTCTGGTGCTAGTTCTAAAATAGAGTCATCAATTAAGGCATCATAAATTAATACTTCCCCTTGAGTAATTAGGGCATGTGCTTTGAGGGTTAAATATTCTTTATTTCCGGGTCCGGCTCCAATGATATATACTTTCATTTCAGTTATTAGTTATTAGTTATCGGTAAAAAGTAGGTTGGATATAACGCAGTAAAGCTAAACATTGGTTTTATAACTATGGGTTTAGGTTAGGAGGCTGTTAAACGGTTTTTGCGCGGCATTTCTGTACTAAAAATTTATCAGAGATTACTTTTGACTTTTGACTTGTGGGTAGGGCTGTATTTTTGTTGGGTTTCGGTTACTAAACCCAACTTACTGTGTACTTTCTTTTTTCAAGTTTGTTTCATTAAATGCTTTTTCTAATTCTGAAGTTAATTGTAAGCGATCGCTCCACAATTTCAAATAGTCAAAATCTAATATTTTTGATCTAGCTTTTAAAATTCCTAATAGATAACGTCATTGTTTTTGATAAGTTATCTGATATTTTGTATCATCTTAATTTCTGTAAAATAATATTTTCTGGAAAAATAATATAAATAAGTTTATTTCCGACAAATAATTGTATGATTTTCCGGCAATACATTGCTAATAATTCAAAATAATTCGATTATTTAATAGGATATATTTCAGCTTTAATTACTGATTTTTATGAATAAGAAAAAATATTATTATGACTCTTAACAGCATCTTCTATAGAATCTTAAGTTACATATTTTTTTGTTAATAAAACTGCTATTAATTGTTGTATTTTTATAGCCATAAAATTACTGCAATATCAGCATATTCTGTTTTTATCCTGTCTCCCTAGAAAGAGCTAGCAAGACTACTAATGAAATAGTAAAAAATGTGCAATTTATCTAATTTTTACCAAGGTTTACGGCTAAGTTTATTTCATAAATAACCATAAAATCTGTATGGATTAATTTACTAATTGAATAATATTCTCTCATGATTTTAATTTTATATACTCTATTTTTAGTTTTTTATTGGTTAAATTATTATGTTGCTTTTTAAATAAAATTCACAAATTTTATTGTAACTGAATAGATGCTCTATGATGTTGGATACTTCTGGTTTATATGGGCATTTCACCTATTATTTCAAAACAATTTTTTTCAGTTTCTATTGTTATGTCTGTTGCTTGGTTTTTATACATTATTGGCTATTTATAGTTTTTTTTCATAAAGAAGAGGTACATTTACGAGCCTCTATTATCTCTCTGAAAAAGGGGGACTTTCTGTTTGATTTTCTAGGATACCCCATTATCTCCTTGAAAAAGAGGGACTTTTTGTGAGCTCTTCCTCTTTTTAAGTTATGCTTGCTCAATTATCTTTATTAACATAAAACTTGACAAATAAAGAGAAGTAAAGATTATTAGGATAGCTTTTGATGTGATTTTTAAGCTATTTTTTCCTAAAAGTCTCCCTATATTTTTACGTCCCTATTTTCCTATTTGTAACTATGGGTATTATATATATTGGCGATCGCGAAACAGGTAAAACTTCTCTTGCTCTTGAACTAGCTAACCCTAGTAGTAATAATTTTGTCAAAGTTATTTCCCCCCCCTACAACGAACTAAAGGCTTTACTGTGGGACGATGTAGAGGGGAGAACCCGTGCTACGGATGGCAGGGAAGCTACCTATGACCGGACCCTAGAAATAGAAGTTTTCCTTTCCACTAGGCGCAAAACAATATATACCGACTGGGTCGATACTCCTGGAGAAATATGGCGAGGAAGTTGGCAAAAAAATAACCCGGACAAATGGGCCAGTTTTGTAGAAACTGCTCATAGTAGCCAAGGAGTTATTCTAGTTGTCCCTCCCTATCGGGAAATTATCCGTCAAGATGGGGGAACCAACCCTGATGAATTTATTACTCAACAGCAGTGGGTACGACGGTTTGATAGCTGGGTAGATTTTTTCCGTTATGAGTGTCCAAATGTCAAACATATTGCTTTATGTCTGAATAAAGTGGACTTACTCCAAGGTATTGACCTGAAACAGGAAGCAGAAAAATTGGCCTTTCATCCCCACAGCTCCCGTATGAACTGGAATGAACGCAATGACTATATCTTCAAGCGCTTTTTCCGTCCTATTCGCTCCCATATTGCTCAACTTAATAAATACACTTCTGGTTTAAGTGTGAGGTGTTTTATTACTAGCATTTATAACCGTGAGCTTCTTGAGCTACCCTGGATTTATCTAGGAATTTATCTTAAAAGTGACATTTAATTTTAAGTAAAAATTTATGGGAAATATTTGTATCATCGGACCCAAGAACTCAGGAAAAACTACCTATCTCGCTGGACTGAGCTATTATTCTGATTATGGAGGTTCTTGTAGTAAATATATAGTTTCACCTCTAAACGATGAGTCTCGCGAGCTAAAGCAGCAAGCGGAAGATACTATTTTGACGGGATTATCCTTTGATGCGACTGGTACCTATGTTCAGAGCGTAAATGACCTTAACTACTACTCTTTTAAAATTGAAGTAAAAAGGGGACTTTTTAAACCTAAAAATATCATTATACTAAATGTTCGGGACTATCCTGGTGAAATATTTGAGAATATCCTCTATGCCAGTCAAACAGATAGTATTCACGAAGAGTTTATCAACGAATGTTTAATGCCTGATGTTGATGGTTGTCTGTTGCTGTTTACTGAATGGGAAAATAGCAAAGACGATTTTTATAGTAAACTTATGAGTCGCTTTGTGGAAATAATGGATGAACACGGTCGTCTTTACAACTATCGTCTAGCTGTGGTGATGAGTAAATGTGAGCGGGGAGAAATTTGGCCAGGACGTATTGACCCTGAAACCGACCTATTCCGTGTTTATTTGAAAAAAACTTTTAAAACCCTCAAAAAAGACATTCCTAAACGGAACTTAAGATTTTTTGCCCTATCAACCTTCGGTGTTTTAGGACGTTATGACCCACGGCCAAACCGTGTTGATGCTGTGGGTAGTGGGGGACGAGCTTCGACTTTACGGAAATCGGAGGGGAAATCTTGGAAACCCTATAATCTCATAGAACCCCTTTGTTGGTTAAATAAGGAGGGGCCAAAATAGTTTGGATCTTAACTCCTAGGGTTGTCTTACAGTCTATAACAATACTTAAAGAAAGAAATGGTATTATTTGGCAAACAAAAAAAACTAAACTCGGATTCTTTATCAAAAGCTTTCGGGGATGATTCGCTTTTACGTATTATTGGCGGTCGCAACTCTGGCAAAACTGCTTATCTGGCCTCTTTGGCCTACTGGCCTAATGCTAATCCAGAAAGTCCAGTCAAAAGCATTACGCCTATTGGTGAGGAAGCAGAAGAACTTATAGACAAAGCACGAGATATCTTGGAACAGGGATTAGAACTTGAGCCAACTGACCTAAAGGCTGATATTAATGAAGTGAAAGATTATAGTTTTAGTATCAATTTAAAAGACCGCTTTTCTTGGTTGGAGGGTTCAAAGAAGTCAGTTCAACTCAATATCAGTTGCAAGGACTATTCAGGAGAACTTTTCTCCGACCTCATTTATAAAAAAGGAGACCCAAAGTTAGAAGGTTATCTGGAAGATTGCTGCTTGGCCAGAGGATTACTAATGCTGGTTGATGGCACAAGTCATCGTAAGGATAAGGAGTTTGCTATGGGAATGGAGAAGTTGTTGATGGAAATAGATCGCTCAGAAATGGAGATGCAGCATCGGCGCATCGCGTTGGTATTGAGTAAATGTGAACAGTTAGAACTGTGGGTTAATCGACATCGACCAAGAAAAGTGGCAGCAAGATTTCCCAAATTGTCTGCTCAACTAGAAGCTTGGTCTTATTCTGGTGGGGGTACGGTAGAATATTTTACTACTTCGGCCTTTGGAATTTTAGGACGACAGTACCCAGAACCCAACTCAATGCGGTTGAGAAGATCGCGAGATGGAACTGGTTCGGTGATTAAAAAGCCGAAACTTTGGCGCCCTTTTGGTTTGGTGTCACCCATTTATTGGCTTTGTACTGGAAAACGCCACTCGGAACTTGATCGAGACTAGGTTGAGCTTGCTTCTTTTGTTATTTACTTAGGCTAATTTTTTTATAGTTATGAGTATGGAGAATAAAATATATATTCACGAATTTAGTACTGGCATTGAGGTAAAAGGTACGGCAACAGCATGGGAATCAGGGGGTTTTACCGGAGAGTATATGAACCGGACTCTTGACAAAATTCCGCAGGCAGTATTAGATTCAATCGCTAACAGAGAGTTTGCTTTAGCGGAAGGGGTGGTGAGAGCAGAGCCGGCGATCGTGGGGCGGGTAGTAAGACGTGGTAAGGAAAGCTGGTCGGTAGTAGCAGTCGTAACAAGGGGTCGAGACGATTTCGGACGGGGAGTATCCCTATACCGTTATTTTCTGTGTCAGGGAGATACAGGCATTGAAACTATTTTGCGCTGGATGAATAAACCGCTTTCGTGGGTGTTTAATCCGTTTGATAAGAGGGCGATCGGGGAACCTCATCAAGCAGATCATAGTTATATGGAGGTTAACTTAATTAAATTTAAGGAGATGTTAGACCAGTCACCACCAATTATTTTTCTTGCTGCAGAGAGTTGTACACCGTTGCTATTAAATGAAATAACGCGAAAACTACGGAGACCCAATGGCGATCGCTCATGGGCTTATAAAGTGGCTATGTTGGAACGACCAGAGTATTTTCAGGTCATTTATCCCGCTGATGCTAAAGCAGAGATGGTCATCAGGGAAGTTTTAGACCGCCGTCAAAGTTCCTCAGTGCTGATATCGGGAGAATCTGGAATTAAAACAGCAATTAAAGCGGTGATGAATGGTCGGGTGAAGCGGGGACATATTGAGAGTTTAGAAAATGCTCTGGGAAACCAAGGGCTTGATAAGAATTATTGGAAATCTGTTTTAGATAAAGAGGGCGCTTCTCAAGCTGTTACAGAAAATATTTATGGCGATCGCTATGTGCGACTGTTGACGTTAAAAGCAATGTTAGTTCCACAATTTTTGCCTGAATTTCTAGCTTGGCTTGCTCATTCACAGGAAGGGGAAATACATTATGGTACTTCGTTAAAGTTACAGCAATCAATGTTACAAGAAGCCCCGAAATTTACTGAACATTTTCCCCGACTTTCTGAATATCTCAAATGGGGAATTTGCTATACAATTGATGACTTGGTTGATGAGCCGAAAATTATTAAACAATCTCAATTCTTATTAACTAAGCCAGGGTTTTGGGGTCAGCTTTACAAAGAATCTCTTTCTAAGGAGTTGGAGAATGTTCTCGATCTTATGGGTGAAAAGAGACATAATTTGGAGTCTCTGAATTCTCTATATCCCCAATGGAGTAGTTTATTGGGTAAAATTAATAAGTTTTGGTATCCGCAAGAACGACCCGATAATAAATATAAGAGTTTGGCAGAGTTGTTTGAGAAATTAGAAACCGCAAAATTGGCTGCTATTTTCTATCAAATAGCAGAGGGTAGCGTTCCGAAAAATTTGTTTGACAGTATTTTACCCTCAGATAAAAAATCAGAATCAACAAGACTTTTTAACAAGAAGATTGATCGCAAGAAAAGTGTAGGCGATCATATTAGTTCTGTTTTCAATGACGTTCAAACAACTTTTCTTTTAAGTCGGCGGACAGCAATTCAGAAATTGATGAACAATTCCGTAAAGTGGGAATACCTCACAACTTTGGATAATGCTTTGGACAACTCTACAGAAAACCAACTAAACGATAATGAATCATGGGAGTCATTTTTCGACAAGCAAGGAGCGAAAGGAGCATTGGATAAGAATTCTTACTCTAAGCGCATCATAAAACTGTTGACATTAAAGGCCATCTTGATTCCACATTTTTTACCTCTTTTTCTGGAATGGCTTAGGAAATCAGAAGAATCGGAAAAACACTATAGTGTCTCTCAAAATCTACAGGAAGAGATATTAGGGAAAGTCCCAGAATTGACTCAAAATTGTCCAAAACTTTCTGAACAACTCAAATGGGGTATTTGTATCGTTATTCATAGCTTGGTTAATTACCCACACATTCTTAAAGAGTCCAAGTTGTTGTTAACTAAACCAGGGTTGTGGTCGGAGGTTTACCAAGAATCTCTTTCTGGGGAGTTAGAGAATGACATAAATCTGATAAGTGCTTATATTTCTGGGAGAAGAGATTTGCCGTTTCAGGCAGTTCAATACCCTGAATGGGAGGAGCTGTTGAGGGATATTATGAAGTTTTCGCCACGGGGACAACAAGCAGATTCTCGATATTGGACATTGGGGAATTTGTTTGAAGCAGTGGAAACACCAAAACTGGCTCAAGTTTTCTATGGAATAGGGGGGAATGAGGCTCCGACATCAATAATGCCTTCAAAAAAGGCTCAGAAATCAAAGGGTATTGTAAAAATTTGCTGGGATTTTTTGTTTGAAAAGATAGACATGGGAGATAGAATGCGTAGAATTTTTATTTTGTTGGTTTTCTTCGCCTCAGTATCCTTCGCTGGATATAGTGGATGGTTTCTGCGAGGTATTCTACAGCCTAACGGTTCAGCGTCAAAAAGGAATGAAAATTATCAAGCAATTAATGCTTTAATAGATGATTTGACTAAAGAAACAAAAAATATATTTGATCAGAGCAAGAAGAATAATCAAGATGATAAGTTACCTAAAAAAATTATTGCTAGCATTAAGCAGAAGAAATTAAATAAGCCAGAAGAAATTTTACCGTTTTGTATTGGAGACATACTAGAAATTAAAGATTTTCAGTACAGTGATATAAAGGCAGATAATCAAAAATCACTAAAATTTAGTGAAGCTATTTCTAAATATCAGGATCAAAAAGGAATAAAAAATGCTGCTCCTGGGATAATTAAAAGAGATAAAAATACATATAAACAGTTAAAAATAGATATTGAAAATGAATGCTTGTCTCCTAGGCTTTCTGAGATAAATCAAGATAAATACGATAAAACTAATGCAGCAATTGAGGCAATAGCAAAAGGATTGGAAATAAAGATAAAAGATTTAGTTTCAAATAAAAGTTTACCTACTGATATCCCAGCAATATTTTATAAAGATTACTATCAAGAGCAAAACCCAAACCCACAAAACATCAACTCACAAGGAATTGTACAGCACTGTGTAAAAAAAGAACTGGGACTGGGGTCTGACTTCCAGTACAGCTATATTAGGCAATATAATAAAGAATGGGAGAAATTTAGTGAAACAATCAAGAAATATCAGAGAGAAAAAGGTACAATGACAGCTCCTGATGGAGTAATTAATCAGGAGAAAGATACACAAAAAACATTAAAAGAAAATATTCAGAAAAAATGCTTAAAATCTACAACAGTTGAATCCCTTAACCTGAAAAACCCAAAACCACCTAGTACATAATGAAACTTTACTTCTATATTCTTTCCGGCATAACTTCCGCCCTTCTTGGATGGAACATAGGACAACTGTTCCTCAGTGACTTTGGCTTGTTTAACCTTTTGGCTGAAGTTGGCATTTTTCCGGAAATAATCTTGTTTCCCTGCATTGCTATCTCCCTGGCGATGGGCAGTATTGCTAACGAAATCTTCCTTAGTAACCCCACTCGTCCCAAAATCAGCTTGCGGACGCTACCCGCTCCCTTGTTCATCGCTTTCATTATAGGAATTATCTTTGGTTTAGTAGCGGGTGGCATTTACCAAATTTTCTTAGCTCCCGAAATAGCTGTTCCCCCTTTTATTGTTCGCATCTGTGGTTGGTTAATAGTGGGAGCTTCCGTAGGCTCTGCCGAAGGGTTGAGTTGGCGGTGGCGTAGTATTCAAGCTGGCAACCCTAAATACTTCCGAAAACGACTTTTTCTCAGTATGATCACAGCTAGTATTGCCAGTCTCATAGCTGCTATCGCCTTTGAATTATTGCGCCAAATTCAGGGATCTATGCCAGCATCTTTCAAATCTTATGAAGATCCTTTCGGTTTTGCTATTTTGGGATTATGTTTGGGCATTGCTTTTAGTATTACCAACTTTACCCCCAGTTATCTGCCAGCATTGAGAGCAGGAAGTGGATTCGAGTATTCAGGAGAAGAATATGATGACATCGATCCCCGTCGGACAGTCCTCAGTCGAGACTATCCCAGGATAAATAGCTCCCTCCTGAAGTTTATCAGTTACCGTTCTCAATACAAATACGATAATGACTACAAAATTGAGGAAGGTTTATCTATGGAACTTCCCGACCAGGGAATTATTCGCATTGGTTCAGCCAACAAAGCTCAGATTTGCCTTCCCCACCTCCCTCTGCACGCTGCAGATATTAGACTAAAAAGAAAAAACGCGATTTTATTTCCCAACCCAAGGTTTTTTGATACCGTTGCCATTAACGGGACGCGACTCAGTTCTAGTCGTAATATTGATCTCAAACATAACTATGTCCTTACTTTCTACACTAATGCTCAAGATGATAATATTGAAGTTCCCGAATGCTACCGTATGGTCTTCTATAACCGCTTTTTCGATCCGATGGCTTAGTAGTTTAGCTATAGCTATACTAGGTTTCAACAGTTCAGCTTTCGGACAGACTGCCGAAATTGTTGGTCGTCCCATGGTCAAGGATGATGAAATTACTCTCCGCATTAAAGTTACTGAAGATGGAGAGCGCCCGGCAATGTTTCTTGAAGAACAAGATTTTCAGGCAATTGTCGATAACGACCTGGTAGATATTATATCATGGAAAAATCCTGAAGAAAGCGTTCCTCCTCCAGCATGGATTATAGTTTTGCTCGACTTTAGCGGGAGTATGAAGGAAAAAGATAGTAGTGGAACTACAAAACTTGAGGGAGCGATCAAGGCTACCCGAGAATTTCTGGAAACAACGAGTGCGCGTGGTAGCAATACCAGGGTAGCAATTTTTCCTTTTGGGGAAGGTGGAGGAAGATGTAATAGTTATAAGGTGAGGAGGGAGAATATCAAATCTAGATTTTTTCCTGCGGACGATTTCAAACACAAAAACTTACTAGATAATCTGGCCAAGAAAACTCCTTGCGCATCCACTAATATTTATGACCCTCTCAAAGAAGCTATCCGCTTGCTCAGCGACCAAGAAGATACGGACTTTTATGTTCCTGAAGATTCCATAGAACCAGAACCACGACTATCAGTGATTTTGCTGTCTGATGGGTACCATAACAAAAAATACGAAAACCGGGATTTTAGGAGATTAATTGCTTTACTTGAGCGTCATGATCATATTGTGGTTCACACTTTGGGATACGGTTTAACACAAGAACAGCTTGGAAAAAAGTATAATCTGGGACGACCAGCAACCCGCGCTGATGTAAATCAAAAATATGTTCCAGCAGAGGAATTTGTTGACCAGATGCGTTTGCAGGAAATAGCAGAAGTAACAGGAGGAATCTCAGAATTCTCTGGTGATGCTGATGATATTGCCGAGGCGTTGCAGTTATTTCTCAATTCTCTGTTAGGAGAATACGAGATTATTTATCGGGAACCCAACCCGGTACGCGCCTCTAAACATGAGGTTTTTGTGACAGCTACAGTTAATGGACAGGATGTAGATACTACACAGAAATCTTATACTATTAATGCTTTTGGGCGATCGCTACCAGCAAAAACCAGATTAAAAATGACGGGTTTAGTGTTGTTGCTATTGGGGTTAGGAGGAGTTATACCTTTCTGGAATTGGAGTCAGAGACTCAAGCAAGAAACTGAAGAAGATTTTTAATGACAAAATGAGCAACTTTTTGAATTTGCTATAATTACATAGCTATCTCTCAGGAGAAAAAACTACAATGAACTGGCAAAACTTGACTCAAAAACTCCCTAAACCAATTATCTTCGGAATATTCGGCGGTGCTGGATGTCTTATAGCTGCGGCAATATTTGGTGAAATGTGGCTGTCTCTGACCAGGCGACCTCCCCAACCTCAAACTGTCGTTCTCCTCATCGACACTTCTTCTAGCATGTGGGGTGGTAAACTTCCAGAAGTCCAAGCAGCAGCTACCGGATTCGTTGAACGACAAAATTTAACTGTTAATAACTTAGCCATTGTAGAATTTTCCAGCAACTCGCAAGTTCTGACCAATTTTGATGCTGATAAAACTGAACTCAAACAAGCGATCGCTAATCTCACCCCATCTGGAGGTACAAACCTTTCTCAAGGCCTCAAAACAGTCGCTTCTCTTCTGCGAAACAGCAACACTCCCAATATTCTCCTATTTACAGATGGTCAACCCAACGACCCTAGGGCCTCAAAATCAATAGCTAGAGAAATCCGAGAGGCAGGAATTAATTTAGTCACAGTGGGAACCGGAGATGCAAACAGTAACTATCTCACTTCCTTGACAGAAAATCCAGACCTAGTCTTTTTTGCTAACTCTGGAGAAATAGACCAAGCTTTCCGAGCTGCTGAAAAAGCCATCTCACAACTATCTGACACAAGTGGTAATTACGGCTTAGTCTTCGGTATTTTCCGCATAGGGGCATGGACCGGTTTTCTGGCTCTCGGAATTGGACTGGCCTTAATCCTTGGACAAAACTATAACCTCCGCCGTCGGTTGTTGTCGAAGCAAGAAGTTGCTCTTGGAGGTGGGGGTGGTTTTCTCGCTGGAGTAGTAGGTGGAGCGATCGGTCAATTGGCGCTTCTGTCAAGTACTAATCTCCCGACTTTAGCGATCGTAGCTCGAATGACCGGCTGGACTTTTCTCGGAACCCTTGTTGGTGGTGGAACGTCTTTATTTGTTCCTAACCTACCTCGTGAAAAAGCCTTGATCGCCGGAGGGTTAGGAGGTGTGTTAGGAGCGACTTGCTTTCTCTTGCTCAATGCATTGGTAGGTGTGCTTCCAGCTCGTTTGGTAGGAGCAGGAATTTTAGGATTTTGCATTGGGTTGGCTATCGCTTTTAGTGAACAACTAGACCGGGAGGTAGTATTGTTGGTTCGCTGGAACAACTCAGAATTTACAACTATTTCCTTGGGAAAGGAACCCATTGAACTTGGTAGCTCCCGGAATGCTCATATTTATCTATCAAGAGATGCTGGTTTTCCCGCTAAGTTTGCTAAGATATTTATTGAAGAAGAAAAAATTATTTTAGAATTTGACCCGTCAATTAGAGAGCGCCCGAAGTTTCAAAATATGAAAGTTTTGAAACAGGAACTTTCATATGGCTCAAGTCGTAAATTCGGAGATGTTTTATTAGAAATTCCACAAAAAAACATACTAAAATAATTCTTAAGTCTGGAGTCAGCAGGAGAACTAATATTATCGTTTATACTAGTAATTTGATTTTTATCTATGGAATTAATTGGATTAAATCATCATGTCAATAATTATATCAAGCCTGGTTAAATAGTTATTATTCAAGCTTGTAAAACAAAAACTTTTTTTTACTTATTATCTGGACATCATGTCATACCATTTTAATAAAGTTATGCCATCAGCATAAATTATTGAGTAACCTTTTCTCAGTCATGGTTAGGCGGATTAAACTCTTCCATATTTTTAAAGAAATTGGTCAGGACTTACCCATAACTTAACTATACATAGCAAGGGTTAACGACCGTTAACCTCTACAAATAGTGTATAATTTGTGTGCGTAAGTCCTCTTAGTCTTAGTTAAGAAGCCAAGAGATAAGAGGCACTTATGTAGAAGGTGACTATCAGGAGTCTCCTGAATGGGAGCCACTGAACTATTTTCAGGGCAGGGAATTGAAGCCCAAATGCCCTAAGTTCACCAAAAGACTTGTCTTCGGCGTCGGGATAGATCTATCCTACCTCCTGCCTTTCTTTGTTCAAAAGAATTTAGTATGGGAAACAAAAATTTATGGTAAAATACACCCTAACAATTGCGAACAATAGTCAACCTAACTTAAATCCTGTATCCTACAGTTTAGAATTGGGTTATGAGTCTGAAAATAATCCAGAACAGTTGTTTGATAGAGAATTTCGCGAACAACTCCGCTCAACTCTCCAACAAAAAACATCCTGTTCGATCAATGATTACCATTTAGAAACTATTGTGACAATTTGGATGGAGGATATCTGTAGGGGTTATCGCTCAACCAGTCTCAGTTTCAATCTCCTCCCAATAGAATTTGATAATATTCATCGACTTCAAGATCCAGGAGATTTCTCAATTCCTGATCTATTTCCTCCCGACCTAAGCACAATTTGCCCCCAAAACGGAGTTTTTCCTCCATTAATCTTTAATTAAATCTATGATAGATAGCAGTTCTTGAATTTATAAGGTACAGTTTTAGAACCATCCCCGCTATCCTTAAAAATGGAATATCTTTCAAAGTTTCCCTGAAAAAGGGAGATTCAGGAGGATCGTCAGTGTACTTGAGAACTGTGGGAATTGCTAGAATAAAAACCTATTACTTAAAAATTTATGCTTGACGTAACCATTACCCCCCATCGAGAATTTCTAGCGGCTGATACCCCTGGACAAAAGCTGTTTGTCATGTTAAAATTACGTCCAAACGCAATTGTTTCAGCAAGTCGTCCTTCAACAACCTTCACCTTTGTTATTGATACCAGTGGTTCAATGTATGATGATAGTGAAGTGGGGAGGCCGAAAATTGATATTGTTGTTGAAGCTCTCGAACGCTTAGTTACTGATATACAAGCAGATCCTCGCGATCGAATTGCCCTAGTACAATTTGATGATTCAGCATCAGTTTTGTTGCCCTTGACTGCTGCCACAGATACTGTTACTCTCCAAAATGCCATCTCCAAATTACGAAGTTTTAGTGGTGGAACAAGGATGGCTTTGGGAATAGAAAAATCCCTGAATTTATTGAAAGACTCTGTTCTCAGTAGTCGTCGCACTCTCATTTTTACTGATGGACAGACAATAGATGAAATTGACTGTCGAGAACTAGCGGTACAATTTGCCCAAGCTGGAATTCCTATTACTGCTCTCGGTGTTGGTGACTACAATGAAGACTTGTTAGTCTATTTGAGTGATCACACTGGGGGTCGCGTTTTTAATGTTGTGGAACAAGCCAGTAATACTGGAACCACAGATATAGCAATTTCTGAGCTGCCACAGACAATTTTTCAAGAAGTACAACAGGCTCAAGCTGAGGTCATTAATAACCTCAAGCTTAGTGTTCGTACTGTCAAAGGGGTTAATTTACAAAGACTTAGCCGTGTTTATCCAGACCGCGCTGATATTCCTGTTACTCAAGAACCTTATCTCATCGGCAGCGCTCTCGCTAATGACGATACTATTTTTATTCTTGATTTTGATATTGATAGCAGAGCTCAATCACGGGTTCGTATTGCTCAATTAGGTTTAACTTACGACATTCCCGGTCAGCAGCGACGAGGAGAACTACCCCCTCAAAATCTTGTTATTCAGTTGGTTGCCGGAAAAGGTGGAATTGCCCAAACAAATCCGGAAGTCATGGGATATGTACAACAGTGTAACATTGGTCAATTAGTCGATCATGCAGCAGCAGTAGCTGATAGCAACCCTGATGAAGCAGCAAAACTTTTGGAAACAGCAAAACGAGTAACTGTCAAAATTGGAAATGAAGCCATGTTAAAAACTCTCAATCTTGGTATTGAAGAAGTACGCAAAACCCGTAAACTGTCTTCAGGAACCCGCAAGACTGTAAAAATGGGTGCTAAGGGTAAAACTGTAAAAATGAGCGATAGTCCTAATGATCAACTTTCAGAAGAACAAATCCGTAATATGACAGGAACCTAGTCTGAAACCTAACTTTACGCCAGATACCTGACACTTATAATGGAAAAACTCAGTTAAAAGAAAAAAGAGTGAATGTTGTTAATTTTTCAACCTAAAACCTAAAACCTAACACCTAACACCTAAAAAATAGCTATGTATATTACCTGTGAAACTTGTGGCTACGATAATAATCCCACGGATGCCGAATACTGCGAGGCATGTGGTGCAGAGTTGAAAAGTACTAGTCCCGCTATCATTGAACAAAATCAACCAATTACAACTCCTAAAGTTATTCCTATGACACCTTCAGGACCAGAGTTAGCTGTTACTACTTGTCAAGCTTGTGGCTATGATAATAATCCTATTGATGCTGAATATTGTGGCGCATGTGGTGCAGAGCTAAAAAGCATCGCTGCCACTACCATTCAAACAAATCCAACAATTACGACTCCTAAATTCATTCCCATCACACCTTCAGGGCCAGGATTAGAATCTACTTCTGCCATTCCCACACCTTCTTTATCGACAACAATATCCCCTGCACGTTTAGTTGCTAAACAACCCAATGTCCCTCAATCTGAATTTCCTCTAAACAATGTTGCAGTGGTAGGGGTGTTCGATCCTGATAGTGGTCCAGTGGATATCGATCTTGAAAGTTTTCTGGGTGGGGAAACAGTGTCACGTCAGCACGCCGAAATTTACCCAGAATATGGGCATTGGATGGTAAAAGACCTAGGATCACTTAACGGTATTTTTATCAAACCTAGTGGTCAAACTCGCTTTGGGGCAAGAATTACCACTCCTATGAATTTGAATCCTGGGGACGAAATTGCCTTTGGAAAAGTTCAATTTGTATTTCGACTAGGAAGTTAGCAAAAACTATAGCTAATTTGAGGACTTCACCACTTTGTTAACATCTTACATCATCATTAAGTAAGCTCGTGATTTCAGAAAATACTTCGTTACAAATTGAACAGTTATCAATAACTGTACTCGAAAATATAGGTCAACGTAATAATCAAATTCGCTATTTTAAAGTACGCTTTGACAGTGAAGATAGCGAAATGAATCAAATAGGAATGTTGCGTGTAGGTTCGGCAACAGGTTTACTTCAGCAGGAGTTACAACTGCGGGAAATTTTAGGTGAGTATGCCTTAGTCGCTCCCCTCATCGCCAAAACTACTGTTTCCGACATTGCACAAATTATAACAGTATCGTCACCTGCAAAAGATACTGTTGTCCAAACCCCTATAGACGAAACTTTGACATCAAGTTGTGATAATGGAACAAGTCAGAAAACTTTACTTCAGACCAATGAAGAACAAATTGAGACGCCATCAGAGGTCGAAACCGAAATAGAAGCGGAAACTATGGAAACTGTTGTAGAAAAAACAATAGATTCTGAAGTTCTAGCCGATGAAAAATCCTTTGATGAAGATACCCTTGATGCGGTAGACTTAGACTCTTTAAAATCTTCTGATGAGCCTAATAATGGTGACTATCTTGAAGATGAGTATTATCCAGAAATACCTCTTCCCGGTAATGAAGGGGAACAGTTGTTGCTGTTAACAGAGTTTCCTGATAGCCAACTCACCCTCAGTAACTGGTTAAAAAATTCTCCTAGTCCACTAGAAGCCTTAAAATTGAGCACACAAATTTGTCAGTTTTTCTGGTATCTCCATCAAAAAAAATGGTGCCTAATTGACCTTGACCCAGATTTGATAGCAGTCGGTAAACCTATTTGCTGTTTTGACCTCACTTGTGCTTATCCTGAAGCTAGGCCGCTCACCAGTGGATTAATAGGAACTTATTGCGCTCCTGAATTAGCCTTTGTTCCAACACCTGAGGAGAAAAGTAGCACTTACACTATTGGTGCTTTACTTTATCATATGTTGCATGGAGACCCACCTACCAAGGAACTGAAGTATAAAGAATGTTCAGTACCCCTCTTTGCTCAACTACTAGCGTTATCTTTGTCTCCCCTTATTGATGAACGTTTTTCTCTGGTACAGTTACGGAGTTTGCTCATTGAGGCTTATAATACTCTAGATACTGTTCGTGTGAGTTGGGAAATAGCTAGTAAATCAACGGTGGGACTATCTCCACAACGACTGCACAATGAAGACAGTTACGGAATCACTCAAAGTGATTCTGATGGTTCTGAAATCGTTGTTTTAGCAGCTTTAGCAGACGGAATGGGAGGAATGGCCCAAGGAGAAGTGGCTAGTCGTTTAGCAGTGAAGACTATTCTTAATGGATTAAGTGGAGAAGTTGAAAATACCCGAAATAATAGAGAGCGTTGGCTGATTTATCTTATAGAACAGGCTAATGCTGAAGTTTCAAAGGTAGCTCCAAATGGGGGAACAACATTAAGTTTAGTGTTATTAGAGTCGACAAAAATGTCCCTCGCACATGTAGGTGATAGTCGTATTTATTTGATTCGCGATCGAGAAATTCGTCAGTTGAGCGAAGATCATTCTTTAGTTGCTCTCCTTGTCGCTAGCGGCCAAATTTCTGCAGCAGAAAGTCGGCAGCATCCAGAGCGCAATGTTCTAACTAAGTCTTTGGGGGCGAAAAAGCGCCTTTCCCAGGGTTATGTACAAACTGTTACTGATATAGAGTTGCAAGATGGTGATGTTATTTTGTTATGCTCTGATGGTGTTTGGGATCTGGTAAGTGACCAAGAACTGACAGAACTTTTCATGCCAATGAGCTCAACAACAGTGTTGCAGACTGCTGTCAACCAAGGGATAAAGCTGGTTTTAAAACGTGGCGCACCAGATAATGCCACTCTATTAGCGTTACGCTGTCAGATAACTCCTACTCAAGTTTATTTCCCTTAATTCCCGACTTCTCATACTAATTTAGGGTTTGCTAAATAACTCTTATGAGTGAGAATAGGTAGGGGGTTCCGTCGGATATGTATAAGAATTAGGAGGCACGCAGCCACGGAGCAGTGGGAATTTACAGGGGATGTAGTCAGAAATATTGTCCCTCAATTTTTCTACTCTTGTCTGGTTGAAAAAAAGAATGTTATATCAAATCTGTATTGTTAGCAGAGATGATATCAAATTTTACTTTTAACTTCCTAAGATGATATAAAATCTTACTTTTGACTTTTGACTTTTTACTTTTTACTTCCTAAGTGATGATCGATGAACAATATTTGTCCGTCCTGCTTACATGAAAATGCCCCTGGTGTTAACTACTGCATCGTCTGTGGAACAGATTTGACCTCCACAGCAACAACTTCCCCATCTTCTGTATCGGGGCTTCATCTCCCTATGGGAACATTACTCAAACAAGGATGGTATAAAATAGAGAAAGTTCTCGGTCAAGGAGGATTTGGAATTACTTACAAAGCTATTTACTGCCTTAATTCTACTTTAGTTGCTATCAAAGAGTTGTGGCCAGAAAGTGGATACAGACATGATAAGTCCGTTGTCTGGCCGCCCTCAATTGCTCCCATAGACCAGAAAGAACAAGTTGAAAAGTTTAAATTAGAAGCAGCTTATCTACAACGTTGTAACTCTCCTAATATTGCCAAAGTTTACGATTGTTTTGAGGAAAATTCCAGTATTTATATGGTAATGGAATTTATTGATGGAGTTTCTCTCTCAAGCCTTATGGTCAACCAAAAATGTTTACATGAGAACAAAGTTATTGAATATGCAAAACAGATCGCTAATGCTTTAGTAGTCGTTCATGAAAACAATTTATTGCATCGGGATATCAAACCTGAGAATATAATGATCGATAGTAGCGATCGCGCAGTTTTAATCGACTTTGGCACAGCCCGGGAGTTCATCGCTGGAAAAACTGGAGACCTGACACAACTACTCACCCCTGGATACGCTCCTTTTGAGCAATATTCAAAAAATAGCAAACGTTATGCAGCTTCGGACATTTACGCTCTGTGCGCTTCCATGTATGAATTATTGACTGGAGAGTTACCTAGTGGAGCAGTTGAAAGGGCTACTGCCTTTTCTGGAGGTGCACCAGACCCTCTGCTCCCACCGCGACAAATTAACTCTCTCATTAGTCCTCATCTGGAAAAAGTGATTTTAATGGGAATGCGCTTTCGTGTTGAAGAACGCATCCAAACTGCTGAGGAATTAATTAATGCTTTTGATGGAAAACTTGTTTCTCCTCTGCATCAAAAGGCTAAAGATTATGTCAGCAAAGGTGATTTGAATAATGCTGTCAGTACCTACGAAACTTGTCTAGAGCGAGAACCGGATAATGGAGAAGCTACCGTCGAATTGGCTTTAGTTTTAGTATATATGGATGAAGACCGCGCTGTAACTGTAGCCCAAAAAGGTATGCAGCTTAAACCCCAGGATGGGCGTAGTTATGGTGTGTGTGGTTTAGTTGGTTGTCATCGTCGCCAATGGAATCATGCTGCGCAACAGTTAGAACAAGGTATTCGCCTCAGTCCGAAGGAAGCCTGGATACATGCTAATCTGGCTTGGGCTTTGGGACAACAGGGAAATTGGGAATCCGCAGAGAGGACGATTCAACAAGGGTTACAGTTGGACCCAAATTCGACCTTCGCTTTAGGTTTAAAAGCTTGGATATCGTTCCACAAAAAACAATGGAGATTTGTGATTCAAGCTGGAACCCAAGCGATTTTTAAGTCTCAGCAGGAAGGGTCTCGGATAGCAATGGCGTTGCAAGCCTGGGTGTATCCATTCACGATCGCTGCATTAGATAAAGTGACTACTAAAAAAGGCGGTGATGTTAAGCGACGGCTCAGAAATTTTGTGGTTCAAGTGCCGAATAATTCTATTGCTTTGGGATTTCAAGCTTGGTATGAGTATCGCGATCGTAACCTCAATGCCTGTCGCCAAAGTTTGGAGTTGGCCTGTAAGTGTGGGGATATACCTAATTGGGTAGCACGGGATCGGGGTTTGATAGACGAACACCTCAATGATTTGCCTAGTGCTTTGGAGTGGTACAAGCACCGCCACCAGGAAATACCTCAAGATGCTTGGATTTGTTATCGTTTGGGGACAGTGTTAGCAAGACTCAACCAGTGGCAGGATGCAAAAGGGTATCTAGAACAGGCAGTTAAACAAGACCCAAATTTGGCGCCAGCTTATCGTAACTTAGGTTGGGTGTTATCGAATTTGCTGACTGTAGATGGTAAGATTCAATCAGTACAGGATTTAATGGCTGCTTATCGTCAGGCGTTAGCATTGTATGAAGTGCAAGATATGAATGAAGCGCAACAGATTAGAGCAATGTTTCAGGCGATCGATATTTTGTTATAGCTTTTAGAGTAACAAGTCTGCAAAGAGGGGTAACTACTGAAGTCAGATAATTATACACAGTCAAATAAATATTAATAATCCTTGAAAATACTGATTATCTCCTATTTTCAAATTATGATAAATTATCAAATAATTGTTATCATAAAATCAAGTCTCAAGGGCTATAATTTAGGGGTCGGTACTGATAACTAGAGCTTAGAGTAAATAATTGATAACTTAGTAACAAGTATGAAAAGAGGGCTAACGACTGAAGCTAGATCAGGATTTTTTTGTAATTCTGTAGTCTGACAAGCCTGTCTAATGGTTCCAGATCATATCATAGGAGTTTTCGTCTTACCTAATTACCTGAACCGTATCGAATTATAAAAGCGATTTTCCAACTTTTACTTGATTGTTTTTGTTTTAGTAAATGCCCCTGCTGATTTAGTAATACCATATCTCTATCAAGAAACAAATTGGGAATTTTAATGTAGTCCCACCAACGGGGTTTCAACCGATGAATTGTTTTAGCAAAGTTCCTAGGAAATTGAGAAACAATTCTAGATTTTCCAGGAGATACTAGCAAACAAGCAAACAATAAGTCACCAGTCCTAATTTTTTTACCTTCGTTAATTATTAATAATTAAAAATCGACTCTTTTATATTTATGATATCCTTCAGGACAGTCAACTGAGCTACCATTAACAACTGGAAAGTCTTTCGACAAAGCTACACTGTGATAAATGCTGGCTCGACAAATTAAACAATAAAATTTCTCTTGGCTTGACATAACTGCAAGTCCTACAAAAGTAGATAAAGTGGGTTCTTTTGGTTCTGCATATATAGGAGCAATTCTATCATTTTTACCATATTTAATTAAACCAAAATGATAGTATTTACCCTCGCCTTTGGGGTCATTAGATTTGTTGTACATTCTGCCGTTTTTTAAGTAATGGCTTTCTTGAGCAATACACTGTCTTGTCAATCCATCAATAACTTCCTGGCGACTGATTTCATTGTCTTTTGGCTCGAATATATAATCGAGAACATAAGGAATTAGCAAAGGTAGAAAGCATGTAAACAAAAAAAATAAGAATCATCTTCCTACTTTAGTTCTCAATAAAAAGTTAATGACAAACCTCTCAAATATAACTTTCCCTAACAAATTCCAAATAAATTCCCAGAAATTAAACCTATTACTCATATTCTTTTATCTCCTTGCATTTTATTATTTTTATAATCAGGACTTACGTAGCACAGCTATATATGGTGTATTTGGATGAATTTTTCAGATATTTGCAGTACAATTAGTACCTTTGCGTAAATCATGATAATACAAAAAATTACAGTTTAGTAAAAAAATCCATATAACAATCCCAAATAGGTTGTGACAATTCAAAAAGTAGAGATAAACTCCGAAACTTTTGCCCATTGGCTATTGCCTCTTGTCTATTCCCAAAAAGCGGTTAGACTTTGGACACAAACAAAATAGAATTATTATAACTACATTTAATCTTATCAACTTTTTTAACAGAAACTAACCATTTACAGCAGATTCCAAGTATGTAAAGTACAAAGATTAACAATTAAATGTTTGTAGTGCAGACATCTTAGCAGCTTGGGTGTACCTCACTAAGGTGGAATTCGCTGTAATTACTTTTAAAACACCTAATTGCCTCTAACAAACCTCTGACTTTATTAATTTTGTAGTAGAGGTGAAGGATAGCGATATCCCCATCGACTACCTCAGTGAAACCAAAGACATGTTTGATAGTGCTTTGGTTTCGTCCCTCAACCTAACCTACAGCAAATCATCTTGTAGGGTGCTTTACAGTACTTTTCAGATTGATGAACCACATTGTCATAACCAAAATCCTATAGGGTCAATGGCCATTCGCCCCTACTGTAGTCTACTAAAATAAAAAGCACTGTAATGAAATGTGACACACTAATACGCCTAAAATATAGCTTGGGTAGAATGAGTACGATTCGTTTGGCTTAACGGGCTCATAAGTAAGTTGGCCAGTCCCAAAGTAGGGACATTGCATGCAACGTCCCTACAAGGTTTTGGTTATGGCGATGTAATTTATCAATTTCAAAAGCGCTGCAATATAGTTTCATAACTAATTTCTACATCGTAAGCGCTGCTATCTACAGCGCGAACAATGACAGCATATTTCGGGCAAATGATGAAAATTATATAGTGCGGGTATCTTGCCCGTATGGGCGCTCATGATAGCAAAGGAAAACACTGTATATTTAGCTCCTGTGCATTGTCTAAGTAGCGTAGGAATATACCATCAATGACTTGGGTTATGTTGCTGGCTATTTGCAACAAGATTTCTCTAGAGACTCTGGTTTCGGTATCCGCTAATTGGTGGGGACGATCGCTCTTGGTTCCAACATTCAAGATCTGAGATTTCCCATTCTGTGCTAGCAAGTTTGGAACCGAGGAATTGGATAATATCAGGGAGATAGACTGCTAACTACAGGAAAAAAAGCTTGACTTATAGAACCCCTGAGTGGATCTTTTTTTGCCGTTCAGGCGATATAGCTACCGCCACCATCCTCTGCCAACGCCAATCTCTTAAGCATAAGTCTAACAAAACAAAGATTAATCTTGGTGGTGGCATTCTCAAGAGTTCCCATCAATTTTTTTGACTAAACTCTTACATCTTTCCATCCAAGAATTAGTTCTTTCAATGACCCATCTGATTAAACCCCTTTGTCCCTGCTTCTTCTTCAAGGGCTTTCGAGGGCTTAGGTGAGAGCTTAAACCGAATCTTGGTCATAATCGCTGGATAAATTTTTTTCAACTCAATCGTTAATTTTTCCGGGTGATATCCGTATGTCTGAAGAATAGTGATTTTAGGAATATTGACAGGTTTAGATTTGAAGTAATCAATATTGTCAGACAACATTTCAATTAATCCCACATCATCAGAGACTGATATTGCTTAAATGAGTAAAAAAAGGAAAACCGAGGCTATCTACTGCTAGATGCCGCTTGATTCCATTAGTACTCTGTAATAAAAATCCTTTCGACTCTGTACTTGCATTACAAGTATTTTTGATGATTAGTGAGTCAATGATGATTAAAGTTGTCCCGGAGCGCTTTTTTTTACCTTTTGACGCAGAAATCCCAATGTAAAACATCTCTAATCTTCTCAATTACCCCTTCCAATACGCCATTGTTTGTAGTGCCAAAACACCGTCGAATAAGGAGGTAAATCCTTGGGTAAACCACACCAGTTACAACCATTCTTAAGTTGGTAGAGAACACCATCCAATATTTCTCTTTTAGTCCATTTGGGGGGAAAAGTTCTTTTCTTTTTGGGTAACAGGGGTTCAATTATAACCCACTCCTCATCTGTCAAGCTACTAGAATATGGCATTTTCTATCCATTATAGTCTTTCAGAAAGATCCAAAATGGCTTCTATAGTATAAAAGTTTTTGTCACTCATTGAGTTTACTCCTAAAACTAATTTTTACTATATTAAGAAATTTATTTTGATTAAGGTTGACATATTTTAACGGCTCCAAAGCTTAAGTTCTTAAACCAGCTATTGTCAGTCCCTATTGTTAATTTCTTCATAGTTATTCACAATAATCACCTAAACAAAATCAGGACTTACGCAGTGCTCCTATATATAGTGTTTAAGGTAATTATTTGAGACTTTTACACTACATTTGACGCCTTTCTGTAAACCCTGAAAATTTGAGTTTCCTACTCCCTATTTTAATGAAAATAATCATAAATCTGTTGTGCCAACTTAGGTCCGACTCCCGACACTTCTGCCAACTGTTCCACCGTTGCCATCCTAATATAATCAACAGAATGAAAATGCCCCAATAACAACTTTTGTCGATGTTGCCCTAAACCAGGAATCTCATCTAAACGCGATCGCTTCATCCTCTGACTTCTTCTATCCCGATGAAAACTCACAGCAAATCTATGAGCCTCATCCCGCAGCCTCCGCAACAACTGCACCCCCGGTTGTTCCGCATCAGTTCTTAAAGGTTCAGACTCCCCAGGCAAAAAAATCTCCTCCCGTTGTTTTGCCAAACTCACCACCCGCACTTCTTCTAATATATTCATCTCTTCCATCACTGCCACTACTGCTGACAGTTGCCCTTTCCCACCATCTATCATAATTAAATCTGGTTTGTCTGTAGTAGTTTGTTTTTCATAGTCACGAAACCGTCGCCCAATAACCTCAGCCATACTGGCAAAATCATCAGAATGACCGGAACGCACTTCTGGGTTTTTAATTTTATAATGTCGATAATGTTGTTTTGCTGGCAAACCGTCAATAAACACTACCCGTGATGCCACCGCATCCGAACCTTGAATGTGGGAAATATCATAACCCTCTATCCGGTGAGGTAACTCTGGTAAATCTAAGATTTCTGCTAAATCTGTCATCGCTTCATTATTGCGATCGCTCATTTTTGCCAACCGCAATAACTCATACTCAGCATTCTTTTTTACCATCTCAATTAATTCAGCTTTCCCCTGGCGTTGAGGTACAAAAATTTCTACTTTTTTACCCTTCTTTTCTGTTAACCAATTTTGCAAAAAATTACTCTCCGGCAACTCATTTTGCACAATAATTTCCGTAGGAATTTCTACAGATTCTACTATTTGATAATGGGATTCTAAAACCCGCTGCAAAATTACTCCCAACTCCTGATTTTCTGCAGTTCCTAAATCAGGAATTTCAGCAATAAATCCCAACCTACCTACTAATTTTCCTGCCCGAATTTGGAATAGTTGAACACAAGCAATTTGATGATTTCCCGCCAAAGCAATTGCATCTCTAGAAACTCTATCATCTGGTAAAGAAACTTTTTGATCAGCATTTAAAGAATTTAAACCTCTAATTTGGTCACGAATAAATGCTGCTTTTTCAAAATTTAGCGCTTCCGCTTCTTTTTCCATTTGAGTATTTAAAATATCAATTAATTCTCCAGTTCGACCTTGAAAAATCATTGCCACTCTTTGCACAATTTTATGATATTCCTCTGGAGTAATTAACTCCTGACAAACTCCAGGGCAACGACCAATATCATAATTCAGACAAGAGCGGTCCTTAAATAAAGGTTTTGGTCTTTGACGTAGGGGAAAAATTCGTTTAACTAAATGTAGAGTATTTCGGAGTAATCTAGTATCCACATAAGGACCATAATAACGGTCTTTAGCTTTACCTAATCTGCGTTTTCTAGTAATAAAAATTCTCGGATAATCTTCCGACCAAGTTATACAAAGATAGGGATATTTTTTATCATCCTTGAGTAAGACATTAAAATATGGTTGATGTTGCTTAACAAGATTAGCTTCTAATGCTAAAGCTTCAGCTTCTGTATCTGTGACAATAAATTCAATTTCAACGATTTGTTGTATCATTAAACTGATACGATGAGTGTGATTTTTTCCATCTCGAAAATAGGAACGAACTCGGTTTCTAAGTTTTTTAGATTTACCAATATAAAGGATGCGATCGCTACGATCACGCATGAGATAAACTCCCGGAGTTTGGGGAATCTCTTTGAGTCTATTTTCTAAACGTTCAGAGTCTTTTATTATAGGTAAAATTTGAGTTATCATACTCAGTTATCAGATTTTTAAGTTATTACTATTGCAGTTATGAGCTTTTTCAGTTAATAGTAACTCCTACTAAAGTAGGAAGTTAGAAATAGTAAATTTTATTTTTTAATAGTGGTGCATTCTATCAGTTATTAATTAATTGTAATTAATCCACTGTAGTTGAAATAAAATTTAATTCCTTGGTTCTAAAAATTCTCTATTATAAGAATTGTTAGAGATATCTTCAGATAACCAATGACATTCTAATTTTCCCGCTTCTATAGATGGGACTTTAATCGCAAACCCATTACCATCACTTACCAAAGAAAATCCGAAACCGAGAGAGGTTCCTAGTAAAACTAAAGCAACTGTTTTAAACATTTATATATCTCCAATAATATAGTAATTTCCACAGTTTATTGTCTATTTATAAAGCCCTTAAATATTCCTAAAAAAGCCATCCTTTATAAACATATTTCTTCATATCAAACTTGACAAAAGAGAGAAGTTATAAACTTGCACTTTTTCTACATATTTCCCAATAGTAAATGTATTAAAAATACGTTTTTTTATGCCAGATATGAAAAGAGATAGCTCTTCCCCATTCTTCTTTCGGGAGGAGTTAGACATAAGCCCCATCTTCCTACAAAAAAAACGGTTCTAGGAGTTCCTTATAAAGGATAGCTGAAAAAAGGGGGTTTTTGATATCCCCCTAAAAAAGGAGGTAGCTAGAAAACTCAAAATGTACCTCATAGAATAAAGACTGCTATATAAATTTAATGACTTCTTATTTAAACTTACATAGCAAAAATCCAAATTCCGCTTATTTCCACCAATATTATTGGTAACTTGCTATTGAATAATTCATACTTTACTAATAGATATCTACAGAAACTCTCTTCAACTTTCCTGATTTTTCATTCTTAAAGTATCTTGAAGTTTATAATCTCTAAAGTACCTTAACCTCCACTAATTTTAGCTTTATAACCCAATTTAATTAAAATCTCGAGTAACTTTTGTTTATGTTCCCCCTGAATTTCAATTTCATTATCTTTAATAGTTCCACCTGCGCCACATTGATTTTTAAGTTGTTTGAGTAAAGCTGTTAAAGTTTCCTGGTTTGACTGGAAACCACTAATAACTGTGACTGTTTTTCCTTTACGACCTTTGCGAGATACTTGTACTCTTAAGTTTTGTTGATTTGGTGGTAAATTTGGTAGTGCTCTTTCTGTCGCTGGAGAATTAGCATTATTACCAAACTCTGAATAAACCAGGCGATCGCCTTTAGAATTTTTATGATCAGATAAATTACGTTTAGAATTAGCCATAATTTTCAAGTAATAAAATAATTTTTCAAGGGAGCCAGAAATAGAAAGTAATATCAAGAAAAAGCAAAAAACATTTACCTTTTTAAGAGATTAAAATTAGTCTTCAATGAAGGGATATTATTATTTATGCTACTAAAGTTATGAAGCTTGGGAAAATATTAAATATCCGACCATACTAACATCATACCTCAGAATTTAATTTAATAAATCACTATGTCTTCTCCTATTTCCTGCTTTCTATTTCCTAATTAGCTGATTTTAATCTAGCCAAATTTCCCACCAAGAACCTGATTTAGATTCTGATGTGACTGGTTTAATACTATTAATTTTTTCCCCTTTATTAATCTCACCTTCCACTTGTTCAGCTGCCTCTTCTTTACTGTTTGCTTCAACTATTATATCTCTGATTATATCCCGATATTTGAGCATAACACGATATTTCATGTTTTTACCTCTTTAATTATCACTAATAGCACTACAAAAAAAACTGTTAAGAAATTAATACAGATTAAATCCTTAACAACCAATATTTTTGACTTCAAATAATAGCTTAAAGCTATATAATACGAACTTTAGCATATTCTCTGAAATATGAATAAACCGGATTTTAATTATTTAAACCCGGTTTGATCAGTTTTTTTCTAAATCTTTACCTTAACTATCATCAGAAAATATTAAACAGGCTTAGTTAAATTAGAACAATATTCATCATTTACTACTTGAGAATGAATATTTATAGGTTTCATCTTTGATAATTCTGGTAGCCTACGATTTGTAGGATGAAATATCAACTTTTTACAAACAACCTGATAATTACTCAAAGAGGCATAATCCCAAATAAAAAATTCTGATTCTCTCATTGTGCCATGAGCTGGGGATTTAAAAAATCCAGTTAGTAAGATTAATTCTAGAGTTATTAGAGCAATAACTATATACTTTAGCATAAACCTCCTAGTTGAATTATAAAAATATTTAAATACCTTAAAGCTTATTTATATTGCAATAAGCTTGGTAGTCAGACTAAAACTATTATGGCATGGAATCATGATTATTAGCTTTTCAGATCAAAGAACTGCAAAAAAATATTAACTGAACTGTATTGACCTATATTTCCTCATAGTTTTTCTTTGAGTGTCAAGATAGTTATAACTAAAATATCATTTTTTTCTTAGTAAGTATTAAGGTCCACAGTTTCAAATATTCAGAGAATTTAATACCTATCTTTGACTTTATTTTTAGCAAATAATTCTAAAGAATATTCAATAGGTTTATCTAAATTTGAAATCACTACAAATTGATAATAACCAGAGCCGTTTGTTTCGCCTATCCATTTATTTTTTGGAGAATCTTCTATTAATTCTCTAGACTTACCGCGAGAATTTATGGGAGAATAAATTGATAATAAAACTTGTGGATCATTAGGTTCTAATCTGACTTCCAAAATTTGTTCATCTTGTAACCAAGCCAGATAAATTTTGCCTTCCCCTGGAGAGAGAGTAGCCTTGACAACTTTCTGAAATGAACCTTTTGCAAAACGAACTTCTTCTAAAGATTTTCTCCCTTGCAAGTCTTTCATTGTATCAGTAGCGATCGCTTGCCAAACTTGACCTATGGGTAAACCAATAAGATTTCGACGACGGGTTTGCTCTGGAAATAAATTAATAAACCGAGCATCAGTCAAATCATTAAAAGCAGTACTACTAATACTTAGCCTCCTCAACTGAGCTCGCCATCGATAAATATCATCTTTGCTATAATTACCTAATCTGCGGCGAGCATCTGGAGCTATAGTTTCTAGTTTATCTGCCAACTTATCAGCTATTGAATACCAGCGCCACTGCCATAACTGATCTTCTTGAGTTTGATCACCTAAGATCTTCCCTTTTTTTTGAGGATACTGACTGTAGAAAAATTTATCTACTAAGGAGAAAAAGAAAGATTGATCAATACCTAATTGTTGGAGGCGATCGCTCAACCTTTCTGGTTTTTCATCCACAATTATATTTTGATTAGAAGTATATTCTAACCAAAATTTACCAGCCATCCAACCTATTCCCCCCATACTAAATATTGTCACTAATACTAATAAAATTGTTGACCAAATAGAAGACTTTTGAACAACATCACTAGTTACAGGAACCTGAGAAACTGACATAGTAGTTACACTTGAAAGTTGACCGGGAGAAACAGGTGGAGTAGAAACAACGCTTGGTGGCACTTGAGTAGTAGCTAAGTTAGTACTATATGAGACATTTTTCAGTGCTGTAATAACTTGACGAGCAGTAGAAAAGCGATCGCTCGGCTTAGAAGCTAACATTTTATCCAGTACATTTCCCAGGTTTTCACTAATACTAATTTCAATACGCCAATTAAAAGTTAAGTTGTGAACATCCGTCAACAAAGAGGGTTCCTTTCCAGTTAGTAAAACTAAAGCTGTTACTGCCAAAGCATATAGATCGCTATCATTATTGATAACTCCTAGTCGCATTTGTTCATCTGGAGCATATCCCAATTTACCTAACCTTGTAATACCACTTTCAAGTTGAGCATACTCAGAAGCGACCTTTGTTGCTATTTCCTTCACTCCACCAAAATCAATTAATACTGGCAACTTGTCAGAAGTTTGTAGAATTATATTATCTGGAGAAATATCACGATGAATAACTCCCAAATTATGAATATATTCCAACACTGGTAAAAGTTGCAGCAAAAACTTTATTACTTCTGCTTCCTGAAAAAGTTTGCCTTGAAGTTTCCGGTTTTCTAACAAAGCACGATAAGTTTTACCTTTTATATAATCTTGTACTAAAAATAGATATCCTTCTGCATTTAACTTATAGCGAAACATTTCTCGGAAACCAGGAATTTGGGGATGTCGTAACTTGTATAGTACACCTGCCTCCCGTTCAAATAGTTCCTGGGATTTTTGCAAGGCGTAGCTACCGTGAACTTGGGGGGCAAATTCTTTAAGTACACAGAGTTCCTGGAAACGGTGGTTATCTTCTGCGAGGTAAGTACGTCCAAAACCACCATGTCCTAATTGTTTGATAATTTTATAGCGGTCAGTGAGTATTAGACCAGGATATATAGGGTTATTCATAAAAACAATTGGTAATTTCAGCCTAAATTAAGTTCTATTTATAGGACTTGCGCAAAAAAAAACATAGTAGTTTCTGTTATTACTAGGGGCAGCCTTTGCGGAGCAGTCCATCAGGATAGTAATTTCAAGCTAATATTTTCGTGGTGGATGGGTAAGTCCTGATTTATTAGATTCGGCCATTTTAGTTATCCGTTATCAATTATCAGTACCTCCAGAATTGAAAATGTAAACTTCAAGAAGAAAAAACCGGAAAAATTTAGCAAAAAGCAACATTTGAATTATTTTAATAACTATAGATTTTACTTAATTTATTCTATATCTAGAATAATTAATGATGTTACTGTGATAGTGATTTTAGCTAATTACCTTAACTTCATTTTTGAGGAAGTAGGTAGAGACTTTGTATATAATATCCCTACAGATTAGTAATTTGGGAAATAGGAAGTAAAAAAAAAGAAAAAAACTATACTTTAGTCATAATAGATTAGACAAAATTAATTACACAAAATTAATTTTTAACCCCCATCCAGCCTAGATATTATAATTTATAATTAAGCAAATAACTTTGTCTAATTACTGAGAAAAGCTAGCCCAGATAATTTTTCACTATAGTCGTACTTAAGTTGATACTTTTGTGTTAGTTTAGAGACCTCCTTTAATATGATTGTAAATGGATATTATCTAATTACTGCTGCTTTACCTTGAGTTAGTAATAATCTTAATTTAACAGATAAATTTTGTCATATTAAATGAAATTTTTCACAATAATTATTGTTAGTATCTATAAAAAAATAAGCTTATTTTAATGTTTTAAAAAAAACTTATTTCTAGGATAATAGTCACATTTATAATATTAAAAATATTGTCAATATAGGCACAATTTCAATCTCAAAATAGAATATTTAATAGCTAAAGATAGAGCTACAAAGTCATAAAGAAGTTGTAAGCATATTGATTTTTAACGTAGCCATTAAAAAGCTCAGGCTGGTTCTAAACTTGCAAATAGTAGCTTTAAAACCCCACCCTATACCCTTATATCAGCTTGGACTTTGACAGTATTTTCATCTCCTTTTTGGGCTAATTTATTCTGAATTTTACTTGTATACTTAGTCAGTATCAAGTTTCCGATTTCTGAAAATTACTATAGGCACTAGTAAATTAGGGGATTTAAATAATCCAAGAATTACAATGAAAATAATTACTCCTATAGACATTTTGCTAGAAATACCAGAAAACTTATTGATAATTTATTTGAACATTTTTTTCTTCAGTAGACTTATTTTAGTTATCAATTGTCAGTACGCCCTATTAAAGTTTATTCTTTTCATTTTCTGAAAATGGGATAATTGAGACCTAACTAATTTCAGAAAAATCTACTTTGCCTTTAAAAGCCATTTCCATTCCTCATAATTTCAGTTTCTCATTGAGAGTTATTTTATATTCAGTTTTCAATTTTGGCAAATCTAAATTAACTTCATATCCCTACCTTGATTTTCTATTCCCTTTTCCCTTTTTGATTAAATTTTGGGATTTGTAATTTCTCCCATAAACAAAATAGTTCCAGAATCATTATCTCTCATCGCAAAAAAGAAGGGGCGACTAATTAACATATCGACAGCTTGTACTGTAGGGCCAGAAGTTAACATTGGTTCAACACCGGTAACTGCTGCTGCTTCTGTTCCTGTTTCATTCACTTCAACAAATGTTTTATCTTTAACTTTACTGATATATAAATTTGGTGGAATGGGGCGCATACCAGAAAAATCTGCTGCAATTTCATCAAAAGCTATTTTCATTCCCAAAGATTTCAATGCATTATTGAAAGTAACTTTATATTCATTTTTCAATTTTGGCAAACCTAAATTAATTTAGTCATACTTAAACTTTAGCATCCAATTTTTCTAGTTTTCTTCATTCAGAAATTGATAAAATTACTCTAAACCTACTTGTTCCCTGGGAAGAAATATATACATACTAACCAGACCTTTTTTATAGGACACACTCACTTCCTAAAAACCTTCATTTTCGTAATATAAATGTCTTGATAATTGGAACATAATTGGATTTTTTTTGACTTCCATTTTGCAGATAAAACGGTAATTATTTAGTATAATTTTCTGCAAAACTTTTATTACAATTACCCTTAAAATAAATCACATTTAACAAAATCATGACCGCATTAGTATCTATTTTTTCAAACAATTTATCAATTTTTTATTTGGTATAATCCTTAACCCAATCATTAATAATTTTTAGTGTTTGAAGATAATTAAAATGAATAAAATTGACTTGACTCTTATAAAAAAAATTGATTATTGTCTAAAAAACTTGAAGAGAAATATATTCCTTTTTTTTTCTCATATTGAGTTAGCAATATCTAATTCAATATCTGTATTTAAACTTTTTAATAAAATGCCTAAGTCTTTGTTTGCCTGATTAATTTCCTCTAAACTCATTCTCTCAAAATTTAGAGTTTTAGCCATCACTTCTTGAGTTTTACCACTAGCGCCATTGTAAGTCATTGATAGAGCGATCGCTATACTACTCAGCGATATCAAGATATTTTCATTTAAGCCTGATTTCTGAATTTTTCAAAATAGCTGAAAAGCAAATTTATTATTAACAGAAACTAATTTCTTAATCATGTCCATAGATCCCCTTTGAACTAACTTATTCTGCATATAACTAGTTTGATTATCGGTATAATTATTTTATTTTTTAACTTAATAACAGCTCCTGGTAAATAATAGACCCCAATAATTACAATTAAAGCAATTATCCCTAAAGACATTTTGACAAAAATAGAATAACATTTATTTATAAGTTCTCTTAACATTTTATTACCTTAGTGGAGTCAATAAATAACAATGACAATTGATTTAATTTTCAACAGTGCTAATTTCTTTGTATTACCATTCTGGGCATTAATTATATTTTTGCCTAACTGGAAAGTAACTCGTAAAATCATGGAATCTTTTATTCCTTTTATATTATTAGTAGTCGTTTATCTTTATCTACTTATTAGTAGCCTTACCCCTGAATCTGCAGCAGCTTTATCCAATCCTACTTTGTCAGATATTGCTAAATTCTTTGGAGAAGAATCAGCCGCAGCAACAGGATGGGTTCATTTTTTAGTTATGGATTTATTTGTTGGTCGTTGGATTTATTGGGAAGGACAACGTACAGGTGTTTGGACTTTCCACTCAATAATTCTTTGTTTGTTTGCCGGACCTTTCGGCTTATTATCTCATATTTTAACATCTTGGATAAGTACAAAATTTTTCAAAAATTCTCAGGAAAATACAACTTCAAAACCCACTGTAGAAGGTGTATAAATTAAGATAGTTAAATTATTAATCTCATGTTTTCATGTTTTTATTAATACTTAGTATTTTATCATATAATACTAAGTAAGTAAGTTTAATTATGTATCTAATAACAATGGAGATAAAAAATGGTGATAACTTATTGATAAATTGCTTATAGGTTATTTTTCACCCTTGCTTTTAATCTTTATTTATACCTACCTAGTTAATATTGTAATCATTCAATATTGTGGTAGGTAAAATTTATTAATTAGGTAAAAGGCTATATAAAAAAAATTACAAATTACTATAATTAAGTAGTTTATTGGTAAATTTTTCTGTCAGTAAAAAAAAACTTATTATTAACTTGAGTTTCTTTGTTTTTCTCTCCTACTTATTGTTCCTATCTGAACATTCAGCTATCTCCCATTCAGCACCCAACTTGTCGTAAAATTTTAGGCAAACAACTTTTGAATAAATTCAAGCAAGTACTAAAGTTAGATGATGACTAATTTATTTCCTCTCGAATACTAAAAAAAAGAAATTTTAATTCTTCTTGAAGACTAATTCATTCTTCAGTTTAATCAGTGAGTAGACATGAAAAATGTTAAATATATCAAGATTTATATACTAATTCTAAGTTTCTCCCAAAAATTGAGTAAATAATTTATTTAATTTTGTTATATAGGGAAAAGTTGTCATACTAACTTACTTAATGAGCTAATAACTAACAGTCAAATCTTTATCCTGGTAATTAGTATTTTTTTTCACTAGAAAATTAGATCTTAAACATCCCTTGTAAAGGGCATAAAAAATAACTCTTAATATTGTTATACTCAAATTTCAAAAATTACTAAAAATTGATATATAATAACTAATAAATAATAACTAGTAACTGATAGATAGAGGTAAAATTATGGCAGTTAAATATGATATTGTCATTATTGGTGGTGGTTCTGCTGGCTTAGTAGTAGCTTCTGCTGCAGCTCAATTAAAAGCTAAAGTAGCATTAGTAGAAAGGGATAAATTAGGAGGTGATTGTTTATGGTTTGGTTGTGTTCCTAGTAAGTCTTTAATTCATGCTTCTCGTGTTGCTTATCAAGTAAAAAATGCTGCTAGATTTGGCATTTATACCCAGCCTCCAGAAATTGAATTTGCTAAAGTAACTAGTCATGTTCAACAAGTAATAGCTAATATTCAACCCCATGATTCACCAGAAAGATTTCGAGGTTTGGGTGTTGAAGTTATTTTTGGGGAAGGTGAATTTATAGATCAAAAAACTTTTGAAGTTAATGGTCAAAAATTAACAGCAAGAGCTTTTGTTATTTCCACAGGTTCTCGACCTGCAATTCCATCTTTTGAAGGATTAAATTCTGCTGATTTTTTAACAAATGAAAAAGTATTTGATCTAAAACAACGACCAAATAATTTAGCAATAATTGGTGCCGGCCCAATAGGTTGTGAGTTGGGTCAAGCTTTTTCTCGTCTTGGTAGTAATGTGACTATTATCTCTAGTAAAAGTCATATTTTACCGAAGGAAGAACCCGAAGCGGCTCTAGTTGTACAGAAACAATTTGAGTCGGAAGGGATTAATATTTTAAAGGAAGTTAGAGCAGAAAAAGTGGAAGTTGTGGATGGGAAAAAGCAAGTAACTGCGGGTGGAAAAAATATTATAGTTGATGAAATTTTATTTGCTGGTGGTAGGTTGCCTAATGTAGAATCTTTGAATTTAGAAGTTGCTGGTGTAGAAGTAGGAAAGCAAGGAATTATTGTTAATGAAAAGTTGCAAACTACTAATTCTAAAATTTATGCTTGTGGAGATGTAATTGGCGGTTATCAGTTTACTCATGTGGCTGGTTATGAAGCGGTTGTTGCTTTAACAAATGCGTTATTTTTTCCTATTAGTAAAGTTAATTATCGGGTTATTCCTTGGGCAACTTTTACTGACCCAGAGTTGGCAAGGGTAGGGTTAACAGAACAGCAGGCAAAAGAACGTTATGGAGATGATGTTTGTGTATTGAAGCAACCTTTTTCTGGTGTAGACCGCGCCCAAGCTGAGGCAGCTACAAATGGATTTTGTAAGATTATTACTAAAGGTAATGGGGAAATTTTAGGAGCACATTTAGTTGGTATTTCTGCTGGTGAGTTAATCCATGAAATTGTTTTAGCAATGTCGAATAATTTGCCGGTTTCTGCTTTGACTGGGATTCATGTTTATCCGACTTTATCTGAGGTGAATAGTAAGGCAGGTTTATTGTTGAAAAAGCAGAAATATGCCAAGAATTTATCCCAGCAAAATTTGTTAGAGCAGTTCTTTAATTGGAGGCGTTCTTTTTAAAGTTTATAATTTTTAGGGCGGCAAATAATATTTTTTTATCTTGATATTCTATCCTAGAAAATTTGCCTAATTATTCTCTTGTTAAGATTTTTTTTTGTTAATAAAATATAGTGCTACTAGCACTGTACTTGAGTGAAATTCTGAAGTATCATCAATTTCTATGGCAAATATATAACTTCTCTCTTTTCTCAAATTTTATGAAAAGAAAGATGTTGATAAAGCCTAACCTTAAAGGGTGAGGTATAATTATAGTCAAACACAAAAATAAGGTAGTTGAACAATGCTCAAAATAGCTATTGATGGGTTAGATGCTGTCCAAGCTACTAAAGAAATTCTAGCCATTGAAGGTATAGAAGGTAGCTATAAAATAGATGGAGATGGCTATGAAAAAGGTGATACTTTAGCAACGATTCTGACAATAGTTGGAATTGGTTCAGGAACTTCTATCATTATTAATAATACTCTAAGCATTGCAGAGAAGATTTTTCAGTGTTACAAAAAACATGAGAAAAAACTAGAGAAGGTCGAAATTGTGTCTGGAGAAAAGCGAGTTGTACTTCAAGGTGCAACTGTAGAACAAATTAAAGATATTTTGGAAAGTTTCGAAGGAAAATAATTATGCAAATTCTTCACTTAGATTTAAAATTAATAGGGGATAATTATGCTGAAGTCCGATACTTTTGGAATAATCCCAATGATTACCAATCTTATCAATTATCTTTGACAGAAACTTCTGATGTCATCAAAAAAATAGATAGTATTTATAATACAAGACTACCAGAAGACTACGCCAAAACTGGTCAAACACTTTATAACTGGTTGGATGGAAATAATCGTATTTTTCGACAAGAACTTGATAAATATCAACGGGAAGGAATTGTTTTAGCTATTTCTACTTCAGAAAGATTAGCTCATTTACCTTGGGAGTTGCTCCATGATGGTCAAGAATTTTTAGTTCAGCGTAAACCTGCTATTATTCCTGTTCGTTGGGTGACCGATAGTCAACAACTTTCTTTTCAAAATCAACCTAATAACCGAGCATTAAATGTGGTGTTTATGGCAAGTTCCCCCCGCAACACGGGAGACTATTTTCGTGAACTTGATTTTGAAGCGGAGGAGGGAAGTATTTTGGAAGCAACCAAAAGATCGCCTTTGTTTTTAGAAGTAGAAGAAAGTGGTTGTTTGACTGAGTTAGGTTATCTGGTGGAAAGCCAGGAAGAGAATTTTTTCGATGTTGTTCATCTCACAGGTCATGCAACTTTTGAGCATGGCAAACCTTGCTTTATTACTGAGACAGAATATGGGGAAGCAAAATATAGCAGTGCGGAAGATATTGCTAAAGAATTACAATTTCAGCACCCGAAACTAATTTTTTTATCGGGTTGTCGGAGTGGATATTCACATCACGAAAATGTTCCATCAATGGCAGAATCTTTATTAAGTCAAGGTGCAACAGCAGTTTTAGGATGGGGCGGTTGGGTTTTAGATACAGAAGCAACAAAAGCAGCAGCAAAGCTATATCAGGGGTTGTCCTTTGGTAAAGGGGTAACGGAAGCATTAGGGGAAACTTACCAGGAATTAATTGAGGTTGAAGCTAGAGATTGGCATAAATTACGACTTTATGTAGCGGGTAGTTTACCGGGAGCGTTGGTAACCCCTTTGAGAAAACGAGGTCGGAAACCAGCACCCCGTTACCAGAAAACCATTGAATTTAGAGACCCAGAAGGTAAACTTAGGGTGGCCACTCGTGAAAATTTTGTTGGTCGTCGTCGTCAGTTACAAAATTGTCTCCGTACTTTTAAGTTAGATTCTGATAAGTTGGGAGTGTTAATTCATGGTATGGGAGGTTTGGGAAAAAGTACCATTGCTTCTCGACTTTGGGAGCGTTTATCGGAATATGAAAGGGTTTCATGGTGGCGACAAATTGATAATTCTAATTTAGTGGAAAAATTGGCAGATAAATTGAAAGATGCTGACCTGCGTTTTGCCTTAAAAGATAATCAAAATGAACTCAAATATAGGTTGCGAGATTTATTTGAAAATTTAAGTGAAGCTGGAGCAAAACCTTTTCTTTTCCTGTTTGATGACTTTGAATGGAATCTTGAACCTCGTCAAGGTGGATATGTTTTGAAGCCTAAAGCAGCAGAAGTTTTAAATGCTTTAATTTGGGCAATTCAGGAAGTAGGTGCGAGGGAAAAAATTATTATTACTTCTCGTTATAAGTTTCAATTTGAGTTATTAAGTGAGTTTTGGGTACAAGGTTTAGAAGCATTTCGCAAAGCTGATTTAGAGAAAAATTTGAAACGTCTGGAGAATTTTAATTCGGGAAAAATTGATAAACAATTAATTGAAAGAGCGTTAAAACTTGCCAACGGAAATCCTCGTTTATTGGAATGGTTGGATAAAGATGTACTTGCTTGTGGGGATATTGACGGGAAGTTAAGTAAACTTGAATCTAGTTCTGAAGATTGGCAGGGGAAAATTATTTGGCCTGAACTTTATGAACAAATTGATGAAAAAATGATTCAGGTATTGAGTCATTGTTTGGTGTTTGAAATTCCTGTACCGATGTCAGCTTTAGAGGTAGTTTGTGAGTCTATTTCTGGTTGTAAAGAACAACTTAAAAGAGGGATTGATTTAAGTTTGATAGAAGTTAGTTCAGAAGTAGAAGAACCTGAGCGTGTTTATCAGGTTTCACGAGTGTTGCCTCCTATTATTTCGAGTATTAAATTACCTAAAGCTCCTGAAGCTTATTCTTTCTATGAAAAAGGTTCAGAAAAATTGTTTAAGTTGTGGGGTACAATACCCAATCAAAACTGGAAAAGATGGCGTGAGATTTTCCGGTTAAAGTTTGCCCATAAAGAAAATCCTGAGCGATTTCGACAGGGGTTGTCTTCAACGTTATCCTTCTATTATGATAATCAGGGTGTGCACTATTATAATTTAGCCCATGCTGCTTATTGGTCTGAACTTAAGGAAATCAAAACTGAACTAGAAGAACTGCTACAGGATAATAATTTGGAAGAATATTTGCGTCATAATAATTTGGAAGAATATTTGCGTCAAAGTGAATGGAGAAAAGCTGATGAGGAGACACTAGTAATTTTTTATCAAACAACAGTAATTTTTCCTGAATTAATAAAATTTCAAGGTTCTGATGGTGTAACATCTTTTATTTATGATGATAGGGAGATTCCACGGTTAACACTTGAGTACATAGACCAACTTTGGGTAAAATATAGCCATGGTAAGTTTGGTTTTTCCGTCCAAAAAAAAATTTATCAGAGTTTGGGTGGAAAAGGAGAGTATGACAGGGAAGTATACGAAGCATTTGGTAATGAAGTCGGATGGCGTTCAGGAGAAAAACAGTTGTCTTACTCTGAACTAACTTTTAGCTTAGATACGCATTATACGGGGCATCTCCCATTTCAGGCATGGAATCATTGGGAAGAGGCTAGTAAATTCGCTGCGGCTATGACAGGGAAGTATCCAGTGAAGTTTACAGTTTACTACTATACGAAGCATTTGATTAGGTATCCGAGAAATATGGAGATTTGATGGGGAAAACTTATTTATTTATTGTTTACAATATGGAAATTATCAGGAACAAGAAAAGTCAAATGTTTTGCCAATTTTATCGAGGTCAGTTATTTTAAATTTTCTTATTAGGCGAGGAGAAAAAGGCGAAAATGCTTTGCTCCGAGAGTTTCGTGAATGGTTACAGAACCCAGAGAATAGGTAGAAGTAAATGATTTTTTTTCTGAGTCATAGCGATCGCTCTTTTCTACAAAAGTTTGATTATAAATATTTCTACTTTATATACTTTAAACCCTCTGTCTCTATAAATTTATCGCTAAAACCCGACTACGCACTTTCATCATAATTATTCAATCAGACATAATATAACTTATTAAACTTATCCTGACAAAAACTCCTGTAATATTTTTCTCAAATATCCAGGAGTTTAGTAAAATTTTCCCTACTCAACTAACCTTATTCCACCACTTTTTTTTCCTGCTCATTCAAACTAACTTTGACATCCTCATCAGACTCTTCCGAAGCTTTTGTCAACTCAAAAATTGGCGGTTCTAAATCAGGAATAGGTACTTCAAACCCTGGGGGTAAAGGAGGCAGTTGTGGCAGACCAGAACCATTATCTTTAGTCTGCTTCAGCAACTCATTAATACTAACCTCTGGTACAGGCGGTACTTCCGTAACCTTCAATGCTGCCATCAAATTCCCCAAAGCAAACTCAATATGACTATCTGGATCTTTCGTCACCCATCCATCCTGTGTTAACTGTCGCATTTCAAAATGTAAATGGGGACCCGTAGACATTCCCGTACTACCAACCCTGCCAATAACCTCACCCTGTTGTACAAACTCCCCTGGCTGCACAAAAATTTCTGATAAGTGACCATAGAGAGTTTCCAATGATTTTCTCTGGTGGTCTAACACAACAGCTACACCATAACCACCTAACCAGTCAGCGATCGCTACCTTTCCTGCATAAGTTGCCACTACTGGAGTACCAGTTGGTGCCCCTAAGTCTGTTCCAGTATGAAACTTTCTATAACCTAAAACTGGATGTTCTCTCCACCCAAATAATGAAGTAATAGGTGCTGGAACAGATAGAGGAAATATTAACCGAGTATTACCATTTCCAGGTACTGCCGGAGGTCGCATGGTGCGTTTGTAATAAGCTAAACCTGACTGAGATATGGGGTTATGAAAAAGTCCCTGCACCTGAGCCGGTAATACTGCTGCCACCTCCACTCCTCTTGAAGAGTCTGAGTAGTTTGGAGCATAAGAGGTGCTGGAGTAATAACCATTTTGACCGGAGGATGAGTTTGAATAGTAACTTGTTTGACTATAACTAGAAGTATCTGAATAATAACTATTATCCTTGGAAGAGTAATAGCTATTATCATTGGAAGAATAATAACTATTATCGTTGGAGGAGTAATTTTGCCGACCTTCCCCATACAATGAATTATAAGATGAAGTTTGAGCAGGAGCACTCCAATTATTTGTTGCAGTAGTTCCACTCCAATTATTGTTCTGAGTAGGGGCGCTCCAATTATTATTATTTTCAGCTACAGCACTCCAATTTTTATTATTATTTTCGGCTACAGCACTCCAATTTTTATTATTTGTTGGATATTGAGCAACTTCACCTGTAGAACGCTCTGAGAAAACTACTGTACTTGGTGCCTCATAACTATCAGTTGCACCCACTTTATAATCTGTCTCATCTATATAAGCATTAGTCGAACCATTATAATAATAAAGCTTCTCAGGTTTTGGTAGTGTTAGAGGTGGTAAGTTATTTTTAGATTTTTTTGATAGGTTGATATTAGTATTAGTCGGAGGTGCTACATATAAATTTTTGGGTAGATAGATAGTACTGTCTGGTTCCGGTTCTGGTTCCGGTTCATAAATTGGTGCTGGCTGGGAATAGTAATAAGGTTCCGGTTCATAAGTTGGTGCTGGTTGAGAATAATATGGTTCCGGTGAATAATATGGCTCTGGTTCGTAGTAGGGTTGAGAATAATATGGTTCTGGTTCGTAATAACTTGGTGCTGGTGAAGAATAATATGGTTCTGGTGAATAAGATGGTGCTGGTGAATAATATGGTGCTGGTTCGTAGTAGGGTTGAGAATAATATGGTGCTGGTGAATAGGATGGTGCTGGTGAATAATATGGCTCTGGTGAATAAGATGGTGCTGGCGAATAATATGGCTCTGGTGAATAAGATGGTGCTGGCGAATAATATGGCTCTGGTGAATAAGATGGTGCTGAATAAGATGTTTGGGGTACTGGGGCGGGTTGATATGATGGGTCATAGTCATATACTTCTATTTCCAAAACCACCTCCCCTAAAACCATACCTCTACTCAGCATCCCTAAACTAGCTAGACAACAACCTAGCTGCATAAGTGATTTGCGAGGGAAGAGTTTGGTGATTTTCAAATTTTGCTTTTGGTTCGGCCCTTGAGTTATTTCCTGTATTTCAGCTTTAGACTCAATTGATTGATTTTGATTTTCTGGTGACATTATTATTTAAGTTGCTTTTTATAAACAATTTAACAGTTTAATAAACTTTGACTTCGATATAACCATGTTTTTTCACCCTATGGGTTTGGAAAGCAAGTAATATCCTGTTTCAAGAAAATATTAAATTTTTCCCACTTAAAAATAAATGACCAGATGTATTCCAATTTGTGCCCCACTCCCCTGTTCCTCACTACTCTTAGATTTTTTTTACAGGAATAATACTGTAAAACAAATCAGACTCCAGGGAAACAAGACTTGATAGACATTAGAGGAAGTAGACAACGAAGCACAGCCACCTCTAAATTAAAACTTATAAAAATTTAGCTCTCTATCAAGCCAGCACAAAATTTAAGCAATGACAATTATTTTTTTCTCCCTTACCACTTTCTCCTCTTTGCACTTTAAGTCTATTCACCCATTAACCATAACCCAGACTGATTGTACCTGGTTTTAGATATATTTCTGAAGGTAATATTTGAGACTGAGTTTTTGCAGTAGCTGAACCAGAATTAATTTTTACTTTTAACTCCCCACTCTTTGTCACTCCTACAACCTCCCCAAGACGATCTTCCACCAATACCTGCTTCCCCATATTTATTAATAGTTGATTATAGGCAGGTAAAATATTTTCTATTCCTGAGTCTAAAAGTTGTCTAATGGCAGACTCTAATGCATGAAAAACTATTGCCGCTAACATTTCTAGAGAAGATATTCCTGGTTGAGACTCGTTTCTATAATAACTTTGCAGGTTAATCCCTGTATCTCCTATCTCAGAATTTGCCCAGTTAATCCCAATACCAATTACTGCCCAAGGAACTTTTTCTTTCTTGACCCTCGTTTCTGTAAGGATACCACCTAATTTTCGATTTTCTAGAATTAAGTCGTTAGGCCACTTAATTTTAACTGGTACACCATAATTCTGCAAACTTGAGGCTATACCCCAAGCTGTACATAAGGTTAGTTGTGGGATATGAGATATCAATATTTTGGGCATACTCGTCCATCCGCAACCCTTACAGAAAGCTACTGACATATATAGTCCGCCAATACTTGATATCCAGTTTCTACCCCATTGTCCTCGCCCTGCTGTTTGTTGGGCAGCTATGACCATAGTTCCTGATGATGCTCCTGAGTCAATTAGTTGCCAGAGGGTTTGATTTGTTGAGGGAAGGCTAGAAAAAATGTGCAAATGATTGGGGGTTAAAGGACTCGAGCTGTGGGATAATTTCGTTCCCTGAATATTTGATAGGGAGTTGATAAATTTTTGTTGATTAAATTCTAACAATTTTTTTTCTTTAGATAATTCTATATTTATGTATTATGGTTTTGATTGATTTGGCTAAACTAAACTTTTCTTCTCATAGCTAATTCATTTTTATAAGCACCAAACCAATATAAATTTTTTCCCTATTGTCTATAGAGTAATAACAAAATCAACCTTTTAAACTATAGGGAACCTGAATATAGTTAGGAACAGTGCCAAAATAAAAATCTAAACTGCAAACTGCGAATTTTGATTTTGATTCTGATGACTATAGCTAACTCTGATTCACAAAAACTAAGTAAATACTACCAAGTTTTGAGTAAAAATAATGTAACTTGGTATTGGCAAAAATGGGAAGGACTACCCTTCCTAACCTGTAGCCTTTTACAAAATTGGCCTCATGGTTTTTTTACTAACCATTTTTTCCCCAACACACCAACAGAATTAGTAGATATATTACATCCTTCAGCAGAAGTATATCGTGTCAAGCAAGTACATGGTAGTACTGTAATTACACCAGCGAAGTTTACTGTTGAAACTGAAGGAAATTATCCCGAAGCTGATGGTTTACTCACAGAAAAAGCCAAACAAGCAGTTTGGGTTTGTACTGCTGACTGTGTTCCTGTTCTAATTGCTGACCAAAAAACCGGACAAGTAGCTGCTGTTCATGCCGGGTGGCGTGGTACTGCTGCCAAAATTGTTCCCGTGGCATTGGCCGGTTTTGAGGCCCAGGGAAGTCAATTATCTGATTTATTAGTTGTACTTGGCCCTGCTATTGCTGGAGAGGTTTATCAAGTCTCTCAAGAGGTAGCAGCCCAAGTGGGAGCAACGATTTTTCCAGAAACAGGAAAAGCAACCATTGAAGATATTATGCATTTCCTTGAGCTTTTACCCCATTCACCAATATTGTCCGATCCAGAACCGGGAAAAGTTCGCCTAGATGTTCGTTTAGTCAATATCTTACAATTAAAACAATTAGGTATTGATAATCAACAGGTGGCGATCGCTCCCTATTGTACTTATCAACAACCAGAATACTTTTTCTCTTATCGGCGTGAAAAACAAAAAAAGGTGCAGTGGTCAGGAATAGTTAGTAACTGAGATTAAATCATATTAATTATCTATCAAAAGTCAAAGATTAAAACTTAAAAGTAATACAAATTAACGATAGATATTTATAAAAAGAGCCTGTACTTCTAAGATCACTTTTATTTCATTTTATTTGACCTTCTCCCGAGCTATGAAGCCGCAGTATTTCTACTGTTGGGTTGCTAAAATTCGAGTTTTGTAATTAGCCCGGGCTTCGAGCTCCACAAGCTAAGTCCAACTTCTCATTCCTAGGGCTATAAAAAGACCCTAGCCTAAGAATTGCTTGATGCGCCCATTTTTTGTCTCCCATTGCTCGGGAGTAACTGAAAAAAGAAGAATAACAGATGTATTTAAAAAAACAATTAAAAAGTCTTCCGATGGCAGAGCAAGGCTTTAAACCCAAATTTTTTGTAAGTCAAATTAAATACCTATCTAGCCAACTTTTATCCATCATATCTCAACATTCTTTTTTTATCTACCTTGTCTTAACCTCAGGCCTCAGAACTTAATTCTTATATAGTAAATAAATCATATTCAGTATTAAAGTTATTTGTTAATTTATAGAGAGATATTTGTCAAGTTAACTAGGCATATTTCTGTAAAACTAAATAAGATTAAAGTACTATAATTGAATATTGTATCATAGTTTAAAAGATTATTAATAAATTCATATGAGTAATCAGAGTCATTATCAACAACTTGGTCTTACTGAAGACGCTTCTTTTGAGGAAATTCAAGCAGCAAAACAACATTTAAAGCAACAGTATGGTCATGATCAGAAAACAATGGAAAATATTGAAGCTGCTTATGATGCTATTTTAATGGACCGTCTACGACTACGCCAGGAAGGCAAAATTAAAGTGCCTGAGCGTATTAGATTTCCAGAGAGGCAAGCAAAAAAAGCAACTGAAACTTTTACTTCACAGGAAACCAATCAAGGGCCAGCTTGGCTACAAAGGTTGATTGACACTCCTAGTCAAGCTGATATCCTATGGCCGACTGGTATATATCTGCTCTTAGGCGGAATTAGTATTTATTTGGGGGATACTGATCCTTCTAGATTACAACTAACTTGGGTTTTGGGAGTTGGTAGTTGTCTTTATTTCCTTAAGCGGAAAGAAAATAATTTTGGTCGAGCTGTTTTATTAGCATTTAGTAGTTTAATTTTTGGATTGATTTTAGGGGGAATACTGAGTTCTTTGGCAATCGGTTTACCAGCGGAAACATTTATTACTTTGGTAACTTTTTTGTTGTTATGGATGGTTAGTTGTTTTTTGCGTTAGTTACTAAGTATTCAGCTATTAGTTATTAGATATTAGCCATAAAAATTAAGTCAGTTATCGAGCAATTCAGTCTAGAAAAAAACTAGATTAAAGCTTCGTATACATTCAGCTAATAGCTGATAGCTGAAAGCTGAATGCTTATTTCTAGAGTTTAGACTAAATTATGGGGAATTCAAATAATGGAGAAATTTCCGGCAATATTTAATAAGTCTAACTTCCGTGAATTGCTAGTTATGATTTATTAATTTTCAAGAAAGAAAATTGCTGAGTAGGTTCTAAACTAACCCCACTGATGTTTTTCTGAGCAAATACATAATCTTTATCTAACCATAATGGGATAAAAGGAACATCTTCTGCTAATAATTCTTGAATTTCTACAAAAATAGCTAGCCGCTTTTCTGGGTTTTGCTCTTGACGTTGTTGTTGGATTAATTTATTTATCCGATCACTATAATAAAATGAACCTTGAAATTGACTAGCCCCTTCTTCACAACCTTTTTCTTTTGAACCTTTGATACATTCTAAAAATGGTTGGATATAATTATCCGCATCAAGAAAGTCTCCATACCAGTCTAAAATAAATGTTTGATATACTCCTTTATCTAAATTATTAAAAGCAGTAGCTGCTTCTACGCTATTCAATTCTAACTCCATTAAACCTTCTAAATTTTGATCTACATATGCTTTTAATGTACTAGCTGTTAATTGCCTCTTAGTAGAATTTGCAGCATACCAAATTTCAATTTTGGCTGGGCTATTTCGAGAATATCCTGCCTCTTTTAATAACTCCTTAGCTTGAGCAAAATTTCCATCTCCATAGTTTTCTTTAAACACTGGTTTATAGCTATTAATTTGTTTAGGAATTAGACTATAAACTGGTTCAGCTTTTCCTTGTAAAACTCGTTCATTTAGTAATTTTCTATCAATAATAGATGCTAAAGCTTGTCTAACAGCTTTGTTATTTAATGGTTCTAAATTGAGATTTAAAACCATATAATTAACTGTCTTACCATCTGTAGAAATTACTTGCCATCCTTGACGGATAGCTTCAGCTTCTAAATTAGTAATTTGGTCAGTGTCTAGAGAAAAATAAGCTACATCAATAGACCCTGTTTTAAAAGCATTAAATAGGTTAGCTGAACTAGAAAATATTTGAATGTCAATTCCTTGATTTTTTGGTTTTTCTCCCCAATAATTTTCAAATACATCTAAGCGTAAAGTATCAGTACCATACTCAGCTAATTTATAGGGACCAGTACCAATAAATGTATCAGGTTTAAATTGACTTTCACCTATTTCATAAGCTTGTGGGGAAACAGCACACAGACCAGAAAATGTTAATAAAGAAGTAAAAGCTGCAAAGGGTTTTTTCAACTTAATTGTTAATTGGTATTCTCCCGTAGCTTCTACTGATTTAATAGTATTAGTTAACAAAGAAGAAGGTGGGCCACTATTTTTAATAAAACGTTTGAAAGAAAAGGCCATTGCTTCAGCGTTGAAAGGAGTACCGTCATGGAATGTCACCCCTTGACGAATGGGAATAGTATATGTTGTGCCATCTTCACTAATTTTTGGCATTTCTGTTGCTAGTGATGGTACAAGTTCCATTGTTCCTAGCTTATAACCGTAGAGGCGATCGCCTAAGTTATGGAGTAAGTTACCAGATATTACTTCGTAGGCATCTGCCGGGTCGATAGTCCGAGGTTTTAAAGTTGTGCCTATAGTAATGCGATTTGTATTTGTTTCTATAGTTAGAGTATTGTCGGGGTTATTTTGAGGTTGGCTACAACTAATGACCAGGAAACAGCAAAGACAAAATAAGCCAAAAAATTGAATTATTGACTGCCAGGAATGGTTGATTGAATTAAATGATTTATGTTTTTCCATAAAGGCTATTTACCTCTTATTGCTCCTCTATAAAACTAATACAAAAAAATTTAATACCAAAAAATTGCATGAAGTAAAAATCTAATGTTTACTTCCTTTTTCTACTTAGAATGTCGGGAGTTAGTCATCTACAGTTATTGTCCACCTGTATTCAGTAAGGTTAATACTTGCATTTTATACTTGTTGTATAGAAACATTATAGGTATCTTTTCTAAACTAAATAAGTTAGTATTTTGACTAATTAATTGCCATCTTATTATCAAAATAATAACTATTTATACGAATAATAATTATTGTAATAAACAGGATTTTTTTAGGATAATTTATTAGGTAAAATCTATAAATTTAGTTCTATATAATAAGCTTAAATATCTAAAATATTGTCATTCTTGGATTAAGTTAATCTTTGGGGTAATATCTGAAATAATATAGTTTGAATATCATGCGCAGTTAAATATTTAAACTCTGGAGGATGTTGTCGCTTATTCTGAAGGGAATAAAATATAAGAAAGGGGAAAGTTTTTTGGTTTTATTTTCCCTTATGGATATCAAATACAACATATCACCCGTAAGGGGAATATTACCCGGAAATAACATTACATCAAGGATAAAAGATAAGAAAGGAGAAAGTCTTTTTTACTTTGCTTTCCCTGAAGGATATAAAATACGAAATTTGACCTGTAAGCCGAATATTACTCGGGCATAATATTACATATTAAAAGTTACAAAATTCAGGTGAGTAAGGAAGTATAGAATAGATTAAAAGTATCGAATAAGCTTTAAAAATTTATTGTCAGCTCATGAAAAAAAATTATCTAATCAAGAAAAAAAAGTCATCAAAAAAATTAACTAATTATCATTTGTTAATTTCTGACTAACTTTTATTAGCTTTTCTACACTGAATTTTGTCTCACTCATATCAAACACCCTATGTTTAATCTATGGCTAATAGCTGAATGCTTACAAGTTAAGAATTATCACAGACCCTAGATGATTGTAAAGATTACTGTTTAGAATTCCACCTAATATAGTTTTTTTTCTTGACTCTCAAAATCTATGTCTAGTTATAAAAATATCAACAAAAATTTGAGCATGGAAGAAGTTTATACTTGTCCTGTTTGCTATCATGGTCAAATTTCAGCAATGACTTTGATGGATGCTTTCTCTTGTAACTTTTGTAACCATATTTTTACTGCCGATCTGGTAAAACAATCATTAAAAATAGCAGATGCTTCTTCTCCTTTAAGCTGGAAATGGAATGGTAAAAAATGGAAGGCTGACCATCCTCAAGTAGAATGGAGTTGGGTAATTCAGTTATTAGCAGTTGGATTTATATTATTACCAACTACATTAATAGGATTAAGCGTTTACTTTTTTCCTCCAACACCAGGCACTCCTTTATGTTGGCTACCCATTTTTTGGATAGGTTTAACTTTTCTATCTCATTTAGCTATTATTGTTAATATTCTAATTGATTATTACCAGTTTCCAGTCAAGTTATACTTCAAAGCACTGGGGCGAAATTTATATTTTCGGGCTTAATACCAAATTCTTAAATATAAGAACCTTATATTAATGAGGTACAGTATTTTTTCTTCTTCCGTATTTCCTTTCCCCAGATCCGGTGCTCTCCAAAATCAAAAACTTGTTGTTCTCAACATTAGTTATTCGCGATAATTGCCATATAAATTTTAAGGTTTGATTTCAGATTTTCTATTGCTCATTAATCATAGTTAATGTAGCAGTAGAAAACATCCAATTTTTTTGATTTTAAATAATGCATATTAACTAGTAATTCAATTTCATTGAGAGAAAATAAATTCCCTTTTATCTATATAATTAGCTAATTTTTATAAATTATATTCTAGTACTCAAAAAAAGAATGTACTTAACACAGAAGTCAGTAATTTAAGAAAAGGAAAAGTCGTAATTGATCCGGTGTTTAAACCACCTAATAGATACAAACAATCCTGATAGCATATAGAGAACCTCACAGTATTTTTATCTGAATATTGATTGAAAAAAATATCATAAAAATTATGTCTGCTTTGCATAAAGGCAAAGAAAAAATACTATAATGAAAGGGGGAGTCAATATTTTTCAATATCATGGATAAAAGTAAATTTTGGTAAACATAAACTATTGTTAAATCAAAATATTCCTTAAATAAACTAGGTATAATAAATGTATACTTTAGTTTTCTATGAAAAATAGATAAATAATCAGAATTGTTTTGAAGAAGAATGATATTTTTCACTAAATTATCATCTCCTCAAAAAGTTTCAAAAGTATATAGGCAGAGGATGGCAATTAAAGCAATGTTTCAAGACTAGAAAACTTGTAATTCTCCTCTATAAGCAGCAAAAGCAAAGAAAAAAAATTGAATAATTTGATGCAAATTTATAGCTATCTTATACAGAATTAATGTATTGATAGTATAAAAAAACAAAAATTACCGAATTAAATAATATATATCAATAACGGATACAAAAGAGGCTGCTACTAGTATTGAATTACATAAATTAATATACTTATTTATCTAGTAAAAAAAAGCTTGAAGCGAAGAAAATCTAGGCAAAGTATTTAGGAATAGAAAATTTAAATATAGCAAAGTTTTTCATAATTAGTATGAGAGAGCAAACCCTAGACTAATTTCTATAATCATCAAAAAAACTAAGTTTTAAGTTGTATCTAAATCCTCTAAATATTAATTAGGGCTAGCTGAATAAATATAGAACCCTAATAATGTGTCAGTTTAAGTAGTCTTAAACCTTGAGAAAAGTGCTAAAAAATTATGAAATTATATTCTCTAATTTAGAATTTTCCCTGATCTGGTGGGAAAAGCGTAGAAACATTAACATGCTCCAAAATTTATAACTGCTCAAGCTCAGTTAGGGATGACTTTTGAAGCCATTAGTTTTTCCCTGGCGGGGTAAGCAGGGGGTTTACTTTTAATTAGCCCATAGTACTCTACCCTGTTAAACCTGACCTACTTTATCATTCCCTAGCTTATGACAAAGGAATTTAACCTCATTATAAGTTTTGAGTTATTAGCCCTGATGACTATTTAATCTTGTGAGAATGAGAGATGTCAGACATGTTACTTAATGACTTCTTTGGCTTTAAGAACTACCCTCAAGAAACTCTAATTACAATTCGATAACTCTTGAAGAAAAACTAATCTAACTATATCTAACTAATAGTAATAGGTAAAAATGTAAATAATCAAAGGATATGAACTATGAAATATAATTATAAAAACTATCGGCTAGATGCAGACAGGAAGCTTTATCAGAAATCACCTCATCCTTTTTTATTAGCATTAATATTAACTGGAATTTTAGCTGCTGAAGCATATCCTAATCTTACTGAAACAGCAATTGCTGCTGTTAAGGTTTTTCAGTATCCTCAACTAGAAACAAAAGGGAAAATTATTTCCAAAGCTAATAATTCTTCTAATCTTTTTAACTCTGTAACACAAACTAAATCTGATGCTAATACAGAAATATTTCAACCTTTTTCCTTGACTAGTATTAATGATGCGAAAAAGTTCAATGAACCTCGAAGTGAAGAACTAGAAAAAATAGCTAATCAAAGTAAAAAAATACCTAATGATATAGTTGAAGTTGTTCGTCAAGATTTAGCTAGTAAAATAGGTATTGCACCTGAAAAAATCAAAGTTATTGGGGTTACTCAAGAGACTTGGCCAAATACTTGTTTGGGTTTACCAAAAAATGATGAACTTTGTGGCCAAATGTTAGTAGAAGGTTGGCGTCTTATTTTGTCTCATGACAAAGGTAAATGGATTTACCGTACAGACAATTTAGGTAGACTAATGAGAGTAGAATTGAAGAAATAAAAATAGTTATCTAAAATTCGTTACTTGATGGTCGAATTAGTTTAAATATAATTAAGTCTGAATATACTCGGTTTAGTTAGTCGAATCTAATTTAACTGGGGCGGAAGGATTCGAACCTCCGAATGGCTGGACCAAAACCAGCTGCCTTACCACTTGGCGACGCCCCATCTCGTCAACATTTAATATATTAACACTGATACCTAGGAGTTTGTCAAGGGTTTTTTTCAATAATTTTGAAGTTTTGATTGTGAAAGAGTTATATGTTAGTTGACAATTTCGGAATCTAAGTTTGTCAAATGCCCTAGTTATTCAGATGAGGACTCATAATAGTAGATTTTCGTTTATGATCACCTTGCTCAACTTCCTTGGGGTGAGAATTAGGACTACATTACCCTGACTCTGCTTTATACCTATACACACTGGAGACAGGTTTGCTAGTTGATCAATACTGGGAGACTGGAGTACCCGCGCAGTATTCCCGTGGAAAGGAATTTAATCTCCATTATTATTAAGGTTATCCCACTTCAAGGGACTGGTGTTGGTAGTTTACACAACTAATTAGGTGAAACGGCTCGTACTCTGCTCATCTCCTCTAACTGTATTATTATTTAAGTAGGGCTGACTGATTAATTCTCAAGGCATTGATACAAATTATGCTCATAGCCAAATTTAGATAGCAAAAAGTACCAGAAGTCAGAAGTTTGGTTGCTTAAGCTTATGGGTGGATAGGGTTTTTGGCATATCGCTAGCATAAAAATTAGAGGACAATTCTTACTACACCGGACTTGGTGACTAAGGCGTTTATCCATGCTGACTTACTGACCTGCTGACCTGCAATAATTCTCACCTTATTAGACAATAGATGTGCTAAACCTAAGTGTTGAAGAGAATTTGATCTGATCTGCTTAATTTGACTTAATTAAACTTTTTAACTCCCGCCAGATAGAGGGCTGACTAGAAATTGATGGGGGATGAGTGAAAATTCCCTGAGTGGGGCTGAACAAAAAAGCTAGTATAAATAACCCAAATGATACTAATACAATTGCTGGACCAGATGGCAAGTTATAGAAATAGCTAATATACATCCCACTAATACTAGATAAAGTTCCTATTCCTACTCCTAATATGATTACTTGGTGAAGTCTTTTGACTAATAGATAAGCTGTAGATGCTGGTGTGATTAATAAGGATAAAACTAATACTACTCCTACTGCTTTAAGACTTGCTACAATTGTTAAACCAATTAACATCATTAGCCCTAGGTTTAATAAGTTTACAGGTAAACCTACTGCTTGAGCGCCGAGGGGATCAAATGTATAAAATAATAGTTCTTTATAAAGTAAGATTACAACTAATAAAACAATTATACCAATAATTAGTGTATCGCGGACGTCTCCAACGGTTACGCCTAGAATATTACCGAATAAAAAATGATTGAGGTCGATTTTATTGTCTTTCTGAATAATTGTCATTAGTGTTATTCCTAAAGCAAAGAAGGCTGAAAAAACTATGCCCATTGCTGCGTCTTCTTTGATTGACGATCGCGTTCTAATTAGATTGATTAAAATTGTGCTAATTATGCCGGCTATAAATGCCCCGATAAATATATTTGCTCCAACCCAAAAAGCAATGGCTAATCCTGGTAGTACTGAGTGACTAATTGCATCTCCTAGTAGAGCTAATCTTTGTACCATTAAATAACTGCCTACTACTGCACAAATAATTCCAACTATTATTGCTACTAGGAGCGATCGCTGCATAAAACTATATTGTAATGGTTCAACTAATTTTTCTAACATTGGTGCTTGTTTCCTCTTTTTTGTGTTTTTGATTATTTTGATTTTATCGCAAAAAAAAATAATTTTTAATTTCAGAATATTTTAGATGATTAATTCAATATTGATAGGTATTTTTCTATATTTTTAAATTAAATATATATAGAATAATCTGCTTATTTAATTAAGTTTAATTAACTGTAAAATTTGTTGTTTATTTATTTCCTCTGAAACTAAAATTATTAGAGTTTTGGTGATGTTTACTTATCAAAGTATTTCGGCAGCAAGTTAATAATAAATATGATTATAATCCCAGTTTTATTATTGTTAATAATATTAATATACACTAGAAAAATATAAACTGAATCTACATTATCTTAAGTTAGATTAATTACTTCATAATAATCATTATATTGTTCAGGATATATTACGATTGTGACATCCATTTGAACATTAGTTAATCTATTGGATTATTAGCAGGTTTATGAGTTCTATATTTCTATACTATTTTCTGAATAATCTCAAGATGGTTGTGTAACTTAAAAATTTAACTATTCTCTAATTTTTTACATCAAAACTGATTATATTTAGTTGTATTTTATTAATAATTAATGAGCTTAATCTATTTGAAAAAGATATTTTTATAAGTTTGCTCACTAATGGCAGGGTTAAGTAAATATTTTGGTTATGGTTCTGATAATACACTTGGATATTTTTCATGTTGCCTCACTGCAATTTGTAAGTTGTTGATGGGAGAAATACTAATAAAAATTTTGATGTAGATGACAATTTTTGTGTTTTTTGGCAGCGATCGCTATATTTAGCACAGGATATATAGTGTATTTCCGTAAGGCCTGTCCATTAAGTTATGGGCCTATTTTTTTGTGGCTTTTATTGTGGCTCTATGCTGTCAGAAAATAAAAAAGACATAACTAAAACAGTTATGTCTCCAAAAAATTGTTTGTTTAGATTGAATTAGCTTGGTTTTAGCTAATTTTTACTTAAAAATGGACTAAGATGGGCCATCTTTTCCTAAAATTCGAGACATAATTGTATCAATTAAGTACACTTTAATTTTGTTCAACCCCTTGCGTTTATAAGAAAGTTCAGGCAATAATACGTTTATAGAAAAGTTGAGGCAATAACAAAACTTACGCAAAGACTCTAATTGTCATGTAAATATTTAAATAAATTACCAAAAATAGACTATATATTGTGCTCTTGTGTAGGTCTTGAAAAAAAGACTACAAAAAACTAAGTGATCACAAAAAGTTTCAATAGCCTCAGTGCGGATATACTGCGCACCAGGATGGGAATGGCACTCGTAATATGAGTTTACGGGCTTTACAGCTCATATGCGATCGCCTTAACTGGTGATGCTGTACTGATTCAAGGTGTATAGCTTTGAGTCGGTTAAATGTTGCACAACAAAAACCAAAAACAACAAGTTTTCTAAATAAAGAACTATGATGACAACACCGAGCTCGAGGAGAGTTCAGAACTCTAGGAATAATCCTCCAGTAGCTGATAAGAACAAAATCACAGTATACGAAAATAGCACAGACACACCTTTAGGAATCACAGCTCCCACGGACCCTGATGGAGATCCCCTAACTATTCGAGTCATCGGATTACCAAGATTAGGAACAGTAACTAAAGCTGACGGTACAGAAGTTAAAAGACGTGACAAATTAACATCAGAGGAATTAGTGGGGTTAGAGTATGATGCCCCTAACAATTACAACGGTAAAGGTAACGCTGGAGGTTTTTTCTACTTTGTTAATGACGGTACATCCAACAGGTTAGGTAGCACACGTATAACTATTAATCCTTTACCTGAAGATTTCAAACCAGGGGAAGTCATTGTTAAACTTAAAGATGTCGATAATAAAACATCTTCTAAGAAGATTGAATCTTTCCGTGATAATCTAGATATTGAAGTAATTTCGACAATTGAAGGGATCGGCGTTGAGTTGTGGAAGTTACCAAATTCTACTAATGTACAAGAGTTTGTTGAAGAATATAGTAGCCGTCCGGAGTTTGATATTCAGCCGAATTTTACAAATACTAAGTTGTTTACTCCTAATCATCCTGATGATCCAGATTATAATGTTCTAGAGGGTTCTTCTCCTCCTGGGCTAGGACGTCTTTGGGGACTCAACAATAAAGGACAAACTGGGGGAACAGATGATGCAGATATTAATGCACCAGAAGCTTGGGGTTTTACAACAACTCCAGTAGTATCTCCTACAGTTAATTCTACTGTTCGTGTAGCTGTTATTGACACAGGTGTTGACGTAAATCACCCAGATTTAACAGGTAACTTAAATTTAGATTTGGCGGCTAATACAATATTTGGCGATGATCCTGAGGATGTGACAGACAACCACGGTCACGGTACTCATGTTGCTGGAATCATTGGTGCTGTAGGAAATAATCAGACAGGAGTAGTCGGAGTCAATTGGGATGTTGAAATCGTGCCGATAAAAGCCTTTGATGATATTGATGGCGATGGTGTTCCAGAGGCAACTGATATGGCTATTTTAGAGGCAATTAACTATGCGATTAACGTTGCCAAAGTAGATATAATCAATGCTAGTTGGGGCAAGCTACCTGATAATGATAATGATGATAATGATGATATAGCGGAACTTTGGAAGAATGTCATAGATAATGATACTGATGACGAAAGCCAACCACCACCGTCACCGCCACCACTATTCGTCGCAGCAGCTGGTAATCAAGGGGTTGATATTGATGATCCGGAAAATGCTGTTTACCCTGCGAGCATTGACTCACAAAACATTATTTCTGTAGCTGCAACAGACCATGACGATAACCTTTCCTCATTTTCCAACTTTGGAGCATCCGTTGATTTAGCTGCTCCCGGCGGTAGCGATATACCAGGTAATGGTCCTGGAAGTTCTACTGATCCTCGTAATATTTATAGTACGTTGCCAAATAATGATTATGGATACAGTGCAGGTACTTCCGCCGCCGCAGCTTATGTGAGTGGAGCAGCAGCTTTAATGCTGGGGACAAGAAGAGCCAGGAATGAGAAAACCGGTCAGCCTGATTTGAGTACTCTTCAATTGGAAGAGAAACTTCGAAATGCAATCACTCCTATTAATGGTTTGCCAACAGCCACAGGTGGTCGCCTTAATTTGTATAATGGAATTGATCAGGAAGGTATTGGTTGGGGTGACGTACACTTTACCACTTTTGACGGTCGTAAATATGACCTTCAATCCTTTGGCGACTTTATTATGGCCGAAACAGCGCGGAATGATGATGACTGGGTAGTTCAAACTCGTCAACAACCTTGGGCAAAGAATAGTTCAGTTGCTGTTAATACAGCTTTTGCTACCCGAGTTGATGGTAAAACGGTAGTTTTTAACCAGAAGTTTCCTAACAACAGACTCCAAGTTGGTGGAGTTGATTTTCCCTTGGCTAGCGGTGAGACTAAAAACATTGGGGACAGCAAAATCGAACGTGATGGCAACAAATACACAATTACCTATGCAGGAAATGATGGTATTATTGATGTTGATGATGCTAAGTTAACAGCTTTTGATAACGGCGATCATATCAATATTCATATATCTGACTTTGCTACAATGCAAGGGCTGTTAGGAAATAATGATGGTAACCCTAACAATGATTTTGCTTTAAGTGATGATACTCAAAAGTCTAACAATGTAACCGCAAAAACAATACACCAAGAGCATGGTGAGTATTGGCGGGTACCGAGTGAAGACAAAGAACAAAAGGGGGATAGAAAATCTTTGTTTGAAGACTCAGCCGAGGTTATAGGCATTCCTAAAAGATTTTTAACGCTGGATGGTTTCCCTAAAAATGACGTGGCAGCAGTCAATGCAAAGGTAAAAAAAGCAGGAATTACTGACAAAGACAGAGCAGATGCAGTTGCTTTCGACCTTCTTGCAACTGAAGATGAAACTTTTCTGACTAGTGCTGTAGAGTTTTTTAAGTCTGTAGACGAAGCAAATAATCCTGACGTTCAAGCACCTGTCCAGTTTGACTTCAATGCTGATGGAGTAGCAGACATTCTCTGGCGTGAGGAAAAAGGGCGTCGTGCGCGTAGTGATATTTGGTTTATGAATGATGATGGTACACTTAATAAAAGTACTCCACTCGTAAATTATTATTCAAGGTGGGATGTAGCAGGAGTAGGAGACTTCAATGCTGATGGAGTAGCAGACATTCTCTGGCGCCACAAAAAATACGGCTTTAACTATATTTGGTTGATGAATGATGAAGGCACATTTAATAGCCGTCTTCACATCAAGCGTCTTAGTTCAAGCTGGAATGTAGAAGGAGTAGCAGACTTCAATGGTGATGGAGTAGAAGACATTTTCTGGCGTAATAAATCTCAAAACCAGATTTGGTTTATGAATGATGAGGGCAAAGTTAATAACCGTGCTAGCCTTGACAGTCTTGGTACAAGTTGGGATGTAGCAGGAGTAGGAGATTTCAATGGTGATGGAGTAGAAGACATTCTCTTGCGTGATACAAAAGGAAGTAACGAGATTTGGTTTATGAATGATCAGGGCGAAGTTGATAACCGTGATCGCCTTAGCCGTCTTAGTTCAAGGTGGGATGTAGCAGGAGTAGGAGATTTCAATAGTGATGGAGTAGAAGACATTCTCTGGCGTGATACAAAAGGAAGTAATCAGATTTGGTTAATGAATGATCAGGGGAAAGTTCAGAGTTCTGTTGACCCAGGAAGTTATGATTCAGCTTGGGATGTAGCAGGAGTAGCAGAGTTCAACGGTGATGGAGTTGCAGATATTCTCTGGCGCGATGAAAATAATGGATCTAACCGTATTTGGTTGATGAATAATGACGGCACACGTAATCAGATCGTTGACCCTGGATCTCTTGGTTCAACTTGGGACGTAGTTGGGATGTAAAACATTAACATCCTCCCGACGCTGCTTTCTGAAACAGCGCGGGTTCCCCTCACCTTGGGGTTTTAGTAGCAACTATGGATAAAACCAGAGCTGTATCTACTCCCTAAACACAAAAATCATAGCCAAATTAACTAATGCCAGAAATATGTACAGAAACTACATTTTTAATTTCTGGGCAATGGGTTTTAATAGCTTGTTCCACACCGTCTTTCATGGTTAATGTGGAAGCAGGACAGTTACTACAATTTCCCACTAACTTGACCTCTACGGTATCGGGCAATTTTATCCCAACTAACTCCACATCACCATTATGGCTTTGCAAACCTGGGCGAACTTCATCCAATGCTTGTTGAATCCTAATTTCTAAAGGTGGTGTGGGTGGTTTAACTAATTCGTGGTAACGCAATAAACCATAAACTACCTCATCTTGCACCGCTTCACGCAGTGCTGGCATAGATTCTTTTTTCACACTACGAATTAATCTAGTCAAAGCTTCTTTGTGTAATGCTTCAATAGCATTTTTCAATCCCTCAACTACTAACTTTTGATTTTCATCCCAATGAGCGATCGTCTGTTCAAAGTGGGTAATATCAGAGACCAGAGCTTCTAGACTCACAGACTCTGGCAAAGGAATTTTAGCTTGAGTCATATCAGTTATTAGTTATTAGTTATCGGTTATCAATTATCAGTTATTAATTATTAGTTATCAATTATATTATGTCCGGAGCATCGCTTCTCAAAAAACTTTCTCCCATAATTGCCAATTCTATCTTTGTGCTGAGAGCAACAGAATATCCTGCCAAAATTTTCCAAGGTGTAAGCATTCAACCGGACATAATATTCTTCTCCTGGGTAGGAAATTCCTTTTTCGTGTTCTGTAGAGAAACAGTGCCTCCAACTGAAGCCGGAGGCAACAAAATCAGAAGTTTCTTTTTTTATCCTCTTGAAATAAGAAGCTATTAATCTTATTTATTAATCATTTGAGCTTTTTATTTCAACTTCATATCTTTGAGTAAAAATGGCATAAGAATTCCAGTTCCTAGACTAGAAATGATAATTGGCAAGAACAATGTTGTCTCCATTTGTGCCATTACTATTAACAGTAAAGCACCAACTGTAGTTGCCAAAACTACTTGTTTAATAAAGTCAAGTGGATCTCGTAGCAGTTTACCCTTGAGTAACAACTTGACACTATACAAACCTATTTCTAACATAAAAATCAACTCCTATTCAAAATCATTTTTTTGAAACTAAACAAATTTCAAAATTGTCAAACCCACAATAACTGCAGGAATGACACCAGCAGGACCAAACAAACCACCAATAGTAGCAGCTAGACCATAACCTAAGTCTTTTCCTGCTAACCATATTCCACCAATAGCACCAGCAAGAATTGAAATTAAGCTAGCAACTGCCAGCCAAAATATAGCAGTCAGTATTGTAATTTCTCCTGTAGCCAAGTTACTCAAAAAAACATGAAAGCTTGGCATTACCTCCAAGTTTGCCATCAGAGTATTAGTAGTCGTAAGTAAATAAGTCATTTTTCTTCTCCTAATTATCTTGAAACATACTATTTTCTACAAGTTATACCAATTGACTTTTAAGGTGTTAGGTTTTAGGCTTTAGATTTAAAAGTTAACAAGTTGATCACATCAGGGTTTAGGCAAATTCACTTTTACGCCATTTTTAGAGGCTTTCTGGTATTCGCCCTCACGCTCATGTAGTGGCCTTTGCGTAAGTTCCGAATATCTTATTACTAAATAAATTTATTTTGCTGCTTCATACATTTATTTTGCTTCGTTAAATCTCAATAACTGTTGACTTCAATCATTTTCTATCTTTAGTGTTAACCACCAAGCCTAAAACCACTAAACTAACTAACTATCTTTGCTCTTTACGACTAAACCAGCAAACATACTAAAACTTAAAATATTTGGGAGCGCTAATAGTCAGCTAGTAAATTAAACTTTACACAACAACAATTCAGCTTCCACTTCTGCCAATGCTTCCAAAACTACTGATGCTTTTTCCATCTCCCTATACCGAGAAAAAATTTCTTGAGCTTCCCCATAGAGATTTTTGGCCTCAAGTAAATTATGATAATTTCCGGCTTCTGGCTTTTCTGGGTTATCAGGTAAATTATATAGCAGATTTGCTTTATTAGAGATAGTTGTCGCATACTCTAATGGTGTATCTTTAGCAGTACGAACTTTTAGAGCTTCATTGTAAGCACTCAAAGCCCGCAAATTATTATCTATCGGATGGAGACTAGGGAGATATTGTAAAGCATTAGCCAAGTTATTTTGCAACATCGCGTATTCTTTAGGATGTTCGATCAGGTTAATTGCTCTTAATGCCCCCTCAAATGACTGTACAGCCATTGCTTGTCCCATACCTTCTTTTTCTGGATCTAAAGTCATAGAAAGGTAAGCGATCGCTATATTATTCTGCAATATGGCATATTCTTGGGGATATTTGTCCACTGTAAATACTGACAATGCTTGTTGAGATACCTGTATTGCTTGTTGCATTGTTGCCAAATTATCAGGAACTAACCCTTGCAACACCAGCCCCAAATTCATTTCCGCTTCGGCAATTTCTTCAGGTTTTGCCTGTTCCCTTAGTGTTGTTAAAGCAGTTTCATAAGCTTCTTTTGCCTCTAATAGTAAATTAACCCCTCCTCCGGGCATTGTTCTCAAAGCTGTCGCCATTCCTACTAAGGCCCTTGCTTGCAGTAGAGTATAATTTTCTCCAGATAATTCTATAGCTTGCTGATATAAATAAATAGCATCATATAATTGTTTATAGTTCTGGGGTTTTTGTTGTAACCCATTTGCCATTTCAATCAACATTTGAATTTTTTCTAGAACATTTACAGACTCTGATTCTATAGCATTCAAAGCCGCTTTTACCGTCGTATCACTAATAGTTTGCAGCACAATTTTACAGAAATTAGTATTTTCAACAAAAAAAATTGACAAGAAAAATATTCTTTTGAACTATCTAATATATTTTGCTTAAATTTTACTTAATTTAATTAATTCAATTTAATTAATATTTTCATAGTTCATGTTTTCTTTAATACTTAAATACTGAGTTTTAGCTATTAATAAATCAATCACAAATCGGGTGAGCAATGGAAAAATTTCCAGAATAAATAGTAATCTTTATTAACCCACCCTCAAAGGATAATTTAAATTTTTTACAACTTTAATATTGTTCAAATTTTGGCTGGGAATGCCATTTCTTTAGAACTACGTTCAAGACTAATCATATTAGTAATAGATTCTGGTAATTCCTGCAAATTATCTGTATCTTCAGAACTACTTAAAGGAGATACAAAAGTATAACAAGGGTCACATTCACCAGTATCATAAACCTGAAGAATCCAATAGTCAGGACATCCTTTTATCCCAACTTCAACAATATACCAACTAGATTCTTGTTTAGCATACCTAATAGTAAACCAATCTTTTTCAGTCTGGGGAATTTCCCAATCATTAATCAAAAAATCAATTGCTAAATTTTCTGCTTCTTTTTGAGAAAACATAACATTAACTATCTATTTACTGAGCAGGAGCTTGAGAAGCATTTGGGTCAGGATAAAACCCTAATTGTTTTGCTAATTCACGAGCAAGATGGAATAAAAATTTAGCTCCATCTTGATTTCCATGATGAATTTGGGCTTGACCTACTTCCATTAAAACGGAAATAAAATCTGCATCAACTAATTCAATATTTTCATCTAAAATATCAGGTTCTTTCCCATTTGGGCACTTCGCTAATTTATCAATTAATTCAAAATATTGCTCTTGTCTTTGTTGATCCATGATAATTTCCGTCCTTAGTATTAATTTTTTTTTGAGATTATCAAATACTTTGTATATTTTGGCGTAGTTTCTCCTACCTTTTACTCTCAAAACTGTTGACAATTTCTTGAAAAACCTTTTCAGAAGAACACTGAACAACAGGGGAAAGTTCTAGACCAAAATCTAAATTTTCAGCTTCTATTAAATAGACAGTTACATCCTCAGGAAAATCTTCCCGAAAAATTTTTCTACCTACCGCCAGAGCATTATCCCAACGAAAATCATGCAAACTATAACTAGGTTCTGGCAATGCTTCCAACTCCGAACTAGGAACTTTAAAGACTGCACCTGGTTCCGAACCTGTCGCACTAGCATCCACAATAATTAGTCGCTGAGTTCCCCGTGCTTGAAACATCACTTCCATTCCAGCAGTACCGCAGTCATAAACTTGGACATTAGGAAGGGGATGTGTACTCAAATATTGTTGCAAGCGTTGAGCAATAATTACTCCTACCCCATCATCACTACGGTTAAAATTACCGCAACCGATAATTGTCAACATCAACATTATCTATTTGTTAAATAGGGGTTTAGATTTTCTGAAAGCTAGATAAAATCTAGTTTATTGACTTCACATCCTTAACAATAACCCATTTTTTCAACCAGTTTTGTAACCTAGTAACATATAGTTTTAATTTAAGTCAAAAGTTACAAGTCAAAAGTCAAAAGTTATAATTTACAAGTTAGAAGTTATAAGTTACAAGTTACAAGTTACAAACTATATCATGTCCGAATAATTAGTGATCAAAAAACTAACGGCCGTAAGTGCAAATTCTATCCTTTTGTTGAAAATATCATTTGTAAAAGCTTTCTGGTATTAGCCCTCACCCTCATGTAGTACTCGTGGCTAACTCCTGATAATATTACAAGCTACAAATTACAAGTTAAAAATTAAAAGGTTCTGGTTCTACTAATTCTCTAGCATATATAGCGCTTATACATAAGTCCTAACTAAAATACTAATTCACATCATTAATATTCTCAATAGTTTTTGGATATCTAATATTAACAGAACTTACCCATAACAACCATATATAATGAGTAGCCCTTAACTTCTACAAACATTGTATAATCTTACCTTATGGCGTAAGTCCTGATTAAAAAACCATACTGAAGTAATATCTAAGAAGTCCGGAACCGCGCTAGCTCTTCTCCTGTCTTAGCATCATGAGCATGAACTGTACACACCAAACAAGAATCAAAAGAGCGAGCAACATGACCGACTTCCACCGGATCATTCACGTCAGCAATAGGAATACCAACTAACGCTTCCTCAATAGGTCCACGCACCCCTTGACCATCACGAGGTCCTACATTCCAAGTAGTCGGTGCAATAATTTGATAATTATTAATCTTACCCCCTTCTATTTCCACCCAATGACAGAGAGAACCACGACTAGCATTAGTAGCACCCCAACCACGACCATCTTTTTCTTGAGGCTTAATATACCAAGGATCGCGCAAATTAAACTCCCGCAAACAATGTTCTGTTTGACGATACAACTTAGTTAATTCGTGCATTCGGGCAAACACACGTAAATGTACGCTCGGTCCGCCCATTTTCTTGAACATATCCAAAACTAAACCATCTTTATGCTGCCAACTTTCCCCATGGTCGCCACCTGCTATTAGTTCCCGTGCCAAAGCCCCAACTTCCATCCGACCTAAGTCTTTGTGAGATACAGCAGTTGACCAAGAATAAGCACCATCAAAGTCAAGGTCATTATTACGAATAGGTGCAGTATTCCGGTCAAAAGGATGTATATTCTCATCACCCTCATTATACCATGCGTGGCTAGTATTCTCCCGGGTAAAAGTATGCTCCATCAATTGATGAATATCTGTAGTGCTATCATAGACACCACTTTTCATAATCATAGCAGCATTCCGACCTTCAATAGTCGGGTGTTGATATTTGTCTTCGTGAGGCAAATACCCCCAACTCATATATTTACCAACACCAGCTCCAATTTTATCCAAACCAATATTCAGACCCATGCGCCAGTAGAAACCAAGGTCTGAACTGGCATGATGAGGATTTTCATCTAACCATTCCAGAAAATCTTCATAAGTTTGGATTTTTTCAAACCTCTCAATGGAACAACCTAACCATAACGGTTCTAACCAGTTAGTGCGGAAATATTCCAACATTCCCCAGGCGCGGGTCACATCGGTGAGAGTGGGAGCACACATAACACCACCAGGAACCATGAAACTAGAGTGAGGCCATTGACCACCAAATAGAGCATATATTTCTACGGGTTTTGCTGCTACAGTAATACCTGGTTCATAGGATGTACCTGTGAATGCTGTAAAACGCTTGCAAGCTTCTTCGTAGAAAGGACTATTTTGGTATTTTTTGTTTGTTAAGTCGATGGCGTATAACCCATAAAAGTAGCGTGGATGACTTTGAAGTGTTTCCACTAGTTGACCAAGGTTACGAGCCAAGATCGCGTTACGGGGTACTTCCGTTTGCCAAGCCGTATCTAATGCCCAGGAAGCACAGGTGAGGTGAGAAGCACCACAAATTCCACAAATTCTGGGAGTGACGATGAGGCCAGCTTTAGGGTCTTTGCCTTTGAGGATGACTTCAAAACCTCGAAACATTTGAGCTTGAGTCCAAGCGTTGCTTACATATCCGTCTTGAATATCAACTCTTACATCTAGGTCGCCTTCAACCCTACCCACGGGGGAAATGTCTAATGTTTGTACTTTAGTTTGAACCATTTTTTGTTAAACCTCCAGAATAATACAGTTATTAGTCATCACTCATAATTTATCAGTAGCTACAGTCTGTTTTGGTTAGGTTTTGCTACGCAACATGAAAAGCGCCAGCACAACCCAACAACTTGCTGATACCTGAATATGATTTGTATTTGTTGGCAATTCTCAGATCAAGTTGGCTTTTACCATGACTTGATATTCTCTCAACCCTAGTCTATGAGACAGCGCAAGTTTCCCATCCATCAAATAAAAAAAATGGAATACATAATTAAGTCATCCCAAAGATGACTTCAGCTAAAAGCAAAAAAATTCAATCTTTGGCAAACCATCAGCTCTAAAGTTATTTGTGTGGTAATGTCTACCGCCAAGAAATTTATTTCTTGAGGAGCAGCAGAACTCATAAAGTATTAAGACCTTACGCAAAAACCAGGTTATGAGACAAAATTTAGTGAGAATTAACAACAATAATGAGAGTAATAAACCCGGTTCCTTATTTAGGTGCCTAATATCACTTCCAGTTGAATTGTTAGAATTAAAGCTTATAGTAAGGTTTTAGCCCTAAACTAGATATTTCAAGGGCTAAAGTTTGACGACAAACTACATACTTTTTGATCACTTTGATCACTAGTTATCTGGATATGATATAACTCCTAATTATGTTGGGTTTTGTTTCTTTAACCAAACTACAAATTTTAAACTGTAAAGAAATCTTCCTCTGCCCATGCTGGCGTTGAATTTTTAGCAACCATAGTCAATACAGCATAATCTTTACGGTTAACTCCTGTTGGTAATTCTTTAGGCACTCCCATAACTGTTTGAGTTGTAAATACTGTTCCAGGCATAAGATCCTGGAATGGAAATTCTGGTTCCGTGCAACCTAAACATGGCATCCCCGCTCGAGTTTTAGAAGAAACTCGGTTCCACAAAATGCGGTTACAGGAAGAACGAGTCATCGGTCCGCGACAACCTAAATCATAAAATAGACATCCTTGACGTTGCCCAAAATCTGAGGTTGAAGCTTTGTAAGCAAAGTGAACGTTGCGAGTACAACCTGTTTGAGTGAAGCTTTTGAAAAATGTTTCAGGGCGGTGAAATTCGTCTAAGGTAATGTCATTAAGTCTGCCAGTGGCTACTGCTACCAATATTTGCGAAATCCAATCTGGGTGTGCAGGGCAACCAGGAATGTTGATCACAGGATATCCAGCTTGGCTTTTGAAGTCTTCTCCTAAAAATCCACCTTTTTTCCGTCTCAGAAATTGTAAACCTTCAGACTCACTGGGGTTTGGTGCCATTGCCGGAATACCGCCATAAGTAGCGCAGTCTCCTACCGCAACAACGAAACTGGCAATTTCTGCTAATTCTTTTACCCAGTTTTTCATTGGCCGATCGGCAAAACGGTTCCAATCTCCCATACCATTTGGTGCGTTAATTACTGTTCCTTCGTATACTAAAATATCTAATTGTATTTTTCCGGAAATACAATCTTTTAATAATTGTTGAACATTTGTACCAAGTTCTATTCCTAGGGAAGGATGCCAAAGTACATTAATGCCGAAGTCTGTAATTAAATCACAAATATTTGGTTCTTCAGCATTGAGAAATGATATGGTATTGCCAGAACAAGCTCCACCTTGAAGCCACAGTAGATTTATCATTCTCTCTAATTCTCCTCTCTGTTATCTGAGGTTGAGATGGGATTCACGAGAGAATTTGTTGCACCCTAATTCAACCTATATACATATAATTATAGAGGATTGATAATAATAATTTTGTATTTATTTACGATTTTTTTTATTTTTAATTAATTGTTATTTTTGTCTAAAAATTTGTTATTTTTGATACTTTAGTTTAAATATTTATTGGTAAGAAAGTCTTCAATAAAATCTCAAATAAAAAAAAATATAGCACTTACCGCTGTTATGATATAATATGTATATTATCAAAGTAGTAATTTTCGTAACTCTTTGAGAATCCCTACAGCTTCTAGATAATTTAGAAGAATTCCTCTGAGGCAAGCTATTAATAATAGTTCAAATTGGTAGAAAGATTTAACAGATGTATAGTATTAAAAAGTCAAACTATTATCAAACTAAGAGTTAAACAAATTAAGATGAAACGGCGAAAATTTATAGGTTATCTACAGGCAAGTTTATTGGCTGTAATGGGTATTGGTTTAACATCTAAATTTCAAAGTTCTCAAGCTCAAACAGGAGAATCTTTAACTATTAAATGGTTAGGACATACTTGCTTTTTGTTTGAAGGCGAAGGTACTAAAGTATTAGTAAATCCTTTTCGTCAAATAGGTTGTACCACAGGATATCGAGACCCAAAAGTAGATACAGATTTAATTTTAATTAGCAGTAGATTATTAGATGAAGGAGTGGTAGAAGGTTTTACAAGTAATCCTCCACCAATGTTGTTATTCGAATCTGGAGTTTATCAGGTTAATGGTCAACAAATTCAAGGAATTCGCACTGTTAAAGACAGAGAGGGTGGACGCAGGTTCGGCACTAATGTTGCTTGGTTATGGAAACAGGCAGGAATTAAGATTTTGCATTTGGGGGGATTAGCTAGTCCTATTGGTATAGAAGAACGAATTTTGATTGGTCGCCCAGATTTACTACTAATTCCTGTGGGTGGTGGCCCAAAAGCTTACACCCCTTTGGAAGCAAAGCAGGTATTGGAAGTGCTAAAACCTAGAATTGTGATTCCTACCCACTATAAAACTGAAGCTGCTGATGAAACTAGCTGCGATATTGCTCCTTTGGAAGATTTTCTCACTTTGATGGAGGGAACTTCTCTTAGAGTTCTAAATCAGGATACTATTTCTATTGCAAAAGCTGATTTACCTCAGGAAGGTTTATTAATAGAAGTTTTAAGTTACAAATTTGATCAATTATAGCAGTTGAAGCGTAGCCCGCGGATATTGCTAAATCTGGAAGCTCACCCAAAGATTACTTTTTTCTCTTCCCAATTTTTAAGACTCCCCTATCTAAATACCATTTCTCAAAAACTTTTCAACCTGGGCTTTTGAGTAGCTTTAGGGACCTTTCATTCAATGTCATTAGTCGAGGGGAGTCCGACAGAAGTAGGGCTTGCTGAAATTTGTCTTATGGGTGAGGTTAGGAGGTATGGAATTAGTAAATCATGATAAATGCACTACTTTTATCTCCATCATAATTACTTTTTTTTTTAGATAGGAATCAGTGGAAAAATATCAAGATATTAATGATAAGTTTAGTGTGGAAAAAAGAGCATTACCTATTGGTTAAAGAATTATCATCAAAAACATTTATACTTTCCATTTCGACAAAGAAAGATAACCTAAATCATTTGAGGACAGGAAATAGGTATTGGTTCTAGAATATTTTCTTTTTGATAACGTGAAATCACTCTTATAATCAAGTTTAAACTAACTCGAAAACCCTGAGCAATAACTCTATAGTAACTTTCACCTTTAGTATATGTTTCTAAAATTTTTTCCCTCAAGTCCATAAAATAGGGTTTCGTCTAACTACTTGTTAGTTTTTTCTATTTGATAAAAATTTATTCTACCTTTGTGAAAACCGCCATAATTTATTTTAAAAGTAATATTTATCTAAAAAAAACTAATTATAGTATTAATAATTCAATATAATAGTACGCTATACATAGCATATCTGCGTAATTTCTGAATTAATTATATGCTCCTAATTTCCGGCAAAATATTTAACTCTGTTGCTGGCTTTGTTTTTTCCAGTTAATTTTTAGTACTTGACCTACTTTCAACAATAGAAATCCCAAACTTTGATCAGTTTCTGCATAGTTAGCATTAAGTTAAATTGATTTTTTAGCAGAGGCGATCGCTTCATTTAACCCGCCAATTTTTTTTCATAAAAATACCTCATTTGTAATGACAAACTGTAAAATAGTGGTCTATCTACAAAGAAACTTCATAGTTAATTATCTGCTCCTAACTTTTATCTTTTTCCAGTTAATTTTTAGAAGTAATTTCTCCTTACACTTCTAAAACATAAAACCCATTGATTCTAAACCTTGCCTAATTCTTTTAGCTTCAATAGGGTTATATTTTTCATGCAAACTAATAGCTTTCCCAAATGCTTCTAAACTTTCTGGTACTTGACCTACTTTCAACAATACAACTCCTAAATTTTGATAAGCTTCTGCATAGTTAGCATCAAGTTGAATTGCTTTTTGATAAGAGGCGATCGCTTCAGTAAACCAACCCATTTCTTTCAAAACCATACCCCTGTTGTAATGACCAACTGTAAAATTAGAGTCTATCTGCAAAGCAATTTCATAGTTAGTTTTTGCCTGCTCTAAATTTCCTTCTTCTTTCAACAAACTACCTAAATTATTGTATGCTCCTAGTTTCAACTTAGGCAAAATATTTAACTCTGTTGCTATTTGATAATGACGCTTTGCCATTTCTTTTTCTTGCTTTTGTCTATAGGCAATTCCTAAGTGGTAATGTAGCTCATACAAAACTGTTTTATCTACCTCCGAATCTTGCAAACCTCGAAACAATAATTCCATCGCTTTTTCTCTTTCATCAACTTCCAAATATAAAGCTCCCAATTTACTACAAACATAAGCATCATTAGGATAGTCTATAATAAAACTTTCCATCGCTGCCTTGGCTCTTTCGAGTTTATTTTTAGAAGTAATTTCTCCCTTTTGATAACCCTCATGTAAAATTGCTATTTCTGACAAAGAACCTATTTGCCAGTTAGATTCTTTTGCTAAAATCTCAGAAATACTATCATCAACTATGGCATGATAAGGTCGAGAAAATTTTATCCCAGGATGATTTCTAAAGAGACGAGAAACTAAAGAATATGGAGATTGTTGTGCTCCTATTTCTTCTCTAATTAAATTAATTAAAATATAGCGATCGCTCTGAATAGCTTGTCTAATATGTGGAGCTATTTTTGGTGAGAGATATTCATCAGCATCTAATACTAAAACCCAGTCACCTGTAACGTATTTCAAAGATTCATTTCTAGCTGCTGCAAAATCATTACACCATTCAAAATAATGTACTTTTGCACCAAATTCTTGAGCTATTTCTGGGGTTCGGTCCGTTGAACCCGTGTCCAAAACAACTATTTCATCTACTACATTTTTCACGCTTGCCAAACATCGTGGCAAATTTTTTTCCTCATTTTTAACAATTATGCAAAAAGTTAAATTCATATTCTAGCAATTAGCAATTAGCATTAAAATTATATCATTTTCCTTAGTATAAGTAATGAATAAAGGAATGCTTAAAGCTAGAGATAAAAACCCTATCTTAAGAGTAAGTAAAATGAGCTGTGTTATTACTTGAATTAGGGGAAACTTAAATCAGTATTAGCTTATAGCTATGGCTATATAATTTAACTTATAAAAATTGCTAAAAATAGCCCCATTCTTAGCTTTTGAATGGAGTCTATTCAAAATATTTTCATCTGTTAATAAGTATCACTCATCATAGAATCTCATACTAATTATTTGGATGGTATAATCACAGAATCGATAACATGAATTACACCATTACTGGCAAGTATATCTGGAATGATTACATTAGCGTCATCCACTTTAACACCTGCATTGGAAACTTTAACGTCTATATCATCACCTTCAACAGTTTTTACCTTTCCACTTTCTAAGTCGCCAGATGTTACCTTACCAGGAACTACATGATAAGTTAGAATTTGGATTAGTTTGTCTTTATTTTCTGGACGTAATAAATCTTCTACTAATCCTGGTGGTAAAGCTGCAAATGCTTCATCAATAGGTGCAAAGACTGTAAATGGACCTTCTCCTTGAAGCACACCTACTAAATCAGCAGCTTTTAGTGCTGCAGCTAAAGTATTGAATTTACCTGCTTCTACTGCAGTTGATACAATATCTGATTCCGCGTAAGCAATAAGTGTAGGTTGATTAACTAATTGCTGATTAGCTAATGCGGGTAAACTATAAAAAGCGCTAGTAAAGATTAACCCTAAAGTAGCACAGATTAATCCTAATATCTTGACAGGCTTTTTGAAGAAGAGATTCAGAAGATTTTGGCCGTTCATACTTTTATTATTTTGTTAGATGTTCTATTAATAAATAATAGTACAAAAATATGATTTAAACAATATTTAGATAACGGTAATCATTAGTATTAATAATATCTAAAAAAAACAAAACTTATATACCATATATAGTTGTTGAAAAACTATAACAGTATCTTTTTTTTGTTAAGACAAACATAAGTATTTAGAGGCAATAGAAAAATTTCCTAACCTTACTGAGTAGAGCTATAAACTGATATTAAAAAATTTTAAAATAGTCAATAATTATAGCACTATTTATTTTGATTAGGACAATAAACTTGGGGTTTTAAGTTGACACAAAATTCTAGAAAATTGACAGAAGAATTTTCTAATATATTTGGGTATTATTTCTATCCCTAATAAAACAATTTTTTAGGATTAATGATAGCTAATTAGAAGTAAAATAAAGTACAAATAAATCTCTAGTTAATGAGAATGAAAACTGTAATTATATTACTCCAAATATTCTGAATTACTTCGGGTTATCAATTACCCAAAGTAAAGCTAGCAAGTAAGAAAAAAAGAATTAATTCTCCTAAAACTTGCTACCTAAACATTTATTCCATAAGTAGATAGGCGTTAAAATTTGTCCATATATAACAAAATATAAATTTGCCTCTAATCAAATGTCAGTCCTAGCTTAGAGTTAGTTTACAAAACTTAACTATATTAAGTCTTTTTATGGACACTTATTTATAAACCTTAAAACTTAATTATTAGGTGGTATTATAACTGTATCAATTACGTGAATTACACCATTACTTGCAGGTACGTCTGCTTTGATCACTTTAGCATCATCAACCTTCACCCCTGTACCAGAAATTTTCACGTTTACTTTACTACCTTCAACAGTTTTTACCATTCCAGGCTCTAAGTTACTAGACATTAACTTACCTCCAACTACATGATAAGTTAGAATTTTGATTAGTTGGTCTTTGTTTTCTGGCATTAGTAACTTTTCTACTGTTCCTTTTGGTAGAGCTGCAAATGCTTCATCAGTAGGTGCAAATACTGTAAATGGACCTTTTCCTTGAAGTACTTCTACTAAACCAGCAGCTTTTAGTGCTGCAGCTAAAGTATTGAATTGTCCTGCTTCTACTGCAGTTGTCACAATATCCTTAGATTTAGAATGAGAGTGAGAGCCGGCAACTTGTAACGGTTGGTTAACTACTCCCTGTTTAGAAGATTTTTGAAGGCAGTTTGCTACTGCAGGTAGACTGAAGCTAGCACTAACTCCTATTAGTCCTAAGATAGCCGCCTTTTTAATGACAGTTAAACCGTTTTGACTCTTCATTATTAAGTTTCCTGTTTTTTTATTAACTATTGTAAAGTTACTAACAGTATTTTAACAAAGTTTTGATAACTGTCAATATAGTTAAAAATCAAAAAAAATTTTTTGATTTTTAATTACTTCAAGGAATATGAACATTTGGAGATATAGGACTAAGAGTAAACGATGAATTCTATAGTATTTCCATTTGAGATGTAAATCTACATTCAGGTTGTTTAGGAGAAAAAAAGTGCTGAAGGCAAAAACTCTATGTCTTTGTGTTTACAACTATTTAATCCTGTTTCCCCTTCTTTAAGGTTGTCCGTTACCTCAAAGCTTTTCCCTTTTTAATAACACTCCGTTTTCAGATCTAACCTTCTTGCTAGCTCTAGCTAAGTTAATATTAGTTATTCTTCTGTTCACTCGGGTAAGGGGAAAAAAATCTGAAAGTATTTATAAATAAACACTTTAGCCTTTTGTAAATGTTTAAACCTAACACCTAAAACCTAAAATCTCTCACGGGGTGACAAGCCAGTTGGAAGATAGAATAGATATATCAAAAAATTTACAGGTTAAGCTGAATAATAATTTAAGTCAAACTGCTGTAAGTAAATTAATATTATAAATTAATATCACTTTTTAGCCCTATTTGCACCACATTGATATCTACTATTTTTGTTCCTGAATAGTAGTTATTATTTGATTTTTAAATGTATAGTTTTTATTTTTTTCCAGAATAATATTTTTTTTGCTTGTTATCGTTATCTAGCCTATTTCTATTTTTTTTGTGCTATCTAAAATTAATTCTTATTTTGTTAAAAATTCTTGTATCCATAAATATTGATCTTCTTTTTCTTTTTCTCATAATTACTCTAATCAACTTAGTGGCAATAATTATCTCAGTATATCTACAAAAAAATGAAAGACATTGTTAGCAGTATATTCACTTACTTCAAAGTTAATTTCTATTCTTTGACTTGATTTTAAACCTAAAATAAAATAGTACTGCTATTTGAAAGGTGGTAACTCTAAAGATATTTTCCCCAAAAAACCCTTACGAAAATCATCCAAAATTCGTCTTGAAGTCCGTTCAACATCTCCTTGATAAATTTGATTTGCTAACTCATGCAAATAACTCTCACCCGTATAATTATGAGCTTCTAATTGATAACGATATTTCAAACAAGAAGTAGATACAAAACCATTACTATCAGTTTCCAAAAAAGTTAAAAAATCAATCATACTAGCAGCAACTTGCTGATTATCATAAGCCGCATCCCCGATATCCTCACAAATTGCCAACTTAATTGCATCCTCCCTATTTTTAATTTGACTAGGAATTACACCAGGAGCATCTAACAATTCAATCTCATCAGAAATGCGTACCCATCTTAATTGCTTAGTAACACCAGGACGCCTAGCACTTTCAACAACCTTTCTCTTTAACAGTCTATTAATTAGAGCCGACTTTCCCACATTAGGAAAACCAATTACCACAGCACGTACAGGCCGAGGTAACATTCCGCGATCGCGCCGTCTAAGATTAACAGCACGACCAGCCTCCCGTACTGCCTTGGCCAAATTCTTCACTCCATCGCCCAACTGAGCATTAGTAAAATAAGGCATTTCCCCATTAGCTTCAAACCATTCAGTCCAAATTTTCATAACTTCTGAGGAAATCATATCTATACGGTTAATGACTAAAACTTGTGCCTTACTCCCTACCCATTCAGAAACCTGGGGGTGGCGAGTAGCAAGTGGAATACGGGCATCTCGAACTTCTAAAACCACATCAACCCGTTTCAGTTGTTCTTTAAGATTTCGTTCAGCCTTAGCAATATGGCCTGGATACCATTGAATAGTCATGAGGGAAAATTAAAATTGGTGAAAATCAAAATTTAAGAGAGCTAATAAAGTAAGTGGTGGGGGCAAAATGCTCCCCATAGTGAGGAAGACCTAATGGTTATTAATATAGCAGTTGCCAGGACAGTTAAGAAATTATCATCACTCCCAAATATAGTTTCTGCTGGGAACTTAATATCTAATTCTGACTTTTGACTATTGTGCTATAGCATCTTCCTCGGTTTTATGAAGAAAACCGTCAGTTGATCAACACTTCATTAATTAATTAGTACAAATAACTAAGGCACAACTAAAATAGGACAAGGAGAAAGATTAATAATTCGGTTACTAATACTATCATTATTCCCTCCATCACTTAAACCAGTACCTCGACAACCAATAACAATTAAATCAGCTTCAATTTCATCAGCTACATCACAGATAGTAAAAGCCGGATGACCTTCTTTTTGGAGAGTTTCGGGCTCAATACCTTGCTGGGTAAATATAGATTTGGTCTCCTCTAATAGTTGATTAACTGTTTCTGAGGAAGTCATTTCTGGGTGAAATGGCTTTTGGCCTTCCGAAACAACTTCTACCACTGATACTAACACCAAGCGAGACTGATATGTTTTGACTATATTTATCACTTTATCCCCAGCCTCACGAGCCTCTCGACTAAGGTCCACAGGAAAAAGAACTGTTTTAAACATAAGCAATGTATTTGGGTTTTTAACTATTATCTATAAATCTAGTATTGTCCATAATAATCTTCAATTATCTATTATTCTGGCAGCTTGTGGACTGGATAACACCCACCTTAATAGAGATGAAACAGTGACAGAAATTGGCCAAAAATCAAATAATAATTTTTTTAGATTTCTAAGAATGACACGGACTCCGATAAAATGTTTACCGTGAACGAATACTTTCATCTAATTTTATCTGTTTATGGACTAATAATCTGGCCATAGATGGACATATATTTTAAGATAAATACTAGGAGATTAATTCTGTGACAAAAAAAACTGTAGCAAGTTTATCAAAATCTGACTTATCTGGCAAAAAGGTACTTATGCGGGCTGATTTTAATGTACCTGTTGATAATGGTAGTATTACAGACGATACTAGAATTCGGGCAGCTCTTCCCACAATTCAAGATTTAACTGAGAAAGGTGCAAAAGTTATCTTGACTAGTCATTTTGGACGGCCAAAGGGAAAGGTTAATGAAAAGATGCGTCTGACTCTTGTGGGGGAGAGACTCTCTGAAGTATTGGGTAAAGAAGTTAAAAAGTGTGACGACTGCATTGGTGATGAAGTAACTTCTACTGTGGCGGAAATGAAAGATGGTGATGTAGTTTTGCTAGAAAATGTTCGCTTCTACTCTGGAGAGGAGGGGAATGATCCAGAGTTTGCCAAACAACTTGCTTCTGTGGCAGATTTATATGTGAATGATGCTTTTGGAACTGCTCATCGTGCTCATGCTTCGACTGAGGGCGTGACTAAATATTTGAGTCCTTCTGTTGCTGGTTATTTAATTGAACAGGAACTAAAATTCCTCCAAGGTGCAATTGATAGTCCTCAAAAACCTTTAGCTGCAATTATTGGTGGTTCTAAGGTTTCTAGTAAAATTGGTGTAATAGAAGCTTTGTTGGATAAGTGTGATAAGTTGCTCTTGGGTGGTGGTATGATTTTCACTTTCTACAAAGCTCGTGGTTTAAGTGTGGGTAAGTCTCTGGTTGAGGAAGATAAGATAGAATTGGCAAAGTCTTTGGAAGCTAAGGCAAAAGAGAAAGGTGTAACAATGTTGTTACCTACTGATGTGGTTGTAGCTGATAAGTTTGACCCAGAGGCGAATACTCAAACTGTTAGTATTGAAGCTATTCCGGATGGTTGGATGGGTTTGGATATCGGACCTGAGTCTGCAAAGGTTTTTCAAGATGCTTTAGCAGACTGTAAAACTGTAATTTGGAATGGTCCGATGGGGGTATTTGAGATGGAGAAATTTGCTAAAGGTACTGAAGCGATCGCTCAGACTCTTGCTGATAAGCAGGATGCTATTACTATTATTGGTGGTGGTGACTCTGTTGCTGCGGTGGAGCAGTTAGGTTTGGGTGAAAAAATGAGTCACATTTCTACTGGTGGTGGTGCTAGTTTGGAATTGTTGGAAGGTAAGAAGTTACCTGGTATTGTTGCTTTAGATGATCAATAAAATATAAGTTAACTTAGGTAAGTGCTAGTTGCTTCTCTATTTTGGCTATCGAATAGGGAAGCACTCATAATAGTTTTTACTTCACGGGTCAAGATTTTTTCTCTCTCCCTTTTCTCTTTCTTTACTTATTCAGCCAGCATTTTTGGAATGCTCTCTGGTGTTTTGGGTGCAATTGAGTTTTAAAATCTAGTGACATAACAGAAATAATGGGAAATTATAGAAACTATACTAAACTATAAACAATAGTTATAAATTTTTGTACTAACCTCAGTGACTGGACATAAGTCAAGTGCCAATACAGCAATTTTCTTTCTATGTACTTTCGGAAATTAGAAGATAAAATTTCTCAATAAAAACTTGAAAAATATATTGAATTGTGATATAATAAAAATTTAGGGTTAAATTCAGTTAGTAGCATTTACATAATTTATCACTTGTGAAAGTCACTATTTTCTAGAGAGAATTAGTTAAAATCATCATAGGCTTTCAATAGTAGAACTGAATTTTCTATAAATTAATTCTAAAAAAGGATTAAATTTATTAAGAATAAATTGCAATATAATTAAAATTGCCCAAGTAGTATGAGGTAATTACTTATACCTACTTACCAAAAATAGCTTAAGGGGAAAATGGAAAATGACAATTACTAGACGAGTATTTCTAGGAACAGGGACAGCAATAGCAACAGTGGCGATCGCTGAACTGGGAAAAAGCAATCGAGGATTAGCTCAAAGCGGTGCAATTAATCTCTATTCTTCTCGCCACTACGATACTGACCAAGCTCTTTACGACAGTTTTACTAAAAAAACTGGTTTGAAAGTTAATTTAATTGAAGGTAAAGGAGATAAGTTAATCGAACGAATTAAAAGTGAGGGAGCTAATAGTCCAGCAGATGTGTTTATGACAGTTGATGCAGGTCGTCTGTGGCGTGCTCAAGAAGCTGGAATTTTGCAACCTATTTCTTCCTCTACTCTTAATAATAAAATTCCAGCTAACCTCCGCAGCCCGGAAAAATTATGGTTTGGTTTCTCCAAACGGGCGAGGGTAATTATGTATAATAAAAATAAGGTTCAACCTTCTGAGCTATCAACTTATGAAGATTTAGCTCAAAACAAATGGAAAGGGAAAATTGTAATCCGCTCTTCTAGCAATATTTACAACCAATCTCTAATAGCATCTTTAATCGAAATTCACGGAATGTCAGATGCCGAAGGTTGGGCAAAAGGTTTTGTTCGTAACTTTGCCAGACCTCCAGAAGGAAATGATACTGCTCAAATAAAGGCTGTTGCGGCTGGCATTGGTGATATTGGTCTTGCCAATAGCTACTACTTAGCGCGTTTGAAAAGATCTTCTAAACCAGAAGATCAAGCAGTTGCAGACAAAGTTGGTATGTTTTTCCCAAACCAAAATGGGCGTGGTACCCATGTTAATATTAGTGGTGGTGGTGTAGTTAAAAATGCTCCAAATAAAGAAGGTGCTATTAAGTTTCTTGAATATTTAGTCAGTCCAGAAGCTCAAAAAATCTTCTCTGAGGGTAATAACGAATATCCTGTAGTTGCAGGTGTACCTATTGCTAGCGTTTTGAAACCCTTTGGTAGTTTCAAAAATGATTCTACCAATGTTTCTGTTTATGGTAAGTTGAATGCTGACGCGATTAAATTAATGGATCGTGTAGGCTGGAAGTAAATAAACTTTGTGGGTTTGGAGGCTAAACTCCCACCCATATAAAAAATCCTAATTTCGACTAGCTAAAACTATAGCTATGGGTGTTGTTATGGATGGATTAGATTTATACTTCATGATTCTTTCCTATTGATAACAGTAAGAAAATGGCGGGCAGCATGAAGTATTCATACTACTTCAATACAGTTATCTTGGGTGAGATAAAAATTAAGTGTTTGTTAAACCCCTTGACTGCCCGCTTCCAGAAAATAGCTAAACTAGCATTTTGGGCATTGGTGAGTTGAGCTATGAACGATAAGGAACAGGAATATCTTTCCAATAAAGATAATGAATAAGTAAACGAACAGAATACTTCAACATTTCCACCGACTTGTGACTTACACAAAGTGGCGTTGGTGAATTAAGGTATGATTCGAGTTTATAGCGATCGCTGTGAATATCTATAAGGAACTAGAACATCCTAAAATTGATACTTAATGAATCAGTAAGTGAATTAAATGCTTTAACTTCTCGGAATTATTTTGATTAGCAAAGAGTCCTTCAATGTCATCTGGCAAAATAGTGCTGAAGTCTAGTATTTTCTCCAACTACAATGGTCATATAGGTTTTACTGATAATTTTATCCCCATCATTAATAGGCCTTGGCACATACTTTCCATCCATCTGTAAAATAAAAATAACATTCCCATTTTTTAACTTGTTCCCATCAAGGATAAAATATTTTTCCAATACGATTTCCAATAACCCATTCTAAAATTCCTTTTTTAAAATGATTTACTGCGGTTCATATCCAAATTTGGGTTTTTTTGAGCCTAATTATATCTGTAATTCGTCTAGATCTCCTACTTGAGGAGTTTTTTGAGGAGAGTAAGAATGTGATAATAGTTTTTCTACTTGTTTAATTGAGTTGATAATTGTAGTATGGTGTAGCTTTTTGACTCTTGATATTTCTCTTAAGCTCATACCATTAACATACATTTTTAAGCATTCATCTGTGAATTAATCACTATAACCTGTATAAGTTTCATAGCAATCAATAAATTGACGACCAGATTCTACACAGATGTAGTTTTGCCTTCCTTTATTTTGGCCATTTTTATTGATATGAGTTGATTGACATTCTGAACATTCCATAATTTTTCTGCCTAAGATCGCGATCGCTATGAACTCAAATCATACCTTCATTTATCAACCCTGCATAAGTCAAGCTATCCTCATTATCGGAGTCGGTAGTCGAAAATTTGCCAACTGTAGCACCTGGCGTTACATTCTCGTCAACAGTATTGTTCTCAAGCTAGAGATCTGTGGGAGCAGAGTTGTCGTCTAAAAAATTAAAAGTTTCTACAGAACTACTTAGAAAACTTTCATCCTCAGTTGCAAGAAGATCGAAAGCAACTGCATTTACTCTATTTTCATCAGTACTAATTCCATCATCCATCAATAATTATGAAAACTGTTCTTTCCCACCCGACTGAGTCCAACTAGCATTGACTATATCTACCTTGGCATCGTTAATTGCATAATCTATAACCTCAATAATATCAGAATCATCCCCAACTGGAATCTCATCTAGAGCAACATCAGACTAAGTAAAGTTAAAGGCTTTCACAGGAACCATTTCGACATTCCAATTTACCCCAAGGGACTTGCGTAAAAATAGGATCCCTGCTAAAATAAAAGAGGCAGCAACTAGCAGATTTATAGAAGCAACTACTTGCAGGTTGGAAGCAAAGGAATCTCTAGAATTCTACTACTAAACAATTGAATTAAATCAACCTTTGAAGATGCAGCGAAGAAACTGAGGGAACATCATAAGCGTGACTTTATGGCAAGAATTGCTGAGAAAAAACCAGGAAGATGCACGAGCATACATTGAGCATTACATGAAAATTTCTGAAGTGGCAGCAAATATTCAATCCTGGCTTTTTCAAAACAATATGAGCGAAACACAATTATGTCAAGGTTTGGTAACTGAAGGCGGGAATAATTTTATGTACTTGAGTCGGGTATGAGTTGGGTTTATCCCCTCTAACCACCGGGAAGTGTTGGAAAACACAGGGTAGCACTGGGAATGGGGGAAATGAAAAAGCATAATATGCGTCACAATTTAGAGGAATATTACCACAGTTTGTGGGCAAAAATGGCAGGTAACGGTTTGTCAGAAATTGAGTTAGGAATTCTAAGAGTAAAAGTCTGGGGAAGAAGAAGCAGTTTCTGTGGAAAGAATAGCTCAATTCATAGATTAGATATTGATGAATCTTATATTATCTAGAGGAAGTGTTAGAAATTTGGCTCGAATTTTTATCTTGGCAAGAAATAGGAGGAAAAGTTTTCTACAGTTTATATCGTTCGAGTTTCTGTAACTTTTTGCGGCTATAGAACCTCTACAGGTATCTCTAAAAAATTATAAGAGGATATAGCTGCCACCACCTTCCTTTGATAACTCCAACCTCTTAAGCGTCAGTCAAATAAAACAAAAATTAATCTTGGCATCGGCATTTTCGGTGAGTTCTTTCAAAGGTTTTTGGTCAAGCTCTTACATCTCCCCATCCAAGAGTTAGTTCTCTCAATAAAACACCTTGTTTTGACGGGAACAAATCCTGTTTTTCTTTCCTGTTTTTTCTCTCCTAATGATTGTTTTGGTGAGAGTTTCAGTCAAATTTTATCAGAACCCCAGGATAGATTTTTTGAACTCCTGTATGTTTTTTTTGGGTGGTATCCATTACCAAGTCAAATGGTAATCTTAGGGATATTTACAGTTTTAGATTTAAAATAGTCAATATTTGATAACATTTCTATCAAACTAATATCATCTGCTAGATTAAGATATTTTCAACTTACTCCTTCTGCAAAAAGGCTTAAAGGCAAAGGCATCTACAAAACCAGGTATTACTTTGAGTAACTATCAAGAATCTCCCATCCGTCATTTTCATTTTTATTTGGACAAATATTTGAGTTAACATCAAGTCAAGTTGAAAAGTTATAATTTAAAGTATGGTGTTGTTTTTTTACTTCTTTGTCCATTTGATACCCTTGTCCACTTTATCTGATCCTATTGTTAAAACTTTTTATAATTATTTATTATATAACAATAACTTATATTACGAGTTATTGCTCCCATTACTAGGCACTCTTAGTTTTAGAAAAGTACATTTAAGTTAGAATTAATAAATAAAAGTTTACATTTTTTTTGTATTTATGGCCACTTAATATGGTGAGTAATTAGTAAACAGCATAATTATAAGGGATATATCTCCCATATGACTATCAACATCTGAATAAGAGGAAGCAAAAATGTTTGAACGTTTTACAGAACAATCAATCAAAGTAATTATGTTAGCTCAGGAAGAGGCCCGTCGCTTAGGGCATAACTTTGTGGGAACAGAGCAAATTCTTCTGGGGTTAATTGGTGAAGGTACAGGTATTGCCTCTAAAGTACTGAAGGAAAATGGTGTAAATCTCAAAGATGCTCGGAACGAAGTAGAAAAAATTATTGGCCGTGGTTCTGGGTTTACTCCAGCAGAAATTCCTTTTACTCCCAGAGTAAAAAGGATGTTAGAAATTTCTCTAGAAGAAGCGAGGAAATTAGACCATAATTATATTGGCACAGAACATTTGCTACTGGGATTACTACAAGATTCTGAAGGAGTAGCTGCTAAAGTATTGGACAACTTGGGAGTTGATAAAGGTAAAATTCGGACTCAAGTAATTCGCTCCCTGGGAGAAGTTGCTGCTGTTGCTCCTGGGGGTTCTACCCCTAGTGGTAAGAAAGCTGTTACTCTAGAAGAGTTTGGTACAGACTTAACAAAATTAGCAGCAGAGGGTAAGATAGATCCAATAGTAGGCCGAAAAACTGAAATTGAACGAGTGATACAAGTCTTAGGCCGTAGGACAAAAAATAATCCTGTTCTTATTGGTGAACCTGGAGTAGGAAAAACAGCTCTTGCTGAGGGATTAGCTCAACGGATCATTAATCAAGATGTTCCCGATATCCTAGAAAATAAACAGGTGGTTAGTCTCAATATTGGTTCTCTGATAGCTGGTACTAGGTTTAGAGGAGAATTTGAGGAAAGATTGAAAAAAATAATGGATGAAATTCGTGCTAATGGTAACATTATTTTGGTAATTGATGAAATTCACACTGTTGTAGGTGCTGGTGCTATTGAGGGTAGCATGGATGCTGCTAATATTCTCAAACCTGCTTTGGCAAGGGGTGAGTTACAATGTATTGGAGCGACTACCCTAGATGAATATCGCAAGCATATTGAAAGAGATGCTGCTCTCGAACGTCGTTTCCAACCAGTGAAAGTCGGTGAACCCAGTGTAGAACAGACTATTGAAATTCTTTATGGGGTACGCTCTGCTTATGAACAACACCACAGGTTAACTATTTCTGATGAGGCTCTTAGAGCTGCAGCTCAGTTATCTGATCGCTATATTAGTGACCGCTTCTTACCAGATAAAGCTATTGACCTTATTGACGAAGCTGGTTCCCGTGTTAGAGTGAAAAATTCTATGGTTTCACCACAGTTAAGGGAACTAAGACGAGAGCTTTCTAGAGTGATAAAAGACAAAGAAGAAACTGTTCGTCAACAAGATTTTGAAAAAGCTAGTCAACTGCGCGATCGTGAACTAGGCATTCAAGCAGAGATTGAAGAAACTACCTCTAACAAACAAGACAAAAAAAACAGTAAGTCTCCTGTAGTGACTGAAGACGATATTGCTGATATTGTCGCATCTTGGACTGGAGTCCCTGTGAGTAAGTTGACAGAATCAGAGTCTGAGAAACTATTACATATAGAAGATACTTTGCATCAACGCCTTATTGGTCAAGAAGATGCAGTGAAAGCTGTTTCCCGTGCTTTACGTCGGGCTCGTGTTGGTTTGAAGAACCCTAAGCGACCTATTGCTAGTTTTATTTTCTCTGGTCCGACTGGTGTTGGGAAAACAGAACTGACAAAAGCATTAGCTGCTTATTTCTTTGGTTCTGAAGAGGCGATGATTAGGTTAGATATGTCAGAATATATGGAACGTCATACCGTTTCTAAACTTGTTGGTTCTCCTCCAGGATTTGTAGGTTATGATGAAGGTGGGCAATTAACGGAAGCTGTACGTCGTCGTCCGTACACTGTAGTTTTGTTTGATGAGATTGAAAAGGCTCATCCAGATGTATTTAATATTATGCTGCAAGTTCTCGAGGATGGTCGTTTAACTGACTCTAAGGGTCGAGTAGTAGATTTTAAGAATACCTTAATCATTATGACTTCTAATATCGGTTCTCAAGTGATTGAGAAAGGTGGCGGTGGTTTAGGGTTTGAGTTTGCTGAGGATAAAGAAGAAGCTCAATATAATCGTATTCGTAATTTGGTTAATGAGGAACTGAAACAATATTTTCGCCCAGAATTTCTAAACCGTTTGGATGAAATTATTGTTTTCCGTCAGTTGACTAAGGATGAGGTTAAAGAGATTGCAGAAATTATGCTACGGGAGGTATTTAGTCGTTTAGGGGATCGTGAAATTACTCTGACAGTCAGCGATAAGTTTAAAGATCGTTTGATAGAAGATGGATTCGATCCTAGTTACGGAGCTAGACCTCTACGTCGAGCTATTATGCGTTTGTTAGAAGATGTTTTGGCAGAAGCGTTATTAGCTGGTAAGATTCAGGATGGGGAAAATGTTTATGTAGATTTAGATGAAAACCGTGAGGTAAAAGTTACACCTATTGGCAATTCTGAAAAACAACTCCCGGAGTTTGCTTACAGCAATAATTAAAAAAATCTCTGGAAATTATCTCAACTTTTTTCAAGCTATTTTAGAGACGTTTTATACAACGTCTCTAATGTTGACTATAAATGGTATCAAAGCATTATATTTAGGACTTACCCATAACGCTATTAGTAGGATGTGTTTCGTTCACGATATGAAAAGCGCACTGCGTAATGCACCAAGATTCTATATATAGTGCCTTTGCGTAAGTCCTGACCACTATATTGCAACCAACCAAAGTTGAGGTGACTCTTCGTCCTGAAGATATAAAAATGGTAGAATATGTGAGCAAAATTTAAGCTCGGCTTTTTTTTTATTCTTTTTAGTTCCTAAATTTCTATTTGTAGTCAACATTAGATATATATCAATAATATCCAATCCGTTAGTATCGCTAGAATTGAAGACTGTAGGGGTTTGGTCTCTAAACCCTCTAAAAACTACAGTTTTCCACAATACTGATCCTAGAGCTTTGTTTTCTCAAGTAAGCGTATTTGATATACTATCATGTGCGATACCATTAGTATAGTATTATATAGAAAAGATCAGGGCAAACGCACACAAAACTTAACATAAGCAGGACTTACGGATATAAACTCAATATAGTGGTTCAACTTCAAATTATTACCTATTTATACGCGCTTATATAGCAGTATGTCCGTAAGTCCCGAGCAGAAAAATTCAACAGGAATGCTCATCTGCTTTGGGGGTTTCCAAAAGTTGAATATCGTTGTTCAAGATATCCAACCCTTTTTTACCCAAAGCTTCTGTCAAAACCATTTGAATTTCAGTAGCACTTTGCTCCTTAGCGCTCTCGAGTTCTTCCTCAATTTTTTGGATAATTTTTTGTTCAATTTTAGCTAGAAATTGAGAGGCATCAATACTTGAATAACGACGTTTAATACCTGAATCAAATTCATCTCCAACTACAGGTGTATTTTTATAAATTAGCTCATTAACACTCTTATTTAATTCGCCAAAAAAGTCACTGATACCGTTAGTAATGAATGCTATCTAATCAACCGTCTCCTTCATAAGAATTATCTGGTTTTTCTTCCTTACCCGGTTTTCCATCATCAACTTCTTCTTTGGTGGGAATAGTCTTGATTATAGATGATCGAGATAGTTGGCGATCGCTAAACTTCAAATTTTCAACATTAATTAATTTATCTTTCCCATCAGATTTAGTTCCCTTAGTATGTTGAAGATTTAGAAATTCCAACCCATTTTCTTTTACTTTGGAGATTTTGTAATTGGCATATTTGTCAGAAAAAACCGCCGTATCTTTACCTTCACCACCATCAACTAAATCATTGACACCGTTTCCTTTTAGGGTATCGTTTTCTTCATCACCATGTAAAAAATCATTACCTTTTTTGCCTGTAATGTTGTCTTTACCACCTTCACCGAATATTAAATGAGCATCGTTACTTTTGGCGCTGAGATAATCATCACCTTTTTTCTTGATAAATTTATCAACAATGATATTTTCAATTTTTTTCTTTTCTTTTTAATAAACCGCTTGATTTCGCAAGTTAACTTCTGTAGTTGGTTGTACTCCAACAGGTGTCCATACTCGTCATCAAATTTGCTTCAGGCCCAAACGATGTTCACACATTGCCCGGAGCTCCAAAGTAGCTTCTGGATATTCAGCTTTTAAAAGTTCAAATCAGTGATAGAGTTTTTTTCCATTCCTCTTATTCGACTGGAGTTGCTGACTTTTTATGCAAAGGATCGGGAGATTCGTAATAATTATTCTATTGAGAGTATTCTCATACTCTGCGACGAGCAACTCAATAGTCCAAAAATTTCTGTTAACCAATCGCCCATCTTACGTCCATTCCATAATTCTCTATCTGGCGCTTTCTCCTAAAGAGCTATTTCTAGTTAAGCTTGTCCTTCATCTCAAAAAAATCCTTTTGATCCTGGATATTTATAGCCACGGTTTACAGCTCCTTTTTTACCCTGCTAATTGTAGAGACCTACAATTTACGAATACTCTTCAAACAACAGCCTGTAAGTGAAGAAACGATTAGAGTGTTGTTTTTTCTTTTGCACTTAAGCCAAATGATTTGGTATCTTATTCTTCGTATTGGGTCATGGTCACGGGTAATTCAGTAATTCCTTTCTAATTCATCAACACTCAGGTATTCTTAAATACTTAGGCATTTTAGCATAATAGTAATCAGTCATGGGAAGGAAATTATTTTAGTCTTCTTCTATTATATACAAACAATATTATTAGACATAATATCAATACTTTGAGAATTAATCAACAAACCCTATGTTATAAAGACAACATAAATTCTATCTTTTTGTCAAGTTTGATGTGAATAAATGATGTTTATAAAGCATAGCCATGAAAGGGGATGAACAAAATCAAAATCAACTTCAGTATTTCATTCCAGACGAATATCTTAGTCAAAAGTACCGATAACTAATACCATACCTGATACCTAATAACTGATAACTGAAATGACCCATACTCCCAATAATAGTTTTGTATTAGTCTAGTAGATTTAGATTAGATTTAGATCAAAAAGTAGCATCGCTCTTGATTAATGACTGATATGATAAGATAATTTGCTTATAAGAAAAAATAAAACATATCCCATATTTTATGTATGTCTGATACTTCCGTCTCAACTACTTCTACCTCAACAAAAGAAGTAAGTACCAACTTACAGGTCAGGTTCAAAACAGAGAAAGGAAAGTTGCTATTACTATTCCCACCAGAATCCAATCATGGTGACATAGAAAGTCCAATACCTATGACCTGGACAGAAATTTGGCAACAGTTAAAGCAACGCCTCAAGGCAGGAGAGAAATTTTGGCAACCACAAACAGAAGTAGAACTCATTGCATTTGATCGCCTATTAGATACTCGTCAACTTCAAGAAATAGCCGAGGCTCTTTTAGAAGTCAAACTAAATCTCAAAAGAGTTAGCACATCACGTCGTCAAACTGCTGTAGCAGCAGCTACAGTAGGCTATTCTGTGGAACAAAAATCTACCTTGAATACCCTAAATAAAACTTCTACAAAGAAAGTTCAACCTTTAGCCGAACCACTTTATCTAGAAATGACTGTACGTTCTGGGGTAGAAATTCGGCATCCAGGTACCATAATAATTATAGGAGACCTAAATCCAGGTGGATATGTAATTGCAGATGGGGATATTCTTATATGGGGTCGTTTACGAGGAGTAGTCCATGCAGGTGCTCAAGGAAATTCTAAGAGTGTAATTATGACTTTGCAAATGGAACCAACTCTGTTGAGGATTGCCGATAAAGTTGCTAGAGGGCCAGAAAAAGTACCAGTCCAATTTTATCCTGAAGTAGCTTATGTTCTAAACCAAGGAATTCGTATCAGCAGAGCTAAAGATTTTGCTAAGATATATCGTTAACGCAGTGATAACTCACAAGGCGGGAAGTAAAAAGTAATTTTTGTAATGGAGATTTTGAGCAACTCTCTAAAAGTATTTCGCCTAAAAAAGCTGGTTTTTAGACCCAATTATTTTGATAAATTGATTTAATAAAACAGCAATCCACCTATTGGTTATAATAATTTTTACAGGATTTAACTCTAACTGAAAATCCTGAAAATTACGATTCCTGAGTTTTAACTCCTAGCTTCTAACTGCCACCAAAATATTACAACTTAAATCTCCAAAATTATCTTTTTATGTTTTTCACCTATAGTAATTAATGGCCTCAATATAAAGAGTAAAAATTTAATCTGGGAAATACTCATAGAAGGGTTGAGGATATATCAGTTTTAAAGTATTTGCTAATTAACTGAATTATTTGGCAAAAAAAAATTTTATTGATAGAATTGCGCTTTGTATTTTTACAAAAATTGATTATATACAATTACTTAATGTCTAATAGCTTATGAGCAGAATTATTGTGATTACTTCTGGTAAAGGTGGAGTAGGAAAAACTACTTGCACAGCAAACTTGGGGATGGCTTTAGCTCAACAAGGTCACCAAGTCGCAGTAATTGATGCAGATTTTGGCTTGAGAAACTTGGACTTACTTCTGGGTTTAGAAAATAGAATTGTCTACACAGCAGTGGAAGTATTAGCAGGAGAATGTCGCTTGGAACAAGCAATAGTTAGAGATAAGCGACAACCTCGTTTATCTCTTCTACCCGCTGCCCAAAATCGTTTGAAAGAAGCAGTGACTCCTCAACAAATGCAAGAATTAGTAGATATGTTGAGCCCAAAATATGAATATATTTTGATTGACTCTCCTGCTGGAATTGAACAGGGTTTTCAGAACGCGATCGCCCCAGCCCAAGAAGCCTTAATTCTTACAACTCCAGAAATATCTGCAGTCCGTGATGCAGACAGAGTAATTGGACTGCTAGAAGCACATAACGTGAAAAATATCCATCTAATAGTAAATAGGATTAAACCCCAGATGGTGCAAGCTGATGAAATGATGTCTGTACAAGATGTAGAGGAAATACTCGCTATCCCACTCATGGGAATTATTCCAGATGACGAAAGAGTAATTGTATCTACTAACCGAGGAGAACCTTTAGTATTAACAGAAAATCTTTCTCAGGCAGGCTTAGAATTTAATAACATTGCTCGTCGTTTAGATGGAGAAAAAGTAGAATTTATAGACCTGAACCCTCCACCAGAAAACTTTTTTACTTGGTTGCGCAAAATATTGTCATCTAAAGTTATTTGACCCTGAAAAATCCTACCTCAACTTACCTCATATATTAACTATCTTAGTTTAAGCTAATGCTAAACGAAATTATAGAAAAACTTTTTTATAGAAATAATCCGAAGAGTCGTGAAGAAGTTAAGCGTCGTCTGAAATTGGTTATTGCACATGACCGCGCCGATCTTAATCCAGAAATTATTCAAGCAATGAGAAAAGATATTATAGATGTAGTATCTCGCTATGTTGAAATAGATGATACTGATTCAGAATTTTTGTTAGAAAATAATCAAAGAGCCACAAGTTTAGTGGCCAATTTACCCATTAGACGTATTAAGGCCAAACCAACCCAAGATCAGGAAGATTGAATTCAGGAAGTCTAGGGAGACTCCTGACAGCTTTGTCCCCCTTGTCCCCAACGAAATGCGAGTAATCAAAAAGGCAAGTAGCTACTACATCATTATTTCTATTGAGTCTAATTTAGATCTCCTTGACCCGATGTAATACCTCATGTCTCTGGTATTGGTATAGACTTGGGACTCTCCAAATTTTTAGTAACCAGGGAAAGTAAATTGGAATTGATAGAGATAAACAAATTATACCAAAAGTTATAAGGCCAACTCAAATTGCTACAAGGAAAACTGAAGAATAAGAAGAAAAATTCCCGACCCTGTCTGAAAATCAAAAAAACTAATTTGGTGGCCACATAAAAAAAATTGCAACTGTTTATAAAGGACTTTTTATTAAAGACAGCACATTATTATTTATGTATGAACAAAAAAAATAAATTCAATAGCCCCTCTGGGATAGGGGATAAAAAAATCACCTTATGTTTTTCCAGCTTATGATTTAATAATAATTCCCGTGCATTAATGCTATGCTCAGGAAAAACTTCAGCTATTAAGTAATTGACACAAAGAGAATAATCTTTTTGCTCCATTAATACTAAGTTAATGAATGTTAATTTTAAACTTTGTTGTAGGAAGCCTACCTACTATACCCATCCCCCTCTCCCCCGATCGGTTTAGGTTTAGGGGTAAACCTCCTGCTCAAAGTGCCAAGTTGAAAAGTTTTTGAGAAATAATATTAGAAGTAGTTACTGATAACTAATAACTGATAACTCAAATGACCAACCAGGAATAATATTTGCACAGGATAGGTTTCTGAAAATATTAGGGAGGTCTTCATTTTGTGAGAATCCCTGACCCATTAATAGTCGCGAGTATGTCAATCTAATATTAGACTAAAAATTCCTGAGTAAAATAATTAATATCATCCTGGATGAACGCTTCAGTGATACTCTAAAAAATAACCGGAAAATTTGGTTTCAACCCTAACCCATAAGCGGACAACTAAGGTTTTTCGTAAATTTTTTGAATGTCCCGTATTGATCCGAGAAAAGTGAAAAGTCAATGGGAAACTCACCAATTTCGGATCAGTCAATAATTACAGATAGTTAGAATGGTAAGCACCTTAGAAAAAACAAACGTAGGATCTATTACTCAAATTATTGGTCCAGTAGTAGATGTTAAGTTTCCTAGTGGAAATCTTCCAGAAATCTACAACGCCTTAACAATTACAGCTAAAAATGAAGCTGGACAAGATGTATCCGTGACCTGTGAAGTACAACAACTTCTAGGGGATAACCAAGTCCGAGCTGTGGCCATGAGTGCTACAGATGGCCTAGTGCGTGGCATGGAAGTAGTAGATACCCGTGCAGCAATTAGTGTACCAGTAGGAAATGCCACCCTTGGTAGAATATTTAATGTTGTCGGTGAACCAGTAGATGAATTAGGTCCAGTTGGTACTGAAGACAAATCTCCTATTCACCGTGAAGCTCCTAAACTAGTAGATCTAGAAACTCAGCCTTCGGTATTTGAAACAGGTATTAAAGTTGTAGACCTACTTGCCCCTTATCGTCGTGGTGGAAAAATTGGGCTATTTGGTGGTGCTGGTGTAGGTAAAACCGTTATCATCATGGAATTAATTAACAACATCGCTAAAGCTCACGGTGGAGTATCCGTTTTTGGTGGTGTGGGAGAGCGGACTCGTGAAGGTAATGACCTTTACAATGAGATGATTGAGTCCAAAGTAATTAACCCAGAAAACCTTAGTGAATCTAAAGTGGCTCTGGTTTATGGTCAGATGAATGAACCACCAGGAGCTAGGATGCGTGTTGGTCTTTCAGCTTTGACAATGGCAGAATATTTCCGGGATGTTAGTAAGCAAGACGTACTACTATTTATTGATAATATCTTCAGATTTGTACAAGCCGGTTCTGAAGTATCTGCTCTTTTAGGAAGAATGCCTTCTGCGGTGGGATATCAACCTACCCTTGGTACAGAGATGGGTGAATTGCAAGAACGAATTACTTCTACAAAAGAAGGTTCTATTACTTCTATTCAAGCTGTGTATGTACCTGCGGATGACTTGACAGATCCCGCACCTGCTACTACTTTTGCTCATCTAGATGCTACAACAGTATTATCAAGGGGTCTTGCTTCTAAGGGAATCTATCCAGCAGTTGACCCCTTAGATTCTACATCTACTATGTTACAACCAAGTGTAGTTGGTAAAGAACACTATGATGTTGCTCGTGCAGTACAATCTACTCTACAAAGATACAAAGAACTTCAAGATATTATCGCTATTCTTGGTTTAGATGAATTATCAGAAGATGACCGTCTGGTTGTAGCTCGTGCTCGTAAAATTGAGCGCTTTTTATCACAACCATTCTTTGTAGCTGAAGTATTTACCGGTTCTCCTGGTCAATATGTGAAGTTAGAAGATACTATGAAAGGTTTCAAAATGATTTTATCTGGTGAACTTGACGATTTACCAGAGCAAGCTTTCTACATGGTAGGTGGTATTGACCAGGTAATTGCCAAAGCTGAAAAACTTAAAGCAGAAGCATAGTTATATTTGCTTTGTTAGTAGTCAGCTAGTAAATAAATGTTGACAGTTGACTGGTTGATGCTCAACCTTGAGAGCGACAGTCAACTGACAAATAAAAAAAATAATAACAAATAATTGACAAATGACGTTAACTGTGCGTGTAATAGCTCCCGACAAAACAATTTGGGACAAAGAAGCTCAAGAAGTAATTCTACCTAGTACAACAGGTCAATTAGGAATTTTAGGTGGGCACGCTCCACTTTTAACTGCTTTAGATACAGGTGTAATGCGAGTTCGTGCTGAAAATGACTGGATAGCGATCGCTCTGATGGGTGGTTTTGCTGAAATAGAAGCAGATGAAGTAAGTATACTTGTTAATGGCGCTGAAAGAGGAGATAATATTGACACTGAAAAAGCCCGTTTAGCTTATGAGGAAGCAGAAAAACGGCTGCAAACTTCTGAAAGTAGTGATAATCTTCAAGAAAAGATTAAGGCTAAACAAACCTTAAAGCGAGCCAGAGCACGCCTGCAGGCGGCTGGTGGAATGGTTAACTAAAGTCCTACTTCTATTAACAGGGACTGCATTTGCTCCCAGGTCAGTCCCTGTTTAATATAAACAGGTGCTTCTGGGTTGTAGGGAGATTCAAGTATATCAAGACTGATTATCTTAGCTGTTTCTGGCAAAACAGGTACATCTGGATTAAAAGCAGTAGGCTGCATCAAAGAACTAGAAAAACCTTTAAATATAGCTATTTCATCTGGCTGTTGATCAATTACTATATTAACTATTAATACTTGATTTGCTTGCTTAATTGTGTACTGTTCCAAACGATGAGCAATATTATTATTCATTGTTTGTAGGTAAAATACTCTGTTAATAATGTAGTAGTATCAAATTTATATTTATTTTGCCTCTTGCCTACTTCATCTAAAATCTTAAATTAATTTAATTCTATATATTAATTTCCTGTAGCAGATCGTCCTTGTCTCTGTAATTTAACCAAAATGAAATAGGAAAGAAAAATTGTATAAATTACTAATCCAGAAAATCCTAAAAAGCCTATAAATTCTGGAGGCCAATCTGGGTGAAAAATTTGTTTAAATAACCAGGGCGGATCTAACCAAACACGACAAGAAGGATCACTTAGTAATTGATTATGGGATTTGAAACCACAAACCACAAAAGGAATTTGAAGTATTATGCCCAGTAAATTATAAGTGGTACAAGCCCAACGCCAAGAAGTCAAACTAGCTTTGAGAGGAGAATTTCGTAAATCTCTAATTTCCTCATTCAAATCTACCCAAAACCACAAAGATATAGGAATTAAAAATCGAGCTATTAATGATGTTAAAAAACTAATAGGTACTGCTGCAATCATTAAGTAAAGTGAGATAGCTAATAAACTAGCAACTCGCCAATAAATAATCAACAAGTTTTGAATAGCTTCAGATTTTTTAACAAAAGCCCAAATTAATAGAAATAAAGGTATTACTACAGTAAATAAAACCGCTAACCTATAATCCATCCAGATCAAAGTTTTTAATCCAGATGTAATAGCTAAGGGTAAAAAATTCAACATAAATAATTAGTAACTTATAAATCGTTTTTAGGGCTGACTGGAAAAGTTCAAAGTTAAGAGCCAGGGCCATGGTTGGTGTGCAAATGGGCGATGGGCAAGAGGTAAAATATATTAATATTTATTAATACATTTTTTGTGGACTTTGTGAGAAAAAATAGCAAGTGAGCAAATATTAGTGTTCAAATTTTTTGGCATTTTTATCCAACTTAGAAATACTTAAACTGATTATATACCATGATTCTATATTGATTGAGTAAGCTCAATTTAAATGTCATTATTAACAATAAGAAAGTTATTTAGGATTTGATATTAATTTAATTTAATAGTAAGCAACTGAATCAAAAACTTAAGGATTTCAGTTGCTTACTTACTTAAAATATATTGAATAAACTACATTGTAATAAGTGCCTATTCAACTAGTTAATTCTAGTTATCATCTATTCGACATTCGGCAGCCTCGGGATTATTCTCACAATAAATTTCAAAGGAACTCTTAGGCTTTTGTTCCTTTTGATGAGAAGCTTCAGCTTGAAGTTCTTCTACTGCATCCCAAGCTGCTGCACATTCTTTAGAGTTAGCACCAGAAATATCACAAGCTTGGCGAGCTATCTGGCGCTCTTGTTCAATTTTTTCCTCAATGTCATTATTGGTCATAGTTTTTTAATTTTGATTGACTACCTACAAATTTAAATTTTAGGGCCTAATTCCTAACTCAACTAAAACACTAGAATTAAGAGATAGGGATAAAAAAACAGGCAAAAAAATCCAGCGAGGATAGTCCCTTTTTCCTATTTATATTAGGTTTTTAGAGATTCTTCACCAAATGATCTTGATTTTTTAAGATTTACCTATAAGATATTAAACTTAAAAATGTTTAGCATATTAAAGGATACTTAGTTAATATAATAACATAACTAATATAATGATTTATTTTATAAGTAAAAACTATGAAATTAAATTAAAGTTTAATATTATAGTAAATATCAGTATACTTCTTGATATGATTCCCTATTCGCAATTATTTAAATGAAAGATTAAGATGAGAAATATAATTATAATTTATAAGGAGCGTCAAACAGATGCGGTGGTCAAACTCTCTATCAACCCGTCCTTCATTAGAAGCAGCAGTTAAGGAAGTAGTAGAAAAAAGTTCAGAATCATTAGGAACTAAAGCAGATTTAGGACTGGTATTTATCTCATCAGCTTTTACCAGTGAATATCCACGGCTAATGCCTCTACTGAAAAAACATCTACCAGAAACTATTACGATAGGCTGCGGTGGAGGTGGTATTGTTGGTATGAATGAGCAAGGAAAACCGCAAGAACTAGAGCAAAAAACTGCAATTAGCCTCAGTTTAGCACATTTACCAGAAGTTGCAGTAAAAGCTTTTCATATATCAGCAGGACAGCTACCAGATTTAGATAGTTCCCCAGATCGTTGGTGTAATCTTATTGGAGTACCAACTGTAGACAAACCTCAATTTATTATACTTGCCGATCCATTTTCTGCTAAAATAAATGACTTACTTCAAGGACTAGATTATGCTTATCCTCATTCTCCTAAGGTGGGAGGATTAGCTAGTAACGGAATAAATGGCCAAAATGCAGGACTCTTTTGTGAAAATAATCTCTACCAAGAAGGAGCTGTAGGTGTTTCTTTATCTGGTAATATAATATTAGAAACAATAGTAGCTCAGGGCTGTCGCCCTGTTGGTCAACCTTATAGAGTTACACAAGGAGAACGTAATATAGTTTTAGAACTTGAAGAGTTAGTTAGTTCTAATCAAATAGTTAGTGATGGTGTTAAACAGTCTCCATTAGAAGCATTACAAAATTTAGTACAAAATCTTGATGAAAAAGACCGCAAGCTAGCCGAAAACTCCCTATTTGTTGGTATAGTTAGGGACGAATTTAAACAAAACTTGGAACAAGGAGACTTTTTAATTCGTAATTTAATTGGGGTAGACCCTAAAGCGGGAGCGATCGCTATCGGAGATCAAGTTAGGACAGGCCAAAGAATTCAATTTCATTTACGGGATGCTCATACTTCAGCAGAAGATTTAGAAATGTTACTACAACGTTATCAAAGAAAGGTTGGTTTTCAAAGTACAGCTACAAACAATGCTACTGCTTTAATGTTCTCTTGTTTGGGACGTGGAGAAGTACTATATGGTAAACCTAACTTTGATTCTAGCTTATTTAGTAGTTATTTAAATATCCCTATCAGTGGTTTTTTTTGTAATGGTGAAATTGGACCTGTAGGTAGTAGTACATTTTTACATGGTTATACCTCTGTATTTGGTATTTGCCGTCAACTTTCTTGAAGAAGTCATAACTGAATAATGAATTAAAAGTCAAAAGCTATAAGTATTTATTTTTGAAAGGACGTTCCATGCAGCGTCCCTACTTAGTTCCGACTCCCGCGCCAGAAAGGGACACAGGTAACTCATTACTTATGGGCATTGTTCTCTGGAAAAAATAGAGCCCAAAATCAATATACTTGTTGAAAAAGTTAAAAATAGAGAATCAATAAATATTATAAAAAGTCAAAAAAAAGTTGATTTTGATCATATAGTACTAAAAAAAAATATTAGGAAATTGATCAATTTGAAATATTTGATAGCTAATAGTTTTAACTATATCCCTCTAGAAGCAAGTTTCTCTGGAAATACGGAGCTGAATGCTGATTCTTAAAGCTAGAAGATAGAATAATTTACTTAGGGAAATATACTAATTTTATTGTAAAAGCAATATTGCATTATTATCAATGCTATTAGTGGTATTAAAACTTTGAAAATATCGCCGGACCTCAGGTGGAAAATGAGGAAAGTCCAACACAGCATCTCCATATGCAATATCAGCCCAGAAATAACGCAAACTAGGAGCAAGTTTGGCAGCAAGTTCTGGGGATAAATTTAAAGGAGGACTAGTCAAAAGTTTAGACATAAAATAAACAGAGCGATCGCCGATCCAGCTCCGAGAAACATCACTTAGATTAGGTAAATTAGGCAAAGAATTAATCCGATAACTTTCAATCTTTAAAGACTTTTGACCACTGGCATTAGTAATAAAATCTATGATGCGATAAGGATGAGGATAAGAAACTAAAGAACCAGTTGTAATTTCATAAATTCCTTGATCTTTAGCAACATCCTGAACATGAAGATGACCAGTAAATATAAGCTGAACACCTGCAGATTGGAGAATATCTAACAATACTGACCTATTTTCTAACATGTAACGACGACCAAGAGAGTTATGAGATTGGTCAGGCAAATGTTCAATTACATTATGATGTAGCATGACTATCACTAATTCCTCTTCAGCAATGCTTAAAACCTGTTGTAACCAATCTAATTGTTCTGACTCTAAACCACCAGTATATTTTTGTTTTCCTGAAGTATCAAATTGATTAGAATTTAACCCAATTATCCGAACTCCAGGCAATACTTGTTCACTATAATATAATCTTTGCTGGTAATCATATCCACAGTGATGATAATAACTAGGAAAATTGGCTAAACCAATAGAATAATCATTAGCAAATTTTACAGGTACATCGTGATTACCAGGAACTACATATACAGGATAGGGAAGTGCAGATAATCTTTGACTGAGCCAGGTATGATTTTCTGGTTCACCATCTTGAGTTAGGTCTCCAGGTAGTAGTAAAAAATCAATATCTAACTTACTTAAATGTTCTAGTACTAACTCCAAAGCAGGAATGCTAACTTCTACTAAATGAAAACTATGTGTTTTTTCAGAAATAGTATGAGGAACAGCAATATGTAAGTCACTAGCAACAGCAAATCTAAAGTTTAAGGCCATAGAAAAAGTCCTTTGGAGATTAGGCTAAATCAATTGTTAATTATTTTTCTAGATTTCTATTTTATTTCAAAATTAGTAATCAAGAATAGATTAAGCCATACTATAGTTATAGTCTGTGGTGGGAATTAACTTCTGACTTTTGATTTTGCCCCTTCTGACTTCTACTATGGTTGACGCTCCGAGATGATAACATCTATATTAGTATAGAAACAATAAGGCAATCTGTAGACTCTAGGTGAAAGCAATGCCAGAAGCCGAACTTCCTGGAAACAATTACTTACCAAAAATAAATGATCCAGTAAATCAGCAAAAACTGGACCAAGAAAATGAGGTTGAAAAAACTAGACAACATTTAGCTCCAGAAGCACACACATCTATTCCAGAAAATGATGATTGGGAAACTGTTAATTTTCCTGATACTATTAATTTAGGTTCAATACCAGTTATAGAAACAACTGGAGTAGAACCAGAAGATTTGAAATTAACTGCTCAAGATCGAACTAAAAGAAGGTCCCAGGCAGTGCCAGATTTTGAAGTAATTTTAACAAAAGACTCTACTGAGGAACTAGAATCTGCAAATCTCATGGAGGCCTTACATCATTGTAACCGGGAACTTGTAAATCGAGTTACAGAACTAGAAACTGCCTTAGAAGAATGTCAGAAAACTCTAGAAAATCAGGAAAAGTTGCTAGAAGAAAGAACTAAAGAATTAGCAGCAACTCAACAACAGGTAACTCGTCTATTCTACAAATTAGAATTATGTAGTCAAATTATTCAACGCCAGGAAGTTTTGGTAGAGTCCCTAACCGATAGATGGGAAAAGAGTGAACAATATCAGGCACAAATGGAAAGAGAATGTACTTTAACTAAACAATCTTACAATCAACAAAGTTATTATCTTAAGGAATTAGAAAGTACTTCTCAAGAGTTGCACTCAAGACTATACCGTCAACAACAACAAACTCTTCAGTTTAAAGCAGCTTTGGACAGATCCTTAGAAATGCCAGAAAGAATGGATACACTAAATCAACCAATAGAAAGACTTACAAACCCATCTCTAGTTAGGGCGTCTCAACCCAGTTCTAAACCTGAAGCTATAAAACGAGATAATACTTTCATTCAAACTAACACGAAAATATTACCTCTGATAAATTCGGAACCAGTTAAACCATGGTCTCCACAGACAAAAAATCGACAACAGGAAACACCTATTATTAAGAAGGAAGAAAGAACTCTTACACAAATTAATTTGGGTAATAAATTAGATTTACCACAAGAAACTACCACAACTCAAAAAGTTTCTTCATGGGAAGAAAATAGTCTTGAGAAGAATTTTTCTGGTAAGTTTAGTGAAGGTACATTAAATCCTAGTCTACCGTCATTGAGTAGAATAGGTGAAGTTTTAGATTATGAGTTGCTTGAGGTTGTATCGCAAAAAGATATTTTAGAAGATACAGAAGCAGGAGAGTATGTAGTTATAGAAGAAGATTATTTAACTGAAGAGCAAAGTGAATCTCAGGAAACAGAAAAATTGGTAGAAAATAAGCTTATAGCAGAACTGAAGCAAGTGGAAAACTTTGAAGAGGAGGAAAATACAGGAGTTAAACACGAACGCATATCATGGAATATATCTACAGGAAAATGGAATGTTTATGAGTATCAACCAGAACCAGAAATAGAAGTAAATTCTGAAATAAATACAAGTGACTTTTCTGAAGTTTCAGAGGAAATGCTGCAAGATGTTGAACAAACAATACCAGTAAGTGGTAAGCTACATTTACCAACTTGGATCCCTTCTTTATTTGAGTCTGAACCTGAAGATGTGGCACCTGAAGTTATAGAAAAACAGAACCTATCATTGGAGGCAATAGATTTGCCTAAGCTTCCCAGAATTCCTATTGATGATCAACCATCTACAGTAAATAGTTAAAATTTAGTCGAGAAAGATTTTATCTTTTTGGTTTGGATTTTATATTGTATAGTTTTTCTTCAAGAGGATTGCTTTTCTGTATTGAATGATGGGTAAATATAGAACTTATTTTTAATTTTTAATAAGGAAAAAACTAACAGGAAATAGAGAATTTAATATATGAAATTAAAGTTTGTATTAGCTAAATTTCAGCTATGAATATATGATTTTTTTGTATTAATTAAATCCTTAAATACTTTTTCCCTCAAACTAATTTATTTGTTCTATAGCTAATTATCTCATCATTATTCAAGTATCATTAATCTGATCTTGCCCCTACTTCAATGGCAGAATTAGCCATTTTTACTAAAGTTTCTCCTTCAATTTCGGGACTTTGACCAACACCTTTAAAAGCCATGCGATAAAATACTCCTTGATATTCCCAGCCGATAATTGGAGGCGCACAAGATGCTCCACAGGTTAAAGGTCTAAAATATCCTTTAATGTTTTGCACTAAAGGATATTCCCTACTAAATTCATCTTCTAAAGGTTTACCTCCTTTTTCAGCACTAAGATAACCAATGGAACAAGCAGTACTATGGTTACAATTAGGTGTAAAGGCTAAGGTAATTTCATAACTATTACTTGTACCTTTACCCTCGACATAAATTTTTCTATCTGTACCTGTAATTAATAATTGAGTAGGTAGCAAAATTGGTACTTGAGTTTGTTCTTTTATTTTTGGCAAAATTTGCTGTAATTCTGCAGCGACTGCTGTAGATTTTTGAGCTATTAATACTTTATTATTGTGGGTATTATAAGCATTAATTGGATAATTAAATGCTTTAAGTGTTGGCTGTAAATAACCCCATAGTATGATTATACTGCTTAGTAAGAATGTGTTTTTCAAAAAGAAGAGGATAGACATAATTAAAATCCTACTGAAAGACTAAACTGAATATTGAATGAAGTTTAAAGCCATAAGTTTTATCTATAAATACAGGTATACAGTTATTAGATTTCCTAGTTACAATCAATACAGATTTAACTAAGTATACTTTGAAATAATTTCTTTGGTTAAACCTTTCTTTATTGTATTACTTTTTGATTTTCTTGTTAGGATTTTTCAGGGGGTGTTTGATTTTTTACTTTCTTTTTTTTCTGTTTTTTCTTAGCAGCTTTTTGAGCTTTTTTAGCAGCTTTTTCTGCAGTTATTTTTGCTAACCTTTCTAATTCTTTTTCTGACTCAAGTTTATCTATATAATAATGATAGTCTCCTAAGTAAGTATAAAATTCACCATCTCTGATTTCTACAATTTTGTTAGCTACTTGAGAGATAAAGTAACGGTCGTGGGAAACAATAATTACAGTTCCATCATAATTTTTTAGTGCTGATTCCAACATTTCCTTTGCTGGAATATCTAGATGATTTGTCGGCTCATCTAATAACATAAAATTTCCTGGTTTAAGAAGCATTTTTGCTAAAGCTAAACGTGCTTTTTCTCCACCACTCAAAGCAGCTACTTTTTTAAATACTGTATCACCACTAAACAAGAAATTACCAAGTAAAGTTCTTACTTCTTCATTTTTCCAATCTGGCACTTCATCATGGATAATGTTTATCACAGTTTTTGTTAAGTCTAAAGCTTCTGCTTGGTTTTGCTCAAAGTAACTAGGTATAACATTATATTTACCTAATTCTACTATACCTTCTGTGGGTTTTTCTAATCCCATAATCATCCGAAGTAAAGTAGATTTACCACAGCCATTCAACCCTAAAAAAGCAATTCTATCTCCCCTTTCTATTTCTAAGTTTGCTCCTAAAAAGAGAATTTTATCACCATAAGTATGAACTAAATCTTTAATGACTGCAACTTCTCTACCACTACGAGGTGCTGGTGGAAAATGGAAAGTTAAAGTTTTTAATCCTACTGTAGGAGCTTCTATAAGTTCTATTTTTTCTAATTGTTTTTCTCTGCTTTTTGCTTGAGTACTACGAGTAGCACTAGCACGAAAGTGTTCTATAAAAGTTTGTTGTTTTTCTATTTCTTTTTGTTGTCGTTCATAAGTGCTAAGTTGTGCAGCTTTATTTTCTGATTTTTGTTCTAAATAAGTTGAATAATTACCTAAATAAGTGGTAGAAACTCCTCTTTCAGTTTCCACAATTTGAGTACAAAGGCGGTCAAGAAATTCTCTGTCATGGGAAACTATCACCATAGGAGTTGCTAAATTTTTTAAATAATTTTCTAGCCACTCAATTGTTTCTAAATCTAGATGGTTAGTCGGTTCATCTAAGAGTAATACATCTGGCTTTTGCAAAAGAATTTTTCCTAAACTCATCCGCATTTGCCAACCACCACTAAAAGCACTAACTAAGCGATCGCCATCATCAGATTCAAACCCCATTTCGGGCAATATTTTTTCAATTTCTGCATCTAATCCATAACCATTTAAAGCTTCAAATTGTCGTTGTAAACGGTCTAATTTATGAATAAGTTCATCTAATTTTTCTGGAGTAGCAATTTCCATTTCTCTCTGTACTTGTAGAAGAGATTCGTGTATTTTATTAGCCTCTATAAATACGGTCCAAAATTCCTCTCTAACTGTACGATTAGGATTTACTTCAAATTCTTGAGTTAGATAAGCAATGTGTAAATTTGCAGGGCGAATAACTTCTCCAGAAGTAGGTTCTATTTCTCCAGTAATAATTTTTAATTGAGTTGATTTTCCAGCTCCATTAACACCCACTAAGCCAATGCGGTCTCCTGGTTTTACTTCCCAGTTAACATCTTTAAGAATGACACCTGTAGGATATATCTTACTTATATTTTCCAGTCTCAGCATTTATAATTTATCTCCTAGTTAGGTTAATAGCAAGGCACGTTTTTTTTAGTTTCAGTTATTTTATACTTAGAGTAAAAAAGTGAAATAAGTATTAAGATATTTATGTGGTAATTAAATCTTCAAGCTGGAATCAAATTAGAAATATAAATTAGTTAATAGAAGCGGTTGTATCGGTATTTATACTTCTCAAGTTATGGTTAAGGATAATTTGAAAATTGTGTCTTTTCCTATTCCTTATTCCCTATCTTTTTCTATAAACTTTTCTTGGTTTTATATATTTCCAAACATTCTTGAAGCACATCCTTGAGTTCTTGAGGAGAAAAAGGTTTAGTTACACATTTAAAAATATCAGCTTGTTGTATATCATTTTCAACAGAATTTATTTCTTCTTGCTCATAACCACTTAATAAAATTCTAATGGTATCAGGAAAGCTCTCTCTTGTTTTTATGAGAAATTGAATACCTGTCATATCTGGCATACTTTGGTCAGAAATAATAACAGCCATTTCCCCCTGGGTTTCCAAAATTTCCATAGCTATCCTAGCATTTTCTGCCCTGAAAACTTTAAATTGACGTCGAAAAGTCCGGTACAATAAATCCAAGTTATTAGGTTCATCATCAACTACCATTAAATTAAGTTTTTCGGACATTGTTAATTTTTTAGCAATTTGTATCTAAGGAACAATTTTCAACAAAATTAGCATTCTCAAAATTTTAATATCTATATCTAATAATTAGTATACTACTTAGCATGGTTAATATTTTATTACAAAATATCATCATTTATATTGTACATTAGATTATAATTTTTGTCTAAATAAATCTGTAGATTTAACTAATCAAGTCAGAAAAATAAGGCATCTAAGAAGAATTAGGGAAGATGAAGAGATAGGAAATAGGATCACACTTTGTCTGTAGAATTCTGAGGGTTAATCAAAAGGTTCTAGCTGGCGTGTTAAGCTTGATTCATCAACTACAACCTACCTGAAAGATTAATCTAGAATCTTCTATTAGTTAATTTATTCTTGGCGTTGGTCAAAATGTTCTCGACCCGAAACATTTTTCATGGCCTCCAAAGCTGCTTGAGAACCTGCCAAAATATCCCGTTCTTCTCCTCCCAAATAAAGTCGTCCAAAACTACCTACGGCTTGAATTTGTAAAATATTAATTAAAGCAGCTTTTTCTGCTTCATTGGCTGCTAAAGCAGCATAGGCGGCAGGTTGGACTTCTAAAACATAGAGAGTTTGGCCACCTAAAATCATTTGGCCACGACGATTACGATTAATTAACTGTGCTTGGTGAGAGTCAATATTACGGATCACCTGACTAGAGATAATACGAGGTTTCAGGCGATCGCTTTCAATAACCTCTAAAGATTGCAAAATTGCTTGACCAGCAGCTTTTGTATCTCCCTGACGACTGGAATGAATTTCCAACAAACCATAAAGTCGCTCCACAAATTGTACCCCTGGTCGCACAGAGTTAGATTTGAGAGCTACATCTGTAATACGATTAATTTCAATACCAGGAGAAATTTCTATCCATAGAGAGGTATCACCTGGTAGTGGTAAAAAGCCAAGGGCTACTGTACCAATATAGGCGGCGTGCTGAGGTTGCAAGTTGTCTATAAATACATAACTGCGCAGTTCTATACCCAAGGCCTAAATCTCCATGTACTGGGGTAAAATTAAATCTATAATCGTCGTTATTATATGTCAAAGATTTCTCTTAAGTCAAAATTTTTCAATCATAATTCTATTTTGGGCAATAAGTCTAGTTTGTTGATATTTGATATATTTTTACTTAAAGGCTACATTTGATCATCATTAAGTTTCGAGTTTTACTAAAAATTGACATTATTTTGGCGACCAAATAATCAAAAAAAAATCATGAATAAAATTAATATTCGCTTACTTCAAGAACAAGAATTGTCTGAAGCTGACAAAATATTTCGATTAGCTTTTGGTACATTTATAGGTTTACCAGACCCGATAAAATTCTTTGGTGATAGATACTATATGCAGCGTTGGTATACAGAGCCAAAAGCAGCTTTAGCCGCAGAAATAGACGGTCAATTAGTAGGTTCTAACTTTATCTCTAAATGGGGGAGTTTTGGTTTTTTTGGACCTTTATCAGTACATCCAAATTTTTGGAATCAAGGAGTAGGTAAAAAATTGATGTCAGCAACAATGGAATGCTTGAGAAATTGGCAAACTCAACATATTTGCTTCTTTACATTTTCTCAAAGTCCCAAACATTTACATTTTTATCAAAAATTTGGTTTTATGCCACATTTTTTAACTAGCATTTGCACTAAATCTGTTTCTCAAAAACAGCAGCAATTAAAAAGCATTAGGTATTCACAAATTTCCCCAGAACAACAAAAAAACTATTTACAAGCTAGCCAAGAATTAACTAATAATATTTATTCCGGATTAGATTTACAATCAGAAATTTTAGCGGTGGAAAATAAAAGATTAGGAGATACTTTATTTATTTGGGAAAATAGTAATTTAGAAGGATTTGCTGTTTGTCATTATGGTGCAGGTACCGAAGCAGGAAGTGATACTTGCTATATTAAATTTGGTGCAGTTAATTCAGGAAAAAAAGGGAGCGATCGCTTTGCAAAATTATTGAATGAATGTGAAACATTTAGCAATATTATTGGCATGTCTAAACTTGTAGCTGGAGTCAATACAGCTCGTCAACAAGCATACATTCAAATATTAAATATGGGGTTTAAAATTGATATTTTAGGAGTAGCAATGCAGTATCCTAAGGAATTAGGATATAACAATCCTGATACTTATGTTATTGATGATTTGAGGTAAAGAAAAACTAATCTTTCCCAAGGATGGCTTTGGCAGTAAATAGCTCGTGGGAAATAAAATTTTCCTTAACTATTAAAAATTACTAGAGTGAAGAGAAGGCTATATAAACTTTTCTTTTTCCGGTAAAAGGTAGCCTACCATGCCCCATACGATAGTTATCTAAAATTACAATATCTCCCTCCTGCCAGGAAAATAATTCTGCATTTTTCCAGTAACTCTTAACAATATGATAAACATCCCAAAAAGATAAATCGGAACCATCTTCAAACACTACATCCAAATATCGATATTTGCGCTGTTGTGGAATAATTTTTTCGACACAAATTTGCAAAAACGTGATCAAAAATAAGAGGAAAAATACCAACCAACTCCTGAATGATCCTTGGGACTTAGCAACAAACCACGCTTCAATAGAAGTACCCCATATATGAAACCGAGGGAACCATCCATTCCAGAGAGTTTCTGAGGTCATAGGATGAGAGGTAACTATCTCCATTGGACAACAAGAAATTAAATCATCATTAATAAGCCACTCAGTCTGTCGTCCTGTCTCAAAGCATTTCGCCTCAACTAAACTTTTATCCTCAGTGTTAAATACAGCCTTCCAAGATTTAGGAAAACGAAACCAAGGCCATTTCCATAATCGTACGTCAAATAATCTTTTCTGTGTATTTACCCAATAAAACTTTGTTACCAAACGGGTATGGGAACACTTCTGCTGTAACTGTTCAGGTAAATCTGATAAAACCGATTTCATATCAATAACTGGAGTTTCACCGCCACTTTTAGCAACTTGAGGGCAAAAAAACAATATATAATGAGGTTGGTTTGATGGGGAGTTAGACAATTCTGTATGACCAGAAATTGTTAGATAACTTGGTAATTCAGAAGCAGTCCAGACATATTCAGTAATTTGATGACGAGGTGCCCCACCAGGATATTGATTTTGCAGCTCAGGAAAAATCCTCAATCCTACCTGTTGAAACTGCTCAGGAGTTTTTACTTCATATCCCCTAATAGCTACAGCACCATAATTTTTTAGAGCAGACTCGACTTCGTCTTGATGATTATTCAGATAATCAATTAAGAAATCAAAATCAGCGCAGTTTTGTTTAGCAGTTATTAGAAAAAGGCTTTCATTTAATTCTTTATCTGGTTTATGATTTTGATTCAGTTTCACTGTGGTTACCTCCAAAATATTACCATCAAGAAAATTGATGATTTCAGCTTAATAAAAACTAGCCTTTGCCGAGGGTGACCTTGGCAGTAAGTAGTTGGGGGCTTAAAAATTTCCCTAAACTATTCTAGCTTTAGTAGAACTAGGAGAAGGCTATATAAACTTGTCTTTCTCCAGTAAAAGGTAGCCTACCATGCCCCATACGATAGTTATCTAAAATTACAATATCTCCCTCCTGCCAGGAAAATAATTCTGTATTTTTCCAATAACTTTTGACAATATGATAAACATCCCAAAAAGACAAATCAGAACCATCCTCAAAAACTACATCCAAAGCTCGATATTTGCACCTTTCTGGAATCAATTTTTCAAGACAAATTTGCCCAAGCGTGATTAAAAATAAGATCAAAAATACTAACCAACTCCTGAATTTTCTTTGATACTTAGCAGCAAACCATGCATCAATACAAACACCCCAGATATGAAACCAAGGGAAAAATCCTGTCCAGGCAATTTCCTTTGTGATCGGATGAGAACCAATTATTGGCATTGGATAATGAGCAATTAAGCCATCATTAGCAAGCCACTTAATCTGTCGCCCTGCATCAAAGCATTTTTTTTCAACTAAACTTTTATCCTCAGTATTAAAGACAGCCTTCCAAGATTTAGGAAAACCAAACCAAGGCCATTTCCATAATCGTACGTCAAATAATCTTTTCTGTGTATTTACCCAATAAAACTTTGTTACCAAACGGGTATGGGAACACTTCTGCTGCAACTGTTCAGGTAAGTCTGATAAAACCGATTTCATATTAATAATAGGAGTTTCACCCCCACTTTTAGCAACTTGAGGTGAAAAAAATAATATGTAAGGAGGTTGTTCTGATGGCGAGTAAGATAACTCTGTATGACCACAAATTGACTGATAACTTGGCACTGAAGAAGCACTCCAGACATATTCAGCAACTTTATAACGAGGTGCCCCACCAGGATATTGATTTCGCAGCTCAGGAAAAATGCTCAATCCCACTTTTTGAAACTGCTCAGGAGTTTTCACTTTATATCCCCTAATAGCCACAGAACCATAATTTCTCAGAGCAGACTCAACTTCATCTTGATGATTATTCAGATAATCAATTAAGAAATCAAAATCAGTGCAGTTTTGTTTAGCAGTTATCAGAAAAAGGCTTTCATTTAATTCTTGATCTGGTTTATGATTTTGATTCAGTTTCACTATTGTTACCTCCAAAATATTGTGATTAAAGAAATTATGACTGAGTAGAGCCGGAGTTTAGTGACTCAAAAGTTAAGTTCCCAAGCTTCCCCTTTTAGAGGGATGAAAAATCGCCATATGGTTCAATAGGAATTACCGATAAGTGATAACTGAAATAGTCAAATATCTACTCAATAAAACTACCATCAGGCATAATTGCACCTTGCAAATTAGCACCTTGCAAATTTACATTTTCTAAGTTTGCACCCAGTAAATTAGCATTTTTTAGATTAGCTCCTTTCAAGTTAGCTCCTTGAAGGTCGGCATCCAGGAATGTAACCCCTGCTAAATTTGCTCCCACTAAATCTACCCTCTTGAGATTAGCATCTTTTAAAGTTGCCCTCCTCAAATCTGCACCTCGGAGACTAGCATGACTCATATTTGCACCACTTAAATTAGCTTTCTTTAAATTAGCTCCTTCTAAATTCGCCCTACTCAATTTAGCCTCACGGAGATAAGCACCAGAAAAATTAGCAGCACGCAAATTTGTAGAGTTCAAATTTGCGCCAGATAAATTCACTCGTCGTAGGTTAGCACTGACTAAAACTGCCTTAGTTAAATTTGCACCTTCTAAGCTAGCACGATACAAATTTGCTTTCTGGAGTTTAGCCTTGATTAAAATTGAGCCTTGCAATTGCGCCTTCTTAAGGTTAGCATTTTGTAATCTTGCACCTCTGAGTTCAACACCTCTTAAATTAGCTTGAAATAAATCTGCGTTTCGCAAATAAGCATCTTCAAGTTTGAGAGCTGCAAAATTAGCACGACGGAAGTTACAACCGTAACATTCTGAAGTTGCTCGCAATTTAGCAACTGAGTTGTCACCAGACAATATTGTTGTTGTTCTTTCCAACTGAAGTTTTTGTTTATTCAGGGAATTCCTTAAGTTTGGTTGTTGACGAAAAACTGTTAAAGTTGTCGCCAATAAAGAAAGAGCAGCAATACTGGCGAATCCCAATATGACAGATGCTTTTACAGGTAACATTGCCATTGCCACATTCTTAAAATTAGCAGCATCGCCAAAAACAGGTATTGGTTTTAGTGCTGCTAAAGCCGCTCCTGCATTTTCAAAGCGATCTTTACCATTGGGAGATACCATTTTCTCTAGCCACATTGTAAATAATACACTCAGTTGTGGCGCTAATTTTTTCAGGTTAAAGCGATGATTGCGATCAATTAATTTAATTACATCTCTACTAGAAGTACCTGTCAGCAAGCAAATCATAGTTACCCCTAAACTATATAAGTCAGAATTGATAGTGACAGTACCATTCAATTCTTGTTCTGGAGGCATAAATCCTGATGTCCCACTGACACCATCAGTAAAATTCTCTTCTATTCCCTTCCGTGCGCAACCAAAATTCATTAAATATGCAGTAGGAAATCTTTCACCGTTGATATGAGTCGTCACTAATATATTTTCAGGTTTAATATTGCCGTGAATAATTGGCGGTTTACACTTTTGTAAATATACTAAAATCTCTAAAATTGAAATAGCAATTTGTTTAATTTGTTCTGGGGTAAAACTTCTTCTTTCTGCCAAAGATTTTCCCTCTTGATATTTTGTAATTAAACAAAATCCTTCGGAAGTTTCTAGGGCATCAATATAGTTAGGAATGCGGGGATGTTGTAGTTGTTTGAGAATTTCTACTTCTCGCTCATAAGCTTCAAATATTGTCCAATTAGCATTATCATCTGCAAAACGGAACTCTTTGATAACAACTTCTTGGTTTTGCTTGAGAGCTATTCCCTGATATGTCACTTCTCCCTCTTGTTGGTGACGTTCCACTTGTCTAATAATTTCATAGCCGTGACTGGAAAGGTCTTGTGTCATATTAAGAGTACCACCGTATTTTTTTTGCTTATCAATGGGGGCTAATAAAAAAATTATATTTTTATTAAAATACTATCATATTTTTGATTTACTAGCAATTACAAATTTTCAGGTTCTTAATTTTTAACAATTAAATTTTGAAGAATTAAATAATGACTAAAATTAAGTGAAAAATCTGGAAATTATAGTTAGGTGAATCCGATATGCAATGACTCAATTTTGTACCTATTGAAAAAAAATGTTATACTTATTATTTAAACAAGTCTTAAATCCAAAAACTAACCTTTAGTGTTAAGCTTTTAGCAGTTATAAATTATATCCTCTGTAATTGTTAAGAGATGTTTAAATAAAAAAATATTTATTGTGGTTAAGGGAGTCTACTTTTGCAGTAATTCTGTCTCAATTTATTCATAGCTTTTGCTTCCTACATTGAGCAATAGCTTATAATATAAATTTAACCTTAAAGTTACGATTTTATAATAAAATAATATTATTAAAAATTCAGGAGTAGGGCTGTATATCATTTATAATTTAGTTAATATTTGATAAATTCTCATCGTATTTCTTACCTTTGCGTAAATCCTGAGAATAAAATTTCGCCCTATTAATTAGGAGGTTTCTATGACTGAGCAAAATGCTCGTGATTTATTTAAAGCTGCCTACGAACATCGCTACACTTGGGATTCAAATTTTCCTGGTTTTAGTGCTAGTATAGAACTTAAACAGGGGTCAGAAATTTATAATGGCCAAATTTTGATTAAGCCAGATTTTACTGTAGAAGTCACAGGTATTCCAGACGAAGAAGTAAAACAAAGTGTTTATACCCAACTACGGGATGTAGTTACCCACCGCAAACGTTCATCATTTGAAAAATCCCATGGTAAAAATAGTTTCAGCTTTGGTAATAGTGATGAGACAGGAGCAGTTGAAATTCTTGTTAAAGGGGATGCCATGGGGTCAAATTACAAAGTTAGAGGCCAAGAAATTTGTCTAGTTAGTCGAGTCATGGGGCGCATGGCCTTTGTAATTAACACCCATAAAACTTTGGAGACATCAGAGGGTTGTATTGCTACTCACTATAACGCTATCTTCCGCAATCCTAAAACTAATGAAGTAATTAGGGAACTAGAATTTGAGGACTCTTATGAAAAATTTGTTCACTACTACATAATGACTAGCCAAGTTGTTAATTCTACAGAAAAGGGTCAAAAAATAACAACTGAGTTTAATTATTCTAATATAAAACTATTAGAACCAGCAGTTGTATAAAGATTAGAAATTTTGGTTTATTTCCCGGTTCAGTAAGTTAGGATTAACTATAATTTTAGTATCCATAATAAATTAAAACAAACAAGGAGAAAAAAATGGGTGAAGCGAAAGCGCTTACGAATGAAAATGTTGAAATTGTATTAGATGAATTACGACCCTATCTGGCAGCAGATGGCGGTAATGTGGAATTAGTAGACATTGAAGGTCCAATAGTTAAGCTTAGATTACAGGGAGCTTGCAGTTCTTGTCCCAGTTCTACCATGACTCTCAAAATGGGTATTGAGCGCAAACTTCGGGAAGAAATTCCTGAAATTGCTGAAGTTGAGTCTGTGATGTAAGTAGATTTTTCCCACTCACATTAGCGAAAGCTTGAAAGCAGGTTAAGATTTTACAGACCGCTGGAATTTCTCGTCACGAGTACGAAGCTTGACCTTAGTCAAACCTCTTACCTGGTGTGTCTGTTTTTTTGTCTCGGACTGCCCACCGGTGACTAATTAGTTAATAATTGCCCAACATTATTATCTAAACTATAAATTGCTTCAGGTCTGGAGGTACTGATGACTTATAACTTAAATGGCCTGAGTGCACTATAGAAAATTTATATTGACAAAAAAAACTATTTGTGGTTATTGAAAATAAGCTAAAAAATTTTAAATAAATATTAAGATTAAAAAAAAGTTGACTTGAAGACCTAAAATTATGGAAATAATTAAGAATCTGAGATAATATTGAGTATATATATTTTGTAAAGTAAAACTGTAGCCGTAGATGTCACACTGGGAATTTTTGCTACAGAAAGAGGGTGACCAAACCTGGCTACCTTTAGAATCAGCCGATGTGGAAATTCTAGAAGGTCGCTATCGTATAGTCGCTAATACTCATATAGCCAATACAGAAGTCCAGATTCGGATTATTCACGATTCTACTGAAGAAACTCCACCTGTAAGGCGAGTTCATAGACGTTCTAGTCATACTCGCTCTCAAGGTCTTATGTCTATTATCCCATTTACCCACCTCAAGCCTGGTAAATGGGAATTGTGTTGTTTTGCTAAACTAAGCACATCATCACAAGAAGTAAAGCAACATATTGTCCATTTACAAGTATTACCGACTGAGTATGATAGTTCAGATTTTTCACAACAACTAGAATCAGATAATCAGGAAATATCTATAGTAAAAGATTCTCAAGCAGATCTAAAGGATGTGATTTTTAATGAAAATATATCGTTTTTTTCAGGTGAAATAGACATAAATGAAGTCACAATTAATCAAGGGGAAAATGTAGTAAAAAATAATCCTGAATTGTCCAAACGAGAGATCATCAAATCAGAGGAAATAGGATTATTAGATGCTCAAACTCAAGAGCCATCAAAACTATTATCTGAAGAGTCAGAAAGGATGGAAAATATCACTGATTTTCTAGATAGTGGTGAGCAGAAAAAGGTAAATACTCAAAGTAAAAACGAAGAATCCAAGAATATAGAGAATCAATTCAAAGAACTAACTAAAACTCCAATTAATAACTTGTCAACATTGGGGGAAATTCAGCAAAAAGTAGAGCTAGATCTAAATAAAGAAACAGATGCAGATACTAATACAATTACTACTTCTACTGTAAATTTTCCTTTAGAGTTAACCTTAGATCAAGAATCTTACATTGCTAAACCAGGAGAAGGATTAATAATATCTGGTGAGATAACTATTGATAGTCAAAATCAAAATATTCAATCTAATGAAGGCTTGAATAATCAGCCTTTACAAAATCAAAATAATCTCATAAATGAAGATTCTGCAATTACAGAGAATAATGCCCTAATAATTAATGGAAGTTTAAAAATTTGTTTGCGTAATCCTCAAAATTCAGAAATTTTAATTGAAGTACAGCAAACTCTACCAGAGCAAGTGGCACCTATTATTTTTGCTGGTAGAATTAATATACCGGAAAATATTAAAACTCATCTAATATTAGGGCAAATTACGGTCACAGATCATAAGGATATTCTGGCTAATAAGTCTTTCACAATTACAGCCCCACTGGAAAGCTGGTTGGCAGCGGTTGATGATGATTTTGTTAAAGATGAGCATCAAGAAATGGTTCCTCCTCAGACAAGTTTGACTGCAAGAAAGCCAGAGCCAGAAGTTAATTCTTTTCAAAAGTTAGTAGAAACAATTAATCAGAGTCAACTAGAGCAAAAAATAGATAAGGAGCAACCTTTACCACTACAAGTATGTGGATCTATTACAGGTGAGTCAGATTCTCACAATTTAACATTACCAACGTTTGGAAATCCATTACCGGAGAATATGGCCAAAAATGCGGATCAGATTAATGATCTGTTGTCTAAGTCAAATGCTCCTAGAGATTCTGAATTATTAAAATTACCAACATTTGGAAGTCCAGTATCGGAGAAAGTGGCCAAAAATGCAAATGAAATTAATGATTTGTCGGCTAAGTCCAATACTCCTAATGATCTAGATGAGGTAGATGATGTTTGGGGAGAATCTGAATTTTCTGAAGGTGAGGCGAGTTTACCACAAGAACAAGAGTCAGACTTGGAAAGTCTTAAGGATAATGAAGCACCTCAGACTAGACCAAATCTTGTGTCTTTTCCTACAAAGTTTGATCTGAAAAATAAAGAGCTTCAGGCTTTGAAATTGGAGGATAGATTCTTTTCAAAGGCTTATTCCTTGATTAATGATTCTGAGTTGTTGCAATGGATGAGGGCTTCTTCTTTGGAACCAAGTGAGGAAACGGAGAAGGATGAAGAGTTAGAGAGTATATTGAAGTCTAAGGAGAATAAGGTAGAGGAATTGGAGGATAATGATTCTATAAGTGTAATAGTTGATGATGAGGAATTTGCTAGTGACAATGATGATCAAGTTAATTGGGAAGAACAAGAGTTTGTTGTGGAAGATGAACAACTAGAGGAGGTTTTGCCAGACCAAGAGGAGGAATGGAATTTTGGTTTAGCCCATATTGATCAAGAGCAGGATGAATCAATTTCGATACAAAGTTATATTTTGCCTGAAGAACAATTATTACCAGTTCCTTATTTAGAGGTTTTGGCTAAGGATATTATTGCGGGGCGCTCGGTGAAAGTTAGGGTGAAATTACCGGAAGGTTTACCTAGGATTTATGTTAAGATATGGGTTTATGACCGCCAAGCTCAGGCAATAGTAGCGGGGCCACGTTGGTTAACTGATTTTATTCCGAATGGAATGGGGGAAATTGAGGCAATTACAGAGTTGGAGATTGTTTATGGTTGTTTGGAGGTTAGGTTTGAGGCGATCGCTGCAGAAGTTCAAACTAACCGCGAGAGTCATAAAGCAGTTCTTGAATATTTGGTAGCTCCCCCTCCTCCTCCAGAGTTGCCTTTTGATTATTTGTGATTATTTGATTTAGATGTTATTTCTAAGTTAGTTCTTGGACAAGACCAATTAGTAGCTACTAAAGCAGGCCAACCTTTGCGTAAAGCCTCAATACAAATAGCATGAATTGTTAGTTGACAGTCTAACATTTCAACACCTTCTTTTTCAGCCTGCTTCTGACTAATTTTCATTATGGAATCATCATTAAATTCAAAGGTTTTATGACATTGAAGACAAACTAAATGGTGATGTTTATTAAGGTTGGGGGCACTCATCTCATAATGTTTATGTCCTTCGGCTAGTTCTAGTTCCCTGAGAATACCTACTTTTGTCAATAAATGTAGTGTTCGATAAACAGTAGACAGACTAATTTGTTCCTTTTGATTTAACAACAGATTATATATTTCTTCTGCACTTAAGTGTTTGCCTTGAGGTAGACGTTGAAGCACTTGCAGGATAGTTTCCCTTTGAGCAGTTAAACGCCAACCTCTTTGATTTAGTTCAGACTTAAGTGAATCATGATTATAAAATGCCATTTTTAAAATTATCCAGATTTATTTCTTAAGCAACTTATATAGGAAGACAAGAGTCTAAAATACAAAAGTCAAAAATATCTATGGCTGAGTTTGATAACTTAGAAATTTCTGTGCCCTTGACTTGAATTGCTATAACTACATATATAAAAAATATATACTTATTGAAAGATTTTTGCAAGAGTTATGGCAGAAGTTATGAACTATAAGTCATAAATATATGACTGCAAAAGTCATGACTAATTAGTCATATGACTTAGATAATATTATTTAATTAATTACATTTTGGGTAGAAAATCTGATAAAAAGATGTATTATCACTCAAAAATTTAAAATAATGAATGAAAAACAACGTCGAGCATACTGGCGTGCTAATACATCATTAATTAGAAACTTGCTAATCATTTGGGCAATAGTATCAATTGTTTTTAGCATTTTATTAGTTCAACCCTTAAATACTATTCAATTCTTTGGTGTACCCTTGGGTTTTTGGATAGCACAACAAGGTTCAATTTATGTGTTTGTAATCTTAATTTTTACATACGCTATTCAAATGGATAAACTTGATAAAAAATATAACATAGACGAACTCAATGAAAAACCTAATACTGATGGGAGAGACTAGATGAGTGCAGAAGTATGGACATTGATTTTTGTGGCTGTTTCCTTTACAGGTTATCTCTATATTGGATGGCGATCGCGAGTCAAAGATAGTAAAGGTTTTTTTGTAGCGGACCAAAGTGTACCTGCTATTGCTAATGGTGCTGCTACTGGAGCGGACTGGATGTCTGCGGCCTCATTTATTTCAATGGCAGGGTTAATTTCTTTTTTAGGTTATGATGGTTCGATCTATCTTATGGGATGGACTGGTGGTTATGTACTATTAGCATTACTACTCGCTCCATACCTGCGGAAGTTTGGCAAATATACAGTACCTGACTTTGTAGGCGATCGCTACTACTCAAATGTTGCCCGTATAGTTGCAGTTATCGCTGCTATCTTCGTATCAATGACTTACGTTGCGGGGCAAATGCGGGGTGTTGGTATTGTCTTCAGTCGGTTTTTACAAGTTGACATTGGTACCGGCGTTTTCATTGGGATGATTATAGTTGCTTTTTTTGCCATCTTAGGTGGGATGAAAGGTATCACTTGGACTCAGGTTGCCCAATATACTGTACTTATTATTGCTTATCTGATTCCAGCTATTGCTATTGCTACAGTTATTACTGGTATTCCTATACCTCAATTTGCTTTTACTTTCAGCGATATTGTGGAAAAACTCAATCAAGTTCAGGTAGATTTGGGTTTTGCAGAATATACCGCAGCTTTTAGCAACAAAACTATGCTTGATGTTTTGTTTATCACTATTGCGTTGATGGTGGGAACTGCTGGTTTACCTCATGTTATTGTTCGCTTTTACACCGTGCCTGATGTAAGAGCTGCCAGATATTCTGCCGGTTGGGCATTATTATTTATTGCTATTTTGTATACAACTGCTCCTGCCTTAGCTACTTTTGCGCGATACAACTTAATTGATAGTTTACACGATAAAACTGTGGAGGAAGTTCAACAGTTAAACTGGGCGACAAAGTGGGAAAATACGGGTTTGTTAGAATTTACTGATAAAAATAATGATGGTCGCTTTCAACTCACCCCAGATAAAGAAACTAATGAAATTAAAATAGACCGGGATATTATTGTTTTGTCTACCCCAGAAGTAGCTAAACTTGCTCCTTGGGTAATTGCTTTAGTAGCAGCGGGAGGCTTGGCTGCTGCTTTGTCTACAGCATCAGGTTTGTTGTTGGTAATTTCTAGTTCCATTGCCCATGATGTTTACTATCGAATGATCGATCCAGGAGCACCGGAGTCACGACGGTTAATTGTAGGACGGATGATGGTAGGATTTTCTATTGCTATTGCTGGTTACTTTGGGGTTAACCCACCAGGGTTTGTTGCTCAGGTGGTAGCTTTTGCTTTTGGTTTGGCTGCAGCTAGTTTTTTCCCGGTGATTATTTTAGGTGTTTTTGATAAACGCACTAACCGGGAAGGAGCGATCGCTGGTATGGTAGTAGGTTTATTGTTTACTACTATTTATATTGTAGGTGTCAAGTTTGCGGGAATGCCGACATGGTTTTTCGGGGTTTCTGCTGAAGGTATTGGCACTGTGGGGATGGCGTTAAATTTTATTGTGACTTTTATAGTATCTCGGATGACACCTCCTCCACCTTTGGAAATACAAGAGATGGTAGAGAATTTACGATCGCCTCTAGCTGTGGCTGTTCCCATTAGGGATATTGGTGAGGAATAGTGAGCAAGGGTTTGGCTCTCTGGCTCTGGTGACGACTGTCTCTAACCGCTGCTAGTCCTCTTTTATGAAACCGTTGGGTTATTGCTTCTTACCATTGCATGCCTAACCCATTCACTGTTGCTACTTCTTCACTCTTTAAACCTTTGGCCAATAGCCAGATAATATACTACTGAGAGCTTTATACCACATTTCTAGCGCCTGGATAGAGCTCCTCTATTTCTTGTACTGCAAATTTGTTCTTTAATGCTCAAACGCTTTCCCATTACTTTGAGGCCTAAATATTCCTAGTGACATAGATATAAATATGCTATATAACCGGATTCTATATGAAACGGTATTACCCACTATCATTGATCAGGACTTACGCAGAACTATCATATATAGTAGGAGCTTTGCGACGGGAAAGCCCCATCTGATGGTGTATGATTTACATTGGATTTTGGGTATAAGATGTACTGGGTATACAGTAAAAATTATGTCTTGCAAGCATCTTGGCCTTGTTGGTGTACTTCACTGACAACGGAAAGCGCTGTAATATTTTGCATAAGTCCTAATTAATATTGAAACTCATGTCTATTATACTCACTAAAAATTTAAGCAAAGTCTTTCCAGTAGGTATCAAAGAACCTGGAATTAAAGGAACATTACGTCATTTTCTTCGTCGCCAATATCAATATGTTAAGGCAGTTGAAAATATTTCGTTTGAAATAGACCCGGGAGAAATAGTAGGGTTTCTTGGACCTAATGGTGCTGGGAAAACTACTACTCTAAAAATGTTGACAGGTTTAATTCATCCATCTAATGGGGTAGTTAAAGTTGCAGACTATATACCCTTTGAGCGCAAGAGAGAATTTTTACAGCAAATTACTCTAGTCATGGGGCAAAAACAACAGCTAATATGGGATTTACCTGTGTTAGACTCCCTAAAAATTAATGCGGCAGTTTATGGTGTTTCCGACAAAGAATATCGTAGACGGTTGATGGAATTCACAGAGATGTTGTCCTTAGAGGGAAAGTTGAAACAACCAGTTAGGAAGTTATCTTTGGGGGAACGGATGAAGGCAGAGTTAATGGCGGCGTTGTTACATCAGCCACAAGTTTTGTTTTTGGATGAACCAACTTTAGGTTTAGATGTTAATGCTCAGGTGGCAGTGCGGGAATTTTTGCGGGAATATAATCAACGTTATCAAGCAACGGTGTTATTGACGAGTCATTATATGGCAGATATTACGGCTTTGTGTAAGCGGGTGTTGCTAATATATCAAGGTGAATTAATTTATGATGGTAGTTTAGATGGTTTACTTGATCGCTTTGCTCCTTATAGAGAGGTGCAAATAGAATTAATTAATCCTGTGCCTGTAGAAGATGTGAATTTTCATCAATTTTTATCTAATTATGGGGAGGTAGAATCATTAACAGGTCAGGCAGTACGTTTGTTGGTCCGTCGGGAAAATTTAACTACAACTGTAGCCAAAATTTTGGCAGAATTAGAAGTACAAGATTTGACAGTAACTGATCCACCTATTGAGAAGATTATTGGTAGAGTTTTTCGCTCAGGGCTGACTACTGAAGTCAAATAATTAAATAAGACTTACAATTATACTATCATAAGAGATATATCAAATTCATTTCTTTATCAGATCAATATTACACACAAGACTGACCTATGTAGATGAGATTACACAACATTTGTATGGGTTAACAATTTTTATAATGTCAAATAATTTCCTGAAATTACTGAGCGGGTTAAAGTTTTGAGCTCATAAAATCTTGATGGGTAACTTTTGACTTAGTCTAAAGGTATACTAAGTAGTTGGACATAAATAAACAGCATTATGTTAAGAAATGTAAAATAATGATTTTTTCTATCTGAAAGCTTTATTATATTATTTACAAAACTTTAGACAGCAGGGAAAACTTATGTCCCACTACTTATATGTGTTAGTTATGGGTAGAGGTCTGATTAAACTATAATAGAGGTGTATCAGTACAACTATTAAACTTAATATCAAGGTTGATTATTATGAAACCAATAATTGGTACTACAGAGTCCGAAAAACTAATTGGTAGTCGAGATAGGGAAAAAATATTTGGCTTGGATGGTGATGACACCTTAGAAGGTCGTCAGGGTTTTGACCATCTCTTTGGCGGAGATGGTAATGATGTCTTAATAGGTGGTCAAGGTCGCGATCGCTTCAATGGGGGTAGAGGAAATGATACCCTCACTGGTAATGCCAGTAAAGACTTTTTTATCTTTGATGCTAAAGAAGATATTGATTTTCAGGCCCTTGGTGTCGATACAATTACAGATTTTGTTCCCGATCAAGATACAATTATCCTTGCTAAAAGAAAATTTACAAAAATTTCCAGTGATGCTGGAAGTGGGTTTAGTATTGACAATGAATTTGACACTGTGACCGATAATGCTGCAACTTCTGACGCTATAATTGTCTACGATAGCACGACTGGTCAGCTATTCTATAATGCTAATGGTAGTGAAGAAGGTTTTGGAGATGGCGGTCAATTTGCAATTCTTGAAAATCTACCAGACCTAAAAGCTGAAGACTTCAAATTAAGAGCTCATCCTACAGCAGAACCAGAACCAGAACCAGAACCAGAATTTGAAGTTTCTATCGACAAAGTTAGTGTAGTTGAAGGGGATGCCGGGACTACAGACGCAACTTTTACCGTTAATCTCAATGATCCTAGTGAACAGACTATTGAAGTTGCTTATGATACAGACCCTAGTGGTATCTTTAAACTAGCAGTTGTTATACCTGATGAAGCTATAGCAGGGCAAGATTATGAAGTTACCAGAGGTGTGTTAACATTTAATCCTGGTGAAACAACAAAAACTTTTACAGTACCTATTATTGGTGATACACAGCAAGAGTTAGATGAATTTTTCACTGTTTATCTACTGGACCCTACTACTATCAACACCGATAGTCCTAACATATTAACAACAACAAAAGGGATAATTGAAAATGATGATGCTGAGATTACAAATAATGTAATTAAATTTACTCCCTCAAGTACAGAAGAAGAGATAAAAGCTCAAAATGGACCTAGTATTGAGCTCGTCGACGGCCAAACTATTTATATTGGTACTTGGCAAAGAACGGTTAACAACCAAGATCCCATTATTGCTAGCTTCGATCCAATAAACCCCACTAATAACTGGGTGCGAACAGATTATGAAACCACTGGAGCAGACGGTAGAGGTCGTGGTTTATTCTGGGATGGAGAGGACTTATATGCAGTTTTTAGCGTTGACGGTACTCAGGGAACTCCAGAACAGGACTTTCGCCGTGCTGCTACTGATGCTGTACAGCCTTGGCTACGCAGTTATGGTCAAGGTGGTGGTGCAAGTGTAAGTGTTGTTGCCAGGATAGATATAGATGATTTAACTAACCCAGGAGAAATGACAGATGCAGCATATTTTACAGCACTTTTGAGCAATGGTAATAGTAATACATTGAAAGTTACTGATCTATCTATTAATTCTGATAATAATCTAATTGTAGAAGCTGACTCTTTCTTTTCACCGCGCAACCCTGATGGTAGTCGGATTGAAATACCATCTGGTTTGTCTTCACCATTTGATTATAGATTAGTAATTACACCTGACTTAAATGAAGTTCTTGACAGTGAAGTTATTTTTTAGGAGCTAAAAAAAATTAGATTTAGCACTACAAATTTATGACAGAGATATTGGCAAATTATGTTTGCGAATTGTACAGGAAAAAGCTCGGTTATAGATAAATTTTACCTTTTTATTTTCCCCTAGTGCTATATCTCTGAACCAAGAATATGGGAAAGTTCGACGTAACTTTCCTGCAAAATATTTAATAACTTTTTCTATCTAAAAAAACAAATTATCAATTAATAGTAAATATAGAAATATTGCCTAATGTCAACACCATCACCCCATCAAGGTTGGAATATTACCGAAGTACTGAAGAAGTTTATTTTCTCCACGATAATTTTGTACTGTTATTTATATCAAAAAAATTAATTATTTAACAAACCATATTTTGTGAAAAAAGACTCAATATTTTTACTATAACCAAATTCTCCATGACTACCTCTTAAAATAGTTAATAATTAATTCAGTGCATTAGCTTGATTAAGTAATTTGTAAAATCTTACTGCATAGTTATATGGCACAATTAAATTAGTATCGCCATGAACAGTAAAAATAGGTAGTAGTTGAGAATGTACATAATGAATTGGAGAAACACGCTCTGCCATTTCTAAGCGATCGCTCTAGTTTCCCATCCACTTCAGACCATAATTTTAAACATTTGTTCCTTGCAGCAAATTTTTGATATCAGTAATACCAAAGCAATTAACAATTCCAGCTACTTTGAATTTATCATCACCAGAGCAATAATAGTCAAAACCAGCAGCAGCAGAAAATATACCTGTTGTCGTCCCCAAATGAATGCCAGTAGAAAACCTACTGACAACAATTTTTTCCACATTGAAATTATATTGTTGAGCATTCCTTATTGCCCAACCTAAAGCACACTGAGAGCCTGCCACTGCTCCAGGTGCTAGGGACTGTGCTACCAAACAATATCCCACAAAAATACAACCGAAAAACCCATTTTCAAATATGGCAATAAAAAAAATAGCTCCACTTCTTTGGGACGGTATAACCAACCCCCACCATGAATAAAAATTACTATTGGTTCTGGTTTAGTTACAAGAGTCTGATAAATGTCTAATTTCAGACTGTATTAAAAGTCAAAGATTTAATATTTTTGTGAATCTTATAGTTATTCAAAAATACCAGTATTTAAGAAACAGATTTTTACAGTAAATTTCAAATATTAATCAGGAAAAATTTAACCTAACAAATACTTTTTTATATCATGTTATAAAGAGTTTTTTTATATTTTACTTACTCTCAATTGATGGTTTTTATATATGTTTATGTTAATATCTTTATGTCAATATTTTCCCTAAATATTCTATCTATTCTGAATGATAATAACAGTCTAATTAACTAGAAAAATTGAAATTTTTAACAGCTTGCTTCAGCTATTTATACTAATTAGCTACAGAGAAATTACTCCTGCACATTCCCCAGAAAGGAATCTTATATTTGTATAGCTTAAATCTATTAATATGAATTGAAATATAGTGAATCCTTTATAGAGTTTTAATCAACAAATTTATAGTATTTTTCAGCAAATTTAGAACACACTGCTAAAAAACAAAAATCCTTGTAAAGACTTTTTTAGAATCTTCCATACCATGATCTACTAATTATAGAAATCGCTACAATTTTCCGTACATCTTGAGAAAAATATTTGTATTTTTTCACCTCAGGGTTTGGAAACTAAACCCTACTACCTCCGTAATCCTTAAACTCATTAAATATTATATATTGACGGGACTGAACCATAACTACCATATATAATAATAAATCCTACAAATGGTATATAGTTTCATATATGTACCTAAGTCCTGATTCAGTTTATTAACAATCTCTAGTAACCATAAATAACAATTCAATAAATAACTACCATGCAAATTCCAACAAATCATACTTATCTATCTAAAACACTCCGCAACCGACGAGAAAAATTAGCAAAATTAATTGATTTTCCAACAATACTTTGGTCAGGTAGTTCTAGTTCCCGCAACTTTCCAGCTAATACTTTTCCCTTCCGTCCTAGCAGTCATTTTCTTTATTTTGCTGGGCTACCTATTGAAGATGCTGCTATCCGTTTAGAAGGAGGAAAATTAGAACTATTTATGGATAATCTATCCCCAAGTAATTTACTTTGGCATGGAGAAATACCAACACGCGATCGCCTCGCCGAAATTATAGGTGCTGATGCTGCTTTTCCGATTAAAGAATTAAAAGATTATGCCGCAAATGCAGCAACTATTTATGTACAAAATCCCACTACTAAAATCACACAATGTCAGATTTTAAATCGCGATATTTTTCCTTCTAAGAAACACCAAAAAATTGACTTAGAATTAACAAAAGCAATTATCTCTTTAAGACTTAGCCATGATGATATGGCTTTAACAGAAATTAAACAAGCAGCAGCAGTAACAGTAAAAGCTCATAAAGCAGGAATGGCAGCAACAAAAAATGCTAAATTTGAAGCTAATATCCGTGCTGCAATGGAAAGTATTATTATTTCTCATAATATGACCTGTGCTTATAACAGTATTGTAACTGTACATGGGGAAGTTTTACACAATGGAGAATATTATCATCCTCTACAAACAGGAGATTTACTATTAGCAGATGTGGGAGCAGAAACAACTTTAGGTTGGGCAAGTGATGTGACTCGTACTTGGCCTATTTCTGGTAAGTTTTCTCCTACACAAAGAGATATTTATGATGTAGTTTTAGCTGCCCATGATAATTGTATTGCTCAACTTAAACCAGGTGTAGAATATTTAGATATTCATTTATTAGCAGCTAAAACTATCGCCGAAGGATTAGTTAATTTAGGAATCTTAAAAGGTCAACCAGAACAGTTAGTAGAAATGGATGCTCATGCATTATTTTTTCCCCACGGAGTTGGTCATTTATTAGGTTTAGATGTACACGATATGGAAGATTTAGGAGATTTAGCAGGATATGAAATAGGTCGGGAACGTAGTAGTCGTTTTGGTTTAAGTTTTTTGCGATTAAATCGTCCGTTAGCTTCTGGAATGTTAGTCACAATTGAGCCTGGTTTTTATCAAGTTCCAGCGATTTTAAATAACACAGAAACACGTCAAAAATATCAGCATATTGTCAATTGGGAAAAGCTCAAACATTTTTCTGATGTTCGAGGTATTAGGATTGAAGATGATGTTTTAGTTACCACAAAAGGTGCTGAAATTTTGACTAAAGAATTACCAAGCAATACAGATGTAATTGAAAGTTTACTGTAACCATTTAACGGTTATTTTAAGTATGATTACACATTTTTTATACCAAAATTTTTATAAGATATACCACAAATAAAATTAGGGTAGATAAATAATTTTGTTTAGGTACTCAAGTAAAAATAAATATTAGACATTTCCAAAAATACCGATGTTAAAAGATTAGGGTAAGGCAAAGGTTTGGAAAACCTTTCTGGAGATGTCTATGATCCAAACTATTTCTTATTATTATAAATAATAGAAACTGTAATCCACCTTATTCCATAAAAAAAGTAGTATTTATACTATATAATATGTGGAATATAATTAGCTATTATATAGAGTTATTTTCCATGAAAAAAAAATCTCTCAGGCAATTAGATAGAAAGACAAGTTTTTTGAAAGAAATTCCTTTAACGTACATCTTAGTTATTCCTTTCCTTTTACAGCTCTTAATTGTAGTCGGATTAATAGGATGGTTATCTTTTCGCAATGGGCAGAAAGCTATCAATGACTTAGTTAGTAAATTGCAGGAAGAAGTTGGTGCCCGTATCGATCAGAAAGTAGATAACTATTTACAAATTCCTCATCAGATTAATCAATTAACTGCTCATGCCGTCAAGGAAGATAATCTGAGTATATTCCCAGTTCGAGGTGAAAGTCTTTTTGTGCTACAAATGAATTTGTTTAAGTCAGTTCAATGGATTTATTGTGGTAGTCCTGAAAAAGGTGAATATATGGGAGTAACAAGACTAGGAAAAAGTCAAACTTTACGGTTGGCTTTTAGTAATCAATCAACTGATTTTTTAAGTTATGAATCTGCTTTAGACAGCCAAGTCAATATTACAAATTCAATACAAGGTTCTAGAACATATGATTCTCGAAATCGCCCCTGGTATCAAGCAAGTGTTAAGGCAGGTAAAGCTACATGGAGTGAAATTTACAAAGACTTTAACAGCGGAGAACCTGTAATTACTGCTACTTTGCCAGTATACGATCAGCAAAATCAGCTCAAAGCAGTATGTGGTGTTGATCTTTACTTCTATCAAGAACTAAGTCAATTCCTCAAAAACCTAGAAATTGGTAATACTGGACAAGCTTTTATTTTAAATAAAAAAGGTATTATAATAGCAAGTTCCATTGCAAAAGCAGAATTGGAAGATAAAGATAGATTAGGATTTCAAAAAGCTGTAGATAGTAATAATCTACTAATAAAGTCAACGGCACAATATTTAATAGATCAATACAAAGACTTCAGTCACATTGACACTATAAAACAACTTAAATTTGAGATAGATGGTGAACAAATATTTATGCAAGTTTCACCTTACAAGGATGAATATGGTCTTCATTGGTTGACAGTAGTAGTCATCCCCAAAAGCGAGTTTATGACACAAATAAATAAGAATACTAAATCAACTATTGAACTATGTATTCTGGCTTTGGCAATAACTTTAGGTTTAGGGCTATTAATAGTGAATTGGATCACTAAATCAATCAAACAATTATCAAGAGCAACCTGCGCAATTTCTCAAGGAAAACTCAATCAAAATGTATCAATTCAAGGATTCAAAGAGTTGGTGATTTTAGCTGAATCTTTTAATAAAATGACAAAAGAGTTAGCAGAATCATTTAATCATCTAGAAAGAAAAAATCAAGAGTTGCAACACTTAGACCAACTTAAAGATGAATTTTTAGCAAATACATCCCATGAACTACGTACACCTCTAAATGGAATAATTGGCATAGCAGATTCCATAAGAGATGGTGCTACCGGTCCGATCTCAGAATTGCAGAAAAAGAATCTATCAATGATTGTTGGTAGTGGACATCGTTTAGCCAACTTAGTCAATGATATTCTTGATTTTTCCAAACTACGACACTGCAGCATCAAACTACAAATATCTTCAGTAGGTATGCGAGAAGTTACTGAAATAGTTCTCGCCTTTTCTCGGATGATTTTAGAAGGCAAAGATTTACAGCTTATTAATGCTATTTCATCAGATTTACCACCTGTGGAAGCAGATGAAAATCGCATTCAGCAAATTATGCATAACTTGGTAGGAAATGCTATCAAATTTACAGACTCCGGTGTAGTCAAAGTGTCAGCAGAATTAATTGATGTTAATAAAAAAATGGCAATTACCGTTTCCGATACTGGTATTGGTATCCCTGAAGATAAATATGAGGCAATTTTTAAGTCTTTTGAACAAGGAGATGGATCTACAGAGCGTCAATATGGTGGTACAGGTTTAGGTTTACCAATTACAAAAAAATTAGTTGAATTACACGGTGGGACTATTTCAGTAAAATCAACTGTTGGTATTGGTTCAGAGTTTACTTTTACTCTGAATGTATCTGAAAAACCTGCACAAAATAAAATTATTGAATCTTCTTCCCTAAATCAAATGTCTTTGTTGGATACCGACTATTTAGCCCCATCAGTTCCCGAGCCTACCTATTTAGAATCAGAAATTAATCAAGTTCAGACATCTAGCCTCCCTTCATCATCTAAAAAAGAAAGTGAATTCCAAATTCTTATTGTTGATGATGAGCCTGTGAATCTAACCTTATTATCTAATCAACTTTCTTTGCATAATTATCAAGTTATTCAAGCTAATAATGGGCAGAAAGCTTTAGATATTCTGGCTCAAGATTTTCTACCAGATTTAATTTTATTAGATGTCATGATGCCTGGTATGACTGGTTATGAAGTCACACAAAAAGTTCGCGAAACCTGGCTATTACATCAACTACCAATTATCATGTTAACTGCTAAAAATAGAGTTTCCGATTTAGTCATGGGATTAGAAGTAGGGGCTAATGATTATCTATCTAAACCATTCCACAAAAAAGAATTATTAGCTAGAATTAAGACACATATTAATATCAAAAAACTTCGCACAGAAAAAGCACATATTCGTCAAACTTTTGGTCGTTATGTTACAGACGAAGTTGTTGATAATGTCCTAGAAACACCAGAAGGTTTAAAACTAGGCGGTGAACGAAAAAAAGTTACCATTCTCACTTCTGACCTTCGAGGTTTTACCAGCCTTTCTGAAAGATTAGCACCAGAAGAAGTTGTGATGGTGCTAAATTTTTATCTCTCTTCTATGGCAGATGTTATTATCTCTTTTCAAGGAACTATAGATGAATTTATGGGAGATGGAATTTTAGTTTTATTTGGGGCACTAAATCCTAGAAAAGATGATGCCAAAAGAGCTATTGCTTGTGCTGTAGCTATGCAGCAAAAAATAAAACTTGTAAACAAACAAATGGAAGCTTGGGGTTATAATCCTTTAGAAATGGGAATTGGTATTAATACTGGGGAAGTTGTTGTTGGAAATATTGGTTCTGAGAAACGGACAAAATATGGTGTGGTAGGAAACCAAGTTAATTTAACTTATCGGATTGAATCTTATTCAACCAGTGATGAAATACTTATTTCTGAAACTACACTAACAGAGGTAGGAGAGTCACTTTTAAGAATTGATGGGCAAAAATTAGTACAGCCAAAAGGAGTTAAACAACCTATTAATATTTATAATATTGGTGGAATTGCTGGAGAATATAATATATTTTTACAAAAAGAAGAAGAAATCTTTTTAGACTTGGCTGAAAAAATCCTTATTCAATATATAATTTTGGAAGGTAAACACGTTGGGGAAAACCTATTTTTTGGCAGTTTAGTTAAACTATCTGCTAGAGGAGCATTAGTCAAATCTGATTCCAAAGAAACTAACTCTATACCTTCTGTATTTACTAATATTAAAATTAACTTATTACTTTCTCTTCACTTGGGAGCAGTAGGAGAAGATATTTATGCTAAAGTTTTGGATAAACCTGTGGAGCCTGGGTATTTTTATATTTTATTTACTTCTAAAACACCAGAATTCAAAGCTTTTATTGATATACAATATAGTAAATTAATACCTTAGTAAAAAGCTCAAGTAAAAAGCTAACAGTAAAAAGTTAAAAATTACACCAAATTCCTAAAAAGAATACAAGCCTTACTCAAGTAATCCCAATTCCGATGCATTATTGCTATACTTAGGTAACACTTCAGTTATTAAGTAATTAACAAAAAGGGAATAACTTTCTGACACCATCAACCTTCTCGAATTATCTCAATAGATATACTCTGAAACAATTTTCTGGCTGATACTATTTTTCACAAAAATAGAACACTATTCTTACCAATAAAAAACTCTTGTAATAACTAATTATGAAACATCCCCACTGCTGTATACCTAAGTGAAAAATTTTATAAATCTTTCCTTTTTTCTGACTTTTAACTTTTGAATTTCTAAACTTTAACCTTCTTTATTTAACAAAAGTTAATATTAATAGGCTCATAAAATCTACAGCTTTTCTATTTTGATTATGAAACTTCATACATCATTTATACTTAACCATTACTATGTAAGAATACCACTGTAATTAACCAGTTAAGATCATCTTGGCGAAGACTGCCTTTAAATGTTTTCTCTTGACGAAGAACATTAACTACCAGTGGTCTAAGAAAAGCAAAGTTGTGTGGACTATATTCTCACCGAATACGACATTGATCTTCGGACAAAGTGGCATCAAGTGTGAAATTAAGATTATTTTCGATGCTCCAATGAGTGGGAATAGCATAGCAGAGAAATTGAGCATTAGGAGCTAAAGAGCTCAAATAAAAATGAATATCATGGGTAGTTTTATTCTATAAGTCGCGAATGTACTCGACAACAACAATAGTTTGTAGTTCATTCCATTGTTTTTGTTGATGAAGCCCTCCAAACTTTTCTAGAGGAATAGCCCAAACATATCGTTTTTCAGTGTGATGATCTGCTTTCTCCACTGAACTATAGTAGTCGTGATCAAATTCCTGGAAATTACTTGTTCTATTGTGATTAAACCACTGTTTGACTTGGGATAGTAAAGTGGGATAATTAGCTTTAAGAGTTACGATACACTCAGCTTTATTTTGACGAATTTGTCGAATAATATTGGTTTGAGTTTCTATGCATCTAAAGTAATACCAATTTCCTAAAGTCCGACTACACATAATGCTTCAAGAATAAAATCATATCCTGTACAAGAAGCAATATCTTTTTGACTAAATTCAGTTAATATATTTCTCAGGATTCTGCGTCAGAAATCTAAGGAATCGAAAACTCGATTTTTCAAGAATTTTTTCACCTCTTTCCACAGTCTTTCAATGGGATTAACTTCGGGACAATAAGGAGGTTGAAATAATAAAATGATGTGATCAGGGATAGATAAATCATTCCCTAGATGCCCTCGCCCGTTATCTAGTTGAATAATATGAATCTCTTCAGGATATGTTTGAGAAAAAAGCTCTAAAAATCTTTCAAAGCAAGGAGTATCTAGATGACTAAATTCATAAAAAAAGGAATCTCCTGTTTTTGGTTCTACTAAACCATAAAGCCATAGATATTTAAATAGCCATTGATATAAACCAATGGGCTTAACACCGCAAGCAGTAATGACTTTACCTGTTATAGTTTTTAATCCAATTCTAGTCTCGTCTTGACACCAATAGCGAATTGGCAGTTGATTTTCCGAATATTTATTAATTAACTTAATTTTCTCTTCTAGTTGAGATGAGAGTTTTTTTTAAAGTTTTCTTGAGCTTCTTTATTTTGTTTTATGTGATTTGGACGTGGAACTTTTAATTTACTTTTTAATTTATATCTGACTAATTGATGAACTGTTCGATAAGACAGCTCGATGTCAAAACAAGTCGTTAACCACTGTTGAATTTCACCATAGCTTTGGAAACCTTCCGGGTTTTGCAATTCTGCTTCTAATTTCTCGATTACATTTGGTGGAATTGAACTTGGCCTCCCTCCTAGATTTTTCTTTGGTTCTAGTAAAAGATTCAGTCCACCTGTACGATATTTCCCTAACCATTTTTGTACTGTGACTCGATTGCGTCCTAACATTATCGCAATTTCTTTTACTGTTTCTACTGTTTGAGTTTTCAACCAGTAAATAGTTTGAAGTCTTTCCTTTTCTTGAGCTGTACTCGCACTTTTTAAAAGTTTTTTGAGAGTTTCTACCGATTCATTTATCTCAATTTTTACTACTCCTGACATGGGGACATTTTCTATAATAGGTTACTTATAAAAGTGTAGCTTAAGTTTATGAAATTGGTATAATAATTGCACCTCCTACGTCTAATAATTCTAATAAAGTTGGAATTGCCGTAATTTCATTTGAATAGTCTTTTACCCTTACTTGTTCCAAAACTAAATCCTGTTCACTTACCCATGTAGTGACGAAATGCAACGAGGTAGCCCAAGCTCAAAGTTATAAGAACCTCCAAGATTTTTCCCATCAATGGGGATATTTTTTCCTTTAAGTGACCCCATTATGGTTAAAAGCCATTTCGGTAGGGATTTTTCCAGTGCAACAGAATTAATTCTTTTAAAGACTCCTCTAAAAGTATCATCACTAGGAATTTCCTTCGGGAATTCTAGAAATTCTCTTAACTATTGTTCTTTAGCTATGCCATAATTTTCCATATCTTCCCATCCTTCTCCTCCTACAGTGACACCAAAAATAGCGATCGCTAATATATTAGTTAATTTATGCCTTAATATATCAGTTAACTTATGCCTTTAGCTCCTTTAGACTGTGGGATATTCTATTTCGTCAAAATAACCTAATAAGCTGTCTTGTATTTCATCAATAGATACCAAAGACTTGGGAGTCGTTTTTTTATCCTTTTGTTTCCCTTGATTAAACTGTTGAGAGCCAAAACCTTTTGTCATTCTCTCTATTTTCCCTCTAGTTAATTTAGATAAGAACTTAATTATAATTGGGTTTGATGTACAATTTCCTACGAATATTTTATTTTTTTGTCAAGTATATTTGATATAATTTTAGATTAAGCTTACCCTACTTTAATTAGTTAATTTATTTACAAATTATACCTAAAACTTATCTTTAAAAACAGCCCCACGTTTAATTAAATCCTGCTTCATCTTCTCAGAAACTCCCATATTATTACCAAATATAGCACCATCTAATTCTGCACCTTCTAGATTTATCTTCCTTAAATCAGCCCCTAATAACCTAGCATTTTTCAAGTTAGCGTTCATTAAATTTGCCATAATTAACTTTGCATTTGATAATTCCGCATCACACAATTGTGCTTTTAGCAGCTTAGCTTGATTTAATAAAGCACCCGTCATAATAGAATTAAATAATAAAGTATTGCTCAGGTTAGCTCCTTGCATATTTGCACTATATAAATTTGCCTTAATCAAATTAATATCTGCTAGATTAGCATTAGTTAATTTAATATGAGCGAGATTAGCATTACTAAGGTTAGCATATCTGAGGTTAGCATATTCCAGATTAGCATTAGTTAAATTAGCAGTGCCGATATTAGCACCCTTAAGATCAGCATTTTCCAGATGAACACCACTTAAATTTCTCCCATAAGCACCATGATTAATAATATCCCAAACCAGATACCACTTATTATCTAATTCTGTTCCATGATTAATTTTCACCCCTCTTAAATTAACATGATTTAAATTAGTATTCCTCAACTTTGTGTAATTAAGATTAGCATCACTAAAATTAGTACCTATAAGATTAGCACCTTCAAGATTAGCACCTTCAAGATTAGCTCCATTTAATTGAGTTCCAACAAGATTAACATTAGATAAATTAGAATCTTTGAGATTAGCATCTTTAAGAGTAGCATTACTCAAATTAGCATAACTAAAATTAGTACCTATAAGATTAGCTTCGTTGAGGTTTGCATCATTAAGTTCCGCATAACTCAAGTTAACATTTGTCAGATTACTATTTCTAAGATTAGCACGAATTAAATTAGCGTATAATAAATTAGCTTGAATTAAGTATGCATCTGTAATCTCACTACGCCAGAGGTTAGCACCTTCTAGGTCAGCACCTTTGAGGTTAGCACTTTTGAAACTAGCACCTCTGATATCTGCCCCTTTAAAATTTACTTTACTAAAGTTAGCAAACCACATTATTGCCCCACTTAGATTAGCACCACTCAGATCACTATTACTAAAGTTAGTTCTTTTCAAATTAGCACAAAGTAGATAAGCACCCCGGAGAATAGTTTCACTCAAATTAACATCATCTAGATCACTCATACTCAGGTCAACGGACTCAAGGTTGACACCAGCAAAATTGTTAGTCAATTTTTGATGGCTAGCTTGATCCCCATTATTTATTGCTTGATTAATAGTATCTTTAATTAGTTTCTGTAATTTATCAAGTGATTTTTGGTTAGCCATATATAGCTATCTGCTCCTTAAGGCTTTCAATTAAGATGTTACATCATTTAGATAAATATTTGCTATAATCTATTTTTGCCTGTTGTCTATTAGATGTTAACTATGAAACAGAGTTTTGTAATATTATTTACTCAAATTTATATTCTTTGAGGGTGATCATTAAAATACTTAAAAAGTAAATCTAAAAAACGGAATATAAAGTTAGAAGTCGCAGAGAGCAACAATATACAACATTAACCAACAGAAAATATTCTAACAATATGTAAGAATTAAGGTTCTATAGAAAACTCTATCAGTTTTTACTTATAAGAATTTTCAGTCATTACTTCCCAAATTATATTCTCAAAACCGAAATGGCTATAAGCCTTTATTTTCCTTGTCAGTCATTTTTATAATTCACTTTATGACTAAGTTTGAAATACCTTAATCCTGACAACAAAACCGAAATGGCTATAAGCCTTTATTTTCCTTGTCAGTCATTTTTATAATTCACTTTATGACTAAGTTTGAAATACCTTAATCCTGAAACAATATTGACTAAAATATAGCTAGTCCTAGCAAAGTGAGGACTTTTACTATAGTAACAATTCACCCATAAGTTGTGGGAGATTTACATACTCATAAAGTTTGAAAAAATCAAAGTTTAACTATTAGCAAACAATTTGAAAGGCTATTTAAAATTTTTAAATTAATGGCATAAGTAATAAAAATTTAGTTTAGTCACTATTTTACATTTTAACCGGTACCTTTATTTTTTTATCTGTTATTCCCCAGACATAAATTAAAATATTTCCCCAGAGAATATGACATTTCTATATCATAAAAACAGCTAGCTCTTGAGACTTAAAAAGTAGATACCAATTTTTTCATCTTTTATAGAAAAATCATCCTTTTTATTCCACTAAATATTCATCCTTTTTTTTGAGTTTTTTTGAGCTTTTTTTGATTTAACCTAGTCTTAAGTCAGAAAATTGCAAATTATAATAACTTTAGTCAGACTGATAAATTATATTATATTAAGTTTTTAAATAAGTTTTTAACCTACCAATACTTTAACTTAAATATATAATGAAAAAAGGTATAAAGCAAAAGTTATAGTTTCAGTTTAAATGGCAAACACTATAACAAAAAACATTGATTGATAACACCATATAATCTAACTTGAGTTATCCATAACAAACCTACCCTCATGATTCATTATTTTATGATAATTTATTAATTCCTAAGTTTTTTTTTGACTAATCATTCTCAAATACTACTCCACGACTAATTAAGTTTTGCTTCATTCCCTCAGATAAACTAGCATCATGCCATAACCTAGCTTTCTCTACTTTTGTATGTTGAAAATTTGTTCCTTTTAAATTTGTTAATACTAATCCAGCATTACTTAAATTAGCATTACTTAAATTGGCATTACTTAAATTAGCATTACTTAAATTGGCATTACTTAAATTGGCATTACTTAAATTAGCACCACTTAAATTAGCACCACTTAAATTAGCCAAAGCTAGACTAACACGGTACAAGTTTGCATCAGTTAAATTGGCATTACTTAACAACGCACCACTCAAATCTGCACCACCCAAATTTACTTGACTAAGATTAGCTTCACTCAAATCTGCATCACTTAAATCTGCACCTCTTAAATAAGCAGCATATAGATTTACCCCACTTAAATCAACACCACATAAATTAACACCATTAAATTTAGCACCAGCAAAATCTTTAGTAGGATTTAGACCTGCAATATTTGCTAAGTCCAATAAATCTTCTGTATTTGCCTCAACCACATTTTTGCTCATAATTCTAAACTCTAAAAAATCACATCCAGCAAAAGTTGCAGATAACATCAAACTTTGCAACTCCTCTGAAGACTTATTTTGTAACGAATGAGAAGTTAACTCAGAGTTAAAATTCTGCGATCGCAACCAAAGCACCAATTTTCTTTCTAACACTGCGAGTTGATTGGGGCTAATATTATGAGGCCATAATCCTTCAATACCACTCATAGAAACAAAAATTTTATCAGCTATATTTTTAATTGTTATAACAGTTTTTTCTACCTAAGAATAAGTTTTAACTGATTTAATAGTCCTCAAATCATCTCGTCGTTTCACCAACTCTTGCTGTAGGTTTTCCGAAACACCCAAATTTCGAGCAAATATAGTCTTCTCTACAATTGCCTCTTTATAAATCTGCACCTTTCAAATGACTACCTCGTAAATTGGTCTTAGTTCAATTAACTCCACTGAGGTCAGCATTTTCCAGAATAGTGTTACTTTTAGTAACACTAACTAATTATGTGTTGTCACCACCTTCAGACTTAGGTATTATATGGTCTACTTTTATCAACTCTAATGGTTTGAATATACTTCCACAGAATGCGCATTTGTTTTTCTAAGGTACAGAATTAGTTGGCCAATCCTCTTCTTACCGGATTTAATTTAGCCATTAAAGACTTTGTTGGAGAAGTTTTTTTGTATCAAAGATTTTTACAAGTTTCCGGTAATGAATTTTTATGCTCTTACTCAATGGCTTGATCAACCTCTTAAATCTTTGTTTAGTTGACTTAATTTTCCATTGCCTTATAGTGAATACTAAGAAGTCAAATCCAGGTTTATTTCCTTCATGCTTCAATTCGAGTGTGGGAAATTTTTGTTTTTTCTGGCTTTAGTTCTAATCCTACCTGGGTTAACCATTCCTATATTACGGCTTTTGCTTGTAACACTACTTTAAGATCTTTGTGTAGCATAACAAAGTAATCAGTATAGCCTATAAAGAATAATACCTTTCTCTTGTCTCGTTTTTATCCAGGTAAGAATTCAGCCAGTTTATTTACACATTATTCCATGCCGTGTAGGGCAATTTTTGCACTTTAGGGTACTGATAACCCCTCCCGGTGGTATACATTCCAAAGTATTTGAGAAATTTTTGTTGTCAAGTACCCCAGATTTTAACCATTATTTGATTAATTTTCTATAGGGTGTTTGACCTATTTTCCTCAACAGTGCATCATGCTTAATTTGGTCAAAACACTTAGATATATAAGCATCAAGCACATATTTTTGTTTATGATTGACGCTTATATATATTGCCTAAATAGCATCATGTGTTCACCTCCGGAAAAGACCATAGCTATTAGGTTCAACAAGTGCCTCCCACTTTGGTGACCTAACTATCTTAACCAGTGCTTGGAGTGCTCTGTCATACATTTTTGGTATGCCTAATAGCCATTGTTCTTATCATTCTGGTTTTAGTATCAGTGACTCTGCGGGTAGGGCTCCCTTTGAGAAGGGGTAGATCTACTGAGTGAAATCTCTGTATGGGGGATAATTTATTAATGGCGTCAATACCAGCAGTGAAGTTTTTGGTAATTACGCATTCTGCAGATATCGGCACCGCTGGATGCTTTGTAAATTAACTTTTGCCACTTAAATACATATTTTTCTACCCTTTTCCAATTGATGTCTTTCCACTTGATTAGCTCCACTCAAGTCAGCTAGGATCAAATTAGCATTACAGAAATTAGTATTTTGTAGGTCTGTACTAATAAAATTAGCATCTTAAAGCCTTACTCCACTCTACTTAAATCCTGAGGGACAAAATCTATTGTCAAATTTAGAGACACTATTTGGACAATTTCTCTAAAATTATTACCCAACTGTTTTGATAATAATTTTTTAGTTTTCCCTGTTTGCTGCTATTTATATTCTTCTAGTTTGCCATTTGTTCCCATTGATTTACTAATCTTAGATTAGATAAAGCATCTCCTTAACTAAGGTAATCTTCTCTTCTTTTAGAAATACTAAATTTCTCAAAAAATTTTCTACATTTTATTGAGTAAATTAGATACTTTTTTCTTCCTCTGACAAAAAGTTTTTAATTAGCATATATCGCTTTTAAAATTTATCTTTTTCGGCTGAAATCATACCGCAAATCAATAGAATAGCTCTTAGCTTTACTCAAAAATATCAACTTTAAACCAACTGGAGCCAAAAGATTGTACATTTTTTCCACAAAAAAAGCGCGCAATAATATTTAAGTAAATACTTTCATTTTTTTTTCAGCTCACCCTAATTATTTGAGCTCACAAGAAGGGGAAAAACTTAGCTTGTATAGATGTATAATTAATCCTGTATGACTATTTATAAGTATCATCATATATAGCAATCCCATATTGGTCGCAACAGATATAATAGTAAGAATAACAGATCTAAGAAAAAGACAAAAAATGAATATTATAGATAAACTAAATGATTTTATTAATCAAACAAAAGAGTCTAAAGAAATTAAAAGGGCCTTGGCCGTAAAAATGACCTTGTCAGGAAAATCCTACCATGAAGTCAAAGAATTATTAAATGTTTCTCACAGTTTTATTAGTGAATGGAAAAACCAAGCATTATTTCATGGTGTAGAAAGTTTAAGGCTTCAGTATCAAGGGAGACAAGGTTACTTAAAAACGGTCGAAAAAGAGAAAACAATTGAGTGGTTGAGAGCACAAGATTATCTTAGGTTATCAGATTTAAAAAACTACTTACAGGAGCAATATGATGTGGTTTTTGAGTCTAATCAAAGTTACTATAACTTGTTTAAAGAAGCGGGCATAAGTTGGAAAAAAACTCAAAAAAAGAATCCTGCTAAAAATGATTAATTAGTAGAAGTTAAAAGAAAAGAAATAGAGGAATTTTTAGCTAAATGGCAACCAGAAATAGAAACTGGAAAGCTTACAGTGTTTATGATTGATGAATGTCATCTTCTATGGGGAGACATATTAGGTTATGCTTGGGGAAAAACAGATGAAAGAATAGAAATTGCAATTAAAAATGAAAAAGAAAGACAGACTTATTATGGAGCTTTAGACTATAAAACCAAGGAATTTCTTGTGCAAGAATATGAGAGTGGAAATACTAAAAATACTATTGAATTTATTAAATATTTGCAGAAGCAAAGACCGGGCAACAAATTGGCAATATTTTGGGATGGGGCAACTTACCATAACTCTCAAGAATTTCGAGAATATTTAATGACAATTAATCAATACTTATCAGAAGAAGAATTGTTGATAAATTGTACAAGATTTGCTCCCAATGCTCCGGAGCAAAATCCTGTTGAAGATATTTGGTTACAAACCAAAAATTTCAGTATTACTTTTTATCATCTTTGCAGTTCTTTTAAAGTAGTTAAGTGGCTATTTAAGTTTTTTGCGGATGGTCAAATATTCAATTTCCCAAAACTTTTTCAGTATAAAATTTTGCCGCAACCTACTTAGGATTGCTATAGATAATTTCAGTTATCAGCAACAACTGCTGAAGTCATATCCTTAAAATACTTATGCCGAAAATTTTTTCATCCCCTTAAAAAAACAGGTTGGAGATATTATTGCTTTAAAAATTAACATCCATCAAAGTTTTCCAAACAAATTGTGGTAGAGCCAACATTCGTCGCCAACGCCAAGGTTCCTGGTACAGTCGATACAACCACTCCAAAGAATTGTCCGAAAACCAAGCAGGCGCCCTTTTCTTTAAACCAGCCCATATATCCAAACTACCACCAATACCAATCCAAATTGCCTTGGGACAAATATGTTTATTTTCTGCTATCCACAACTCTTGACGAGGCGCCCCTAAACCCACAAATATCAATCTTGGTTGTAGTTCTGCTAAAGTCTGTAAAAGTTCCCTCTCTTCTGCTGGAGATAGATAACCATGCTGGCAAGCGATGGATAACTCTGGGAGTTTCTCTTGCCAAATATGTGCAGCTTTCATGGCTACCCCCGGTTTTCCTCCATAGAAAAATACTAAATTATCTAAATTTTGTTTCGGTGCTTGCCACAAAATACTTTCTGCTAATTCAATACCAGGACAACGCTGTACACATATACCCTTAAGTCTCAAAGATAAAACTACCCCAGCTCCATCAGGAACGACCAGATCAGCTTGACGAATTATCTGAGCTAATACATAATTTTTCTCACTTTGCATGACCATTTCTGCATTTAGTGTCACGACATGAGTTCCTACTCCTGCTTCATATCGAGAAAGTAAGCAACTAGAATAATCATCTAGACAATGTACTGGTAGACCTAGCACTAGATTGCGGGAAAGTGGACTAAGTCCAGACCCAAAATTTTTTTTGGTCATAGATATTCTATTTTATATTTATGGATTTTTGTTTTTGACAATTGATAATCTTTAAAATACTTACTGAGTTACATTAACTGATTCGGGTATTTCCAGCTAGTACTTAACCATTTTCTTTAACCAAAAAATAAGGTTAATAGCTTCCCCTTTAAAGGTAGGGTCTATTTTCACTCTATGTAAAATCTGATAGTAACTAATTACAACAATCCTGTTTTGTTCAAAGTTACTCAACATAAAGTATGGGTTCACAAATATTCTCTGACCATTTCAGAGTGAGCAATACCTCTCAAATAGGGGATAAAAAAGGAAAATTTGAATTTTGTGGCTTTCTGTTAAATCATAGTTATTAATTAATAATGGAGTTTAATGCCCAATTTACTTATAAATATTCTTTTTTGTCAAAAGTTCAAAAATTAATAATAATATCATATAAAACTCTCGCAAAAATATAAAAAATCAAGCTGTATAGTATTTTATTATACTAAATTCAGATGAGCCAGAACCAATATTTACGAAGGTAAGGCAGAAGAAAGAAGGGCTAGAGAGGAATTTGAAAAACGAAATGAATTGATAAGCAGAATTAGTATTATTTAGAGCTTCGTGGAGTTGGACAGAATAATGGGACTAGGAGGCAAAAAAGCCCACGTCATATTGTAAAGTTACCGTGGGAGTATTCACGAAATTCATCTATAATCAATCGAGCAGAATTAACTACAAAAATCTTGTTGTATTCTGACCAGTAATGCTTTTATAAAAATTAAAAATTAGTATTTATGAACCTCAAAGCAGGAATGGTCCTTCAAAAAGGAAAATATATTATTCATAGTATTTTAGGTCAAGGAGGATTTGGTACAACTTACCGAGCTATTTATGATCAATTGAACAAAATTGTTGTACTGAAAACTCTGAATGAAAGTCTACACCAGCATCAAGATTTTGCTAAATTTCAACGTCAATTTATGGCTGAGGCTCATCTCCTGGCTAACCTTCGACACCCCAATATTGTCAATGTACGGGACTTTTTTGAAGAAGAACAGCTTTTCTTTATGGTCATGGACTATATACCAGGTCAAAATTTGGCTGATTTAATACAATCTGGCCATAATCTCCATCCCGGCCAAGCTGTTAATTATATATACCAAATTGCCTCAGCTCTTTCAGTAGTTCATAAAAATGGGTTTTTACATCGGGATATACAACCAAAAAATATCATTAAGCGAGCTAAAAGTAACACAGTTGTACTAACTGATTTTGGTATTACCTGTGACTTAACTGATGGAATTAAGCAAACTCATGCTAATTTATTTTCCGTGGGATATTCACCACCAGAACAGTATAATCCACAAGAAAAGTTAAGTCCTTCAACAGACATTTATGCTTTAACCGCTACATTATACTATCTACTTACTGGTAATATTCCTACTCCCGCTGCTTTAAGATTAAGTCAAACTGTTCCTCAAACACTTAAATTTTCTGAAAAAGAACTGAAAGATATTTTACCTAATCTTTCTTCTAATATTGAAGAGACTATTGTTAGAGGATTAGCAATAGACCCTCAAAAGCGACCTCAAACTGTAGAAGGTTGGTTGGTACTTCTTTTAAATAAATCAAATATTTTAGAGGTCAAAAAACCAAATAGTTGTTTAACAGAAAAAGTATCTAGATTTAACAATAATGATCAATTAATTATGATGAAATCAGAATCAAGTGTTGATCTAAAAAGAGGTAATTATTGTTCCAATGAAGTCAAAAGTAAAACGGTTAAGATAAAAAGTCTAGGATCAAATAAGTTTGATTTTTTTAGCCCTAGTGATAGAGACTATAAATTGAGTGGGATTAATCAATTATATTTGCAACTGATAATTTTTTGGTTATTTTTATTTACTGCTGGAACTTTTGGATGGATAGGTTTTGATATTACTCTGCGTTATAGTTATAGAAAAGCAAATAACAACAACATTGCATCTTTGACAAAGGATAATTTATTAGAGAATCTCAAGCAATATCAAAATTACACTTTCCGAAATCACGACCCTTCTACTTCTCTTTTTGATTCTCCTTCAGTCAAAAATTATTCTCTCACTCCACCAAAATTGAATAAATTGCCGAAGCAATCTTTTCAACAGGATGATTTGCTACAAAATGATTTTTCTGTCTCTAATGATGATGAATATTGGTCAGAAAAAGCAGATTATTCTGCTGATATGAAAACTAAATTTTCTCCGGAAAATAATTTTTATGATGAAGAAGTTAATTTAGTAGACAAATCATATATTCCTTCTGATTATAAATTTAAATATTAACAGCAAAATTAGAACCTAAATGACTACTATTAATTTAATTTTTTAGTATTCATAAAATATTTAAAGTAAAGGATATTATAATTATTCCATTCTCCTAGATTTTGCCACTGTTAATATTTTTAAGATAAGTTAATATTTTAAGTAAATATTTTCACCAATTCTTTATACTATAACTTAGTAAAACTTATTAGCACTAAACCGATCGGCTATACTAAAATACTAATAATCATAAGTTATAAGTTGACTTGAATCTTGACTATTGAGTGCTAACGATACTCCTAGAATAATATAGATATAACTACTTAGTTTATTGATTAAATGAAATATATAATCATTTCAGTGTAGATTCAAATGAGGGTTTTACACTTGTTAAAATCTCCCATATTGTGAAATGACTAATCTTTATTACCTCGCCCTAAATATAGTATATAGAAACCATTTTATATTTGCTTGCCTAACTATCAGCCTTACAGTTTCTTGGTTTATATTGGCATAAATAGTTACTACTCAGCTATTACAAGTACCCGAAATAGCTCTATTAATTAGCATCTTTAACTAAAAAAGATACCAGATGCTTTCTATACACACAAACAGGATTTGATCAATGGTCAGGTCAAGCTTGATAAGGCTTGATACCCGCGCTACAAAAGCCTGATTGTAAACATTTGTAAAACAAAATACTCGGAATCTATATGTATGAAAATTAAATCAATAATTTTTCTCAAAGTCCATATCTAAAAAAATTACATCAGATGAGGGAGCAAATGATGTACAGAATAAATTGTGAAAACATTGTAGTAAAGACATCTTGTCAGTTATGGGCATACCTTACTGGGAGAAAAACCGCTGCAGTGAAAGATAAACATCTTTTAATAAAATAGGTAAGACACTTATTAAATAATGTGATACAATACTTTACAATATGACTCTGTTGAAATTTAAGAAATGGCTGACTAATTGACCAAACTTAAAGTTCAATAGACAGTTTATGAAGCAGATAAAAAAATAACTTCAAATCACTAAAAAAACATCTAAATTGATTTGTAAATTATCAAAACAAACTATTTTATTATGAGTAAGCCACCAATTCATGCTTTCTTTTTGGGGAGAGCCATTGCAGAGGGAATCTATGAGCAACTAGAAAATGGTATCACAAATACCCTAAGTGGGTTAGGTAAATTTGATGCAGAGCAAAGAGAAAACTTGCGCAACTTTATTGACCAAGTTTCAGAAAAAGCAGATAGAGAAGCTCAGGTAGGAAATAACACTAGTAACAATAGTCATCCTAGCGACTTTGACTTTCAAAGCAAAGATCTACAAGCCATAATTGATGATTTAAGGTATGAAGTTGCTCAAGTTAGGGAGGAATTGAAAAAATATCGTAATCGTTAAAAGGCTAAAAGCTTCCCCTTTCAAGAGGGGATAAAAAAAGAAAATTTTTGATTTTCTTGCCTCTTGCTGAAGCTGGGGGTACTAATAACTAATAAATGAATAATAGATTATAACATACTGCTACTGTGTCTGTTCTCCTGGATGACATTATTAACCATAATAAACAAGCTAACTATACAACTGGAGGCTCAATGACTAAAGGCTCCAGTAAACCCTATAGTCAGAAAGCTTATCGCTGGAATAGAGAAAGTTATTCTCGCCAGCGCCGTTACATTGATATTTGGAGTTTCGTTCTCCTTTGGCTAACTTGGCTTTGGGTAGATAAAAAAGATTGGAGTTACCGGGGGGGAGTAACAGAAGAAAAGAAAAATCTCAGACGACGCAAACAAGCTATTTGGGTCCGAGAGACTATGCTAGAGTTAGGCCCTACCTTTATCAAATTAGGACAGCTATTCTCTACCCGTGCTGATTTATTTCCTTCAGAGTATGTAGAAGAGCTTTCAAAACTTCAAGATAAAGTCCCTGCTTTTAATTATGAACAAATTGAGACAATTATTGAAGAAGATCTCGGCAAAAAGGTAGAAGAACTATACTCAAGTTTTGATCCAGTTCCTTTAGCTGCGGCCAGTTTGGGTCAAGTTCATAGGGCACAACTCCACTCTGGTGAAGATGTAGTCGTCAAAGTACAAAGACCAGGGCTGAAAAAACTATTCCAAATTGATTTGGCTATTCTCAAAGGAATAGCTCGTTATTTTCAAAGTCACCCCCAATGGGGTAGGGGTCGGGACTGGTTAGGTATTTATGAAGAATGTTGCCGAATTCTCTGGCTAGAAATAGATTATCTCAATGAAGGTCGCAATGCTGATACTTTTCGTCGGAATTTTCGTAGCTGTAATTGGGTAAGAGTTCCTAGAGTTTATTGGCGGTATTCAGCGCCACGGGTACTCACATTAGAATATATCCCAGGCATTAAAATTAGTAATTATGAAGCTCTCGAAGCATCAGGGCAAGATAGAAAGGCTTTGGCTAGGATGGGTGCTGAAGCTTACTTACAGCAACTTTTGAATGATGGTTTTTTCCATGCTGACCCTCATCCGGGTAATATTGCTGTTAGTCCAGAAGGAGGATTAATTTTCTATGATTTTGGGATGATGGGACAAATTAAGTCTAATATCCGTGAAAAACTTATGGAAACTCTTTATGGCATTGCTTCTAAAGATGCTGAAAGGGTAATTATATCTCTAACTGATCTAGGAGCATTGAAACCTACTGGAGATATGGGGCCAGTAAGGCGTTCTATCCAATATATGTTGGATAATTTTATGGATAAGCCATTTGAAGCTCAGTCAATTACTGCTATTAGTGATGATTTGTATGAGGTTGCTTATGACCAACCTTTCCGTTTTCCGGCAACTTTTACTTTTGTTATGCGGGCTTTCTCTACTTTGGAGGGGGTTGGTAAGGGTTTAGACCCAGATTTTAGTTTTATGGAGGTGGCACAGCCTTTTGCCATGCAGCTTATGTCTGATGAAGATTCTCAAAAGACTATTTTTAATGAACTTGGTCGTCAAGCAGCTCAGGTTAGCTCTACTGCTTTGGGTTTGCCTGGTCGTATTGAGGATGCAATTGATAAGTTAGAGCAGGGGGATATTAAGGTTCGGGTTCGGGCGGTAGAAACGGATAGGTTGGTTCGCCGAGTTAGTAATGTACAAATGGGTACTAATTATGCTTTGTTGATTAGTGGTTTTACTTTGTCGGCGACTATTTTATATGTTAATAATCAAGGTGGCTTGGCTTTGGTTTTAGTTTTGTTGGTTGTGGTGATGGGGTTTGCTTTTATACGACTTTTGAAGCGTATTGATAGACTCGACAAGATGATGTAGGACGACTTCCTTGTTGGTTGGTTTTAAAGCCTTGCCCACCCATCGGGGGACTTCCATGTTTGGACTTTCTATGTTTAAATGAGATTGCTTGAAAAATCCGCCTTGTCTCATAAATACTTTAGAAAAGAAGAGGTTTGTTGAAACTCATAAAGTTGAGTGCAAAACTTGAGAAGCTTTTAGGCTTCGGAGTATTTTGTACCTTGAAGGCACAAATAAACACTCATAAGAATTTTTTCTAAGTCGCGGTGAAGTATTCCGAGACTTTTAACGGGGGTGAAGGTAAGTCTAAGATACTGCCAAAGTAGCAGCCTCCTATAAAACATAAACCCGGCTAGAGGTTAAGGCTCAGAAATCTCTGCGCCTTTAGGCCGGGGAGGATGTGAAATTATAGTTAAACTCAAAAGTCAGTTTTATTATAAAAAATACTTTTATTATGTTGAATAAATAGTCATAAATATAATCAAGGATAACTTTATAAATTAACGATATATGAATTTGACGGAAAAGGTCAGGGAAAATCCTGAGCGTTGCTGATTTTTTGGAGCTTCACAGAATGATTACAGAAAGGAGTTGTGAATGGAAACGAGTGGCGATCGCCTCCCCTAGGCAAATTCCTAAATTAGTGGGGGTTATTTTTTTGCGTTGAATAAATAATCATACACAAAGGCGAGATTACTCTTATATCTATATAGTATCAAAATTTGAGGGAAAATGAAAGGGAAAAATCCTGAGAGCCGCCGTTTTTTTGGAGCTCCACAGAATAATTAAGAAAAGGAGTTGTGAATGGAAACGAGTGGCGATCGCCTCCCCTAGGCAAATTCCTAAATTAGTGAGGGCTATTTTTTTGCGTTGAATAAATAATCATACACAAAGGCAAGATTACCCTTATAGTTATATAGTATCAAAATTTGAGGGAAAATGAAAGGGAAAAATCCTGAGAGCCGCCGTTTTTTTGGAGCTCCACAGAATGATTAAGAAAAGGAGTTGTGAATGGAAACGAGTGGCGATCGCCTCCCCTAGGCAAATTCCTAAATTAGTGGGGGCTATTTTTTTGTATTGAATAAATAATCATACACAAAGGCAAGGTTACCCTTATATTTATATAGTATCAAAATTTGAGGGAAAATGAAAGGGAAAAATCCTGAGAGCCGCCGTTTTTTTGGAGCTTCACAGAATGATTGAGAAAAGGAGTTGTTGGTTTGGGTGGAGAACAGTGGAATTATTTTCCTGGCTTAACTAAGCTCCAGGACAAAGGAAAAAAAGGGAAAAGAAAAGAGGGTAAGAGTCCTAGGAACGAAAGCCAGAAACCACCGGGGAAGACGAGATGACTCGAAAACCCCCATTGTAGAAGAGGCCGCCGGCATAGTCATAGACACGCCTGGCACTCCGGCAATAAATAGAATTGACGAGCCAGTTACCGTCGCAGAGCACTCGGCCTCCACCAAAAATAGATTTGAAAAATCCCTTTTCTGGGGTTTCCCAAGGACTACCATTACTAAGAGCACTAAGTTATCGTGCCAAATATCCTTAAACCATTCCCAGACATTGCCGTGCATATCGTATAAACCAAAAGCATTGGGAGGAAAACTTCCCACATTACAAGTAGATTTACTGTTGTAGTTAACTAAACTAGGGATCATACTCGGAGTAAAATAGAAAGAAGTAGTTGTACCAGCACGACAAGCATATTCTCACTGACTCTCTCTGGTTAGCATATAAGCTTTTCCAATTTTTATAGATAGTTTTTGGTAAAATTCAATTGCATCATGCCATGCCACACATTCGACTGGACGCTTTCCTCCTTAAGAGTTTTTTCCAAATAGTTTTCTTTCTTTAAAGTGAGAGGAGTTTTTGCCCATAATGACTTGATCTTGTTCCGGAGTAATGCAGTATTTACTCATATAAAAAGGTTGGAGGACAACCTTGTGTCGCGGACCTTCAATTTTTGTTATTCCCTCTTCATTTTCTGGCGAATCCATGAGAAAACTTTCCCCAGGAATATAAAGCATTTCTAATTTAAGTAATATAATTAAATCTTCTATTTTTTGCCTCACACTTCTCTAGATATAGTTAGTAAAATATTTAGAGTTGTCGAAAATAAAAACTTCAAAAGTAAATAGCTCTTCTTTTTCTAATTATGCTGTTGATACTTGAGATATTTTGGTGTATAAATAGACCGTTGTTTTATTTTATAAGTAGACTGAATTAGCAACAAAATTTCTCCTACATTTTTCAACCTTTTCTTAGTAGCTCCAACAATCATTTTATCCAAGATTTTTTCAACTTTATCCTTCACCTTTGACTTTCAATAATCTCCCCATACCCACTCACCTTGAGTCACATCAAATAAATTCAAAGGCTCTACTCAGGCTAATAAATAAATGCAAGTCACACCAAGACTATAAATATCACTAGCAAAAGTTGCTTTTATTACTAATTTTTCTGCGCCACATAGGATGCTGAACAATAATAGTTCCTGTTTGTCCTAAAGCATTCATAGTGGCAAATTTAGCTGCACCAAAATCCACTAATACTAATTGATTATCTTTACTTTTCCTAATAATATTCTCGGATTTAATATATCGATAAATTACCTGCTTATAATGAATAAATTTGAACACAAGTAATAAACATTTTAACAACTATAAAATTTGACTTACATTAAAATTCCGGAGTATTTTAATTCCTTCTGTAAATTTTTACCATTGACAAACTATTGTAATAAATACTGTCGATTATTATGATAAAAAAAATTGACTTATATTAAAATATCCGGAGTATTATAATTCCTTCTGAATTTGTAAATTTTACCGTTGATAAACCATTGTAATAAATACTGTCAATTATTATGAGTAAAATATGCGAAAATTTCTGAAATTTGTGGATGTATACTTAAACTATCTAAACATTCAGCTTCTTGAGCAAATAATTCCGCAGCTTTTGATAACGTTTGATTTCCTTGTACTTGAGTAAAGAATTGCTTAATTACACAAAAGGCTTTGAAAGTTTATATTCATCTACTACTTGAAAAGTTCTGCCAAAACCTCCTTGCCCGATAATTTTTAGAGAGCGATAACCTTCGACTAAAACTAACTTTTCACCACAACTTTGAGATTTTTTTTCCTTGGTTAACTCTTCAACAGTTAAGATTTAAACATTGAGTCATTTCGGTTATCGGCTATCAACTTTTTCAGTTTTCAGGATTTTTAGTGAACTACAATCTAGCACTATAATAATTTTAATTATTCTCAAAAAATGGGAATAAATATGTAAATAAATTATGGCTTTTAATACTGCAAATAATACTTATAATTTAGCAATCTTATGATTCTTGGAAAAAAACTTCAAAATATAAATTATTTCGAATAATTACAAGGAAAAAAAATCATATTTTTGTTGGTTAAAATCAGAATTAATTGAAAATAAATACTTTGATTTAGTAAGCATTCAGCTATCAGCTATCGAATGAATAATTAGCCTACAATAAGAATTAAAAGTTTGAGAGAAAAAAGATGATAAGCTTTATGTAAGTATCTTATTACCTTCATGTATATTTTTGTGCAGCATGACCTAGGAAAAGCTGATAAATGACTGCTAATAGCTTAATACTTATGGTGTTTATAGGTTTAATTTAAATCTTTTCTAAGTAACAAATATGTTTAAATAAGCAGATTGTATAAATTTATAGCAGGATATTTGTTCATGATTTTAATGGCATTTTTTTTGCATTGATAAGAATCATATTTATCTTGTAATTAATCAGATAAACATGGGATTATTTTAAATAAAATACTTAGAATTTTTCTAGGAATCAAGACTTAAAAACAATATTGAAAAACTTGTTAGTACTACTGTACTGAATAAACTACATAATTAGCCGTATACTTTTTTTTGTTTCTCTTTAATAAAAAAAACTAAAATGAAGATAAAAAAACCTCAATTTATCTATATTAATGCTAAATAATTTATGTTCAAAAATGTAATATTTTAGTTTTAAAACCGAAGTTTAAATCCTATTTAAACACCAAAAAACTCTAGGTTTAAAAATATTATAAGCTATTTGAAGTTGCTACATAGCTTTTTGCGATAAGTCCTGATGGAATAAGTTCCAAAAAAAAACTATAAAATGAATACTTTGCTAAACTAACTTTAAGATATAACTATAAAAATAGTTATCTAATTCTGAAGAGTTCTCAGTTTATTTACTTATGTATGTACCTCTTTGGCCTGGAAAACCATATCCCTTAGGATCATCCTGGAATGGTAAAGGCACTAACTTTGCTATATTCTCTGAAAATGCTACTAGCGTAGAGCTTTGCCTATTTGACAAGCAAAACAAAGAAACACGGCTCACTTTAACAGAAGTTAGTAACTTTATCTGGCACGGCTATCTACCAGGCATAAGTCCCGGCCAAAAATATGGATTTCGAGTACATGGTCCCTACGAACCATCCCAAGGCCATCGGTTTAACCCGAATAAATTACTAATTGACCCTTACGCAAAAGCAATAGATGGGAATATACTCTACGGTCAAGAAATATTTGCCTATTCTTGGGATAATCCAGAAAAAGACTTAGTCTGTATATTAGACGATGATGCTCATCTAATGCCAAAATCTGTGGTAATAGATGAAAGTTTTGATTGGGGAGATGACAAATTATTAAATATTCCTAACCACGAAAGTGTAATTTACGAAATTAATCTTAAAGGGTTTACAAAACTACATCCTGAAATTCCAGAAAATTTGAGAGGTACTTATGCTGGGTTGGCGCATCCTACGGCGATCGCTTATCTTCAGTCTCTAGGTATTACAGCAGTAGAGCTAATGCCAATACATCATTTTCTCCGATACCCAGGGCATTTAGTTGATAAGGAACTATCTAATTATTGGGGTTATGACTCAATTAATTATTTTGCTCCCTATAGTGGCTATAGTTCTAGCAGTAAAGCAGGGGGGCAAGTTAGAGAATTTAAACAAATGGTGAAGGCATTGCACAATGGTGGTATTGAAGTAATATTAGATGTAGTTTATAACCATACTGGAGAAGGCAATCATCTGGGTCCAACTTTATCCTTTAAAGGTATTGATAATGCCGCTTATTATCGCCTAGTAGAAGATGACCCCCGCTACTATATGGACTTCACTGGTTGTGGTAATTCTCTCAACGTTCGTCACCCCCAAATATTAAAATTAATTATGGATAGTCTGCGCTATTGGGTGACGGAAATGCATGTTGATGGTTTTCGATTTGATTTAGCTTCAGCTTTAGCGCGAGAATTATATGAAGTAGATAGTTTGGCAGCTTTTTTTGATATTGTTCATCAGGACCCGGTTATTTCAAACGTGAAATTAATTGCTGAACCTTGGGATGTGGGAGAAGGTGGTTATCAAGTTGGTAATTTTCCTCTATTGTGGTCAGAATGGAATGGTAAATATAGAGATACAGTTAGAGATTTTTGGCGAGGGGAAAAGGAAACATTAGCTGAATTTGCTTATCGTTTTACGGGTAGTTCTGACTTATATGCTTCTAATGGTAGGTTGCCTCATGCGAGTATTAATTTTGTAACTGCTCATGATGGTTTTACTTTAAATGATTTAGTTAGTTATAACGAGAAACATAATGAGGCAAATGGGGAGGATAATAATGATGGAGAAAAACATAATCGTTCTTGGAATTCTGGAGAAGAAGGAGAAACTAATGACCCGGAAATACTAAGTTTAAGAAACCGTCAAAGACGTAATTTTTTAGTAACTTTAATGTTGTCTCAAGGTGTACCTATGTTGTTAGGTGGGGATGAATTTGGTCGAACACAAAAAGGTAATAATAATGCTTATTGTCAGGATAATGAAATTTCTTGGGTAAATTGGAATTTACAAGTAGAAAATTTAGATTTATTAGATTTTACTAGGGAATTAATTTATTTTCGTTTTCAACATCCAGTATTTTATAGACGTAAGTGGTTTCAAGGTCGTGCTATTCATGGTTCGGATGTGAGTGATATAGGTTGGTATAATCCTGATGGTGGAGAAATGACTGAAGAACAATGGAATATTGATTTTGCTAAAGCTGTTGGCATCTTTTTAAATGGAGAGGAAATTCCTGCTAGTGGTAGGCGTGGGGAAAGAATTATTGATGATAGTTTTATGATTTTTTTTAATGCTCATTATGAATTAATAGAATTTACGATTCCTCCTAGGTTTCAAGATAGAAATTGGGTAATTATTATTGACACGAGTAAGTCTGCTTTTGTAGAAAATGGTAAGTATTATAAAGGTAAAATTCTTGTTCCTGTTATGGAACATTCAATTGTTGTTTTACAGCTTTTATAAATTGCCAAAAACTATCTAAAAGCTTTTTTGTAGTAGTTACTTTTCAGGGGGTAAATATTATTAACCTCAGATAAATTAATTTTCAACAAACACAAACTTGAAAATTTTCCGAATTATTCTACTTGGAGAGCTGAAAACCTGAAAAAATTTTCTAGGAGTGAAGAAAAAAGTACTACTATTTTATTTTTATCGATTATATAGTTGAGACAAAATGAGGTTTAATTGTGGCTTGCTAGTTAAATATTAAAACCTCAAAATAATAATTCAATAGGTATAGATTTAGGAACAGGAATTAAAACTTTTGCTGCTTTGAGAATAGTAAAAAAAACTGATTATCCTGAACCCCAGCCCCTCAAAAAACTGATTAATTAAGTAGCCTGTTTCAAAGAAGCTGTAAAAGACGCAAAATAAGCAAATCATTCTCGCGGAAAAACTAGAGGTTTTAAAGGATATCAAAAATAGGGATTAAGGGCTACTAAATTTCATGACTAACTGAAAACATAAGGATAAATTTTTGGCATAAATTATCTACTCAAACAAAATACGAAAACTAAGTAATAGTTTGAGAAGATTGAAACATTGATAGAATGATTAAAAAAACTGTATTTGGGGATCAATTTCAACTAGGGGTATAATGAAGTTGATTGATGACTATGTCAAAAACAAATATGGTGGGCCCGATTATGGATGATCTGTTATCTGATTTTGGACGTTATTAATAATCATTTTGGTCTGGAAGGCCATTATTGATTTGATTATTGTCTCTATTTGAGGGATAAGTATCATACTCTCTAGAGAAACGCTATTGATTAATATAATTTCAACTTTTCATCTTGGAGAATTGTGATGATAAGTATCAACGTTTTCTTTCTTCTTGCCACTTAACAGTCGCTCACAAATACTTAGCAGATATAATTTACTACTGATAGGTGCTCGTGGCAATGGTGTTTCAGTGTCAGGCCAGTTAGGAAGATCGAAACATGGACAGTACTCAGGAGGCATTCCTTTAACATGAAATGGAATTGGCATCGAACAACGAGCGCAAGAACAAATATCCCATTGTGGAGATAATAATTCTTCAGTTGTCTGATTAGTTCCTTCTAAATAACAATCTCCTGATTCAGATGATAAAATTTTCTGCCAGCATTCTTCAAATTCTTGAGTGTAGCGATCGCCTGATAGTATAACTTGAGGGACGAAAGATTCTTGGCCATTTCTAGTTAACATTTTCTTACCTAATTGAAACCAATAGGCAATGTATTTTCTAACTTGATCGTGAGATGCCATAACTTAAATGTCCGATAATTTTTTACTTATAGTCAATAGAAATATTTAATATTTAAAACAATTTAATTTTCTAAGATCTAATTTTATTAGAATTAATACATTGTGCATAATTTAAGTGTAGTATAAAGTTGAAGCATTTAGTTATTGAGAATTTATTAAGAATTACAAGATGAAATTAAAGTTTTAAAGGTATTCCTAAATCACTTAGAGGCAAAATGTAACCTGCAGTAACTAGATAAACAGAGTCAGAAATAACTCCTAACCGACGAATAAGACTACCAAGGCGATCGCGAAACAAACGTCCAGAAGGAAAAGAAGGAACAACTCCCCAACCTGTTTCTTCAGCGACTAAAATGACATTACCCTTAACTTTTAATAAACATTCAATTACTGTTTCTAAAGTTTCATTCCAAGTCTGTTCATCCTGTGCCAAAATATTAGCTAACCAAGTACCTAAAGAATCTACCAAAATACAAGAATCTTCATCGCTATAATTAATCAAAGCTTCTGATAATTTTACAGGTATTTCTAAAATTATCCAGTCAGAAGGACGACGATTTTTATGTTGTTTAATTCGAGCTTGCCATTCTAAATCACTAGCATTAATTTGAGAAGTAGCTATATATATTACTTTTTTTCCAGAATTAGTGGCTAAACTTTCTGCCCACTCACTTTTACCAGAACGAGCAGGGCCAGTAACTAAAATTAACTTATCAGAATTAGCTGTAGAAAAATTCATGGAGAATAAAACTAAATGTTCAACTAGGAAGGATAATAAATTTAGGAAAAGCAATTATGTCGATATTCAAAAAATCATAACTAAACTATGGTCTTAATCTCTGCTATTATATGTACTCATAATCGGGACAATTATTTAGGAGCTGCAATAGATAGCTTGTTAGCACAGGATTTTCCTGGTAACTTTGAAGTATTAGTAGTAGATAATGCTTCAAAAGATAACACTCGCAAAGTAGTAGAAGCAAGACTTACGAACCCCAAACTGGAATATATCTATGAACCAGTCACAGGGTTATCTGTGGCCAGAAATACGGGGGCAAAAACAGCCAGTGCTGAAATTTTAGCTTATCTTGATGATGATGCTGTTGCTAGTTCCCAATGGTTAAGAGTACTATACGAAGCCTATCAAAGTAACAATAAACTAGCTATTGCTGGGGGCAAAGTCACTTTAATTTGGCCCAAAGAAATTTATCCTCCCAAATGGCTGTCTGTAGAATTATCAGGCAACTTAGGTTACTATGATCTTGGTAATTCTGTTGTATATATTGACCAACCAAGCTTAACTCCTAGAGGTCTAAACTATTCAATTCGTCGAACATTTCTGGAACAAATTGGTGGTTTTAATACTAATTTGGGTCGAGTCGGCAAAAAATTATTATCAAATGAAGAGTTACACAGCACAGAATTAGCCATAAAGCAAGGTTGGCAAGTAGCCTATCTACCAGAAGCATTAGTTGCTCATAACGTAGCACCAGAGAGGGTAAAACCTTCTTGGTTTATTGAAAGAGGTTGGTGGCAAGGTATCAGTGAATGTTACCGAGAACAGCTAGCTGGTCAAGCAGGTTTCGGCCAATTATCCCGGGGAGGGGAGAGAATGATTAGAGGTCTGTATAAGTCTCTAAAAAATATTACAGACCCGGCAAAGCGTTTTGATAATTTTGTGTACGCTTATGGCCAAATTGGCTATTTAGGAGCAGCTATTCAGGGTATGATACTCAACATCCTCCCCGGCTGTTAGGGATGGAGCGTTCTTGCCGACCGAAGCCTAAAGCCTAAGGGTGCGCGCAGGTTGACTTTGTCTTAGTATTGTTACGACTAGAAAGTCAAAGACCTTTTTTATAAGGATGGGGTCTAGGATGAGGAAAAAAACCTTATTACCTAATACCTAAGGCCTAAAACTTTTAAAGGGTAGGGACAACAATAATAGTAATTCCCAATATTAAAAATTATTTACTATGATATCACCTAAGATACCAGTATCAGTTCTAATTCCTGCTAAGAATGAAGAGAAAAATTTACCTGCTTGTCTAGAAAGTGTAGCAATAGCAGATGAAATATTTGTGGTAGATTCTCAAAGTAGTGATCAGTCTACTGAAATAGTTGAAAGTTATGGAGCAAATTTAGTACAGTTTCATTTTAATGGAACTTGGCCGAAAAAGAAAAATTGGTCTTTGGAGAATTTACAATTTCGGAACGAGTGGGTATTAATAGTTGATTGTGATGAACGTATTACTTCAAAACTTTGGGATGAAATTGATAGAGCAATTCAGGATCCAAATTATAATGGTTATTATATCAACCGGAAAGTATTTTTTCTAGGCAAATGGATTCGTCATGGAGGGAAATATCCTGATTGGAACCTCAGATTATTTAAACACAAAGAAGGTCGCTACGAAAACCTAAAAACTGAGAGTGTGCAGAATATTGGGGATAATGAGGTACATGAACACGTTATTTTAACTGGCAATGCAGGCTATTTAAAAAATGATATGCTTCACGAAGATTTTCGTGATTTATTTTGCTGGATCGAAAGACATAACCGTTATTCTAATTGGGAAGCGCAGGTATATTACAATGTACTAACTGGTCAAGGTGATAATGAAACTATTGGCGGTAGTTTATTTGGAGATGCAGTAAAGCGCAAGCGTTTTCTCAAAAAAATATGGGTGAGACTACCATTTAAACCTTTCTTGAGATTTATTTTATTCTATTTTATTCAACTAGGATTTTTGGATGGTAAAGCAGGATATATTTATGGTAGGTTATTGAGTCAATATGAGTATCAAATTGGTGTTAAGCTTTATGAGCTTAAAGACTGTAATGGTCAGTTGAATGTTGCTCAAAAGAAACGACAAAATACTAATTCTGAACGAGTTAGTTGTTGAAATAGATTCAGATAGTAATAGCTAGTAGTAATAGAAGTTAGGCTCATTAAAAATATCTGGTTGAATTTTGTCATTCTTGAATTGATAAAGAATCATTGGCAACAGTAACATCGTAAAAGTTCAAACATGGTAAATTTGTCGTCCTTAAGAATGTTTGAGCATCTCTATGGGGGAAAATATGAAGCAGAATATAGAAAATAGAAGTGTCTAAAATCTGTTTTCTGTATCTCTCATTTTTATCTAAATACTGGCAGAAGAACCGCACCATAAGTTTTAATTTAGTATCGGGATGAATGCCTTGCAAGAAATGTGTCTTTATCATAAAACTTTAGTACTAGTATAGCAGTCGAAAACAATATTTATTGAGAAAACGTAAAAAGCAGCGATGTCAAAACTTATTGTTCTGCTTAAAAACACATAGTAGTGGACATTATGACAAATAAACAACAAACAGAATCTTGGGTCGATCTTCGCAAATACAACCAATCTTGGTATGACCGAGGTAAACCAGGTTGGTTTGTATTGCTGTGGTGGTTAGTACAAGCAATTATTTTTCCCTTAACTCCTCAGCCTTTATATGGTGTGAGACGACTAATATTAAATCTTTTTGGAGCTAGAATAGGTCAAGGAGTTTTAATTCGCCCTACTGCCAGATTTACTTATCCTTGGAAAATAGTGATCGGTGATTATAGTTGGATCGGAGACGATGTAGTTTTATATAGTCTTGAGCGTATCGAAATAGGTAAGCATTGTATTATATCTCAAAAAAGTTACCTTTGTACTGGTAGTCATAATATAGAAGACCCTACATTTGGTTTACAAACAGCAGGTATTACTATTGGCAATGGTACTTGGGTAGCAGCAGATTGTTTTGTTGGCCTTGGTGTTAAAATTGGTGCTAATGCAGTTATTGGTGCTAGGAGTAGTGTTTTTAAAGATATGCCTCCAGGCCAAGTTTGTTTAGGAACACCTTGTGAACCTCGTTACCAAAGAAAAATTAAAGATATAGGAAGGAAGGAGTTAGAAGTTAGAAGTTAGAAGTTAGTAGTTAAGAGTTAGTAGTTAGCTTCATATTTAATATGACTAATAAATAAACCAGATATATATTTTCTTTTTTTTATATTTCCCAATTTCCAATTCCTTAATTTCAAATCTTTTACTCATTCATATTCTTATAAGTTGCTACAGCAGAAGGTGAACTACGGTTCAAGTAGCGGAATATCCAATACTTAAAAACAGCATCCAAAATTACTGGAAAAGTTGCAATAAATAAGAAGTTAAAATCTCTACTTTCTGGTAATCCAAAATGTCTAGTAATATTTTCTAAAATTACTTCCCAACCGTGAGGAGAGTGAAATCCCACAAACATATCTGTTAACAAAATAATGATAAACGCTTTAGCACTATCACTAAGACCATATACAACATCATCCATGAAAGATTTTAAAACCTCAAGTTCTCTTTTACGAGTAGAAATAATAATAACAAAAGTTATCAAAGATATGAAATCACAAAAAATATTTTTAATCCCATTATTACCCTTGGCTTTGTATTCCAAAGCTATTTCTTGAGCCTTTTTTTCGACTTTATGTTCAATCAATTCTTCCCGTTCTGATTTAGGTATTTCGGTAATTTCTTTCCCAGATTCATATAACTCTGGAAATAGCTCTGGAGCTTGACCTAAATACATTTTAAAATGAAGTTTTTCCTCATATTGATGTAGTTTTACTAAAGCTTCCTCTTCCATGTTAGAATTAAGAAATAATTCTGCTTGTTGATGAGGTAGTGACATAAAATTATCAACCAAATAACCCACAAAAGTTATTTTTGATAACTGGTGTATAAGTAAAGGGACTAAAATCACCAGCAAAATAAATCTAACTGAAGTAAGAGTCTTAATCTGGGATTTCCTGAACTTTCTAATGACTTCTGTTTCAGCTTCAGGATCTAATTCTTGTTTGATTTTTTTGAAAGTCTTTAACAAGGAACGGGGCAAAAAGTTAGTGTTAGGAATATTACTTTTCAGTTCAGCTAAATTATTTTGATTCTGTGAAGAACCGGCTCGAACATTATTAGGATAATTATTAACATTAACGTTACTAGAGACTATAGCTATAGATGATGAAGAATGAGGAATTTCTAGATCTGTATTTAATTCTTGTGCTTCATGGTTTGAGGATTTATAATATCGACTAGATACTTGATCGATAAACTCTAGTTTGTCTAAAATGATTGATGATCGCCCTGGAAATTCTTGCTGGTAATTTTGATCAAATTTATCTTTTTGTTTGTCAACTTTATTTTGATCAAGAGTTCCTACTACTGAAATACTTGTATTAAATTCAGCTAATCTAACTTGAATAATTTTTAAGTATCGATTAAGTTGAGAATTAAAATAAGATTTAGTACTATTACTATAACTAATTGATACATTAGAAATTTTTCGGCCTTCAAAATGTTCCTCTTCAATAGACCTAATCTTGTTAGCAGCATCATAAGCCATGTTCAAAGCTCTTTCAGGAGTTTTTCGGAACCACTGGTTAGCATTCAGTACAGACAGTTTAAATTGCTTCCAGGGAGAAATAGCCATATTTATTAGATTCTGATAAATTGAAATAGATTACCATACATAAATAGTAAGCATTCAACCCTCACCTATCAGCTAGCCTTCTGGGTGAAAACTTCAACCATTCAACTATGAGTGATTAACTTATTGTCATGTTTGTGACAAATTAATCTCAAACAATAATTAAGAGTTATGAATGAAATTAGTCTGAAATATAAACTTACTAATTCCTTGACTTTTTCAAAAGCTGTTTGCTGAATTGGGATAGCTGAATGCTTACTATAAATGATATTAGCAATCTAATCTAATTTTTATATCTTTGATCACAAGTTGCACTTATTTAAGAATGAATAAGATTTTTATTTTTTCGCTATAATTATATCATTTATAATCTAATTTTAGCATATTTTTACTTCTATTGTCAGGAGCAGTTATCTTAAATACTTAGTGAAAATTATCTCTATATTCTGCAAGAAAATTTAATTAAATTGAGGTCATCTTATTTAAGCGTTCCACTAATTGTGGTGATTGTATTACTCCTTCTATTCTGTCTACTGGCTGACCATTTTTAAACAGGACTAAAGTGGGTAGGGATTCAATATGATAACGAGATGCTAACTGAGGATATTTATCTGTATCAATTTTAACTATTCGCAGTTTATCTTTGATTTGTTGATTTACCTGTTCTAGAATAGGGGTCATCATCTTGCAAGGGCCACACCAGGTGGCATAAAAATCGACTAAAACGGGTAGATCTGAACCAGCAAGTAATTCATCAAAATTATTAAACTTCTTTTTAATTGCCATAATAAAAAAATTTATTAGAACTGATATTATGATTGCTAATAATTATTAACAATGCACAGTAAGATTAACTCACTGAGGGGGTATTTCCCAATGCCTACTTTGAAAACCTGTCGACGCTTTTAAGTACTTACATTGCCTTGGTGGCTAGGTGTTCACAGAAGTTGAATTACAAGGCCCGGCAGTAACGTTAACTTATTAGTATAGTGGTTACTTAGTGGGCTAGTTCCATAGCACAAACTAGTCTTATTGTCTAATTATAACACAATTAGTTAACCTTGATAAGTATAGCTATATCAGTATATATAAACTTAGATTTATAGATGTCAGCAAATCAGTAATAGTTAAATAACCAAAATTCCTGGAATATTTAAATTTTTGCTCTTTAGCATTTAGTATAAGCTAGTTTAAGCTTGATATAAAACAAAAGGATTTGATTATGGAAGCATTGCCAGAAACATTACAACGTTTAAAAGGAAAAGTAGCAATAGTTACAGGTGCATCCAGAGGAATTGGCCGAGCAACAGCTTTAGCATTAGCAATGGAAGGGGCAAATGTAGTTGTTAACTATGCTAAATCTAGTGATACTGCTGAGGAAGTAGTAGCAGAAATAGTTGCGGCGGGTGGTAACGGTCTGGCACTACAAGCAGATGTTTCTCAAGTTGAGGAAGTGGATAACTTAATTAAAGAAGTGATGGAAAAGTGGAGTCGTGTTGATATCTTAGTTAATAATGCTGGTATTACTCGCGATACATTACTGCTGCGGATGAAACTAGAAGACTGGCAGTCAGTAATAGACTTAAATTTGACAGGAGTATTTCTTTGTACTCGTGCTGTGAGTAAAATTATGCTCAAACAAAAAAGTGGGCGCATTATTAATGTTGCTTCAGTGTCCGGGCAAATGGGTAATCCTGGTCAAGCTAATTATAGCGCAGCAAAAGCAGGAGTAATTGGCTTTACTAAAACTGTGGCCAAAGAACTTGCTAATAGAGGAATTACAGCAAATGTGGTTGCTCCTGGGTTTATTGAGACTGATATGACTAAAGACCTGAAAAATTCTGAGGAAATTATTAAGTTTATTCCTCTAGGTCGTTATGGTAAACCAGAAGAGGTAGCAGGTATGATTAGGTTTTTAGCTGCTGATGATGCGGCGAGTTATATTACGGCTCAAGTATTTAATGTAGATGGGGGTTTTTAACTGTTATCTATAATTTTACATTATCTGTAAATATAATCATTTCAATAGGATGTAAAACTGATTTACACCGAAATAACTAGTAAAAAACCAAAAAGCCAAACACTAGTTCTGTAGCTTTTCATGGGAATAAATTGGGATTTGTAGTTAACAAAAAATATTCTTAATTATAATTTCAATTATCTTGAAGTGTAAGATTAAGTCTTCCATTGTCATTAACTTACATAAGTTTTTGGTAGCTATGGCTAAACTAAAAAACTTCTGGCTCTACTAAGATAAATTTATTTCTAGCTAGGAAAAACATTTCCGGCTAACAACAAAACTTACAAATTAAGTTGAGAGAAAACTATGATGAAATAAATTAAACCTTTTATAGAATCTTCTTTGTTAGCACTTTCTTCTAGTATTTTGCTAGTAACTTTACCTTAGTTGATGGTAGTGTTAACTGTTACCTTGTTAGCTTAACCAGCACAAGCTAGAACAGTAACAGTACCTTTTATTTTGGGAAAGAGTTTTGGTTTTGGTTATGGTTCGTGTGACGTTATGGTGGTGTCGCAGGATACAGGTAATATTTACAAGATAAAGTATTATAGTTAGGTTGAATGAAGCCTCAGTTGTGTCTGAGGTTCTGATTGAGGTAAATTATATAATATAACTAACTATTTGCTGAGGAGAATTCATCCGGTCGGCAAATCATCTAATATTAGCTCGGTTGAAAAGTTATATTTAGAATACACTAATGTTATTTAGGAAGCTTTTTGAGGTAGAAAATTGCCCCCTGTCTATTATGGGTATATCAGAAGTCCTAAAGCAACATTTAAGGTAAAACAATTGATTAGGATGTGTTAGCTGAAGAAGGTGGACTCTAACGTGCAGTTTTTTTAGTTTAGGGTCATTAACAAATTTGACTTTTAACTCCTGATTTTTAGGTTTGTTTGTCAAATAGCATCTTACTAACTCTTCTTTGAGTTAATTAAAAAATCGCACTTCAGCAACCTATCACTAACTTTTTAATAACATAATTCCATCTTTCAAAATATTGTAAGCATTCAGGTATTAGCTATCAGTTATTAGCTACTTTAAAAAATTGATGAAACCAAAGATTTATACTATACCTTTAAGACAATTTGCTTCTGGGGATTTTCTGTATTTACAAGTTTATAAATTCATTGGAAATCAAGCAGGAAAAAAAGCTTATATTCAAGCAAATTTACATGGAGCTGAGATTAGTGGTAATGCTGTTATTTATCACTTGATAGAGTTTTTAATGAATCTGGATAATAATCAATTAATAGGAGAAATATGGTTAGTCCCTGTTTGTAATCCTGAAGGAGTTAATGTGCGATCGCATCAATTTTCATCAGGTAGATATAATAGCTATGATGGTAAAGATTGGAACCGGATATTTTGGGATTATGAAAAGGAAAATGTAGATATCGAAGCTTTTGCTAAAGCTCAAATCAACTTGTCAGAAACAGAAATAAAAAATAATTATCGCCAGGAAATTTTACGTAGTTTTAATCAACAGTTAGAAAAAATTAATTCCCCTAGTAGTACACCTTTCTATAAACAATATAGATATCAACTACAATCGTTATGTTTAGATGCAGATTATGTGATAGATTTACATAGTTCAAGTAATCAAAGTTTAGATTATTTTTATTGCTTTCATGGTAGGGAAGAAAGTGCTAAGTCATTTCTTTTTGATTATGGAATTTTAGTGCTTGAGGGTGAATATGAAGGAAATACTTTTGATGAGGGTTTTTTGAAACCTTGGTTAGCTTTAGAAAGGCATTTGAAAAAGTTAGGAAAACCAATTCAATTTGATATAGAATCATGGACATTAGAATTAGGTTCAGGAATGAAAATGAACCCCGAATCAGTGACAAAAGGTATTCGGGGATTGAAAAATTATTTAGCTAATAAAAAGTTATTAAAAATTCCTGAATTTCCCTTGAAGGAATTAGCAGATCATCAAATAGTTTTTACTACTAGACAAGAGATGAAGCCTTATTATGCTCCTGTAGGTGGTATGATTCAAAATCGAATGGAGCCTGGTACAATTGTTAAAAAAAATCAGCGTCTTTATCAAATACTAAATTTTAACAAAAATCAAGATTTGCCAAAAGTTGTAGATGTTTTTGCACAAACAGATGGTTTAATTTTAGATAATTCAACAAACCATTGTGTTAATCAAGGAGATTTTGTATTAGAAATTATACGGGAAAAACTGTAGAAGTTTTACATACCAAACTTCTACAAAGTTTCTTGCTAACTCTGGGGCTAAAAGTCTGAAAAACTGTAGTGTTATAGTTGAGGAAAAATAATTTGACTTAATCTCTGAAACAAAGACATAAGCTTCGAGCAGTTTTGACTAAAGTATCATTAGGCTCTACTGCTCTGTACTTAGCGATCGCCTCTACAATAGGCACACTGAAACTTGTAGATTTGGCCAAGTTATTATCTGGTCATATTTTCCTTCAGCAATTATATCGACTGCTACTACTCCAAAAGCTGAAGCAAGTAAAGGGTCGGTGGGGGGGAAGAAAAACCGCCTGGTTAAATATTATCTAACAATGTAAAACGAGTTTCCGCACCAGGACAAACATAGACTTTATCTGCTAGATAATGTTCAGTACTGCCAAAATGAGACTTAACAAATAAATCATCTTGTATCACTTTCCGTCCTCACGGCCTCTGCTAAAACTATCAAAGAGTAGTTTTTGTCTAAATTAGAACGTTTGCTAATATAGTTACAAATATTATCTATTTTATCAGGAATTTCGGGTATCAAAATCATATCTGTACTACTAGCAAAACCAGCATTTAGAGGAATATGAATCGCATCTCCGCACATTACTTCTAAAATTAGAATGAAACATTTTTTTCACCGAATTAATTGGATTTCATATTAGATTATCAAATGTCGTCATTTGAAATGACAAAAACCTACTTTCTGCACAAATTTAGTTAATTTTTGACTTAATTTGACTGGAACTTATCCAAGCGATCGCGCAAAAATTCTGCCTGCTTTTCTGCCTCTGCCAAATTATTTCTAGTTTCCTCCACAAATTTAGGGTCTGCCTTCTTCACAAAATCTGGTTTACTCAACCGTTTTTTAGTAGATCCTATCTCTTTTTCCAACTTCTCTAACTTTTTGTTCAGTCTAGCAGATAAAGCTTCAATATCTACTACTCCTGATAATGGAATTAAAACTTGTACAGTACCAATAACACCAGCAATAGTTTGACCAACCTTTAAATCAACACTAGAAGTAATATTCAACTTTTCAATTTTAATTAAATCCTGAATATAATTCTCTCCTTTCCTCAAAATTTCACGTTCCTGTTCATTCTGACTCTGCAAAATTGCCGTAATTTTTACCTTTGGCTTAATATCAACCTCCGCCCGTAAATTTCTGAGACTCCGAATTACCCCAATTAATAACTCAAACTCATGCTCCAAATCAGAATTAATTAAAGATTTATCTAACTTTGGATAAGACTGTAAAGCCAAACAATTTTCTTCTCCAACTTGATTCAAAGTATGCCAAATTTCTTCAGTAATATGAGGCATAAAAGGATGTAATAACCTTAAAATTCCATCCAAAACATAAGCTAAAGTTTGCTGTGCCACCAACCGAGAATTTTCATCTTCACCCTGTAAACGAGACTTAACTAATTCAAGATACCAATCACAAAAATATCCCCAAATAAATTCATAAAGACCTTTAGCAGCTTCTCCCAAACCATAATTATCTAAATAATCGCAAGTTTGTTGCACAGTCTGATAGAAGTGAGACAAAATCCAACGGTCAACTAATTCTAATTTATCTACCTCTGGTTTCCCTAATTCTTCAGGAGTTTTACCCTCTAATTTCATCATGACAAACCTAGCAGCATTCCAAATTTTATTAGTAAAATTTCGAGAAGCTTCTACTGATGCAGACTCATCAGTTTCTCTATTATAATCCATCCTCACATCTTGTCCTGCTCCAGCAGTTTCTCGCATCAAAGTGTAACGTAAAGCATCGGTACCATACTTTTCAATTAATAATAATGGGTTAATACCATTTCCAGCAGATTTAGATTGTTTTTTACCGTTTTCATCTAACATTAAACCGTGAATATAAACAGTTTCAAATGGCATTTTTCCAGTCAAATGTACTCCCATCATTGTCATTCTAGCTACCCAAAAAAAGATGATATCAAAACCAGTAGAAAGAGTGCTAGTAGGATAATATTTTTCTAAGTCTGGAGTATTTTCCGGCCAGCCCAATGTGGAAAACGGCCATAAACTAGATGAAAACCAAGTATCAAGAACATCTGGGTCTTGTTGAATTTTGACATGGTCGCCAAATTTTTTCTTTGCTACTTCTAACGCTTCCGCTTCAAAGCGAGCCACAACAAAAGGAGTATTATCGGCAATTTCTCCATTAGTTTCACTAATAACATACCAAGCCGGAATTTGATGACCCCACCAGAGTTGTCGGGAAATACACCAGTCTTGAATTTTTACCAACCAGTCGCGATAAACTTTCGTCCAACGTTCAGGAACAAATTTGGGTTGGTTGTGCCTATCCAATAATTCCAGTGTTTTCTCCGCCAAGGGTTTAATTTTAACAAACCACTGAGTTGAGAGCAGTGGTTCTACAGGTACTTTGCCACGATCACTATAGGGAACACTATGACTATAATCTTCTACTTTTACTAAAACCCCTTCTTCCTTTAACCGTTGGACAACATTTTTCCGCGCCTCAAAACGGTCTTGCTCAACAAACACTCCCGCATTTTCATTCAAGCTACCATCTTTATTCATAATATTGATTAACGGCAAGTTATGACGTTTACCCATTTCAAAATCATTAGGGTCGTGAGCGGGAGTAACTTTAACACAACCAGTACCAAACTCAGGATCAACCAACTCATCAGCAATAATAGGTATTTCCCGTTTCATTATTGGTAGCATAACAGTTTTGCCGATAATATCTTTGTAGCGATCGTCATTAGGGTTAACAGCAACACCAGTATCTCCCAACATTGTTTCTGGGCGAGTAGTAGCGACTTCCACATAACCACTGCCATCAGTGAGAGGATAACGGAAATGCCAGAGGTTCCCATTAACTTCTTTATTTTCTACCTCTAAGTCAGAAACAGCAGACTGACTAGCCGGACACCAGTTGACCAAATAATTACCACGATAGATGAGACCTTGTTCGTAGAGACGCATGAATGCCTCAATGACAGCTTTTGATAAGCCTTCATCCAGGGTAAAACGTTCCCGTGTCCAGTCTGTAGAAACTCCTAAGCGACGCAGTTGATTAACAATAGTGCCACCAGACTCTGCTTTCCATTCCCAGGCAAGTTTGAGAAATTTTTCCCGCCCGACATCGTAGCGAGTTTGGCCATCCGCTTTGAGTTTGCGTTCCAGAATAGTTTGAACTGCGATACTAGCGTGATCTGTGCCTGGGAGGTAGAGGGTATTGTCACCACGCATCCGATGGTAACGGATAAGGGCATCAATAAGAGAATTATTGAAAGCATGGCCTGCATGGAGACTACCTGTAACATTTGGTGGAGGAATGACTATGCAGTAGGGGTCGCCTGCTTGCTTAGGGTCTGCTTTGAAAGTATTGTTTTCTTCCCAATATCTCTGCCATTTAGCTTCAGTGACAAAGGGGTCGTATTTTGTTGGTAGTTCTGGTATGCTTCTTGTCATTTAACTTATGAGTTATCAGTTATCAGTTATTAGTACTTCTAAATGAAGCCAGAGCTTTGAAATACTAAAGTTTATTTTTTTCATCCCCAAATAAATAGTTTTCAGCTGGGGAAAATAAAAAAAATGATTATCCTTTAGGGACTTTGCATGCCACCCACGTTCCATAAATCCAAATTGTAACATTAAAAGTAATATACTAATCAGTAGTTTAGTAAGTACTTATACTATATAAATCATCTTTATTAACCTTTCTCAGAAGTCAAATTATCAGGAAAATATTAAGCATAAATACTTGATTGTGTACTCAATTATAACCACTATAATTTTCTCCTGATTCTTGTGCGGGGGAGTGGTGAATGGCCACTACGACTCCTAACTCCTGATTTCTCATACTATATTTTGTCGTGGGGAATTTAGAATGGAACGTCCCTACTTTCTTTGTGGTTTACTAATCATCAAAAAAACCTGTAAAAGAGCAGGAGCTTTAAGACCTTATTTTTTAGTCATAGATAGGAAAGAAAAATTTTTGGACGTTGTTTAATTTCTTTTAAGATTGTGCAATTCTCTAAAGAACATGATATGTTCATATTTTTTTATCTCAATGGTTTTGATTACTTAGAAATATTTGGTCATCCTTTTTTATCTAAGTAGTTAATAAATAAAGAGATTCCCAGTTTAGTACATCTTCTAAAAGGGATTGATAACCTCTAACATTAGGATGAATCCCATCATTACAGAGACGTGATCGCCACCAACTTTCCCCCCGAATTAACCATTTTTCAAAGACATCTAAATAAGGTATTTGTCGCTTTAAACAAGCTAAACGAGTTGCCTCCTTATATATGTATTGGTCATCGTGACTATAATATAAACAATTCTGGAAAGGCATTTTAGCTTGGTCAACAGGAACCATTCCTACAAATATTACAGGGCAAAGTTGCTTTGATGTATCTAATAACTTATCTAAAATTTTTTGAAATCTGGAAAAATCTGTATAATAACGTCCATCTGGTCTTTGGACTCTAGCAGAATCATTTACCCCAACAGAAAGAAGAATAATATCTGGCTGACGATTTTTTAATTCTCCCCGATGACGAAACTCATCCTCCAAGCGTTGTTCCACTTGTAAAACTCGGTTTCCCCGGACTCCCAAATTATATAGTACATGACCAGGACTATCTGGTAACATCCAATGTCGTCGTAGTCTTTCTACCCATCCACCACCTTCATAATCACCAAAACCATAAACTAAGCTATCTCCTAATGCAACTATTTTTAGAGGATGATGATAGGACCCAGAAAAGTGGTTTTGCTTTGAAGTATCAAGGACTGATGTTAACATAAATAACAAATATAATTTTAAAAAATTTAGATCAGTTTTATTATAATTTATTATAATTAATTAATATTTATGAAGTTTTAACTACAAAAATTTAGTATTCGTGTAAATAGTTGTACTAATTAATTATTACTAGTTGATTTAAGGGTAAAAGTATTGACAGATAAAGGCTTTAGCCTTTTTGGGAAAAAAATATCAGCTTTTCACAAGTTTCAGGGCTCAAATAATTTAGGGTTTTGGGCGCTCATTCCAGAAGGCATCCAGGGACAATTTTTACCTATATCCACCTATATCCTTATATAAAATTCCTGTTTATCCTTCCAACCTACTCCCTCAAAAGACTTTTTCAGTAAATTCTAATTACAAGCAGATTTGGTGATTAATATGGTATAGTTATTTTAGTAACGTCTTTAATTAGGGTAAATATTTTTTTTATTTATTCCCTATCCTATTCCCTATTCTATATGCAAAAGCAATCTAATATTAATTCGGTAGAACTAAGCCGTAAGTCTGAGGAGCTAATCAAAGCTTCTTCTAATCGCTATCGGGCTGTGGTACAAGTAGCTAATCGTGCCAAGCGTCGTCGTTATGAAGATTTTGATAATTTTGATGAGCAAGCAGTCAAGCCAGTCATTCGTGCTGTATTGGAAATGTCTGATGAGTTGATGCAACCAGAAATAATTAGTGAAGTTGGCAATAATATAGATAGATAAATTATTAATAATAATATTTGGTAGTTAATAGCCATGAGCAATAAGCAATGGCTCAAATATTTCAATATTACTTTTATAACAGCAATGGTTTGGGTTAGTATAGGGTTATTGTGGACTTCTTTAATTAGTGCAGCACACCCTTCTACTTATTTATTTAAATACCAGTTTAAAAAAATTACAAGCCAAGACAATTCTCAGTACCCCATAAAAATTGTCCAACAGCTGGTTCAACCTAAAGAAGTCTGGCCATTTGTCTATGAAAAAATACCAGATTTGCCATTGGAAAATTATTACATATCTAAGGAAACGGGGAAAGTAAATACTGAGGATACTTTGGTATCGCGTCTAATTAGGTATCATTTCTATGTCAAAGGTCGTGCGCCTAATTATAGATTTGATTGGAAATTAACATTAGCAGATTATTTGGGGGCTAATGATTATCTACGGTCATCTGTATATCCTGGTAATGATTCTTTGACAGAAAATCCAATGAAGGGCGATCGCCAAGCAATTCAAAATTTAACTCGTTCTCAAAGAAATGCTTTAGTTAATAGGTTAGTAGATATTTTTGGAGGCGACTCTAACCCTCCATCTATTCCAAAAATGGAATACAGAGGTGACTCTGAGCAGGTAGCTCCTAGGGTACCAGTTATTCTTAAACAAGAAGGTGCAGATTTACTTAAACCTTAACTAGCTATCAGCTTTTCTCTGAAAATTGTCTATAAATGGCCATTCTGCTATCACATAAAAATTCAGGGGTAACAGTCCCACGTTTTGAAGGCATTGCTGAATCAAGCTATGAAACTATTATTTGGCCAAATCTTCAATGCTTTTGTTAGGTGTTTTGGGCTGTTGCCGAAATAAAACACTAAAGGACATAAAATTTGGTAATGATGAAGAGTATTATCGCTATTTAAAGAAAAATCATAGCAACCCATCGGCAAAGGTCATTTTACAAAGCTGCTGATGTCTATGAAAGGGACTTAAGCTCCCTATTATGAACTTTGAGAAACTGATTATTGATTACTAATTACTGAGTATTTTTTTAACTATAAACTTTGAGAAGCTGATTACTGTAATTGCTGAGTAATAGTTTAAGTTATGGAACGAATAGTCAAAAGTGGAGTTGGTTGGCGCTTAGGTTGGAACCCTGAAGCACCAGAGTTTCAAGGTTTAGTGGGTGGGGATAATTGGTCAATAGAACTGAGTGCAGGAGAATTAGATGATTTTTGTCGATTATTACACCAGTTAAGCAAAACTATTAGCCAAATGGCGGACGAGTTGATGGATGAGGAAAGAATAGTATGTGAAGCTGAAAGTGATTTGCTATGGATGCAGGTGGAAGGTTTTCCTGAAAGTTATACCGTTCAGTTTATTTTAAATCAAGGGCGCAGGGGCGAGGGAAAATGGCCTGTAGATGCTGTACCTAGTTTAGTCGAAGCAGCAGAAATGTTGAAGATTTTTTGATTAATATCATGTCTTTTGGAATGCTCAAAACAAAAATTTTAGGAAATAGGTAATAGGGTTTAAAAAATAGGGAGCAATTGGAAAAAGAAAAACATTTTTGATTATGGCTAATTTAGGGTTTGCTAAAAAACATTTTTGAAAATTTTTTTTTGAGAAGGGACTGGTTAGGAAAAATGGGAATTATATAAAGGAAGTAGGATTTAAGAATTCTTCGTTACTACCCTCTGCCCTTGTCTAGCTAAAATCCTAACTTATGTGAGCAAGAGCTATGGAAAAGCTGGACTAAAAAAAAAGACTAAATCCTTTGAGAGTTAATCAGCAAGCTATACTGAATCAGACTTGGTATATATCTGTGGTAATATGTTATGATTTAAAAATATGCTTTAAAATGTTTTTAGTAAAATAACTTGTCAAAATGTGATTTAAGATGTACTATTGATATAAGCTAAGGGCATGGATGTTACTAAATACTGAAACTCAGTTTTGTTAAATACTACTTTTAACTTTGTTCTTTCTGGCTTATTATTTGTTTGTTTATATTGCTATAACGGGGCGTAGCGCAGCTTGGTAGCGCACCACTTTGGGGTAGTGGGGGTCGTGGGTTCAAATCCCGCCGCTCCGATTAAAAAGAAATTTTAATATTACGGTTATAGAAAAATTTCTATTAATAAAGGGTTATTATAAAGGGCTACATTAGTAATATTAACCCAATGATCATACAGAAGTTTTCGCGATTGAAAGCAAAAAGTAGTATATATCGACCCATGATAAGAAAGGTGGGAAAAAATAATACTCGGATCAAGAGTGTGTTTTCTTCACTTAAGTTCTCCCTTTCATGAATGGGAATAGGATGAAAAACTTTCTATCTGTTTGTACATAAGTAATTTTGAGTTGCCACAATAGTTCTATAAAATCTTTAAACAAATCTACTAGTTCATTGGTATTAGAGTTAATTTTGCGGTTCTAAAGTAATTTAGTTCAAATTCCCGCCCATAGTGTTTGTAAATGTTTGTAGTTTGATTCATTTTTGTTGTTACCAATGGATCCTATTACTATTTATGCGAGATTCACTGTTTTGCCTCTAAATATGGCCATAAAATAGCTAAAAAACTTAGTCTAGCTCCATGGCATTTGAGCTCAGGTTTAAATGTTTGTTTGAGTAAGTTATACCTGGCTCATAGGGTTTCATTCATGCTTATTCTAATTTTTATGAAACCCTTTTCCTCTCAACTTTTGCAAGTTTTGTTCTGTACTTAGATTTTTCATACTCCGGCCTGGCTATAGAATTCCAAAATCTCTACCTATTGCTTTTTGGGACAACCCTGTCGTCTTAGGTAGTAAGTGGGGGGTTGACTTTTAACTTATGTGAAAGGTTATGGGGATATCTTTATAAAAATTTCAACTTTTCCCAGACAAATATGCCGGGTTAAAAAATTACAGAAAGTGAAAGTTTGAGTGATGTATTAATAGTAAATTTATATCAGTTAAAATGTTTAATTTTAATTATTTCTCTAGCTTTAATTTTGACAATTTATGCTTCTAATGATCTTCCTTAAATCAATATATTTATCAAAAATTTTTTTTTGAATATAACTAGATAATAATCTGTATTGGAATATCTATATGTGGTGTAAAAGTAAAGCAGGAAAAGAACTAGCAAAATTGTAGAATAAGGTAACTAAATATAATCAATTAATCATAGCTGTAGAGATTATGGGTAAATTAGCTTAAGATATAGTACGATTGATTAATTTTTATAAATTAAAATAAAAGTATCGTCACAGAAAACTTTTTAAAGTAGAATTAAAATACAAAAACATATTGTACGGAAAGTACCCGAATAGGATATCGGAAAAACACTAAATTTTAAATCAATTTTAGTGATAAATACTTAAATCATCCAATATAAACCCAATTACTTTTAATTAACTTTAGAAAAAAAATGGTTGAACAAATATCCCATACTAACTACGAAACTAAAACTCAAGAAATAGCTAAACAACTCTTGAAAGCAACTCAGGAAAAAAATCGTTCTTTCTTGGCTCAATTGCAAAATCAAATGCGGTGGGATGATAAGCTCCTTGACTGGGCAATGGCAAGTCCTGGTTTGCGAGTCCAACTATTTCGTTTTATTGACTGTTTACCAGCATTACGGAGTAAACCAGAAATAGCTGCTCACCTCCAAGAATATCTGACTACTCAAGAAGTCGAACTTCCAGAAACTCTCAAAAAACTACTCAATTTTGCTAACCCAGACTCTGTTCCTGGTCAACTTGCAGCGACTACTGTTGCACCTGCAGTGGAAACTCTCGCTCATAAATATATTGCTGGGGAAAATGTTAAGCAAATCATCAAAACCCTAGAAAAACTACGGAAAGATAAAATGTGCTTTACTGTCGACCTCCTTGGAGAAGCAGTCATCACTGAAACTGAAGCACAGTTATATTTAGACCGTTATCTTGAACTGATGACTCAACTTTCCCAAGCTGCTAATAGCTGGTCATCAATTCCCCAAATAGATGAAGCAGAAGGGGAAAAACTACCACGAGTACAAGTATCGGTAAAACTTACAGCATTTTATTCTCAGTTTGATCCTCTTGATGTTAAAGGTAGTCAGGAAAGAGTGAGTGATCATGTACGCACTCTACTCAGACATGCTCAAAAACTGGGTGTAGCAGTTCACTTTGACATGGAACAATATACTTATAAAGACCTGACTATTGATATTCTTAAAGAATTGTTGATGGAAGAAGAATTTCGCAACCGTAATGATATCGGTGTGACAATTCAAGCATATTTGCGGGATAGTGAAAAAGATCTGCAAGGCATTATTGAATGGGCAAAAATTAGAGGTCGTCCCGTTACTGTTCGACTTGTAAAAGGAGCCTATTGGGATCAGGAAACTATCAAGGCTTTACAACATGACTGGCCCCAACCAGTATTTAATGATAAACCTGAAACTGATGCCAACTTTGAAAAGCTGACTTATATGATGCTAGAAAATCATGAATATATTTACTCAGCTATTGGTAGTCATAATGTTCGTTCTCAAGCGAGAGCGATCGCTATTGCTGAAACTCTAAAAGTTCCTCGGCGGTGCTTTGAGATGCAGGTACTCTATGGTATGGGTGACAAAATAGCTACAATATTAGCAGAAAAGGGTTATCGCGTCCGAGTTTATTGCCCCTACGGTGATCTTTTACCAGGAATGGCATATTTAATTCGTCGCCTCCTAGAAAATACTGCTAACAGTTCATTTCTCAAACAAAGTTTAGAAAACCGGCCTTTAGAAGAATTATTGGCAGCACCAAGTATTAATGGTAAAACTACAATTCACGATGTGGTCAAACCAGTTTTCCCTAATGCTGCCGATAGCGACTACGCTAATTTCCAACAACGGCAACAAGCTTTGAATACTATTGGTCAAATACGACTAGAGTTAGGAAAAACCTATCTGCCAATTATTAATGGTGAATACACAAACACAGCACAAATAGTTGATTCACTGAACCCATCAAATTCTAAGGAGGTTGTTGGCAAAATTGGTTTAATATCGGTAGAACAAGCAGAGCAGGCAATTCAAGCAGCCAAAGCAGCGTTTCCAAGTTGGAAGAAAACACCAGTTCGAGAACGGACAAGGATATTGCGCAAAGCTGCTGACTTAATGGAAAAACGTCGTCATGAGTTGGCAGCATGGATGGTTTTAGAGGTTGGTAAACCTCTTAACCAAGGTAATGCAGAAGTTTCTGAGGCGATAGATTTTTGTCGTTATTATGCTGATGAGATGGAACGGTTAGAGCAGGGCTATAATTATGATGTCGCTGGAGAAACTGACCGTTATTATTATCAACCTCGTGGTATTTCTTTAGTAATTTCTCCTTGGAATTTTCCTCTGGCTATTCCTACTGGAATGACTGTTTCGTCTCTGGTGACAGGTAATTGTACTTTGTTGAAGCCAGCAGCAGTATCATCGGTTATTGCTTCTAAAATTTCTGAGATTTTGCTAGAAGCTGGTTTTCCTAAGGGGGTATTTCAATTTGTTCCGGGAAATGGTTCCACTGTGGGTGATTTTATGGTGAAGCACCCAAGTGTTAATAGTATTACTTTTACTGGTTCGATGGAAGTGGGTTGTCACATTTATGCTCAAGCTGCAGTTTTGCAACCAAGGCAAAAACATTTGAAGCGAGTTATTGCTGAAATGGGTGGTAAAAATGCGATTATTGTAGATGAAAGTGCAGATCTTGACCAAGCAGTTGCTGGTGTTGTTTATTCTGCTTTTGGATATAGTGGACAGAAATGTTCGGCTTGTTCGCGGGTTGTAGTATTGGCAACAATTTATGATAGTTTTGTGAATCGTTTGGTGGAGGCTACGCGATCGCTCAATATAGGGGATGCGGAGAAGCCAAGTACACAAGTTGGTCCGGTAATTGATGAGAAAGCGCAAAAGCGGATTCAGGAATATATTGTGAAAGGTAAGCAGGAAGCAGAAGTTGCTATTGAGATGAGTGCGCCGAAGGATGGTTATTTTGTTGGTCCTGTGATATTTAAGGATGTGTCGCCAAGTGCAACTATTGCTCAGGAAGAAATATTTGGTCCTGTGTTGGCAGTAATGAAGGCGGATAATTTTACTCAAGCTTTGGAAATTGCTAATGGGACTAATTTTGCTTTAACTGGGGGGTTATATTCCCGTACTCCTTCTCATATTGAACAAGCAAAAGCAGAGTTTGAAGTGGGGAATTTATATATTAATCGTGGAATTACTGGAGCGATCGTTTCTCGACAACCATTTGGTGGGTTTAAGTTGTCTGGGGTGGGTTCAAAGGCGGGAGGACCGGATTATTTACTGCAGTTTTTGGAACCGCGCACGATAACTGAGAATATACAAAGGCAAGGTTTTGCACCTATAGAGGGTGTGGATAATTGAAGTTAGATTGAGTTGTGGGGAGGTTAAATACAACTTCCCTACTCAGCAATGCCAAAGACTGGAGTCGGAACAAAAATAATTGCAGTACATCAACATCAGCGATAACATCAGCGATCTGGAACCTAATTAAATCTAAGAGGAAGGAATAAAAATTGGAATATAAATTGGACGGGAGCAAGTGGTGAAAGAGTTCTTAGGTCAAGTTCACAGAAAGTTTGGAGAGATAGCTCCAGAAGTTAAAACTCAGATAGAGCAGTTATCTTTGGAAAATTTAGATTTTTTAGGAGAAGAAATTTTTGATTTGGCAGTGATGATAGATTTGGAAAACTGGTTAGCTAATTAACAAGTAGTTAGTTAACTCGCACTATAACGGTTTTCACATATAAAGCTTCTCTTTTCTGCCCTCTCATAAAAATGAGGTGAAATTTTTGGTGTAATCAGGTTTTGTCGAATGTTTCTTTGATTATTCTTGTAGTTTGGTTCAAGCCAGATATACTATTTGGGGTAGGGCTAAAACTACAAACAAAAATTCCTGTTTTCATTTAGGTACATACCAAGACCGCACTTTATCTAAAGTTACAGGTATTCAGTCTGACACATCAATAGTAAAACGATAAACTTTCTTGGCTCTCCTGGTATTATCTGGGTTACAAAATTTCAATTTCACATCCCAACAGTTGCTATTATAAGGACAGAAAGAACTTTTCTGTCACTCAAGACTGTGCAACTTTATGCCAATAGCTACTGCTTCAGAAATAGTCGCCGTTGCTTGAAAAGTATTTGTTGCTGCAAGGTTGAGGGCGCGTCGCGGTCTGCCTGACCCCAGTTGCGCTGCTCAAAATTAGGAGAAAATAGACTTAAAGAACTATGCTTAGACAAAAACTTTCAGTTTGCATTCTGTGGAGCTCATGTAAGATCTAAAAAATTCTGATTTTCCTTAAACATTAAGACAAAAATTATAGTCTGTCAAAATTTATTTTATGGGAAATTGATCAAAATTTTCCTCAAATTAATTTTCTTGTCTTGTCTTCTAAATTTAGTTTTAATTCATCCTTTAAAAATTGACAAAAGACTAAGCACCCATCCCTGAATATTGCTTTAACCCTAGTCGCCACAACCAACGGTTTAACCCAAAAAAAATACCACTCCAAAGCAAAAGAACTAATAACCCTCTACCAATATCGACGGGTAACCCTACTAAGACAGAGGCAGGAAAATAAACCAGATAAGGAAATGGAGTCCATAAGACTATTTTAAGCGCTAATTCTGGAAATACTTCTAGTGGAGCAGTTGTTCCCGATAAAAAGATATAAGGTAATAACCAAAGTTGCTCCATCGCGCTGGCTCTTTCAGTCCAAAATGCACACATAGCTAATGTATATTGAATTAAAAATCGCAATATAAACCCCATGAAAACTGTGATTAAAAATAACAAAAAACTACTCAAATTAGGCAACCAAAATGACTGTGGATAGAGAACAAAAAATAACAAGACTAAACCTAAAACAAAAAATCCTTTAGCAAATCTTTCTGAAATATGATCTGCTATATGATGGAATACTGGATCTATTGGTTGTAATAATTTTAGAGATAACTTTCCCTTAAGAACTTCCACTTCAAAATTAAAAATTACCCAAACAGGAGTTATAGACTCAACAATAAATACTGCCAAGAAATAACGAGAAAACTGTAATTTATCTAATGGAAATTCACCTTTAACTGCAGCTTCTATCCAGAGACCCATCATAATAAAAGGTAAAGAAGACGATAATACCCATAATAATAATTCGGCTCTATATTCTACATTAAAAGCGTAGTAAGTAGAGATGAAAACTTTTGCAGTTTTGATAAATTCTTTCATTTTTTTTAATTTTGTAAGACTTTAATGCCAAATTCTAGTAAAAAAAGTGTGCACTCAATATAATTTAGACAAGAGGGAGGTAGGTATAAAGTTTTTATAAAAGGTCGGTGCAGCATAATAATAATTAATATTAAATCAACTAAAATTAGCAGTAAAGTGATTTAAAAGTTATTAATTTTGTGTGAATTACTGAATAACTAAAATCTTTGCAAAGATGATATAATTGTTCTTAATTAGTGTTAGGTTTATTAAACATATGACTAAAAATAATTGTAATTATTTATCAAATTATTATTAAATGTAAAATAAATTTAGGTAAAATATTGATTCCTATACTTACTGTGAATTACTATAATTTATACTTATTCACTACCAATTGGATAAATTTCAACCTGCTGACCTGCTACCAATTAATTCAACAGCCTAATTTATCACCATTTTCTATTTACTCTTAGATTTTTTCTATAATTTTTTAATGGTTAATCAATTGATGATATTAATGCAATTACAAAATCAAGATATATATTAGCAATAAAGTTCTTGATTTTGTGTAAATTACTTAATAACTGAAATATTCTTCAAGGTAGCATGAATTTTAGGAATTAGTATTAGGTTTATTAACCATAGACTGAAAAAAAGAATATACTCATAAGTGGAAAGCATCCACTTCATAGTTGACTACAAACGCCGACATAGTATCCACCGTAACTCTAAAGGGGGTTTACCATTCGCCAAAGGAAAAACATCTCTACCAGTCGCCCAACTTTCAAACCAACTTGTGGGAGGCCATTCTGTTTTTGGTAAATGCTGACGTTCATATTCAATAACTAATTCATTAGAAACACTGACTAAGGGTAAACCTTCCATCGCTTTTGTTAATTCTTCAGATGTAAACAAAGTCGACCAACATAACTGCGCTGTGTCTTGTACTAATTTATCTGGAACATATTCATTTACTGTCAAAAATATATTGAACAAAAGCAAACCACCAGAACAAATAAAATCAGACATTTTTGCTAGAAATAACCGCAAGTCTTCTACATCGCGAAAATGAGATACTACCTCTGTAGCGATCGCTAACTGATAAAAGGCTGGTCGTAACCTGATCAGTGGATCAAGAATATCTCCCTTGATCACATTAATTGATAAATTTTCTGTAGCTATTGCTGTTTGTAACTGTTCAACAAAAACAGGGGTTAACTCTAAAACATCTACATAATGACCCATACGGGCCAAGGGTAAAGCATTTCTACCTGTAGCTCCCCCGACGTCTAAGATTTTAGTAGAGTTTTCCCCAAATTCTGCGACAGTTGCTAAGACCTTAGCATCAGGGTAGGAACCAAATAAAGGAGGTTTTCTATGATCTACCCAAGATTTATAATGTTCTCCCAGGGTTGGAGTGCGAAGAATTACTTGACAAGCCATACCTTTTTCTGGAGATTTTAGCAATTCATATTGAATAACCAACATTGCAGTTGCAGAAATATTATATCCTTCTGCTAGCTTCTTTTGGAGCATTTGACTGAACTGTTGCTGTCTTTCTCTGGGCATTGGTCTACCCAGATGAGAAAATAATTTTTCTACAACATTCATGTAATAGTCCAGCATACCAGGCAGACATGGAAGCACCAACTCACCACAACCTGAAATATAGCTATCAAGCTTGTATAAAATAGCTTTTTTGAGAATAGCTGGAGAAGTTACATAAGTTAGTTGGTCACTTATGGGAAATGTCTGTTCCTGGTTCATCAACAGATTTTACTTTGATATATCAAATTAATTGTTAAGATAGTCAACTTGCTCTTTGCAGAAATATACAAAAATCTATAATATCTATAATTATCTAGTTCTTTGCTTATTTATTTCTGTTTTTGCTTTAAACTAGTAATGTTGGTCTTATCGATCTTGATTCTTAGTTAACTTTTAACTTTTAACTTTTAATTTTTGACTTTTAATTTTTGACTTTTATTTTTTAATTTTTGACTTACTATTACTAATTAGTACCTGTAAAAACTATTTCTGGAAACTTTGCCTGAGCTTCTAAGAAGGGCCTTCTTCTTCCCTCTTCTTGCCAATAGCTAATTATTTCAGTGGCCTTATTCAAAAGAGCCACCCGATCTGCTTCTGAAATCCAATGTTTACCTTCTAATTCTTTTTTGAGTTGCTCCCAAGCATCATTCCGAGGCCAGAAAAAGTAACAAGTTAGAGGACTCGTACCATTTCCTACCACTTGATCTACAGCAAGTGCTACATTATCGTCTAACCAAACTACTTTTAATATGAATTTGGACAATTTACCTCCTGGCCAATTTTAGGCTAAATTTAAAACTTTACACATAAAATTTTATTTTACCATAGAAATTTGATGATGAATAAAGCAATTTTAGTTTTCGATGTTGATGGTGTAATTCGAGATGTGGGTAGGTCTTATCGACGGGCGATCGCGGATACGGTAAAGCATTTTACATGGGGGGCGTTTTGCCCCACTTTGGTAGATATTGATGAGCTTAAGTCTGAGGGAGTTTGGAATAATGACTGGGAAGCTTCCCAAGAATTAGTCTATAGGTATTTTGAGGGTCAAGGTAAAAAACGGGAGGATATAGATTTAGATTATCAAAAGTTAGTAGCTTTTTTTCAGGCTCGTTATCGGGGGGTGGATGAGAATAACTGGAATGGTTATATTTGTTCGGAACCTTTGTTAATAAGTTCTAGTTATTTTGAGGGTTTGACGGAAGCTGGTTTGTTTTGGGGGTTTTTTAGTGGAGCAATGAGACCGGAAATAGCTTATGTTTTGGAGAGAAAGTTAGGGTTGAGTTCTCCAGTGGTGGTAGGGATGGAAGATGCGCCAGGAAAACCTGACCCGACAGGGTTGCTGGCTGTAGTAGAGGAGTTGGAAAAACGACATGGTTTGCCTGAAAATCTACCTGTCATTTATGCTGGTGATACAGTTGGAGATCTATATACGGTACAGAATGCTCGTCAGCAGAGGCCATTGAGAACTTGGGTCGGAGTGGGTGTGTTGCCACCTCATGTGCAGGAAAATGACGAAAGACAGTATGTTTATCTTGGTAAGTTATTGGAGGCAGGGGCAAAAGTTGTTTTGAATAGTATTGAAGAGTTGTCTATAGGGGCGACGGATAATGAGAAGCTTTTTGATGTTCTATTGCACCAAAAGGGTTAGTAACTGTTATATCTATGTGTTGGTCATATTTTGGAGCTACATTACTTGCCCAAAAAATTATCTGGGCATCTGTAGTGTGCTCTCTTTTTGACTATTGCTTTAAGAGCGATCGCCAAACTGACCCCAAAAAATCTATTGTATAGCTGGGTAGATAGGAATATGGGGAGATGGGGAAGTTTAATATTGAAGGAATTATAGAATTATAAGGATATACTATTTATATAACTGAATTTTGAGTCATCCCTATTTGAGAAAAAATTTAGGTCAATAGTCTATCCTTTCAAAGAGAAAAAATTCTATTTAGTATTTCCAGTTTCTGGCTTCAGCGGTCGGTACTGATAACTGATAACTGAAATAACTCTAAAGACAAATATATACAGGACTTACCCCAAGAAACTATATGTGATACATGATAATTTCACAGCCACTAAGTAGGTAGGTTAGGTTGAAAAATAAAATCTAACAACTCTCATATTAAAACTCTCATATTAATAGCTATAGAAAATTGTATATAACAGCCACTAATTTGTAGGTTAGGTTGAAAAATAAAAAATTTTACAATTCTCTTATTAGCATTTCATCAATATTCTCTATTCCTAAAGTCTTCAGAAACAAATCATCAGGAATGTAAATTATTATGGAAAAGCTTGCCCAAATTTAGAAAAATTTTTCTCCCCTTTTTATAACTCAAATATTGACGCCAGAAATTATTTTTATACGGCCAAAATTACAATTAAAATTTAGCTTTTCAAGGTCGTGCAAATAACTGGTGAATGAGTAAATTAAAGCAAACAATATACTTAGATGTAATTGAAATAGAAAACTTAAAAATAGTAGGTAATCTCCTACTATTTAGACTATACTCAACCTAGCCTGTAGGACGAAATATAAAACCTAAATTATCAGCAGAAAAACTAGATATTTTTCAACCTAAAATAAAACACAAAAAAGAAAAGAATTAATTGGTAATGTTTTATCAAAAAAAAAAATTGAGGGATACCTAGATGCGGTAGTTATGTCTAAGTTCTGCAAGTTATAGTTATTGAAAATTTTTGCCTAACTTTTTTGAAAATTATTGGTTTATTACAGATAGATCAACAAACCAATTTTGTTGTTTAAGATTTTCCCATGTTTTCTTTAGATAACTGGATTTAAAGAGCCGAGTTTTTTTCATTCTATTAAATGGATAATAGCTTCAAAGTAGTCTTTAACTAAATTTAGGTTTTTATCAATTTTCTCAACTATTTGTATAGTCCTATAATATTAGGAATAGGTAACAATAAAAAATAATTTTATTGATACTTACCTGAAAAATATTTTCATAAGTAGCTCTTTATTAGCTATAAATTACTCCACACTTTTCCCCATCAAAAACTGAGTTAAACCAGGAAATAGTCGATAAGTTTCTGTAGCTAAAACAGCCGGACCTACTACTATTTCAGACTGGTTATTTTTGTAAACATTCCAGATGGCTTCAGCAATATCTTTTGGCTGACTGACGAAATTAGATTCTAAAACATAATTCATTTGTTGACGACGATTTTCTACTTCAGAATTATCTCCACCACGAAACTTTGCCCTTTCCATAAAATTACTATTAATAACCCCTGGTTGTACAGAACTAATATTAATTCCTTTTGATTGTAATTCCAAACGCAAAGTATCAGTTAATCCAGTAACTGCATATTTACTAGCACAATAAGCAGTCATTTGTGGTAAGGGCATTTTACCACCAAAGGAACCAACATTAATAATTGTACCAGATTTTCTTGATAAAAAATGGGGTAATAAAGCTTTAATTGTATTCACATAACCAAAAAAATTGATATTCATTAACTGCTGAAAATCTTCTAAAGTTGTATATTCTATTCCACCGGTCAGACAGATACCAGCATTATTAACTAATACATCAATTTTTTCATATAATTCTATAGCTTTTTTTACTAAATATTCTACTTGTTTAGCATCAGTAACATCAGTAGGAATAGCCAAGGCAGATTTACCAGTTTCTCTGACTTCATTTGCTGTTGTGGCTAATCTATCTAATTTCCTAGCAGCTAAGACAATATTATATCCTTTTCTGGCAAATAAAAGTGCTGTTTCTCTACCACAACCTTGAGAAGCACCAGTAATTAAAACAGTAGGCAGCATAATTTTTTTTAGGTCAATTATAATTATAGATTTATAGGAATTATTGTAATGTAATTCTCTGGGAAAATAAAAGTTTACCGAAAAAATTATTCATAGTAATTATATTTATATAGTTAATGAATATTCTTTATGATAAATTTGCCGAAAATCAAGAACCATTTTCTATCACCTATGTAGGAATATTTCTACGTTTTTTTTAGGGCTCTGACTGAACCGGGAGATAGTGATAAATTGAGAACTAATAATAGTAATTATATTTATATAGTTAATGAATATTCTTGATGATAAATTTGCCGAAAATCAAGAACCATTTTCTATCACTTATGTAGGAATATTTCTACGTTTTTTTTTAGGGCTCTGACTAAACTGGTAGATAGTGATAAATTGATAACTAATAACTGAAATTACTTATCCTTTAATTTGATCTTTCTTCTCATTCTTGCCACAATTTGTAAGTCAACACTTTGATCTGTTTCATCCACAATTTCACCAGTTAATTCTTCTAATACATCTTCTAGGCTCACCACTCCTGAAACTCCTCCATATTCATCTAAAACAACCATCAACTGTTGACTATATTTCTGAAATTCTTTTAATAAGAAATCTACTCTCAGTGTATCTGGAATAAATCTAATATCTCGCATAAAGTCAGCAACTTTTTGATTCTCCTTTCCTTCAATTATGCCTTTAAGTAATTCATTTTTTAAAACCATGCCAACTACATCATCAATAGAATCTCTTATGACAATAATTCGACTATGTTGAGAACTAATAATATCTGATTTTACCTCAGCTATAATTGAGTCACTGTATAAATAAGTAGTCGCTATTCGAGGTGTCATAATATCCCATGCACTTTTATCATTTAGCCGAAATACTCTTCCAATCATTTCAGCTTCATCACCTTCAATAACTCCCTCTTTATATCCTATTCTGGTCAAAAACATTATTTCTGCTTCATTAGTAGTAGGTAATTTTTTTCCTTGAGTAAAAGGTGATGTAATTTTTTCCATGAACCAAACTATGGGAGTAAAAATAAAAGTTAAACCTTTTACAGGTAAAGCGATTATTAATGAAAATTTCATGGCATAGCGTTCTCCTAAAGTTTTAGGAATAATTTCGCCAAAAACTATTACTAAAAATGTCAAAATAGCTGAAAAAAATCCTAACCAAGTACTTCCAAAAACTGAGGCTGCAATATTACCAATTAAGATACTACCAACAATATTAAAAATGTTATTAATAATCACAACAGTGGCAATAGGGCGGTTAATTTTTTTCTTAATTACCCACAGTGCTAATGCTGCTGTTTTTTTAGATTGGGCTAACTGCTGTACTTTAATAGGAGAAACAGAAAGTAAAGCTGTTTCAGTAGCAGAACAAAGGGCAGAACCTATAAGAATAATTAAAACTATAATAATTAGCTTGAGCATACTCAACTAATAATTGGGTAATCTTAATAATACCATTTTTTATTTAGTTATGAAACCTTCTAACTGGTTGATTATATTAGTTCTCACTATTGGTGTTTTAGCAATATCTACTGGTGCAATATTAATTAGGTTGGCGAGTCTATCTGCGCGAATGAGTGGGATAGAGTTTAGTTTGGTAATAGCTGCCTCACGGCTGGCGATCGCCTCTTTATTATTAGTACCAACATGGTCAAAAATTAAGTGGCAAACTATCGAACTAAGGGCAATACTCTATGCAGGTGCAGCGGGGGTTTGCCTTGCGGCTCATTTTGTTCTTTGGGTTACTTCTTTATCTTACACTTCGATCGCAGCTTCGACTGCCTTGGTCACAACTAACCCCATCTGGGTAGCTTTGTTGTCGTGGTGGTGGTTAAAGGAAAGGCTTTCTCGTCGCACAGTTATTGGCATTTTAGTAGCTATAACAGGAGGACTAATAATTGGTTTAGCAGATATTGGTGGGGCAACTACAGTTAGTAACCCTGTTCTGGGAAATTTTTTAGCTCTTCTGGGGGCTTGGGCAGGTAGTTTATATATATTTCTGGGATATCAAGCTCGAACTAAGGGGTTTGGTATTGGAGGCTATATTGTGGTAGTATATGGCATAGCTGCAGTTGTATTATTGCCTATTCCTTTTGTTTCGGGTGTTGGCTACTTTGGTTATTCTGGTTCGGTCTATTTTTATTTATTGTTAATGGGGTTATTGCCTCAATTAATAGGGCATACAAGTTTTAATTGGGCAATGGGTTGGGTTTCTCCTACTTTGGTTACTTTGGCGGTTTTATTTGAACCTGTTGGAGCCAGTTTTTTGGGTTATTTATTGTTCGGTGAGGTGCCTTCTCTAATTACTTTATTGGGAGCAGTTATTTTATTAATTGGAGTGGCAGTTGCTGCCTTGAGTTCTCAAAAAAAATAGATGAAGAGTTTAGTGTAGGGATTTTAATTATTTGTGTTTTGCTAAAAAAATTTAGGCTAATCTCTACACTATTCTCCTCTCTCTTGACGACAATTCTATTTTGTTTCTGGGAGCATATCTTGACTATGGATAGTTATACGTTTAATAAGTTTAACTATCAATTTTTGTAAAAATTTAATGGTTTCTCTCATGCTAGAATTATGAGTTACTGCCCAAATATTTGTTATTAAACAACAGGTAGCAAACCCCAAAAGAATAAATGTTTGGATTCTAACTACTCCAACAATAAACCAGCTTCCGACATGGAGGATAATTATTAAGGCATAAAAACTGGCTACTAATGCCATTAAGTTAATTTCTTTTTTGGGTCGATGGAGGACTGTAAAAATTATTGGTTGTAAACTTGCTAGTACATTTGTAGGTACTATAAATCCACAAATTTCTACACAATATAGGTGTGAAAATTCGATGATGTTATTAAAGTCAAACATATTATAATTCTGTTGATAAATTTCTGTTTATGGTTGATTAATTCTGGGGTTTTATTTGAGGGTAATATCACATTGGTTTTTCAGTTGAATGTTATCAAAATTTATTGAGATTAGAAGGATTTTACTCTGGTTGAATATCTTATACAATCTCTGTGTTTCTATATTTTATTTTTACTGATATTACCGAATTTAATTTAATAAGATTAAATTTCATAAAATAGCTGTTTATTTTTTCCTTTTTTGCTTTTTATAAACTCCATCAGTCCAGAAATTTGTAAACATCATTAGCATTCCTCCAATAAAAATTGTAATTGCCATTCCAGCAGGAATTACAGTTTGCCAGTCAGTTGTTTCCATGTACTCCCTAATTAATTTAGTCAGGATATCTTGCCAATTATACCTTGTTATTAATTACTATGTGATTATATTAAGATTTATCAAAAAATATTAAATTAAGCAAAAAAATTGTTCTTTTTGTGACGTGTTGAAGGAGCAGTTATAATTTGTGGAGACTATTTTGTAAAAGCTCGCGATCGCCACTTTTTTCAACTACAAAAAAACCATAAAAATTGTCTGTTTTTTCTATATTTACTCCTTTTCTTAAAGGTTACTAATTTTTTTTTCTTTCTGGCCTAGGCCTTTTACATACAATGTCCCTAGGGATAAAGGTGGGGGTTGAATTTTGACTTTTGATTTTTGAGTTCCCTAAATTAAAGTGGTGTAAGGTTATTTTGCAATTTTTCTTAATATATCTTAATATATGTAAAAGAAGAGTTGAAGGATATGGCCGTGACTGATAAGCAAACATCCAAATGGAAGCCAAGTAAATTATTTCAAACCCTAGGCTATTTTGGGGTTATTCCATTTATCGGTAGTGTGAAATGGTTAGAAAAGTTATTTGGTAAAAAGACATTATTACCGCCAGACACATCAGAAGTTGTATTAGTAGTAGGTGCTAATGGTGGAGTTGGTAAGCGAGTTGTACCTAGACTACTGAAGCAGGGTTATCAGGTGCGATCGCTGGTTCGAGATGCGAAAAAAGCTCAAGAAGTTCTCGGTAATGATGTGGAAATAGTAACTGCCGACATTACCCAACCAGAAACTCTCACTCCTGAGATCTTCAAAGATGTGAGCAAAATTATCTGTTGTACAGGTACAAGAGTCGAAACTGTAGAGAAAGATAACCCAAACCGGGAGAAATATTATCAAGGCATCAAATTTTTCATGCCAGAAGTTGTTGAAGACCCCCAACTTGTGGAATACGAAGGGATGAAAAATCTAGTAGCAGCAGCAAAACCACAACTACAACCAAAAAATAACAAAATTTTGTTTGACTTCAAAAACCCTACCCAAGACCTCAAAGAAACCTGGGGTGCATTAGATGATGTTGTGATGGGGGGAGTTAGCGAAAGTTCTATTTGTCTTACAGATAGTGGTGCTCTTTTCTCTGGTAATGTCTCTACAGAAAACTCTGGTGGTTTCGTATCTGTCCGTACCCGCAATTTTGATCCCCCAACGAATTTATTTGGTTCTGCTGGTATAGAGCTGCGGGTGAAAGGAGATGGCAAGCGTTATAAGTTTTTCCTGCGCTGCGAAGATAAATGGGATGGGGTTGGTTATAGCTATTCTTTTGATACTGTTTATAATATCTGGACAACTATTCGCATTCCATTTAAAGATTTAATTCCAGTATTTCGTGCTAAAGTTGTAGAAAATGCTCAACCTTTTAATCCTAGTCAAGTTTATTCTTACCAATTAATGTTGAGTAAATTTGAATATAATAAAGAACTTAATTCTAGATTTGCACCAGGATTTTTTCAGTTAGAAATTGAGTATATTAAAACTTATGGTAGTGACGAATTACCTAGGTTTGTTTTGGTTAGTTCGGCGGGTGTAACTCGTCCAGGACGACCAGGATTAAATTTAGATGAACAAATTAAAATAGTGCAGCTTAATGACCAATTAAAAGGTTTATTAAATTGGAAATTCAAAGGTGAGGAGGTTGTTCGTTCTAGTGGTATTCCTTATACTATAATTCGACCTTGTGGAATGACTGAACAACCTGGTGGTCAAGCTTTAATATTTGACCAAGGGGATAATATTAAGGGTATTGTTAGTCGGGATGATATTGCTGAACTTTGTGTCAAGGTTTTGGAAGAAAATCAGGCTTGCAATACAACTTTTGAGGCGAAAGGGGATAAGGAAAATCAAGCAACTGTTGAAAATTGGGAGAGGTTATTTAATGGTTTAAAGCCTGATGTTAAAAAGTTACCTCTGACAGTTTAAATAAAGTATTTTTTTTTATCTACGAGGTACAGTTTTATATCCCCTTCCACTCCCCTTAAAAATTAGGGGGTTTTCAGATAAAATACATTGCTTTTCGAGTAATATCCAGTCTGCTTGCAATGGAAGTTTTACAAGAAACCGGGTTTATGGGAGACAGATATCAGAATGGGTATTTCATATCAACCCGGTTTCTCTGCTTTATTTATAACGACACTAACGGATTTAATATTATCTCTTTTTTTCTATGAAAATATCTAAATATTAGAATAAAAAAGGTGATTAAGTCTTGATTTTTGCAGATATTTAATAAGATTTGTCAGAGTCAGGCAATTATACTATCTCCATTCAGGTCAATATCAAACTCCTCTTCCCATTGCAACAGAGCATCTCCTGATTTCCAACCAGAACCGCGAGTAATGACACCCTGAGAATTGGTAGTCCAGATATAACCTTGCTCACTCAGGTTATTCTGACCTTGGAGTAGGAAGCGAGAACCTCCTGAGTTATTAGCTTCAACGACAACACCTTCCCAACTGGGGGTAGTGTTGTCGCTGTAATTCCTGGTCTCCATTGATTATCTAGTAGGTATGCTCTGCATCTTTGGCAAAAGTTGCTGTACCTTCGGATTCAATGTTTCCAGAGATGTCTATTCAATAAATTACATTCCCGCTACGTCCCAAGCTGAGCCAAAACCTCCGGGGTTAACTGTTTGATTAGGTGTGCCGTCATCATTCATCAACCAAATCCTGTTAGCTCCACTTTGATCACGCCAGTGAATGTCTGCCACTCCATCAGTATTGAAATCTGCTACTCCGGCTACATCCCAAGCTAAACCAAGGATTCCGGGGTGAACTGTTTGATTACGTGTACCGTCATCATTCATCAACCAAATCCTGTTTTGTCCATTGTTATGACTTTGATGACGCCAGAGAATGTCATCCACTCCATCGGCATTGAAATCTGCTACTCCGGCTACATCCCAAGCTAAACCAAGGATTCCGGGGTGAACTGTTTGATTACGTGTACCGTCATCATTCATCAACCAAATCCTGTTTTGTCCATTGTTATGACTTTGATGACGCCAGAGAATGTCATCCACTCCATCGGCATTGAAATCTGCTACTCCGGCTACATCCCAAGCTGAACGAAAACTTCCGGGGTTAACTGTTTGATTACGTGTACCGTCATCATTCATCAACCAAATCCTGTTTGGTCCATTTTTATGACTTTGATGACGCCAGAGAATGTCATCTACTCCATCAGTATTGAAATCTGCTACTCCGGCTACATCCCAAGCTGAATGGAAATTTCCGGGGTTAACTGTTTGATTACGTGTGCCGTCATCATTCATCAGCCAAATCCTGTTTGGTCCATTTTTATGACTTTGATGACGCCAGAGAATGTCTGCCACTCCATCAGTATTGAAATCTGCTACTCCGGCTACATCCCAAGCTGAACCAAAACTTCCGGGGTTAACTGTTTGATTACGTGTACCGTCATCATTCATCAGCCAAATCCTGTTTGGTCCATTTTTATGACTTTTATGACGCCAGAGAATGTCTGCCACTCCATCAGCATTGAAATCAAACTGGACTGGTTCACTTTCGTCGATATCGTTAACATTAATGGTCAACTGTTCTTGATAGCTGGCTACGTTTCTATCAGTAGTTTGAACTCGGATATTATAACTAGACTGACTTTCATAGTCTGGGGAATCATTGATTCTTAGTTGGTCAGCCTCAATAGTGAAGGCTTGGTTATCTTTATCTCCCTCACCTGTTACTAATTCATAAGTAAAGCTATCTCCTGAGTCGGGGTCGACGGTGTAAAATTCACCAACTACGCTGTTAGGTGCTACGTTTTCGTCAATATTTTTGTTGCCAAGGTCGAGGTCAGTGGGAGCTTCATTAATATCGTTAACATTAATGGTCAACTGTTCTTGATAGCTGGCTACGTTTCTATCAGTAGTCTGAACTCGGATATTATAAGTAGGCTTAGTTTCAAAATCTGGAGAACTATTGATTTTCAGTTGGTTACCTTCAATGGTGAAGGTTTGGTTATCTGTATCTCCCTCTCCTGCTACTAATGCATAAGTAAAGGTGTCTCCAGGGTCGGGGTCGGTTGTGGAAAATGTTCCAACTACACTATTGGCTGCTACGTTTTCGTCAATGGTTTCTTTGTCAAGCTCCAGAGCTGTGGGAGCTTTGTTGCTCTCTTTAACTTTTGTCGTTGCTTGAGCTTGAGCTGTTGTTGTTTCTACTTGACCGACCTTGTCTGTGGCTACGCTGTAGAAGGCGTAGGTTTTGTCAATTTCTCCCGTGTAAGTGGCTGAGGTTTCTGTGGTGTCGTCTAACCATAATTCAAAGTCACCTCCGTTTTCCGAGACGTATATATCATAGGTTGCTACACCACTGCCTTGGTCTTCTCCTGTCCAGGTAACTTCGATTTCTGCACCGGATGTCGTTTCTGGGAGTTCCTCTACTTTGCTGGTGGGTGCTGTAATATCAATGGTGTTGAATACGGGGGGGGTTGCTATGGGGTCGTTGGTGTCGAATACTATGCTGGCTTCCGCGTCGATGACATCCCCCGTCTGAACATCCTGCCCGGGACTGATGGTGTAGGATATAAAACCATCTCCTTCGGGTGGGTTGACGTTGGGTGGTAGGAACCCGGCGTCGAAGTCTGTGGGATATTCTCCGGTTTCCGGGTCGATGGTTTCTAGGGTGTATTTGACTGCTCCGGTTTCGGCGTTCATTTCCGCGTTGAAGTCTACGAAATAGCCGATGGTTTCTGTCAGGTCTATTCTTTCGGTGTAGTTTTGATAGCCAGGGGGGATTTCGATGTTGATGTCCCCGAAGCCAAAGTTGCCTAGTTCAAAGCTGTTCCAGTCTAGGTCGCTGTCTAGTTGTTGGGTGACGGTGACGAAGACTGCGGGGGCGTCTGCTTTTTCGGCGTCGTTTTCAAAGCGGATGGTGTAGGGGAGGGTTTGTGGGGATGTGAGCCAGTTTTCCTCCCCTACTCCTGCAGGGCCTATTATGTCGTTGGGATCCACCGCTCCTCCTATTGGTAGTTCTTGTCGCTCGACTGTATTGCAAGCACCAGTTATACATAGTCCAATTATGTAGCCAGGGGTACCTATTGGTGTTGTAGGAGCAAAAATACCTGTAGCATCAGACAAAAATTCTGCTCCTGTTCCTGCCCTTTTGTCTGCAGAGTCAAAATCTAAATCTTTTGCTCTCTTTCCCCTTTCGCTGTCTTTCAAGTTCTTGTCATTAACCATATCAATAGCAGCACCCCTAGTAAGTAACCCAGATTTTCCACCATTTCCCAAATACTTTTTTTCTCTTTCTCTTAGCTTTTTTGCACGCTCTATCATCCGTTTTATGGAATCATTTTTATCTTTACTTTTCAATCCCTCCGGATCAATATAATCTACCGGACCATTTCCAACATACCGATACAAATTCTCATCCCCCCCATTCAACCCAATAGGGTCCATAGAAACAAACCGCCCAGTCTCCCCATCATAAAACCTTGCCCGCATAAAATCAAGACCATTAGCCTCCTCCATCACCCCAAACTGCCCCACAAACTCAAACTGATTCGCCACCTGCTCCTGCTCAAACACATCCTTACCAAAAGGCGCATAATGATAACGATTCACATAATCTCCCTGACCATCACTCAAACCCACCGTCGAACCAATAGCATTAAAATCATAAAAATTCCCCTCACCATCACTATCAACCCGACTCACCAAACCCAAACCATGGACATAACGAGCCACCAAATCTCCATCTTGAAACTCACCGACCACATTCCCAAAACCAAAAGGGTCTACCAAATATTCCGTGCGGTTGCCATCATAAACCGTTGCAATGCGATTACCCAAAACATCATATTCATACTCAGTCTCAATACCATCAGGTTCAACCACCTTCACCAAACGATTTTCCACATTATATTCATATTGCCAAACATTACCCCCCTCAGTCTTCTCAATTAAATTCCCATCGGCATCATATTCATACTCAATATCACCCACCTGACCATACTGGTTGAGATTATTAGTCTCGTAATCAGTATTCTGACCATTAACCTTAGTCGAAATACGATTACCCACAGCATCGTAAGTGTAACTTAAATTCTGGTCAGGAATTTCCGAATTACTAGAATCAAACTTAGCAGAAATCAACTGCCCCACAGCATCATAACCATATTCCCAATCACCATCCAAAGTTTTCGCTGTACTGCGCCGCCCCAAATCATCATAGCTGTATTCAAACTGAGAATTAACCTGATTATCCGCATCAAAATTAGTTAACTTAACCAACTGCCCCACATCATCATATTCATAAACAGTAGCAGTACCATTACCATTTTCCTCCTTTGCCAAACGCCCGATATTATCATAACTGTATTGAACAATTAACTCATTCTCCCCATCAGTCAACTTCCGTAAACGACCCACACCATCATAACCATACTTAACTATCCCCCCAGAATCATCAACCATACTGCTGCGACGATTATTTTCATAAGTAAATTCCAACCACCGCTCCGTAGGATAAGTAATCTTAGTCAGACGGTCTGCATCATCATAAACCATCACAGTTTCCCCAGACTCATCAGTAACCTTAATCAAATTACCACGGTCATCATACTCATAATTTAATGAATCACCATTACCAAACTGCTTGTGAATCAGACGGTCTACATCATCATAACTATAACCAACCTGTCCTTCTCGACGGTTAGTAGTCAAAATCAGATTTCCTTCACTGTCATACTTAAAGCGATCGCGACTCCCATCAGCATAAATAATATCCGTGGCATTCCCCCGGTCATCATAACTATACTTAAGCTGATTATCCTTAGCATCCGTCACCACGGACAACTGATTAAAATTCGGTTCATATTCAAAATTAGTAGTATTCCCATCAGCTCCCGTCTGAGCGAGAAGACTACCACAGCCACAATAAATAAAACCAGTCACACTACCATCAGGAGCAACAACCTGACTCAAATTGCCATTCTGGTCATAACGCATCTGTGTTTGTCGCCCCAGAGCATCAGTCATTTGCCCAACTTGACCCCGGTCATTCAACAGCATATTAGTAGTGGCACCATTAGCATCCCTCACCTGTACACTACCATCATCCCGATAAGTATACTCAACCTTCTCGCTGCCATCACCCCAACTTTCTTCTATCAACCGCCCCTGTCCGTCATACTTAAACAGACTTTTCGTACCATCAATATCAGTCACAGAAGTAATAGCAAAACTATCATTGTAAGTATAGCTAACCGTTCCATCCGGTGTGGTCACACTCAACAACTTCTCACCAGTACCATCATAACCATAATTTGTCACCCATCCACTACTGTCAGTTGTCCGAATAATTCGACCTTGACTATTGTAAACAAAATCCGTTTTCTCCCCATTACTATTCTCCCAACTGGTGAGGTGGCCATTAGTGTAAGTTGTTTGGAGGCGATCGCCATTAGTATTCTCCAGATAGTCCAGACGACCATTAGACCGGAATCTAATAATAGTACCATCACTCTGTCGGAGCTGATAAACATCTTCCACCTTAGTCAGAACCATAGTTATATTAGGGGGACTAGCAAAACTACCATCATCCTGGGACTCAAAAACCAGACGACTAGGGCCATTTTCAATAGCAACATTGCCATCCTCATCAAGCACCGCTCGAATATCCCCAAAGAAAGTCTGACCACGACCAAGGGAACCCAAACGATAGCGAACGACAATATCCTGATTATTACTCGCCTGCTGCAACTCAAAACCCAGTAAGCGACCAGCATCATTAGTATATTCCCCCAACTTGCTCAGAGTCGTCGCATTTTCTGCCAAAACTCTTTCATAGTCTGCGGCAGTGTTCCCAATAGAAGCCACAAAATTATTCCAAACCTCATCCCACGCAGAGTCAGGCACATTATCAGGACGTAACCTTTCCTTAAAACTATTCCAGTCAACCTCCTCATCAGGAGTCACCGCATTAACAGTAAAATTAATTTGTTCTCCAACACCCACAGTTGGTTTCACCAGGATATTAAAACTATCCTTCGCCCCAGGAGGCAAAACCCCTGCCACCCCCTGACTATTAATAGCCAAAAATTGTACAGGTTCATCAGTCCATTCCCCTGTAAATGGGTCTTGTAATTCAGCCCCCTCTGCCACCAAATTAAGTAAAGGAGCAGGAAAATTACTATCAGTATCATTAGTGTAGTGAATAACCACATCTCCTTGCCACCAAGGACGCACACGTTCTGGTACATTTAAATTAATAGTTAATTCTCCTTGGGGTACCTCATTTACACTAAAAGTTTCTTGAGCAGTCGCAGTTTCCCCCTCATCTGTAACTTTAACCTGATATTTACCAGGTGGGAGACCTCCCAAATCAAAAGTCGCCTGTAAGTTACGTTCATTCTGCCAGACTATCTCATCAGCATTTGTAGACGAGCCATTACCAACCAAACTAACTTGACTTGCCAAGGAAAAAGACGAACCCTGTAAACTAATAGTAGTTTCACCACTATTACTGCCAGTTTCAGGAGTAATGTCAGAAATTTTTAAAGGCAACTCTTCTTCATTAGGAGTTGCCTCCAGGTTGAGAGTGTAGAAATTATCGTCCCCAAAGTTGGCCACCCGCACGAAATAATCACCCGCTTCTAACCCCTGATTAAAAGACGCACCATTCCAAGAAGTGGCAGTTACAGATTTAATAACTTGACCATGATTATCATATAAAATTACTCCAGCATTTCTGTCTAAATTTTCTATTTCTAACTCAAAACTGCTGTCTTTATTAAGTTCAAAACGATAGTAATCAAAAGTATCAATATCGCTGAGGAAGTCATTAAAACTGTGGTTGCCAACAAGAATATTTAAGTCCCGGGCAGTGTTGAAAGAGTTCCCAGCTTTATCTACTATTTCCACAGCAGACATTTCTAGATTGTAGGGAGTATTAGTTTGACTATACCAACCGGAAGAATTTGAAATTCTGGCATAATAGGTCCCTGAGTCCAGGTTAAAATTCATAGGTTCATCTGTATCTTGACCAGAAAAATATTCGCTTCTTAATGATTCATTATTCTGGTTATAAAGATGAATGTAAGCTGCATCATCTAAACCAGAAAGATGGAAATTAATTCTGCTATCTTCCTTCAACTCAAATTGATAATAATCGTACCTATCAATATCTCCTACCCAATCTTGAAAAGTTTTATTGCCTTTAAGAATACCAACATCTTTTGCTTCTCCTATCGTATTACCTGAATTATCTGCAATAGATACTGCAGACATTTCTAATTCATAAGGAGTATTAGTCTGACTATACCAACCGGAAGAATTTGAGATTCTGGCATAATAAGTCCCTGAGTTGAGATTAAAATTCAGAGGTTCATCTGTATCTTCACCAGAAAAATATTCACTTTTTAATGATTGATTATTCTGGTCATAAATATGAATGTAAGCTGCCTCATCTAACCCAGAAAGATTAAAGTTAACGATACTATTTTCTTGAAGACTAAATTGATAGTAGTCGTAGTTGTCGATATCCCCAACCCAATCTGTAATAGTTAGCTTTTGATTAAGATTACCAACCTTTTTTGCATCTTCCTCGGTATCACCAGCCCTATCGGCAATTTCTGTAGCAGAAGCTTCTAATTGATAAGGAGTATTAGTCTGACTATACCAACCGGAAGAATTTGAGATTCTGGCATAATAAGTCCCTGAGTTGAGATTAAAATTCAGAGGTTCATCTGTATCTTCACCAGAAAAATATTGGCTTTTTAATGATTGATTATTCTGGTCATAAATATCAATGTAAGCTGCCTCATCTAACCCAGACAGATTAAAGTTAACGATGCTATTTTCTTGAAGTTTAAATTGATAATAGTCGTAGTTATCTATATCTCCAACCCAATCTGTAAAAGTCTGCTCTTCATTCAGATTACCAATATCTTTTGCATTTTCCTCGGTATCACCAACCCCGTCGGCAATTTTTGTAGCAGAAGCTTCTAATTGATAAGGAGTATTTGTCTGACTATACCAACCGGAAGAATTTGAGATTCTGGCATAATAAGTTCCTGAGTTAAGATTAAAATTCAGAGGTTCATCTGTATCTTCACCAGAAAAATATTGGCTTTTTAATGATTGATTATTCTGGTCATAAATATCAATGTAAGCTGCCTCATCTAACCCAGACAGATTAAAGTTAACGATGCTATTTTCTTGAAGGTTAAATTGATAATAGTCATAGTTATCTATATCTCCAACCCAATCTGTAAAAGTCTGCTCTTCATTCAGATTACCAATATCTTTTGCATTTTCCTCGGTATCACCAACCCCGTCGGCAATTTTTGTAGCAGAAGCTTCTAATTGATAAGGAGTATTTGTCTGACTATACCAACCGGAAGAATTTGAGATTCTGGCATAATAAGTTCCTGAGTTAAGATTAAAATTCAGAGGTTCATCTGTATCTTCACCAGAAAAATATTGGCTTTTTAATGATTGATTATTCTGGTCATAAATATCAATGTAAGCTGCCTCATCTAACCCAGACAGATTAAAGTTAACGATGCTATTTTCTTGAAGGTTAAATTGATAATAGTCATAGTTATCTATATCTCCAACCCAATCTGTAAAAGTCTGCTCTTCATTCAGATTACCAATATCTTTTGCATTTTCCTCGGTATCACCAGCCCTATCGGCAATTTCTGTAGCAGAAGCTTCTAATTGATAAGGAGTATTTGTCACACTATACCAACCGGAAGAATTTGAGATTCTGGCATAATAAGTCCCTGAGTTAAGATTAAAATTCAGAGGTTCATCTGTATCTTGACCAGAAAAATATTGGCTTTTTAATGATTGATTATTCTGGTCATAAATATCAATGTAAGCTGCCTCATCTAACCCAGACAGATTAAAGTTAACGATGCTATTTTCTTGAAGGTTAAATTGATAATAGTCGTAGTTATCTATATCTCCAACCCAATCTGTAAAAATCTGCTCTTCATTCAGATTACCAATATCTTTTGCATCTTCCTCGGTATCACCAACCCCGTCGGCAATTTCCGTAGCAGAAGCTTCTAATTGATAAGGAGTATTTGTCACACTATACCAACCGGAAGAATTTGAGATTCTGGCATAATAAGTCCCTGAGTTAAGATTAAAATTCAGAGGTTCATCTGTATCTTGACCAGAAAAATATTGGCTTTTTAATGATTGATTATTCTGGTCATAAATATCAATGTAAGCTGCCTCATCTAACCCAGACAGATTAAAGTTAACGATGCTATTTTCTTGAAGGTTAAATTGATAATAGTCGTAGTTATCTATATCTCCAACCCAATCTGTAATAGTCTGTTCTTCATTCAGATTACCAATATCTTTTGGATCTTCCTCGGTATCACCAGCCCTATCGGCAATTTCTATAGCAGAAGCTTCTAATTGATAAGGAGTATTTGTCACACTATACCAACCGGAAGAATTTGAGATTCTGGCATAATAAGTCCCTGAGTTAAGATTAAAATTCAGAGGTTCATCTGTATCTTGACCAGAAAAATATTGGCTTCTTAATGATTCATTATTCTGGTCATAAATATCAATGTAAGCTGCCTCATCTAACCCAGAAAGATTAAAGTTAACGATGCTATTTTGCAGCAAATTAAATTGATAATAATCATAGCGATCGCTACTACCAACCCAATCTTCAAAAATTTGAATGGGGCCCAAATTCCCCATACTTTTGGCTGTGTCTTTAGTGTTATCCGACAAAACATGACTATAAGTCGCGATCGCATCCTCTCGAAACGGCAATCTCAAATCAACATTACCAGCATTAACCTCCAACTCCCAGTCACCACCCAAAGCCAAACTACCAGTTAACCCCGCCGTTGCCGCAATATTTGCCCCCGTCAGTCCGTGCAACCTCTCCAAAAACTCCCTACCCCCATCTCCTGCAGCCACATTACAACCATAGAGCAAAAGATTACTAACTGACCAACCTTCCAAGTCAGAAGTATAACTATTATTAATATTATCAAGACTTAATTGGCCATTACCCAAAAATAAACAGCCGGGCCTTCCATGGGAAACAATATGAACAGATGAAAGATGAAGATACTTGCCTATAACCTTAGTAATTTGCTCAACACCATCTTCTATTGAGTTGAGAATAACCACCTTGACCCCAGACAAAGCTCCATTCACTAAACTCTCATAGTCTTCTACTTGAGAATCTATAAAAACTATAGCAATCCTAAGTAGGTTGCGGCAAAATTTCATACTGAAAAAGTTTTGGGAAATTGAATATTTGACCATCCGCAAAAAACTTAAATAGCCACTTAACTACTTTAAAAGAACTGCAAAGATGATAAAAAGTAATACTGAAATTTTTGGTTTGTAACCAAATATCTTCAACAGGATTTTGCTCCGGAGCATTGGGAGCAAATCTTGTACAATTTATCAACAATTCTTCTTCTGATAAGTATTGATTAATTGTCATTAAATATTCTCGAAATTCTTGAGAGTTATGGTAAGTTGCCCCATCCCAAAATATTGCCAATTTGTTGCCCGGTCTTTGCTTCTGCAAATATTTAATAAATTCAATAGTATTTTTAGTATTTCCACTCTCATATTCTTGCACAAGAAATTCCTTGGTTTTATAGTCTAAAGCTCCATAATAAGTCTGTCTTTCTTTTTCATTTTTAATTGCAATTTCTATTCTTTCATCTGTTTTTCCCCAAGCATAACCTAATATGTCTCCCCATAGAAGATGACATTCATCAATCATAAACACTGTAAGCTTTCCAGTTTCTATTTCTGGTTGCCATTTAGCTAAAAATTCCTGTATTTCTTTTCTTTTAACTTCTACTAATTCATCATTTTTAGCAGGATTCTTTTTTTGAGTTTTTTTCCAACTTATGCCCGCTTCTTTAAACAAGTTATAGTAACTTTGATTAGACTCAAAAACCACATCATATTGCTCCTGTAAGTAGTTTTTTAAATCTGATAACCTAAGATAATCTTGTGCTCTCAACCACTCAATTGTTTTCTCTTTTTCGACCGTTTTTAAGTAACCTTGTCTCCCTTGATACTGAAGCCTTAAACTTTCTACACCATGAAATAATGCTTGGTTTTTCCATTCACTAATAAAACTGTGAGAAACATTTAATAATTCTTTGACTTCATGGTAGGATTTTCCTGACAAGGTCATTTTTACGGCCAAGGCCCTTTTAATTTCTTTAGACTCTTTTGTTTGATTAATAAAATCATTTAGTTTATCTATAATATTCATTTTTTGTCTTTTTCTTAGATCTGTTATTCTTACTATTATATCTGTTGCGACCAATATGGGATTGCTATATATCTGTAATAGGATTAACTCCCCACAGTTTTCTTGAATTGTTATTAGTAGAAAAAGAAGTCCTAAGTTCTGGTTCAGAATTAAATAGTTGTAGAGGAGCTGAAACTTTCCAAAAGCCTACTTCCTGTTCCCAGTTTCCTACTAATTTATGATTATTTATAGGATAAGCACTTTTCATTTTTCAATATTGACCCTATTTAATACAACTTGCCTTGGCAGTAAGTAAAAAAAAACTGATGACTAAAATATTATCCTTATTTTTTAATTCAGTCAACACTCAAAACTATAAGTATAGCTACCAAATTTATCCCTTATTTAGCAATAGCTGTAACTAAAAAAAATACCCTGTCAAACTAAGCAGATTTGATATAATTTTAGTATGAAAATTAGTCAGATCTTTCATGGCAAAACTTATGAGTTATACCAAATATGAAAAAGAATATTGTAAATAGTAATAAACTATAATATATATACTTTATATGTAAAATAATTTTCATTATTGAGGGGGATCAAAGCCTTAAGCAAAACAAATCTTAATACATGAACAGGGGACTCCCACTAAAGGAAAGTTAACTTCTCTGAAATAGTATTAGTCCGCTCAAATCTTAAACCTTTGAAAAATACAGTTAAAATAAAAGCATAAAGTCTATACCTCTTCCTGATCAAAAACAGAAAGGGAGAAAGATTGTATAATATAACCTTTGTAAAGTCAAGAAAATAAATTTTAGTGTCATACTCAACCCAGAACAGCCAAGAGCTGGCTCTGAAGACCTTATTTCCATTTCAATTAGATGAATTCCAGAAACAAGCGATCGCTGCCCTAAACGCTGGAAAATCAGTAGTCGTTTGTGCCCCCACAGGTTCAGGCAAAACCCTAATTGGAGAATATGCCATTTACCGGGCCTTAAGTCGTGGACAACGAGTATTCTATACCACACCTCTCAAAGCCCTATCAAACCAGAAATTGCGGGACTTCCGCAAATTATTTGGGCCAGAAAAAGTGGGCTTAGTGACAGGAGATACATCCGTCAACCGGGAAGCATCAGTTCTAGTGATGACTACAGAAATATTCCGCAATATGCTCTATGGTACTCACATTGGAGAAGTAGGCGCATCCTTAGAAAAAGTAGAAGCAGTAGTTTTAGACGAATGCCACTACATGAATGATCGCCAGCGAGGCACGGTCTGGGAAGAATCAATAATTTACTGCCCGCCAGAAATCCAACTATTAGCCCTCTCCGCTACAGTAGCTAATAGCGATCAACTCACAGACTGGATTCTCAGAGTACATGGGCCGACGGAATTAATTTACTCTGATTTTCGACCAGTCCCTCTGAAATTTAATTTCTCCAATAGTAAAGGCTTATTTTCTTTACTCAATAGTAATCAAAAAAGAATCAATCCTCAACTTAAGCCTAAAAGTAGACAACCAAAAACAGACAAAAAAGATAAAAAAGAAGAACCAGCCCTATCAACAGTATTATCTCAGCTCCAAGAGCGAGATATGTTACCAGCCATCTACTTCATATTCAGCCGTAGAGGATGCGCTCGTGCTGTAGCAGAAATAGCACAACTGAGCAATCTCACCTTAGTGAACCCAGAAGAAGCGGCTAAACTACAAAAACTAGTTCAGAAATTTCTCCAGCGCAACCCAGATCTAGGGAAATCTCAACAGTTAGAACCTCTCACTAGAGGAATAGCAGCTCACCATGCCGGAATGTTACCAGTCTGGAAAGGATTAGTTGAGGAATTATTTCAGCAAGGTTTAATCAAAGTAGTATTTGCTACCGAAACCTTGGCTGCAGGAATAAACATGCCAGCTCGTACAACTGTTATCTCCAGTCTCTCAAAACGCACAGATGATGGGCACCGACTCCTAAAACCATCAGAATTTCTGCAAATGGCAGGTAGGGCAGGACGACGAGGGATGGATATTCAAGGTTATGTTGTAACTGTACAAACTAGGTTTGAGGGGGTCAAAGAGGCAGCTTATTTGGCAACTTCAGGAGCTGACCCCCTGGTGAGCCAGTTTACTCCTAGCTATGGTATGGTGCTGAATTTACTACAAACTCATACTTTGCAGGAGGCAAAAGATTTAGTAGAACGTAGTTTTGGTCAGTATTTGTCTACCCTATCTTTATTGCCAGAGAGAAAAGAAATTGAACTCAAGGAAAAGGAGTTGAAAGCTCTAGAAAATAAACTGGGAATTTATGAAGATAATGATTGGATTAATCTTGAACAACTACTGGCTAGTTATGAAAAGTTACGGGGAAAAGTCAAAGAGGAGAAACGACTACTGAGGATTTTGCAAAGGCAGGCAGAGGAAACTCGAATTAGGGAAATGTCTTTGTCTTTGTCTTTTGCAATTTTGGGAACTGTGCTTAGTTTGAAAGGAAAGCATGTTCCTACTGCGAAAAAGTCTACTGCAGAACCTATTCCAGCCGTGTTAGTAGCAAAAGTTCCTGGTTCTGGTCAGTCTTCTTATTCCTTGTGTTTGGGTAAGGATAATCGATGGTATATAGTAGGAGCAATGGATGTAATGACTTTGCAGGCGGACTTCCCTCGGTTGGCTGCTGTGGACTACATGGAAGTCCCTGAAGAGATGGGTTCTCGTTTAGGTCAATGTCGCAAGGGAGATGAAATTTCTCTGGTTTTGGCTCAACAAATTCCAGCGGTACCGCTTCCGGTAGATCCTCCAGAAGTTTTAGCACAAATGCAGAAACTGGCAATATGTGAAGCAGAAGCTGAGGCACACCCTCTGAAGGAGTGGGGGAACCCTCGTACTCTGATCAAGGGTTGGCGACGGGTAGAAATGTTGAGGGCTGAAATAGAGGATCGCCAGAGAGAGTTGGAGGATAAGTTAGCACGTCACTGGCAAGAGTTTCTCCATCTAATTGAAATTTTGCAATATTTTGGCTGTCTCCATGGGGTCGAGCCGACTGAGGTTGGTCAAGCTTGTGCGGCAATTCGGGGTGATAATGAATTATGGCTTGGTTTGGTCTTGATGTCTGGATCTTTTGACGAACTTGACCCACACCATTTGGCTACTGCTTGTGCTGGTCTGGTGACAGAGATTACTAGACCTGATAGTTGGACTCGTTATGAGTTGTCTGTTGAGGTGAAGGAGGCAATGGCAAGTTTGCGCAATTTACGACATCAGTTATTTCAGGTGCAGCATCGGCATCAGGTGGCTTTGCCTGTCTGGTTGGAGCGGGATTTGATTGCTTTGGTTGAACAGTGGGCTTTGGGAGTGGAATGGGAGGAGCTAGTAAACAATGCAAGTCTTGATGAGGGTGATGTTGTCCGGATGTTACGTCGGACTTTGGATTTTTTGTCTCAGATTCCTCATGTGCCTTGTTTGTCGGATGCTTTACGACGGAATGCTCATCGTGCTATGCAGTTGATTGATCGTTTCCCTGTGAATGAAGTGGTTGAACCAGAATAATGATTTGACTTTTCTAGGGTTACAATATCCTAGATTTTTAGCTAATATCATTATTCTAAATATGTTTGATTTTTTATGAGGTTTCTCCTGCAAATTCTCTTTAATTCAATCTTTATACTGTTTTTCCAATTTTGCTGTTTTTGCAGACTTGAATAAAAAGTCATGTCTATGGGCAAGTTATCCCCATTAATTACATAATACCATGGCTTTGAGGGGGATGCAAGAGAAATATCTGTAGTTTTTTGGAGCTTCACAGAATGCAAAAGTAGATTAATCATCCCCAGATGAATTCTTGGTTTAGATAAAAAAAATGGGTGTTTTACCAATTTATGGTGTTTTTTTTGATGAGCGATCGCTTCATCTAAAATCAGAAGTTTTGAGTTAGCCAAAACTTAGCCGAGGAAAGCCCAGTTTAAAATTTATTCTATTTGAATAAAAAGTCATGTCTATGGGCAAGTTATCCCCATTAATTACATAATACCATGGCTTTGAGGGGGATGCAAGAGAAATATCTGTAGTTTTTTGGAGCTTCACAGAATGCAAAAGTAGATTAATCATCCCCAGATGAATTCTTGGTTTAGATAAAAAAAAATGGGTGTTTTACCAATTTATGGTGTTTTTTTTGATGAGCGATCGCTTCATCTAAAATCAGAAGTTTTGAGTTAGCCAAAACTTAGCCGAGGAAAGCCCAGTTTAAAATTTATTCTATTTGAATAAAAAGTCATGTCTATGGGCAAGTTATCCCCATTAATTACATAATACCATGGCTTTAAGGGGGATGCAAGAGAAATATCTGTAGTTTTTTTGGAGCTTCACAGAATGCAAAAGTAGATTAATCATCCCCAGATGAATTCTTGGTTTAGATAAAAAAAATGGGTGTTTTACCAATTTATGGTGTTTTTTTTGATGAGCGATCGCTTCATCTAAAATCAGAAGTTTTGAGTTAGCCAAAACTTAGCCGAGGAAAGCCCAGTTTAAAATTTATTCTATTTGAATAAAAAGTCATGTCTATGGGCAAGTTATCCCCATTAATTACATAATACCATGGCTTTGAGGCGGATGCAAGAGAAATATCTGTAGTTTTTTTGGAGCTTCACAGAATGCAAAAGTAGATTAATCATCCCCAGATGAATTCTTGGTTTAGATAAAAAAAATGGGTGTTTTACCAATTTATGGTGTTTTTTTTGATGAGCGATCGCTTCATCTAAAATCAGAAGTTTTGAGTTAGCCAAAACTTAGCCGAGGAAAGCCCTGTTTAAAATTTATTCTATTTGAATAAAAAGTCATGTTTAGGGGCAAGTTACCCCCATTAATTACACAATATCATGGTTTTGAGGGGGATGCAAGGGGAAGACCTGTAGTTTTTTTTGGAGCTTCACAGAATGAAAAGTAGATTAGATCATTTGATTAGTTTTTTAACCTGACACTTGATATCTGATACCTAATACTTTTACATAGTACATTTCTTCTATTATACTTACAATGTCATGTCAATTTTTTTGTCAACCCCTTTTTCTGTTATCAATTAACAGTAATTAGTTGACATAGAAATTTCACTTCTGACTTCTGATTATGGGAAATATCTTAATGCTAATTCCTCCTTTAAAGACTATGAATCTAATAGGCGATAGCTGACTGCTGTTTGAGCATAATTGCTCAGTAAATGCCGACAAAATTATTATAAATAATCTTTAATTTTTATTTTATAAGTTAGCTAAGTTTTATTGACATCAAGTCATTGAGATTTTACGATTTTTTTTTCTGTACCTATAGATACTAAAAAAAATGATCAAAATTATAATTATCAAATAAATTTGAAATCTCATGAAATATTTCCCCATGGCTAACTACAGAAGTTAAAAACTTGTACATAATTTTACAATATTCTACATAATTAGATATTAATTGTGAGATTATATCAACTGGGAAAACTATGTACAGAAACTAAATTTTTGTTGTGACTAATTGTGAGAGGAGTGAGAATGTTTTAATAGTAATGGCGAGTGCTATATAACCTATTCTTGAATCTGAGAAAAGGTCAGTTAAAGGAGACAACTAGAAATTACGAGAATTATTAATAGTTTTTAATATTTAGTTGTTAATTGAATTTAATATCATAGTGAGGAGTCATGAATCAACAAAAACAAAAAAAAGCTTTGTCTAAAAAAAATTTACTACTTCTACCAAGTTTGTTAGGTGCATTACTAAGTTTAATGGTACTGTTACCAAAAGCTGGTAGAGCTAGTGTTTTATTAGGGATAATTCGAGACTTCCAGAATACAGATGAATGGAATCAAGTTATTAGACGAATAGATGCTCTCGGTATTAGTTATGAACCAATTGATTTAAGACAAATAAAAACAGTAGATGAGCTATCTGGGGTAAGGGTGATCTTTTTACCAAATATTGAAGTTTTAACTGAACCTCAAGTACAAATTATTGAAGAGTGGGTGAAGGGTGGAGGAAAATTAATAGCTAGTGGTCAAATAGGTCAAAAATCTCAGTTAGGAGTAAGGCAAAAGTTGCGATCGCTACTTGGTTCTTACTGGGCTTTTCCTCTAAGTCAACCGACAATACCAGAACCCAAATATCGTTGTTTAGATCTAACTTGTACAAAATCTACAAATTGGGCACCAAAAACCAATAATGTAGGTACAGTCACAGGTGGAATATTAATTCCAGCCGGTTTAAATAGCACAACTGCAGCTACTTGGAAGGGAACTTCTGGTTCTTCAGCAGTAGTAATTACTCCTCAAGTTACTTATTTGGGTTGGCATTGGGGAAATACTGAATCTGCTGCTGTGGATAGTATTTGGTTGCAGGCTATTTTGAATCGTTATCAAGGTCAACCAGAATTTAGTGCCAGAAATAATAATATTTTTTCTTTAGAAAATAATAGACGGAGTGTATCTGATGCTAATAACTCCAACCCGGTAAAAATTCACCCAAGAAGTAACCCTTCGCCGAGTTCAAGGAAGGAAAGTGTGAGTCCAGTTAGAGTTCAACCTAAAAGGAATTCTGTAAATACTGGGGAAAATTCAAATATAAATCCAACTGCTCCTATAGCTGAAAATTCAATTGTAAATGAAGATAATATTTGGCTGAGAAGGCAGGAAAAGAAGAGCGGTACTGAAAACGAACCAGAAAATTTGATTCAAGCAAGGGAAGAATTAGGTAGCCAAAATAGTAATTTAGGATCAAAAATAACAACGGTTCCTGAAAGTGAAATTGTTGGTGGGAAAGATACTGCTGTTAGTGAGTCTGAAAATTCAACTACAGAGACTACTAATAATAGAGGTAGGAATATTTGGCAAAGGCTCCAACAAGAAAAAGAAGAACAAAATCAGGCTAGTGAAGTTGTTGGTGAGAAAGATCAAGTTATTGACTCAAGTACTAACTCTACTCTACAAAATAATAATAGGGGGAGTATTTGGAACCGGACTCAAGAAGAAACAAAAACAAGGGCATCATCTTCTCGCCGTCATCCTATAATGCGCTTACTCAGGTCTCTACCACCAATAGAAGTACCAAGTGCTCAAAGAGACCCTTCATCAGGATCAGCATCTCCTGGTTTAGATATTCGACAAGGAAATTATCCAATTAGCAGGGCGAAAGCTTATGCCATGTTAGAGGAATTAAATAATCTCCTTGGTAGATTTGAAAGCGCATTGATAGCAGCTAAATCTGCAAATGTAAAAGTTGATCTGGCAGCAGATGATGTGAGTTTGTTGGCTGCGAGTACTGGCAATGCTAGGTTTATTGCTCAAAGAAATCAAAAAATTAGGGGTGGTCAACAAGTTATTGTTAAAGTGCGTCAGGTAATTCAAAATTTTCCCCAACAGGTAAAAGCTAAACAATACGCTGCTGCGAGAAACCAATGGCTACAAGCAAGGCAAATGTTGTGGAATAACTACCCGACTGATGGTCAAAGAGCGGGAGCTGAGATTCGAGCTGTTTGGTTAGACCGGGGAACAATTGTGAGGGCGAGGTCTGAAAGAGGTTTGGCTGGGGTATTTAACCGACTTGCTGCTGCTGGTATTAATACTGTTTTCTTTGAAACCATTAATGCTGGTTATACGATTTATCCTAGTAATGTTGCTCCAAGACAAAATCCTTTGACAACTTCTTGGGATCCTCTGAAGGCGGCGGTGAAGTTAGCCCACGAAAGGAATATGGAGTTACACCCTTGGATTTGGGCGTTTGCAGTGGGGAACAAAGCTCATAACCAGGCTCTTGGTCAAGGAGATAGTTATTTGGGTCCGGTAATTTCGGCTCATCCTAGTTGGGTGATGACTGATAAAAGGGGTCGCAAAAGACATCCTTTAGATGGCAAGGTTTATATGGATCCTGCGAATCCTGAGGTGAGGCAATATTTGCTGAATATAATAGATGAAATTGCTAGTCGGTATGAGGTTGATGGGATTCACCTTGACTATATTCGCTATCCTTTTCAAAATCCTGAACGGAATTTTTCTTATGGTTATAGTACAATAGCGCGTAATCAGTTTCGGCAGTTGTATGGGATAGATCCGATGAAGATTTCGTCACGGGATCGCCAGAATTTGTGGAGGTGGACTGAGTTTAAGATTAACCAAGTTAATAGTTTTGTTGCTAATACTTCTAGTTTTCTCAAAAAGAAGTATCCAAGGTTAATTTTTTCGGTAGCGGTGTTTCCTTTTCCTCGTCATCAACGCTTTGATCAAATTCAGCAAGACTGGGAAAGTTGGGTTATGAATGAGGATATTGATTTGTTGACTCCTATGACTTACGCTTTAGATACAAATCGTTTTCAGCGAATAACTCAACCGCTGACAAATACTGGAGTGTTAGGTAGTACTTTGATAACGCCGGCGGTTAAGCTTTTGAATATTCCTGAAATTGTAGCAGTAGACCAAATTCAAGCAGCTCGAGATTTACCTACTGGGGGTTATATTATTTTTGCGGCGGAAAGAATTACTGGTGGTTTCCATGGATTTTTAACTCGTACTCAAGGTGGGGTAGAAATGGATAATACTAGAAGAGCTTCATTAAATACTTTTGGTAAAACAGCTAAAGTTGTGGAGGGTGTAATTCCTTACCGTCAACCATTTATTGCTGCTGCAGATCGTTTTCAAGCTTTGAAAAAAGAATGGAGTTTTTTGTTGGGAAATGAGCAACTTTTCCTGAGGGAGCTTCAGCTTGAGAGTTGGGGTAATGAGGTAGGGGAGTTAGCAACAGCTTTGGAAAATTTGGCTGATAGTCCTGATCATAGTAATTTTAATATTGCTAAGAGAAAGCTGAGGAAATTCCAGTTAAAATTTAGAAGTAATATGAGTGATCATGCTAGGCAAAATGCTTATCAAGTTCAGACTTGGCAAAATCGTTTGACAGCTTTGGAGATGTTGTTAAATTATGGGGAAAGGGTCAAGTTAAATGATCAGAGGTTTTAACTAGAAGGTAAGTCAGGGTGATCGTTATACTAAGGGCGATGATTTTTTTAGATGCTCCTGCTCATGGGAGCATTAGAGGTGAGTCTTATACTGATAAAGTCAGACAAACATTTATTCAATTGGTATAATTTTTCCTGTTTCTGGTTTTTTGTCTATTTGCTTTGCCGGTCTACCTTGTCTTACCCTATTATCCGTGTCAAAACCTATCTTTATGAGGCTCCCTAGTGAATTGGGAGCATCTTGTTCCTTTGAAAAATTATTCTTTCCTGACTTTTTCTGGTATTCCTACTGGAGATAAACCAGCGATCGCTTTTAAGTTTTGATACCTAATTAATTCAGTGAAATTAAAACTATTGCGCCCTTCAAGTTTAGCAACATTTTCCATTCCGTGTAATAAATGATTAGCTGCTAATGGTGCTTCATAACCCCGTCTAGTTGCTACTCGAACTGCCATTTCATCTGCTGCTAGTTCTGTTTTTGTGCTATGGTTTCTTTGCCAAATTCTCATTAAACCAATTGTGGTTAGACTACTAGCAACTAAGAGCCCAAACACGTCTGCTTCTGTTAATTGAGAAAATATTCCTACTAACCCTACTCCAAAAATACCTTGATTTATGTTAGGTTTAAACCATTGAATTTCACATAACCAACTTACAGTTCGTAACATAACTAAATCTCTTTGTGCTTTGGGTAAATTCATCCATAAATCAAAGTTTAAATATATGACCCGATTATTTTTCCAAGGTACGGGAAACGTTGTTTGAATAATTGTAGTTTGCTCTGGTTTTCCGACTATTTTTGTCATCATGCGACCAGAAGCAGGCATTAGATCTAATAAACGACTAGTTTCAAAAAGTTCAGAGTTCATATTTTAATTACCTTTAAAGTATTATATAGCTTTAAGCTTTAAGTATTGAGTTATCAGCTTAAGTTAAGCCAGGTTCAAATTATTGATTATAAGTTATACAGAATTTTAACTATATCAATGTTCTAACACTTTGTTTGTAGTGTCATACAGGATTAATCAAAAATTTGCTATAAATAATTTATTAAATTTGTTCAACAATGTCTGAAGGTAAGTTTAATTATTAACTATTAATTAGTTCTACCGCGCCCATTGTTGAAGAATATAAGTGTAAAATCTCTCTTTATCGACCGTTTCCATTGCCATAATTTTCCGCCCACCATTTTCTACTTTTATCCGGCCTTGACTGAGACCTTTTGTAATAACTACAGTTTCCCATTCTTGAAGTTGATAAAATTCTGGATGTGCTAAGTAAGAAGTTGCTAAAACATCCCAAAAATAATAGTCTTGAGAGATTGCTAATGCATAACATTGTCCGGCAAAATCAGAAATAGGATACTTTCTTTGCTTACTTAATTTGTGAGAAAATTCAGAAGTTAGGGGAACATTATTAGTAATATCTAATGAGCAAAGTACAATAGGAATTTGAGTTTGCCAAACTCTTTCAATAGCAAACGGGTCCCAATAGGCATTCCATTCAGCAGACATATCTTGACCTGGTTCCATGTCTTTACTGACATTTCCTGGTACATTTAATGCACCACCCATCCAGACAATTTCTTGAATTTTTGACTCAATTTCTGGAGCAATATCTAATGCTGTAGCAACAGTTGTTAAAGGACCTGTTACCATTAATGTTACGGGTGCTGGTGCAGATTTTAAAACTTTTACCATAAAATTTTGACCAGGTTCAGAAATTAAAATAGTATTGATATTTTCCTTCTGATTTAAAATGGGAAAATGGTCAACTGCAAAAGAATCTCTTCTAAATAAAACCGGAAAAGGATTAACTCCACGGACTGTACTTTCTGCTACTGGAATATCAGAACGTCCTATTAAATCTAAAATTTTTCGAGTGGCACTAATTGCGGGTTCAATATAACAGTCAGCTGGTGTTACAATTACTCCTAAGGGTTGAATATTTTCCATAGTCATGAGTAAAAGAGTGGAGAGAAAATCATCTACTGCACCGTCATGATCCATTAGTACAAGTTTTTTGGACATAGATATTAAAGTTTAGATTTCAATCAAAATTATATAAGATTTTAAGGAAGAAAGAAGAGGGAGGAGAAAGGAGGGAGTAAATATTTATTGCTTGTTTCTTCTACTAGTTTCTATAGACTTCTTGCCTAAAATTTTTGTGGTATGATTAATTTTTTTTGTCTAAGTTTAGGCAATAATAAGCCAGGATTTTTCATTTTTGTGTTGGGATTAAATTTAAGAGCGATCGCCAAGAATGCCAAATTATTAATTGACCATTAGTAATTATTTATATGTTAAGGTTTACTAGGTTTGGTGGTTTGATGGTTTTAGATTTGCTGGTAGAGGGTAAAGATAGTTAGTAGGTTTAGTGGTTTTAGGTTTGGTGGTAGAGAGCAAAGATAGAAAATGATTGAAGTAAAAAGTCATTGAGATTTAACGGGCCAAAATAAATGTATTTGGTAGTAAGATGTTATCAATTTGTTAATTTTAAGCCTAATACCTAACACCTGATACCTGATACCTTTTCTACTACCTACTTTTTTGAACTATTAATATATATACTTTATATGTACTTTATAACTTGGGAAAATGCTGTTAAGATAAATTATCAAGGTAAAGTATTATCAAATCCTTAGTAAATTCTCAAGTTTAATTATGTACACGGAACCAAAAGTTAACAAAAATCACGATTTTAATGATCATAATATTGTTACTATAGAAAGAGTAAACAAATTACTATTCCAATCAATTGATACTTTAGAAGAAATTCTGAAAAATCAAGAACTTCCTACACAAGAACGAGCAACAGTAGCTCTAAAAATTATAGAAATGACTGGTCTTTTGTCTCAAAAAAATAATTATTCACCAGCTACATTACTATCTGAAGCTCAACAAAAACTGAATGAACTACAGATAAATAGTTTAGGAAGAAATGGCTTTAATCAAGTACCAGAAAAAATAAAATTTAAGCCGCTTTTTTTATCTGCTGATTATGTAGAAATTAAAAATTTTTTATTGCCTGAAAATAATCAAACAGCTATTAAGGAAGCTATCAAAAGAAAAGAGCAATATGTTGAATCGTCTACAACAACTAAAGCAGATAAATATCGCCAATCTTATGTACTATTTTCACAATATTTTCCTGAATTATCAGGACTTATTCAAAGCAAAATATTAGAAATATTGCCAGAAGTATTAACTCAACTAGAGTTTCGTCCTTTTGAGATATCAGAAATTGAAGTGCAACTAACGGCACATAATGATGGATGCTATTACAAAATTCATAATGATGCGGGTAGCGAAAAAACTGCTAGTCGAGAAATTACTTATGTTTATTATTTTTATCAAGAACCTAAGGCTTTTTCTGGAGGTGAATTGAGAATTTATGATACTGAATTGAAAGGTGGTGGAGCAATAAATCATGATAATTATAAGACTATTACACCTGTTAATAATTCAATTGTTTTTTTTAATAGCCGCTGCCGACATGAAGTAATGCCTGTAATTTGTCCTTCTCAAGCATTTGAAAATAGTCGGTTTACTGTTAATGGTTGGATTAGAAGATTAGTTTCTTGAGGAGGGAAAAAAGGAGTAAATTAGGAACAAAAACAAAGGTGATAATTATAGAGATAGCTATAGCAATTTTATCTGAAGAGTGAAAGATTAAGGCTGAATTGAGGAAGAAAAACTTTTAACTTTTGACTTTTAACTTTTAACTTTTAACTTATCTTAACTTCTCTTAAGTCAAAGGTTAAGATGCAGCTAATTACGAAAAAATTATGAGAGGGTAAGTGGTAAAAATTTATGTAGTGTGGGCGTCTTGCGGTCTTAGGGGTACCTTATAACCCTAAATTATATTATATATTACAAGCAGGTATCTTTTTTAATGATCTACTTAAACTTGTCTTAAACATAAGCTGCTAGTATAGTATCGGTCTATAAGCTATCAGGACTTAGGCAAACTTCGTGATGATTACCCTATCTGTAGAAGGCCAATGCTTTATGCCCCTACTATATATATGTGTATATCTATGGTTTGATGACGGCTCTGCCTAAGTCCTGAACTAGATCAAAACTTATGCACAATTACTATATCTTATAACTTAGCATAGGCTAAGGACCGCTAACCTCTAAAGATAGTGTATATTTTTAGATGCGTGGGGACTTAACAGTAAGTCTTGTATATAGAACTAAAGAACTTAGAATATTAATGACTGATCCAAAACTCCAACTATTAAGTACTTATGAAACAGGACTCTTTGATGAGAGTGCTGCGGAAATTATCGCCCATGACCCCAACACACAAAGAGTGTTTGTTGTCAATGCTAACAGTGCTACTATTGATGTATTAGACATTAGCGACCCTAGCAACCCAACTCGTGAAAATCAAATAGATCTTTCCTCTTTCGGTGCAGGTGCTAATAGTGTTGCAGTTAATGAGAGTGGTATTGTAGCAGTAGCAGTTGAAGCTAACACTAAACAGGACCCAGGCACAGTTGTCTTCTTCAATGCTGATGGTGAGACACTTGGACAAGTTAACGTAGGTGCATTACCAGATATGCTGACGTTTACCTCCGATGGAACAAAGGTATTAGTAGCAAATGAAGGAGAACCTAATGATGACTATACTAACGACCCAGAAGGTTCTATTAGTATTATTGATATTTCTGATGGAGTCAATAGTTTAACTCAAGCAAATGTTTCTACTGCTAACTTTTCTGCTTTCATTGGTCGGGAAGAAGAATTACGTTCCCGTGGTGTGCGGATCTTCGGACCTGAAACAAATGCAGCTAAAGATTTAGAACCTGAATATATTGCTGTTTCTCCCGATGACAATACAGCTCTTGTCACTCTGCAAGAAAATAATGCTGTGGCGGTGTTAGATATTAACAATGCCACTATTGTAGATATTTTATCATTAGGAGTCAAAGACTACAGTCGCGGTCTTCCTAACCTAACACAATTTGAATTTTCCAATCTCCCAGTTTTAGGTACAACTGAAGGGAGTCAAGATATTCTCCTGGGTGGTTTATCTGGGCTATGGTTTGAAGGAGAAGACGAAGAGGGCAACTTAAAATTTGTCACCGTACCAGACCGGGGACCTAACGGCGCACCTACAGATGTAGATGATGATGGAGAAAATGAAAGACCATTTGCTCTGCCAGACTATCAAGCAAGAATTGTTCGTTTTACATTAGATGAAAATAGTCGTGATATTGAAATAACTGAACAAATTCTCCTCACCAGGGAAGACGGTACAACTCCCATTACAGGTTTACCTAATATAGCAGGAGTAGATGAAGAACCAGTAGACTTATCTGGCAATTTACTAGGTTATGACCCCTTTGGTGCAGACCTTGAAGGTATTGTGATCAACCCTGCTGACGATACTTTCTGGACTGTAGATGAATATCGCCCTGCTATTTACCACTTTAATACTGATGGTTCACTTATCAACCGTTTTGTACCTGAAGGAACAGCAGCACTAGCAGAAACGGAAGCAGAAGCAGGAACTTTTGGTACAGAAACCCTACCAAAAGAATATTCTAACCGTCGCCGGAACCGTGGCTTTGAAGCTATTGCCCTGGATACAGACGCAGGTATTCTCTATAGCTTTATTCAAACACCTCTACAAAATCCAGATCGCGAAACTTCCGACAATTCCAGTGTTATCCGAATGTTAGGTATTAACCCAAGTACTGGAGAAGCTGTAGCAGAATATGTTTATCTCTTAGAAAAGTCTGATTTAGGTAGCAGTCCCAATGTTGATAAAATTGGAGATGCTGTCTATGGTGGCAATGGTAAATTCTTTGTAGTAGAAAGAGACTCCTCTTTTGATCCTACTGCCAAAAAGTTTATTTTTGAGATTGACCTCAAAGGTGCAACTAATTTGCTTGCTGATGATGCGCCAAGTTTACCAGAGGGTGAAACTCTAGAACAACAAACTGCGGATGATTTAGCAGCAGTGGGTATTCAAGCAGTTAATAAAATTAAAGTAACTAACTTACCTTCCATTGGTTACACTGCTGGAGATAAGGTGGAAGGTTTATCATTACTACCAGATGGACGGTTAGCGGTATTGAATGATAATGACTTCGGTTTGTTAGATGAAGAAATTCCTATAGATGGTACCATTCCTATCAACTCTGCTCCAGTACCAGTAGTTCTAGGTATTGTTGATTTCTCAACACTAAGTAATCAAATTGATCCTAGCGATAAAGATGATGGTTTGAATCTAAGTAACTGGCCTGTGTTTGGGTTATTTCAACCAGATAGTATTGCCTCTTTTGAGAGTAATGGTAAGGCCTATTATTTGACGGCAAATGAAGGAGACTCAAGAGATTATGATAATTTCTCAGAAGAAGTACGGGTAGGAGATGAGGAATATGTACTCGATCCTGAAGTTTTTGAAGTTGATGCCATAAAGGATGAAGCTGCTCTAGGCCGTCTGAAAGTAACAACCACAGAAGGGGATATTGATGGTGATGGGGACTACGACCAAATCTTTGCTTATGGGGGTCGCTCCTTTAGTCTTTGGGATGCCGCTGGCAACTTAGTGTTCGATAGTGGGGATGCTTTTGAACGTATTACTGGCAAAGACTTCCCCAATAACTTCAATTCTGACAACGATGAAAATTCTCTTGATACTCGTAGCGATGATAAGGGAGCTGAACCTGAAGCTATAACTACAGGAGTTCTAGACGATAAAACCTATGCTTTTATTGGTTTAGAACGCATAGGTGGAATTATGGTGTATGATGTTAGCGAACCCACTGAACCTAGTTTTGTACAATATATCAACAACCGTGATTTCACGGCAGATGTTGAGACCAGTGCGGTAGGAGATTTAGGACCAGAAGGACTTAAGTTTATCTCTCCAGAAGATAGCCCCAATGGGGAGGCATTATTAGTAGTTGCTAATGAAGTTAGTGGCACTACTACTATTTATGAGTTTACTGCTAACCAAACTCTTCAGGGAATTCCAGGAGATGATGACCTGATAGGTGGTACGGGTAATGATAAGATTAATGGTCTAGGTGGTAATGACAGTCTCAGTGGTCTCGGTGGTAATGATACTATTAATGGTGCTGATGGCAACGATGATATAAAAGGTAACCGTGGTGATGACCGTCTTATTGGTGGAAAGGGTCGCGATCGCCTCAATGGTGGTTACGAGAATGATACTATTTTCGGTGGTCATGGAGATGATACCTTAATTGGTCGTCTGGGTAATGACCAGATGTTAGGAGGTAAGGGGGAAGATATTCTCCGTGGAGGTCAAGGTCGCGATCGACTCAATGGTGGTGCGGGTAATGATATTCTAACGGGAGACGCAAGTATTGACCGGTTTATTTTTGCTGCTAATAGTAAATTTAGCCAGGCGAACTTAGGAGTAGATGAAATTACAGACTTTAACCCTGATCTAGATTTGATTTTGCTTGACTTGAAAACTTTCACAGAAATTACCACTGCTTCTGGTGAAAATATTGGGGATGAGTTTGCTACTGTAGAAAGTAAGGGTGATGCTGCTACTAGTGACGCTATAATTGTTTATAATTCTAATAATGGTACTTTGTTCTACAATGCTAATGGCACCACAAATGGTTTTGGAGATGGTGGTCAGTTTGCCACTTTAACTGGCGCTCCTGCTCTCACAACAGATGATTTTGTGATTAGATAATATTTCTATCTTGTTAGGACTTATACCGCTACTAATTAGGTCAAAGGTATAAGTTCTACAGGATTTTTTTTTGCATTTCTGAATTATTAGATGAATCTGATTGGAACTGGAACATCCACTGATGACAGAAGTTTTTAGGCAAGATAGACTCACTTCATTACTGTAGCTTCTGTAATGCTTAGGGTTTACTACAAGCTGATGAGAATAATTAACTATGATTTTGTTTACCTTGTCTCATGCTATTTTTGCAAATATGGTGGGAATGGCATTCTAAACATTACATAGGGGAACCGGGAACCTTGCATACTCTAATATTTTATATCATATTCGGATGATTACTTCTAATAATGATTCTGGCTTGATTATAAGCGATCATCTGAACATGATATTAGGTGGTGGGATCGATATTTTCATCGTTATATGTAACAGGGGTGTTAGTAGCTGGAGTTTAGACCATGGCAAACGCATCTAATTTTTTTGACAAATGACTAAGAAGATAGTTTCTCTTTGAAACTATGCGATCGCGAAGCGCAATGGAAGTCTATCGCTTTTTAAATCACTATCAAAAAATACCCAAACTTTTAACCGTCAAAACTATCAAATAAATTTCATAATTAAGACTTAAAAAAAACTACTTAAAACTGAATATTATAGTTTCCTTAAGTATAATTTTTATAGTAATAATAAAAATTTTTAACAATGAAACTCAAGCCAAAAAAGAGTATTTATGAGTATTTTAGTGAACTAGAATACCCAAGGGTAGATAGAACTAAACGTCATAAATTAATTGATATTATTATAATTACGATTTGTGCTGTAATTTGTGATGCGAATACATGGGTGGATATAGAAGCTTATGGTGAATCTAAATATGAATGGCTAAAAAGTTTTTTAGAACTGCCTAATGGAATTCCATCTCACGATACATTTGCGCGAGTTTTTGCACGTCTAGACCCAGAAAAATTACAGCAATCCAAAAAAAATCTTAAAAACCCATTCACATGGTCAGTGCCTGGGCAACAGCAAATCGCCTAGTTTTAGGTCAAATAAAAGTAGACAATAAATCAAATGAAATTACTGCAATTCCCAAACTCCTCAAAGTTTTATCTATTTCTGGTTGTTTGGTGACTATTGATGCTATGGGATGTCAAAAAGAAATTGTTAAACAAATTACAGAAAAAAATGCTGACTATGTAATTATTTTGAAAAAAAATCAAGGTGATTTTTATCAAAGGGTGGAAAAATTACTAAATAAATTATTTAAAAATGAAAGAGAAAAAAGCCCACAAAGTGATTATTGTATATCTGATTTAACTCGTGGTCGTATCGAAGGTCGATACTATTATATGATGAGTAATATTGTGGATGAAGTCGATCCATTTGGGGAATGAAAAAATCTCAAATCAATTGGCTTCGTCGATTACTTTCGCTCTGAAAAAAATGGGGAAATAACTAGAGATACGAAGATATTACATTAGTAATTTAGATAATAATGCTGAAGTTTTAGCTGAAGCTATTCGTGGTCATTGGGGAATTGAAAACCAATTAAATTGGGTTTTGGATGTTCAATTCCAAGAAGATGATTCTAGAATCAGAAAGGATAATGCTCCAGAAAATTTCGCAATAATCAGGCAAATAGCTTTAAATTTATTGAATCAAGAAAAAACTGTAAAAACCAGAATCAAAAATAAACGAAACAGAGCTGGATGGAACAATAATTACCTTCTCAAAGTTTTATTCAGTCCATAATAAATTAGAGAATACAAACAAGGAAAAATATTCCCTAGAAGGATTTTATTTTACTGTGAAGTAGTAGATATAGTTATTTTAATTAAGAATGAAACAATTTTTCCCATGAAATCCTTTCATAGCAAGAAACGCTGATCTCAATCTCAAGTGAAACGACTATATATTATTTATTTTACTTTGATTGCTTAAACATGATTGTATACTGTTAGTTTTCACAAGAAAAGTCAAACAATAATATTTGATGCTCCTCAAAAAAAAGTGATTGCAGACTATAATGTTTGGAATAAAACTCAAACATTATTTGCTTTTGATTTCATCAATCAAAGTGATTGCAGACAGATAGAACAAATATAAATACTCCCATATCAGTTATCGTTCAAGGTCTAGCGCGATTGCATAGCGCAGAACGGAGTTTGATCGCTAACTCGAAAATAGCGCTTGTGAAGCGTGAGCTAAGATGTCTCACAGACCCCATTCTCAGAACCTAGTCTTGGTCATTTGTCAAAAAAATTAGATGCATTTGCCCTGGTCTAAACCCCAGTTAGTAGGGGTGGTAGTGCTATCGTTTTCTATTTTTCCTATATTTGTGAATTCTATTAATTCATCCCCTATTTCAACAATAGCAATTATATTATACCGATGCTACTAGATTTGATATAACTGCAGCTAGGGAATAAGTTTTTTCGCTCCTATCCTATTCCCTAATTAGATGATTAAGGAATTATTAATATTGGTGAATCTAGTTTCTATCTGCTCTGAGGTTGCAGATAAATTTTCTAAAGTGACTACAAATATATCATTCCAGAATACTGAAGTGTTACCATCAACAGTATTCAAAGTGAAGCTTTGTTCATTAGTGGTTAGTCCATTACCTAATACAAGGAAGTCTTCAGTAACATTAAAGTCAGTAATAACATCTATTCCTTGGTCAAAGTTAACCAGGAAGGTATCGCTACCAATACCTCCAGAGAAAGTATCATCACCCTCCCCTCCATACAATAAGTCATCACCTGCTTCTCCTAAAAGAGAGTCGTTTCCTTGGTCGCCACACAATACATCATTATCCTTACCTCCTAACAAAGTGTCATCACCTTCCTCTGCATACAATGTATCCTGATCTTGATTACCAAACATAAGGTCGTTTCCTGTACCACCAAATAACTTGTCTTTATGACCTTGCGTTCCCAATGTTGCTACAGGTAGAGGTTTTTCACTGTCACCATATATGGTATCATCGCCAACACAACCACATATAATATCATTACCTTGATCTCCAAACATGAGGTCATTCCCTGAACTACCATACATTAAGTCATCATCTTTACCACCTCGTGCTGTATCATCGCCTTCACCACTAATAATAACGTCATCAGCATCGTTGCCAGTGAGGTAGTCATTTCCGACACCACCATTAATGTAGTCTTCATCCTCACCAAAAATATTATTGTTGCCACCAAAAATTGTATCATCTCCGTTTTCTCCTAAAAGAGTATCGTTTCCTTGGTCGCCAAAGATGCTATCATTATCTTTACCACCATAGATGAAATCATTTCCTTTACCTGCATTCACTATATCATCTCCACGATGACCTGCTATAATATCCTTGCCGCGACCGCCATAAGCCAAATCTTTTCCTATTCCCTCTTCTGATGAACTTGAATTAGGATCTGTAACAATCTTGTCATCACCATCGTCACCAAAGAGCGTATCATTACCTTTTTCTCCGAAGATTGTATCATCACCTTTACCTCCATAGACTTCATCATTATCCTTACCGCCCATGACGGTATCATTGTCTCGGTTTCCATTTAATAAATCATCACCCCTACCACCATTGAGCAGATCTTTCCCTGTATCATCTTTGTCATTATCACCACCAGTACCTCCTATAAGTAAATCTTTACCTTGATCTCCTAGTAAGGTATCATTGCCAACATCACCTGATATTGTATCATCATCCTTACCTCCACGAACTGTATCGTCACCTTTTCCGCTCTTTATATAATCGTTTTGTTCATCACCACCAAGAAAGTCATTGCCACGATTACCCATAACTGTATCTTCACCCTTTCCACCAAACACAGTGTCACTATTATCTGAAGCGTTGATCTGATCGTCACCTGCCAAGGCATCAAAAGTTACTTGAGCTGCTTGAATCAGGTCATTACTTTCAATATCTTCGCTATCTTCTGTACCAAATGAAAGCTGTTCAAATTGGGAATTCATATCTATAAAAGGTACAACAGGTAAATCTACAAATGGTCTAGGTGGAGGTGGAGGACAAGAATGGTCATGATCTATTTGAGACTCTTCTATAGTTTCTGAATTATTTGGAGTTACTTCTGGAGTTGCCGCTGGAGTTGGCGCTGGAGTTGGAATAGAGACCACTTCTACGGAAATATTTGCTGCTTTCAAGAGATTGCCAAAAATATCATTAGCAACATAAGGAATAGATGCCTCACCTTCAAAATCGTCCACGGGGGTAAAAATAACGTTGCCTTCATCTTCTAGGGTAAATGTGCCTTGGTCTAGTAGTGTGAATGTTTTCTGTCTTTCTGAAGCTTCAGTGTCAAGGTCGATAGTGGTAGGATCGATATTTTCATCGTTATTGATGATGCTAAATGTGACGGGGGTATTAGTCGGGGTGGTAGTGCTGTCGTTTTCTAATTTTCCTATATTTGTGAATTCTATGGAAATATTTGCTTCGTTGGATACCTCTCCCAAGTTATCTTGAACAGTATATGTAATGGAAGTAGTAATACCAGTGAAAGTAATTTCAGGGGTAAAGGTTACCTTTCCGGTCTCATCTACTGTGTAGGTTCCTTCTCCTTCTACTACCTTTGTATTTTCCTGCTCTTCTGTAGATGGATCTAGGTCTATTGTAGTAGGGTCAATCTTGTCATAGTCATCAATATCGTTTTCAAGTATGTCAAAAGTGACTGGTTCTCCCTTTGTTGTACTGGCATTGTCATCAGTAGCTATGGCTGGCAGATTCTCAACTTCGACAGTTATCTGTGCTTCATTTGATTTTTGATTGTTGTCATCAGCAACAGTGTAGGAGATGGAGGAAGGTCCGGCAAAGTCTGTTTCGGGGGTGAAAGTTACCTTTCCGGTCTCATCTACTGTGTAGGTTCCTTCTCCTTCTACTACCTTTGTTTTTTCCTGCTCTTCTGTAGATGGATCTAGGTCTATTGTAGTAGGGTCAATCTTGTCATAGTCATCAATATCGTTTTCAAGTATGTCAAAAGTGACTGGTTCTCCCTTTGTTGTACTAGCATTGTCATCAGTAGCTATGGCTGGCAGATTCAGAACTTCAACAGTTATCTGTGCTTCATTTGATTTTTGATTGTTGTCATCAGCAACAGTGTAGGAGATAGAGGAAGGTCCGGCAAAGTCTGTTTCGGGGGTGAAAGTTACCTTTCCAGTCTCATCTACTGTGTAGGTTCCTTCTCCTTCTACTACCTTTGTTTTTTCTGGCTCTTCTGTAGATGGCTCTAGGTCTATTGTAGTAGGGTCAATCTTGTCATAGTCATCAAAATCGTTCTCAAGTATGTCAAAAGTGACTGGTTCTTCTTTTATTGTACCAGCATCGTCATCAATAGCTATGGGCGGCTGATTCACAACTTCAACAGTTATCTGTGCTTCATTTGATTTTTGATTGTTGTCATCAGCAACAGTGTAGGAGATGGTGGAAGTTCCGTCAAAGTCTGTTTCGGGGGTAAAAGTTACCTTTCCGGTCTCATCTACTGTGTAGGTTCCTTCTCCTTCTACTACCTTTGTTTTTTCTGGCTCTTCTGTAGATGGCTCTAGGTCTATTGTAGTAGGATCAATATTATCATCATCAATATCGTTCTCAAGTATGTCAAAAGTGACTGGTTCTCCCTTTTCTGTAATGGCATTGTCATCTACAACAAAGGGTAGCTTGATCGGAACTTCGACAGTTATGTTTGCTTCATTTGATTTTTGATTGTTGTCATCAGCAACAGTGTAGGAGATAGTGGAAGTTCCGTCAAAGTCTGTTTCAGGGGTAAAAGTCACCTTTCCGGTATCATCTACTGTGTAGGTTCCTTCACCTTCTACTACCTTTGTTTTTTCTGGCTCTTCTGTAGATGGCTCTAGGTCTATTGTAGTAGGGTCAATCTTGTCATAGTCATCAAAATCGTTCTCAAGTATGTCAAAAGTAACTGGTTCTCCCTTTGTTGTACTGTCATTGTCAGGAGTAGCTATGGGTGGCTGATTCACAACTTCGACAGTTATCTCTGCTTCATTTGATTTTTGATTGTTGTCATCAGCAACAGTGTAGGATATGGTGGAAGGTCCGGCAAAGTCTGTTTCGGGGGTAAAAGTTACCTTTCCGGTATCATCTACTGTGTAGGTTCCTTCTCCTTCTACTACCTTTGTTTTTTCTGGCTCTTCTGTAGATGGCTCTAGGTCTATTGTAGTGGGGTCAATCTTGTCATAGTCATCAAAATCGTTCTCAAGTATGTCAAAAGTAACTGGTTCTCCCTTTGTTGTACTGGCATTGTCATCAATAGCTTCGGGTGGCTGATTCACAACTTCGACAGTTATCTGTGCTGGATTTGATTTTTGATTGTTGTCATCAGCAACAGTGTAGGAGATGGAGGAAGGTCCGGAAAAGTCTGTTTCGGGGGTGAAAGTTACCTTTCCGGTATCATCTACTGTGTAGGTTCCTTCACCTTCTACTACCTTTGTATTTTCCTGCTCTTCTGTAGATGGCTCTAGGTCTATTGTAGTGGGGTCAATCTTGTCATAGTCATCAAAATCGTTCTCAAGTATGTCAAAAGTAACTGGTTCTCCCTTTGTTGTACTGTCATTGTCATCAATAGCTATGGGTGGCTGATTCACAACTTCGACAGTTATCTCTGCTTCATTTGATTTTTGATTGTTGTCATCAGCAACAGTATAGGAGATGGAGGAAGGCCCGGCAAAGTCTGTTTCAGGGGTGAAAGTTACCTTTCCGGTCTCATCTACTGTGTAGGTTCCTTCTCCTTCTACTATCTTTGTTTTTTCTGGCTCTTCTGTAGATGGCTCTAGGTCTATTGTATTGGGTTCAATCTTGCCATCGCCCTCAATATCGTTCTCAAGTATGTCAAAAGTGACTGGCTTTTCCTTTGTTGTACTGGCATTGTCATCAGTAGCGAAAGGCTTTTCAGGAATAGGAATGACATTTATATTTATATTAGCTATATTTGATGTGCTGCCATTATCGTCAGCCACAGTGTATAAAACATTTACTTTGCCCACAAATTCATCAAGAGGAGCAAAGGTGACATTACCTTCATCGTCTACGGTCAAGGTACCTTGTTCCGGTAATGTTAATGTTTTTTCTGGCTCTTCTGTAGATGGCTCTAGGTCTATTGTAGTGGGGTCAATCTTGTCATAGTCATCAAAATCGTTCTCAAGTATGTCAAAAGTAAGTGGTTCTCCCTTTGTTGTACTGTCATTGTCATCAATAGCTATGGGTGGCTGATTCACAACTTCGACAGTTATCTCTGCTTCATTTGATTTTTGATTGTTGTCATCAGCAACAGTGTAGGATATGGTGGAAGGTCCGGCAAAGTCTGTTTCGGGGGTAAAAGTCACCTTTCCGGTCTCATCTACTGTGTAGGTTCCTTCTCCTTCTACTACCTTTGTTTTTTCTGGCTCTTCTGTAGATGGCTCTAGGTCTATTGTAGTGGGGTCAATCTTGTCATAGTCATCAAAATCGTTCTCAAGTATGTCAAAAGTAAGTGGTTCTCCCTTTGTTGTACTGGCATTGTCATCAATAGCTTCGGGTCGCTGATTCACAACTTCGACAGTTATGTTTGCTTCATTTGATTTTTGATTGTTGTCATCAGCAACAGTGTAGGATATGGAGGAAGATCCGGAAAAGTCTGTTTCGGGAGTAAAAGTCACCTTTCCGGTCTCATCTACTGTGTAGGTTCCTTCACCTTCTACTACCTTTGTTTTTTCTGGCTCTTCTGTAGATGGCTCTAGGTCTATTGTAGTGGGGTCAATCTTGTCATAGTCATCAAAATCGTTCTCAAGTATGTCAAAAGTAACTGGTTCTCCCTTTGTTGTACTGTCATTGTCATCAATAGCTATGGGTGGCTGATTCACAACTTCGACAGTTATCTCTGCTTCATTTGATTTTTGATTGTTGTCATCAGCAACAGTGTAGGATATGGTGGAAGGTCCGGCAAAGTCTGTTTCGGGGGTAAAAGTCACCTTTCCGGTCTCATCTACTGTGTAGGTTCCTTCTCCTTCTACTACCTTTGTTTTTTCTGGCTCTTCTGTAGATGGCTCTAGGTCTATTGTAGTGGGGTCAATCTTGTCATAGTCATCAAAATCGTTCTCAAGTATGTCAAAAGTAAGTGGTTCTCCCTTTGTTGTACTGGCATTGTCATCAATAGCTTCGGGTCGCTGATTCACAACTTCGACAGTTATGTTTGCTTCATTTGATTTTTGATTGTTGTCATCAGCAACAGTGTAGGATATGGAGGAAGATCCGGAAAAGTCTGTTTCGGGAGTAAAAGTCACCTTTCCGGTCTCATCTACTGTGTAGGTTCCTTCACCTTCTACTACCTTTGTTTTTTCTGGCTCTTCTGTAGATGGCTCTAGGTCTATTGTAGTGGGGTCAATCTTGTCATAGTCATCAAAATCGTTCTCAAGTATGTCAAAAGTAACTGGTTCTCCCTTTGTTGTACTGTCATTGTCAGGAGTAGCTATGGGTGGCTGATTCACAACTTCGACAGTTATCTCTGCTTCATTTGATTTTTGATTGTTGTCATCAGCAACAGTGTAGGATATGGTGGAAGGTCCGGCAAAGTCTGTTTCGGGGGTAAAAGTCACCTTTCCGGTCTCATCTACTGTGTAGGTTCCTTCACCTTCTACTACCTTTGTTTTTTCCTGCTCTTCTGTAGATGGCTCTAGGTCTATTGTAGTAGGGTCAATCTTGTCATAGTCATCAATATCGTTCTCAAGTATGTCAAAAGTGACTGGTTCTCCCTTTGTTGTACTAGCATCGTCATCAATAGCTTCGGGTCGCTGATTCACAACTTCGACAGTTATCTCTGCTTCATTTGATTTTTGATTGCTATCATCAGCAACAGTATAGGAGATGGTGGAAGGTCCGGCAAAGTCTGTTTCAGGGGTGAAAGTTACCTTTCCGGTCTCATCTACTGTGTAGGTTCCTTCACCTTCTACTACCTTTGTTTTTTCTGGCTCTTCTGTAGATGGCTCTAGGTCTATTGTAGTGGGGTCAATCTTGTCATAGTCATCAAAATCGTTCTCAAGTATGTCAAAAGTAACTGGTTCTCCCTTTGTTGTACTGTCATTGTCATCAATAGCTATGGGTGGCTGATTCACAACTTCGACAGTTATCTCTGCTTCATTTGATTTTTGATTGCTATCATCAGCAACAGTATAGGAGATGGTGGAAGGTCCGGCAAAGTCTGTTTCAGGGGTGAAAGTTACCTTTCCGGTCTCATCTACTGTGTAGGTTCCTTCACCTTCTACTACCTTTGTTTTTTCTGGCTCTTCTGTAGATGGCTCTAGGTCTATTGTAGTGGGGTCAATCTTGTCATAGTCATCAAAATCGTTCTCAAGTATGTCAAAAGTAACTGGTTCTCCCTTTGTTGTACTGTCATTGTCATCAATAGCTATGGGTGGCTGATTCACAACTTCGACAGTTATCTCTGCTTCATTTGATTTTTGATTGTTGTCATCAGCAACAGTGTAGGATATGGTGGAAGGTCCGGCAAAGTCTGTTTCGGGGGTAAAAGTCACCTTTCCGGTCTCATCTACTGTGTAGGTTCCTTCTCCTTCTACTACCTTTGTTTTTTCCTGCTCTTCTGTAGATGGCTCTAGGTCTATTGTAGTAGGGTCAATCTTGTCATAGTCATCAATATCGTTTTCAAGTATGTCAAAAGTGACTGGTTCTCCCTTTGTTGTACTGGCATTTTCAGGAGTAGCTATGGGTGGCTGATTCACAACTTCGACAGTTATCTCTGCTTCATTTGATTTTTGATTGCTATCATCAGCAACAGTATAGGAGATGGTGGAAGGTCCGGCAAAGTCTGTTTCAGGGGTGAAAGTTACCTTTCCGGTCTCATCTACTGTGTAGGTTCCTTCTCCTTCTACTACCTTTGTTTTTTCTGGCTCTTCTGTAGATGGATCTAGGTCTATTGTAGTAGGGTCAATCTTGTCATAGTCATCAATATCGTTCTCAAGTATGTCAAAAGTGACTGGTTCTCCCTTTGTTGTACTAGCATTGTCATCAGTAGCTATGGGTGGCTGATTCTCAACTTCGACAGTTATCTGTGCTGGATTTGATTTTTGATTGTTGTCATCAGCAACAGTGTAGGAGATAGAGGAAGGTCCGGCAAAGTCTGTTTCAGGGGTGAAAGTTACCTTTCCGGTCTCATCTACTGTGTAGGTTCCTTCTCCTTCTACTACCTTTGTTTTTTCCTGCTCTTCTGTAGATGGCTCTAGGTCTATTGTAGTAGGGTCAATCTTGTCATAGTCATCAATATCGTTTTCAAGTATGTCAAAAGTGACTGGTTCTCCCTTTGTTGTACTGGCATTGTCATCAGTAGCTATGGCTGGCTGATTCAGAACTTCAACAGTTATCTGTACTGGCTTTGATTTTTGATTGTTGTCATCAGCAACAGTGTAGGAGATAGAGGAAGGTCCGGCAAAGTCTGTTTCGGGGGTGAAAGTTACCTTTCCGGTCTCATCTACTGTGTAGGTTCCTTCTCCTTCTACTACCTTTGTATTTTCCTGCTCTTCTGTAGATGGCTCTAGGTCTATTGTAGTAGGGTCAATCTTGTCATAGTCATCAATATCGTTTTCAAGTATGTCAAAAGTGACTGGTTCTCCCTTTGTTGTACTGGCATTGTCATCAGTAGCTATGGGTGGCAGATTCTCAACTTCGACAGTTATCTGTGCTGGATTTGATTTTTGATTGTTGTCATCAGCAACAGTGTAGGAGATAGAGGAAGGTCCGGCAAAGTCTGTTTCGGGGGTGAAAGTTACCTTTCCGGTCTCATCTACTGTGTAGGTTCCTTCTCCTTCTACTACCTTTGTTTTTTCCTGCTCTTCTGTAGATGGCTCTAGGTCTATTGTAGTAGGGTCAATCTTGTCATAGTCATCAATATCGTTTTCAAGTATGTCAAAAGTGACTGGTTCTCCCTTTGTTGTACTGGCATTGTCATCAGTAGCTATGGGTGGCTGATTCACAACTTCGACAGTTATCTGTGCTGGATTTGATTTTTGATTGTTGTCATCAGCAACAGTGTAGGAGATGGAGGAAGGTCCGGCAAAGTCTGTTTCGGGGGTGAAAGTTACCTTCCCGGTCTCATCTACTGTGTAGGTTCCTTCTCCTTCTACTACCTTTGTTTTTTCCTGCTCTTCTGTAGATGGATCTAGGTCTATTGTAGTAGGGTCAATCTTGCCATCACCCTCAATATCGTTCTCAAGTATGTCAAAAGTGACTGGTTCTTCTTTTGTTGTACTGGCATTGTCATCAGTAGCCAAAAGCTTTTTAGTACGAATGACATTTATATTTATATTAGCTCTATTTGATATGCTGCCATTATCGTCAGCTGCAGTGTATGAAATATTTACTTTGCCCACAAATTCATCAAGAGGAGCAAAGGTGACATTGCCTTCATCATCTACGGTAAAGGTACCTTGTTCCGGTAATGTTAATGTATTTTCCTGCTCTTCTGTAGATGGATCTAGGTCTATTGTAGTAGGGTCAATCTTGTCATAGTCATCAATATCGTTCTCAAGTATGTCAAAAGTGACTGGTTCTCCCTTTATTGTACTAGCATCGTCATCAGTAGCTATGGGTGGCTGATTCACAACTTCGACAGTTATCTGTGCTGGATTTGATTTTTGATTGTTGTCATCAGCAACAGTGTAGGAGATGGAGGAAGGTCCGGCAAAGTCTGTTTCGGGGGTGAAAGTTACCTTTCCGGTCTCATCTACTGTGTAGGTTCCTTCTCCTTCTACTACCTTTGTATTTTCTGGCTCTTCTGTAGATGGATCTAGGTCTATTGTAGTAGGGTCAATCTTGTCATAGTCATCAATATCGTTTTCAAGTATGTCAAAAGTGACTGGTTCTCCCTTTGTTGTACTAGCATTGTCATCAGTAGCTATGGGTGGCTGATTCACAACTTCGACAGTTATCTGTGCTGGATTTGATTTTTGATTGTTGTCATCAGCAACAGTGTAGGAGATGGAGGAAGGTCCGGCAAAGTCTGTTTCGGGGGTGAAAGTTACCCTTCCGGTCTCATCTACTGTGTAGCTTCCTTCTCCTTCTACTACCTTTGTATTTTCTGGCTCTTCTGTAGATGGATCTAGGTCTATTGTAGTAGGGTCAATCTTGTCATAGTCATCAATATCGTTCTCAAGTATGTCAAAAGTGACTGGTTCTCCCTTTGTTGTACTAGCATTGTCATCAGTAGCTATGGGTGGCTGATTCTCAACTTCGACAGTTATCTGTGCTGGATTTGATTTTTGATTGTTGTCATCAGCAACAGTGTAGGAGATAGAGGAAGGTCCGGCAAAGTCTGTTTCGGGGGTGAAAGTTACCTTTCCGGTCTCATCTACTGTGTAGGTTCCTTCTCCTTCTACTACCTTTGTATTTTCTGGCTCTTCTGTAGATGGCTCTAGGTCTATTGTAGTAGGGTCAATCTTGTCATAGTCATCAATATCGTTCTCAAGTATGTCAAAAGTGACTGGTTCTCCCTTTGTTGTACTAGCATTGTCATCAGTAGCTATAGGTGGCTGATTCACAACTTCGACAGTTATCTGTGCTTCATTTGATTTTTGATTGTTGTCATCAGCAACAGTGTAGGAGATGGAGGAAGTTCCGGCAAAGTCTGTTTCGGGGGTGAAAGAAAGATTTCCGTCATTGTCTACGTTAAATGTACCTTGACCAGCGACTGTGATGGTTTTCTGTATTCCTGATTTTTCTTGATCTAGGTCAATAGTCCCAGGGTTGATACTACCATCTATATCACTATCGTTATCAGTAATGTTAAATGTGACTGTTTGATTAACAAATATTCTGCCCGTGTCATTGTTAGCTATTGGCTCTTGGTTTGGAGATCTAGGCTCTACTTCTACACTTATATCTGTGCTGCCATCGACTGTGACTGTTCCGTCATTGACAGAGTAGGTGAAGTCTCCCGGGTCATCACTTCCGTTGTACTCGGCCGGGGCGTCGTATAGTAGTCCTTCTAGTTCTGCTGATGTTAAGGTATCACCGTTGTTAACTACTGTGCCGTCAGCTTTCGTTACTGTTCCTAATGTTGGTAGTCCGGTAACTGTTATAGTTAGGCTGTCTCCATCTTCGTCTGTAGGAGCTGCTAGTCCTAAGGATGTGTCTGTACTCTCTTCCTCTACTGTGATGCTGCTACTATCCACTACCGGAAGTTCATTGCCTAGTGGGTTAATACTTATATCTTTGCTGCCATCGACTGTGACTGTTCCGTCATTGACAGAGTAGGTGAAGTCTCCCGGGTCATCACTTCCGTTGTACTCGGCCGGGGCGTCGTATAGTAGTCCTTCTAGTTCTGCTGATGTTAAGGTATCACCGTTGTTAACTACTGTGCCGTCAGCTTTCGTTACTGTTCCTAATGTTGGTAGTCCGGTAACTGTTATAGTTAGGCTGTCTCCATCTTCGTCTGTAGGAGCTGCTAGTCCTAAGGATGTGTCTGTACTCTCTTCCTCTACTGTGATGCTGCTACTATCCACTACCGGAGGGTCGTTGACTGGGTTAATACTTATATCTGTGCTGCCATCGACTGTGACTGTTCCGTCATTGACAGAGTAGGTGAAGTCTCCCGGGTCATCACTTCCGTTGTACTCGGCCGGGGCGTCGTATAGTAGTCCTTCTAGTTCTGCTGATGTTAAGGTATCACCGTTGTTAACTACTGTGCCGTCAGCTTTCGTTACTGTTCCTAATGTTGGTAGTCCGGTAACTGTTATAGTTAGGCTGTCTCCATCTTCGTCTGTAGGAGCTGCTAGTCCTAAGGATGTGTCTGTACTCTCTTCCTCTACTGTGATGCTGCTACTATCCACTACCGGAAGTTCATTGCCTAGTGGGTTAATACTTATATCTTTGCTGCCATCGACTGTGACTGTTCCGTCATTGACAGAGTAGGTGAAGTCTCCCGGGTCATCACTTCCGTTGTACTCGGCCGGGGCGTCGTATAGTAGTCCTTCTAGTTCTGCTGATGTTAAGGTATCACCGTTGTTAACTACTGTGCCGTCAGCTTTCGTTACTGTTCCTAATGTTGGTAGTCCGGTAACTGTTATAGTTAGGCTGTCTCCATCTTCGTCTGTAGGAGCTGCTAGTCCTAAGGATGTGTCTGTACTCTCTTCCTCTACTGTGATGCTGCTACTATCCACTACCGGAGAGTCGTTGACTGGGTTAATACTTATATCTGTGCTGCCATCGACTGTGACTGTTCCGTCATTGACAGAGTAGGTAAAGTCTCCCGGGTCATCACTTCCGTTGTACTCGGCCGGGGCGTCGTATAGTAGTCCTTCTAGTTCTGCTGATGTTAAGGTATCACCGTTGTTAACTACTGTGCCGTCAGCTTTCGTTACTGTTCCTAATGTTGGTAGTCCGGTAACTGTTATAGTTAGGCTGTCTCCATCTTCGTCTGTAGGAGCTGCTAGTCCTAAGGATGTGTCTGTACTCTCTTCCTCTACTGTGATGCTGCTACTATCCACTACCGGAAGTTCATTGCCTAGTGGGTTAATACTTATATCTTTGCTGCCATCGACTGTGACTGTTCCGTCATTGACAGAGTAGGTGAAGTCTCCCGGGTCATCACTTCCGTTGTACTCGGCCGGGGCGTCGTATAGTAGTCCTTCTAGTTCTGCTGATGTTAAGGTATCACCGTTGTTAACTACTGTGCCGTCAGCTTTCGTTACTGTTCCTAATGTTGGTAGTCCGGTAACTGTTATAGTTAGGCTGTCTCCATCTTCGTCTGTAGGAGCTGCTAGTCCTAAGGATGTGTCTGTACTCTCTTCCTCTACTGTGATGCTGCTACTATCCACTACCGGAGGGTCGTTGACTGGGTTAATACTTATATCTGTGCTGCCATCGACTGTGACTGTTCCGTCATTGACAGAGTAGGTAAAGTCTCCCGGGTCATCACTTCCGTTGTACTCGGCCGGGGCGTCGTATAGTAGTCCTTCTAGTTCTGCTGATGTTAAGGTATCACCGTTGTTAACTACTGTGCCGTCAGCTTTCGTTACTGTTCCTAATGTTGGTAGTCCGGTAACTGTTATAGTTAGGCTGTCTCCATCTTCGTCTGTAGGAGCTGCTAGTCCTAAGGATGTGTCTGTACTCTCTTCCTCTACTGTGATGCTGCTACTATCCACTACCGGAAGTTCATTGCCTAGTGGGTTAATACTTATATCTTTGCTGCCATCGACTGTGACTGTTCCGTCATTGACAGAGTAGGTGAAGTCTCCCGGGTCATCACTTCCGTTGTACTCGGCCGGGGCGTCGTATAGTAGTCCTTCTAGTTCTGCTGATGTTAAGGTATCACCGTTGTTAACTACTGTGCCGTCAGCTTTCGTTACTGTTCCTAATGTTGGTAGTCCGGTAACTGTTATAGTTAGGCTGTCTCCATCTTCGTCTGTAGGAGCTGCTAGTCCTAAGGATGTGTCTGTACTCTCTTCCTCTACTGTGATGCTGCTACTATCCACTACCGGAGGGTCGTTGACTGGGTTAATACTTATATCTGTGCTGCCATCGACTGTGACTGTTCCGTCATTGACAGAGTAGGTAAAGTCTCCCGGGTCATCACTTCCGTTGTACTCGGCCGGGGCGTCGTATAGTAGTCCTTCTAGTTCTGCTGATGTTAAGGTATCACCGTTGTTAACTACTGTGCCGTCAGCTTTCGTTACTGTTCCTAATGTTGGTAGTCCGGTAACTGTTATAGTTAGGCTGTCTCCATCTTCGTCTGTAGGAGCTGCTAGTCCTAAGGATGTGTCTGTACTCTCTTCCTCTACTGTGATGCTGCTACTATCCACTACCGGAAGTTCATTGCCTAGTGGGTTAATACTTATATCTTTGCTGCCATCGACTGTGACTGTTCCGTCATTGACAGAGTAGGTGAAGTCTCCCGGGTCATCACTTCCGTTGTACTCGGCCGGGGCGTCGTATAGTAGTCCTTCTAGTTCTGCTGATGTTAAGGTATCACCGTTGTTAACTACTGTGCCGTCAGCTTTCGTTACTGTTCCTAATGTTGGTAGTCCGGTAACTGTTATAGTTAGGCTGTCTCCATCTTCGTCTGTAGGAGCTGCTAGTCCTAAGGATGTGTCTGTACTCTCTTCCTCTACTGTGATGCTGCTACTATCCACTACCGGAGGGTCGTTGACTGGGTTAATACTTATATCTGTGCTGCCATCGACTGTGACTGTTCCGTCATTGACAGAGTAGGTGAAGTCTCCCGGGTCATCACTTCCGTTGTACTCGGCCGGGGCGTCGTATAGTAGTCCTTCTAGTTCTGCTGATGTTAAGGTATCACCGTTGTTAACTACTGTGCCGTCAGCTTTCGTTACTGTTCCTAATGTTGGTAGTCCGGTAACTGTTATAGTTAGGCTGTCTCCATCTTCGTCTGTAGGAGCTGCTAGTCCTAAGGATGTGTCTGTACTCTCTTCCTCTACTGTGATGCTGCTACTATCCACTACCGGAAGTTCATTGCCTGGGTTAATACTTATTGTTGTTGTGGCTGTATTACTATCAGCATCACCATCGTTCACCACTACAGTCACTGTCCTATCGGTGGTATTAGGGTTTTCCGAGGTATTGTTATATTGTATTTGGGCTATGGCTGTCTGATACTCAGCTAATGTAGCGCTACCTGTGAGTGTTATGACTCCTGTAGTACTGTCATAAGCACCGGCTGATATTGTTCCTGGCAGTGCACCGTTGACTGATAAGCTTTCTACTGTATCTCCGTCTGGTCGACTGCTTAATGTTATTGTGGCTGACTCTATGTTGCTATCATCTACATCTGTGATACTAACATCGCTGTCTCCTATGTTTACTGCCGTTCCTTCTGTGAAAGTTGTTATGTAGTCACTGCCTGTAGCGGTACTACTATTATTCCCATCTAAGTCTAATACGGGAGCGCCATTGACTGGAGTAATATTTATTGTTGTTGTGGCTGTGTTACTATCAACATTACCATCGTTCACCACTACAGTCACGGTCCGAGCACTGGTGTCTGGGTTGTCCGAGGTGTTGTCATATTGTATTTGGGCTATGGCTGTCTGATACTCAGCTAATGTAGCGCTGCCTGTCAGTGTTATGACTCCTGTAGTACTGTCATAACTGCTCGCTGTTATTCCTGTTGGCAGTGTACCGGCGGATAAGCTTTCTACTGCATCTCCGTCTGGTCGACTGCTTAATGTTATTGTGGCTGACTCTATTATGTTGGTATCATCTACATCTGTGATACTAACATCGTTGTCTCCTATGGCTACTGCCGTTCCTTCTGTGAAAGTTGTTATGTAGTCACTGCCTGTTGTCGTACTATTATCCCCATCTAAGTCTAATACCGGAGCATCATTGACTGGAGTAATATTTATTGTTGTTGTGGCTGTGTTACTATCAACATTACCATCGTTCACCACTACGGTCACTGTCCTATCGGTGGTATTAGGGTTTTCCGAGGTGTTGTTATATTGTATTTGGGCTATGGCTGTCTGATACTCAGCTAATGTAGCGCTGCCTGTGAGTGTTATGACTCCTGTAGTACTGTTATAACTGCTCGCTGTTATTCCTGTTGGTAGTGTACCGTTGACTAATAAGCTTTCTGATGTTGCGTCTGGACTGCCTAATGTTATTGTGGCTGACTCTATGTTGGTATCATCTTCATCTGCTATACCAACCTTGTTTCCTATAGCTACTGCTCCTAGGCCTTCTGTGAAAGTTGTTGTGTAGTCATTCCCTGTGTTATCCCCATCTAAGTCTAATGTGGGAGGGTCATTGACTCTAGCAATATTTATTGTTGTTGTGGCTGTGTTACTATCAACATTACCATCGTTCACCACTACGGTCACGGTCCGAGCCGTGGTGTCTGGGTTGTCCGAGGTGTTGTCATATTGTATTTGGGCTATGGCTGTCTGATACTCAGCTAATGTAGCGCTGCCTGTGAGTGTTATGACTCCTGTAGTACTGTTATAACTGCTCGCTGTTATTCCTGTTGGTAGTGTACCGTTGACTAATAAGCTTTCTGATGTTGCGTCTGGACTGCCTAATGTTATTGTGGCTGACTCTATGTTAGTATCATCTTCATCTGCTATACCAACCTTGTTTCCTATAGCTACTGCTCCTAGGCCTTCTGTGAAAGTTGTTGTGTAGTCATTCCCTGTGTTATCCCCATCTAAGTCTAATGTGGGAGGGTCATTGACTCTAGCAATATTTATTGTTGTTGTGGCTGTGTTACTATCAACATTACCATCGTTCACCACTACGGTCACGGTCCGAGCCGTGGTGTCTGGGTTGTCCGAGGTGTTGTCATATTGTATTTGGGCTATGGCTGTCTGATACTCAGCTAATTTAGCGCTGCCTGTGAGTGTTATGACTCCTGTAGTACTGTCATAAGCACCGGCTGATATTCCTCCTGGCAGTGCACCGTTTACTGATAAGCTTTCTACTGTATTTCCGTCTGGTCGACTGCTTAATGTTATTGTGGCTGACTCTATGTTGCTATCATCTACATCTGTGATACTAACATCGCTGTCTCCTATGTTTACTGCCGTTCCTTCTGTGAAAGTTGTTATGTAGTCACTGCCTGTAGCGGTACTACTATTATTCCCATCTAAGTCTAATACGGGAGCGTCATTGACTGGAGTAATATTTATTGTTGTTGTGGCTGTGTTACTATCAACATTACCATCGTTCACCACTACGGTCACGGTCCGAGCACTGGTGTCTGGGTTGTCCGAGGTGTTGTTATATTGTATTTGGGCTATGGCTGTCTGATACTGAGATAATGTAGCGCTGCCTGTCAGTGTTATGACTCCTGTACTACTGTCATAAGCACCGGCTGATATTGTTCCTGGCAGTGCACCGTTGACTGATAAGCTTTCTACTGTATCTCCGTCTGGTCGACTGCTTAATGTTATTGTGGCTGACTCTATGTTGCTATCATCTACATCTGTGATACTAACATCGCTGTCTCCTATGTTTACTGCCGTTCCTTCTGTGAAAGTTGTTATGTAGTCACTGCCTGTAGCGGTACTACTATTATTCCCATCTAAGTCTAATACGGGAGCGTCATTGACTGGAGTAATATTTATTGTTGTTGTGGCTGTGTTACTATCAACATTACCATCGTTCACCACTACAGTCACGGTCCGAGCACTGGTGTCTGGGTTGTCCGAGGTGTTGTCATATTGTATTTGGGCTATGGCTGTCTGATACTCAGCTAATGTAGCGCTGCCTGTCAGTGTTATGACTCCTGTAGTACTGTCATAACTGCTCGCTGTTATTCCTGTTGGCAGTGCACCGTTGACTGATAAGCTTTCTACTGTATCTCCGTCTGGTCGACTGCTTAATGTTATTGTGGCTGACTCTATGTTGCTATCATCTACATCTGTGATACTAACATCGCTGTCTCCTATGTTTACTGCCGTTCCTTCTGTGAAAGTTGTTATGTAGTCACTGCCTGTAGCGGTACTACTATTATTCCCATCTAAGTCTAATACGGGAGCGTCATTGACTGGAGTAATATTTATTGTTGTTGTGGCTGTGTTACTATCAACATTACCATCGTTCACCACTACAGTCACGGTCCGAGCACTGGTGTCTGGGTTGTCCGAGGTGTTGTCATATTGTATTTGGGCTATGGCTGTCTGATACTCAGCTAATGTAGCGCTGCCTGTCAGTGTTATGACTCCTGTACTACTGTCATAACTGCTCGCTGTTATTCCTGTTGGCAGTGTACCGGCGGATAAGCTTTCTACTGTATCTCCGTCTGGTCGACTGCTTAATGTTATTGTGGCTGACTCTATGTTGCTATCATCTACATCTGTGATACTAACATCGCTGTCTCCTATGTTTACTGCCGTTCCTTCTGTGAAAGTTGTTATGTAGTCACTGCCTGTAGCGGTACTACTATTATTCCCATCTAAGTCTAATACGGGAGCGTCATTGACTGGAGTAATATTTATTGTTGTTGTGGCTGTGTTACTATCAACATTACCATCGTTCACCACTACAGTCAGGGTCCGAGCACTGGTGTCTGGGTTGTCCGAGGTGTTGTCATATTGTATTTGGGCTATGGCTGTCTGATACTCAGCTAATGTAGCGCTGCCTGTGAGTGTTATGACTCCTGTAGTACTGTCATAACTGCTCGCTGTTATTCCTGTTGGCAGTGTACCGGCGGATAAGCTTTCTACTGCATCTCCGTCTGGTCGACTGCTTAATGTTATTGTGGCTGACTCTATTATGTTGGTATCATCTACATCTGTGATACTAACATCGTTGTCTCCTATGGCTACTGCCGTTCCTTCTGTGAAAGTTGTTATGTAGTCACTGCCTGTTGTCGTACTATTATCCCCATCTAAGTCTAATACGGGAGCATCATTGACTGGAGTAATATTTATTGTTGTTGTGGCTGTACTACTATCAGCTTCACCATCGTTCACCACTACGGTCACTGTCCTATCGGTGGTATTAGGGTTTTCCGAGGTGTTGTTATATTGTATTTGGGCTATGGCTGTCTGATACTCAGCTAATGTAGCGCTGCCTGTGAGTGTTATGACTCCTGTAGTACTGTTATAACTGCTCGCTGTTATTCCTGTTGGTAGTGTACCGTTGACTAATAAGCTTTCTGATGTTGCGTCTGGACTGCCTAATGTTATTGTGGCTGACTCTATGTTGGTATCATCTTCATCTGCTATACCAACCTTGTTTCCTATAGCTACTGCTCCTAGGCCTTCTGTGAAAGTTGTTGTGTAGTCATTCCCTGTGTTATCCCCATCTAAGTCTAATGTGGGAGGGTCATTGACTCTAGCAATATTTATTGTTGTTGTGGCTGTGTTACTATCAACATTACCATCGTTCACCACTACGGTCACTGTCCTATCGGTGGTATTAGGGTTTTCCGAGGTGTTGTTATATTGTATTTGGGCTATGGCTGTCTGATACTCAGCTAATGTAGCGCTGCCTGTGAGTGTTATGACTCCTGTAGTACTGTTATAACTGCTCGCTGTTATTCCTGTTGGTAGTGTACCGTTGACTAATAAGCTTTCTGATGTTGCGTCTGGACTGCCTAATGTTATTGTGGCTGACTCTATGTTGGTATCATCTTCATCTGCTATACCAACCTTGTTTCCTATAGCTACTGCTCCTAGGCCTTCTGTGAAAGTTGTTGTGTAGTCATTCCCTGTGTTATCCCCATCTAAGTCTAATGTGGGAGGGTCATTGACTCTAGCAATATTTATTGTTGTTGTGGCTGTGTTACTATCAACATTACCATCGTTCACCACTACGGTCACGGTCCGAGCCGTGGTGTCTGGGTTGTCCGAGGTGTTGTCATATTGTATTTGGGCTATGGCTGTCTGATACTCAGCTAATGTAGCGCTGCCTGTCAGTGTTATGACTCCTGTAGTACTGTCATAACTGCTCGCTGTTATTCCTGTTGGCAGTGTACCGGCGGATAAGCTTTCTACTGCATCTCCGTCTGGTCGACTGCTTAATGTTATTGTGGCTGACTCTATTATGTTGGTATCATCTACATCTGTGATACTAACATCGTTGTCTCCTATGGCTACTGCCGTTCCTTCTGTGAAAGTTGTTATGTAGTCACTGCCTGTTGTCGTACTATTATCCCCATCTAAGTCTAATACGGGAGCATCATTGACTGGAGTAATATTTATTGTTGTTGTGGCTGTACTACTATCAGCTTCACCATCGTTCACCACTACGGTCACTGTCCTATCGGTGGTATTAGGGTTTTCCGAGGTGTTGTTATATTGTATTTGGGCTATGGCTGTCTGATAGTCAGCTTTTGTAGCGGGGCCTGTGAGTGTTATGACTCCTGTACTACTGTCATAACTGCTTGCTGTTATTCCTGCTGGCAGTGCACCGTTGACTAATAAGCTTTCTGATGTTGCGTCTGGACTGCCTAATGTTATTGTGGCTGACTCTATGTTGGTATCATCTACATCTGCTATACCAACTTTGTTTCCTATAGCTACTGCTCCTAGGCCTTCTGTGAAAGTTGTTGTGTAGTCATTCCCTGTGTTATCCCCATCTAAGTCTAATGTGGGAGGGTCATTGACTCTAGCAATATTTATTGTTGTTGTGGCTGTGTTACTATCAACATTACCATCGTTCACCACTACGGTCACGGTCCGAGCACTGGTGTCTGGGTTGTCCGAGGTGTTGTCATATTGTATTTGGGCTATGGCTGTCTGATACTCAGCTAATGTAGCGCTGCCTGTCAGTGTTATGACTCCTGTAGTACTGTCATAACTGCTCGCTGTTATTCCTGTTGGCAGTGTACCGGCGGATAAGCTTTCTACTGCATCTCCATCTGGTCGACTGCTTAATGTTATTGTGGCTGACTCTATTATGTTGGTATCATCTACATCTGTGATACTAACATCGTTGTCTCCTATGGCTACTGCCGTTCCTTCTGTGAAAGTTGTTATGTAGTCACTGCCTGTTGTCGTACTATTATCCCCATCTAAGTCTAATACGGGAGCATCATTGACTGGAGTAATATTTATTGTTGTTGTGGCTGTACTACTATCAGCTTCACCATCGTTCACCACTACAGTCACTGTCCTATCGGTGGTATTAGGGTTTTCCGAGGTGTTGTTATATTGTATTTGGGCTATGGCTGTCTGATACTCAGCTTTTGTAGCGCTGCCTGTCAGTGTTATGACTCCTGTACTACTGTCATAACTGCTTGCTGTTATTCCTGCTGGCAGTGCACCGTTGACTAATAAGCTTTCTGATGTTGCGTCTGGACTGCCTAATGTTATTGTGGCTGACTCTATGTTGGTATCATCTACATCTGCTATACCAACTTTGTTTCCTATAGCTACTGCTCCTAGGCCTTCTGTGAAAGTTGTTGTGTAGTCATTCCCTGTGTTATCCCCATCTAAGTCTAATGTGGGAGGGTCATTGACTCTAGCAATATTTATTGTTGTTGTGGCTGTGTTACTATCAACATTACCATCGTTCACCACTACGGTCACGGTCCGAGCACTGGTGTCTGGGTTGTCCGAGGTGTTGTCATATTGTATTTGGGCTATGGCTGTCTGATACTCAGCTAATGTAGCGCTGCCTGTCAGTGTTATGACTCCTGTAGTACTGTCATAACTGCTCGCTGTTATTCCTGTTGGCAGTGTACCGGCGGATAAGCTTTCTACTGCATCTCCGTCTGGTCGACTGCTTAATGTTATTGTGGCTGACTCTATTATGTTGGTATCATCTACATCTGTGATACTAACATCGTTGTCTCCTATGGCTACTGCCGTTCCTTCTGTGAAAGTTGTTATGTAGTCACTGCCTGTTGTCGTACTATTATCCCCATCTAAGTCTAATACGGGAGCATCATTGACTGGAGTAATATTTATTGTTGTTGTGGCTGTACTACTATCAGCTTCACCATCGTTCACCACTACGGTCACTGTCCTATCGGTGGTATTAGGGTTTTCCGAGGTGTTGTTATATTGTATTTGGGCTATGGCTGTCTGATAGTCAGCTTTTGTAGCGGGGCCTGTGAGTGTTATGACTCCTGTACTACTGTCATAACTGCTTGCTGTTATTCCTGCTGGCAGTGCACCGTTGACTAATAAGCTTTCTGATGTTGCGTCTGGACTGCCTAATGTTATTGTGGCTGACTCTATGTTGGTATCATCTACATCTGCTATACCAACTTTGTTTCCTATAGCTACTGCTCCTCCGCCTTCTGTGAAAGTTGTTGTGTAGTCATTCCCTGTGTTATCCCCATCTAAGTCTAATGTGGGAGGGTCATTGACTCTAGCAATATTTATTGTTGTTGTGGCTGTGTTACTATCAACATTACCATCGTTCACCACTACGGTTACGCTCCGAGCCCTGGTGTCTGGGTTGTCCGAGGTGTTGTTATATTGTATTTGGGCTATGGCTGTCTGATACTCAGCTAATGTAGCGCTGCCTGTGAGTGTTATGACTCCTGTAGTACTGTCATAAGCACCGGCTGATATTCCTCCTGGCAGTCCACCATTGACTGATAAGCTTTCTACTGTATTTCCGTCTGGTCGACTGCTTAATGTTATTGTGGCTGACTCTATGTTGCTATCATCTACATCTGTGATACTAACATCGCTGTCTCCTATGTTTACTGCCGTTCCTTCTGTGAAAGTTGTTATGTAGTCACTGCCTGTTGTCGTACTATTATCCCCATCTAAGTCTAATACTGGAGCATCATTGACTGGAGTAATATTTATTGTTGTTGTGGCTGTGTTACTATCAACATTACCATCGTTCACCACTACGGTCACGGTCCGAGCACTGGTGTCTGGGTTATCCGAGGTGTTGTTATATTGTATTTGGGCTATAGCTGTCTGATACTCAGCTAATTTAGCGCTGCCTGTGAGTGTTATGACTCCTGTACTACTGTTATAACTGCTCGCTGTTATTCCTGTTGGTAGTGTACCGTTGACTAATAAGCTTTCTACTGTATCTCCGTCTGGTCGACTGCCTAATGTTATTGTGGCTGACTCTATGTTGCTATCATCTACATCTGTGATACTAACATCGCTGTCTCCTATGTTTACTGCCGTTCCTTCTGTGAAAGTTGTTATGTAGTCACTGCCTGTTGTCGTACTATTATCCCCATCTAAGTCTAATACTGGAGCATCATTGACTGGAGTAATATTTATTGTTGTTGTGGCTGTGTTACTATCAACATTACCATCGTTCACCACTACGGTCACGGTCCGAGCACTGGTGTCTGGGTTATCCGAGGTGTTGTTATATTGTATTTGGGCTATAGCTGTCTGATACTCAGCTAATTTAGCGCTGCCTGTGAGTGTTATGACTCCTGTACTACTGTTATAACTGCTCGCTGTTATTCCTGTTGGTAGTGTACCGTTGACTAATAAGCTTTCTACTGTATCTCCGTCTGGTCGACTGCCTAATGTTATTGTGGCTGACTCTATGTTGCTATCATCTACATCTGTGATACTAACATCGCTGTCTCCTATGTTTACTGCCGTTCCTTCTGTGAAAGTTGTTATGTAGTCACTGCCTGTTGTCGTACTATTATCCCCATCTAAGTCTAATACTGGAGCATCATTGACTGGAGTAATATTTATTGTTGTTGTGGCTGTACTACTATCAGCATCACCATCGTTCACCACTACGGTCACTGTCCTATCGGTGGTATTAGGGTTTTCCGAGGTGTTGTTATATTGTATTTGGGCTATGGCTGTCTGATACTCAGCTAATGTAGCGCTGCCTGTGAGTGTTATGACTCCTGTACTACTGTCATAAGTACCTGCTGTTATTCCTGTTGGTAGTGTACCGTTGACTAATAAGCTTTCTACTGTATCTCCGTCTGGTCGACTGCTTAATGTTATTGTGGCTGACTCTATGTTGCTATCATCTACATCTGTGATACTAACATCGCTGTCTCCTATGTTTACTGCCGTTCCTTCTGTGAAAGTTGTTGTGTAGTCATTCCCTGTGTTATCCCCATCTAAGTCTAATGTGGGAGGGTCATTGACTCTAGCAATATTTATTGTTGTTGTGGCTTTGTTACTATTAGCATCACCATCGTTCACCACTACGGTTACGCTCCGAGCCCTGGTGTCTGGGTTTTCCGAGGTATTGTCATATTGTATTTGGGCTATGGCTGTCTGATAGTCAGCTAATGTAGCGCTGCCTGTGAGTGTTATGACTCCTGTACTACTGTCATAAGTACCTGCTGTTATTCCTCCTGGCAGTGTACCGCTGACTGATAAGCTTTCTACTGTATTTCCGTCTGGTCGACTGCTTAATGTTATTGTGGCTGACTCTATGTTGCTATCATCTACATCTGTGATACTAACATCGCTGTCTCCTATGTTTACTGCCGTTCCTTCTGTGAAAGTTGTTATGTAGTCACTGCCTGTTGTCGTACTATTATCCCCATCTAAGTCTAATACGGGAGCATCATTGACTCTAGCAATATTTATTGTTGTTGTGGCTGTACTACTATCAGCATCACCATCGTTCACCACTACGGTCACTGTCCTATCGGTGGTATTAGGGTTATCCGAGGTGTTGTTATATTGTATTTGGGCTATGGCTGTCTGATACTCAGCTAATGTAGCGCTGCCTGTGAGTGTTATGACTCCTGTACTACTGTTATAACTGCTCGCTGTTATTCCTGTTGGTAGTGTACCGTTGACTAATAAGCTTTCTACTGTATCTCCGTCTGGTCGACTGCCTAATGTTATTGTGGCTGACTCTATGTTGCTATCATCTACATCTGTGATACTAACATCGCTGTCTCCTATGTTTACTGCCGTTCCTTCTGTGAAAGTTGTTATGTAGTCACTGCCTGTTGTCGTACTATTATCCCCATCTAAGTCTAATACTGGAGCATCATTGACTGGAGTAATATTTATTGTTGTTGTGGCTGTGTTACTATCAACATTACCATCGTTCACCACTACGGTCACGGTCCGAGCACTGGTGTCTGGGTTATCCGAGGTGTTGTTATATTGTATTTGGGCTATAGCTGTCTGATACTCAGCTAATTTAGCGCTGCCTGTGAGTGTTATGACTCCTGTACTACTGTTATAACTGCTCGCTGTTATTCCTGTTGGTAGTGTACCGTTGACTAATAAGCTTTCTACTGTATTTCCGTCTGGTCGACTGCTTAATGTTATTGTGGCTGACTCTATGTTGCTATCATCTACATCTGTGATACTAACATCGCTGTCTCCTATGTTTACTGCCGTTCCTTCTGTGAAAGTTGTTATGTAGTCACTGCCTGTTGTCGTACTATTATCCCCATCTAAGTCTAATACTGGAGCATCATTGACTGGAGTAATATTTATTGTTGTTGTGGCTGTACTACTATCAGCATCACCATCGTTCACCACTACGGTCACTGTCCTATCGGTGGTATTAGGGTTATCCGAGGTGTTGTTATATTGTATTTGGGCTATGGCTGTCTGATACTCAGCTAATGTAGCGCTGCCTGTGAGTGTTATGACTCCTGTACTACTGTCATAAGTACCTGCTGTTATTCCTGTTGGTAGTGTACCGTTGACTAATAAGCTTTCTACTGTATCTCCGTCTGGTCGACTGCTTAATGTTATTGTGGCTGACTCTATGTTGCTATCATCTACATCTGTGATACTAACATCGCTGTCTCCTATGTTTACTGCCGTTCCTTCTGTGAAAGTTGTTGTGTAGTCATTCCCTGTGTTATCCCCATCTAAGTCTAATGTGGGAGGGTCATTGACTCTAGCAATATTTATTGTTGTTGTGGCTTTGTTACTATTAGCATCACCATCGTTCACCACTACGGTTACGCTCCGAGCCCTGGTGTCTGGGTTTTCCGAGGTATTGTCATATTGTATTTGGGCTATGGCTGTCTGATAGTCAGCTAATGTAGCGCTGCCTGTGAGTGTTATGACTCCTGTACTACTGTCATAAGTACCTGCTGTTATTCCTCCTGGCAGTGTACCGCTGACTGATAAGCTTTCTACTGTATTTCCGTCTGGTCGACTGCTTAATGTTATTGTGGCTGACTCTATGTTGCTATCATCTACATCTGTGATACTAACATCGCTGTCTCCTATGTTTACTGCCGTTCCTTCTGTGAAAGTTGTTATGTAGTCACTGCCTGTTGTCGTACTATTATCCCCATCTAAGTCTAATACGGGAGCATCATTGACTCTAGCAATATTTATTGTTGTTGTGGCTGTACTACTATCAGCATCACCATCGTTCACCACTACGGTCACTATCCTATCGGTGGTATTAGGGTTTTCCGAGGTGTTGTTATATTGTATTTGGGCTATGGCTGTCTGATACTCAGCTAATGTAGCGCTGCCTGTGAGTGTTATGACTCCTGTACTACTGTTATAACTGCTCGCTGTTATTCCTGTTGGTAGTGTACCGTTGACTAATAAGCTTTCTACTGTATCTCCGTCTGGTCGACTGCCTAATGTTATTGTGGCTGACTCTATGTTGCTATCATCTTCATCTGTGATACTAACATCGCTGTCTCCTATGTTTACTGCCGTTCCTTCTGTGAAAGTTGTTGTGTAGTTGTTCCCTGTAGCGGTACTACTATCATCGTCATCTAAGTCTAATGTGGGAGGGTCATTTACTGCAACAACACTTATTGTTGTTGTGGCTGTGTTACTATTAGCATCACCATCGTTCACCACTACGGTTACTGTCCGAGCTGTCGTGGTGTCTGGGTTGTCCGAGGTGTTGTCATATTGTATTTGGGCTATGGCTGTCTGATACTCAGCTAATGTAGCGGGGCCTGTGAGTGTTATGACTCCTGTACTACTGTTATAACTGCTCGCTGTTATTCCTGTTGGCAGTGTACTGCTGACTGATAAGCTTTCTACTGTATCTCCGTCTGGTCGACTACTTAATGTTATTGTGGCTGACTGTATGTCGCTATCATCTACATCTGTGATACTAACATCGTTGTCTGCTATGGCTACTGCTGCTCCATCTTCCGTGAAGGTTGTTATATAGTTGCTGCCTGTAAGTCTACCACTACTATCATTCTCATCTAAGTCTAATATGGGAGGGTCATTGACTGAAACAACACTTATTGTTGTTGTGGCTATATTACTATTAGCTTCACCATCATTCACCACTACGGTTACGCTCCGAGCCGTGGTGTTTGGGCTTTCCGAGGTGTTGTTGTATTGTATTTGGGCTATGGCTGTCTGATACTGAGATAATGTAGCGCTGCCTGTCAGTGTTATGACTCCTGTACTACTAGTACTGTCATAAGTATAAGTACCGGCTGTTATTCCTGATGGCAGTGTACCGTTGACTAATAAGCTTTCTAATGTTCCGTCTTGTATGTTCGTTAATGTTATTGTGGCTGAGTCTATGTTGATATCATCTGCATCTGTTATACCAACATTGTTTCCTATAGGTACTGCTCCTCCGCCTTCTGTGAAAGTTTTTGTGTAGTCATTCCCTGTGTTATCCCCATCTAAGTCTAATGTGGGAGGGTCATTTACTGGAACAACACTTATTGTTGTTGTGGCTGTGTTACTATTAGCTTCACCATCATTCACCACTACAGTCACAGTCCGAGCCCTGCTGTCTGGGTTGTCCGAGGTGTTGTTATATTGTATTTGGGCTATGGCTGTCTGATACTCAGCTAATGTAGCGGGGCCTGTGAGTGTTATGACTCCTGTACTACTGTCATAACTGCTCGCTGTTATTCCTGTTGGCAGTGTACCGGCGGATAAGCTTTCTAATGTTCCGTCTTGTATGTTCGATAATGTTATTGTGGCTGACTCTATGTTGATATCATCTGTATCTGTGATTCTAACATCGTTGTCTCCTATGGCTACTGCTACTCCGCCTTCTGTGAAATTTGTTATGTAGTCGTTGCCTGTAGCGGTACTACTATTATTCCCATCTAAGTCTAACCTCGGTTTAATTTTTACGACAATAGAGCCAGACGCTTCTAAGGCTCCTCCTGTTCCTTGGTCTGTATCGCTTGTATTCCCATCATTAATTGTGTAGTTGATAGTTATTGGATCTGAGTTAATAGCCGCGTTATTACCCTGGTTACTATAAGCAATATTTTGTAACGCTTTATCAACTAAATCTCCTGTTGCACTACCATTAAATGTTAGTACTAATGTGCCGCCACTATTGGTAGTGACTGTACCAATATTTGTCCCATCTACTGTGACATTTCCATTCTCGACTAAGTCTCCTAATATGATATTATTACCACTACTAAATGTATCGTCAGTGTTTACTCCACCATTTCTTACCAACGTTAGGATAGCTTGGTTATAATTGTCTCTTAAGTCTAATTCAGCATCAGTAATAATAGCATCACCATCTAAAATAACTGCACTACCACCTATCTCATAAGTTGGGGTATTATCTAAGTTTTCTAAAGTAGGATCGTCATTGACTGCCTGAACAGCGACTGTTGTAGTATGCTTCCGACCGCCGCTATCTGGGCCGAAAATTTCATCTGATGTGTTACCATCTGCATCTGTGAGGACAAACTGTATAGTTCTGTTTGTCGTGTTTGGGTTCTCGCTATCGTTTTTAAACTGAATAGCTATAATTGCTGCCTCAAAGTCATCTACACTAGCTGTAGTTCCTGTTGCTGTTGTAGGTGTAAGAGTCAGAGCTATATTATTGGTTCCCGCCGTATTTCCTGTACCTACACGTGCAATAGTTATATTTCCTACGGTTGCTGATGCTCCATCTGCCACGGTAGCACCACGAACTAACAGCTCGTCGCCATCATAGGCATTAGTCAAGGTAACAGTTGCTGTAGTTAACCTACTGCCAGCAGAAACAACACCACTGTTATTAGTATTAGTAGCAGTAGTAATATTATCAGGGTCGCTTATATTTATGTAATCCTTGATAATTAGACCCTTGTGCAAAACAGGGTCGTTAGGATTTTCTGGATCTGGATCCGTCTCCGTCATTGTGTTGACTATATCAAGCGCAGTACTATCACCTTCTGTAAACGTACCTGCATTATAATCTACATCAGTAACAATGTCCTTATCTGTCTCCGTGCCATTTAAGTCTATTAGTGGGATATGGAAAACCGAGCTTAGGTCACTCGTCGACATACCATCAGTGGCCTGATCAGTTTGTCCGTCTGTATTAGAAACAAGTTCTTCAGCCGCTCGGGGCGTGCTTAACGTATCCTGATCCGGACTAAAGTTAGCCAAGTTATAGGCTTGCCCATTCTTACTAACATATAACCCCCCTTCAGAACTAGTCCAAGCTGCTTCAAAACTAGTATAAACCGCACCAGTGAGGGGATTAAAACTAACAAAATCGCCCAAAAGCAGATTTGTGTTGCTATTATTACCATTAGCGTCCCTTACGAATACGTTTCCAGTCCGGGCGGGCCTAAGTGTGGTTACTTTGCTTACGTCCTGATCAACACCAGCAGCAGTGATATCTATGCGGAAAATTAGACCAGTAGTGCCGACACCAAAAAGATAGTCTTTGCTATCAGCGTTAACATAGGCTACGTCTTCCGGTATATCATTCCAGTTCGTGTCAATCCAATTAGTATCTATCTTACCTGTAGAGACGTGACTTGGATCAGTAAGTTTGATCCGGTACACAGATGAGTTGAACTCAAGCTCATCCTCTGACTTAAATAACACCCAGAAATAACCCTTGTCGTCTACATCTCCAGCAGCAGGTTTTGAGCTGTTAGTTGTAGTAATAGTAAAAGCATCGGCGCTGTTGCTACTTACACCACCACTGCTTGTGACATATTCAACAGTACCCGTTGAGTCTATTCTCACAAGTCTATGACTAGTGCCAGTAACCCTTTCCATGGCATACATGTAATTATCAGCACGGTTAAGACCAGCTGCATTTATGTCTTTGCCAGTATCACCAATTTCGATAAACTGTCTTGTTAATGGGTTCAGCTCTTTGAGTATACCTTCTTTGATTTGATATACTGCTGGTCTGTCGTCAAAAGCTGCAAGAACATAACCCCATGTTCTTTGTATCTGTTTAGTGAAAGGTACAACTACCTGCAACTCACCTCTAACAAACCCCAACTCCCAGGTAGCACCAAAAGCAATACTACCAATTAACTTCGCCGAAGCCGCAATATTCGCCCCTGTCAGCTGATGTAGTTTTTCAATAAATTCCCTACCACAATTTCCCGCAGCTACATAACATCCATAGATCAATATATTATTTACAGAGAGGGCTTCTAACTGAAGCATTATAGTATGACTACTCTGAATACTCTTGATATTGAATCTACCATTACCCAAAGATAAACAGCCCGGGGTACCATGACATACTATATGTATAGATAAGACCTGAGGCTGCTCTTCGAGAGCCCTAAAAATTTGCCCAAAACCATCGGAAGAAGGGTCAATAATAACTACTTTTATTCCTGGTAAAACTCCATTAGCTAACCTCTGGTAGCCTCCTACACTGGAGTCGATAAATACTATTTCTTCTGGATAATCTATTTCATTTGGGACATAACTAGTTTTGCTGAGTCTTTCAATATATGAGTGAGAGATATTAAAGCTAGACATTATTGGACACTCCTGATAAGCAACAATAGAGCTTTACTTAAGGTTTTTATATAAAAAGTTTAATAATAATATTAGATTAACTTAACTATTGAGAAATACTTAGTTTTCTTCTCAAGAATAATCAAGTCAGATTTTTTTTAAAGTTAATAAGTTTAATTTTCTGAGTCTTAAATAGGCAGGTTTGTTGAATGAATATTTAGTCTTCTCAGAGCTAAGTATTCTTAACTAATTTCAGATAGTTTAATTAGAGGATAAGTTACAAGGTCTCGGAGTTAGTAAATCAAAAGATGAAACCTTCAAAGTGATTCCTTTGTGATAGTGGGAAAAAACTATTAATAACTAACCAAAGTTGATAACAGGTGTTACCTGAAAAGGAAAATCATCTTCACAATGACCAACCGGAAAACCTATAAGAAAATATCAATAAAATAAATCTTAGGGTCTACTCCATCTTTTTGAAAGAGAGTCACAGAAATTATTAAATTTTGCCATGAACCTACTCCTCATCTATCTAATGCTAGGATTAAATGTTTTATTGATAAACCCCCTTTTCCAGCCTATTTAGTCCTCCGAGGATTCCATGAGTTAGGGATCCACAGTCATAATTATACTTCATATCTCGGAAAATTAAACACCAGTATTTTGATTGACTAAGAAAACCCTGAGTATCCCGAAATATCGATTAATTTTCATTATGAACCAACTCCTAATCTATCCTATACCAGAATTTAATATTTTATTTAAAGACCCTTTTTCAAAACCTCGTTAATCTTCTGAGTTTTGGGTAAGTTAGGGATAATCAGAAAAAGAATTATACCCTTCAGTGGAAAAATTTATCTCAAAAACTTGAGCTTACTAAAGAAAAACTTAGTCTCGAGAAATATAGATTAATTTTCACCATCAATAGAGTCCTAATATATCCTATGCCAGAATTTAATATTTTTTTTAAGATACCCTCCTTCAAAGTCTAGTTCATCATTTTGGTTTTAGTCGGTTAGCTAGAGTCAGTTGTTTTTTACCCATAAACTTAACCCTATCCTACAATCAAGATTCAATTTCTTAATCTAACTTACAAGTACTTTTTTAGACATCAGTATTTTTACTTAAAAAAATAAATTTTCCAAATGTATTATAACAGATAAGATTAAACAAAATTATAGTGCAAATAATCCACCCTATAGCAATTTTCCCTAAAAAAAAATAAACCCTCACTTCTACCACTTGTCAGATAAAAAATATTTAAAATTTATACTTTTTATTCCCTCCAGCATTTTTCCTATTGCTTTCCAAAACAGTCAAGCATATAGTCTAAATACTGAAAAACTCAAACAAACAAGCAATAGTATTATTGAGCCCAATATCCCTCAGTACTTTCACTGAAAGCAAAAAGCAGTAAGTTAATATAAACTATAACATAAGCAAGAATTAACCTAAGCCCAGAAAAAACCCAAGCCCAGAAAAACTTATGGAAATAACCCAAAGTATCCATGCCGCTCTATTAGTTTCAGACCTGAAAAAAGCCCAACATTTCTACGGCCAAATTCTCGGTTTATCAAAAGTAGACCGCCCCCTCAACTTTCCGGGGACCTGGTATCAAGTGGGTAACTTCCAAATACATCTAATAGTATCCTCAGAAATAATTCCCGACATAGTTAACCCAGAGAAACTAGGTAGAAACAGACACTTAGCATTTTCAATTATTGACTTAGAGAAGGCCAAAACAAAACTCTTAGCAAATAACTGCCCAATTCAAGGAAGTGCTTCCGGCCGCGCCGCCTTATTTACTCAAGACCCTGATGGTAATATTATAGAGCTAAATCAAAAATAGACAAAACCAAGGTTGAAAAGTTAAAAATAATAGCCTATTAGTCATTCCCTACTTCCCATTTATACTACTTTAATATAATGTTGTTTCTTCCCTTATGATATAGCCTGTGAAAATTATTGCATATTCATACACCGATCCTCTGCAGGGACCAGCACCAGACCAAACTATTTGGGGATGGGAAATTGACCAAATATATGAAGACCTAGGCGATCGCCAACAACTTGAAAAACTGCTACAGGACTCCGAAGCCGAACCACCTAACTATCTCCTAGTTCAGGAACTAGAGGAACTAGGAAACTCAGTAGAAGAAGTGTGTAACCGCCTGGCTCAACTAGAAAGTCTGAAAATAAAAACGATCCCCCTAAAATCAGAAATCAAAATAAACCAACCCTGGCCCAGCACATCGAACATAACGAAAGCCGAGCTACTGAAACTCCTGAACGAAATTCGCCAAAAGCAACACAGCCGAAAAATTCGTGAAGCCCATGCCCGTAACCGAGTCAAAGGAACACCTCCCCCAGGTAAAGCACCCTATGGTTACCGCCGAGGGAAAGACCGCTATACCCTTGATAAAAACACCGCCCCCATCATTAAAGAATTTTTTGAAAGCTTTCTGTTATTCGGGTCTCTCCGTGGAGCCGTCCGTCATATTGAGCAAAAATACGGAAAAAAAATCTCAGTCACCACAGGGCGACGTTGGTTAACTAACCCTGTTTATCGGGGAGACCTACAATATCAAAACGGTGAAATTATCTCCAATGCCCATGTTCCCATTATTTCCAGAGAAGAAGCCTCTCAAGTAGAACGCTTGCTCCAAAGGAACAGCAAAATGCCACCACGAACCGCAAGCACTCCCCATTCTTTAGGAGGCTTAGTTGTGTGCAAAGAATGTCAGTCTCAAATGATAACTGCCAAAGTTACCACCTTTCGCAGAAACAAAGAGTACCTTTACCTACGGCCAAAAAGTTGCCCCCGTACGCAAAAATGTAAAGCCTTAGCCTATGAAGAAATATTAGAGCAAACCATAAAAACAATTTGTCAAGAGTTACCCCTTGCTGTTGCCTCTTTTGATGCGCCACAGATAGAAGAAGCTAAAGCGAACATCAAAAATAACATTTGTGAAAAAACAGAAATGCTTTCAAGACTACCAAATTTAATAACTGAGGGAGTCTTTGACGAAGAAACAGCCAAACTCCGCGCTTACAAACTCAAAACAGAAATTTCTCAATTAGAAAACAAGCTTTATAAATTACCTCCAGTCAAGTTATTAGAAACAGCAAAAACAGTATCCATACCTCAGTTTTGGTGGGACTTATCTGAGTCAGAACGCAGATTTTACCTGCGGGAATTTATCAGTAGAATAGAAATTATTCGTCAAGGTGTAAATTGGAATTTACAAGTAATTTTTGTATTTTAGGAAGTAAGAAAAAAAGAATAGGTAATATATAGTAATCATATCTGAACCATAAAAAATCAAATCCATCTAACTCCAAACTAGATCTAGAAAAGAAATAAATTAGAGCTATTTTTTTTACGGCAGTCTAGCCACTAGAAAAGTTATTTAGGATAGCTATGAAGATACTATATAACTCCTACTTCCCAAGATTATAAACTAACAACTTATACATTATAAAATTATAGATGTTTTTTTGCATAACCCCTATTTTTTTTACCTCAATAATATTGTTATCGATATATTCAAGCAAGAACCAACCCCATATACATTAGAACTCAATTAATTATGAACCCCAATAAATGTCTTAAGAATAATCAATAAGGAAATAATTGATTTTTTTAACCTTATTAGTTAAGATTTGGGGGATTAAATATTAAAGTATCAGGTAACATTGACTTTAGTCTTTTTTTAGCTTTGAAAAACTATCCAGTTTTCTATCATTCAAGTTAAAAAAGTTATTGTTTTATTTTTGGCCAATAAGGGCAGAAAAAACAAGGGACAACTCTTAAAATTACCTCCTCTGTAAATTCTCAATTTCTCCTTACTACCCTTGCTCACAGCTCCAATCAGGAAATAAATAAATTAAGATAAGAGCATATTAATCACTTAATAATTTAAACTTACCTAAGTTTAGCCTCTTAATATATGGACTATTAGCATAGCAAATTAAAATTGATTTGTGTAAGATAACTTAAGCTTTTTTTCAGTTTAAGAATTTTTTAAAGTTTTAAGGCCATCTAGAAGAGAAAAATCAAGTCATCCCTCAGTCAGCCCCCAGAAATTTATACAGAGATTTTTTTTAATTAATTATAGAATAATTTAACTCTGATCATCAGAAACCTAGTGACTTGTAAAACTTATTCTATTTTTGCATAATATTTAGTTAGTATTTTCGGCATTCCATAGCAGAGGGCAACAAAAGATAAGCAGATCCAACTACCTCCCTGATAAATTATTCATTCTCCCCACAAAAACTCTATAAAAAGCCTCTGACTGTAGAACTTCCAGAGAAAATCTCTATCCATTCCCCTGCATCATAACAAACCAGAAAAAACAAATAATATCTACGAGCAACACCTGTGAAACCTTAATAAATTATTTAGACTAATAACATCAATATCTTAATAATATCTCAGTCATTATGGTAAATTCAGCACTAATGTAACCTAACCAATAAATGAAAGAAAATAACATTAAACTACTACTTAAAAACCAATGGTTTCACCTAATAATATTATTATTCTGGCTAACAGTTGGCATTATGATCCGGATCACAAACTTAGCCGCAAAACCAGCCTCATCCATTGAAATTGCCACATTAGGCTATAGCTTAGGGCATAGCTTTTTTGACCTACCCTTAGATCAAATTATCACCCTAAATGAACTACTCTCACCCTTAAAATTTGAATCAACCTCTACCGCCATCGACGTAGTTGATCAGTTACTAAGAGAAGATACCCATCCCCCAGTCTACTTTGTATTAAGTCATTTGTGGCTTAAGTTATTCAGCACTGACGGAGAAATAGTTTCTCTCTGGGCTGGGCGTTCCCTAAGTGTTATTTTAGGCGTAGCAGCCATTCCAGCAATTTTTAGCTTAGGTAAGCTAGCATTTTCCCCATTAGTAGGTCATATAGCAGCCGCATTAATGGCTGTTTCTCCTTATGGCATTTACCTCGCCCAAGAATGTCGCCATCATACCCTAACCATATTATGGACTATTGCTTCTATAGCTTGCTTAATTAAAATAGCACCCTATATCAAAAAACATAAAGCATTTCCAATTTGGTTAGGCTCCGCCTGGGTTGCCATCAATAGCTTAGGAGTTGCCACCCATTATATTTTTATTTTAGTGTTAGCTACAGAAGGTTTAGTTATAGGAGTTTTTTGGCTAAAAGATATAGAAAACAGACTTCAAAATTATTGGTGGCGAATTTATCTAGTAGCTTTAGGAACATTTGTTAGTTGTTTAGTTTGGTTACCCGTAGTCACCAGCGCTGCTAATAATAAACTTACTGGGTGGATATCAACCAGCTTCGATCTTGATGAAATTTGGCACCCTATCCCCCGTTTGTTAGGTTGGACTCTGACAATGGTATGGCTTTTGCCCGTTGAAGGAACAAATTTATTTGTAACTATCTTATCCGGAGTCACCCTTTTAGTTGCATTATTGTGGGTTATTCCCAAACTATGGCAAGGAGGGAAAGCACAGATGAGGGATCTTCCAAACCGTTTATTTTTTCAAATATTTGTGAGTTTTTTAGTAGGAGCGATCGCCTTATTTTTAGTAATTATTTATGGTATGGGTAGAGACTTATCTCTTGCTGCCCGCTATCAAATTGTTTATTTTCCTGTTGTAATTATTTTATTAGCCGCAATATTAGGGAAATGTTGGAACAGCTCAGAAAAAGAAACAGAAGTAAAAAAAGTTTTTTCTGACAAACAGACGGGTCAAGTCAAAAAGGAAAGAGTAATAAAAAAAGAGTTAATTATTAGTTCTGCCACAAGGATAATTGTTTCCAACTTAAAACCAATCAATAAAAGAGTTGTAATTGTAGTTTTGTTAATCAGTTTTTGGGGTGGGTTAACAGTAATTAACAACTATGGTTATCAAAGGTCAAGGCGTGCAGATATTCTAGTTAAAGAGATGCAAACACAATCTAAAGCAGCGCCATTAATTGCGACAACCTATCAAACCCATGCAGAAATTCGTGCTTTAATTGCACTTGGTTTGGAGTTAAAACGCCAAGAAGATAAAAGCAATACATCGGGAAATTTTCAACCTCAATTTATATTAGCTAAAAGACAACAAAATAAAAAATTAACCCCAGATTCAACTTTAGCTAAATTTCTATCTCAAAAATCAAAACCAATTGACTTATGGGGAATTAACTTAAAAATAGAAGCCAGGGAATTAGAAGCTTTTAACTGTCAAAAATATTCTGGGAATCAACCAAAAATTAATGGTTATAGTTATAGGTTGTATCATTGTCGTTAATTTTATTCAGATGAGAATTTTTCCAAGAATCTATCAAACCTAACTTTTTAGCTAGCGCACATAAAATGGTATTATAAAAATCATCACCTAAGATTCAGTTCCTCTGTAATAAAAACAGAAAAATATTTGCAAGTGCAAGAGAAAAAAAATCCATTTTACACCCTATTTTTTTTTAAAATTTCATATGAATAATTTATCTCCAAAACGGGTAATAAAATTTTTAATCTTTATTATTATCGGCTTAAGTATTACGAGTCTTATCGGACAAATTTTTGAGTATTTTACTCAACCTAGCCATCAAAAAATAATTGATAAGATAAACGTAGATGGAGAATATACAATTCCTTCATTATTTTCCTCCTTTAGTTTACTTTATTGCTCCATTATTCTGGGGTGGATTTCCCGGAAAAAATGGCAAAATCAAGATAAATATACTGGGAAATGGATAGGCTTATCTGTAATATTTTTTTATTTGGCACTTGATGAAACAATTAGCCTGCACGAACAGCTAATTCATCCTTTGCGAAAACTGCTAAATGCAACAGGAATATTTTATTATACTTGGGTAATTCCAGGATTAATGTTAGTAACTGTAGTTGTATTGATTTATTGGAAATTTGTTCAGGAACTACCGCCAAAAATAAAACATCTATTTTTTTTATCTGCAATATTTTATGTTGGAGGTGCAATTGGCATGGAAATGATTAACGGATATTACTCTTATTTATATGATAGTGAGATGTTTGTTTATGAAATATTAGTAACAATTGAAGAATTTTTTGAGATGTTAGGAGTTGCTGTATTTATTTATGGGCTTTTGTGCTATTTAAAATTAGACTTAATTGATAATTAATTAATATTTTTTAATATCCAAAATTATATCCATTTGAATAGTTATATAGCTAATTTTCAGCATCACAAACATAAGCTGTATAGCTATATTTAGTAAAAATAATTTAGTAGGATATTGCCAGGGTGAGGGTAGATTATCATTAGAAATATGCTGTAAATAACTAAATAGGAATAGGAGTCATAATTCAGGCATAATTATCTACATATATTTCTGATAGATAACTTTAGATATTAAAGCTAGCAGCAGAAAAATTAGAGAGAAATTATTACTAATAGTTCCTTTGTAATTGCTATTTATCCGTGATGAGCTGCTGACCTGCAACAAACCTCACCTATCACCACAAAACTTTTTCAGGAAAACCTATTTACCTTTTTTCCTAACCTCGTAATAACCAACTCAAGATATAAGCTAAAAAATTTTTTGAGAAATGGTATAAACTTTTTATAATTCAGGTTTTTTTCAATGAAATTTCAAATCACAATTTCTCCTTATAATGTTGCTAAATACTTAACCTTTGGTATAATATTTTTAACTATATGCAGCATTGCTATTCAGATAGGTAAATACATTTTTGATTACCGCGAACCCTGGACAAGAATATTTAATCTTGACCGAGAAATGAATATTCCCACTTGGTATTCAGGCTTAATGTTAGTATCTTGTGGATTAATTACTAGAGGTATTTTTTCCATCAAAAAACTAGAATCTGACCGTTGGTGGCGACAATGGCGGACCCTCTCAATTATCTTTTTTATATTAGCAGTTGACGAAATAGCTAGTATCCATGAAATTCTGATTATTGATGACTTAGCAGATGCTTTAAATCTTCCTAGTTTCTGGCATTCTGTGTGGGTAATTCCAGGAACAATTTTAGTTGGTATTTTTATCTGGAAATATTGGAAATTTATTCTAGATTTACCAAAAGAATTAAAACGAAATTTCCTAATTTCTCTTAGTTTATATATAGGTGGTGCATTGGGTCTAGAAATGGTCGGAAGTTACTATGATGGAATTGATGGTCAGCAAAACTTAGTTTATGCAATGTTAGCCACTATAGAAGAAGTAATGGAAATGATGGGATGTGTAGTTTTTATCTATGGGTTATTAACTTATTTAGGCAAGTTAAACTCAAGAATACAAGTTAACTTTAACATTAAAAATCAGGAGTAAACTTACTTGCTAGCCATAGATTTTTTTTAGGGTTTAGACTAACTACCCAAATAAATTAAACCCTAAAGTTTAGTCTAGTATTATTTTATCTAAGTTCCCTATTCAGCACCAAAAAAGTTGATGATTAACCAAAATTTAGAAATTCAATTTCAGATCCTTGATTCCTAACTTAAATTAATCATATAAAGTAAGTTAATGCTTATAATTTTGGTAGTAAGCATTTAGCCCTTAGCTATTAGTTATGAGCTATCAGCTATGAGTTATTAATTTATTATATTGGAAGGAGAAACTAGTCTCCAAGGAGAATTAAAAAGTTATGTTTTCAGAGCATAATTTTTGTGCATAACTCCCTCTATCAGTAAAGGAAAAAAATATTAAGAATGTCATGTAATTGTTCATCATTTAACCTTAAGTAATTGCTTGCATAAATTCAAAAATTGAAAGCTGGCTGCTAAAGAGCTAAATGTTTACCAAAGATTTATTATCAATATTTATCAATATTTATAGAGAGATAGGTAAAAGGTCTCAGGAGAAAGCCCATAAGCAGCACAATTTTTGATATTTGATATAACTTCTAAATAATAGCTAACAGCGAAATGGATAAGATTTCAATTATTTTTTCACATTTTTTACTTCAATAATCTTTTTCAATAAATTAAACCAAAAATCAGCCCCCATAGATATTGCTATTCCACTAATTATCCAACCCAATAATCTTTTTAACCATTTCAAGTAATCAGATGATTGATTTTCTACTGCTTGATCAGTTAGTACATCATTCCCCCAACCAATAGGTAATTTCACATCATCTAATGCAACATTAACCTGATTTTGAATATTCTCTATATCCATCTCATCAGAATTAGAACTATTATTAATTAACTCCTGAGAATAATAATTAATAGTTGCTCGCATCAACGAATCTTTTGATAAATGGTCGATTAAATTTAACGTATCAAGATTAGTAGCTATAGCAATAGTAATACCAAGCAAAAAAGCAACTCCCCTAGCATTACGCTTGTAAACATTAGCAGCTCTTTCCATCCCATTATCAAACCATTGCTCAACTTCTTTTTGAAATTGATTTAAAGTATCACCTGTTGTAGTAATTTTAGTTGTAGCTTGTTGAGCTAAAATATATAAACTATTTTGTAAAGATTCAGGTAGCTGTTCCAGGGTTTCCTCAACTTTTTTATATATTTTCCCCTTTCTACTTTGCAAATCTACTTGAGAAACTTTTGCCATTTCGGTCCACCTTCTCCAGAACTCTAGTAAATTAGAGAAACTTGGTTCAATCTCACTGACTAAAACTTCTCTCTCTTGGGGATTTGTTAATACTTGCTTAACTAAAATCATTTTCTCCTCAAATTTACAATGGGTTATTTGTGGCAAATCTTGTAAAGATTTTTTTATAAATAAATTTAACCGATTTAATATTCTGTCTAAAGTCAGGTTTATATTTGCTAAATCATTTTTTTTATATTTATTATATATAACATTTAACTCTTGATATAAATGATTTAAATTAGCTTTCATTTCATTTTTGGTAGCATCTTTTAAATCCAGATCATTTAAAATACTATTAATTTGTATCAATTTTTTATTGATAAAATCTTCGAGTTGATAATTACTAATTGTTTTAATTAAATCTGGAATTTTTAAAGTATCAATTAAACTAGCAGCAAATGTATTTGATGGAATCTGAGACGGAGCTGTTGTTTCCCCGTCAAAATTTTTTTTAACTCTAGTTAAACCACTAATTAAATCACTAATTCTATTGGTAAATTTTCTAAATATTCTTTCTAATCCAATTTTGCCACCACTGTAATTAAGATCTTTAATTAATGGATTTTTATATATAGAATTAGTTAGTTGCTGTACCTTTTTGATGTGTAAATCTGATTCTAAATTATCATTATCAATATAAGTTTGACCACTTATTAATTCTTCAATTGATTGTTTTAAATGGACTGCTCTCCATTGCAAAATAGTTGTCAAAATTGATTGAATTTCACTAGCTAGTAAACTGAAAGTAAGGTAAACAAAGATTAAGCCAATGACTATATCTAAAATAACAGGCAAGTTCATATTAAATAGTTAGTTTGAATATAGAACAAATATAAGTCTACCTCATTAGCTTGAGAAACGCTATATATTAAATTAATACAGGGCTAATACACCAAAACAATATAACTGGTTCATTGCTGTGATTATTGTATTTTGTACTTAAGGAAAATTTTGTTTGATCAACAAATTTCTAGATAAGCCCTACTCAGATAAACTTACTAATCAGATAATTGGATGCTTAACAAAATATTAACAAAGAAAAACTTACATTCTCATATAGATTTACTGCTAACGCTAGGCTTATTGCTAGCAGCAGTAGTACTTTTTTCTACTAATTTAGGAACATTGCCTTTACGAGACTGGGATGAAGGAATAGTTGCCCAAGTAGCCAGAGAAATCAGCCGAGACAAGTGGAATTGGCTTTATCCTACTATCAATAATACTCCTTATTTTAATAAACCACCATTGATACATTGGTTGATCGCTTTTATCTATAGTATTGCAGGAGTCAATGAATTCAATGCCCGTTTATTTCCCGCTTTGTTAACAGCATTTTCTGTACCTTTAATCTATGGTATTAGTCGAGAATTATTTCACCCACGCACTCCGGCAATTTTTACCGCTTTGGTTTACTTAACTTTACTCCCTGTAGTGCGACATGGGCGTTTAGCAATGTTAGATGGTGCAGTAGTTTGTTTTTTTTTATTAATGATTTGGTGCGTATTGCGCTCACGGCAAAACCTCCGCTATTCTCTCCCTATTGGTATTAGTTTTGCTTTAGTTTCCCTCAGCAAAGGAATTATTTTAGGATTACTTTTAGGAGCGATCGCTTTTTTGTTTCTCTGGTGGGATACTCCCCGACTATTAAGCAATAAATATTTTTGGAGTGGTATCCTATTAGGTATGTTACCAGTTTTTCTATGGTACACAGCTCAATTTTTTCATTACGGCGTTGAATTTTTCTATGCCAACTTTTTCCATCAATCTTTAAAACGTATTTGGCAACAAGTAGGTAATCATGATGGACCTATTTGGTATTATTTATTAGAAATTATTAAGTATAGTTTTCCATGGCAGCTATTCTGGTTACCAGGATTATATTTGAGTTGGAAAAATCGTAGTCTGAGTTGGGGTAAATTAGTTTTGATTTGGACTGGAGTTTATCTGTTTGCTATTTCATTAATGAATACAAAACTTCCTTGGTATGTGTTACCTATTTATCCAGCTTTTGCCTTAGCAGTAGGTAGTTATATAACAGAAATCTGGGATCAATTTCCATTAGACTTAGGATGCTTTTGGTTTTCAGGTGATAAATATCTTCCAACTCACGGAGATCATAAAAAACATCTCTGGAGTCTTCCCACTATTTACCATCGTTTAGTAGTAGCTTTATTTGCACTACTAGCAATAATAGCTTGGGCTGCTTCTGTTTACTTTAGTGGGATTTTTGATCTAGGGGAGCAAAATTTAGCAAAACCTAACTTACAGTTACAGTTAGTTGCTGTGGCTCTTGCATTGACAATGACAATGGTAACTCTACTGTTAAATAAACAACAGCATCAATTTTTATTAATTTTGATTTGGGGAACATATCTTTCACTGCTAATGTTTGTTAGCTCTCCTTATTGGATATGGGAATTGGAAGAAAATTATCCAGTCAAACCAGTCGCAGAAATGATTCAGAAAGATACCCCCCCGGGTCAGGTTATTTATTCTTTTGACACTAAAGACCGTCCCTCTTTAAATTTTTATAGCGATCGCCTCATTAAGCGTGTTGGCCCAAAAAAAATTCAACAGCAATGGCAAAAAACAACTCAACCCTATTTATTAGTTGAAGCATTAACTCTAAATAATCTCCCCCTAGAAAATTTTCAGGTTTTGAATACTGTCAAAGGATGGTCCTTAGTTACAAGAGAAGGTAAAAGATAAATATCAAGAAAGCAAACAGATAAATGTCATTAAAACACATACTCAATATACTTAGGACAAAGAGCATTGACTTCAACCTTAGAAAAACGATTAAATAAGTTTAAGAATTTTTTTCTATCAATAAAAATAATTAGCTCAGAACCATGTAGCTCACACTTGTACTCGCCTCTGTCTTCTAAATTCATAAAAACCCATATTAGTAACTACCTCTGCTACTTCTAGAGGTGGGTTATAGTTCGCTATCACAACTGATAGATAATGGTTTTCTATTACTATCCGGCTGTGGTTAAGAGCCAAGTAAGTAGTTAATTTTTGTTTGACTTTCAAGTTCCCCCATAGGCAGTCTGAAATCAGAAACTGACCCAGAGGTAAGCGATAGGCACCCCAACCCACTTCTATTTCCTAGGTGGGAGGGGAGCAAGAGTTGGTGCAGCAGCCTGAGTGAAGGGGTAGCTTTGCGCCAGTATCACCTCAACTCACCCTTGGGCTTCCCCTCGGTAAAGCTCCCTCGATCCCTAAGAACCGGAGAGGGTGTCAAAGTCGACATTTCCAAAATCAAAATTTGTCTTTAAAGAGTAGATATTTTTTATAAGGTAGGAACGTTTCATGAAACGTCCCTAAGTTTTAGTGAAGAAGGAAGACCAAAGTTGGAATAAATATCGCAAAAAAAAACGGACAAATTAAAAATTGATGGGAGTAGCTATTTTTAAGCTACCCTTATTGAAATGCACTTCACATTACGTTAGTGGATTCTTTTTAGGAAAGTGGTATAAGCAATTTTTCCATTAAAATACAACTTTTATGTTCTTTTATTCCCTCAAATATTTTGATTCCTTGATATTCATAGTTCTGGTAATCTATTGAACACTTATCCTTAAACCCATAGTTTCTAAAAATGTGCTGGGATTTATTGCCAGTAGCTTCTACTTTAACCAATGAAAATTTTTCTTCACTTGCTATTTTGAGATTATGTTCAAGTAATTTCTTACCAATATTTTTGTTTTTATATTCTTCTCTAACTCCTAATAAAAAAATATAAAATACCTTGCTTATCAGGTTTGTTTTATGTATTTCGTATTGCTCATTTAGCTCTTTTAAAAATTGAAAAAGAGTATCCATTTTTTGATTTTGACAAATATTATTGTAGATTTCTTCAGATAAGTTATTTGATAAATCCTGTGAAATAATAAACCCTACAACTTGATAATTAACCGGTTCTTTAGCAATCACAGATAATTTATCTTCTACAGCTTTTTGGCAAATTATCTTAGCAAAAGGATAAAACTCGTTAGGAGAAATTTTAAGTTCTTTTGTAATCGGCTCTGCACTAGTAAATACATCAATTAAACAGTTAATTGCTTGCTCTATATCTCTTTCTTGTAAAAGTTGATATATAATTCCATTTTGTTTTGACATAGTTATATTAACTCCTCAAACAATTTTGAACTCTTGAAACAACTTTGATATAAGATTATAGGAATTTTGATTTTTACTTAATGCTTAAGTATCGTAGTTTAATTATTCAAAAAGAATGGTATAAATCAATTATTTAAAATTAGGTTCAAAACTTTAATTAATGATTATAGCTAAAGTCATGATTATAAAGTCATTAGATATATCTAGAATTAGGGATATTTGATATGACTACGGATTCTTCTTACTATTCAATAAGTCTTTATCTTTTACCCACTCTAATACTCCATCAAATATATTCAACTTCAAATCAAATATACTTAGAGTAGCGATCGCTCCTCCAAATAATATGGCACTACCTATCACCATAGCTATTGGTAGATACTGACGAGTCAAGTCACGGCGCAACCTGGCCAAAGGTTTACTTTGTCTTCTGAGCATTTGTCCAATATATAGCTGTTGGAGCGCCAACGGGTCTCTGACATAGTGGCCACTCCAACTTATTACTAGATGGGAATGACAGTATGGACAGGTAAATAGTCCATTCAAAATTCCTACTGGTTGTGCAATACTGGAACGATTGCAAATTGGACAAAGTACATAATTACTGTTAGATGTTGGAGCATTCATATACGTTTTTGAAAAATCAACAAAAATTATTACCAGTTAGACAACTGAAGTTATTTAATCTGCAATATGAAATGCCTATTGCCTATTATTTATATATTGTAGCCTGATTTGATATTCTTTAGTCTTTTTAAATAAGACTTGAAAATACCAGATTTTTTTTTGAGGTTAAGGAAATCTAATAAATTCTAGTAAACTCAAATTTCGAGATTATTCGATTTATTTTCATTCATTTATCAACTGCTCTAATTTATTTTTTTTTTGATTTATCCATAATTAGACTAGAAAAATACTCGAAATTCAATTATAGTAAAATAACTGCTACTTATTGTCGCACTTATCACCGCACTAATAATAAAAAGCTATATTAATTGTAACTAAAATTATCAATTTTCCACTTTTGTAGATAGGTTAATTGCCTACCATAAGTTAGATTGTATTGCAAGGGAGTAATTGTGATATATTTTTCACGCATTGCTTCAACATCCGTATTATATTTGTCGGGTATTGCTTGATCCTTAGTTTCTTCAGTTTCTTCCAATAATTCTCCAGCTAGCCAATAGTAAGTTTTACCTCGCGGGTCAACCCGTTTTTTAAATATATCTATGTATCGACAAACTCCTTGACGGGTAATTTTTACTCCTGCTATTTCTGTTTCCTTAACTGCTGGAATGTTTACATTCAGTAACATTAAATTATCTAAAGGTTGGCTTTCTATTTTCTGCACTAGACTTTGAGCAAAATTGACAGCAACTTCAAACTCCCTAGAAGTGTAACTGCCAAGACTAAAGGCAATGCTAGGAATATTTTCAACTATCCCTTCCATGGCTGCAGAAACAGTACCAGAATAGAATATATCAGTGCCTAAATTTGGGCCATGATTAATTCCTGCTAATACTAAGTCTGGTTGAGTTTCTAATAAGCTAAATAGGGCTAATTTTACACAGTCAGCAGGAGTGCCAGAACAAGCCCAAGCTGTTATCCGATCATCAAAAATTGATTTGACAATTTCAGCCCGAATAGGTTGATGTAATGTTAAGCCATGACCTGTAGCTGAACGTTCTTTATCAGGACAAACCACAAAAACTTCATGGCCTACTGCTGCTAAACCATTAGCTAAGCTCCGGATACCTTCAGCAAAAATGCCGTCGTCGTTACTAACCAATATTTTCATTTTTTTAAGGTAATAGGGAATGGAATAGGTCGAGAAAAATCTTTCCTCAGTTTTAATTTTCTACATATGCAGGAGCCCAAATTATCCTATTTCTCACTAATAGTTGTCAAACTGACGGTTCTTTTAACTACCAAGGTTTAAGGACATTAGAAATTAGTACGACTAAAGTATAGATAGGGAAATTTATAGCTAATACCATTTCTGAAAAACTTTTCTATGTTTTGCAACAGTAGGAGAATTAGCCATAACCTCAACCGACCCACCTCTAACCCCTCTGATGGGGGGGGGAACAAGGAATAACCATAGAAAGTCAATACAGCATAAAAATAATGAACAGAGTTGGGGGGTTGCTAATTATCAAAAAGGTTATTAGTGTGTTAATTACTTAATAGTTAAAATGTCACCTAGATATGATATATCTGACATTATTTTTGGGAATTGGTGTAACACAATTTCCAGTATTTTATAAAATACGGTAATTAATGTGGTATGACTAACAAGGGAAATATTTTTTTGCTTGTTTATTATCCTGCAACTAATCTTCCCTATTCCATGCTCCCTTTCTATCTATTAAAATGATAAAACTAGACTAAAAATTACAGTTAATACTAAAACCTAGGCAAAAATCAAAAAAATTGTAAATATTATTGACCTATTTATTTATTATGCAAATAAGTGATATTAAAACCTTATTGGAAGAATTACGCCAAAAAGCAACCGAAGCGATCGCCACAGCAGAAAACCGAGAAAAACTAGAAGACTTACGGATATACTATCTGGGTAAAAAAGGTCAAGTATCTAAAATTCTTGGTGCGATGGGTAAACTGAGCCCAGAAGAACGACCAAAAGTAGGAGCGATCGCTAATGAAGTGAAACAAGCCATCCAAACTAACCTAGATGAAAAACGTAGTAACTTACAAGCCTTAGAAATTGCAGCCCAGCTTAAAGCCGAAACCGTAGATGTCAGTATGCCAGGGGTACATCGCTCCCAGGGAAAAATTCACCCTCTGAATGGTCTTATAGACCGTGCCCTTGATATTTTCGTTGGTTTAGGATATACAATTTCCACCGGCCCAGAATTGGAAAGCGACTACTATAACTTTGAAGCTCTAAACACTCCGCCAGACCACCCGGCAAGAGATATGCAGGATACCTTTTACCTGGCAGACGGAAATTTAATGCGAACTCATACCTCCTCAGTCCAGATCCGTTACATGGAAAAACATGAACCCCCTATTCGAGTTATTGCTCCTGGTCGTGTTTATCGGCGGGATACTGTAGACGCAACTCACGCTGCAGTGTTCCATCAAATTGAACTTTTAGCAGTAGATGAAGGACTGAGATTTTCTGACCTCAAAGGAACTATAAAAGAATTTCTCCGACAAATCTTTGGAGACTTACCTATTCGTTTCCGCGCTAGCTATTTCCCATTTACCGAGCCTTCAGCAGAAGTAGATTTAGAGTGGAATGGTAAATGGTTAGAAGTATTAGGTTGTGGTATGGTAGACCCTAATGTTTTGCAAGCAGTAGGTTATGACCCGGAAAAATATACGGGTTTTGCAGCAGGTTTTGGGGTAGAAAGATTTGCTATGGTACTACACCAAATTGATGATATTCGGCGTGTTTATGCTAGTGACTTACGCTTTTTGCGGCAGTTTTAACTGGCTTGACTTAAACTGAGTGAAGAGTGTATGTAAGAATTTATTAACAATTTATATTGCTTACATAAATTACTTTTGATTTTTGAAATTTAATTTTGGAATTAATAAATATGCGTCAGACAGTAACATTATTAGTATTAACATTAATGATAGTTGTTAATTTTGCTAAAAAAGCTACTACAACTATCAAAACTGATCAGGTATCTGAAGAAACTGTTCAGGTATCTCCAGAAATTAGTCATGTATTCCCAGAAACTACTGAAAGTTCTGAAGACACTGCTAGTTTATGTCGTCAAGTTAATGACCCAGCAGGTTTAAAAGTTCAAAAAAGACCTACTCCTAATTCTCCTATAGTTGGTAGTGTATATCCTGATCAAGAGGTGAAATTAATTAAAGATTATCGAAAGATTAGAGGTCCCGCTGGTCGCACCTGGGTACAGATCACTTCTCCTATTGTGGGATTTGTATCTAAGGGTTTTCCAGGAAATGAGACTAATTTAAGAGAATGTTTTGAAGTTGCAGAAGAAACTTCAGGAGAATTTTCTGGTCAAAATACTTCTGGTGATAATTTGCGGACACAAACATCTCCAAATTCTCCCTATCCCCCAGAAACAGATGAAAGTTTATGTCGTGAAATTGATAGAAAAAAAGCACCACGAGGTTTAGCAGTGCGTGGGGATGCTTCTAGACGTTCTGAGTATAGAGGAAAAGTACCTGTTGATAGCCAGCTTATTTTAGTAGACAATTATCAGTTAATTGGTGATAAAAATGGTGAAAAACGTAAGTGGGTGAAAATTATTTATCCTTTACAGGGGTTTGTTTCTGCTGGTAATTTGCTTGAGTGCAGGTAGTAGTTATTGAATCAAAGTTGAATCAAAGTAGGTTGGGTCAAACGAAGTGCAACCCAACCTATGGTCATTTTTAATAAGAATGGAACACTTTTGATACTGAAACTTAGTTATAGCAAAAAAGATTTGTTTCAATCTAAATTAAAACGACTACAGACCAAACTCAGTTTAGTTATCAGCTTTATCCTAATAAAGGTAATAGGCAGTTATCAAAAACAGACTAAATTAAATTGAGAAAAAAAGCTTGATTTTAAAAGTAAGATACTTCTGCTTAAAGTATAAGAAACATAGGGTTAGAGAGAAATCTGAAAAACATACTTTGCTTATGGGAATTTGATTTCAGTTATCAGTTATCAGTTATTAGTACCTGTGGCTGAAGCTAGAGAGTAAAAAAGACATAAAGCGATGGCGAATATTTTTCTCCCGAACCTTGCAAAAGGAGTCTTGAGATCTAATTTTTTGGTCATAGCAAGGAAGCAGAAGCAATCTTATGCTAACCCTGATAGTGCTTTTTTCCACAGAACGAAAAGTAATAATTAGGGTAACTTGACAGTATTGGTTGAATCATTCTTGAATCTATAATAAACATGAGCATTAAAAAGAATTCCAAAAATTCCCGTAACCGTAAAATTGGAACTGTTTTATTAATTTTGGCAGGTGTGTTATTAGCAGTATACTTCTTCATGCCACGTCGCAAATATCCTCGTGTTCCTTATAGTGTATTTATTCAACAAGTGGAAAAAGGACAAGTGGTGGGAGTTCAAATAGATAACAAAAAAATTGTATATCGCCTCAAAGGAGAAGAAGATCAACTCGGACCTTTACTTGTCACTACTACAATAAATGATCCTCAATTACTTAAGCGTTTAGAAGATAATAAAGTTACATTTCAAGCCGCACTCCCGAAAAGTCCTTGGTTTACTATTCTTTTAAATTGGGTAATTCCACCAATTATATTAGTAGCAGCATTTCAGTTTTTTATGAACCGTGGAACTCAAGGTTCTCTTTCAATTAGTAAGAGTAAAGCTAAAGCTTATGTGGAGGGAGAATCAGAAAAAATTACTTTTGCTGATATCGCTGGGGTGGAAGAAGCAAAGACAGAATTAACTGAAATTGTAGATTTCTTAAAAACACCAAAATGTTTTACTGAAATTGGTGCGAGAATTCCTAAAGGTTTGTTATTAGTCGGACCTCCGGGAACTGGTAAAACTTTATTATCAAAAGCAGTTGCTGGAGAAGCCGGAGTGCCATTTTTTAGTATTTCTGGTTCGGAGTTTGTGGAACTATTTGTTGGTACTGGTGCTGCTAGAGTTCGTGATTTGTTTAAACAGGCAAAAAAGAAGGCTCCTTGTATTATTTTTATTGATGAAATAGATGCAATTGGTAAGTCGAGAACTAGTGGCAATTTTTACAGTGGTGGTAATGATGAACGGGAACAAACTTTAAATCAACTGTTAGCTGAAATGGATGGTTTTGGAGCAGGAGATTTAACGGTTATTGTTTTAGCCGCGACTAACAGACCGGAAGCTTTAGATGCTGCTTTATTGCGTCCGGGAAGATTTGATAGACAGGTATTAGTAGACCGTCCAGACTTAGTTGGTCGGGAGGCAATTTTAAATATTTATGCTAAAAAAGTTAAGTTGGGAGAAGATGTTGATGTGCATAAAATAGCAGTTAGAACTCCTGGTTTTGGAGGGGCAGACTTAGCTAATATTGTGAATGAAGCTGCTTTATTAGCGGCCAGAAATAAACGGGAAACTGTTGCACAAGTAGATTTTTCCGAAGCTATTGAAAGAGTGGTTGCTGGTTTGGAAAAAAGGAGTCGGGTTTTGAGCGATCGCGAAAAGAAAATTGTAGCTTATCATGAAGTTGGTCATGCTTTGGTTGCGGCGTTAATGCCTGGTAGTGGTAAGGTGGAAAAAATTTCAATTGTACCGAGGGGAATGGCTGCTTTGGGGTATACTTTGCAGTTGCCAACTGAGGAGAGATTTTTAAGAGATGAAACTGAAATTCGAGGGCAAATTGCTACTTTTTTAGGAGGTCGTGCTGCGGAGGAAATTGTCTTTGGAAGTATTACGACTGGAGCTTCAGGAGATTTACAAAAAGCTACAGATCTTGCTGAACAAATGGTGACAACTTATGGTATGAGTAAGGTTTTAGGACCTTTGGCTTATGAACGCCGTGGTCAAGGAGGATTTTTAAGCAATGAAGGTGTTAACCCCCGTCGTTTAGTTAGTGAAAAAACTGCCGAAGCAATTGATAATGAAGTGAAAGAAATTGTGGAAAAGGCTCATCAGCAAGCTAGGGAAATTTTGAATTATAATCAAGGTTTGCTCCAAAAGATTTCTCAGTATATTTTGGAAAAAGAAGTCATAGAAGGAGGAGAGTTATATGGGTTATTGGAAGAGGTGCGAACGCCACCAAGGAAGGATGTTAAAGAAGTCGAAAGTTAAAAGTGAAGATAAGTCAAAACCAAAAGTATAATTTGCTTATTTATCTATTAATACCTCTTCATAAAGTATTTGCCCCTTACTCTGCCATTCCATTCATAGGCATTTTTGGAAAGGTCAATAAATAAACCAAATTCCTCCTGAAAAAAATCTGGTACCAATAGCACTTGGGGTACATGATGAAGTATATTTGAAGAGTAACCGACCCTACCCCACCAAATGCATTATGCCCAGAAAACCTCGAAATCTTTTAGCTGGATACTCCTATCACATTACGACTCGTTGCAATAACCGTGAATTTAAACTTTCACGGCGCCAATGTCGGGAGGTATTTCTTTATGCTATTAAAAAGGTTTCCACAAAATACAATTTTCGGCTTTATGCATTGTGCATTATGTCTAATCATGTTCATTATTTGATTGAACCCTTACAACCAGAAGATTTACCGAAAATCATGCACTTCCTCAACTGGTATACGGCTATGTGTTTCAACAGAATGTTAAAACGTACAGGGCATTTTTGGGAAAAACGATATTACTCTAATGGGTTTCCTTCCTCAGATAAAGAAAGAGCATTGAATACTTTGCGTTACATTCATGGCAACCCTAAAGCTGCCAAAATGCGTTGCGGCTTTTTCTACGACTTTAGCAACTATGGTAGCTACGAATGTTTGACTAATGATGGCCTAACTCAATGGCATCCTGCTTTCTTGGAGTTAGCTAACACTCTGGAAGAATGTGCACAAAAATATAAGGGATTTTGTCGTAAATATAAGCCCAAACAAAAAAAAGGAAAAAAGTGTCACTGGGGTAGTAAGTTTTTAGGGGGTATTGTTCTGTCTTTTGATGGCAGAAATTCTCGTTCTACGAAGAAGAACTCTACAAAAAAGAAGGAGTCAACCCTCTTTGACTTTCCGCCGACGGTAATGCCGGAGGAAAATAAAGAAATAGCAAGGGTAGTTAGTCAATTTGTTGTAGCCAATAGACCCTCAGTCAGATGGGGGGGGTAAACATCCTCGCCGGCTTCCCTGTTTCCCCCCGCGGCGCTCTATGTAGGCCACATGCTCCCCGCCGGCCGCCGCGGCCGCCGCCGCCGCTGCGCTGCGCTGTCATTTGGCCACCCCGCGCTCCCTCTCGCCGCGCTGTCCAAAAGTTCCGCTGTCCATCTGGGGTGTCCATCTCTGATGGGCCATTTTGTGTAGTGAGGTCCGCTGTCCATCTCTTTTCTTGTCAGACTTAGGGACTTGAAGGTGTCGGGCAAGGGGTCTGGCACGGAGGCAACGGCGCCACCCTGCGCTCCCTCAAGTTGGCTTGTGCTGAGTTGTCCAAACAAAAAATAACACCATCCATCACCATGAGTAGGGAGTTAGGATGATGGGGAGGAAGGCGCCACCCACCGAAGGCGCCACCCTGCGCTCCCTCGGGGTGTGCTGGTGCTGAGTTGGTGTCCATTGCGCTCCCTCTGCGCTCCCTCATGCGCTCCCTCAGGGGTGATCTGGTTCACGAGCGCCCACGCCATTGTGGCCCATGTGGCAAAAAGGCAGTTGGTGGCCCACAAAAGTAAAGGCCGCCACAAGGCCGCCATCGCCATACACATACTAAGGCCACAGGCCACTGGCGCGGATAACCGATCGGGAGGCGGCGGAACCGGGAAGGATCTAAGAATAAATCGGCGGGGCGCGGACCGGCGGAGGAGGAGGGGGCGCGGAAGAGGGGAAAACCACCCTGCGCTTTTTCTAGTTGGCTGCAGCAGAGTGGAGTCCATTGCGCTCCCTCGACTTCCGACTGACTTAAAAGACTTAGGTTTTTGCACGGGGGCGGCTGATCTGGCAGGCTGATCTGTGTGGTGTCTTGTGCTGAGTTGGTGTCCATTGCGCTCCCTCTGCGCTCCCTCATGCGCTCCCTCAGGGGTGATCTGGTTCAGGTTCAGGTTCGAACGTCCAAGGGGGACACAGGGGACACGCGTCGAAGGGCCTAGATGGCCACGGCGCTTCCGAGCGCCCTTATGCCATTGTGGCCCATGTGGCAAGGAGTTGGCAGTTGGTGGCCCACCATAGTTGGTGGCCCACGGCCCAGGGAGGCCGCCACAAGGCAACTTAACGATCAATCGATCCGAAATTAGGCACGCGGGCCGGCTGCTCAGGTAGGTATGGTGGCTCATAGTTGCATTGGTTGCAACCACCCTGCACTTTTTCAAGTTGGCTGCAGCAGAGTGGAGTCCATTCCGCTCCCTCGACTTTGGACTTAAGGGGTGAAGGGGTTGCAGGTGATCTGGGATAAGTGTGGTGTCTCATGTGGTTGGAAGTAGTTTTTTGATTTTATAATGGATAATTAACATTAGCATAGTTTTTGGATTTATGAACAGGATTTTATTATGAACAGATGTCTTATGGCTTTTCCTTTCCTTTCCATAGCCTTTCCTTTCCTTTCCGTCTGCACTTTCCTTGTTTTTTCCCCCTTCGCCCTCGCTCAACTCCTGCCAGATAATACATTGGGAGAAGAAAATTCTGTCGTCACACCCAATAATATAAAAGGGAAAGATCGCATCATAATAGATGGCGGGGCCCAAAGAGGGGCCAACTTATTCCACAGTTTTCAAGAATTCAACATTCAACAGGGACGAGGGGTTTACTTTAGCAACCCTGATGGAGTTCAAAATATCCTGACGAGGGTCACAGGAAACAAGGCTTCTCAGATATTTGGCACCTTGGGTGTAGATGGAAAAGCTGATTTATTTTTCATTAACCCCAATGGCATAATTTTTGGGCCAGAGGCTAAACTAGATGTCCAAGGTTCATTCTTTGGAGCTACTGCGGATAGTATCTTATTTAACAATGGATTTGAATTTGCTAGTTCAGACCCTCAAGCACCCCCACTACTAACAGTTAATGTTCCCATTGGTTTGAGGTTGCCCGAAAACCCTGGTAGTATTTTGGTTGAGGGTCTAGGTCATAACATAAATATGTCAGAGTACCTAGAAACGATATTCGACGGAAAGGAAAAAGGCCCTCGAGACGGAAAAGAGGACCGGAATCTTGGGTTGGAAGTTTCCCAAGGCCAAACCTTGGGGTTAGTTGGTGGTGATATATTCTTAAGGGGGGGAAACCTCACATCAATTGGAGGACGTGTTGAATTAGGAAGTGTTCACAATGGGGTAGTAGGAATCAGGAAAGACCAAACCCTTAGCTATGATCCCAACCTGAAATTTGGCCAAATACAAATATCTAAAGAGAGCTCTATAGATGTAAGTGGAAATGGAAGAGTTGAATTTCAAATTCAAGGAGAAGAGATAAAAGTGCGAGATGCTTCAATAATTACAGGAGAGATTAAAGGCGAAGGCGAAGGCGAAGGCGAAAAAGGGGGAAATTCAATTATTAAAGCGTCTAAGTCTATTAAAATAGAAGCCGGAGAGTATTCGGAACTAACTTTAAGGTTAACTTCCGATAAACTTCCGAAACAAGATTTTAATTTTAATAAGACTTACAGTGCTATTATTCTAAGCACTTTCGGTAAGAGAGATGTCGGGGAGTTGAAGGTGGAAACAGAAAGTTTAACGCTGCAAGATGGAGCCTTTATTTCTACGACTACTTCTGGTCAGGGAAATGCAGGGAATATTACAGTCTCTGCTAGAGACATAGAAATGAATGGTGGCGGTGACGGTGCTACTTTGGTTACAATGACATTTGCATTTGCAAAAGGTAACGCAGGGAATTTAACGCTGAAAGCTGCAGAAAGTTTAACGCTGCACGACGCTATCATTTCTACGGGATCTTTTGGTTCAGCTCAGGGAAATACAGGGAAATTAACAGTCTCCGCTAATGCTATAGAAATAAATGCCGTAGCGAGCGAGGGGGCTGGTTTTTTTAGCGAGCGAGGCAGTGGCAAAGGTAAGGGAGGGAATTTAACGGTGAAAGCTGCAGAAAGTTTAACGCTAGTTGGCAATGGATTTATTTCTACCAGTACTTTTGGTGATGGAGATGCAGGGAATTTAACAGTGTCTGCTAGAGATATAGAAATGAGTGGGACAAGTCGGATGGCGGCACAAACAGGTACAAGGCAAACAGGTGGCAAAGGTAAGGGAGGGACTTTAATGGTGAAAGCTGCAGAAAGTTTAACGCTGCAAGATAAAGCCTTTATTTCTACCGATACTAAAGGTGATGGAGATGCAGGGAATTTAACAGTGTCTGCTAGAGATATAGAAATGAACAGTGTCTTTGGTTTGCTTGCACAGACAGAAAACAAAGGTAATGGAGGGAATTTAACGGTGAAAGCTGCAGAAAGTTTAACGCTAGTTGGCAATGGAGTTATTTCTACCAGTGCTTTTGGTGATGGAGATGCAGGGAATTTAACAGTGTCTGCTAGAGATATAGAAATGAGTGGGAAAAGTCGGATGGTGGCACAAACAGGTAGAAGGCAAACAGGTGGCAAAGGTAAGGGAGGGACTTTAATGGTGAAAGCTGCAGAAAGTTTAACGCTGCAAGATGAAGCCTTTATTTCTACCACTACTTTTGGTGATGGAGATGCAGGGAATTTAACAGTGTCTGCTAGAGATATAGAAATGAGTAGTATTTTTGGTTCTGGTGTGTTTGCACAGACAGAAAACAAAGGTAATGGAGGGAATTTAACGGTGGAAGTTGCAGAAAGTTTAACACTGCAAGATGGAGCCATTATTTCTACCAGAAGTCTTGGTGATGGAGATGCAGGAAATATAACTATCTCTGCTAGAGATATAGAAATAATTGGCACATCTCCTGATGGTAAATACTTCAGTAGCTTAACCGCAGAAGGCAGAGCAAAAGGAGCAGCAGGAAGCATAACCATCAACAGCAACAACATCCGCCTCGAAAACCAAGCTAACCTCAAAGCTGAAACCCAAGCAGGGGGTGAAGGCAGCATTATCATCAATAATAACAAAGACCTCATCCTGCGCAACAAAAGCAAAATAACCACTAGTGCTAAAGGCAGGGCCACTGGAGGTAATATTACTATTAAGACGGAAAACTTAGTCGCCCCAGATAACAGCGACATCTCTGCTGACGCTGAAAAAGCATCTGGAGGCCAAGTCGACATCACCGCAGCAGGTATATTCGGCATAAAATTCCGTCCTGAAAAAACAGAAAGAAGTGATATCACAGTCACCTCAGAATTTGACAGAGATGGAGAAGTCAATATCAACACCCCCGATGTAGATCCTAGTGACGGACTAGTAGAATTTGACGATACCATCCCAGATATCTCCAACCTCCTCGACCAAAACCCTTGCCGAAAAGGACAAAACAGCAAATTCATCATTACAGGAAGAGGTGGCTTACCACCAACTCTCGAAGATCCCTTTACTCCCACCCACATCTGGCAAGGCTCAGAAACCTCAGTTACTCCTCCAAAAGCCATCACTCCATCAGAGCAAGAATTCATTGAAGCACAAGGTTGGATCTCTAATTCTCAAGGTATTGAACTGATCACCAACCCCGAAACTGCTACTCCCACCTCCCCTTGGTTAATACCTCCCAACTGCAAACAATTAGACGCCTTTGAACCCCCACCCTATCTACTCGCTAGCAGTAAGGGAAATATTCCCACCTCAACTTCTGAACCTCTAAAAGTTACTATCAAACAATTCAACTTTGAGGGTAACACAAAATTTAGCAACCAAGAGCTACAACAACAACTCACACCTTATCTAAATAAACCCATTACCTTTGCTCAACTCATAGCAGCACGCACTGCTATTACAAAATATTATACCAAAAACAACTACATCACATCGGGAGCATTTATTCCTCCCCAAACTATGTCTGACAATGGCACAGTTACCCTCCGAGTAGTAGAAGGAAAAGTTGGTGAAATCAACGTCAATATCCAAGGTAGATTAAATGAAAATTATATCAAAAGTCGGTTAGAAAAAGCTACCACAGCTCCTCTGAATCAAGAAAAATTGGTGTCTGCCCTACAACTATTACAAATAGACCCTTTAGTCAAAACTATATCTGCGGAACTTTCATCCGGAGTCCGCCCAGATACAAGTAGGTTAGACATAAGAATAGAAACAGCTAACCCCTGGCAAATAGAAACTATCAGTAATAATGGCAGGGCACCAAGTGTGGGAACATTCAGGCGAGGGGTAGAAGTAGGTCATAGGAATGTTACAGGTATTGGAGACAGTTTAAATGCTCTCTACACGAATACTGATGGCAGCGACATGGTAGAAGTATCTTATGCTATTCCTGTGAACTCCAGTAATGGTCGTATCGAACTATTTTATCGCCACAGAGATAATAAGGTAGTAGAATCACCTTTTGAAAGACTCGATATTGAGTCAAATTCAAATACTTACAAGTTATCATTTAGTCAACCAATAATGCAAACACCCTGGCAAACTTTAACTTTGGGTTTATCTGCAATAAAGCGAGATAGTCAAACTTCCATATTAGGAGAGAATTATCCATTATCTGAGGGTGCAGATGAAAATGGGGAAACGAAATTATCAATTTTGCAGCTTTTCCAAGATTATGAACTACGGGGAAAAAATCAAGTTTTGGCGTTTAATTCTCAGTTGAATGTAGGGTTGGGAATATTGGATGCCACAAAGAATAGTAGTGAACCGGATAGTCGATTTTTGTATTGGCGGGGTCAGGGACAATGGGTGCGTGAGTTAGCCAAAAATACTTTGTTGGTGGTTGGAGCAGATCTACAGTTATCTCCATTTGATTTGGTGCCTAAAGAGCAGTTTGGTTTAGGAGGTTATCGAAGCGTGAGAGCCTATCGTCAGGATACTCGTTTAACAGATAATGGAGCGTTGGGAACAGTGGAGTTGCGCTTGCCGCTGCCCTGGATATCTGGAAAAAATAGATTATTTCAGGTAGTGCCGTTTATTGATGGGGGGGTAGCATGGAATAGTGATGATGAAGAGGTAGAAGGAAGTAAGGCTTTGGCGGCGGCCGGGGTGGGGTTGCAGGTAAATTTATGGGAGAAGATAAATATGCGCTTAGATTATGGAATTCCTTTAGTGGATGTGGACTCGCCAGATAAAACGGCTCAGGAGGAAGGGTTTTATTTTTCTTTTTCTACTACTCCTTTTTCTTTTTGAGCAGGGAGGTAAACTGATAGGATGAAGCTTAGGTAATTATGACACGCCAGTTGAAAGTAATTGAAAGTAGAAGGAAGTGAAACCCAATACACTCTTTATTGTTTAGACATTTATATATATTTATTATGAAGATCATAAAATTGCTCGCTATTACTCTATTAAGTTTCTGTATCACTGTGGGAATTAATATTTTACCTCCCACTTTAGCTGAATCTTCTGCCACTCATCTAGTTCAAGAAGGAACTCAATTATTACAACAAGGAAAGGCAGAAGCAGCATTAGAAATTTGGCAAAAAGCAGAGGAACTTTATCGCCAAAATCAAAATCAAACTGGTATTATCGGTACCAAAATTAATCAAGCTCAAGCTTTAACCAGTTTGGGTTTTTATGGACGTTCGTGTAATACTGTCTTACAAGCATTTGGCAATGATTTAGAATGCGCTCGCTTAACTGAAAATGACTTAGAAAATGTTCTGGAAAAGTTTCAAACATCAAATACTAGCCTAAATTTTCAGGGATTACAAATTTTAGGAAATGGACTGCTGGCGTTCGGTAAATTGGAGTTATCTGAAAAGGTATTAGAAGCAAGTTATAAGTGGGTAAATTCTAACAATACTAAAGCTCAATTGTTGATAAGTTTAGGTAACAATAGGCTTTCTCAAGCTCAAAATATTGCTGTCGATCGTAGAAGTGGAAAAGATGAACGAGCGCTTCGAACCCTAGTTGATCAAAGTTTATCTAATTATCAAGAAGCTGCCAGTATTTCTACTGACAAATCAGTTCAAATTCAAGGAACTATTAATAATCTTAGTTTGCTAGTCAAATTTACTAAAGAAATTGGTGATTTAGATACTTATGTACAATTTCAGATTGAAACTTTACCCGAAATTATTGATTTTTTAAATCAAATTAATCCTACTCCTAAATCAATTAGAGCCAGAATTAAATTAGCAGAAATTTTTACAAATATTGAGGAAATTAAAGATCAATCAGCTTTTGTTGAATTTCAAACTAATATTACTAAGTTAACTCCACCTAGCGAATTATTAAATCAGGCAATTGAAGAAGCAAAAGATATTAATAATTTCCGTTTAGAAGCTTATGGACTTAGTACCAAGGCAAAATTGAATCTCAAAAAAGGAAACCTAGAAGAAGCACTTAAATTGACAAATAAAGCATTATTGACTGCTCAAAAAGTATCTGCTTATGATATTGTTTATCAACTCCAAGAACAATTAGGAGATATTTTTATTAAGCAAGGAAATTATTCAGAGGCACTCTTAGCTGACAAATCTGCTTTTAATACTCTCCAAGTTTTACGACAGGATTTAGTAGCATTAAATAGAAATATTCAGTTTAACTTTCGTGATAGTATTGAACCTTTGTATAGAAAATTACTAGACTTATTACTTCAACCTGAACTCGGCTCAAATCAACCCAATGTGGAAAATATTAAAGTTGCTGTTGAAGTAATTGAATCTCTACAATTGGCAGAATTGGATAATTTTTTCCAAGATGCTTGTGTGAATGCTCAGGATATTAATATTGATGAAATTGATGAGAATGTAGCTGTTATTTATCCAATCTTATTCAAGGATAGATTAAGTGTAATTCTTAAATTGCCTGGTACTGATAGTTTTCGTTATGCTACCGTGAGTGAGAATGACTTTCAAGCTAAATTTGAGAAAAACCTATTGGGACTCAGAGTTAATATTACGAGTCTAAAGCGAAAACCAAGACTAATAGGTGAAGTCAAATTCCAGTCAAATCAACTTTACAATTGGTTAATTAAACCTTTTGAGGGATATTTGGAAATAGATCTAAAAGATGATGCGAGTCAAATAAAAACCCTAGTTTTTGTCTTGGAAGGAAATCTCAGAAATATTCCTATGTCCGTTTTATATGATAGTAAACGGGAAAGATATTTAGTGGAACGATACGCGATCGCTGTGGCTCCCAGTTTGGAATTGCTCCCTCCCAAACCCTTATTAAAACAGCAAATACGAGTATTAACTACTGGAACAGATAAAGAAGCACCAAGTTATAGACAGAGAGGCTATGATGATTTACCTAATGTTAAACAGGAACTAGAGAGTATCAATAAAACGGCGCCACAGTCTGAGGCATTAGTAGATGAAAAATTCACAGAAATTAATATATCTGACAAAATTAATTCTGAGTCCTTTAACATCGTCCATATTGCAACTCACGGACAATTTAGCTCTAATTCTGATCAAACCTTCATTTTAGCATGGGATAAACCTATTAACGTTAAAGATTTCGATCAACTGCTCCAGAGTGAGAATTTGCAGCGATCACAGCGAGCTATAGAATTATTAATTTTAAGTGCTTGCCAAACAGCATTTGGAGATCAACGAGCAGCATTGGGTTTAGCTGGAGTTGCAGTTCGGGCGGGCGCTCGTAGTGTTTTAGGGAGTTTATGGAGGGTAGATGATGCCTCTACAGCAGAATTAATGAAACAATTTTATCAACAATTATTTCAGTCTAATACTTTACAACTGAAAAAAGCAGAAGCACTACGTCAAGTTCAAATTAAATTTATCAAAGGAGAGATTGAAACAAATTCAGAGGAATACAAGAAACCTTATTATTGGTCACCATTTATTATGGTCGGGAATTGGTTATAGCAATACAGGGAAAAGGGGAGACCCCTGTTCCATAATGTTCTAGAAAAAAACTTTTCTACTAAAAATATAATAGCCTAACAAAATTCCATGGCGACATTCCCTAGCCTCAGCATAATTAATAATTTATTCTCTTGTAGGTTGGGTTGCACTGACCGTTACAAACCCTTAAGCGAACACAAATATCTATCTATTAGACATCTAGACATCTGCCTCAACTAAGTTTTTACCCACAACAAAATCAGTTATTAGTTCAGGACTTATAGTCATTTTACAGCAGTTTTCATCTTGGTAGACCACAGTAGGGACGCCCTTATGCAATGTCCCTACAAAATTTTGGTTATGATGATGTAGTTCATCAATTTGAAAACTGCTATAATTTAGATTCAGGACTTACGTAAAGGCACTACTTGTAGTGTAAATATCTAAATTTATTGTCAAAAATGCACTATATATGCCGGCACTGCGTAAGTCCTGGAAATATTAAATTTATTTGCGAAAAATGTTTGATTATTAGATAATAATGACAGGATTATTTTAGTTAAAAAATATGAATTTTTATTTTGTTGTAACTCGTCAATATTTACTTAAATCTCACACAAATTTTACAATAACGCTACGCCGCAAATCATCTACAATAAATCGCTATTTAAGAACAGAATCTTTAAATTCAGAAGATTTATGGCGAAATCTTACTCTTAGTGTTTTTCTCCTCTTTGGATTTTTTTCCCCCTCTGCCCTCGCTTTTTTTATTCATTTTCTCCTCTTTGGATTTTTTTCCCCCTCCGCCCTCGCTCAACTCCAACCAGATAATACATTGGGAGAAGAAAATTCAGTCGTCACACCGAATATCAATATTAAAGGGATAGAAAGCGATCGCATAGATGGCGGGGCCCAAAGAGGGGCCAACTTATTCCACAGTTTTCAAGAATTCAACATTCAACAGGGACGAGGGGTTTACTTTAGCAACCCTGATGGAGTTCAAAATATCCTGACTCGGGTCACAGGAAACAATGGCTCTAACATATTAGGAACCTTGGGTGTAGATGGAAAAGCTGATTTATTTTTCATTAACCCCAATGGCATAATCTTTGGACCAGAGGCTAAACTAGATGTCCAAGGTTCATTCTATGGAGCTACTGCCGATAGTATCTTATTTAAAAATGGATTTGAATTTGCTAGTTCAGACCCTCAAGCGCCCCCACTACTTACAGTTAATGTTCCCATTGGTTTGAGGTTGCCCGAAAAGCCAGGTAGTATTCTGGTTGAGGGTCAAGGTCATAACATAAATATGTCAGAGTACCTAGAAACATATGGATATAGAAACAGAAAAGAGGACCGGAATCTAGGGTTGGAAGTTTCCCAAGGCCAAACCTTAGGGTTAGTTGGTGGTGATATATTCTTAAGGGGGGGAAACCTCACATCAGATGGAGGACGTGTTGAATTAGGAAGTGTTCAGAATGGTGTAGTAGAAATCACTACCGACCGTACCCTTAGCTATGATAAAAATCTGGAATTTGGCCAAATCATACTATCAGAAGCGAGTTCTATAGATATAAGTGGAAATGGAAGAGTAGAATTTCAAATTCAAGGAGAAGAGATCAACGTGCAAGATAATTCACTAATTTTAGGAAAGATATTGGGTGATGAGGACGGAGGAAATTCAATTATTAGAGCATCTAAGTCTATTAAAATAGGACCTACAAAACCTTTTGAGAAGATTCCTGTGAAAATAAAAATTGTTAATTTTACCTATACTTTTAATAAGACTATGAGTTCTATTTTTCTAAACACTTATGGTAAGGGAGATGTCGGAGAGTTGAGGGTGAAAACAGAAAGTTTAACGCTGCAAGATGGAGCCGTTATTTATACCGGTACTGTGGGTCAGGGAAATGCAGGGAATTTAACAGTCTCTGCTAGAGACATAGAAATAAATGGTGGGAATTATGCGACTGGATTTTTTCCAACGACATTAGCAGAAGGTAACGGAGGGAATTTGACGGTGGAAGTTGCAGAAAGTTTAACGCTGCAAGATGGAGCCGTTATGTCTGCCGGTACTGGGTATCAGGGAAATGCAGGGAATTTAACAGTCTCTGCTAGAGACATAGAAATGAGTGGTTTTGTTGTTGTTACAACAATCACTGAAACAACAGGTAACGGAGGGAATTTGACGGTGGAAGTTGCAGAAAGTTTAACGCTGCAAGATGGAGCCGTTATGTCTGCCGGTACTGTGGGTCAGGGAAATGCAGGGAATTTAATAGTCTCTGCTACAGACATAGAAATAATAGGCAAATCTCCTGATGGTAAATCCTTCAGTCGCTTAACCGCAGAAGCAACAAATGAATCAACAGGAGCAGCAGGAACCATAACCATCAACACCGAAACCCTCAACCTCCGGAACGAAGCCGAAATTATAGTCACCTCTGCTACCCAACAAGCTGCAGGTGACTTAATAATAAACAGCAACAACATCCGCATCGAAAACCAAGCTAGTCTCAAAGCTGAAACCAAAGGAGGTCAAGGCAGCATTACCATCAATAATAATAAAGACCTCATCCTGCGTAACAACAGCAACATCACCACTAATTCTGAAGGCACGGCTACTGGAGGTAATATTACCATTAATACGGAAAACCTAGTTGCCCGAGACAACAGCGACATCACTGCTAACGCTGTCGAAGGATTTGGAGGCCGAGTTAACATCACCGCAGCCGGCATATTCGGCACAGAATTCCGTCCCGAACAAACCGAAAAAAGTGACATCACCGCCACCTCAAAATTAGGAGCTTCATTCAGTGGAGAAGTCAATATCAACACCCCTGATGTAGATCCTAGTGACGGGCTAGTAGAATTTGAGGATACCATCCCAGATATCTCCAACCTCCTCGACCAAAACCCTTGCCGACAAGGACAAAAAAGCAAATTCATCATTACAGGAAGAGGCGGCTTACCACCAACTCTCGAAGAACCCTTGGCTCCCACCTACCTCTGGCAAGACTCAGAAACCTCAGTTACTCCTCCACCAGCTATCACTCCATCAGAGCAAGAGTTCATTGAAGCACAAGGTTGGATCTCTAATTCTCAAGGTATTGAACTGATCACTGACCCCGAAACTGCTACTCCCACCTCCCCTTGGTTAATACCTCCCAACTGCGAACAATTAGACACCTTTGAACCCCCACCCTATCTACTCGCAAGCAGTAAGGGAAATATTCCCACCTCAACTTCTGAACCTCTAAAAGTTACTATCAAACAATTCAACTTTGAGGGTAACACAAAATTTAGCAACCAAGAGCTACAACAACAACTCACACCTTATCTAAATAAACCCATTACCTTTGCTCAACTAATAGCAGCACGCACTGCCATTACAAAATTTTATACTAAAAACAACTACATCACATCGGGAGCATTTATTCCTCCCCAAACTATGGCTGAAAATGGCACAGTCACCCTCCGAGTAGTGGAAGGAAAAGTTGGTGAAATCAATGTCAATATCCAAGGTAGATTAAATGAAAATTATATCAAAAGTCGGTTAGAAAAAGCCACCACGGCTCCTCTGAATCAAGAAAAATTGTTGTCTGCCCTACAAATATTACAAATAGACCCTTTAGTCAAAACTCTATCTGCGGAACTTTCATCCGGAGTCCGCCCAGATACAAGTAGGTTAGACATAAGAATAGAAACAGCTAACCCCTGGCAAATAGAAACTATCAGTAATAATGGCAGGGCACCAAGTGTGGGAACATTCAGGCGAGGGGTAGAGGTAGGCCATAGAAATGTTACAGGTATTGGAGACAGTTTAAGTGCTCTCTATACTAATACTGATGGCAGCGATATGGTAGAAGTATCTTATGCTATTCCTGTGAACTCCAGTAATGGTCGTATCGAACTATTTTATCGCCACAGAGATAATAAGGTGGTAGAATCACCTTTTGAAAGACTTGATATTGAGTCAAATTCAAATACTTACAAGTTATCATTTAGTCAACCAATAATGCAAACACCCTGGCAAACTTTAAGTTTGGGTTTATCTGCAATAAAGCGAGATAGTCAAACTTCTATATTAGGAGAGAATTATCCATTATCTGAGGGTGCTGATGAAAATGGGGAAACGAAATTATCAATTTTGCAGCTTTTCCAAGATTATGAACTACGGGGAAAAAATCAAGTTTTGGCGTTTAATTCTCAGTTGAATGTAGGGTTGGGAATATTGGATGCTACAAAGAATAGTAATGAACCGGATGGTCGATTTTTTTATTGGCGGGGTCAAGGACAATGGGTGCGTGAGTTAGGCAAAAATACTTTGTTGGTGATGGGAGCAGATCTACAGTTATCTCCATCTGATTTGGTGCCTAAGGAAAGGTTTGGTTTAGGGGGTTATCGAAGTGTGAGAGCTTATCGTCAGGATACTCGTTTGACAGATAATGGAGCGTTGGGAACAGTGGAGTTGCGGTTGCCCGTGCCCTGGATATCTGGAAAAAATAGATTATTTCAGGTAGTGCCGTTTATTGATGGGGGGGTAGCATGGAATAGTGATGGTAAAGAGGAGGAAGGAAGTAAGGCTTTGGCGGCGGCCGGGGTGGGGTTGCAGGTAAATTTATGGGAGAAGATAAATATGCGCTTAGATTATGGAATTCCTTTAGTGGATGTGGACTCCCTAGATAAAACGGCTCAGGAGGAAGGGTTTTATTTTTCTTTTTCTACTACTCCTTTTTCTTTTTGAGCAGGGAGGTAAACTGATAGGATGAATGATTACAGGGAATAGTGGCTAAGTTTTTCTTTGAAGTTTAATGGTAAAATTATATTAAGCTACTTCTATATCTAATAATTTATAATTTAACCATAGGCGAGCTAGAAGCTCGCAATTTATATAATCACCTTTTTACCAATTTTCCCTCCTCTTTTTTCTTAAAAACTAAACCACTATCTACAAAATCAATGATCACAACATCCCCACAAACAAACCTATTCTCCAAAATTTGATTTGCCAGAGGATTTTCTAATTCTCGCTGAATTGCCCGCTTTAAAGGTCTGGCTCCATAAACTGGGTCATATCCTACTTCAGTAATGTGATCTAAAGTCGCATCAGTCAACTGCAAACTAATCTTTTGTTCTCCTAATAACCGTTCAATTCTCTTGACTTGAATTTCCACAATTTGACGTAATTCACTCTTCCTTAGAGTATGGAATAAAATAATCTCATCTACCCTATTTAAAAATTCAGGGCGGAAATGTTTTCGCAGTGCTCCCATCACCCGCTTATACATCTCCTCATACTTAGAATCATCTCCCGCCACATCTAAAATATACTCACTACCAATATTACTAGTCATCACAATTACAGTATTACTAAAATCAATAACCCGACCCTGAGAATCAGTAATTCGACCATCATCCAAAACCTGCAACAAAATATTAAACACATCTGGGTGCGCCTTCTCCACCTCATCAAACAATACCAAAGAATAAGGATGTCGCCTGACTGCCTCCGATAATTGACCCCCTTGGTCATAACCCACATATCCAGGGGGAGCACCCACCAAGCGAGCAACAGCATGTTTCTCCATATATTCCGACATATCAACTCGTACCAAAGCATCATCCCGGTCAAAGAGAAACCCTGCCAATGCCCGCGCCAACTCAGTTTTACCAACCCCAGTCGGACCCAAAAACATAAACGAACCAATGGGTCTTCCTGGGTCTTTCATTCCTGCTCTCGCCCTTCTAATAGCTGCTGCTACAGCTGCTACAGCTTCTGACTGCCCAATAACCCTTTGATGAAGATGTTTTTCCAGTTGTAGTAATTTCTGCCGTTCCGACTCCAATAAACGATTTACCGGAATACCAGTCCACTTAGCAACAATTGTAGCAATATCCCCATCAGTCACCTGTTCTCGGAGGAGAAAAGAACCTTGAGCTTGCACTTTTAATAACTCTGCCTCTTGGGCTTCGCGATCGCGATGAACTGTTTCTAATTGCCCATATTTTAACTGAGCTGCCGTATTCAGATCATAAGCTCGTTCTGCTTGTTCTATTTGTACTTTAATTTTATCTTCTTCTGCCTTCAAAGAATTAATAGAATTTAACAACTCTTTTTCCCCAGACCATTGAGAAGAAAATTTCTCCTGCTTTTGCTTTAAACTATTAATTTCATTAGTAATGCGCTCTAAAGCAGGAGATACCTTTGTAGACAGAATAGCTTCAGAATTTTTTTCCTTATTAGTACCTGACAACTCTCCCTCAATAGAAAGTTTCTCCATTTCCAACTGCATTATCCGTCTGTCAATAGCTTCTAACTCAACTGGTTTAGAAGTAATTTCCATTTTTAATTGAGCAGCAGCTTCATCTACCAAGTCGATCGCCTTATCTGGCAAAAAGCGGTCAGAAATATATCGGTTAGACAAAGTAGCAGCAGCAACCAAAGCCGCATCAGTAATTTTCACACCGTGGTGAGTTTCGTAGCGGTCTTTCAACCCCCGCAAAATAGAAATAGTATCCTCAACACTAGGCTGACCAACCTCTACTTTTTGAAACCGACGTTCCAGGGCAGCATCTTTTTCTATATGTTTGCGATATTCATCAATAGTTGTTGCACCGATACAACGCAGTTCACCACGAGCCAGCATTGGTTTCAACAAATTTCCGGCATCTACACCAGAACTGTTACCCCCACCAGAACCTGCTCCAACAACTGTATGTAACTCATCAATAAACAGAACTATTTGACCATCAGAATGGGTAACTTCTCGTAAAACCGATCTAAGACGTTCTTCAAATTCTCCTCTAAACTTAGCCCCCGCAATGAGACTACCCATATCAAGACTAATAAGTTGACGTTCTTTAAGAGACTCTGGCACATCACCATTAACAATACGTTGAGCTAAACCCTCCGCGATCGCTGTTTTTCCCACCCCCGGTTCTCCAATAAGTACAGGATTATTTTTTGTCCGACGAGATAGACAACTAACCACCCGCCGAACTTCCTCATCTCTGCCAATAACCGGGTCAAGTTTACCTACTTTCGCTAACTCTGTCAGGTCACGCCCATATTTAGCTAAAGCATCATAAGTAGCTTCTGGGTTTTGGTCTTCGACTTTGCTACTACCTCGAAATGCTTTAATAGTTGCCTCTAGTTCTTTAAATTCAATTTGTAGAGTAGTTTGGGGGGGAGCAAAACCAGGGCGAGTTGGTAGTTGGGGAGTTCCACCACCAATAAGTTTATTACCCAGACGTTTATCTTCGTGAAAAGCGAGTAGAAAGTGTTCCACAGCAATAAATTTATCTTCCCACTTTTCTTTAGCTTGATCAGCCAGGTCTAAAAAAGTTTCCAGACCTTGACCTAAATATAGATGTTCTATACTGCCAACTTTAGGTTGACGTCTCACAAAAGCATCTACTTGTTGTAGGAGCTTTTCTGGTTCTATACCAGAACGGCTTAAGATTTTATTCGCTGTGCCTTGTTGTTCTAGGAGGGCAATAATTAGGTGTTCTACTTCCAGTTGTTGGTTTTGGTAGCGTTTGGCAACGTCTTGGGATTTTACTATAGCATCCCAGGCTTGTTCTGTAAATTTGCTTGGGTCAGTTGGCTGCATTTGAAGTATTTTAAATTTTTTCCTTTAAGGTTTTTTCTGGTATAGCACTTATAGATAATGGGGGATGACTGTAATATTTTTGTATAATGGGCATTTTGCCCATTTATTTTTTAGACTGGTATAGCAGTCCCCAAGGTACTTAGGATATTTTCCCTACACTTAAATTTAGTCTGTGCTGCGAGTTTAAGTTTTGATTTATGAGTTCTGAATTTTGATTTTAGTTATAGGGTAACTACCCCACTTATCATTCATTCTACTCCTCAGCAATATCTAACTTTTCAATTAGTATTAGCTGCAACTTTTTTTTCTAAGCTGCTGTTGTCACTCTTTAACTCAATTAGCTCTACTTTATATCCATTTGGGTCTTCTATAAAAGCAATAACTGTAGAACCATGCTTCATTGGCCCTGGTTCCCTAGTAACTTTACCCCCTTGTTCTTTAATTTTTTCGCAAGTGCTATAAATATCATCAACACCCAAGGCAATATGGCCATAAGCATTGCCTAAATCGTATTTATCAGTGTCCCAGTTATAGGTCAGTTCTAATACTGTATGGTTTAACTCATCGCCATAACCAACGAAAGCTAGAGTAAATTTGCCACCAGGGAAATCTTTTTTACGTAGTAGTTTCATGCCGAGGACATCACAGTAGAATTCTATAGATTTTTCTAAGTTATTGACTCGCAGCATGGTGTGTAAGAGTCGCATGGTTTACTCCTTATTCTTTGACTATATTTATATTGTGAGGCAATTTGGTTAATATTGGGAGTAGATATAGCATAAGTCAATAGGAGGGAATAACCATTCTCTGTATATTCCCAGCGCGGACTAAATTTAATTTAAGGGTTTGAGAATGTCCTAGTCATAACTACTCTGGCGACTGCTATATTGCTGTTGAGCAAAACTAGGAGCTTTCAAGCCTCTGGTCTTAGTAAAAGAGGTAGTAATGATATGAAAGTAAGACCATAGAGGGCGGACAACTAGACAATTTCAAAGCTATTACTACCTGTAAAGTTTTGATTCAACCTGAATGCTGAATACTATTACTGATAACTGAAGATACTTATATTATTAAATTTTCAATTCTCCAAATAAGATAACCTATAATCTTTTTTACTTCTGTTTTTTTTTAATACTTAAGGTTACTAATTTTCTCCAATCTAAGTTTTCTTTCAACCACAGCCTGGTCAATTTTTTGAACTCCTTCTAGTGAGATTAGTGACTTACATTGATTAACTAAACTATTCCAATTTAATAATGTTTTAATTGAGTTTGAATTCTCTATTTTTTTGACATAAAACTGTGCCCAAAACTTAGGTACATACTTTTGCTTTCTAGTTTTTATTCGCTTTCGCCATTTAGCAAAGTCTGCTTTTCTTGGTGGTTCTACTCCTATTACTGGTGGCATATCTGCATAACTGACAAACCTACTTTTTCCTTTTCCTACAACATGAATTACATATTTCCAACAGCTAATTTTATAAATGTTATCCCATTGAATTCCTAAATGAAATGATAGTGCATCTATAGTTACAAATCTACCTAAAGGATGAGTATAAGTATATTTATTTTCCATACTTCTTTTCATAAAATATACCTGAAGGTTTAATATATGATTGTGGTCTTAAATTTTTATCTATATAGTTATATATTAATATGTATTAAATATAACTTGGGTATTTTGTCAACACACAGTTAATCAGCTATTTTTTACACAAAAAAATTATTAAGCTCTAGGCAAAATTCAAAAGACAAAAGTTATCCAAGGCATTTTTACCCTGAAATATAAAACTATATATTTTTATTCTACCAAATACTAGTGTAAAACCTACATTCCACAGGTCAAAATCTAGTATTTTAGATTGACCATTCAAAACTTTGCTTGATAATACTAAGAAAAATTATAGATAACAATACATACTATATAAACTATTAATAACTGACTATTAGCACTGCTAAATATGTTAAATTTAAGTAGGATTTGTTGTTTGCTGATTTTGTCTATAAAGCCAATATAGTAAGTAGTTTTGGTGGGCTTAGGTTGGGTGGTACCCAGGAGGATAAAAAATTATTGAAGTAAAAATTTATTCAGAAAAAACTAGACCAAAATCAATGGATTTTGTAGTAAGATGTCATCAGTTTGTGAATTTTTAAACCCTTAACCTAATACTTGAAACGAGATAGCTGAACTATTAATCAATAACTAATTTTATTTTTTGTTTCTACTGGGCAGTTTAATAATAAATAATAATAGAGGGACGTAGAGGCAAGGCCATAGAGGCAAGGCCAAAATACTCCCATCTAAAAGATGGGAGGGGTTCGCTGAGGGTTAGGTGCAGTAGTCTGTAAAGGGTCAACCGTGTAGGAAAATTTTGGCTTCCTAGAATTATGCCCTTCCTCAATAGCCAAGGAGGATATCAAAAGACAAATTTATGTGAGATTCTATTCTGGAATACCAATGTTTATTAGCTAAAATCTTAGGAGTCCCAAATTTATTGTCCTTGGTTATTAGATGAATGGCAGTATATGTCTTGTGAATAGAGGCAGAATATTCTGGAAGTTATTCCCAAATAATCTTAAATACTATATCTCTCCAGCATGATAGGAGCTACGAACTAAGGGGCCAGAACGAACATGAGAAAAGCCCATTGAAAGAGCGATCGCCCCAAGATGATCAAATTCTTCTGGTGTCCAATATTTTTGTACTGGTAAATGTGCCAGGGAAGGTCGCATATACTGACCCAGAGTTATGCGATCGCATCCTACCTTTCTCAAGTCTCCCATTGCTTCTACCACTTCAGTTTCCTTTTCTCCATGTCCCAACATCAAACCAGACTTAGTAGGAATACTGGGGTTTAACTCTTTAACAATTCGCAATACATCAAGCGATCGCTGATATTTGGCCCCACGACGTACAGGCCCTTGCAACCTAGAAACCGTTTCAATATTATGATTATAACAAGCTGGTTCAGCATTTACCACAATCTCAATCCGTTTTCTTTGTCTTTGAGCTAGAGGAACAGATAACTTTTCAGCCCCCCTGACCTTCTGACCACCCCAAAAGTCAGCAGTCAAAACCTCTATTTTCGCCTCTGGCTTCCGATCCCTAATAGCCATCATTGTAGCTACAAACCAACTAGCACCACCATCAGAGAGATCATCTCTAGCTACAGAAGTCAGTACTACATACTTCAAACCCAATAATTCCACTGCTTCCGCTACTTTTTGCGGTTCTTCTGGGTCCAAAGCCATTGGAGCGTGACCCTTATCTACTTGACAAAAAGCACAAGACCTAGTACAGGTAGGACCCATTAACAAAAAAGTAGCAGTTTTTTGGGCATAGCATTCTCCTCGGTTAGGACAGCGACCTTCCTCACAAATTGTATGGAGCTGACGCTGTTTGATAGTTTTTTGTACAGTAGAAATCTCACTAGCTTTACCCAAAGAGGGGCGCAGCCACTTTGGCATACTCTGAATTTGGGCTTTCATCTTAATTGAATTGACCATTTTTTTGTAGCCTTGACATTTTTCCGAAGTTAGGTAATCGTGAAAATAAATAGAAAATTTCTCAGTTTTCTTTCTGCCTCTGGTGCACTTATCTGCAAGAGTTTGATGTACACTTTTCTGACTCTGGCGCACTTGCCTGAAGTGAGTATTACTTCTAGTATATTGACAATAACTCCATAGTAGTTAAAATATCCGACGGCTCGCCGAGTCACTACTATACCAGTCAGCTAAGGTATAATAACACGTTTAAGAATAGTGTAAGAAGTGAATGCAATGATTTTTCTTCTTATAAAACTCTCAATTGAGCTTATAGCAGGTTTTCGGCCAAAGTTATTACATGCATGCACATCTGTCAACTTGTAACCTTAGAAATAATATAAAAATCCTCATCTTGGTAAGCATTTGTAATACATATATCCTATTTATTAAAATTTTTTCAAAGTCAAATTCTCGGAAAAATATTAAACATAAATACTTGCTTAATTACTTACTCCTATTGAATAATATAATTTTTCTTAACTTCTTTTGTTGAGAACAAATAGCTATTAGCTCCTACAACTCAAGAACCCTGATGATATACTACAGATTATGTTTCAAAATGAAGATTATAATAGTTATGTAAAAAATTAAAAATAATAACTTTGTAGATTTTTTACATAAAAACAAGTGAGTGTAAAAACAATGATGCTATCCTTAGCATCAAAAAGCCCAGCACAATAGAATATCGGGTGGGAGTTACTACCCGTATTTATTGCTGATCATAACAATATAAGATGAAATTAAAAACACCAACTCATCACTAGAGGAGCAAGTTGTGGCAGGACATAAAATTTTAGTTATTGATGATAGTAAGGTCATTAGAGTCAGAGTCAAAGAAATGCTTCCTCAAGGAAACTTTAATGTTTTAGAAGCAAAGGATGGCCAAGAGGGACTTACAAATATTCTAAAGGAACGTCCTAACTTAATTATGTTGGATTTTTTACTGCCTAAAGTGACTGGTTGGCAGGTATTTCAAAAAATTCAATCCCAACCTCAATTAAAAAAGATTCCGTTGGTACTTATGTCAGGTCGTAAGGAAGAGGTAGCAGAAAAAATTCCTGAACCCTTTGAAAAACATTATTTTGCCTTTCTAGAAAAACCTTTTGAGAAAAAAGAATTAACAGCAGCTATTCAATTAGCTTTTCAGTTGGCCAAAAAACGTCCTACTGAGGCTCAACCTCAGAGTACAGTAGATGGGGGAGATAGTTCTGGCAAAATACAGGCATTGGAAGCTAAAGTTAAGAAAATGGAGTCTGAAATAGTGACATTGAAAAAACAAATGACTCAACTTGTAGCTATTGTCAAAAAGTTGAAGTAGGAAAATTAGATAACAAAGGAGTATGAAATTGATTTAGGGTGAGTTAAGCTTTCTACCATAAACTACTGTTGAACTATCAAACATGATATTGCACTGTAAGGCACTGTTGAGTAGTGTACTCTCAAAAATTGATTTGATACGGTAATTTATTAAATTTTTTCCATTGTGCACTTTATCCCCTTGTCTTCTGAATTTAAGTTTTAACCTATCATTTCAAAGTAGACAAACTACGTAGATAGTTTGTAGTCGTAGTAGATTAAAATAACTAAAGTTATGTATTACAACAGATTGCTAAATACTTTGTAATATCTTTTCGCAGTAGTTAAAATCTCCCCTTGCTACCTCAAGTCCTAGAATTAAACCCCCCCTTACTCTAACAAGGAGGCAGTTTATCTATGAAGACTTTATGGGCTCAAAACTTTGAGGACCTTAGTAAGTTTAGGAAATTATTTCACATATATTATTATAGTTGAGTTTAAAACTATTTGTAATATTGTTTTTTTCACTCTTGGTATAAGAGTTGATAGCAGTTTTCATTAACAATGTAGGTATTTGTAGAACAAGGTGAAATCTAACACGCCCTCTATTTTCTGTGGTTAGCAACTACTAAATCTTGCTATGTCCTTAGCAAAACTTACCTTTAATTGTACTCAGATCTTAACAGTTCATATCATTCCAGTAAGGTTTTTCAAGCCATATAATTCTTATTTAGAGTATACAACGCTAAAAAATAAATTATGGTACTAGACTCGGAATATCTCGCTCAACTCAAAAATTCTACCCCTCGACTAATGAACTTGCTGGCAGGTTTTTCTCAAGTTAGTGTGTTAGTGGTGGGAGACTTAACCCTTGATGAATTTATGACTGGTCAAGTTGAGCGTATTTCTCGTGAAGCACCAGTATTGATTTTACGTCATGAAACTACAGAGCAAGTACCCGGGGGTGGAGCTAATGCAGCTTATAATTTTGCTAAGTTGGGCGCTCAAGTTAGGGCTATTGGTTTGTTGGGAGAGGATGAGCAGGGTATGGCGCTACGTCAGATCCTTGAGTCTGCTGAAGTTGATACTTCTGGAGTTTTGCTTGACTCTGAGCGTCCTACAGTGACTAAAACTAGAATTTCTGGTCATGCTCGTCAGTCTGTGACTCAACAAATTATTAGGGTGGATCGAAAATCTGATAATTTGCCATCTGTTGATTTACAATTACAATTGGCGGAGTTAATTCGGCAACAAGTTGATAAGGTTTATGCTGTTGTTTGTTCTGACTATGGAGATGGTGTTCTCACAAAACCAGCTATTGAGGCAAGTATTTCTAATTCTCACAAAACTATTGTTGATACTCAGAAAAATTTGGAACTTTACAGGGGTGCAACTTTGTTTACTCCTAATATTCCGGAGGCGGAGAAGGCAGTGGGATATGCTATTTCTAATTGTGATAGTCTTTATCGGGCAGGATGTGATTTGTTGGAGTTGACTGATGCACGGCAAGTTTTAATTACTCAAGGTGATGAGGGTATGAGTTTGTTTGATCGCGAAATTCCTTCTCAGTTTTCTCCTCCTGCTTTAACTATTTATGAAAATGGGAGTTCTAATGTTTATTGTTGGCATGTTCCTGCTTTTAACCGGACTGATGTTTTTGATGTGACTGGTGCTGGGGATACGGTTGTCGCTGCTTTGACTTTGGCTTTGGGTGCTGGTGCTTCGACTTGGGAAGCTGTAGTCATAGGAAATTTGGCGGCTAGTGTTGTGGTGCGTAAGTTTGGCACGGCAACTACTACAGTGGATGAGTTGCGGGAGACTTTGAGAGTACTTGTGGGTTAAGGGTCTTAGGGTTTGTCTTAGTTCTTACTTCTAAGGTTAATTTTTCCATGGGTTAAAGCTCTATTACAAACAAAAATTTTATGATCACTAATTATCTAGGTCTGTTCTAGTTATTAAAATAACCAATGAGGTTTTTTTCCCGAAATGGAGAATGGTAACCTTGATCAATTTCTGGGTAGGGCTTAGTTGGGGCGCAATTCCAGATTATTTTTTACCATTCGGAGCAAACGAATTAGGATCTTCGGAGAAAATATCAAAGTAGGGAGGCTGCATACAACATCCCAGAGTTGCTAATCATTTTTTTGATGTTGGCAACTCTGGGAACTGTTGTAATTTTTGTTATATTGTTGTTGAAAAATATACTCCAACAATATAATACAGATGTTCTTTAAAACATCTTGAATGTAGACTTAAATATACTTGTTGTTTTCTTTACTAGTCTCTAGGATAGTTTGAATATTCTCCAGCTCTAAAATTTAATTTATGCTAGTAATTTAACTTCTAAATTTAGCTATAAATTTTGATTCCTGATTATCTAGTTTCTTAATCTACTAAGGCACTAACTAGAATATTTGTCATAAATTTTTCTTTGATTTTATACCATAGTTTTGTATCTACAATATCACATTTGGCACCAACTTGAACAAGGCGATCGTCAAGGTAGTTTAGATGTTCTTTTGTCACTTGATCTTCTCCTACTTGTAAAAAACTAATTCCTAGTTCATAGCTCTTTTGTGTACCTGGAATAAAATTAATTTTCTTAGTAGCATTGATAATTAAATTAATCAGTGCTTTTTGCTCGTGAGATATTTTATCTACTAATACTAAAATAATATCTCCATTTTGAGTTTTCTTGGCATCTCGACGTTGAAAATAGTCGTTAATAGCGTCTTCAAGGCTAGTTACTAAATCCATTCTTTTTGGCGGGTTTTTAATCTGAAATAGTCTGGCTAATGTTATGACCTCTGTGTTTGTCTCCTTAACAAAAGGTTTTGATGCCAAGTAAACAGTAATTCCACTATTATCTAATGATTGACAAAATTTTGCTAAGTTAATGATTTTTGTTTGGGCTGCAAGCCAATGCTCATAATGAGGATGAGAAAAAGACCAGCTTTCATGACTTCTGGCGAAAATAAATGTGTAGTCTCTATTTTCGAGCGACAGATGGTTCTCAGCCATAGATTTTTTACCTAAGATTTTAGTGAGGAATAATGTAGCTTTTTGTTCTTAATGATCAAAATAGTGGTAATCTTAATTAATCTATGTAAATTTGAATACTAAAAATTTTTATTTGAACGGAAATTAATCTTGATTTGTTAGGATTTCTTGACTTGCTTGAAGTTTAACGTTATCAAGTGTTATCATATAATAATCATCTCAAATAATAGCCTGGTAAAATTTTTTAAACTAAGGACAACTTCTGAAATATGTTTGATAAGTCCTGATTAATTATGAGATACTCGGGTTTTCTTAAGTAGGCGATCGCACTGTGAGAAATAGTCATGAGAAATAGTCAAAAGTAACTTCTTCAAAGGTGAAAGGAAGTTAAGAAAATTAAAAGTTTAAAAATCAAGTTAATAGTTAATAGTTAAGGGTAAGATTTTATGGGTTCAAAATAATGATAAATATGAGGATAGTATGATCGGAAAAGTCAAAGGTTACCTATTCAAAGGTAAGAGGAAGTTAAAGGTTAAAATTCAAAAGTTAGAAAAATTCAAAAGTTAGAAAAGGTTAAGAGTTCAAGGTTAAATGTCAGGCTTTATCCCTTCACAATAATGATAAATATGACTATAGTATTATTAGGTATAAAATACTCGGCTGTTGTGAAATAGGGGAGCGATCGCTATAGTAAAAATAGAATATTTTATTGCTCAAAACATCATAAGTTAAGATCAAGTTTGAGCTTTAAAGTTGATGTTCTCCGGGGAAATTAGTGATAATTTATTGCTGATTCTGTATAATTATGGTATGATTGTTATAAAAAATCCTGTTATAATTTTTGACCCGGCTTTTGTTTTTATGTTTACCAGAATCTTCAGCATCACTTATTTGGCCCAAACTTGCCTGGCAGCTATTGTTATTATCAATGGCCTAGAAGCTTTGGTTGTGCAGCCTGTATGGGCACAGACTTATGTCTTTCCACAAGAACCATCAACAACCGAAGCAACTGAGGAGCTGATAATTAATGGGACTCTCAATGAAAATAGTGAGCTGTTGGAAGATGGGAGTTACTTTCAGTGGCACACTTTTACGGGCAAGGCGGGTGAAGCTATTACTATTGAGTTGAGTAGTTCTGAGTTTGATGCTTACTTAATGTTAGTAGACCCAAGATCCAATAAAATTGCTGAGAATAATGATGGAGGGGAAAATAATAATGCCAAAATTACAATAACTCTACCTACAACAGGAACTTATACAGTTATTGTCAATACCTATGAAAAAGGTCAACAAGGAAGTTACAAACTGAGTTGGCGACAGGCTTCAGCTAAAGACCAGTCCCTAGCTTCTGCCACAGAACTTAATGACAAAGCTATTGAACTATATAAACAAGGTAAATATGATGAAGCAGTTCCTTTATTAGAGCAGTCTTTGAAAATTAGGCAGCAGGCGCTGGGGGCTGAACATCCTGATGTTGCCGCCAGCCTCAACAATTTGGCTTTTCTTTACAATGCTCAAGGAAGGTATACAGAAGCGGAACCTTTGTATATACAAGCATTAGAGATGAGAAAGAAGCTCCTGGGTGCTGAACATCCTGATGTTGCCTCCAGCCTCAACAATTTGGCTTTTCTTTACAAAGCTCAAGGAAGGTATACAGAAGCGGAACCTTTGTATATACAAGCATTAGAGATGAGAAAGAAGCTCCTTGGTGCTGAACATCCTGATGTTGCCACCAGCCTCAACAATTTGGCTTCTCTTTACGAATCTCAAGGAAGGTATACAGAAGCGGAACCATTGTATATACAAGCATTAGAGATATTTAAGAAGCTCCTGGGTGCTGAACATCCTGATGTTGCCACCAGCCTCAACAATTTGGCTTTTCTTTACAATGCTCAAGGAAGGTATACAGAAGCGGAACCTTTGTATATACAAGCATTAGATATGACAAAGAAGCTCCTGGGTGCTGAACATCCATCAGTTGCCACCAGCCTCAACAATTTGGCTTTACTTTACGAGGATCAAGGAAGGTATACAGAAGCGGAACCTTTGTATATACAAGCATTAGAGATGAGAAAGAAGCTCCTGGGTGCTGAACATCCTGATGTTGCCACCAGCCTCAACAATTTGGCAGGACTTTACAATGCTCAAGGAAGGTATACAGAAGCGGAACCTTTGTATATACAAGCATTAGAGATGAGAAAGAAGCTCCTTGGTGCTGAACATCCTGATGTTGCCACCAGCCTCAACAATTTGGCTTCTCTTTACGAATCTCAAGGAAGGTATACAGAAGCGGAACCATTGTATATACAAGCATTAGAGATATTTAAGAAGCTCCTGGGTGCTGAACATCCTGATGTTGCCTCCAGCCTCAACAATTTGGCAGGACTTTACAAGGATCAAGGAAGGTATACAGAAGCGGAACCTTTGTATATACAAGCATTAGAGATGAGAAAGAAGCTCCTGGGTGCTGAACATCCTGATGTTGCCTCCAGCCTCAACAATTTGGCAGCACTTTACAAGGATCAAGGAAGGTATACAGAAGCGGAACCTTTGTATATACAAGCATTAGAGATGAGAAAGAAGCTCCTGGGTGCTGAACATCCTGATGTTGCCTCCAGCCTCAACAATTTGGCAGGACTTTACAATGCTCAAGGAAGGTATACAGAAGCGGAACCTTTGTATATACAAGCATTAGAGATGAGAAAGAAGCTCCTGGGTGCTGAACATCCATTAGTTGCCTCCAGCCTCAACAATTTGGCAGGACTTTACAATGCTCAAGGAAGGTATACAGAAGCGGAACCTTTGTATATACAAGCATTAGAGATATTTAAGAAGCTCCTGGGTGCTGAACATCCATTAGTTGCCACCAGCCTCAACAATTTGGCAGGACTTTACAATGCTCAAGGAAGGTATACAGAAGCGGAACCATTGTATATACAAGCATTAGAGATGAGAAAGAAGCTCCTGGGTGCTGAACATCCTTATGTTGCCACCAGCCTCAACAATTTGGCTTTACTTTACTATGCTCAAGGAAGGTATACAGAAGCGGAACCATTGTATATACAAGCATTAGAGATGAGAAAGAAGCTCCTGGGTGCTGAACATCCTGATGTTGCCTCCAGCCTCAACAATTTGGCAACACTTTACAATGTTCAAGGTGACATTGCTTCAGCAGTGCAATACCTTAAACGCGGCTTAGAAGTGCAAGAAAAAAACCTAACTTACAACTTAGCCGCCGGGGCTGAACCTCAAAAAAACAAATATCTCCAAACCATCTCAGGAGCAAAGGCTAGAGCCATCTCTCTCCATCTGCAAACAGCACCAAATGACCCAGCCGCGACCACTCTAGCATTAACCACCATCCTACGCCGCAAAGGTCGCCTCCTCGAATTCTTCACCACCAGCAGACAAATACTCCGACAACAACTCGACACTCAAGGACTACAATGGCTAGACGAACTTAATAATATTTATAGTGAACTTTCCACTCTGCTCTATAACGGACCAAAAGATCTTCCTCTAGAAACCTACAAGGAAAATTTTGCCCTCTTAGAACAACAGGCAAAAGAACTAGAAGACAAAATTAGTCGCCGCAGTAGCCAGTTTCGGGCAGCCACCCAACCTGTAACCTTAGAAGCTATTCAGGAGTTGATACCCGCCAACGCTGCCTTAGTAGAATTTGTCCAGTATTCTCCTTTTGACCCCAAGACAGGCAAATTCGGTAAACCACGCTATGGGGTTTACGTTCTAAGTAGAGAGGGAGAACCCCAAGGCATGGACCTGGGAACAGTTGAAGAATTTAAAAACATCATAAAAGTGTTTAGAACTTCTCTACGAGACAAAAGCCAAACTCCCCTAAAACAGCTTAAAGACACAGCCAGAGAACTTGACCAAAAACTGATGCAACCTGTACGTCAACTACTGGGGTCACAAAAACAAATTCTGATTTCTCCTGATAGCAATCTCAATTTAATTCCTTTTGAAGCATTAGTTGATGAGAATAACCGCTTTCTCGTAGAAAACTATAGCTTCACCTACCTAAGCTCAGGACGGGACTTACTCACATTTACCTCCACACCAAGAAACACCTCACCAGCGGTATTGCTAGGATACCCTACATACTCGGAAAAAGATCAGGTAACTATTAAGTCTAAGGGTAGGTTCGGTGTCTCCGACTTAGGTCTTTCTGGACTACCAGGAACCGAAGAGGAGGTCAAAGCCATTGGTGAGTTGCTTGGAGTTGAACCTTTACTACGAGAGGCAGCCACTGAAGAAGCCGTAAAACAAGTTCAAAGTCCTTTCATATTGCATATTGCTACTCATGGTTTATTTGAAACAATTGAAGATCCTGAGAAATATCCCACGATAAATAAAAATTCCCTACTACGGGCAAGTTTAGCTCTGGCTGGGGTTAAAGAGGAACAAATAGATGGAGATAATGGTTTATTGACCGCTTTGGAAGCCGCCGGGCTGAATTTGCTAGGCACAGAGCTAGTGGTATTATCCGCCTGTGACACAGGGCTGGGGGGAATAAGTCCCGGAGAGGGGGTTTATGGACTTAGACGAGCATTCGCGATCGCAGGTTCCCAGAGTCAGGTAATTAGTTTATGGAAAGTTGATGACCAAGGGACGAAAGACTTAATGGTGAAGTATTATCAACGGTTGTTGGGAGGAGACATGGGACGAACAGAAGCTTTAAGGCAGACTCAACTGGAGATGCTGGGGGGGGAAGCCGGGGAAAAGTACAGTCATCCTTATTTTTGGGCGAGTTTTATTCCCTCTGGAAATTGGCTGGCGATCCCTCCCAGGGTAGAAAGTAAAAAATCAAAAGTCAACAGTCAAAGGTAAGAATAGTCAAAAGTTAAAGGTTAAAAATCAAAGGTAAGAGTAGTTAGGATCAGTCAAAAGTTAATAGTTAAAAATCAAAAATAAGAGAATTCAAAAATCAAATTTCAAAAGTCAAAAATCAAAAGTAAGAGAAGTTAAGAAAAGTCAAAAATTAATAGTTAAAAGTCAAAAGTTAAGAAGATTTGTTAAATAAGCGATCGCCGCAGTAAATATAGAAGAAAAATTAGTTTCAGTAAAAATTAATCAAAGAAAAATTATCATCTCTTCATCAATTCTCAATTATAATTCAGCTCTAAAAAACTATCTCTGGTCAATAGGTATCAGAGAGCCAGAAATACTGAAGAAACTCAGAAAAGAAACATCAAAACTCAAAAGTAGGTGATGCAAATATGCCCAGAGCAAAGTACCTTTATTCTAGTATAACTTCTCTTGAAGCAACTCATCAAAATTCATACTAAATATCTCTAAAAAAAACAGAAAAGCGTAGTCAAATCTCTAATAATGATTAACTACGCTAAAAATTTTACCTTTAACTTCAGCCTCAGTTTTGAGCCTGAATTCTAGTGCTATCTAAACACTAGATAAATCTAGAAATTATACACGGGCATTACCAAAATTCACATCAGAAACATTTTGACCACCAGATACGTTGATCAAACTTGCTTGACCAGAAGGGGGAGCAGTTTGATTAAAGATAGCGCTCTGCTCTGGGTTTAAGTCCTGACGAATTGTATAACCAGCATCTGCCAAACCAGGGAAGCTATAGTTACCATTGATATCACTAGCAACAAGTACTTCATTAGCATCTTGAATAGAGTTGTTATTCTGATCCAAGTAAAGAACAACACCACCAATACCAGGTTCACCAGGATCTAGCAAACTATTAGCATTGAGATCCTCAAAAGTTATCCCACTAATACTACCTGTACCTGTAGGTGGTGGTGGCGGTGCCACAGGTAATATTGGTTGTGGCGTAGTGCTATTACCAAAGTTGACAAAATTAGCATCATCCCCTGCAAACAGTGTCACAACAGGGTTTTGACCAGTTTGGAATAGACCTGGTAATGGTAACTGTTGAACTTTGTAAGTACCAGGTGGTATCTCAAAATCATATACTCCCAACGAATCTGTAACCGCCTTACGTTCCTCATTATCAAGGATTAAGTTATCATTGCGGTCAAGGAATACAGTAGCACTAGGAATACCATTCTCTCCTGGACCTATCAAGCCATCACCATTGATATCATTGAAAACAACACCACCAAGATTTGCAGTAGTAGGCACAGCAGGCGGGAGATTTGTAGGAGCATTCGCAAGGTTAACAAACTCAGCATTGTCCCCTGCTGCCAAAGTAATTACAACAGGAGATGGAGTACTAGAGTCAGTGAAACCTGGTTGTGCTTCCTGACGAACAACATAAGTTCCTGGAGCTACAAACGGGATATCGTAGCGACCAAATTGGTCCGTTAAAGCAAACCGCTCATTACTATCTCGTTCCCCGTTCTCATTAGCATCTATGTAGATAGTAACATCAGGCAGTTGAAGTTCACCAGCCTCTGCCTGACCATCAGCGTTATCGTCTATAAATGCAATACCAGAAATATTAGCAAAATCAGGAGGAGGAAGAACCGGAGACTGCCCAAAGTTAATTACTATGTTAGAGTTCTCAAACGCATCAACCGTAATTGGAAGATCTGTTGGAGTTGTAGCAGTATAACTTTGTGAAACCACGTTGGGATCATTCGGGTCTGTAATAGGGTCTGGTGGAATTAGTCGTAATGTGTAAGTACCAGGCAACAAACCAACAATTGCATAGTCTCCGTTAGTATCTGTGAACGCATTAGGTTCAATATCTCGGTTGTCAAGAATACCATTCTCATTTAGATCTACATATACCTGGAAACGAGGTACACCCATTTCTACACGCTCATCAGGATCAAGGATGCCATTGACATTAGTATCATTAAAGTCTTGAATACCATTACTATTAAAGTCTTCAAAGACATTTCCTGTAATTAGGGTTTGTGGTTGGTTTCCAAAGTTGTAAACAACACTACGACCACCGCCAACTGTTACTACTGCTGGTGGAGTAGTTTGCACAAACCCTGTACGATCAAGAATTTGTAGTAGGGGAAATGATCCTTTTTTACCAGATGCATCTAGACCATAAGTACCATCAGGACCACTAAGTTGATTTGGTTCAAAGCCTTGTATTTGTCCGTCTGTGTGAGTGTCTAAGAAAACCTCAACACCAGGTAAACCTACTTCCCCTTTTAGAGGTTCAAATAGTCCGTTACCATTATTGTCAGCAAATACAATACCACTAACAGTATCTTTCTCTGGTGATGTGACGTTAACACCCACATCAATATTAGTTACACTTTGACCAAAGGGAAGATTAATCGAAGTTGGTGATACATTAGGGTTTGGTACCACCTCACCGACAGTAACATTAATAACTGGGCGAGTGGCAGTTAAGAATAAGTTTTCTTGCTGAACAACACCAATTGTATAATTAGCAGGAGTTACACCATTAAATGTATAACGACCATCAGGAGCTGTAAAAGTTGCAACTTCGTCAACATCAACTACACCATCGCCATCTATGTCTTGTTCGCCTTCATTTATTATCCCGTCACCGTTAAGATCTTCACGGCTATCTAGTCGTCCATCACCATCTATATCTAAGAAAACTTCAGCAGTTGGAATACCTGCTTCTCCTGAATCTTGGACTCCATTGTTATTACTATCAGTAAAGATGATACCACTAATACTGGTATTCGGGTCAAAGATACTGGTATCACCAAAATTGTATACAACAGTCTGACCGGGAACAACTGGAACTAGGGGAGTAGGAGTAGTGTTAACAAAACCTGCAGGTGGTGTTTCTAAAACTCTAAAGTTTCCTGGCTGCAATGTAAAGCGATATTCCCCGTTAGGATCTGTTCGGGTAATTGGTTCATTAGCTTCTGGGAAACCATTACCATTTTGGTCTACAAAAACTTGAACATCTATGAGTCTTGGTTCGTCAGGACCTGCTAAACCGTCAGCATTGCGATCGTCAAATTTAACCCCAGTAATTGTACCAGAAGCAAAGGTATTCATAGGGGCATTTAGAGGAAGTGTTACTGATGCATCAACTTGGCTACCAATATTGACGAAACTAATATTGTTACCTTCAGTCAAGTTAATTACTGGATCGGGAGTAATTTGTCTGAAACCTTGTTCCTGAATTACCTTGATCGGATAAGTATTAGCTGGGATATTCTCAAAGCTATAACGACCCTCTACATCAGTCATAGACTGAGGTTCACCCGCACTTAACTTTTTGTCATCATTAAGGTCTAGATAAACAGTGAACCCAGGAAGACCAGGCTCTTCAGGATCCATTACATTGTTACCATTGATATCATTAAACTTAGTACCAGCAATTCTGCCTGTTCCTGTTAGTTGGCTAGCAGTTAGGTTACCGTCTTCTACTGCTTCTGGAGCAGGTGCTGGAAGTGCTTCTGGAGCAGGTGCTGGAAGTGGTTCTGGAGTAGTTGGCACAGAATTACCTACATTCAATATAATAGGTCGATCACCTTGTAGAAGGTTAATTGGTTCAACTATATTAATGCTCTGATCTGGAGTAGTTTTAACAAAACCAGGTTGAGGTATTTCCCTCAAAGAGTAAGTTCCTACCGGAAGAGAATCAAAGCTATAGTCACCAGCAGGATTTGATATTGAAGCTGGTTCATTAGCGTCTAGTACATTGTTACCATTCAGGTCTAAATATAAAGTAAAATTCGCTAAACCTGGTTCTCTTGGATCTAAAAGTCCATTGGAATTAAAGTCGTTAAATTTCTTACCTCTTAATTGACCTTGAAGTAAAGGAGTGTCAGGAACTTGACCTATATTAACAATATTAATATCTTCGCCACTTGTTACAGCAACAACTGGATCTGGAACTGTTTGAGTAAAACCAGGTTGGGGCACTACTTCGACAACGTAAGTACCTGGAGGTAAGGTATTAAAACTATATTCACCTTGATGACCAGTAATTCTAAAAGGTTCATTTTGCTCAAAGATACCATTTTGATTTAGGTCTAGATAGACAGTGGAGTTAGATAAACCTACATCTCCTGGATCAATGGCACCATTAGAATTATTATCTAAGAAATTAATACCTGAGATACCATTGATTTGAGCATTAGCAAAGTTAACCCCTGGTAAGGTTCCTCCCATAGGTACATCAACAGTCATAGTCTGAGGTTGGGTTACTACATTAAATTTTAGTTGTTGCTCTGCTTCGCGAATATTGAGGCGGGTGGCTGGCAAATTAGCTAAGAAGTAGTTACCCTCCTGGTTAGTGACATCAAATGGTTCTTTTGGATCTAGAATATTATTACTATTGATATCTGCATAGATAGTAAAGTTTGGTAAACCTTCTTCCCCCAAATCAAACATACCATTAGTATTACTGTCTAGGTATTTAACACCTTGAACATTACCTGTACCAACAGGAGTAATGAGACCGATATCTATAGCTACGTTTGGTATTTCTTCTTCTGTTCCAGTAAAGATGATAACTGGGTTAAGAGTTGTTCTTGCTTCATTTGGTCCACGGACTACATCCACGTTTAATAGACTAGATGTAACCCCTGTAAATGAGTAAAAACCAAATTGATCAGTTACACTAGTAATCTCCCCTTCATCTAAAACTCCATTTCTATTACTATCAAGAAATACTTCGTACCCAGAAATGATTGGTTCATTAGAATCTTGGGTACCGTTAATGTTTAGGTCTTTAAATAATACACCACTAATATTACCGCCTGGGCCAGTTGCAGCGCTACCAAATAGAAAACCGGAAACATTAGGTTCTTCTGGGCTCAGACTAATAAATGTAGGGTCTGGGATAGTTTGAACAAAACCAGGTTGATCAAATCCCCGAAGAGTGTAAATCTGATTTAAGGGTAAATTAGTAAAACTAAAGCTACCATCATCCCCACTAATTGATGATAGTTCATCAGGATCTAATTGACCATTATTATTTTGATCTAAATATATAGTAATTCCTGGTAAGCCTGGTTCTAAGGCGTCCCGAAGGCCATCACGATTAAAGTCATTGTACTTGATACCAGAAATATTACCCAGGACAGAATTTAAAGGAACTGTCTGTCCACCTATGTTGTTGTCTATACTCACGTTCTAACTCCTCCACCAAAAAATCTATACTTAATAGTGATTTGTATTTAACTAATGGCTAAAAGCCACTGAATTCAATAAAATAATATACATTTTATCAATATGATCCTTATCATCCATGACGATTCAAGGGAAAGCGCAGACGCTGAGGATTATACCAGGTTGACTTGAATATGACAATTAGATTAGAAAATATATTGGAACAATTTACTCTTAAAACCATAAGCAAAAATTTTAAGTATTAGGTCTAGTGTAACCAGGTAAAAAAACCACCAGTTATAAAATACTCAAAGCTTTAAGAATCATTTTGAATTTGGGATTTTTCAGTTGTGTTAACTAGTAATAGTAAGCACCCCCCCTTTTTTTTTGGGTGGGTGCTATCTGGTGTCGGGACGTTACTTATTCCTGACAAGTTCCAATTTCAGAGAAAATTTATTATCTCAACTCAAAATGCGGCAAAATTGCTAGACGGCAAATAAATATAAGCTTTTGGTATTTCCAAAACAATAAGATATCGTACCTGAGCTGAGCTCTTGGCCAGAACTTCCTTAATAGCTTTTTGAGCCTGGACCAATTTTTTTTGACCTAAATTTTAATAGGCATCTTGTAATTCGTAAAATTCAGGAGAAATATAATCCTTACGTAATGGCCAACCTACCCAGTCTTCCGGCATCAAAATTCGTTTGAGATTAGGATGTCCTTCGTAGATAATGCCATACATATCATAAGATTCTCGCTCTTGGAAATCCGCTGACTTCCAAATCCAGTAAACGGAAGGAAGTCTAGGATCATCTCTGGGTACGAATACCTTTAAGCGTATTTCTTCTGGCTGTTCTACATCGTCACTGACTTTGACCAAATGATACATACTTACCAAGTCTTCTCCAGGTCCAGCATCATAAGCACATTGACATTGTAAATAGTTAAACCCATAAGCATATAAAGCTGTGGCTAGAGGAATTAAAAAATCCCTATTACCTTTGATAATTTCTATTCCCTGATGATCAGGTGCTAGAAATTCATGATCAAAGCCATTGTCTGTGAGCCATTTTGAAACTTTTCCGGCTTCAATAATTGGAGCTTCAGATTCAGCCAAGACTTACCTCCTCTTTTGGTATAGCTTGCAGTGCAGGTGATACTGGCATACCTATTGCTTCAGCTAGCTCTTTTGGCACTGCTTTACGGTCAGATGTTTGTAGATACTGACCTGTTAGTATTGGTTCAACAACTTTCATATTGTGCTTAACACAATAGTAACGATGTGTTTGCTGTAGTTGACCCCTTTCTTGCAAGGAATCATTAGCAATTTTTTTCCTCAGCTTAATGACAGCATCAATAATTGCTTCTGGACGTGGTGGGCAGCCAGGAATGTAAACATCCACTGGAATTAATTTGTCTACCCCACGAACTGCTGTTGGTGAGTCCATGCTGAACATTCCACCTGTAATTGTACAAGCACCCATGGCAATGACATATTTAGGTTCTGGCATTTGTTCATAAAGACGTACTAGGGTAGGAGTGTACTTCATGGTGATTGTACCAGCAGTAATTAGTAAGTCCGCTTGCCTAGGGCTAGACCGTGGAACTAAGCCAAAGCGGTCAAAGTCAAATCTGGAACCGATGAGAGCTGCAAATTCAATAAAGCAACAGGCTGTACCATATAATAAAGGCCATAAACTAGATAGTTTGGCCCAGTTATAAAGATCGTCAACTGTAGTTAAAACTATATTCTCTGAAAGTTCTTGAGTAACTGTCGGAGATTCCTCAATAGGATTAATAATTTTTTGGTTTTGATTAGGACTTAAGACCATTCTAAAGCTCCTTTGCGCCATGCGTATACTAGAGCAACCACTAAGATTGCGATGAAAATCAGTGCTTCTATAAAGGCTAACAGTCCCAACTGATGAAAGGCCACTGCCCAGGGATATAGAAATACTGTCTCTACATCAAAGATGACAAATACAAGGGCAAACATATAATAACGGATATTGAACTGTATCCAAGCTCCACCAATTGGTTCTACCCCTGATTCATAAGTAGTTCTTCGCTCTGGGCCACGAGTTTTTGGCCGCAGTAGCTTAGATGCAGTTAAGGCAATGATTGGTACTAGACTACTAATCATTAGAAAGCCTAGAAAATACTCGTAACCACTAAGAAAAAACACAATTAATCTATATTTCCTCAATAAATATGACTCTCTGTTGAACATTATAGAGACCACAAGAGACCATAAAAGTTATTCTAATGTCAATCTAAGTATAAGTCACAAGTCAAAATTAACAAGTCAAAAGCAATAGCTATTTATTAGTGCTTATATCCTCGAATTGCACTAATTCTGTAATAATAATTTAAAGATATTTTCATAATCCCTGATTCAATCTTTTAGAACTATGAGTGAGGAAACCACTGAGGCAAATACACAGGAACAGGATCGGTATGAATGCCGAGCTTGTGGCTACATATATGAACCGATCAAGGGAAGCTCTGCTAGTAATGTTCCTCCAGGAACTGCTTTTGCAGATTTGCCAGTGCGTTGGCGCTGCCCCGTTTGTGGAGTATCTACAGCCCAATTCGTGAATGTTGGACCTGTTGAAGGACCTTCGGGATTTAAAGAAAACCTTGGTTATGGTTTTGGTGTCAATACTCTCACACCCAGCCAGAAAAATATCCTCATTTTTGGTGGATTAGCCCTAGGATTTCTGTTCTTCCTGAGCTTATATGGTTTACGATAAGATGGCCTATTGGCTAATTACTGATTAAATGTGATGTACTCAATATTAAAATTCTGGAAACAAATTTTCATAATACTGACAGTGGTTATAGTTTGTAGCGGCTGCAAAAATGCTTTTTTACCAGCAATAACTTACAATCCCTGGGAGGTAGTTAAACTACCAACTGAGGCTACATTATTTGATATCGAATTTACTGATAATCTTGAACATGGTTGGGTTGTTGGTTCTGATGCGACTCTCCTTGAAACTAGTGATGGTGGTGAAACTTGGCAACCTAAAACTATTGAGCTAGAAGAAAAAGCTCGCTTGACATCAGCAAGTTTTTATGGTAAAGAAGGATGGATTGTGGGGCAGCCCTCTATACTTTTACATACTGATGATGAAGGACGCTCTTGGAATCGTATTGCTCTGAGTGCTAAACTGCCTGGTGCTCCTAATACTATTACTGCTCTGGGGCTAAATTCTGCGGAAATGACTACTGATGTAGGAGCTATCTATCGAACTGAAGATGGAGGCCAAAATTGGCATGCTCAGGTAGAGGATGCTGTGGGAGTAGTAAGAAATATTTCTCGTTCCCCTGATGGTAAATATATTGCTGTTTCAGCAAAGGGTAATTTTTATTCTACCTGGGAACCAGGACAAAAGTCTTGGGTTCCTCATAACCGTCAAAATTCCCGTCGTTTGGAAAATATGGGCTTTACTGATGATGGTCGTTTGTGGTTATTAGCACGAGGTGGTCAACTGCGTTTTAGCGATCAAGAAAACCCACAAGAGTGGGGAGAAGCTATTAATCCTGAGTATGCTACAAGTTGGGGTCTTTTGGATTTGGCTTATAGGACTCCTGATGAAATTTGGGTTTCTGGTGGTAGTGGTAATTTACTTCGTAGTACTGATGGTGGTGAGACTTGGGAAAAAGACCGTGAGGTAGAGAATGTTCCCGAAAATTTCTACAACATTGTATTTATGAACTCAGAAACAGGTTTTATTCTTGGTCAAAGAGGAAGTATGCTTAAATATAATAGTTCTCTGGTTTCAGAGGCTAGTTAAACACATAATGTATACCACTATAATACTAGGGAAATATCATTTTTCATAATTTAATTGAGTAGTATTACTCAGATTGTCAGATGTGATTTCTCTACATTTGTTATTGTTTAATTTTGTAAAAATTAGACTGAATGTGTTAAGATTGATCCCGTCTGACTTAAATATTAAAATGACAATTTTAAAGAAGACAAAAAGTTAGTCGATCTTTACTGTTAATAAAAACAAAAAAACCTCATATCATTAACAACTATGGCATGAGTATTCAGAAAGGTTTTAGGACTATCTCAAAATGATGGTTTAAGATTATTTGGAGGAGAAGATAAGATGGCTGGTGGCAGTACAGGTGAGCGTCCATTTGGAGACATTATTACAAGTATTCGTTATTGGGTGATTCATAGTATCACTATTCCCGCTCTTTTTATTGCAGGCTGGCTATTTGTCAGTACTGGGTTAGCTTATGATGTTTTCGGTACACCTCGACCTAATGAGTATTACACTGAACAAAGACAAGAATTACCAATTTTGTCAGACCGTTTTGAGTCTAAACAACAAATTGATGATTTTATCAAATAGATAAAAAATAAGGAAATTAAAACAATGACTAGCCAAAATCCAAATCAACCAATTAGCTATCCAATTTTTACAGTAAGATGGTTAGCAGTTCATACCCTTGGTGTACCTACAGTTTTCTTTTTGGGCGCCATTGCAGCTATGCAGTTTATTCAAAGATAGGAGCATAGAATAATGCCTTTAGACCGTAATAATAATCCTAATCAGCAACCAGTAGAATTAAACCGTACTTCACTTTACCTTGGTCTGCTGTTAGTCTTTGTTGTTGGTATTCTTTTTTCTAGTTATTTCTTTAACTAATTCCGAAAGTAGAATAAGCAGGTTATTAGATATAAAAGTCACCCAAATAGGGTGACGTATAGATAGTAAAATTAGATAGAAAGTTAATAGGCAAGTTGCTGAAAAATTATCTAAAAATAGTATTTAGTTTAGAAGTAATTGAGGTTAAGTATTATGATGTCTGAACCAGGAAGGATTCCATTATGGTTGGTTGCTCTTGTAGCAGGAACTGGCGTACTTGTAGTTGTAGGTCTTTTCTTTTATGGCTCCTATGTTGGTGTAGGTTCTTCTTTATAAGAAAAGGTTGAAAAATATTAGGTTTGAGTTAGTTAAGGCTCAGATTTTTTTGAATAATCTCATCTCACTCTTTTTAGGGATGAGGTTATTTTTATTTATGGGTATATAAAAGCAATTACAGTGGTTTTGAGAATGCTTTGACACAAACCTTAAAGGGTTTCAGGATATGTAACTTTTGTTTTTCAATTCAAATCTCAGTATTTTAGGTTAATGGATTAATGGAAATTGCTATACTAAAAAACAAACTACCGCAAAACATAGCCTGATCATATTAAACACATAAGTCAGTAGAAACATTTTTTATATCTAACATATAGGCAGTTTTTCAGATACTCTTCTAAATAATCTGCCGAAAAAAAATAAATAATCTGTCAAATAAATCTGAAGATTATTCTCAAATAACTAGTATTTGGATTTGTTACGCAACTTATTTATTACGGAGGCCAAAAAAATATTATATTATTTTATTTTATGAGATTATTTCCTTTTTTTTATTTTATTTTAGCAAAATCAGCGTGATATAACTGTATGAATTATGACACAAAATCAGTATAATATTGTTTATAAAATCAATTTCTACAATTAAGGCCAATGTCAGAAGAAAAATTATCCCCTAGTCAAGAGATAAAATATGCAGTTGACTTAGTAATATGTATTGATGCTACAGGTTCAATGACCCCTGTTATTGATTTAGTAAAATCAAGTGCTCTTAGCTTTTACAAAGATATAGAATCTAGGATGAAGGAGAGGCAAAAAAATGTAGATCAACTTAGGGCAAAAGTAATTGTTTTTCGAGATTATTGGGCAGATAAACCTGAGGAGGTAATGGTCAATTCTGAATTTTTTGATTTGAAGCAAAAATCTTCTGAATATGCTAGATTTGTATCTTCAATTTATGCGAAAGGTGGAGGTGATGAGCCAGAAAATGGTCTAGAAGCTTTGGCAATAGCTTTAAAGTCAGAATGGGAAAATGGGCCTAACTTTGCTAAACAGCGTCATCTTATAGTTTTTTATACTGATGCTAGTGCTCACTCTTTAGAGAAAGAACCAAAACCTAGTTATTATCCTAATGATATTCCTAAAAATTTTGATGAATTAACAGATTTATGGGGAGAAATGTCAGATTCAGCAAAAAGATTACTCTTATTTGCGCCAGATGCTACACCTTGGACAATGATTTCTAGCTCTTGGGAACAAACTATCCATTATCCCTCTAAAGCTGGAGAAGGTCTGAAAGAATTTGAAAATGAAGAAATTATAGCAGCAATTATTAATAGTATCTAAAAAGTTTCTGTTGATTAAAGCAAGAGTTATGATGGTAGTAACTTAGTATTACTACCAAGTTATTCTCCAATTTATAAGTATCTAATAACAACGTAAAAATATATATAGTTTCGTGCATAAAAATAATGAATAAAGAACAAGTTTTAGTTATCAGCTTAGAGAATAAATTAGGTCAAGGTGAAGATTTTCAGATTGCAGAAGACTATGAACAAGCAATTGTCATAGGAGTTTTTGATGGTTTAGGGGGAAGAATTTTAGGTACTGCGAAAGAAACAGGAGGAAGAATTGCTTCTAGAAAAGTTGCTGAAATTACTAAGGATATTTTAGCAGAATCACAAGGTAATTTAGATCAAGACCGAGCTTCAGAAATTAAAGGCAAGAGTTGTCAAATACTTAAAGAGTTTGCTGACAAAAATCTTCCTACTTCCAGAATTAGAGGGAAATTAGCTTCTAAAAGATTATGTTCTACTATAGGGGTTGCGAGTCTTTTTAAGAGATTAACTGACGAGCAAAAATATTTGGTTCAAATAGCTTGGATGGGGGATTCTCGTATTTATTATTTGCACCCTCATCAAGGGTTACAGCAGTTAACTAAAGATGACTTCAAGGAAAATAAGAATGCTCTAGAAGTTATTTATCAAGATCTACCTATGTCTAAGTTTTTAACAGCAGATCCAGACGCTGATTGGGAAATTAATTACAAAGAATTTGAGTTTTCAGAAGAAGGGTTTATTTTTGCTTGTACTGATGGATGTTTTCAGTATTTACCTGCTCCGTGGGAGTTTGAAAAACTTTTACTAAAAACTTTAATAGAATCTAATTCTATGGAAGAATGGCAAAATTTACTAACTAATTTTTATAAATATAATAAGTATGATGATGTTACTCTTTTGCTTTATCCATTAGGAAAGAATGAGCTAAATTTTCAAGATTTTCATAGTGCTTACCAATCACGTTTAGAGCATCTAAATAAAAATTATAATATTCACAGTAAAAGTAATCCTGATGAGTTAAAAAAAATGTGGGAGCAATATCAAAATGATTATGAAAATAGGTTAGAAAAAGTAAAGGTTAAAGACTCTTTAGATGCTGAAAAGGTAAAAACTAATGATTTATATTTATCTAATCTAGATAAAGAAACTGAGGCTGATGAAACTACGGAGGAAATATCTGCTGGTGCTTTAACAGAGGAAAAAACTGAGGCTGATGAAACTACGGAGGAAATATCTGCTGGTGCTTTAACAGAGGAAAAAACTGAGGCTGATGAAACTACGGAGGAAATATCTGCTGGTGCTTTAACAGAGGAAAACACTGAGGCTGATGAAACTACGGAGGAAATATCTGCTGGTGCTTTAACAGAGGAAAACACTGAGGCTGATGAAACTACGGAGGAAATATCTGCTGGTGCTTTAACAGAGGAAAACACTGAGGCTGATGAAACTACGGAGGAAATATCTGCCGGTGCTTTAACAGAGGAAAACACTGAGGCTGATGAAACTACGGAGGAAATATCTGCCGGTGCTTTAACAGAGGAAAAAACTGAGGCTGATGAAACTACGGAGGAAATATCTGCCGGTGCTTTAACAGAGGAAAAAACTGAGGCTGATGAAACTACGGAGGAAATATCTGCCGGTGCTTTAACAGAGGAAAAAACTGAGGCTGATGAAACTACGGAGGAAATATCTGCCGGTGCTTTAACAGAGGAAAAAACTGAGGCTGATGAAACTACGGAGGAAATATCTGCCGGTGCTTTAACAGAGGAAAAAACTGAGGCTGATGAAACTACGGAGGAAATATCTGCCGGTGCTTTAACAGAGGAAAAAACTGAGGCTGATGAAACTACGGAGGAAATATCTGCCGGTGCTTTAACAGAGGAAAAAACTGAGGCTGATGAAACTACGGAGGAAATATCTGCCGGTGCTTTAACAGAGGAAAAAACTGAGGCTGATGAAACTACGGAGGAAATATCTGCTGTTTTTTGAACAGATGAAGACAATAAACATGAGCAAATTTTTCAGTAAGTATCTAGTAGTTTGGAATAAAAAATACTTTCAAACAACAGAAGGTTGGAAATAAATTTTTAGTCAAAATGAAATCAAAAAATATGATATTCAATTAGGTTTATTAGAGTATATTTTTGTCGAGATGAGGAGATGAGATATAGGGAAGATTGAGAAAGGCTTAAACTCAGATCAGCAATAGGTTTAATCTGACTAGTTTTAATTGTGGGAAAAATGCATACAATTCACTTATCAGAATCCAATAATAGTTAAAAAAATTCATTACTAGGGGGCAAAAAATGGCTTATAAGAAAGGTGAAAAAATTGGTAAATATATTATTACTCGTGATTTTGATAGCACTAATGGTGGTCAAGGTCAATGGGGTTTTGCTGAATACAATGGAGAAGAATATTTTATCAAAAAATTTCTCAATCCTGTATATCCCGAAGTAAAAGCACCAGGAAGTGAGAAAGGAAAACAAAAGAAGAAAGACAGATGTAAAGAATTTGAAAGAAAACATTTAGGGATGATGAAAGCCCTAAATTCTTGTGGTGATGGTGGTTTAGTTGTAAAAACTACGGATTTTTTTAAGCATGGTAATGAATTTGGCAGTCATTATTTTAAGGTATCCCAAAAAGTTGATACTAGCAATTTGTCTAATGAAGTTTATAATCTTGATTGGAAAAATAGATTATTTATAATGCTAACCTCAGCTGGTGCCTTAAAAATGTTACATAGAAATGGCATTATTCATTTAGATTTAAAACCGGATAATATTTTAATTCAAGAGTGGCAAGGAAAATTAATTGCCAAGATAATTGACTTCGATAGTAGTCTTATTGAAGGTGATGTAACACCTTCTGAAGAATTAGTAGGAGATCCACTTTATTTATCTCCAGAGTTTGCGAAACATATTGGCACATATGGTGAAGAATTACCACCTACTAATCAATCTGATGTGTTTTCTTTAGGATTAGTATTTTGTCATTATTGTACGGGAAAATTACCTACTTTTTCTCGTAAGTACAATTATCCCTATGAGGCCTTAATTAATGAGGGAAAACTGGAACTACCAATCAGTTCTTTGATGAAAACAAAAGAGGAAAAACTAGTAGGAAAGGCTGTTTTTGAGTTAATAAAAAAAATGCTAATTCTAGATCAAAATAAGCGAATATCAATAGATGAAGTTCATGAGGCTTTAAAAGCTATTTGTAAAGAAAAATTACCTAAAAATTCTCCAAGAACTTCTCCATTAGAAAAGAAAAAAAAATTATCTGAAGGTAGTGGAATCAAAATAGGTTCAGATACAACAAACTCAAAAAAATCAAAAGAAAAAGAAGATTACCCAAAATCTGGTAGGATTAAATTTAATTTTCCCAAAAAGAGTTAAGGATGTGTAATTAAATCTAGTTACTTAATAGAAATACCTAATATAAAATTCAAGCTAGTCATATTGTACTAAATGCCTATTTACAAGTGTAACGAATGTAGTCACGAATACAGTCAATTATCAAAACCTAGTGATTGCGAGGTTTGTGGTGCAAATAATTTTAAAATTGTAGAAGAAAAGAAGGACTTAGAATCTGAAAAAGTTAAAATATTAATTCCTTCCTTTATTGAGAAAACTATACTTAATGAAAATATAGTTAAGCAATCAGTATATTGGTCTCCAATTAGTAGATTTGCCAGGTTTAAAGATGGCTGTTTATTTCAGGAGGTTTCAAAACCTAACTGGGGTGAATGGAGTGTTTTGAATGCCAATTATTTACCTGATAATATTCAAAAAACTGATTACTCTATAGATGTAAAAAAGGTAGATGGCCCTAAGGATTGTCTTTACGGAATACTTACTACAATTAAAGAAAGTAAATTCTATTATTTATTGATTACAAGTAATGGCTATTTTTCTATGGGAAAACACTCAAAATCAAAGTGGAATCATTACATAGACAGAGAGAAGCATAGTTCTATCAATCAAGGTAATAGTATTAATAAATTAAGGGTAGTTACTGAAGGAAATTTAATTACAGGATTTATTAATGGTAAGAAGGTGGAGAGTTTTAGAGATGATTTATCACCCTACAAATCTACCAATATAGGGGTATACTCAGCAAGCAGTATACAAGGAAATGGAGTGGCTGTGTACTTTAATAAAGTTAAAGTTACAACTACTGTTTTGAAATACTAAAAACAGTTCTGATAAAACAGAAAATATATATTAGAATTTACCATTAACTTAGTAACAATTCTAGGATTACTAGCAGCCACTCTCATAACTATTTCATTTTTACCTGAAGTTATTAATACTTCGTATACTTAGTTCTATAAAAGATATCTCCTTATAAACTTTTGGTCTTTTTTACTCAAGTTTATTGCTTTGGATAATTTACCCTATCCTTATTCAATATTTACCAGTAATGTTTTGATTTTGATTTCATTCTTACTAATTTGGTTGTTTAAGTTTAAGTGCAAATAGCTAATATTGTTAACTAATGAACTAGAAAAAAATTAATCATTAAAATATAGTTTTGTTCCTTCAGAAATAGGTTAAAAAGAAGCTAAAGGAATGATGATATACGCTGATCTATTCTTAGCAATATCAACTGCTCACTGCCGTTATTGAGATTATTTTACTACACTCCCTTGTAGCGAAAAAATGAACTGGAATGTAATGTTTTATCCAACTTAAGTTTCAGAATAACAAGTAAACTAATTTATGGAAATTTATCAATTTAATGCCCGTTCAGTACAACTAATTAATAATAAGAAGATTGAAGTTCATTAATAGGTATTTCGGGGTTCTCAAAAAATTGGGTTTAAAGCCTTGAGTACCGATATTGTGACTTATTTTATTGATTAATATATAACTGGGTAGTTTCAGACAGAAACAAGGGCGCACTAGGCAAGCTTAACTTACTCTTCTTGCTCCTTTTCCGGGAGGGAATGGGTCACTATGTCAAAAAATTTAGATTATCTGGAGGGAAATTATCCTGTTCTTGGCCCAATACTTATACTGGGCTTGCATGGAGATACAGGTACTTTGGTGAGTTTGGCTTCTCAAAAAAACAAATTATTAACAATGGCCATGTGAAAAATCTCAAAACCTCACAGGTTAGTAGAGGACATCATTAGTAAAAACTAAACCCATCATGAGGAGAGAACTAACGGAGTTTTTAGGCAGCTTCTAGGTAGGTGGCATTGCTGACATGGGAAAAGTTGGTAAGGCCTGGCCACGGAGATAGATAAAGGTGAGGTTGGCTCACCCTTGCTTAAGTTGAATTTTGATTCATACTCGTAAAGATAATACAGGAGCAGGAGCACAAAGGGTAGAATAAGCGATCGCACCCTGGAGTTCGAAGGACTTACTAACTCATCCCAAACTTTGCCCTCTGCATTAAACATAAATATATAAGTTCTCTCTTTGGCGCAGAGTGTTTTCATTATTCACAATTAAAAAAAATCAAAAAAAATAAAAGTGCTCTTTTTATTGGTTCAGATCAAAAAGAAAACTTGATTTTTATTATAAAGGTATTATAATTAATAGTTTTATTCATAACCTGAAAATAATCAAAGATTTTAGCAAAAATAGGAGTAAAAAAAATTAAATTTGGGTAGTATTAAGTATAATATTATTAAGTGTTTTAAGATAAAATAGTAGTTATTAATCAATCATTTATTTAGTTAAATTAATTAACTATAAACTGATAAATATGTTAAATATACTCTTAAAAAAGTTGCCTTGATACAGCAAAATTAGGAGAGTAATAATAATACTATAATAGCAATATATACAATTAATTTATTTCAAGAACTAGATTGGCACTTACTCCTAATACTATCTTTTTAGGAGGGGATAGAGGTAAGTTGAAGATGGGATAGGAATTAATGGTAAAAGTTTCAAAACACTTGAAAAAATTTATGAATAAAATAGACAAAATATATTAATAAATAGTGTGCGGGTTGAGTCAGCAAAAAAAGCTAATTATTAAATCGAAAGTATCTAAGAATAAAAAAAATCAGAAATAAAGCAAGTGCAAGAGCTGATAAGAGATTGGGTTTAACAGATAAATGCACTGTATGGTAGTAAAAGCCAATCGAAATATATATACCTTTAAATACTTAGCATTAGCAAAAGTACAAAAACTAATTAACAGATATAAGGAAATAGATTAAAGTTATAGATGCCAAATTAGGAGAATAATTACTGTTCTGTATGAGATAAGTAATGTCACTTAAGTTGATGAAATTGGTATACTGATCATATCAGTGATTAATAAAGAGTAGAAGCAAAAATAGATAGTGAGTTAAGAAAAATAAATTTAATTTTTACTTTGATAAAATTTATATTATTATTGAAAGTAATTTTTTAGAAATAGTCAGGTAAGCATTCAGCATTCAGCTAGACTCTTAGAAAGAAACTGCGTTTTAAATTATCAGCTATTACTTTTAGTTTAGATAAAAAATAAAAGCTGTATTAATTGAGCCATAACTAAATATTATTCAACGGCATTATATCTCTAGCTAATTGAGAAAATTGGTATTACTATAAAACCAGAGTCTTATTGATGAGAGATGAATGCTTACACAGCCATAATTAATTAGTTAAGGTTTTAAATACCCTAACTATACCTCTGATAAATTATACCAAAGTTGAAAATATTTTATATTACAGGGTAGGTTATAGGGAATATTCCAGCTCTTTATTTGATTTTTATGCCTGGCAAAATTTAGGTATGATATAACTATAAAAAAGGTTGGTTTAGTATGTTTTAAATTTGTATAAACTCATAAATAATAACTATTTAAATATGTCTAATAATCTATTTAATACTGAAAGTTTACTCTTTACTCCGGCTATCCCTGAATATAATGCTATACCAATTATTTTTGCTTTTCCAAATGAATATAGTGTAGGAATAACTAGCCTTGGTTATCAGGTTGTTTGGGCAACTTTAGCTATGCGTTCCGATATACAAGTTAGTCGTTTATTTACTGATATTAATGAACCTCTCCCAAAACAAGCAGAATTATTCGGTTTTTCTCTTTCCTGGGAACTTGATTATGTTAATATTTTCAATATTCTGGAGTATTTTGAAATTCCTATTAGAGCTAAAAATCGTTGGGCAAGAAATTATCCAATAATATTTGGTGGGGGACCAGTTTTAACAGCTAATCCTGAACCTTTTGCTGATTTTTTTGATGTAATTTTACTGGGGGATGGGGAAAATTTATTGGGATATTTTATTGAAGCTTATAAGGAAGTTAGAGGTGCTGAAAAACAAGTACAATTAAAACATTTATCTCAAGTACCTGGGGTTTATATTCCTAGTCTTTATGAAGTAACTTATCAAAGTATGGATGGTAGTATTAAATCTATTGAACCTATAGATAAAGATATTCCTACTGTGGTACAAAAACAAACTTACAGAGGTAATACTTTATCTGCTTCTACTGTTGTTACTGAAAAGGCAGCTTGGGAAAATATTTTTATGGTAGAAGTGGTAAGAAGTTGCCCCGAAATGTGCCGTTTTTGTTTGGCAAGTTATCTGACTTTGCCATTTAGAAGTGCTAGTTTAGAGGAGTCTTTAATCCCGGCGATCGCTAGGGGATTAAATGTGACAAAACGTTTAGGTTTATTGGGTGCTTCAGTAACTCAACATCCTGAATTTGAAAGTTTATTAGATTATTTATCCCAATCAAAATATGATGATATTCGGTTGAGTATTGCATCGGTAAGAACAAATACAGTGACAGAAAAGTTGGCAAAAATTTTAGCTAATAGAGATACAAAGTCGATTACAATTGCTATAGAAAGTGGTAGCGATCGCCTCCGAAAAATTATCAATAAAAAGTTAGAAAATGAAGAAATTATTCAAGCTGCTATTAATGCTAAGGCTGGTGGTCTAAAAGGTATTAAGTTTTATGGAATGGTGGGTTTACCGGGAGAAGAAGAAGAAGATTTAGATGCTACTGTGGAGATGATATTAACTTTGAAAAAAGCTGTTCCTGGGTTAAGGTTAAGTTTAGGTTGTAGCACTTTTGTGCCGAAATCTCATACTCCTTTTCAATGGTTTGGGGTAAATTATCAGTCAGAAAAACGGTTAAGATTTCTGGAGAAAAAATTACGCTCAAAGGGAATAGATTTTCGACCAGAAAGTTATAAATGGTCGGTGATTCAAGGGTTGATTTCTAGAGGGGATAGAAGGTTATCTTTTTTGTTAGAATTGGTGAGAAATTATGGAGATTCTTTGGGTAGTTATAAGAGAGCTTTTAAGGAGTTGCGTGGTAAGTTACCAGATTTAGATTTTTATGTTTTTAATGATTGGGAATTAGAAGAAATTTTGCCTTGGAATCATATTCAAGGTCCTTTATCTGAGTCAACTTTGAAAAAGCATTTGGCTGAGGCGACTGTTTTGACAAGGAATAAGTAAGAAGCTAGAAGGTAGAAGGTAGAAAACTTTATTATTATAATTGCTCAATTTTTATCTGCTTAGGTTATATCAAGAAAACTTCTATGACCAAGATGGTTGATATTCATCGCCAATAAATCACTTTGGGTAACTGATATTCTTTGTGATCTTGAAGCACCCAATACTAGTATAAATATCATCAAAAGTAATTTTAGTGAGCTTAGTTGTGCTACTCTAAAAATTAGCTTCATTGAAAAACTCAAGTGTTGCAGAATATGTTGCCTTTGCAAATTGACAATTACTTAATAACACAGTTAAAACTATTGCAACTAATTGTAATTTATTGTTAATATGTTTTTTTTATGGCTATAATTAAGTTGGTTTCTACAAGATAGGATAAGCAAAAAATATTTTTATTTTAAATATATAATAAAGTATAATAATCCTATTTTAATAAAATGAAGATAATTACTTACAGTATTGCTTATCAGTCAATATTTAGAGTTAAGGAAAGATTTGAATAACATGAACTTTTAAGTTAGTTTTCATAAAAAAATATTTGTTAAGAGGAAGTAATTTTATGATTACTGTACAACCAAATTTTATATTAATGGGCAAATAAAAATACAGCCTAAAAAAAAGATGAATTGAGTCAGAGGTTTAAAAATGTTACACTTTCGCTATTCAACTTTAATTAATGCTCCAGTTGAGGTGGTTTGGAAATTCCACGAACGTTCCGATATTCTGCAAAGACTTACCCCACCTTGGCAACCAGTCCAAATTATTCGTCATCAAGGTGGACTGGAAATAGGGGCTATATCAGAGTTTATTATTTGGCTTGGTCCAATTCCTGTTAAGTGGGTGGCCACACATACAGAATATGAAGAATATCGTCTATTTACTGATGAGCAAAAAGAAGGTCCAATGGCAAGTTGGACTCATCGTCACCAGTTTAGTGAGGAAAATGGGCAGACTAAGTTAACTGATGCGATCGCATTTTCTTTACCTGGAGAATGGTTGGCAGAGTCTTTTTTGGGTTGGTGGGTAAACTCTCGACTAGAGAATATGTTTCAGTACAGACATGATGTCACAAAACGGGAATGTGAAGCAAATTAAATACCACTAAGTAGTCGAACACAAATAAACAGCTTTATTTGAAAATGGAATAATTTTTATATCAAAAATCACTCAAAAACTTTGACGATCAAAGGTACCTCAATAATCAATATTTTTCTAACATTTATTGAAATTAAGATTCACTTTATTGAGGATATCAATTTTTTCTTGGAGCATTTATATTTTTAAATTATTATCTTTTTGCTTTGACAATCAAATATTTAAAGCTTCAATATAAACTTTCTCACTTGTTTATCTATTCTATAAATTCAAAAAATATGTACTCTACTCTTTTCTACCTATAAATTAACTTGATTAAGTCATTACTTTTTTTAGATAAAGACATATACTTATGACTATTATTTTGAATATCTACTATTATTTTAAATAATAAATACTGTCTTTTCTCAAGAGTTTGATGCATATTATGGAAGTCAAAAAATATGCTTGATAATAGCTTTTTTTACTTTCATATATTGATGCAATAAATATACTACTTTTAAAAATTTATCTTCAATACTTTTGCATATAATTTGTTCGGGTTATTAAGTTCTAAATGATTATTATTTTATACTTTAGATGATATTAGTAATCTTTCACTATGCTTATACTTTTGTTCTTATAAATATTATGAATTTGTCTAAATTATCGAATATGAAAAACTAACTATTTTTGCTATAAAGTATTGACTATTGTAAATTAACTCCCAAGAATATTAAATATCCCTATACCTTTAAATTATATCATAATCATACTGAATTAGGATATATCAATCTTTCAATAAACCAACTTTTTTAAATTTTTTATCTGACGCGCCTTTAATTTTCCCTGGAAACAAAACTAGATAAAGTTAGATCCAATATTTTCTCCTATCTTTAGATGAAAATAGAGCTAATATTTATGAAAAATATTCTGTGCTACTATCTAATTCAAATTATCTTTATCACTACGCTTATACTTAGAATTAAAAGTATTGAGAAAATTAAATACAGTAAATAAATTAGTACCCTCATTACCGTCTTAAAAGGGTAATATAGATTCTTAACACTTATATTTATCAGCACAAATTAAAAACTTTATCCAATCAATTCCAGATAATGTTAACTTAAATTTTTCCATAATTAAACCATTTATATACTGTCATCATTACCTTAAAAAACTATTTTAGGAGTTGTTATTTAGATTTTTTTCTGTACATATAGTTCTAAAAACTCCCACACTTCTTGCCTCAAACCAATAAATGTTAATTTTAATTTTTCCATAATTAAATCATTTAGATACTGTCATCATTACCTTAAAAAACTATTTTAGGAGTTGTTATTTAGATTTTTTTCTGTACATATAGTTCTAAAAACTCCCACACTTCTTGCCTCAAACCAATAGCTGAAGTCAGAGTTAATTTTCTTTTATGTACTTCTTCACGGTGTCACTTTCCTATAAATTTTTCACCATTTTTAGCTCTCCCAACTTAAGAGCAGCGATATTCAAAACCTCCACTTTAAGTTCAGTTTGACCTTGGCTTTTAAATTCACCGATTTTTTTCTTTATAAAAAGTAACTTAGCGCTCTAATTCTGTCATTTTCACTAAAAAAGTTGATTAGTTTTTATTCGTACTTTCTAACTATTTTTTAATTTTGCTAATAAGCTAACTTAAATCAGTTTTTTCTTATAAATTAGACAAAATAAATATCCTTAATAAAATCAATTTTTTGTTTCTTATTACTTAAAAATTGTTAATTTATGACTCAATTCATATCTTAATATATAAAAGCTATCATTTTAATAAATTGAAAGGCAAACAACAGCCAATTATAGGTTTATAAAGTTGTTGAAAAACGAGAAGGTGAATAAAATAAATACCGATAGGAACTAAAATAAATTCGTAAGGATTTATTCTAGTTTCTTCTCCATTCGTAATTTCTGACTCTTTTATTAATTTGCAGTAGCTTTCTGTTAATCTGATACTGTAGAGATATCTGTTAATAATAAAGGTGAACGAAAAGACAAATAAATTAACTGGCCTAAAAGAGGAACTAATGCTACCCAATACCAAAGATTTTTTTTAATTCCTCTTTTCTTTCTACCACTTTTATCGCTCCGGCAAATTCGCTAACTTCATCGGAATTTACAAAGGCTAGAGGCTCGTGCTATATCTAGTCATTAGCCAACATTAGAAAAACGATACGAAAGATATAAATGGCACTATTTAAAATAGAAAATAACGAGCGACTTGCAAACATAAAGGAACAACCTTTTAAACTTGAAAAAGATATTCAATCCCTTACAGAAAAAAACCTGAAATCAATTTTCGGACTTGACTTTGTGAAGTCTGAATTCAGCTTGAATAATTTTCGGATCGACACTTTAGCATTCGACAAAGACGCAGGAACTTTTGTGATTATCGAATATAAACGAGACAAGAACTTTAGCCTAATTGACCAAGGATACGCCTATTTGTCTTTAATGCTGAACAACAAAGCGGACTTCATTCTTGAATACAATGAAAATTCAAAAGAGACTTTAAAACGAAATGACGTTGATTGGTCGCAGTCGAGAGTGATTTTTATTTCTCCTTCATTTACGACTTATCAAAAAGAAGCAATCAATTTTAAAGACTTGCCGATTGAACTTTGGGAAATAAAGCGTTACGAAAATCAAACGGTTAACTACAAACAAATAAAAACTTCAGGTGCTCAGGAAAGTGTAAAGACAATTAGCCGACAAGATGAAACGATTGAAAAAGTAGCCAAGGAAATCAAAGTTTACACAGAAGACGAGCATTTAGATAAAGGAACAGAAGAGACAAAGGAACTTTATGAGAAATTTAAAAGTGCCATTTTAAACCTTGACGAATTAGAAGTAAAACCAAAGAAAAAATACATTGCTTTTGTATCAGGTTATAATGTAGTGGACATTCACATTCAAAAGAACGCTTTGAAAATGTGGTTGAATTTACAACAAGGCGACCTTAACGACCCAAAAGAAATTGCAAGAGACGTTTCTTCGGTCGGACATTGGGGAAATGGCGACTATGAAATTGTAATGCGGACAGACGAAGAAATGGAATACATTTTAAGCCTGATAAACCAATCGTTGAAAAAGAATAAAAAATAACGTGGGCTAACAATAGTAGCTGTGGTACAACTCAATCAGAAAAATAGTTCAGATGAGGTTTTATGCTTTCGTTGTCTACTCATATCATCCTCTAAAATAGTTAGAAATAATAAGCACAACATACAAAAATCTAAACTCATTACATGAATAAATCTACTACTTTGCCACTGTCGAATAAAATCTGCTCATAAAATAGTTAGAAATAATAAGCACAACATACAAAAATCTAAACTCATTACATGAATAAATCTACTACTTTGCCACTGTCGAATAAAATCTGCCCATTCACCACTTTTAAAACTGTATATTAGTAAAAAAATCGTACCTAACCCTAAAGCAATTCCTAAAATTAGAGAGTCTAAGATATTCAAAAATAAATTCTTTTTACCAGAAAAAATTGAATTAGGTTGACGCAATCCTAAATAGGGTAAAATAGCAAATTCTCCGACTCCAAATGATAATGTAGAAAATAACCATGCTGGTACTTTTTGTCCTCTACCATCAGATAATAACAAACAACTATAAATTAGAGACCATATTCCTATAATATTGAATAGAGATACAATCAAAGGATTAATATTTTCCCATTCACCTGTTGCCAATTTTTAGATTAATTCTAAAGTATCCGGTTGAATAGGGAGTGCAAGAAGAAAAGCATAAAGACTAAAACCTATCCAAAGTAACCAAAATGCTATTTTATTTAAGGTGATAATGCTTTTAATAAATTGTATTTTTTTATATATTTATCTAACTATAATTATTGATAAATTTAGTGATTAGTATTTATAAGTTATTCTAGAACTATGGATAGAATTTAAGTGAAAATAATTTAGGGTAAAAATCTATCTAAAGCCGACTTTAAAGCAGCAATTTCAACATCAATATCTCCATCTTGATTTGCCCGAACAATACAATCAGATAAATGATTATCTAAAACTATACGAGCTACTCGGTCTAAAGCACCACGAACTGCAGCTATTTGTATTAAAACATCAGGACAAGCCCGATGATCTTTGATCATAGTTTTAATCCCTCTAACGTGCCCTTCAATTCTCGATAATCTATTTATCAGACGTTTCAGAGATTCTTCACTGTGAACATGAGGATGAGCAGAAGAATGATGGTGATCTTCAGAAATTATATCTTTCTCAAGTGTATGACTACCAATCTGTTTTTTTTGTTTGTTAGATATCACCATAAACTTATTTATATTATAATAATATATTGTTAACTATATTATAACACCAAACTTAACACATTCAAATGTGAATACTATGAAATTGTTAAATTTTTGTCGAATAAGTACCAAAATTAAGGCTCAAATATTGTCCATTTTTATAGCTTTGAGTTTTATATTTGCTTGTTTCTCAGCAGTACCAGCAATGGCAGATTCTAAAGTATTTAACGGGTTATCAAATACTCAATTAGTAGCATTACAAACTATACCAGAAAATATCAAGACTAGAAATAGTAATAGCTTTGTCACAGAAGCAGTAAATAAAGTTGATTTAGCTGTAGTTAGAATTGACACAGAAAGACTAGTTACCCGTCCCAATAATAATTTTTTTGAAGACCCATTTTTTGATCGTTTCTTTGATGAAAACTTAAGGATTCAACCACCTTCAAAAGAATTGTTAAGAGGTCAAGGTTCCGGTTTTATTGTTGACTCGAAAGGCATAATTTTAACCAATGCTCATGTAGTCAATAAAGCTGACAAAGTTACTGTAACTTTAAATGATGGTAGACAATTTATTGGGGAAGTAAAAGGAACAGATGAAATTACAGATTTAGCAGTAGTTAAAGTTGATACAAAAGATGAGATTTTACCAGTAGCAATTTTAGGTGATTCTAATTTAATACAAGTAGGAGATTGGGCAATAGCAGTAGGAAATCCTCTAGGATTTAATAACACTGTTACTTTAGGAATTATTAGTACTTTAAAACGTCCTAGTTCAGCAATAGGAATTCCTGATAAGAGACTAGATTTTATTCAAACTGACGCAGCAATTAACCCAGGAAATTCCGGGGGTCCGTTGTTGAATGATAGGGGTGAAGTAATTGGAATTAATACTGCAATTAGAGCTGATGCTATGGGTATTGGTTTTGCTATTCCTATAAATAAAGCTAAAGAAATTAAAGATATATTAGTTCGTGGAGAACAAGTACCTCATCCTTTTATTGGCATTCAGATGATTACTCTAAATCCAGAAATTGCTAAAGAAAATAATAGTGACCCCAATTCTGTTTTAATTTTGCCAGAAGTAAAAGGAGTTTTAGTAACGAGAATATTGCCTGGTACTCCAGCGGAAAAATCAGGGATGCGCATAGGAGATGTAATTATAGAAATTGACAATCAATCAGTATTTAGTGCTGAACAGTTACAGAGAAAAGTTGAAAATAGTGGTGTAGGTGAAAAATTGCTATTCAAAGTTATGCGAAATAACAGAGAAAAAGAACTATTTGTTGTTAGCGGACAAATGAATTATTAGACATTTTTAGAAAAGAGGGTGTAGGAACTGTAGGGATAAAATATGACCATATAGGTAGAATTCACTGTTTATACTCCCTCACCGAACCACACCTCCCAAACTAACTCCCACGATAGGTTTTACTAGAATAAAATAGTATTTATTAGTAGTGGAAAATAATTGATTATTTCTGTACGATAATTAATTTTATTTTTTATTCTTGGAGATATTTATTAACAGAATAAATGCTAATAAATAATTTAATCAATGGTAAGCATAGGGCATTTAGCTATTGCTTTTGGTTCGCCATCAATGCTTGATTATAAAGCTTTTCAGAATGACCTCATATATTATCAACAAAACATTGTAGAAACACTCCATCAAACTTACCTACTTCAGAAAGAAATAGGGATAAAAACTATGAATAAAAATCCCACTATTGAAACCATCTACAAAGTCTGCTTATGTATTACTGAACCCTTCCTTGTCAACAATTCAATATTGGCAACAATTTGGTGATTGTATTGGACAAATAGGTGAATTAACTTCTCCTATGGCTAACAATTTATATAGAGTAAATTCTAACTTAAGCTCTATTCGACTCTATCACCAATATGTCGAGAGCGCGGATCTTTTACCAATATTTAGATAAAATATTATTTGAACATAGTTAATAATTCAGCAGCAACAAAAATTACAGACATTGTTGATAGTGAAAACTCATAAAGTCTGGAACCATTAGATGAACTTTTCAGATTAGAGAATGGCAAAAAAATCCTTAACTGAACTGAACTGTATTACCCTAAATTAGGAATTTTTATAAGTTTTATTGAACAGCAGATAATCTTAATTGATAACGATACAATGCTACAGGGTGATTTGCTACTAAAAAATAATTAGGATCTTGAGGAGATAAATAAATTGCTGTTATCTGATTTGCCTCAATTATTTCTCCTTGATATTCATCAATAATATGATGATAATCTGTAGTTGTTTCTACCTCATTTAAATAAATCATTTTCTCCCCCTGAAATAACTGTTGAGTTATTTCACAGGTAATAAAATTATCTGGGTTTAATTGTTCGCTAGCGCGACTAGTAATAATTGAAACTAACTCTAAATTATCTGCTAAAATAGTTGTCTGACGATTAGGATTATATTGGTTGATTTTAACAGATAAAATGGCATCATCACCTAAAAATGCTTTGCCAATATTCAACCCATTAAATTCTCGGTCAGCGATAACTGCTTCTGGAGGTAAATCTAATTTTTCAATTTTGTTATTATTAATCACAGAAGACCAAGATGTAGGAAAATTTATTAATTTTTGTTCCGATATTTCTTTGGTATTTAAGCTTGATTTAAGCTTAATAAATTTAACTTGAAAATTTACTGGTTGATACAAATATTGACGATTTTTTTCAAAACCTGGTGTAATAATTTTTGGAGCTAATGGAGCGACCATATCTATTAAAGTACTTTCTACATTCCAATTTCCTGCCATCCAGTCTGGATAAATTAAATCTGTTTTAGGAGCACTAATTAATGGTTTATTTTCCCAGTTAGGAAAATTACCGATTCTCTCAGCAAGGTTTTCTGCTGCTGCATCATTAATCCAAAGTAAAACAATTGTAATTAAGCTCAAATTCAAGATTACTTGCCAAAAATTTTGGTTATTTTTCATAATAGGGATTAGGGAGTAGGTAGTAGAGAGTAGTTAGGGAAGTTACATACAACGTCCCGATTAGTAATTATGTTCAAGTTTTAGGTTTTAGGTTTTAGGTTTTAGGTTGAAAAATTAATTGATAAAATTTTACTGTAAAATTAATTTATTTTGCTCACACTTTTGAATCTCAATAACTTTTGAGTTCAATCATTTTTTTTTATCTTATAATTTCTGCTGTTAACCTGAAAGCTTAAAGCACCAAACCTACTAAAATTTAATATATAAATGAGTGCTAATAGTCAGTTAATAACTCATAGCTGATAGCTAAATTTTTACTCAAAATTAATTTTACTTATACTCCGGTACTTAATGGTTGCCAATTAATCTTTAAACATTTACTTTTCATAAAATATTTATTTTAACTATTAGTCAAGGAACTACTGCTGAGAGTAACAATGTTTTGGTAAAAATACAACAAAAAAATATCGAAGGTTGGAGAGAAGCTTCACCATTTTCAGTAGGAGAAAAACTATCACCTACTACAACTATATAGCAAGCTATACAATAAGTTATCTATGCTCTAGAAAAGTTTAATTCTCTTGAGCAGAAACAAATTGAGCAAGTCTTAACAGAATTACAAATACTATCAGCATCCTTAGCAGTTATTGATATTACCTTGCATGACTGGGTAGGAAAAAAATAGGGTGGCCTTTATGGCGACTTTGGAGATTAGAAAGCGATCGCATTGTTCCCAGCCCAGTTACTATTGGTATCAGTATCCCCGAAATTGCTAAATAGGGAGTGCGAAACTGACTAAAATTTATTGATGTGCGGATGTTAAAAGTTAAATTAGGCACTCCTGAAAGTATTGAAGCATATCAAGCAATGTTAATAGCACTTCAAGAGAAAGCAACCCTCATATACAGTATTATACGTAGATGTAAATGGAGGCTGGAGTTTGGAAGATGCTGTAAAAATTTGTGACTGGTTGGCGACAGTTGAGGTTGTTTTGTGGAACAACCATTACCTGCTGTCTGCGCAATGAAAGATTTACTTTATCTGTCTCAGCGATCGCTATTAGCCATTTTTCTCAATGAAAGTTGTTTGACTACCAGAGATATTCGTCATTTTGGAAAAAAATATTACGTGACAAGGTTTTTTTAATTATAAAGCTACAATTCTATTTGATACTTAATTTAAGATTTAACCCTATCCCTATCTTCCCTGCACCTCCTGCACCTTATCTCCCGAAAATGATATTTATTTCAAACAAATGCAGTAAAATAAACAGTCTAAGCACTGATGATATCACTTCTTACTTGAGAGCACCTATTACAATTTAGATAGTCAATACTAAACAGATACATAGGTTTTCTCAAATTTCGGAACAACTTCAGGAACAGACAAGTTACTTATACAGTGATTTATTGTGCAGCAATTCCAGAAAGCTTGCGCCACTTCTAAGTATTCTCTTAAAACCTTAGAAACACTTATAACTGTGTTGATAACTGTTGGTAAACAAGGACTAGGTATAGATGTTGTGAAAAAGGTATTAACGATAGACCACAATATGATTGTCCAAAGAAATCCTAATACCGACAATAAAATTAAGTCCAGCGCAGCAAAGCAACATACAACTTCTTTAGGTATTGAAATAACTATAGCAAGCCTTGCAAAAAGGGAATTATTCAGTTTTTCTGCCATTTTTCTATATCGTCAGAGTCAATTTATTAAACGCAACCAATCAGACCTATACAAACTAAGGATTTTGAATCGACAATCTGTCTAATTGTTATAGAAAGTTGACTCTTCATTCTCCTCTCAATGCCTACGAAGTTAGCTGACGGGCTAGGGCTGAGAGATGCCCTTCTCTACATCTTTAAATTTATTAATCTTAGATAAAGACTTTTATTCAGAGATAAGCCCCTAATTTTTGGTTCCTCCGCTCTAGCAGCACCTTTGCTGTGCTTTTATGGCCAGATTAGGCTGACTGTTTTTATCTTAATATTATTTTAACTTCTTGAGCACAACTTTGTCAACTTTTAACTTCCGAGAAAGGGTATAATAGATATTTTAAGTTGACTTCCATTACTAATTAAATTAGAATTATATACTAAGTCAAAAGTTAAATTATTGTCCTGACTAAGGAATAAGAATTTCAGAATCTCCTGAGAATTATGTATACTAGTAGTAGGACACAGCTTAATTTTGAGGGTTAGATTTTAGGGCTGGTTTATTTCCAGTAAGTAGACTTCTCCAAAAATGCAGATTTGGAGACGGCGAGGTAAGGGCTTAAAAACCTTTCGGAGGAGATATCTAATAGAGTCATTGAGTGTGGGAAATTTTCAAATCCTCAAAAGCTTACTATATAAGAATTTCAGGATTTTATGATTTTAAATGTCGGTAAATCTTAATTGATAAGGTTTTTAGTCATTTTCTTCCTTAATTCCCAACAACAATTTAAACTAGAATTTGCTTCTGGTAAAAATGGTAAAACCTTGACATAAGTAATAATTATAGATATAAAAGAATTGCTCTGCATAGTTTGAGCTTTGTTAGTCAACTACTAAACCTGACAACCCTAAAAATGTAGGCTTTTATAGAAGGAAGTGAAGCCTAACACACCTCTCCCCCTAACTTGATTGTGCTGGGGTTACTCTAAGGGTATTTTGCTACATTTTAAGGCATATTATATATTAATCACACAATCTTATATGTTTCAGTCTACTACTATACTATTTCCAAATAATATGCCACATCTATTTATGTAATATTTAGTCTATTAATTTATCTATTAATTTTAAGTTACAAGTTTGGGCGACCTGGTTATTTTATGCTTTTGAGTGTAAATTGAGGTAATGCCGTAACCGATGAATTTTCTATAGCCTTGGATAAAATCTCATGATTATATGATTTATCGTGGTCTTTATTTTTTGACTAGGGCTTACCAAAAAAGCAAGACCAAAGACCTTATTAAATATTTTGCTGACCCTCAAAATCAATAGTTAGGAATTATTAAATAGCAGAGCAGCGAAAACAAAATGTTAAATTAATTAACGCACCTTTTCTTGAGCTTCAACTAGGAGCTGACCAATTTTTTTTCAAGAATGTTCTCCAGCCCTATTTACAAAAGACTTACAAGCTTAACTTGTCACTAATACTATCTAAGTCACTCTTTCTATTTAAAATCAAACAGTCATTGTGATTATGATCATTAAATATTGTAATTATGATCCCTTATTGTTTTAAGTTTATATCACCATGTAATAATAAATTATCAATGATAATATAAATGTAGAATATAAAGATAATTGTTATGTATATAGAACCTCCTATTCATCTATTACCATTTGCATTAGGAGACCTTTTTGCTAATGCTAATTCCACAGGATATATTACTTTGGCTGACCGTTATGGATTAATGGCAGCTATATTTGATGATTCTTTGGCAGAAGACGAAAAGCTTTCAGTTAACCGGCTACTTCGATCTATTTGTAAAGGACGTATTAAAGTAATTGATGAAATTTCTGTGATTTCTTCTTTTACTTAGAATTAAGCTGTTGAGTATTTCAATTATATATATTCAATTTTTGTCAAAGGGAATAAGCAATAGCCAAAAAACAACAGAAAATATAAAATAAACATGACTTTTAGCTTATACCTAAAAAATTAGTAAATTTTTACACTTTTACACTAATTAAGTTATTGAACATTGATTTTGATTAACAATTTTTGATTTTACCATTAGGTAAAGTAGCGTCACAAAAATCAGTCTGGTCTAATTTAGCTTCATTAAGATTTGCATTATATAAATTAGCTCCATTTAACTTGGCCTGCTTAAGATATGCTTGGTATAAGTCAGCCCAAGATAAGTCAGCATCTCTGAGATTAGCCAGTCGCATAGTTGTACTGTGCATAATTGCACCTGATAAATTAGCTCCTGCTAAATTTGCCTCAATTAAATTTGCACTGCTTAAAATTGCTCCTCGCAAGTTAGTATTTTTTAAGTTAGCTTTTTGTAAATTAGCTCCTAGTAAGTTTGCTTCACTTAAATCAGCTTCGCTTAAGTCAGCTTCCCTCAAATCACAACTAGGACATTCATAAGTAGATAATAAACGCTGAATAGTTTTGATCCGTTCCATAGAATTAGACTTAGACTGAGCAAATACTGGAATTGTTAACCAAAATACTGTTAATAATGTAGTTGTCAATGGATATACAAATCTCATATTTTACTGTTGGGAAAATTAATAAAATTATAATTAGACCTTAAGATTCATTATCATATCATAAAATTTAGATCGAAAAAAAAATTTTTGGTGAAGAAAAATAATTTGATTCAATTTTTGGAAATTTACAACGGCAGAATATCACTTATACTTTAAAATCGTATTTCTCAGAGTCATTCTGTTAAATGGGACAAGTTAAGGGTATAGGGAAAAACGATGTTAGACATTAGACAAATTAGAGAAAATCCACAAATAGTACAAGAATTACTCAAGCGTCGTGGAGAGTATGACTTACAGCCAATTATAGAGTTGGATGAAAAACAGCGACAACTAGAAACAGAGCGATCGCAACTCCAAGCTCGTAGTAACCAAGTCGGCAAACAAGTAGGGGAAAAAATTAAATCAGGTAGTGACCCTAAAGGTACAGAAATTAAAGCCTTAAAAGAAGAGGGGAACAAAGTCAAAGCTAAACTCAGTGAACTAGAACCTGAAGAAAAAGAACTAAAGGCTAAAATAGAAGCTTTACTCTTACCTCTCCCTAATTTACCTAGTGAGTCTACACCTATAGGAAAAAGTGAAGCAGAAAATATAGAAGTTAAACGGTGGGGTGATGAATACATTCCTCAAAATCCTAAAATTATACCTCATTATGAAATAGGAGAAAAACTAGGCATTATGGACTTTGAGCGAGGAGTAAAAATTGCTCAAAGTCGTTTTGTTGCTTTGATGGGAGCAGGTGCAGCATTAGAACGAGCCATTATTCAATTTATGCTTAAGCGTCATATTCAAGTTGGTTATGTTGAGGTTATGGCGCCACTATTAGTCAATAGTCAGTCTTTGACTGCTACAGGTCAACTACCAAAATTTGCGGAGGAAAGTTTTAAGTGTGCTGCAGATGACCTTTGGTTAATACCTACCTCGGAAGTTTCAACTATGAATCTTTATCGGGATGAAATTCTGAGTGCCGAACAACTACCTATTTATCATTGTGCTTTTACTCCCTGTTTTCGCCGAGAAGCTGGGGCTTATGGCAAAGATACTAGAGGACTCATCCGACTACATCAATTTAATAAGGTGGAGATGGTAAAAATTGTACATCCTGAGACCTCTGAAGAGGAACATCAAAAATTGGTGGCAGATGCAGAAGCTATTTTGCAAGCACTGAAGTTACCTTATAGAATTTTAGAGTTGTGTAGTGGAGATTTAGGTTTTTCTGCAGCTAAGTGTTATGATTTAGAAGTTTGGTTACCATCATCAGGAACTTATCGGGAAATTTCTAGTTGTTCTAATGTGAAAGATTTTCAGGCACGTCGGGCGAATATTAGATTTAAGGAAAGAAATAAAAAGGGTACTCAATATGTTCACGCTCTGAATGGTTCGGGTTTAGCGGTCGGGAGAACTATGGCAGCTATTTTGGAAAATTATCAGCAGGTTGATGGTAGTGTGAAAGTTCCGGAGGTTTTGCAACCTTATATGGGGCGTGAGTTTTTGTAGTTGTGGTTGAGTAGGGTGCGCTGCTGAAGTTAAAAGTTATAGCGAACTTCATCTCACTCAAGTACATTGTTAGGTATCTTCAGAAAAGGTTTTCTTGCCTCTTGCCTGGCTATTCTAAAATCGGTATTTTTGTAAAGGTCTCTTTGTGGGTAAGATACCTATACTGTAGATATGTTGATAGCAGGCAAGATGCCCGCAAAGAACGAGGTTTAAACTTTAACAGCTAATTAAAGCTGATTAAAAATATAGTACTATGTATTTAGAGGACGGGCATTGGTAAATCCTGTTGGCGGAGTATTTCCGTAGTCAAAATTCAGTTAGAGAAATACTTTTGACTTTTCTCCTTGGGGGTTAGTGGGGGTCTGGGGTAGTTGACTTTTCACTTTTGATTTGCATTTAGTGCTATACTAAGTTAAATATTGAGATGCTAGCAACTATTTACCTCCTATCCTATCTACCACTTTTACAAAGTTTTGGTTAAGCTAGCTGACTACAACAAAAGATTAAGTATCAACCAAAAAAAAGTAATGGTTGTGCTGCTTACAGGAATTGATAAATCCCAATAATTATTGTTCATATTGTTGATATAGAAAGCAAAGAAAGAAGAAATCATAGCACTGATTATTCCTATTTTTATACTTTTTTTTCTAAACATATATTCCAAGTAAAAGCGACAAGAAAAAGCTCGTAAAAGTTACATTTAAAGTTACTTTACTTCATATTCTGGTTGGGTTAAGGATTATTAGCGGAGCTTATCTGTAGGAGCAACCCAATATTTCTTAAACTGTTTGAGCTTCAAAAAAATTCATAATTATCAGAAGGAAAAAAATTATGGCTGTACCTTTACTTCCATTTGTTACTACTACCGGAGCTGCCGTATGGAATAGCTGTGTTAATGCCTTTAATTTGGCATTCGGTAGAACTATGCCAAAAAATTTAGAAGGACAACAACTAGCTCATCAAAAAGAATTACAAGAAAAACAAATAGTTGCTCAATTTGAGATTAAATATATGCGTACTATATCTCAGATTAAGTTACAACACAATCATCCAGAATTTCAACAAAGACTCGAAGTTGCTCGTAAAGAATTTCAAGCTAAAATTGCTGAGTACCAATACCAAAAAAATCGGCAACTTCAAGATTTTATTAAAATAGTAAATATGCAAATAGCTAATAGTAACAAAGAATTTAAAACCTGGCTATTTAAACAACAAAAAAAAGTCCAAATTGAACTATCTCAATATAATCGAGAAACCCAATATTTGAACGCAGCATATCAACGGGAAATTGCCCTAGAAATCAAAGAATTAGAAAACTGGCCGCTCAAAAATTATCCCTGGCAAATACTCCAATATCATCAAGACAGAAATCCTATTCCTATACAAATAATACTTGCACCTCCAGAGGTAAATTATGATCGTTTTCAGAGTATCAATTCAACTTCTAAACCAGAATTTCCTCAAGTAGAAAAACGTCTTTCTCAATACTTAAAAAACTTCCTACAAAAATATTATCCTGTAGAAAACCAACAAAGACCAACGGAGCTAATAGACCATGCTTGGGAGAGTAATCGTTTTGCTGGAGGTAGCGCGGTAAAAACTATATTTAGTCGGTTAAAGTCGGAACCAATAGTATTAATAGAATCAGAAGTAGATGGAGGATTTATTAATATTCAACTTGCCTATTGGAGTGGTGGGCAAGAAGTTTCTCCTTTCTACAAAACTATAATTTCTCATTTGCATTATCCGAAAATTATCTATGCATTTGCTATTCAACGTGCCTTACATTGGGAAGCAAATGTTAAACAGAAACTCCTGGCACAAGGGGTAAATGAACAAGAAATAGATCAAGAATATGGAGGAGATAATCTGTTAAATTTGCAGATTTACAGAAAATATGAACAAGACAAACTAGCTGGAATAGAGTTTGAACGTCAATACAAAACTAATCAGGAGGATTTTGACAAGTTATCAGCTTTGTTGGGAGCATATCATAATATTATTGTTGCTCTATTTACTGATATCCATTACTTAATTCATACTAATTTATCACCTAAATTGCCAGAGTTATTGGCAGAGCTAGAAACAGAGTTTTCGGTGGATAAACGTCTGGGAGAAGACTTATTTAAAATGGTGGTTGAAAGTTATATTGGCAGTCTCAGAGCGATGGAACAAGACCGCTCTGAGTTAGTACCAGAATTTGCTGTTGATATTGCTCTTGGTTTGGCTCGTTTATCTAATCCTATTTGGGCAGAACAAATGTTAGATTTTGCTTTAGAGTCTTGGCTAAATTCCCGCTATCTTTTCCCTAAGAACGGCAAAGAAAAATTTGATCTAGTTACTGAAAATTTACTACCTCTGGATCAGGAATTTATGACTAAAGTTAATCGCTGCATGGTTGATTTGGCTGAAGATAAAAAGGAGAGCCTATCTGATAATGTTACTAACAGCATTACTGAAGTTCCTATTCTGGAAATTCCCCCGAAAGCCCTGGAACTTCCTAGCCAAAAAATTGAAGACTTGGGCAATGGTATTGAGTTGGAAATGATTTATGTTCCTGGGGGAAGTTTTCTAATGGGATCGCCGAAAGATGAAGAGGCAAGAAATTCTAATGAAAGTCCACAACATGAAGTAATTCTTCAAGCCTTTTATATGAGTAAATATCCTATTACTCAAAATCAGTATCAAGCTATTATGGGAAATAATCCTTCTAGTTTTGAAGGAGAAAGTCGTCCAGTAGAATATGTGAACTGGTATGATGCTACGGAGTTTTGTCAAAAACTATCATCAAAAACTGGGGACGTTTATGTGCTGCCGAGTGAGAGTCAGTGGGAATATGCCTGTCGTGCTGGTACAGTTACTCCTTTCTATTTTCAAGATACTATAACGTCTGAGTTAGTTAACTATAATGCTAACCATCCTTATGGCGATGCTCCTAAAGGAGAATATCGGCAAGAAACAACTGATGTAGGAATTTTTCCACCTAATGCATTTGGTTTATACGATATGCACGGCAATATCTCGGAATGGTGTCAGGATGTTTGGCATAATAGTTACAAGGGAGCGCCTATCGACGGAAGTGCTTGGGAAAGTGGGCGAAGCAATAGTTATCGACTGCTCCGTGGTGGTAACTGGTCTGACGGTTCTAGGTATTGCCGGAGTGCTGGGCGTGTTTATGCCCATGCCGATATCCGTAGTAATGGTAAGGGTTTTCGAATTATCTTGTCGCTCAAAAGTTAAAAGTTAAGTAGGTTTAACTTTTCAGGGGTGTAAAGTTTCTGTTAAGAGATGATGTGGGCATTGGAGCTAACTCATGAGAAAGAGATAGTAAGGCTATTTAATTCTAAAGTTTTGCGATCGCTATTACTACGGAAGTTGAAGGCAGTTTGCTGTCTTTTTTTTCTGAGTTTGAGTGTCTCATCTTAAATAAAAATTGAGCTATGGCTTATTATGAAAAGCTTTTAGATATTTAACCAGATTAGGGATGGGGTTAAGTGCCCTAGTTAAGGGAATGAAAGAAGTAGATTTCAGTTATAGGTTTTAGGCAAGTATATTATGTATAGTACTAAGTAATATAGGTGATCGCATATCTAAGAGTGGGCGATCGCTTCAAATTTATAGCATAATTAAATTTGCCTAAAAACAGTTGATTTATTAGCACAAATTACTTTTAAGATTCAGGGTAATTTTAATTTTTTGTGTTTTTTTTCACTCCTGCAATTTCTTGATTCACAAGTTGATTAATAGTTTTTTCAAGATATTTTTTTATTTATATTATAGCACTTTTCATAAGTATAAACCACATAGTAATATTATTTATCAATTTTTTTTTACATTTTCTTTAGCTAGGAACTATGATTCTTTAAAATAATGTAATTTTAATTGTTAATTTAGGTCATAATTGCTTGTTCTCTAGCTAATTTAAATTTTGGCAATGCTTGAGTAAGCATATCTTTATTTGCTGTCAAAGATATCCGAAAATAACCAGGAATTTCTTGGGGAGTTCCTGGCAAAACAAATACTCCATAGTTAGTTAATAATTCGGCAAAAGCACAGTCATCTTTATAAGGAGATTTTACTAATAAGAAGAAGGTTCCCTGTGGTACGTTTACTTCATATCCAATTTTCTGTAATTCTTGAATTATCCAATCCCTTTTATCTTGTAAATGTTTAATATTTAGTTTTAAATTTTCCAAATCTTCTAAGGCATATTGCATTAGGGCACTAGGAAAACACCAACCAAAATATAAGGTTTGTAATCGACCAATTAAATTTCTGATCTGTTCACGTTCTGGCATAGTTTCAGGAAGAGCAATATAACCTATTCTTTGACCAGGAGCTATCCAAGTCTTGCTATAACTATATACTAAAAAAGAAAGGGGATAAAATTGTGTCGGACTCGGGCAATTTTGATGATTAAAAACAACACGACTAAATGTTTCATCAGAAATTAAATAAATTGGTTTGCCATAATTTTTAGAAGCTTCAGTTAATAAATTACCTAAATTCTCTAATGTTTTTTCAGATAATATTTTACCTGTTGGATTATGAGGGGAATTAATTAGAATAGCGCGAGTTCTTTCTGTAATAGAATTTGCGATTTTTTCTAGGTCTAAATCAAAGGTTTTAGCCATGACTGGAATGCCCACAGATTTAGCACCTACTGCATTAATCATTCCGCGATAGCCTAACCAGGGAGGAAGATTAATAATCACTTCATCCCCTTCTTGAACTAATAGTTTTAAACATATTGCTAAACCGATAACTGTACCATTTGTCATAAAAATATCATCAGGTAAAATAGATATTCCTCTATGTTTTTTTAGTGCCTGAGAGACAATTTTTCTAGTTTCAGGTAAATTCATTTTATAGCCATAATACCCTATTTTACTCGCTATTGCATTCTTTTGTAAAGCTTCAACAAATCCAGGTAAAGGCATTTCATGAGAATCTCCCAAAATTAAATTAATATTACCTGCTTCGTTTATTCGACTCATATAAGTTGCTGTTCTATAGAATTTGCTCATTGGTGTTTCATGTTCTATTGTTTTGAGTAATTTAGGTGCAATAAAATGGGATTTTGATTGTTTTTGTTTGTTCATTTTGAAGTAGATAAAAATTAATTACAATAGAATTAAATGGTTGAAAGTAGATATGATTACTATACCTATTTATTCCTAGATCTTGATGATTTAAATATTAAAGCGTTTACAGATAAAGTTAAATGCATTGTTGGAGTGAAAAAAAGTACAATCCTTTGAATGATAATGACTAAAAAATCAGGATTTTTTGCAGAATAATTGTTAAAAAGTTAAGGGCAAATATATCTGAATATTTCTTTTATAATTCCCTGTTCCTTTTAACTTCTAATTTTTTTTTAATCTCTACCTCCTAAAAATATTTTTTTAGTTATCCCTAAATATTATATCAAATGCTTTCTAAAAATTCTGCTACTTTCTGATTAAATTTTTCTGGTTCTACCAAAAATACCCAATGATTTCCAGGAATTTTTTCTATTTTTAATTTCCTTAAATATTTAGCATAAGGTTTCATTTGTCGATTGTTTTTATTGACGCCTTTTTCTGGTTGAATAAATAAGGTTGGTACATCAATATATTCTGTTAAACCAGGAACTTTCATCACTTCCTCAAAAATTTCATTCCTAGCAGAAATAACAAATTTACTTCCCCACTTTCCATTAGTTTTTTTCTCAAGACTTTCCCGAAAAACTATCTGTTGAATTTTACTCCAACCCCTATACTTTCCTAACTCTTTTGCCTGAGTTTCTGCCTCAGTAAAACTATTAAATGGACCCATGCCTTTAAGAGTTTCTAAGGTTCTATAAAGAATAGGAAAAGTAACTTTAAGTAATCCAGGCATTTTCCCAATAAAAACTGGGTCTACTAAAATCATACTTTTAAATATTTCTGGATTTTTTTTTGCCCAAATACAAGCTAATTTTCCTGTCCAAGAATGACCTAAAATATTAGCTGAGGACCAGTTTAAATTCTCCATTAATGCTTCTAAATCGGTAATTGTTTTCTCAAAACTATAACCACTTTCTGGTTTTCCACTTTCTCCATGACCGCGCATATCTGGGGCAACAATATGATATTTATCTGCTAAATATTCTCCTAAGTTTAGCCAGACTAAAGCTGAATCTGCTAAACCATGTAATAATAAAAGTGGTTGTTTTTTATCCTGATTTTCTTTTGGCTGCCATTCTAGATAAGAGAGTTGAATCTCGGATAAATTTAATTTTTTACGAGTATAAACCATAATCAAATATGAGGATTAAATATTTAGCAAGATAATATTATAGCAAATTTATTACTTCTTTAGCTCTGGTATTTGGCTTGCTTTTATCTGATTGAGATTAAATTTGCTATATAATATAAATATTATTTTAGGGTTTAATTAAAAAAACAGTTGATTCGATTATTTGTTTTGTTTTATGGTGGTATTAGTAACAATTATAGTCTCTTTTATGAGGATTTTTTTCTCTACTTCGGATGGTTAAATAAATATTTAAACCATGATTTTAGTGATAGTTTATATCGGCAATAGCAATTCTCATATCAAAATTTAAGTATTGTTTTAAGGGAAGGTTTAAACTTTTATAAAATCATTTTTTATTGCATATTTTTGCAAATTAATATGGCAGTTTTAGTAAAAATTATGGATTCTAAAAAATAGTAGTTTTTGCTCATAAAAAATGAGATAATCAATACTTTATTACAGGTTTTTATAAAGTAAATTCTGATTTTTTCTTACCATAAATTTATAATTTTTAGCATATATAAAATAATTTTTTCTTAAGTTATTATACTTTTGAGAGTTAAAATATAGGTCTATTTAGTCATTTTTAGCCTAGCTTACTTTCTCAAGCTGTCAAATTTTTTGAGGCTTTTTTTTTACCGATAAAAAATTTCTCATCAGCTCTGAAATTATTAGAAAAATAGAGGTTGAGTCTGACAGCTTTAGCCAAGCTCACTTTCTGAAGCACTCTAAATTTATGAGACTTTTTTGAACCGACAAAAAATTGCTCATCAGTCAAATTTGGAAACTCCAATAATTTCTCAAATTATTAGAAAAATAGAGGTTGAGTCTGACAGCTTTAGCCAAGCTCACTTTCTGAAGCACTCTAAATTTATGAGACTTTTCTGAACCGACAAAAAATTTCTCGTCAGCTCTGAAATTATTAGAAAAATATAGGTTGAGTCTGACAACTGGAGCCGAGCTCACTTTCTGAAGCACTCTAAATTTCTAAGACTTTTTTGAAGCGACAAAAAATTTCCATCAGCTATGAAATTATTAGAAAAATAGAGGTTGAGTCTGACAGCTTTAGCCAAGCTCACTTTCTGAAGCACTCTAAATTTATGAGACTTTCTTGAACTGACAAAAAATTGCTCATCAGTCAAATTTGGAAACTCCAATAATTTCTCAAATTATTAGAAAAATATAGGTTGAGTCTGACAACTGGAGCCGAGCTCACTTTCTGAAGCACTCTAAATTTCTAAGACTTTTTTGAAGCGACAAAAAATTTTCCATCAGCTATGAAATTATTAGAAAAATAGAGGTTGAGTCTGACAACTTTAGCCAAGCTCACTTTCTGAAGCACTCTAAATTTATGAGACTTTTTTTAACCGACAAAAAATTGCTCATCAGTCAAATTTGGAAACTCCAATAATTTCTCAAATTATTAGAAAAATATAGGTTGAGTCTGACAACTTTAGCCAAGCTCACTTTCTGAAGCACTCTAAATTTATGAGACTTTTCTAAACCGACAAAAAATTTCTCGTCAGCTCTGAAATTATTAGAAAAATAGAGGTTGAGTCTGACAGCTTTAGCCAAGCTCACTTTCTGAAGCACTCTAAATTTATGAGACTTTTCTAAACCGACAAAAAATTTCTCGTCAGCTCTGAAATTATTAGAAAAATAGAGGTTGAGTATGACAGCTTTAGCCAAGCTCACTTTCTGAAGCACTCTAAATTTATGAGACTTTTTTGAACCGACAAAAAATTGCTCATCAGTCAAATTTGGAAACTCCAATAATTTCTCAAATTATTAGAAAAATAGAGGTTGAGTCTGACAGCTTTAGCCAAGCTCACTTTCTGAAGCACTCTAAATTTATGAGACTTTTCTAAACCGACAAAAAATTTCTCGTCAGCTCTGAAATTATTAGAAAAATAGAGGTTGAGTCTGACAACTTTAGCCAAGCTCACTTTCTGAAGCACTCTAAATTTATAAGACTTTCTTGAACCGACAAAAAATTTCTCGTCAGCTCTGAAATTATTAGAAAAATAGAGGTTGAGTCTGACAGCTTTAGCCAAGCTCACTTTCTGAAGCACTCCAAATTTATGAGACTTTTCTGAACCGACAAAAAATTTCTCGTCAGCTCTGAAATTATTAGAAAAATAGAGGTTGAGTCTGACAGCTTTAGCCAAGCTCACTTTCTGAAGCACTCCAAATTTATGAGACTTTTCTAAACCGACAAAAAATTTCTCGTCAGCTCTGAAATTATTAGAAAAATAGAGGTTGAGTCTGACAGCTTTAGCCAAGCTCACTTTCTGAAGCACTCCAAATTTATGAGACTTTTCTGAACCGACAAAAAATTTCTCGTCAGCTCTGAAATTATTAGAAAAATAGAGGTTGAGTCTGACAACTTTAGCCGAGCTCACTTTCTGAAGCACTCTAAATTTCTAAGACTTTTTTTAACTGACAAAAAATTTCTCGTCAGCTCTGAAATTATTAGATAATTTAGGTTGAGTCTCATAACTTAAGTAGAGCTTATCCCCCATAGAAAAATACAATTCCTTGAAGAAAAATATCAATAATAATCAAACTCATAATAAAATATAACTTAGGTTTAGTTTCAGAACCTTAGAGAAGCTTATCCCCTAGGTCAACTTAACATTTAGATCAGATTTACATCTAATCTAATCATAGATAATTTAAGTTAGGTTTATAAAGGAAAACCCTGGCTTATTAAACTTTTTGAGCATACAAAAAATTTATAATTATCACAAGGAAAAAATTATGCCTATACCTTTACTTCCATTGCTTGCTCCCGCCGCAGCTTCAGCATGGAATGGAGTAGTTAATGCCTTTAATGGTGCCTCCGGTAGAACAATGCAACAAAATTTAGAAGGGCAACGACTAGCTCATCAAAAAGAATTACAAGAAAAACAAATAGTCGCTCAATTTGAGATTGAATATATGCGTACAATGTCTCAGATAAAGTTGCAGCAGAATAATCAACAATTTCAACAAAAACTAGAAATTGCCCGTCAAGAATTTCAAGGAAAAATAGTTGAATACCAATGCCAAGAAAATCGGAAACTTCAAGAATTTATTAAAGCCGTAGATATGCAAATAGCTAAAAGTAACCAAGAATTTCAAACCTGGTTATTTCAACAACAAAAACAACTTCAAATTGAATCAGCTCAATATAACCGAGAAACCCAATATCTCAACGCGGTATATCAACGAGAAACTACCCTAGAAATTAAAGAATTAGATAACTGGCCTCTGAAAAATTATTCTTGGCAAATACTCCAATATCATCAAGGTCGCGACCCCATTCCTGTACAAATAATACTAGCACCTCCAGAAATAGACTTTGACCGTTTTGAACATCTAAATAAAACTTCAACTTCCACATTTCCTAAAGTGGAAAAACGCCTTTCTCAACACTTACGAAACTTCTTAGAAAAACACTATCCCCTAGAAAACCAACAACGACCCACAGAACTAATAGACCATACTTGGGATAGTAACCGTTTTGCCGGAGGTAGCGCAGTTAAAACTATATTTAGTCGCTTAAAATCTGAACCAATACTATTAATAGAATCAGAAGTAGATGGAGATTTAATTAATATCAAAGTTGCCTATTGGAGTGGGGGACAAGAAATATCTCCCTTCTACAAAACCATAATTTCTCAGCTACATTATCCGAAAGTTCTCTATGAATTTGCTATTCAACGTGCCTTACATTGGGAAACTAATGTTAAACAAAAACTCTTAGCAAGAGGTAAAACTGAACAAGAGATAAATCAAAAATTTGCTGGAGATAATGCTTTAAATTTAAGTATTTATAGAGAAGATAAAGAGCTACAAGCGGAAGGAATAGAATTTGAAATAGCCTACAAAACCAATAGCAAAGACTTTGGTAAATTATCAGCTTTGTTAGGAGCATATCATAATGTTATTGCTGCCCTATTTACTGATATTCATTATTTAATTAATACTAATTTATCGCCGAAGTTGCCAGAATTATTGGCAGAGTTGGAAACAGAATTTTCTATAGAAAAATGTCTGGCAGATGACCTATTTCAAATGGTAGTTGAAAGTTATATTGGTAGTCTCAAAGCAATGGAACAAGACCGCTCCGAATTAGTACCAGGATTTGCTGCGGATATTGCTTTTGGTTTGACTGGTTTATCTAATTCTAATTTGGCAGAAAAAATGTTAGATTTTTGCTTCGAGTCTTGGCTAAGTTCTCGTTATCTTTCTGTGGAGAATGGTAAGGAAAAATTTGATATGGTGGCTAAAAATTTACTGCCTCTGGATCAGGAATTTATAGGTAAAGTTAATCGCTGTTTGGTTGGTCTGGGTCAGCAGAAAAAATTGAGTTTGATAAATTCTTGTTACCTCCGGGGAATTGATAAATTTAATCTCGAAAAATATGAGGAAGCAATTATTGATTTTGGCTATGTTATAAGTTTAAATCCTAAATTTGCTGATGGTTATTATCGGCGAGGTTTGGCTTATATTCAGTTGGAAAATTATGGAGATGCGGTTGATGATTTGACTCAGGTTATTAGGTTAGATCCTAGTCACGCTGTGGCATTTAATTATCGGGGTTATGCTTACTATAAATTAGGTGAATATCAATGGGCAGTTGATGATTATAACCGGGCGATAAATTTGGGTTTGACTGAGGCGGTGAAAAATCGAGATATTGTTCTGGGTGTTTGGGAAGAAATTAAAAGGCAGCAGGAGTCGAAAGGGGATCTCTTTACTTTCGAGGTAATTACTGTTAACAATACTGGCAAAGTTATTAGTTCTAACCAGGGAAGTGCTAGGCAAAAATTTGAAGACTTGGGTAGTGGAATTAAATTAGAAATGGTTTATATTCCTGGGGGAAGTTTTCTCATGGGGTCGGCGGGAAATGAGGGGAGCAGAAGATCTAATGAAGGTCCCCAACATGAAGTAACTCTCCAACCTTTTTATATGAGCAAATATCCTATTACTCAAGACCAGTACCAAGCCATTATGGGAAATAACCCTTCGTATTTTAAGGGAGGAAGCCGTCCAGTAGAACAAGTAAACTGGCACAATGCTACAGAGTTTTGCCAAAAGCTATCATCAAAAATTGGGAAAATTTACAGGCTACCCAGCGAGAGTCAGTGGGAATACGCCTGCCGTGCCGGGACTACTACTCCTTTTTATTTTGGAGAAACTATAACCTCTGAGTTAGTTAACTACCGTGGTGACCATTCTTATGGCAATGCTCCTAAAGGAATATATCGGGGAGAAACAACAGATGTGGGAAGTTTTCCTCCTAATGCCTTTGGTATATATGATATGCACGGGAATGTTTGGGAATGGTGTGCTGATGATGGGCATGAAAACTATAATGGTGCGCCTACAGACGGCAGTGTTTGGCTAGATGGAGAAAAAAATGGATCACCGCTGCGGGGCGGTTCTTGGTACTTCATTCCTAATTATTGCCGTTCTGCGGTTCGCGACTACTATTTTAGGCGCGACGACCCCTACTACTTTATTGGTTTTCGTCTTGTCTGCGATGGCGGGAGAACTCTTTAACCCTCTTATCTTTTACCCTTTTGCCCTTTGCCCTGTTTTTCTTTTCCCTTGAGGTTCCCGCTTTAGCGGGTCGAAATTTTTTTGAGATTTAGGGTTTTTATGGTTTTGGCCATAGGTGAGTTGAAGAATGAAAACCCACATTAGCTATCTATATATATAGATATAAACTTCTGACTTCCTCGCACTAAGTCAAAAAAAATCAAGCGATCGCCTAAACAGATAACCATCAAAAAATAACATTCTCTGAAGACCAAAAAAAAGAGAAATGTGGTTAGTATTGCATTGATAAATTAACTATGGTAGAGTTATGTCATAAGGGTAAGCTCGCCCTTATACTAGACTTTTTATTCAACATAGAAAAGATGCAGAAAATAATTCAAGAAAATGTTGGCGATCGCTTCAATTTCAGGAAAGTATCAAATAACATTTTCTAAAGCTCTAAAAAAAAGAGAAGCCGTAGATTAAGTCGAAAAATCAAACCTAAAATTAGCCGTTCATATAAAAGAAGCAAAATTCATCGTTAATGTCTAGAAAAAAGTTGGAGCGATCGCCCCTCAACATTTTCTGAAGCACCAAAAAAAAGAGGTGTGGTTAGTATTGCATTGATAAATCAACTATGGTAGAATTATGTCATAAGGGTAAGCTCGCCCTTACACTAGACTTTTTATTCAACATAGAAAAGATGTAGAAAATAATTCAAGAAAACGTTGGCGATCGCTTGAACAGACAAGCATCAAATAACATTTTCTGAAGCTCTAAAAAAAAGAGAAGCCGCAGATTAAGTGGAAAAATAAAACCTAAAATTAGCCGTTCATATAAAAGAAGCAAAACTCATCGTTAATGTCTAGAAAAAAATTTGGAGCGATCGCCCCTCAACATTTTCTGAAGCTCTTGAAAAAAGAGAAGTAGTAAATGAAGTTGGAAGATAAAACCTAACACTAGCCGTTGATATAAAGAGGGAAAATTTAATTCTTCATGGCTGCAAAAAAAAATTGAAGCGATCGCCCCTCAACATTTTCTGAAGCTCTTAAAAAAAAACAGTCAGATTAGTGTTGCATTGATAAATTAACTATGGTAGAGTTATGTTATTGATGCTAACTCGCCCTCATACTAGACTTTTTATTCAACACAAAACAGGCCAAAAAGTAGAAAATAATTCAAGAAAATGTTGGCGATCGCTTCAATTTCAGGAAAGTATCAAACAACATTTTCTGAAGCTCTTGAGAGACTGAAGTTGAAAAATCAAACCTAATATTAGCCGTTGAGATAAAGGGGGAGAATTTAATTCTTCATAACTACAAAAAAGCGATCGCCTCTCAACATTTTCTGGAGCTCTTGAAAAAGAAAGCAGTAGGATTAGTGTTGAATTGATAAATAAACTATGATATAGTTATGTTATAAGGATTAGCTCGCCCTTAGACTAGATTTTTTATTCAACACAGAAAAGTAAAAAGTCAAACGATACGAAAACAGAATGAAAAACTCAGAAGAAACATCGTGGAATAAAATCAAAGAAACATTTAAAAAAATCTGGGGATACGATAACTTCCGACCTCCACAAGAAGAAATAATAAACTGCTTATTAACAGGAAAAGACGCCCTAATAATAATGCCCACAGGAGGAGGAAAATCAATATGCTTTCAACTTCCAGCGCTCCTAAAAAAAGGATTAACATTAGTTATTTCTCCCCTAGTTGCCCTAATGGAAAACCAAGTAGAAGAACTAAGCGATCGCTCCCTACCCGCCAGCCTACTCCACAGCCAACTTACCCGAGAAAAAAAACGACAAACCCTCGAAAAAATAGAACAAAATCAACTTAGGCTACTCTACCTTTCCCCAGAAACATTATTCAACCAAAAAATATGGAACCTACTATCGAAAAGCCAAACAAAAATCAACGGTTTAATATTAGATGAAGCCCACTGCTTAGTAGAATGGGGAGAAACATTTCGTCCCTCCTATAGACGTCTAGGAGCAGTCAGACAAACACTAATAAAATCAAAACCACCAGGAACAAAAATTAGCGTTGCAGCCTTCACAGCCACAGCCGATCCTCAAGCACAAAAAATCATCAAAACCGCCCTACAACTAAGAAACCCAAAAACATATTTAATCAGCCCCTATCGAAATAATTTACAACTAAAAATTCAACATATTTGTACTTCCAGAAGTCGCTATCAACAACTACTTAAATTTATCAAAACCAGAGAAAAACAATCAGGCATAGTTTATGTAAGAACAAGAAAAGACAGTGAAAAACTAGCAGAAACATTACGAGAAAAAAATTATCAAACCACAAGTTATCATGCAGGTTTAAGAGCAGAAGAAAGACGACATATTGAAAAAGCTTGGATCAAAGGAGAAATCAACTTTGTAGTGTGTACTTCCGCCTTTGGAATGGGAATAAATAAACCAGATGTGAGATGGGTAATACACTTTCAAGCGCCATCATTATTATCAGAATATATTCAAGAAATTGGAAGAGGAGGTAGAGACGGAAAACCAGCAGAAGCCTTAACCCTAATTAGCGAACCAACTGGTTGGTTAGACCCAGAAGATAAACAAAGACAAAAGTTTTTAGCAGATAAATTAAAACTAGAATATCAAAGAGCAGAAAAATTAATTAAGCAACTACCAACCAGAGGAAATATTAATCTTTTAAAAGATGAATATCCCCATGCAGCAAACGCCCTATCTATTCTACATTCTTCCGGCAAATTAAGATGGTACGACCCATTTAACTATGTTATGATTAATAATAGTAAAAAAGTATCTCTAAACTACAACTCAAAAGTTAAAGATCTAAATAAATATTTTGCCACCAGGAAATGTCGATGGCAATTTTTACTAGAAGTATTTGGTTTTTCTCAAGAAGCTCAGAATATAGGTTATATGGGTTGTGGTCATTGTGATAATTGTCTTAAAAAAAGAAAAAAGTGAGAAATAAAAACTTCAGCTTCAATTCATAGCATATTTGATATTAATCTCGTAAAATTAATTGAATCAATATTTTTTTCCATACTTCTTATTTTTTATTACCTAACTTAGGTATTTCAGCAAAAAATGTAGCAACTAGTAAGCAAATAATACCAATATTAATAGAAACATCTGCCACATTAAAAATAGGAAAATTTATAAGGCTAAAATGCAAAAAGTCAACGACATAACCAGAAACAAACCTATCAATACCATTACCCAATGCTCCTCCTAAAATTAAACCATAACCTAGTTGTTCCCATCTATCAAACTTCGGTCCAAACCAAGCAAAACCCATGAGACCTAGACTAACTATTAAAGATAACCAGCGCAACCAAGAAACTCCACCATTACTAAACAGACTAAAAGCTGCTCCAGTATTAGTTACATAAGTAAAGTTAAATACACCAGGCCATAAAACCATACTTTCTTCTAATTGAAAATTTTGTACCACCCAAAATTTAGTCAAATGGTCTAAAATAATGCTGATAATAGCAACTATCCAGAATAAGGAATTTTTTTTAAAACGTAATTTCAACTTTAACAATTAAGCAACTACACAAAATTATTTGCAAAGCGCGATATTTAGACAAAGATTAAATTTTAGTTTTTCAAGTGTGTAATTTATTTTATATACCCACTTACTATACTAATTATATTTACCGAAAAATTAGATTTCAAGCCTCCGACCTAAGCAGATAACTTTTTAATACTTTTTCGTTATGTTTTTGAATAAATATATTATTACTTTATTAAGTATTAATTAATTAGTAAGGAGTAAGTAATTCGAGACAAAAAAATCACTCACTAGACAAAAGGTTTAACTTATATTTAAATTTTAACCTTCGCGACATGAAAAACAGTAACCATTAAGACTTCAGCTCGCCCTCAAAGAACCAGACAGTAGTTATACCGTCGCAGGTAACAGCGAGGAATAATCTAAAAGTAAGTTATAGCAAATACCAAATCCAAATCTGTTATATAAAAGCAAATAGCTAGTTAATAAAATAGTAAACGTCTGAGGAAATAAGCAATAACAGCAACAGCACATATAATTCCTAGATGTCCTGGTAAAGAAACAATAGAATATCTAAAAATAGCATCAAATAAAGACAATGATTCTATACTTTTCCACCCTAAAATATAAATAATAATCAGATAAGCCAACCCAGTTAAATGAACAGTGAACAAACCACATAAACAGTTAAAAGCCAATAACTCTAGTTTAGGATCTGTTTGAAAAGCTAAATTTCCACATATCCAAGCTCCAGGGATAAAACCTAATAAATAACCAAAACTAGGTTCTCTGAAATAATCAATACCACCACCGTGAGTAAACACAGGTAATAAAGTGAGACCTAAAAATATATAGGCTATTTGAGAAATAACAGCAGCATTTTTTCCTCCCAAACAACCAACAAAAAAAACCGCTCCAACTTGGTAAGTTACCTCCAAAGAAAAAGTCTTAACTTCTTGCTGTTCCCAAATCCAAACAGGACTTGCAAAAGATGCTGGTAAAAATGTAGCTGCAATTGTCAAGAGTAAACCAGCAATTGCCCAAAGAAGTTCTATCGTAATTGTCACGACAATTAACAATTATTTTTGAGAATAAGTACATATAATAACATCCCATAGCATTCGGTTAAGACAAATAATGTACAAAATGTGAACAGTCAAACTCTTGTAGTGGTAAAATTTTGAGAGCTAAATAATTAATGTCTACTTCACACATCAGCCCTATAGCACCAAGTGCTGTCAAATATGATCAGTATTCAGCAATAAACTGTCAGGTCTCAGCAATATAACCACCTTCAAAAGTGATACTCAATCAACATCTTGCTTAATATAAAACTTAAAACCTTATTGACTCATAATGTATTTGCCATGGAATAGATATTTCAGAACAGTAAATATATTGAAAAATATATTTTTTCGGTCTTTGGTAATTTTGGAATTCTTCTCCCACCTAACCCCACTTCAGAAAAGGATTTTAGGAGTTCCTTGCCAAGATAGCTCAAGCAGAGGTTTGAAATGAATATAAGCTAGGAAATCAAAAGAGATTACCCTCAAACTCAGATTTTGGATCAATTAATAAAGTTTTGAGTAATTATCAAAAGCAATAACTGATAGCTAAAACTGATCTCTGAATCTTTACAAGCCATTAGTTGCAATAGGAGTTTCACCACCTTGAAGTCCAAGAGATTTTAGCATTGCTTGATCTTTTTCTGGAGGTTGACCAAGAGTTGTCAGATAATGGCCAATTAACATAGCATTAATACCAGCCTTCAAACCCAAAGCTTGCAAATCTCCCATTACAGCTTCTCGCCCTCCAGCATAGCGAATAATTTGCTTTGGTAAAATTAGACGAAAAATAGCGATCGCTTTCAAAGCATCATAAGGATCTAACTTAAGCAAACCACCTAGTGGAGTACCTTCGCGAGAATTTAACAAATTCAAAGGTACAGACTCAACCTCTAACTCTCGCAAGGCCAAGGCCAAATCTATCCTATCTGCCCAAGTTTCACCCATACCAATAATACCTCCTGTGCAAGCTTGAATACCTGCTGCCTTTAGGTTTTTCACAGTTTCAACTCGGTCATTCCAGCTATGAGTACTTACAATTTCCGGGTAAAAATGCTCAGAAGCTTCCAAATTATGATTGTAGCGAGTCACTCCTGCTTCGGCCAATGCTTGAGCTTGTTCTGGGGTCAGCTCTCCCAAAGCACAACAAGGCTTAATATTAGTTTCAGCCAGAATTTGTCTTACTGTCCCCAGAATTTGTTCAAATTCTGTAGACTTAGGACTATTATACTTAACACCCCGACCCTGAGACACCAAGCAAAATCTTTTAGCTCCAGCAGCTTCTGCTGCCTTAGCTTGATCTAAGATTTCTTCAGTAGACTTAAGGCCATAAATAGGAGAATCTTCTCCAGGATGATGAACTGACTGGGAACAGAAACTACAATTTTCTGAACAGCCTCCAGACTTAACATTAATAATGCTACACAGGTCTACAACATTTCCACAGCAAGCTTGACGAACCCGATCAGCAGCTTCACACAGAAGAAGAATATCCTCTTCTCCTGCTATTTGAGTCAGTATAATTGCCTCTTCTCGACTGAGGCGATACCCAGAAATAATTTGTTTAGCCAAATCATCAAGGGATATCTCCAACTCATTTTTTGTCTTTGGCAAAGATGAGAATAAAGCTTTAGTATTTGCTTTTATATGATTTGATAAAGGTGTTTTGAGCACGGCAATCATTTATTGTTGAAGTTATTTTTAATATCGTCCAAATTCTACCATTTTTATCTGTTTTACTAAACTTACTCAAAACATGATTTTGAGCTTTGGCTGCTCAGTTTCTGTTCTGCAATAAGACCACTTATATATATGTCTGCAAATTATCTTCAAGAGCGGACTCAAAAATTTATGAACACTCTACTAACCCAGGTTTATCAACTTCATACTCGATGACTCAAACTCAGTGATAGCCATTCTTTTTTTTGTTTCAGTTGAAAAATATGGCCTGAAGTGAGTCCGAGTTTTTCGACTAGGACAAACTCAGTCTTGATACGAATTTGCCGTCCACCTATTTCTCTGTCAATAGTTTTTCCTGTACTTGTTTGACATTAGCACTCAAATTTTTGTCAGCCGTCCAATCAGATACAACACAGGTAGTAAATTCTTTTAGTAACACAGTCAAATTAGCTGTTTTTACTTATGTAAAAAATAATAATAGCAGATAATAAGTTCACTTTCAATACTTTTTAATATGTATTCAATATTGTCCAATTATTTAAATCCTATAATTATCTATTCATTTCCATAGCATTAACTTCAAAGTAGTTTTGAATCAAAATATCTAAGAAATTCATAGGGAAGTTAAAAATTCAAGTAAATCATAGATTAGAATTGTCAAAATCAAAATATGATCCAAATTCTTGGATTGACTTTTCAAGTGATCTAAAATTTATGAACTTTTAACTTTATATTTGATATTTTTTTAACCTGTTCTTAATCTCAATATGTTTAGATATTACCTGTATCTCTAGCAGGAATTACGCAGTACCCATAGATCATAGATATGGTAGATAATTTAGCATTTTTCATAAGGCTAAAATTAGTATCGTTGCCTAAATCCTGTTTCGTATAAAATCAGTGTCAAACTTTAACACTTAAACTTATGGTATTTAGTCTTAATTTTCGTCAGATAATTTGTAATACTTCTAAATTCTCTGCAGTAGCCTTAACCATTGGTCTAGTTACTACAATTGCTGGAGTTAAGTACAGTCTCGCTAAACAAAGAGTCAACCTTATAGGTGCAGGTGCATCTTTTCCAGCTCCACTATACCAACGTTGGTTTAGTGATATGAGAAATAATAATTTTGAGGTTCAAGTAGATTATCAATCAGTTGGTAGTGGTGCTGGTGTTGAAAGATTTACTCAAGGACTAGTAGATTTCGGTGCTTCTGATGTGGCAATGAAAGATAGTGAAATAGCCAAGGTCTCTCGAGGAGTTATGATGCTGCCCATGACTGCAGGTAGTGTTGTATTGGCTTACAATTTACCAGGTATATCCGACCTGAAGTTATCCAGGAAAGTTTATGTAGATATCCTTTTGGGTAGGATTAAGAATTGGAATGACTCAGAAATTGCTACTATTAATTCCGGTGTAAATTTGCCAGATCTACCAATTACCGTAGTTTATCGTTCCGATGGTAGTGGAACTACAGGAGTGTTTACAAAGCATCTAAATTCTATTAGTCAGGAGTGGAAAAAGAAAGTAGGAGAAGGTAAAACTGTTCAGTGGCCTGTAGGCATAGGTGGCCAAAAAAATGATGGCGTAAGTGCTTTAATTCGTCAAACAAAAGGTGCTATAGGTTACGTAGAGTTTGGTTTTGCTAAAAATGCTAAACTTAATACTGCAGCTTTAGAGAATAAATCTGGTAATTATATTAAGGCTTCTTTAGAGTCTGCTAAGTCTACTCTAGCAGCAGTAAAATTACCTAAAAATCTCCGTGCTTTTATTAGTGACCCAGAAGGTAGTAATTCTTATCCTATTGTTACTTATACTTGGATGCTAATTTATAATCAATATAATGATGCAGCTAAAGCTCAGGGTATAGAAAAAATGATTGAATATGGATTAAATGAAGGGCAAAAGGTAAGTGCTGATTTAGGTTATATTCCACTACCTAACAATGTTCGTCAAACAGTTGCGGCAGCTGCAGATAAAATCAGCTCTAGCCATCAAATTAGCCTTAAGTAATTCCTAGTAAAAAAACCTGATTCAACCCTTCTTTTATATAAGATATTAAGAAGGGTTTATTTCTTGATTTATTTAAAAAAAAACTTGTAAATTTTTTATCGGGACTTTAGCAAATTTCAAGCCCAAACAAACCCTAAACTCTCTTTATGAGCGGTAAATACGTCGATGTTTTCATCTAACCACTCAACAAAACGATAAGATATTGCGGTACGAAATGCTTCTAAAGTATCAGTAAACGTATTTAATGGTTTGTTAGCCCAACGCCTTCTTATACCTCCTGTTAACTGATGCCAGATAATAAATGTATAAGCACAAAATACTAAAATAAAATGCCTTTTAAGGCTGATTTTATCTCTGACTTGATATTCTCTTAATCCTAACCATCCTTTGGCTTCCCTGTAGAAAACTTCCACCCAATTTCTTTGAGAATAAGTAGAATATATCCACTCAGGAGTTACATATTTGTCTTCTCTATTAGTGATATAATAGTTAATATCAGTGGCCTCAGAAAAACTTTTAGCATTCATAACGATAGCTATAGTTTTTTGACCTGACATCCTAGATATTTCTACTTCTAATGTAGCTACCCAAACTTCTCTAGCATTTTTTGTACTTAGTTGAACTAAGTTGAAAGCTTTCTGAGGTATACTTTCTGCCAGCTTGTCTAATCTAATTTCCTCTTTAATGTCATCTTGTTTTTTAATGATGACTTTTCGATTTTTAGCTAATCCTCCTATATAAGTTAAACTTCTTTTCTCTAGTTGATTTAAGAATGATGTATTGTTACCATAGCCAAATTTCAATTAACACAATTTCTGGTTGGTGTCCTCTGGACAAACATTGATCTACTAGAGACATTGCACTCGTCTGGTTTCTTGACAAATTCTGGGTCTTTTTTTCCTTTTGGAAAAGAATCAGCTTTCTGATACAAAGCTATGTCTAAAGGTAGACTTTTAACTCCATCATAAAGATGAGTTGTCACCACGACTACACCATTATCTGTTTTTCCTATTTCTCCTATATATTGCCGCCCTACTCCTGCAGTAAAATTACCACTTTTTCTGTGGCCTGAATCGTCTATAATTAAAGCAATAGGATCGAGAAGGTTTTGTTTGGCGACGTTCCCACATTACTTGAAGACGACGCTCATTCACAGCATCTACAGACCAATTTGCTCGAACTAGAAAATGCCGTAATTTGTGGTACGTGTGACCTACAGTGTTGTTGGCAATTTGAGACAAGTTTTTTCGATCGCTTTCTCAAGAGTAATCCTCCTATATATTCCCTAAACCCTGTTTTTTGGGCTTTTGTTTTAAAGACATTGTTAAAGCGATCGCACCATCGATGGAAACAAGAGGGCATGGCCACTGAAGTTGTTTCTTTCATCAAACTTTTCCCAGGCCAGTAATTAACGTAAAATACATATCAGGTATACATTATACCCTTTTTTTTACTATTTTTTCACTAAAGTCCCGTTATAAATTATGGCAATAAATTATGACAATAAATAAACTTTAGGTATTAGATAATTATACTATTTAAAATCACAACCGTCAATTATTTTAACTTAATTTTAACTTACAAGCACAAACTAAAACCAAGTAAATAACCTAAAAAAAGTGAAAATTAATCAAGGTAAAAGTGTTTATAATTATCCTTTTATAGAAGGTAAATACTAGCTAATTTTCGGGTGTAACCAAAATAAAAAAAGAAATCAACCCACTATTAATTAATATGTCAATAAAAAAATATAGAGTTGATAAAATTTTAAAAACCTAGTAAATCAATCTTGAGAATTTATTGATCCTTTAATTGACAGATTTACAGACTAATATATATATAATTTCCAATCATCAACAAGAATTTACCTTTATTAAAACTCAATATGTGACTCTTTCGTTTATTCTTTTTAGTATCTAGAAAAATATAGAAATTCAAATAATTATGAAATTTTGTATAAATCTTTCTAGGATAACTCATCTTACTGCAAAAGTATCTGCCGTTGTCCTAACAATTGGTTTAACAGCTTGTAGTAGTAGTGATCTTGGAAGTTCTCAAGTAAGCCTTTTAGGTGCGGGAGCTTCTTTTCCATCACCTATATATCAACGTTGGTTTCAAGACTTGGGGAACAGTGGCCTAAACCTACAAGTAGATTATCAGTCAGTAGGTAGCGGCGCTGGTGTTGAGAGATTTACTCAAGAACTAGTAGATTTTGGTGCTTCTGACGTCGCAATGAAAGATGAGGAAATTTCCAAAGTAAACCGAGGAGTTATCCTGCTACCAATGACTGCAGGTAGTATTGTTTTAGCTTACAACTTGCCGAATGTTTCTAATCTCAAACTTTCCAGGGAAGCTTATGTAGATATCCTTTTGGGTAAAATTAAAAAATGGAATGACCCGAAGATCAAAGCAATTAACCCTGGCGTAACTCTCAGAGATCAAAAAATTACAGTTATATATCGCTCTGATGGTAGTGGTACAACTGGAGTTTTCACAAAGCATTTGAGTGCTATTAGTCCAGAATGGAAACAGACAGTAGGGGAAGGTAAAACCGTTCAATGGCCTGTAGGTATTGGTGGTGCCAAGAACGATGGTGTAACTGCTCAAATTACTCAAACTGAAGGAGCAATAGGATATGTTGAGTATGGTTATGCTAAGAATGCTGGTTTGAATATGGCTTCCCTACAAAACAAATCTGGTAAATATATAAATCCTACTTTTGAATCAGCAGAAGCAACTTTAGGAGCAGTTGCACTACCTGAAAATTTACGAGCTTTTATTAGTGACCCAGAAGGGGATAATTCTTATCCAATTGTAACTTACACTTGGATTCTTGCCTATAGTAAATATGATGACGCAGCCAAAGCTCAAGGTGTGGAAAAAATGATTGAATATGGTTTAAATGAAGGTCAAAAAGTTAGTTCTGAGTTAGGTTATATTCCTTTACCTAAGAATGTACGTCAAAAAGTTCTAGAAACTGCGGATAAAATTAGTCAAGATTACAACATGACCCTCAAATAGTATAAAATAAATTTAATTTATCATCAGAAAGTGGTACTATTATATAGTACCACTTTTGTATTTTTTGACTTTTAAGCGAAGCTTGTCACTGCTGATTCGTCAGATATAAATATTCTAGAGATAAGCACCAGAAATCATTTTTCCTCTTCTTTTTGAGAGGCAAATCTCGCCCTTTTCCAGCACTGTTTCAAGAGATGTAAAAGTTATCATATGCTTCCCAAAGACATAAACAATCTCAAATTAAACAAAGATATTCGCTCTCGGAGTAATATAGAAAAAAGACTTGATTATGGTTTTATTAATCTAACTAAAGTTTTTGCTTGGAGCATAGCAGTTCTTCTCATATTAATGGCTCTAACAGTAGTTTGGCAAGCAATACCATCTTTGAATGAATTCGGTTTTAGCTTTCTATTTAAAAGTGTTTGGAATCCTGTTGCTAATGATGGTAAAGGTGATTATGGCGCATTGCCAATGATTGTTGGAACTATATTTAGTTCATTATTAGCTCTGCTTATTGCAGTTCCTCTTGGTCTGGGTACAGCAATATTTTTAAGTGAGAATTTTATCCCCAAAAAAATTATTACCCCATTAACTTTTATGGTGGAATTATTAGCAGCTATTCCGAGTGTAGTTTATGGTTTATGGGGTATTTATATTTTAATCCCTTTTATGAAGCCAATAGAAATTTTTCTGGGTAAATATCTGGGGTGGATTCCAATTTTTTCTATTCCTGACAATATTAGTGCAGGAGGTCCGGGAATGTTTCCCGCAGCAATTATTTTATCAATAATGATTTTACCAATTATTACTGCAATTTCTCGCGATTCTCTTGCTAGTCTACCACCTAATTTGCGACAAGCTTCTTTAGGTTTAGGAGCTAGCCGTTGGTTTACTATTATTAGAGTATTAATTCCAGCAGCTTTTTCAGGAATTGTTGGTGGTGTAATGTTAGCTTTGGGTAGAGCAATGGGAGAAACTATGGCTGTCACAATGTTAATTGGTAATTCTAACTCAATTAACATTAGCCTTTTTGCTCCAGCTAATACTATTGCCTCTTTAATGGCAAATCAATTTGGTGAAGCTTCCGGCTTACAACGTTCTGCTTTGATGTATACAGGGGTTATTCTGTTTGCTTTGACCCTAATTGTTAATGTATTAGCTAATTGGATTGTAAATCAAATTAAGGTTAAGTATTAATGGGAATTAATTATCCTATTTGATTTATATATAACCAACAATTTTTATGCTAATATTATCTTAATTCATTATGGCAGATATTACCCCAAAACATTCTGAATCTATCGTTAACCTGAAAAGAAATCCTACAAGGCCAAGGGAAATATTTAATAAAGTGATGACAGGATTATCAGGTGCTTGCATAGTTATCACTCTTATCCCTCTATTTGCAGTATTAACCTATGTTTTTATCAAAGGATTAGCTCGTTTAAACTTAGATTTATTTACTAAGTTACCTCCAACAGCAGGTCAAGAAACAGGGGGTATTGCTAATGCAATACTCGGCACAATTATGGTAGTAGCAATTGCTAGTTTAATTGCTGTACCTTTTGGTATCTTAACAGCAGTTTATTTATCAGAATTTAGTAACGAAAGAAATGCTCGTCCAATTCGATTTGCTACTAATATTTTGAGCGGTGTCCCATCAATTATTGCTGGGGTATTTGCCTATAGTTTACTAGTTTTATCTATGGGTAAGTTTTCAGCCTTTGCCGGGGGATTTGCTTTATCTGTTTTGATGTTACCTACTATTATTAAAGCTACTGATGAAGCTTTGCAAATAGTTCCTAGAGATATTAGAGCAGCATCCCTAGGAGTTGGTGCTTCTAATTATCAGACTGTTCTACAGATAGTTTTACCCACTGCTTTTCCCAGTATTATCACAGGTATAACTCTTTCTATTGCTCGTGCTGCTGGAGAAACAGCTCCACTACTTTTTACTGTGATTTATTCTAATAATTGGCCTCGTAGTCCCTTTGCTCCCACGTTACCATCTTTGTCATATCTAGTATATGACTTTGCCCGCAGTTTTGATGTGGTTTTACAAGAATTTGCTTGGGCAGGTTCCTTGGTTTTAGTTTTATTAGTTTTAATTACCAGTATTCTTTCTCGTTGGGTAACGAGTAAAAAGCAATTTTGATGATTAACTTATAGTTATGTGTTTAGGAAAAATTCAATTATACCTCTTGCTTCTATCGAAAACATAGATAAAGATAAGTAATTGTAAACTTGACTAAATAGGGCTTTAATCAAACCCCTTACTGAAGAGTAAATTCTAGACAAAGTTTTCAAAATAATTATTGATTTACTTATTTGTAAATAAAACTAACTAAAGTATTCAAAACTAATATATTTTTTTGAAATCTGACTAGAAAAAGTTTCATTCATGAAAGATCAAAGTAGATTTACCTGCTAGTTCTTACCTTTTTGGGTAAAAGACTTATTCAATATAATCTAAATAGTAAACACAAAAATCATTTTTACACTAAATTAGCAAGTTATATTTTATGCTAGAGCATCAAACAAATACTTATCAACAGAATTCTACTCCTGCTCTTTCAGCAGAAAACCTTAGCATTTTTTATGGTGATTTTAAAGCCCTAAAAGATATTTCAATGAGAATTCCTAAGAATAAAGTAACTGCTTTTATCGGACCTTCAGGTTGTGGTAAAAGTACATTATTACGATGCTTTAATCGTCTCAATGATTTGATTGATATTTTCCGCTTAGAAGGTCGTATTCTTTATCATAATCAAAATATTTACGACCCAGATATTGACCCTGTAGAAATTCGCCGTCACATCGGTATGGTTTTTCAAAAACCCAATCCTTTTCCTAAGTCAATTTACGATAACATTGCTTATGGAGTAAGAGTGAATGGTTTGGCTAAATCTAAAGAAGAAATGGATGAGATAGTCGAGCGATCGCTAAGGCAAGCAGTTTTATGGGATGAGGTCAAGGATAAATTAGGACAAAGTGGTTTTGCTCTATCTGGAGGTCAACAACAACGTTTGTGTATTGCTCGTGCAGTTGCTATTAGTCCAGATGTAGTTTTAATGGATGAACCTTGTGCTTCCCTGGATCCTATTTCAACTGTGAAAGTAGAAGAGTTAATTAACGAACTCAGGCAAAAATATACTATTATTATAGTGACTCATAATATGCAGCAAGCTACTCGGATAGCTGACTTAACTGCTTTTTTTAATGCCAAAGCTGTAGAAAGTGGCCAACGTTTTGGTTATTTGGTTGAATTTGATAAAACTAACAATATTTTTCAAAACCCAAGGGAAAAAGCCACTCAAGATTATGTAAGTGGTCGTTTTGGCTAAAATTTAGTTTTTGATCATTGTTTTTTATTGACTTGTATAGGATGTTCTTACAAACTAGTAATTTTGGTTCCTTGGCAATAGAAAAGAAGAAAAACAACTATACTTCACTAACCTGAGAAACTCTATACATAGCACCCCTCAGGGTAAACGCATCTTATTAATAAAACATGGGGCAATTCTTAATAAGCTCTAGCTCATAGCGCTTGTTAACAATATATTTTTCACTTATGGTGTTTATTGAACTTTAAAAAAACTATATATAGGAGGAATTAGGCAATTAGATGGCTTTGCCCTGTAGTGATCCTAAATTATTTATCAAAAATTTCACAACAGATAAATAATCTGAAACTCTTGGTCCTGTTCCCTTTTTCCCAAAGAACTAACAGGACTAACAAATATGGGTAGGCACAACTATGTCAAGAACTCCTATATAAGTTTTAACTATAAAACCAGGTTTTAAACTTCGTATTTTTCTGAACAGCTTACTTTATGTAGTATAAAAGCCTAGCCTATAAGTCAATCTTTTTATCAAAACTAGACTATTACCCACATTTTTCCTGCTCAAGTCAGGGAAAATTCCAAGTGAGCAAATATTAATTTCGCAATTTTTTGACACTTTTCTCAGGTAAGGAAGCACTAAATATACTGATAGCTACATTTTTGTTATAGTCCTGTTGATAACTAAAGTTAAAACAAAACTATTCTCAAGGCTTAGTAAATATCTAAAATTTACTAAATAATTTTTCTAAAAGCTTCCCCCAGTCATCGGGAAAATTTTTGGTTGTTTTTTTTGATTGCAAGTGTTGCCTCTACTCGAACTAATTTTGCACACTGCTAGTCCGATAAAAAAACGACATATAAAACTTGTGGTTTAACTGCCATCAAGTTTTGCGTTCATGACTTTATTGTAGCAACCTGTAAAACATTAACCCCCCTTCTCATGGGCTATGCTAGGAATAAATTTTCTCCTTGAGACTAGCGAATAATTCAATACCTTTAAATCTCCAACAAGAGCTAGTTTTAGATGTTGGTCTCCAGATATTAATTACTGTAAAATTAGGACCATATTTTTCAATTTTTCTGATTTAGAAATGTTTCTATGGGTCACCAACTAAATCTCTAACCCGCATAATTAGGCTCCTCTTCCAGTAAGAGTTGGAGGGGGTTAAATTTTTTAACTCTTCCAGAAGCATTCAACCCAATTACCCAGTCAATCTATATTCTAGATTAATCAGGAAAAGTACGCTTTAATTCATCAATCAAGTCATCAATTTCCTCTATTGCTTGATTCACATCAATTCTGAGAGTCCCTAAATCAGGATTTTCTAGTAGTTTGACTAGAGATTCCCGTTTACTTTCAATATTAGCCAGTCTGACTTTAACGATTTGTGAGTCCATAAGAAAATGCGTAATATAATATAAAGTATTTGTTAGTCCTCAATAAAGGTTTCAGGACATAATATCAGTTACTATAATTTTTTAAATTTTCATACGTTGATACATAAGGTAATTATTAAAAATCATTACTTGTTTAATACTAACTATTATTTTAGTCTAACTTATCAACATATTCAATTTCAATCGACCAATAAATCAGGTCTCAAGTATCCTAACTCTTTCAAGGAGATAAAAAAGGGAATTAATTTGAGTTTTTTCCCTCGTCTTTCAGCCAGAGGTGTTGATAAGTGATAACTAAAATATAAAGCAAGTAGTATCAGGATAGATGCCAAAAAATAAAATCTCACGCCTGGGCAATAATTTAATATCACTTTTCTCTTCTATTCTTGGAGAATATAGCTTCTGGTTGTAAGAGCTTTTCAGGTTGCCGCTAACTAAGCAAACCTAGATGACAGTTTTTTTTCGATCATACAACCGACTTTTTGTTTTCGTCACGAACAAATATTAAGGGGAGTCCTCAACTGGAAAACTCAAAGATAAGATGGTTAAATCTATAATTGTCAAAAGTCTCGTGATTATTGAAAAAATTACTCCGCCACGACTTTTAGGTGCGGGGAAAGTTCAACCGTTGGGTTGATAAAGGGCAGGTTGAGGTTTTTTTACTTAGCAGGCCTTTCGTAATACAAAGAATGTTGCAATTCAAGTAATGAGTGGGATAATTAACCTTAGTTATAAAGTCCTGTTGGTATGCATCAATTTTTTTTGCACTACCCTTCACAATTAATTAAAATTAATATTATAACATATGTATTGAAAAAAAACTAAAAGTATCCTCAATGGGTGGGGGAGATTTTAAACCGAATTTTTCGTATTTGTTGCTCTCTTTTTTTTCTTACCTCTTCCCTAACGTCAAAAATTTATGTGGCTAATACCATTAATTAATGTTTGATTTGATAATTACTTGATATTTAGCTGATTGAGTGTAAGACGCCTAATACCTAGGATTTTTTTTGATAATACATAGTATGCTTTTAAGATTTGGTATTATTCAGAATGATAGTTGCTATAGAGTGAATAACTATTAAAATTAGTGAGAGTTTTTTTATTATAATCCTCGTATTTCTAAAATTACTGAAAAAAAATTATGTATCTTAGGGTGCTATAACTATAATAAATATTTTCTATGTTTGTTTAAGATTAATCATTAAGTTTAGGTGAAAAATAATATAAATAAATAATATAAATATAATTTTAAAAAAAATAGTTGACCATTATTCATTGGTTATGTAAGATATCTATTGAAACTACTAATTTGTAGTTTGCTTAATAGTTCAAACAAAAAATTTAGTATTTATTAATATTCTAACTTTACATAATTCAGTTATATGCTACGTCAAATTTCATTAGCGACAGTAGGATTGGTTTTAGGTGGAATTATTTCTGTGATTGGAACAGTAGCTTACTTTACGAATAATCCCACACTTAACCTAGCAGGATTCTTTTATGGAATTCCCCTACTTCTAGGAGGGCTTGCTCTGAAAGCTGCTGAACTTAAGCCAGTACCTTTTACTCAACTAACTACGGAAGAAATCTTAACTCTTAGGGAAAAACAGGCTACTCCCACTCAAAATCAATTACGTCAAGATGTAACTCGCTATAGGTATGGCCAAAAAGTGCATTTAGAAGAATCTCTGACTCGCTTAGGTTTAGGTCCGACAAATGAGGAAAGACCTATACTCCAAGGATTAAAGGAAATAGCAATTAATGGTGCTTATGGTTTAGTGTTAGAATTTGATTCTTCATTAATTGCTTTAGATACTTGGCGAGAAAAAGAAGATAAATTATCAACTTTTTTTGGACCAAATTTACAAGCAGAAGTGAGTCAACCTAGGGAGGGAAAGATTGATTTAACTTTGATGACTATTCCAGAAGTAGAAAAAACATAATTTATTCTTAAAAAGAAAAATCATATTTTTTAGGTTTAACATAAATATCTAGCAAAGTTGTTTTTTTGTAGGCTCTAAAATAATCTGCTTCAGATAAGATTATAATTCTTATATTATGTCATGGAAGCAGAATTAGAGCTTTTCATAATTAGATGCAAAAAAAATATTTCACTGAAGCCTATTGTGGTTTTACATAAGAACTAGGATGGTGAAACCTACTTTTCCAGACGCACCACGTACCATTGTATGAATTTGCCAGGGGTAAATTCATATTCACAATAGGTATCTCTTAATTTTTCAGCTTGATCATCTAAGGAAGATAATTTTTGTAAATCTCTAGGTAAATTATCTTGTTGTGTAGCTATAATACCACGCAATTTTTCTAGTAGTTCTACTGCAGTCATAAATTGCTCAGGTTTATTTGCCTCTAAGACTACATAGTTTTCTTCTTCGTACATTAGTGAAATAGGCATTTTTATTGAAAAATTTATTAGCTACTAAGCAACCCTATTTAGGCAGTAATATTTTGGTGCTAGTCAGGAGTCAGGACTCAATATTCAGGATTTATAATTTCAAAGGTTTTCAGTAAAAATTAAAGATTATAGAAATTATTACTACTAGTCTAGGATTGCTATATGATAAATTATACAAATTCTAGATGATAATTCACCTAAAACATATAGTTTTTATAGTAAAAAGAAACAGTCAATCTTGTGGATTTAGTATAGGTTGACAAAATATGGGTGTATGAAATTATAATGAAAAACTAATTATTAATAAAAAACTAATTAATTATTGACATAGTGATACTAAATTATTATCAATGCTAAAGTCAAGAGATTAGTAAAAATGAATTAGGGTAAATTATTGATATATGGTTTTTATAGTGAAAAAAAAGTAAACCTACAAAATTATTAGAGGTTGACAAAATACGGATGTATGAGAGTATAATATAGTATTAATGAATTATTGGTATAGTAATGCTAAATTATTGTCAATGCTAAATTCAAGAGATTAGTCAAAACAAAGTAGAGCAAATTATCAATAAAACTAAGCAAAATTAAGTTCCTAATTGTGACTCGAAAGCAATGCTAAAAGAGTAACTATACTGACTGATAAAATAGTAGCAATTTGCACTTTCACCTATGATAATTCCATCTCAAATTTCAACACCTAAAGAGGCAAAACCTTCCAAGTTAGAAGGAATAAAAGAAAATAGTAATTTATTGCGGGAACCTCTGGCAAGTCAACTACTGGAAGATACAAATCACTTCACTGAAGAAGCTGTTCAGATACTAAAATTTCATGGTTCTTATCAACAACATAATAGAGATAATAGAATCAAGGGGCAAGAGAAAGATTATCAAATGATGCTTCGCACGCGAAACCCCGGAGGTTTTATTCCGCCACAACTTTTTCTTACTCTAAATAAGTTGTCTAACGAGTATGGTAATGGAACACTTCGTGTGACAACTAGACAAGGTTTTCAGTTGCACGGAGTATTAAAGAAAAATTTAAAAAAAGTTATATCATCGATCATAAAAAGTATGGGTTCGACTCTAGGGGCTTGTGGAGATATAAACAGAAATGTCATGTCTCCACCAGCTCCCTATAAAAATCGTCCTGAGTACGAATATGCTAAAGATTATGCTAATAAAATAGCAGATTTATTAACACCACAAACAGGAGCATATTACGAAATTTGGTTGGATGGAGAAAAAGTAATTAGTGCACAAGAAGCTTCTGAAGTAAAAGTGGCAAGACTTCGTAATGGTAATGGTACGATATTCCCTAATAGTGAAGAACCTATCTATGGTACTCACTATATGCCAAGAAAATTTAAGTGTGCTGTAACGGTTCCAGGAGATAACTCTATAGATCTGTATACTCAGGATGTTAGTTTGGTTGTAATTACCAATGAAGTAGGTGAATTAGAAGGATTTAATGTTCTAGCAGGTGGTGGTCTAGGTCGTACTCATAGAAAGGAAGAAACTTTTCCTTGTTTAGCCCAAGAAATTGGATATGTTACTAAAGAAGATATATTTGATTTTATGAAGGCTATAGTGGCTACTCAAAGAGATTATGGTGATCGCAGTAACCGTCGGCATGCTAGAATGAAATATTTACTACATGATTGGGGAGTCGAAAAATTTAAGGCGAAGTTGATAGAATATTTTGGTAAATCCATTGCTCCCTTCAAACCTCTACCAGAATGGAAGTATTTGGACTTTTTGGGATGGCATGAACAAGGGGATGGAAGGCTATTTTTAGGAATTTCTGTCGAAAATGGACGTGTTAAAGATGAAGATTCATTTCAACTAAAAACAGCTCTGCGAAAAATAGTTGACTTGTTTAAGCTACCTATGCTTTTAACTGCTAATCACAACATTATTCTCTACGAAATTAAACCACAGCAACAACAAGCAGTAGAACAAATTCTGAATAAACACGGTATTAGCACAGAAAAAAATATTGATCCCTTAGTACGTTATAGTATGGCCTGTCCTGCTTTACCTACTTGTGGACTAGCAATTACAGAATCAGAAAGGACCTTACCTGGCATACTGGGACAAATTAGGTTATTGTTGGACAAGGTGGGACTAGGACAAGAGCATTTTGTAGTTAGAATGACAGGATGTCCCAATGGCTGTGCTAGACCCTATATGGCGGAATTAGGATTTGTCGGTAGTGCTGCTGATTCTTATCAGATTTGGTTAGGGGGCTCACCAAACCAAACACGACTGGCAAAACCTTATATCGATAAACTGCATATCAATAATCTGGAAGCTGAGTTGGAAAGAATTTTTATTTATTTCAAGCAACAACGGCAACCAGATGAGAGTTTCGGTGATTTTTGTAATCGTGTCGGTATTGAAGCCATCCGTAAGTTTGTAACCAACTATCAATCTAGTTTCTCGATGAATACAGATATTAACAATTCAAGTTTGACCTCAATTAATTCTGAAAAGAATATTCCAATCGTTACAGATGTTACTGAGACAACTCCAGACACTAAATCTCAAGAAGAATCGACAAGTAAAAATCTGGAAAATAATCAGGAAGTGATTCCAATGAATTCTCCAGTAACTCAATCAACTAATATGACTCAAACGACAACGACTTCAACAACAATTAGTGAAGCTCAACCTCTAAGTACTCATCAAACTCCAAAAACTCCTACTTTTAGTAGTGATACTAATACAACAATATCCACACCTTCTACTTTAGGTAAACAGGAAGGTCAGCCTACTGTGGAAACTACACCTTCTACTTCAGTTCAACAGGAAGATAAGCTTACTGTGGAAACTACTTCAGGTCAACAGGAAGGTCAGACTACTGTGGAACCTACAATACCTTCTACTTCAGGTCAACAGGAAGGTCAGACTACTGTGGAACCTACAATACCTTCTACTTCAGGTCAACAGGAAGGTCAGCCTACTGGGGAGCCTACAATACCTTCTACTTTAGGTAAACAGGAAGGTCAGCCTACTGTGGAAACTACAATTCCTAATTTAGATAAACAGGAAGCTCAGCCTAATAGGGAGTCTACAATATCTGATAATTTAGATAAACAGGAAGCTCAGCCTACTAGTGAGTCTACAATATCTGCTAATTTAGATCAACAGGAAGCTCAGCCTATAGGTCAACTAGAATCCTCTCCAGATAAGCCTAAAGATACTAGCAAAATGCGACATCGGGTTAGTGTGAGGGATGAAATCTATACCAAGTTAAAAGAGGAGTCTAAGCGCCAGGGTAAACCAGTAGTTCAATTAGCAACTGAAGCTATTGCAGAATATCTGGAAAAAATTAGGAAAAATGAAAGCTTAACTACTACTAATGAAACTAATTTTTAGGAAAATATTTAGCTATCAGCTCTTGGCCATTAGCTTTGGATAAAATGAGGTTTTGGTTTTATGGCAATTTTGAAAAACCATTAGCTAAAATGCTCAGGTATGGATGGAATTACATCCGAATACTTCTCCTATCTATAGCCAATGTGTTTTTGTAATTCACAGATCAAGGTTGAATGCTGAGATTTTTAGCTTTCTCTGGGATAAATTCTACGTTTGAAAATAAGTCTGTGGGATAAATCCATACAAAAATTTTTAGGCATTTAAGGAGCTAATAACTAAAACTGAGTAATTGAAAAAATAGATACCTTTAAGTTAAGACAAGTTAGCTGTATTAACAATCATAAAAACTAACTTCAGGACTACTGAAGAGTATTATCAAATTAGATATTACCGGTAAAATACTTTAAGGAAAAATAAATAAATGGAAATAGCTTTGTTACTATTTCCATTTATTGAAAAAATTATGGGTTTTCTTTTGATTTGATGTTAAAAATGTCAATAAAACTCTTCCACGCTTCAGCCGTTTTTTACTGTTTCTGTTTCAGATTAAGGTTCTCAAGTAGCCAAATTGTAATTATTAAATTTTTTAAAGAATGGCTGATTTGCAAAGATTAGCGATCGCTCCCCAGCAAATTGATCAACAACAGGTTTTTTTAACTGTTGAACAACAGCATTATTTACGACGAGTGTTACGACTAGGGGTGGGAGATAAATTTATTGTAATGGATGGCGAGGGTAAATGGTGGTTAGCTAAACTTACACCAGATATTTCTATAAAGACTGAGTTAATCGCTATTTTAGAACAAGAAATTGCAATTCAAAATGAATTACCAATAGAAATAACTCTAATCTCTGCTTTACCTAAAGGAAATAGTTTTGATGAGGTTGTTCGACAAAGTACGGAATTAGGGATAACTCATATTTTCCCAGTTATTAGTTCTAGAACTGTGCTGAAACCTAGTCCTCAAAAATTAAAAAGGTGGCAAAAAATTGCTACTGAAGCTGCAGAACAATCAGAGCGTCAAGTAGTTCCAAAAATTAGAGAAACTGTAGAATATTCTGTGGCTTTATCATTATTTGAGAAGCAAAATTTATTTACTAATTATCATAAATATATATGTGTTGCTCGTAATAATTATCCTCTTTTACTTGAGAGTTTATTGGATAATCAAAAACTGGAATCAATAGTGATTGCTATAGGTCCAGAAGGGGGTTGGACTAAGGGCGAAATAGAAGCAGCGATCGCTATAGGTTTTCAAGCAGTTTCTCTTGGTAAGCGTATTTTAAGGGGGGTTACAGCTCCTTTAGTTGCATTATCTCTAGTGGCTGCTGTATTGGAAAGAAAAAGGTATAGCACTAATTGCAGTTAAAAACTAAAGGTAATTTCTGAGAAAAAAATTAGGTTTTTGCCTTTTTTAAAATGATAAAAAAACTACTTTATTATTGAAAGCCTGTGATATAAAATACGGCTATATAGCAAGTAAAATTATATAATTATTTACCTGTTTTAATTATCTATGCTGTTGATTAATAAAAATAATTTAGCTTGTATAAATGTGTAATTAATTTTGCAGGAGTACTTATATAATTTGAGAGGATAAAGTTCTTCAAAAAAATGATTGGCTTGTCTGAGATGAAAGTATTATAGTAATTTGCTTACAGCATCTATAGTTCTTTGGAAAGAGTTTCTGATCTTGAGGTTCCTGAAAGCTAAAGTTTGCAATAGTTATTCCCATAAATTCCTACTGTATAATTATATTATATATATATAATATATGTTTATAATTCTATACTATGTTGGAATTTTCCCATCTCTTTATTGCCTCCAATTATAATAATTAAGTATTCAACCAGATTTGATCTGACTTAAAAGGAGGTCTTGATAATTAATAACTAAAATTACTGAGCTTTTGATGACCAAATACTAAGGGAGTTTACTAATGTTTAGGAGTCTAATGGGACTCGTTGGTTACTAAACTAGGAAACTAGATATTAATGACCATCTGAAGTCAATACATGCAGATAATTTTGACTTGCGGATAACTGTTATGTCCTTGTAGATGAAATTCCTGCTGCTTTGTTGTTAGGTTGACAGTATAGGCTATAGGGTAGAGGCTGAAAATCAATTTCTAAAGCTGGTATAAATGGGGTAAAAGCTACTAACTATAGTGAGGATTAAAATTTCAAGCACTGACTTACAGGTGGAGAAACAGGAAGGTAATAAAACTTTCGTTATGATAAGCTATTCTAAAGGTGGGTCTGGAGTGTGGGATGAATTTCAGGGAGTTTATGGACAACTTTATTGGATTCGAGTTGTCAGCAACTATATGGAACTTTCTGGGATATTTTACCTGATGCTCATCAGCTATAATAAAAACATAAGGGAATGAGGCAACTCTTCTAAGATGCCTAAATTTAAATATATAGGTCAAGAAGTTTAGGAAGCCTTCAAGGTTAGTCTGGGCATTTGGACTCGGGTATCAGGGAGGGTTCTTTTGGAAGAAGCTTTTAAGCAGAATGCAGAATATGGAAGAAATTAAAGAAGTTGCTACTCTGCTAAGACAAAAAAATTATCTACAGGCAGCTAAAATACTAACAAAATTAAAGAAAGAACATCCTCAAAATTTGTGGGTGCAACTATATATTGGGCAGTGGTATGAACAGACAGATAAATTAGAACTAGCAGAAAAGTTTTACAGAAAATTGCTCAAAGATGCAACAAACCCACAAGTAATTAGACAAGCACGTCAAGGTTTACAAAGAATAGAAAATATAGAAAAAAATCGTCAACAGCGAGCGATCGCTTTTGCTAAATCTAATCCTGAAAATATAGAACCAGGATTACTTATTATTGAACCAGTTAGCCAAGAAAATAAAGAGGAAGCGGTTAAAAATCTGGCTAGAATTATGAAGATTGACCCCTACTCTGCCAGAATGCAATTACAGAATAGAGGTTGGCGAATTTATCGACTGGGAGCGATTGGAGAATTAAGGGTTTATGGTGAGGAAATGTTCAAAGCAGGTATTCCTGTATTTTGGGCAAAAATATCAGATATTGAAAAGATACATATTTTTAGAGTGCAATATTTTCAATCTATCTCTCCCCAAGCAAATATTGTTTGTTTAAATGAGCAAGATCAAATGGGGAGTTTGAATTTTAATTGGTCAGAAGTAGTAACAAAAGTTGAAGGGTTATTACCTATTTTTATGAATGTAATGGATTACGATCCTCGGCGACGTTCTCAAAAAATTCGTCACAAGAAAATGACTCAAGATTATGCAAATATATTAGATTTACATCTACCTTATCGTCGTAGTGTGATTAGATTTTGCGACCAAAATTATCAATATCAAAAAGGAATTACTCCTAAGATTTCTACTCAAGATAAGTCTCTATTAAAACCACAGACTACCAATAGAGGTAAATGGAATGAGTTAGTGAATATGGTTGACGAAAAATTAGGTAAAGTGCAAACTTGGTCTAATTTTACTCCTTTTGGAGAAGTGACTTGTCGAGATTATACCCAACTATTAAGTCGTATCAAGTCTCACATTGATATACCTCGTAAAATAGAAACAATGTGGGATCCAGCTTTTCAGTTATACAGTAGTTTAGTTTTCTTAAAAACTTAATGTACTGCTTCAAAAAATTTATATTAAATGTTACTGGTTATGAAATTTTAATAGGGTGTATTTAAAGCTTATTAGAGTTATTTTTTTATTAAGTCAATACTCTTGTTTCTGAGTATTTTTGTTATAGAATTTTTGTATTTAGGGATATCCTGTTGTAAATTTAGCTGAATGCTTACCTTAAACTTACCTTTTTAAAGTTCGGGGTAAAAAATCAACTTCAGCATTTCATAACGGATACTGAGGGATGCTAGGTGCTGATAACTAATAGCTAAATATTTAGTTTTAATTATCGGTTAAATAGTAATAAAGATTCGCTTACCCATAGCTGAGTTCTACTTGAGAAGTTGCTTGTGAGTTATTATTAATATTTTTTATTTTAATGTTTATTTTTGTCTACCTACTTAATAAGTAATAACTCATAATTTACAACTGAAATAAAAAGTTTTACCACTTTATGGCTGGGAAACACTAGTCCGTTTGGGTCTCTTTATCCAGAATAATTTGTAAATTGTCAACTAATTTATTCATCTCCAGGTTTTGCTGAGACAAAAACACAGCACAGTATTCTTGAGTCAGGGAAAAAACTGACCGAAGTTTTTGCGGAAGTTATATTTTCGGTTTAACTAAAATTATCCAAACTTAGATAAGCATAATACCATAAGCTTTGGAGCTAACTTCGGTGTTTCACCCTGATGCCACTGACTATAGTCTATATCTTATCTTCAAGACCAGGCAACCAAATTATAAGGTAAGGAAGCTCAAGCTATTTATTAATATAGTTTTCGCTCGTTACTTATACTACTACAATATTGCTATGTATATATAAGTTTAAATAACTATAGCAATCCTAAATAGGTCGCAACAGATATAATAGTAAGAATAACATCTCCAGTCAAAATACAAAGTAATGAATATTATAGATGAACTAGACGATTTTATCAATCACACATGCATAGTCAAAAGAAATAAAAAGAGCCTTAGCTGTAAAAATGATTTTGTCGGGAAAATCCTATCATGAAGTCAAAGAATTATTAAATGTAACTCAGCAGTTTAGAAAGCGAATGGAAAAACCAAGCACTGTTTCATGGCAAGTGAAAGTTTAAAGCTTCAATTATATTGGAACACAAGGTTACTTAAAGGCCGAAGAAAAAGAGCAAATAATTGAGTGGTTGAGGGCACAAAATTACCTAAGATTGTCAGATTTACAAAAATATTTAAAGAAGCAATATGATGTGGTTTTTGAGTCTAATCAAAGTTATTATAACTTACTCAAAGAAGCAGGAATAACTTGGAAAAAAACTCAAAAAAAAATCCCGCTAAAAATGATGAATTAGTGAAAGCAAAAAAAAAAGAAATAGAGGAATTATTGACTAAATGGCAACCAGAAATAGAATCTGAAAATCTTACAGTGTTTATGATTGATGAATGTCATCTATTATGGGGTGATCTATATAGCTATACTTGGGGAAGAACAGATAAAAGAATAGAAATTCCGATAAAAAAATGAAAAAGAAAGACAAACTTATTATGGAGCCAATTATTATCAAACTAAGGAATTTATTGTGCAAGAATATAAGAATGGAAATACTGAAAAAAAGAATGAATTTGTTAAATATTTACAAGAGCAAAGACCAGGAAAAAGATTGGCAATATTTGGGGACGGTGCAACTTATCATAACTCTCAAGAATTTCGAGAATATCTGATGTTAATTAATCAAGATTTACCTGAAGAAGAATGGTTGATAAATTGTACGCTCATTTGCCCCAAATGCTCCTGAACAAAACCCTGTTGAAGATATTTGGTTGCAAACTAAAAGTTTCATCAGACAATTTTATCATCTTTGCAGTTCTTTTAAAGTAGTTAAGTGGCTATTTAAGTTTTTTGCAGATGGTCAAATATTTGATTTCTCAAAGCTTTTTCAGTATGGAATTTTGCCACAATCTATTTAGGATTGCTATATCGTAGTTAATTTTTATTTAACTTTCAAGTACCTCATCTGTTAGTCCTAAATATAATAAAATATTCTCTACTTGTTCACGGGAGCAGAAGGTTTTATTTGTCAAAGTATCCGACTGTTTACCCCGGGTTTCTCCATTAGATGCTCCTTTTCAGGGGAGCACAGGACTTCGTGCAAGGGTGATTAAAAGATAATTGATTAACTGCTTGATTAATTTTATTACTAATACTATCTTGATAAATTCATACCCTTAGCTATATTAAGAAACATACTCATACTAGGACCAGGACGACGACGTTTGGTTGGAAGTTGCAACATTAAAAGGTTAGGAGAAAATAATACTACCTCTTCTTGTTTCTGGGAAGTTGTACCATTTGTGATCGGAGTTTCTGGTGTTACTACTTGAGGAGTAGTAGATTTTTGTAATTCAACTTTTTCGGCTTCTTTAGCAGCTTGAGTTTCTTTTGTTACTGCTTTTGCTGCTGGGTTTTTTTCCTCTTTTGTAGCAGCAGCAATTTCAGGTTTTGCTTCTTTTGGAGTTTCGGAACTATCAGATGGGGTTTCTGTCTCTGTAGGTGCTGCTGCTACAGTAGTTTGAGTTGATTCTTCTTTGGGGGTATTGGTTTCCTTTGTTTCCTGAAATTCTAATAGATATTCTGACTTTTTTGAAAAAGGAAAAATACCGAAAATTCCGGCAAATAACCCTCCTGTAAAAGCTAACATGATTGTGTTCTCCTAAAATAATTGTTTTTGTAGTATTGCTTACAATCTAATACTTTAGGATTAAGTGATGACTTGGCACAACCTATCTTCATATTTCTTAATAAAACTTTACATTAACCAGAATGGATATAGGCTCAGGACTGACCAACCCAAATAAGAAGCCTGGTTTATTACCCTAATTATTTGCTGTTCACTCTCACGATTTTTTTTTCGATAAAGTCGATTTTCCTATAGATAGATAAATATAGAATTAGAAATATATGGAAAGTTTAAACAAACCTAATCCAGTATTGTTAATCCATGGAATTTTTGACACTATAAAAATATTTGATAAAATGTCTCGATACCTAAAAAAATTAGGATGGGAAGTATACTCTGTGAACTTAATTCCTAATTACGGTATTTTAGGTTTAGATAAATTAGCCGAACAAGTAGCGAATTATGTAGATAAAACATTTCCACCTAATCAACCTTTTGATTTAATAGGTTTTAGTATGGGAGGAATAGTAAGTCGTTATTATGTTCAAAGATTAGGAGGTATTGATAAAATAGAACGTTTTATCACTATTTCTTCTCCTCACAATGGCACATTAACAGGTTACGTTTTAGGTTTACCAGCACCAATTCAAATGCGTCCTAAAAGTTATTTTTTGCAAGATATAAACCAGGATATTGCTTTGTTAGATCGGATAAATTTTACCTCAATTTGGACTCCTTATGATGCGATGATTTTACCGGCTAGAAGTTCTCAATTACCAGTAGGTCGAGATATCAAAATAGATGTTTTATTTCATGCTTGGATGGTATCATCTGGAAAGGTTTTAAAAGTAATTTCTGAGGAACTGAAAGCAGAGCCTAAGTCAAAACTAACTATGAGTTTTTACGATAGAAGTTAAAAAAATTACGTTCCAAATACAATTTGTTCAAGTAATAATTTAAAATGCAATAACTCTTGTTCTTAATTTTGGCTATTTTGGCAAATTGCCTAAAGTGATCTTAATGTTGATAAATTTATCATAAACTGCAAAAACCTAACCCAGTTATTTAATAAGGGAGTAGGGTATAAAAAATTATATTCCCTACTAATAACTATTACAATTGATTGAAAATATTTCCTCAGATCAAAAGTAGTGCTAGAAACAAATTATTAGTCATTGAGCCTATTTTTCCCATTCATTCATCACTTTTTCCATATCTATTTGATATCCAAATTTATAGCAGAATTCCTCCATCATCTTGTTTTTATCTTCTCACCAAATATCTTTATTATAATTAGCTTTCATAAAGTCTTACCAAGTATTAGTTTCTGCCAAAGATTAAACTATCTTGCACAAATTTCCTCATTGAGGTATTGCAGCCAAAATACTAATTAGTAAAAAGACAAGTTCTTCAGTTTTAATTGTTATGCTCATTAATCATCTTTGTTAAACATATTACGAAGTAAAGGCTACCCTACTTGATTTTACTTTTTAGCTTTTGTCAATAAATTAACCAAATTTTCAGCACGTCGATATTCTTGTTCAACAAGTTCTTCACCAGTTAATAATAAATTGCCGTGATTATCCCACCAACATAATCAAAGTAGCTCTATATTATTAGAACCTGCCAAATACCTAACTCAATACCTAACTGCTGAATGGGAAAATAATTTCGTTCATTATCCTTTACCAATTCATAATTATTAGAAATTAAGCTATATAATTCTATAGGAATTTTTTTGACTTCATAAATGCAGTAAAATGGAATTATAATCCCTTTTTCATAAACCCAAAACTTACAAGATTTTCTATCATCTTGAAAATCCGATATTATTGGCGAATTTTTGTCTCTTTTTTCTCCACTATTTCCATAAACAAATTTTAAAACAATGAGAAGAGCAATATATTTTTGCTAAAGCAAATAGTATCTTAGTACTTCTCTATTTAAAAGAGGAGAAACATGAGAAATATAGAACTAATATAGTATTTCTGCTCTTATGATAATAGGATTAATTAATTGCTAATAAATTTTATGATTTTGACCTATAGTATATTGTCTTTTAGGATAAATTTTATCTAGGGTATATTTGATAGAATTAGTTAATAAGATACTTTAATGATGTCCCTAATTTTTTTTTCATAAATGTATCATATATTTATAGTATTTTAATATGATTGGTAACAGAATTAATATCTAGTTTTTTTATTTAGTAATTACTATTTTTGTACTCATTTAACTTTATTAATAATTAAAAAGCTTCTAGGGAGGTGGAGGAAAAAACCTAAAGTAAAATACCGACTCCTAAGCCTGACCTTGAAGGGGGAAAAGGGAGAAAAAATAAATAGTTAAACAAAACTACTTAAATCCTCAAAAAAAATATCTTTTTCAATACAATAGTTTTTATAAAAAAGCTTATAAAATACTTTTAATGATAATAGGATTAATTAATTGCCAATAAATTTTACGGTCTTGACCTATAGTTTATTGTCTTTATAGGATCAACTTTATCTAGAGTATATTTGATAGAATCAGTTAATAGAATACTTTCATAATTTTCCTAAATTTTTTTTATCAATGTACCGTCTAGTTCCTGTAGTTTAATATGATTGGGAACAGAATCAATATCTGGTTTTTTTGATTGAGTAATTACGATTTTTGTACTCATTTTAAATCCTCAAAAAAATATATTTTTCAATACAATATTTTTTATAAAACAGCCTATCAAATACTTCTAAATAACTATATATTTTGTCAAATTTATTTTTAAAAATAGACTGATAAAACATAAATTAAACATGTTTTTTTTATGGTTGATAGCTGACATCTATAACAATCCTAAATCATTTATAAAAAATTACTATTATTTAAAAAAATAGTTCCAACAACTTTTACTTTTGGGTTCTATTTCACCATAAGTACTTTACCTTCTAGTCGGTCATCTATTTCACAAATTAAGATAGGATTGCTATAATACCTCAATGTTTAATTAATTATTGAATATAAAAATAATTTAAACTGCTATAATATCGCCAACTTCTTTATGGTCATTACAGCCAAAAATAGCTTCTTGATGACAATAATATTTGAATTCTAGCAAGTTATAAAATGGATCTTCAAGGAAAAAAGTACGATGTTCCAAAGGAGAATTTGTAAACCTCCGCTTAGGTTGCTGATAGAATTTTAATTTATTTTTTTGAGCACGTTCTAATAAAGCTTCCCAGTCACTTTCTAGGCTAAAAACTAAACCAAAATGTCTGGGGTAAATTCCTTTTTGTGGTTCTAAAGTTTCTTTAGCAATATGAGCAACAATTTGATTACCATAAAGATTTAAAATCACTGAATTTCGAGATTCTCGCCCAACTTTACAACCTAAACCATTGCTATAGAATTCTTTCGTTTTGGTAATATTATTCACCGGAAAGGCTAAATGAAAAAGAACTTGATTCATAGTTATTTCCTTGTAATGTGTAAGTATTATTTTCTCTGGTAAATATTAAGTTAAAATGACAATAGATGTTTTTAGCGAGTAGATATAATGTTATCTAATATTAATTCTGTAAATCCCTGGTTAAAGGAGAATTTGTAAACCTCCGCTTAGGTTGCTGATAGAATTTTAATTTATTTTTTTGAGCACGTTCTAATAAAGCTTCCCAGTCACTTTCTAGGCTAAAAACTAAACCAAAATGTCTGGGGTAAATTCCTTTTTGTGGTTCTAAAGTTTCTTTAGCAATATGAGCAACAATTTGATTACCATAAAGATTTAAAATCACTGAATTTCGAGATTCTCGCCCAACTTTACAACCTAAACCATTGCTATAGAATTCTTTCGTTTTGGTAATATTATTCGCCGGAAAGGCTAAATGAAAAAGAACTTGATTCATAGTTATTTCCTTGTAATGTGTAAGTATTATTTTCTCTGGTAAATATTAAGTTAAAATGACAATAGATGTTTTTAGCGAGTAGATATAATGTTATCTAATATTAATTCTGTAAATCCCTGGTTAAAGGAGAATTTGTAAACCTCCGCTTAGGTTGCTGATAGAATTTTAATTTATTTTTTTGAGCACGTTCTAATAAAGCTTCCCAGTCACTTTCTAGGCTAAAAACTAAACCAAAATGTCTGGGGTAAATTCCTTTTTGTGGTTCTAAAGTTTCTTTAGCAATATGAGCAACAATTTGATTACCATAAAGATTTAAAATCACTGAATTTCGAGATTCTCGCCCAACTTTACAACCTAAACCATTGCTATAGAATTCTTTCGTTTTGGTAATATTATTCACCGGAAAGGCTAAATGAAAAAGAACTTGATTCATAGTTATTTCCTTGTAATGTGTAAGTATTATTTTCTCTGGTAAATATTAAGTTAAAATGACAATAGATGTTTTTAGCGAGTAGATATAATGTTATCTAATATTAATTCTGTAAATCCCTGGTTAAAGGAGAATTTGTAAACCTCCGCTTAGGTTGCTGATAGAATTTTAATTTATTTTTTTGAGCACGTTCTAATAAAGCTTCCCAGTCACTTTCTAGGCTAAAAACTAAACCAAAATGTCTGGGGTAAATTCCTTTTTGTGGTTCTAAAGTTTCTTTAGCAATATGAGCAACAATTTGATTACCATAAAGATTTAAAATCACTGAATTTCGAGATTCTCGCCCAACTTTACAACCTAAACCATTGCTATAGAATTCTTTCGTTTTGGTAATATTATTCACCGGAAAGGCTAAATGAAAAAGAACTTGATTCATAGTTATTTCCTTGTAATGTGTAAGTATTATTTTCTCTGGTAAATATTAAGTTAAAATGACAATAGATGTTTTCAGCGAGTAGATATAATGTTATCTAATATTAATTCTGTAAATCCCTGGTTAAAGGAGAATTTGTAAACCTCCGCTTAGGTTGTTGATAGAATTTTAATTTATTTTTTTGAGCACGTTCTAATAAAGCTTCCCAGTCACTTTCTAGGCTAAAAACTAAACCAAAATGTCTGGGGTAAATTCCTTTTTGTGGTTCTAAAGTTTCTTTAGCAATATGAGCAACAATTTGATTACCATAAAGATTTAAAATCACTGAATTTCGAGATTCTCGCCCAACTTTACAACCTAAACCATTGCTATAGAATTCTTTCGTTTTGGTAATATTATTCACCGGAAAGGCTAAATGAAAAAGAACTTGATTCATAGTTATTTCCTTGTAATGTGTAAGTATTATTTTCTCTGGTAAATATTAAGTTAAAATGACAATAGATGTTTTTAGCGAGTAGATATAATGTTATCTAATATTAATTCTGTAAATCCCTGGTTAAAGGAGAATTTGTAAACCTCCGCTTAGGTTGTTGATAGAATTTTAATTTATTTTTTTGAGCACGTTCTAATAAAGCTTCCCAGTCACTTTCTAGGCTAAAAACTAAACCAAAATGTCTGGGGTAAATTCCTTTTTGTGGTTCTAAAGTTTCTTTAGCAATATGAGCAACAATTTGATTACCATAAAGATTTAAAATCACTGAATTTCGAGATTCTCGCCCAACTTTACAACCTAAACCATTGCTATAGAATTCTTTCGTTTTGGTAATATTATTCACCGGAAAGGCTAAATGAAAAAGAACTTGATTCATAGTTATTTCCTTGTAATGTGTAAGTATTATTTTCTCTGGTAAATATTAAGTTAAAATGACAATAGATGTTTTTAGCGAGTAGATATAATGTTATCTAATATTAATTCTGTAAATCCCTGGTTAAAGGAGAATTTGTAAACCTCCGCTTAGGTTGTTGATAGAATTTTAATTTATTTTTTTGAGCACGTTCTAATAAAGCTTCCCAGTCACTTTCTAGGCTAAAAACTAAACCAAAATGTCTGGGGTAAATTCCTTTTTGTGGTTCTAAAGTTTCTTTAGCAATATGAGCAACAATTTGATTACCATAAAGATTTAAAATCACTGAATTTCGAGATTCTCGCCCAACTTTACAACCTAAACCATTGCTATAGAATTCTTTCGTTTTGGTAATATTATTCACCGGAAAGGCTAAATGAAAAAGAACTTGATTCATAGTTATTTCCTTGTAATGTGTAAGTATTATTTTCTCTGGTAAATATTAAGTTAAAATGACAATAGATGTTTTTAGCGAGTAGATATAATGTTATCTAATATTAATTCTGTAAATCCCTGGTTAGTAGCTATACTTTTAAATATTATTTTACTTAGTCTAGTTTATTTCGCTCCCAAAAAATTATTGACTCCCTGGGGAATAGTTCATGCTTGGATATTGGGAGTTTTAATTTGGGGTAGTTTGGGTTGGCCTGGATATGCGGTAGTGGTGTTTTATTTTTTGGTTGGTTCTGGGGTGACTCGCATTGGAATGGCCGAAAAGCAAGCCGCTGGAATTGCAGAAAAGCGGGAAGGTGCTAGAGGACCAGAAAATGTTTGGGGTTCGGCTTTGACTGCTGCTATCTGTGCTATGGGAGTTTGGGTCATTGGTCTGTTATACCCGAATAATTTTCCTATAGAAAATTTACCATTGTTACTAATGTTAGGTTATGTAGCTAGTTTTAGTACTAAGCTTTCTGATACTTGTGCTAGTGAGGTAGGGAAAGCTTACGGTCAGCGGACTTTTTTAATTACAACTCTACAACCAGTGCCACGGGGAACTGAGGGTGCTGTAAGTTTAGAGGGGACTTTAGCAGGTGTTGTGGCTTCTTTTGCGATCGCTGTAGTTGGTTGGACTGTAGGTTTAATTGATTTGACAGGAATAGTCTTTTGTGTTATTTCAGCTTTTATTGCTACTAATTTGGAGAGTTTAATTGGAGCAACAATGCAGTCTCAGTTTGAATGGTTAACAAATGAAGTTGTAAATATTATCAATACTTCAATTGGAGCGATCGCTGCAATTGTATTAGCTATAGTTTGGTTTAATAAATATTAAATGAAAAGATAGTTAAATATCTAGTTTAATATTTAGTTATTAAGTTATTAGACCATGCTAAAAAAAGTAGGTATAGGCATTATTTATTAAAGGGCATGAGGAAAAAAAATGTGCAGCTAAATGCTTACTAACTACCCCCAGTTACTATTGTTATATTTATTAAAGATATTGTGAGCTAGTATGGGAATAATTACATGATTTGGTTACCGACTTTATGGATCATGAAGTTGTAAAAGAAAAACGGAAAAAATCATTGAAGATTTAACCAATAAGATTAATTGAGAGATATATAACTTCAAGAAGGTAATCAAGATGGGAAGGATATAAATAAGTAGTGCATTCTTCTGAGGAACTTAGGGTTCTATCTAGTTAGAATAGCTAAATTAGCTAAATAATTGAGCTAAAAATTTGTTGATATTAAATATTTGATTATATTTTTAGATAAGCATTAATTATATAGCAATTAGTAATAACTCATCAGCATACTTGCTTTCTTGTTTCCCCAGTCTTAAGTTTGTCTTTATGGCTAGTCACTTGACCTCAAGGTTTCTAAATTTAGTTGAAATTACTTGACCTAGAATCTATAATTAAAGTTGTCTGGCTCAAGTTTTGGATTTAATCAATGAAAATCAAAAATCAATTTATTTTATTTGTAAATAAATTAAGAAAGGGAGTAATTTGACAAATGGAATCTCAAGCATTATTAACAGTAGGTGAAGAAGAAGTATCATGGGGGCAAAGTTTAAAATATTTGCAAGCTTCTGGAAAATTGCAATCTTTTGTCACAGAAATTGTAGCTCAATATGTGATTGAAAAAGAATTGCAATCTCGAAAAGATATAGATGTAGATCAAGCAATTATTCAACAGGCAATTATTGATTTTCGATTGCAAAGGAAGCTGGAAGACCAAGAAAAATTTCAAGAATGGTTAAAACAAAATGGAATTAACTATAATGCTTTAGAATCACAAATAGTAAATTCTTTTAGACTAAAGCAATTAAAAGATTCTATTACTTCCGAAAGAATTGAAGAATATTTTAATCAGCGTAAAGCAGGTTTGGATTCTGTAATTTTATCTAGAATTGTGGTTCAAGATAAAGAATTAGTAGATGCTTTGTATCGAAAAATTGTAGAAGATGGGGCAAAATTTGAAGATTTAGCTAAAGAATATTCAGTTACAAATGATAAAAACTTTAATGGTATTATGGGTGTAGTTAGTTTAGCTAGTTTACCTGAAGATTTAAGAGATACAATTAATTCTGCTAATTCTGGAGATATTTTAGGACCATTTAAAACAAATCAATTTTGGAGTATCTTTCGACTAGAGCAGTTGCAAGGAGCTTCTTTAGATAATCCTGAAATCAAGAAAAAATTAAACAGTGAATTATTTGAGCGTTGGATAACAGAGCAGCTACAAAATAAAAAAATTACTCTCCATGTAAATGAGTAAATGTTAATGGATAATTGATAATTGATAATTAATCCCTAGAGGTTTAAAGTCTCTCCAATACCACTGGATAATTGATAATTAGAGATAGTTTTCATTATCCAGTGTCTAGTTATTAACTATTAGTTCATTATCTATTGATAGTTCAAAGCTAATAGGTAAATATTTACAAAAATTTTTAGAGAAAGTAATGAAAAAACATGAGTGATGAAAATAAATCTATTCATGAGTTTGATTTGAGATTAATCTATGAATATTATTCGACTATAGAAAGATAAGAACCTGGGAGTCCTGAAGTAACTATTAAAGCTTGAAGCTTTATTAATAATCTGAAAGATAAATCAAAAATTGCTGATATAGGTTGTGGAACTGGTGGTCAGATGATGGTAATAGCTAATCATAAGTCAGGGAATATTACAGCTATCGATCTGTCTCCCATCTTTATAGATATATTCAATATTAATAGTCAGAAATTGAGTCTCCAAAATAGAGTGAATGGTATTGTCGCTTTAATGAATAACTTTCTTTTTCAAAATGAAGAATTAAATTTAATATGGTCAGAAATAGCAATATATAATATTGGATTTGAACAATGAAGAATTAAATTTAATATGGTCAGAAATAGCAATATATAATATTGGATTTGAACGAGGTATAAATGAATGATATAAGTTTTTTAAGAAAGGAGCTTTACTTGCAGTTTCAGAAGCATCATGGTTTACTCAAGAAAGACCTGTAGAAATTAATGAGTTTTGGAATAATGAATACTCAGAAATATATACTATTTCAAATAAAGTGACACAAATGCAAAAAGCAGGATATATTCCAATTGCTAATTTTGTACTGCCTAAAAATTGTTGGACTGAACATTTTTATGCTCCGCAAGTTTCTGCGCAGAAAAAATTTTTGCAAAAATATTTAGGCAATAAAAATGCCGAAAAACTCTGAGAAAATCAACGGCATGAAGCCAAATTTTACGATAAAGATAAAGAGTTTCATGGCTATGTTTTCTATATAGGAAAAAAGATTTCAAACTAAGTGATTAAATAATGAATACTTTTTTCAGAAAACTCTAATTCTATGGGGAGAAAGTCTATCTAAATTTGAAACCCTACACAGCCAAAGTTAAGCTCTATTTTCCTGTTCCCCAAATATACTTTAAGAAGAATACTTTAAGAGAAACAGAGAAAATAATTGAGCCAGCTTTATGAATAAATAAATAATTATTATCTGCAAGCTTGAAGAATGAAAATTTTTAGTATTTCATATAATATCCAATCTCGTTTTCAAAACTACAAATAAGTGTCACTAAAATCTATAATACTAATTAAAATTGTGGTCTAAAGACTGCGCTATCATGTCAGTTTTTTTGAAGTTAGAAGCATCTATTTTTTCAGAGCAGTCTATTGAATAAATCAAGCATTACAATAAGCTTAGTTGATGAAGGAAACCCAATACTGATAGACGTATTATTATTGTTGGGTTTCCTATATCAACCCAAACTACTGAACTGGAGGTATCTATTGAATAAATGAAGCAGTCTGACCAAACTCTCCGGTAAATACAAAAGAACTGATTTGTTTACGACTGCGGGGAGAAAGTTCTCTCTCCCGTAAAGACTCAGGCAAAATTTCAGGTTCTCCTGGATAGCCAATAGCTATAGCTGCTACTGGTTCATATTGTTCTGATATTTTATATAATTCACGTGCTTTATCAATATCAAAACCTCCCATTTGATGAACTCTTAAACCCATTTCTGTTGCTTGAAAAGTTAAGCATGCTACTGCTAAACCCACATCGTGAAAAGCGTGTCTATTAGGTTTATTATTGCTCTCAAAAAAAAGTCTAGCAACAGATATCATTAACACAGGAGCAAGAGTTGCCCAAGGTTGATTTCCGTCTACTAAACAATTAAAAAGACGCTCATATTCAACAGGATTTTCTTTGGTCGCAACTATGAAATTCCAAGGTTGTTCATTGAAACAAGAAGGAGACCATCTGGCTGCTTCTAGAAGTGAAAGTAATACTTCTGATGAAACCATTTTATCAGCAAAAGCTAAAGAACTCCAACGTTTTTTTAGTAACTCGTTAATTGGATATTGATTATCTGTAGGTTTTTCCATTTCTTGAATTTTTGAGTAATTTTTTAAAGTCTATATAAATCTTATTTTAATTGTGAGATATTATAGATATTTAATTTTTCCAAAAAATATAATATTATATCCCCATTTGCCGACAAATATAACTTTCAACAGATTCCATTTTCATCTCAAATATTCTCTCTAAATTATCAATTTCTTCTGAAGTACAGAAAAATTCATTTGCCAATAATACTCTTAAAGTACCCAAAGTTTTTTGCAGTTCAGGATTAAATAATCCCAGAGTATTTCGTAATCCATCGAATATAAATAATGGCGGATTAATAAGTATAGGTTCCCGATTAAAAACACTACTAAATATCTGAGCAATTTCTCCTCTAGAAATAATTGCTGGTCCACCTACAGGGAAAGTTTGATTACAAGCAGCTTGTACAGAAACAGAATCCACTGCAATTTTTGCCAAGTCATCTGTACTAACTATTGAAGTACGATTTTTAGAGTCTCCAATAAGTAGATAAACTCCTGTATCTCGAAATCTTTCTGCCAATGGTAATAGATTAGAAGCAAAACCAGAAGGTTGCAAAATAGTATAGTTCAATCCACTAGCTTTGAGATATTTTTCTACTTCTTTTTTAGCTTTAAAAGTTGGTGAATCTTCATATCCACGATTTGCTCCTAATACAGAAATAAAGACAAAGTGTTTAACGCCAAATTTCACCGCACAATCTATTAGTTCAATATTAGCTCGATAGTCAACTGCTTGAACGTCACTTGCACCACCATGGGCACTAATAATATATTCAACTCCTTGACAGGCTTTGTAAATATCTTTGTCTATTTTTAAGTCGCCTATAAAGATTTCAGATCCACAATTTTCTAATTCAGAATAGGTAGAATTTAGTCTCACAAAGCCGCGGACTGACATTTCCTTTTGTGTCAATATACTAATAATTCTGCGACCTAATCCTCCGGTTGCTCCTGTTACTAAAAACATAATTAATTTTGGTTAGCTATTAAATAGAATAGTTCAATCGAAAAGTTTACTGAAAAATTGGGTTTAAAGCCTCACTTTTCTAGAGGGACTTTTTAGTTAATTTTTCCCATAAATGATAGCATTATTTAATGTAGTAATAATATATTAGTTACTCCTTGGGAGAAGCTTTGCTTTTCATCTAGGGAAGCTAAACTGAGACAACAAAGGGAGATGGAGGTAAGCTTAACCCACCCCCAGCAGGGATGGGCGCAGCAACTTTTGAAATGCTTACATCGGAGCTAGGGCTCAGTTGTTTCTCTGAGCTTAACAGCTGGGGAGGATGTCAACAAATTAAAAACTTACCATAACAGGAATGCTATCTAAATAGTGAGATATTGAGGCTGCTTTTTCCTATAGTTACTATAACTACTAGATTATTGCTTCCTTCTTCCTTCTTCCTTCTTCCTTCTTCATTTTTTCAAAATTCTACAATAACTGGTGCATGGTCACTAGGTTTTAGTAACTCTCTTGGATTCTTATCTATTACACACATTGTTGCTTTTTGAGAAAGGGGTAAACTAAGATAATGATGGTCAATACGCCAACCACGATTACGGCGAAAACCTGCTGCTCTATAATCCCACCAACTGTAATGACCTCCTTCGGTGGTAAATTGGCGAAAGGCATCGACTAATCCTAATTTGAGAATTTCTTGTAAAGCTTGGCGTTCGAGATCAGATAATCCTACAGAATTTTTACAACCTTCTGGGTCGTAAATATCCCGGTCTTCTGGGACAATATTAAAATCTCCACAAATACATAAATTAGGCGATTTGTCAAGAATTATTTTTACATATTCTTGCAACAATTTTAACCAATCAAGTTTGTAATCATATTTTTCACTACCGACACTAGAACCATTGGGAACATAAAGATTAAGAATACGAACATCATTTATTACCCCAGTAATTAACCGTTTCTGTATGTCAAAATCTCCTACTTTATGATCACCTAAAATAGGTGCAAAACCACTACTAATATCTTCCATTGGGGAACGACTAAAAATTGCCACGCCATTGTAAGATTTCTGACCAGAAACATAAATATGGTAGCCTAATTCTGCAAAAGGCGATCGCGGAAAATCTTGGTCAATAACCTTAGTTTCTTGCAAACAGAGAATGTCAACAGAGTTTGCTTTTAGCCATTCTATCACTTGTTGTTTACGAGTGCGAATTGAATTTACATTCCAAGTAGCTATTTTCATTATGGTTTGTATTAGAAGTCACAAGAGTAATAGTAGTGATAATTTTCTGTGATTACAAGTGATTAACTGTTGGTGAGTTTCTTGAGAAAGTTGTCTAAGTTATTTATCCCTGCTGAAGTTTTTTTGTAGCCAACAATATAAGTGGTAGACTGACATATAGTAATTTTTGTTCAATAAGTTGTAAAGTTTTATTATCAGTATATCTAAAATATTACAATAGTAGGGAATTTAGCAGTCGTATATAAGTAGTGATTTTTGGAATTAGGCTCCTGAGAGTGAAAAGGTATATATTGTAAATATCACTACATCTACAGGACTACCGGGAATTTAAGAAACCGGGTTTGTATTAGATGATTTATGATGCTTATGTATCTCTCACAAACCAGGTTTCTAACAATATTCGGAAACAAGTGGGCTTGATATGACTATTGATCTTTCAAGTTTTAATTCCCTCTCAATTTCTCAACAACTTTTCCCTTTTCTATTTCTCCATAGCTGATGGCTAATAGCTGATAGCTGAGTGCTTACTTCAAGTCTAACAAACCAGTTGCTTTCAGTTTAGGATTAAAACGAATATTTTCTTGTAAACCTCTAGTTTTTAATACCTCTAAAATATTAGTTTCTACTCGCCTAGCTATGTTTTTTAGCAGTTTTTCTTTAGCTACTTCATCAATTAATGGATCTTGATATTGTACTCTTTCTGCTTCAGTCATTTCTTGTTTAGTATCTATGGGTTGATTCCATTTTGCTTCTGCTGTACCATTGCCTATAGGTAGGGAGCCATTTTCATTAATCCAAGCTGCTTTTATACCTTCTAATATAGTACGATTTGGGCGTTCAATAGTTTGTACTTTTAGCCAATAGCAACTATTAGGTTGACGGACTAAATGTAGTTTAAGACTCTGATATACATCACGAGAATAGCCTACAAATAGTAGCTTTTTTTCCTGGTCAAAAATTCCATAAACACCTATTTTTCCTTGTAAAGAAAATGGTAATTTTCCGGCGGAATCAACATAAGGTAAATATTCTAATTTGGATAATTCTGGTATTTGTATTTCGGTGTTAGTCATTTCAGTTATGAGTTATAAATTATGAGTCATAAATTATGATTTATCAGTTATCAATACCTCCCACTAAAGTTAATTTTTATTTTCTATATTTATGTAATACCGTATTCTTTGTTGAGATAGTCTTGTTGGTTCCTATCACATTAAAAATATCTTTAGCTTATATTACTATAAGACTACAAAAAGCGTGAGAAAATTAATATAATTGAAATCTTTTGTAGCCAATAGTTTTGAGTTGGGCTGATAGCTGTTGGTGGAGTATTTTGGCATAGAAATGTTTAAATGTATATTTGTTTGATTTAGCTTAAATACTTTGAGTAAATATGAATAATTGTTAAGGCATGATTTTATTGGACAAATTATGATATTATCTTGAGATAAAAAATGTAGTATCTATTATTAAACTAAATATATATCATGGGTATTTAGCTATATTTATGGAAAATAAGGAAACATTATCAAGAACGTTAAATAATTCTAAAAGTCAACTTAAGTGGCTAGAAATAGCAGAATATAGTGCTTTAGGCACTTCAATTTTGACGTTATTTTTTGAACAAATTTTGTTTGCTGCAACTTCAATAATATTAGCATTATTTTTAAATAGAATTAATCGAAAAATATTTGAAGAAAAAATCCAAAAACAGATTGATAATGAAATAGAAGAATTAACAATAGATATAAGCTCAGTTTTTCAGAATTTAGACTCACGACCAAACAAAAATACTGAACAAACACCAGAAGTATCTATCAATTCATATCAAAATCAATCAAACTTTGAATACAGTACAATTACAAAAGAAGATTGGGAAGGAATAAATATTAAATTTTCAGAGATTGAAGAAGAACTACAATCATTAAAAGATTTAGCTACAGACTTACAGCAAAATTTAGGATATAACTTAGAATTAACAAAAAATACATCAATGGCAAATGAAATAGAGGAATTAAAAGCACAAATCACCAAGTTACAAGAACTAAATAGGGATATTGTTAGACCATATTTTATTCGTCTAATTCGTGCTGTTAAGCAATTACAGAATACCGGAAAATATTAAAGTAGAATTACTTTTAACAAAGTAATGACTCAAGAGGCTAACATACAACATATAACATATAACAAAAATGACTATTCTTCAAGTTTCTTTAATAGGATTAGCAGCTATTTATATATCTGGTTTTATGTTGCTAAGATTACTACAAAACCGATTGATATTTGAACCTAAATCATTGTTGTTAGGGACTCCTGCTACTTTTAATCTTCCTTATGAGGAAGTTTTGCTATCAGTTGCAACTTCTAAAAATCAGACAGAAAAAATATTTGGTTGGTGGATTCCCAAAACAGAACCCACTGCTAAAGTTATTCTATTCTTACATGGGGCTAGTGGTAACATGGCAGCTCAAGAAAAAAGTTGCAATCTTGAGCGTGTAGTAAAACTATATCAGTTAGGATTTTCGGTATTTATGATTGATTACCGGGGATACGGTAATAGTACAGGCAGATTTCCAACCGAAGCGACAGTTTATGAAGATGCTTCAATAGCTTGGAATTATTTAACTCAAGAAAAAGGGTTTTCACCAAAAGAAATTTTTATTTATGGATATTCTCTTGGAGGAGCGATCGCTGTTAATCTCTGCCTACAACAACCAAAAGCAGCAGGACTAATAGCTGAAAGTTGTTTCACTTGTATCAAAGACATGGCTAAACACAGATATAAAATCCAGATATTTCCCCTGAAATTACTGATCACTCAAAAATTTGACTTCATTAACAAAGTAAAATCAATAAAAGTACCAGTCTTATTTATTCATGGTATGAAAGATCAAGTTATACCTATAACGATGAGTGAAAGATTATTTGCTGCTGCACCGGAGCCGAAAAAACTGCTGTTAATGCCAAATGCAGGACATAATAATTTGGCTCAGGTAGATAGCGATCGCTATCTAAAAGCATTGCAGGAATTCTTTACTAATCACTTAATAAAATATAGAGTATGAATCAACAAAATCCTATCCCTAACATTCCAGCCATATCCTGGAATCGCCCCATTGGTCTTGATTGGGACAAACCTTACACAGTCCGTTATAGTAGTAATATTGATGATGGCCCATGGCACGGAATGCCTCTGGGAGGTTTCGGTGCAGGTGCCACTGGTCGTTCCCCCCGGGGGGATTTTAATCTTTGGCATCTTGACGGTGGGGAGCACATTTATCAAAATCTGCCCGCCTGTCAATTTAGCGTTTTTGAAGAAACAAAAGGACAGAAACAAGCTTATGCTTTATCTACCGAATTACCCACTGATGGTAGTCTATCTGCTTGGCAGTGGTATCCTCGGGAAAAAGCCGGGCTCAAGACTGGCACTTATCACGCTCTTTACCCCCGCAGCTGGTTTGTTTATGAGAATGTATTTACTGCACAATTAAGTTGTGAACAATTTTCCCCAATTTTGGCAGGTAACTATCAAGAAACCAGTTATCCGATCGCTATATTTGAATGGACTGCCCATAATCCCACAGATGAAGCAATTACACTTAGCATAATGCTAAGTTGGCAAAATACTGTTGGTTGGTTTACCAATTCTGTGAAAACACCAGAAGTGAGAGTGCGAGATGATGGTAGCCCAGTTTATGAATACAAACCTCGGTGGGGAGAGAGTACAGACAACTTTAACTTATTAGTAGAAGATTTTCACCGTATTGGTTGCACTATGACCAAATTAAGTATTGCCGACGAACCTGCAGAAGGAGAGGGGCAAATGGCGATCGCGACTTTTATCAATGCCGGCATGGAAGTTTTCTATCATACAAGGTGGAACCCTACTGGTACTGGGGAGGATATCTGGCATTACTTTGCTCTAGATGGCTCTCTCATAGATGAAGAAAACGAACTACCAGCAACTGAGGGAGAACAAATTGGTGTGGCTATATCAGTTCGTTTTACTATCAGACCAGGGAAAAACAGGAAAATTCCTTTTTTTTTAGTTTGGGATTTACCTGTGACTGACTTTGGTAATGGGGTTTCATATTACCGCCGTTATACAGATTTTTATGGTCGCAATGGCAAAAATGCCTGGTCGATGATTCGTACTGCCATGAAGCATTATCAAACTTGGCGGGAAAATATTGAAGCTTGGCAAAATCCGATTTTGCAACGGGAAGATTTGCCTAATTGGTTGAAAATGGCTTTGTTGAATGAACTTTATGACCTCACCAGTGGTGGAACTATTTGGGCGGCTGCTAGCGATAGCGCTCCTTACGGTCAGTTTGCTGTTCTGGAATGTCTTGATTATCGTTGGTATGAGAGTTTGGATGTTAGGTTGTATGGTTCTTTTGGGTTGTTAATATTGTGGCCAGAGTTGGAAAAGTCTGTTTTAGTTGCGTTTGCGCGAGCAGTTTCGACAGCGGATGATACACTGAGAATTATTGGTTACAATCAAGTGTCGGCAGTGAGAAAGGTTGCTGGAGCTACTCCCCATGACTTGGGTGCACCGAATGAGCATCCCTGGGAAATGACAAATTATACCAGTTATCAGGATTGTAATCAATGGAAGGATTTATCTAGTGATTTTGTATTGCAGGTATATCGAGATTTTTTGTTGACTGGTGCAGATGATTATGAGTTTCTCTGGCAGTCTTGGTCTGCTATTACGGAAACTCTAGCATATCTTAAGGGTTTTGACAAAGATAATGATGGCATTCCTGAAAATGAGGGAGCGCCTGACCAAACTTTTGATGATTGGCAGTTGCGGGGTGTGAGTGCATATTGTGGTGGACTATGGCTGGCTGCACTTGAGGCAGCGATCGCTATTGGGAAAGTTTTAATTGAGCATCCTAGGGAAATTCCTTATTACCCGCCTAAGGGTTTCTATTCTGAGGTTGATAAAAATTCTGTAGATGCAATTAATAATCAGGTTTATTTGTATCAAGGTTGGTTAAAAAAAGGATTGCCTATTTATCAAGAAAAGTTATGGAATGGGGAATATTATCGTTTGGATAGTGAGAGTAATTCGGAAGTAGTAATGGCTGATCAATTATCGGGTCAATTTTATGCCAAGCTGTTAAATTTGGAGGATATTGTCCCTGCTGAATGTGCTTTGTCTGCTTTAAAAACTGTCTATAATTCTTGTTTTAAAAACTTTCATAATGGCAAGTTTGGTGCGGCAAATGGGGTGTTACCTGATGGTTCTCCAGAGAATCCTAATGCTACTCATCCTTTAGAGGTTTGGACAGGAATTAATTTTGGTTTAGCGGCTTTTATGGTGCAAATTGGTATGAAAAAAGAAGCTCTGGAAATAACTGAGGTAGTTGTGGGACAAATTTATGAAAATGGTTTACAATTCCGCACTCCAGAAGCTATTACAGTAATGGGTACTTTTAGAGCTAGTCATTATTTAAGGGCAATGGCAATTTGGGCAATTTATTTAGTCATAGAAGCAAAAAGGTGAATTTAAAGTCAAAAGTCAAATTTTTCCCTTACCTAGTTATCTCTGATTAGGAGATTCTAAAACCATTTTCTGATAGGGAGATGGGGGGGTGGGGGAAGAGCGATCGCTCTTTTGATATCTGGTATAAAAAAAACGGATAAGGTTAAGTAAATATGTCTAAGTATCTATAACCTCAATAAGTACTAATTATCCCATTATGACCATCAATAAAATCTTTTAGAACGCAAAAACGTGGCATTTCTGTGGGGGTAATTAATCAAGGTTTTTACTTATGTTTCGGAATCTTTCTATAATATTGCCTAATTTTACCAACTAAATTTGCTCGCTACTTTATAATTAGATAGCTAGAATAAGAATGAAAAAGCTCTATATATATAGGGGGGTTAGGGGAGGGTTTAAGTTCCTCTAAAAAGTGGGGTAATTGGCGGAGGCTGAGGGGGATGAATTTCTGTGAAACGTACAATAAATTATAGATTATGACTGATAGCTGAACACTAAATGCTTACTATCTAACTACTAAATATATATGGCAAAAATACTTGATATTTAGTATTAATTTTTCATTCTTACTTATTCCTTTAAAAATGAAATGGATAGACAAATACTAATTTCTTCAGATGACTATCAGGGCTGGTATAATGCGGGAGTAAATCTTAGTACACTGGGAAAATATCAGCACGCTATTATTGCTTTTGATAAGGCAATAAAAATTAAACCTGACTACTATGCTGCCTGGAATAATAGAGGCAATGCATTAAAAATATTAGGTAGATTACACTTAGCTTTAAATAATTTTAATCTAGCTATAAATATGGAACCAAATTATTATTTAGCGTGGTATAATAGAGGGAATTTACTAAATGATTTAGGGCGATATCAGGAAGCAATAAGTTCTTTTGAGAAAGCGATACAAATTCAACCTAGTTTCTATCAAGCTTGGTACAATTTAGGAATTTCTTGGAATCGTTTAGGACATTACCAAGAAGCTTTTGAAAATTATCAGCAAGCAACAAAAATTAAACCTAATTTATATCAAGGGTGGTATAATGAAGGTAGAGTATTGTTTGACCTCGGAAGGTATCAGAGATCTTTGAAAAGTTTTGAGCAGGTAATAAAACTTAAACCTAATCATTATCGAGCTTGGAATTTTAAGGGAAAAACCTTATTTTATTTAGGGGATGCGGAAGGAGAAATTATGAGTTATGAGAAAGCAATAGAGGTGAAAATAGACTATCAGGAAGCTTGGAATAATTTAGGTCAAGCTTTGTCGAATTCAGGAAATTGGTATAAGGCGATTATTTGTTTTGATAAAGCTATAGAAATTAAGCCAGGTTATTCTTTGGCTTACTATAATAAAGCTCGTTGTTACGCTTTGCAGGAAAAGGTATATTTAGCAATTGAAAGTTTAGAAGAAGCTATTAATTTAGGGACTGATAAATACTACCGAGAAATGGCACAAACTGATACTGATTTTAATAATATTCATTTGAATCCTAAGTTTCAGGATTTAATTAAGAGTGATTTGATGTCTTAGAAGGAAGACTTTTGAGTAGGAGACCTATTCATAAGCCCTTTTAGTACGAGGAGTAGTAGAAAGGATATTGATTGTATAAAGGTCTCCGTACAACATTTAAAAATTAATACAATTCGAGAGGGTTTATTGACGGATAAACTTACTTCTTATTTATTTTGGGCGGGCAATTATTTGTTTAATTTACTTGATGCAAATAACTAATATAATTTACGGAATTTAAAAGTAAAAATTTATACATTAATATTTTAAAAGTTTAATTTTTTTATGCAACAGTAATTTCAGTATTTCATATTTCAATATCAAGTTTTAATATCAATATAAGTAGTGTAGCCTAAGTTAATGAAATTAGTTTAATATATAAAAAGTTAAATAATTAAATAATCAAATAATCAAATAATTATGATGGAATGGTTAATTACTTGGGGAGCTGGTAAAGCAGTTGAGTTTCTTGCTGAGAAAGTTATCGGAGAGTTAGTTAAGGGTGCTGCTGAAGACTACGTTAAAGATTTTTTTAAGCAATGTTTTTCTAATGCTATTAGCAACATAACAGAGAAAGAACCTTTGCAAAAAGCTATGGCAGAAGCAACTAAAGAATTTTTAGAATTAGTACAAAAAGAATTAAAAGAAGTTGGCGTGGATGAAAGTCAATTAGAGCAGTATATTAAACCCTTAGAAAAGTTTATTAAAAATAAATCAGTTTTGGCAATTTTGGGTAGTGCTTTTGAGGAAAATATAACTCTAGATATTAAGCAATTAGCTACTATTGGGAATCAAATAAACCCATCTTTTTTACCAGATGAATTTGACTGGGACTTAGTTATCAGGCAATACCAGAGAAAAGTCAAAAAGATTATTCAAAAATCAGATGAATTACGGCAAATATTAGATTCCAAATCTCTGGAAGAACTGGCAAGTCAAACTTCAGTCAAACCCGAATTTAACTTAATAAAACATCAAGAGGGAATTCGAGAAAGATATGGCAACCTCAGATTAGACAGTTTAGATACTAAAGGTCTCGCTTATAACATCGAATTATTGAAAATTTTTATTCCTCAAAAAGTACGGAAAATTCAAGAATTTATACCTCAAATTCATCTTATGCCCAAACAATATCAACAGCAATTAAAAGAGACTGGGCAGTTAGAAACAGCACTTTCTCAAGAACAATTAGAAAGTTTGGAGCGCCAATATTTTGAACAGCAGACTCGTTCAGTTTTAGAATTACAAAAAAACAAAGAATATCAATATTTAGTAATCTTAGGTGACCCTGGTTCTGGTAAGTCTACTTTATTAAGATATATAGCTCTTGAGTGGACAAAAATATTACCCAAAGATTTACCTTTTCATCCAATTCCTATACTAATTGAACTGCAAACTTATATGGGTAATTATAATGAAAAAAAGTGTGAAAATTTTCTAGATTTCCTAGAAAAAGGTAGTGGAGTTATTTGTCATATCTCTCAAAAGGAACTTCATAACAAATTAAAAAAGGGTGAAGCTATTGTCATGTTTGATGGGTTAGATGAAGTTTTCGACCCTGAAAAACGAGAAAGGGTAATAACTGATATTCATCGGTTTACTAATGACTATAAAAAGGTGCGAGTTATTGTTACTTCGCGGGTAATAGGTTATAAATTACAAAGACTCCGAGATGCTGAATTTTGTCATTTTATGTTGCAAGATTTAGATGAGGAACAAATTAATTATTTTATTAAAAATTGGCATGAGCTTACTTACAAAAGTGAAGAAGAAGAGACAAAAAAGTGGAGAATGGGACGGTTAAAACAAGCAATTAAGGATTTTTCAGCTATTAAAGAAATCGCTAGAAATCCTCTATTATTAACTATGATGGCTATTATGAATCGTAATCAAGAACTTCCAAAATATAAAGCTGACCTCTATAATAATTCTTCAGAACTTTTGTTAAAGTGGGATGTAGAAAGGGCGCTTCGTAGAGAAGGGATGGAACAAATTAATCTTGACTCTATAACAATTAAAGACAAGCAGGAAATATTGCGCCGGATGGCTAAGTTTATGCAGGAAAATAAAAAAGGTTTTGCTGGCAATTTAATCTCTGAGAATAATGTAGAAATAATTATCAAAGAATATCTAGATTTTCTAGGTTTTAAGGATGCAATAATTATAGCTAGAGCCCTGCTTAAAGAGTTACGCAATCGGAATTTTATTTTATGTTTTGTTGGGGGTGGATATTATGCTTTTGTACATCGAACTTTTTTAGAATATTTCTGTGCCTGGAGTTTTGTTTGGGAGTTTAAGGAGACACAAACTATAAACATAAATCAGTTGATAAATGATGTTTTTGAGAACCATTGGCGGGATGAAAATTGGCATGAAATTTTGCGATTAATTGCAGGAAAGATTAATGCTAATTTTGTGGGAAAAATTATTGGTTATTTGATGGAAAAAGATGGGGAAGAAGAAAAATTTATGAATTTATTTTTGGCGGGGAAATGTTTATTTGAAGTTGAACACCCTCAGCATATTGATGAGATAGCTTCTGAGTTATTGAATAGGTTAAAAGCTTTGACAAATTATAATCTTGATCATATTGACTATGATAGTAAAATTCGTACTCAAGCTGTAAAACTTGTGGCAGAAACTTGGAGGGATAATCGTTTAAATGAGGCTAATATTAAGACTTGGCTCGATAATATTGCAGAATCTCATAGTGATTTGAATGTACGGGAGAGAGCAAAAGAAGAGTTAGCTACTAGATGGAAAAATGACTGATAAATTTGAAAAAAATAAGCCACGAATTCTCTTATTTTTTTCTATGGAATGTCAAAAGGTTAAATAACTATGATTGAACATTTAATTACTTGGATTTCTACTCAAGAGGTTGATTTTTTTACAAAGGAAGTTATTAGAGAATTAGCTAAACGTACACCTAAAGACTACGTTAAAGATTTTTTTAATTGGCTTATTTTTTACCTAAATGGTAGCAATATAAATACAAAGACTTTAGAAAAAGCAAATGTAGAAGCAATTAAAGAATTTTTGCAATTGGTAAAGCAAGAATTAGAAGAAGTTGAGTTAGATGAAAGTCGATTAGAGCGATATATTGAACCCTTAGAACAATTTCTTAAAAATAAGTATGTTTTAAGAACTTTAGGTAGTGCATTTAATCATAATGTCAAAATTTTAGATACTAAGAAACTAGCTACTATCTGGAATAAAATTAATCCGCCCCTACCCGATGATTTTGACTGGGTCTTAGTTGTTAAGCAATATCAGAGAAGGGTGAAAAAAATTATTCGAGATTCTGATGAATTACGGAAAATATTAGACTCAGAAACCCTCGCTCAAATAGCAAATCAAAATTATAAAATTACACCAGAATTTGACCTCAGAAAATATCAAGAAGGAATCCAAGAACAATATGGAAAACTCAAATTAGAAAGTTTAGATACTAGTGGTTATGGTTATAATGAACTGAAATTATGGCGAATGTTTATTTCTCAAAATGTTCGGGAATCTCAAGAATTTAGGCCTCAATTATATGAAATTCCTAAAGAATATCTCCAACAATTAAAAGAGACTGGGCAGTTAGAAATAGAATTTTCTCCAGAACAATTGGAAACTGTCCGACGCAGATATTTAGAACAGCCGGTTCGCTCAGTTTTAGAACTAATAGAAAATACTAACTATAAATATTTAGTTATTCTGGGAGACCCTGGTTCTGGCAAGTCTACTTTATTACAATATATCGCTTTGAAATGGGCAGAATTACCTCTGAGAGATTTGCCTTTAAAACCAATTCCTCTATTAATTGAACTACGGAATTATGTGAGAAACCATGATTATAATAAATGCCAAAATTTTCTAGATTTTCTCGAAAAAGGTAGCGGTGTAACTTGCCATTTACCTCAACAAGAACTTCATGCAAAACTACAAAATGGTGATGCTATTGTGATGTTTGATGGATTAGATGAAGTTTTTGAACCTGCTAAAAGAAAGGAAATAATTACTGATATTCATGGATTTACAAATGATTATAAAAATGTCCGGGTTATTGTTACTTCTAGAGTGATTGGTTATCAGCCACAACAACTCCGGGATGCTGAATTTTATCATTTTATGTTGCAAGATTTGGGGTCCGAACAAGTTGATAATTTTATTCAAAGTTGGCATGATTTAACTTATCAAGATGAGCGGGAAAAAGAGCGGAAAAGAGAACGGTTGAAACGGGCAATTAATGATTTTTCAGCTATTAAGCAGTTGTCGGGAAATCCTTTGTTATTAACTATGATGGCTATTTTAAATCGTCATCAAGAATTACCGAGAGATAGGGCGGAACTTTATAATCAAGCTTCTCGGGTTTTATTACAGCAATGGGATATGGAAAGGGCATTAGTTGATGCTAAGATTGACCCGATAACTATTGACTATAAAGATAAGCAAGAAATTTTGCGCCGAGTTGCTGATTTTATGCAGCAGAATAAAGAGGGTTTGGCTGGTAATTTGATTGATGAAAATAGCTTAGAAAATATTGTTAAAGAGTATCTAAAAAGTGTAGATATTAATGATGTGAGAGTTGTGGCTAGGGCGTTGATGGAACAGTTGCGGGTTAGGAATTTTATTTTGTGTTTTGTTGGGGGTGGATATTATGCTTTTGTACATCGAACTTTTTTAGAATATTTCTGTGCTTGGAGTTTTGTTTGGCAGTTTACGGTAACACAAACTCTGGGAAAAGATGGGTTGATAAATGATGTTTTTGGTAGTCATTGGCGGGATGAAAAATGGCATGAAGTATTACGGTTAATTGCTGGGATGATAGATGCTAAGTTTGTGGGAGATATTATTAGTTATTTGATGGAACAAGATGGGGAAGAGGAAAAGTTTCAGAATTTATTTTTGGCGGGCAAGTGTTTGTTTGAAGTTAGGAGTCGCCAGGGTATTGATGATGTGGGTTATCGGTTATTAAATAGGTTAAAAAATTTGACTGGGTATGACCTTGGTTATTTTTATGAATCTTATGATGAAGATGATGAAGATGCAGAGTTAGTTCGTGAAATTCGTACTCAAGCTGTGGAAATAATGGCTACAACCTGGAGGGATGATCCTTCAACTTATACTTGGCTCAAACAAAGGGTTGTGTCTGATGAAAGTTCGGATGTGCGAACTGAAGCCGTCCGACAAATAGCTACTGTTTGGAAACACGAGCCGGGAATTTTAGAATTACTCAAACAAAGGGTTGTGTCTGATGAAAGTTGGCAGGTGCGAACTGAAGCCGTCCGACAAATAGCTACTGTTTGGAAACACGAGCCGGGAATTTTAGATTTACTCAAACAATGGGTTGTGTCTGATGAAAGTGAGGATGTGCGAACTGAAGCCGTCCGACAAACAGCAACTGGTTGGAAACACGAGCCGGGAATTTTAGATTTACTCAAACAATGGGTTGTGTCTGATGAAAGTTGGCAGGTGCGAACTGAAGCCGTCCGACAAATAGCTACTGTTTGGAAACACGAGCCGGGAATTTTAGAATTACTCAAACAAAGGGTTGTGTCTGATGAAAGTTGGCAGGTGCGAACTGAAGCCGTCCGACAAATAGCTACTGTTTGGAAACACGAGCCGGGAATTTTAGAATTACTCAAACAAAGGGTTGTGTCTGATGAAAGTTGGCAGGTGCGAACTGAAGCCGTCCGACAAATAGCTACTGGTTGGAAACACGAGCCGGGAATTTTAGAATTACTCAAACAAAGGCTAGTATTTGATGAAAGTTCGGATGTGCGAACTGAAGCCCTCCGACAAATAGCAACTGGTTGGAAACACGAGCCGGGAATTTTAGAATTACTCAAACAAAGGCTAGTATTTGATGAAAACTGGCAGGTGCGAACTGAAGCCCTCCGACAAATAGCTAGTGGTTGGAAACACGAGCCGGGAATTTTAGAATTACTCAAACAAAGGGTAAATTCTGATGATGACTCCGATGTGCGACTTGAAGCCATCCGACAAATAGCTCGTGGTTGGAAAAACGAGCCCCGAATTTTAGAATTACTCAAACAAAGGCTAGTATTTGATCAAAGTTTGCAGGTGCGAACTGAAGCCGTCCGACAAATAGCTCGTGGTTGGAAAAACGAGCCCGGAATTTTAGAATTACTCAAACAATGGGTAAATTCTGATGATGACTCCGATGTGCGGCTTGAAGTACTCCGAGAAATAGCTAGAGCTTGGAAAAACGAGCCCGGAATTTTAGAATTACTCAAACAATGGGTTGTGTCTCATGAAAGCTGGGATGTGCGAACTGAAGCCCTCCGACAAATAGCTAGTGGTTGGAAACACGAGCCCGGAATTTTAGAATTACTCAAACAAAGGGTAAATTCTGATGATGACTCCGATGTGCGACTTGAAGCCATCCGACAAATAGCTCGTGGTTGGAAAAACGAGCCCCGAATTTTAGAATTACTCAAACAAAGGCTAGTATTTGATCAAAGTTTGCAGGTGCGAACTGAAGCCGTCCGACAAATAGCTCGTGGTTGGAAAAACGAGCCCGGAATTTTAGAATTACTCAAACAATGGGTAAATTCTGATGATGACTCCGATGTGCGGCTTGAAGTACTCCGAGAAATAGCTAGAGCTTGGAAAAACGAGCCCGGAATTTTAGAATTACTCAAACAAAGGCTAGTATTTGATGAAAGTTCGGATGTGCGAACTGAAGCCGTCCGACAAATAGCTAGTGGCTGGAAAAACGAGCCCGGAATTTTAGAATTACTCAAACAAAGGCTAGTATTTGATGAAAGTTGGCAGGTGCGAACTGAAGCCCTCCGACAAATAGTTAGTGGTTGGAAAAACGAGCCCGGAATTTTAGAATTACTCAAACAAAGGGTAAATTCTGATGATGACTCCGATGTGCGGCTTGAAGTACTCCGAGAAATAGCTAGAGCTTGGAAAAACGAGCCCGGAATTTTAGAATTACTCAAACAAAGGCTAGTATTTGATGAAAGTTCGGATATGCGAACTGAAGCCGTCCGACAAATAGCTAGTGGCTGGAAAAACGAGCCCCGAATTTTAGAATTACTCAAACAAAGGCTAGTATTTGATGAAAGTTGGCAGGTGCGAACTGAAGCCCTCCGACAAATAGTTAGTGGTTGGAAACAAGAGCCGGGAATTTTAGAATTACTCAAACAAAGGGTAAATTCTGATGATGACTCCGATGTGCGACTTGAAGCCCTTCGAGAAATAGCTAGTGGTTGGAAAAACGAGCCCCGAATTTTAGAATTACTCAAACAATGGGTTGTGTATGGTGATGATATGTTTGTGCGACTTGAAGCCCTCCGAGAAATAGCTAGTGGTTGGAAACACGATCCCCGAATTTTAGAATTACTCAAACAAAGGCTAGTATTTGATGAAAGTTGGCAGGTGCGACTTGAAGCACTCGAACAAATAGTTAGTGGTTGGAAACAAGAGCCGAGAATTTTAGAATTACTCAAACAAAGACTAGTGTCTGATGAAAATTCGGATGTGCGTCTTGAAGCCGTCCGACAAATAGTTAGTGGTTGGAAACACGAGCCCGGAATTTTAGAATTACTCAAACAAAGGGTAAATTCTGATGATGACTCGGATGTGCGGCTTGAAGCACTCCGACAAATAGCCAGTAGTTGGAAAAACGAGCCCGGAATTTTAGAATTACTCAAACAAAAGCTAATATCTGATGAAAGTTGGCAGGTGCGACTTGAAGCACTCGAACAAATAGTTAGTGGTTGGAAACAAGAGCCGGGAATTTTAGAATTACTCAAACAAAGGCTAGTATTTGATGAAAACTGGCAGGTGCGACTTGAAACACTCGAACAAATAGTCAGTAACTGGAAACAGGAGTCGGGAATTTTAGAATTACTCAAACAAAGACTAGTGTCTGATGAAAATTCGGATGTGCGGCTTGAAGTACTCCGGCAAATAGCTAGTGGTTGGAAAAACGAGCCCGGAATTTTAGAATTACTCAAACAAAGACTAGTGTCTGATGAAAATTCGGATGTGCGGCTTGAAGCGCTCCGACAAATAGTTAGTAGCTGGAAACATCAGCCAGAAATTTTAGAATTACTCAAGCAAAGGCTAGTTTCTGATAATGACTCGGATGTGCGAACTGAAGCCGTCCGACAAATAAATAGTGGTTGGAAAAACCAGCCAGAAATTTTAGAATTACTGAAACAAAAGCTAGTGTCTGATGAAAATTCAGATGTGCGACTTGAAGCACTCCGACAAATAGTTAGTAGCTGGAAACACGAGCCCGGAATTTTAGAATTACTCAAGCAAAGGCTAGTTTCTGATAATGACTCCGATGTGCGGCTTGAAGCACTCCGACAAATAGCTAGTACTTGGAAACATCAGCCAGAAATTTTAGAATTACTCAAGCAAAGGCTAGTTTCTGATAATGACTCGGATGTGCGAACTGAAGCCGTCCGACAAATAAATAGTGGTTGGAAAAACCAGCCAGAAATTTTAGAATTACTGAAACAAAAGCTAGTGTCTGATGAAAATTCGGATGTGCGACTTGAAGCACTCCGACAAATAGTTAGTAGCTGGAAACACGAGCCCGGAATTTTAGAATTACTCAAGCAAAGGCTAGTTTCTGATAATGACTCGGATGTGCGAACTGAAGCCGTCCGACAAATAAATAGTGGTTGGAAAAACCAGCCAGAAATTTTGGAATTACTGAAACAAAAGCTAGTGTCTGATGAAAATTCGGATGTGCGAACTGAAGCGCTCCGACAAATAGCTAGTACTTGGAAACATCAGCCAGAAATTTTAGAATTACTCAAGCAAAGGCTAGTTTCTGATAATGACTCGGATGTGCGAACTGAAGCCGTCCGACAAATAAATAGTGGTTGGAAAAACCAGCCCGGAATTTTAGAATTACTGAAACAAAAGCTAGTGTCTGATGAAAATTCGGATGTGCGGCTTGAAGCACTCCGACAAATAGCTAGTACTTGGAAACATCAGCCAGAAATTTTAGAATTACTCAAGCAAAGGCTAGTTTCTGATAATGACTCCGATGTGCGAACTGAAGCCGTCCGACAAATAAATAGTGGTTGGAAAAACCAGCCAGAAATTTTAGAATTACTGAAACAAAAGCTAGTGTCTGATGAAAATTCGGATGTGCGAACTGAAGCACTTCGACAAATAGCTAGTAGTTGGAAATATCAGCCAGGAATTTTTGAATTGTTTTATCACGCCGCCCTCAATGACCCCTTTCAAAATGAAGATGAGTTTTCAGACAACCCTCGACAAACAGCACTAGAAGTAATAGTCGAACAATACCCAGAGCATCCACAAACCCTCCCATTATTAAAAGACAGAGCAGAAAACGACCCAGACACACAACTACAGGAGTGGGCAAAAGAGACATTGCAGCAATTAGAAAATAGCTACTACAAGTATCTTTCATAAACTCAGAAGTTAGAAGTTATTTTTGTATATCCCACGTTAGCTAACACTCAGGAGTCAGAAAGTAGTCAAAATTACACAATTTTCCAGCCCAAATATAGCCTCAACTCTTTCCGTCATCAGCAAATGCGCCCATTTTATGGCTTTAAAAAATCAATAAAACCCCTGTACGCAACCCCTCTCAAACTACTATTCAAGAAGTCACTAGACCTTCTACAGTCAATGTTTTCAAATTTATTCAAATGTATTCATGGGTGGAGATAGGCAAATCAAAAAGACAGGAAAAATTGGAAACAATATAGCTGGGAAAATTGAAAAACTCAGTGAATAAATTTAGGAGTTGACAATTTGTATACTTCCAGTTATCTTTAAACCATCAACATAAATATCAAAACGTCGCTACAAGGCAATTTCTCCCGGGTCTACTTTGACTTCCAATATGAGGGCAAAAAAAATTATCGTATTCTAACTCCTTCTTTAATAATTAACCAGACCAAAAAATGATCATGTCTACCACCACAATAGTATCCTATTAACAATCAGATTTTTTTGATTTGTACTATCCAAATATTTGCCACTAATAAACATATCTATTGATCTAATTTTTTTTCTGGGATTTTATAAGTAGTAACAAAAGCAGTTAACCAAGTTCCAGGAGCAAAAGCCATAGTAACTTTTGCCCCTTCATTTGTGTACTTAAGGAATAATAAAATACCATCTTTTATCTGTGCTTCATCTGCCTGAACATATTGTTCCTGATTTTCGACTATATCTTTAGTTACCCGAACATACCAATAGTAATTACCATAACTAACCTGTTCAGCATTAACCACTTAATTTTACTCCTACTTAACTACACTAACTAGGCAAATTGTAATTATCTATAGTGATTTTGTCAAGCTAAATTTACCAAATAATAATTAAATAATTATGATCAAAAATTAAGAAAAAATCACCGATTTTTTAGTAGAATAAAAAAATTAAAAATCAAGAACTTCAATAATTTATTCATCAAAAATAGCATTAGTTAAATCTGCATTCTCAAAAGATGTTTTTGATAACTTTTCTAAATCAAAAACAACTTGAAAAAACAAAATAAGACCCAATCCTAAAATAACTCCTGAACCCAAAAATAAAAACAATCCTTTGACTTTACTTCCTGACAAAAAATAGACAATACCACTAGAACCAATAGTAGCAACAACCCCAGCCAAAATAGCAGCAATAATCTCATTTTTAGTATTAGTAATAGCAATAGCCACAGCCCCAGTCCCTATCAAAGCAGTAACCCCAGGCATTTCACCAGCAATAAAACTAGCAAAAGCACTAGTAAGAGTAACAGCGATCGCCGCTCCAGCACAACAGAAAATCAAAGTCCAAACTTTGCTCCTACTTTGCCCAATTCTGGCACCTCGAAAATTAGTCCCATAGAGGATAGCATCCTGAAAATTGCAACCTCTCAAGTCAGAACCGCTAAAATTAGCCCCTGTCAGGTCTTGGCCTTGAAAATCACGATGTCGTAGGTCTTGGCCAGAAAAATTTAAAGGAAATAGTTGATTCATGGTATTTGATCAGTAAGAAACAATTAAATATTGGAGTAGGTCAAGATTGAGTTATTAATAATTAATAGTAAACTCAAGTTGTATTTTCCCAGCTTAAAAGGAAAAAAATCACGAATAAACAAAAGATAAAATAATTATTTTTAAGAATACAAATTCACAAAAAAAATCAGTTTATAAATTCGCTTCCTTTCAGTTTTTCAAAGACCATACAAATATTAAATAGGCTGTTAAATTTTAAGTTCCTATGCAAAATTAATTTTACATTTTTTAGAGAGTAGGGAGTAGGGAAAATATGATTTATTGTATATCAAAAATAATTTAGTCTATCTATCAATAAAAGGAGCTAATTTTTGACTCATATTTACCACTATTATTCACTTTATAAAAATATACTGATCGATCAATATATTTGCCAATAATTTGCACTTCAACAGGAGCTAATTTATGAATTTTTTGATAAATTATACTCCCTAAATATCCATAAATCCTCTAAAATTTTAGTGTATTTTGCTAGATAGCATTGAGATTAGTCGATTAAGATATATTCTCAAAATTCAGGATAAGTTTTATACTCTATAAGTATTTTATTAGCTATTAAACAGATACCCCATTATTTTCAGCATATATTATGATTCATTTGATGGCTTGTTTTCTAATTAACCTTTGTGTACTAACTAGAGCCCTATTTAACTCATAATTACGTTGCTGAGGATTTTTTAGATAAGCTTGCTGTTCTTCTTCTATCATCTCTACATCTTGCTGTACTAAACCATCGAGTAGTTTTTGAGCTGAACCAAACAAAATTCTTTTTACAAATCGTCTAAACCATTCTGGGAGTTTATGTAAACGCCAAAAGGCTTGAAGGGATGTAAAGTGAATTAAATAAGCTTGAGTTTCTCTTTCATTAATTGGTAATAAAAGACAGTAAATTTTAAAATCTTTTCCGAGGTTAGAAACCCAATTTGGATATATATAACTAACATTTAATGGCTCAGGATGGAGTTGTCGTAAACTGGGAAATATTAATTGAGATATTGACCAAATTTTATCTATTTTATAATAGCTTTGAGCTTCATAATAAGCATCTACTCGATGGTCATTTTCAGATAAGTCTATTAATTTTGCTGCTGCCCACGCTTGCCAATTTTGATGTAAATGTCCGTGGTACATGTCCATTAAATTTTCTACTAAATAGGAATAATGGGCGCGACATTTGATGACTGATATTGTGGCAATATAATTGAGATGGTCCCACTCAGGAATTTCTAAAGGAGAAATTAAATTTGCCAATGATTTATCTCCAGGGAATAGCCAGATGAAACCATGTAGCTCTTGAACCGGAAAAGTCCGAATTTGACAACTAGGTAATTTTTGATTACTTGCTAAATAGGGTATATGAGAACATTTACCATTTGACTCAAAACGCCATCCATGATATGTGCATTCTAATTCATCCGCGATCACACGACCAGAACTAAGTTTAACAAAACGATGAGGGCAAATATCTTCTAGACCATAGACTTTACCACTACAGCCCCGGTAAAGGACTATTGTTTGATGCCAAAGGGTAATACTTAAAGGTTGAGATTGAAGCTCTATACTACGAGCAACAGCATACCAATGATTTTGGTTAATTCCCAAGTTACGGATACTATGGTAGAAAGTAATTTTAGAAGAAGACATAAGACTTGCGCATACACATTAAAAAAATTAATAACTGATGAGTATAATTTTGCTAGAAAATTTAACAATGATTAGGAACTCAAACTTTACAGCTTTATTGTCATAAATTATATCTTCTCTATTCCTGTAAAAATTTAGATGTAGCAGTGCGTAGTTTTTATAAACTCGAAAATATTGAGAGTTTATTATAGGTATTTTATCTGTTACAGAATTTAATTTTTACTATATAGCTGCCTTTTATCCCAGTGTTTCTGAAGTGAAGCCAAGAGAATACTGGCAAGAACTAGAAAAAAAATCAACAGGATATCAATATTTGGGAAGATAACTGTCAAGAAAACTTTCAACATAAGTATTTATTAGTAGTAGCAGAAATTACAAGTTTTTCTGGAACAAATACAGCAGCAATATGTCTATAGCAATCAAAAATGAGATGTGAGAAAAAAAACTTTAGGAGTTGAGTCAGCTCAATCCCATTTTTGCCCTCGGTTTGGAGACTAAACCCCATAATTATAAAATATTAATATAAGCCCATATTGGTATATATAATTAAGCTGTGGAATCTAGCAGCAAAATTAATTTATTTAAGATAAAGCAGTAAGCAACAAATTAGTAGTAAAATGTTAGTTAAATCAAGATTAACGTAAATATGCAAAAATTTGTTTACATAAAGCTCACTATGATTATCAAGATTGGGAGGTAAATAGAAAGGTAAAAAAATAGAAAGTTAATATCAAAAATTATAAAATTTATTAAAATTCAAAAACATATGATTCAACCTGAAAATATAGAAAATTCTAGTGACAAAGATATGAGTAATCACTCCTTAAATATAGCCACAGTTATTAAAGTATTTCAAGCAATTTATAGTGAGATTGTCTTAGATAAGTTACTATCTAAATTGATGAAAATTATCATGGAAAATACTGGTGCAGAAAAAGGTGTACTTTTTCTACTAACAAAAGGTGAACTAATCAATAGAGCTGAAGCTAACTTAGATTCGGAAGCAGTAGTAGTTCAAGAGACTCAAATTCATGAATGTGAAGACTTACCACTAACAGTAATTAACTATGTGGAGCGATCGCGCCAAGATGTTGTATTAAGCAATGCTTTTGCTGAAGATAGCTTCACAACTGACCCCTATGTTGTCAAAGTTAAACTGAAATCTGTTTTATGTACTCCTATTGTTAATAGAGGCCAACTTATAGGAGTTTTGTATTTGGAAAATAACCAAACTACAGGTGCATTTACTCCAGAATGTTGGGAAATATTAAGATTTTTATTATCTCAAGCAGCAGTTTCCTTAGAAAATGCAATGTTGCACAGTTCAGCAGAAGAAAAAATACAAGAAACAACCGAAGAATTAAACGAAAAAAATTTACAACTAGAGCAAACATTACAGGAGCTACAACGCACTAAATCTCAACTAATTAAAGGTGAAAAAATGTCAAGTTTAGGGCAGTTAGTTGCTGGAATAGCTCACGAAATTAATAACCCTGTCGGCTTTATTTATGGTAATATGTCCCCTGCCAATGAATATATTTCTGACTTACTAAATTTGATTAATTTATATCAAGAACACTATCCTGAACCTGTAGACGAGATTCAAGATGAAATTGAAGATATGGACTTAGAATTTCTTATAGAAGACTTACAAAAACTTTTGAATTCTATTAAATTTGGAGCCGAACGTATTCGAGATATTGTAATTTCCATCCGCAACTTCTCGCGCTTGGATGAAGCCAATATGAATCCTATAAATATCCATGAAAATATTGACAGTACCATACTAATTTTAAATACTCGTATTAAAGAAAAATCAGATAAAAGTGAAATTAAAATAGTCAAAAATTATGGTAGCTTACCAGAAGTTATCTGTTACGTTTCGCAAATTAATCAAGTATTTATGAATTTACTAGCTAATGGAATTGATGCTTTAGAAACTATGCGAGAAAAAAAACAACAATTTGACCGTCAACCCACTATTACAATTTCTACTGAAGTAACAGATTTAGAAACAGTAAAAATCAAAATTTATGACAATGGTAGTGGTATTAATTCTGAAGCATTATCTCAAATATTTGACCCATTTTTTACTACTAAACCAGTGGGAGTAGGTACAGGTTTAGGATTATCAATTAGCCATTCAATTGTAGTAGAAAAACATGGGGGTAATTTGAGTTGTGTTTCTGAAGTTGGAAAAGGTACAGAGTTCATAATTGAAATTCCTATTAAACCAGCATCTAGTAATTAGAGTTAATATCATCTGAGTGAAATTAAAATAGTCAAAAATTATGGTAGCTTACCAGAAGTTATCTGTTACGTTTCGCAAATTAATCAAGTATTTATGAATTTACTAGCTAATGGAATTGATGCTTTAGAAACTATGGGAGAAAAAAAACAACAATTTGACCGTCAACCCACTATTACAATTTCTACTGAAGTAACAGATTTAGAAACAGTAAAAATCAAAATTTATGACAATGGTAGTGGTATTAATTCTGAAGCATTATCTCAAATATTTGACCCATTTTTTACTACTAAACCAGTGGGAGTAGGTACAGGTTTAGGATTATCAATTAGCCATTCAATTGTAGTAGAAAAACATGGGGGTAATTTGAGTTGTGTTTCTGAAGTTGGAAAAGGTACAGAGTTCATAATTGAAATTCCTATTAAACCAGCATCTAGTAATTAGAGTTAATATCATCTGGTGGTAAGATCATTTGTGTATAAAGTTAAGTCACAATTTGAACAAAACCCTTCTGCCTCTCCCAAAATTCACCAAAATATAATTACACCAATTCTGATGTATTAATACTATAATAATATACTTAGATAAGACTTCATAAATTTCAGTAATCAACAAACTCTTATAATAACTTCTTTGAGTGCTTTGATCAAATGTTAAGTTAATTTTTCTTATGTTTACTTCTCCACCATTCCCTTGCTATTGGGTAATGGAGAAAAGTTTTTGAGAATATAGAATTATCCAGGCCTACATGATCTGATTTTGTTTGAGGGAATAGAGATCCCTACTCCCTAGAATCAAACTTTGAGAATACCTTCAGGGTTGACTGAGAATAATTTTCGTCTTTGTAAACCTTCTCTAGAAAGAATTTCATTTGCTGCTAATAACCCACTACTAGTAGCTCTTTCCATTAAACCACAAGGAAATGGCATTTTTACCCAATCTCCAGCAAACATTAAATTAGAAATACCACTGTTAATTTCTGGACGTTGTTGATAACTACCTGGAGGATAACCGGAAAAATTTTTCTGGTTTACTAACTCTTGATGCAGCAAATTAGCTTCCTTTAATTCTGGTACAATTTCATATAATTCTTGTGCAAAAGTTGTGAGTAAAATTTCTTGAGTAGGAAACTGTTTTTCTTTGTAACAATAGGCGTGTAACTCCACAACACTACCACCTGTTTTTTTATGCCATTGAATGAACTGTTTTTGAATGCGATGATAGAGAGTAATACTATCAATTAATTGATAACCGGATAGAGAAGTAAAATTGCTATGTTTCCAGTCAAAGTCTCGGTCAAACCAAAAACGACAAACTGCAAAGGGGTCAGCTATATTTAATTTTTGTACCTGAGATTTTACATTTTGATTTACTTCTCCTTCCATCAAATTAAATAAGTGTTGAACTCCCGGAACATCTGTAGCAAATACATAATAATCAGCTTTAATTTCTGTGGATATAATTTCTGATTTATTTTCCTTTATGCTAACTAACTGAACTTGATTTTCTTGGCGTTGAGTAATTTTATAGCGCGATAAATTTTGTTTTGCCGGACCTGTCAATACTTTTCCTTTTCTATCATAAACTGCTCCGTGACAAGGGCAGTAAAAATTTCCATCTTCTGCTAAGATAACAGTACAACCTTGATGAGTACAAGTCAAAGAAATAGCCTCATTTGAATTATATTTAACCGCAAAGAGGCGATCACTTGAACCAAAATAATTAACTTTTTCTTGATTGATTTCTAAATTACGTTCTACCCAAAAAGGAATCAAACTTTTCACCTCTCCTAACTGATAACTAATTGAACTAATCTTATTGTTTTGCAAATTAATTCCACTAACACCAACATCAGTAAAAATTTTACCTCCCTTATTCTCAATTTCTTTAGCAACTGGTTGTACTAAACTTGTACCCATATCTTGTCTAGTACCATTAAAAGCTAAACCTTCTGGATTACCAAAAAAATAGAAGTGAAAAAATTGCATTAATTCGGCAACGCTCAACTTGTTTGGAGCATTAAGACTTGATTTAGCAAAAGGCAAAAAATACAAATCATATAATCCTTGAGGAAAATCTTTTTCGACCCATTCAGCAACAGATAAATTGTCAAATTTATGATAAGTTTTCTCTAAATTAAAGCCACCTATAGCACGAAATACTTCCCAATGTTTAGGCTTGGCTAAATTAATTCCCCAGCTAAATCTATTAGAAGAAGAAATTGCTAAATCTACTATATTCCAAGGAAACACAGAACTATTAGGATGAAATACTTCTGGGTTATATTTCCCTTTTCTAAACACCACAGAATAGAACTCTAAAGATTGAAAATTATCTGTAATATTCAATTCTTCTACCAAACTATTCAGATTGTAATATTGAGGAAAAAAACCATGAAAACCATGTTCCATTATAAACTTTTCTCCTCCTACATCAACAGACCAACTAGCAATTTTTCCTCCTAGTTGTGGGGATCTTTCTAATAAAGTAACTGTAAAACCTCGCTGAGTAAGTTCATAAGCACAAGCTAATCCTGCTAATCCACCCCCAACTACTACTACACTTTTATCATTGTTTAAATATTGTGGTAAATCTAGATTATCTTGGGTAAAAACCCTTGGTTGAGGTTTAGAGAATCGAGTATAACCTAGTAAACCAGTAGTAGCTCCAATAGTTAATAATTTGAGTATTGTTCGTCGCGAAACTGATGTAAATGATTTCAGATTAGTTAATTGATTCATCAGCAATAATTTGATGACTGTTAGAAATTTTTATTTGGCCGATTAGCGTCCTGATATATTGTAATTTAGTGCATAATTTTTGCCTATAAAAATCTATAATGCTTAAGCTTTTCTCAAGTTTTGGGATAACAAGAAGCATGAATAGTGGAAGAGTTTAATCTCCTTAAACTGCCTATGGTATAATACGATATTGCTTTGAATAGTAATCATCAAAAAGGAAATTGCGTAGGTTGGGTTTAAGAGTGAAACCTAACACTAATCTCTAACATACTGCTAGTCAAGTTGCTCTATTGTTTTAAATTAAAAATATTGATTAGTAAATTGATTTTAGTAATCAGGAAGTAGGTTGTAAACATCATTGTTGTTTACTACTATCAATGTCTAGAAATATAGCTGCAAGTTTATTTGAGGTGGAGAGTAAAGTTCAGTGACAAATTTTATTCTATTTGGTCTAGTAAAGACAAAAGTTTCTATACTATAACTGCCAATAATAAAGTGATAAAATAAGCAGTAGATGTAACTATAAACTAGTTCTACTGAAACCTACTAAAAAAAAGCTGCAACTCTCAAAAAAAAAATGTTACTACCCATCTTATTAAAGCAAATATTGTAAATATAACAGAATCTGTTGCTATCCAGATTATTATTATAGGGATAGCTAAGAACCCTAAAGTCAATGCTGCCAAATAAATCACATATAAAAATAAGTATAGTTCGAGAAGGAGGCTTGATTTGCACCAATTGTAACTGGATAAAGTCTACATTTATTCAACCATTCTCATCCACAATAAAATTTAATTGGAATTGTTTTTTACAAGAAGTAGATGATGCTTCTAGTAATAAATTTTCAGCTAATATTTTATTAATTAAATCCTCCAATACAGTTTATTCTTGTTTTGTCAATCCTTCAATTTTTGAATTTCTCATTTAATTTCATTAATGATGAGTAGGCAAATATTTTGACAGAGTGCTGGTTTTTCACAAAATTGTAGGAAGCGACTGGGAACTACAGAGTAGGTGAGTTTACCATCTTCCCTTTGCGGTCGAATACCTTGAATAAAGTCTTCGTAGCTATCAGCAGAATGAAATTGGATGAGTTCCCAGAAACCATCACCTAGACTGATTAAATGTTGGGCGCTAAAAGTTTCAATATAACCGACTCAGTTTTGGAAAAACATCAGTCAAAAATAGCATCAAACCCTTATATAGTAATTTTTTTTTACTTTTTATTAACTATGTTGGTTATCTATCTTTTGTTTGATCTATTTTTAGTAATAGCTGCTAAAAATTAATAAAAGTGAATATATTAGGTTTTTATCAAGACCATATTAAGAAAAAAATGAGTCCATCTCAAGTAGCAACATTACAAATATTATTATGCTTAATATCAGTACATAAAACTGTACACATATCGAAATTAACCAATTATTTTCAGCTACCAATAAAATCTGAAAGTCAGGAAAAACATATACAAATATTTTTAGCTATGGACAAATTAAGTTGACCTATATTTTGGTTTACTTTAGTGAAAATAATGGTCGAAAAATTATTCAGTTTCAGCTCGGAATTAGTATTAAGTTTAGATAGGACTCAGTGGCAAAATATCAATATATTAATGATTAGTGTGGCCTGGAAAAAAAAGGCTTTACCCCAGGACGGTAAAATTTTCATTCATAAAGGTGCCAGTAATTTAACAGAACAACGAGCAGTAATTCGGACTGTATTAAAACTATTGAAACAACATAAAATCATGCTCACAGGAGACCGAGAGTTCCACTACTAAATCTACCATTAAGCTTGCTTGTCACCTCGTGAGGGTAAAAGTACAGCTAAAAATGATGGAAGTTAGAAGAAGCGAAAAAAGGTGGCAGATATTTGACTTAGACTCAAGTAGTTACTTTCCATAGCGGGACTTTAGCAAATTTCAAGCCCAAACAAACCCTAAACTCTCTTTATGAGCGGTAAATACCTCGATGTTTTCATCTAACCACTCAACAAAACGATAAGATATTGCGGTACAAAATGCTTCTAAAGTATCAGTAAACGTATTTAATGGTTTGTTAGCCCAACGCCTTCTTATACCTCCTGTTAACTGATGCCAGATAATAAATGTATAAGCACAAAATACTAAAATAAAATGCCTTTTAAGGCTGATTTTATCTCTGACTTGATATTCTCTTAATCCTAACCATCCTTTGGCTTCCCTGTAGAAAACTTCCACCCAATTTCTTTGAGAATAAGTAGAATATATCCACTCAGGAGTTACATATTTGTCTTCTCTATTAGTGATATAATAGTTAATATCAGTGGCCTCAGAAAAACTTTTAGCATTCATAACGATAGCTATAGTTTTTTGACCTGACATCCTAGATATTTCTACTTCTAATGTAGCTACCCAAACTTCTCTAGCATTTTTTGTACTTAGTTGAACTAAGTTGAAAGCTTTCTGAGGTATACTTTCTGCCAGCTTGTCTAATCTAATTTCCTCTTTAATGTCATCTTGTTTTTTAATGATGACTTTTCGATTTTTAGCTAATCCTCCTATATAAGTTAAACTTCTTTTCTCTAGTTGATTTAAGAATGATGTATTGTTACCATAGCCAAATTTCAATTAACACAATTTCTGGTTGGTGTCCTCTGGACAAACATTGATCTACTAGAGACATTGCACTCGTCTGGTTTCTTGACAAATTCTGGGTCTTTTTTTCCTTTTGGAAAAGAATCAGCTTTCTGATACAAAGCTATGTCTAAAGGTAGACTTTTAACTCCATCATAAAGATGAGTTGTCACCACGACTACACCATTATCTGTTTTTCCTATTTCTCCTATATATTGCCGCCCTACTCCTGCAGTAAAATTACCACTTTTTCTGTGGCCTGAATCGTCTATAATTAAAGCAATAGGATCGAGAAGGTTTTGTTTGGCGACGTTCCCACATTACTTGAAGACGACGCTCATTCACAGCATCTACAGACCAATTTGCTCGAACTAGAAAATGCCGTAATTTGTGGTACGTGTGACCTACAGTGTTGTTGGCAATTTGAGACAAGTTTTTTCGATCGCTTTCTCAAGAGTAATCCTCCTATATATTCCCTAAACCCTGTTTTTTGGGCTTTTGTTTTAAAGACATTGTTAAAGCGATCGCACCATCGATGGAAACAAGAGGGCATGGCCACTGAAGTTGTTTCTTTCATCAAACTTTTCCCAGGCCAGTAATTAACGTAAAATACATATCAGGTATACATTATACCCTTTTTTTTACTATTTTTTCACTAAAGTCCCGATAGTTTTTTATATCAGGATGAAAATTACTTTCTAAACTGTTTCATCTGTGCTTGCCCATGGAGTCTTATAAGTCTTATAAGAAAATGGGTTTATGGGAGGTAGATATTAGTATGGTGCAACATTTAATATCAACCTGGTTTCTATGCTTTTTTTACAACGATACTACCGGATTTGATATTAATTCTTCTAAAAAAGATTGACCAGCTTTTTCCAAATCAGAGTCAATAGCAAATGTCAAAGTACGCAATCTTACTTGACTTTCACCAACTAATTGATTAATATAATTAGTTAGTCTTTGAGGATAAATCAAAATAGCTTCGTGACATTTTTTATAAGTTGCATAAGCTACCACTTGGTTAATATCATCTGTCGATGGTCTGCAATCCAACTTATATTTAGTATCAAGAATATAAACAACCTTGCAAGTTTTTATTTCATAAATAACTAAATCAATTTTACAATAAATTTTATCATCAACAATTTCTACTTTTTCTTGTTCTTTAACTCTTAAATTTGAGGATAGATGCAATTTTAACCATTTAGCTACAAATTTTTCATAGAGTTTAGCCATATCTATTAAAAAAGGTAACATTGAGTAATTACCCTGTTGATGACTAGCTCCAATATTATCCAAAAAAAATCGACATAAACCGTGTAAAACCTGATAATCTTCATTCAAACGATGATATTTTATATTCAGACAATCACTAGATTTAAAAGGTTGTAAAGTTACCAAACCTTGCAAAATATGAAAAGCTCTTGTTACAGTTACAGCGACTTTTTCAGAACAAAAACTACTACGGCTAATGATAAACAAAGTCCAAGCCAAAATTTGATTATCAGGAATATTAGCAGTATGTTCTTGATAATCACATTTTAAACTAACACCCCAGGGTTTGTGCATAACTTGCCGCATATTTAATCGTCCCCGAATATAAGTTAAATTTTCTGTTTTTGGCAGATAAGCACGATGAAAACCTTTTCGACCTCGCTCTAATATTTTTTGAGCCAGAATATTAACTAAACAGTTGTAAAATTCCTGTAGAGAATTACAGTTAACTAAACCATCTAAAAAACAAAAACTTCTGAGGTTGTAGGCATATTCCAACATTCCAAATAGGTTATGAAGTGGTACCTTAGGTTTAAGAATGATGTGAAAATCCAGAGTTATGGGAATATAACCCACCCACCCTTGAGAAGTAAATTGCCATTTGTTGTTGGTTTTGGGAGTAGGAAATTCAACTTTAATTTTTTGACCTTTTTGATCGTATTCTTGCCATAATTTAGTAGGAATACTATAATCAATTTTATCTGGTGAAAACTGGTAAGGTTGATATTCAGTGAGTTCGATGATTTGGGAAGATTTCATATTGTTTTTGAAGCAGACATAATAGATACTTTTTGCATCTGAGATGTGGGGAAAAGTCTATATCTAACAAATTGTCTTTGACATCCGATGTTGAATTTTTTCCCACCGAAAATCATTGACTTTTTCTGGTTGAGCAAAGAAATATTCCTCTAAATATGGTTCAATTTCCATTTGCCAAATATCTGGAATTTCCTCTGCAATATTTTTTCGGAGAAAGAAGGAAACACCGACTTGATAGTTGGGGTCGTTTATTTCTTGGTTGACTGCTTCTAAAAGTTGAGTTAACCCCTCCACTGAAAAATTTGTTTCTATTTCCTTGTAGTATTGAAGCAATATTTCATACTTAGGGGAGAGAGTGATGAAAGCAAAGCGACGACGAAGTGCATGGTCTACTAAAGCAATGGAGCGATCGGCAGTATTCATAGTGCCAATGATGCGAACATTTTTAGGAATGCTGAATAATTCTGCACTACCAGCAAGGGGAATTTTGGCGTCGCGGTATTCCAGGAGGTACATAAGTTCGCCGAAAACTTGGGAGAGGTTAGCCCGGTTAATTTCATCAATGATGAGTACGCAAATATCTTGATTAAGTGCTGCTTTTTGACAAAATTGTAGGAAGCGACCGGGAACAACAGGGTAGGTGAGTTTACCATCTTGGCTTTGGGGTCGAATACCTTGAATAAAGTCTTCGTAGGTATAAGCAGAATGAAATTGGATCAGTTCCCAGAAGCCGTCACCTCGACTGATTAAGTGTTGGGCGAGTTTTTGAGAGAGGAAAGTTTTGCCTGTACCAGGTGGACCTTGGAAAATAGCCTGTTTTTTACGGTTGATAGCGCGTATCCATTGGGTGAGTTCTGTTTCTGTGAAGTTTGTTTCTTGGGAGCATTGAGTTAGAGTGTATTCTGGTTGTAAATTAATCACATTTATTTTTTGATCTTGATCTTGATTAGTTTTATAGATATTGTCTGTACTCTTTATATTTTCACTAATAAAATTGTATTTTTTTACATCTACCAACCAATAACAAAACATATCAAACAAATCATCATCTCGCATTGCAGGTATATTTTGCTTCTGCATTTCTTCAGCTAATTCTAAAATTAGATTATGGCCAGTGAGATTAATATATGGGTATTCAGTTAGCTTTTGAGTATGTTTTGTGTTACTTAAATAATTAATTACTTTTCTGGATTTATTATTAATTAAAAGAAAATCATCTGGTTTGACTGCATTCAGAATAGGTGTTATTATTCCTATTTTAAATTCTCTAGAATATGGTAATTTAGAAAAATTTTTACAAGCTACTAAAAATTTATGATAATCTGTAATACAGGAAGTTACAAAATTATAAATTGCTCTAGTAATAACAGACCAATCTTCTTGCTTTTCCAACCATTGAAACCATTCACTTAAATCAGTATTGCTAGATTCACTCAAGTAAATCCATACACCCTTTTGTCGATTACTGGGAGTATTAGTATGAGGTAAAAGTTTCCATATAATCAACTCTGTTATGTCTTCCCCTGCCTTAGCAGCAGTAGTTATTTCTTCAAAATTCCGGCGACCTTGTTGACGTTGTTTTTCATAAGATGCTCTATGATTTAATCCTTCTAAGCTATAGGGATATGAGTCAGAAAATTCTTGAAAAAGTTGAACAAATAAAGTTAGTTGTTGAATTGCCATACACAGTTATTTTAATTTTTGGTGTTGGTTATTTTGACTATGATTGTGCAAGAATTGCGATGGCCTAACTCTTAACTGAAAATAATTTTTAATTGGGCTAAATAATGGTTTCATAGCTTGATTCACAAACGCCTTATTTTTGAACTATTCAAAATCATAGTCTACTAATTTCTTAATAATTTCAAATTCATTAGGTTTCAAGTAACGATAGCTTTGAGGTGGCCTAAAAGTATTCAATTCTTGTCTTAATTGTTCTAATTCTACTGGATTACTAAAAGTTTTAATTTTTTGGAAAAATATTCCAATCCCCAAATCTAATCCTGAATAATAATCGTAAAATTCTTCCTGGGTAATTCCTGCTTTTTCTTCGACTTCATCCCAAAGGTAAGAGATATTTTTTTTGATAATTTTTTTGACTTTAAAGTAACCAACTACAGCTTTTTTAGGAGATGAAACATAAACTATAACTAAATCATCTTTATCTAAAGAAGGAAAAACACGACGTAATTCAACTTTTTTTGTTTTCTGGTAGAAAATTTTATCAGCATATTCTGGCTTTATAGATAAAAGAACTGTATTTGGCATATTTGAATAATCCTAATTAATTTTTGTTGATTTGATCATATATTTTAGCAAATTGATCTGGTGTTATTTTAAAAGGTCCTTGAACAGTTATCTGTTTTTTTAGTATATCTTGAAGTTCTTTTAAAGTTATAGTATTAGTGAACACTTGAGTATCACTAAATCGAACAGCCATTATATCTTCATTAGGATCATTGTTGGTGATTTTTATTAAATCTTCTAATTTATATATACCTAGATTACGAAATTGTCTATATAATTTTTCTGGTTTGTCTACTATGACTTCATCTAATCGAGAACAAGCTTTAATTACTTTTGTTGTCCCGTATGGAAAAGATTTATCATTGCTGACATACCATATAATCCTACCAATTACACCAGGTTTTAAACCGCCCTTAGAACGATAAAATACAAGTTCACGTTTAAGTGCTAATTCAGTTTTAGAGCCAAATAACCAATAATTAGCTAACTCTTCATCAAATAAATCTTTTGCCCAAAATGGTTTAATAGGAATAATCCATGTAGGCACATTAGCATCAATTATTTTTGCAGGCCACAGAAAACGTTCTATTTCTATTGTAGTTTGTGAATTTTTCGTTGATTCAGATTGACTAATAGTTTTTGCAAATTTTATACAAAAATTTGATTGATATTCTAATTCAAATTTAGCTAAATCATTGAGACGCTTAGATAGATTAGATGCTGTTTCTGCTACGGGAATATTTACCTTTATATATTCTCCCTTATTCTTAATAAAAGCATCTTCTTGAATAGCTTTAACAACTATTTCTTCTAAATAGGGGTCAGTGATTCTTGTAAAATATCTGTTCTCCTGAGCTGAAATTATTATGGCATGAAAAATTAAATAACGTGCAAGTGTTCCACCTAAAGAATTATCTTTAACTCTTAGTAATGGAATTTCTAATTCAGAAGATTTTGATTTATTATAAACAATTAAACCGACTGGTTGATTTTCTTCCATTACAAGCTGATGACATATAAACTTAGAACAATTACTAATAAAACTGCGAATTTTTTGCTGAAAATATTCTTTTTTCTCACCATTTTTTTGACTCCAAAAATAATCAGTCAGCCCCTTGATTTGATTGATCGGTACAGATTGAAGATTGATTTGATTTGAACCCGCTAATCGTACAGGTTGATATGTAGTGCTTCTACGAATTTCATCTAGGTTAATAATGAGGTTACTAGGATTAGTTATTTCTAGCTTAAAAATTTTATAGATTTCATCGGTTAAATTTAAAATATGTGAATCACGAGTTACAAAAATTAGGCATTCAGAAGCAAGTGTCATAGCTAGCTGACGTATTTGTGATTGATCAAGTTTGAGATTACTTCCTTCCATAAACTCTATAAAAGAGTTTAAAAAAACCTCAAAATTTTGCTGATTATATGGTAATTTTGTAAACTTTTCTGCATTGAGACGTTGATATTTTCTATCTTGGGAATCAGTAATATTATTAATAGCATTAAAAATTTCATCAGTGACACATAACTCTAAGTCATCTTGTAGCCAATCAGCAAGTAAAGACTCTGATTCTTCACTTTTAAAACTATCATTTTCAGACAAATCAAAGAAAACATTTATATCAATAATTGCACATAGTTTAGAATTGAGCTTTTCGGTAGCATTAACAGAAAATAAATTGGGATGACCATGATCTAGCCACCAAACTGTTAAGGGTTTTCCTTCCTTACTTTTTCCAGGCTTTTCATTTAAGGGAACAAAGCCTAACTTAGACCACATTTCGTCTAATCCATAATCGCGACGGCATTTTAACTTAATACCATAAAAATCTTGATGCCTTTGACTTAAATAATTTACTAGTGTCCTAGTCAAACCCCTACCGCGGGATGATTCAGCAACACATAAATGAACTATTACAAGATGATTACTTCGACGAACCTTTCGGTACATCAGATAACCAATAAAATTTTCTTTTGGATCTAAAGCTATAATAATTTGGCCACGTTTTGCATAATCAAAAAAAGTATCGTAGGATAAATGACCTAGGGTTTTTGTATTAGCATCGCCCAATTTAATAACAGCTTGTAAATGGGGAGATTTTTCGTCAATTTCTATAGTTTTTATTTTTTCTGTCATTTTTGATGCTTTTTGAAATCACTTAAGGAGACTTAGGTGTTTAATCTTAAAAATTCATGGTTCGATTGTCATTTATGACTTCATTTATCAACAACCATTTAGAGGTGGTGTATATATGACTTTCTCTTAGGTAACTTCCATCAAATAAGTTACTTTTAAATGTTTTATAACGGTAGGATTATAAGTATTTAATATTTTTGACAAAAATCTATATTTCAACTTTTTTATTGCTATAAATAGCTTGATATTATTTCAGATCTTAAAACATAATTTTCCCTAAGTGGGCAAATTTCGTGCAATATGGAATCAATATGACTAACTCCATATCTGTCTACCAGGAAAGTTTATTTTATCTCTTAAAACCGAATTTTGTAGTAGGTTAAAGATTTTACTATTCATATGACGAAAAGAAAATATAGGCAAATTAAAATTTTTTGTATATAAAACACAAGCAAAACCCAAGACAATGTGATGATACAAAGAAATAAGTTTAAAATTCTGAATATACTAACAGAAAAATCTAAAATCTAATGGTTGAAGCAAAATCCTATAAAGAGACCGTAAACCTGCCCCAGACTAACTTTAATATGAGGGCTAACTCAGTCACCAGGGAACCAGAACTACAAAAGTTTTGGGCACAAGAACAAATCTATGAACGTCTTTCTCAGACCAACCCAGGGGAAATCTTCACCCTACATGATGGCCCACCTTATGCTAATGGCAACCTACACATTGGCCATGCCTTGAATAAAATCCTTAAAGACATTATCAACCGCTACCAAATCCTCCAAGGGCGAAAAGTTCGTTATGTTCCTGGTTGGGACTGCCACGGTTTACCCATAGAATTGAAAGTTATTCAAAATATTAAATCAGCAGAAAGGGCAAAACTCACACCCATAGAATTACGTCGCAAAGCTAGAGACTTTGCTCTCGAAACTATAGACAAACAGCGTGAATCATTCAAACGTTATGGAGTTTGGGGAGACTGGGAACATCCCTACATGACTCTCTCTCCAGAATATGAAGCTGCTCAAATTGGGGTATTTGGTAAAATGGTTTTGAAAGGCTACATTTATCGTGGTCTCAAACCTGTACATTGGAGTCCGAGTTCTAAAACTGCTCTTGCAGAAGCAGAACTGGAATATCCCGAAGGTCACAAGTCTCGGAGTATCTATGCTGCTTTTAAAATCACTAACTTGGCAAAAGCAGTTGAAAAGTCTCTCGAATCTTATCTAGAAAAACTCTGGGTGGCCATCTGGACTACAACACCTTGGACTATTCCTGGGAATTTGGCAGTTAGCGTTAACCCAGACCTTAATTATGCTGTTGTCAAACCTGATGCTGACTATGCAATGGGAAAAGACAAATTATTTATAGTTGCAGCAGAAGCAGTTGAACGTTTATCAGCAACTCTGGGCACAACTTTAACACCTGTAGCGACGGTTAAAGGTGAAGACTTAGAAAACTGCACTTACCAACACCCACTGTTTGACCGGGAAAGTAAAATTGTTATTGGTGGGGACTATGTTACTACTGAGTCAGGTACGGGTTTAGTTCATACTGCTCCCGGTCACGGTCAGGAAGACTATATCGTAGGGCAACGTTATAGTTTATCAATTTTGTCCCCTGTGGATGGCAATGGGAAATTTACTGCTGAAGCCGGAGAGTTTACGGGGTTAAGTGTTTTGGCAGAAGGGAATATTGCTGTTATTGAAGCACTGCAAAATGTTAATTCTCTATTGAAAGAGGAACCCTACGAACATAAATATCCCTATGATTGGCGCACTAAAAAACCTACTATTTTCCGAGCAACTGAACAATGGTTTGCTTCTGTTGAAGGTTTCCGCAGTGAAGCACTTAAGGCGATCGCTGAAGTTAACTGGATACCTGCTCAAGGAGAAAACCGCATTACTCCAATGGTGAACGATCGCTCTGACTGGTGTATTTCTCGACAAAGAAGTTGGGGTGTACCTATTCCTGTATTTTATGACGAAAAGACTGGGGAACCTTTGCTAACTGAGGAAACTGTTGCTCATGTGCAAAAAATTATTGCTGAAAAAGGTTCTGATGCTTGGTGGGAAATGTCGGTGGAGGAACTTTTACCAGAAACCTATCGCCAAGATGCTGAGAAGTACCGCAAAGGAACGGATACCATGGATGTCTGGTTTGACTCTGGTTCATCTTGGGCGGCAGTTGCTCAACAAAGGGAAGGGTTAAGATATCCAGTTGATATATATTTGGAAGGTTCTGACCAACATCGCGGTTGGTTTCAGTCAAGTTTGCTGACTAGTATTGCTACTAATGGTGTGGCACCATATCAAACTGTTTTGACTCACGGTTTTGTACTTGACGAGAATGGTCGGAAGATGAGTAAGTCTCTGGGAAATGTGGTAGACCCGGTAATAGTTATTGAAGGTGGCAAAAATCAAAAACAAGAACCTGCTTATGGTGCAGATATTTTGCGTTTGTGGGTTTCTTCTGTAGATTATTCTTCTGATGTACCCCTGGGTAAGAATATTCTCAAGCAAATAGCAGATATTTATCGCAAAATTAGAAATACGGCGCGGTTTTTGTTGGGAAATATCCATGATTTTGATCCGGCAAAAGATGCTGTTGCTTATGAGGAAATGCCAGAACTAGATCGTTATATGTTGCACCGGATTACAGAGGTGTTTGCTGAAGTCAAAGATGGTTTTGATAAATTTCAGTATTTCCGCTTTTTCCAAACAATTCAAAATTTCTGTGTGGTTGACTTATCTAACTTTTATTTGGATATTGCTAAAGATCGACTTTATATTAGTGCGACTGATGCTTTCAGACGTCGCAGTTGTCAGACAGTCTTAGTTGTCGCTGTAGAAAATTTGGCAAAAGCGATCGCTCCAGTTTTACCCCATATGGCAGAAGATATTTGGCAAAATCTTCCTTATCCGACTCCCTGCAAATCTGTATTTGAGTCTGGATGGGTGAAATTAGAGGAAAAATGGCATAACCCAGAGTTAGTTAAGTTATGGGAAGAGTTACGAAAAACTCGCACTGAAGTTAACAAAGTGTTGGAAAAAGCGCGGGCAGAAAAAGCAATTGGTTCGCCTTTAGAAGCTAAGGTATTGTTGTATGTAAAAGATACTAAATTCCGGGAGCAAATACAAGATTTTAATCCCATTGCTCAAGGAGAAAAAAGTAAGTCTGAATTCTGGGAAGCTAAAATCGAAATTGAACCAGAAAAAACAGAAGATAAAACTACTAATAACCAACAAAAGTTTCCTGATATTTTTTATACTTATAAAAATTTTTTATCAGATTTTTCTAATACTGTGAGTAAATTACTTAGTGGGTATAAAAAAGCTTTAGGAGGGGTGTTTTTGATGATTATATTACTGTTATCAATACAACTAACAGTAACGGTAGTAAAAACAATTGAAAAACTGCCTCTAGTAAATTACATCATGATATTAGTGGGAATTATCTACACAATTCGCTTTGTTACTCATAATTTGTTATTTGCTAAAAGTCGCCAAAGTTGGTTAGATAAAATAAAATTGACTGCTGAAGATATATTAGGTAAAGAGGCTTTATCTACTCAAAAGAAAAATTTGGCAGACAATACAGTTAAACAGTCAGCAACTTTAGTATATCCAGAAGGAGTTTTTGTGCCCCCCCAAAAAGTCGAATTTACCCCAGAACCACAAGTAGTAGAAACAGAAACTTTACCTCAACAACCTAATAATGTTAAAGCCATAATTCCTTCTGGTAATGGGGTTGATGAATTACGTTATCTATTTATTACTTCTCAAGTAGAATTATTAGAATCTCCAGAATGTTTAAGTAATCTCGAATATAAGTCTATATTAGATTCTTTAGGTATAGGAGTAGTCAAAGCAGATGGTGAGAAATGCGAACGCTGTTGGAATTATTCTACTCATGTTGGTGACTTCTCAGAAGATCCCACAATTTGTGAACGTTGTGTTGTTGCTTTAGCAGGAGAATTTTAACTGTCTTGCAAAATTTTGTAGGGGCAAATGGCTATTAGCCTCTACCTATTAGACATCTCCAAAATAGAAAATAAGATAAGATTGTCATGTTCATTTATAATTTTATTTAGGTAGCTATACCAATGAATAAAACTTTAGAGTACATTCATAATTATCCGAAAGAAACAAAAAGAATTATAGGGATTACTTATGAACAGCTAACACAATTAATAGAAAATGCAATTATCAAAGAATCAGAAAATTTCCAGGTAATTGCCGAGAAAGAAATAAGTTTAATTAAACCAGGTGGAGGCAGAAAAAAGACTTTAACTAAAACAGAATAAATATTTTTAACGCTATATTATTTACATCATATACCAACTTTTCAATTATTAGGAATAAATTTTGGAGTTAGTGAATCAACAGCCAATAATATATTCCATTACTGGATAAATATTTTACAAGATTTATTACCAGCTAGTTTATTAGAACAAGTAAAAAAAAAGAAGATGAATGAGAAGGGGTAAAAGAAGCGTTAATGGAATTAGAATTAATAGTAGATAGCTCAGAACAAAGTAGAGAAAGACCAAAAGAATCTGAAAAACCAGAAAAATATTATTCAGGAAAAAAGAAAAATAATACCTTTAAAAATCAAATAATAACGACACCAAAAGGAACAGAAATAGTGGATGTAATTATCGGAGAAAGGGGACCATTAAGTGATATAAATTTATTAAACAAACAACGGGAAAATTTTAAGGATAATCAATATTTTCAAGGGGATAAGGCAGATCAAGGAGCAGAAAGAACAAGTACACCAAAAAAGAAACCAAGAAAAAAAGAAATGCCAGAAGAAATAAAAGAAAAAAATCAACAAAAAGCCCAAAAAAGAATATTCGTAGAACATGTAATTAGATTACTAAAAATATTTGGAATTGCGAGAGAAAGATTTAGATTAAAAGAGAAAAGTTATGAGAAAGTAATAATGGTAGTATGTGGATTAGTGAAATTAAGAATAGGAGCATTAATATTAGTATAAAAAGAAGATAATCAATTAAGAGAATAAAGTGAAAATGGGGGGAAATAAATGTTGAATTAGTAAGAGAAAATATCTCAAAGATTTATGATTGCGTATTTTAGGACCAAAGATGCTTGATATGGCAACTAGGCTAAGATCAAGTCAAGGAAAGGCTTTGTTAATTTTTGGAGATGTCTATTTTATAACGCTCAAAAAAATATCATGGTTTTTTTGTTGGAGGGAGAGCGATGGCCTATTTCATATTTCTGTGGTATAATTGTTATATGTAGGGGGTTTATGGCATTCGCCCGGAGAATGTATTGAGTCAGCAATGGTTGTTGTGTTGGTCCTAGTTTTTGACTATTTTTTTTTCATCTCAGAAGCGATGGCCTATTCCATATTTCTGTGGCATAATTAGACCTCTCCAAAATAAAAATTAAGGTAAAATTGTAGTAGCCAATTATATATACTCTGTTTCCAAATGAATAATGTATTAGAATATATTTATAACCATCCAAAAGAAATAAAAAGAATTATTGGTACTACATATGAACAGCTAATAAAATTAATAGAAAACCCTCAAAAAGTTGAAAAAAAAAGACTGGGGAGCGCCAGCCAAGAAAAAAGGTTAATCAAGGCAGGAGGAGGAAGAAAAAAGTCTTTAAGCAAGACAGAAGAGATAATGTTGACCTTATATTATTTGTATCATGTACCAACATTTCAGGGACTAGGAGCAATATTTGGAGTTAGCTCATCAACAGCAAATAATATTTTTCAGGCTTTGGATAGATATTTTGAGGGAATTATTACCATCTAGTTTACTAGAGGAATTCTCGGGAAAAGAAAACGAATATTTATGGATAAAAGAGGCTTTGACATAAAGAGAATTGATAGTTGATAGTACAGAGCAGGATAGGGAAAAGCAAAAAAAATGATGATAAACAGAAAAAGTATTATTCAGGAAAGCCAAAAAGTAATAAGTTTAAAAATCAGATAGTAATCACAGAAAAGGCAGAAAAAATTGTAGATATAATAGGAGGATAAAGAAGTCCAGAAAGTGATATAAAGTTATTCAAAAAAACCACAAAAAATTTGGGTAGAGAACCAAAATTTCAAAGAGATAAAGGATATCAAGATGGTCAAAAATTAACACGCTAAACAAAAAAAAGAATCCATAAAATGTCAGAAGAAGTAAAAAAATAGAATCAAAAAAAAAAGCTCAAAAAATAATATTTGTAGAACATATAATAAGACTGATAAAGATATTTAGAGTGGCACGAAAAAGATTGAGATTGAAAGAGAGTAACGGGACTTTAGCAAATTTCAAGCCCAAACAAACCCTAAACTCTCTTTATGAGCGGTAAATACGTCGATGTTTTCATCTAACCACTCAACAAAACGATAAGATATTGCGGTACGAAATGCTTCTAAAGTATCAGTAAACGTATTTAATGGTTTGTTAGCCCAACGCCTTCTTATACCTCCTGTTAACTGATGCCAGATAATAAATGTATAAGCACAAAATACTAAAATAAAATGCCTTTTAAGGCTGATTTTATCTCTGACTTGATATTCTCTTAATCCTAACCATCCTTTGGCTTCCCTGTAGAAAACTTCCACCCAATTTCTTTGAGAATAAGTAGAATATATCCACTCAGGAGTTACATATTTGTCTTCTCTATTAGTGATATAATAGTTAATATCAGTGGCCTCAGAAAAACTTTTAGCATTCATAACGATAGCTATAGTTTTTTGACCTGACATCCTAGATATTTCTACTTCTAATGTAGCTACCCAAACTTCTCTAGCATTTTTTGTACTTAGTTGAACTAAGTTGAAAGCTTTCTGAGGTATACTTTCTGCCAGCTTGTCTAATCTAATTTCCTCTTTAATGTCATCTTGTTTTTTAATGATGACTTTTCGATTTTTAGCTAATCCTCCTATATAAGTTAAACTTCTTTTCTCTAGTTGATTTAAGAATGATGTATTGTTACCATAGCCAAATTTCAATTAACACAATTTCTGGTTGGTGTCCTCTGGACAAACATTGATCTACTAGAGACATTGCACTCGTCTGGTTTCTTGACAAATTCTGGGTCTTTTTTTCCTTTTGGAAAAGAATCAGCTTTCTGATACAAAGCTATGTCTAAAGGTAGACTTTTAACTCCATCATAAAGATGAGTTGTCACCACGACTACACCATTATCTGTTTTTCCTATTTCTCCTATATATTGCCGCCCTACTCCTGCAGTAAAATTACCACTTTTTCTGTGGCCTGAATCGTCTATAATTAAAGCAATAGGATCGAGAAGGTTTTGTTTGGCGACGTTCCCACATTACTTGAAGACGACGCTCATTCACAGCATCTACAGACCAATTTGCTCGAACTAGAAAATGCCGTAATTTGTGGTACGTGTGACCTACAGTGTTGTTGGCAATTTGAGACAAGTTTTTTCGATCGCTTTCTCAAGAGTAATCCTCCTATATATTCCCTAAACCCTGTTTTTTGGGCTTTTGTTTTAAAGACATTGTTAAAGCGATCGCACCATCGATGGAAACAAGAGGGCATGGCCACTGAAGTTGTTTCTTTCATCAAACTTTTCCCAGGCCAGTAATTAACGTAAAATACATATCAGGTATACATTATACCCTTTTTTTTACTATTTTTTCACTAAAGTCCCGGTAATTATGAGAAAGTAATTTTAAAAATATGTGGTTTAGTAAGATTAAGAAGAGGAGAATTAATATTATTATAAATCATACATTTTGCTTTTTCTGAAAAAATCAATAAAAAACTAGATAAAAATGGTAAATAACTAACAGTAACTATCTGTAATACTATAAAGCCCGTAAAAAATGACTATCTGGTGGAGCTGGCGATCGCTCCCCAAAAGATAGTTACAGTAAATGCTTGATAATTTTTGGAGATGTCTAATTAAACCCCAACTGACTGTCAGCTATTCAAATACTTATACTCTTACCTTGATTTCTAGGGATATTGCTAACTACTCTCTCTCCTATTTTCCATCGACCATAAAGAAGTTCAAATTGGTATTGATGGGGTTACTCCCATAGCTAACTTCACATATAAAGGCACATTTTTAATTACCATGAAAATCGTCTAAAAGAAATTTACGATCAAAAACATCCAAACTAAGGAATTTGAATAGGAGATGGTTGTTATTCTTGCTACAATAAGTATCTCCATAAAAGGTTCTCAAAGCCTTAAACTGCCGTTCCAAAATCGGTATTTTTTGAGAGGTCTAATAGCTATCATGAGTTTTAGTAATATTAATATATAGCAATCCTAAATAGATTGTGGCAAAATTACATACTGAAAAAGCTTTGAGAAATCAAATATTTGACCATCTGCAAAAAACTTAAATAGCCACTTAACTACTTTAAAAGAACTGCAAAGATGATAAAATTGTCTGATGAAACTTTTAGTTTGCAACCAAATATCTTCAACAGGGTTTTGTTCAGGAGCATTTGGGGCAAATGAGCGTACAATTTATCAACCATTCTTCTTCAGGTAAATCTTGATTAATTAACATCAGATATTCTCGAAATTCTTGAGAGTTATGATAAGTTGCACCGTCCCCAAATATTGCCAATCTTTTTCCTGGTCTTTGCTCTTGTAAATATTTAACAAATTCATTCTTTTTTTCAGTATTTCCATTCTTATATTCTTGCACAATGAATTCCTTAGTTTGATAATAATTGGCTCCATAATAAGTTTGTCTTTCTTTTTCATTTTTTTATCGGAATTTCTATTCTTTTATCTGTTCTTCCCCAAGTATAGCTATATAGATCACCCCATAATAGATGACATTCATCAATCATAAACACTGTAAGATTTTCAGATTCTATTTCTGGTTGCCATTTAGTCAATAATTCCTCTATTTCTTTTTTTTTTGCTTTCACTAATTCATCATTTTTAGCGGGATTTTTTTTTGAGTTTTTTTCCAAGTTATTCCTGCTTCTTTGAGTAAGTTATAATAACTTTGATTAGACTCAAAAACCACATCATATTGCTTCTTTAAATATTTTTGTAAATCTGACAATCTTAGGTAATTTTGTGCCCTCAACCACTCAATTATTTGCTCTTTTTCTTCGGCCTTTAAGTAACCTTGTGTTCCAATATAATTGAAGCTTTAAACTTTCACTTGCCATGAAACAGTGCTTGGTTTTTCCATTCGCTTTCTAAACTGCTGAGTTACATTTAATAATTCTTTGACTTCATGATAGGATTTTCCCGACAAAATCATTTTTACAGCTAAGGCTCTTTTTATTTCTTTTGACTATGCATGTGTGATTGATAAAATCGTCTAGTTCATCTATAATATTCATTACTTTGTATTTTGACTGGAGATGTTATTCTTACTATTATATCTGTTGCGACCTATTTAGGATTGCTATAGTAGTCTAAGTATACCACTACGGATAATTAAGAAGTTATAAGTATTCTCTGACTTAATTTCAGCATTTAGCAATGTCAAACACCTTTGTTTCGACTGTTATACCAATAAGTCCTAGTACTAGTCGTCGGTTAACTAAATCTATTGTAGTTGATAATATCCTCTATAAAAAAGCCTGGACTTTAATTACAGAACCTAAAATAACTTACACTATGCCGGAACACTTTGAGCGACCAGAGACATTTGAGCTAGAGCGTTTTTTCCCAGAACATATAGTTATTTTAAATAAGAATGAGACACTATCTGGCACAATAATTACGAATAATTTTATCAAGAGATGTATTGATAGGTAAATACATTCTAGCTCTTTTTAATGCACTAAAATCATGTTCTTAGTCATTTAAATCAGCAGAGTATTTTGGCAAAAATAGTAATTAGTGACTCCCTACTTCTACTAATTCTCTAATAACGTTTTTTCGTAATTAATGGTGAATTATCCATGCAGCAGTACACTGGGCATTTTTAATGATGGTAATAAATGTTTATCTAACCATTGTTCAAATCCCACGGTATTTAGGGTTCCTTTAAATATAATTGGTGGTATTAAATATTTTTCCTTTTTTCTTCTCCCGGCTACTAAATTTTCTCTTTTACCTCGTTTTACCTCTTGCTCACCATAAATTTTTTCCCTTTTTTTGACCAGGTATAAATACCGTCTTGATTATCTTAAAATCCTGATTCATAAATAAATACAAGGCTTTTAATTCCAAATATTTTGATAAAATTTCGAGGGAAAGCTGATAATATTTTATCCTTTATTCTCTATTTCTTTCTCTATAACGAAGTTTTTTTTCAAGGAAAATTCATTATTTTTAAGGCATAAAATATAGCTGGTTGATTAACTCCAAATTTTTTAGCTCTGTCTGACAAAGAAAATTCATTATTTTTAAGGCATAAAATATAGCTGGTTGATTAACTCAAATTTTTTAGCTCTGTCTGACAATGAGCGACTCTGGATTTGGTTTTACATCTTTTTCTAATTCTTTCCAATCTAATTTTATTTGACTACTTTTTACCTTAGTTGCTGAAACTTTTGGGCGAGATAACTATCTATATATCGAAGCTCTTTCTATCCCAAATGTATGAGCTGCTTTGGTAATCGTACCGCCATTTTCTACAAAATTTATGACTTTTTGCCTGAAGTCTAAACTGTAAGGCATAGTTCAAAATAGTTTCTAGTTGACTTGATTTTATTATATTCAATTTTTGTTTCAATCTTAATTAAAACGACTATAATTAAGGTTAGATATACAAATTTATCACTTTTGGGGGTGGAGTACACCCTTGTTTGGGAGCGCAAATGGCAATGGTGATTAGTAAAGTTTTTGCATCTCATCTGCTAAGAATATTTAAGTGGAAAATCACTCTTTCTATCCAAAGTTTGTTCGTTGTCCCATTAAGAAAATTAGAGATGATTATCAAATTCAAATTCAAACTAAAACTAAGAATTAAATATGCCATTCTAGTGCTGCCGTAAGTATGAATATATTTATGAACTATACACAAATGCTAATAATTTACTATTTGACGATAATGTAGTAAATATTACAGAAAATATTTACCTGATAAGTAACATAGAGTTTGATATTACTGTTAATTTTAATGGGATAAAGTAATAATAATAAGAGAACTAATTTATAATATTCAGTTAGAGTTAGTTGATCAATTCCCGACCTTAATGCTATTTCTAAATAGTCGTGCTTTGCTAGCCGAAGCCTCGAACACAAGTATTCTTTAATTTTGACCAAAAATTTTCGCGGTTGGTTAAATTCAGGAGAATAGGTCAGATATATTAACCATCTTTATTTAGTGCTTCTTCGAGCATAGTTCTTCTAGACGGGAACTTGATAATCTGGTAAGTTTTCCATTACTGAATACGCACCAAGCCATAAGCTAGGTAATAAAACTTGTTCAATAAAAACTTGGAAAACATTTTTACTCCTACCACCATTAATGGTCATAATTCCAGCAAAACCAGACAAAAAAATTGTACTAATTAATGTTAAGTTTGTTCCCCTTTTAGAGACGAGTATCATAAAACCTATCTCCTTTGAGAGAAAAACATAGATTTTTTCATGGCTAAATTTATGATAGTTTCATCTCTCAAAGACTAGGTTGTCCGGCTATCAATATTTAATGTTTTCCCCATAATCAAGTCTTTTTTTCTAGATTTTTTTTTAGTTATAGCTTGATATGTACAAAAAGTTTTTTTCTGTCAAGTTAAATTTTTGAATATCAACACACAGAATAGAATGACTTACAGTTATTCCTGTTTCGCTTTCTATTTAAAAATATAAGTCTTTGAAAGTAGCATCTGGTTTTTCCTGAACTAACTTTTCTAAATTTTTTATTCAAAACCTTTTAAGTTAATTTATGAGCCTAACTAGGAGGATAAGATTTTGCTTGTATATGACCATTATCAATATATCTCTTGATTGATGAGTTTTTGTACAAAACTCTTCGCCACTTAAAGACCAATAGCTAGTTGAAAAATTGAACTTATTTGAACAAAAAAAGTTTCAATAATTTTTTCTCAGGTCATGATAATAAGTCTTCATAGTAGTGGATAAATTAGATGTTTAATAATCAATGTGAAGTGATGCTATGAACTTTAGTGATCGTCTATAATAAATTATTTTATTGATTCACTCATTACTATTATTGTACCTCAGTATCCTCAAAAGTACTGTAATTCTCACTCTTACATCTCCAAAAATTATCAAGCATTTACTGTAACTATCTTTTGGGGAGCGATCGCCAGCTCCACCAGATAGTCATTTTTTACGGGCTTTATAGTATTACAGATAGTTACTGTTAGTTATTTACCATTTTTATCTAGTTTTTTATTGATTTTTTCAGAGAAAGCAAAATGTATGATTTATAATAATATTAATTCTCCTCTTCTTAATATTACTAAACCACATATTTTTAAAATTACTTTCTCATAATTACTCTCTTTCAATCTCAATCTTTTTCGTGCCACTCTAAATATCTTTATCAGTCTTATTATATGTTCTACAAATATTATTTTTGAGCTTTTTTTTGATTGTCTTTCTTTACTTCTTCTGACATTTTATGGCTTCTTTTTTTTGTTTAGCGTGTTAATTTTTGACCATCTTGATATCCTTTATCTCTTTGAAATCTTGGTTCTCTACCCAAATTTTTTGTGGTTTTTTTGAATAACTTTATATCACTTTTTGGACTTCTTTATCCTCCTATTATATCTACAATTTTTTCTGCCTTTTCTGTGATTACTATCTGATTTTTAAACTTATTACTTTTTGGCTTTCCTGAATAATACTTTTTCTGTTTATCATCATTTTTTTTGCTTTTCCCTATCCTGCTCTGTACTATCAACTATCAATTCTCTTTATGTCAAAGCCTCTTTTATCCATAAATATTCGTTTTCTTTTCCCGAGAATTCCTCTAGTAAACTAGATGGTAATAATTCCCTCAAAATATCTATCCAAAGCCTGAAAAATATTATTTGCTGTTGATGAGCTAACTCCAAATATTGCTCCTAGTCCCTGAAATGTTGGTACATGATACAAATAATATAAGGTCAACATTATCTCTTCTGTCTTGCTTAAAGACTTTTTTCTTCCTCCTCCTGCCTTGATTAACCTTTTTTCTTGGCTGGCGCTCCCCTATCTTTTTTTTTCAACTTTTTGAGGGTTTTCTATTAATTTTATTAGCTGTTCATCTGTAATACCAATAATTCTTTTTGTTTCTTTTGGGTGGTTATAAATATATTCTAATACATTATTCATTTGGAAACAGGGTATATATAATTGGCCACTACAATTTTACCTTAATTTTTATTTTGGAGAGGTCTAAAGCACTCACAAATAAAGACATTAGCCTTTCGGGGTTTAAAAACTTGTCTTTTTTTCGAGCTATCAAGCTCACATATACTAAAACTCTGGGAAAACTTAAGTAGAAAAATCAACAGTTAATTGTTACTTCTACTTTCTCTGAACAACCCCTTACTGAAAAAAAACTTAGATAGCAAGTCTTAAACAACAAATACATGCTAAAGTTAACCTGCAACCACAAAAGGTTGTTAAATATTAATGTCTAGACAAGTCTTATAAAAAAATAAAATTTATTGCCTATAACTATAGTGCTATAGTAAAAGTAAATATTACTAATTATAATTATTATGACTTATATTGGAACTAGAGAAGCTGCTTTTTTATTAGGTATCTGTTGTCAACGAGTCAGAGCTCTACTTTCTCAAGGTAGAATAAAAGATGCTTATAAAGATAACGGACTTTGGCAAATTCCTCTATACGGAAAAATGCCTATTGTCATACCAGGTAAGAGAGGTCCTAAAGGTGTTTGGTGTCATCACAAACGGAAGCATCCAACTAAAATTCATGTCAATCAACATTTTATTAAAGTGAATGCTAAAAGAATTAATGAAGATCCTCTAATGACTCCTGACCAATTAATACCAGTAATTACCTTGAAGCAGACAAATCGTAACGATATGGGTTATCAGATGGTTCTTGATGGTCAGTGTCGTATAGTTTATAAACCCTATGAACCCTTACCTTGTGGCGCACATTTGTGGATTGAAACTTACAAGCCAGTGCAGTTTGTGGATACTCGTTTTAAACCTAGGAGTGCTAGGCGACCGTACAAAGATATCTGTTGATATGCAAATATTAATTCCAGCATTATTTCTAACTGTCTGCTTTGGTCTAGGCTCTCTTCCTCTAACTAATTTAATAGTTAAAAATCTGGGAAATATTAACCTAACAAAAGTTGGTACAGGTAACCCTAGCGTGGCAGCCGCATTTGTTCACGCACAAAAATCTGTGGCAATATTTGCAGTCTTAGCAGAAATTATTAGAGGTATTACTCCTGTTTTAGTAGCAAAATTATTATTTCCAGAAATTTCTACTTGGCAATTAGTAGGATTAATATTTTTAGTGGCAGGTAGATATTTCATTGCTCAAGGTGGCGGTGTTACTAATGCTAGTTGGGGCGTTTTGATTTATTCTCCCGTTGTTGCATTGGCTTCGGGAATTACAGGTTTTTCAATATTAGTCATAGGTAAACAAGTCTTTCCTCACAAGAATCAAAATATTCAAAAATGGTCGGCTCGTTTGGGATGTCTCAGTAGTTTTTTCTGGGTTTTATTCTTTCGCACCTCAGCATCTTTATTAGAATTATTCGCAGCAGCAGGATTAGCAATTTTCTTAGTAGTAATAAACTTTTTCCAGAGTGATGATATGGCTTTACAAAAACGACCTATATTTTCTCTCAATAGTCAACTTGATGCTAAAATTTGTGGAGAAAAAGCAGCTAGATTAGCTTTACTAAAAAAATCCGGTTTTAATGTTCCTGAAGGTTTTGTTTTACCTGCAATTGAAAATGGAAATAGGAAATTGGTTGTGGAGAGTGAAATGACAAAAGCTATTCCTAATACTCGACTCCCAACTGGCTTTTTCTCAGTAGGTAAAATTTTAGATAAGTTAGATAAAATGTCTGGGAGTTTTCCATTAATTGTTCGTTCTTCAGCAGTAGGGGAAGATAGTGATAATAGTTCTGCTGCCGGACAATATGAAACTATTTATCCTGTGACAAATGAAACGGAATTATTAGAGGCAATTAATATTTGTCGTCAGTCTTATTGGTTACCAGAAGCTATTGCTTATCGGCAACAAAGAGAAATTCCTGATGGGGAAATGGCGGTTTTGATTCAGCCTTATATTATGAGTCAAGTTGCTGGAGTAATGTTTACTAGAAATCCTGTGGATGGTAGTGCAAAAATAATTATTGAAGCTTTGCCTGGAGGTGCAGCAAAAGTTGTGGGTGGGCGGTTGACTCCCCTACATTTAGAAATTGATAAAAATAGATTTCACGAAATTAAAAATTCCACAGTCAAAGGTAAAAGTTATCCTTCTATTAATGAATATGCTGATTTTTTTACTAAATTAGAAAATCAGGATATTTTACTTCCAGAAATTATTCAAGAATTGGTAAGTAAAGCAGAAGCTATTGAAGAATTTTTTCATGGTTTGCCTCAAGATATTGAATGGTGTTGGGATGGGGAAAAAATTTGGATTTTGCAAAGTCGCCCAATTACTAATCTGAGACCTATTTGGACTCGAACTATTGCAGCAGAAGTAATTCCAGGGGCTATTCATCCTTTAACTTGGTCGATAAATCGTCCTCTGACTTGTGGGGTTTGGGGAGAAATTTTTACTATTGTTTTAGGGGAAAAGGTAGCAAAGTTAGACTTTACTGAAACGGCAACTTTACTGGGTTCTCATGCTTATTTTAATGCTACTTTGTTAGGGGAAATTTTTAGAATGATGGGATTGCCGGAACAGGGTTTAGAGTTTTTATTACGAGGGCAAAAAATGGGAAAACCTCCTTTAGAAAAAGTCTGGTCTGCTTTGCCTGGTTTATGGCGTTTGATTCAAAAAGAAATGGCAATTGATGACGAGTTTGAGCGTGACTATCATCAAATTTTTGTTCCCGCACTACAAAGTTTGGAAAATAATTTTCAACATAATTTTCCGGAAAATTCGTCTCAGTGTTTATCAGAATTATTGGTTCAAGTAGAAAGAATTCAGGAATGGTTAAAACCGATTACTTTTTACAATATTTTGGGTCCTATAGGTTTAGGGATTAGGCGATCGATCTTCGGTGTTTCTGAAGAATGGTTACCTACTGATACTGCTCCTGAAATTGTTTCAATTCGAGAATTACAAAGGTTGGCAGTTAAGTTGAAAATGGCAACTAAATCTGATGTAGAAATAGAGGCAGAATTTCAGCAAAATCAGGAATTACAATTGGAGTTTCAGCGATGGTTGAAAAGTTATGGTTACTTGAGCGAGGTTGGTACGGATATTGCTGTGGTAACTTGGGGAGAAAAGCCGGATAATTTCCGCGATTTATTATTTGCAATGGCTCGGAAAGGTGAGAGAGAAAAAGATAATTTTTCGGTAAGGTCTTTAAATTTTTGGCAGAGTTGGCGACTGGGAAAATGTAGAAAACGTGCTAGAACTAAGGGTAAAATTGCTGAAGTTTATGGAAAACTTTTGGCTGATTTACGACGGACGTTTTTGGCAATGGAAAATTATGGATTAGAAGCAGGAATTTTTGAGCAAAAAGGAGATATTTTTTATTTGGAATTTGCCGAAGTTAGGGAATGGATTTTATCTACAGTGGGTTTGGTCTCAGAAGGAAACCTAAAAAAGTTTAATACAGAAGCTCCTGTAGGTTTGGTCTCAGAACAAAATCCAACAAATAGTTTAGGAGTCTCGGAACAAAACAGAAAAGGATTTAATGTAGTTTCTCCCCACACTTCTCAAATTCCCCAAACTTCGCACAAGCAAGTGATTATCAAGAATGAAATAAGTTATCTCAATCTCAGAGAACTTATCCGTCAAAGGCAGGAACAGTTGGAAAAAGATGGCGATCGCCTAGTTCCCTCTGTAGTTTATGGGAATGTATTACCCCAAGAAAGTCAGGAAACTTTCTCTAGTGAGGAAAATGTTTCTTTTTTACAAGGGATACCAGGGAGTGTTGGGTGTGTGGAAGGTTATATCAAGGTTTGTCGGAGTTTAGAAGTAAATCTTACTGAGGATGAAGGTTTAATTATAGTTGTGCCTTATACGGATGCTGGTTGGGCGCCTTTGTTATTGAAGGCAAAGGGTATTATTGCTGAAGTGGGGGGGCAGTTATCCCACGGAGCTATTATTGCGCGGGAGTATGGCATTCCGGCAGTAATGAATATTTCTGGAGCGATGACTCGTTTACAGGATGGGCAGAAAGTTAGGGTAGATGGGTTTCGGGGTACTGTGGAATTGTTATTTTAAGTATTTGGATACTCACAAGGAAAAGATGCAGTAAATAATTTTAAAAAAACTCCTAAAATTAATTCAACCAATTTTAGAGAAAAATCCAGATTTGGGAAAAGATGATCAAAAATTCCCGATTGGTGTCAGAATGAAAGTCTTTTTGGATTAGACATCTCCAAAAATCAACAAAGCCTTTCCTTGACTTGATCTTAGCCTAGTTGCCATATCAAGCATCTTTGGTCCTAAAATACGCAATCATAAATCTTTGAGATATTTTCTCTTACTAATTCAACATTTATTTCCCCCCATTTTCACTTTATTCTCTTAATTTATTATCTTCTTTTTATACTAATATTAATGCTCCTATTCTTAATTTCACTAATCCACATACTACCATTATTACTTTCTCATAACTTTTCTCTTTTAATCTAAATCTTTCTCTCGCAATTCCAAATATTTTTAGTAATCTAATTACATGTTCTACGAATATTCTTTTTTGGACTTTTTGTTGATTTTTTTCTTTTATTTCTTCTGGCATTTCTTTTTTTCTTGGTTTCTTTTTTGGTGTACTTGTTCTTTCTGCTCCTTGATCTGCCTTATCCCCTTGAAAATATTGATTATCCTTAAAATTTTCCCGTTGTTTGTTTAATAAATTTATATCACTTAATGGTCCCCTTTCTCCGATAATTACATCCACTATTTCTGTTCCTTTTGGTGTCGTTATTATTTGATTTTTAAAGGTATTATTTTTCTTTTTTCCTGAATAATATTTTTCTGGTTTTTCAGATTCTTTTGGTCTTTCTCTACTTTGTTCTGAGCTATCTACTATTAATTCTAATTCCATTAACGCTTCTTTTACCCCTTCTCATTCATCTTCTTTTTTTTTACTTGTTCTAATAAACTAGCTGGTAATAAATCTGGTAAAATATTTATCCAGTAATGAAATATATTATTGGCTGTTGATTCACTAACTCCAAAATTTATTCCTAATAATTGAAAAGTTGGTATATGATGTAAATAATATAGCGTTAAAAATACTTATTCTGTTTTAGTTAAAGTCTTTTTTCTGCCTCCACCTGGTTTAATTAAACTTATTTCTTTCTCGGCAATTACCTGGAAATTTTCTGATTCTTTGATAATTGCATTTTCTATTAATTGTGTTAGCTGTTCATAAGTAATCCCTATAATTCTTTTTGTTTCTTTCGGATAATTATGAATGTACTCTAAAGTTTTATTCATTGGTATAGCTACCTAAATAAAATTATAAATGAACATGACAATCTTATCTTATTTTCTATTTTGGAGATGTCTATTGAAAACTATTTCGAGGCAAAAATTATCTATAAAGGTGTAAAAAAATTGGAAAATAGCAATTGCAGTTTTTTTATAGATGTTTATATGGCTTATTAGAGCTATTAACTGAAGAATTTTTTTTTGAATTTACTCATCTTAACAGTATTTGTTTCGGGAAATTTTGAGAATTATTGGCAGAAAAATTTCCTGATTAAGTTAACATAATTCAGCTAGATAACAGTGGTTTGCATAAAGTATTAATATTAAATATTACTGAGAATATAGTGTGACTATTTTAAGCTGCTTATAAACCACAATTTAATCCAATAGAAAAGTTATGATAATACATCAAGGAAGATTTTAAGTGGATTAATTTTGGCAGTATAGAGGAATTACAAAATGCTCGTTCCTAAAAGTTTAAGTAAGTTAACCCAAAAAGTAATAGCTCGAATCACTGGCTGGGAATTTATAGAAAGGTTATGGCAATACATCAAGGAAGATGTTAAGTAGATTAATTTTGGCAGTATAGAGGAATTACAAAATGCTCGTTCCTAAGAGTTTAAGTAAGTTAACCTAAAAAGTAATAGACATCTCCAAAATAGAAAATAAGGTAAAATTATCAAAACCATTTATGTATACAGTCTCCCAAATAAATCCAACTTTAGGATATATTTATAATTATCCAAAAGAAACAAAAAGAATTATTGGTATTACTTATAAACAGCTAATACAATTAATAGAAAATGCCCCTAAGAATAGAATAAAAAAAGTCGGCAATCGCCAAAATATAAAAAAGATTAATTAAAGCAGGTGGAGTCATAAAAAAGAATTTAACAAGGGAAGAAGAAATAATTTTCACATGATTTTATTTACATCAAATACTAACGGGACTTTAGCAAATTTCAAGCCCAAACAAACCCTAAACTCTCTTTATGAGCGGTAAATACGTCGATGTTTTCATCTAACCACTCAACAAAACGATAAGATATTGCGGTACGAAATGCTTCTAAAGTATCAGTAAACGTATTTAATGGTTTGTTAGCCCAACGCCTTCTTATACCTCCTGTTAACTGATGCCAGATAATAAATGTATAAGCACAAAATACTAAAATAAAATGCCTTTTAAGGCTGATTTTATCTCTGACTTGATATTCTCTTAATCCTAACCATCCTTTGGCTTCCCTGTAGAAAACTTCCACCCAATTTCTTTGAGAATAAGTAGAATATATCCACTCAGGAGTTACATATTTGTCTTCTCTATTAGTGATATAATAGTTAATATCAGTGGCCTCAGAAAAACTTTTAGCATTCATAACGATAGCTATAGTTTTTTGACCTGACATCCTAGATATTTCTACTTCTAATGTAGCTACCCAAACTTCTCTAGCATTTTTTGTACTTAGTTGAACTAAGTTGAAAGCTTTCTGAGGTATACTTTCTGCCAGCTTGTCTAATCTAATTTCCTCTTTAATGTCATCTTGTTTTTTAATGATGACTTTTCGATTTTTAGCTAATCCTCCTATATAAGTTAAACTTCTTTTCTCTAGTTGATTTAAGAATGATGTATTGTTACCATAGCCAAATTTCAATTAACACAATTTCTGGTTGGTGTCCTCTGGACAAACATTGATCTACTAGAGACATTGCACTCGTCTGGTTTCTTGACAAATTCTGGGTCTTTTTTTCCTTTTGGAAAAGAATCAGCTTTCTGATACAAAGCTATGTCTAAAGGTAGACTTTTAACTCCATCATAAAGATGAGTTGTCACCACGACTACACCATTATCTGTTTTTCCTATTTCTCCTATATATTGCCGCCCTACTCCTGCAGTAAAATTACCACTTTTTCTGTGGCCTGAATCGTCTATAATTAAAGCAATAGGATCGAGAAGGTTTTGTTTGGCGACGTTCCCACATTACTTGAAGACGACGCTCATTCACAGCATCTACAGACCAATTTGCTCGAACTAGAAAATGCCGTAATTTGTGGTACGTGTGACCTACAGTGTTGTTGGCAATTTGAGACAAGTTTTTTCGATCGCTTTCTCAAGAGTAATCCTCCTATATATTCCCTAAACCCTGTTTTTTGGGCTTTTGTTTTAAAGACATTGTTAAAGCGATCGCACCATCGATGGAAACAAGAGGGCATGGCCACTGAAGTTGTTTCTTTCATCAAACTTTTCCCAGGCCAGTAATTAACGTAAAATACATATCAGGTATACATTATACCCTTTTTTTTACTATTTTTTCACTAAAGTCCCGCTAAGTTTTCAAACATTAGGAATTAACTTTGATATCAGTGAATCAAGTGCTAATAATATTTTTCATTACTGGATAGATATTCTCAGATAATTACTGCCAGCAAGTTTATTAGAAAAAGTAAAAAAAGAAAATGAATTGGAATGGGTAAAGGAGATATTAACAGAATTCTAATTAATTTTAGATATTACAGAACAAGGTAGAAGAAGACCAAGTGAATATAAAAACCAAGAAAAATATCAAATATGAAAAAAGAAAAATTATACTTTTAAAAATTAAATAATAACGATACCAAAAGGAACAGAAATAGTGGATGTAATAGTAGGAGAAAAAGGTCCAGTAAGTGATGTAAAAATATTAATAAAACAACCGAATAAACTTGATAAAAAACAAAAATTTTAAGGAGATAAAGCTGATGAAGGAGTAGAAATAAGTACCTAGACAAAATTAATTGTATATTCTGTACCAAAGTTTTTGAGGATTTTTTTCACTGCATTTACTTGCATTAGAATAACTCTCATAAGCTTCGCTTTCTAACCATTTATATTTGATAAAACGCCACCAAATTTCTATAATATTTAACTGTGTAGAATAAGTTGGTAAAAAGAATATTTATAAACCTTTTTCTCTCCATTCATCTTCTTGATCCCAGAAAAGATTGTTTTGATGTATTGAAGAGTTATCCATTACTAAAACTGTCTTTTTATTTACTTTTTCACAAAATTTGTCTATGTAAGCTATCACAACATCACTATTTATACTACAGCTAAAAGTGTAAGCCTCTAGCTCATTAGATTTACTAAGAAATCCTAAAACATTTAGTCTTTTACTTTGTTGACTTTTGATTTCTATTTTTTGATTTGTTTCTTGCCAAGCATAAGGAATATAGGGAATTAAACAAAACCCACTTTCATCTAAATACCTAATTTCTATTTCTCCTTTTTCCTCTTGCCTTTTCAATTGTTCTAGCTTCTCAACTTTCCTCTCGTAAAAACCGGGGATAGGTTCACCGCCTATTCTTCTTTTTATTCTGTACCATCCCATTTTTCCTAATTTTATTACTCTTTTAATTGTTTTTTTACTGACTTTAATTTTCCATTGCTTTGGGATTTTTTCTGGGACTTTTTCAAGACTTTTAGGAGTTGCTTTTACCCAGTCCTTTATCTGTTGTTCTTGTACTGAATTAAAGGTCTTTTTTCTGCCACGACCAGGCTGGTTATATAGTCCTACCAAGTTTGATGATTCCCATGAATTCAACCAATTATAAATTGTGTTACGACTTACTTTAAATATTTTCATCAATTCCAATATCTTATATCCCTTCCAGCTTAGTTGAATACAATGTGCTCTCTGTCTTACTTGATAATATTTGCTCTGGAAGTGTAAATTCTGTCTAACATTTTCGACGTTTCTCTTGTTAACCCCTTAATATGTCTCATTCTCACTTTATGTTTCCTGATTGTTTTCCAGGGAGATTAGCAAACTGGCTGCCACTTCGTCCTCTGGCTGGGGGTGCTGTGCCATCGGCTGAAAGCCAAGTACGAAGATAATGGCACTTGTGCGATCGCTAACTTTTTCCCTCTGGACATTATTATCTAATACTTTTGTTAAAAATATACAATTAATTTTGTCTAATCACTTAACTACTACACAAAAAAAGAAATCAAGAAAAAAAGAAATTCCACCAGAAATCAAAGAAGAAAATCAAGAAAAAGCCAAAAAAAGAATATTTTTAGAACATGTAATAAGATTAATTAAAATATTTATACTTCCTCGAGAAAGATTCAGATTAAAAGATAATAATTATTAAAAAGTACTTTTAACAATATGTGGTTTAGTGCGACTAATAATTAGCTAATTTATATTAGTAAAAATCATCAAAAACTGAGATAAAAATAATAAATTAAAGTCTAATAAATATTTGAATTAGTAACACGAAGTATCTCTGATACCCATAAAACTGTACAAATTACTATCTTCAAGGTGAGCTAACGCTCCACTAAAAATAGTTAGTATAAGCGTTTGAGTATTTTTGGAGATATCTAATAGCTCGAATCACTGGCTGGGAATTTATAGAAAGATTATGGCAATACATCAAGGAAGATTTTAAGTGGATTAATTTTGGCAGTATAGAGGAATTACAAAATGCTCGTTCCTAAAAGTTTAAGCAAATTAACCTAAAAAGTAATAGCTCGAATCACTGACTGGGAATTTATAGAAAGGTTATGGCAATATATCAAGGAAGATTTTAAGCGGATTAATTTTGGCAGTATAGAGGAATTACAAAATGCTCGTTCCTAAAAGTTTAAACAAGTTAACCCAAAAAGTAATAGCTCGAATCACTGGCTGGAAATTTATTGTTAATGCTTTATCAATAGCCAATATTTAGGTAGCGATCGCCTTTCAGTATTAGACTTCTCCGAAAATAGTCAAATCAATACTATAACTATCTTAATTGGAGCGATCGCTATTTCAAGAAGATAGTTGATTTTTACAGTCTCATAGGTATTAGAGATAGTTAGTATTAATATATAGCCCTAATTATAGTATTTTCAGCCAAGAATTTTTTCAGAAATTATTGGCAAATTTATTAAGACAAAATAACCGTCTCTATTCCCAGTCTTACAAGTCCACAAATAGTCATTATTATTTGCGTATATTTATCAGAATTTAGCCTGAATCTTTCCTGGGCTACTCGAAATATTTTGAGTAATCTAATTATATGTTCTACAAAAATTCTTTCAGATGCCAGCTCTTTATTTTGAGACTTTTCCTTACTGGTTAATTCTTGAATATGGGGCTTTTTTTTAGGCGTTTTTATTGCTGGTTCTCCCACATAAGCTTTGTCCCTGGTAAATTTTTGTTCTTGATGGAATTTTTCTTGGATTTCACGAAAAAAATTTATATCACTTATTTGGCCTATTTTTCCAGCTTCGATATCAACAATATCTTTACCATTGGTTAACACAATCATCTAACTTTTTCTTGTATGACTTTTTTTCTTTCCTGAGTAATATTCTTTTTGTTCTTCAGATTTTTCTGGCCTTTCTATACCGTGTTCATAGCTATCTATGATTAACTCACACTCTGTTAAAATTTCCTTAATAATTTCTTTGTCACTTGAGTTTTTTTTTACCTGTTCTAGGAGACTTGATAGTAACAACTCCCCAATTATTGGAAACTAATAATTAAAGATATCATTGGCAGTAGTTTCACTGACTCCAAATTGAATTCCTAATAGTTGAAAAGTTGTCAAATGTATTAAATAAGTTAAGGTTAAAATGATTTGTTCACAAGAGTGATAATTTAGGTGATCTACCACCACCAGAAGCGATTATTCTAACTTTTTTAGCTGTGGCTATTTCTTGCTTCTTCGATACAAAGTTTTTCTGCTTGTTTTAATAACTTTTCTACCTATTCATACTTGATACCTAATAAACGTTCTGATTCTTGTGGAAGATGTCTGAATATACTCAAGTATATTAGTCATAATTTACCTACAAAAATTTCCATTTTTTATTACTCTATCAAAATTTATTGATTTTTCGGAGATGTCTATTTAATATTGAAAAATTGATCGCTCCTAATCATTTGTAAGATTCTTTTTAAAAATGGTATGATTTAGATTTATCATGATTAGTTTATATCAAAAATAAAAAATTAATTTCATTTTCATTAGACCTCTCCAAAATAAAAATTAAGGTAAAATTGTAGTAGCAAATTATATATAGTCTGTAGACCTCTCCAAAATAAAAATTAAGGTAAAATTGTAGTAGCAAATTATATATAGTCTGTTTCCAAATTAATAATGTATTAGAATATATTTATAACCATCTAAAATAAATAAAAAGAATTATTGGTATTACAGATGAACAGCTAATAAAATTAATATAAAACCCTCAAAAAGTTGAAAAAAAAAGACAGGCGATAGCCAGCAAAAAAAAGGTTAATCAAGGTAGGAGGAGGAAGAAAAAAGTCTTTCAGCAAGACAGAAGAGATAATATTGACCTTATATTATTTGCATCATGTACCAAAATTTCAGCGAGTAGAAGCAATATTTGGAGTTAGCTCATCAACAGCAAATAATATTTTTCAGGCTTTGGATAGATATTTTGAGGTAATTATTACCATCTAGTTTACTAGAGAAATTCTCGGGAAAAGAAAACGAATCTTTATGGATAAAAGAGGCTTTGCCAGAAATAGAATTGATAGTTGATAGTACAGAGCAAGATAAAGAAATACCAAAAAATAATGATAAATAGAAAAAGTATTATTCAGGAAAGCCAAAAAGTAATAAATTTAAAAATCAAATAGTAATCACAGAAAAGGCAGAAAAAATAGTAGATGTAATAGTAGGATAAAAAAGTCCATAAAGTGATATAAAGTTATTCAACAAAACCACAAAAAAGTTGGATATATAAGCAAGATTTTCAAGAGATAGGGGGTATCAAAATGGTCAAAAATTAACACGCCAAACAAAAAAAAGAATCCATAAAATGTCGAAAAAAGTAAAGATATAGAATCAAAGAAAAAAGGTTAATCAAGGCAGGAGGAGGAATAAAAAAGTCTTTCAGCAAGACAGAAGAGATAATGTTGACCTTATATTATTTGCATCATGTACCAAAATTTCAGCGACTAGGAGCAATATTTGGAGTTAGCTCATCAACAGCAAATAATATTTTTCAGGCTTTGGATAGATATTTTGAGGTAATTATTACCATCTAGTTTACTAGAGAAATTCTCGGGAAAAGAAAACGAATATTTATGGATAAAAGAGGCTTTGACAGAAATAGAATTGATAGTTGATAGTATAGAGCAGGATAGGGAAAAGCAAAAAAAAATGATGATAAACAGAAAAAGTATTATTCAGGAAAGCCAAAAAGTCATAAGTTTAAAAATTAAATAGTAATCACAGAAAAGGCAGAATAAATTGTAGATATAATAGGAGGATAAAGAGGTCAAAAAAGTGATATAAAGTTATTCAAAAAAACCACAAAAAAATTGAATACATAAGCAAGATTTCAAAGAAATAAGGGGTATCAATATGGTCAAAAATTAACACGTCAAACAAAAAATAAGAAGCTATAAAATGTCTAAAAAAGTCAAGATATAGAATCAAAAAAATCTCAAAAAATAATATTTGTAGAACATATAATAAGACCGATAAAAATATTCATAGTGGCACGATAAAGATTGAGATTTAAAGACAGTAACTATGAAAAAGTAATTTAAAAAATATGTAGTTTATCAAGATTAATAAGAGGATATTTTTTATTATTATAGGTCATAAATTTTGCCCTAAAAAAAACAATAAAAAACTAGACAAAAATGGTAAATAACTAACAGTAACTATCTGTAATACTATAAAGCCTGTAAAAAATGACTATCTGGTGGAGCTAAAGCCTGTAAAAAATGACTATCTGGTGGAGCTGGCGATCGCTCCCCAAAAGATAGTTACAGTAAGTGTTTGATAATTTTTGGAGATGTCTATTTGTTATATGAACCTATGCCACTAATAAAATGCGATTAATCTACATAAGTATAGTGGCAAGCACTACAAAAGCACCAAAACAAGTATAAATACGCCCCCATATTACAACTAGGCGACGATATTTACCTTGATACCAGGCAAAACAACCCTCTTGTTGAAAACGAGGTACAGAAATTTTGATCCCTCGTCCTGGTTTCTTTTTGTCTTTCCAAAGTCGTTTGGGCAGTTGAGGTCTAATCCCTCTTTGATACCTTGCTTGTCTTTGTCGTTGACAATCATATCCTTTATCAGTGGTAATAACTTGGAATCGCTTACGTGGAGGGCCCCGTTTTTAAGTTTTCACACTTAGTACTATCAATTAAGGGAATTAGCTGTTCTCTTTCATTGCCATTAGAGGGGGTAGTACAGTTAGCTACTGGTAATCCATTTTCTTCTCTCAAGGTATGAATTAAAATCCCCTTCCTTTTATGGCCATAAGCTACATCCTCTCCTCTACCCTGACCGGGGTAAAAAGAGCCGTCCACGGCTGTGTAGCTCCAATTAATTAGTCCTTAGTTTTCTGGAATTCCTAAAATTCGTCCTTGTAGGTATTTGAGAGTTCTATCTTCTTCCTAACGCTTCAGCCATCTGTGTACTGAACTCTTGGAGGCCCAAATCTCTCAAGCTGGTACATCACAACAATGACAACCTATTATTAATATGTAGAGAAGAGTATGATTTTACATATCGTACGGGGAGTATGAGGCACACGTTTACCTCTTTTTTGTGGTGAAATAGGAAAAATATCTTCAAATAACTTCCAGTCTATGTCACTTAATCCTTTAAATTTACCTAGCATCTTTTTTCAATTTACCATAACTGAGTAACGCTTATCGTAGTATCATCATTTGACTATTAGTGGGATAGATTAGTATAATTAAGCAATGCTATAACAGGAGATAAGTATGGAAGATAATGCAAACTATAAGAATGCCGTTGATATTTTGAGTACAATATCTATTTTAAAGGAATCCTTTTCTGTTACTGAAATAGAACTTTTTGTAAAGCTGACAAACTTTCAAAGATATAAAGCAAAAGTTAAGATTATCTGTCAAAGTGAGCCAGCTATCTCTATCATTTGTCTGATCACCGGCGAGGCTCGTGTTATTTCCAATGATTACCAATTGGCAATATTAAGAGAAGGAGATATATTTGGAGAATCAATGTTTTCGAATGAATGCATTCGTACGGCTAATGTGATTGCGAGTACAGATGTCTCTGCTATCATATTTACAGTAGAAGATTATGAAAGACTAACTAGGATTTCTCCAAACATTGCTCTAAAGTACAAGCTTTTTTTTGAGGCAATTTATAAATATCACAAAAGAAAAGATGATAAGTTTTTCTCTGTTGATTCCACAAAGTATCTTGCCCTTATTGCTCATAATGAAATGAAAAGTAGCTTGGTTGAGTTTGTGAAAGAACATATAAAATTGATTACTAAATTCCCACTTGTGGCTACAGGTACTACGGGACTCCTTCTTCACCAAGCAACAGGTGTGGTACTTTCTCGAAAAGTAAAGTCTGGACCTTTAGGAGGGGATCAAGCCATTGGAAGCATGATTTCCACAGATAATATTTGTGGTGTATTGTTCTTTCGTGATCCTCTTTCTTCACACCCTCATCATGCGGATATTGAGGCCCTATCAAGATTATGTGATGTCTATCAAGTTCCTTTGGCTACCAACCCTTCTACTGCTAAGGCTATTTTATTGTATCTAGACAATACTCCTTTAGAAGGTAAGCATAATTTCAGTTTAGCATTGACAAAATATCAAGAAAATCAAAGTCGTATAGTTCACGGGGGGGTGACAAGCAGCTTGAAACCATTGGGAGATAGTGATTATCCAGATATTCACTCTGTCAAAAATTGACTTTTTTTTGAGAATGATAATTATTCTTTCTAAGATATGGGTTAGCGATATAGCTGCCGCCACCATCCTCCGTCAAGGCTAATTCACATCACCGAAATTAGGTTGATTTATTATTCAATAATAAAATTACATCACATTAATGTAAATCAATTAAAAAATTTTTAATAATCAGATAAATGGCTAGACATTGACTGTAAATAATTAGATATTATCTAACATTGACAGAGCTTTTAATCCCCTTTGATAATCAGACTTTTTTTTGAGGACTAAGCTTTATTATCTGTTAAACAATGTCAACTAAATAATTCCCAGCAAGTACCCATAATTCACTATATATACCTACCCAAAAATTACTATGTCTTCTGTCTCTTCGTCCTGGTTCGTTTAATCGACAAATATATCTTTGACATTCTAATTTTTTAATATAATTACCATGATAAAATGAAGCAGTGTAAGCAATGGCTACTAATAGAATTAAATTAGTCAAACGTTGTATATTAGCCTGACTACCTTCTAGGTTATATCCTCCTTTCTTACAATCAGACAACATAGCTTCAATACACATTTTCGACCGATAATTTTTGATAATTTCATCTTTTCAAGATTTGTCAACAAGTACCAAATTTCTTTCTCCATTTTATTTTTATATTTTCTTTTCCAATAGGTAACTCAATTAAAATATCCAAATCCTTTTCGACCGATAATTTTTGATAATTTCATCTTTTCAAGATTTGTCAACAAGTACCAAATTTCTTTCTCCATTTTATTTTTATATTTTCTTTTCCAATAGGTAACTCAATTAAAATATCCAAATCCTTTTTTATGAGTAATATTAATGTTACTTAAAAATATTTAAGTTCCCACAGATACGGCTAAATCAGTGAATTGCTGGTACTTTTTACCAGTTTTTATATAGTGAAGATTCATTTTTTTCCTAAAAACAAAAGAATTTTTTTGAGGTAATTTTAGCTTTTTTAGCCAGTTTTATAACTCTACACAATGGAATTATCGATCTCCAATAACTACAAGCTTATATTTTTTTATAACCGTAAAAATAGTTTAATAAGTAAATTTTTTTCTGCCAAATTACTAGAGCTTTTTTTATTCAAAACTAGCCAATAAATAGGTGATGCTCGTTACTAGCCAATAAATAGGTAATGCTCGTTTTTTATATATGAAAGCAATAACGAATATATTACTATCTTTCCATTGTTTCTTATCTATGGTAAAAATCAATTTACTACCATCGGGAAATTATAGACTAATAATCATAATTATCATCGGCAACTACAACAAGGGAAAGCTCAAAAATATAATGTTAAAAATCTTTGTATATGTTTCCGGCGACTCTCATATTTAATTGGTAAAGGAAAACAGGCAACTAATCTTTCTATTTCAACAGTTTTGTGAAAAGTTAATAACCAAACTAAAATTTTTCAAGTTTGGAATTGACTTTCAGTCAAAGATTATTGAAAATCTGACTCAGATAATGAAAAAAAATCCATTGGGGTCGGTCTATTTATATAAGTGGACTGAATTTTTTTACCATATAATGTGATTTGTCGCTACCACAAAGGTTGACACAAAAATGGTAATATTGGTTAGTGATCTCTAATCTACATCTTAAAAAGAATAATTATTATTCTCAGAAAAAAAGTCAATTTTTGACAGAGTGAATATCTGGAAAACCATTATCTCTCAATAGTTTCGAGCTGCTTGTCACCCCGTGAGGTAGTTAACCTAAGTAAGCCCATTTCCGGTTATCCGTTTATAGGGTTTGGTTATATTCAGAACAGGACATAAAACTTTCACTTCATCACGACTCCTCTCCTAAACGTCCCAATTCAAGAGGACATCCTTAAATTCCACCTTAGACCTAATGAGTCCTTAATTGTTAACTGCTTTTAAGTCGTTGGCATTTTTAAGGTCGTGGCAATGACAGGGCAACAGTTGTTTATTCTTAATTGTAGCGAGCGCCTAACTACAGAAATTGAAAGCAGTTTGCTCTTTTTTTTCTCTCAATATCCAATCTTACAAAAAAATAGCGCGATCGCGCCAGAGCAAAAGCTGTTAGATCTCTAACCCAAAGACGATGTAAAAAAAAATATTACTCTGGAAAAAACAAAAATCATGCATTAAAAAACAAAATAATAACTACATAAAGAGGAACATAAATAGTAGATTTGATAATTGGATAAATAGGGCAATAAAGCGATATAAATTTACCCATAAAATAGCCAAAAAAATTTTATAAAAAACAAAAATTTTAGAGAGATAAAGGAGCTCAAGAAACTGAGAGAACTAGGATATCGAAAAAAGTCTATAAAAAAATAATTTTTCCCATAAATTCAAGAAGATAACAATAAAAAATATCAGAAAATAATATTTGTGGAAAATGTAATGTGGAACATCTAATTAGGTTGATAAAAATATTTAGAGTAGCCAGAGAAATATAGCAATCCCATATTGGTCGCAACAGATATAATAGTAAGAATAACAGATCTAAGAAAAAGACAAAAAATGAATATTATAGATAAACTAAATGATTTTATTAATCAAACAAAAGAGTCTAAAGAAATTAAAAGGGCCTTGGCCGTAAAAATGACCTTGTCAGGAAAATCCTACCATGAAGTCAAAGAATTATTAAATGTTTCTCACAGTTTTATTAGTGAATGGAAAAACCAAGCATTATTTCATGGTGTAGAAAGTTTAAGGCTTCAGTATCAAGGGAGACAAGGTTACTTAAAAACGGTCGAAAAAGAGAAAACAATTGAGTGGTTGAGAGCACAAGATTATCTTAGGTTATCAGATTTAAAAAACTACTTACAGGAGCAATATGATGTGGTTTTTGAGTCTAATCAAAGTTACTATAACTTGTTTAAAGAAGCGGGCATAAGTTGGAAAAAAACTCAAAAAAAGAATCCTGCTAAAAATGATGAATTAGTAGAAGTTAAAAGAAAAGAAATACAGGAATTTTTAGCTAAATGGCAACCAGAAATAGAAACTGGAAAGCTTACAGTGTTTATGATTGATGAATGTCATCTTCTATGGGGAGACATATTAGGTTATGCTTGGGGAAAAACAGATGAAAGAATAGAAATTGCAATTAAAAATGAAAAAGAAAGACAGACTTATTATGGAGCTTTAGACTATAAAACCAAGGAATTTCTTGTGCAAGAATATGAGAGTGGAAATACTAAAAATACTATTGAATTTATTAAATATTTGCAGAAGCAAAGACCGGGCAACAAATTGGCAATATTTTGGGATGGGGCAACTTACCATAACTCTCAAGAATTTCGAGAATATTTAATGACAATTAATCAATACTTATCAGAAGAAGAATTGTTGATAAATTGTACAAGATTTGCTCCCAATGCTCCGGAGCAAAATCCTGTTGAAGATATTTGGTTACAAACCAAAAATTTCAGTATTACTTTTTATCATCTTTGCAGTTCTTTTAAAGTAGTTAAGTGGCTATTTAAGTTTTTTGCGGATGGTCAAATATTCAATTTCCCAAAACTTTTTCAGTATGAAATTTTGCCGCAACCTACTTAGGATTGCTATATTCAGATTAAAAGATAGTAATTATCAAAAAGTAATTCTAACAATATGTGGTTTACTCAAACTAAGAATAGGAAAATTAATTTTAGTCGAAAATTTCAATAATTGAATTAATAAAAAGAAAAAAAGATGCAATAAAACATTTAGTTATTAACAATAAGTACCTCAAAGACTGATAATGGTGTACAACTAGCTAAAAATGCTTGGCAATTATAAAAAAGCTAAAGTCAAACGAGACAAAAGCTTTAGCAATTTTTGAATATGTCTAATAGTCCGTAATTAACTTACCTGTCTTAACCTCCGTTCATCATAGACCATACTCAAATTATGAGAAATTATTTCCCAATAGACAGGATAACTTTCTTGAGTATAAACCTCTTGGGCTCTAACAAAACAAGCGATCGCCTGCTTGAGATTATTTTGTTTATCTCCCATCATCCGATCTAGATAAACATTTCCCAGATTATTTTGAGTAGTTGCCCAGTCTAGGGGAAACTGTTCCTTAGTCCGTACTTTAAGAGCAAAAATATAACAAGCGATCGCCACTTCAATATTTTCCTTTTTTTCTCCAGCAATACGTTCATGGTAAGCACTACCCAGATTATTTTGAGTAGTTGCCCATTCTTGAGGCAACTTCTCTAAACGCCTCACAGTTAAAGCTTTCTGATAACAACTAATAGCATTTTCCAAATTTTCCTTTCTTCTTCCGGCAATACGTTGTTGATAAGCATTCCCCAAATTATTTTGAGTAGTTGCCCATGTTTCAGGCAACGCAGAATTAGTTCTAACTTCAAGAGCTTTATCATAACAAGCGATCGCTACTTCTATATTTTCTTCTAAGTTTCCAATAGTACGTTTTTGGTAGCTACTACCTAAATTATTGTGAATAGTTCCCCAAATTTCTGGAAATTCTTGACAGCTTAAAACTTTTAAAGCCACTTCATAACCTGCTATTGCTATTTCTACATTATTACTTTGATTTCCCAAAGGAAATTGTAGAATTAGGTTACTAAAACTAATAATATCTAGAGCGATATTTTGCGCTAATTTTTGCTCCATTTTTGGCAAATTTTCACCAGCCCAAGTTTGTATAACTTTGAGAAAATTTTTATTAAGTAGATCCTGATTATATTCTAATAATGAATAAATATTTTCTAGTTTTACATCATTATCAGATATTATTTGTAATACCTGCATCAAGAAAATTATATATTTTTTTTCATCTACAGATAGGGAAATATTTTTTAAATTTATCTCTAATATTGCTGCCAAATTTTCCAACCATTGAGCATGCAAACCATCTATTTTTCTATTAAACTTTGCTATTTTTTTCATGACTTGAACTAATCCCAAATCTAGTAAATCTTGATTAGCTTGTAAGATTTTATTTTCATTACCAGAAGGTGAAACTAATAAGGACTGAACTAGACCGATGTAACTAGAAATTTGTGGTTGATGCATATTTTTTACCTCAGAGTTTTGTTTGCTAGACTCCGCTATCTATTTCTCATAGTAATTCCTAAAAATAATGTAATACCTTGCTCAAGACTTAAGTAATTAAGTAATAAATAAATAAGTAAAGTTCAGCAATATTTTTAACTATTCTAGGGAAAAAATCTAATTACTCTTATTTCCAAGAAGTCTAATTTACTACTAAACTTGTATGGAATGCCCTTACTTACTCTCAAGAAGATTTAGCAATAATTTTGATATTTGCTATGAGGTAGATATTTTTTATTTATTTACAATTGATGGTTACCTTGATAAAAAAACTTTTAAAGAAAAATTTATAGTTAGTAAAAATATTAGATGGTAAGTTTGTATAATTTCAGAGTTAATTAATACAGTAATTTACTGTTAACTCTTGTAATATAACCGATTTAATTCCCTTCTTCTTTCAGACCAAAACAGGCTTTTTTTTATAATATTGATAAATTTACTATTTACTATCAAATACTTTTATAGTCGTTTTAATTAAAATTGAAACAAAAATTGAGTATAATAAAATCAAGTCAACTAGAAACTATTTTGAACTATTCCTTACAGTTTAGACTTCAGATAAAAAGTAATAAATTGTGTATAAAATGGCGGTACAATTACCAAAGTAGCTCATACATTTGGGATAGGAATAGCTTCAATATATAGATAGTTATCTCGCCCAAAATTGTCAGCAACTAAGGTAACAATTAGTCAAAGAAAATTAGATTAGAAAGAATTAGAAAAAGATGTAAAATCAAATCCAGAGTCGCTCATTGTCAGACAGAGCTAAAAAATTTGGAGTTAATCAAGCAGCTATATTTTATGTTTTAAAAATAATGAATTTTCCTTAAAAAAAAACAACTTTGTTATAGAGAAAGAAATAGAGAATAAAGGATAAAATATTATCAGCTTTCCCTCGAAATTTTATCAAAAGATTGGGAAGTAAAAGCCTTGTATTTATTTATGAATCAGGATTTGAAGATAATCAAGACTGTATTTATGCCTAGTCAAAAAAAGGGAAAAAAGTTTATGGTTAGCAAGAGGGAAAACGAGGTAAAAGAGAAAATTTAGTAGCCGGGAGAAGAAAAAAGGAAAAAGATTTAATAGCACCAATTATATTTAAAGGAACCCTAAATACAGTGGAATTTTAATAATGATATGATCAACATTTATTACCATCATTAAAAATTTCCAGTGTACTGCTGCATGGATAATTCACCATTAATTACGAAAAAACTTTATTAGATAATTAGTAGAAGCAGGGGGTCACCAATTAATATTTTTGCCAAAATACTCTCCTGATTTAAATGGCTAAGAACATGATTTTAGTGCATTAAAAAGAGCTAGAATGTATTCACCTATCAATACATCTATTGATAAAATTATTCGTAATTATTGTGCCAGATAGTGTCTCATTCTTATTTAAAGTAACTATAACTTATGTCAACTATCTCTAAGCCTATTTAGGCTCATTAAGTATTGTATATATCTAAAATTAATATTTATATAAACTTCATGGAGTATTAGTACATCTAGGTAAAGCTTTTTTGCTTAAATTATAAAATTTTATAAAAGTTACTAGAGTAGGAAGTGGAGGAAGCAAAACTAACAGGTAAAGTCAAAAAAAGTCTGTGAAAGTAAAAGAGTCAAAAGTCAAGAGTTAAAAGTTAAGAGCCAAGAGCCAAGAGTCAATAATCAAGAGTTAATTTTGTCTTTAAATACCAAATAGTGATAATCTATTTCAAAATTATAATCTTTGAATTGCTAAGTAAGTATTTCGTCGTCAGTTATGAGTTATTAACTCATTATCACACCGAAAAAGGAATTAGTCTCCAAAGAGAATTAAAATCCATAAATAAATATGAATAAATATGAATAAATATAAAGTAAAAAGTCACCAACTAAATTCTTGACAAAACTGAATACTTAAATTTTTAGATTCTATTAAGTTTCTTGAAGTAAACACTGCAAAATATCTATCCAATGACAAAACTAATTATTCAAATACCTTGCTACAACGAAGAAGAATGTTTAGGAGTAACTCTAACTGCTTTACCTCGAGAAATACCAGGAATAGACATCATTGAATGGCTAATAATTAACGATGGTAGTCAAGATCGAACAGTTGAAATTGCTAAAGAGTATAAAGTAGATCATATTATTAGTTTTCCCAGAAACCAAGGTTTAGCCAAAGCATTTATGGCAGGTTTAGAAGCTAGTTTAAAAGCAGGAGCAGATATTATCATTAATACTGATGCAGATAATCAATATTGTGCCGATGATATTCCTTATTTAATTCAACCTATTATTTTGCGCCAAGCAGAAATTGTAGTAGGTCAAAGACCAATCTGGGAAACTAAGCACTTTTCTTATACTAAAAAATTACTGCAACAATTAGGGAGTTGGGTAGTCAGAATAGCGAGCAATACAAATATTCCAGATGCACCCAGTGGTTTTCGAGCTTTTAGTCGTGAAGCCGCCATGCAACTTAATGTATTTAACTCCTATACTTATACTCTAGAAACAATTATTCAAGCAGGGCAAAAAGGTATAACAATAACGTCAATTCCTATCAGAACAAATAGTGTATTAAGACCTTCCAGACTAGTTAGAAGTACCCCTTCTTATGTATTGCGTTCTCTATTTACTATACTGAGAATTTTCTTACTTTACAAACCCCTACGTTTTTTCCTGATGTTAGGAAGTTTACCCTTGAGTTTGGGAGTAATTTCTGGTATTCGTTGGTTATTTTTCTTTTTTAGTGGATATGAAAAAACCAGAGTACCTACTTTGATTTTAGCAACAATATTAGTCTTGGTTGGATTTCAGTTATGGATATTAGGTTTAATCGCAGATTTAATGGCAGCTAATCGTATAATTATGGAAGAAATTCAAGTGCGAATGCGCAGGCAAGATTGTAATAATAATAATTACAAAAAGTAACAGAATTTAGGTTTATAATCTTGCTCCTAACTTTTTGAATTCGTTTTATGGATAAACTCTAATAACTTCTTAATGTTAATAGTAATTAAATACTTTATAGGATTCTGTAGGTAATTTTTTTACAGTAAATATGAGAATGAATAATTCAATAGTTATCTATCAATATTTAGAGTAATTTTAATTATTAACTTTATAAGAACTGATTTGTAAACTTAGCTGAGAGTATTAATATTATCTAGCTTTTAGTAATTTGGGGTTGACTGGAAAAACTTGCAAAACCTCAGCATAAGTAGGTAGGCATTAAAACTTGTTGCTATACAACAAAATGTAAATTTACTCTCAAATACACTGTCCAGAAGAGCTTGTAGTTACTTGAAAAAATTTCACATAGTTAAGGGATTTCTTTGCCTACTTAACTTAACGGGACTTTAGTGAAAAAATAGTAAAAAAAAGGGTATAATGTATACCTGATATGTATTTTACGTTAATTACTGGCCTGGGAAAAGTTTGATGAAAGAAACAACTTCAGTGGCCATGCCCTCTTGTTTCCATCGATGGTGCGATCGCTTTAACAATGTCTTTAAAACAAAAGCCCAAAAAACAGGGTTTAGGGAATATATAGGAGGATTACTCTTGAGAAAGCGATCGAAAAAACTTGTCTCAAATTGCCAACAACACTGTAGGTCACACGTACCACAAATTACGGCATTTTCTAGTTCGAGCAAATTGGTCTGTAGATGCTGTGAATGAGCGTCGTCTTCAAGTAATGTGGGAACGTCGCCAAACAAAACCTTCTCGATCCTATTGCTTTAATTATAGACGATTCAGGCCACAGAAAAAGTGGTAATTTTACTGCAGGAGTAGGGCGGCAATATATAGGAGAAATAGGAAAAACAGATAATGGTGTAGTCGTGGTGACAACTCATCTTTATGATGGAGTTAAAAGTCTACTTTTAGACATAGCTTTGTATCAGAAAGCTGATTCTTTTCCAAAAGGAAAAAAAGACCCAGAATTTGTCAAGAAACCAGACGAGTGCAATGTCTCTAGTAGATCAATGTTTGTCCAGAGGACACCAACCAGAAATTGTGTTAATTGAAATTTGGCTATGGTAACAATACATCATTCTTAAATCAACTAGAGAAAAGAAGTTTAACTTATATAGGAGGATTAGCTAAAAATCGAAAAGTCATCATTAAAAAACAAGATGACATTAAAGAGGAAATTAGATTAGACAAGCTGGCAGAAAGTATACCTCAGAAAGCTTTCAACTTAGTTCAACTAAGTACAAAAAATGCTAGAGAAGTTTGGGTAGCTACATTAGAAGTAGAAATATCTAGGATGTCAGGTCAAAAAACTATAGCTATCGTTATGAATGCTAAAAGTTTTTCTGAGGCCACTGATATTAACTATTATATCACTAATAGAGAAGACAAATATGTAACTCCTGAGTGGATATATTCTACTTATTCTCAAAGAAATTGGGTGGAAGTTTTCTACAGGGAAGCCAAAGGATGGTTAGGATTAAGAGAATATCAAGTCAGAGATAAAATCAGCCTTAAAAGGCATTTTATTTTAGTATTTTGTGCTTATACATTTATTATCTGGCATCAGTTAACAGGAGGTATAAGAAGGCGTTGGGCTAACAAACCATTAAATACGTTTACTGATACTTTAGAAGCATTTCGTACCGCAATATCTTATCGTTTTGTTGAGTGGTTAGATGAAAACATCGACGTATTTACCGCTCATAAAGAGAGTTTAGGGTTTGTTTGGGCTTGAAATTTGCTAAAGTCCCGTTAACAAGAAACTCAGCTTTTCAATATTTATTCTATAAATCAGCTCTAATAGAGATAATCGCATTAAAATGAATATTATACTTTATTAGCCACCGAATATACTGGAATTACTCGTATTTATAATAAAAGTAAAATCAGATAATCTGTTGACTAAAGTTTTAAATTGAGTAAGATATAATCCTACTATTACTTCTAACTTTTAATCACCAAAACCTAGAAATCTCTAACTATTAATAGTCATGAAATACTTTCTAAAAATATATAGCAATCCGCGCATAGGTTGCAACAGATATAATAATAATAATAACATATCCACTTCACTAGACAAAAAATTAATATTTTAGATAAACTAGACGATTTTATAAATAAAATATGCATAGTCAAAAGAAATAAAAAGAGCCAAGGCATGTCAAAATAATTTTTTTTTTGGAAAATGATAGTGTGAAATTAAAGAATTATTAAATGTAACTCAGCAGTTTTATTAGTGAATGGAAAAATCAAGCGTTTCATGGTGTAGAAAGTTTAAAGCTTCAATTATATTGGAACATAAGGTTACTTAAAAGCTGTCGAAAAAGAGCAAATAATTGAGTATATGAGGACACAAAGTTACTTAAGATCATCAGATTTATAAAAATATTTAAAAAAGCAATATTATGTAGTTTTTGAGTCTAATCAAAGTTATTATAACTTACTCAAAGAAGCGGGAATAACTTGGAAAAAAACTCACTCATATAAATCTAGCTGAAAATGATTAATTAGTGAAAGCAAAAAAAAAGAAATAGAGAAATTATTGGTAAAATAAAAATTATAAATAGAAGCTAAAAAGCTTGTAGTGTTTATGGTTTATGAATGTTATTTATTATGGGGCTATCTCTTAAGTTATGCTTGACGAAGAAAAGATAAACGAAGAGAAATTCCTATGAAAAATGAAATAGAAAGACCAACTTATTATGGAGCCAATTATTATCAAACTAAGAAATTTATTGTGCAATAATTAAAGAGTAAAAACACTGAGAATACTATTGAATTTGTTAAATCTTTAAAAGAGCAAAGACTGGGAAAAAGATTGGCAATATTTTGGGACGGTGCAAGTTATCATAACTATCAAGATTTTAGAGAATATTTGATGTTAATTAATCAAGAAAAACCCGAAGAAAAATGGTTGATAAATTGTCTAACATTTGCTCCGAATATCCCAGAACAAAACCCTGTAGAAGATATTTGGTTACAAACCAAAAACTTGATTAGTCAATTTTATCATCTTTGTAGTTCTTTTAAAATAGTTAAGTGGTTATTTAAATTTTTTGCAGACGGTCAAATCTTTGATTTTCCAAAACTTTTTCAGTATGGAATTTTGTCACAACCTAAATAGGATTGCTATATAATAAATTATGGACAGTAAACTAGAAACTGAATAATTCAATAGTAAACCATTAATATTCAGAATAAATTCAGTAGTTAACTTGATAAAAAAGATGATAAAATATCGTAGTATTTATAATCAAAATAAATATAAAATTATTTCAATAAAATCATATTATTACTTCTAAAGCTTGTGCATTAATTTCATTTAAAAACTTAAAATATTGGTATAAAAAATAGAGCTTAATATTTATTAAATATATAAAAAATACGAATAATATATAACAAATTTATATATACAAAATTAGCAATAAAATTTTCTATATTTGGTATAGATTAGAAAAAATGTTAACAATAAAAACTATCAGATTATAGATATGAAAAATCCTAATATACCCATAACAAACCAAACTAAATTATCAGATATAGAATCTGATTCATTCTTGAGTAAAAATGATATAAATAACACCGAAAAAATTAAGATGAGAGACTTATTTGCTCAAGAAGCATTAGCTCAAATACCAAAAATTTTGACATTGCTAGACCGGAACTTACATAGTCCCACCTATGGCTGTTTTGACCGTAATTTTTGGCATTACAAAATTATAGACTTTCCCAGTGGAATGGCTCAAGAATTTGTCTTACCTTTAGCCTTAGCTTATAGTTTAAAAATTCCTAATAACCCATATTATCATCAGGAAATGATACATAAATGGGTAGAAGCAGGAATTTTATATACTTCTCATGCTGCTCATCCTGATGGTTCTTGTGATGATTATTTTCCCTTTGAACGAGCTAGTGGAGCTACAGCTTTTTCTTTACTAGCTAGTATTGAAAGTTATCAAACATTAGGATTAAATAACTATAAAATACTCAGTTTTTTTGAAAAACAAGCTGACTGGTTAGTTCATCATTATGAAAATGGCAAATTAGCTAATCATGAAGCATTAATTGTTTTGTGTTTAGAATCACTAAGTATATTATTGGAAACCTCAAAGTGGGATACAGCAAAAGCAAATCGTTTGTCAAGATTATTAAGTTGGCAGAGTCAAGAAGGATGGTTTACAGAATATTCCGGTTTTGACCCTGGTTATCATACTCTTACTATATCTTGTTTAGCCAGAGTTTATGAATTAAATCCTAGTGAAAAATTAAAATCTATTATCATTAAAGCAGTCGAATTAGCTACCCAATTTATTCATCCTGATGGCTCTTTTGGTGGAGAATATGCTAGTCGTAATACTTATAACTTTTTTCCTCATGGATTTGAATTAGTCGGTAAATGGTTACCTGCTGCTTTGTGGATTAACGATCAATTTTTAATAGGCTTAAAAAATGGTTTAGCTCCTTGTTATGCTGATGATCATATTATTGGTCATCATACCTGGAATTATTTATTGGCATGGCGAGATTTTATTACTGAAAGACCTGTTAATATTAATCGTGATGTTGCTAGTCTTTTGTTAGAAGAAGCTAAAATATTGATTAAACGACGACCAGGAATAGAATTATATGTGAGCTTAAATAAAGGTGGTGTTTTTAAATTATTTCGTAACCAAAAATTAGTAGCTTCTGATACTCATTTATCCCTACAAGTTAGAAAAGGGAGAAAAATTCTTAATGCAGTTAGTCATCTGAGTGGTAATTATGATGTCGACATATCTCAGGATGAAATAGTTATTTCTGCTAATATGGGTTGGGCAAAACAAACTCAAATGTCATCTCTTAAGTTAATAATTCTGAGATTAGTAATGTTAACTTTTGGGCGTTTTTTCCCAAATTTAATTAGAAAAATATTACAAAAAATTTTAATTACTGGTAAACAAGATGCGCCTTTTTCTTTCAAGCGCCATTTTAAATATAAAGATGGAAGTTGGCATATTACAGATGAACTTTTTGCTAAGTCTTGGTTGGATGTAATTAGTGCAGGTATTGGTTGTGATCAAACCTCTATTTATGTTGTAATGAGTCGCACTTTTCAAATTAGTCAATTACAGTCTTGGCATGATTTAACAACAGAAATTAAAAAACTTTCCCCTGGCCAGCCCTTGAAAATTGAACGTAAGTTTTGACTTATATAACTTTTGTTTGAATAGGAAAAAGAGCAGAAAGTAGGGATGTTCTATGGAGTATCCCTATAATTAAATTTGATTTATTAAGATAATTGGATTTAATACAAATTCCCAAAAATAATCCAAGACTTTACTCAATATTTCAGTTATTCAGTCAGTAAGACTACAGCCGCCAACTACGATAGAGTATTTTTGAAAATTACAACCATTGTTAAATAAACAATTATTCTAAATAAGGTTTAATTGCATACTATTTTAGTTTATTATATAAACTTTTCCATTCTATAAATCATAATAACTACCCAAAATTTTTAGTTGATTTTTTTGTACTAACTGGGTAATTACTGGAGAAAAATTTATGATTTTAATTTGCTAAATAAACAATTATTCTAAATAAGGTTTAATTGCATACTATTTTAGTTTATTATATAAACTTTTCCATTCTATAAATCATAATAACTACCCAAAATTTTTAGTTGATTTTTTTGTACTAGCTGGGTAATTACTGGAGAAAAATTTATGATTTTAATTTGTTAAAAAATATTAGGTTGAACAGTATTTTTTACAACATTTCCTGTTTACCTCAAGCAGCTTCTACAGCAGGCTTAATTGAAACACTTCTACTACCTATTTGAACAGGAAAAGTTATCCAGCAGCTATTATTTTTTTGACTGCTCAAATTTTTTTATTTCCTAATACCATTAACACTTTTAAATCTAATATTAAAGTGCCACATTCTATACTACTAATTTATTCGGTAGTAGCAACATTTCCAGCTTTTATAAGAATAAATAAGTCTCCTAAACCTCTATCAAAAGTTATCTCAACAGGTACCTGATAGTCTGGGAAAAGATAATAGTAGCAAAGAGGTTGTGACCATCAGTAACTTCTTTTAATCTGGCAACACTTATAGTCATTTTAAATAATAATGAGACACTATTTGGAATAATAATTACGCATAATTTTATCAAGAGATGTGTTGATAGGTGAATACATTCTAGCTTTTTTTAACGCACTAAAATCATGTTCTTAGTCATTTAAATCAGGAGAATATTTTGGTAAAAATAGTAATTGATGATTCCTTGCTTTTACTAATTCTCTAATAACCTTTTTTCGTTAGAATTGGTAAATTCTCCATAATTAGTAAACTGGGAATTTTTAATGCTCGCAATAAATGTTCATTTAACCATTGTTCACATCCCACGGCATTTAGGCTGACTTTAAATATAATTGGTATCATTAAATCTTTTTCCTTTTTTCTTCTCCCAGCTACTAACTTTTCTATTTTTCCTCGTTTTCCTTCTAGCTCACCATCAACTTTTTTCCCTTTTTTTGACCAGGCATAAATACAGTCTTGATTATATTCAAATCTTGATTAATCAATAAATACAAGGCTTTTACCTCCAAATTTTATCAAAAAATTTCGTAGTTTATGATAATATTTTCTTCGTTCTTATCTATTTATTTCTCTATAACCAAGTTATTTTTTCCAAGGAAATTTTATTCTTTTCAGAGCATAAAATATAACTTTAGGATTAACTCCAAATTTTTTATCTCTGTCTGCTAATGAGCGATTATTTATTTGGTTTTATATCTTTTTCTAATTCTTTTCAATCTAATTTTCTTCGACGACGTTTTACCTTAGTTGCTTCCAATTTTGGGCGAGATAACTATCTAGATATCGAAGCTCTTCCTATCCCAAATATATGAGCTGCTTCGGTAAGCATACTACTATTTTCTACAAAATTTATTACTGTTTATCTTAAGTCTAAACTGTAAGGCATGGTTAAAAATAGTTTCTAGTTGACTTGATTTGATTCTACTCAATTTTTGTCTCAATCTTAATTCAAATAACTATATATTAGAGTTTTTACATTTATTTTCAAAAAATCTTTTATTCCCTGCCATTAATATTGCCAAAATTTTATCTAGAGAAATTTCTGGAGAAACTTTAATTTAGTCAGGCGTTTTTGGTTTTACTTCTGGTTATTGAACATTTTATTTTTAGCAGCTTAAAGCTAAACTTGTTACTTCTGTTGCCATAAAAAAAATTTCATAAATTTTGTGTTTTTTTCAGATAATTTTAGTCCTAAAATTTTTTGTATTTGTATCCTATTAGAGTTTTCCTTAACAATTCAATTTTTATGTTTTTCCTCTAAACTATACCAAATTTCAAAAAAGTTTTTTCACTGAGTAACAAGTCCCTAAGAACCCTTTTTCAATAACTATTAAAACTCAAATATTTGTATTTATAATTAAAGTTTTTTTGATAATTATAATCATTTTTGTAGCAGAACGTAATTTCTATCACTCGCCCACAATCCCATATTTAAGTTTATTTATTTTTCAATTAAATACTGAATACCATTTATCAAAAACTTTTCAACATTTTATTAGATAGGAAAGTAGGTTAGTAGAGTAGTCTAAATATTGCATCAAGGCGTCCGTAAAACATAATAATAATTATTATTATTGGGATATACTCAAGAATAAAAAAACATGAATTTTGTATAACTCTATTTGATTAACTTACATCAAATTTTGGTAATAATTTATCCTAAATTATCTATAATATAGATCCAACATAAAATTAAGGAGGCTAAACAATTTTATAATAGTACTTATTTTGACTTAATCTCTATAGCCCAATAAAATTTAATTAAAGATTTTCTTTGAGTTCTGTAGTCTAAAAAGCTCATCTAATAGTTCAATAAGTTTTTATATTCAACTACGGCCAAATATTTTTTTTTACTTTGACGTAATTCCTAACTAATTTATTAACCTTAAATTATCTATCCTTACAGTTATTAGTTTGCCATTTCTAGTTAAACAGGAATTAGCATTGCTAATACTTGAGAAATTATGGGAATTAATTCCAAAATAGACATTTTTTTCAAAATTTATCAACAAGGGAACATTAATATGTTGTGCAAATCGTAACCAGCCAAAATAGTCAGTTAAAATTACATATACAACCTTTGTTTACGTAGCATTTTGAAAAAAAATACCATCCTCAAAATGCTCAAAATTAGTTAGATTTTTTATTGGTTTTGAGATTCCATTGGCAAACAAATAAGATTATCATTCTGAATATAAACTAAGCCTTGCTGACGTAATTTACCTATGAGACGAGTCACAGTTACACGGGTAGAACCAATAGCGCTACCAATTTGAGTATGAGTCAAAGGCCAAGGTAGATAATAACCACTTGTTACTTCTAGGTTATCTTGACTAGTCCAGGGTTGCCCATATTCTTCAATTAATAGTGTGAGAAATCCAAATAATCGATCAATAGTACGACGTTGACCCAGAGTACTTAGCCACAAAAGCTTCCTTTGATGTTGATAGCGAAAAGCGTCTAAAACTTCTCTGCGGAAGTGAGGCCAGTTATCCAGTTCATGCCAATACATCCAAAGTACAGTTGTTTTATCGATATGAGCATAAGCTTGTAGCGTAAATGGTGACTGAGCTATTAGTTCAAATGGTTGACCAGCACCAACTAATCCTAGAAAAGGTTCATCTGAATTTGGACTTGTTTTTGATTTGCTAAGGTTATTATTACTAACATTTCGATTGGCACTTATGTTGGCATTACCTACCAGACGAATTGCTCCTTTCTGTATTAGATACAGCAAACCTGGGCGAGCGGGAATACGTTCATCTTTGCTGAAAGCTCTACTACGGTAGTGTTCTTCTGCCCAATCTATGATTAGTTGCCAAGTCAAAAATGGCCTGTTGTTCAGAGCAGAAGTATTAGTATTTTGTACATTTAGTGACATTTCTGGTAGGTCTGGATGTGAAGATAGTTGCATTTTTACTCTGTTTTAGTAAAAGTTGGACTTAAGTAATAACAATTGGATCAAGGACATAGGAGCAGATATAGCATAAGTTATAAATTTAGAAGGCGAAAAGTTAAATTTGCAGTACGAACTATAATTTGAGAGGCGTAAAAATGTCTTAGCCACCATGGTAACTATAATATTAATATTTTTGCTTATATCCGTTTTATTCCTTACCTCAGAGTAGCAAAAAACACATCTTTTTATGAATTTTGTAGGATAAATTTTATTCAAGGTGGTGGTAATTTTGACAATATTATCATTTCAGTGTAATGCGATACATTTTCTGCAAAAAGCTGTAAGTTTATATCGAGAGAAATTAGAATGGTCTTATAGCTGTGAAAAAAAATTAGAGGTTTTGGCAAGGATAGAGATAATTTCAATGAAACAAGTTAAAAATTGTGGAGGAATTATATATAAGTCAGCGATCGCTCTCAAATTAGCCCCAGTTTTGCAGCAACCAGCAATATATATTGCTACTGAGTTAGCTAAATATTGTCAAGAAATAGTTAGTCTTGAAGGAAAGAAAGATGCACTAAATTTTGAAGTTGAAGTAATTTCATCTGGTATGATTTTCTTTAAATTCACAGGTTTAAGTATAGCTAACTGGTTAAGTTTTTTAACTTCTGTTCCCCTTAAGGGTGAGAGGAAAAAGCTTCAGGTTAGTGTTGAGTATAAATCTGATGAAACTACAAATTTGTTTCTTATTCAGTATAGTCATGCTCGTTGTTGTTCCCTATTGCTTATGGGTGAAAGGGATAATTTGATTACTCTTGCTCCGACAACTCTAGAAAGCTATGGTCAATTTTGGTTTATGACAACTGCTGACCCCATACCCTGGCAAAAATCTCATGGACAATTACAATTTTTAGATTATGCTGAATATGAATTAATGGCTGAAATAGCCTCTAGTCTAGATTACATCTACTGTATTTCTAGTTTCAAAAAAACTATAAATTGGGAGAAAGTAGCTAATTCTCTGAGTAACCGTTTTCAAGCTTTTTACCGTCAGTGTCGTATATGGGGTAAAGTTAGAGTGGAAAATCCAAAGTTAGCACAAGCTAGATTAGGTTTAGTTTTGGCAACTCAATCTCTACTCAAATTTTTATTAGAGGAAAAGTTAGGTGCTCCAGCTCCTCTAGAATTTTAGGAGAATTTATATAACTGAAGTTATTGAGGAAGTATATTATCATTTTTGGAGATTGGTATCAAGGAGCAGCATGACTAAAAATTTTACCCACCCTAGTTTGATTTTAATTATGCAGCATTAATTATAAGGGATTTAGTCTGACAATGTATGTAATTAATTTTGTGACTTGCTTACCTTCAATACAAAAATTTTGCTATTCTTTGAGATCATATTTCTGAATAAATAATATATATAGACTATTATTTATGTTTAAATAATCTCTGTAGTTTTTCTAGTTATTTTTACTATTTTTCAAAAGTAGCATAACTTTTGAGAAGCAGTATTAAGAAAGACATTTTTGTCTACTACTTAAAAAATGATAGTTTTTACACTTACGGAGGATTTTTATATATGAGTTATGTTGTAGTTTACGACGGTAACTGCAATCTATGTGTCACTTTAGTACAGGTATTAGAAGGTATAGACAAGGGTCAATTATTTAAGTATATTCCTATGCAAAATGATCAAGTATTGAATCAATTTAGTATTACCGCTAAAGATTGCGAAATGGGAATGATTTTAATTGATACTAATGAGCCAAAATATCGGTGGCAAGGTAGTGACGCAGCCGAAAAAATAGGACAATTATTACCTGGGGGAGATATTTTTGTAGCGGCATATCAGAGTCTACCTGGGGCTAAATGGATAGGCGATCGCTTTTATGAGCAAATTAGAGATAACCGTTATACTATATTTGGTAAACGTTCTAATACTTATAATTCAGTCTATCCAGTTGGTTGTAAAACTTACTTATTTCAAGAACAAGATTCTATCTAAAGATACAGCCTATTCTGAGTCAAGTTTCTTTAACTCATAGCAAATACCTGAGTATATAAAATAGTTCAATCGTAAATATTCAGGTTAAATTTGGCATAATAAAACCAAATAATTTAATCAAGAAAACAGGTAATACAATGCTTCAGGCATAAAATTAGACTTTTACCATCGCTAAATATCTTATTTAACAAAGGCTGTAACTTAAAAAAATGCTCTTCCAAAGTTGGCTCGTTTGGCATAATATTTAAAAAAAATTTGTTTAAATGATAAGTAGAATTAAAAAAATTTTATATAATATGTCTCTTTCATAAAAAAGATAATTTATGACAGAAAAAATGGTATCAAACCTATTAATTATGGACCCTGACTCCTAACCCTTGACTTCCAAGAAATAGTCTAGCTATTTGTAGCAAATATTGAGCAATTGGGTGCAATTATGATCCTGCTGAAAAGCCCAAAATTATGACTATAGGAAGCAATTTCCATCTACACTTGAGATTGCTTCCTTAGACTTAGCTACAGTTGCTGTCATGGACTGACAATAACTAATTAATGTAAATTAATATTATACTAAATTTCAAGAAATTTTTCTTAAACTTTTTTAATAACAGAAGAGGAGATATATTCTGTACTTATTACTTCCTACTACCTTAAATTTTAAGTTTCAGAAGGAGAAGATTGATTTAAAAAAGGAGTTAGATAAGCAACCAAGGCACCAATAAGAAAACCTACAACATTACGAGTCAATGGCAACCAATCTGAAGTTCTTGATACTACTGGACCAATTCCAAAAGCTATAAACAAAATTCCCCACAATGGAGAAAATATTAATGCCCACTGCCAAGAAAAAGCTTGGTTTGGTTTACGAGGTTGAGCTGCAAAGCCACAAATTACTCCGCCAATAACTGATGTAATCAAAGTTAAAATCCACTGCTCCTGTGGTAAACCAGGTACAACATTACAACCACCCTGGCGTAAACAAGTTTTGATAGATTCTAATGATTGAATAATAGATTGATCTTCACCTTGGTCTCGCACAAAAAATTGATTACCATATCGAGTTTGCAACTCTACCCAAAATGTCCTGGGAAGGAATTGGTAAAGACCGCGACCCACATTAAAATTAAGGATATTACCACCACGGGGGTCAGCTACTAACAATACACTTTTACTATCAAGTTCCCAAAAATCTTTAACTGCTCTACCAGGAGTACGGTCGAATTGAGTTAAAACTCTCAGTTTCCAACCAGTTTCTGTTTCAAATTTCTCTAAGTCTTTGGCTAGTAAGTTTTCTTGAATTTCTGTTAACGACCTGGCTAGGTCAATTATTGGTGTTTGCTCTTTAGGTAGTAAATCTGGATTGTTATAAGCTTGGGCAACTGTTGGAGTTAGAGCCAGAGTAGATAATGCCAGGAAGATTGATGCAATTGAGACAAAAAAACTTTTTGAAAAAAACTTTATCATTTTGTTTCTTTTTAATCCAAAAGGTGGACAATAGATACTTTAACTAAATAAAGAAATAAAAAAATTATATTTCTTTACAATTATTTACTTTAACTCACAATTTGATCAAGTGTGAAGTTAATTTTAAATATTTGTTAGACTTTTGACTTAATAGTATTCTCTTTTGTCAAAAAAAATTATAATGTGTTAAGGATCACAATCATCTATTTTTTCCGGTTAACAAAGCTGGAGTTACGAATATATTACTATCCGCCCCATCCAGAATCTATCTTGAAAGTCCTATTTCAAGCCAAAGTTACTCAACATAAAGCGTGGGGTTAAAATGTGACTTAATTTAACCAACTTGCTGTTAGAGCAACTGCTAAAGCATCAGCAGCATCATCTGGTTTAGGAATTTCCTCCAAATTTAATTCCCTTGCTACTGCTTGTTGCACATCATATTTATCTGCATTGCCATAACCTGTTACTGCTTGCTTAATTTGTGCGGGTGTAAACTCAATTAATGGAATTTCATTTTGTGCTAATGCCAATATTAAAATTCCTCTAGCTTGGGCAACTAAAATTGTATTACCCATACGATAAAAGAATAACTTTTCTGTAGCTGCCAAGTCTGGTTTAAAGTTATTTAGGATAGTATGTAAATCTTCATATATTGTGACGAGACGTTGCCCCATTTCTTGTTTTTTTGTAGTTTTAATTACCCCAAAATCAACCAGAGAAGTAGAATCTATTTTTTCTGTTTTTGAATTATAAATACACTTAATTAATCCAAATCCTAGTACCGCTAAACCTGGATCTAATCCGAGAATTAATTTTTCCATTTTTAGACTTTTAATTCTTATAGTAAATCTACTGTTGAGAGAGAACAGGATATAATTATAAATCTATTATCAAATATTACATTTTTCTAGTTTTTTCCCTACATAAGGAGGGGCAAAATTCCAAACATGAGAAGTAACTCTAAAGGGGAGATATCCGTAAAGGGCTAAAATTTTATATGTAATATTTTTATATCTTTTATATTTCTCGCCCCACCCTACTTACTTGATAAATATATCCTTGATAAATATATCAGCGATCGCCACGTTGTAAATTCCTGGTTTACCTACTAATTTTATCCAGATCTGTTTTTGAATGCTAAATCCAAATTTGCCATTACTATAGTTAATCCAAAATTAATTAATTTTATCTAAGTCTCTACAAGGTATATTTTTGATATCTTCTAAATCAAACCAGTACTTTTTTTCTCGCCCTACTAATGAAAGTAATATTCTTAGTATTTATTCGTCTGCTTATTTAAATTTATCAGATAACAGTAAGTTTTTTAAAGCTGTGTAATTTATTTATTTATCTATTGAATTATGGCGAGAAGTCATGGAAAAATTTAGATTAGGAGAAAAGATACAAGTCACAATAACAAATATGAATATACCAGTTCCTATCAATAGTTCATTAGCTTCTCTTGTATAATAATTTTTGCCATAATGTTGAGAAATACGTCTTACACCTCGAATATGTAAGGTAGTTATTTGAGTCAGAATTATTCGATAAAGCTGAGACATTTGAGAGATAATACTATTTTGAAAAAATTTATTTGTGCTGATAAGTTGATGATTAGTAAATGGTGGCTTTTTAATATTCCACTTTTGAATAAAATATAGACATTCTGTTCTTATCTAACTCCGAATTTGTGGAAACTTATTTATCTAAAATAAAAAATAATAACCCAAACAATAATAGCTGTAATAAACAAAAATATCACCATGAATAAATTATTTGAGATTCTTGTTTGCATTTGAAAAAATTTATTTGTGCTGATAAGTTGATGATTAGTAAATGGTGGCTTTTTAATATTCCACTTTTGAATAAAATATAGACATTCTGTTCTTATCTAACTCCGAATTTGTGGAGACTTATTTATCTAAAATAAAAAATAATAACCCAAACAATAATAGCTGTAATAAACAAAAATATCACCATGAATAAATTATTTGAGATTCTTGTTTGCATTTGAAAAAATTTATTTGTGCTGATAAGTTGATGATTAGTAAATGGTGGCTTTTTAATATTCCACTTTTGAATAAAATATAGACATTATGTTCTTATCTAACTCCGAATTTGTGGAAACTTATTTATCTAAAATAAAAAATAATAACCCAAACAATAATAGCTGTAATAAACAAAAATATCACCATGAATAAATTATTTGAGATTCTTGTTTGCATTTGAAAAAATTTATTTGTGCTGATAAGTTGATGATTAATAAATGGTGGTTTTTTAATATTCCACTTTTGAATAAAATATAGACATTCTGTTCTTTGCATAGCTAAAATAAAATCTTTCAAAGAGTACCATAAAATTTTAATTATCCCAGTAGATAGCTGCTCATAATTTTTTTTATCGGCAAACTCTGAATATAATCTAGTATCAGCCAATTCATTAGTTTTTTTTAAGTTGGTTTTTAATTCTTGTCAAGATTTCAAAAGCTCTCTTCAGTAGTTACTTAAAAACTCAAAAAAAGTAAACTTGCCACAATTAAATTGAAAAACTCCACCTTAGTATTGATAAATTAGTTACTTTCACAAAAGTAAAAATAAAAATATAAAAATTGATTTATATATATAAATAGTTTAATTAACAAAATTTTTATAGTAAATGGGTAGAAAAAGCATTAAATAGACTAAGCTTTTTCTTAACAACTAAATTTCTGATTTATCAGCAGAACTACCCAGAATAATAACTGCTAATTGCTCTATTAAAAGATTTAATATTTTGGATAATCTTAAAAATCACCCATGATTTAATTATATTCTGGAGAAGGTCTGATACAAATTTTTTCTACCAATTTCATCAACTTAGACTATATTACTTAATCTTAATAAGATTGTATGATTTCATTCTTGAGTATAATATTTAGCCATACTTAAAAAATTTGGTATTATAATTATTAAATATGACAGTATAACCAAATGTCTGTAATAATTCAAAAACTATAAATAATATCCAAAACTATTGCCCCAACTCCTCAAAACCCCTATTGCAAAAAGCGGTATAATTCTAGAAAACATAAAAATTTTAGTTTTATATGATTAATTTTTTGCCCTCGAAAAACCCGCTTTTCTAAATCCATTTTTCCCTAAAAAAACTAGACTACAATTATATTAATTCTCAAACTATTGTTCTACTTCTGCCAATCCAAAAACTCTATTAAAAACTTTTTTTACCTTATCACCAGAGTCAATACTTTCCAAAGGATCTTTTCGTAGTCGATGCCGTAAACACATAGTAATAACACGACCAACATCCTCAAGACTCACTTCTGTATTACCTTCAAAAGCAGCTAAAGCTTTTGCAGCACGATTAGTAACAATATCTCCCCGTAAACCATCTACATCTAACTCAGAACAAACCTGAGAAATTTTCACCCGTAAATCATGGTCAACTTCCACAAATGTCAACTTTTGTTGAGCATCTACAAGCTTATTTTGTAATTCTTCCTGTTGTGATGTATACTTTCCTAAAAACCCTTGAGGATTTTGATCAAAAGCTGAACGTTGTTCAACAATTTCAACTCTTAAGATAGGATCTTTGACAGTTCGGATTTCAGCATGCATTCCAAATCTGTCCAGTAACTGAGGTCGTAATTCCCCTTCTTCTGGGTTTCCCGAACCTACAAGGACAAAACGAGCCGGATGGCGTATAGAAATACCTTCTCTTTCCACAGTATTCCAGCCACTTGCCGCCGAGTCAAGCAAGACATCAACTAAGTGGTCATCCAAAAGGTTGACCTCGTCAACATACAAAATACCACGGTTAGCCTTTGCGAGTAAACCTGGTTCAAAAGCTTTCACCCCTTCTGATAAAGCTTTTTCAATATCAATAGTACCACATACCCGATCCTCCGTCGCCCCCAATGGTAAGTCCACCATTTGGACTTTTCTTGTAAAAATCGGAATTTCTTCCTGCTTTACTAATCTATCTCGCACAGAATCACTCATCAAATCTGGGTCATAAGGATCACTATTAAAAGGGTCATCAACAACAATTTTAATTTCTGGCAACAGGTCAGCTAATGCACGGATAGTGGTAGATTTACCTGTACCCCGATCACCCATGATCATTACCCCCCCTATTTTGGGGTCAATTACATTTAATAGTAAGGCCAGTTTCATTTCTTCCTGACCGACAATGGCGGTGAAAGGGAAAACAGCTCTACTTCTTGGAACGGCTGATTTCACAGATGTATTTACATTTTTATTGGCTTTAACGGTTGAACTCACTGTATACTCTAAATTATAATTACTAATTTTTATCTCAATTTTGGTTGAAAACCCGTGCTCACCGAAACAGGAGTCTTGGGATGAAAACCAATCAATATTGCAATTTAACACTTCAAATGTTATACCTTGAAGAGTTAATCAGCAAGTAATAAATACTTAAAAAGGAGTACGCTCCATCAGTAAACTAGGCTTTAAACCTAATATTTCAGTAAAAATATTTTGGGACTTGAACTCGCAGTATCATTCTCTGGAGCAACTATAAGACTATCTGAGAATACATCTTAAATATTAGGTAATATTAGGTGCTCAAGAAATAGAAAGTCTTTGTCAATCATGTCAGAGAATATCGCTATGTTTGAATACAGCAGCATGATGTCAATTGGAATATTGATGCATAAGTAAACTAGATAACCCCTGCGACTATTACTATAGAATCAATTGTGACAAAACCTGTAATACCAATTTTAAAAATGCCTGAATTCAGAATAGTTCTCTAGATGGTAAGAATTTTATGATACTTAGTTTGTAATATTCTTTTTTCAAAATGTTATAAAATATAGACTCTACCCAAATAAGCAACAGAAAATCTCTTAAGGTGCCGAGTTCCATAGTTCTCTATAATTGCGGAAGCATAAAGTAACTATAGACAAGAAAGGGTGAGAGAAATTCCTCGTTATTGGATTGAGTGAGGGGTAGTTCAATGCAAATGTTCATTTTCAGTATTAATTAAAATTATGATCAGCCAAACTTCCACTCCTGTGATTGTTTGTGGAGCTGCAGGTAAGATGGGTCGTGAAGTAATAAAAACTGTAGCAAATGCTAGTGATATGACTCTGTTGGGCGCAATAGAGTGCCAGCCAGAGTATATCGGTCAAGATATTGGTGAGCTAATTGGTTCTGGTCCACTAGAAGTACCAATTCTAAATGATTTGCAGGGAATTTTAGTAATGGCAGCTCAAGAGAAACAACCTGCCGTAATGGTTGATTTTACTCACCCAGATAGCGTTTATGAAAATGTGCGTTCTGCTATTGCTTATGGAGTCAGACCTGTGGTCGGAACGACAGGTCTGAGTCAAGAGCAAATTCAAGATTTGGCCGAGTTTGCTGAAAAAGCCAGTATTGGTACGTTAATAATTCCCAACTTTTCTATTGGTATGGTTTTGCTCCAACAAGCAGCGATCGCTGCTTCCAAGCATTTTGATCATGTAGAGATTATTGAGTTGCACCACAATCAAAAAGCTGACGCCCCTAGTGGCACTGCCATTAAAACAGCACAGATGTTATCTGAACTAGGAAAAACTTACAATGTACCTAATGTAGAAGAAACAGAGAAAATAGAAGGGGCCAGAGGTTGTTTAGCAGAAGAAGGAATTCGTATCCATAGTGTACGTTTACCAGGTTTAATTGCTCATCAAGAAGTAATATTTGGGGGACCTGGCCAAATTTACACTTTACGACACGATACAACAGATAGGTCTTGCTATATGCCTGGAGTTTTGTTAGCCATTCGTAAAGTCCAATCTTTAACCAAGCTCATTTATGGTTTAGAGAAGATACTTTAGTTTTAAGAAGAACTGCTGCGTCTACTACGTCTACTTTGGCGGGAACGAGTTGAGATATCGTATTCTAGCACTGCACCTATTGCAAATAGAATTGCAGTAAATACAAAAAATACCTCTAAGAGACCTCCACTTTCATATTCTCCAGTAGTCTGGGAATCTGCCCACTTAAAATACATATCAGCAATGTATAATGAAAATGTAGCGCCAGCAATCATCCGCCAGGACTGAGAAAAACGTCCTCCCCAAAAGGCTAGAAGTAGAGCTGTGGCAATAATTAGTAGAAATACATCGGCAATAATATAGAATAAATTCAACCAAAAAGAAAAAGGTTCTAATTTATTATCTAGAGCAAGTACCCAAGATGGAGCTAATTGAGCTGATTCTATTTTTATTGTATCTAGCTCTTCCAAAACCGTAGTATCTGGCGTAGACAATAAACCAAAAAACGAAGGGTCAGCTACAAAAATAGCCAAAAGAACTCCTCCAGCCGCGACTAAAGCCAAAACCACCCACTGCCAAAATTCTAAATTTAGCTTTTTGGCAGTTATAGCTAGAGTCATACCCCAAGCTAAAAATATGTAGGAAAAAACGTAAAATATATCTGCTAATGATACATCTGGGTCCAGTTCCCAGATTAATTCCCAGCAGCCAAACACAAGACCACCAATAAAGTAAAATAATAATCCTAAACTAATACCAATCCAAACATTTCGGCCACTAACCATTTGAGGACTTTGCCAATTTCTGAAGCTAATTATAGTGGCTATTAAGTAAGCCCCTAGTTCAAATATATAGGTGCCAACAGAGTACCAGGATGGTAATTCTTCTCCTGGTAGAGGTACACTAAATAATAGAAAAAATAATAGGGCTAATACACCCCAAATAAGACCTGTCATTACAATAATCTGAGCTGAAAATAAGGACTTAGTAAGAGTAGATAATTTTTTTGAAGTGCTGCTCATAGAAATATTCTGATTAAGGGCTACTGTCAACAAACATTTTATCCCTATTACTCAACAATTGTAGTTTTATTTCCTCCGAGATAAAGATAATTTTAATCAGGATAAAATAGATTTATAAATTAGAAAAAATAATTCTAGGTTTAAGGGTTTATAGGCTATAAAATATACAGTATTTTTGCCTTTTAACATTAATTAAATCTGCTGTTTAAACATCTCAATACTATCTCATATAATTTTATCAGCTAATGATTGATTACTATTCGACCAACTTTATTAATATCATTATCCATTTGACTCTTCTCCTCTTCTATAATCCCAGCTAGTTAATTTTAGCAAAATCCTTAAAGTTAATTTTTTTATAGTTGACATTTGTTTTTTTATATCAAGGAATTATTCATTTAATCTGTAACAACATCATAACAAGATAATTATGATTCAATTATAGTTCTTAGTATTAGTTGTGCTGCTGCGTGAATTTAGCGAAAAATTTGGTAAAAAGTAAAGTCTCGCCCGCCCATCCGGTGACTTTTTAGTTGTTTTTTTTGAATAGAGCTTTTATTTTGTCATTATTTATAACCTAATCGCAGAGGGGCAGTTCCAGACAAAAAATAGATCTGGAGATAAGGGATTTAACTAGCATCAAGTTTTATGATCATGACAAGAAATTATAGAGGCCTATAAAACCTCAACCCAACCTTGAGTTTGTCGTCATAAGAATATTCCCCATGGTTAACAGTCAAAGAAGAACTCAAAACTCTATAGTAATTATTATTTCTGTATACTTTTACAAAGTTAAATTAGTCCATGGCAAAACTCACTTTAAAAGATAATTCTCCAACACAATATAAGCTAAATTTACTTAATTTTTTGTGCTATTCACATAAGAATATCGGAATGACAACTAATTTAGTATTTATACAGACTAAAATTTCCTGAAAAATATACATTTTTCTGAAGTGAAATATCCTTATTAATTTTATCAAAAAATAGAAATATTTTAGTATTTATACCAGTTTATGTATGCAAAAACAAAACGGATAGCTAGTTTTCATCTCTACTCTAAAACAGACATTGCTCTCAAACTAACTTTTTAATAATACTTAATTATGTAGTAAAGCTATACTTAGGTTAACCTCCATATTTATTTAATTTTCATCAAAAACTCAGACTTCTGTTCACAAGCTATAAAGATTACTTAATTGCCCATTGTTTACCTTCAGGGAATTGATTTAGCCAATTCATAAACTGAGTTCTTTCAGGAGTATCCATAGGTTCTAGGATTTCGTCAATACCTTCAGCAAAATTGGAATTGCCAAAATATTCTTCCCCTAAACGATAGACCTCTTGTAGTAAAGTATAAAGATGACCTTCTTGCCAGGAAGGTAGTCGTAATTTTGTCAGAGGATCGTCTATTAATAAAGCTTTAATTGCATTCGCAGAATCTGCATCAGGAAAATTTTTCCCTTGAAGGACTTTACTAAAATCCTTTTGAAAAGATTTAGCCTGTCTATTGCCCAATAAATCTTCTACATCAAAGTAAACTGCTTGTACCAACAACAAACAACCCTGAATACAAGCAGAAGCAACAGTTTTATTCTCTTTTGAGTCTTCGCTAGCAAGTTGATCCAAGCGAATTTTAACCCAAACACTATATCGCTCAGGCTCTTCTAGCAAAACACAAGCCTTACCATGATTATCTGTTAAATCTCGCCAGAAAGCTCTCGCTTCTTCCGCTTGTTCTCCCTTAAAAACATTGATTAAGCGAAACGTTTGTCCTTGATAACTAAGAATAGGGATCTTTTGATCCCGCTTTGGGTGTGTAATACTTGTAATTTCAACATCTTGCCTTTTGAGAATAAACATGACACTTTAATTAGACTCTCATCATTATCTATTATCTGGGGTATCTTGGTGTAATTGTAATTCTTTCTCAGAAACGACTCTACAAAAATCAGTACACAATCTATGATTATTTGACTGACTATATATTTCTTTTTCTGTTTTATTCTGGCAGTGTGGGGAGTCATTACTCCAAAGGCTTTATAAGCGATCGCCTTAGTGGAGCACAAATCTAGCCCTCTGCTATAGCTAGATTTTTATCTGCATTTAAGTCTATATTGCAACTGAAACCCCATACCCTATTTCCTACTTACTCTTCTCTACCGAAGGTAGATATAAGAACATTAGGCAATAGGCTAGAATTTAGAATATTCAACTTCAAGATAGAGAATAACATTTTTATTATGCCCAAATTAATGAGAGTTGATATAACTAGAGTGTGAAAATCTTAAATTTTATAGTCTAGAAACGAGCAATGCTTGTGGACATATCAATATCTGTCACTTAAGTTACAGCTTAGTTGATAAGTTAGTTGCATAAAGCTATAATTGAATATTATATCTATGATTAATGGGAGTAGAAGAATGTCAGTTCCTGGGGACTAATATTTGATTAATTGAATATCAATTATGGACTTGCCTATTTCGTGACATTCTTTTTTTTGACAGTTGGTATTATAAATATTTTATGCTATAGTCAATAGACAATAATTAGATATGGAAAAGTATTTAGTTAATTTCAATGATTGTAGCTAGATTAAAAATCTTCCAAGTAAATAAAATTTTTATTTCTTTTTCTTTAAAGCCGATATTATCTTAACCAAGTATAATAACTTTAAGATATAGTATTAATATATTAAATAATGATTGGGTGCGTAACTCAGTTGGATAGAGTAGCGACCTTCTAAGTCGCGAGTCGCAGGTTCGAATCCTGCCGCACCCGTAAATGAAAATTAAAAGTGCAATAGTTTTTATCTCTATCTATCAAAAAAAACTATTGTTTAGAGCTTTTCATCAATGATATATAGATCAGGACTTATGCAATTAATTATAGTAATTGTAGTTAGAAGGTCTAGAATAATGGTGTAATTATAGGCCACACATAGTATTAATGTCTAAGTCCTATAGAGGTTGATATTATTATGTAGTATTTTTATGCTACGTAACATATGAAGCTTTGTCTAAATTCTAATTTTCTCCAAAATTCTCAACAAAGATCTACAAAATATCTAGTGTCTAGTTGCAAAAGTTAATTTATTTACACAAATGTTAATAGTCATATTTTTCTGGATATATAAGAAAACAATTGAGGACTTCACAGATTCATAACTTGTTAGAGTCGATGGGGCGTATAATTAACCACCCGCACCTCTTATTCAAAAGCTATCGTGGGACTTTAACTCAATAGGCTACATAGATGATCTTAACCTTCATTGGCACAATTATAGACCTGTTAATTCCTTAATTCTGGTTTATAATTATTAAATTTTTAATCTAGTCTTAGACTTAAATTCTACAGAATCTACTAATGATTACTAATGATAAAGTTCTTCTGAAAATCGACAAATATTATTAGGACATAATACTCTAAAAATTATCTAGGAAAGATATGACTGCTCCTTTGTAGAATTGAATATTTACCACCATATCTTTTGTAGGATTGAATATTTAACACCATATTCTTCTAACTTCAATGAAATAGAAAATTATTGTTTTCTCATTAAAAACCGAGTGAGTAGGGACACCCTGATGCAATGTCCATAGGAAAGAACAATAGAATATTTACTAAAGTGATAAAACTTTATACTTCACCCGCCTCAGAAAATTCTGTAAGTGAATTAGCATTAACGGTACTTTGACATTTTTATAGTACGAAAATGACTTCAAAGGGTTGAGGGAAAAAAGAAATATGCAGCTATTGTTAAACATGGCTCAAACAAAATACAAAAATGGAAACAAGTAGATGAGAATATCAAACAATTGCTATGTAATGGTTTGATACTATTTTGTACTTATGTGTTGCTAAAGTATAATTAATTATAAAGTCTAACTCAATCCTTTAATTACAGGGTGAAAATAAAAGGCCAGTCCTAAAATAGTATAAGCTGCTAATAATAAAACCCCTTCTAACCAGTCAGAACGACCATCAGAACTGACAGAATTAGCAATTAATACTGCTACTACTACTGCTACTAATTCAAAAGGATTAAAATTCAAATCCATTGGTTGACCTAGCAATGAACCAGTCAGAATTAATACAGGTGCCACAAATAACGCAATTTGTAAACTAGAGCCAACTGCTACACTTACAGATAAATCCATTTTATTTTTCATGGCAACAGTTACTGCTGTAGCGTGTTCGGCAGCATTACCAATAATTGGTACTACAATTACACCAGTAAATAAAGCAGTTAATCCTAATGCAGAAGTAGCTTCTTCTAAAGAATCAACCAATAATTCTGATTCAAATGCTACTGTTAAAGTTGCTATTAATAACACTAAAATCCACAGTAACAAATTAGGTTTATGTTCGGCATTTTCTTCTGATTCACTATCAGAATCTAAATCCTGTGATTCACTTCCTACTATACCAACTTCATATAAGTAAGAGTGAGTTTTCATGGAAAATAGTAAGGTAAGTATATAAACAGTAATTAATACTATTCCTACTGCGACAGACAAATTTTGCATTGTATTACTACTAATACCATTGGAAGTAGCATTCACTGCTGTTGGTACTAGAATAGCAATTACAGCTAAATTCATTGCTGAAGCATTTAAGCGAGCTACTACTGACTGAAATTTTTGTTCTTTGAAACGGAGTCCACCTAAAAACATTGAGAGGCCCATTACTAACAATAAGTTACCAATTATAGAACCGGTAATGCTTGCTTTAACTACCCTTACTAAACCAGCATTTAAAGCAATAATACCGATAATTAATTCTGTAGCATTACCAAATGTAGCATTTAATAAACCACCTAAGTTAGGACCTAGAACGACTGCAATTTCTTCCGTTGCTGTACCCATCCAACCTGCCAAAGGAATAATTGCTATAGCAGATGTAATAAAAATTACTGATGAACCCAATTCCATAGCATTAGCAGCTATTGAAATAGGAACAAATACTAATAAAATTGAAATTATTGTTTGTGCGTTTAGCATAAGTGTAAATTGGGGGTTTGGTAAATCATAGTTACGCCAAAATTAACAGACATAATTGATAAGTTTTCAGGTCATTTGCCTATCTGCAATTTATTCCCGAATTATATTCTCAATTAGAGGTTGCCACAAGTCTTGATTTTTGTCTATATCATTAGAGAAGGCAAAACAAATTAATATATCGAATCAATGAACGTTATTGAGAAATTATGCAAAAATATTCTCAAAGGAAGATAACTCAAGAATTTAGCCTGATTTTAGATGTTTCGGATCTGAGAAAAAGTGGTAATTTGACTATAGGAGTAGGTAGGCACTACAGTGGATGCCAGTCTAAACTACTCCTCTTGAGAGTAGGGCTGTTTTATTTGAGGTTTAAAATCAATAAAAGAAATAGTTTGACTTTGTATTAAAATTTTTACTAGTCAACTATTTTTTTATAAAATTATGTATATAAATATTTTAATTAAAAATATTCAAAAAACAATTATTTACGCAAATATTAAGGGTAAAATATATTAATTATGGTTAATATTAGTAATTACTATTTGTTGCATTTTTTGTTGATATACATAATATAGTGTTATCGGATATTTTGCCTTAGCTAATCAATTAATGGTTATATAAGTTTTTAATATTTATCCTGAAAGAGTACCATCATATTCAACAATAATAAGATAAATAAAAAGGAAATTTTTCTTGAGTTACTTTAGAACTTTGATGAATCGGCAAGACAATTATCTACGGGTGATTTATTTTTGCAAAAGTGGGTGGATTTTGATGGCAAAATTTGACGAAACACTATTAATAATTTTAACAAAATTTAACAAAAGTTTGTTTCAATAATTTCATTATTTAATCAAGATAGTAGGATTGTTTTGTACTTAAAATTATTGGCAAATAAAAAGTGTTTATAAATTTATCAATATTAAGGCATTTATAAGTAATTTTTTACTAAATAATAGTTTTTCTGTGATAGATTCTTTACATTTCTAGAAAAAGACTACTGAATTAATTGCAAAAAAAATAATGATTATTTAATTGCTGTAAAAAAAATAAACTTACTTTATATTAATAGATAGAATAGGTAAGTAATAATTTAAATTAAATTGACGTTTTCCATAAAAAAATAATAGTCATTTTCTAAAAATAGGAATAATAATTTCAGTTTTTATACCTGCACATTATATGGTTAATGGTTGGAAAAATGTTCAACATTTTATTCAAGTATAAAGAGGTTAATTGAGAGGTAAAAAATATTATGAATAAACTGTTTTTGATATAAGTAGTACGACAAAAAGGGTGAGTTTTTTTTATTTTACAATTAGAAAAATTGAAAAATATAAAATAAATTGTATTGGGTCAAAGATGTAATTTTTAAGTAGCCTCCATCTTCGATTTATGAACATTAAGCAGAAATAAATATATCTATTTTAAAAAACTATTGCTATTAATTTTAATAAGATTAATTGTTTTTTTAGTAACTGAAGCCCAAAGACGGCTTAATAGCAAATGTTTCAAAGTTTTGGTTTGATTGAAATGAAACAGCCATGCCCCTCTTTAGACCAGGACCTTTTCATTTTCAGCGATCGCCAAAAAAATCAAAGCACTATTTTTTTATTTTATCAAAAAAGATGGCTTAACTTTTATTTTAAATACATCATGATTAATACTACATTTGAGAGGTTGAAAAAATTCAAGTAATTCCAGAAAAATTAGGGTAAAAGACATAAAATTTGGGTAGTCTTAAGCATTATAGTCTTAAGTCTTTTAACCGGAAATTGTAGTTATAAATAAATAGAAATGTTTAGTTATAACAATCATGAGTAACTAATAAATATATTAAGTATACCCTCAAAAAAATTACCTCCATGTAGTACTCTTAGGAGAGTTATGATAGGAGTAAAAGAATCAGAGATACAATTTTTTTATGAAATAATATCAGCTAATTATTCATAGTATCAAGAGGATTGGATTGCAGTTGATGGTAAAAGCTTAAAAAATACTTTTATCAATTATGAACAAAACGGACAAAATATGTTAGTAATACTATCAGGGCTTAGTCTGGAAACAAAACTAATTGGGGTTTCAAAAACATTTGAGAATAAAAAAAGTTAATAAATTAAGCAAGTGCAAAAGCTGATAAGAGATAGCGGTTTATAGAATAAGACATTTACTTTGTATGCACTTCATTGCAATAAACAAACAACTCAGATAGTAATTGAAAGTAAAAATGATTATTTAACTACAGTAAAAGCTAACCAAATCAATTTATTTAATCGCTTAAAATACTTAGCAAAAGTAGAGGACTCTATCAGTAGATATCAAGAAATATAAAAAATTCATGGGCGCCAAATAAAGAAAAAATTTAGGATCTTTAAAGCCGAAAATATTAAACATAAAAATTATCTTCATATTCAAAGCTTTATAAAGGCAAAAAGAACAGGAATAATAGAAAAGCAAAAGTCTGAAGAAACTTTTTATTATTTTAGTAGTAAAGTATTACTCTCAAAAAAAAAAAGAAAACATTTAGGATATTTAAAGCCGAAAATATTAAACATAAAAATTATCTTCATATTCAAAGCTTTATAAAGACAGAAATAACAGGACTAACAGAAAAGCAAAAGTCTGAAGAAACTTTTTATTATTTTAGTAGTAAAGTATTACTCTCAAAAAAAAAGAAAACATTTAGGATATTTAAAGCCGAAAATATTAAACATAAAAATTATCTTCATATTCAAAGCTTTATAAAGACAGAAATAACAGGACTAACAGAAAAGCAAAAGTCTGAAGAAACTTTTTATTATTTTAGTAGTAAAGTATTACTCTCAAAAAAAAAGAAAACATTTAGGATATTTAAAGCCGAAAATATTAAACATAAAAATTATCTTCATATTCAAAGCTTTATAAAGGTAGAGAGAACAGGACTAACAGAAAATAAAAAGTCTGAATAAACTTTTTATTATTTTAGTAGTAAAGTGTTACTCTCAAAAAAAAAGAACACATTTAAGATATTTAAAGCCGAAAATATTAAACATAAAAATTATCTTCATATTCAAAGCTTTATAAAGGTAGAGAGAACAGGACTAACAGAAAATAAAAAGTCTGAATAAACTTTTTATTATTTTAGTAGTAAAGTGTTACTCTCAAAAAAAAAAGAACACATTTAGGATATTTAAAGCCGAAAATATTAAATATAAAAATTATCTTCATATTCAAAGCTTTATAAAGGCAGAAATAACAGGAATAACAGAAAATAAAAAGTCTGAATAAACTTTGTATTATTTTAGTAGTAAAGTATTAATCTCAAAAAAAATTGCTTCAAAAATCAGAGGACATTGGTTAATAGAAAATCAATTACATTGGGTAAAAGATGTGATTTTTAATGAAGATAAATCAAAGATAAGATAACTACAAGTAGCTCGAAATCTTTCACTTTTGTACACAATAATTATGAATGTTTACCGAAGTTTTGGTTTTGACTCAATAAAACAAGGAATATATTGGTCAGGAAATAATTGGAAAAAAAAATTAGCATTCTCTACTTAAATAGACAATAAAAATATATTTTTAGTAAAAAAAATTATATAAAAAATGATAATAAAACGATAATATATTCTTTAAAAAGCATTAGATTAAGTTTTTAATATCAAAAAATAGAGAAAGTTATTGTCTGAAAAAATCAGAATCAATTAAATTATAATCGAGCAATATTAGGAAGGAAAAACATGACTTTTCTTCAAAAATTGACTACTAATTTTGGAGAATGAAAAAGCCCTGCTCTTTAGAGTGGGTTAGGCTCGCTGTGAAAAACTATTATCAGGCCTATAGCTAGGTTGTTTCCCGGTGTCTAACAGCCGGGAAGGATGTCAAGGCCGTTTTGAAGTTCTAGAAGTACAAAGTTTTACTAGTTTATGGAACAGAGATTAATATTAAACTGCAACTCACTATACTTAAAAGTATTGTCAACCGAGTCTTTAAAATCCCTGCATTACTATTGCTGAGGGTTCTTGCTAATAGCTAAATCCTTACAAATTAACTAAGATCGACACCTAAAAATTTATCTAGAAGTTTGGTTCGCCATACATAGCGTAGTAATAAACACCAAACTAAAGCTACCCAAATAATCACAAGATAATCATGAGTACTTAGTAAAGATAGTTCAAAAAATTGACGTAGAGGGGGAACGGCTAAAATGACTATATAAACTCCTAGTAAAGCTAAGGCAACAAAAGTATACCGCCAGTCACCACTGTAAGTTTCTCCACCTACCCAAGCTTTTGTTGGAGGCTTCAAAAAAGGTACTAACAATAGACCACATAAAATCATAATTGTAACTAGGGCACTACGAGGAACAGAAAGAAACTCATTAACTTGGTCAAGGTCGATAACTAACTCATTTCCTGAAAATGGTATTGCTAAATAGGTTAGATAAACTAGTAAGGCTACAAGAGTAAGACTAAAAGTAGCAGGTAAAGTAAAATGTAGTAAGGAGCGTATCATACTACGTCGAGGTAAGATTCCTGGTTTAGCCCATATTGGAATACAAAAAGTAGGAAATCCTACTGATATTAGAGTTACAACTGCACTATGTTTATTTAATAGTGGGAAAGTACCACCGATAAATCCACCAATAAATCCTGTAGAAAAAATTAATATACTTACGCAGAATACCCTAATCATAAATAATTTCAATACATCTTGTATACTATTACGAATACGTTGTCCTTCCAAAAAAGTATGGGGCAAAGAGGCGAAAGAATTATTCAACAGGACAATATCTGCCACGCTACGAGTCGCCTTACTACCTCCTTCCATAGCGATCGCTAAATTAGCTTCTTTCAAAGATAGAACATCATTAACCCCATCTCCGATCATAGCTACATAATGACCTTGTTTCTTAAAACTATGGATCAGTTTAGCTTTTTGCTTAGGAGTGACAGAGCCAAAAATTGTCTTAGATTTTGCTGCTTGAATAAACTGATCTTCGTCTAGTTTAGCTAATTCAGAACCAGAAATAACTTGGATATTAGAACTAAGTCCTGCTTGCAAGGCCAAAGTAGCTACAGTCTGAGGATTATCTCCAGAAATCACTTTGATTTTTATTCCTACTTTTGAAAAACCTTCTATAGTCTCACGAGCTTCCGGCCTAAGTTCATCTTGAAAGCTAATAATTCCCAAGGGAAAAAGTTCTGTAGGTAATTGTAGTTTTTCTAAATCCTGGTCTAAGCTACTGATGTTGGGGTTATAGGCAAATAAAAGTACCCGGAATCCCTTTTGTGCTAATTTTTGAATTTGCTGAGTAAATTTCCTACTAAGAGGTGTAACTTCAGCTAATATTTCTGGAGCACCTAGAATGTATGTCCCAGATGGTGAATTTTGCTCTTCAGTGGCAAAGCTCATACCACTCCATTTACGAGCTGAAGCAAAAGGAATTTCAAAGGTTAGAGAACGTTTAGGTCTTGGAAAGACCCTTTCTAGAGCTTCAATAGTTTTATTTTTAGAAGTGGTACTGGCTGCATATTCACCTAATATATTTTCCAACTTGATTTCATCAATTCCTATGGGATAAATTGCTTGTAAACTAATATGGTTAGTGGTTAACGTTCCAGTTTTGTCCAAACATAAAATATCTACATTACTTAATGATTCAACAGCATTAGCTTGCTGAATTAGGACTTCCTGTCCCACCATTTTGACTGCACCCAAAGCATAAGCAAGAGTGATGGCTAAATAAAGTCCACTTGGTACTAAGCCAGCAATTACAGCAGCATATTGAACAGTGTCAACAAATTTATAAAATCCAAAGTACCAGTTAATGGAAACTAGTATCCAGAGAAAGCATGATAAGAGTAAAAAGACTCTGATGACTAGGTTAATTTCCTGTTGGAGAGGGGTATAAATTTGGCGAAATGCTCTGGCACTAACTGTTAGTTGATAGGCAAAACTTTCGGTTCCTACTTTTTGGGCTTCATAATGAGCAGTGCCACTGACACAGAAACTACCAGAATAAACTGGCTGGCCTGCTTGTTTAGGAACTAGATCTGATTCTCCTGTTAGGAGTGATTCGTCTACTTCTATTTGCCCTTTTCCTACTACTTGTCCATCTACTACTATTTGATCTCCAGAATGGACTACTAATATATCTCCTACGACGATCTCACTGGGATCTATGTTTTGTTGTTTAGTTTCTCTTATAACTGTAGCTAATGGTCTAGCTAATAAGGCAATTTGATCTAATTTTTGTTTCGCCCATATTTCTTGGCAAACACTGACTATGACACCACCTAAAATAACGATGATTACCAGGAAAGCATCACCATAACGAGAAAGAGAAATTAAAACTAGGCTAATGCTAAGGAAAACGGTATTAATAAAGGTAAATAAGTTTTCTTTTAATATCTGGCGGTAGGAGCGACTTGTGTCTAGTTTGATATTATTTCCTCGACCGACAGCACGAAGATTTATGACTTGGTCTTTTGTGAGACCGTGAATAATTGAGGTATTGTGAATATTTTGGCGATCATTCATGGCATTTGGACTTAAGATCAAAAAGTTTGTTTAATACCAATTATGAAAAATATTGCTACATTATTTTTTTTTGTCTTCAAAAAACTTAATTGTAGGCATTGTTTGATGATGAAAAGTAATATTACTAATTTATAGAGAAGTTATAAGTAAGGTTAAGTTTGATAAATAACCTTTGGCTTTTTTGATTATGATCAACTTTAGTGATATAGAAATTTTAAATGATTCGATTTAGATTTGCTATATTTTGATAGTATTAGATTATGTCTAATTTGATTCTGGGGGTAACAAGCAAGTTATAAAGTAGATATAATAATAATTTGAGATAATAAATTGAATAATAATTTCATAAAATAAAAGAAAGCTTATTAAGAATGGGGTCGTGGCGATCACCAATTTACTAAGTGCTAAAGTGCTACTACCTGATTTGATTACTTTTTCATTTAAGCTAATGGGTAAAATAGTTAAAAATATAATCAAATAAAAGATAATTTGTAAACTTTACCAAAGTCTTGATTACTTAGTTTTTAGCAATTACTTCTTTCCCGCTAGAAGATTAACAATTATATAGTATAAATATTACAAAAGCCAATTAGAGCAGCAAAACAATAAAACCTTTATCCGATATAATGGTTCAATGATCGCGATCTTAGACACTGAATTACGGCAAAAACTATAATACAAACCTCAAAAAGAATATTTATCAGAACAATTATTGGTAGTTATTTATACTTTAATCTAGCCATGCTAAAAGTACGCAAATATGCCGAATTATATTTTGCATTTGTTCAGGTGTCTGAAGTTGATTAAATTGAAAAAAATTTTCTAATTTATCTTAAAATTGTTGAATATTTATATCCCAGGAAAGGTGATGCAACAGTTTAAGTCTTAAAATATGAATAATATATTCAACTCAATTAAAATTAGGAAAATATGTTGGAGTATGAATAAAATCTACAACAATTTTATCTGAATATTTGAGCATTAATGAGATGAAATTTTAATTGAGATTTCATTTTATTTTTATCTGTCGAGTCCAGATCTAAAATAATAGTCAATTTATCAAATCATTCTGTTAAAAAATCTTGATCTCATTGTAAAAAGTAATCCGAAACTTCCTCTGCTTTAGATTTTTCTTTTAATTTTAAAGACTCTTGAGCTGTAAAGGCATCAACTGAAATCATTCCATTCAGTTTATTTCTACATCCCTTCTCATTACTGGCTACTTCAGGACCTGTCTTTTTTTTTGCCTATCCGTAAAAAATGCTTGGGCGCTCATAAACAGCAAATTCATCAAAAAATACTATTTTTTCTTTCTTTATTTTAGATACCAATTTTTTGAGACTTAAAATAAATATCTTTTACTGTTATTGGCTGGTATTAGGATAATTTCTATGGGCTTTTTGAGCTGATAAATTTAATTCATTGAAAATTTCATATATTCTTGTTGTTTTCAGTTTTACTCCCCATCTTAATTCAATAACATTACTAATAATTTTACCAGCTCCATTTGTTTCTATCTACCACATAATCTCTGGGTAATTCTTCCAGTATCATTATTTTTAATTCCTATTTCTGTTTTATATTTAATCTTGATGATACTTGGTGAGTGATTAGTTATATTAAATTCTTTAACCCTCCTTCTAAAAATTTATCTATCCAAGTAGATAAAGTTTGGTAATGACAATCTAATAAATCTGATACTTCTGCTCTATTTTTTCCTTCATACAAGTATTTAATTGCCAATAATCTTTTCCTTAAATATTCTTTTTGACACTTGTAGTAAAATTATGACCACAATTCTAAATATAATTGGCGATCGCCTAACCTAAAAGTTCTATTCCCTAAAGATTTAATCATGATTCATTCCTTATTATTTATCACGTAATATATATTATTACATAATAGGTAATTTTCTAGCGGGAAGAGAGTAATGCAATCAGATGAATATAAAATAGAAATTAGGGCGTTCCTGAAGCGCGGGCATGATTTTGAAAAAGATCGATCACCAATATAAGTCATACCAATTTTATTAGCCTACATTACTTAATCTTGGTAAGATTATATAATTTCATTATTGAGTATGATGTGTAGCTATACTCAAGTAAATTGACATTAAAATTATTCGGATATAATGTAATTATATTGAATTAAATAATACTGTAAACAGATGTTTTTACTGAGGATATAAACTGTGGACGAAAAAAATCTAATTCCTCAAAGCGGCCTTGATTTAATTAAGGAATTTGAGGGGTATGGGAAAGAACTTCCTGATGGCCGAGCACAAGCGTATGCCGATCCCATTTATGGGTGGGAAGTTGCTACAATTGGCTATGGAACTACCAAGTATCCCAATGGTGTGCGACTCGTTGGCCATTAAACCTTGAACTAGGATATAAATGGCTGTTCCAAGTCAACACATGAGGATAATCTCGACTTGTGAATAACTCTTATGACCTTGTAGGTGAGATTCCTACTGCCTTGTTGTTGGGTTGACAGCGTAGGCCACAGGGTAGAGACTGAACATCAATCCCTGAAGCTGGTCTAAACGAGGTCAAAGCTTTAACTACCAAATAAGTGAGACTTCTAGCAAAGACTGACAAGTAGACGAACAGAAAGGTAATAAAACTCTCGTCAGATATGACCATTCCAAAGGTAGTTATGGAATGTAGGACGAATGTCAGAGGGTCTATGGATAACAATATGCCATTGTTGTTATCAAACAACTGTAAAGAACCCTCCGGGAGATTTTACCCTACTAAATCAGTCGTAACAAAGGCATAAGGGAACGAGGAAACCTCTTTAAGACACCTAAGTATATAGGTCGATAACTTAGGAAGCCATTCAAGGTAAATCTACGCAAAAAAATCGTAGGTCTTAGGGAGAGTAGGATTGGGTAAAAAGTATAATTAGCAGACGTACCCACTGTTAAACGTGATGTAAGGTAACAATTAGTGATGAATAAGGCTAAAACACTAAAAAGACATAATGGTAATTCTAAACCATTTTTAAGTGTGGCATGGGATACAGACGATACACCTTTACAATTCTCTGTATGTCTCAATCTTAAGTGGCAAGACATAGAATGCAAGGGTGTTCTCAAGAATGTATTTAAGTTGCAAAAGTTAATTTACAGAACATCCAGCTGTGGCGAAATCCCCAATATGCCTGAATACTAAAAACTTCTGACTTCTAGTTATTACCCTAGGTTACTAGCTGTTTGGTGCGTGATACAGGACAAACAAGATCAAAAAACTGCTGGAGTGGATGGGATGAAAAATTTACTTTCACTACAGGGGAACTTCACTGTAAGGTTTACTTATTTAAAATTACACATACATAGCAATATTGTAGCGGTATGAGTAATGAGTGAAAACTATGTGAAGAAATAGCTTGATCTTCCTTGCGATGTTGTTGCCTGAATAGCGAAGATAATTTACAGACTGCGGTTTGCGGTATATGGGTAAAACACCGAAGCTAGCTCCAAAGCTTATACAATTCCACAGGTAAGTTTGGATAAGTTTAGTAGAACTGTAAAAACCGAAGTTAAAAAACTACTTAAAAGTTAGAAAAATAGTTACGCATTTTGTGGGTTAACTTTAAGACCAATTGACCTAATAGAGGTAGAGAATATAATGCCTGGGTCTAAAAGTGGTGACAACAAATGTAAGAATAAATGATTGTTGCACAAAATTGCCACGATACTAAAACTGTCTTAGATTACAATAGTTGTCTAAAACTGAAGTTACAGGAATTACCTGATAATTATTTATGGATGGATGACGCTAAGACAGGGATGTACCCTTGAATTAGGGCGTTTAGGAGAGAAGCCGTGTGAGGTGAAAGTCTCACGCACGGTTTTGAAGACGAGTCTGGTAAGGTAACTTACTGGGCTTAGTTTAACAGTAAAGTTCAAAGAAACGATATTATTACTTCTGTTGAAGCACAGAAGTATTTAGCCTGGGAAGTTGAAGAAATTTGTAAACCTGCCTTAGAAAGAATACCTACTTGGTCTCAGATGAATCAAAATCAAAAGGGAGCACTTTATAGTTTTGCCTACAACTTGGGTGCAAATTTTTATGGTGGAGCGAATTTCCAGTCTATTACAAGGGTTTGTGATACTGTTTCTAGGTGGAAAGATCAAGGTTGGATAACAGAGCAATTTGAAAAATATCGAAACCCTGGTTCTGCTGCTGAAGAGGGTTTGCGGAGACGCAGACATGCTGAAGCTAAACTATTTTGTAAGCCTGCAGAAAATATTGAGTTTCATCAAAATAAAATGGAGGAAACAATGGAAATTACTACTGTAAGTTTTACCAATTCAACTTGGTTAAAATCCAAACCTATACAATCTTCAGAATTGTCGAACAATCAGAAGATATTTGTCAGACAGGAAGACAAAATCAAGGTAAAGGGAGTATTTCCAGATGCTAAACAACATACTTTACTTACATTAGAAAAGTCAAAATTAGCAGCTGATGGAAAGACCTCTCTTGAAAAAGTTTATGCTTATACACCTCACCTAAAATTAGAGCAACCACAAAATGAGCGGGTGAAAAAGCTAGATGTGCCTTATTTCTCTCAATTAGATAATTCAACTTTGCTTTTTGGTGCAGGAAGTCGCCAGTGTAATTTAACTTCTTGTTCTATGTTCTTAGCGGCTTTAAAGCCACAGTTAGTAAAAGAATCAAAAATTGATAATTACGAAGAATTTGAAAGTTTTTATGGGGAAAAATTAGTAAAATATGGTGATACCACTAACCATGATGCAGTGCGACTCGTTGGCCACTAAACTAGGAAACTAGGTATACATGGCCGTTCCAAGTCACCACATGAGGACAACCTCGACTTGTGAATAACTCTTATTACCTTGGTGGTGAAATTCCATCCGCCTTGTTGTTGGGTTGACAGCATAGACCACAGGGTAGCGACTGAACATCAATCCCTGAAGCTGGTCTAAAAGCGGGAAAATACCAGTTACCGAGGAACGATACCGCAAGCAAAGGCTGACAAGTGGACGAACAGGAAGGTAATAAAACTCCCGTGAGGTCGAACCATTCCAAAGGTAGCTATGGGATGTAGGACGAAAGTCAGGGGGTCAACGAACATAAGTATTGCTTTGCTTATGTTAACAATCATATAGCACCCTCCGGGGGAGTTTACCCCACTTAAGTTGGCCGTAATAAAGGAATAAGGGAACGAGGAAACCTCTTTAAGACACCTAAGTATATAGGTCGAAAACTTAGGAAGCCATTCAAGGTCAATCTGCACAAAGTTGCAGGTCTTGGGGAGAGTAGGATTGGGTAAGAAGCTCATTGAGCAGACGTACCCACTGTTAGACGTAATGTGGAGTAATAATTAGCAATGAATAAAGCTAAAACCCTAAAAAGATGTTTGGGAAACCCTAAACCATTTTTAAGCGTGGCGTGGGATACAAACGATATACCAAACCCATGTAGTGTTAATCCTAATTTCAAATGGAAAGACATCAATTGGAAGAAGGTAGAAAAGTATGTATTTAAGTTGCAAAAATTAATCTACAGAGCATCCAGCCGTGGCGAAATCCGCAAGGTGCGTAAATACCAAAAACTTCTGACCAAAAGTTATTACGCTAGGTTGCTAGCTGTTAGGCGCATAACTCAGGACAATCAGGGTAAGAAAACTGCGGGTATAGATGGTATAAAAAATTTACCCTCTATGCAGAGATTTAACCTGGTAGACTTATTAAAGAGACATCGCTTCAAAGCAAGCCCAACCCGTAGAGTCTGGATACCAAAACCAGGAAAGGATGAAAAGCGACCGCTCGGAATCTCTACAATGTACGACCGTGCATTACAAGCCCTGGTAAAGCTAGGTAGGTCACCAGAATGGGAAGCACACTTTGAACCTAACAGCTATGGCTTGAGACCAGGACGGTCAACACATGATGCTATTGCAGCAATCTATGTCAGCATCAACAAAAAACCAAAATACGTTCTAGATGCTGACATATCCAAATGTTTTGACCGAATTAACCATGATGCGTTGTTGAGAAAAATAGGACGAACACCCTACAGACGCCTAATTAAACAATGGCTCAAATCCGGGGTATTCGATAACAAACAATTCTCAGACACTCTGGAAGGTACACCACAGGGAGGGGTGATATCAACCTTACTAGTAAACATCGCCTTACACGGGATGGAAAAATGTCTAGAAAAATACGCCGAAACTCTACCGGGTAAAAAGCGTGACAATAAACAGGCATTATCCTTAATACGCTATGCTGACGACTTCGTTATCCTACACGAAGACATCAAAGTAGTAATGCAGGCAAAAACCGTAATACAGGAATGGTTAAACCAGGTAGGATTAGAGCTAAAGCCAGAAAAAACCAAGATTGCTCACACCCTGGAAGAATACGAAGGAAATAAACCCGAATTTGACTTTCTGGGGTTCAACATCAGGCAATATGAAGTTAAGTCAACCAATCAAGGATTCAAAACAATAATCAAACCATCATCCAAGAGTGTCAAAACTCATTATCGGAAACTGGCGGATAGATGTGACAAGAACAAAACCGCCCCCGCAAAAGCTTTAATAGCTAAACTCAATCCGATAATAAGGGGATGGGCCAATTACTTCTCCGCCATAGTTAGTAAGAGTACATTCAATAAGTTGGATATGCTTTTGTGGAAAAGGCTAGGTCGATGGGCAAGTAGGAGGCACTCGAACAAGTCGGCCAAGTGGGTTAAAGAAAAGTATTTCCCTCGCTACAAAGAAACCAGGAACTGGATACTTAATGATGGCGAATATATACTCAACCAACACCTTGACGTGCCTATAATAAGACACGTCAAAGTGAAAGGTAATAAATCCCCATTAGACGGTAACTGGACTTATTGGAGTAGTAGAATTGGCAAACATCCAGGCGTAAGGAAAGAAGTCACAACGCTGCTAAAACGGCAGAAAAATAAATGCGCATTTTGTGGGCTAACCTTCAGGTCAAACGACCAAATGGGAAGTAGACCATATAAAACCAAGATCTGAAGGTGGTGACAACACATATAAAAACAAACAACTGTTGCACCGACATTGTCACGACAGTAAAACTGCATCAGACAAAGAGACATATCCTGAATTCAGGCCAAGGGAAGTTCCCGAAGGATATCAATGGGTTGATGATATGTTGATTCTGAAGCAGGATGTACCTATGAAAAAGGACGTCTAAGAGAGGAGCCGTGTGAGGTGAAAGTCTCACGCACGGTTCTGAAGACGAGTCGGGTAGGGTAACTTACCTGGCTTAGTTTAACCAGACTAAAGCATTAAGAGATTTCGGAGTAGAAACTTATTTTTCTGTGCGACTCGTTGGCTAATAAACTAGGAAACTAGATATAAATGGCCATCCCTAGTCAATATATGAGGATAACCTCGACTTGTGGATAACTCTTATGTCCTTAGTGGTGAAATTCCACCGCCTTGTTGCTGGGTAGAAAGCATAGGTCACGGAGTAGAGACTGAACATCAATCTCCGAAGCTGGTCTAAATGCGGACAAAGCTCTAACTATCAAAAGAGTGAGTTTGCTAGCAGAGGCTGAAATGTGGACGAACAGGAAGGTAATGAAACTCTCGTTAAAGTTGACCATTCCGAAGATAGCTATGGAATGTAGGGCTTATAGAGTCAGGGGGTCAATGGATGACTATGTAGAAAAGTAGTCATTAGCAACCATACAGAACCCTCCGGGAGAATTTACCCCGCTAAATCAGTCGTAATAAAAGGCGTAAGGGAACGAGAAAACCTCTCTAAGACACCTAAGAATATAGGTCGAGAACTTAGGAAGCCATTCAAGGTCAATCTACGCATAGGGTTGTAGGTCTTAGGGAGAGTAGGATTGGGTAAAAAAGCATATCTATGCAGACGTACCCACTGTTAGACGTAATGTAAAGTAATTAATAGTGATGAATAAAGCTAAAACACTAAAAAGAAAGCCTTGTAATTCAAAGCCCTTTTTAAGCGTGGCATGGGATACAGATGATATAACGTCCCAAGTGAGTGTCAATCCCAATCTCAAGTGGAAAGACGTTAATTGGAAACGGGCCCTGAAGAATGTATTTAAGTTGCAAAAGTTAATTTACAGAGCATCCAGCCGTGGCAAAATCCTTAAGATGCGCAAAGACCAAAGGCTTCTGAGCAAAAGTTATTACCTAAGGTTACTAGCTGTTAGGGGTGTGACTCAGGATAATCAAGGGAAGAAAACTGCGGGTGTAGATGGGATGAAAAAACCTTTCTCCAATGCAGGCATTTAACTTGGTTGACTTATTAAACACAGGCTACCTTAAAGCAAGTCTCACCCTAGAGTCACCGATACCAAAACTAGGTAAAGATGAAAAACGATCGCTAGGCATCCCAAGGATGTATGATAGGGGGTTACAACCCTTGATTAAGTTTGGTATGGAACCTTTTGAGGGAGGCACATTTTGAACCTAATAGCAAAGTATGTTCTGGGTGCTGATATATTTAAGTGTTTTGACTGGATATACTATGATGCACTGCTAAGAAAAATTGGTAGAACATCATATAGATAATTAATCAAAAAATGGTTAATGTCTGGAGTGTTTGACAACAATTAATTTGACCTACTCCTCTTGTTACCCTCCTAATGAAGGGATGGGGTTGGTTAACCAAAGGTAGGGGTTGTCTGACCTCTAAAGTGCAAACATAGTCCTACACTTTATGGAATAAAGGCTAATGGAATTTGTCGAAAAACTCCCTCTAAAATATTCAAGTGGGAAAACAGACAAAATGAGATTAACGACACAGCCTATCCTTAATAGGCTATCCTGATGACTTTGTAATCCTACATGAGGACATCAAAGTAGTGCTACCAGCAAAAGCCTTAATACAGGAATGGTTAAACCAAGTAGGATTATATCTAAGACTAGAAAAAACTAAAATTGCCCACACTCTTGAAGAATATGAAGGGAACAAACCCGGATTTGACTTCCTGGGTTTCAATCTTAGGTAAGGTCAGGTAAAGACAGCTAAAAATGGATATAAAACTTTGATTTAACCATATGCAAAGAGTATGAAAACTTATTATCGGAAACTAGCAGATATATGTGACTCTTGTATAACTGTACCAGTTGAAGTTTTAATAGCAAAACTAAATTTGGTAATTAGAGGATGGGCTAACTACTACTCAACCATAGTCAGTAAAAAGGTATTCCATAAAATGGATATGCTTCTATGGAAACCCATAAGGCACTGGGCAAGGTCGTTGGTATCCAAATAAGAACCACACTTGGGTAAAGAAAAGGTATTTCCTAAAAATTGAGAATGATAACTAGATTCTTGATACCGGCAAATATATGTTAGATAAACACTCAGATGTACATACTTAGTTGGGCATATTAAGTTAATGGGTAATAAAGCTCCCTATGATGGTGACTGGAATTATTGGAGTACCAGAACAGGTAAATATCCAGGGGTAAGGAAAGAAGTCTCAACGCTGTTAAAACAGCAAAAGAATAAATGCGCATTTTGTGGATGACACTTTTGACCAACGGATATAATTGAGGCTGACCAAATCATTCCTAGGTCTAAAGGCGGTAACAACACCTATAAAAATCAACAGGTGTTAGACCTAAATTGCCACGACGTTAAGAGTGCCGAGGATTTAAAAGGAGTTAACCATTAGGACTCATTAGGTCTAAGGTGAAATTTTAAGGATGTACCCATGACTTTGGGGCGTTTAGGAGAGGAGCCGTGATGAGGTGAAAGTCTCACGTCCGGTTCTGAAGACAAGCAGACTCTATAAAGGGCAACCGGAAATGGGTTTACTTAGTTTAACTATACACTCTCTATTGCTGATTTAATACTTTGTCTAAAGGCTGGGTATCCAGTAGTTATAGGAGTAGCTTATAAGAGTAGCGGACATATAGTTGTAGCAACAGGATTTGATCTGGATAAAGAGCAAGTTTTTGTTCATGATCCTTATGGTATCAGGTATGGTGCTAGTAATAATTATGAAATAGGTGCTTATGCTGCGTATGATCCTTATAGTTTTACCCTTCTTGAGCAAATATGGGTTGATATGGGCTCTGAGGCAGGATGGGGAAGAGTTACTCTTGCTGTAGATAATAAAAAGACTGGTTTGCCTGATAACCTCTAAAAATAAGCTCTAAAAATAATATTTGCCTTCTAAGGTTATTGATGGTTATTGAGCTATTATACTTATCTAAAAATACCAGTTTTTAAGGGGAAATAAGGGTTTGAGAACCTTTTGAAGAAGAAGCCTATTAGGAATTTATTTTCTCTAGGCAGAACTTAGGCATAAACTGAGTTATGACGCAAGATTTCGTCATTTGAAAGCTAACTATTTGGGCAGTCAACCCTATTTATTGGTTAGTTTGCTTAAGTCCTAATCAAATTAAATTTATCTACCTGTATTTTCAGGTAGATAAATTTATTTATTTTTTGATGAAAATTAGGATGCTATTGGGCTACAGAAAAATTAAAAGTTAAAAGTAATTGCTCAATGAATTTTCAGCTTTGAAATGCTACGGGAACAGTATTTTTCAATGTGCTATACCAAGTATTCTTTCCTAATAATTCAACAAAGGGACTTGGAATATCACCAAAGATACTACAAACAGTAAAATTATACTCCAAGGAGTAAAAATAAGGCTCAAAAGTAGAGATATTAATGCTATTCCTGCTGTTACTACTTTGACAATCATATATAGTAATCCGATCATCAATCGCGCTGAATAGCTAATGATTGTAAAATCCCTTCAGTTTCTTCCAGAGGACTGAGGCCTTCTCTTAATAAATTTTCTCTCAAAGATAATTGGCAGGCATCCTCATCATTGAGAGAGCGGATAACTACAGGGACAGAAGTTAGTCCAGCTATTTTTGAAGCTCTTAAACGCCTTTCACCTGCAACCAACTCGTATAAATTGTTGTCGGTAGATCGTGCTAATAATGGTTCAAGTACGCCAAACTGAGAAATAGAAGTACTGAGTTGACACAGTGTTTCTTCGTCAAAATAAGGATGTGGTTGAGAGGAAGGTAGAACAATTTTAGCTATGGAGTCTCTTTTTGTCCTATTGAATCTTGCTTCTGGACATTATGTGATATTTCTGATGCAGAGGTGTGTTTTGTGTCAAGTATAAAGTTGTGGAGGGAATTCGTTGAGTCATTTCTATGAAGCTTTGGATTTAGAGGAGTTGGATTGAAGAAGACTTAGTTTTTTGAGTAGAGGGTTTTATTTCTATTCCCGCATTAGAAAAGACTTCTTTGAATAATGATTCAAACTCAGATGGTGAGGAAGCAGCTATAGAACTCGACGTATAAAAAGCAGTGATGTTTTGTCCAGGAGCATCAGCCAGGCATTGTCTTTGATAGATGAAAGTTGACAAAGTGGAAATGTCCAATTCTCCTAAAACCTGCTGGGATCCTCTGAGGCGAATCAAGCTATGAAGTCTAAAATTTGGCCAAACATAAAATTCTTTTCAGTTAATAGTTAGGCGATCGCTAGCCAAGAAAAAAGGTTAATCAAGGCAGGAGGAGGAATAAAAAAGTCTTTCAGCAAGACAGAAGAGATAATGTTGACCTTATATTATTTGCATCATGTACCAAAATTTCAGCGACTAGGAGCAATATTTGGAGTTAGCTCATCAACAGCAAATAATATTTTTCAGGATTTGGATAGATATTTTGAGGTAATTATTACCATCTAGTTTACTAGAGGAATTCTCGGAAAAAGAAAACGAATATTTATGGATAAAAGAGGCTTTGACAGAAATAGAATTGATAGTTGATAGTATAGAGCAGGATAGGGAAAAGCAAAAAAAAATGATGATAAACAGAAAAAGTATTATTCAGGAAAGCCAAAAATTTATAGGGTTAAAAATCAAATAGTAATCACAGAAAAGGCAGAAGAAATTATAGATGTAATAGTAGGAAAAAGAGGTCGAGAAGGTGATATAAAGTTATTCAAAAAAACACAAAAAAAAGTTTGATATAGAAGAAATACTTCAAAGAGACAAGGGGTATCAATGTGGTCAAAAAATTAACAAGCTAAACAAAAAAAATAAGCCATAAAATGCCAGAATAAGTAAAGAAATAGAATCAAAAAAAAGATAAAAAAATAATATTTGTAAGATAAAAAAAATAATATTTGTAGAAAAGATTATAAGACTGATAAAAATATTTATATTGGCACGAGAAAGATTGAGGTTGAAAGAGACTAATTATGACAAGTAATTTTAAAATATATGATTTAGTAAGATGAATAAGAGGAGAATTTATATTATTATAAATCATAAGTTTTGCTCTAAAAAAAAGAAATAAATAACCAGATAAACATGGTGAATAATTAACAGTAACTATCTGTAATACTATAAAGCCCGTAAAAAATGACTATCTGGTGGAGCTGGCGATCGCTCCCCAAAAGATATTTACAGTAAGGGAAGTGATAATTTTTGGAGATGTCTATTAATAATTTTGACATAGTAACTAAATGCAGCTTCTCTTAAACTGGAAATATAGAAACTTTCATATTTTGTATTGTTTAAACGCCAGGGTATTTGAGCAGGTTCTTTTAGGTTAATGGATTCAGGAATGACAAGTAAATATTTGATAGGATGTGTCTTTTTAGATTTAATTTATTCAGTTATAACTTTTGATAAAATCAAATAGTGGCAACCAATGAGTAAAAACAGAAGAACAAAAGCAGATTTTTTGGGTTCTTAACGTTGATTGTTTTTTGCATTCTATTATGTCGAATGCTTGCACCAGGATATAACTAACTAACTAACGATAGGAGTATAACCTTCTATTAATTTATGGTTTTAGGGTTACATAATTTATGACTAAAGTTTTGATTAATATAAGAGTTCAACTGTTTGTAATAAAGACGAGTTTTTACACCATAAACTTGAAAAAATATTGAGGTTTTGGAATTATTTACCTTTCAGTAATAGACAAAATTGCTGATAAATTACTAATTTTATTAATAAACAAAGTAATAAATGAGGGTAAGGTTTTCAGCAATTTAGTTCCTGATGCTTTGTATTTTTTCAGCAATTGTTGTAAAAATTTGTTGTGTTGTAATAATGTAGTATTTAGTGCTTTATCTACATAAATTTTATTGATTAATTGCAGAGATTAAGGATTTAATACTGTTAATTAAATCAGTTCTATTTTATCTACTTAAAATTCTTATTTAAGCAACCAATTTAATACTATTTTTCTTTTCGATTCTAGTTTACAATAACGTTATATGGAGTCAATTTTTATGATATTTTACCTACTCTTTGAGATGGCTTAGAAAATATTTTTTCGAGTTTTTTTTAGAAATATATAAATTCTTAATAGTGGTATAATTTCAATATCATAATTTTAGATAATTGTAGATAAAAATTGAGACATTTTAATAATTATTATGGAGAATCATTGTAATTATAATATATAATATAAATAAAAAAATTATTGGCAACAAATACTGTCAAAAATAAATGCTTAGAATACACAGATTAGTAGAAATATTTCCACCTATGACTCCAGAGGAATTTGAGAGTCTAAAAAAAAGTATTCATCGTAACGGTCAACAAGTACCTATTAAAGTTTTAAAGTTAACTAATGAAATTATTGATGGAAGACATCGATACCAAGCTTGTCAAGAATTAAATATTGAACCTTTAATTGAATGGATTGAAGATGATTTGAAAGAAAAAAGGTTACGCTCTCTAGTTGTTAAACTTAATCTGGATCGGAGGCATTTAACACCTTCTCAAAAAGCTTGGATTGCTGCTAGTTTTGCTGATTTAGAAAGAGGACAGTTTCATGGAAATAGATATACTGAAACCTTACATTCTAATATCGGCAATTCTGCCAATACTAAACTACCTCTAGGGCAAACTCAATCTGCAATTGCTAAATGGTTTGGTTCATCTGAAAGAGCAATTCGACAAGTAAAAAAAATCAGACGTGAAGCTCCTGAATTCAATAATTATATATATATGGGAGAGGTGAAAATTGATGATGCTTACTGCTTACTATCTGAAGTTCCAGAAGTGAGGCAGCAGGTATTAAAGAGGTTCAATGAAGACAAATCTTTGAATAAGAAACCAAAAAAGCTTTGCCAATATAAAAATGACATACTTAAAGAACAAGCTCAGTCTAATATAAAGAAGGCGATCGCTAATAACTTTTTAATAGAAATATCAGAATCATTGTTAGTACAATTAGGAGAAACTTGGCAACTTGGTAGACATCAATTAAGTTGCTGTGACTCTTCTACATGGAATCCTCCTTATGCAAAACTAGCCTTTGCCGACCCACCATATAATTGTGGAATAGCAGAATGGGATTTCCATTTTAAATGGAAGCATGACTGGTTAATCAACAAAGCTGATTTAGTGTTAGTCACACCAGGGGATGAATCTTTAGCAGGATTCCTCAAAAAAACTGAGATGCCTTATAGATGTACAATTGCTCACTGGATAAAAAATGGTATGAGCAAGGGAGCAATGGGCTATGGTAATCATATATTGGGATTAGTATTTTGTAAGGAATCTACTCCTTACAAAGTTACAGGAGTCAGAAACCAAAGTTTTTCTACTGGTGTAATTAAATTAGACGAGACTAATGAGACTAGTCATCCTGGCAGAAAACCTTTAGATTTTTTAGTAACTTGGATAGAAAAGTTAACTAAACCAGGGGATTTTATTATTGATCCGTTTTTAGGCAGTGGTACTACTTTATTTGCAGCATAAGCAACTAACAGAACTTGTTATCGAGTAAAGATGTCTCCTAAGTATTTTACAGAAATAATAGGTAGATGGTTAGTATCAAATAAAGAAAAATCTGTTAGGATTTAACAAATTAAAGTAATCATGTGCTAGTGTATTTTTACAACTAAATAAGGACTTCAATCTACTCAACAGAAGGATTTAATTAATAACTTCCATCCTAGAATGGAAGAGTTAATGAGAAAAATACAGGAAAGCAAAGATAAAGATAACATCAGAGAATGTCTCTTACAAAACAAGCATATTTACGAATATAAAGGTGAAGCTAGTGAAGAAGAAGTATTAGGAGTTGATGCAGCTACAGCTTTTTGTGACTATGGAGAAATATCAACGGCTTTAGCTACAGGAGTTGTTTCTTCTACTTCAGAAAATGTCAAACCAGTGTATAAATATAAAGCTGTTTATGGTACATCTAGTGAAACTTTTTCTAGGGCAACTAATTACTTAAGATGTTGGTCTGAATTAGCTGCATTAAAATATGCTACAGAACAAGACACTTGGGTTTTGTATGATGGGAGCTTTACAAGTATTAATTTTGAAATGGGCAAATGGGCATCTGTAATGCCAAAAGAAGGAGATATATCTCGTGATTTTGTGGAATCAGAACTACTAACTGACTTATTTGTTGAGTCTATTAAAAGTGAAGATTCGGATTGGTTTACAGTATTTGGAGATAGAAAATTAAATAAGGTAATTTCAGTTGGGAAAAGAGGGATTAGTAAATACTACTCAACGAATGTAATTAAAGATTTTGAGATAGAAGATACTGCTTTTCTCCCCTCTGATAAATTTATTTTAGGCACAGTTTTGCAAGCTAATGAGTATACAAAATCTTTGTCTTATGAGCAAGTATTTGTCAAATCACATGGCTCAGGAACGCCTGGTTATGGTCATCCAGGATTAAAGTCTGAAGACCGTTTTAATTCAATGCAAAATGACGTGGAAAGAACATATAAAAATTTACAAATTTTGCATTTTAAACCCTGGCCTTGGTCGCCTGTTTTGAAGATAGAATATAATAAGGAACGTTGCGAGTTAAATGATGTATTAGCAGTTATAAAAGGGCAAACTAAGACTCGTTCAATTCTTGAACCAATGGCTTTGTATTTAGCGGATTTATTAGCTAAACAAACTCAATCAGTAATGAATTTTTATGGTGATATAAATACTCGCCGTTATCCTAAACTATTTTCAGCATATCGAACATCAAAAAGAGGTTAAAATGACAAACATTGTTGAGATTGCTTCAATCAATAGTTATAAAGGTGGAAAATTAAATGTAACTATTCGTTCTCAGGCAACCAGAAAGAGCTTAACTGGTAAAATGTGCGAATTTAAAATCGAAACATCAGACCAAGGTACACTTAGAGTATTATGTCGAATCAACTCAGTAGATATGGCTAACCCTATCCATGAGAATCGTGGTTTTCAACAAGCGATCGCCGATCAAGGCAAACTCCAATATTATTCTGGTGATTGTGATGTAGTAACAGCAACAGTTGAAATTATTTCATGTATAACAGCAGATAAATTGATACCTACAAGTATTGCTTGTCCTCCACAGTCGGGAACGCCTTTAAGGGAAATAAAAGGAAATAGTATTATTGACTTTCAACCTGAGAAACAATATAAAGGGACAATTGGAAATTTAATTGATGCACCTGAGATGCCCATGTCAATAACAGTTCGACACTTTGGTGCTTATGACAAAGGAGGTTATGGAGAAGCAAAACATAGTGTAGTTTTTGGTCAAAATGGTTCTGGAAAAACTGTTATTGCCTTGGCTAAAATAGCCTGTGAATTGGTTCAAAATCCGCAAATGGGTTGCTTAATTCCTGATACAGCAGGGGATATTGCTAAACATGGTTCTCATGATAGAGGTGATTTTAAGTTTAGTTTTTTAGAGTTGCTGGATAAAGGAGGTAGATTAGCCGAACAAATTAATATAGAAGATATTCGTCTAGTTTCCAAAACTTTTTTCAAGCAAATGTTAACGCCTATCATCCGACAAAAACTTAATACGATGCCAGATAATGCTACGCGTTTAACAGACAAAATTACCGAAAGCTTATTTGATAAAACAGTTGATATTACTAAGGCAACACCTGATGTAATTTTAAACATGATTGTTGAGAATGTAGCGACCGTTTTTTCAACTAAAGCTAAACAAAAGGAAAAAACAGAACAAGCTCAGGAGCTTACTCAACAACCCCTTAAAAGAGAGTTTATCAAAACTTATAATGCCAACGTCGTTCATTTTTTTGAAGGAAAGTATGCTTTGCCAGAACTCGTTGATGGTTTTCTTGATAGAGGGCGGGTGATTTTACTCAATATGTCTAAACTATCGGAGCAAGCACAGCGCAGTGTAATGTATGAGATATTTGCTTATGTAAAATCAAAGTCGGAAAAGGACTATAAAGCTTTTAGTAAAACCCGAAATGGCTTAATTGTTCTTGATGAAGGACCTCGGTGGTGTCCGCAATCAGGTGGAGATGAAATAACCAGTACAATAATAGACGCTTACAATACTACCCGAAAGCTGGGTATTGGTTGGATGATTATTTCTCAAAGAATTACTGCTATTGATAAAAATATCTTAGCACAAGCTCATACAAAATTTGTCGGGCGTGGAATGGGTATAGGTGCTGATGCTGAATATATTAGTACTTTATTTGGTAAAGAAGGGTTAGTTATGTATGATTCATTAAGACTTAGGGGAGGTTATTTCTGGTTAGCAACAGGACATCAGGTTAACTATGGTCAAGGTTCTCAATATATGGCTTTTGATTCTTTTGGGGGAAATGCAACAGCTAAGATAATTAAAGCTAATCCTCATATTTGGCAAAATCAAGAAGAGATGTCTTTAGTTGTGGGAAGGGATGATAAAACTTTATCCTAACCCTGAGTTTTAAAATTCAGATAGGGGGATAATTAAGGTTACACATTTTCTAGGCATAAAAATTCTTATTTGCGTAGCATGACAAACGGCAAGGTTAGTCTAGGTATAATATATATCAGATATAGTAGCGCTACTTCCTTTTCTCTCAAGTTTATTACTTCAGAGACTTCCCTTTCAAATTTTGGTACAGACTCTCAGAAAATAAATGTTTGAATTCCAAATAATTGACTATTGACTACAGAATTTATTGATAGCAATTCTATTTTATTTATGTATAAAAAACCTTACTGTTTTTAGGAAACAAACAACAGGCAATAGGCAACAGGCATGATTTTCAAGTTTTTTATCTACTTTTTTATTTGTCACAACCTATTTAGGATTGCTATATAAAAAAAATAGATTTATTTGTTTGAATAAATAAACTAAAATCTACTGCAATCAATAGATGTGGAGGTTTTTATTTTAACTGACGTTTTTCGTATAAAATTTATTCTATTTGACTTGAAGTGATTTTGCATAAATTTAACCTCCTTAGTCTATGTAAGCAAAAAAATATAAAATATAGTATAATAAAAATACCTAGAGAAATGCTACCAACATTTTTCTAGGAAGTCAAGTAAATCCTCAGAGACTTAAAGCTGACTAGGCAATTTATCTGAGGCTCTATAATTTAAATATAGCATAAATGCTACAAAAAACAAAAAAAGCTGTAGTTACTACAGTTAAAGTTGGTCATATCGAATTTGAAGGCTTAATGCTGCCAAATGGTAGCTATGCAATAGCCATAAGTCAGTTAGACGCTCTTGGTTTGATCCGACAAAACAAAGCATCAAAAGTTCTGAAAGCTTCGCTAGGAAATAGTTTCCAATTCGACAAAACTATTTCCGAACTAAACCCTAGAGCGGTTAATATAATCTCGTTATTGGATTTTGAAAAGCTATTAATCAAGTTAGACAGAAAGGGACATAAACCTGCGCAAGATTTAAGAGATGAGTTAATTGGTTTATCTTTTAAGCAGGTGTTATCTGAGGCTTTTAGGCAAAAGTTTGAGAAAGATGAGAATCAACAATGGCTCAAAGAGCGTCAAGATGGGAAATATATGCGACGTACCTTCACTGATTCAATAAAAGACTACATTGAAAATAATCCACAACTATCAAATAACGATAAAACCTGGATATATTCAAATGCTTCGGATACTCTTAATAAGCTAATGTTTGGGCGAACTGCAAAACAGCTTTGTAAGTCTTATCAATGTAAGAAAGACCAACTTCGTGACCAGTTTGAGCGCAAAGATATAATAGGCATCCGACGGCTAGAAGAGCATGCAATGAACCTTGTAGATCGTCAAAATGTCCACCCCGTTCAGGCTGTTAAAGAAGCTTTTAGTTTCTGGGATGGTGCTAGGGTCTGATTTCTGTAATTGTTGCTTTTGCTGTGGGCATTAAATTTAATTTGATCATATCTTCATTAACAGTTCTCAACTTAAAGGAGAAAATTCTGCTCAAGAGTCAATAGCTAATATTGTAGGGGTAACTCGGAGTAGATGATATCAAATCTCACAAGCGATAACAGAAGGGGGATATAAGCAAATCAAAAAAATGTTAGTTTTGTTTGTAGAGAGTATAAACAAAACTAACATTCCCAAAAAGAGGCTTTCTCTGAGTTACCTGAGGAAGTTAAATGGTTTATTGAGGAGTAGATTCCAAACTTCCATGAATAGAGAAAGGGGAAAATATAGAGGAAATAGCCCAACAAGTAGAGGTTATGATAGCAAGTTTTGGAGAAAAGATTCTAGAGCATATCCCAATAAAGACTCTTTTACCCCTAATAAAGTTGTTTTTGGCCCCAATGCCCCCTGCTTTTTGGGAGAATTTGCGATCGCAACTAGACCCGATACCTATTTGATGTCCTAAAATATTTAAAAATCTAAGTCCTATTATTGATAGGCCTGCTTTGTTATGGCTTAATAGACTTCTAAGTTAGGCTCGCACAAGATCCCTATTATATGCGCCGAAAAATATCATATCCTCCCGTAAGGGAGCAAATCTCCTCTATTAAATAATACTAAAATATACTTGTAGTATTATTTGACTAATTAGCCATTTAAATAACTAACACTATTCTGATTCAGCTTTTTTATCCAATAAAATCTGATAACCTTTCTGAACTATTTGAGTATTAGGATGTTCATCTCCCAACAGCCTCTTAAATATTTCTAATGCTTACAAATACAAAGATTCTACTTCTTTATACCTTCCTTAATTATCATAAAGTGATGCCAAATTATTGAAGCTACTGGCAACATCAGGATGTTTATCTCCCAACAGCTTCTTATTTTATGATTTTGATACCATTTGATACCATACTATACTATTATTTTTATTATTTTAGATATGTGTAATTAATTTTGTGTACCTATCTTATAAGTATTGCTTTGGATCAAGCTCAACTACAAACAAAAAAAAGAGAGGAAATCAAAGCTTAATATTTAAAGTCTCTCTTTTTTTTTTACAAAAAAAATTACCTCTGGGTTATTTTTAATTGTTTAATTTTTACCTCTGATAACTGGTAATTATTAACTGATAAACTTCATAATAAACTATCTCCAAATTCTTCACTAAAAATATCTAACTGCTCCACAGTTATAATTTCTTCCTCTTCTTTTTTATTAATTCCTTTTCGTAAACCAATAGCTATTTTGCTATGGTTTTCAATTTGCTGCATTACCTGTCTTGCTCTTGCAATTACTGAATCTGGTAAACCAGCTAATCTTCCCGCTTCAATACCATAAGACTTATCCGCCCCACCAGGTTGTACTTGATGCAAAAATACAATTTTATCCGGCAATTCTTTCACTGTTACCTGATAGTTTGCCACATTATCCAAAATAGAAGAAAGTTCATTTAATTCGTGGTAATGAGTAGCAAAAATTGTCCGAGACAAAATTTCCGTTGCCAAATATTCTGCCACTGACCAAGCAATCGAAATTCCATCAAAAGTTGCCGTTCCCCTGCCAATTTCATCCAACAAAACCAAAGACTTTTCCGTAGCATGATTCAAAATATTTGCCGTTTCATTCATCTCCACCATAAAAGTTGATTGACCAGTAGCTAAATCATCCACAGCTCCCACACGAGTAAAGATGCGATCGCTCACCCCTAAAACAGCAGAGCTTGCCGGAACAAAACTGCCAATTTGTGCCATTAATTGAATCAATCCTACCTGCCGTAAATAACAACTTTTACCACTAGCATTAGGACCAGTTAAAATAATTAAATCCGGCGCCGAATAGGGAGTAATTCCCGAATTATTTTTCTCTAAATTTTTACTTCCCAATATAGCAGTATTTGGTACAAAAAACCCAGCAGGTAAATATTTTTCTACCACCGGATGACGACCTTCAATAATTTTCAATTCTCGGCTATCAACCATAGTAGGACGGACATAATTTTGATAAATTGCTACATCTGCCAAACCACATAAAATATCAAGAGCTGCCACAGCGCGGGAAACATTTCTAATCTCTTCTGCATATTCCCCTACTTCATTTCTTAAATCAACAAAAATATCATATTCCAGCTCATTCAAATCATCTTGTGCCGTTAAAATTCTAACTTCTCTTTCCTTTAATTCCTCAGTAATATAACGCTCCTCATTCGTCAAAGTTTGCTTCCGAGTATAATCATCCGGAGCCAAATTTGCCTTTGATTTAGAAATACTAATGTAATAACCAAAAGCCTTATTATAACCAACCTTTAAATTAGGAATTCCAGTCCTTTCTCTCTCCGTTGTCTCCAAAGAAGCAATCCATTTTTGGTCTTCTTCTGCTAACTTCCGCATCTCATCTAATCGTTCATTTATACCAGGGCGAATTAACCCTCCTTCTTTTAACTTTTGAGAAGGAGACTCAACTAAATTGGAATGAATTTTTTTTCCCAATTCTTGTAATATTGGTGGTATTTTTTGCAACACCTTTAAATAAGGAGAATTACCTTGAGAAACGAAAGTAGAAAGTTCAGGAAGTTTCGTTAAAGAGTCAGCTAAAAAAACTAAATCTCTAGCATTTGCCGTACCAGCACCAGTACGGCCAGTTAAACGCTCTAAATCGTAAATTTGACGTAATACTCTTTGAATATCTTGACGTAGATCATTATTTTGTATCAGCTCGTCAATAGTATCATGTCTAGCACGAATACCCTTCAAACTAAGAAGTGGTTGTTGCAACCAACGTCTTAAAGCACGCCCACCCATTGCAGTACTAGTCTTGTCAACTACCGACAACAACGAACCTTGATAACTACCATCCCGCACCGTTTGAGTAATTTCTAAATTCCGCCGACTCTGGTGATCGAGAATCAAAAAATCTGCCAAAGTATAGCTACGCAAACGTTGTAAAGGAACTTGATTTTCCTTTTGGGTTTCTTCAAGATATTCCAGTAAACCTCCCGCAGCACGCACCCCCAAAGGAAGACGTTCGCAACCGAGACCTTCGAGGGATGCCAGTTGAAATTTCATCAACAGTCGCTCCTTTGCCTCCCCCAAACTAAAAGGTTGTTGTGGGCGCAGAGAATAGCAAAAAGAATGAGGGAGATATTCCGGTAAATGATCCGATCTTTCTCCTGGCCGTAACATAAAACCTATATCTGGTGCTTTAGTCGGAAATAGCACCTCCGAAGGTTGCAAACGCATTAATTCTTGGGTTAGCTGGTCTAAACCTTCAGTTTGAGTCGTGAGAAACTCTCCAGTAGAAATATCCGTGTAAGCAAGTCCCCAATAATTTTTGGCAATAACGACTGCAGCTAAATAATTATTGTAGCGTGCTTTCAGCATTCCATCATCGGTAAGAGTGCCGGGAGTAAGGATGCGAGTAATTTCACGCTTGACTTGACGGTTTTCTTTTTTAGCAATAGCAGAGTCTTCTACTTGATCGCAAACGACCACCGCATAACCTTTTTCTACTAAGAAAGTAGCATATTTTTCTACCGCATGATGAGGTACACCAGTCATGGGGACTCTACCAATTTCTTTGCCAGCGTGTTTAGTGGTTTGTACTAGTTCTAATTCTTGCGCGATCGTAACAGCATCCTGAAAAAAACACTCAAAAAAGTCACCTACTCGAAATAGTAAAAGAGCATGAGAATATTGTTGTTTAACTTCCACATAACGTTGCATCATTTCTGACAGTTTGCTAACGTCAATTTTACTATAATCAGCATTAGTAGGAAGAGAATTTTCTAGTTCCTCTTCTTTGGGTTGTGCAGATTTTGGAGTAGATGTAGATGCGGAATATTTCATAGATATTAAATCGTTTATTGAATTTTATTTAGTCTAATTGTCATTAGACTGTATCAGAAAAATTGTGTGTTACTTTAGATAATAGGAAATAGGAAAGAAATTACAGAGAAATGTCCTTTAGTATAGGAATTACCCACGCCGAACAAGGAACCAGGTTTATTGCTCTGATTATTTTTTGGCACAACCAAAATTGCCCATCATAATCAGGTTTTTGTGTAAATCCTAAGAGAGTAGATGGGAGAGTAGATATTAGTATGATGGGACATCTAATACTTTAAGTGAATGGAATATACTTTTTTATGCCGATACTACCAGTACTTTGAGATTTTTGAAACTGAAAATATCTTAAAACCAACTATTACCAAGGAATACATCATTCTTGGCTAAAAATTAGATGAAATCTAGATACATCAAGAAAACAGCTAATTTAATTGAAAAACATTTCTTAATAACATTTTGACCTTATTTTTAACCTATTTTTTCCTAAAGTCCCACTACCAAATTTGATATTACCGCAAACTCCAAATTAATATAGTCCAATTTAAGGAGGTAAATATTTTTTACGTGTTGCTAAATTTAGGGATGAATATAATTAGGGCGGGCATTCTACCTGCCCAAAAATATAACGAACAACATTTGACCATGAGCATAATTTGTGTCAATGCCTTGAGAATTCATCAGCAAGCCCTAAATAGAAAAAGAGGCCATCATGGTCTCTTTTTGAAAATTCAGATTCTCTTTGTAGCTAAAGGCCTGGAGATTCTCCTCAGAATAGGATTACCCATTTGCATTCCCCAACTATAGGCGTTTTATCTTCCAGGGGCAAAATCTTGAGTCCACTTAAATTCAACACTTTGCAACGTTTAATCTAGAGGTGGTTCTGATTTATATAACTGATATAAAACAGCACTTGTTTATGATATTTCAATATTTACAAACTACTTTTGTTCTAGGTAAAGCATTTACTGGTCTGAGCGATCATCTTGATTCCATCTTTGTACTCTTGTACTGGTCATTTATGAAATAATTACCAGTTTTTTTTAATAGCCCCAACCACTATTCCTATAGTTAAATAATCGTAAATATATGCCTTAATACCATTTATGATGTGACTACTTTATTCCTACTTGAGGGAAAGCGCATATATTAACTCCTAATATTTCAATAGCTTCTCTTGAGTTGACAAATTTTACCACAATTATGACGAATGAATTACTAGCACACTCGAGACTCTTAGATTAGTAAATTGTCAACTAAGTTATAGCTATCTTCAAAGATTTGTTTTATTGGAAAAACTGGTTGACCTATAAAATTTTACTATAAAATTTTAGGGGGAAGCTTTGAACCCAATTATTGGTAATTTAAAGTAACCCAGTATTTGCCCCTTGTTTACCAGTAGCCAACTCTACCTTGACAATTTTTCCACCCATTTTCATAATTCTTTGCTGTTCTTTGAACCAGTTATCATAAGGAACAAGCTTGGTAAAGTAGGTATTTTGTAGTTCTCGTTGGGTACGGATCCGAGTTTGACTAGGAACGCAAGCTGTGATCTTAAACATTCTCATGGTAAAAATTTCTCCTAATATTTGGTCAAGGTTTTCTTATTTCCTTACACTGATTTCTTTGTTACAAATGCGCTTAGAAGCTCTTAAATATATAGTTTATAAAAATATAGTTACACAAGACAGAATATCCTGCATGACAGGTATTTTCTTGACTGTGTGAACTACAACAACTATTATCCCATGCTCAGAGACATCAGGAAGCTGCTTTTCTCATAATGTTCAATAATTTTTCACATTACTATTTGATTAATCCTTTACTGTCGATACTTTATGCATTCCTCTTTTTACAATTTTTCCCTAAAAAAAAAGTGCCTTGATTTTTTGTGCTTTTCAAATGAAAACCGAAGAAAATCGTTATCTATAAAACTTGCTTTTGAGGTATGAGGTATAGGCATAATATTCTACAATAACTATTACATTTATCTCTACCCAATACGGCTTTATAAGATTAAATTTAATTAACTTAATTATAAGGGATACAGACAAAATATGAAATATTTCTTTTCCCTAAGTTTACCTTTTGCTTCTCGTCTTCATCTTGGCCTCTTATCAAAGTTACTCTATATCTGATTAATCAGGATATCAATAATCATTCATATATGCTTTACTGAAATAATCATATATGAATGAATTCTTTTTTTAATATCAGCCTTTTCAGTCCTAAGCTTAATTAATGTTTCTAGAGTTAAGATTTTAGGAAGCTTTTAAATTTATTATAGTATTGATTGATAAATTTTAATAGTCTACCATTTATCAAGAGCGGTTTAATTCCGGCTTGATTAAAAATTTCAGCTCTAGAGCCCATAAAAATATAGCTAAATTGTTTAATCCGAAACCAATACTGTGGCAACGATTTTTCTTTAGCTCCTATTGTTTTTAAGTAGCTTCATAAATAACTTTAATTGACTTTATAGTTAAGTCTAGGAACGAGAGGAACTTGTTAGGAATATGAAGTGGGTACTAAGATTTTTAAATAAATCCCAGTTTGGATCATATGAATTATTCCTTGCTTAAATTGCCTCTAGCTGGTGGCTTGTATCGTCAAATATCGAACATTGCTTCTAGTTTTTTTATTTTAATATCTAAAAACCTTGACTGTTTCTCTTTAAAAAATTCATTCGTTGCTAAAAAACTCTTCGGAGTTTCTCTCTAAAATCATCAATAAAAGTTGAGATACTTTAACTAGCATTGCTTAATTGCTTGATAGTCTCCTTGAGATTGCAGTGTTTTTTGTAGATCATAATAGTGACTATAAGTATTTTCAAATATCTATGACTGACGAACTAAATAATTAGTCTAGCCACATAGAGATTTATATATCAAGAAACTAAGTCAATCAATTTAAGCCAAAAACAGATGATTTTTATGAATCATAAGTCTTTCAACTAATCTGATAAATCAAGATGTTAAAATTACTAAAGGAGCCAAGCACTTAAAAATTTTTATAATTATTTATTATTTAAGTATCAGCCAATTTAACTATACTATTAAACATAAATTCTAGAGATATTAAATCTTGTAGAATATTGAGTATATCCTTTGTACAAATAAACGAAGATATTTAACATTATTTGACTATATTTGACTATATTTATGTAAACTTTTAATCTACCAGATTACTAGCACCAAACACCATAACTCTAGTAAAAAATCCACTAACGTTACTAAATAACCTCAAACTCAAGTCTAACAATATCCAAGGCAGGGAGCCATAGAATAAATGCTAGTGTACTAAAACTTATATGTTCATTCAATAAGCCTTTGGTAATCTAACACTCAATCTAGGTTTCCCTAGCCTAGAAATAAAAAATCAATTAGAACAAAAAAGAAAATCAACTCTTTTTTCTATTTTCTATTTTGATGACTGGTTGCTAAATTAGCTTAAACCTGAGCATATATAGTCAAAGTAAACACCCATTTCCCTGCCAGCATCAGGACCAACTAAACTAGCAGTAACTTCCTTCATAGCTTGAATAGCCTGCACTGTAGCACCAATGGGTACACCCAGAGAATTATAAGTTTCTTTTAGACCATTTAATACGCGCTCGTCTAAAATAGAGGGGTCTCCTGCCAGCATAGCATAAGTAGCATAACGTAGATAATAATCCAAGTCACGAATGCAAGCAGCATAACGACGGGTAGTATACATATTACCACCAGGACGAGTAATATCAGAGTAAAGTAGAGCTTTGGCTACAGCGTCCTTAACTATACCTGCAGCATTAGCGCTAATAGTAGTTGCAGCTCGAACCCTTAATTGGCCTGTTTGAAAGTAGCTAGAAAGTCTACCTAGAGCATCATTATCAAGGTATTTACCTTGAACGTCAGAAGAATTGATAACCGCGGTAATTGCGTCTTGCATTGTTGATTGATTTCCTTAAAATTACTGAATCTGGAAAATTATTAAATAATTAAAGGCCATGAATTTAGATGTTTAATCATAGACTTAAACTTGATATTTCAGGAAGTTTTAAATTGTTCAAATATTCCTTGATCATCAAATTTTATCTAACATCTATTTTTATCTAACATCTATAAAGATATTTAGCCTTAACTCATAGCACCGATAACATAGTCAAAGTAAGTAGCAGCTTCGCTACCTGCTTCATAATCTAAAAGTGAACAAGTGACAGTTTTCATGCAACGAACACCTTCAGCAACAGCTTCAATAGGAGTTCCTAAAGACTTATACATTTCACGAACGCCTACAAGTCCGATCTCTTCAATAGGAGTAACATCACCAGAGACAATACCGTAAGAAATTAAACGCAAATAATAATCAAGATCCCGTAAACAAGTAGCAGTCATCTCTTCACCGTAGGCATTACCACCAGGAGAGACAACATCCGGACGCTTTTGGAATAGTTGTTGACCAGCTTCCTTAATAATTTTCTCACGAGATTCAGTCATAACTTGAGCAATCCTAACACGGGTTTCTCCAGCCTTGACAAAGTCTTTGATTCTCTCTAATTCACCGGGACTCAAATAACGAGCCTCGGCATCTGCATTAACAATTGATTTAGTAACAATACTCATGCTCTCTTCCTATAAAGTTAAGGTAAAAGGTTGCTTGACATACTCCTAACGTTGTCCATAGTCAGGCAACATGGAGTTCTTCGACTCAATGTATTTGAATCATTGTTTATACAGAGGTAATGCCGTCCCTCTGTGTTTTTCTAAAACATTATAGCTTTTATTCCTCGGTTCCTTTACAGGAAAACATGGAATTTATGGCCTAGATCTTAAAAATGAGTTAGCTAGTAAGAAGGAAAAATACTTTCTTACATAACTACCTTCAGCAAGTATTTTGAGGCATTTTGTTCACTTTCTCATTATTTCCTTAATAGTTTGTAATATTTCCACAGAAATTTCTAGTTTTTCGGGCCAAAAATCTCATAATAACTTGACATATGACAAATATTCAAAAACTATTGGTAATATATGCCCTTTTTATTTCATTGGAGGGGGCAGACAAAAGGTCATAGGCCTACTGGTAAGTCAAAACTTATAGTTGTTTGAATTAAGATTGAGACAAAAATTGAGTAGAATAATTTTAAGTCAACTAGAAACTATTTTTCATCATACCTTACAGTTTAGACTTCAGACAAAAAGTCATAAATTTTGTATAAAATGGTGGTAAGATTACTGTAGTAGCTCATTTATTTGGAATAGGAGGAGCTTCGATATATAGATGGTTATCTCGCCCAAAATTGTCAGCAACTAAGGTAAAATGTTGTCGAAGAAAATTAGATTGGAAAGAATTAGAAAAAGATGTTAAACCAAATCCAGAGTTTAAATTGGCAGACAGAGCTAAAAAAATTGGAGTTAATCAACCAGCTATATTTTATGCTTTGAAAAGAATTAAATTTCCTTGAAAAAAACAACTTCGTTATCGGGAAATAAATAGATGAGAAAGGATAAAATATTATCAGCTTTCCCTCTAAATTTTATCAAAAAATCTAGAAGTAAAAGCTTTGTATTTATAAATAAATCAGGATTTGAAGATAATCAAGACTGTATTTATACCTGGTCAAAAAAAGGGAAAAAAGTTTATGGCGAGCAAGAGGAAAAACGAGGTAAGAGAGAAAATTTAGTAGCCGGGAGAAGAAAAAAGGAAAAAGATTTAATAGCACTAATTAGATTTAAATGATCCCTAAATACCGTGGTATTTGAAAAATGGTTAGAGCAACATTTATTACTACCATTAACAATTCCTAGTGTACTAATTATGGATAATTTACCAGTTCACAGAAAAAACCTTATTAGAGAAAGTGCTGATTAATTTTTTTAGTCATAAAAATCTCAAAATTCCTAGGGGTAAGAATTAGAGTTCGAGACAGTATCTCAAATTTGTACCTCAATAAATAATAAGTAGTTGACAAAGATTTAGCAATTGCTGTATATTTGAGGTGTTAGGTATAATATATGAAACTCATCTCTACTTAAGGTTTAGAAAATTTATACCAATGTCAAGTAATTGCAAAAAATATCATTTGGTTTATTCTATCCAGGTAAAATTTTTTTATTAGAGGGTAAATTCAATTAAAAGAATAATGAAAACCTATACATATATCATCTAGTAACTAAGCAAGGTTGATACTGATAACTAATAAATGAAATGACTAAGTTGAAGTCAAAGGTAAAAAGTAAGATATGAAAAAAAAGTCAGGTATCTTGCTTCCCAAACTTCTGTTGATAGATCAAAAAAACGCGAGGTAAAATTAACCACTCGCGTTTATGAAATTCACAATAGATTAAAACCTCATTGTTAGACTTTGTAATACTTTTGATATCTTCCCCAGTTGGAACGGAGGGTGTGAGCTTTATCATAATTATATGTAACCGAAGCTCAAGGGCGGGTTGAAGTTTTACAGAATGCTGCAATTAAACTCATGCAGCAAGACTTGATACTAATCTTACCCTTACTTCCACGTCTTTTTTTTTATTTCAGACTGCCCGCCCGCGACTAATTAAGTATATTATAACATATTTATTCAAAAAAAATAACTAAAAAGTCGCCGGCTTATGGGGGAAGCTTTAAACCCAATTCTTCGGTAACTGATACTAGATATCCGATCTAGAGCCAAGAAATCAAAAATTTACTCCAAGATATTTAGGAAACTGCTGCTACTACCTTTTCATCTAAAGTTGTAGCAGTCAAGCTTTCATAAGTTGCACGCATTTTCAGACCAACTAAAACTTGGAATAGCCCACTACCATTATTAGAACCTGGATAGTCTTGATGTTTCATCATTGCATGAGTCATTTCACCATAGTATTTAGTAGAAGTATTGCTGAGATGTCCTTCAACGTAGATCATCTCTTCGAGGTTATCAAAGTTACCATCTACTTCTAATATAGAAACTTCATTGCCATCATAGGAGTCTGGCCCATAGAACATCTTAATTCCAGGATAAGAGCAAGTAAGTTTTCGTCCACAAGGAATCCAGTTAATAGTAGATCCTTCATCAAACAGATAAACTGGATCGAAATTTTTGACTCCTTCACGTTGAATCAAGCGTACCCGTAGAACCTTATGTTCCTGGTCATTAGGAATCAGCTTAGTGGGCAAAACTTGAATGACCACATCTGCATGAACTTTTTGTGGATCAATATAGGATTCAAAGTCGGGACGACGGGCATTAATAGAAGCTAGAACATCTTCGTAACGGTGGCCTCTTTCTGCTAGATCGCGCTTGATTTTCCAAGCAATTTTAACTTCATCACCAATATCTAGATAGACACTAAAATCAATGAGCTCTCGTACACGCTCATCATAGAGAGGATGAAGGCCCTCAATTACTATAATATGATTAGGATGAATTTTTTCTGGTGGGTCAATCATGCCAGTTTCGTGGTTATAAATTGGCTTATCGATGGACTCAAGATTTTTAAGAGCTTTAATTTGCTCGTACATGAGGTCAAAATTATTAGCTCTTGGATCCAGGGCAGTAATTCCTGTTTCCTTACGTTGCTTACGGTCTAGACTATGATAATCGTCCAGGCAGATAACTGTAACGAATTCTGGTCCAAATACATCTGTAATTCGGCGCAAAAAAGTAGATTTTCCGCATCCAGAATCTCCGGCAACTCCAATTAAGACTACTTTATCTGGTTTTTTCACAATAATTTCCCTTTAAGACAAAACAAAGTTTACTGACATATTCAATGGTTTCTTTCTGGATGAGTCTAGGCTTATTAGTTAGTCCAGGACAAATTCCTCAGTATTTCTGGAGCCGATATAAAGTATTGTTACCTTTAAGCAAAACTATATTTATAGTTTGAAAATCAATTTCAGCCACTTTTTCAACTAGATCTCCATGATGAGAGAATTAAGACTTCCTAGGGAAGTAAGCTTTATTAATAGATAAGTCCAATAAATTTGCTCTACATCAAACGACTTCAGTCAAGAGGGTGACTTTGCTACAGGGTAAAATTCTGAAACAATCTCCTATCTTTGGAGTCTTGGACAGACCTTGAAGCTATTCACTCTAAGTTTTTATTACTAACTTTTGTAAAACATCATATCAGAATAGATAGGATCTTCCCTACAAGGATCAAAGAAAATAAAAGCTTTATCTAAAATATATTCTGTAGAAATATGAATGGCAGTCAGAAGGTGTTTTTTTTTTGTCTTATGTCAAAGAGGCCAAATAATCCTTAATTTTTGACGAAAAAATCAATTAAAGATACATAAGAATATAGATATTAGTTATGAGTTTTCAGATTACTATTGAGCCTTTTAAATCATAATTGGGAAATTCAGTACTTTTTAGATGAAGTTGGGGTCTTGATAACTGATTATTTGCAACACATTAGTGACAAAGTCTACATTGACTTTTGATCAACTGTTAAGTTAGAAAAACCATGAGAAATGATGACTACTCTGGGCTTTATATGTTATGTAAAGTCGTTATATTTGATTTTATTACTTCAAGAATAAATCAATGGCGAGTAGCTCTGGAAGTTAGACAAAAGAATTTTTTTTTGCCAAGAGTCAAAAATACCAGCAAAAGATACTTATAGTTGTTTTAATTAAGATTGAGACAAAAATTGAGTAGAATAATTTTCAGTCAACTAGAAACTATTTTTCACTATTCCTTACAGTTTAGACTTCAGACAAAAAGTCATAAATTTTGTAGAAAATCGTGGTATGCTTACCGAAGCATCTCATGTATTTGGGATAAGAATAGCTTCGATATATAGATGGTTATATCGCCCAAAATTGTCAGCGACTAAGGTAAAAAGTCGTCAAATAAAATTAGATTGACAAGAATTATAAAAAGATGTAAAACTAAATCCATAGTTTAAATTAGCGGACAGAGATAAAATTTTTGGAGTTAATCCTACAGCTATATTTTATGCTTATAAAAGCATAAAATATCCTTGAAAAAAAATAAATTCATTATATAAAAATAAATATATAAGAAAGAATAAAATATTATTAGAAACTACGAAATTTTATCAAAAAAAATTGTAAGCAAAAGCCTTGTATTTATTGGAAATTCAGGGCTTGAAGATTATCAAGACTGTATTTATGCATGGTCAAAAAAAGGGAAAAAATTTTATGGATAGCAATATATAAAACGAGGTAAAAGAGAAAATATAGTAGCGGTGAGAAGAAAAAATGAAAAAGATTTAATAGCACCAATTATATTTAAACTAACCCTAAATACCGTGGTATTTGAAAAATGGTTAGAGCAACATTTATTACTATCATTAAAAATTCCTAGTGTACTAATTATGGATAATTCACCAATTTATAGAAAAAAGGTTATTAAAGAATTAGTATAAGCAGGGAGTCATAAATGACTATTTTTGCCAAAATACTCTCCTGAATTAAATGACATAGAACATGATTTTAGTGCATTAAAAAGTGCTAGAATGTATTCACCCATCAATACATCTATTGATTAAATTATTCGTAATTATTGTGCCAAATAGTGTCTCATTCTTATTTAAAAGAACTATAATTGTTAACAAAAGTAAAATTCTTGTCGGTGAAAAGTTTGTATTCACCAAACAAACAGAAAAGTCAATAATGACAAATCAAATTGCACTTCGTGTAAAAAATCATAGTAGGATACTATTACATTTATGTTAAAAAAACTCGAACAACTGTATAGCAATTGAAAAAACTGAAAAATGATCGGTTTGACTTATCCCAATAGTTTTGTCCTATGGGAGATATTTTAATCAGATCATAAAATTAGGAAAACAAAATTTTCAGCGTTAAACCTATAAAATTTAAAGTTCAAAAGTGCTGGCCATTACTTCATAGTATCTTAAAAAACACTTAATTACAAACTTCATCATCTCTTGGCAATATATTTGATATGATGGAAAAGCAAATAATGAAAACTGATATGAGATTGGGCGTAAAAACTAACACAGAATATAGTAATCGTACTTTTGTCTATGAAGTAGAAGGTCTACGTCAGAGTCAAACTGCTGGCGAATTAAATAACCCTATTCGTAGAAGTGGAACTGTCTATATTACAGTACCTTATAGTCGTATGAATCAAGAAATGCGACGAATTACAGGGATGGGGGGAAAAATTCTCAGCATTAAAACTTTGAACGAACACTCTGAAGCTAATAGTCAAAAAACTAAGACAAAACAAAAAACTAAACCTATGACTGAAGCGAAACCTCGTCGTTCTGAGAAGAAGAGTGTTCCTGTAAACACCTATCGTCCAAAAAATCCTTTCATCGGTAAATGCCTTTCAACTGCTGAGTTAGTCAACGAGGGTGGGGAAGGAACTGTTCGTCACCTAGTATTTGACCTTTCTGGTAGCGATCTGCACTATCTAGAAGGTCAAAGTATTGGTATCATTCCACCAGGAAAAGATGCTAAAGGTAAAGCTCACAAGTTAAGGCTTTACTCCATCGCTTCTACTCGTCATGGCGATCATCTTAATGACCAAACTGTGTCTTTATGTGTACGGCGTCTAGAATATAATCACCCAGAAACAGGTGAGAGAATATATGGTGTATGTTCTTCTTATTTATGTGGTATGGAAGAAGGCGCTGATGTAGCTATTACTGGGCCTGTTGGTAAAGAAATGTTGCTACCTGATGATGAAGATGCAACTATTATTATGATTGCTACTGGTACAGGAATTGCTCCTTACCGCGCTTTCCTATGGCGGATGTTTAAGGAAAGGGAACAAAATCCTGATTATCAGTTTAAAGGTTTAGCTTGGCTATTTTTTGGTTGTCCCTACACTCCCAATATTCTTTACAAAGAAGAGCTTGAAGAGCTGCAACGTGAATTCCCTGACAATTTCCGCCTAACTTATGCTATTAGTCGGGAACAAAAGAATAAAGATGGTGGTAAAATGTATATTCAGCATAGAATTCAAGAAAATGCTGAAGAGTTGTGGCAATTAATTCAAAAACCAAATGCTCACACCTACATCTGTGGTCTCAAAGGTATGGAAGATGGCATTGATGAAGGAATGTCTGCTGTTACTGGTCAGTTTGATATTGATTGGGGTGACTATCAGAAGAAATTGAAGAAAGAAGGTCGCTGGCACGTTGAAACTTATTAATATCCAAGTGCTCAGGAGTATAATATAATACTTTTGCATTCATAAAAAAACTAAAAAATGAGTGAAGGAAGTCAGCCTGGGTAGATGATTACCTGTTTTAATCACGGTACATTGTACCGATAGAGATAGAAACGGGTATCGTAATTATGATAACGGCTATCGTAACATTATCTAGAAAGATTTGCCGACTACACCCATCACTTTAATGGGTGATGTCATACAGACCCAAGGTGGATAGCTTTAAGGAGGTTAAATAATAATTATTTGTGATCACAACAACAAATTCTGCTAGCATAATGGTTGGTTTAAGTTACTAGAAGATGGGGACAACTTCATCAACTGAAAACATACAGAGAAAGCTTAAATGTCAGCGGTATGTTAGCTAACCATAAACTACCCCAGCCAATAGGCTGGGTACAGATAAAGATTTTATGAATTTAGGCCACAGTTTAAATATCAAACTCAATAGTACGGTTCTAATTTAGTAGTAGTTGACAAGTCTTTTCTGTAATCAAAAACTTGCTCTAAGTCTGATTATTTATAAAGATATACTATTAATTCTGAGAATCTTTAAGGGCAAAAAATGTGGTATATTTGTTGAGTCTGATCAATCTAAATGCAAGTATAAAGATTTAGAATACGGTCATCTTGACCGTTAATACCTTTGAAGGTTTTACTGCTGTACTGACTGATAGAAGCAGTAAGTAAACATTAAAATGTCACTAATTTTGATGTTTTATATCAGTTTCATGAGCCAGATAAAAATTTCCTAGATATTTTTTGTATTTAGGCTAGTGATAAATATCTCAAATTAAATTAATCTAGAATCATAATTTAGGAGAAAAAAAATGAAATTTGGCAATCTTGCTAAAATTGCTGCTGGTGTTGCTGGTGTTGCTGCTACGGGTTATGGTGTTAAAAAAGCTGTAGACTATTTTAAGAATCGTGATCCAGAAGAATCTGATCCTGATGCAACTGAAGACGCAGAAGTAGAACTAGAGGAAGATGATATTGCTTTTGCTAATGTGGAAACTGAGTCGGTACAGCCTTTCCTCGACGCCTGTTTTGGTGCTGAAGGTCGTTATGTTCCTACTCGTCCACCCAAAATGTTTGAATATAAAGAACAACACTATATGGTAATTTGGGCTTACGATAATGAGAAAGAAAAAAATCAATTGATGGCTTTCCAATATGCTGAGGATGGTCGGCACATGGTTGCTAGCGTAGGATATACTGCTGATGCTACTGACTATAATGTTAATTTGGATGGGACAAATTTAGCTGTGGAAATTAGTGGTAATGGGGAACAAATTACATCAGGGCAAGGTGAAACTGATGGTACAGAGGAAGTTGATTTAGTCCCGGTTGGGTAACTTTATTGTCAAAAATTTAGTAGGTGGCAAACGGTTCCATTTCAATATTTACAGGACTTACGCAAAATATAAAGTGATATACCAAATGTAGATTAAATCTATACTAGATACTATGGTTTTGCGTAAGTCCTAGTTTAGTAACTGTATTTAAGGTTTACTCTCGTTTGTCTTTTTAGGGAGTAGGGATAAATGGGAATTTATAGATAAGCTCCTCAGAAGAATTATGCCTAAATTTTGTTGCCCAAGTTTTGCCTAAAGTGCTGACTTATATGAGCTTTTTGGATATATAAGCTAACATTTTTTAGACTTTCAAGGATAAAGCTTTTATATCTCAATGCTTTAAGAGTTAATCAGTTAGCTCTATTGATACGGCAAAAAAATCTGTTGATTTCAGAACATATTTTTTTGTCAATATATACTTTTTAGATGTTAATACCATAGGATTATTATTATACTCATATTTTTAACTATTAGACCTCTCCAAAAATAAACAATAAAATCAATTAGATTAAATCTGTTCTTTTCAGAGTTATATAATTCCTATGGTTATTATGGGCAAAATGTTGTTAGTACTAGTGTCTAATTGCATAAATTAATATACTTATTGAGCTCATAAAAAAGCCTGGAAGTCAAGGAATACCTAAAATTTATATTACTAATTTTGGCAAATAAACACTAGAATATAGGCTTAATTATGTTTCAATACTAAGTTATATTAATGTAACCGGATTTGATATTACTTATCCCTATTGTCTATTTCCTCTTTTCTGGAGTTCTCTATTTAATAACAATTTATTTTGGTTCTACTAAATATTCAAACTCTTGCTACATCTTCTTGAGATTAGGTGGAGAAGTTGCATGTAACTTCTGTAAAAAATAAGGTTTGACGGAATAAGATATGTTCAAGCTTTACTTTTTTTTATTAAAAACATTGCTTTCACTTACTTATTATTTAATAACTTCTTTGGTAATTGGCATTATTTAATTAATGTAAACTATCGTCAAAAGTTCCTAAAAATTAAGTTTTACATGATATAAAATTAAGTGCTATTAATTAGACATAATAAAAATGCTTTTCTAAAAACAAAAATTTATTCTTATTCCCAGTTATCTAAAATTTTCCCACAGTGGATATTCAAACGGACATGATTATAATACTTCATTATGATTTAGGTAAAGTAAGAATTAAAACAATCTAGAAGATTAGCAAACTGATTGATGTCTGGCTGTGAAATAGTGTTTCTATTGAGCCAAAATGCTTCTATGCCTACATTAATTGCACCCTCATAGTCAGCAGTCAAACTATCTCCAATATGCAGAGCTTTCTCAATAGTAAAATTACATTTTTGTAAGGCAGCAGTAAAAATTTTCTGATCTGGTTTTGCTGCTCCTACTTCTGTAGAAATAGTAATATCAGAAAAAAAATCTGCTAATTTCAATGCTGCTAAGACTGGGTATAGTCGGGAATCAAAATTAGATAAAACTGCTAACTTGATTCCATTTTCATGCCATTTAGTTAAGGCTGGTTTGACATCAGGATAAACAAACCAAGGGGCACCAGTAGCAAAATAATCGTATAGTTGCCCAAAAAAGCTCCTAAAATTAGAAAACTGCTCGAATACTCCTACTTTTTTATAAGTTTCGGCAGCGACTTGACACCACCATTCAAATTCTAAGTCTAGTATTTTTGCAGATTCTGCTCCAGGAAATGCCATCGGTGGCGCTGCTTTAAAACTATCAAAAAAAGCTTGATTAACGGCAGAGGGAGAAACGTCTACTCCCCACTCAATAGCGAATTTTTGATAAACTTCGCCTACGGTATCGCGTACACCAAACAAGGTACCGACAGCATCAAACAAAATGATTTTAGTCATGTTTTCAGAAGTAATAAGCAAGAAGTAAGAAGTAAGAAGTAATAAGAAAAAACGAATGAGTTATCAGGAGACCTTATAGACCTGATAGTAAATCCTGAATAGGATTAATCATCCAGTTGAAAGCAACTTTAATCTGATGCTCTAAGGTTGGCAATCTATATAGATAAACTAAACGCCTTGCCATATATGCTATTTGACCATCTAGTTTAATGCCTAAACTGGTAAGGGTGGCATTATCAAGTCCCAATGCCATCATTTCACCTAATGCTTGATAACGGAATGGTAATAGAGGTCGTCCAGTTAAAGATGCCCAGATATTCCAGGCGACATAATCTGATTGTTGTATTGCTACTTGAGCAGTGGTAGGAACTTTTTGCCCATCTGCATCTTGGCAGTCTGCTAAATCTCCAATAGCAAATATTTTCTGATTGTCTTGCACTTGTAGAGTTGCACTAGTAATAATTTGTTGACGTTCATTTTTTGTTAATGGTAATGACTCCACTACTGGAGCAACTTTTGTACCAACTGTCCATAAAACGATATCTACGGGGATAGTGTCAACTTGCTCTTGATATTTTAAGGAAATTTGAGTGGCTTCTATTGATTCTACTTCGGTTTCTAAGTCAATCCAAATATTTTTTTCTGACAATGCTTTAGTAGCACTTTCTCGGTTAAAGTCTGGGGATGTTCCCAATATCATGTTATTGCGTTCGACTAGTCTAATTCTACCTTTTTCTTGTAAACGGTCTGCTAATTTACAAGCTAGTTCTACTCCACTATAACCACCACCGATAACAGCAATTCTGATTTTCTCACGCTCAGATGCTTCTAAAACTCGTAATTTTTCTTGAAGACGGTAAGCATCGTTAACTGTCCGGAATGGAATAGCGTATTCGGCAGCACCAGGCACCATTTCTATGGGTGTTTCGCCTCCCATGGCTAAAACGAGACGATGGTAACTGAATGCTTGACCATTTTCTAGTTCCACTTGTTGTTGGTTGAGGTCTATTCCGGAAACAACACCTTGACAAAAGTGAATATCAGTGTTTGCTAATAATTCTTCAAATGGTGGAGCAATTTCCCAGGTTTGCAGTTCCCCGGTGACTAGTTCGTATAATAGTGGGGCAAAAAGAAAGCGATCGCGTTTGTCTATCAAGATTATTTCAGGTTTTTTTGATGACTCCCAGGGAAACTGGATTAAGCGAAGGGCGGTATAAAGTCCGCCAAAACCACCACCGAGAATACAAATGCGTTGAGTTTTTTCAGTCATAGTTAGAGTAGGAAGTTAATTTTAAGTTACTTCTTTATAGGATAGCAATATCGGGAGGAAGAAGGAAGGGAAAGGAAGCAAGAAGGAAATATAAATAATTGTACAGTGGTTTTTATGATTAGTAGAATATAGTAGGGACGTTACATGGAAGGTCTGTAGAAGTCCCTAATTTTGGTTTCCATTGTTAATATAATTATCAAAATGATCAAGTTCAAGGATAAAAGTTTTGATTTCAGCAATTTTTAATAATAAGGATACGAAGTCAATTGGGCAAATAATGCCATAATGTAGGGAATATTATTGATATTGGTAAGGCTAAGCATGGGTAATTTAGTATTAAAATTATGGCTGATTTGAGAAGTTTATGAAGTTAAATAATGGAGAGATAAAACAGATTAGATTTTTTTCTAATATCCATCAGCAAATTTCCTTAATCTTCATCTTCATCTGGGGGTCTAGTAATAATATCAAACAAAATTTTTGCTAAATCATTTTTCTCATCAATTTCTTGAACTTCTTCACTTATTGATTTAGCTTTTACCAAGTCTCCCATCTTTGCTATAATTAATCCTGAAGCAGCATAAGCTGTAATAAATAGATTAATTTGTTGTTCATTTTTCCGGCTAGCTAATATACTTTTTACCTCCTGCCAATCTGAGGGTAAATTTTCTCGTTTTTTGACTTCAGCCATTACTTTGTGTGCCAATTTAAGGGACATTTTCATGTTGTTTTTATAGAAAAAATAACGATAAGCACCTATCAAAATATCTAGATTTCCATCAGTCTTAGCTAAAGCTTGATTAATATAATTTTCTGATGTTTCTGTATCTTCCCAATTTTCGATAGCTAACATCAATAAACTTTTGATTTCTTCAGGCACATCATACCAGGAAAACTTATTTTGTTGAACTTGCATTTGTTTCAGATAAATAAGATAAATAATATAGATAATAATTACCTTAAACTAGAAAAAATTGAAAATCTGCTAATCTTAATAAGATTTTTATTTCTGTAGGTTGGGTTGAACTTAAAAAACCCTACAGATAGATAGGAATAGGCAAATGCCTGAGGACATTTTTCTTTTGCCTATTCTCTATTCTCTATTCTTTTCCCACCTAAATTCCTCACTCCAAAACAAAGGATGTAATGCTATGGTTCAAATGAACAAAGTCATTTCATCAAGCATAATGCTCCAATACTTCCTTGGGCAGGAAATTATAACTAATTTTGCTTGAAGCTCATTTGGGTTTTCTGTCTGCACTTCCAAGGTTTGCCTGTCCGAAACTTTTTGGCTCAGGACTTACGCAGCAACCCTATATATAGCGTAGTTTTCGGAATTATTTCAGATATTACCCATACAATTAGTGTCTTGGCGTAAGTCCTGTATACTGAAGATGTTTCCATATTAAGACTAACTCTAATATCTAAAATTAGTATGTTTATTCCTATAGGTTTTGAACAAAAATCAATTGTCACTTTCCAAGGTCGTATGGTTTACTACACCAATGACAAAACACCCTGGAAAACTGAGAATGACAAAAACGACTTACCGACTTTGGTATTCTTTCACGGTTTTGGTGGGGGTTCATCTGCCTATGAATGGTCGAAGGTTTACCCTGCTTTGGCCTCAGAGTACCGTATCCTCGCTCCTGACTTAATTGGGTGGGGGCGTTCGGAACATCAGGCATTAGATTATAAAGTAGAGGACTATATTACAACAATTATCGAGTTTTTAGAACAAACTTGTCAAGCTCCTACCAGAGTTATTGCCTCTTCCTTGACTGCAGCAATAATGGTGAGAGTAGCGATCGCTCGTCCAGAATTATTCAAGTCTCTAATATTGACAACTCCTGCAGGTCTATCCGAATTCGGCGCAAATTACACCCGTAGCTTTTTTGCTCAACTAGTAAGTACGCCTATACTAGATCGTTTTATTTATAATGCTGGGGTTGCAACTTCAGGAGGAATTAGAAATTTTCTAGAAACCAGACAATTTGCTAATCCTACTTTAATTTATAATGAAATTGTGGAGGCATATTTAGAGTCAGCAATTCAACCAAATGCTGAATATGCTACTTTATCTTTTGTGCGGGGAGATTTGTGTTTTGACCTATCTTTATATATAAATCAATTAACAATTCCTACGGCAATTATTTGGGGTAAAAAATCCCAGTTTACTAGTCCAGAAATAGGTCAACGTTTAGCTGATTTGAACCGTCAAGCTGTGGTGATTTTTCAAACATTAGATAATGTGGGTTTAACTCCTCAACTGGAAGTTCCGGCGGTGACTATTGGGTTGATTAAAAAGTTTTTGAAACAGTTAGATGAAGTTCCGGTTAGTATTGTCTAAGTATTTCAATAAAATATTTTTTCAGTGATTAAACTAATAGGTTTCTCTGCTTAAATATCCGGTATTATTCTTTGTGTATTCAATTAAATTTAAATTTTCAGATAGCCTTTTGCTACCTATTTTTTTAACATAAAATCACAGAAATTAATTATGATGTAGGAATGTTGCATCCAACATTTCTACAAAGTTATTTTTGTCCAAAAAAACTTCTCTTTTTCAACTTCTGAATTTGGCTGGAAAATAGGCTAGGAACTTATATTTTACAATCCCTAAAATCTTCAATATTTATGGCACTTTCTTCGACGCCCTGCAATGTAATTGAAAGTTGGTTGGCACTAATTCGAGTATCATTACCTATTTGAGAAATAGTTAACTGCTGGAAACTTAAACCATCACCTAAACCAATAACATCTATTCCATCTTCAAAATCAGTAATAATATTGTTCCCATCATTAGACCTGAAATGAAAGTTATCGCCACCAACTCCACCAATGAGAATATCATCGCCAAAATCACCGTATATCAGGTCTGCTCCTGCACCACCATTGACGATGTCGTTACCCTTGCCTCCACAAAGCATATCATTGCCCTCGTTACCAAAAACAATATCATCACTGCGGTTGCTATATATTAAGTCGTTAGTGACAGAGCCAATTAAATTATCCTTTTCATTAGTAGCAATAATAGTATTGGGAGTAATTACTCCTTGAGTTTTTTCCCAAACATGTTCTGCGACTTCTCGCCCTAGTGCCCTCCCATTGAGATCCCCATCTTCAAAGTGGATACCGCCGTAAATACGAGATATACCAGCCTGATCAGAAGCTTCGCTAAAAGTATTCCACTCAAGAGTTACAGGCACTTTAGGTGTGATACCTGGTTCAAAAACAGACTCGCCTACCTCAAAAGTTATGCCACCACCAAAATCATCGCTACCAGTAAACCGTTTGAGAATTTCAGCTCCTGCAGCACTGAAACTGCTATGACCTGATATATACTCAGCAAAAGGAGGTGAAGGCTCCTCTCCAGGGGCTTGATAAGTAAGGAAATTAGTTGCAAGAATAGTTGCAGTTCCTTCTGTAGGATCCTTCCAACTATCAATAGCAAAACCACCAAGCTCTGGATTAAATTCTCCAATTAAACCTTGTGCTCCGAGTTCCCGTACTACTCGCACGGGACGAGCATAGTCGTAGAAAACTTTAGATCCCCAGGCAGCAATGCCAGCATCAAATAATGCATTGCCCAAACTAAAGAAGAGTTTCACATCTTCATCTAAAGTATGATTATCTCTGGCTGAGATAAATTCTCCAAAATTCATCCAGGTTCCCGGAGGGTAAGATGTACCATGGCCGTCTTCCCAAAATTCAGCAATTAATTTTTGCTCATCAGTTAAGTTGGCGCGAACGTTGGCAATATTTTCTGCTTGTGCGATAAATTCAGGGTTGATAATAGTTCCAACAATATCTTTGCTAATTGCGACAACAGAGCCATCTGGTAATGTAATTGTACTTGCATCTAAGTCAACCTCGCCATCTACAAGCAAGAATGGTTTTGGTGGTTGGGGTCGTATTTTTTCAACTGATATAGAACTGAAGGGGATGACTTTTCCCCATTGAGGTGTGAGGAATGTTTGTATTCGATCTTCTTCACCGGGCTCGGCATCAATGGGAACTGGTTCTGGGGTCCAGCGCTCTATATTAATGGAACTTCCTGGAAAATTAATAGGTTCATAGCTGCTAATATCAGAATAGGGGGTACCGTCGCCATTGGGATCATCCCCGAGTTGATTTGAACCGTCGTTGGACCGGAATCTTAATAGTGCTTCGGCAGAGACGTTACCAATACCAGCAGGGGTAGTAGTATCAGTAGTAGTATTGTTGGTTTCTAGGTCTAATTTGACCATTAATTCATTGAAAGTTTCTACTTGAGCGGGGAATAATTCTGACAATACCCGGTAAGCAGCAAAACTCATGGCTTGAGTTTTATTAAAGTTGGTGTTTTCGGATAGGGGGCGTTGTAAGTCATCTCCCAACTGAGTTCCTATAGCTAATGGATCATAGGCACTCCAGGCATCATACATGGCTGTATGTACCATTGCATAAGCACGAGAGGCAATGGTTGGACCGGAGACGGAGTTTATGACTGCTTCTTGGGCTAGTTCATCCCATAGTCGTGAAATAGTAGGCAAAGGATTTTCAGGTGTGACAACTGGGACTTCAGGGTTGAGGATAGGATGTATATGGTTAAATTTTCCATGATTCGGAATTGGCTGTTGTTGTAAGGGTGACTCCATGATTTTGTTTTTAGTATAAAGAATAAATGATTTTAATTAGGGCTTGCAGTTCAGAATGTTTGAAAGCTTGCTATTAACACCTTTTATATTACAATAATATTATTTCCGGTTCAATAGTTACAGTTTTGGGAAAAAAGCCAGAAAACATAAGAAAACTAAGGGCTGGGGTGTGTTTGCAAATTCTAAAGTAAAACTGTATTTTTTTTTGTATACAATAATTACATTGGTTTCTGAGTCAATATTAATTTTTGCTAAGTTTGAGGGGATATAGGAACTTGATCAAATATGGTTGACGCAAAATTATGGTGAAACGATGGCGAAAGGAGAATAAGTTGTTTGTTATTGTTCAGAAGAACGACTGAATGAAATTATTGAGCATGATCAGGAAAATGGGGTGAATATTTTTAATCCTCATACCTATATTTTGGGAGATGGAGCTATGAAAACTATTGATTTTGAACAGTTAGAATTTAAGCAAAAAGTAGACTGTTATGGTTTATTAAATTCTGGCAAAAAGGCTTGGTTGGAGACCATCGAAAAAAATATTAGAGTTTTGCGATCGCAACTTTTGCAGTTATGAGGTACATTTGCGACTTGCCTAAATTTCTTTTCAAAAGGGGAACTTTTTGTGGGCTCCCCCGCTTCTGATAGCAGTTGTCCGGCACGGTAGACCACTGTAGGGAGGTTCCATGGAATGTCTCTACAAGGTTTTGCTTATGGCCATGTAGTTCATCAATTAAGTAGGGCTCTCAGGAAATATCACAGCCTTATTTTGATCAAAATAAGTTGGTTTTACCTATGTCTGCTTTAGTGGCATCAGGATCAAAATAGAACTTGATGAATACTATCAACAACCCCCTCGATAAAATTTACTGCATCATTAACCATATCTTCATCTATAGGCCAACGCTCTCCTATATTATAGCTAGGATCTATGTCAGCTTCATGAGCAATTTTATTCCTACGTTCTACTATAAAACTAAGCTGTTCTTTAATTTGTTTGATATCTTCTGACTTAGGTTTACCCATTTGAGCACCAACTTCGTCCCATAATTTTTTGTCTGAAATAAGTCTAATCCCATCAGCTATTTTATCTGGTTGCTGAAAACTCTTGTATCCAAGACTTTTGCGAATTTCCTGCTCTAGCCAAGAATTACCATTTAACTTATTAAGCATCATATCAGAAATAGGTTGAGTTAGAGATTTCACTGTATGAGACTGCTGTAGAAACTCATCACCATAGTTTTGTAGAAACTCATCTTCCAGCCAAGATCCGATATCTATCGCTAGCATTCGGTCTTGACGAGCAGCACCAAGGGAAACTTGAAAGCGAGCAAAAGCTGATTGTTTGCTAGACTGAGGTTCAGAACGTCGGCCTTGATAAATTTCCAACATTCCTAAAGTCACGACTTCGTGAATATAGTAGTCTAAAGCGCTGACTGCAAGAACTAAAGCTGCTCTGAGAATATCTGATAGATATAAAGTATTAGTAGCTTGAGTTTTGAGTGAATTGTGAAGGGCTATCAATTCTCGAACGCGATGAATGCTAATATTAAACTGATTGAGTACTGACTGCATGGGAAGTGGTTAGTCCAATAATTTTTTCTGCCAGTTGTGAAAAGGTTTCTCGAAATTCTTTTTGTTTGTTTTGATTATTCCGCAAAACAACTCCTGTTTGGCCTAACTGTTCAGGTGTCAGAGCATAAACTGGTGTTCGGTGTTCTTGAGATAGTGCAATTAGACTATTGAAGTTAGAAATTTTTGTTAAGGTGTAATTATCTTCTATTCCTTGACTACGATAAACTGTTTTTTCTAACAACATTTGATTTTGTTCTAATACTGGAGCTAGTTTATTAGAAACAGTGTTTTGTATTTTCTCAATCCATATTTGAAAAGCAGCAGTTTCTTTCCCACGTATAATTCGATAGTTTTGAACAATAGTTCCGAGAAAACTTAAATTGACATCAGGAAAAGGATAGTTAGCATCTTTGAGAATTGGAAGTGAACTTGCTTTCTTAGCCCAAGCATGCCACTTTGGCATCACTTTTGTTAGAGAGTCAATTGCCATCAAAGAGAAAAAATCAGCAGTAGTAGGAACTAAGAAAAAATTACTGGTCATTAATAAATTCTGATTAATTGAGCCTAAGCTGGGACTCATATCAATTATAATATAGTCAGCGTTATATTTGAGTGCAGTTTTATTAAATAAATCAGTCAAGGCACCTGGTACGTTTTTAAGAGCTGCTATTGAACCACTTAATTCTTGAGCAATACCCAGTGTTACTTCGTATTCGGCAAGTCCAACATGACCAGGTAGTATAAACAATCTTTCCTGACCTATGATCGGAATACAGTCAATTGCTTCAATTGCTCTTGGTTGTGCTTCAAAAGCTGGAGCTAAACCTGTCTTTATATTTGAACCTGTATTATAAATTGTTTCTATTCTTTTTTCGTCGTCCTCAGTTCCTTCTCCCAAGCTGACTCCAGTCAAATTACACTGTGGGTCTGTATCGGCAAGGATAACTGTTTTACCTTTTGAAGCTAACATCCAGCCTAAATTAAAGGCAGTTGTAGTTTTGCTAACTCCACCTTTATGATTAAATAGGGCAATTTTTTGAACCATTGTAAATCACCTTTTCTTCAATACATTTGAGTATACCATGAGGGTAGCACAATAGAGTTGTTGGGAAATCAGGTAAAATAAAGTGCTTGTTGGGTTTTTCTGTAGTTCTACCCAACTTATATTCTGCTAGTAGGTTTGGTTGACGGACAAAACCCCGCCACAATAAAACGTTTTTTACTGTATATAATAATTAGTTGGGAATTTTGAAGCTAGCGGTCATTTTTCCAATTCTCCTTGGCCCAATTCTGAGATAGGTACAAAATATGAATCTGCGTAAAGGTGAAATATTACAATTATATCAACGAGGTAAACGAGAATTTCAAGGGTTTAATCTTAGAGGTCTATCTTTTGAAGGAAAAAATTTGTCTGATGCAGATTTCAGTTTTGCTGATATTCGAGGTACTAATTTTCGTGGGGCCAATCTAACTGGGGCTAGGTTTTGTGGAGCTAAGGCAGGATTACAGAAACGTTGGGTTGTAGTTTTGCTGATCGGTGTTTTTATTTTAGTTGGTATATCGGCTTTTTTGAGTGTATTCACCTTATCCCTGATATCACTAATTTTTGATTCTAGTAGCATAGAAAATCAAGTTACTGGTTGGGTATCCTTAATTGTATTTATTGTATTCTGGATAATGCTTTTTTATAACAGAATAGAAAACGTAGCCGTAGCCGGAGCCGTAGCCGGAGCCGTAGCCGTAGCCGTAGCCGTAGCCGTAGCCGTAGCCGTAGCCGTAGCCGTAGCCGTAGCCGTAGCCGGAGCCGTAGCCGGAGCCGTAGCCGTAGCCGTAGCCGTAGCCGTAGCCGTAGCCGTAGCCGGAGCCGTAGCCGGAGCCGTAGCCGGAGCCGGAGCCGTAGCCGTAGCCGTAGCCGTAGCCGTAGTTCAGACAATGTTAAGTATTTATATTGCTTATCGAGCAATGAAAGGAGATGAAAAATACGCTTTAGTTCGCAATATAGCTATTGTTTTTGCTGCCTCATATGGAACCTCTTTCAGAGATGCAAATTTAACTGATGCTGACTTCACTAATGCTACTCTCAAAAGTACAGATTTTAGAGGCTCTAACATAACCCGTACTTCTTGGAAAAACACGATCAAACTAGACCGCATACGACCAGGGAAAACTTATCTAAAAGATACCAAAATCAGAGAATTAGTCAAAACTGGTGAAGGTGAAAATATCAACTTAGATCGCTCCATCCTCCAAGGAATTAATCTTCAAGGAGCAAACCTAACTAATGCCAGTTTCATAGAAGCAAATCTCAACTCAGCCAACCTTCAAGATGCAAACCTGACTCGTGCCAAATTAGTAGGAACATTTTTAGACCAAGCTGACTTAACTGGAGGCACCCTAACGGGAGCATTTCTTGAAGATTGGGGAATAACCACCACCACAAAACTAAATGGTATCAAATGCGATTATGTTTATATGCGTTTGCCTCCAGAAAAACGACCTGACTTTCTCAAACTTCCACCAAAAGATGCTCAAAAAGATAATCCTCTCCGTGAACCTGCTGACTGGAACAAGAACTTTAAAGAAGGAGAATTTATTGACTTTATCACCCCAATGATAGAAACCCTCAACTTTTATCATGCAGAAAAAGCCGACCCTAAGTTAATTGCCTATTCATTTCAGAAATTGCAAAACAACTATCCAGAAGCAGAATTAGAAGTGATTTCTATGGAAAGGCGAGGGAAAAACCGTCAGGACTTATTAGTAAAAGCTGAAACCGCACCAGCAGCAGACCATTCAAAATTACACGCAGAATATTTTGAGACTTATGACAGACTAGAAGCACTTCCACCAAATGAATTACAACTAATATTAGCAGAAAAAGATAAACAAATAAAACGATTAGCAGCTTGGGTCGATACTGTGATAAAATCCCCAAGTATATATGCAGAAAATTATCATAATCAAGGAGACACAAAAATGTCAGAAAATACTGGAGATAAAGTTGATATAAATGAAAATTATGGGGTGGTTGGTAAAGAAGGAGAAATTCATGGTGCAGTTGGGAACAAAGGAGAAATTTATGGTTTAGCTGGTAGTCAAGGAGAAATTAACAACTCAAAAATTGCTCGAACAATTAATGAATCTCCAGAACAAAATTTAGCACAAGCAGCAAAAGATATTCAAGAATTATTAGAACAACTAGATCAAACTTACCCCTCAGATACAACAATGGACAGAATGAAAATTGCCACAGAAGTAATTACACAAATTAATAACAATTCAACAAAGAAAGAAAGAATATTTGCTGCTATTAAAGCAGGTGGAATTGCTGCTTTTGAACAATTACTTAATCATCCTGCTAGTAGCTTTGTAATTGCGGCTTTAGAAGATTGGCAAAAGACTAAATAAATTAAATAATTTGAATAGTTTTTATCTCTTATGATTTGAGAGAAACTTATATATTTTACTATGGAAAATAAGGCTCTTCTATCATTATTAGGAAAAATTCTCAGAGACTGTTTCTGAGATAAATATTAAATCCAGGAGTAGTAAACTGTACTAGCCTACTACGAAATTATTATCTTGTGAGCTTCTTGTCAAAATCAAAAACTTACAAGAACTAGCTATGATTAGTTCTTAAGGGCGAACGATGGGAATCGAACCCACGAGTGGTGGAACCACAATCCACTGCCTTAACCACTTGGCTACGCTCGCCATAATATTTTTTTTCTCTAGTCTAGTAAGGTAGCATTACTAAGTTATATTTGTCAACCCCTAGCCCAAAATATCCAGTCTAAAACTGACCCCTGAATGAGTTATTGTATTAATCCTGAATTTCCTCAGCCGAAAAACGCTGATACAGTAAGCAATTGCCAGGGTTGCTATTTTCCCCTGGTTATCCAGGGAGACTATCGTGTCTTCAAAAAATTTGGTTAGGAAGCTTGGTTAAAAGATTTTTGGCTATAAACAAAAAAAACATTTTCTCGAGCTCCAATATATTCTGAAGCAAATATAATTTTCGACTCTGGAGGCCCAAAGCTATCAGACAATAGCTAGATTATTGGAGCTTTCAGTAATGCGACTATTACAGTTGGGGCAGTATCCGCAAATTCCTCTATTTTTAGCTAATTTCTAATACAATCAAAATTCGTATTTAGTGCAAGAATATATTCAAGGTCTAAGATTAAAGTAAAAATTACAAGAATAAGGTCTTTTAAAAGAAGAATAAATATGGCAAATTTTGCAAGAGTTACTGCCAATATTAAAATTGATTTATCAAGTTCAAGTTATGCATGGGGATATTTAACTAAAAAATATTATTAGTCGTATTTTTCTAGCTATTAACTATCAAAAACCACCCCACCTATCAAGAGAAAATTAAGGAGTGGAAAAGTTAGAAAAAGTGGAAAAACTGTATTAATTAATTTTGGCGTGGCGAAGTTGCTGACCGGTACTGCTTTAACTTCCACTGGCACTATTATTAGTAGTCCCGAATATATGGCACCAGATGAAATAAGGGGGGCTTGACAGTCAAATAAAAACTAACTATACTTATTTAAAGTTATATATAAATAGTGATATTATAATAGTATGAGTAATTTATTAAGTATACAAGAAGCTGCACATTTATTGGGAGTGAGTTCAAACACGCTTCGTAGATGGGAAGCAGAAGGCAAAATTACCTCTGAGCGAACCATTGGTGGGCATCGCCGTTATCAAGTAAGTGATTTACTTAACCATAAAACTGATGCGAGCCTTACCATTGCTTATGCTAGAGTTAGTGGTCGCGACCAGAAAAAAGAGCTAGAACGCCAAATTATGATGTTAGAGGTTTATTGTACAAACCATGGTTGGAGCCACGAAATAATTTCTGACTTAGGCTCTGGTATAAATTACCGGAAAAAAGGCTTAATTAAGCTACTTAAGTTAATAACTACTTACCAAGTTGAACGTTTGGTGTTATCCCACAAAGATAGGTTACTGAGATTTGGTGGTGAATTAATATTCTCTCTTTGTGAGCAATTTGGAGTAGAAGTAGTTATAATTAATCATTCAGAAAACTCAACTTGTGAAGAAGATTTAACTAATGATATGTTAGAAATAATTACAATATTTTCAGCTAGATTATATGGTTCCAGGAGCAACAAAAATAAACAAATTATTGAAGAACTAAAAAATATTGCATCGAAGCTTTAAAACTAGGTTAAAATTTAAGTTAAAATTTAATAAGCAACTAGTTGCAGGTCATGCTTATAACTGGGGATTAGCCATTTGTATTTTGATTGATGCATCAACTGAAAATATGTCTATTAACTATCAGCTTGCATAAATGTTTGATGACTTAAATTAAAAGCCAAAACTCCTGGTATTATAAGGTGGCTGGGTAGGTGCCTCTAAATAAGCATTTGGTTATGGGAGAAGAACCACTTAATTTTTTTTTACTATACTGTAAAGTGGATTTTCGTCTGTTTAATAAAAAAGAGAAAAAAGATAGTTTATATTTAGAAATAAGTCTGAATATTATTCAAGATAATTATATTAAATTATCCATAATAGGAAGAGAAATAGTCAAAAATTATAAAGTATTACTGTCAGTTACTAAAATTTTTCAGAGGATTAAAAATATGTATAAAAATCTGGAAGTAGACCATATTTTTAGAATAGTTGAAGACGATGGGGAGGCGATAAATAAAATATTATCGCTGGGGTTTTCTGCTTCTGAAATTAGGGAGCATACTGGACAAGGAACCAGTTCAAGGTTTATTTTTTTTGAGAAGAATTATTTAGAATTAATCTATCTTAGAAGTAGAGAAGAATCCGAAAATAACTTTGTTAAATTTCATGAAAGGGTGGATAGTTTCAGAAATAAATCTGGTTCCCCTTATGGAATAGGATTTAGAGGTAAGCTTTCAGAAATAGAGAAAAATGATTTTGAGTTTTATCAACCTCAATACAATTTATCCGGTAAAAGTTTTGCTATCTATATGCACAGTTCCTATTTCACAAATCCAGAAATGCCTGCGATATTTTTCCTGGAAGTAAATAACAGTACAAAAGAAGATTTTTATCCTATAAATAAGGGTGTTTCTTGTGAAAAATATATGCCTTTAAATAAATTTACTGATGTAAAATTAATTTCTCCAATATTAAAAGAAGAGTCTTTTGGAAATTTTGAAATCCAGAAAGGGGATGAGGAAAAATTACTAATTAACGGTAAATTTGCATTTTAATAATTAATTATCAGCAAGATTAGTTGATATGTTATAATTATAATGTTTCTAATAGCTTGGCTACTTGATGTCAAGAATTATAATTTTGAGTAATATGATATTCAGTAGAACAATTATAATAAAGCTCCTATTTTAGCCTGATTCCTAACATAAATATTGGTTGGGCCTAAGCCCAATTACAAATAAAAAATTTATAAGATGAGGGAGTTTTTGTTTGCTTTATCAATCTTATATATGTATATATAGTAATCCTAAATTATTCGTGAAAATTACTAGTTTTATTGAAAAATAGCTCCAACCACTTTGACTTTTGGTTTCTTTCTTCAAGATAAGTATTTTCTAGTTGCCTATCTCTTTGATTTTTCAGATAGGATTACTATAATAAGCTATAGTTTTGATTGACTATTTATTTAACCAATATATTAAAAATATCTCAGTTTTCCCACTGCCATCTACAAATATTCCTCCATATTTATCCATATTAATCAGTATATCTGTAGGCAAACTCTTGTGTTTTATTCCTCTAAAAATCATCTTTTCAAGTTTCAATGAATAAATTTTATAGCGCTATTCTACCGAATTTTCACTAGTTGATTTTGTGAATTTACAGTAGCATAACTCATCCTTAAATGTTCATCTTTTGTTAGTTTCCCAATTTCATCTACTACAAAACTAGGCACATTAACTTCTGATCCTTTTGCTAAGCAACAGTCTCTAACTGCCAACAAAAAGCCTTGAATTTTTTCGTGACCCAACTTTTCTTCGGCTGTTACCAGGAATTCCTGCCACTTTTCGTGATCATCCTTATTCTCCTTGAGCAAATATAGTGCAGCCAGATATTCTGCTAAGGGTTCGAGGGTAAAGCGAATTTGGTTTCTGTCTTGAATTTCACCATATCCAATAGGCCTAAGCAGTTGCAATTGTTTCTGAAAGTACTCAAGACATAGTACTGCATCATCTCTCCCTAACTGCTCAAAAGCTTTAACTACTTTTTCCCGTTCTATATAGGATGGTCTATAATTTTGCTCCACACATTTCCAAGCAATGAGTTGAGCATCCTCTGTAACTTTAGGATATTCACTCCTAGTCTCTATTTCACCTTTAGCGTTTAACTTTTGTAAGTGCTTAAGCATGAGATCGGGAATATTGTCGAGTGAAGGCTTCAAGGTAAAATTATTCTCCTTACTATTAACCATTTTTTCAGCATAAAACTTTGCTAACAAAGGAGTAATAGTCTTTTGGTTCTTAAAAGTGCCTGCAAGTTGAGCGCATTCTTGCAAAAATTCTTCTTGATCTGCTTCAAACAAATGCCATTTACCGCACTTCTTCAAATACTCCTTGAGAAAGTGAACCAACTTTTCACCATCAAACCGGTTCGTCTTAATTTTGGCATCAATACCCAAGAACTTTTCCTCTATTCTAGAAACAAAAACCAAAGCATTTGCCGGAAATTCTTTGTCATCAGGATTAATTTTTTCTTGAGTTTCTGGGCTCATCTCTGAATAACGATCTACTATCAAGAAAATTCGGCGCTTTCGCAAGAGTTGTTCAATTAAGAATTGATCTGCTATTTTTTCCTTGTCGCTCAACTCCTGAATTTCGCTCAAAATTGTTTCTATTATCGGTATGGTATCATCATCTTCAGTCTGATCAATTTCCCGGTTAATTAAAACTGGTAACATCAAATGTTTATGTACGGCTTGATCTTTTTCCGGCTTTTTCATTGCCCATTTAGCAATTTGACAAGCAATAGTTGTTTTTCCTGAGCCTCCCTCGCCCCAAATTAACAGTCGCATTCGCTTTTCTTGGTGATAAGAATTAATCAAGGTTTCCCATGTGAGTTCTTCAATTTCTGTACCATTTAATTGAACAGGAAGAGGAACATAATTTTTTTGCTCATTAACAATAGATTTTTCTAGAAACTTTTTTTGCCAAGTTGCCAGATGTTTATTAACCCAAGCATCTAGTACCCTAGAGTTATACTTGAGAAAGGATAAGAGACCACCAAGTAGTTTAATTTCTGGATTTAATGGTGTTTTCGGTATCTTCAAATGGTTAGGTAGTAATAATAACATTGTGGGGCGCAACCAGAAAACTGGCAAATATATTATGATCAGTAAAAGGATTAAAATTAGTAACTTAATCTGTTTGACAGCAAAATTTATTATTTCTAAACTTTCCTGTTGGAGATCCTCTCTAATAATTTTGAATCTAGAGTTTACACTAGTTTCTGAATCTTCCTGTGTTTTTTGTTCGGTGGGTTGAGTTGTATTGTTTTCCTCAAGGTTAGCAGTAAGGTTAGGGTTGGTCTTAACATTTTCTTGAGCAAATACTAGGCTATTAATTTGCTTATTGCCTGGATATACTGAAGAAAAACTTGTTGCCATGAAAGATAATGTATATGAAGTAGATAAGAGTGCTATTTTGAGCACAGCTAATAAGGTATGTTTAGGTGGTGTGGTCATGAAATCAAATAGATCAAAGAAAACTTTTACTAGTATATTATAACACATATTAGCTGTAAGTGAATACGTACAAAGAGATCCCGTTACCACGGAAATTTAAGGCAGCTTGCTCTGTTTTGTTCTTTCTCAATGTCTAGTTTTAGAAGAAAATAGTCTTATAGCTTACTATGAAAAACTTTGGTGTTCCTAACCTAACTTTTGGGTAGGGTAAGGGGCGGAGTCACTTTTTACCTCCGGCTCCGGTCCCTTCTACCTCCTATTTTTTGCCTCCTACTTCCTGCCTTCTGGCTTCTGTTTTTTTTGTTGGGTTGCATGTCACTTGGTGACCTATAAAATTAGTTATTTGACTCCGGATGTCATTAACAGACCTACTTTTTCTATTGTAGCAGTGGCAGCATCTAGAATATCAACAAATTTACCTTCATATATTATAGCTATGCGATCGCTCATAGTCATTATTTCTTCTAGTTCTGTAGAAATATATAAAATAGCTGCGCCCTTTTGTTTCTGAGCTAGTAACACTTGTTGTACATATTCGGTGGCACCAATATCTAAACCACGAGTAGGTTGCATCGCCACAATTAAATTTGGTTCCCCAGAAAGTTCCCGCCCCAGAATAATTTTTTGTTGGTTTCCCCCAGAGAGTTGACTTGCTTTTAGCTGTGGATGGCTGGCACGAATGTCAAATTTTTCTATGGTATTTTTTCCATAATTATTGATCGCTCCAAGTTTCAAAAAACCATAACGACAAAAAGGTAAAAACTGGAACAATTTTAAAATCAAATTCTGAGCAATACTAAAATTAAGAATTAACCCCATTTTCTGGCGGTCTTCTGGGATGTATCCAACTTGGAATTTATCAGTTAAATTATTGGTAAATTTGATCTCGCCCTTTTCCAGAGAACGCAAGCCATTGATCCCATCAGCTAATTCTCTTTGACCATTACCATCTATTCCTGCCACTCCCAAAATTTCCCCACTATAGAGTTGAAAAGATAAATCATCCACAGCAGATAAACCTTGGTCATTTTTCACTTCTATGTTTTTGACTTCCATAACAATATTGCCTTTTTGAGTAGGCTTTTTTTGGGGAATTAAATTTACTTCTCGCCCTAGCATCATTTTAGCTAATTTATGAGTAGTAGTTACTGCTGTTGTGATAGTATCTACAACTTGACCACGGCGTAAAACTGTCACAGTATCACAAATATTAATTATCTCTTCTAGTTTATGGCTAATAAAAATAATTGTATGATTATTCCCTGCTAATTTTCGCAAAATATTGAGTAAAGATTTTACCTCTACTGGAGTTAATACTGCTGTGGGTTCATCTAAAATTAAAATTTTAGCTTGGCGATAAATTACTTTGAGAATTTCTACTCGTTGCTGAGTACCTATTGGTAAATTGGCAATTTTAATATTAGTTGGAATTTCTAAATTATAGGCTTTTGCCATGGCATTAATTTCTCTAGACTTTGCCGATAAGTTGAGATGAAAATTTCCACTAGTTCCTAAGATAATATTTTCTGTTGCTGTTAATTGTGGTACTAACATAAAGTGTTGATAAATCATACCAATACCATAATTAATTGCTCTACTGGGGGAAGAAATTTTGATTGGTTTATCTTCTAGATAAATTTGACCAGAGTCTGGTTGGTATAGTCCTGATAATATGTTCATTAAAGTGGTTTTTCCGGCACCATTTTCTCCTAGGATGGCGTGGATAGAACCAGCAGCAATAGAAATACTAATATTATCGTTGGCGATCAAGTTTCCGAAACTTTTGGTGATGTTTTCTAGCCGTAGGTATGCCATTTCAGTTATTACTTATTAGGTAAGTATTCAGGGCTCAAGATTTAGTTATGAGTTATTAATTCATTATATTGGAAGGAGAAATTAGCCTCCAAGGAAAATTAAAAAGTTATATATGCAATTTTACTACTGGGCTTGGCTGATGACGATGTGGTTTATCAATCTCAAAAGCGCTATCCAGTAGCCAGTTTTTTGATTAGGATATATATGCAGATTTTTGTTATTATAGAACCCTTTTTGCAAGGGTAATTACTACAAATTATTCTTTGCAATTGTATTTGTATTTTTATTCCTAATTATTCGGGATTTTATTTAAAACAAACTTGTTCTTCACCATTTTCTGAACAGTCTTCAAATTGCAACTTTCCAGTTAATATTTTCTGCTGACTTTTTTCTACTATTTGCTTGATTTTATCTGGCACAATATTATTGAAACGACCTAATTTAGTAATTTCTGGGTTTTCAATTCCTAAAATATATTTTTCTCCTTTAAGTTGATTGTTTTTGGCTAAATTAGCAATATAGGCGATCGCTTCTCCCACATTCTGAACTGCACTGGTTAGAACTGCTTTTGGAGCAATATCTAACTGATCTGTAGTATTACCCACTGCATAAATTCCTTGTTCTTGTGCAGTTTGTAAAACTGCCGGAGCGGCATTATCTAATAAGTGATAAATTACATCAACTCCTGTGGAAATTAAGGCTAAAGCTGCTTCTTTTCCTTTGGCAATATCATTAAAGTCTCCAGTGTAACTAATGACGACTTCAACTATAGAATTTACAGACTTAGCTCCTAACTCAAATGCCCGACCTTGTAGGTTAGTTCCCTTAAAAGATAAACCAGTAAGATAAGCAACTTTATTAGTTTCAGTCATCAAGCCAGCAACAACACCAGCAAGATAACCAACTTGGAAGTAATTTGTTGTTACTGAAGCATAATTTTCTCCGGCAATATTACCATTAACTCCTAAAAAAAATGTACCTGGAAATTGACTAGCTATTTGTTCAATAGCAGCATCAAATTGCCCTCCATGACCAATTACTAAATTATAACCTTTCCTGGCAAAGTCTGAGATGGTTTCTGTTTGGTCTGCTTGAACAACATTTTCTACATAAATCATCTCAGCATTGAGTTTTTCGGCTGCTTTTTTGACTCCTTCATAACCAGATTGATTCCATCCTCCATCGGTTATAACTCCCGGCAAAGCAATGGCAATTTTAAAGGTTTCAGAACTACTACCGGAGTATATAAAATTATTATCGGAATTTTCTGTGGTTTTAGAAGCAGAATTAGTACAAGCTTTTAATAAGAAGCTAATTGCTAAGGCTGTTGACATATAGCCAAGAAATGAACGTCTATTTAATTTTTTATTCATATTTTAATATTCCTCTAAATATAATAATTTACGGTGGAGTTAGGAACCAGAAAATATTTACTATTGTTGGTTTTTTTGACTATCTAAAATAGTATTTGTAACTATCTTAATTATTTTAATAATATCATTATTTACATATTGCTAACCTAACTTTATAAATTAATTAGTAATGGAAAATAGGGACTTAGTTAAACATTTTACCATTAAATCTTAATTCATGGTTTATCTACTTGGGAAGTTAACTTTTAATCTTTATTAACTTAATGCTATGGTAAAAGTTTTTTATGTTTTTAACACATATCTTAGATTTTAGATTTTTCTAAAGTTGCAATTTTTGCGGTGGAATAGCAGATGTAGTTAATAGAGGCAAGCACAAGAATATTGTGGCCCAATTTTTCATTTTTCTTTGTCCTTAAATTTATGTAAGTGTTAATATGACGGAAGTACAATTAAAAGGTCAAGAACAGTTAATGTATCGAAGACCTGAAGACTTGAGGGAGTTATTTAAGGGTATTCTTAGTGATGATTCTGATACTCGCAAAGAAGCTAAGAATAAATTGTCAAAATGGCTCTGGAAACATCCGAAAATTGGTATGGTAGTTAGGAAAAGTTTTTCTCGGATTAATTTTGATGATTCACAGGAGTTTTATAATGATTCTTTGGTGGAAGTTTTCTTTAAATTTGACTTAATTGTTGAACTTTTTTTGAAAAAAAATCAAATTACTCTTAATCAGCTTGATGATATTTCTGAGAAAAAATTGAGTGCTTCTTTTATTAAGTATTTTAATCGCGCTCATTATAATAAGGCTTGCGATTTATACCGAAAATTTCAAAATAAACGTGAAATTAATGGGCAGATTATTATTAGTTTAGACCAGGTTAAAAAGGATGAGAATGGTCAAGATTATAAAACGGTTGGTGATGAAATTACAGACCACAAAAATTTAAACGATTTAGATAATTTTAATCTGGGGGATTTTTCTGAGGAAGCTATAGATAATTTACCTATTTTTAATGGTTATAAGGAGAAGTTGCGTAACTGTTCTAAAAAGGTTGACTGTTGGGAAATTTTACGGCTGAAGTGTCAAGGATTTAAGCAAACAGAAATTGCTGAAAAGTTAGGTGTTCATCAGTCTAAAGTTAGTCGCAATTGGAATACTAAATGCCTGGAATGTGTGAAGAAAATTATTGGGGAAAATAATCTGGATTTAGAGGTTTAGAATTAGGTAATTAATATTCCTCCGTTTCTCTATTAACTTTTTACATAATCTGTCTGTCAATCTTTGGATTAATTGTTAACTAAAATTTGGTTATTTTAACTATGAATAATATTACGGAATCATTGATTTTTCGAGTTCCTTTGTCTCCAAAAAGTCACGCTCTGGCTGAAAATTTTGCTCAACAACAATTGGTTAAAAAACGGGCAAAAGAAGTTTATCTTAATACTCTGGCTGTACATATTGGTCAGGATTTTCTGGATGGCTTAGGTTTTGAAACAAATTTGGAGAATGCTGACTCTTTTAATGCTTTTTTGCGGATGACTGAGGATGTGGCTGATGTAATTATTCCAAATTTGGGGGCTGTCGAATTTAGGCGAGTTTTACCGGGGGAAACTGGTTTTTTTATTCCTGATTTTGTCAGAGAAAATAGGCTAGTTTATGTGGCTGTTGCTTTTGATGAATCTTTGGATTTTGGGGATATTTTAGGGTTTGTTTGTTTGAGTGATTTAACTGAGTCTGATGGTTATATTCCTCTGGATATTTTACAACCTGCTGAAAATTTATTGGATTATTTAATGCAGTTAGAAGCGGGTAGGGATTTTCTGTTGAGTGATGATTCTTTGGCTGTGGAATTTCGTGATGTTGTGGGGGCGGAAACTCGGGAAAAATATTTGGGTTTTATGGCGGCAGCATTAGAGGCTATTTATCGTCAGTCTCCTGATGATGGTGGTAACTGGCGCGCTCAAGGTGGAAATATTTTGGCGGGTGACTTGCCTTGGGTGGGTAAGGATGCTGAGGAAAGAATGGTTATTGCTTCCAGAGAAAGAGATGAGGCGGAAGATCCTGTGGTGGAAAATAAGTCGGTGCCCCGTAGTACTCAAAAGTTGGCTAAACGACTTTTGGGAAAACTTAAGGATATTTGGGAGTAGGTTTGGTTGAGGTATGGAAACGTATGTATCTAATATTAAAATATTTTTCATTTCGATGTATTTGATAAACGCAGAAATAAGCTGCTAGGGTTTTGTCTGGGAGTTTACCCAAGTCCTGACTATGTAGTATTTTTGAATAAGTTTTGATTAATTATTATGACTTCAAATAAAAAAAACTATGGATGAACAACGCCTAACCGCATACGCTAAACTAATTCAACAACTCCTAAAGTGTCCTGAAGGTCAAGAGTCAAATGTTCTCCAAAACCACCAACACCTCATAGATGAAAGATTAATTCCTGTAATGCAGAAATATGGTCAATATCTGGCTAAAACAGGTAATGAAAATCAAGCTCAATGTTTTTTGAATATAGCTCAAACCCTAGCACAACAGTTAAATAAGTTGCCAAATGCTGTTGCTGAGGAGTCTTACATGACTCTACTGGAACAGCTAAGAACAGCAAAGTTAGAAAATTGCGACGACTCGGCACCTGTCTACCATATCCTAGATCACAACCGAGACCTTCTTGATGAAAATATTGCTCGTGTTCTCCCACAATATGCATCTGACTTGATCACCAAACTTACTGCTGAAGATACTGGTGGTTTTGTTGACTTGATCGAAAGCCTGAGTTATGATTTTTATAGTTTTCCACGGGGCAACAGAAAAGCTAATATAGAAATAGCGATCGCTGGATATTTATTTGTCCTCAGCTACCGTCAGGAAAATACAGAAAAATGGGCAGGAGCTCAAAATAATCTCGGTGCTGCCTACTTTTACAGAATAAGGGGAGACAAAGCCGAAAATATTGAAGCTGCCATTGCTGCATGCAAACAAGCTTTGCTGGTGTTCACCCAAACTGACTTCCCCATGGACTGGGCAACAACTCAAAATAATCTCGGCGGTGCCTACTTTTACAGAATAAGGGGAGACAAAGCCGAAAATATTGAAGCCGCCATTGCTGCATTCCAACAAGCTTTGCTGGTGTTCACCCAAACTGACTTCCCCATCAACTGGGCAGGAACTCAAAATAATCTCGGCCTTGCCTACATTGACAGAATAAGGGGAGACAAAGCCGAAAATATTGAAGCTGCCATTGCTGCATTCCAACAAGCTTTGCTGGTGCACACCCAAACAGACTTCCCCATGGACTGGGCAAATACTCAAAATAATCTCGGCATTGCCTACATTTACAGAATAAGGGGAGACAAAGCCGAAAATATTGAAGCTGCCATTGCTGCACACGAACAAGCTTTGCTGGTGTACACCCAAACTGACTTCCCCATGGACTGGGCAAATACTCAAAATAATCTCGGCATTGCCTACAGTGACAGAATAAGGGGAGACAAAGCCGAAAATATTGAAGCCGCCATTGCTGCATTCCAACAAGCTTTGCTGGTGTTCACCCAAACTGACTTCCCCATCAACTGGGCAGCAACTCAAAATAATCTCGGCATTGCCTACAGTAAGAGAATAAGGGGAGACAAAGCCGAAAATATTGAAGCCGCCATTGCTGCATACGAACAAGCTTTGCTGGTGTACACCCAAACTGACTTCCCCATCAACTGGGCAATGACTCAAAATAATCTCGGCCTTGCCTACATTGACAGAATAAGGGGAGACAAAGCCGAAAATATTGAAGCTGCCATTGCTGCATTCCAACAAGCTTTGCTGGTGCACACCCAAACAGACTTCCCCATGGACTGGGCAGGAACTCAAAATAATCTCGGCCTTGCCTACATTTACAGAATAAGGGGAGACAAAGCCGAAAATATTGAAGCCGCCATTGCTGCATACCAACAAGCTTTGCTGGTGTACACCCAAACTGACTTCCCCATCAACTGGGCAAATACTCAAAATAATCTCGGCATTGCCCACTGGGAGAGAATAAGGGGAGACAAAGCCGAAAATATTGAAGCCGCCATTGCTGCATACCAACAAGCTTTGCTGGTGTACACCCAAACTGACTTCCCCATGGACTGGGCAAATACTCAAAATAATCTCGGCATTGCCTACAGTGACAGAATAAGGGGAGACAAAGCCGAAAATATTGAAGCTGCCATTGCTGCATACCAACAAGCTTTGCTGGTGTACACCCAAACTGACTTCCCCATGGACTGGGCAATGACTCAAAATAATCTCGGCGCTGCCTACAGAGACAGAATAAGGGGAGACAAAGCCCAAAATATTGAAGCTGCCATTGCTGCATACCAACAAGCTTTGCTGGTGCGCACCCAAACTGACTTACCCAGGGACTGGGCAATGACTCAAAATAATCTCGGCAATTCCTACAGAGACAGAATAAAGGGAGACAAAGCCGAAAATATTGAAGCTGCCATTGATGCATACAAAGAAGCTTTGCTGGTGTATACCCAAACTGACTTCCCCATCGACTGGGCAGCAACTCAAAATAATCTCGGCATTGCCTACAGTGACAGAATAAGGGGAGACAAAGCCGAAAATATTGAAGCCGCCATTTCCTGCTATGATGCTGCTTTAAGAGTCACAAAACCAGAAAACCTACCAGCAGAGTGTTTACAAACTGCCCGTAACCTAGCTAGCCTTGCCGCAAAACAACAAAACTATGAACTCGCCATTAAGAACTATGAACTCGCCATTGCCGCCATAGAGAAAAGTCGAGACTGGATACCCGATGAAATGGCAAGACAAGAAATCTTGCGCAACAATATATATGTCTATGAAAACATGGTTCAAGCTTGCGTCAAGACCCAACAATATGACAAAGCTTTAGAAACAGTAGAAAGGTTCCGCTGTCGTCGCTTGCTAGATTTAATTCTCGCTAAACATTTCTACAAAGCTCACGAAGTTCCAGAAGATATCCGCAACTTAGAAGCACAGATGGAAGATAAACAACGAGAAATTGACTGTTTACGTCAGCGGCTAACAACCCCCAAAGGTGTTCAGGAACAAACTGGAGGAAGTCCTCATGTCTCCCGGGATGAGTGGGATGATATTACCGAAGAAGTTGAAAAGTTGATAACAGAAAAACAGGAAATTTGGCAACAGCTCCGGGAGTTAGACCCCGTATTATCAGAAGGTATTCAAGCGCCCACTGTTAGTGTGGAGACAATGAAAGAATTATTAGAAACTCCACAACAACCAGGAGCAGCATTTGATGTCACCGGATCAAAGAGTCCTTCCCCCCAACAAAAGGGAGGGAAACAAACAAAGGATGTTGCTCTCCTGAGTTTCTACACAACAGATGATGATACTTATGTTTTTATCCTCACTCAAGCAGGGGTAAAATTGCACTTTTGTCAAGGGCAAGGTTACACCAAACTTCAATTGTGGTTACGAGAGAGTTGGTTAAAACCATACTCCGAAAGAAATTATTTAGCAGAAAAACATGCTGCAGCAAACTTAGCCAAATGCGATATTGATGCCATTAAGTCAATTGACTCCAAGCCATCCAAAGTCCTAGTCAAACTCACCGATGGCACAACAACAGAAATTGAACTTGCCCAGTTTGAAACAACCCGGAAACAAGAGAAACACAAACTATACAAACAATGGCAAGACCAAATGGAAGAGACCTTAAAAGAATTAGCAGACAGACTGCAAATAAACCAACTCATAGAAAAACTCACCGACATCAAAGAAATTATTCTAGTACCCTTTATGTATCTGCATCAAATTCCTTTGCTAGTGTTGCCCCTAGATAACGGTCAATACTTAGGAGAAAAATTCCGGGTGAGAACGGCACCCAGCACCCAGGTCTTAACATTTTGTCAGAAACAACCCCCAACTCGAGAAAAAAACCTGCCACTTTACGGTATCGTCGAAAATACTAAAAATGATCTACCATATACCCCCACAGAATGTCAATTGGTAGCACAAATTTATGGAGTCGCCCCCGAACACCATCTCAAAGGGAGCAAGGAAGCAACCAAAGCCAAATATAAAAAGTTGTTGACCAGAGAAAAAGTATTAGGTTTGCTCTCCAGTCACCACGCCACATCTAATTTAACTCAACCTTTAGAGTCTAAGTTATTACTGGGAGACACGGACTTAACATTAGGGGAGTTGCTCAATGCCACCATTCGTTGCCCCCAGTTAGGAGACCTATTTCTCTCCTGTTGTGAAACAGCACTAGGAAATTCAGAATTAACGGACGATATTTTTACACTCAGCGCGGCATTTTTATCAGCAGGAGCATCAAACGTCATCAGTAGTTTGTGGGCAGTCAATGACTTGGCAACAACAATATTATCATATTTTTTCCACCGCAACCGGGCGGCAGGTATTCCTAGTGTAGATGCGTTATGGCAAGGACAGATGGAGTTAAAAGAGTTAACTTTGGCAAAAGCGGAGGAGAATTTGAATAATGCAGAGGCAGTATTAGAAGAATTTGTAGAGGGGAGCGTAGAATATCAGGAAAAGGAGAAAATAGCTGATAACTGTCAGGAAATTTATGATTTAGTATTCAAGGCTAAAAAAGTAATAGGGAGAGAAAAACCTTTTGATCATCCTTTTTATTGGGCTGGTTTTGTTTGTCAAGGATAAGTTAGAAGTCACAAGTTTAATAATTGTAGGTATGGTTGAGGGAGGAAACCTAACTATCATCAAAGGTTTGTTGGTTTCGCCTCCCTCTACAAGGGCCGACATTAGTCAAAAGTCAAAAGTTAGAATAATGTTTGCATAACTTCCTCAATATTCCGAGAGAAAACTACTTGATGATGCTTCTGTAACTTCTCGTCTGAAGAAAAAGGTCTACCTATTAAAGTTTGTTGTTGAATGTAAGTCACAAATGGACGACGCAAAGCTTCATATTTGCTAAAAGCTGCTTCTATAGCTGTTATATCATCCCACTTATTTTGCTTATTAATTTCAGCTACCAAAGTAGCGATCGCTGCAGCATCCTCTAGTCCTTGATTAGCTCCTTGAGCAATAAATGGTGGCATACCGTGGGCAGCATCTCCCGCCAATACAACCCGTCCTATATTCCATTTAGGCTGGTCTGGAGTTGAAGCCGTGGCATGATGAATATAATACGGACGTTGTATGATCTGATCTGGGTCAGATAAAGCTACCAACTGTTGAATTATCTCTGGAAAATCTGCTTTTTTCAACTCTTCTACAGCAATATCAATTAACTCTTCTCCCGATTTTTCTAGCAATGACTCTAATGGGAAAGCTCCATAGAGTAAATATCCAAACTGACAAGGTTGAAAAGAAAATAAAATGATACTGGGAACATCACTGTCGGGAATTTGATGATTTTTGATAGTCACTATCCTAGAAGAACTATGCAAAAATCTCTCCTTTATTTCTTTTGAAAGTGCTTCTGCCACCTGAAGCATTCCACCACTGCCTATTGCGCCAACACCACAATATTCTGGTTTACTGTATCCACTGTCTGGAGTATTCTTATAGATGACTTGGCGGACCCGAGAGTTAATTCCATCCATTCCTAACAATAGTTTAGCACGAATTGAGGTGATTTCTGATTCAGGAAATTGGGAGGAATTCACGCTGCTGCTTTCATTCTTTTCTTGTTGATCATCCCAGTGAGCATAGGAGTTAGTTTCTACTTTCTGATTAGACACAAAATCCGCTCTAACACATTGAAATTCAGGCTCATTAACTACATTAAAACAATGATGATTAGCTTTGACCCGCTCAACTGGTAATAGTTGTCTTAGTTGAGTTTGTAACTCGTACCAAGGAATAGAGACTCTACCCTCCCCGTACTTTTGAAAATATTCATCGTATCCCAGGGGAATAGAACGAATTTTTTGCCCGTCCACATTTATGACATGCCATTCTGGTGAAGCCTGTTTTTTTTCTGTCTCGGTTTTCTGACTTACCTGTGGTGAATTATTTGGTTGATCAATAGTAGCTGTAATATTCTCGTAAGCTTTAGCATCAATATATTTAAGCGCTTTCAAGCCATTGGGTAAAAGATCAATAACCTGACCAACTTTACGGAAAGCCCTGGTTTGGTCGAGAACAATAATATTTTCAATTCCACGTTGGCGTAAACCCAGGGCAGTCGCTAACCCCACTGGGCCAGCACCGACGATCGCGACATCATAATCAATTTTTGGACTGGACTTTTCCCCTAACAATGACTCTGTTTGTTTTAGCTTCATAACTTTATCTTAAATAATTAGGACTTACACAGGCAAACTCAGAAACCCGGTTTCTCGTAGATATTTATGTTTAAAAACAATCATTTACTGTAGAAACCAGGTGATTTTTTTTGTTTTAGTTCCACAAATTTATCTTAAATAATCACTAAAGCTATTGTAGAACAATATACAGGACTTACACAAGAACTCTGATCATTAAATACCGAATAACACCGACTAGCACCCAGCACCCAGGCCTTAACATTTTGTCAGAAACAACCCCCAAACCGAGAAAAAAACCTGCCACCTTACGGTATCGTCGAAAATACTAAAGACGACCTACCATACATCCCCACAGAATGTCAATTAGATCTAAAATAGTCAGGACTTACCCATGGTGGTGTCCTGACCGTGAGTGCAGATGCAATTCGCCCCTACATGTTTGACCTAAATGAATTTACGTAGTCCTGATCTTCAAAAACAAATTCTTCTAGTCAGAATTTCCTACTTTTTGGGCAATGAGGCGGTCAAGAGAAAATGAACCACCGCCATTAAAAAAACAGAATAAATACATAGTTGCGTAGAGTGATGCTGTCTCAAAAGAAGAAACTACAAACCCATCTTCCCGCAGATGAAAATATATAGCTACCATCATAACAGATAATAACGCGATCGCAGCCGGTCGTGTCAGTAGTCCCAAAATCAGCAATATGGCCCCAACTATTTGGGTATAGGCGGCACAGTAGGTTAGAAACGTCGGGAATGGAAAACCCAGTGTCTCAGAAACAACATGAGATGCAAAACCCTCAACATCGGCAAGCTTATCAAAACCATTATGAATCATTATGACCCCAGAAATTACCCGTAATAACGTCCACCCTATTTGAAATATCAGATTAGAATCTTGATTAGAAGCGAAAATCAAAGATAGGAAATTCAGAGGTTTTTTATTTGTGATATTTGAAGTACTGTCTGTCATAAATTAAACTCCTTTGTATTAAACCTAAAGACTTGCTTGTCTTATTTGCATAAATACTTTTTCAAAAATCATTAAGCAAAAAAGTTAAAAAGGCTAAACAGAAAAGACTACTAGGGGTAACTACCTAAATAATCTTTGGATCACTAATTTTTTTGCTGCACCAACTGAATATCTAATTGTAACAATATTTTAAGAATTAAGACAAAAGTTTAAATATATCTATTATCTAATCTGAAAAGTATGGCATATTCAAACTCCACAAGACTTAGAAAATTCAAGCGATCGCCTTTTAGAAGAGCTTAACCATATTCCTGTAGAACAAAAATGGAACAAAGAGAAATCAAAAGTTAAAAATCAAAAATCAAAAGTCAAAAGTGAGATGAATGAAATTAGAAGTCAGTGCCATAACTGTAGTTAGAGCTGAGGGAAGAAACCCAACTACAATAGAAAGCTTGTTGGTTTCACTTCGTTCTATAAGGACCTAAATTTTTCTACATGCTTTGAGATTTTTTCCGTGTTTAGCTCCACTACTCTCCTACAATAATGTTTGCATAGCCTCCTCAATATTCCGAGAGAAAACTGCTTGATGATACTTCTGTAACTTCTCAGATGAAGAAAAAGGCCTACCTATTAAAGTTTGTTGTTGAATGTAAGTCACAAATGGACGACGCAAAGCCTCATATTTGCTAAAAGCTGCTTCTATCGCTGTTATATCATCCCACTTATTTTGCTTATTAATCTCAGCCACCAAAGTAGCGATCGCTGCAGCATCCTCTAGTCCTTGGTTAGCTCCTTGACCAATAAACGGTGGCATACCATGAGCAGCATCTCCCGCCAATACAACCCGTCCCATATTCCATTTAGGCTGTTCTGGAGTAGAAACAGTGGCATGATGAGTATAATACGGACGTTGTATAATCTGATCTGGGTCAGATAAAGCTACCAACTGTTGAATTATCTCTGGAAAGCCTGCTTTTTTTAACTCTTCTACGGCAATATCAATTAACTCTTCTCCCGATTTTTCAAGCAATGACTCTAAAGGGAAAGCTCCATGGAGGAGATATCCAAACTGACAAGGTTGAAGAGAAAATAAAATCATTCTGGGAACATCACTATCGGGAATTTGATTATTTTTGATAGTTACTATATTAGGAGAACTATGAAAAAATCTTTCCTTAATTTCTTCTGAAAGTGCTTCTGCGACCTGAAGTGTTCCACCATTGCCAATTGCACCAATACCAGAATATTCTGGTTGACTATATCCACTGTATAGAGTATTTTTATAGATTACTTGACGGACCTTAGAGTTAATTCCATCTACTCCTAATAATAGTTTAGCACGAATTGATGTAATTTCTGATTCCGGATATTGGGAGGAATTCACACCACTGATCTTATTCTTTTCTTGTGGATCATTCCAGTGAGAATAGGGGTTAGTTTCTACTTCCTGATCAGACAGAAAATCTGCTCTCACACATTCAAATTCTGGCTCAGTAACTACACTAATACAACGATGATTAGCTTTAACACACTCAACTGGTAATAGTTTTCTTAGTTGAGTTTGTAACTCGTACCAATAAATAGGGACTCTACCCTCCTCGTAATTTTGAAAATATCCATCGTATCTCAGGGGAAAAGGACAAATTTTTTGCCCATTCACATTTATGACATCCCATTCTGGCGGAGGCTGTTTTTTTTCTGTTCCAGTTTTCTGACTTGTCTGTAGTGAATTATTTGGTTGATCAATAGTAGCTTTAATATTCTTGTAAGCTTTAGAATCAATATATTTAAGAGCTTTTAAGCCATTGGGTAAAAGATCAATAACCTGACCAACTTTACGGAAAACCTTAGTTTGGTCGAGAACAATAATATTTTCAATTCCACGTTGGCGTAAACCGAGAGCAGTTGCTAGTCCCACTGGGCCAGCACCGACGATCGCTACATCATAATCAATTTTTGGACTGGAGTTTTCCCCTAAAAATGGTTCTGTCTGTTGTAGTTTCATAAATTAATCTTAAATAATGATGATAATTATTTTTTAATAAAATAAAGCAACTATTGTTGCAAGCATCAGCTAAAATTTTTATTTGTATTAGTCCTTTAATTATAAACATTCAACTAACTGTTTTTATGGAACCTGCCAAATTTTAATAGTTTTATCATTACTCCCACTTGCTAAACTCCTACCATCCTGACTAAACACCACTGAAAACACATCGCTAGAATGACCATTAAGAGTTTCCAACAACTCCCCAGTCACAGCATCCCACAAATTAATCACGCCATTGCGATACCCAGCAGCAACTATTTTTCCATTCGGACTAAACCCCACTGACAAAACATCACTCACACCATACTTCAAATGTTGTATCGGTGTAGAAATAAGTTCCCCTCCATAAACCTGCCATAACTTAACAGTACCATCCCGACTACCACTGCCTAATACTCCTCCATCCGGACTAAAACTTAGCGATCGCACCCAGTCTGAATGACCTTGAATGCTAAATAATTCTTTTGCCTTTTGCAAGTCCCATATTTTAATAGTTTGGTCGCGGCCGCCACTTGCTAAAATTCCACCATCTTTATTAAAAGCAACAGTATAAACCCGGTCTTGATGTCCGGCCAAAGTAAACCAGCGTCTTGCCTTCTGCAAATTCCAAATTTCAATAGCTCTATCCCTACCTCCACTCGCTAACATTTGATTATCCGGACTAAACGCCACCGTATCCACCCAGTCAGAATGACCAAGAAGAGTAAACCAACGTTTGCCTTTTTTCATATCCCAAATTTCAATAGTTTTATCCCGACTGCCACTCGCCAACATTTGATTATCCGGACTAAACGCTACCGAACTTACCGAGTTACCATGACCAGTGAGAGTAAACCAACGTTTACCTTTAGTCATATCCCAAATTTCAATAGTTTTATCCCGACTGCCACTCGCCAAAATTTGATTATCCGGACTAAATGCTACTGAATTTACCGAGTCAAAATGTCCAGTCAAAGTCAAGACACATTTCCAAGTTGACTGTTGTGGTTGAGGAAGAACTGTCGGCTGTATAACATAAGGGGGCGCAGTGATCGAATTTGTAGATTGTTTTGTTGGCTGTTTGGGAGACGTATATGTCGCCATCGTTGGCCTATTAGGAATGGGAGAGCTTGTCGATCTTTTAGTTGTGGAAGCTGTCGGTGGAAAAGTATTAGGAGCAGTAGGAAATGCCTGAGTTGGGTTTAACTCCTTCATTACTTCTAGAGCAGACTGGTAACGTATTTGGGGGTTAGTCATCAGCATTTTATCAATAACTTTTCCGAGTTTACTATTAAAAGGCTGATTTAAATAATCTCGCCATACCCATTTATCTGCCATTACATCAAATAAATCAAAAGGAGATATTTGAGTCAACAAATAAATACAAGTTACTCCCAAACTATAAATATCACTAGCAAAAATAGCATGACCTCTTAATTGTTCTGGAGCCACATATTCTGGACTACCAATTATTGTTCCTGGCTGCATTAAAGAAGTTCCAGTAATAACTTTAGCCGCACCAAAATCAACTAAAACTAATTTATTAGTATTAGTCATCCATCCTATAGTTTCTGGAGTAGAACTACGACAAATAATATTTTCTGGTTTCAGGTCTCGATGAATTACTTTCTGTTCGTGAATAAACTTTAAAACTGGTAATAATTCATTCAACATTTGTTGAATTTGATTACTATCAAAAGGACCATTTTTTATTGACTCTTGAGCTAAATTAGAACCATCAATAAATTCCTGTACTAAATATTGATAATTATCCTGTTCAAAGTGAGCTAATAATTCTGGAATTTGTGGATGTTTACCAAGTTCATCTAATCTAACTGCCTCTTGTTGAAATAACTCAGCAGCCTTTTTTGGATCCCCAGTATTTTGAGGTAAAAATTGTTTAATTACACAGGGAGGATGAGAAGGTTTATCTTCATCCACAGCAAAAAAAGTCCGACCAAACCCACCCCTACCGATAGGTTTTATGGGGCGATATCTTTCTCTGAGCAGTAACTTTGACCCACAGGCGATGCAATATAATGTCCCTTCAGGATTTTGGGGATTTTGGCATTGAGGATTTAAGCAATAACTCATTTTAACAAGATTGGGCTAATATCTCTATGTTAATTATTTTCAGGAACTGATACCAATTGATTTTAAAGATGTCACAAATAGTTTCAAACTTTAAATGTCAAGTAATTTATTAATATTAGTGTACATTAAAAGTATGGTATTAGGGGTGGGTTTTCTACTTCCGCACTAAAAACAAATTTTGACCTCCTAATTATAGGAATTACTATATTCCTAATTTTCAATTTATATAATATTCGTGAGACGCAATTCTCAACCAAGAAATATATAAGAATAAATAAAGTCTCTTCAATGAGATTATTTTTTTGTGATACACACCATTAACTAATTAGCAAATCGTGAAAGTAGAGTGTTTAAGATTTGCAATTTATTGCAAATCACCCAATCCTAATTTTCAATTTATATAATATTCGTGAGACGCAATTCTCAACCAAGAAATATATAAGAATAAATAAAGTCTCTTCAATGAGATTATTTTTTTGTGATACACACCATTAACTAATTAGCAAATCGTGAAAGTAGGGTCTTTAAGATTAGCAATAAATTGCAAATCACCCAATCCTATAAAATGTACAATCTAATATTATAAAAAATGTAAAAAAGCAGATTATTCTACTTTTATAGCATCATCATCCTAGCAATTTAGACTAACAAATTATCCTACAAGCTTAGTAGGATACATTTATTCCTTTATTCCTTAATTTTTATATCTAGCTCTGAGAAAATACTCGCAAAGTTATCTCTCAGGAACAAAAACTAGATACTTTTTTAAAATACCTAAAAAGGCTAAAGTTAACATTAATAATTATAGCATAAAATTAAAATATATGGCAAAATCAGGATAGTTAAAGTAATTGTCAAAAAATCATATATCAAATACGACTTTTTTAGAGCTAATTGTTCAAGTAAATATTAAGAGGCTAAATTACTTGCTATACTTAGGTTGAGCGAGTTATTTACCACTCAGCCCCAAATTACTAAAAGCTAAGTAAAATAAGACTTTTAGCTAAGTTCACAAATCAACCCTTACCAGGAAAAGTCTATATATTCCCGCCCTAAAGCGCGGAGTATTATAAATGCCAAAATCCAACTTTTAGATCAATTTATAATACCAATGACAATAACTAAAACAAAACTAATAAATTGGGATGACTTAGCATCAGAGCTAACAGATATCGAAATTATTAGAGAACCAAATCAAGTTATTAAACTCTCCTTAGATTATTATCATTTCAGTCCGATTTTACAATCAAAACTGAAAGATAAAAAAGCTAATTTAGTTCTCAGACCCACCAATGAAACAGAAGTTTTACAAATAGCTAAAACCTGCGTTAAATATCAAGCACCTTTAACAGTTAGAGGAGCTGGAACTGGTAATTATGGGCAATGTATTCCTTTAGAAGGAGGGGTAATTCTCGACACTACAAAAATGAATAATATTAATTGGATTAAACCAGGTTTATCTTCTGTTGAACCAGGGGTAAAATTAGTCGCTTTAGATAAAAAAGCTAAAGAAATTAGTTGGGAATTAAGAATGTTTCCCTCAACTTATCGTACTGCTACAATTGGGGGATTTATTGGTGGTGGTAGTAGTGGAATTGGTTCAATTAATTATGGTGCTTTGAGAGATCGTGGTAATCTTTCTGCAGTGCGAGTTGTTACTATGGAAGACGAACCAAGAGTTATAGAATTGCGCGGTGATGATGTACAAAAAGTTAATCATGCTTATGGCACAAATGGAATTATTACTGAATTAGAAATACCTCTAGCTCCTACTTATCCTTGGGCAGAATTAATAGTAACTTTTGATGATTTTATGACCTGTGCAAAATTTGCTCAAGCATTAGGAGATAGTGATGGAATTGTCAAAAAGTTGATTACTATTTTTGCTTGGCCGATACCTAGTTTTTTTGCTGGTTTAAAAAAATCAATTCCTCAAGGAAAACATTGTGCTTTTTTAATGATATCTGAATATAACTTGGAGCTATTTCAGGATTTAGTTAAAGAATTTAAAGGTGAAATTTCTTATCAAAAAACTGCTCAAGAGACAAAGAATGGTACGCCAATATATGAGTTTACTTGGAATCATACAACGTTACATGCTCGGAGTGTAGATACAAATTTGACTTATTTACAAAGTGGTTTTCCAAGTGATAAAAACTTAGCACTTATAGAAAAAATGTATCGGCATTTTGGGGATGAAGTAATGATGCATTTAGAGTTTATGCGAATAGATGGTCAAACTACACCAGTAGGATTACAAATTGTCCGTTATAGTTCAGAAAAACGACTGAATGAAATTATTGAATATCACGAAGAAAATGGGGTAAATATTTTTAATCCTCATACCTATATTTTGGAAGATGGAGGAATGAAAACTACGGATTTTGAACAGTTAGAATTTAAGCAAAAAGTAGATCCATTAGGATTATTAAATCCGGGAAAAATGAAAGCTTGGTTAGAGAGATAGGAAGAGATATAGAAAGAGATACAGGAAAAAATATTAGGGTAGTTCTTGTAGGGTATGTTTTCCTGGGAAATGTCAAAGGCGAGTCGTAACATACCATCTATATTATGCGATCGCCGTAAATTTTATGTTGGTAGTTCGACTGGTTTTGCTATTTTTTTTCATCAAGAGATATGAAATGGTTAGGATTTAAAATAGGTAAGTTATCTACTTCTGCTTAACAAACAACTTGAGTAATTAAAATATCATCAATTCTACTTCCTATTCAATTCAAAGTAACCATTTTTAAGAATATTTTGATGACCTTTAATTATGCTTTTAACTTAATAATATTCTTATTCAGCAATTAATTAAATCTCTTACAAGAATAAATATAATATAATTCCCCGATAAATTGTGCCAAAAAAACTATGGATATTGACACATTTTTTGATGATATTTTTGTGCTTTTATTTTGATTAAATTACCATTAAAAATAATAACTTAATTGCTACAATTTATTATCCTATAATATCATATTTTTGATACTATTTTTACCTTTATCTGCAAACAAGCAAAGATGACAGATCAACCGAAAAACTCTACTGATATTATTCGAGCTGGAAATCAACTACCATCTCCTCCAGAATGGTTAAAAATTGGCGCCAAAGTCTATTCTCCTGAACATGGAATAGGTCAAATTACAGCCGTATTAGGAAAACGTTTAATTGTAGACTTTTTAGAAAGCCATAAACCAGTACATTTTTTAGATTGGCAAATAGCAATTAAGAAGAAAGAGATTAATCCCAGAGATGGTAAAAATTTTAATCATCAAAAATTACAAGAAGCCAAAAAATCAAAGATATCCTCAGCAGAAATAGAAGCTATTCCTCGACCTGTCTTTCAAAAAATAGCCCAAGAATTTTTAGATAATTTAGTAGCAATAGATAACACGCCACCAACTCCAGGAAAACTCTATCCTTTACCAGAAGATTTACCAATTACTCTCAAAAAAACTCTGATTATACACAATATTAGACAACTCTATGAACATCAAATTGAATCATTAACTGCTCTGAGAAAAGGATTAGATCTTTGTATTTTTACTCCCACAGCTTCTGGCAAAACTCTCTGTTATAACCTCGCCATTTTAGAGTCATGTTTACAACAACCTGAGACGAGAGCATTATATATTTTTCCTCTCAAAGCACTGGCATTAGACCAAACCCAAAAGCTAGAAAGAATGGTCTCATATTTTCCCAAAAATTCTGTCAAAATTGGATTAATTACAGGTGACATATCTTCAGAAAACAGGAAAAAATTATTTATCCCCAACCCACCCAATATTTTAGGTGTCAGTCCAGATTTATTACATTATCAACTATATAAAATTACCAGCAAAGATAGAGAAAAATGGCGCCAATTTTTTCAACAACTCCGATATGTAGTTATAGATGAATCTCATACTTATATAGGAGCTTTTGGTGCTCATTTTGCCAACTTAATTCGACGGTTAAAAATGGTAGTAGATATCGTAGGCGGTAGTTCAGAAAAATTACAATTTATCTTTAGTTCAGCAACTATTGGAAATCCCGCAGAAATGGCAATGAGATTTAGCGATCGCTCCCACCAACCAGAACGACTTCATCTAATATCAAAAAGTGGTGCTGATAGCTCGGGTAAAACAATTTTATTTCTGGAACCAAGCCAGATTGCTAATCCTGATTCTTGCAAAATAATTCTATCTTGGTTACGCTATAATTTGACTGGAGTAGTATTTTCTAATTCCAGGAGTGCGGTCAAAAAATTGTTAGGAATAATTAAACGAACAGCTGATAAAAATGGAGAGAGTTATTTAGCAGATAAAATAGCAATTTTTTATGGTTCTTTAGAGTTTCATAGGCGACAGGATATTATCCAAAAATTACAAACTGGTGTAGTCAAAGTTATTCTTTCTACTTCTGCATTAGAAGCAGGAATTGACTTACCTGAACTTGACTGTTGTTTAGTCCGTGGTTATCCAGGTAGTTTAATGTCTTGGAAACAAAGAATTGGTCGGGTAGGAAGGAAAAATCCAGGGTTAATTATGTTTTTACCAGTAGCTCAAAATACTTTAGATAATTTCTATGGAAATAAACCAGATTTATTATTAAATGGTGAGGCAGAAAGTGCTACTTTTAATCCTAATTATCCAACAATTTTGGGCAAACATTTAGAATGTAGTTGTGTCGAAAGTGGAATACCTTTGAGTGAAATAAAAAAACGTTTTGGAGAAGTAGCTAAAGTAATTGTTGATAGCTTATTAAAACAGGAAAAAATATATATTAATAACTCTAATCAACTTTGGGGGTATGGTTATCCTCATCGGAATGTTAATTTGCGTGGTCATGCTCAAAATGATGTGGATTTAATCAATGTTAATACTGGAAAAAGCTTTGAAAAAATGCCAATGAGTCTGGCGCATAAAGAAGTATTTCCAGGAGCAATTTATTGTGCTCAAAATTATGATGGTGATTTAATAAGCTATCATTCTGAAAATCTTGACTTAGATCAAAAACAAGCAATTTTAAAACCTTTAGCTAAAAATTATAACTTAGAAACTGTACCAAATAATCAGTTAGCTATTAAAGAGATTCAGCAACTAGAGATACCTCAAATAATTCAAACAAATATTTCCCACGCGAGATTAAGATTAAGTCTATTTTGGGGAGAAGTTACATTTTTAGTAAATGGTTATCAGCTACTTGCTACTAAATATGAAAAAGGAGTTGAAAAGACTACAGTTTTAGATGAAAAGAATTTCGATCCTCCCTATCAAACTCAATATCAAGCTCCAGTTCTTAAGGTTGAAATAAATGATGCTTTTAGTCAAGCTATACGGGAAAGTATTCGAGAAATTCAGTATAAAATTAAGGATAAATATAAAACAAAAATTCCAGATAATTTGAAATGTTTATGGAGTTGTAATCCTGATTTTATTGCATTGCATAGTATGGGTCATCAAATCATATCTGCTATTCCATTAGTAGTGTTAAGTTCGAGTCAAGATGTCGAATTCTTTGTTCAGCGACAAGGAGGAGAAACTATAGGTTATTTTTTTGATACTTGTGATGGTGGAAATGGAGCGAGTGAGGCAATTTTTAATCAACTGTTGAAGTTTGTTCATAAGGCAATAGCATTAGCAAAAAATTGTGATTGTGAATATGGTTGTCCCCGGTGTTTAACTCACCATCGTTGCCCTCAAAAAAATAAAGGTTTGTATAAAGATTTAGGGTTGTTGCTATTGCAAGCTATATAATATTTAGCTACTACATCTAATAGCATTTATCAAAAGCTTTTCTATATTTTATTGAGTAAGAAAGTAGAGAAGTAGAGAATTAAATAAGAATTAAATAAGAATTAAATATAAGAATAAATAACATTAACTTAGATAAAGATATAGGAAAAAAGTTATTTATTTTATCTTTATTATTTAATAACTGAATTATTACAAAGAGTTAGCATTAATGCATGGGAATTAGTATATAATTAAAGGGATAAAAAACTAGATGGTTTTTATTAGAGTTAAAGCCCTACCTACAAGTTTGTTACCCCATGAGCTTCACATCACAACCAAAAAATTGTAGGGACCTTGCATGCAAAGTCCCCATAGCTTCAGTTCTTTATCATCAGAGATGCCAAACAAGATAACTCCAGGAATTCCCAAGTCATAGACTTCCTTTGCTTCCTCAACAATTTTATCTACTGAGAGCTGATATACCCCTGGCATTGGCATTAACCAATATGCTTAGTATCCCTCCTTTTTTCGGAAAGAGCTGTTCATAGGCAAAGAGCTTTTCATAATCTTTGAGGCTAGTTGTATGACCTTTTGATTATTCTTCCATTAAAAGTTTTACAGCTCGCCCTAAAATATCAGAAAATATTGAGAAGTCATTTTTCTTGATCAGGGAAAACAAGAGGTCATCAATTTCATGAAAATCTTTGGATACACCTTTAATCAACAATTGGAGCAAAATTTTACTGACTTTAGCTATAACTCTAATTTTTGTTGAGATTTTTTCTTTAGAGATGACTTCACAGATATATTTAACTACATCATCTCTTTTTCCTTCATCACCATAATTTCCTCGGTTTGCAATTAGAGTATTTATAAAAAGAAGACCTATGGTTTTCGCCAATAAGAAAGACCATTCACTAGATGGTTATTCTTGAGGAGGTAACTTATCCAACATTGCTACAGAAGGAATGTATGTATAGTTGTATTGATATTCCTATCTGGCTATTTCCAAAAGCTCATTTACCGATGAACTTGTAATATGTTTTAATGAGTTAGTCATGTTCAATTATTTCCTTCCACTAAAAACTAGATAGAGTTTTTTCAACAAGAATTCAGGAGTTAGGACTCTCTAGGAAATCAAGGTTTGATTTACTAGAGCACTATTACAAGTCAATGTAAATTTATCAAAATAGTTCTGAGTCCTGGCTCCTCCCTTCAAAATTAAATATATTTCTGCAGTAATAATTCCAACTTTTTCTTAGTTGCAGTAGGTGCTTTATCTAAAGGAGTGAAAATAGCATCTTTTAAAGCTGAATGAGAATCAGAAACAAACTGATTTTTACTCAATATGCGCACAGTTTCCTGAATAACTTTTTGAGCATTCGCCACATTCTTATTTAAATTATTAACTACCATTTCTACAGTCACGCTATCATGTTCTTCATGCCAACAATCATAATCTGTAGACAAAGCTAATGTTGCATAAGCTATTTCGGCTTCCCTTGCTAATTTTGCCTCTGGCAAGTTTGTCATCCCAATGACTGTTGCACCCCAACTGCGATATAAATTTGACTCCGCTTTAGTAGAAAAAGCAGGCCCTTCCATACATAAATAAGTGCCACTACGATGCACATTTACATTTTCTAACTTTAAACTTTCCGCAGCATCCGCTAGTATCTTTGCTAGTTCAGGACAAGTAGGATTTTCAAAAGTAATGTGTGCTACTATTCCTTCACCGAAAAAAGTAGATATGCGATCTTTTGTCCTGTCAATGAACTGGTCTACTACTAATAGGTCTAGTGGCTTGACTTCTTCTTTGAGAGAACCAACTGCAGAAGCAGAGATTAAATATTTTACACCTAAACTTTTCATACCATAGATATTAGCACGAAACGGTAATTCAGATGGTAATAAAGTATGGTTGCGATTGTGTCTGGGTAGAAATGCTACTTGTATTCCTTCTAGAGTACCAACAATAAAAGCATCAGAGGGAGAGCCAAAAGGTGTATCTAGTTTGATTTCTTCTACATCTTTGAGTGCTTCCATTTTGTACAGACCACTACCGCCAATAATGCCAATCTTTGCTTTGCTCATTATATTTCTATTACTCTAATATTTTACCAGATATAGGCTTGTATTATTTGAAGCCAAATTACTTTGGAGTGATTTTAATTGTTAAAAACAAATCAAAAAAATCTATCTTTTGATTATACTCGTAATTATCTATGATTTTTATGAAATCTTCATAAAAACTACCGAAATTTTACCGTAATATCGCTCAAAAAAAACTTAACAAAACTATTAATAATTTTTAATAACTTATTTTTTTTCTGGTCTATACATTTTTAGTTTCTTATGTATATCTATCATTGATACAATTTTTTTTCTTTTGTTGCCAAATTATCTAATTATTTAGTTTATAAAAAAATCAATAATAGTACAATTAAAGTTATAAAATTTTCACAAAAATAAGCTATAAAAAAATATTTTTACAATTCATAAAATTTCAAGATTAGAGTTATTATTTTTGATTTTTTTTACTATCTATTAAAGAAACAACTAGATTAAAAAAGTTTATTAAAATATTAGTAGAGCAAATTAGTATTATCAAATAATATGAGTTGAAAAATATAGCAAAAATATTCAGTTATAGCTTTAAATATTGAGCTATTAACTAAAGTCAAGACTATTGGCTTTTAAGGATTTCAATTTTATTAATCTCCTCACACTTTTTTAAAATTTATCTATTGCTCATAAGTTTCTAATTAGTATTAAGAATAGATCTAGTTTAATCACTTTCCTAAAATAAATTTTAACGACAGTATTTGAGCTAAAAAATACTTACTATTTTCTTGATAAAGACTTTGACAAAATTGATTAATTAATTTTCCAATTTAATTTGACTCTAATAACCAAAACCCACTATAAGTCATTCCAGAATCATCAGGTTGCACTAATAAAAAATGTAGTCCTTCGCTCTGCTGTTTTCTTTGCTCATAAGCCTGAGCTGCTCCTGATACTTCTTGGTCTGCAAAAGTAGCAACTACCCACCGATCTACTAACCCCGTCTCTAAAATTAACCCATCAGGATCCCCAGAAATATATTTTAAAAGGTATGGTCGTGTAGTTTCTAACCATCTCGCTAATTTCATAGACTGACGACCACCATCAATAACTACTCCTGGTATTGGTAGTGTTGAAGATAATCCTAAATTTAACGGCAAAAGAAATTCTGGTGCTTCTAAAACAGGTATAGGGCGTTCAATAATATCCCCAATATTACCAGCAGGTAATGAAGCAAATCTCCAGCGATCGCCCCACAAATTTTCAGCTAATGGTACAGGTGGAGGAACATCTAATACTAAAGGTTCATAAAATTCCCCAGTATATGCTTCCATATCCTGATATTGTTGCACCCTTTCCAGTAACCATTCTTTTAAAGCTGTTGTGCGTCTAGTCGGTTCTATTTTCAATCCTAACATTTGAGCGGCAACTTCTATTAACCCCAAAGACTGAGGTCGAAATACTTGAATTACATCTGGTAAACCTTGGCCTTGAGCCATTTTTTGCAGTTGTGCCACGAGCCAACTCGCTTTAACTTCCGACTGGGGACACATAGCAATAAATTCTAAGCTACGAGTAGGAGTGCAAATTAATAATTCCCATAATTTTTGGCCTTGTTTATCTTGGAGGGGACGGCGGTAATAATCTACTTGCCAAATAGTTATAGTATCCATTTTTGACATCAAAATTTAATCAGAAAATTTGAAATATTTGAGATTTACTCCTCAGCAGTGCCAAGCAGAAAGGTTACATCTGAGAGTAGGCCAGAAAAAACAGGTACATCAAGAAGGGAACTAAATGCTCCTTCTCACCAAAAATTTCAATACATTGTCAAATTGTCAAGTAACATCAGCTATACTCCGTTCTCTTGTTTGACAATATTGTTCTAAGTTTTCCCGTTATCTGTCATCTAGTCTAGTATTTATTTATTCCATGTTTACTTATGATATATATCTATGCTATTCCTTACTAAAACTATCATAATTAAGAGTAACAGATTGTATTAGCTCATTAATATAAATCTTTGCCAAATACAGAACAAAAGCAAACGAAGAGTGAGGGGTTAGATATGTTCCGCTATCAATATAATTATCTATTGGCGAGTTTGAGAAGTGCTAAAACTTTTATGATTTAATGGCCAGAAAAAGCTGACGCCAAACCCCACAATTCAAATTGTGAAAGCGAAATAATTGTTGACAATTTTACTTCATTATCAGAGATAGTGACCCAAGCTAGTTCGAAAGTTTATACAGTTAGTTATAAAGATCCCAAACCTAAGCCAGACTTACACAAGGGAGAATAGAAGGGAAAAAACTAGTTTAAGTCATTAGCTATGCCAGATTTGAGAGACGAAGCTTATGCTACTCAAAATCTTACGATTGGATATGTTCAACTATTCCTAAATAAATATCAATAATAAATAAATGATCACAAATTCAAAAATGTATAAGTTCAGTTATTGATTCATGTTTTAAATTATCAACGCCTTTTAAATTATATCTAAGTCAAAGAATTAATTTATAAAAATAAAATATAATACTACGTTTGCAATATCAAATTAGGATAAGCTTACCATTAAAGTTAATATTACAGTCAAACTATTACACATAATAATAATTATATACTATTTGCTATAATTAAGCAAATGTCAACCCAAATTATTAATTGAATCCTATGATTAATCCTGCCTTGAGTCAATTTGGTACAACAATGTCCCGCCTGACAGGTGTGCGGGCTATTATGGCAGATATTATTGCCACCCTACGGGGGGGTCAAGGTCAGGAATTTCTTGACTTCAGTTCTGGAAACCCGCTTGTTTTACCAGAAGTAGAAAAATTATGGAAAGACTGTACCACAGAATTATTGGCAAGTCCAGAGTATGGGGAAGTAGTAGGACGCTATGGTTCTTCTCAAGGTTATCAACCTTTTATTGATGCCGTTGTTAATGACTTTAATTCTCGGTATGGGTTGAGTTTGAGCGATCGCAATGTTTTGATTACTCCTGGTTCTCAGTCTATATATTTCTATGCTGCTAATGCTTTTGGAGGATATACTGACAACCAAACTCTGAAAAAAATTGTTCTACCCCTTAGCCCAGACTACACTGGTTATGGTGGAGTTAGTTTAATTCCAGAGGCAGTAGTTGCCTACAAACCAACTCTGGAAATTGATGATGAGGATCATCGCTTCAAATATTGTCCCGACTTTAGTCAACTCGTCATTGATGAAAATACTGGTTGTGTTATTTTCTCACGCCCCTGTAACCCCACTGGTAATGTCATTAGTGTTGATGAGGTCAAAAAAATTGCCCATCAAGCCAATGTTTATGGTGTGCCAGTATTGGTGGATGCGGCTTATGCTCCTCCCTATCCAGGATTAAATTTTGTCGACATGGAACCTGTTTTTGGGGACAATATTGTTCATTGTATGAGTTTATCAAAGGCTGGACTTCCAGGAGAACGAATTGGCATTGCTATTGGAGATGAAAGAATAATTGAGGTTTTGCAAGGGTTTCAGACTAATATGTGTATTCATTCTCCTCGTTATGGACAGGCGATCGCTACTGATGCAATTAATTCTGGGGCTCTGGCAGAAATTTCTACTAAAGTAATTCGGCCTTTTTATCAAAATAAATTTTCGATTTTAGAATCAACTTTAGAAAAAGCTTTACCAAAAAATTTGCCCTGGTTTCTCCATCGTTTTGAAGGAGCTATTTTTGCTTGGTTGTGGTTAAAAGATTTACCAATGACTGACTGGGAATTTTACCAAAAGTTGAAGGAAGTAGGAATTATTGTTGTGCCTGGTAGTTCATTTTTCCCTGGTTTACGAGAAGAATGGCCTCATAAACAACAGTGTATTCGTATTAGTTTAACAGCTCCCGATGAGCATATTCAAGAGGGAATGGAACGCTTGGCAAAGATGATAATTTCAATTTTTTAATCACATCATCTGGAGAAAGAAGCAACAGCAAAAATATACTAATAATTAAGTTTAACTAGTTTTTTTTAGTTGTGATTATCAAATATAATTGAGCTTTCTTTTAGTCAAAATAATTTGTATTCAAATTATTTTAAATTCCCTATTCGTTACTTCCTAACTGAATGCTTAACTTTCAAAATTTAATTTTTGAAGTTAAAAATTATTCTCATGCGAGGGTGTTATCAGATATATAAAGATATTATAAATAGAAAAAATTCATTATTGAAATATGATAACTGTCAAAGAAGCAAGAGAAAAAGCACTACATTTTCTTAGTGAACAAGGACTGGAAAGAGAATTTCTTGAAAATGTCTCAATCAAACTTGATGATGCAGAAAAATTAATTAATATAAGCCGTCACAAACAGCCTCAAAAAATATTAGAAGTTAGTACTTTTGTGGAAGTCTCTACTGCTGTATTAGGATTGTGTTTAGCAGAAACAAAAATTGTTTGTATAGATGCCGACTTTCCTGTAGAGCTTCAAAATATCCTCTGTGTTAAACAATTTAAAATTGACAATCAAAAGACTAATTTATATTTTGTTGAAAAAGTTTTACTATACTTAAAAATTTTGACAAAATTTACCCTGAAGCGAGGTTTTTTTTCCTGTTTTTTTCCCAATCAAAAAGATTTGAATAAAGTTGTGAATTATGGAATTAAACCTGAAGACAGAAAAATTATTGGTCCAGAAGTCTGTGAAAAATACGGACCATTTGATCTGGGATTTCTAGATGGAAACCATCGAAAGGAAGCTGTAAAACAAGACCTAACATTACTATCTAGTTATATTAGACCTGGAGGAGAAATAGTTCTTCATGATGTAGGTTTAGATTACTGGGGACAAGAAGTAAGACAAGGTGTCGAGCAATTTTTAAAAGAACATCCTCAAAAAAAATTTCGTATTGAAGGTGAAATTGGCTTTATTTCAGTTTAACTTTGCAATGTATAGTTGAATGTGCTCAAAAATTCTAGATGCCGAATTTTTCATACTTTTTATAGTTTTTTTATAGTTAGAGAGCTCATTCTATAATATTAAATTGGTAGTCCTAAACAGATAAAAATATTAAAAGATATTAGTTGCTATATTCCTTTAATTGTCAGAAGGTAGACGAGAAAAACCATTACTTGTTTACCACTACCATTAAATTTAATAGCGGTTTTCACTTTATAAATACAAAACTTCCCCTGAAAGCCAAAATCTCTGTATCCTTGAATCATGAAAACTGCTATGAGTTGAGCGTGTTTTAGCTATCAGTTGTTGTTACCTTTGTATGATTATGCCAATATTTATAAGCAGCATAAGCTAAAACCACTACACAGGTAACAATAGAAGACTCATCTACCTCAAACTGGGGATGATGAAGAGGATAATTATATTTATCTTTATACCCAACTCCTAGACGAAACATCATACCAGGCACTTTTTGAAGATACATAGAAAAATCTTCTGCACCAAGAGAAGGCTCTGGTAAAACAATAACTCGATCGCTACCCCAAGCCTCCAAAGCTACTGACTCAACTAATTGAGTCAACACCGGGTTATTTTGCACAGATGGTACCCCCTGTCGATAATTCAGTTCATACTTAGCGCCATAAGAATTACAAATATTGGCCACAATATTTTCAATCCAGGCAGGTAAAGTTTTGTGGGTATCTGGATGAAGCGATCGCACAGTTCCCGACATTTTGACCTGATCTGCTATCACATTTGGCGCCCGACCGCCACTAATCTTACCAATTGTTAACACTACCGGTCTCAAAGGATTATGAGTTCTACTAATGGCCTGTTGTAAATTAGTAATTATCTGAGAAGAAATCCAAATAGCATCTGTGGCTTCGTGAGGGCGGGCACCATGACCAGACTCTCCAATAATTGTTAATTCCAAATCATCAGCAGCAGCGGTTAGTGCCCCATGGCGAATACCCACCGAACCTGCAAGAATACTTGGGTAAACATGGACTCCTAAAATTGCCTCTACATTCTCAAGGACTCCATCTTTAATCATCCAATTTGCACCTTGAGATATTTCCTCTGCTGGTTGAAATAGAAAACGGACATCTCCTGGTAGAAGTTCTCCCAACTCAGATAATACCATTGCTGTACCTAAGCCTACAGTAGTGTGAATATCGTGACCACAGGCGTGCATAACTCCAGTATTACGAGAAGCAAAATCCAAATTAGTACATTCTTTAATGGGCAAACCATCCATATCAGTACGAATTGCCAGCCATTGATTATTGTTAGTACTACCTTTAAGTTCCCCCACGATGCCAGTTTTACCAACAGCTTCCCGCACATGAAGACCGCAGGAAGATAATACACCTGCAACATAGGCAGCGGTTTGGTGTTCTTGGCCACTTAATTCTGGGTGGGAGTGAATATGGCGACGAATTTCAATCAGACGAGGTGCTAGAGTAGTTGCTAATTCTTTAATTTTGTTTAACATAGATAATTTTTTTGCCTATTCTTTAGATTTATTTAACTTAATAAAAAGCCTTTTTCTGAAATTGTAGGTTGGGTTTTAATGCCTTAACCCAACCTCTTGATTTATGTTTATTTACTGATATTACCCAGCTCAACAATGTTTCAAGAATTTTAGTGATTAGTTGAAAAGGAAATATCAAGGGTTTCAGATATAGGGTGCCTAACATCAGTTATTTCCTAGAAATAGGAAGCAATAAAACCTATAATTACTTTAATAAAAGTAATAATTAATAACTGGTATATTGATAACTGAAAAAAAAATTATCTGAAAGAGCGATCGCTTTACCTCAAAAACTTTACAAAAAATATGTCAAAGTTTTTGTACAACTAGGAACAAAAAAACTATAATAGTTAATACAAAGTATAAAATTTAACTTTTCTACTAAATTTGATAAAAAAATATTAATTAATGAAACATTCAGATATTCCACTTTACACTTAGGTCGATGTCAAAGATATTTTGCTAGATATACAACCCGATAAATTACCTAAATAGTTAGTTTGGGCTAGATGTTATTGGGATGAATTAAGTATAGGAATTAGTGTTGAGAAAAAACGAAGCTAAAAATTGGCGGAAATAAGTTTTTGGTTCTAGATTTCGAGTATATAAAACTAAAGAAATAATCGAAAAATTCATAATATTTATAATATTAAAAGGCCTAAAAATACAAGATAATAATGAGCCTAATTTTAGAGTATTAAAAAGTAATAAATTCGCGAATATTTCATAAAATTAGAAAGCACGAAAACAGAAAAAATAAACCTTACTATTTGGTTTGAATAAACAGAGCAAAAAGCGCCAAATCCTAAATGAAAACCTAGTTTTGAAAGACCATAATTTATTTAGTTTGAGCACAAAAATATAGATCTTCAACCTCCCCAAATATTTCCATCAAATATTCCTCCAACCATAGCTTTTCATTCATTTAGAGGGGGAGTAAGAAGAACAACTCATGCCCAAGCTTGAGCTCAAGCTTAGATTTCAGAAAAAACTACTAAAAAACGAAAAGTACTTATGGTAGATGGAAACCTAGAAGCACCAGAAAAAAGACTCTTATAAACTATTCAACCTTTTCTGGAAAAAGACCAAAAACAAATGAGCATAATTACACCATTTGCACAAAATTTATTAGTATTGCCCCAAATTTGGAAAGATATCATAAATATTCTTCAAGAGTCAGAAATAGTCGAAAAAATGCGCATTCTTTTAGAATGGTTACCAAAGGATTTAAATATTTAGGTGACACAACTAAAATAGTTCAATAAGCGTAGGTAAGATTAAAGTATAAAATTTAACAATAATAGAGTTAGTATTAAATTGCACTATTGTTAATATAATATCTAAATTTATTTGGTGTGTTTGATTAGGTGTAAGTGGAGTTGAGGTATAAAAATGAACAATTAATAATAGAGCCAGTATAGGTTTTAACTGTTTTTCTAATCAGACCCACATTTGTTTTATTAGGTTTAGTATAACAGAATAAAAAAATATCTTAATTTCCAATCATTTGATGCCAAAAATTCTTAAGTCAATTCTATTCCCAATATTCGCAGTCTTAGCCGCATTATTAGTAGGAGCAGGTTTAATGATCTTAGCAAAAACTAACCCTGTAACTGCCTATACTGCCCTATTCCAAGAATCTCTAACTACCTACTTTGGTTTCAGCAATACCCTCAGCAAAACCACACCATTATTATTAGTAAGTTTAGGAATATTAATAGCATTACGAGCAGGTTTATTTAATCTCGGTGGCGAAGGACAAATTTATATGGGTGCTTTAGGCAGTGTTGTCATCGGACTATATTTGCCGAATTTACCAATGTGGATACATTTACCCCTAGCATTAGTAGGAGGTTTTCTTCTAGGAGCAATTTGGGGAGCGATCGCTGGTTACCTCAAAACTGCCCGTGGTTTAAACGAAGTCTTGACCACCCTACTACTAAATTACATCGCTCAAAACTTTGTCAATTATATGGTAAATGAGCCACTTATCGCCCCCAACGCCCCCAGTCCCTACACCCCCCTAATTGCTGAGTCAGCACGTTTGCCCATAATTTTACCCAAAACTCAAGCTCATGCCGGAATTTTATTGGCCTTAGCTATTGCAATTATTTTAGCAATAGTCTTGTCCTTCACCGCCTTCGGTTATCAAGTGGATGCTGTGGGACAAAACCCTACTGCAGCTAGTTACGCTAAAATACCTGTTAAACAAACTATTATCACAGTAATGGGTTTATCCGGTGGCTTGGCAGGTTTAGCAGGAAGTACAGAAGTATTAGGAGCAAAATATCGGTTATTTGAAAATTTTTCTCCCGGCTATGGTTTTGACGCGATCGCCATTGCTTTATTAAGTCGGAGCAACCCACTAGCAGTAATTTTAACATCCTTATTTTTTGGTGTTCTCAGGAGTGGAGCCAATGTAATGCAACGTAGTGCAGGAGTATCGATCACTGTTATTTATGTTATTCAAGGCTTAACAATGTTATTTTTAGCAATAAGTCTAGCATTTGAGTCTAGATCCAAGTAAAGACATCCCACAAACTTGCCAGGAAATTTTTAGCACTCCTGTATAGTCATGGTAGATAGGGACGAACAATGAACAACACCGGGAACAGGATACTCCTAGTGCCTTTTCCCTGAAAAAATAATTAAAAACAATTAAAAATAATTACAGTTATTTCCTTCCAGCTCTTAAAAAATCCTAGTTTCCCACTCATCTAATTTTTACAATGAAATTTTCAAACATCGACTTTTTTTCTGACTATTTATCTGCCACAATTCGACTTTCTATACCTCTAGCTTTTGCTGCTTTAGGTGGATTATTTTCCGAACGTTCCGGCGTACTTAATATTGCTTTAGAAGGAATGTTATTAACAGGAGCTTTTGTCAGTGCAGCTGTTTCTATTGCTACTGGAAATCCTTGGATAGGAACCTTAGTAGCAGTTTTCGCCGGGGGAATTTTAGGCTTAATTCATAGTTATCTTTGTATCAGTTTAAAAGTTAATCAATTAATCTCTAGTTTAGCAATAAATTTAGCAGCATCAGGATTAACTGCTTATGGTGCTAGATTATTATTTAATAGTGGCACAATTGCTTTGCCAGGCATTGAAAAAATCAATCTTTTCGGATTAAAAAAATTACCTATTGGGGAAATATTTTTTAATCAAGACTTATTATTTTATTTATTATTGTTATTAATTATAGTTGCTAATTATATCATTTTTAATACCAGTTGGGGTTTAGCTATAAGAGCAGTTGGCGAATATCCTCAAGCAGCAGCAACAGCCGGAATATCTGTTAGTTTAGTCCGTTATTTAAGCGTAAGTATTAGCGGTTGTTTGGCAAGTTTGGGAGGAGTTTACTTAGCATTAGTTCATGTGAAATTTTTTACCGAAGGCATGAGTAGTGGAAAAGGTTTTATTGCCTTAGCAGCCATAATCTTTGGTAGATGGCATCCAGTTTATACCGTTTTAGCCTGTTTATTATTTGGAGCAACAGAAGCTTTGCAATTGAGAGTTCAAGCTTTTAATCTAAACATTCCCTATCAATTTTTAAAAATGTTACCTTATATTATTACTCTATTAGCCTTAATTGGTTTAGCAGGTAAATCTACCCCTCCTGCTGCTTTAGGAAAAGTGTATTTTAAAGATAGTAAAAATTAGGAGGTGTAGTAGAGGAGAAAATTTTCCGAAAAATAGCTACTGACACTTAAACAAAACATAACTAGAAAACAGACTCAAATTATCTTCACCTTAATGCTTATACTTTGGCGGATATTACCAGATAGCAGAAAGCACTTATTCTCAAAGGTTAATTCCAATTGCGGCTATATTTTATACGCAAACTTTATACACAAACAATGCTACCAAACATGATTAAAAACTAAGTAAGGACCTTCTATAGAACATCCCTACTTAGGCTTCTAAAATCACCCAGACTGTTGAATCAAGTAATCTCTAGAGCAACTAATAGCAATGCTTCAACAGAACTATCAGCAAATAAATACAAACTCATATGTGAAAGTGACAGCTATTGAAAAACCGTATTTCTCTACTCAACCAGACGTTAAAATAGGCTGGCTAACTTTCTGCCACGATTTTTTTGGTTTCACAACCATCCGCATATTTGCTGGTGGCGCCATAGTTAACCCTCTCCGGACAGGGCTAATTCTTTGGTTAGGCAATAACTTAAGTTCCCACTGTGATAAAATTGTTGCCAATACCAATTTCATTTCAAATAAAGCAAAAGCTGAACCTATACAACGACGACTACCCCCTCCAAATGGTAAATATTCATAAGGTGAAAATTGTCTTTCCAGAAAACGTTCTGGTTTAAACTTTTTAGGTTCTGGATAAATATCCTCCCGATGATGAGTCAGATAAATAGGCACTATCGCCACCATTCCCGGTTCAAGTTGATAACCCATAATTTCTATAGGTTTCTGAACAACTCTAGGGAAAGCATTCATAGCAATAGGATAAATGCGAAGAGTTTCTTGACAAATAGCGCTGAGGTAAGGAAGTTTAGTAATAGCAACTTGATCCGAGTTACTAGGAATAGTTGCTAATTCTGCCATGAGTTTTTCACCCACTGATGGGATCATATCAATCCAATATAATGCCCATGCTAAAGCTGATGCCGTAGTTTCGTGACCAGCGAAAAGCATTGTCAGTAGTTCATCCTTAATTTCTTCGTCGCTCATAGCATTACCTGCTTCATCACGGGCTTCTAGTAATAAACTAAGAATATCATCACGATGATTTCCTTCTTTCTTTGCAGTTTGAATTTCTGCAATTATTAGTTCATGGAGTTCTTGCTTTTTGCGCAAAAATCTCCCCCATGGACTCCAAGGACCCCAGTCTTTTCGTAAAAAATTGAAGAACAGAAAAGTAGAGCTGAGGGGAGAACTCATAGAGTCTAGAAGATCAGACATAAGAACTCTAAGTTTTTCATAACTTTTTCCTTCTTGATCTAAACCAAATACAGCAGCAAGAATTACTTTGAGAGATATTTCTTGAGTTGACTTGCGAATAGGAAAAGGTTGTTCTATTTTCCACTGACTAATAACATTAGAAGTGATGTTATAGATTAGGTCTCCATATTTACGCATCCGATCACCATGAAAAGGTGGCATTAATAGTTTTCTTTGTCGTTTGTGGCGATCGCCATCTTGGAGCAATAGAGAATTTAGGCCCACAAAATATTTTAAAATACCATTTATACTTCCTGAGGTAAAAGTATCAGGATCCGCGGTAAAAATTTGTTGAATGGCTTTAGGATTGCAGAAGTAGATGAAAGGATACAAGGAGTTAGTATTCGTTCTAAAGATATCTCCATATTCAGAGTATCGCTCTTCTATGGCAGATAAGGGACTAAAAATAAATTTCCATGTCCGGAGTCTTCGTTGTAATGGTGACAGACTTGGGCCATCAGGTAGGGTCATATTATAATTTTTGTGATACTTAATTAAGTTCTATTTTATCTATTTTATCTATATTAATGGCCACAAAAAAACCAAATATTAGGCTCAATTCTGTAAAAATGATTAAAATTAAACACTTATGTATCGTATATCACTTTTAGTTGATACTTTATAGAATTATTTTGTTGCCTAGACTTAGTATAAGGAATATAATATAAACATCTACTCTCACCTCATTTAAAAGTTTCCTATAGAAAAACTCCTGTATGGTAAAGCTAGTAAGTATACTAACCTGATCTACTGAAATTAAATTGAAGACAGTAAAATTTAAGGAGCGCTAATGAATAAACCTGTAAATAAATCTGTAAACTCTACTACTAAAACTCAAATTCAAATAGAAGACGATCGCACAGGCATGAGTGTCAAGACTCTGAGAAGGGCCTTAGCTGATAATTTATTTTATCTACAAGGGACTTATGAGTCAATGGCAAAAAAGGACGATTTTTATCGTGCTTTAGCTTATACTATACGCGATCGCCTACTCCAACGCTTTCTCTCTACAATTCGTACCTACAATGAGAAAGATGTTAAAGTAGTATACTACCTATCGGCCGAATTCCTCATGGGTCGTCACCTAGGTAATAGTTTAATTAACCTAGGCATATATGAAGAAATTCGTCAAGCCGTTAGCGAATCTGGATTGAACTTAGATGAACTACTAGAACAAGAAGACGATCCAGGTTTAGGAAACGGGGGTTTGGGTAGGTTAGCAGCTTGTTTTTTGGACTCTCTAGCTACCCTAGAAATTCCCGCTATAGGTCATGGTATTCGTTATGAATTCGGCATTTTCACCCAAAACATACAGGATGGGTGGCAAGCAGAAATACCAGATAAATGGCTGCGCTTTGGAAACCCCTGGGAAATAGCTCGTCCAGGAGAACAGGTAGAAGTCAAGTTTGGTGGCACCACAGAAGGATATCATGATGAGAAAGGTAATTATCGGGTAACATGGGTTCCAGCTCAAACTGTTGTGGGTATCCCCTATGACACTCCCGTTCCTGGCTATAAAGTCAATACAGTTAATCCCCTACGTCTTTGGCGTGCAGAAGCCAGTGTAGATTTTAAGTTTGAAGAATTCAATTCTGGAAACTACGATGGTGCAGTAGCAGAAAAAATGAGTTCAGAGACCATATCAAAAGTACTCTACCCGAATGACAACACTCCCCAAGGTAAAGAACTTCGGCTCAAACAACAATATTTCTTTGTTTCCTGTGCTTTACAAGATATTCTCCGCCGGCATTTATTGCACAACCAAAACTTAGATAACTTAAGCGATAAAACAGCAATTCAATTAAATGATACTCACCCTGCTGTTGCTATTGTGGAAATGATGCGGTTGTTCATAGATGAGTATGATATTGACTGGGATCGTGCTTGGCATATTACTCAACATACTTTTGCCTATACTAACCATACCTTATTACCAGAAGCGTTAGAACGGTGGGGGATCACCTTGTTTGGTAGTTTGCTACCTCGACATTTAGAGCTCATCTATGAAATTAATCGGCGCTTCATAGAGCAAGTACAAACTTGGTATCCTAAAGATAAAGAGTTAATCTCTCGTATATCTATAATTGAGGAAAGCCCAGAAAAAGCAGTGAGGATGGCTAATTTAGCGACTATAGGCAGTCATGCGGTCAATGGGGTAGCAGCTCTACACACAGAATTGCTCAAAAAAGGCGTACTTCAAGATTTCTACAAACTTTTCCCAGAAAAGTTCATGAATAAAACTAATGGAGTAACCCCCCGTCGTTGGATTTTATTATGTAATCCTAAACTTTCGGCCTTATTCTCTGAGAAACTAGGAGATAGTTGGTTACGAAATTTAGATCAACTCAAGGAACTTGAAAAATATGTTGATGATGTAGAATTTTGTAAACGTTGGCGACAAATTAAGCAGGAAAATAAAGCTAAACTAGCAGAATACATTTTAAAACATAATCGGATAGAAGTGGATACTAATTCTCTGTTTGATATTCAAGTCAAACGTATCCATGAGTATAAACGCCAACATTTGGATTTATTCCACATCATTACTCTTTACAACCGCATTAAGCAAAATCCTAAGATTAATATTCAACCTCGCACATTCATTTTTGGTGGCAAGGCAGCTCCTGGTTACTATATGGCTAAGTTAATTATTAAGTTGACTAATGTTGTAGCTGATATAGTTAACAACGACCCAGATGTGCACGGTCGTTTGAAAGTAGTTTTCTTGGCTAACTTTAATGCTTCATTAGGTCAGTTAATTTATCCTGCTGCTGATTTATCCGAGCAAATTTCTACTGCTGGCAAAGAAGCATCGGGAACTGGTAATATGAAGTTTGCCATGAATGGAGCGATGACTATTGGTACTTTTGATGGAGCTAATATTGAGATTCGAGAAGAGGTGGGAGCAGAAAACTTCTTCCTTTTTGGTCTAACTGCTGAAGAAGTTTTTGATTTGAAGGCTAAGGGTTATCAACCTTTAGATTACTATAATACAAATTCAGAGTTAAAGGCTGTGATTGATCGAATTACTAGTAGTCAGTTTAGCAAAGGTCATCCTAATTTATTCAAGCCTCTGATTAACTCTATACTGTACAATGATCAATATATGCTATTAGCTGACTATCAGGCTTATATTGAATGTCAGGAAAAAGTTAGTCAAGTTTTCCAAGACCCCAAAAAATGGACAAAAATGTCTATTTATAATTCTGTTCGCATGGGTAAATTTTCTTCTGACCGTACAATTCTTGAGTACGCGAAAGAAATTTGGGGAGCAACACCAGTTAAGATTAATCAAGGAAAATATAATCAAAATGATGCTGGTTTGAAAGTAGATAATTAATTGGTCTAATTTTTAATTTTGTAGGATCAGGTATAAAACTGATTTGATTTAAGTTAATCTGATGAAGAGACATTCTTAGGAATGTCTCTTTATTATTAGAGAAGTTAAAGGCAAAAGGCAAATGGCAGGAGGATGAAATTCTCAATCATTTGTAGGTGTTAAGTCATGCATTCATAGATTAAGATTTTATAGACTCAAAACTTTGATACTACAGTAATTTCAGAAAATTATTGGTAATATTCTTTGGGGAATTAGTATAAATCTCATTATATTAACACACTAGGCAGTCAATCAGTCTTCTCCATTGACTAGTCATCATTATATTAACACATTAGGCACTCAATCAGTCTTTTCCAGTTACTAGTCATCTCAGGTAAGTCCTGTAATCTTTAAACTTAAACAATAACTATGTATGATAGGTTGACACGAGGAACTAACAATATCGTCCATAAAGAGACAAATGGTTATAATTCTCCGGCTCCTTGGCATTATTTTATAGAAACCATTTGGTATCTTTTGAGGAATAAGGTATATAGTTAAGTAGCGATCGCCAATTATCCTAAACAAAAGTTAGGCAAATGCCATATTCAAGCAGTTTAACAGATCAAAAATGGGTTCTGATTTAACCATCCCATACCAAAAAAGAAGAAAACTTGTCCAACAAAATGGAGCAAGAGAGAAATTTTAGATGGTATCTTGTATCAATTAAAAAATGGTTGTAACTGGTGCGATCTACCCAAAAATTTACCTCCTTATTCAACAGTATTTTGGCATTATAAACAATGGCGAGAATCAGGGATAATTGAGAAAATTAGAGATATATTGCATTATCAAGTACGTCAACAGGTAAAAAAAGCGCTCCGGGACAACTTTAATAATCATTGATTCACAAGCGGTAAAAAATACTTGTAATGCTAGAGTCAAGTCCAAGGGATTCTGTTTTTACAAGGCTAATAAAGGAATTAAGAGAAACCTAGCAGTAGATAGTCTCGGCTTTCCTTTTTTTACTCATTGTACGAAAGCATCAGTATCTGATGATGTTGGATGAATAGAAATGTTATCAGATAATATTAACTATTTTAGATCTAAACCAATTAACATTCCTAAAATTACTATCTTACTTGATAATGGATATCACCCCGAAAAAATCATACAGGAGTTAGAAAAAATTTATCCGGCAATTATGACCAAGATTCGGTTTAAACTATCACCAAAACCATCAAAGACGGAGAAAGAAAATCTTGGAAAAACAGGATTTATTCCTGTGAAAGTAAGGTGGGTCATAGAAAGAACTAATTCCTGGATGGAAAGGTGTAAAAGCTTGACCAAAAAAATTGATGCGAACCCTGGAAAATTCTACTGCCAAGATTAATATTTGTTTTATTCGACTAATGCTTAAGAGATTGGCGTTGGAAGAGGATGGTGGCGGTAGCTATATCGCCTAAGTTTTGAGAGATACACTCAGGGGTTCCATACAAAATTATTCGTATTGACGCACTACTACGGTGCTTATTTGTTGGGTTTCGTTCTGCGACCCAACCTACAGGGCTGACTATCCCCTATCCCGTAACCCCTGTTTTCTAATCTAATACAGCACTTGACCTTGTTATGAGGTATCTCTAAGGGAGCAAGATGCTTGCACTACATAATTTTATAATTTTTACTATCCATTTTGTACCTTATATCCCGAAATCTGCTGTATCATTTCCGGATAATCGTTCGTCAACCACTATTATAGCAGTAAGTATTATGGTTAGGATACTTATAAATACTAAAATAATTCAGGGACTACCTTTGACCTTTGAATTAGTACGGTACTTATTTGTTGGGTTTCGTTCTGAAACCAAACCTACAGGGCTAACTATTCCCTACTCCGTACCCCCTGTTGACTGCTATAACTAGCAATAATAGCCACCATCAACCACCAAATAGTATTAACTTGGGGACGATACCAGACCGTATCCACCAAACCATGACCTATCAAGCCCACCATAGCAGCTATCGCACCAATTAACCAATATCCTTGAGGGTTATCAGCATCTCGCAAACGTTTCAACTGCAATACACCCTGATTAAAAGTCACCAAAAGCAACCACAAAAAAGCAGTCAAACCAATAAAACCAGTTTCCACAACAATTTCCAAAGGCACAGAATAAGAACTCAAAGCACTATAACGGGGACGCTGATAGAGAGGATAAATCTTATTAAACACATCATTACCCGGTCCAATACCCAAAATAGGGCGATCGCGAATCATATCAAAAACAGACATCCAAACATTCATCCGAAAATTATTACTGCTATCTTGACGACCCGCAAAAACACTCAGGACGCGATCGCGCAAAGGTTCTAACAACACCACCGCTAAAATCAACAACCCGGCAAAACTACCCACAGCTATAGGCAGAGACCAAATTTGCCAAAAACTGGGCATATAGCTCCTCCACCAATACCACATTAAAATCAACATAGCAAACATCAAAGCTAAAAACCCAATCCAACTACCTCGACTACCTGTATAACGCAAACAAGCACAACTCACCAGCAATATTGTTACTGCCAGAGATTTTCGAGCCCAACTACTCCAAGCAAAAATTGCCACAAAACTCAAAGCAATAGCAGGCAACAAATATCCACCCAATAAATTAGGATTTCCCAAATAACTATAAACACGAGTCGCACCTGCTTGAGCAGAAGTAGGATCATTCCAGGTAGCCAGAGGTTCAACCTTATCTATCCATTGGCGAATACCATAAAAACTAACAACTAGAGAAACCAACAAATAAATATTGATTAACCAAGAGCGGAGTCTAGGGGATCTTAATACCAAAGACCCCGAAGCAAACAACAATAAATAAAGAGTCAACTTTACCCAGCCACTAAAAGCAGCAGTCTTTGCCGGAGATATCACCACTGCCAATGTCGCAATACTCCAGTAGAGGAATATTAATAGATGAATAGGAGTTAAATATTCCTGGGTGTTATCCGAGACCTTCAGCAATACCCAAAAACCAGCGCTAGCAAGTAATAAGAAACCAATGAGAGTAGTATTTACAAAAGGAGCTAGAGTAAATACAATTGCTAGCAACACAAAACCAAGAGGTTCTCCCCATTGCATTAACCAACTACCACGTCGCCAGTTATAGAGGGAACCATTAAGTAAACCATAGAGATAGCTTGCATTTAACCATTCAGAGTCAGAGAATGAGAGATTAGTTAGTGTTAACTTTTTCCAAACTGAGTTCATTGTTTATTTTATGATACCAACAAAAATAATAACAGGAGTTACCCACATAATAGAAATTATCCCATTTCTCAAAACTTATCTACATTTCCTAATAGTAGGAGACCCAGCCTCAACCCCGACTTTAGAGAGTAAGTGGGTAGGGACATTTGATCAGGACTTCTCTACAACATAAGAATAATTAACATGAACTTGGATCAAATTAAGCAAGAAGTTATTATAACCGTGTTCATCACTTAAATTTCTAAGGTGCTACCTAAGTATAGGATTAATGCATGGGAATTGGTATAGTACTATGTCCAGTTAAATACTTATACTTTGGAGGATTTTGGTAGAAAGCAGAAAGCAGAAAGCAGAAAGCAGAAAGCAGAAAGCAGAAAGCAGAAGGATAAAATTAACAATTATGGGAGAAAGTTTTTAATCAGTGATTATCCGGGTATGATATAAGTCCTGAAAATATTAAGCATTGACTTGATCACAGAATAATGATATAATAAAGAAAGTGTGCTAATATAGAGACTCAGTTTTTTCCTAGATATCTATTATTAGTTAAAAATAACTATTTATCCCAGAAGCCTGGTATTTTTTAGCTTGAGTTGGAGGGAAAACTTTCAAGCCTCAAATAAATATCTAATGAATAAAAATTAGCCAACCTTAAGATTTAATCATTCCTTCAAGGGCATTTTGCAAATCTTGAGTTAGATCTGATATTGCTCTACGACGTTGAGTTTGGTAAGCTGGCCATCGTTGAGAAACAGAAATCGGCTTTCCCACCGTCATTTCCACCCTTTGTTTTCCTAATCTGGGACGTTTTAAAGTATCACGACCTTTAATCCGATTAATCATATCCCATATTAACAAAATTGTATCAGCAAATCTATCTACTGTAGGCTTTTCCTTAATATACTCACCACTAATAGCCACACAACTTTCTACCAATCTCAGGTGCCACATATGGAGACTAGCTTCTTGTGCTAATCTGTCTGCCAAACCTCTATCTACAGCACAAAGAGTTCCCAGACTTTCAATATCTTCTCTATAAATACAATTCCATATTGCTTGTTCAAGGCGACGACAACGATCTATCAAATTACCCTTAGAATGAATATTAAAATATTCTTCTGCAACTTCTAGAGCAACATTGAGAAGAGTATTGAGGCGAGTCTTTATCATTTCATTCATCTGATCATCTGCTAGAGGTTCTTGGGAAAAACTTTCTTGAGTTAATTGAGGTAACTCTCGGTGATATGATCGTTTATAAAAATCTTCCATTTTTCCCAGTAAATGACCAGCTAACCTCAAAAGTCTTTGATAAAGTTTAGAAGGAGCTAATTTTTCTTGGTCAGAAAGATTTTCCATCCCTGGAGACAACCCACTATCTTTTTCTAATGTAGTTAAAAGTTTTTCCAAATTTTCCCAAGGTTCATCCAAATATTTGTATTGAATACCCACTGGGAGAATAAATACCTCTTCAGAACGACCTCCCTTAGATATGTCTTCAACGCACCAAAATCCCATTTGGGCAATACCAGGTTCTAAAGAACTAACTATTTCATTATGACCATTGGTAGCCCCTTCTGGAGCAGCCATAATTGGTAAACGACCATTGGCAAATAATTCACGGGCTGATTTTAGTCCTTGACGATCTAGTTTCCCCCGGTGAATTGAACTTCCCCCCAAATACGAATACCATTTACCTACAAAATAACCTGCCCATAAAGGAATACCTCGGTCAAAAATAAAGTGATAGTGGAGAAGAGATGGAAGGATAATTCCTCTTTGTTTAGCTTCTTTGGGCAATAGATACCAAATCATATATCCTATGCACAACTGGTCCTCAGTACTAGGATGACGAAATGCCATAAGGAAACGAGTTTTCCCTTGGTGAAAGCTTTGATATAGTTGAGCTAAAGTTTTTAGGTTGTCTACTTGTATATCAACAATAGATGTTTGGAACTTCAGCCACCAAGGTAAGATGAATTTAGTAACTTTTTGTACTAGAGGTTTGAAGTTAGGTGGGATCAACTCTAAAGGGGGTTGAGCTTGGATAATTGGGTGAGGCATTACGATTTTTGATTTTGGATTTGGTTATTTTCAAATATTTAATACCAATATAAATTATGTGATGTCTAAGAGTCGAGTGTCAAATTGCTAAATTATTTAAATTTTTATTTCAGAACCTGAATTTTCTAGCTTTTTGCTCATAGAATCAAGAGATATTAGTCCTCACTGCCAGCTTCTTATGAGCAGGAATTGCGATTACCATAAATACTAGTCATAGCTAAATTCACCCCGGACTCATCAACAATTACTAGATTATGTATATCTATGAAATCTAACTATTCTTGATACTTGTAGTCTTTTTTATTAAATTTTTATCACTCCTGTTCCAAAGCAAAAATACTTTTTTTTTACACTTATATTGAGTGATTTCAAAGTTAGATATATTGTTTATAAACTAACTTTTACTCCTGTTTTACTTTTAAAAAACTGGCAGAGCTCACAAAGCAAAATATCTGGTTTTTGTTGAATTTTATGTTCTTGTTAAAAATCAAAATTATCCTCAAATTTAGTTTTTAGCCTAACTCCTGTTCCAAAGCAAAAATACTTTTTTTACACTTATATTGAGTGATTTCAAAGTTAGATATATTGTTTATAAACTAACTTTTACTCCTGTTTTACTTTTAAAAAACTGGCAGAACTCACAAAGCAAAATATCTGGTTTTTGTTGAATTTTATGTTCTTGTTAAAAATCAAAATTATCCTCAAATTTAGTTTTTAGCCTAACTCCTGTTCCAAAGCAAAAATACTTTTTTTACACTTATATTGAGTGATTTCAAAGTTAGATATATTGTTTATAAACTAACTTTTACTCCTGTTTTACTTTTAAAAAACTGGCAGAACTCACAAAGCAAAATATCTGGTTTTTGTTGAATTTTATGTTCTTGTTAAAAATCAAAATTATCCTCAATTTTAGTCTTTAGCCTGACTCCATGTTATTTTAAATTGACAGTTCCTGTCCTGTGTTTTGATAATGCTAATGAAATTAGGGAAAAAGTCAAACTTACTTGAAATTTTTGGTAATACATCAAAAAAGTATTAGGAAAGTGATCAAGTTATATCAAGGACCGGAAGCGAGCACTAAACCAGAGCTTTATACTGCTGTGCTACCCTTGCAGCTAAAATCTAAATCAAATTGAAATAGTTAACCACCAACCTAACTGTGATTTCAGTTTGCTCCCAAACCTTGACAAGTTTATTCTCAAGTTTATTCTCAAGTTTATTCTGTCGTTGATGCCTGAGACCATTCTTTTGTCTGACTATACCATTAGTTCACTCTAATTGTGGAGTTCGCTATGTCACCAAGATAACTCAAACGCATCAATTTATTATAAGGGATATCTACAGTTTGTTTGAGGTAAGACACATCCGTATTGACTATCAACTACTACTATAGCTCTATGTTATAAGCAGGAAAAAGCTTGGGTTAACTGTTCACTTAACTTACTCATAGCAGTATCACAACCATTAATTCTTTCATGTATTAAAGGTAATGCCCAACTGCCCTTTGCTTCTGAAATTTAGGCTAATGTGCTATACCCAAAACCTACCCCTATTGGTTGATTGACTTTGATTTTACCAGGTTGATATTCATCGGTTCTTTCTTGCAGTACCACTGTATCTTGTCTGAGGCAAGCACTATGGTCTCCTAACAATAATAGTCTTTGATTTGAGGTGATACAATTAATATAAATTTCCATCAACTTGTATTTTGACGGATAACAGTCTTTTATAGCTTCCTAAACACTATGTTATTGTCACTGAAACACAGACGCCAAAGATAATTATGCTAGATAAATGGGATTTGAAGTTAAGATGCCTGCATCAGTAAGCTCAAAAACAGCATTCTTTGCATTTGCGAATAAATGATTAACTTGGTATCATCATTATTTTAACTTGTAACCAGGGATTTTGGCAAGATAATTTTTATTTCATGGTTGATTTTTTACCTTTTATTGACTTACCAAAGAACTAGATACTTACAAGCAAGACCAATCATACTAAATAGTATAATCATTAGTCATAAAAATGCTGGGATCTTCAATTGATATCAAATCTTGTTTCTCAAATTTATTGATTGTTTAATTTTCTTAAATCCTCTCTTTGATTGCATCTTCAACTATTTAGTCTAAGCTCCAGCACCAGAATTTGAACCTAAAATATTTACTTGAAAAGATTGCGACTCTGTCTATTGGGCTAGGTCAGCACAAAACTTTTTGTTCTCTCTCTAATTTGAACTGAGGAGATGATCACAAAAAAAAATAGCTATGATAAAAGACTTTTCCTGATTATTAAGTCTAGACTTGATCAACAATATTAGAATATTAGCGATCGCCTTAATTATATGGTAACAAATACTAACTCGATTAACATGAAAATTTATCTTTGATGACAAACCTACTATTTTGAAAGTAAGTTCTGACTAATATTTGTTCTCTTAGTAGATAGATAACTAAATCTTTATCAGGAGTTTAATTTTCCTTGTTTCTCCAACACAATCTACTTTTTCCCCAAGTCTACTTTGTCTTACCCCAGTTCTTCAGGTCAAACCCATCTTCTTTTAGAACTTATCATTCCCTTTGGATCTAAGAGCTCCAAGTATTTATACTCATTACTCCTTAAAAATGCCACAAGTTTCTAGAATGATTGATACATTCGCTCTGCCCTATTATCCCAATTATGCCCTTGTAAGCACTCCCCTATTCCCTAAACACGAAAATCATACATGCACTTTAGCGAGGCTAATCTTAAATATTTAGTTAACAGTACTTCACAAGATAGGTTACTATGGTTAAGGAAAGCTTAAAGTATTTTTAAGCTACACCTAGAGCTAATAATTTACTACCACCGAAAAATAACAATCCTGATTAGGAGTTAAATTTTAACAATGACTGATAACTGCTCTTCAAATACAGAAGAATTTTTCGTACATTACCAAAAAATAGATAAGCCAGAAGAAGCTTGTGGTGTTTTTGGGATTTATGCCCCAGAAGAAGATGTAACTAAACTTACCTACTTTGGTTTGTATGCTCTACAACATCGAGGTCAAGAGTCAGCAGGTATTGCTACTTTTCAAGGTGATAAAATATATATACATAAAGGAATGGGGTTAGTATCTCAGGTCTTTAATGAGTCAATCTTAGAACAATTGCCTGGTGATATAGGAATTGGTCATACTCGTTATTCTACTACTGGCTCTAGTCGTATTATTAATGCTCAACCTACTGTTGTTGAAACTCGTTTAGGGCAATTAGCCTTGGCCCATAATGGTAATCTTGTTAATACAGCAGAATTAAGGGAAATGTTAATTGAATGTGGGTGTAGTTTTAACAGCACTACAGATTCAGAAATGATTGCATTAGCGATCGCCACACATGTGAAAGTTGGTAAGAGTTGGCTAGAAGCTGCTATTAGTGCTTTTCATCTATGTCAAGGAGCCTTTAGTTTAACTATTGCCACTCAAGAAGGTCTAATGGGAGTGCGTGATCCCCATGGAATAAGACCTCTGGTGATTGGTACTTTAGAAAATACTAACTCAAAAAGATATGTTCTTGCTTCAGAAACTTGTGCATTAGATATTATTGGAGCAGAATATCTTCGAGATGTTGAACCAGGAGAATTAGTTTGGATAACAGAAAAAGGCATAGCTTCTTTCCACTGGAGTCAAAAAACTCAGAAGAAACTATGTATCTTTGAAATGATTTATTTTGCTCGCCCCGATAGTATGATGGAAGGGGGTAGTTTATATAGCTACAGACTCAGAATTGGACGTCAGTTAGCAAGAGAATCTTTTATAAGCGCAGATATGGTAATAGGCGTTCCTGACTCTGGTATTCCAGCAGCAATCGGTTTTTCCCAAGAATCAGGTATTCTCTATGCAGAAGGATTAATTAAAAATCGCTACGTTGGCCGTACCTTTATTCAACCAACTCCGCACATGAGGGAATCAGGTATCCGCATGAAACTTAACCCCCTCAAAGATGTTTTAGAAGGCAAGCGAGTAATTATAGTTGATGATTCCATTGTACGTGGTAATACTAGCAAGAAAATTGTTAAGGCTTTAAGAGATAATGGTGCCACAGAAGTCCACATGAGAATTTCTTCCCCACCAGTCACGCACCCCTGTTTTTATGGAATTGACACAGATAACCAGGAACAGTTAATAGGGGCAACAAAATCAGTCGCAGAAATTGCTGAACAAATAGGTGTTGACTCTCTAGCATATTTGAGTTGGGAAGGGATGTTGAAATCAACACAAGAGGACCCCAACAGTTTTTGTTCTGCCTGTTTTACTGGCAACTATCCTATTCCTTTACCAGAAAAACTGAAGCGTTCTAAATTAATATTGGAAAATCAAGTTAAAGTTTAAATAGTATCAGAGCTAATTATTTAATTTAGCTAAAATAAAGTTTTTATTTAACTTGGCTTTCATAAATATTAAACAACGGATGCCATAAGTTGCTCAACCTAAGTTGATGGAATTTTTAATTAAATAATTAAATATAGAATACAAAAGAATACAAAAAAATTAGCTGGAAAGCACTTATGTATTGATGATTCATAGATAATTATTGTAGTAATCAAGTAAAAAATGCTATAAAAAGCAATTTATTTTTTTCAATATATACTCTATCAATAAGCTCTTATCTTTGGTTGATTAATGATAATAAAGAATAAGCTTTTAAGCATTAATATTACCTACAGCAGATCAGGAGCAAATTATGTACAGAGTTATGAGTAAAAATTATGTAGTGCGGGCATCTTACCCGCCGCCTAGCTGTAGCATTAAACAACGGAAAGGGCTCTATAACAAAAAAAAGGAAAGACAAGAAAATACTAAAATATACTGGCTAAAAGTTGTAAGTAGTTGTGCAAAATTAATTACACATTTATATAAGCTAATTTTTTGGCTTTCTTGTGAGCTCAAATAATTATTGCTTACTGAAAAAAACTGTAATAATTTACAGATAAAGACTTGGGATTTTTTTGTGTGAAAAAGTTACAATCTTTTTACTCTAGTGAGCTGAAGCTTTAGAATTGTGAGCTTATTCGGGCAGAAAAATTGGGGGAAAATATTTCTTTTAAACGGAGGATAAATGAAGAAAAAATTATTCTTAAATGGAATCCTCAAATAACAAAAACAATTCTGTTAACATCATTTAAATACATAACAGCTTATATTGATAATTAAATACTAATAATCAATTTTTTTTTCCAAAAATAACCACACTGATTTTTCATATTATAGTGTGGTTTTGGAAATCAAAAGTCATACTAATACTTAATCCTTCTTTTTCATATTATCAATTCTTTCTTTATATTTATCCTCACCTTCTGTTTTAAACAAATCATCCTTTAACCAATCCAATAACTCGTATTCATCATCATCCCACTTACCATAATCGATACCAAAAGTTTTATAGAAATAGCCTAAGTCTTTCGTGTCAAGACTATAATAAATATATGTTTTCTGTAGCTTTTTTGACTTGTTTTATCAACTCTTGAAGTTTTTATTTATCTTTTTTTATTAACTCTTCTTTATCTTCTTTGGTTAACTCTTGAAGTTTTTCTTTATCTTCTTTATTACTCATATTTTATCTCCATTTTCCTCTAACTTAGAAACTTTAAACTTAAAGTATTTACTTACATTAAAAATAAAATACTTCATACAATCTTTGATAATTCTAATTTTTTAATAAAGTCTTAACATTTATACTTATGAAAAAACTAACAACTATTACTCCGGAAAATCCCTGTCCGTAATGCTTGTTTGTCCCAAATATTTGTTGAGATAAGGCGAAAACACCTCATAAATTAATGTCAGTGGTTGGCCATGATGCCAAAATAGATAATGTCGTCCCCAAAAAGGCCCTGACTCACCAAAAGCAAACTCTAATTCTCTAGAATGCCCATAATAAATTCCCTGGACATCTCGATACAATTCTGTACGCAAACGAGCTAAACTTGCCCAAATTGGTAAAGACCGATTTTGCAAATACTCATCTACATGACTCGCTTCCCACCAAGATGAAGCATAAGCCAATCTTTGTCCAGAAGCTGTTCTTAGCCATACTTGTCGCCGTAATCTTGGGCCAGGTACAGTATGAATTAAATCAGGAGCATTATCCAGGTTCATCCCAATTGAGGACATATCAATTACATCAACTTCTGTTGGTTCAGTTGTTAATAGCTGCAAGTGACGAGTTGGGGAGCCATCTCCCAGAAGTAATATTTGCCATGGGGGTGAAAGTAGCGAATGAGGTAAACCTTGGCGAACAACTTCTTCTCCTCCTTGCCATAAGGGAGTTAAGGAATACCATCCTCTCGGCTGTATTGTCTGGTTCTTAGGTGAAATAGTACTCATTTGAATTATTAGTTATTAGTTATCAGTTATCAGTTATCAGTTATTAGTGCCTCTGGCTAAAGTCTATAAATGAAATACTAAAGTTTATTCTTTTTATCTCTTATCTAGTGGAGCAGGGGATATAATTTTTTGGTCAATGTTCTTTTTTGCAAAATTTAATTTTTTAGTATAATTATAGCGTCTTTACTTAATGATTTATACTAGCATCACTAAAAAAAGTAAGTCTGAAGTCTCACCCATAAGCGGGGGGATTTTTATGCATTAAAATAGTAATAATTATGCTATTATGTTATTAGTTTATATAAAAATCATGAAGGATATATTTAAGTATTTTTATTTAAAATAATACAACTAATTTAGGATTACTGTAGAGTGTTAATAATCAGATTATTTATTATTTGGGAAAAAAAATTACAGTATTTATTCAATAGTTATATTATTTTTTTTCAAATTACCATGATAAAAAAAATACAATATAAATTAATTTTAGGCAATCAAAAAAAATGAACAAAAAACAGGAATCATTCTTCTGGAAATCAATAAATAGCCAAGCATCAAAATTCAGAAAAAATCTCGGAAAAAAAGCAATAAATGTTAGGGATTCAATCAGGGATAATTATTGGGAAGCTTCTCAAAATAAAGCTTCAGAAATGGAAGAATTTATCAGCAATAAAGCATCAGATGTTAGCAAATATTTTAGAGAAACTGCTAAAGAATCTACTTTAGGGAAAAAGCAAATTAATTCAGAAGTCTCGGAAGAAACAGAAAATAATTTAGAACAAGAAGAAATATATCATATATTTGTTGCTTATCATATTGCTAGTCAGGGAGGTACTCAGAAAGTTACTCTTAAATCTGGTAAAAGCTATAATGTGAGAATTCGTTCTAATAGTACGGAAGGTTCTACTTTAAGATTACAAAAATGCGGTTTACAAGGTAATGATGCTTTCCTGGTTTTACATACTTTTTATAATCCCGAATTAAACCTAGACCGCCGGATGAATAGTTTAGTAATTCGTGCATCAATTTATGAAAGAAGTAAAACTAGATGTTTAGAAGCTTACAGCAGAATTAATTCTGGTTTACATACCTATGATTTGCCAGCACTAAATCTATTGGATTTTATTGTAGAATTATCAAATATAGATTCACTTATTGGTTTACGCTACAGAATTGCTAGTGAAAATTCTCGGTGGGTTGCCATTGATAAAGGTTTAGAACAAGTTTTATCTTATGGTAATTTAATGGAAGTTCAAAAGCAAAATTTAAAAGGTATTTATCTATATATTAAATCTGGAGAACCTCTACCTGATTTTGCTAATTTTAGACAATTAAATGCAATTATTTTAAATTCAGCGATCGCTTCGGAGTTAAAAAATAAATATTTATTAGCAAGTGCAACTTCTATGGCGATGAAAATAGATATATTAATTATCAATCTGATTTATAGTAATACGGAAATAGATCAGAGTAAATATCGTAAATATTTATCTATTTATCAACAACTTAGGGAAGAAGGAAAAGTAATAGATAATAAAATGATACAAAATTTAGATGGTGTAATTTTTAAATCAGAAATTCCTCGAATTTGTAAAATCGTATATCAGCTTTTAAGAGATAGATATTTTGAATCAAATTTGGAAAGAAATATCAATAATTTTAATGCAGCTTTTATGAAATTTAAGAAGGCAGAAAAGTTTGTTAAACAAGCAACAAATTCAGAAAAAACTACAAATAGCTTTGGTAATATTATTATTCAAACAGGTATGTTAATTCAGGAAGTTGATGATGCTGTAGTTAGTGGTGGTGTTGGAATATTAGCAGGAGTAAAAGTATTGAAAGGTGGAGAAGCTTTAATTGGTGCAGTAGGTTTAGTGGCGATCGCCTCGACTTTAGAAATGAGTATACAAGAGAAAATTAAATTAGGAATTACTGAGGAAGGTAATTTTTCTGGGGAAGTTGCTTATAGTGAAATGATGAATATTATTAATCAAGTTAGTTGGGTTATTGCTGATGGAGAAGAAAGCAAATTAGAGCAGGAAATTGATATTTTTAAGATATTTAAGGGAAATAAAAATAGAAAGCAAATTTTGAAGGACTTGGAAACTAAGTTGTATAGTTAGAATTCATAATATTTTATTGATGAAAAGTAAGCATTCAGCTCTTAGCAGTCAACTATCAGCAATTAACAATGAGCAATTACTGTTAATATGAAATACAAAAAATTGTACTAATATCCTAATATTTCTTTCTACCCATTTCCCCCAGAACCCTACCAATTTTTAGTGGCAAATATTAACGTATTTTATAGATAGCACTACCTGCTAACCTCAGAAGATTTTGAAATTACTCAACAAACTTTTTGAGATATTGAAAAAGTTATAAAGTATCCTAAAGTCTTGTTATATTGCCATAAACTTAAGGAAAATTAGTTGGGTAGTAAATTTTAATTTTATTTCAATTTCTCAGTTTTTTTTACCTCCTTTTTTAAGCAATAAGTGATAAGGCAGGTCTTCTGCAAGAGACTAGTTAATAGCTGATGGCTGAATACTTATGATTAAATTATCCAAACTTTATTTAATAGCTAAATAAATTCAGAGTGATTTTTTGATAATATGGGGTTTGGTTACTAAACCCCAAAGTTGAGTTTGATACAGCCTATTTCTTGTCAAGTATGGTCAAGTAATTTTAGTATATTTGCTCAACAAGAATGAAAACTTAGTTTTATACTTCAAAAACTATCTAACAACCTACTATCACCGTAACTTATAAACCCAGAATGCGCCCTTAAATATAATAATTAAAAATATACCAATTGCCTCAAGCATAGCTATATATTGTAAAATATAATTAAATCACATAATCTTATAAAATACAGCCATGTAGCCTAAATTTATAAAATTAGTCTTACACTCTATAGCTATAGTTTTTTGCTTCTATTTTATTTGTATTTCAAATTTTTCTATCTGAAAATATCGAACTAATTGAATTAATATGTCAGAATCAATAAAAGCACAATATCCTATTATTTCTTATAATCATATACTCTCAGAACTTTCTGTTAATAGTCAAGATCCATGTGAAGTTATTCGTGAGTTAATCTCTAATTCTTATGATGCTGAGGCTTCTCAAATTCAAATATACCCAATTACAACAGAAAGAGAAAAGGGATTTATATTTTTTGATGATGGCATTGGTTTAAATGAAACAGAAGAAACTAATGGCATTACTCCTTATCGTGCATTTTTTTCAATTGGAAAATCTACAAAAGTTCAAGGAGATTATATTGGCTATAAATGTCAAGGTTCTAAGCTTTGCTTTGCATCTAAAAAAATTACTATTATTACGAAATGTTCAGGTGAACCCTCGTGGCGATATATATCAATAGATAATCCACAAAAAAATATTAATGAGTCATTTAATATTTCTTCTCAGCATAGTGATCAACCTTGGAGTATTCTAAGCAAACTTTTTCCTATACTAAAAAGTTCAACAAAAAACATACTAGAAAAATTAGATAAAGATTTTTTTGACCGTAATTTTAAGAGTCAAGGAACAATGATTATTTTGGAAGGACTACACATTGCAAACTTTAATAAATTTTATTCTACAGATGAGTATGCACGAGACGACTGGTCTTATTTAAAACATTATATCCGCTTCAACACAAGACACGGTGATATGAGAATACTTAGACCTGATAAAACAGGTTTTCCCCAAAGAAAATAAGCTTTATTTAAAGGAAGTATGGGATACAATGATCAATGCAAACTGTTTCTATGGTCTAATACAAAAAAGGAATATACATTAAAAGAAATTGAATCGGGATATCCTTATTTACAAAAACCAAATGACAATGAAGAAATAAAAATAAGCACTCCTGCTAAAGTATCAAGCCTTGAGAATGGTAATTTTTCAGGGCGTTATTGTTCTACTTTTAAGTATCAAGAAACAATCTATTGTATCACTTTAGCAATAGATGGAAATAGAAGAGCATTAAATAATTATAAAGAGCTAGGTAGACAAGGGAAAGATAATAGCAAGTCCGGAATTAGATTAGTAGATCAAAGAGGAACATTCATTTCATCTGAAGGTGTGAAAATTTGTTCTTACAATAAAATTTTTGAGCATTTATTATTAGAAAAATATTCCATTCTTGCAGAGAATAAAGTTCAACGCCATTATATTTTGATCATCAACGGTAGTTTTAACGTAGTCACAAATAGAAATTCTTTAACTGATACTTCTAAACAAATTTTAGAAGACCCTCCATTTATAGAAAAAATCAAAAATTTTTTAGATGAAGCTGAACGAAACGTTGTTGTTTTTCGTGAATTGATTGAAAGATTAAAGAAAGAAAATCAAGAGAAAAAATTCGAAAAATATACTGAGAGGTTAAAAAAACTTAAAGAAAGTATTCAATATAGACCAAGGTTTAAAGTTAATAACATAGAACAATTAAAAGATAAATGGATTATAGCACCAGAACACGGAGAAGAGCATTGGGTAGGAGCATTATATACAATGTTTTCTCATTTAGTTACTGTTAACTCGCCTTGTCAAAAATTATGGGTACGCCCAAGAACTTTTTGTGGTAATGGTCTTGATAGCATAGCTGTTCCTTTAGAAGAAAATAGTTTAAAAGAAACGGTTCATGAAGGACTAGAATATAAGTATACTTTTTCCGCTACTGATCAATATAACCATCCTTTTATTCAGACTAATTGGATCGTTTGTTGGGATATGTCTATGCCAGAAAAAGGAGCAAAAATTGAGGATGCTTATGAATATTTTGGATATGTTTCTTTTGAGAATGAAGAATTAACTAACATTGGCTATGAAATTGTTGATATTGAACGTCTAAAAGGTGAGAGTCATTCTTCCCCGATTAAAGTAATTAGCTTAAAGAAATTACTAAATGAGACATTTGATTGTAAATGGACTACTCCACCCACCAAATAAATATCTTTTAATATTTAGGGCTATGGTTTTTTTGTAGGGTAATTGTTAATATTGACTTAATTAGGGTTGTCTGATGAAATCTAAAAGTATTGACACATATAAACGTTCAAGCATTTTTTTTACCTTTAAAAAATACTTGTTTTTTAATCTTTAAAGCTCATGTATAGCAGTGCCCTCTGGTGTATTTACACATTATTTCTTTGACACCTTTTCTAGACTGGGCTTTGATCTATAATTTATAAATACCTCAGAGAGCAGCGCTATATGTTATGATTCCTATATAGCAAATATATCTAATTTGCTGATTTGCCGATTACTATATATAGTGTTTTTCAAATTAAATACACACTATCTGTGGAAAATATATTGTCAACCATTACAATTTTTGCAATAAATTCTAGCTTATTGACAATTCCCATGGTTGATTGTAATTGATGGGTTAGCTCTGACCATGAAATAAAAATCAAAGTACAAATATATCTAACCCACTTTCCGCACTTCAACTTGTAACATTAAAAATAGTATAAAACCCGTAGCTTGCTACTAAATCGTTAATTCTTATTGGCCACTATGATTTTTTTCTTAATACCTGAATTCCCACTTTGAGGGATATCATCAAGGAGATTGAATGCATGAGTTTTGAATTATATTTATGCTACATTTTGTATTAAAAAATGTAGGGCACAAGCAGTCTCCTAGACCTTAAAAAGACCTTTTCCCCTAAACCCTAATTAGTATATATCTTAAACTATAGCGCTATAGTTTTTTTCTCTTCACATCAACAGGACTTACGCAGAGAAACTATATATAGCGTATATTAAATAGAGCGATCGCTAAAAAAATCATAGCCATCCCCCAGCTTTTATTCATTAAAAACAATCCATAAAAACTTAAACAACTGTCATTTTAATTGTCGGATATTTGAGTTCAGAGACTAGATATTTAGATGATAATTGATGTTTTAGTTGATCAATAGTTTTTCCCAAATTATTGGCAATTTTTTTCAAATTATTCCATACCAACATAGCACAAGCAATGTGATTTTTTTGAATTTTTCCCCGACGACATTGACAAAATTCAAGTCCTGTTAACTGTTTAATTTCTCTGTGGAATTCCTCAATTTTCCACCTAGTTTGAATCTCAAACTCAACATCATCTGTACTTTGACAACTAAGGTCATTAGTAGCAATATATTCTGCTGAAGTTTGTGGAAACACTACCCCAGAATAATTTAACTTTTTTATCTCTAGGAAAACCTTTTATTTTAATAATCTTTCCTGATGTTAATTCCCACTCATTCCATTTTAATTCTTCCAGTTTTTGATACTTTTTTACACCCCCACTATCGTCTACTAAACCATTGCTTTTTAAAGGGCAATAGTAAATTTTACCTAAATTATCTATTAAAGCCATTAGTCTTTGGGTTGCATACCAGCTATCCATTAATACTGTTTTGACTGGTATTTTCTGATTTTCCACCATATCAACCAACCTCAACTTCTACATTATCTATTTTACTCTTTTCATCATTTTCTGGATTATAAATACGATAATCTATTATCCAGAATCGCTCTATTTTAGGATGAAAATATAAGCAATTAACTATTCCTATCCCACTCACTACCCCATGTTCATTTCCACTGTACTGACGGCGGACAAGTTCAATTTTTAGGGAATATTTTTTATTAATAACTGTATCATCAGGCCTTTAAATAACCATCTTCAGAATTGACAATTTCTTTCCTGACATTTTGCCACAAAATTTCTGAACCTAAATCAACACTTTTCAAATAACGATTAATTTGATCGTGGCTAATTTTTTCCACCTTGGATCGGCAAGATTTGTTAGAGTATAATTTTTATGACTACTTATTAAATACTGAAAATATTTGATATAATCAAAGTTCATATTAAAGGTATTACAAGTAATTTATATAATATTAATCAAGCATACCAAATAATTTGGGCTCAAGCAAATTTTTAAGGTTTTTGTATTTTGCTGTTCAAGCGATCGCTAAATAGATAAATCTTTAAGGGTAAACACTATATATAGTGTCTTTGCGTAAGTCCTGATCAAAAACAATTAACCCTCAAACCCCAAAATACCCAGAGACCATTTAGTTCGCCTATGAGTATTTTAGGAAAGCGGATGGCGAGAGTCGAAACTTTTGAATTATATTTATGCTACATTTTGTATTAAAAAATGTAAGACATAAGCACTCTCCTACTCCTTAAAAAGACCTTTTCCCCTAAACCCTAATTAGTATATATCTTAAACTATAGCGCTATAGTTTTTTTTCTCTTCACATCAAAAAAAATTAACCCTCAAACCCCAAAATACCCAGAGACCATTTAGTTCGCCTATGAGTATTTTAGGAAAGCGGATGGCGAGAGTCGAAACTTTTGAATTATATTTATGCTACATTTTGTATTAAAAAATGTAAGACATAAGCACTCTCCTATTCCTTAAAAAGACCTTTTCCCCTAAACCCTAATTAGTATATATTTGAAACTATAGCGCTATCCTACTCCTTTAAACCCTAATTAGTATATATTTGAAACTATAGCGCTATCCTACTCCTTTAAACCCTAATTAGTATATATTTGAAACTATAGCGCTATCCTACTCCTTAAAAAGACCTTTTCCCCTAAACCCTAATTAGTATATATTTAAAACTATAGCGCTATAGTTTTTTTTCTCTTCACATCAAAAACAATTAACCCTCAAACCCCAAAATACCCAGAGACCATTTAGTTCACCTCTGAGTATTTTAAGAATGCGGATGGCGAGACTCGAACTCGCAAGGCAAAGCCACACGTCCCTCAAACGTGCGCGTATACCAATTCCGCCACATCCGCTTTAGTTAGTTAGGATTTGTCAACTAAACCTCTATGTAATTAGAAATATATTAGCTAACAATATATAACGATAACATAAAATTCTGGAATGTTTACAAGAAATTTTCCCAAATATTTTTCAGATAGCAGTCCTCAGAATACTAAATAAATTCTCCACACTCCCAAATTGAGTCATAGTAAGAATATACAGTACACCCAACTTCTGAGTCAAACAAAAACATCTTTCCAGATTACCCAAAATACTCTATGCTAACTAAAATAATTGAGTGAAAAGCACGAAAATGCGTTTCTCTAAAATTCTAATAGCCAACCGAGGTGAAATAGCTCTGCGTATTCTGCGCACCTGCGAAGAAATAGGCATAGCTACCATTGCAGTCCACTCAACCATAGACTGCCATGCCCTCCATGTGCAACTAGCAGACGAAGCAGTTTGCATTGGTGAACCTACTAGCAGCAAAAGCTACCTCAACATACCCAATATTATCTCGGCAGCTCTGACTCGCGACGCCACTGCCATTCATCCAGGGTATGGCTTTCTGGCAGAAAATGCTCGATTTGCAGAAATCTGTGCTGACCATGATATTACCTTTATTGGTCCATCTCCAGCAGGAATTAGGGCCATGGGGGACAAATCTACAGCCAAAGAAACCATGCAAAAAGCTGGAGTTCCTACAGTTCCAGGAAGCGATGGTCTTCTGACAGATGAAAATGAAGCAGTGGCGATCGCCGAAAAAATTGGCTTTCCCCTAATTATCAAAGCCACAGCTGGAGGAGGAGGACGAGGGATGAGACTGGTTCGCCATCCTAATGATCTGTCCAAATTATTCCAAGCAGCCCAAGGAGAAGCAGAAGCAGCCTTTGGCAACCCAGGAGTTTACATGGAGAAATTCATTGAACGCCCACGTCACATTGAATTTCAAATATTGGCCGATAGTTACGGAAATGTGATTCATTTGGGAGAAAGAGACTGCTCAATTCAACGTCGCCATCAAAAATTACTAGAAGAGGCTCCCTCTCCAGCATTAGATCCTAAACTCCGGCAAAAAATGGGGGAAGCTGCGGTCAAGGCAGCCAAGTCTATCAACTATCTTGGTGCTGGTACTGTAGAATTTCTTCTAGACCAGTCAGGTAAATTCTACTTTATGGAAATGAATACCAGAATTCAAGTAGAACATCCAGTCACAGAAGCAATTACAGGACTTGATTTAATTGCCGAACAAATTAGAATTGCCCAAGGAGAAAAATTACAGTTAACCCAAAAACAGGTCAAGTTTAATGGTCATGCTATAGAATGTCGCATTAATGCCGAAGACCCAGAACACAATTTTCGCCCCCATCCAGGTCGTATTAGTGGATATCTACCACCAGGAGGCCCTGGAGTCAGGATGGACTCTCATGTTTATACAGATTACGAGATTCCACCCTACTATGATTCTTTGATTGGTAAATTAATAGTTTGGGGGCACAACCGTCCCACTGCTATCCAGAGAATGAAACGTGCTTTAAGGGAATGTGCTGTTACGGGAGTTCCAACTACCATAGGTTTTCATCAAAGAATTTTAGAAACTCCTGAATTTGTTGATGGGGAAGTCTATACCAATTTTGTTGAAAATATTATGAACCAAGACCCAAAATAATTCCCAAATAATTGCTTGGAGTTGTCTTAAATGAGCTACTCAAATAAGTAGGTATTATATTGCCTTTCCATAAAGGCATTAAGATATTTTCAGGGAGATAAACTTTGATAGAGCTACTTTTATTCACCCATACTATAAGTGCTAAAAATTTTTAATAATGCAGAGTAAAACGTGTCTTAAATTGGGGGTATGTCGCAATGCCTATTGTGAAAACCTGTAGATGCTTTTAAGTATTTAGATCGCCTTGGTGCCTTGGTGCTTAAATAATTTTAATTATAAGGCCCAGCGGTTAGGCAACTTATCAGGAATTCTCTTGCTTAGTAGGTTGCTTCTACACTACAGTAGTTACTCTTACTATCTGAATTTTACTGCAATTAGTTAAGCTTGATAAGTATAGCCATATCAATATATATAAAGTTATATCAATAAAATTTCAGGAAATCAGTAATAGTTAAATAGCTCCTTCATAATTTCCGCAACGTTGAAAATAACTTTACTGTTCTTTTCGCTACAGCATGATTTTCAATAAACCTTGCTGACCTAAAAGCATCTCTCGCAGCAAGCTAAAAATAGCTACCCAAATAATTGGGCTAATATCTACCCCTCCCAAAGGGGGTACAATTTTTCTTGTGGGAGCTAAGAATGGTTCCGTAGGTAAAAATATCAAATTAAATGGAAATTGATTAATATTTACTTGAGGATACCATGTCAGAACAATTCGGAAAATAAATAAGAAAGTCATCAACCCTAGGGTAATGCTCAGAGTCCAATTAACTAATGTCATATAGTCCATAAAGCTAGAAATTAACTTTTGTAAAGAAAACTAATATTATTGTATTGCAAATTATTAAGCCATAACAATATAGCCAGGACTTACGAATGTCTTACAAAAAAACAAATTTATGCCCCTAATTGTGTTTTTTCCCTCTCGCTAAATTTCCTTAAGTAACCCAGTTTTTAGGATTTTAGCTGTATCGGTCCTACTAGCCTATCCATCACAACGAAGTTATAGAAGTAGTAAATTAAGCTAATATGCATTTAATTCTTATGTTTTTTTGTGTTCCTAGTTAATCGGCCAACGTTTATGACTTCTGATTTTTAAATCATGACAAAAGTCATAATTATAGATAATAGTAGATACTAGGGAAAAATTTTAAGTAAATGATAAATTAATATAGAGAAATAAGAGAAATCAATTTTTGTAACTAAGGGTAATAATTTATGACTCCTTCTTTATTAAACTTCGTCTTCAGTCTGTTGGCAGGAATTTTAATTGTAGTTATTCCAGCTACAGTTTTTTTGATCTTCGTCAGTCAAAAGGACAAAGTTAGCCGTTCTTAGGCTCCAAATATTTTTTTTTATAATTCAAAGGTTGATTATACAGTAATGTAGAAGACTTTCTTCTTTCAAATTAGCCTGCTCTTTATTTGAAACCTCAGCTAAAGTAGAGGGAAGACAGTAATAAAATTGTCAAATCCCAACAAACTGAGGTTTTTCTTTGTTAAGTTGAGAATGTATGATCAAACAAAGATTAAGTGTAATTTATATATAAGAAAACCTTAAAGCCCTAATAACTGCTCTGTTGGTAGAAATTGTCGACTTTAAAAGTTAACTTAATGACTGGTTAGGAGATTTATAATGGTAAATTTAGGATTTGGATTTCAGACTCTCATGGGAGTTATTTTGGCCTTAGCTGGAGCTGGCCTCTACTTTATGCGTGCATGGCGTCCGAAGTTAGCAAGAGATCATGATATTTTCTTTGCGGCAATTGGTCTATTATCTGGAGGTATTTTAATATTTCAAGGCTGGCGACTAGACCCAATTTTAGCTTTTGGTCAGTTCTTATTAACCGGTTCTACTATGTTCTTTGCAGCAGAAGCCATAAGTTTAAGGGGACTAACAACTAAGCAAGCGAAAGAACGCACATCTCCTATAGTAGATGAAGAACGCTCAGTTAGTCCTTTTTATAGCTATGGAGAAACAGGGTTTGATGAACTAGAGCCATTAGAAGAATATCCGCCCAAACGTCGCATTAGAGGCGCGCGAGATGATGGCTATTCTCGATCAGATTATTATGAAGATGACTACCGCCGTCGTCCGACTCGCAGAAGCAATTACGATCAACCAGGAGAACCAAAACCAAAATTACGCAAGCGTAGTACTCGTTCTGAAGATTATTCTAGATCATATCAAGATTGGGAAACTTCTGTAGATCCAGAAAATAGAGGACCTCGTTATGATAGTCGAGAGAACTTTCGTGATGACAATGGGCAGGAAAATATATCTTCTCCTTATAGAAGTCGAGATAGCTGGGAAACTTCAACTTATGAAGAAAAAGTATCCCGTAACCGTAGTGGTCAGTCTACGCCCATAGCAAGTTATTCAGAAGAAAAAACTCCTAGAACCAGAAAAATTCGTCCTCCAGAAGCATCATCTACTAGTAGAGAAGCGAACCCTACAAATTATGTAGAGTATACTCCCATGGACTATACTGATAATGATGTTGATGGTTCTACAAACTCTTAATAATAGTAGGAATAAGGCTAGGGTAGTTATAGCTATTAATGACAAAACTTTGTATAAGGGATATCTTAGGAAAACTTTAGCTCACTTTTGATGAAGTGTACCTTATTTTCATTGGCATTTCACTAGGGAAGTCAAAAGAAAAGTTTTTAGTTTCCTTATTCCTTGTATTGAAAAGCTAGCTTAATAGGAAGTTTTATTACTTAGATTGAGAATGACAAATGCTCAGAAATATAACTGAGTCATTTAGATTTAAATTATGATTTAGTTAAAGCTAACTAAAGATACCTTCTACATCCATAATAGTTATAATTCCAATTTTTCTAATCACTAAAACTATTTATATTTTATGAATTCCGTAAATCCTTATTTATTGAGATAAAAGAACTATTAGAAGGTAAATGACAGCAGAGTAAATATTGAAAATTATGTAGTTTGGGCATCTTTATCCCGTAGCTGTAATTTATAACAACAGAAAATGCTGTAATATATAGTTGATAGCAAGAAAAAATTTAATATAACTGGAAGAAAAATTGTATTTATTACTAACATCAGCCGCGATAAATTTTTGCTATAAATATTTAGTGCTGATTAGGAGTTAGGTATCAAACATTTGGAATTGCTGAGCTAAAGTTAGAAGGAATAGAATCGTAAATTCAAGCATTTTTTCTTTTTATGTTGATTATCTATTTTTACTCAAAGTAAAGATTAAAAGAAAATTATTTGATGGCTCAAGCTTGTTTGTCATATTATTTTTTAACCCTTAGTATAACAAAACAATTAGTTGTTTAAATTAGATTCCACTAGGAACAATGAAGGTCAAATTTTTGCAAAAAGCTACATCAAGAATATTAGCACTAGGGATAGGAGTAAGTGTAAATTTCACTAACTTTTCTGTTGTCAATGCTCAAATAAGAGCAGATAAAACTATAAAAATTCGGTACAAAAACCAAATAGAATCAATATTTGTTCAGAGTATAGAAGAACAAACTAATATTCGTGTTTATCAACAAACAAATCAAGCAGTAGTCTCCATAGATACAGATAAAGCAAACGGTAGTGGTACGATTATTTCCCGCGATGGAATGGTACTAACTAATGCTCATGTCGTGTCCCAAGGTGGTATTGTAAAAATCACTTTAGCAGATGGAAGAAAAGTTGAAGCAGATGTCATAGGTTTTGGTGAAAAAGGTTTAGACTTAGCAGTTCTAAAAATTAGAGGAGAAACAAATCTTCCTACCATTAGGATAGCTAGCTCTGGTGATATAAAAGTAGGTCAGCGAGCTTTTGCTATAGGTAATCCTTTTGGTAGATTTCAAGGTACTCTTACTGTAGGAATAGTTAGTCGTATAGATGAAGAAAGAGGTTTGATTCAAACAGATGCAGCTATTAATCCTGGTAACTCTGGGGGACCATTGTTAAATAGTGCTGGAGAACTCATCGGTGTTAATACTGCTATACTTACTCCTAGTCAATTAGGGGGTAATATTGGTATTGGCTTTGCTATATCTATAGATAAAGTCCCAGAGTTGCTCAAGGCAGTTCGAGAAAGACGAGCACCTTTAGTCGCTCAACATTCAAGAAGTAGGATGTTTGATGAGGACTTTGCTAAAAAATTAGACTTTGATGCTTTAATTGAAGTTCAAGGCAATTTAGATGGAGAATCTAATGTATTACCTGTAGATAATAGTTACTATGATCTTTATGCTTTTAAAGGTAGAGCAGGTCAAAAAATTTCTATTGATATGAGTAGTAATCAAATAGATTCTTACTTGATTTTATTAAACTCAGAAGATCAAGAATTAGCTCAAGATGATGATAGTGGGGAAGACAAAAATGCTAGGATTATAATTATATTACCAAAGGATGGAACTTATAAGTTATTAGCAAATTCTTATGAAGCAGGAGAGTCAGGAAAGTATGAGTTGAAAATTGAAGCAATTTCACCTAAAATGAGAATTTTATTTGAGCAAGAAAAGAGTAACTTTTATAGATAAATTGGATGATTTTTTCTCGAATACTTATTTATTAGGAAGAGAATATAACATTCAGAGAATAGAGTGGAGGTTGATTACTGATACCCAGTATCTCCATTGATGATTTTTTTTCAAGTTATAGCTATTGTTAAATAAATGATTGCGGGATAAGAAGATTATACTTTTAGTTTTAGATTTTATCTCAACTAAAAATATAATATATAGAAAAAATTTAATATATAATATATAGAAAAAAAATTTATAATTAACTAAGTTACGATAAATTTTTTCATAATTTGATTTTTAATAAGACTTAGGTAAGCATCTAAAATTATACACAAGAAGTATATGTTAAGGTTGTTCCCTCTACTAGATAAAGTGATGGATATGTATCCCACTTTTATTCATATTTAAACATTGATTTTAAACTCTGTTCTACTGATGAAGACAGTGTACCTATTGTGTAATTATCTTCATTGAATAACTTAATTTATGTTGAATGTTATTTTTTCCAGCTTATAATTACTAGGCTTATGTATAGGAATATTTTTAATAATTGTTATACATACTAACTAAAATCTTCAATAATGTTTTTTAGTTAATAATTATTTGTGGTTATTTCCTACTATGCTAGTAGACTAGTTGGATAATTTAATTAATATATTTGAGGTGATTAATGCATCAAACAAAATTTTGGGCGATCGCTCCTTTTGGTCTACTAACTATTTTGGGAAAACCTTTACTTTCCCCCGCACTTCCAATTCATCAGGCCGTTGTTAATTTTAGCTATGTAGATGAAAGTTCAACGAAGTCTGAAATTTTTGCCCAGGATACTTCATTTCCCAAAGTGACTCCATCACCAGAAATGACTCCGACTTTAGAGGACAGTCCATCACCAGAAATGACTCCGACTTTAGAGGACAGTCCATCACCAGAAATGACTCCGACTTTAGAGGACAGTCCATCACCAGAAATGACTCCGACTTTAGAAGACAGTCCATCACCAGAAATGATCCCTCCCACCCAAGAACCAGAAATAATCTTACAGCAACCAGGAATGCTTAGTGATGATGATTTAGTACTTCCATCTGATGAAAGTGTTTACGATGAACATACTTTTGAAGGGACAGAAGGTCAGGTAGTAACTGTAACTGTAGAAAGTCCTGATTTTGATACTTACTTAGCAGTTTTTAGTCCTGATACTAAACTACTGGGAGAACATGATGATATTAGTAAGAAAAATACAAACTCTCAACTAACAATTACTTTACCTATGACAGGTAAATACCGTGTAATAGTTAACTCTTACGATAAAACAGGTAGAGGTGAGTATAATTTACAAGTAATTCAATCAGGGCAAACATCAGATTTTTGAAGTTCTTCCCAAAGAAGCGTATTATTTACTGAATATTTTTGGCGTTGCTGAAGACAAGGGCTGAAAATAAGATTTGCTCTTCAAGCACTTTTTCCCTGCCAAGATCATGTTCTGTTGAATACACATAATAAAAGTTTTGTGTACACAAGTGTTGCTAAATTTATTCTGGGATAAGCTTTGTGGTGATTTATCATAATTAGATCTCTCGGAAAATTAATCTCAAATTTTTAAATTTACTAGGCTAAAACTTAGTTTACCCAGAGATCTATTTAATTCTGGTCAATGATAAGCACTTAGGTGAGAGCGATCGCGATGATCTAAAAACATCCTTACTCTAAAAGTAGTACGATCATATTTTTTTTTTCAACAACATTTTCACCAAATATTATTTTATCCTATTTGCTCTCTTTGTGCAACAAAGCTTTTGACTTGGTAAATTGAATTAGTAACTTGCTTGCTTTACAAGGCGATCACTACAGCTTTAAGTACGCTTTTGGTTAAACATTAGATTTTCATCATCTCACCAAAACTATTGAAAATAAAACCATAAGGATATATCAAACAATGGATAATGATTTAAATATTCAGGTTGTACCTGTAGAGTTAGAGAATGGCAATGTAGTAAGAGTTGAAGCTACTGTTCTTAATGCATCAGGAGATACTTCTGATCAAGAAATTGAATCAGATGTGGCAGCTAATATCAGACCGCTCAAAGAAGTAACTGATACAGTAAAGGAAATTGCTGCAACTGTGAAAGCTTCCATAGATCAAGTTAAACCAACTAAAGCTTCTGTTGAATTTGGCTTAGAATTTGGTTATGAGTCAGGAAAGCTAACAGCTATGATCGTGAAAGGAACGGCAAAAGCAAATCTAAAAATTACTCTACATTGGGAAAATATTTCAAAATGAGGAATAGTATAGATGCCGGACGCTTGTACGAGTTATTTCGTAGTTGCATAGTACGAATTAAAACCTCAAAGAGTTTTGGTACAGGCTTTTGGGTCACTCCTGGACATATTCTTACCTGTGTTCATGTTATTGAGGGGAATGATCACGATAGTATTGAAATTGTCTGGAAGCAAAATAATTATCAGTGTACAGAGATTAATATTTTTCAAGATGCTGACCTGGCTTTACTTAAGGTTGAAATAGAAAGTCATCCTTGTGTGTTTTTGGATGAAGACGCTTTACCAGGAGATGAGCTCTATAGTTATGGTTATCCTGAGCAAAAGCGAGATGGGGCTTCAATTACAATGATTTGTGAAGGGCCTACAGATAATAAGAGGTTTTTGACGGTTAAGGATGAGAATGTTAGACCTGGGTTTAGTGGCGCTCCTTTATTTAATCAAAGAACGTTCATGGTTTGTGGTGTGCTCAAGAGTGAACGTAAGTTTCCTGTTAATGGTAATGTACTACGGGCTTTGGGTGGACAAGCAATTCCAACTGCGAGAATTTTTGATAAGTGGCCTAATTTAAAAATATCTAATCAGGAGTTCCATCAAAAGTATCAAAGTTGGAGAAAAGAACTGGAAGTAACTAAACAGCAAGAACAAAATTCACCACAATATTCGGCACAATATTCTATAAATAGTTCTTCTGAAAATCCGAGAATTCAATCTTTAAAAAATCAGAAACAAAGAATAGAGTCTCAGATAGCTGAACTAGAAAAACTAAGTCATTTATGTAATCAAGATATAAAGGCAGAAACTAATTTGGCTAAAAGAAATCAGCTTCATACACAAATGGATAATTATTCGACAGAAATTAACGAGTTATATGACAAGGTTCAGCAAATTATAGCTCAAATTAATAAGTTTCAAAATACTTAGTTTATACAAGTAATTAAAAAGTTATTTAAATGTCAGATATTCAGAAATTAAAAAGTTTAGAAAATCGGCAACAAAGAATAGAGTCTCAGATAGCTGAACTAGAAAAACTAAGTCATTTATGTAATCAAGATATAAAGGCAGAAACTAATTTGGCTAAAAGAAATCAGCTTCATACACAAATGGATAATTATTCGACAGAAATTAACGAGTTATATGACAAGGTTCAGCAAATTATAGCTCAAATTAATAAGTTTCAAAATACTTAGTTTATACAAGTAATTAAAAAGTTATTTAAATGTCAGATAGTCAGAAATTAAAAAGTTTAGAAAATCGGCAACAAAGAATAGAGTTTTAAATAGCTGAACCAGAAAAATTAAGTAATTTATCTAATCAAGACATAAAGGCAGAAAGTAATTTGGTTAAAAGAACTCAGCTTCATACACAAATGGATAATTATTCGACAAAAATTAATGAATTATATGATAAATTTCAGCAAATTATAGCTCAAATTAATAAGTTTCAAAATACTTAGTTTATACAAGTAATTAAAAAGTTATTTAAATGTCAGATAGTCAGAAATTAAAAAGTTTGGAAAATCGGCAACAAAGAATAGAGTTTTAAATAGCATAGCTGAACCAGAAAAATTAAGTAATTTATCTAATCAAGACATAAAGGCAGAAAGTAATTTGGTTAAAAGAACTCAGCTTCATACACAAATGGATAATTATTCGACAAAAATTAATGAATTATATGATAAATTTCAGCAAATTATAGCTCAAATTAATAAGTTTCAAAATACTTAGTTTATACAAGTAATTAAAAAGTTATCTAAATGTCATATATTCAGAAATTAAAAAGTTTGGAAAATCAGAAACAAAGAATAGAGTCTCAAATAGCTGGACTAGAACAACTAAGCAATAAATGTAATCAAGAGATAAAGGCAGAAACTAGTTTAGCTCAAAGAACTCAGCTTAATACACAAATGGATAACTATTCGACAGAAATTAATGAACTATATAACAAACTTGATCATATTGAAAATGAAATTGAAAATCTCAAGTTAAAGGAGAAAAGTTTGAGTTCAAACGATTATTTAGACAACCCTAAAAATCAGCAATTATTAAAATTTGAGCAATACTTGTATGATATCGATTTTGAAAAAGCTTTAAAAACTTTTCAAAGAATTACATCTCAGTTTAATAAGGAGGGAGATGTAGCTTTGTTTTTCATAGAAAAATGTTTGACTAATCGAGGAGATTTATGTTTAAAAAGACTAAAAGATGACTTATTTTCAGAGACTTATAATATTCACAGGCAACATTTTCGTCCCTGTTTTGTCACATATACTTTAGGAAATTTAGAAGGAGTAATACAAGGAATAGCTAAATTTTTTGACGTTAAAAAAGAAGAAATGACTGTAGAATTAGTTATCAATAAAATAGGTAATTCTTTACAAAATAATTCGGTTTTGTTTATAGAAATTAATTGTGATATTAGTCAGCCTAGTGACATAGATCCATTAATACCTTGGTTTATTAATGTTTTTTGGAAACCTTTGAGAGAAAAAGTAAACGAAGTAGCTAAGGATTATGAAGGTATTAAAGTTGTAGCTGTAATAACTTCTAATCTATTACTTAATTCCAGATTTTCAAACTCAGAATTATCCTCCTACTATAATCGCAAAAGTAGAATTTTTTCTAGAGATAAATTAGTCAAAATACCTTTAGAAAAATGGAAAAAAGAAGATATTAAAAAATGGTTGACTAAATATGGTAATCCTCGTTTAAAAAACACAGATAAAGATACTATAGCTGAAAAAATTTATAATGCAACTGACAAAGGAAGACCTACAGATGTTTGCCTAGCTTTACAACAAAAACAATGGCAAAACTTAATATATTCAAACCCTACCTATTAAACAATTATAAGTTCAAAGATGAATTACCATTTTGAAAATAATCCTAAAAATCGTCCTTCTAAACCTCATTCTGATTCACCTAAAAAAGTTGAACCCTACATTGCGCCAGATGAGTTAATTGATGCAGTAAACTTAGCAATTTTTCTGCGCCGTCCTCTCTTATTAGAAGGAGAAGCAGGCTGTGGAAAAACTCGATTACCACTCGCAGTTGCTTATGAATTAGGATTACCTTTTTATCGTTGGAATATTCGTTCAACTGCTAAAGCACAAGAAGGTTTATATGAATATGATGCTATCCTCAGACTCCATGATGTTCAAACTCAAAAATTAGAAATAAAAAATAATAATCAAGACAAAGATAAAACTTATAGAAATCCTAGTAACCCTGAAAATTATCGAACTTTTGGAGCAATTGGTAATGCTTTTCTTTCAAATTGCCCGGCAATAGTTTTAATTGATGAAATAGATAAAGCTGACGTAGATTTTCCTAATGATTTACTAACAGTTTTAGATGAACCTTGGGAATTTAAAATTAGAGAAACTGGAGAAACAATTACCGCTAAAACTAATTGTCAGCCAATTGTAATTATTACTAGTAATAAAGAAAAAGGAAACTTACCAGCTCCTTTTCTACGTCGTTGTATTTATTATTATCTGAAATTTCCAGATGACCCTAAACAACTTCAAAAAATTGTTGATATTCACTATCAATATAAACCAGACTCAGAAATTCTCAAAAAAATTAATTCCTCAAATAATGAATTAGTACAACAAGCTGCTCAACTATTTATTAAAATTAGAGAAAATAAAGGCTTATTTAAAATTCCAGGTACAAGTGAATTTTTAGATTGGTTATATGCACTTTGTAGTTGTCAGACAAAACAAAATCCTCAGCTTCCTTATCCTCTTGAGAAATTAAAAGAAGGAGAATTAATTCCTTATCGAGAATTAATTTTTAAAATTCGTCAAGATTGGCAAAAAAATACCACTTTTCCTCAAACTAGTGATTTATAAAATATCTCAAACTTCAACTTATTTGAACTACATTTTATTCACTTAAGCACAAAACTTTCAACCACTCATGTTTGAACCTAACTCTTATTTAACAACTCTTTTTTATCATTTGCGTCAAGCAGGTTTTAATCTGAGTATTAAAGAATACTTTTCGGTAAAAGATGCAATTAAAGGAGGTTGGGGAACAAAAAATCAAGAAGACTTAAAAAAACTCCTACGCTTACTATGGTGTAACTCTTGGGAGCAACAACAGCATTTATCCCTAATATTTGATAGGATTTTTGAATCTGAAAAAACTCAAGAAACAACACCAAACCCCTCCACAAAAAATCAAAAAAATTTAAATTATGAACAACTTGAATCAGACTCATCAACTCCTATTTCTCCTACTACAAAATTTCAATCTTCTTCAACAGAAATAACTAAACCAACCACTGAAAAACTATCCCCACTACCTATCACTAATATTCAACCAATACGAGAACATGAAAACGACGCCGAATTTTATACTTATTATCCCATTTCTCGCCGTTTTATGGTTTATAGTTGGCGATATTTACGTCGCCCCATTGCTGACGGACTTAGAGATGTTTTAGATATTAAAATGACTGTTGAACAAGCTACAAAACAAGGATTTTTCTTACAACCAGTCTACCGTCGACGAGAAAAAAATCATGCTCATTTACTAATTTTCGTAGATCAAGAAGGTTCCATGACTCCCTTTCATCATTTCAGTCAAGACTTAGTAGAAACAGCTAAATATGAAAGCTCTATAGAAACAGTAGACGTTGCTTATTTTCATAACTTACCAGCAAAATATATTTATCAAGATCCTTTTTTGACTGATAAAATTTCCTTAGAAACTGTCTTAAATAAATGTGATAGTGAAACTAGAATTTTAATCATTAGTGATGCAGGTGCTGCTAGGGGGTATCGTCAGCGAACAAGAGTTTCAGGCACAACTGAAGTAATATGGGAAATTCAACAGCATACTAACTTAGTAGCATGGCTTAACCCAGTTCCAAAAATGCGTTGGAATAACACTACAGCTAGTATTATCTCTCATTTAATACCTATGTTTCCTATGGATCAAGAAGGTTTAAGACAAGCTATTTTGACTTTACAAAGATAATATAGAAATGACAGAAATAACAGATAAAATTATCGCTCAGAATAAAGTAGAACAATTTGTAAGTCGTTTTGAAGATTCCTATTTCTTATTAGCTTCCCATGTCGCTTTACCTCTAGTATTAACTCCAGAATTAGTCAATTATCTCAGAATTGAATTTCTCAAAAGTGAAAAAGTTCCTTGGATTTCTGAAGCTGATTTATTGTTATCTAATTTGTGTCGTCCAGTTGGTTATGAACTTTATGTAATGGATGAAGGAGTAAGAATTTATTTACTCCAAAAATTAGCAGAAAACCCAAAGTTTGGTCAGAAAAGAATTAAAGAAATTGCCCGTTTATTACTGAGCTATATTAAATATTTAGCTAAAACTAATCATTTTATTGGAGACAAAGAACTACAACTTCAGACATGGGGTGCAATGTTGTATTTAGATACAGAGAAAACTGTCAAGGAAATAGCTTTTGCTATCTCTCAATGTATAGATAAAGCAGAGTTAGCTCGTTTACTAAAAATTACCCAAGATTTTAAACAACAAATAGCTTCATCAGGACAATTTCAAGACTTTTTAGACTATGCTCAACTTTGTAATGAATTACTTAGAGAACCTGAAAAAGTAACCCTAGAAAAAATAACACATTCATACCAGGTCGCAAAGCTTGAATTAACTATACCAAAAATAGTTTTATCAAAAGAATTAGATCTAGGGGAATTATTTTATTTTGAAGTTGTAAAAGTTGATAATTTTGGCAATATTATTGAGCGTAGTCAGGAAAGCGCTAGGCAGAAAATAGAATATTTGGGTAATGAAATTAAATTGGAAATGGTTTATATTCCTGGGGGTACTTTTACCATGGGTTCTCCTAAAAGTGAAGTGGATAGCAGAGATAATGAACGGCCCCAACATCAGGTAACTGTTCCTTCCTTTTTTATGGGCAAATATCCAGTAACTCAAGGACAGTGGAAAGCGATCGCCTCTCGAACAGAATTAAAAGTAGAACGAGACCTAGACCCAGAGCCATCATATTTTAAAGAACCATACGAAAGTATAGATAGATGGCAGAGACCAGTGGAGCTGGTTAGTTGGAACCAAGCAGTAGAATTTTGTCAAAGACTATCAAAACTAACAGGAAGAAAGTACAGGTTACCCAGTGAAGCCGAATGGGAATATGCTTGTCGTGCAGGAACGAGTACACCATTCTACTTTGGAGAAACCATAACATCTGAGTTAGCTAACTATGATGGCAACCATACTTACGGCAAAGGGCCAAAAGGAGAAAATAGAGAGCAAACAACTCCTGTAGGTAAATTTCCACCAAATGCTTTTGGTTTATATGATATGCACGGAAACGTTGATGAATGGTGTGCTGACGACTGGTATGATAATTATGTAGGAGCTCCTACAGATGGAAGTGCTAGGATTAATAGTAATAAAAATAGTAATACTAATAGTACAAAAGTATTTCGTGGCGGCTCCTGGATCTACTATCCTTGGTGGTGTCGCTCTGCGCTCCGCGGCAACTTTAACTCGGACGAGGCGGACAGCATCTCTTTTGGTTTTCGTCTTGTGAGTTTCCCCCCCAGGACTTTTGAATAGCCCTTTGCCCTCTTGCCCTCTTGCCCTATTTAGTCTCGCCTTTGGCGAGCCGAATTTTTTTGAGAAATTATCAAATGGCCACCAAATCAATAGATTTAATAGATATAACAATAGAAAAAAGCTCAGAACACTAAATTATGCAAAATTTTGTTTAAAAGCCGAAATTAATGACTTAAACTGTGCTTCGACTGGTATCATAAATATGAAGCTTAGGCTCAAAAACCTAAAATTTAGGGCAGGAAGAAAATTCCCAGAAAATTTATCCTCTTATCCCGTAATTAAATAAAGACACCCAGGTTTAAACCCGTAGTCAAAGTCTGGAATGCTAGTGTCTACTTGCAAAAAATAGTAGTATTATTTTTAGGTTGAATTTCCTTAAGTTCAAGTTTTTTGTTTTACCTTAGCAAGCATATTAATTTATACAACTAGATAATAGTGTTGCTTCTCAGGAAAATTTCTGAATACTTGATTATCTCTTACTAACGAATTTTTGTTGAATAAAAAGTCATGTATATAGGCAAGTTTCTCCATCTAATCTTATAATATCACAAAAAAAAATCTGAGAAGGGGAGGAAAGATTTTGCGCCGCGTCGCTTTTTCGGAGCTCCAGAAAATGAAATAAAAGTTGGCGATTTTCTACTGAGGAAGAATAAATGGAAAAATTCGACTATGGGAAAAAAATAGAGGGGTGCTTCACAGAATGAGTTAAATAAATTAGTCTTACTTTTGGGAAAATTATTAAATGCTTGATTCTATTTTCCTAAAAAAAAGAGTTGAATAAAAAGTCATGTATATAGGCAAGTTTCTCCATCTAATCTTATAATATCACAAAAAAAATCTGAGAAGGGGAGGAAAGATTTTGCGCCGCGCCTCTTTTTCGGAGCTTCAGAAAATGAAAAAAAAAGTTGTTGATTTTCTACTGAGGAAGAATAAATGGAAAAGTTCGGCGGTGGGAAAGAATATTGGAGTGCTTCACAGAATGAGTTAAATGAATTAGTCTTGCTTTTGGGAAAATTATTAAATCCTTGATTGTATTTTCCTGAAAAAAAAGAGCTGAATAAAAAGTCATGTATATAGGCAAGCTTCTCCATCTAATCTTATAATATCACAAAAAAAATCTGAGAAGGGGAGAAAAATTTCTGCGCCGCGCCGTTTTTTCGGAGCCCCAGAAGATGAAATAAAAGTTGGCGATTTTCTACTAAGGAAGAATAAATGGAAAATTTCCGCGATGGGAAAGAATATTGGAGTGCTTCAGAACATGAGCTAAATGAGTTAAATGAATTAGCCTTGCTTTTGGGAAAATTATTAAATCCTTGATTGTATTTTCCTGAAAAAAAAGAGTTGAATAAAAAGTCATGTATATAGGCAAGCTTTTCCATCTAATCTTATAATATCACAAAAAAAATCTGAGAAGGGGAGAAAAATTTCTGCGCCGCGCCGCTTTTTTGGAGCCTCAGAAGATGAAATAAAAGTTGGTGATTTTCTACTAAGGAAGAATAAATGGAAAAATTCGGCGATGGGAAAGAATATTGGAGTGCTTCAGAACATGAGCTAAATGAGTTAAATGAATTAGCCTTGCTTTTGGGAAAATTATTAAATGCTTGATTGTATTTTCCTGAAAAAAAAGAGTTGAATAAAAAGTCATATATATAGGCAAGCTTCTCCATCTAATCTTATAATATCACAAAAAAAATCTGAGAAGGGGAGAAAAATTTCTGCGCCGCGCCTCTTTTTCGGAGCTCCATAAGATGAAATAAAAGTTGGTGATTTTCCGCTGAGGAAGAATAAATGGAAAAATTCGGCGAAGGGAAAGAATAGCGGAGTGCTTTACAGGATGAGTTAAATGATCTGAATGAGCTAAATAAATTAGTCTTGCTTTTGGGAAAATTATTAAATCCTTGATTGTATTTTCCTAAAAAAAAAGAGTTGAATAAAAAGTCATATATATAGGCAGGCTTCTCCATCTAATAAGATCACAAAAAAAATCTGAGAAGGGGAGGAAAGATTTTGCGCCGCGCCGCTTTTTCGGAGCCTCAGAAGATGAAATAAAAGTTGGTGATTTTCTACTAAGGAAGAATAAATGGAAAAATTCGGCGATGGGAAAGAATATTGGAGTGCTTCAGAACATGAGCTAAATGATCTAAATGAATTAGCCTTGCTTTTGGGAAAATTATTAAATGCTTGATTGTATTTTCCTAAAAAAAAAGAGTTGAATAAAAAGTCATATATATAGGCAAGTTTCTCCATCTAATCTTATAATATCACAAAAAAAATCTGAGAAGGGGAGAAAAATTTCTGCGCCGCGCCTCTTTTTCGGAGCTCCAGAAAATGAAAAAAAAGTTGGTGATTTTCTACTAAAGAAGAATAAATGGAAAATTTCGGCGATGGGAAAGGATATTGGAGTGCTTCACAAAATGAGTTAAATGAATTAGTCTTGCTTTTGGGAAAATTATTAAATGCTTGATTATATTTTCCTAAAAAAAAGAGTTGAATAAAAAGTCATACATATAGGCAAGGTTCCACATCTAATCTTATAGTATCACAAAAAAATCTGAGGAGGGGAGGGAAAATTTTGCGTCGCGTCGCTTTTTCAGAGCTCCAGAAAATGAAGCCAAAATGGTGATCTCCTCTGAGGAAGAATATGTGAGAGAGAATAGCGGAGTGCTTCACAGGATAAGCCAAATGAATTAGTCTTGCTTTTGGGAAAACTATTAAATCCTTGATTGTATTTTCCTAAAAAAAAGAGTTGAATAAAAAGTCATGTATATAGGCAAGCTTCCTATTTAATCTTATATTATCACAAAAAATCTGAGAAGGGGAGGAAAGATTTTTCGACGCGCTACTTTCCCGGAGCTCCAGAGAATGAAATAAAATGGTTTGTGACTTTTCACTAAAGAAGAATAAATGAAAAAATTCGACTATGGGAAAAAAATAGAGGGGTGCTTCACAGAATGAGTTAAATAAATTAGTCTTACTTTTGGGAAAATTATTAAATGCTTGATTCTATTTTCCTAAAAAAAAGAGTTGAATAAAAAGTCATGTATATAGGCAAGCTTTCCATCTAACCTTATAATATCACAAAAAAATCTGAGAAGAGGAGGAAAGACTTTGCGCCGCGCCTCTTTTTCGGAGCCACAGAAGATGAAATAAAAGTTGATGATTTTCTACTAAGGAAGAATAAATGGAAAATTCGACCATGGGAAAGAATAGCTAAGTGCTTCACAGAATGAGCCAAAAGAATGGGAAAATTATTAAATCCTTGATTGTATTTTCCTAAAAAAAAGAGTTGAATAAAAAGTCATGTATATAGGCAATATTCCCCATCTAATCTTATATTATCATAAAAAATCTGAAAATGGAAGGGAAATTTCTGTAGCGCGCCGCTTTTTTTTTTGGAGCTTCAGAGAATGAAAAAAAATCATTTGTGACTTTTCATTAAAGAGGAATAGATAGAAAAATTCGACTATAATTCTCCCCTTAATTTAAGATATTTTTGAACTAAATAATATCGGTTTTACAGGAGTAATATTATCTGCTAAAAATTCCATATCTTCTAACTTGCCATCACAATATAATGCTAAATCGCAACCTGCTTTTAATGAGCGATTAACTTTCGTAACTAAATCTCCTGATAAAGCCTTCATAGTTAAGTCATCAGTAACTAATATACCTTCAAAACCAATTTGCTTACGGATAATTTCTTGTATAATAGTAGGTGAAACAGTAGCACAATTTTCAGAATCAATAGCAGTATAAATAACATGAGCGCTCATGGCCCAAGTAACAGATTTTGCTAAAGCTTTAAAAGGTAAAAAATCACATTCAGATAATTCTTTTAGAGAAGTTTCAACCACTGGTAAAGCTTTATGACTATCTACTAAAGCACGACCATGACCGGGGATGTGTTTAATTACAGGCATAACTCCTTCCTCTTGAAAACCTTCAATAACAGCTTTAGCCATTGTGATAATTTCTGAAGGTGAATTACTATAAGCTCTTGTACCAATTACTAGATCCGCTTCAGGTATAGGACAATCAAGTACAGGAGAACAATTAACATTAATACCAATGTTTTGTAAATCTTGAGCTATGTGTTTAGCATCTATTTTTGCTCTATGTGCAGCATCATTAAGATCATTAATTTCTTGAAGATAAGAGGAAGCAGAAGGTGCAACCCACCAATGGGGAGGCTGTAAACGAGCAACTCGACCTCCTTCTTGATCAATTAAGATAGGAATGTCTTTTTGGTTAATACATTTTCTCAAAGTATCAGTTAATTGTTTAACTTGAGTAGGGTGTTCACAGTTGCGTTGAAATAGAATAAAACCAGCAGGTTGAGAGCGAGTAAATAATTGTTTTTCAGCCTCAGATAAAATTGTTCCAGCGAGTGAAAAAATTATAGGTAACATATTTGTTTGAGAATTCGATATAAGAAAAGAGTGCTTGAAAAGTTTAAATTATCCCTTTAATTTCCAAAATTCAACCTGAAAAGCTCCTAATTTTTTGATAATTTTAATCAAAGATTGATAGGTTTTTGTGTCATGTTTTAATAATCTATTAGTTATAGGTGCTAGTGGTTTAGGAAATTGGTAATATATTAGTAAGAAATATTTGATATTTTGTTGAAAATAAGTCTTACATATATCATCTTAGTGTAAATTTAGAATACGAAAAAATAAGAAACGTTCGACCATCAAAATATTTCCTTTTTCCGTCTTATTATGATCATATTAGGATCAAGATTTTAGTACATCAAATACTGAATCTTTTGAAGGATTATTAAATGGATGATTTCTATCCTTCAGTTTTCAGAAGGTAGATGAACAAAATAACTACTTTTTTAGTGCTACCAAAAACCAAAAAATATAAAAATTATTGCTTGCTCCCAGTAAATTTATTATCTAAGCTTTTAACTGATTCAATCAGCGATCGCACAGTTTCAGTTCCTTGAGAAGGTTCAAAAATCAAAGGAAACTTACCTTTAGCCAACATCCTTAATCCTAAAGGGCCCAAACTATATAAACCTTTAAGATCTCGAAAATAATTACCCACTACTTGAATACCAAATTTTCTTTCATCAATCCAACCTCCATTCTTAACCAAATCAATTAAAACTTTTCGGTGGCGAATAGAACGACTAGCTTGTTGATCTTTACGAGCCAGAACCTCCTGCTTAATCTTACCTATTTGATCCATAGGTGAAACTTCCATGGGGCAGACAGAATTACAATAATAACAACGAGTACAGCCCCAAACTCCAGCAGTATCAAGATTATATTTTTCTAATCTTTCTGTTGTTTGGTTGTCCCGTGAATCAGCTATCATCCTATAAGCTTTCCCTAAGGCGTGTGGCCCTACAAAATCTGGATTTACTTCACGAGCATTACATTCAGAATAACAAGCCCCACAGAGAATACAATTACCTGTTTGATTGAGTTTATCCCGTTCACTAGGAGTCTGTAAAAATTCCCGTTCTGGAATCTTTCGTGCTTCTGTACTTACATAAGGTTGAACCGCTTCTAGATTTTGCCAAAAGCTGTTCATATCTACAATCAAATCTTTAATTACTGGCATATTTCCCATAGGAGAAATAGTGATTTCTGGAATAGATTTTACAGTAGTATTGGTGACATAATCATGATGATTGTTAGTTGCTATTTTTTCGAGTCTAGCTAATTCATTTCTAATATTTTCTTTGCAAGCTAAAGCTGAACGACCGTTGATTCGCATTGCACAACTACCACAAATAGTATTTCGGCAGTTTTTCCTAAAAGCTAAACTTCCATCTTGCTCCCACTTAATCCGGTTTAGGCATTCTAAAATTGTATTGCCTGGTTCAATTTCTAGGGTGTAACTTTGAATTTTTGGCTGAGTATTTTGATTTTGCCTAACAATATTAAAATTAACTTTCATAAGTAATAATTTTACTGAAGTTTTCTATACTATCTAAGTTTTAGTTTAATTATCTTTATTCTGCATTCTGTTAAAGTTTTTTCATAACTTATGCAAAAACTATATATATGAATTAAAGTTTTTGCCAATTATCTTTCATAAGTTAGGTTAATTAATCAGTTTTCAAGCAATATTAATCACTTGCTATATTTACTTTCTCCTAAAAAATGACTATTTACAGCATATTTCGGGTCTATAAGGTACAAGATGAATACTGAAAATTATATAGCACAGGTATCTTGCTCACGTTAGTGTACCTTATCAGAATGTCAAGTTCTGTATATACCACTAGGAAATTAACAACAGTAATTTATAATAGAAAAACAGTAAATAAAACATTTATACAGCATATTTCGACCATATAACTGCAGGGTAAATATTGAAAATTATGTGTTGCAGGCATCTTGTCCGCCTGGGTGTACTTCATAACAAGGTCAAGCGCTGTATTTATAGCTGCATTTAAAAGGCACAAAGTCACAAGTCAGAAGGCGCAAAGTTAAATTTGTAGCAAGGACTAAATTTGAGAAGTGGGAGATTCTCTTGATAAGTGACATGGTAACTGTTGTAAATATTGCTAAAAAGACAAAATAATTGAAGCAGATAAATATAACATAATGAGAGACTATATTGTACCCCAATTGCCAAAAGCTCCTCTATCTCGTCGTGCACTAGCATTCAGTATAGATGCAGGAATAGTTTGGTTCCTTAGTGCCATTATTAGTAATAATTGGTTCACATTTATTTTATTTTTTGTGGTATTTTGGATAGCTATACGAGTTGTAATGGTCTACAAAAATCAAGGTCAGAGCATCGGCCATTTTGCTCTGGATATGAAAGTTTTAGATAGTAAGTACCAAAGAGCTCCTGATATCCTAGAATTATCAAAGCGAGAAGGAATTTTAGCACTAGCTGGATCATTAGCAATGCTAGGCATGAGTAATTTGACATCTGGAAATGCTGCTGTTTTACTACTAATAATGCCCTTGTTTTTAGATTTTACAGTAGCTTTGGTAGATATTGAAAGGTATCAGCAAGCTTTCCATGACAGAATATCTCATACGATAGTAGTGGGAACTATGCGTGGTTATTCCCTAGATATTAAGCTTAGATGGTTACTTGACGAAGCCAAGCGTTATATGATAAAATAAAGTTTTGGTTTGTGTTTAGCATTAATGGAAAGTGACATATGGCTAAAGGAGTAAGAATTATTATTACACTAGAGTGTACAGAGTGTAGAACTAATCCTAATAAACGTTCACAAGGTGTTTCTAGGTACACAAGTACTAAAAACCGTAGGAATACAACATCAAGATTAGAGTTGAAGAAATTTTGTACTCACTGTAATAGACATACAGTTCATAAAGAAATTAAGTAAAAATTTAGTGAGTATTAAACTATAGTAAAGTGCTTAATAAGCTATAAACAAAGTGTTAGGAGTTTGATACAATTTAGACTTTTATAGGTAAAAGTTTTGATTGATATGAATTCTGAATTAAGTTAAAACGTAAATAAAAATTATTAGCAGATAATACGCGCTATGGCAAATTACTACCGGAAAAGAGTATCACCTATTAAACCAGGAGATCCCATTGATTACAAAGATGTTGAGTTACTCAAAAAATATATTACTGAAAGAGGAAAAATTATGCCAAGAAGAATTACAGGTTTAACATCTAAACAGCAAAGAGATTTGACAAAAAGTATTAAAAGAGCCAGATTAGTGGCATTATTGCCTTACGTTAATAAAGAAAGCTAAGGCTAGGACTGTGTGAAATTTCATAATGTTGGGAAAAATGATCAAGTCTTTTGAGTGAGGCATCTAGTTAAGGAATAGTTGAGCATTTAAGGGCTGAGGAGTTGTCAGCTCTTGAAATAGAGAGCTGAATTATCAAACAAATAATTGATTGTAAAAATTATTATAAAGGTTAATTTTTAGTTAAGATTTAAAATCTTTTGAGTTAAGAGAGACCAAATGCTAGCAAAGATGAATGGGCAAGGGGGCTACTCTTAAGATGGTAAGAGCCATTACTTTAATCAGTGATGCTACATTGATTCAACGTGCAGAGCTTTGAGTAGGTTGAAGATTGCACAAAGCTCAAGAAAACTTAAACTATATACATTAAGAGCAAGTGGAGAAGGGAAAATTAATAGAATTTAGACTGCACGGAGAGCGTAGACTAGCTGTGGCAGATCGTCCAGACGGTAAAAAAAATTGGGTCGTGATAGAAGCAAATGGTAAGTCTAATAGTATACCCCCAAAGCAAATAAGTTATGAAGTAGGAGGAGAAAGTTATCAATCATCAGAAATTCCCCAGTTTATTCAGGAGGTAAAAACTTACCTGGATCCTTCTAGTTTAGAAGTAGCATGGGAATTGCTAGTAGAAGAAGCAGAAGCAGTAAATCCAGAAGAAATGGCCCTATTGCTATTTTCAGAACAAACACCGATCCAATGTTATGCAGCTTATATATTATTATCGGATGATAAACTCTACTTTAAGCAAAAAGGCGATCGTTACGAACCCCGCTCTGTAGCCCAAGTAGCAGAAATTAAACATCAACAAGAAGTCCAAAAACAACGAAAAGAAGAATTAGAGAACTTTTTACTGCGGGTGCATAACCGACTAGCAGGGGAAAAGGTAGAATGGGAACAAAGTGATTATAACCGCCTAGACATCATAGAAAAATTTGCGACTCATGGAGAAGAAACTTCCCATCGTAGTCAGGCCATGGAAACTTTGGCTACCTTAAAAGTACCAGAAACTTCAGAAGCAGCATTTAAACTATTAGTGGATCTAGGTATATGGAGTGAGCATGAAAATCTATATTTGCGACGTAGCCAGATCCCAAAATGTTTTTCTACCAAGGTACTAGAAGTGGCCAAAAGCTGCCTGCAATCCCTCCCACCAGATCCAGAAACAAACCGTTTGGATTTAACTCATTTAAAAGTCTATACAATTGATGATGAAAGTACCCAAGAAATAGATGATGGCCTGAGCATAGAATTTTTAGAAGATGGTCAACACAGGATATGGGTACATATAGCTGACCCAACTCGTTTACTTATTCCTGGTGATGAGTTAGACCTAGAGGCCAGACGCAGAACGACTACTTTATATTTACCTACTGGTATGGTTCCTATGTTTCCCCCAGAGTTGGCCACAGGGCCAATGAGTCTAATTCAGGGACAAGTGTGCAGAGCTTTGAGTTTTGGCATTCTTTTAGATGAAAGTGGGGCAGTTATAGATTATATAATTCATGCCAGCTTAATCAAACCGACTTACCGTCTTACTTATGATGATGTGGATGAAATGCTACAGTTGAAGATTAAGCTAGAACCAGAAATTCATGCTCTGAATGATTGGGCTAAACAAAGATTTAAGTGGCGACAGTCACAAGGCTCGATTAGTATTTATATGCCAGAGTCGGTAATTAAAGTGAAAGGTGAAGGTGAAGAAATTACGGTAGAAGTATTGGATGATTCACCTTCAAGACAGCTAGTAGCGGAAATGATGATTTTGGCAGGGGAAGTGGGGGCAAAATATGGTCAAGAAAATAATATTCCTCTACCCTATCGTAGTCAACCTCAACCTGAACTTCCACCAGATGCAGAACTAATGTTGTTGCCAGCAGGACCAGTTCGTTCTACAGCTATGCGTCGATGTATGCCTAAAAGTGAAATGGGTACTATACCAGCTCGTCATGCAAGTTTGGCTTTAGAAACTTATGTTCAGGTTACTTCTCCTATTCGGCGTTATAGTGATTTATTGGCCCACTTTCAGATTAAGGCTCATTTGCGGGGTGATCCGTTACCTTTTACTCTAGAACAAATGCAAGAAATGGTAATGAGTTTAGTTCCGGCGGTGAAGGAAGCTTCTAGTGTGGAAAGGTTTACTAACCGTTATTGGGGTTTGGAATATTTACGCCGTAATTCTGGTGAGGTTTGGCAGGCATTGGTAATTCGGTGGTTGAAAGAAGAAATTAATTTAGGGTTGGTGTTGTTGGAAGAGTTGGGGTTAGAGTTGGCTATGCGGTTTGGTAGATCAGTTGAAGTGGGCGATCGCTTAGAGGTAAAGGTTGCTCATGCTGACCCTCGTAGAGATGAGATTGTATTTCAAGAAATTGTGAATAACGTTGCAGAAAAAGTTAATAATTAAGCAAATCAAAAGTCAGAAGTTAAAATTTAAATTATTCAGAAACTGGGTTTGTCGGAGACGGAGATGGCTATGGTAGGGCATTTAATACAAACCCGGTTTCTATGCTTTAGTTATATCCTAGATTTATACTACAAAAAGTAGTATGTAACAGAGAAAAAATTTGAGTAAGTATTTAGACTTAACCGAAAAAATCTTGAACTATACAACAGAATCAACTCTATGTCTAAAATATTTTATTGTTCTTTCTGATACCAATTTTCTATGAAGCTGTGCTTAATATAAATTAACAAGATGTAATAGTGAAGAAAATAATAGAGCGATCGCCAGCCTAAACATTGGCCATTAATAAAGTATTGGTAATAAATTCCCAGCCAGTTATTTGAGATATTACTTTTTGAGTTAATTTATTTAAACTCTTAGTCAGAGCAATTTGTCATTTTTCTATACTGTCAAAATTAATTAACTTAAAATCTTCTTTAATGTATCACCACAATCTCTCTATATAATTAACTTGTGGACTATATGGTAGTTGAAATAATAGAATAATATTCTCAGGAAGATTTAAGTTTAAAGCTTTGTGTAAACGACTTATTTAAACTCTTAGTCAGAGCAATTTGTCATTTTTCTATACTGTCAAAATTAATTAACTTAAAATTTTCTTTAATGTATCACCACAATCTCTCTATATAATTAACTTGTGGACTATATGGTGGTTGAAATAATAGAATAATATTCTCAGGAAGATTTAAGTTTAAAGCTTTGTGTAAACGACTATTCTCTAACTAAATTATGTATATTTTATGAATTCAATTGCTATCCAAATAATTCAAAAAACTTTTCAAAGCCAATACAATTAATGAGAGTAAATTCCCAAAAAAAGCTTTCTCCTTTTAATGGTTATACTAACTATTATAACCATCTATATCAAAATTTTCATTGTTCTTTTCCTATCGATTTTACTCTTTTGAAAGTCACCTTTTATCCAGAAAAAGTTTTAATCTCAAAACGACTTTGATCCTGACACCAATCACGAATTTTTATACTATCTTTCAACATTTATTGATTTTTATCTAACAGAGATTGAATTAGACCTGGTAGTTTTTTTTCCAGTTATTTACAGCATCTTTTTCTTGTTTGATATTAACTGGACGTGGAACTGTGAGTTTGGTTTTTAATTGATAATGAGCTATTTTAGATATAGTTCCATAACTTGCTGGGATATTATAAACACTCAATACCATTTATAAATTTCAGTATAACTATAAAAACCTTCTGGACCTTCTAATTCTCCTTTTAATTAATCTTTAAATATTTCTGGAATTAAAGATTGACGACCATAACTGGTATCAATTGTTAATAGTTTTTCTATTCTACCTTTACAGTAACTTAACTATCTAGAATTTGCTTATGATATTTTTTTTTCAAGGGGATAGGAAAATACTGTGAAGTGCTCTACTTGCTGTGAGGATTATTTTGTATTTTTTTTAGAAGTTTAAAGATAGGATATATTACTACTAGTTGTTATCTTAAATTACTAGCCCCTTTATAAGTCAAAATATTTCAATATACAGGTGAAACTTTCTTGTTACAATATACTAACCATTAATATATTGATATTCTAGTATTGAGCCTTATCCAAAATCAGGACTAATCCTGAAGTAAGGCGGAATAAATTTTCTGTCATTATTTTCAATAAAGGAAACTAGAATAAAAGTCAGCTTAACTCCTTGAAACTCAAAAATATTTATATGTCTTTGCGTTTACTTTTTGATTTTATTAGCAGGATAAAATAATTACTGAATTTTGATATTTTTACAATTTTATGTACTAATACTCATGTATAATAATATTTATAATATTTCTACTTGAGATGAACTCAAATTTTGCTTAATATGGTTTTTATAAAACCCTAATATCTTCACTTTTATTGATTTTTATTTGTAATTACTAACCATTTTTTATCTTAATATTTAAGTCTTTCAAAAGTTCCCGAAATAAGTAAATAATCAACCAAAAGTAGTAGTGTAGTGTGTTTTCTCCGCAAACGCACTACACCTCAAAATTTCTCAATAAGCGTTGTCTTTTAGTTGAATTACTATTAAGTTATCGAAAGTAAATCTATTTCTAGATATAGCTTTCAGCTAGCTTTTCACATCATAAGGATATTAATCTTAACCAAGTCTGGAAATAATGGTGTATTTTTTCTTCAACTTGAGCAAGTAAATATATTTACAGCTATTTTAAATAAGTACTGCTTCACTGGAGAATGGATGTTGCTGAACCAAGGGATGAGTTTTTTGCAGAATTTGCAGAAAAGGTCAATCCTATATTTGACTTCCTCTTTCTCTAAAACTGTAATTAATCTCGTAAATATGCAAAGCCCGAGAATAGGGTTTAAAATTTTTTGAGAAATGGTAGAGTATCTCCAGTGTATAAGGTATAACCAACAATCGGACCTTTAACACAAATAATTTTTCATGCTATGAAACTGAACAAATTGGTAATTTAATTAATACTACCAGAAACCATCACACTGAATACCGACCACAATAACTAACTCCTTGAATGCTTTTATCAAAGGAAGTATTACAAACTACCCATGAGCAACACCAATTATCTGATTAGGATTAGACAAATGTAGAAGAGCCCAAATTTGGAGGTACATCTTGCCAACGCCCTTGACCTACTGCTTGATTTGCTTCTTTAAGACTAATACCTCCAGTATACAAGGCACGACCAACAATCGCACCTTTAACGCCAATGGTTTCTAATGCTAGTAAATTTAATAAATCGTTAATTGAACTAATTCCGCCAGAAGCAATTACTGGAATACTAACCGCAGTAGCTAACTCCCTTAATGCTTCTATATTAGGTCCTTTGAGAGTACCATCCCGGTGAATATCAGTATAGATAATTGCTGCAACTTTCAATTTGGCCATTTGAAGTGCTAGGTCAGTTGCTAACACTTGTGAAGTTTCTAACCAACCTTTAGTGGCAACCTTGCCATCTCTAGCATCAATACCTACAATAATTTGACCAGGAAACTTTTGGCAAAAATCAGAAACTAACTCAGGTTGTTCTATAGCAACAGTACCCAAAATAGCCTGCTGTACTCCAAGAGCAAGTAGACTCGCAACTGTGGAATAGTTCCGTAACCCACCGCCTACTTGTATTGGTATATCTACTGCTTTGATGATTGCTTCAATAGTCTTTTGATTGACAGGTTGACCTACTTTAGCAGCGTCTAAGTCTACTAGGTGTAGCTTAGTTGCCCCTTCATCTGCCCACCTTTTTGCTACATCAACTGGATTATCATTAAAGATTTGGGTTTGCTTATAATCTCCTTGATACAATCTTACACAACGTCCACCTAATATGTCGATCGCTGGAATTATATTCATAGATTCTATGTTTTGTATACAAAACTACTAACTTTGTCAATAGTTGCACCGACTGTTAACATAATACACAATCGAAACTATAAAGAAATTTTTACTCCTGCTCACATCAAAACTTTTGTAGTCCAATTATTGACAGCTCTTAAAATTGAATAAGTATCTTTTGCTCCATAAAAATCAAATAATCAAGGTTTATAGTTATACTTTTGAGATTTTCTTGAGTATAAAAATGGGAATAATTATTAGACTTGTCGCTAAATAAAACTCTGAAAGTGGGACTCGCAAAATTATAGTTTTACTTCATCCACCTATGCTGGCATTCGATAGAAATTATAGAATCCTACAAAAGTTAATATGAAGCGAATAAAAAAACGCATACACTGATTTTTTGGCTGCCTTAAGTGCTGTTGTACCGAGTAAAAGACATAAAGCATTAGGAAAAGAAATAGGAGAGACTTTTTGCATTAAGCGATTGAATAATACCATTTTGATAAAGGTTATCTAGGCCTTTGGGAAAAGCTTTGTTTTTGGGAGAGTGGTTTGTGTAAGGGAGCAATTGTGGCAGCTATATCCCCACCTTAGTGCAAAAAAGCCAGAAAAAGATATAAGCTTTTTGATTTCCCAATGATTAAAATTAAGGATTTTGAGGCTTTTCAGGGATAAAAATTGAAAGAAAAGACATCAGTACAGGACAAAACATTTTAAAACGTTATGAAAATCAGCTATTTTGCTAGGTATATTCAAGAAAATATTACCCAAAAATATTCTGACTTCACCAACGGCTAAATTGCTAAAAATCACTCTTAAAGGTAAATATCAGCTTCCATCAACAATTAAGTCTGTGTGATAAATCCTGATAGAAAACCCCCAATTAAACGAAAGATATTTAAACCATTGTTTACATAGAAATTCTCTATATCCTGTTAGGTATGCTGTTAGGTATGCTACTCACTCCTTACTTAATAGGGCAGCAAATTTCTCCATTACATTTATTCGTTTAGTAGTTTGGGAACTTCCTTTTTTCGGCAAAGTCTCCCAAATTATGGGAATTGCCAAGCCATGCTTAGAAATTCCTAATATGATAATTTTGTATGTTTTCAAGCTACTATTGAGTTCAGTAATTACTCAAAACCCATTTTTATGAGCAGTTCATAATGGTGATCAAAGTCTAGAGGAATTTTCTGGTATCTATGTCAAAGTTAGGGAAAACCTTTGTAAGGGTTTGTAATTAGAACTTACTTGGGCATTAGATGAGAATGCAGTTGCTATTTGTACCTGGTTAATACTTTTGACTTGAAATATAACCTAGATAAATAAAAGAAGAAATTTGACTCTGGCTTCATGCTAATAAAAGTAGTGTTTAAAGTTTTTTGTAGTCAACTCTGGAGGGGTAATAGGCAAGACTAAAAAGCTGACATAAAATGGTTTGTAGCTTTTATAATTCTCTGATAATTGAGCCATTTTTGAGAGTTATTGGCTATCAATTCCTCTGTTTATTCTGCAAACATGAACAAGGAATTTAACCAATATTGACCTCTATTTCCTGTATAAATATAGCTATTTTGTTTATATTTTATTCCTTTTTAAATTGGATAATTTACATAATTTACGACTCTTTTTTGACAATGTATTTTTCAAAAATTAATAATTAATAGGAAGCTAAAGTCATCAATAATATGATAGAAATTAATATTTTACCTTAACTTTAGTTACTTCCAAATTATAGCCTATTGTATTAAGAAATGGGAACATTTATTCAATACCTATTCGTTTTTTATAGGTATTTATTTTCATTTATAAATCCCATAAATTTGTAATTATAAATTATGGCTGTTTTACTATATTTTTTTCGATTTTAAGACAATATTGATTGATATAAAATACTTAGATTGATTGATTTTTTTATTGTAAATATATAGATATATTCAGCTTTATTTATAATAATATTATAGCTATATATAGTTATATTTATATATACAATCTTTTTTTTCTCTAAAATAAAAACATGTCTTTTATTGATTTTTAACTATTTAGCTAGTTCCATAATATAGAATAATCTATTTCATAAAGCTACTTTTTGGCAATCATCAAATCGAGCTAAAACTATCGGGATAAAACTTTAGATAAATATTCTTGCTTTCCTCTAAAATTACTATTACTTTTTTTGTCAATATTAGTAATATAAAATTGACTTACATATATCGCAATTGTTGATATTTATCTATATTTTTTTCTATTTTAAGACAATATTTATTGATATAAAATACTTAGATTTATTGATTTTTTTTTATTGTAAATATATAGATATATTCGGCTTTATTCATAATTATATTATAGCTATATATAGTTATAGTTATATTTATATATACAATCTTTTTTTTCTCTAAAATAAAAACATGTCTTTTATTGATTTTTAACTATTTAGCTAGTTCCATAATATAGAATAATCTATTTCATAAAGCTACTTTTTGGCAATCATCAAATCGAGCTAAAACTATCGGGATAAAACTTTAGATAAATATTCTTGCTTTCCTCTAAAATTACTATTACTTTTTTTGTCAATATTAGTAATATAAATCGGCATACTATTAAGTTTATAAATTAGGCTTATTAATAATAAATTTACCCAATTAAATTGACTTACATATATCGCAATTGTTGGTATTTATCTAGCTTCAAAGTTTGATTAAAAAAAATATTTGAAAATTAGAAAACATAAAGTTTAAAATATTAGTATTTTTAATGATAAAAACCTTTGCATAGAACGAAGACAGCTCTCAAAATTTATATATTTTGGTATTTTATTTGCCAGAGTTTCTCAAGGTATTCATCGAGATTATTGAATGATAGCAATCAAAGCTTTCAACATTAACCAAAATTGAATTTTGATTGACTTTTTAAATGTTTATGGTGGGATAAAGGTAGTTTATTAGTTATTATTAAATAAGCCTTGTTGAGAATATCTAGGCTCATCTTTTTTGATCATTTTTTGGTTAATTCTTGATACTGAAGACTTTTTAACCTTTTTGTCATTCCCCCAGGTAGTAAACTAATCTCCCAAATCTTTAGGTTTCATGGACATTATGCTTTAAGTTATATGAAACCTTTTCCCCCATTAGAAAGTCAAGCTTTTTGTCCTGTACTTAGAGAAAATACTTTCAACTACATCCTCTGTTATTCCCATTTATCCTAACTTCGGATCTTTGTAACAACCTTCTTGCTAATTCCGTGCCGACCTACCTCTTACCATTACCAATAAAACTTATTCAACAAAGCCTAATTAAAATAAGTAAATATTTTTGCACAGACACTTATTTATATAACGAGATTCTATATAAAAAAATTAGAGACGTTGGCAATAGCGTCTCTAAAAATCCTATTCGACCATTTGAGTCACAAATAACTTAATTATTCTGTGGCAGAGATGCTTCTTCTACATATATTTCATCCTTTAAATTCTTATTTTTATCAGAATAACTTTTATTATTAGACTTCTTAGGTAACTGCTTTTTCAACCTTGGTTTAGGAGTTTCGTACATAGGCTCATCTTCCTCCTGAGAATAATCAAGTCCCATCCAAGCAGGACGAGTTTCATCATAAGCTATCTGTAAAGCTGCAGCCGCGATCGCATGGGGATCATATTCTTTACCTAACTGAGAAATTAAGGGCAAGAAAGAAGCCATCCGCTCACCACTCAGAGCACTTCGCACTTTATCCTGTAATTTCTGTAACTGTCGAGCTTCAATTTGAGACCGCTTAGGAATTGAACGAGTGTTCAAACGTTGACGTAAATGACGTTCTATTAACCGCAACTTCCGCTTATCTACAGGATGAATCAAGGAAATTGCTGTTCCTTCCCGACCTGCACGACCTGTACGACCAATGCGATGAACATAACTATCTACACTATCAGGCAAATCGTAATTAATCACATGAGTTAAATGATCTACATCTAAACCACGAGCTGCAATATCAGTTGCCACAACCCAACGTACCTGTTGATTCCGAAAGCGAGTTAACAACCGTTCTCGTTGAGACTGGTTTAAGTTACCGTGATACTCATCAACACTATGACCTGCTGATTGTAATTGATTTGTTAGTTCTGCTGCAGCTTGCCTTGTGCGGACAAATATCAAAGCTGCTTCTGGGTCTTCTAGTTCTAAAATTGGCTGTAGAGCTTTTCCTTTAGACCAACCACGAGGTAATATGTATACAGTTTGAGTGATGCGCTTAGGAGTAGTTTTTTGTTGGGCAACTTTAACTGTTACTGGTGATTGCAAATACTTATTAACTAGTTTCCGGATTGAATAATCCATAGTAGCGGAAAAGAAAGCTGTTTGACGTTCAGCAGGTGCTGCTTCCAGAATTTTTTCCACATCTTGAATAAAACCCATGCTCAACATTTCATCAGCTTCGTCTAAAACCATCATTTTCAAATGATCTAGTTTCAAGCTATTTCGATTCAGCATATCTATAATTCGCCCTGGTGTTCCCACTACAATATGAACACCCTTTTGCAGACGCTGGCTCTGACGTTCAATAGACTGACCACCATAAACCGTTAAAACAAATAACCGCCGTTTAGTAGGACCTTTACTATTAATTCCAGTAAATTGACGAATCGCTTCTGTCACTTGCAGTGCTAACTCACGAGTGGGAGTTAAAATTAATGCTTGAACTGCATTAGTATCTATATCAATTTGCTCCAATATTGGTAACGAAAACGCTGCAGTTTTACCTGTTCCTGTTTGAGCTTGACCCACAATATCCTTTCCCTCTAGCAAAGGGGGTATTGCTTGAGCTTGGATAGGGGTAGGTTCAGTAAAACCAATTGTTTCCAGATGATTTGCACGTTCCTCTGAAATTCCTAAACTTGCAAATGACAAATCCATTCATTCTGCTCCATAAAACTTATACAAAACCTCACAACATGACAATTTGATGTTTACTTCCTGCTTCAAACGAGACTATTGGCAGCACTTTGTCTACAGGCGTTAACGGCTAAGCAAACCGTATGAACTTAATTGATAAAAGCATTCAAGTTTCTTGTTTATCCGGTTGTGACGTTACGTTAATTCAATCTCTGGTTCCTGAGTCACCCAACTTGGAGGCGGATTTACCTTCAACCATAAGCGATCATAAACCCTTGCTAACTATCAACTATTAGACCATAGTTATAGATAATAGATAACATCTTGGTAGGGCAATATGCCTTTGCCGCCAACAATTTCCACTAAACTGATAGCACCAGAGTTAACTATTACCAGTTAAGCGGTGTCTGTGTATTCTCTCAAAGAGACATAATTTTTGGCCCAATGCCCTTTTCCTTTTTCCCTAGTTGGGTAGAGTTAAATACCCATTTGTTGAAATCTTAAGTTGGAACCTCTATTTAAGAATAGTTGCCTGTGATGAATCTTAAAATCGCCCATTGGAAGAATTTAGTTTCAACGAGCACTTCAGATAATCTACAGTTTACTGTTAGTGGCCTTTCTTAAGCTTTATAATCATTTACATAATAACAAATGACTTAACATTAAGTGTATTGTTTAAACATTTTTCTTAGTGTACCTTTTTTGTGATATAGTTTTACATCCAAAAAATACATTATATTAAATCTGGTAATATTAGTTGGTATAAATAGGATGTGCTCAAAAAGTATTTTTAGGGATTAGGGAGTCGGGAGAATCATACATGAGGTAACACTAAAAATTATCCCTTAATCTTTTTACCCAAATTTTTCCAAAATGCTAGTGGCTTTTCGGACTTACAACTAGGCATTTTTCACACTTCCATAAAATTAAAACCTTTCTATATTTAAATGCTTTTAGAGTTAATCACCTAGCCATAAATAAAATATGGAAACCGAGGAAAGTACTAGATGGCCTACTATACTAACATCTGTATCCGATAAACTCCTTTTCTTATAAGATTTCAAAGCAAGTAGATTTAATCTTATCCAATTTTTGGACTCACATGTCTTTATTCGATATTAAATTCAGATAGCTACCAATTTAAGCCTGGACAGCCTAATAAAGGTTTAGGCCCACAGTGATAGAAGCTATTTGCAGAGGGGAACTTGTCCAGTGTTAGGTTGGTAACCGTTAAAATAATTAGGGTTTACTGAAAAACTCAACAGTACAAAGTTATCCTAAAAAAAACCAGTAGTTTTAAAGGCTGAAAGTATTATAGGAATTTGCTTACAGCATTTATATTTGTTTTGAGAAAGTTTCTAACCTTGAAATAGCTGTAAGCCAAAGCTCGCAAAGTTATTCCCATAATTTCCCGCAATAAAAGTGAAAAAGTATTTTTAGGGAGTAGAGAGTCAAGAGAAATATAGAATAGGTAAGAGTAATAATTATCCCTTAATCTTTCTGCGCAAGTATATCCAAAATAATAACTTTATGTGAGCTTTTTGAACTTAAAAGCTGAGGATATTTTCATTCCCAGACGGCTCAAGCTTTTATCTTTAAATCCTTTGATAGTTAATTAGCAAGCCAAGTCTCATTGATAATGAGAAGCAGGAGGGTACAAATAAATAGCCTATATGTATAAAATCTTAAAAGCCTTACCCACCAATTTTTTCATTTTTTATTTCCTAGTAGTGGAATTAAACTAACTTGATGATTTTTGATTACCTCAAAAGTATATACAAAAAAGACTTAATGACTTGGAACCTTCGGAGTCTTTTCACCTTTTAATTTAATAAAATCTACAAACTACCCGTACTACCTTAGTAGGAACTTACCAGAGAAGATTATACCCTAATTAGGATTATTAGCGATCGCTTTACAGAAAAATTTGGTTTAGAGCCTTACTCAATAGGGGACAACTTTATTTTATGGTCACCAAAAGTAGAAAAGCTCATGGGAAATATCTGAGCAACAGGTACAAGAGAACCAACTTTTTTTTTAGTTTGAACTGTATCCTTGTATTCTCTAAAAGTTGATTTAATAATTAATCTATTAAATGTCCCCCCAAATATAATCAATTTAGTTTCAACCCATAATTTTAAAATTTAAAAACCACTAAGAGAATTTGGGAAAAGACTTTTAGAATGAACCAAAACATACAGAAAATTAATATTTCCAGATTAGATATATCAAGGTCTTTAATCTCAGTGGACTCAATGAATAAATAATCCCAGTCAATTAATAAATAATCTAAAGTTTCAGCAAAATCTCTGGGCTCCGCCTTTAGGCCGCAGAGCTTATCAAACAACCATACAAATCGTAAATATCAGCATCTGTAATCATCACTGGAACAATACATCCTAACCTAGCTTCCCCTTTCACATAAATAAGTCCATCAACTTCTGGAGAAAACCGTGGGGATCGACCAATTAACTCTCCTGTTTGAGGATTTTCTTGTTCAATCAATACATCAACTAATTGCCCCACTAATTTTTGATTCTGTTGCCAAGATATGGACTGCTGAACTTCCATAATTTCTTGACGACGAGCGTCCATAACTTCTTGGGGCAACTGATTGGGCAAATTATAAGCAGGAGTTCCCTCTTCTGGAGAAAAAGTAAAGACTCCGACATGATCAAACTCATGACGCTTGACAAATTCCACTAAGTGTGAGTGATGTTCTTCAGTTTCACCAGGAAAACCTACTATAAAACTTGTCCGTAATACAGCATTAGGCATAGCTGTTTTTATTCTTTTAATTATATCATCATTAACCTGACCTTGCCAAGGTCTATTCATAGCCCTGAGAATTTCGGGATGAGAATGTTGTAGAGGTAAATCAAGATAAGGTAAAATATTGGGAGTATCTTGGATGGCAGTTATAACCTTGGGTGTCAAACCAGTGGGATAAGCATAGTGCATTCTAATCCAGGGTATATCAACTTTTCCGAGGGCCTCAAGCAGATCTGCCAATTTAGGTTGACCGTAAATATCAATTCCATAATTAGTTGTTATTTGGGAAATGAGGATGATTTCTTTCACACCCTGGTCCGCTAGTTTTTGAGCTTCGACGACAATAGATTCTATGGTGCGTGATCGTGCTTTCCCCCGGAGATGAGGAATAATACAGAAAGCGCAACGATAATCACATCCTTCGGCGATCCGCACATAAGCAACACCTTCAGATGTTGTGCGGTACCGGGGGGTAGTTTCGTCAGCGATGTAAGTAGGTTCTGCAGTAACTTCTTTGACACGATCCCCTTTTTCTACCCGTTGCATCACATCTACTATTTTATGATAATCACCAGTCCCCACCAGTGCTATTGCTTCTGGCAACTCAGCTAGTAATTCTTCAGGGAAGTGTTGTGCCATACAACCTGCGATGACTATTTTTTTATTAGCTTCAGCTAATTCTACTAAAGTTTTGACAGACTCTTCTCTAGCAGCTTGGATAAAACTACAAGTATTGACAACAACATAATCTGCTAATTCTTCGTTAGCATCTACTTCATAACCTGCCTGTACAAGTAAACCAATGATATGTTCAGTATCAATGCGGTTTTTTTCGCATCCCAGGTGAGTAAATGCAATAGTAGGTTTTGTCGACATTTCCGTTATATATCTCTATTAGCAACAGTTTTTTAATATAGCACATTTATCACATCAAAGTACTGAATTTTATCCTGAAGTAAAGCATTCAATTAAGTTAATTTACTTTGACTAAATTTTCCCAAAACAGTAATTTTAAATTTTGGTAATTGTCTTTTTTTGAAAATTTTATCTATTTCAAGTGTTAATGTATTGGGGAGTAAATTTTATTGCAACTATTTGATAGTTTTGATATCAGATAAGCACCATTATACTTATTATTTACCTACTCTATTTTGACGTGAAATATATAGTATAAGAGGTTTAGTCTCAAATATAGGTGTAATTAATTTTGTATACCTGCTTATTATCTAGGATAACTTCAACAAAATCAAGCCATAGATAGGTAAAATCTTTGATATCAAAAAGGAATAAATTCAAGGATATTAGCAGTTATAAGCATTTTTAGGGATTGAGGTAATTTTTATGTTCTTGAGTGACTTTGGCTGTTTTTTGTTTAGCTATAAAATCTTTAATTACTACTAGTTAATGTCTATATTTTTAATTTTTTTTTACTTCTAATTAACCATGTTTTTTTATATAAAAATTTATTTTTTTTATTAATTATTAGATAAAAATGAATTATTTTTTTTCATTTGTAACGTAAAAAAAGTATTATTTATTAGATAAAAAAATGCTGGGATTAATAAATATAAAATTTAGCTATAGATTGTTTAAGATTGCTTATAAAGATTGTATTTATGGATAAATAAATATAGCTTTTAAAATTTGTAATATTTTAGTTTTAAAACCTAAACTTTAACCACAATTTATAGATATTTTTATCCTGTATATTCATATATCTATAAGCTACATACATTTCATAACCCAAGCTAATTAATAACAATTTTTCAAGCAGTATAAAGAGATAAAATTAATCTCAAAATAGTCTCTAATTTTTTCTAAAGCTTTTGCTTATATAGAATTCTACAAAGACTTACAATAGCATATATATCTGACAATTATCAAAAATATTTAGTCAAAAGACGAAATGACTTCGACAATTTTTGGAGAGGTCAAATGCATAATTTTCTTGAATTGGTATAATAGCGTTTCACTATTTCAGGAGAGCAAAATTCAATGGAATATAAAGAACTTAAAAAAATACATTACGGTTTATATAGCTTCTCATAAAATCTTGCTATAAATGTTATAAACAAGGTCAAGAATCTTCAAGTTTTAACCACTACTAAAATTTGGTTTAATTGGGAGATTCTATCAACCCCAATCATTATATTGTCAGGTTAGTTCAATAAAAACAATAATACTAATCTATTTTGGAGTTATATTTTAGATATGAGTACAGAAAAACAAATAGATGACCAAACAGATGACCAACAAGTTTTAGGCCCTATAATTTTAACACTGTTTATGGGCTTGATGATCATTTGTGCCTGGGCTTTTGCTCGTCCTAACGCTTTTAAACGTCCCGATATTGATGTTCAATTAACTGAAAATATAGATTCGGAAAATGTAAATTCTCAAACAGAAGAAAATCAAGTAACAGAAACCTTAGAAACTGAAACAACTAAAACTACAACCATAGAAACAAAAGACGCCGAAACAACAACAACTGCTAAAATTATATATAAACCCTCAAAGGTAAACATAGAAACAACAACCTCTACAAAAAACCCTGCTACTGATAGGACAGAAACAACAACTTCTGCCCAACAACCTACTGCTAATACGAATAGGATAGAGACAAGAACTTCTAGGGATACCGAACAACCTACCACTGATAAGATAGAAACTACTACTAACACTATAGAATCAACTGCTGCATCACAAGCAAAACCTGAAACAGTCAGCGGTCAAACAGATATAGTGGCAACATCTGACTCACAAGAAAAATATTTAACTGAAGCAAAAACTTTAGGTCAAATTAAATTTGAGATCAATGAAGTTGAATTATCTTCCCCAGCAAAGCAAACTGTAAATAGTCTCATTCCAGAAATTAATAAATACGATCCTAATAGAGTTACCATTAAAGTTGAAGGTCATACATCTAGGGTTGGTGATGCTCAGTTAAATAAAGAAATTTCTCAAGACCGAGCAAATGTCGTAGTCGCATATTTAAAAGAGAAGAATTTACCACATCAGGTTATTAGCGAAGGAATGGGTTATTCTCAACCATTGCCTAATAGTAATCCTGCTAGCGATATAAATCAACGCACAGTAATTATTTTAATACCTGCTAATTAACTTGATCCTTTTCTGATCAAATAAATATTAATTCTTGACTAATAAATAAGGTCTCAAACTTCTGCTATTTCAAGAAGATTAAAAAAAATCAGATTTCAAGCCTGGGGTTTTAATGGTAAGTACTGATAACTGATAATTAATAATTAGAGAAATTAGAGAAATTAGATAACTGAAATAACTCTTATTTTGAAGCTGGCAGATTCCAATTTTTAGGATTTTTGCCAGTTTTTTTATGTTTAAATTTTATATAATTTAAAGCTGAATACTAGTTGCTAAATAGATAGGTATATTAAATTAAATGACTCGCAAAAAACCTTTTTCTCCAGAAGAGTTTAAACTTTTATATTCTCAAGTTCCCAGACTTGTTGTAGAAGTAATTGTGAAAACTGAAATAGGTGTGGCATTAACTCTTAGAAAAGATACTGCTTGGAATAATCTTTGGCATATTCCAGGAGGTACGGTTTTTTATCAAGAATATATTGAGGATGCTATTAAGAGAATTGCTGAAGAAGAGTTGAGTATTACAGTTGTAAAACAAAAGTTATTAGGATATTTAGAATATCCTAGTGAAGTAAAACAAAGGGGTTTTGGTTGGTCGGTAGGGTTAGTATTTTTATGTACTACTAATTCTCTCCTTCCTTCAGAAAATCAAGAAGGAGAAAAAATTCAACTTTTTGATTATATTCCCGAAAATATTGTTGAAGAACACAAAAATATATTAAATCAGCTTTTTTAGTTAAGTTGTACAAACTCCCCATCAAATAAAACAAACTTTTAAAATAGTTAGTAATAGTCAAAGGAGCGGTAATAAGAGCATCTAAATTAGCTAAAGTAAAATTCTAAATTATCAGTAATAGCCTGGTTAATTTTCTTACCTACTTACTCACTCCTATTATCAACTATTGGACTATCTTGGTCAAAATTCAAGGAGTTTCTCGGTTCTTGTAAAGCTCGAACGCAAGAAGAAATAAATCAAGTTATGAAAGAGGCGATCGCTTCACTTTACTGAAGATAATATCTTATGAAAGAAGCGATCGCTTTACTTTACTGACTAGTTGATAAAATATTCAATAAGATAGATCGATATCAAAACAAGTCCTTAACCATTGCTGAATTTAACCATAGTTTTAGAAACCTTCCGGGTTATGCTATTGTGCTTCTAATTTTTCGATTACATTTAGTGGAATTTAACTTAGCTTTCCTCCTAGATTTTTCTTTGGTTGTAGTAAAATATTTAGTCCACCTGTAGGATATTTACCTAACAATTTTTTTACTTTTACTCAATTGGGTTTTAATATTATCCCAATTTCTTTTACTATTTCTACTGTTTGAGTTTTCAACTAGTAAATAGCTTGAATTCTTTCCTTTTCTTGAGCTGTACTCGAACTTTTTCAAATTTTTTTGAGAGTTTCTACTGACCCATTGATCTCAATTTTTATTACTCCTGATATGGGGATACTTTCTATAATAAATAACTTCTAAAAATGTAGCCGAAGTTTATTAAATTGGTATTATATGATTTATCTAGATAATTTTATAACTAAGAATTAAAATGACTCAATATTTAAATCATAACTGTTTAAAAGTTAATGAGCCACAAGCAAATTTATGTACTGTGGTAAAAGATTAGTTTTAATAAAGCGTTATCGTGCTTTAAAAATCATTAGCCAAGGAATTTTTGGCAGGAATTTTAAATGCATAGATGAATCTAAATCTTCAAATAATTTTTGTATAATAAAACAATTTTTTCTTCTTTCAAAAGGAAGCAAAGATTTAGAAATAGGTACTAATCTATTTTTTCAAAAGTATGAATTTTTCTATTATTTTAGTATTGCTTAAATAATCCCTGAAGTTTTAGACTATTTTACTAGTAATATAGCAATCCTATTTAAGTTGTGGCAAAATTCCATACTGAAAAAGTTTTGGAAAATCAAAGATTTGAACGTCTGCAAAAAAAATTAAATTGCCACTTAACTATTTTAAAAGAACTACAAAGATGATAAAATTGCCTAATGAAGTTTTTGGTTTGTAACTAAATATCTTCTACAAAGTTTTTTATGGGGCATTCGGAGCAAATTTTAGACAATTTATCAACCATTTTTCTTCGGGTTTTTCTTAATTAATTAACATCAAATATTCTCGAAAATATTGAGAGTTATAATAACTTGCACCGACCCAAAATATTGCCAATCTTTTTCCCGGTCTTTGCTCTTTTAAATATTAGACATCTCCAAAAATTAACAAAGCCTTTCCTTGACTTGATCTTAGCCTAGTTGCCATATCAAGCATCTTTGGTCCTAAAATACGCAATCATAAATCTTTGAGATATTTTCTCTTACTAATTCAACATTTATTTCCCCCCATTTTCACTTTATTCTCTTAATTTATTATCTTCTTTTTATACTAAAATTAATGCTCCTATTCTTCATCTCACTAATCCACATACTACCATTATTACTTTCTCATAACTTTTCTCTTTTAATCTAAATCTTTCTCTCGCAATTCCAAATATTTTTAGTAATCTAATTACATGTTCTACGAATATTCTTTTTTGGGCTTTTTGTTGATTTTTCTCTTTTATTTCTTCTGGCATTTCTTTTTTTCTTGGTTTCTTTTTTGGTTTGCTTGTTCTTTCTGCTCCTTGATCTGCTTTATCCCCTTGAAAATATTGATTATCCTTAAATTTTTCCCGTTGTTTGTTTAATAAATTTATATCACTTAATGGTCCCCTTTATCCGATAATTACATCCACTATTTCTGTTCCTTTTGGCGTCGTTATTATTTGATTTTTAAAGGTATGATTTTTCTTGTTTCCTGAATAATATTTTTCTGGTTTTTCAGATTATTTTGGTCTTTCTCTACTTTGTTCTGAGCTATCTACTATTAATTCTAATTCCATTAACGCTTCTTTTACCCATTCTAATTCATCTTCTTTTTTTTGACTTGTTCTAATAAACTAGCTGGTAATAAATCTGGTAAAATATTTATCCAGTAATGGAATATATTATTGGCTGTTGATTCACTAACTCCAAAATTTATTCCTAATAATTGAAAACTTGGTATATGATGTAAATAATATAGCGTTAAAAATATTTCGTCTGTTTTAGTTAAAGTCTTTTTTCTGCCTCCACCTGGTTTAATTAATCTTATTTCTTTCTCGGCAATTACCTGGAAATTTTCTGATTCTTTGATAATTGCATTTTCTATTAATTGTGTTAGCTGTTCATAAGTAATCCCTATAATTCTTTTTATTTCTTTCGGATAATTATGAATGTACTCTAAAGTTTTATTCATTGGTATAGCTACCTAAATAAAATTATAAATGAACATGACAATCTTATCTTATTTTCTATTTTGGAGATGTCTATTTAACAAACTCCATAGTATTTTCAGTCTTTCCACTTCTTTAATTATTGCACAATAAATTCCTCAGTTTAATAATAATTTGCTCCATAATAAGTTTGTCTTTCTCTTTCATTTTTAATAGGAATTTCTATTTGTTTATCTTTTATTCCCCAAGAAGAATTTAGGAGATAAACCCATAATAAATGACATTCGTGAACCATAAATATTACAAACTTTTCAGCTTTTATTTATGATTGCCATGTGACCAATAGTTTCTCTATTTCTTTTTTTTTGCTTTCACTAATTCATCATTTTTAGCCGGATTTATATGAGTGAGTTTTTTTCCAAGTTATTCCCGCTTCTTTGAGTAAGTTATAATAACTTTGATTAGACTAAAAAAACACATCATATTGCTTCTTTAAATATTTTTCAAATCTTATAATCTTAAGTAACCTTGTATCCTCATCCACTCAATTATTTGCTCTTTTTCGACAACTTTTAAGTAACCTTGTATTCCAATATAATTGAAGCTTTAAACTTTCTACACAATGAAACATTACTTGATTTTTCCATTCACTAATAAAACTGCTGAGTTACATTTAATAATTCTTTAATTTCACGGTAGGATTTTCCCGAAAAAATCATTTTGACATGCCTTGGCTCTTTTTATTTCTTTTGACTATGCATGTTTTATTTATAAAATCGTCTAGTTCATCTAAAATATTCATTTTTTGTCTAGTGAAGTGGATATATTATTATTATATCTGTTGCGACCTATGCGCGGATTACTATAGTACACAATATATATTTCAATAATTTATTGAAAGAAAAAGTTTAAAAAATGAAATAGAAAAGTCATGTGCTTTTAATCAAAATTAAATATTAGAGTTGTTAATAAATATATTGCCTGTTTTAAAATTTATTTATTACAAATTATTCATAGAGATATTAAGTATAAAAATATTATAAGGAGAAGTAAAAATAATAAATTGTTATTAGTAGATTTTGGTTATACTAAATATCCTACAACGACCGCCATATCAAAAATAGGAACTGCAAAATAAAGTAATTATTCAGACTTTTTATATGAGCAAATACCCTGTTACTCAAGAACAATACCAAATCATTATGGGTAAAAATATTTCATATTTTAAAAGAGAAAACCGCCCTATAGAAAAAGTTAGTTGGAATGATGCTACAGAGTTTTATCAAAAGTTATCTAAGAAAATGGGTGAAAAATACAGTTTACCAAGTGAGAGTCAGTGAGAATATGCTTGCCATGCAAGAAGAACTACACCATTCTATTTTGGAGAAACTATAACATCTGATTGAGTTAACTACTATGGGCATTATACTTATGGCAACAGTTCTAAGGGAGAATTTAGAAGACAAACAACTCCTCGATGTCAATTTCCACCAAATGTTTTTGGTTTATATGATATGCATGGGAATATCTCGGAATTCTGTACTGATGATTTCCATCACAATTACAATGGTGATCCTAATAGATGAAACTTTTTGGATTATTAGTAATAAAAAAGATAATACTAAAATTTATAAAGTAATTTGTGATGGGTCCTGGGACGTTCTTCCTTTGAGGTATCGCTCTGCGAGTCGCAACGTCTATATCTCCGTCGAGGACGACTTCGATATTGGTTTTCGTCTTGTGAGTGTTCCCCCCCAGGACTCTTGAATAGCCCTCTTGCCCTCTTGCTCTTTTGCCCTATTTAGTCTCACCTAAGGCGAGTCGAAAATTTTTCCATAGAGCCGTATTGCTTATGTAGTATATGCTTGTTTTAGAGCAATTAGTGACTGTTAAATTTAGTGCTTTTCTTCATAGTACTTAGTTATTTGTTTTTGAAGTTTAGCAAGTTTATTGCTTTCAAAAGTGATGTTTTTTCCAGACAAAATAATATCAACAGTCTTAGACTTTGACTGAAGCAAAGCATCAACTACTTTGTCTATTTATCCTAGCTGAGGCTAGTAAATATTAGCAGTTTTTGTCTGACCAATAAAGCATCAACTACTTTGTCTATTTATCCTAGCTAAAGCTAGTAAATATTAGCAGTTTTTGTCTGACCAATTCGGTGAATTATGTCTTCTGCTTGTTCAGTGTCTCCAGAAGTCCAAGGCATGTCAAGAACAATTAAATTGCTAAAATTAGTTAAAGTTAGCCCAACACCACCAGCTTTCGTACTTCCTATGAATACCTCATACTTGCTTTTTTGAAAATCTTGAATATCTTGTGTAGGAATTAATATAGAAGAAGCACCTGTTAATTTTCTACAAGAAATATTTGCTTTCCTCAGTTTAGAATAAACGTCATTTATACTAGATAAAAATTCGCAAAAAACGACTACTTTGTGACATTCTGAAACTAAATATTCTACAGCTTCTAAGCACTAATCAACTTTAAGCTCAGAGTTACACTGTCTAAGAATATTAGTTTTAACTAAAGCTTAAGTACCTACCTTGATTTAATTAAAACTTACATTTTTTTGATGTAAACTCCAGATAAAAAAGTATTTAGAAAAATATTTTTTTTCACATAAAAGTTGTAGTAATAACAATTTAATAAACTTCAGCTAAACTTTTAAAATTTATTTGAGGTAGAAAACAACCATTTCAGGAGTAGTAAAAATTGAGATAAATGAATCAGTATAAACTCTCAAAAAAAATGAAAAAGTTATATTATATTTCAAGAAAAGGAAAGACTTTAAATTATTTACTGCTCGAAAAATTAAACATTATAAATAGTAAAAAAAATTGAGATAATTTTAGGATATAATCAAGTAACAGTACAAAAATAGTTAGGTAAACATCCTACAGGTAGACTCAAGTTTTTACTATAACCAGAGAAAAATATAGGAAAGAGACTAAGTTAAATTTCACCAAATGTCATCGAAAAATTAGGACCACAATTATAAATCCCAGAAGGTTTTCAAAGCTGTGGTGAAATCCAGAAGTAGTTAACAACTTATTTTGACATCTATCTATCTTATAGAACAGTTCATCAACTAGTCAGATATAAATTAAAAAGTAAATTAAAAGTTCCACATCCAAATCACATCAAACAAAATAAAGAAGCTCAAGAAAACTTTAAAAAAAACTCTCATCTCAACTAGAAGATAAAATTGCTGTTTCCCTATTAGTTTCAAGACGCAACTTTAATGAGATTAAAAACTATAACAGCTAAAGTCATTAATGCTTGTAGTGTTAAGCCCATTAGCTTATATCAATAGTTATTTAAATATCTATGGATTTATGGTGTAGTAGAACCAAAAATAGGAGATTCCTTCTTTGATAAATTTATTTATCCAGATACCCCTTGCATTGAAAAATTTTTAGAGCTTTTTTATCAAAAATATCCAGCCAGAAATTCTAATTACTTAACTAGATAGCAGGGGAGATTATCTAGGCAATAATTTAGGAAGTAATAATATTATTTTGCTATTCCAAACTCCTTATTTTCCAGAATTTAATCCCATTGAAAGACTGTGGAAAGACGTGAAAAAAATCTGGAAAAATAGATCTTTCAATTCCTGAGATTTCTTACGCATAATTCTAAGAAATAGATTAACTAAATTTAGTCAAAAATATATTGTTTCTTGTACAAGATATAATTTTATTCTTGAAGCATTATCTGTAGTTGGACTTTAAGAAATTAATATTAGAATCTAGTTTTTCCTAATTGAAGAGACAAAGACGTAGGGAAAGAAACAGGTTTAACGCCTAAAAAGCAAAAGATTAAAGAACACTTGAGGTCAAAGAATTTCTCGGTTAGTCAGAAAGAATACTTGTCCTTTAGCTTAACCAGCTCATAAGATAAGTCCCAAAAACTAGGGATAACTAAATGTAATCATGCAGGTTAAATTCCCGCCCTTCGGGATAGGTCCTTGACTTCAGTTGTTCAGAATTCGGTCAGTAACAACTTGGTCTAGAGTTGCTAGGAGGCTAACTGCAACAAGAAATGATATGCTGGAGATGAAATAACCCCAAATAACTCTCAGACCTCAAGCTCTGAGTAGGAAAAGTTTAACATAAGTCTTCTAGGGACAAAGATTACCCAAGCAAGCTTGTCTGAATAAATGTTCAAAATATTTAGACGTGGGGAGGTAAGAAGGTTGGTGGGAAACAGAAACTGTTGGAAAGGCAAATTTAGCGTCCAAGGTGTGAAGTAGAAGCTTTGCCCACTATAAATCAAAAATAAATGTCTTACAGGTCAAAATCCACCGTACTAAAATGTAAAACCCTAGAACTATTGAAACAAAGGTTTTTGAAGGGAGTATAGGACCCATATATTTATAGAAAAAAATCAACTCAAAAGTCGATCTATAAGGGCGAGACAATAGAGGTCCAATTTTTTATAAAATATTTTTTTCATAAAACTGTTGCAATAAATATTTTTTGTGTTATTATATATAGATGTGAATAACAAGGGTCGATGCCCGAGTGGTTAATGGGGGCGGACTGTAAATCCGCTGGCTACGCCTACGCTGGTTCAAATCCAGCTCGGCCCATTCACTAAAAGGATTGAAGAAAAACGCCCGTGTGGCTCAGTGGTAGAGCACACCCTTGGTAAGGGTGAGGTCACGAGTTCAATCCTCGTCACGGGCTTTGATATATATATGTATGAAGTTATTTCAAATTTGTAGTCTTTACTTATTTAATTGATCATCATAAATTTGTGAAGTATCAAAAAGTAATTTTTATTATGAATACTAATTCTGAAAGCTTTGATTACTTTATTCAAAGACCTTTGAAATACCAAAATTTTATTAATAAACTTAGGAAGCAATACTCATAGCATAAGTGTAAATCATAAATAGGATAGCTTCAACTAAAAATAATAAATTAGTCCCGCTCAAGAACCAAGAAAAAAGAAATAAGAAATATTATCTAATAACTGGGTACTTGATTAGCCGATAAAATTTCTAACTTATAAATAATTTGTGTTGCAAGGATTTAAAGCAATATTAATTAGTTGAGTCTATGCTCATTAAAATTGCCATAAATGTCTATTTATAAATCTAACAAAAGAAACTTTATATTGGAAAGGTTAAATTTTTCATTGTAAATACTTTAGCTATAAGGGATATTGCTATTATAATGGCGCCAACAAAATTTTGAGATTAAATTTGTTGAATAGTACAAGAAAAGTTATAAAGAGATTTAGGCAAATATAGTTCAAGTATTGACCTATGTCTTCATTGGTTTTTACTAGACATCAACTAAATATTTGACAAAACTTAATCATTAAGTTATTAAGTTTAATGGTACAGTAAAGACACCTGAAAGTTTAAGGCTAAATAACGATAATAAAGATTAATTAATGCTCGAATCAATCATGTAATTTTAGCTTATTGATTTACAAGATTAATACTGGAAGCTCATAATTCAACAAAATCATCGGTTATATCGTGAAATTCACCGACTGTGTTTCTGCTATAAAAATCTTTATCAATATGCTTATTATTTAATTCTTTAGTATTTTGTTTTTGAGAAAAATTATTATTAATTACAAAAACTGTACAAAACAGTAAACCCTATAAAGCTTCCAGCCAAAACCTCTCTACAAATATTGATAATTTTAGAGAGAAACTCGAAGACTTTTTCACCCAATTTATAAAGCTTATAAATAAAACCTATCAAAGTTGAAAAGCTAGCCTTGTCTATCTAGATATAAAAATAAAATAATAGGGATAAACATCCTAGTTTATACTGTACTTGGTCTTAGTAAACTTTAATTAAAACAAGGAATAATCAACTCTAGTAAAAATGAGATTTATTTGCCAACTAAAGTTGATACTTGAGAATTCAAACAAGTCCGCATCCTTTCTTGGCTTAAGTATAAGGAATAATCAACTATAGTAAAAATGAATGAGATTTATTTGCCAACTAAAGTTGATACTTGAGAATTCAAACAAGCCCGCATCCTTTCTTGGGTTAAATATTATGTGATTAAGGTAATTTATAAAGCTAAAAAAATAATATCTCTTAGAACAAAACCGTGTTGCTAGTATTGATATTGGATTAAAAAATTTAGCTAAATTTTTATGGAGTCTACAGCCGAAACTTATAATATAAGAGGAATTAATCCACTATTGATAAGTTGAAAATAGCTAAAATATATTAATCAAGACACTTAAATATTGTTAAAAATTTCCTACAATCTCTTATATCATAAAATTGATTAAGTAAGAGAATGAAAAACTTTATAATTAAATAAAATTTAAAATCAATGATTATCTCACTCATGGCGTCCCATTTAATTATTGAGAACCTAATGAATAAAATATAGAGGAACTTCGATAATTGGCTATAGTCCAGACTCGAAATAGAATGTTAACCGACTCGTATAATTAAGTAGATACGCATTAAAATTTTTTCCTATGTAAAAAACTGTCAATTTACTCTTAAATTAATTGTCTAGAGGAGCTTGTGGTTACTTGATAAAATTTTATATAGTTAAGCAATTTCTATGCCTACCTACTGAGGTTAATTGATTGGGTTATCTTATCAAGTTAAAATGGTAGAAATTAAAGTAATTATAACTAAGAAATCTTGTACCTCTAAATTCCATTTTATAGAGAAAAAAAAATTCAAGTTGATAAAAAAGGTAAGAAAAATCAAGCTACTTATTTACTATCTTTAGAGTAAAAAGAGGTTTTTACTGTCACACAAGCAAAGAATTAATCAAAGAGTAGTGTGAACGTTTAAGAGAGTATTATGAGAAAATTATTCGCAAACGCCTTTAATTATGGGAATTAGGAGGCAGTAACTAGGCCGGTTTCCCTGACTTAAAACTGTTGTGGTATCGTGGTATTGTAGTTAACACAATCAGGTTAATACCTGCAAAATAAGGATATGTCTTATGTGACTATATTTTTATAAACTATAGCAAAATAAATAAATAAACTATTTGTTGGGGAAGGTGGTATGACGCCTACAAAGTTGTCAGATTCAGAAAAATTAGAAATTATTGAACTGTATCAAACTACACAAGAGAATACTATTACTCTAGCAGACCGCTATGGAGTGAGTAGTTCTACAATTAGAAGGATATTACAAAGTAGCATACCAGAATATGAATATAAAGAGCTAGTTCAACAGAAGCAAAAGCGTCCATCTCGTTCCCCAAGAAATATCGGTCATGATACTGAGGAGAACTTGGATGAATCAGTAGATGGGGGTAATTTAGAGTTAGAAGAATCAGGTTATAGGGCAAATGAAGTAGATGGGATGGTAAAAAGACGACGCCGACGTTCTTCTTCATCTAGTGATGCTGAAACTGAAGAACTAACAGAATTGCCCAAATTGTCTTTGACTTCTGAATATACTGAGAAATCAAACAATGCATTTGAGGGTAGTTATGATTCCCCTACTAAAGAAATACAAGAGATTTTAGCAGTAGATTTACGAGAGAAACCTCAAAATTTAGATGATTTTGAGAATGATGATTTAGAAGATTTTGATGAGGAGTTTGATGATGAAGATAAGGATAAGCTTGAAGGAGAAGTTGAAGTTGAAGAAGTAGTAGACACTTCTTATAATATATCTATTCAGAATTCTAGTTACTCTGAAGTTAAAGTATATAATCTGACTGAGGCAGTTCTGCCAAAAATTTGTTACTTGGTAGTAGATAAATTTACAGAGTTAGTGACTAAACCGTTGATAGCTTTTGGGGAATTAGGACAAATACCTGTGGAAGAGTCTCAGAAAAAAACTTTACCAGTTTTTAACAATCATCGAGTAGCTCATCGATTTTCAGCCCGCAACCAAAGGGTTCTGAAGGTTCCTGATGGTAGAATGTTACAAAAAACTACCGTCTATTTGCAAGCGAAAGGAATTACTCGACTACTAATTGATGGTCAAGTGTACAAGTTATAATGAGAACTAAAGAAGTGTTGAGGAAAAATCAATTAATCGTGAATTCAAAAAATCCTGCTTTGTAGCTAAAGCATTATGTCTGCAGCATATCATTTTGGTGATTACCTGATCAGCTTATCAGTTTTTCCGACTGAAGTTAAAGACTTGATAGCAAGTCTGGGCATAAAAGCAGGCTGGTCCTATCTACCAATACCTTATTTAGAGAAAGGCTGTAACTTGAAAAAAGACCTTCTCACATTTGGTGGATTTGATATGAGACTTGATGTTTTTTTTCAGTACTAAAACTAAGCCAAATTTATAGTTTCTCCTAAAATCAAAAATTTTTTTGATGATCTTTTATTTGTTCAAGATGAAATAAGGATGGCAAGATAATTGAACTAATGATAACTCCTATACTCACGCTAAAGGACAATATTACTCCTATAGGAATCTCGATAGATTGGAAACTGAGAAATTTTAAAGATATTGGCGTAGCATTCTGAACTGAGAGTATTGCAATAGAGCTCACCCAAAGTGCCAGGATTATACTGCTGATAATTGGCGGGATCAACTTTTGCATAAGGTATTTGTTTGATTAATATAAATAATTATAATTTAATCCTACCATGAATAATCAAAACAATTAAACCAATTTTACCTTAAGAATATATAGTTTCCCAATCCTCCAATCCTACTCCCTAATATGTGTATTTACTTAATTGAGTAAGAAACTGCTGTAAATTACATATAAATTTAATTAATCTACACTTTTAAACTGAGAAATGCTAGTTCCTTTAACACGTAAAACATTTGAACAATTAATTCCAATTGTAGCTACAGGCGATCAATATAAATATTATTGGGGTAGGTTATCTGAAGTTTTGAAACGAGCTTTAATTTCTGCTGTTTCAGTTTTGGTAATTGTTTTAATTAATGTGCTTGTTCATGATGATGGTGATCCTTTATTCTTATTGGTTGGTATTACTGCTGGTCTTTATTGGTTCTGGGGACCTGTTTTATTAGCTAGTTTTCAGAATGTTGAATTGAGAAGATACCCATATAGTGGTTTATGGCAAGGAAAGGTTTTCGATGTATATCTTAGTGAAGAAGTAGTCGGTCAAGAAGAAAAAGTTAATAAAAAGGGGGAATTAATAATAGTAGAAAATTTAGAGCAACGAATAAATTTAGAATTGCAGGATAAAACAGGGTTTAAAGTTGAAATACAAGCTCCTCTACGTCGTTATCATCAAGGTATTTCTCGAGGTCAGATAGCTGTAATGTTGGTAATGTCTTATCAACAAGATTTAGAGAAAATTGCTAAATATTCAGATGTTTATCTTCCTACTGTAAATTTATGGGTTAGTAATTATCCATATCTTAGAAAAGATGTGTTTGTTGAGGTAATTAATCAGGTGCGTTCATCTCGCAGAAAAAATAAACAACATCAACAACCTAATTTTAAATTTGAGTAATAAATGCTAAGTAAGCATTCAGCTATTAGCTGTCAGCTTTCAGTTTTTTTTTAGTGAATAAAGCAAGCTTTCCCATTCACTTATACTACATTTAACTAATTATTATAAATCTCTCAATTGCTTTTTCCTCCTTTTAGGATAAATATTGCGCATAGCGAATAAATGATCGCTGAATGCTTATAATGCCCTAAATATTTCTGATAGTTGAGTGCTGAATAAGTAAGTCGGTGTTGAAATTGGTTGCTATGTAACAAAATGTAAATTGACTTCAAATCAACTCTGTAGAGGAACTTGAAGTCAGTCTACAAACCTTAATATAGCTAATTTTTTCATGCCTACCTACTTACTTGCTATTAATTAAGAGTTACTGATTAAATCTAAAAGCATTGACTGATATTGAATTCAGCTTTTTTTTAGCCTTTAAAAATTTCCTGGTTGTCGGTATCTTGAGCTGAAAAAGTTATCATTTTTTTTTGCCGAAAATGGCAGAGGTAAGCCAGGGGAAAATAGATCCGACTACCTCCTCCATAAATTCCCCGTTTCTCTTAATTGTAGGGACTTTAGATGCCAAGTTCCTACCTATTCCTCTACTCCTTAAAAAGACAAAGAAGAGCACATCCTAATTACCTGGACTTTTTTGGCCATAAGCCTGCCAGGCCAAGTCTACTAAACCATTAATAATAGCAACTGCTACCACAGCACTACCCTTACGGCCATCAATTCTAATGTGAGGAATCATCGAATCATATAAACGTGACTTAGCTACATCCACCCCTACAAAACCAGAAGGAGTCCCAATAACTAAAGCCGGTCTAATTTCGTCGGCTTCAATTAAATCAACAATTGCACAGAGAGCAGTTTGAGCCTGACCAATAACAAAGATGCCTTCTGGATAACGTCTAGCTAAAGTTTCAATTCCCCAGGCAGCGGTAGTTTTTTCCTTCTGGGGTCTAGTAATAGCATCCATTGAACAGTAAACAGGGTTAACAAAGGTATTTTGGATAACTGGGGTAATACCCACTTGTAACATTGGCACATCCACTACAATGGTTGTACGGGCTGCTAAAGCAGCAGCTCCAGACTGTAAAGCATGTTCAGAAAAACTAACCAGAGACTTATATTCAAAGTCTGCCGTAGCATATATTACCCGTTTAACTATCTCATACTCTGCGGGAGATAAAGTATGAAGACCGATTTCCTTGTCAATAATTCTTAAGCTTTGGGCGTCTGTAATATGCCATTCCATATCAGATTAATCCCCTATATTATAGTTATAGTTAGAATAGTTAGATAGAGTTTTAATTGGGCTATCGTCAACTATACTTCACTTAAACTAAACTAATATATAAATGCTCAACTGTTGTAGATTTTTACTAATCTCTACCTTGGTTGATAGTAGGTTAGTCCCTAATAATTCATTCTTAGTTGTGGCTAAATAGAGGAAAAAAAATAGCCCCAACCTAGACATAGCAATAATTTCAAGTCTTTTTTTACTTGCTAATGGCTAAAACTTTTACAAAACAAGCTTTTTGGTAATTTTTCAAGTGATAAAGTGACAAGTCTAATACTAAAATCAAAAGCCAACTCATTACCTGCACCAGGAATTATTATTTTAGACAAGATTTATCAAATTTTCTATGAAGTTGCTAGTGGAGATATTTTTGCTAGAAGAAGGAAGAGCGCTAATTAGAAGTCGGAGCTAAAATTTCGCTGCTAAAATTTCGCTGGCTATAATGTATTTGATTTTTTTCTTCCTGCTCCTACCAGATAGATCCCCAACCAGACGGCTAATCTTGTTGCCAGAACTATGTCCACAAGCATTGACAGTTAAGCCAACTATTAGCAGGATAGGGATTTAATTTGAGCGATCAGCTTCTGATTACCTTTAACTTTTAACTTTTATCTAAAAGGACTTACCAAGAGCTACTTTATATCTGATTAATTAACGGTCGTTGACCACTAAATATAGTATATGATTTGATATTTGGGATATTACCCTAAATCAATAACTCCTGTAATAAATTTAGGAGATATTTATAATAGTAAAAGACTAACTCCATTAACTTCAGAATTAGATTATTAACTTCAGAATTAGATTTAATTGAATAACTTAAAGCTAAGGAGGAGTTAAAAATAAATACTATTAGATAGTAGGAATTTGATTTGAGCGATCGCCTTGATAAATTTTAACTTTTATATAAATTTTAGGAGATATCTATAAAAAAATACTACCTCCATTAACTTTTAATTTCTAATTTATCCTGTGACTTTTCCTCCAAATGACCCTTATTTAAGATCCAGTATTTATCTGCTATTGATAAAAGGTCACTAGAATCATGAGTGACAACCAATAAACTCCAATGATTTTTTAGTTTAGCTAATAAATTTACTAGTTGTTTTCGTATTGACCAATCTAATCCAGCAGTTGGTTCATCTAACATTAAAAGATGAGGTTGCCTAATTAATTGTACTGCCAAAGCGAGACGTCTTTGCTGACCCCCACTTAATGCTTGGGGCGAAGTGCTTAATGGCAACTCCTGAAGTCCTACTTCTTCTAAAGCGGAAGATATTTGTTCTAATCGTAATTCTGGATGACCTAATCGTAATTCTTCTAAAATAGTACTGCCACAAAAATGTCTTTCTGGGAATTGAAATACTAAACCACCTAGTTGTTGTAAATTTTCGGAGGTTAATTTTTGCTCTCGCCAGTATATTTCTCCTTGGGAGCATTTAGCTAGGCCGGCTAATATTTCTAATAATGTAGTTTTGCCCGAACCACTACGACCGATAATTAAACCCATTTCTTTGGGTGCTAGTTCCATATTAATGTTTTCGAGGATAGGGATAAGGCTAGCTGCTGGATGATAATATAGGTTTTTTAGATGTAGCATTTATAAGTCAAAGGGTCTTTTAGTTTGAAGATATGTGGAAGTTACTGCTCGACGAACTCAAATGAATTATGCTCATCGAACTGGAAATATTTAGTCGATGAGAATTTGTCTCAAGCTCAGAAGATTAAAGTTGTTTAAGATAACTTCAATACTCATGTGAAGGTATCTCTCTACAAAGCATTTATCCCATCTGAAACCTGTAGGATTTTAAACTTGTTGAAATTTTATTATACTCCCAAACATGGCAGTTGGTTGAAGATGAAAGAAATAGAGTTAAGTGCATATTACCGATAATGCTTAGGGGGAAGAATTTATTCTCCAGAAGTTTTCAAAGAGGAAGTGACAGCTTGGGAAAATTGAAGAAATGAAAGGGCTTCGGTGGTAGATTGGTAATTTATCTCCAAGGAGGCTCAGGTTAAATTGAAGCAGTTATATCTGTCAATTACTTTTGACAGACCAATAGCCTAGCTGAAGTAATAACAATTTGTTCAATTGAAAATCATAGTTAGTATTAAATAGGACTTATGCTAAAAACATTATTTAGCTGGTGTAAAAATTTTCCAGTATTGAAGAAAATATCAGTTTTTTATAGTGTAACTTTAGTTGGTTTCAACTTTTGGGTAACTCCAGCTATAGGAGATCCATTTCGTAAAATAAATCCTATTGAAATAGGAGAAAAAACCGAAGCAGCTTTTGAAGCTATGTTTGAAGAAGGAAATTATAAAGAAGCAAGAGACTATCTTAAAATAGCTGAATGTGAAGAGATAGGTGAGCCTCTTATTTATGCTATGATTTCTTCCTTGCATTACTTAGATAAAAATTGGGATTCACTAAAATTATATGCTCAAAAAACTACTGAGGTAGCAGAAAATTTAATTGCAATTGATCCAGTTCGTGGTAATATTTATGCTGCAACAGGTTACTTTCTAGAAGGTGCTTATATTATATCTACTGAAGGTACATTAAAGGGAGCCCCAAAAGCTTTAGAAAAACTTAGAAAAGTTTTGAGTCATTTTGAGTCAGCAGAAAGAATAAATTCATCGGACCCAGAGTTAAATTTGCTCAAGGGATATATGGATTTAATGTTAGCAGTAAATTTGCCATTTTCTGACATTAGTAAAGCAATAGAAATATTAGAAAATAAAGCTTATCCTCATCATTTAGCTTATCGGGGATTGGCAGTAGCTCATCGAGATTTAGATGATTTCAAAAAAGCTCTACAATATGTAGATAAAGCTTTGTCAGAAGTTCCAGAAAATCCAGAGGTACATTACCTAAAAGCACAAATTTTAGTTGCTCAGGCTCGGGAGAAAGATAACAATTTATCTCTTAGAAAAAAAGCTAAAAAAAACTTTGATAAAGCTTTGGCAAAGTCAGAACAAATGCCGAGACGTTTGGTAGCACAAATATTTTTTGAACAATGTAAAAATATTAATAATATAGATGATAGAAAACGAAGTTGTGACTCAATGCGAGATATAATTAGAGATGGTTCAGGTACATGGGGGCCTCAAGAGTTACCAGCTCTTCGCTAATTCTAAATTTAATTAAAATTAATTTATCATAAATTTTTATACTGGTGAGCTAGACATCTCCAGTTTTTAGGAAACAGAAAATAGAGAATAGGAGAAACAAAATAATAAAAATAAATTTATACTCAAAAAATGAGTAAGTTTATATCTTAACTCAATAGTTTGTAGCTAGAAAGTTTGATTTATATTGGTCAGGTTTCTGTTTTTTTATACGTCTATCTATGGAAGTATAAACAAATTTTGGCTAATTACTTTGTAAGTTTAATACAGGAGTTATAGTAAATTGTCTGAAAAACTTTAGAGTTTAATTGCAGACTTAAAAAACTATTTAAAAATCTAGTTTTCTCTATTTCATAAATCACTGAATTATCTGTAAAATTTATAGAAAATTTTATATAAGTTAAGTACAATATTATCAGAAAAAATGTCGGTAGGATAGAGTTGTCTCTATTAATTAGGAAATTTATTTGTTAAATATTTATGGAAGTACAATTTCGGGAATTTAATCCTTTTGATGTGTGGATTTGGTTAGAGTTTAGTACTGTTCCTTCTATGGCAGAAAAACATTACATAGAAGAACTATTTGATTCATGGTTTTTATTAGGTAAATTGGGTGGTTTTAATGCTGAAAATTTACAAGTTCAAGAGGTAGGAATAGAGATTAGTTATATGGAATATAGTTATAATGTTGCTAGTCAAAGTATGATGGCTGTTATGCACAATATGGGAGATGTAGAATATGAAGGATTATGGGGTCGTTGTTGGTTTGACTTGGGAACTAGCGATGCTTTAGCAATTGATATTTTGGTGAATAGTTTTCAACAGTTAAGTAAAGAGTTGGTCAAGATAGAAAAACTGATTATTGGTGGTCAAAATGAAGATTGGCTAGTACCAGAAAATAATTATGAAAAGGGCTGGTTTGATGAAAATTAATTGTATTGTCTCTTTTATTTATATGATAAAATTATGAGTAAAAAGAATAAAATTAGGGTGCTAGCTTTGGGGTTAATTAGGGATGGTGATCGCTTGTTTATTTCTCAAGGTTATGATTCTATAAAACAGGAAACTTTTTATCGGGTTATGGGTGGAGGTGTTGATTTTGGAGAATATAGTCGCGATGCTTTACAAAGAGAGTTTAAAGAAGAGATTGAAGCTGAGTTGACTAATATTAAATATTTGGGTTGTATGGAAAATATTTTTATGTTTGATGGAGAGGAAAGACATGAATTAATTCAATTATATAAGTGTGATTTTGCTGACTTTAAGTTTTATCAAATAGAGGAGTTAACTTTTTGGGAAAAGGAACGAAAAAAAAAGGCGCTCTGGGTTTCAATAGATAGATTTAAATCGAGAGAGTTGAAAATAGTTCCAGAAAATTTTTTAGAATACTGCGATTAGAATATGAATCAAAATTTACAAGATAAAAACACTTTTCAACAGAATAATAAATCTCAAAATTATAGCGAATTAAGTCAAGTAACAAACTATTACTCAGAGTTAAGTAAATATGAACAAGATGATGTTGATACTATTAATAAGTTAGCGGAGACTTATTATAATAAAAGAAATTTTACATCAGCGATCGCTCTTTGTCACAAAGCATTAAAAAAACAAGCAAATTTTGCTCCAGTCTACAAAACTTTGGGAAATATTCTACAAGCACAAAATAAAATAGATGCTGCTATTCGTGCTTATTCATTAGCCATAAAAATTAATCCAAATTTTATTGAAGCTATTGTCAATTTAGCCAGTATGTTTTATAAGAAAGGGCAAATTGATGCAGCAATGATTAATTATAGAAAAGCAATTAAAATAAAACCTGATTTCGGGGTAGCTTATTGGAATTTAGGGAAGGTTTTAGAGCAAGAGGGCAGATTTTATGAGGCATTTTTTTTTCAAGAAAAAGCTTTAAAACTCCAGCCAAGTTTAGTTGATAATACTCAAAATAATCATCAAGATAGTCATTTTCAAAAGTGGAATAATTTAGAAGGTAAAATAGGTGGTGGTACATTTTAATGGAAGTCTATTATAATTATTTTGCTCAAGAACAAAGGAAGTATCCTTTGCGGTAGTGTTGTTCATCAATATCTAGCATTTTGCGAGTAGGAGAGCCGAATAGGTTTTCTTAGAAATTTGAAGGACTCATAATTGAATTACTCTTACTCTTTTTCTTTCTTCCTTAGTTTTATGAAATCAGAAGAACAACAGCATCCTCAATATCATAAAGATAGAGAAATAGTTAATACCCTATTAGCAGAAGAAAATACTTCTTATAACTTAGCAGAATTAGCAAGATTAAAAATTCGTTATCAAGGTTTTCCTGGAGCAAAAGATATTCAGAAAGATCTAGAGGAAGTATTAGCAAAGTGGAAAATAACTGAAGAAAAACTTTATGAAAAAACTCGTGATATTCATCGGAAAGGTAAGGCATATAAACAGAAAAATACTGACAAAGAAGATTGGCTTTAGGTCAGCTATCAGCTATCAGCTATCAGCTTAAAATAGATTTTTTTGATTTTTAAAAATTTAAAATTATCAAAATTTTACTCTATCTTACTAGATAGTATTTTTAGTATTTTAAGACTGAAAAAAACTATAAATTCTGACTGAATTTTGGTTTTAGTCTTTTTTTTCTTAATTCCCAAAAATTCTAATAACTATAGCAATATACAAATAGAGTAGAAACATTTATATAGCATTTTTCAAGGAACAGTCAGTACAGTTTTTTTATTCTTTTTTCTACCCTATTTTCCTTATTTTACTTGCTTACTATTCTTTAAGGGATGTTGCATACAGCTTCCCTACTAAAACAAATAAATTTTGTACCTTAACAGTGTGGAAACTGCTATATAGTAAAGTGTGCTTGTATATTTACAATTTTTGTTATAAAGACTTACTTTAGAGGGTTTAAACTGTCTTTAGAGAATTTGAACCAATATGCCAGATATCACTGCTATAAATACTCATACTTATAGCAGCGACTTCTAACTTCTGACTTACGTGTCGCTCTATATTTTTGATTTGAGCAGACCTGAAGATTTATTTTTGTAGATACCTTCCTGAAGATTTATTTTTATAGATACCTTCTTATCAATTCTATTTTTTTCTATAAATATGAAACTTTTGGCTATTATGTATAGTTTCAAAAATGAATCTAGCTTGTTCCATAGTTTCTTCTTTTTTCCATTGTTTAATGTAATTCAATTTCAGTTTTTGTTGAGCTAATATTTCCCAATTTTTTTTGCGCTAATATTTCTCAATTTTTATTGAAAAAATAATTTTTATCAATGGATTTAATGTCGTCATTTTTCCCAATTTTTTATATCTTCTGAGAGTAAAGAATTCTTGTAGCTAGATTTTGTTGATAATTTTTATGTTCTTCTTGAATACTTAATAGTAATAAACCGTTTTTATACAGGTGTTTAGCAATATTAATAATCTCTTAATCTCCTCATCAATATCCTTTGTATGACTTCCTAAGTCTATCTGATCGTCTTGTTTGTTTATTTACCAAACCCCTCCATTATAAATAGCAATATCAAAAGTTTCTTGGAGATCCATATCATAGACATCTGCTTCTACTAATTTTCCCTATTTTCCTAATCTCTTTTTATCAATGTCAAGCATTGATGAGGTAGTATTTACTCCCATAAATTCAACCTTGGGAGTAAGTAATCTTAATTTTTCTGTTAATAGCCCTATTCCTTTCTTACACCTAATTAAACTATTTTTTTCGAGGCACCTTTCATCCAAGGATAGACTTCTTTGGGAAGTTTTTAATAACCATAATAGCTTTGTATAATCAAAAGAAATAATCAGTAATACCAGTACATTATACTCATAGTTAATTTTCTACTACAATTAGTATGTTAGTTAACCATACCAGAATAATATAATTGCAAAAAAAACATCAGTTTCCAATAAACTTTTGATAGTCTGAAAGTAACCATTGAGGTAACTTAGTTGCATCCTCAATTCGTAATTGTTCTGGACGACAATATAAAATTGCGGCTAGTAAATAATTTATAGCTTTCGGCGCTTCTATTCCTTGAGAAAGTTGGGTAGCTAACTGTTGTAAAAATTCCTGTTCACTTTCTATTAAAGATTGATTTTGAATCTCACTATTAAGTAATGCTTGATAAGCTTTACCCATCTCACCTAAGTAAAAATTTTCTAGCTTTTGTGGTTCTAAATTTATCCAAAAATCAGCCATTTGTTTACGAAGTTGACGCAACTCTTTAACAACAGACTCATCAGAAGGATCTATATAATAAAGATTCACATTACCTAATAATTGATTTAGAAACTTAGAGATGACAAAATCTAAATTATCTGCCTTATTTTCTGTTAAAAATATATTCTTTTCAGTTTGAACTTCAGCAATTTTTATGGGTTTGCTTACTAAATCTCTACTAATAGAATCTTCTGAAAAATGAGGTAACTTAGTTTGAAAATCTTTTTCCAATTTCTGTACAACTTCTCTACTTTCAAATACCTGTTGATAATCATTAATCAACCATTCTGGCAAACGATTTTTAGCATCTCTGACTAACATTTTACCTGGTAAAAAATATAGCATTCCTCCTAAAAGTGCATTAATTGATTTAGAATTAGTTAAACCCATACTTATATCAGTTAATTCTTTGATAAATTTCTCTTCTTTTTCTGTTTGAGGTTCGTTTTGAATTCCACTTGATAATAAACTTAGATATGCTTGTCGAACTTTACCTTGATAAATAATCTCTAATTTTTGGGGATTTGTATCTAACCAAAAATTAGCTATTTGTTTACGAATTTGACGTAATTCTTCGATTAAAGATTGGTCATTTGGGTCAATTTTGTAGAGGTTGACACAACCAACTAAACGATTAATAAATTCAGAAGTTAGAGAATTATTATCTTGAGATTCTATAGTTTTTGGTGCATGAATATTTTGCCATTTTTGGAATAATTCTTGGAACAATTTACCTATCTCTGCAGAATAACTACGACTGTCTAAAAATGCCGGGTTTTGCTGCATTTTTTCCTTAATTTCTTGCCGTTTTTGTTGTCGCCACTCGGAATTAGTTGCCAATTTTACTGCCAAATTAATATAACTCTCTTCTCCATCAGCAATAAGATCCTCTATATTAATTTCCCGCAACAAAGCGGGCCCTTGCCTAAACCTTAAGGCATTTCCTTCCACAACAACTGGTGGTAGTCCTAGCATTAAGGGATCTAGTAGAGAAGTTGCCCCACCGTAAGGGAAAGAGTCTAAATAAATATCTGCTAACTCTAAGCATTTTTTAATATCTGATTTGCTCGGTAGTGGTTTAATGACAACCAAGCGCTTACTATGAATACCATGTCGTTCTAAAGTACCTCGCATCTGTTGGATAAAAGATCCAACTGGATAAGAATTTGTCCAATTGGGGTTAAAAGGATACAAAACTAAAATCGAATTGGGCACGGCACGGAGAATTTTGGCCCAAGTCTCCCGTATCTCGGGTATAATTTTGTAGAAATTGGCACCTGAAATAAAAATGGTAGTTTCGTTTGTTGCCCCCCAACTGGAGCGGAGGGGTTGCACTACTGGAAGAGTTTCGGCGATGGGATCTTGGAAACATAGTCCGGAACCTTCTAGGTTGACCAATTTTTCTGTATAGTGTTCCTTGGTCATTTCTGTTGGGGCGGTTAATTTGCCAGAAATGTAATAGTCTATAGATGCCATCCCGGTAGTAGTGGGAGAATTAATGGATGTTACTTGAACTCTTGCTAATCGGTGAGTTGCTAGTAAGGTAGAATTTTTGATAGTAGCAGTAATATTAGAACCGAAGAACAAAATATCGAGATTGTCATCACGAATGGTTTGTACTTGATTTTTTAGTTCATTTGGTAGTTGCAGGAATTTATCAGCACGACTTTGGCAATATTGTTCTAAGGGGTGTCCGTTAGATTTTATTGCATAAAGAAATATCTCAAATTTACTCCGATCTAAATGTTCAAATACTGGGAGTAAAGAGTATGTTTCTGTTTGAGGAGTATAGTGATCTTTGATAATTCCTAAGCGAATTTTTGAGCGGTTAAATTGATAAGGAGGCATAGTATAATTTAGCTCTAACCCAAGTTTTTTTAGAGCAAATTCAATAATTTCTGCCCGTTTGATGTAGAGATTTTTTAAATTTGGCCGAGTCGTAAAATATAGAGGTATCCAATTAGCATTTTCGACAAAAATCCTAGCGATCGCTTGCCATAATTCCGACTCTGAATTAATCGATATGTTATTATGAACATAACTCAACCATCCAGTCATAAAATGATAGTAATTATCTGTTTCTCCTATTTCCTGGAAAACCTGAGGAGAAGCAAACATAAAATTTAAATAGTCTATAGCAAACCATTTAGGAATTGGAGCTTTCTCATATTTAACTTCCAGTTGATCTGCTCTTTGATAAAGCATACCTGCCAAAAGATACTTAATGTCTAAAGGTTCCTTAAATCCTTTAACAATATTAGCTTTTATTTGAGTGACAATTTTTTTCTCAGTTTCGGTTAAGCTTTCATCTGTAATACTGCTTGTTAATAAGGCTTTATGTATTTGACAAAAATCTCCTAAATAAGCAATTTTTAGATTTTCTAAGGTATCTATACTTAACCAAAAATATGCAATTTTTTTTCTTATTTCCTGCAACTTAACTAAAGCAGATTTATCCAACTGGTTTTGTTTGTAAAGCTCAATCTCTTTGTTGATTTCTGCCAGAGAAGGTAATAAATTAGTTTCAACTTTATGTGGGGTTTTTTTTGATTCTATTAACTGAGGTTCTAAAGATAGTAGATGCTGACTTGTTGCTTGAATTAAAGAAGTTTCAGCCTCCGTTTCTGCATTAATCAAAATAGAAACCAATAAATTAATTACCGAGGAAGAATTACTGCATTTAAGACCTTCGCGCATTTGAGCGATCGCTCCATTATTATTACCTATTTTCAACATCGAAGCAGCCATTTTCATTGCTTCAATTCCATAATGTTCCCTAGCTTGATTTGATAATTCAGCAGCCATATTTCTTGGTAAATAAGTTTGAGTAATTTCTATAGCTTTCCTCGCATTTTCTATATTACCTCCAGACTGCATTAAGCGGGAAGTTTCCGAAGAAGAATGTAAACGGAAACAGGCCAAAATTTCTGGTTCAAACCAAATAGGATAAAAAGCAGCTATTCGCTTCCAAATTTCCCAGTCAGCAGCCGAAGCAGCTTGGGAACAAAAACCACCCAAATGTTCATAAACCTCACGTTTAACAACCATTCCCACAACCTGAATACGTTGCTCAACGGTAATCTTTTCTATAAACTTTTCTATAACACCAGGAGTGTCTCTTTCCAATACAGATAAATACTTTTTATGGTCATTTTCATCTATATAATAGTGACGACAAAATGCTGCTCCTAGTGTTGTATTTTTTTCTATTCCACGACGCAATTTTTCATAAAAACCAGGCAAGACAAAATCATCATCATGGAGTAGATGAACCCAATATCCTTTTGCTCGTTGTAGACAAATATTAAAAATAGGAGCTTGACCAATATCTTGTGGGAAATGCCGATAACAATTAATTCTTTCACCCCCTACTTTTCGGACAATAGCTTCTATTTCAGCTTGAATTTTATAATCAGGACAATCATTAACTACTTCAATCTGCATTTCCTCTGGAGGAGGAGCTTGTTGCAATACACTTTTTAGAGTTTGTTCTAAATATTTTACCTTTTTATAAGTAGGAATCATCACAGACCAAAATGGTCTATCTTTATTGTATGATAATCGATTAATTTCTGGATACTCAATACCCATTTGGTTATTTTTTAGGGTAACTATTTGAGGTATTTTTTCTACACCTACTTCTACTTGTTGTTCACGCCTTGCCGTTGCCCAAATCCAAGGTTTAGCAGATTTTAAAGAAACTAAATTAAACCCTGCTGCAATTAATAAATCTTTTAATTGTTCTTCAGTATAAGCATTGCCAGAAAAATAATATTGTTGATCTTTTGCTCCTTCTTCATCAAATTTTCCTAAACTTTCAGCACTATAATCATGTACTTGAATTCTAAAATATCCCCCCATTTTTAAGACCCGAAATATTTCACGAAAATAATTTTTGACAATAGAAATAGAACGGATGTGCTGAAAAACTATTGTCGAAAAAACAAAGTCATAATTTTCATCAGGCAACTGTTGTAAATCATAGCCATTATTAACATATACTTCTCCATTTTGTTTCCCATCGGCTAAATATTGCCGTGCAAACTGAATCATATTTTCAGAAATATCTACACCATCTACCCGCGCAAATTTTGCTCGTAAATACTTAATAAGACGACCAACACCACAGCCAATTTCTAATACTTTCCACTCTGGTTTAGTAGGGATACCTTCCATAATTTGTGGCACCCAATTTTCTATTGACTTTTCCCAAGCTTGCTTTTTTTCTTCTGGGGAAAGCGTATCCATTCCGTTATAAGCTAACACCCGCCCAAACATAGCTTCATCTAGAGAATTTACATTCCAAAAATGGCGCTGCATTTCTAACTGTCCATGATTTATTTTAAATTGAATTTCCCCTAAATTTTTCCTGTCTTCCATAGTAGATAATCTCTTTGCTTTAATCTGATTAAAAGTCTGAATAAATACGTCACTCATAATCTTAGCCATTTGAGACCAAGAAAACTTTTGAGCTTGTGCTAAACCAGCAGTAATTAATTTTTGCTGAACTTCAGATTTTTGCACTTCACCCAAAGCATTTACTAAGCTATTAATATCATTATCATTTATATATAAAGCTGCTGTTCCTGCCACTTCTGGAATTGAAGAATTTTTACAAGTAATAACAGGACAACCACAAGCCATTGCTTCTAAAATAGGCAGTCCAAAACCTTCATATTTTGAGGGATAAACTAAAGCGATCGCTGCCGAGTAAGCTGATTTTAATTCTTGGTCACTTAGTTGTAATAAATGGATTTTACTACCTGAGATATATTTACTTAATTCTGGCTCTAGTTTTCTATTTCCTCCTATACAAACAATATCAAATTCTGTGGATTTCTTTAATTTAGAAAAAGCTTGAAAGAATAAAATAGTATTTTTATAACCTAACCAACCTATTCTCTCACCCACTATTAAAAAGTATGGCTTATTAATGTGATATTTTGACTTAAAACTAGCAACTTCTTGAGGAGTTGTTCTGGAAAATTTAGCTTCAATTCCACAGGGAGCTACCCTGATATAATTTGCAGGTATTTGAGGAAAATATTTTATCAAATCCCGAGCTGTATTTTCTGAAATTGCAACATAAGAAATTGCCTGTCGAATACTACGATGTTTTTCTTGCCATGAAGGGTTATTAAGATTTTTGGCTAAAACTTCTGGAATCATATCATAAGCCATAAATACAGATGGCGTTAAGATAGGTGTTGTGTAATAAGTAGAAATGAAAATATCAGCATTTTCTTCATCACATATTGTCTGCAACATTTGACGATCTGCATCTATTTTTCCGTAGTTATATCCAGGCACAGACCGATAGTTGATACCCGGAATTTTTGGTGCTGTTTTTGCTCTATCAAGCACTAATATATTTTTAGCAAAACTATCTTTTGACCATACTTCTAATAAAGATTTCCAAACACGGGCAATACCTGTATTATTGATTTGGAAAAATACACCATCTATAAGAAGTTTTAAATCCAATTGCTGCTGATTTTTTTTCTTTTTTTCTGTAACTTTTTCATGGTCTAGTTGAGTTAAAGTTTTTTTCCTGTTCTCAGGTTTATATCTAGCCACCTTAAAGATGTTTTGAAACTCGCTATGTGATAAACTTTTCTCTGTTAACAGGTGTAAAGATTCTCCATCTGAATATAAGTTAAGTTTAAACTTTTGACCAATTACAGATAATGCTTTTGTGGTGTATATAGAAATATGTTGACCTTCTTCCAGAGCATAATACCACCAATCATTAGGATGAGGATTATTAGGTGGTAGTAGCTTTGTACTAAATAAAATATTTCTAGTGTGTTGCAGTATATTCTCAATTTCTGCCAGAGGATTTATGAAATGTTCAAATACTTCAAAAGCTGTAATTATTTCATATTTCTGCTGCTTATTTATTTCTCCTTCCCATCCTTGATAAAAAATATTTTGGCAATACTTATCATATCCATAAAAATCTAACCCTAAGTCACGCATCATGCGGACAAATAAACCATATCCACAACCATAATCTAGGAATTTACTATTAGTATTAAATAAATTAAGAATTAAGTTTTCTGTAATCAGAGAAAAGTTTTGATTTCTAGATACCAGACCTACATCACTACTAGCAATTGCTTCTTTATAAGCTTCAGCTAACCAATAAGGATTTTCCGTTTGTACAAACCCACAATTAGAACATTGAAAATATTCAACATTATATTTATTTAAAACCTTAGCGTCATCAAATTTACAAGATATTGAACCACAAACTTTGCAATGAACATTTTGGAGCTGTAAACTACCACTAAACATTGTTTTTTCTGTAAATTCGTCAGCTTCAATATTTCGGATAATAGAGGGAGGATGATTCAGAGGAAAAATCATTTCTTCTGTAGACATATTGGCAAATTTATTGATACTTAAAGTGTGGGTAGCTTCCTCACCAAAACCAATATTAGAAACTAAATTAACCTTGGGTAAAATAATTAAACTATGATGATTCCAAGAGGCAAATATCCAAGCATAAGCCCAAGAATTAAACCCTTGATAATTATTCTGAAAAATCTTTGACCAATACTGAACTGCGTGACTATTTTGCAGAATATTTTCTAACCACTTACTATCTCTAAGTTTCGGCCATAGCTGCATCTGATTATCATAATTTTTCCACGCTCTTCGCCAAGTTGCCCAACCCCAACAATGAGGATAACGAGAGAAATAATAACTATATTCTATTGAATTATTACCAAACTGAAAATTATCCCCAGATATAGCCATTACTTTATTATTATCTTGATATATATCTAATAACTCCTGACAAAATCGAAAAAAGGTTAGATGAGGTACACAGTCATCCTCCAAAATAATCGCTGATTCTACTAAACTAAAAGCCCAATTTAATCCACTATAAATACGCTCTCTGCAACCTAAATTAACCTCAGCATAATTAGTTAAAACTTCACATTTCCAATCAACAAGATCAACTATCTTTCTTGCTGCTATACATTTCTCAACTTCTCCTGGTTTATCGGGGCGAGGAGCATCAGCTATTACAAGTAATTGAGGGGGCTTTACTTGACGAATTCTCTGAAATACTTTTTCTGTTGTATCTGGTCGATTAAATATAATTATAACTACAGGAGTTGTTAATTGAAATTGAGTCATTTTTAGCTTTCTTTCACCCTCAAATCTTATATATCACCCGGTTATATTATACGGTATATATTTATAATTCTATAATTACTTCAATATTTAATCTCCCCAGGTCCCTACTTCCCCATCTCCTCCAACTATATAATAAGTATTTAACGGGATTTGATATTAGTAGCTTTATATAAGATATCTTGATAAGACCGTTCCGGTAGAGTCTGATTTATAGAATCAGATAGTACTGCAATAGGTTCATATAATGGTTTTAAAAAAGAGTCAATTGTTTTTCTATCTCTTAAACGTACTTCTATTAACATAAATTTGGGTTGGTATTTATCAAAGTCAATACCTTGCAACACACCTAATTCAAAACCTTCAACATCTAACGAAAACAAATCTATATTTTCAACTCCATACTTGTCAATAATTGCAGTTAATGTCGTTGCTGGTACATTTATTTCATAACTATGATTAATGTTTTGGACTTGGCAACCCGCCTTTAAGTGAACCTTTTTTTCCTCCTCCGACTTCATAGCTCCATCAACAAAAGACATCAGATTACAATAGTACAATTTTATATAATCTTGACCATAATCAAAAGGAACTAAAGCATAATTTTCTACTACTGATTTAGAGCGATTAACTCTACATTTTTCCGCTAACTCTGGTATTGCTTCTATCAGGATACCTTGCCAGTTTTTATATTTTTCAAAATATAAAGTGTTACTTTGACTTATCCCATCATTCGCTCCAGCTTCAATAAAAAATCCATTTTCCCAAGTTAAGTAAGGGGCAAGTTTAAGATCTAGCTGATTCAAAGCAAATGATTTTACAGTTAGATCTCGTTCAGTTTCTAATGCTTTTTGCCGATAAATATTCGCCTCAGATAATCTGCCCTGTTGTTGTAAAATCTGACTAATACCCCAATATATATCTGCCGATTTTGGTTCAAGTGTAATAACTTTCTGATAATAAGCGATCGCCTCTTGTAGCTGAGACTTTTGGTAATAAATTTTGCCTAGCTTTGCATAAACTACTGCCAAATCTGGTTGTAATTCTATTGCTTTCTTGTAAGAACGAATAGACTTTTCAATTTGACCTTGGGAATAACACATATCCCCTAATCTCTGGTAAGCTTCAGCAAAATAGGGTTGATTTTTAATAGCTTCGTAACAAGCTAAAATCTGATTATCTTGACTAGCTTTATTTTTATTTTTTCTTTTATTTATTGCCTCAACTTGCCCTAAAGAAATACCCAAACAAGAATTTTTTTTACTAGGCAAACTAGCCCGATTAAATAGTTCTTCATCCTGCCAAAAAATAGAAGTACAAATCTTATATTTTTGAGTAGGAAGTAATCCGTAAAAATCTAACCGTTTAAATTTTCTTTCTTGGAGAAACTCCAGGGACGCATCACTTTCTTCTCGATCCGAATTATCAAAAATTATCAAGCCATTTGCTGTTAATTTCCGATAACACAACTCAGCACAACGTCCCCTATTAATTCCATCAATTACAATTATATCAAAATAACTATCATTATATCTATTAATTTCAGCAGCATATTTTTCTTGATCTTCCAATAAAGAAAGTATGACATTTTCTGGGGTATAACTTTTTATTTGACAAAAATAATCAGGATTATGTTCTACAGAAATTACCTCTTTTACTCTTTGAGCATACCACAAAGTTGATTGCCCACTCCCATATTCAAATACTCGGAAATCACTCTTTAATTTATCTTCAATAAATTCAATAGCAGGATAAGAATACCAAGGCAAAGGATTAGAATTGTAATCTATTGATTTTCCCTCTTTTAACGACTTCAGCCATCCTGAAGTTTCTAGATAGTTCAAATTAGTCATGTCAGTTATTACTTATGGCAGTTAAGGCAAAGATTAAGGCACTTATAAATGCTAAAGTTCAGTCAGGTATGACTCCTTAATGATTTAAATCTTGAATTTTGAATTTTGAATTTTAACTCCTGACTTGCCCGTAGCACTATAGTTAGGAATGTGATAAAATATTAAAGATAAGTTAACATAAGTTAATATACAAAGATTGAATAAAATAGATCCCATATCCTAAAAAACTAAGAGGAGTAACTAATTGTGAATAATAAAAAGTGGAGAAACGCTGGCCTGTATGCCCTATTGGCAATAGTGGTCATCGCTTTAGCAACAGCATTCTTCGATCAACAACCCCAAGCTCGCGAAACCTGGAAATACAGTCAGTTTATTCAGCAAGTAGAAAACAAAAATGTAGAGAAAGTAGATATAAGCGCTGACCGGACAGTAGCTAGAGTCAAAGTAGCTGACGGCAGTGTAGTCCGAGTTAATCTACCTAATGACCCGGACCTAATTAACATACTCACTCAAAACAATATAGATATTTCAGTACTACCTCAGAATGAAGAAGGTTTCTGGGTCAGAGCATTAAGCAGTTTATTCTTCCCTATCCTATTGTTGGTAGGATTGTTCTTCCTACTACGACGGGCTCAAAGTGGACCTGGTAGTCAAGCGATGAACTTTGGCAAATCTAAAGCTAGAGTGCAAATGGAACCTCAAACCCAAGTCACATTTAGCGATGTAGCAGGTATTGAACAGGCCAAACTAGAACTAACAGAAGTAGTAGACTTCCTCAAAAATGCCGATCGCTTCACAGCAATAGGAGCCAAAATTCCTAAAGGTGTACTATTAGTAGGCCCTCCCGGAACAGGTAAAACTCTATTAGCTAAGGCTGTTGCTGGGGAAGCAGGAGTACCATTCTTCTCCATCTCCGGCTCTGAATTTGTAGAAATGTTTGTAGGTGTAGGTGCTTCCCGGGTTCGAGACCTATTTGAACAGGCCAAGTCTAGTGCTCCCTGTATCGTATTTATAGATGAAATAGATGCAGTAGGTCGTCAAAGAGGTGCTGGTTTAGGTGGTGGTAATGATGAAAGAGAACAAACTTTGAACCAGCTACTCACCGAGATGGATGGCTTTGAAGGAAACACAGGTATTATTATTATAGCTGCTACTAACCGCCCTGATGTTTTAGACGCTGCCCTACTCCGCCCTGGTCGTTTTGACCGCCAGGTAGTAGTAGACCGCCCCGACTATGCAGGTCGTCTTGAAATTCTCAACGTTCATGCTCGTGGCAAAAGTCTCTCCAAAGATGTAGACTTAGAAAAAATTGCCCGTCGGACACCAGGGTTTACTGGTGCAGATTTATCTAATCTATTAAATGAGGGAGCTATTCTAGCAGCTCGTCGCAATTTAACTGAAATTTCTATGGATGAAGTTAATGATTCCATTGATCGGGTATTGGCTGGCCCAGAAAAGAAAGATCGAGTAATGAGCGAGAAGCGTAAGGAGTTAGTGGCATATCATGAGGCTGGTCATGCTTTGGTTGGAGCTTTAATGCCTGATTATGACCCAGTACAGAAGATTAGTATTATTCCTCGTGGTAGAGCTGGTGGTTTAACTTGGTTTACTCCTAGTGAAGACCGAATGGACTCTGGTTTGTATTCTCGCGCTTACCTACAAAATCAGATGGCTGTAGCTTTGGGTGGTCGTCTTGCTGAGGAAATTGTTTTTGGTGATGAAGAGGTCACCACTGGAGCTTCTAATGATTTGCAGCAAGTGGCTCGTGTGGCCCGCCAGATGGTAACTAGGTTTGGAATGAGCGATCGCCTCGGTCCTGTAGCTCTTGGTCGTCAGAACGGTAATATGTTCTTAGGTAGAGATATTATGTCTGAGCGTGATTTTTCTGAGGAAACTGCTGCTGCTATTGATGATGAGGTTAGTAATTTGGTAGACCAAGCTTATCGTCGTGCTAAAGAAGTTTTAGTAGGCAACCGTCATATTTTGGATAGGTTGGCAGAGATGTTGGTTGATAAGGAGACTGTTGACTCTGATGAGTTACAGGAGTTGTTGGCAACTAATGATGTGAAAATGGCAGCTTTAATTTAGCAGTTATCTTGTAAGGTAGGATGCGTTAATAGAATATAACGCACCACCTCTGCCAAATATTTTTATCCCAAATATTTTGGTTAGTACGTTATGCTTCCTAAATATTAGTCTCCCGATAATAGTAAGTTCTTACCCAATGGTCAGTCAGTCAAATTAGGATTAAATAAGTCTTTGCAGGGTGCAGCCTTTAGTCAGTTTCTTCAAATTTTAGAGTATGTAGCCTGGAAGCTTGGCAAAAAAATTATCAAAGTAGACCCAATAGGTACATCTCAAAATTGTTGGGAATACTTAAACAAAGTCTCGAAAAGCTGATCAGAGCCTTTCGCTGTGCGACACGAAACCTATTCATATCCTAAATTTAGACAGAAACTAGACAGAGACAATAAATGACCCACCCCTTCAGCTAGGAGTGGGTAGTATTTTTATAAAAAAAAGAGGAATACATTACCTCAGCTCAAAATAGCAGTCAAAGCCCCTCTAGTTGAAGATACCCACATTGTCCCGTAAGCGTAACTTCCAGAATATTTCAAATCTAATCATCCTAAAGAAACAAAAACATATCTACCCATTTAATTTTTATTCTTCTCTTCCATAGAAATTTCTATTTGCCTAATATCTTTTTCTAATTCATCAAACACTACTTACTCATCAATTATTTTACCTCACTTTAGTTATTCAATTACAATTGAAATAGAAAGTATAAATTGTTTAAATATTCCTTGATAAACCTTTTCTATCTCTGCGAATAATTATCATTATTTTAACCCACAAATGCCAGATTATCCTGATAGTTTAAACTCTCCATTTATGGTTAAAAAAATTGTTTTATATCTGGCGTTTAGACAATATTTATAGTTTTACTTATTACTAGAATTTAAACTAATTTAAGCTAACCTGAAACTTGTCGAACTCACCGAAAGACAAGCATCAAAACTTACTAAAACTCTTTCAAGCATCAGCATTATAATAGCTTTTAAGTTTATTTTTCCCAGCCTGTCCTATAGAAAAAATTAAGCGATCGCAAAACTTTTGAAATAATTTGAATAATACAAATATTATCCAAACTCATCAAAAAAGACAAATAATATTAATCACTAGACACCTCCAAAAATTTTTCAAATCCTTCTTTCCCTTGACTAAGGATTCTTAATAATTGTAAAAAATACATTATCTAATCGAACGCCATTCTAAATATTTAGAGTATTTATTATTAATAATTCAATATTTTATTGCCTCTTTTTTTTAAACTAAATTCTTTTGAATTTATACTAAAATCAAGCTTCCTATTCTTAATCTAACTAAGCCACATATTCTTATAAATACTTTTTTATAATTACCATCTCTTAACCTGAAGCTTTCCCTAACTAATCAAAATATTTTTATCAATCTAATCATATATTCTATAAAGATTATTTTTTTTCGCTTTTTTTAAATTTTATTGTTTGATTTATAGTGAAATTTATATTTTTTATTGCCTTTTTATTAGCTTTATGTATCGTGATTTTTAAGGCAATGGCAATTTTATATAATTTATCGACCTATTTTTTTAATTTGGATTAAATTATTTGGTTATTTTTTAAGTAAATTCATATCAATTTTTTACCCTCCTTATTATATGAATACATCTACTATTTATCTTATTCAATAGTATTTATTACTTTATTTTTAAATGTATACTTTTTCTTTTTTTTCAGATTTTTTTGTTCTTGTTATCATCATTCAGCCTACTTATACTTTATTTTGTGCTATCTAAAATTAATTCTTATTCTATTCTTAATCTGAAGCCTTCCCTAACTAATCAAAATATTTTTATCAATCTAATCATATATTCTATAAAGATTATTTTTTTTCGCTTTTTTTAAATTTTATTGTTTGATTTATAGTGAAATTTATATTTTTTATTGCCGTTTTATTACCTTTATGTATCGTGATTTTTAAGGCAATGGCAATTTTATATAATTTATCGACCTATTTTTTTTATTTGGATTAAATTCTTTGGTTATTTTTTAAGTAAACTTATATCAATTTTTTACCCTCCTTATTATATGAATACATCTACTATTTATCTTATTCAAGAGTAGTTATTACTTTATTTTTAAATGTATACCTTTTATTTTTTTTCAGATTTTTTTGTTCTTGTTATCATCATTCAGCCTACTTATACTTTATTTTGTGCTATCTAAAATTAATTCTTATTCTATTCTTAATCTGAAGCCTTCCCTAACTAATCAAAATATTTTTATCAATCTAATCATATATTCTATAAAGATTATTTTTTTTCGCTTTTTTTAAATTTTATTGTTTGATTTATAGTGAAATTTATATTTTTTATTGCCGTTTTATTAGCTTTATGTATCGTGATTTTTAAGGCAATGGCAATTTTATATAATTTATCGACCTATTTTTTTTATTTGGATTAAATTCTTTGGTTATTTTTTAAGTAAATTTATATCAATTTTTTACCCTCCTTATTATAAGAATACATCTACTATTTATCTTATTCAATAGTAGTTATTACTTTATTTTTAAATGTATACCTTTTCTTTTTTTTCAGATTTTTTTTGTTCTTGTTCTAATCATTCAGCCTACTTATACTTTATTTTGTGCTATCTAAAATTAATTCTTATTCTATTCTTAATCTGAAGCTTTCCCTATCTAATCAAAATATTTTTATCAATCTAATCATATATTCTATAAAGATTATTTTTTTTCGCTTTTTTTAAATTTTATTGTTTGATTTATAGTGAAATTTATATTTTTTATTGCCGTTTTATTAGCTTTATGTATCGTGATTTTTAAGGCAATGGCAATTTTATATAATTTATCGACCTATTTTTTTTATTTGGATTAAATTATTTGGTTATTTTTTAAGTAAATTCATATCAATTTTTTACCCTCCTTATTATATGAATACATCTACTATTTATCTTATTCAATAGTAGTTATTACTTTATTTTTAAATGTATACCTTTTCTTTTTTTTCAGATTTTTTTGTTCTTGTTATCATCATTCAGCCTACTTATACTTTATTTTGTGCTATCTAAAATTAATTCTTATTCTCTTCTTAATCTGAAGCCTTCCCTAACTAATCAAAATATTTTTATCAATCTAATCATATATTCTATAAAGATTATTTTTTTTCGCTTTTTTTAAATTTTATTGTTTGATTTATAGTGAAATTTATATTTTTTATTGCCGTTTTATTAGCTTTATGTATCGTACTTTTTAAGGCAATGGCAATTTTATATAATTTATCGACCTATTTTTTTTATTTGGATTAAATTATTTGGTTATTTTTTAAGTAAATTTATATCAATTTTTTACCCTCCTTATTATATGAATACATCTACTATTTATCTTATTCAATAGTAGTTATTACTTTATTTTTAAATGTATACTTTTTCTTGTTTTTCAGATTTTTTTGTTCTTGTTATCATCATTCAGCCTACTTATACTTTATTTTGTGCTATCTAAAATTAATTCTTATTCTATTAAAAATTATTGTATCCATAAATATTTATCTTCTTTTTCTGATAATTTTTATAATCAACTTTGTAGCAATAATTATCTCCACATCTACCCAAGAATAAAACATATTTTTAGCAGTTAATTCAGTTGCTTCAAAGTTAATTTATAGGATTTAAAATATTTGTATATGATGTAAATCGTATAAAAGTAAAATAATTTATTATTCCACTTTTAATCTTTTTTTCTACCAACCTCTGATGTTATAAATCATTTTTTTATCTGAGCTAAATAGGTAAGTATAAAAACTTAGATATCTTAATCTTTTTATACTGACTTTAAGAGCTTCTGCACAGTTAATTTGAAGTGAATTTATATCATCTTAATCGTAAAAAAAATCAAAATATACTTATTTATTGATTTATGCTCTTTTATTTTCAGATATAAATTGAGAATTTCCTATTAATTTTTTAAATCACTTAGTATTAATATCTATAACTATTTTGGCTTCTTTTGGGTAGTAATTTATATACTCTAATATTTTGTTCATTAGTATATTTTTTCACAAATTAACCCCAAGATTATAGCTTAATTTTGATTTTGGAGACATCTACTTATTACATACCAAAAGCTTATATTAATCTTTAGTTATAAGTATCATGTTAACATCCTTCTCAGATTTATTTTTTCCTTGCTCCCAGAATTTAGTCTCAACTCCAGTTATTATCTAAATATTCTTTTGATACTAATGACAAAAAATACAATAAATATTTATTTAAAATAACTCAGATATTGTTCATATAAAAAGCAAATATAAAAAAAAGTATACAAATATTATCAATAATATTTTTATGGAATTAAATTATCAATAAAACTTCTTCAATTTCATCAAATAATTTATTCATTATGGCACTTAAATTTGCAGGCTTCTTTAATAGTAAATGGGGAGAACCTATTCCAGGGAAAGATAACCAAGCTCCAGTTTTTGTAGGTGTTGATACTCACTCATTTAAATGGGGATCTCCAGCAAACTCTCGAACATACCCAAATGAACTGAGCTTTGTCATCGATCCTTTTTCCACTCAACTAAAAGTTCAAAGTAGGAGATTTAATCTACTTTAATGGCTCAGTTAATACTAATACAAGTGTTGAATTAGTACCCCTGGATATAGAACTAGAATTATATGACCCAATTAGACGTACCGAATCTTTTGAGTTTGACTTTGATATTGTTGCAACAACTAACACCAGCAACCCTCAAGAAAGTGCTGATTTTGTTTTTCCTCTTAACAAAGTTACTGATAGTAGTTTCAAATATAAAGGAAAAGATTATACTATTAGAATACTCGGCTTTAGTCAAGATAAAGGTCGAACATTTACCCGAGAATTTCGAGTATTAGAAGACGCAAGAACAACAGCAGGTCTGTACGCCAAAATAGAACTTGATAAAGGAATAGGAACTAGTAGAGCAGACAAACTTACAGGTAGTAACAGAGACGAAAGATTAGATGGAAGAGGAGGAAATGATCAACTCATAGGTAGAGGAGGAGATGATATCCTCATTGGAGGAAGCGGTAAAGATAGACTCAACGGAGGAAGTGGTAATGACAAGCTTAATGGTGGGGCAGGAAATGATACTTTGACTGGTGCTGCAGGTGTAGATACTTTTGTTTATGACACAGGTCGTAATTTTCGGAGACGAGATATAGGTGTAGATAAAATAGTAGATTTCATGTTAGATGAAGATACCATTGTTTTGTCTCGAACAACCTTCAGCAAAATAGAAAGTTTAGCTGGAAGTATACTTCAAGAATTTGAGGTTGTTGATAGTAACAATGCTGCGATAAAAAGTAATGCTTTTATTGTCTATAATCAAAGTAATGGCAATTTATATTACAACCAAAATGGTAGTAATAATGGGTTTGGTAGTGGTGGTTTATTTGCTCGTTTAGAAGGAAGACCTGCACTAGAAGCAACTGACTTTTTTATTGATAATTAGACTCTAGAAATTTGTAAGTATTTAGCTGGAAAATATACTATTTGTCAACTCATCTTAACAATGATTGACAAATAGTATATTTTCTAATCTTATTGCCCTGATAGCTTTTGAGATTAATTTAGTGACGAAAGTACATTCCAATTGTTAAGCTGGGAAAATCAATAAGATGAAAATTCTCTGATATTTATAATTCCTTGAAAAAATTGTATTGCGATAGAATTATAAAAATATTTATTTGTCAATAAAATTTTAGATGAGCTTACCCTGGGAAAATATACCCCATTAATTAGTAACTGCTATTAACAAAGAATATGTATCCTTAATGAGTGAACTTGACCACTATCACTGCTAATATTTTCCTTGGCATAATCCCAATAATTCAGTTATTTTATTGTTCTGACACAATATCAATAGGTTTCTCTTTCTTAACTATAAAATTTCTTAGCAGAGGGGCAACAAACAGGAGAATTAACATTCGAGTAAGTTGAATTCCCAAGACTAAACCAGCATCGCCACCTAATTCATTAACCGTAGCAATCATTGCCTCCAATTTCTGCCAAAAACTTTACATGTAGCAGCCCCCATTAATCTTAGAACATTCTCACACCTCTCAATTTTAGTCATAGCAAGAATTTAACTTCTGAGTTCTGAATTCTGAGTCCTGAGCTCAGCTATAACTATTGCTAGATATATCTAAAGGTTCTAAAAGACTATCATTATAAGAACCAGAAAGAACGTGGTTTATGCAAAAGCCACTACCATTAAGAATTCGATAAGTGTGAGCTACACCTGCTGGAATAAACACACTTGCTGGACTATCAATTTTTTGAACAACTTGTCCTAGACATACTTCAACCTGCAATCCTTTCATACCAAGTTCGTGACCTAAAAACAAGAACAAGCTATCTACATAAAGAGTCTGAACATCCACATAAGCAAGAGGTTTTTCTTCCACCACTCTTATTTCACGTACAATACAAGATTGCCGACAGTTTGGAACCATGCACTCATCAATCATCAAATGTCCTACACTATCTCCATATCTATGATATCCAAGCTCACTAGCACACTTTACTATTGGTGTAAGAAATAAAGAATGAACAGAGGGTATGCTTTTACCAGATAACTCCATAGTTTTCCCCACATATTCTGGCAAAATCCAGCTATAGCTAGAAGGATCACGTTTGACTGCTTTTTGATGTAGATGAGCAGTGTGAATAAAAGCATTCCCCCCTGAGATTGGTTGGTTAAAATTAACAGGGTAACGCGAAAAAGCTGCTACATACTTACTTGTTCGTTGAATTATCTCTCCTGACGGTAGGGAACGCAGTCCCTTATAATAAAGATTAACTAACAGACCTAATGTATCAGTTATGCCACATCTTTCCCCTAACCCGTTAACAGAAGAAGAAATCCTTTCTGCGCCAGCATCAGAAGCAGCAAGAGCATTAGCCATTGCCAAACCCCGATCATTATGAAAATGGACTTCTAAAGGTACTGTTGAAAAATCACTCTTCAACTTTTCAATCGTCTCAGTAACCTCATTAGGCTCCATGATTCCTACTGTATCAGAAAAGCAAATGCAATCTGCACCAGCTTCTATAGCTACACTATAAACGCTTTTTAGCAAACAATAGTCAGTGCGAGAAGCATCTTCAGCAGTATATCTTACCTTCAAACCAAGGGTTTTGGCATACATTACTGACTCTTTGATGCAGTTAAAAATTTTGCTAATAGTCCATCTCGCACGAGTCAGCCTAGTTTCTTCATTAATTCCCAAGAATATACCAACCCATTGAGCCGATGTTTCTTTGACTGCCTCAATATCAGCTAAATTAGCACGTGCATGAGCAATAACTGGGCAGAGATTTGAAGCTACAATTTCTCGGACAATTTGTTTTTGCTCAATAGAAACAACAGGGTGGCAGACTTCAATTATATCAATGCCCAGACTATGAAGTAGTTTAGCAATCTTCAGGGATTGTTCCCAACTAAAATTTATCCCAGGGGCAGTCTGCCTTCCTTCTCTTAGGGTGCTATCTACAATTTGAACCATTGTTGATTTTTTTTTGTTAAATATAGTTATTTGCAATTAACAGTCTATAGATTGACGTCTAGGCCAAAGTTTTTCAGGTAAATTAGGCCAAGGTAAAAGTCCAATTTATATTAGGAGTAGAGTTGTTAAATAATTGGATCTAAATGGGCAGTAATTATCAAGCCACCACCATTAACATTAATAACTTGACCATTAACAAAGCCACTACAATCTGAAGCAATGTACAAACAAGTTTCAACTATATCTTGACAAGAAGCAAGACGACCCACAGGAATCATTTTTTCCATAATTTCGTATTTAGTGTCTAAATTGGGGTAATCTTTAGAAATACGGATAGTATCAATTGTCCCTGGACTAACCCTCTTTGCAGTAATTCCGTAAGGTCCAAATTATGTAGCGATCGCTTTAGCAAAAGCATTAAGACCTCCTTTACAGGTAACATTATGAGCTTGGTATAGTGTACCTATTGAACCATAATAACCAGAAATATAAATAATCCGACCCCATCTTCTAGCTTTCATCCCTGGAATTATAGCCTTAGCTAGATAGAATGCAGAATTAAGGTTCGTTTTAATTACTTCATGCCAATCTTTAAGGGAGATATCTAAAAAATTTTGTCTTTTTTCCAGGGAAATATTAGAGACAGCAATATCAACTGCACCAAACTTTTCAATAGCAAAATCAACCATTTTTTGTACTGTATCAGGATTATTCACACCAGCCATCACCGCTATTTCTTGATCCCCCTAAATCACGAGTTTTTTCAGCAACTTCTTCCATCGCTTTTTAATTGCGATGACCATCAATCACTACATTGGCACCAGATGAGGCAAATAATAACGCGATCGCTCTTCCAATATTCTGGCCTTAATCTGTCAGTCTAGCGGTTCTACCTTGTAATGTCTTATTTCTATCTTTCATTATTTTGTGATTATCAAGACTTGAATTATTTTACAGTACGCTGATTAATTAATACTCCTCTGATATTCTGGTATTTTAGAAAATTAATTAACTATTGCTCTATACGCAATAGTCAGAAAATTTCTAGACTCATCTCTGGTATCTTGGTGCTTCAGAAAATGAATGAATTAACTATTGCGCAATAGTTGGAATATATTATAACTTACCCCTGACATCGTGGTGCTTCAGAAAATGAATGAATTAACTATTGCGCAATAGTTGGAAGACATTATAACTTATCTCTGGCATCGTGGTGCTTCAGAAAATGAATGAATTAACTATTGCGCAATAGTTGGAATATATTATAACTTACCCCTGACATCATGGTGCTTCAGAAAATGAATGAATTAACTATTGCGCAATAGTTGGAAGACATTATAACTTATCTCTGGCATCGTGGTGCTTCAGAAAATGAATGAATTAACTATTGCGCAATAGTTGGAAAACATTATAACTTATCTCTGACATCGTGGTGCTTCAGAAAATGAATGAATTAACTATTGCGCAATAGTTGGAAGACATTATAACTTATCTCTGGCATCGTAATGCTTCAGAAAATGAATGAATTAACTATTGCGCAATAGTTGGAAAACATTATAACTTATCCCTGGCATCGTGGTGCTTCAGGAAATGAATGAATTATAGTTATATTCACTCTTCATCCCCTCTAATGGAGTATTTTATGGAATTACTTACTATTCTAGCAAGAGAAAGTCATTTAAAAATTTGCTATTGCATCGTTTTAGATGCAATAGCCCACTACTCTACTAGACTAACTCCTCTCACACTTCCCTACTTCCTACTCCCCTACACCCTTCCTAAGTATACAATTAGCATCCAAAACAAATAAACTATCACTCTGAAAAACAACACAATTAGATATAGTTGTTGCCAAAGCAGGAATATTTCCTAACTGCAAAAAAGTAACCGCCTCTTGTGCAAATTTATATTGCATTAACCAACTATTATCCTCAACATATTCTGGCGTAAAAGCACCACGATGTACCATCCAAAAATCAATTCCATACTTTTGAATAAAATCTTTAACATCCGTTAAATCCGAACTATATTGAGCCACAATTAAATCTATAGTTCGTTCGCGAAATTGACTATAATAACCAACTTGATAAGGAATAGCATATTCCCTACCCAACAAAATAGAACGTTGAGCAAATGTAGGTAATAAATTCGCCTCTTCTTCCAAAGAAGCAATCAGAATATCTTTAGGTTGTTCTTGAAAAAAATCATATAAATATGTAGCCCTTCCCACCTTATATTTAACCAGAGGAAAACCTTTAACAAAAGAAGGATATAACACCAGAGATGCCAGAATTAAACCTATTAAACTTAAAGAAATAATACCCCGAAATGCAACAGGAAACTTGTGTATATTTTTTGCCCAATTAAATAAAGCATCAATAATCAAAGTAAGAGCGATCGCCGTTGCCAAAGCAATAATTATGCGGAAACTTAATCCTGTATATCTACTAGGAAGATGTAGTCGAAAAAGTAAGACGTGGGCAATAAAAAACATTCCCAAAGATGACAATAATAAATGCAGTAATAACCAAATACGGCTAGTAATATTTTTAATTAAAGGAAAAGCAGAACCAAAAGACAATAAAAAGGGTAATACTAACCCCGCACATTGAGTAGCAGGAGTAAACAAAGACTTAGGAAACATTCCACTACGTTTGCCAGTTAACCAAAAATCTTTTGGATGAACATGAAAAAATGTACTCCTCCCATTGGGATAAAATTCTCTTAATTTCATTGCTGCTTCTCGACTAATAGCAGGTCCGAATTCCGAAGAAGTTAAAGCATAAGGTAATAAAATAAAAAATGCCATACTTAAACCCACTCCACAAAATATAAAATCTTGTTTTTTCGATGAGAATTGAAACCTGCCATTTCTCCAGCAAATCAACCTCAAAATTAACATTCCAGAAGCCACAAAAACATACTGTGGATAAAATAATCCCACCAGAGCGATCGCTATCCCCATTCTGACTAAAGAACCACAGATTAAATAATATAAAAAAGCCATAAAAAATGGATAAACAAATGCTCTAGGCGTAGCCGAAGCCACATCATCTTTCATCCAAATAGCCTGATTCATTACCAAAGTAGCAATAAACCCTGCCATTGGGACCGGCAATATTTCTAAAGTAATTCTAAAAATATAGTAAGTACAGATTAAACCCAAGATAAAAGGAATAATTTTTGCTAAAATCAACGGATTAATTCCTACAAATGCTGCACTTTTATAAAGCCAAGTATATCCGGCTGGAGCCACCGACTGAAAATAGTCAGCAATTAAATCATTAGGAAATAAATCAGGATCAAAAAAACGTTGCATCCAAAAAATATGTTGTCTAGCATCATCTTGAACACTAAGGCTACTAATAAAAGCTTTTTTAACTGCTAAAAAACCATAAATAACAGCAAAAGTCATGCTAATACTAAACCAAAATATCACCCCTTGATAGGATTTTTTATTAATAGGATGAGTCAAAAATTTATGTAAATTTGAAATTACCATTTACTAGGAAAAATTTATTAATTAAGCTAATTTTAATAGATATTTAAAATATTTTTTTCTAATTTATTAAGCTAATCTTGAATCTAAACAGTTTCACCAAGATTGACAATAACTACCCCTAGTCCCCCATTCAATCTATATTATCTCTTCCCCTTTAACAATTAGTCTATTGCTAGTAGTTTGAAGCCCTACCTATCTTCTGCCTTTGATCATCCCTTTAACTAATTCCCTCAGTCCAACCAATGTAATTGATTTCGAGTACTTTGAGTCCGTCTCTATGTTTACTTTACTTCTACCCTAAAAGCAGAATGACTGTTCCATAGAGCTTCCTTAGCTGTGTCCAACCCATACCCAGATTTTCATGAAACTGCTAGATTCTTCGCTAATATCAATCCCACCCTATTAGACATCTCCAAAAATACTCAAACGCTTATACTAACTATTTTTAGTGGAGCGTTAGCTCACCTTGAAGATAGTTAATTTGTACAGTTTTATGGGCATTAGAGATACTTCGTATTACTAATTCAAATATTTATTAGACTTTGATTTATTATTTTTATCTCAGTTTTTGATGATTTTTAATAATATAAATGAGCCAATTATTATTCACACTAAACCACATATTGTTAAAATTAATTTTTGATAATTATTATCTTTTAATCTAAATCTTTATCTAGGAAATTTAAATATTTTAATTAATCTTATTACATGTTATACAAATATTATTTTTTTTGCTTTTTCTTGATTTTCTTCTTTGATTTATGGTAGCATTTATTTTTTTCTTAGTTTCTTTTTTAGTGTAGTAGTTCTTTCTACTCCTTCATCAGCTTTATCTCCTTAAAATTTTTGTTTTTCATCAAATTTATCCGGTTGTTTTCTTAATATTTTTACATCACTTACTGGACCTTTTTCTCCTACTATTACATCCACTATTTCTGTTCATTTTAGTGTCGTTATTATTTTATTTTTAAAAGTATAATTTTTCTTTTTTCATATTTGATATTTTTCTTGGTTTTTATATTTAATTAGTCTTTCTATGCCTTGTTATGTACTATCTACAATTAATTATAATTCTGTTAATATCTCCTTTACCCATTCCAATTCATTTTCTTTTTTTTTACTTGTTATAATAAACTTGCTGGCAGTAATTATCTGAGAATATCTATCCAGTAATGAAAAATATTATTAGCACTTCATTCACTTATACCAAAGTTAATTCCTAATGTTTGAAAACTTGGTATTTGATGTAAATAAAATCATGTTAAAATTATTTATTCTTCCTTTGTTAAATTCTTTTTTCTGACTCCACCTGCTTTAATTAATCTTTTTTCTGTTTTCGCGATCGCCGACTTTTTTATGATTCTATTCTTGGGGCATTTTCTATTAATTTTATTAGCTGTTCATAAGTAATACCAATAATTCTTTTTGTTTATTTTGGATGATTATAAATATATTCTAAAGTTGGATTCATTTGGGAGACTGTATACATAAATGGTTTTGATAATTTTACCTTATTTTCTATTTTAGAGATGTCTATTAGATTTTGCCAAGACTTTAAGCTTTATAGAGTACTGCAGTAGATAGGCAAAACCCTGCAAAGTGATACACAATATCAGCATTTTTCTGTAACCGAGATCAAGTTTGTTCTCAGTAGCAAAGGAGAGCGTTCATCCCAAGTTTTACTGTAGAAATATATAGTAAGGGACATATTAATTAGGACATCGTATTTTGATTAAAAGGCAACAGAAAAAAGGCAACTGCCAACAAGAAAGTATCTTAACAGTTGTGGCGGCTGCTATATATAGTTTTACGCATTAAAATTAAGACATTAACTATCATAGATAAAACCTTAAAAATTTATTTTATGAGTATGCCTAGCCAGTATCTCATGACTATTATCTCTGAAGCAAAGCAATTAAAGCAGTAAAAAGAAGACAAAAAAAGCAACATGAGTCTCAAATGCTAAATATTAGCCATAATACAGATTTATGGTTAAGTAAAGAAGAAGAGGTAGGGGATGATCAAGCAATTACCAAGAAAAGAAGACCACAAAGACTTAAAGACGAAGAAAAACTAAACAATTTATCATAGAAAATAAAGACAAAAATCAACAGCAAATGGCAAAACTATGGGGAGATAATATTACTCAAAAAAATATTAGCTATTTCTGTCGAAAAATAGGAATTATGCGTAAAAAAAATTATGGATATGAATAAATAGACAAATAAAAAAGACAAAAATTTAGGGGAAAATATCAAAATTAGAGAAAAATAAACTTTTTTTATGTTTATGAATAACCACTTTATAATTGAAACAATTATTCTGATAGGTATAGTCATAAAAGGGAGAAAATTTATACCTTAAAATTAGGAAAAAAAAGAGAGAGAAGAAGTTAAATTTCTGGGAGGTGAAAAAAAATTGAAAAAGCCTTCAATATCAAATAGCACAACTAAAATATGATCAAAAAAGATGAGCCTATATATTCTAAATAAGACTTATTTAATAATAATTAATAAACTAGATTATTTATATAATAAACATTTAAAAAAATAAATTAAAATTCAATTTTTGGTTAATGTTAAAAGTTTTGATTGCTATAATTAAAGAATACCGATAAATAAGTTGATAAAGTCTGGCAAATTAAATGGAAAACATATAAATTTTTAGAGTCGTTATCGTGCTATGCAAAGGTTTTTATAATTAAAAATACTAAGATTTTAAATTCTATGATTTTCAATTTTAGTTGTCGTGCTATGAAAGGTTTTACCATTAAAAATACTAAAATTTAAAACTCTATAGTTTCCAATTTTAAAAGATTAAATTCAATCAAACTTTGAAGCTAGGAAAATTCTAACAATTGCGATAGATATAAATCAATTTAATTAGTAAATTCATGATTTATAAGCCCATTTTATAACCGTCATAGCATATAAATTTACATTACTAATTTTGACAAAAAAGGAAGTTCAGCTCATCTTAACAATCATTGAAAAATAGTATTTTTTATGAGTCTATGAGCCTAACAGATTTTGAGATTAATTTAGTAACGAAAATATATTCCAATTATTAGGTGGCAAAAACCGATAAGATGAAAATTATGTGATATTTATAATTTCTTGAAAAGATTGTATTGCAAGCAGATAATCAAAATATTGATTTGTCAATAAAATTTTAGATGAGCTTGCCCTGGAGAAAAAAAAGGAATAGTAATTTTAGGAGACAGCAAGAATCTTTATCTAAAGTTTTAGCTTTATTTTCTGATTTCCAAAAAGTAGTTTTAAGAGATAAATAATTTTGTAGTATGAAACTATCTAAATATTTAAAATTCAATAAAAGACATATTTTTGTTTTATCTTGAAAAAAAGCTTGTATATAAAAATATCAAAATAACTGTAGATAGCTCTAATAGAATTAGGAATAAAGCCGAGAATATCTTTATATTTTGAATGAAACAATATTAAGAACTTCAAGTTTTTTATGCTGATAAATATTGCAAAAAAAATACAATAAAAATATAGAGAAAATATGACAGGAAAGGCATAATTTATATTAACAAATTCATGTGATTTAGAAATAACAATAAATGCTTATGAAAAAAATACGGATATGTATTGAATAAATGTTTTAGCATTTTAAGAAATTAGGGTATAATTGGAAAAAGATTCAAGTCAAAGGTGAAGGATTAATTTCCATCACATTATTGATGACTTTAGCTTATTGTTAATACTTAATTTTTGGAAAAAGAACTTGTGAAAAAGGAGTAGGAAATTATGTAAATTGTCTAACTTAAAAAGGAAGAAAATATCGACGAAATAGCCATTTTCCTATAGTAAATAAAGGTCAATTTTAGTTAAATTCCTTGTTTATGTTTGTAGAAGAAGCAGAGGAATTGATAGCCAATTACCCTCAAAAAACGGCTCAATTATCAGAGAGGTATAAAAGCTACAAACCATGTTATGTCAACTTTTTAGTCCTACCTATGACCCCTTCAGGTAAAATTGGGACCTCAAGAGAGAAAAAGTTATTTGGACCTTAAACCTTTGAAGGTTAATATAATCGTTATTTATTTGAGTTTTGGCTGTAGTTTTATCTCATACCTTTCAGAAAGGGGAGAAAATAAAAAAATGTTAGAGGAAGCAGTTTGTGAAGCTTGGTATCTGCTACCTTCTTCCCTAAAATTAAACAAAATTGAAAACTAGTGGGCAGTTTTAAAGATATAGATAAAACAAAGATTAAAGGAATTTGAGAAAGTTTCAAATTGTGTCGATAGTGCCTTCAAAAATTGTCCGAAAGTTTTTGGGTAAAACTATAAAATTGGGGCTTATACTATCGACTATCTATACACAAAACTTATCTTTATAGCACCTACTTTTCATAGGCTAGAAAATATTTTTGATTCTCCTTATATATATGATGAATAAAACATTTCCAGATTTATATCCTCAATTAGAATATGTACTAAAGTATAAAGAAATAAAAGAGTATCCTAATAGAATAAAAAAATCATTAAAAAGTTGTGTTTCTTAGAGACTATTTGTAAAAAAAAAGCTAAAGATAGCTATCAAAAAGTATTCAAGGTAGGAAAGTAGAAAAAATCATGATAATTGTCACATAAATTTCTTGAAAATCTTTAGCCAGGGCTCTAAGCCCTCGCCAGTGAGAACTACTCGAACCTCTACTAAAAAAACCTCTCTCAATGAGGGCCAAAACCAAATGCTAATCAATAGTATATTCTATATTCTTTACTCTAGTTTTCATTGGCGTTCTTTGCCCCAGAAGCTACAACCTTGGCAAACTGTCTCGACAAAATTTCGTAAATGCCACGGATAGGATATGGTGCTTGGGAACAAATCAATCATATGATAAAAATAACATTAATCTTTTTTTGCTGTTACAACAGATTTTGGGCAAATTATGTATATGTATTTTGTCAAAATCATGTAGTGCAAGCATATTGACCGAATTAGAGTACCTCATAATAACAGAAAGCGCTGTATGTTATTACTGAATTTATTGCTATAATTATTGGTGTGATTTTGGCAGGGTTTATCGTACATTTTATTACATAGTAAAATTATGACTTTTCGTAAGCTGTCTCTTCTGAAAAATATGTATAAAAATTCAAAGTTATATTAGTACTTTATAAATTAAAACTGGAAAATACAAAGTTCTTCTAAAAAACTATTAGCTATAAAGACTGAAAGTATTATAGGAATAGCTAAAGAAACTGGTTTAACTACCTACAAGTGAAAGATTAAACAATACTTTGACTTCAAATAATTTATCGCACAATGTTAGGAAAACTTGATCTTTATTCTCAGAAGGCGCGAAAATTACTTGGGTGCTATGAGAATATTTTATTAATCATTATAATCAGGCAATGGCTTCACCGTAATTTGATCATACAGGAATACCAAGCATATATAGTAATTAAACATTTTAGGCAGAAATAAGCACTTATAAAAAAATTACCCTCAGTAATTTTATGTGATATTCTAATATATAGCAATCCCATATTGGTCGCAACAGATATAATAGTAAGAATAACAGATCTAAGAAAAAGACAAAAAATGAATATTATAGATAAACTAAATGATTTTATTAATCAAACAAAAGAGTCTAAAGAAATTAAAAGGGCCTTGGCCGTAAAAATGACCTTGTCAGGAAAATCCTACCATGAAGTCAAAGAATTATTAAATGTTTCTCACAGTTTTATTAGTGAATGGAAAAACCAAGCATTATTTCATGGTGTAGAAAGTTTAAGGCTTCAGTATCAAGGGAGACAAGGTTACTTAAAAACGGTCGAAAAAGAGAAAACAATTGAGTGGTTGAGAGCACAAGATTATCTTAGGTTATCAGATTTAAAAAACTACTTACAGGAGCAATATGATGTGGTTTTTGAGTCTAATCAAAGTTACTATAACTTGTTTAAAGAAGCGGGCATAAGTTGGAAAAAAACTCAAAAAAAGAATCCTGCTAAAAATGATGAATTAGTAGAAGTTAAAAGAAAAGAAATACAGGAATTTTTAGCTAAATGGCAACCAGAAATAGAAACTGGAAAGCTTACAGTGTTTATGATTGATGAATGTCATCTTCTATGGGGAGACATATTAGGTTATGCTTGGGGAAAAACAGATGAAAGAATAGAAATTGCAATTAAAAATGAAAAAGAAAGACAGACTTATTATGGAGCTTTAGACTATAAAACCAAGGAATTTCTTGTGCAAGAATATGAGAGTGGAAATACTAAAAATACTATTGAATTTATTAAATATTTGCAGAAGCAAAGACCGGGCAACAAATTGGCAATATTTTGGGATGGGGCAACTTACCATAACTCTCAAGAATTTCGAGAATATTTAATGACAATTAATCAATACTTATCAGAAGAAGAATTGTTGATAAATTGTACAAGATTTGCTCCCAATGCTCCGGAGCAAAATCCTGTTGAAGATATTTGGTTACAAACCAAAAATTTCAGTATTACTTTTTATCATCTTTGCAGTTCTTTTAAAGTAGTTAAGTGGCTATTTAAGTTTTTTGCGGATGGTCAAATATTCAATTTCCCAAAACTTTTTCAGTATGAAATTTTGCCGCAACCTACTTAGGATTGCTATATAGATATATGGTATAAAAGATTCAACTTTAAAAAATGTGTAATTAATTTTGTTGATCTGTTTTCTAATATATAGATATATAGTATAAAAGATTTAACTTTAAAAAATGTGTAATTAATTTTGTTGATCTGTTTTCTAATATATAGATATATAGTATAAAAGATTTAACTTTAAAAAATGTGTAATTAATTTTGTTGACCTATTTACAAAGCTATAAATTTTGATTTGTATCAATAATCTCTAAAGATATTTTTAGTAACTAAACTATTCGATAAACAACTTAATTGCAGCTATCTAATAAACATAGAATTATCCTACTATTTATTGCGGCTAAAAAAAATCTAATTTTATCCTAATTACCTACAGCTATATCTCATAAATTTTATGGAACCACCAATTGAAAGAATACGACTTTCTCAAGTAGCTAAAGAACAGTTAACTAAGCTTAAACGTAATACTAAAATTGACCAGTGGAATATCCTTTGCCGTTGGGCATTCTGTTGTTCTTTGGCAGAATTAAGCATTCCCTCTCCAGTGCCAATTCCTGCTGATAGCAATTTAGAATTAACATGGAGAATTTTTGGAGGGAAATTTGCTGATATTCTTTTAGTAGCTCTTAAGCAACGTTGCCATAATGATGGAATAGGTATAGATCAAGAAACCCTAGCTAGTCAATTTCGTCTACACTTACATCGAGGTATTGGATATTTAGCTGGTGATCCAAACATCAAAAATATAGAAAAGTTAATCGTAACTGTTCTTGACTCATAAATTAAATCAAATACAAAGCATTTTATTCAGAATCTGAAGTAGAAAGTTAGGAAAATTGAGCTAAGATTATAATTGCTACCGTCGTCAAAATAAAATTTACTTAATCTCAAGAAAAGTGTGAAAACGATAGGATAAGTATCATTCCTAAATACTCTAAATTATTATGGAATGTTCTTTATTATGGAATGTTCTTTTTGTGGCCATAAGAGAATTCATAAGCATGGAAAGACTCGTAATGTTATCAACGATATTATTGTCCTTAATGCCTACAAACTTTCACCTACAATGCTGACACTTTCTACTACTGGCAAAAAGCTGGACATAAGAAAATTTCCATGGTTCTACAGACTCATGTTGAAGGTAATAGCTTAAGATGAATTAGTCGAACAGTGAATCTGGCCTATAATACAGTAGTCAGTTTGGTGAGGGCAGCCTCTTAAGAAAAACAAATGATTCATAATGGCCGTGTAGAAAATATGAAAACCTCACAGGTTAGCAATAATGAATTTTGGTTATTTGCGCAAAAAAAACAAAAACATTGTCACATGAATGAATTGACAGAAGGTAACTGTTGGAGAGGTATGACTTAAGCCTCATTCAGTCAATTAATTTTTGGGTAAGCGAATAAGTTAACATACTGACCAGTTTATTTAAATTAATTCTCAATACAGAAGGGAAAACTAGCTGTAAACAATGGCATACATATAATTGGGGAGAGTATAAACGAGCCCTAACCCGAGAAACAGAGCACATTATTGATCAAAACAAAACCCAGCATAGGCATGGGGAAATTTGGAAAAGTCTGGCCACATCATAGAGAGAACCATTAGGTTAGCTCACCCTTACTTCAATTAGATTTGGATCCATACTCGTAAAGACAATACAGCAGTATAGAGGTTAGGATGAGCAATTATACCGTGGAGTTGGAATGACTTAACTCATCATCCCAAACCTTGCGCTCTGGACTAACCTCTCAGGAAGCCTTTGAATTAGCAGGAATGATTGAAATTGGTGTAAGTCTTGGAGGAATAATAGTTAGCTAAAAACCAAAATAGACATCTAATTATCTAGCTTGAAAAAGTCTTTCCTTTCCAAAAAATTTGCTAAATAACTTGACAAAATTTAAAAAGTAAAGTTTAATATAATTTTAAAAAAAGTTACTGAGTAAAATTAGTCTATGATGCTTGTTCAATAAGGACTTTACCTCAAAGATTTCATTCGATGAGACAAACAACTCCTAATGCCATGCCTCCTTGCTTTTAAAGATGGTACCGATAGTTTGACAATTCTTGGAAAAATCCACCTCAAAAAATAAGATTCTCTGTCATGGTATAGGTAGATTACTAGGAGATAGTTAAAGGAAAAATATATTCTAAATGGCCAATAAATCCATTGGAGTAGTTTATAACTGGCTACATCATTTAATCCCAGATTCTCCTTGGGAACCTACTAAAATCAATCAACCTCGCCTAGAAAGAATGAATAAACCTTCTCAAACTAAATCGTTTTTTGTGGAGTAGGAACAATACATTGGAGAAATGGGTAAATTAGATCAACATTTAAGTTTTTTGCCAGAGCTCAAAGATGATAAAATTTTTTAGAAAAAACAGGATTAAGGAATAGTATAAATAGACTTTACTCTGACCAGAGCTATAGACTTTTAGACTTTACTCTGACCAGAGCTCATCGTTTAAGAATAGTCTTAATTCATTCTGGATTAAGCAATAATACAAGATTTTTGAAAAAACTTGAAGACTGGGAATTAAAATATGCGCGGAGGCATCACCAAAAATTTAAAAATAGTAGTTAAACAAAAATTATCTCAAGAAATAGAAGCTAGAAGAGATGAAGCCCTCTAAAATTAGACCAATAAAATAATTTTAGCCAGTTATCTTAAGTGTAGAAAAACTAAAAATAGTTTGGGTGAGTAAATTTAAAGGTTGAATTTCACCTCTTCAATATGAATTCTATTTATATAGAAAAAGCAACAGAAATTAATTATTTTATTACCAATATTGAAAGATAAAAAGTGACATCTGAATGGATAGCAAATACCTACTCAAACAGAAACTGGATAGAGGTTTTGTACTGAGAGAGGCTTATGATGGCTGAGATTAAAATAATATCAAGTAAGAAATAAATGGAGACAAGATAGACATCTTATATTAGTATGTAACTGCTTATAATTTTATCACTTAGGATAAGCTAAATGGAGGATAACAAAGGTAATGTAGGAATAAACCTTTGAAGATATTTACTGATGCTGATAAAGTTTTTCGTACAGCTATATCTTTCCGTTTTTTTAATTGGTTAACTAATAATCGTATTCGTTTTTGCCTCTCACAGAAAAAGTTTGGGCTATATTTGAGGTTAAAAGTTGTGTAATTCCCACTATAAAGTACATATTTAGTAACTTGTGTAACAAGAGAATACTCCTGCCCAACTAAGAGCTAAAAGACATCAAAACAAAAGATATGGTTAGTTATAAGTTAAGGTAAATTAAAAAAAAATAGACATTGGTGTTGTTATAGTGAGAAGAGCGAGTAAGGCAAATTCTCCAAACTATCAACCACAATTTTCTTACCATCAAACAGCAAAACAATGCTTACAATTATCCTCAGTCTAATTGATGATGCTTACAGATTTAAATTGTAAGCTTTGATGTGGTTAAATTTGCCACGAATTATTATTGAGACTTAATCAGGGTTTGTTGTTCTTAGTATGTTTAAGAACTAGGAGACCAAAATACTAATCCTAACCAATTTCCCCACCTACTTCCCCCAAATGAGGTCAACTGCTCTTAATATAATTGTTTAAGAGCAAAGGAAAAAAATGCCCTATAGGGCCTTGACCTTGACCAATTTCTAAAGCATACTGTAGAGAACTTGTGACATAATTCTTAGCCATTGTAACTGCGGAAAATAAATCTTGTCCTTGAGCTAAATTGGCAGCGATCGCTGCTGAAAGAGTACAACCAGTACCATGAGTATTATTAGTATCAACTGTAGAAGTTTTCAAAGTTTCAAAAGACTCCCCATCAAACCAAACATCTACTCCTCGTAAATTATGCTTCAGAGCACCTCCCTTAACCAGAACAGTATTAACTCCAAACTTATGAATTTTCTCAGCCGCCAATTTCATATCATTAATATTGTTAATATCTAAACCCGCCAAAATCTGGGCCTCATAAATATTAGGAGTAACAATACTGGCCTTTGGAAGCAAAAAATCCCGTAAAGCAGCCACAGCAGAATTATCAATCAACTGAACACCTGCACGGGATACCATTACCGGGTCTACCACCAATTGTTTTAAACTTAAAGTTTCCAACACCTCAGCCACAACCAAAATAATATCTTGGTTAAGTAACATTCCTGTTTTAGTCGCCTGAACACCTATATCTTGAACAACCGCTTCAATTTGAGCTTTAACCACCTCTGGCAACAAAGCATCAAGCCTATTCACTCCCAAAGTATTCTGAGCAGTAATACAAGTCAAAGCACTTGTACCATGAACACAGTGAAAAGCAAAAGTACGCAAGTCCGCCTGAATGCCTGCTCCACCGCCACTATCGGAACCAGCAATAGTCAAAGCAACAGGAATACTTGATGCCATAAAATCAGCCATAACAATTAATATAATTTATAGAGAGTTAGATATCAAGAAATTTCCTTTGCTTTAATCTTACTTATTAGATGGATTTCGTCGCCTTTGCAGAAAGTCAGGAATATCTAATCCTGGCAACTTTCTTTGTGGTTCTGGTGTAGAATTAGGATTCTGGGTAGGATTTGGTACTGGTCGTCTTGGTTGTACTTTTTCCTGGATAGGTTGAGTTTGTACTTCCCCACTAAAACCAGTAGCTATGACAGTGATTTTAATTTCTCCCTGAAGTTTATCATCAATTACAGCCCCAAAAATAATATTAGCATTAGGATCTACAACTTCATAGATAATTTCAGCAGCAGCATTAACCTCATGTAAAGTTAAATCAGTACCACCAGTAATATTAAATACAACCCCTTTTGCTCCTTCAATGGAAGACTCAAGCAAAGGAGAAGAAATTGCCGCATTTGCTGCTTCCCTTGCCCTAGACTTACCAGACCCCATACCAATTCCCATCAATGCCGAACCAGCATCGGCCATAACTGCTCTAACATCAGCAAAGTCAACATTTACTAATCCAGGTACAGTAATAATATCTGAAATTCCCTGTATACCTTGACGTAAGATATCATCTGCAATTATGAAAGCCTCCTGTACTGGAGTTTGGTCATTAATTACAGATAGCAAACGATTATTGGGGATCACAATTAAAGTATCTACTCTAGTTTGTAGAGCAGTAATTCCTTCATCAGCCTGAGTAATTCGGCGTCGTCCCTCAAAAGTAAAAGGGCGAGTCACAACACCCACCGTCAAAGAACCTGCTTCTTTAGCAATTTCAGCTATAACTGGAGCTGCACCAGTACCTGTACCACCTCCCATTCCAGCAGTAATAAATACTAGATCTGGATGGTCTAAAGCATTAGCTATTTCATCTCTAGATTCTTCAGCAGCTTTTTGACCAATAGCGGGATTACCCCCTGCCCCCAAACCTCTTGTGAGCTTTTGTCCAAGTTGTAAGCGTTTAGGAGCGCGTGAGAGAGTTAATGCTTGGGCATCTGTATTAACCGTCCAAAATTCTATACCAGATACCTCACTAGCAATCATTCGGTTAACAGCATTGCCGCCACCTCCTCCTACGCCAATTACTTTAATTTTTGCCGTATTACTTGGCACAATATCATCACTCCTGGATTCTTCCTTTATTATACCTTTGGGGTCATAATTTTGTTCTCCATAAAATCCTGAGCTATTACGAAATGGGTTAGATACATTGTTTGGCAATGGAAAATTTCCTTGTCCTTGATATTGGGGACTTTCATAGTATTTGACCCCTTGTTTATTATTAACTATCATTATTGGAGATGGTAGATATACAGTTTTTTCTCTCAGTCGGTTTATAGTTTACCAGGATAGCTCTTAACTATAGATTAATGAATCATATTCTAAAATATGTTGTACTATAATCCAAGAATCTGAGTATGTTTATTAATTTTTCTTTGTTCTTAGCTAGCTGAAGGGTATCTTTCGTGAATTTTTATAGATTTAATTTGACTGAATTTTAATTGCTTTAAATTTATTAGGTAACTGAATTAAAGGAGAGTCTGGATTTTTAAGATTGATATAGGCCATTTGGCGAACATCAATTTTATTAGGTAATTCTCGCATCCGGTCTAGGACATTTAATTGTTCACTAAATCTAGAGCTGTATGGTCCGAGATGTACTATTCCTAATTCAGTTGTCAAAATTAAATTTCCTGGATCTTGCCAATTAATCTCAAATACTTTAACAGGGCTACGACTTAAACTTTGGTATAGAGAATGCCAATATTGACGATACTGTCCAGTAAAACCAATTACTTTTAGAGTAGGTAAAGATCCTGTTCTTTCAAGAGCAGAAAAGCTCTCAAGAGGTATCCAGTTTCCATGAGTATCTAACCACCCCATTTTTTGTGAGTTATTAATACCTACCTGATTTTTGAATTGAGTAATTGCAACAGGACGTCTTTCTATAATCTTAATATTTAAACTTGGGGGAAATAAACGACGGCTAATTCTTGCCTTAGCAATTGGACTCTGTGACTCTAAATTCTGAGCTAATATTTGTGTTTTAATTACCCAAAGAGACTGAGGATAATCTAAAGAAATTAGAGACAATATTGCTCGGTCTGAAAGCAATTGATTACCTTCTACGGTTAATTGCTCTTGTTTAGTTATTAGCCAAATTGGTTGAGTAATTGCCCAAAGTAAAGCTGCACCTAAACCACCAACTGCTAGTACTTGCCATACTATAACTAATAACTTTAAACGTCGTTGAAGCCGTAATTTTTGTCTACGACTTACTAAATCTGATTCAGAAACTGATCCAATATTATTAGCCATTTACTTAGAAGATATCTATAAAATAAATATTAAAGGGATACTCAAAGGCTACATTTTTTGGTTCACACCAACCATAGCAGCTTACTATCAAGTTTAACTATTAATTTACCCCTAGCCCACTCTAATAGAATGTTTCATCTAAAATGGTGTGTGGTGAAAGATTTTTAAATACATTTCACAGCTTAAATTTTAGCTGTCAATACTCAGGATACAAGTTTGACACTAAGCTCTAGTGTTGGTCCACTAGAAGAATAAATCGTTTTAGCTATCTCTGTTTACTAAACTATATTAATTTAAACCTCACTGAGAGCTGATGGCTAACAATAGCAAACTCTAAAAAAGTAGTTGTTAAATTCAGTATAAATGTTTCATAACTCCCATCAATTAGAGCTTACTGAAAAAATACTTTGGTAAAGGCACAGAATAGGTAATATTATGTCCAATTGAATCTTTAGACTTTAAATTTAATCTTTGTACTTTATATTAAGTAGCTCGGAATATTTGTTAAATATAGTCTATTTAACTTAAGAATGAAACAAAAAGAGTGTAAGATTGAACAGAGAAGATATGGGAGTATAAATCATAGCTTATAGTTTAGATTTAAGACAAAAAGTAATAGTAATAATAGAACATAGCGGTAGAGTCACCAAAGCGACGTAAGTGTTTGGAATAGGAATAGCGTCAATGTACAGATGGCTTGAGAGAAAGGAGCTGTCAGCAACAAAGGTAAAATATATCTAGCATTCGCTAGATATAAGAGAATTGTCAATAAATTGACAAGAAAATCCAGAAACTAGATTAAAACAGAAAGCTGAAAAATACTGCAATTTTTAAGGCTATCAAAAAAATGAAAATAGCCAGAAAAAAAAGAAGTACGTTATTGCACAAAGTAGTAGATAATAATGGATAAAATATTATGATGATTTACCGAAATTAATCAAAATATATGGGGTTACAAGTTTAGTATTGGTTTTGGAGTTAGGACTTGAATAATTTCTAAATTGTATTTATGTGTGGTAAAAAAGGGGGAAAAATTTATGGAGATAGGCAAGGAAAGAGGAGAAAAAGAGAAAACTTAGTCCCTGGTAGAAGAAAAGGAAAAAAAGATTTAATTCCACCAATGATATTCACAGAAAGTTTGAATACAGAAGATTTTGAAGGCTGGTTATCAATATATTTATTACCATCATTAACCATCACATCAGTTTTGATTATGGATAATGCACCAATTCATCGAAAAACAGTGATTAAACAAATAGTTGAAGATGGAGGTTATCAGGTCATATTCCTCCCTAAGTATTCTCCTGATTTGAATAATATTGAACATAATTTTAGTGCCTTAAAGAGAGCCAGAATTTATGCTCATTCAAATACACCCTTAGATGAAATCATCCGTGATTATTGTGTAGTTTAATGTCTCATTCTTAAGTTAAATAACTATAAGTTAGAGACATTACATAGAACATTTGTAAGAAAGACTTAAGTTAAAAAAATCTCTAAAAAAAAAGGATATTAATAGAGATAACCGCTCTTTTATGAATAAGAGATGTTCTTTTTAAGCTACTAGAATAGTATAATTAACATTCACAATTATGTACTTTTTTTCTACCCTTAGTAGTTAGAGTCAGGAATCACCAAGGGAATCAAAGATACTTACCACAAAAAGTTTTTTAATGGCTGATTATCCGGATATAAGATAAGGGGAGATGAGTAATAACTATACTATCTATTTATTTATTTTTCGTCTTAACTAACGGGAAAAATATCAGTAAAAATATCAATTTTTTGAGCCTTCTTTAGTAATTTTCTGACAACTGATAATTGATTATTGCAGGGTGAGGATAATCTATGGTTTTACCCCTAGGTATTGACATACCCCTTGTATAGATTCAAAGAATTCAGGAAAATAGTACTAAGCAACATTACACAATATTGCTTTTTATTTATATATGGAGGTAAAAAAACTCTTGAGTAAATTAGACTTAATTAGATTTTATAAAGCTTGTAATCCAAGCAAGACCTTGATAGTAGGAAATGCAGAAGATCAGCAATATTATATAGATTTTGCCAGTGTTAGAGGTAGCGATATAATTAAAGAATTAGAAAGAACTATAATACTATTATCAGGAAATCAGCCGACTTGTCAACTATTTACAGGCCACATAGGTTGTGGTAAGTCTACCGAATTATTTCGACTTAAAGATAAATTAGAAAAACAAGGATATCATGTTGTTTACTTTGAGTCTTCAGAAGACTTAGATATGGGAGACGTAGATATTAGCGATATTTTGCTAGCGATTGCTCGTCAAGTCAGTGAAAGCATGGAACAAGCTAAAATTCAAATCAAACCAAGTTACTTCCAAAAGTTATTTGGTGAAATATCAGAACTGTTACAAACTCCCATAGAACTTTCCGCAGAAGCAGAGCTATCTGTTGGTATTGCTAAAATTACTGCTAAAACCAAAGATTCCCCTAAACTACGTTCTCAGTTAAGACAATACCTCGAACCCCGAACTAGCACTATTCTAGAATCAATCAATCAAGAATTATTAGAACGTACCAATATAGAGCTCAAGAGACGAGATAAAAAAGGACTTGTTGTGATTGTTGATAATCTAGACCGTGTAGATAACTCACCCAAATCTTGGGGACGTACTCAACCAGAATATTTATTTGTAGACCGAGGCGAGCAACTCAAAAAACTCAACTGTCATGTCGTCTACACAATTCCTCTTACATTAATGTTCTCTAATGATTATGGCAGATTATCTAGTCGATTTGGAGTGAAACCAAAAATATTACCAATGGTGCCTGTACAGATTAGGTCTAAAAAACCGACAATAGCCCCAAATGACTATGAGACAGGAATAAAATTATTACGAGAAATGGTATTAGCTAGAGCTTTTCCAGAAATACCATCCCAAAAACGTCTAGAATTTATTCCCGCTCTATTTGAAACTTCAGAAACCCTTGATAGACTTTGTCGAGTTAGTGGGGGTCACATGCGAAAACTGTTAATGTTGCTCTATAGTTGTCTGCAACAAGAAGATCCTCCTTTTTCTAGTGAATGTTTAGAAAATGTGATTCAGGAATATCGAGATGATCTAACTAGAGCTATTACTGTTGACGAATGGGAGTTGCTATTTAAAGTAGTACAAAATCAAAGAGTAACAGGAGAAGAAGAATGCCAAGCTTTACTCAGAAGTATGTTTGTTTTTGAATATCGAGATCGGGATGGTCATTGGTTTGGAATTAATCCATTGTTGGCAGAAACTAAAAAATATGCTAGTTGGGTTAATAGTAATTATCAGGAGTGAGGGAATAGGGAATAGAGTTTTAAACTATATATGTATATATGTGAAATAATTTCCCGACATGACTGAGGGGGTCAAAGCTTTGCTCCAATAAAATCTTAATCTTAACTTTTGACTTTTAAATTTCCTATGGAACCTTTAAAATATCCGGAAGAAAGTATTATTTATAATAAGCGATCGCTCACAAGATTGATGAGATCTGTCACCATTTCTCAGGGACAGTTTTCGTTGATTTTAGCCTGCTGTAACTACCAACACTTCCAGCAAAGAATGATGATGGAAGTGAAAAAAATGTTATCAGTAGAACTGCAAGAAATAGTATTATCAAAAACTGTCACTACTCTTTATACAACTATCGATCAACAATTAGAAAAGTTCCCCGAAGCTCCTGCAGTAATGATCTTAAACTTAGATAAAGTAGAAGCAATAGATGAACTACTAATATCGACTAATCAGGTAAGAGACGAATTTAGGAAAAAATTTAGCTTTCCTCTAATTTTGTGGATTACAGATAAATTATTGGCTAAACTAATTAGATTAGCACCTGATTTTAAAAGTTGGGCAGCAGCTACAATTAAATTTGAGTTTGCGACTTCCGATTTAATACATTTACTAAAAATGGCAATAGATAGTTATTGGATAAATGAATCGGCAAATGAACAACAACAATTAATAAAATCATCATCAAATTCTACAAAATATAATTTTTTAGTCCCTAGTTTTCTCGATCAATCTAATTGTTATTATGGTAAGAAGTTATCTCAAAATAAACATCAAGAAATTCAATTAGCTTTCAAAGATTTAAAAGAACGTGAACAGCATTTAGAAACAACTCTTAAAGCAAAGATAGAATTTATTATTGGTCGAGATTACTTCTATAACAACAATATAGATTCTGCTCTCGAACATTATCAAGAAAGTCTAAATTTATGGGAGTATAAAATTGGGTCATTAGAGTATCCTAAATCATCAATAATTAGCGAGAGGTTTATCCTAGAACAAAAAGGAATAGTTTTATATAATATTGCCTTGTGTTATTATCTGCAATCTACCCAAAACCCCTTAGATAATTATCAAGAATTAGAAAAGGCAAAACTGAAGCTTGAAGAATCAAAACAACTTTTTGAAGAAGTGAATAATTTTGTCTTGGTAGCTGAGGTAATTACAACATTAGGACAAGCTATAAAGCAGATGAAAGCTTGGGGAGAATTAGAAGCTATTGCCTTAGAAGGACTACAATTACATCACAAATATGGAAATGATTTACAAATAGCACAAGATTATGGTTTTTTGGCAGAAGTTGCCCTACAAAAATCCAATTGGGTTGAGGCTCAGAAGCTATCTGAAAGAGCCCTTAATATTTTGTTTTATGCTAAAGATATAACATTACCAACGGAAAAAAATAAATACCTGTTATTATTAGCAAAAAGTCTCAAAAATTTATATCGTCAAGCAGAAGCTATTGAGTATTTAGAAATTGCCGAGTTAACAGAGCAAGAGGCAATTAAAAATAGTTTGAAAACTCAGGAAAATAGAGACCCAAAACTTTACATTGAGCTGTTAACGGAGTTGGGATCACTTTATTATAATCAAGGAAAATATTTACAAGCATTTCGCTTAAAAAAAGCTCAAAGAAAAATTGCGCATCAGTACGGACTTTTAGCTTTTATTGGCGCATCTCAGTTACAACCACAAAAACAAAGTTATATCAAAGAATCATTAGATTACCAAAATACTTTACCCTCAGAAATAACTGCTTCTGGTCGTCAAAAAGATATTAATAATCTCCTGGAAAGAATAAGTCGAAATGACTGTAAATTAACAATTATTCATGGTCGTTCTGGTGTAGGAAAAAGTTCTTTAGTTAATGCTGGATTAATACCAGCTTTAAAAAATATTAGTATTTCAGCACGAGATACAGTACTAGTAGCAGTACAAAGATATAATGATTGGCTAGAAGTATTAGCATATTCTCTCAATAAATCATTACAAAAAAAATGTAAGTTGCGAAATAATAATAATCTCTTCAAACTCAAAAAAGATTATATAAAAAATCAAGAATCAATTTTTTCTATAAGAGGAAAAAATTTGAATTCAGAAGTAGAAAAAACTTATGATTCTGAACTTAAAGATGAATTTCAGTGTATAGAATCATGTGTTATAGCTCAATTAAAAAACAATTCAGAGAATAATTTATTAACAGTAATAGTATTTGATCAATTTGAAGAATTTTTCTTTTTTAACAATAGTAGTGAAGATAGAGAAGTTTTCTACAGATTTATATGTAATTGTCTAAACCTACCCTTTGTGAAAGTAATCTTATCTATGAGAGAAGATTATTTACATTATTTATTAGAATGGGACTTTATCAGCGATCTAGATGTTATTAATAATAATATCTTAGATAAAGATATCCGTTACCATTTAAGAGATTTTTCTAGAGAAGATGCTTATACTGTTATAGAATGTTTAACAAAGAGAGCTAAATTTAATTTAGAACCTCAATTGATTGATGTAATTGTTGATGGTTTAGCAGATGAAAAACAGCAAATTCGCCCAATAGAATTACAAGTAGTAGGAAGTCAACTGCAAGAAGAAAAACCTCAGATTCAAACTTTAGATCAATTTCAAAAAAAGTTTGACATTAATCCAAAAAAAGCGAAAGCAAAACTAATAAAAAATTTTTTAGAGCAAGTAATTATAGATTGTGGTCAGGAAAATGAAGAAGCTACTATGCAAGTTTTATTTGCACTAACTAATGATAATTTAACTAGAGCTACTCGTACAAAAAAAGAGTTATTAGAAATAGTAAAAACATGTATAGAAACAAGTTTTTTAGTAAATGTTGATTCTAGTAAATTTGTCGAAAATCAAATTAATTATAATGAAAAGATAGAAGGATTGCTAAATTTAATTTTAGAAATATTAGTAGATTCAGGATTATTATTTATTCGGCAAGAATGCAATGAAAAAAACTACCAGCTAGTTCACGATTATCTAGTAAAACCAATCCGTAAAAGGTTTGACTTAGAAAATAGATTACAGCAGGCTGAGGTAGAGATAAAAAATGCTGAAATTGCTAAAAACAAGGCAGAAACAGATAAAATAACTAGCCAAGCAAAACTAAATATACTTTTAAAACGACAACTAGCAGTAGCAATCCTGGGAATTATATTAATGTCAATGTCAACTATTGCTACACTGGGTTTTTGGCAGAAAACAAGATTTCAAAAACAAGTAGCAACTGCTCAAAAAGAGCGTGCAGATATTAATAGCATGACTGCTTTTTCAGAAGCATTATTTTTTTCAGGTTATAAATTTGATGCTTTGATAGAAAGTATTAAAGCAGGTAAAAAATGGCAAAAGATAAAACAATTATTAGGAGAACAAAATCTCTCAAATGATACAGAATATCGAATTGCAGCTTCTCTTCAGCAAGCAGTTTATGGAGTGAACAAATATAACCATTTGGAAGGACATAATAATATAGTTTGGAGTGTCATCTTTCATCCTGAAGGAAACTTAATTGCTTCTGCTAGTGCAGATAAAACTATTAAATTATGGAGTCGAGATGGCAAATTACAAAAAACTCTAACAAATCATAAAAATAGGGTGAGCAAAATTAGCTTTAGTTCGGATGGGAAATACTTGGCTTCAGCTTCCCATGATTCCACAGTTAAAATTTGGGATCTTCAGCAACTAGAAATGAAACCTCTATCTCTCAAGAGTCATAGTGATTCGGTGGTAACAATCAACTTTAGTCCGAATAATAAAATGTTAGCATCAGGTTCACTTGACAAAACTATCAAAATTTGGAACTATACGGGCGTATTACTTAGAACAATTAGGACTAAATCAGTAGTTAAATGGGTTAGCTTTAGTCCAAATGGAAAAATGATTGCTGCTGCTAATGCAAATGGAACTGTACAGCTGTGGAATCTTAATGGGAAGCTTTTGAAAACCTTAAAACATGGAGCTGGAAATCATAATTACCCAGTTTACAGTGCCAATTTTTCTCCTGACGGTAAGAGAATGGTGACAGCAAGCGGAGATCAAACAGTCAAAATTTGGCGTTTTTTCAGAAATATACCGATTTTAGAAAAAACAATAACAGGACACAAAAAACAAGTTATCAATGCCAGTTTTTCTCCTGATGGAAAAATAATAGCTTCCTCTAGTACAGACAAAACTATCAAAGTTTGGCAGCTAGACGGAACCCTCTTGAAAACTTTTTCGGGTCATGGAGACACAGTTACTCAGGTTACTTTCAGTCCTGATGGCGAAACTCTGGCTTCAGCTAGCTATGATAAAACTATTAAGTTCTGGAGTCTCAAAAACGATTCTCTAAATGTTCTACAAGGTCATAAACATAGAGTTCTTGGTGTGAGTTTCAGTCCAGATGGTCAAATCTTGGCTTCTGCATCTCAAGACAATACTATTAAATTGTGGAGTCCCACAGGTAAGTTATTAAATAATCTTGAGGGGCATACTGATAGAGTAGCAAGTGTTAGTTTTAGCTCAGATGCTCAGATTCTTGCTTCTGGTAGTTATGATAATACAGTAAAGTTATGGTACCTCAATTCTCCAAATCAAATCTGGAACTGGAAATTCCTTGAAGATCCTAAAAGTTGGCAATTGTTAGGCAAAAATCATCAGCTTTTTACTCTCAAGAATGAAAAAAACAAGTTATATTTAGTAGAACAGGTAAAGTTTTTAGAGAATTTTTTGTCAACTAATTTAAATTGTTTTCTAAATGCGAGGAGTTTTTGTCTTGTTCCCTGGGGAAAAATTACTTCCTTCTTTCCTAGAAATTTTTCTTTACTGCCACGTCAGTTTCTTGAAGAACTAAAATACCAAAGTTGGTTTGAGATCGCTGCCGATAATCAAGTAAAAGTTCAATGTAGACTTCTACAGTGCTTGCAAAATGAGATCATAACTGTTGGTGTTGATTGGAATTGGAACACAGATGATTACTTGATTGATTTTACCTCTAAAAGTATTAATCTTATAGGACATACTGATAGTTTGCTGAGTGTTAGCTTTAGTCCAAATAATCAAGTTATTGCTTCTAGTGGCAAAGACAAAACGATAAGGTTGTGGAACCGGGAAGGTAAGCTGCTGAAAACTTTAGTTGGACATAATGAATGGGTTAGTAGTGTCAGTTTTAGTCCTGATGGCAAAATACTCGCTTCTGCTAGCGATGATGGCACCGTCAAACTATGGACTCAAAAAGGTGTGCTTTTAAAAACTATTAATGCTCATAGTGGTTGGGTTTTGGGGGTAAGTTTTAGTCCAAATGGTCAGGCGATCGCTACAGCAAGTTATGATAATACGGTTAAGCTTTGGAGTCTTGACGGTGAGTTGCTCAGAACTTTTTTGAAGGGTGCTAGCGATAGTGTTACCAGTGTGAGTTTTAGTCCGGATGGTCAGGCCATTGCTTCATCTAGTTATGATGGTAAGGTTAAGCTCTGGAGTCTTTATGATGGTAGTTTATTAAAAACTTTGAACGGTCATCAGGATAGTGTGATGAGTGTAAGTTTTAGTCCTGATGGTAAGTTGTTAGCTTCTGGTAGTAGAGATAAAACTGTAATTTTGTGGGATTTGGCTTTGGATAGTTTGTTAGATCAAGGTTGTAGTTGGGTTCGTGATTATTTACGGACTAACCCTCATGTTTCTCAGAGTGATCGGCAACTTTGTGAAAAATAAAATTATGGGGAATAGAGAATGAAAATTAGTATTTAACTGTCAGGTGTTTATAACTTATAGCTCAAAGTGCACTCTAGAAAAGGGGTTAAAAAATAATGTTTAATATGGCATCATTTGTGTATAGAATTAATTCACAATGAAAACTACTGCTCCTGACCATAATTCTGGTAGCAAAAAATGTTCAATAAATAGAATGAAGTTCTTTATTATCTATTGAATTATTTATTGTCATTAGTGCTACTGCTTATTTCATATTTGTTACAGCAATTACTTTAACTTTTTGACCTTGATAAAATACCTTATTTTCATATATCCTAGTTTTCTTAGCATGAGCATGCATCAGTTCTTGTTAAACCAGAATTATACGAGTTTCATCTATAAATACTAAATTTTCTGTACTAAATTTTATGGGTCTATATATTTTACCAATTTTTTCTTCTTCTTCTCTCAATTTTTTTACTTTTTCTCTCCTAGCTTGGCTAATAAAGTAATAGTCGTTGTTATCTATTGATAAATGAAACCTCTTTACAATTTCTCAAGTACTTGCTGTTAGTATCTTTATTGGAGCGATCGCCAGCTCTTCCAAATAGTAATTCTAGATAGTGATTTTTTATGTGATGAATAAGTATAATACTATTTCTCAAAAAATTTTGCTATAGTCAAATTTTCTATTTCTAAATACTATTTATTGATGCAGTTTTTCTTTGGTAAAAACCTCTGTTATTTTTCTAGTTATTTTTACTACCTTCCAAAAATAGAATAGCATTACTTTTGAGAAACAGTATTATAACAATTTTAGAAGTGGCTGCTGTAGAAAAAATAATATCAGGCAATGGTTTTTAGATGCTCATTTGTAATATTTTTTTTCAAAATAGTATTAGACCTCTCCAAAAATGCCAATTTTAGAACGGTGGGGCAAGGGTTTGAGAACCCTTTCTGGAGATGTCTATTACAGACAGTTGCTATTCACTTTTACTACTTTTACAATTTTTTTTATGATTTTATTTTCCTGTATAAAGTATAATATTTAACAATATAAATACTCTGATTTTTAATCAAAACAAAGCACCTTTTTTTTGAATAACTTTTTCATAATATGAATTTTTATCATGATACTCCAAATATTTTTATTATCCTGATTAAATATAATACAAATATTCTTTTTGAGATATTTTTCAATTCTCTTTCTTGACTAAATCAAACACTATATGGATTATTTTTTTGTGTTAAGTATTTCCCCACCTTAATATCCTTTACCCCCTTAATTTTTTTTATTTTGCCAACTTTTTTTGTTATTTTTTTGAATAAAATGTGATTATATAACTGCATTTTTTTCTTTATTCTTCCTTCTACCTTCAAATAATAGTTAACAAGTGAAATGAACGATAATAATATACAAGTTTTACCAGAAATGAGTTCGGTTTGGCAGGAAACATTAAATTGGCAGCCAACAGTAGAGCAAAAACAACAATTTCAGAAACTTTATGAGTTAATTATTCTAGGAAATAAAAAGTTAAATTTAACTAGAATTACTAAACCCGAAGAGTTTTGGGAAAAACATCTTTGGGATTCCCTGAGAGGAATTAAATTTATCTTAGAAAATAAAATACATTGGTCAGAAGAAAAAAAGGTTATTGATATTGGAACAGGTGCTGGTTTTCCAGGATTACTAGTTGCAATTATCCTACCTCAATATGCTGTTACTTTACTAGATTCAACCCGCAAAAAAATTAGTTTTATTGAAAATATTTTAACAGATTTAAACATCAAAAATGCTTTAACTATAACTAATAGAGTTGAACAAATTGGTCGTCTCTTTAAATATAGAGAAACTTATGATATTGGTCTTTTGAGGGCTGTTGCATCTACAGTAGTATGTGCTGAATATGCTTTGCCATTACTAAAAATAGGTGGAATTGCAATTTTGTATCGAGGAAATATAACAACTGATGAACAGGCTAATTTACCAGAAGTTGTCAAACTTTTGGGAGGCAAAATAGAAAGGATTGAGGAATTTAAAACTCCCTTAAGTAATAGTATTCGTAATTGTATATATTTACGGAAAGTAGGTAAAACTCCAATAAATTATCCGCGTTCAGTTGGTGTGCCTAATCAAAAACCTTTACTTAGTTTAAAAAAAATCTAAAAATTTGCTAATATTATGTCTGCTTAAATATTCATCATATTTGTGAATATAAGTAATACCAATTTGAAAAAAATTTCTACATATTATTGCTTGGGTAGGTTGGGGATTAGAGTAAAATTAAGAATAATATATAATTAGTAATTATGCTAAATTCAGTGCACGAATGGAGGCTTATTGCTTACTAAATATTATTGGTTGGGTAGGTTGGGAATTAGAGTAAAATTAAGAATAATATATAATTAGTAATTATGCTAAATTCAGTGAACGAAGGGAGACTTATTGCTTAGGTAAGGAAGAATAGTGAAAAAGATTTAGAAAAACCAGCTTTTTATAACCTAATTTAGTATTATTTATTAGCAGCATTATACTATATAGGCTTTAAATATAAACCATATTTAATCATAACATTGGTGTTAAAAAAAATGTATTCAACAGATAAAATAATTATCTAAAATTATCATTTACTATAAGTAGGTAGGCATCAAAAAAACTTAGCTATATTAATATTTATACACTAACGATAAACTACTCCACACAGGTAACTTGAGGTAAATTTACATCTTCTTAAATAGGGATAAATTTAAGACCAATTACTTAGTATTTCTGTAATCTATAAGGTATAGAAATATCTCCCGTCAGAAAATTATCTAACGAGAGATTAGTTAAATTTAAATATAAAAATAGGTTTTTTTAGACTCTAATGATGATGATTATTCGGACAAGCTTGCAAGTCTTGACTCATCAACTCCTCACTTTTTACCTTTTGGGTTTCATCTACAGCTTCTAAACCAACCCAATTATTAACAATTTCAATATCAAATCCCACTTCTCTACGCTCGCCTACTTGTATTAGAGGACGACGGATTAATAATGGGTCGTTGAGCATCATTGTTAGAGCAGTTTCTCCATCAATTTTTTCAGGAACTACTTCTCCAGATTTAACTTTTGGAGCAGCTTTATTAAACCACTCTGCTACTGGGCGATCGCCAAAAAATAAACGTAAATTATCTTTTGTCCAAGGTTCAGTCAACAAATTATGAGCTTCTAATTGATGACCTGCTGCTTTTAACAAAGTCTTTTGCTTTGTATTGTTTTTGCAACCTGGTTTTTCATAAAAAATTACCTTTGCCATTGTCTTATATCCTCAGCAGTTTTTTTGGTAATTTTTTAATCTTAATACCTGATTAAATAGCAAATTGTAAGCAATTATCAAAAAAAATTATTCTTATGTATGATATAATTATATATTACAACTTTAAACAAAAGTAAATATTTATCAAAAAGAAAATTTATATAGTTATACCAGTTTGATAAATGTTTCCTAACAATTGTAGAGTATCTTGAGTGGGCATCAAATTATTCATATTATTGAGGGATAATATATGCCATCTTCCTGTGTTTTTATTGCTTATTCTTTTGATGAAGTTTTCCCTATTTATCCAAATCAAAATTGGAAATAATTTTCTAATATAACGGAAATAATTAATCAATTATATGATAGCAAAATAAGTCCTATTGCTAGCCACAGTATTTTTTTATTAGGAACAGTTTGCCAACAAAATAAAAACTTGAGTAAGTTTGCTTGAATTCCCAAAAATTATTTAAATTTTGAAAATTATGATTGTATTTTGTAATTAGAAAATCTTCACTGATATCAATCTGTTGACATTACTATTGCTAGTGACAAAAATACACAACTTTTACATCATTTTTTTGAACTAAAAAAAAGTAAATTTCCTGAGCAAAGCTTTAGATAATCTCTGAAAATATAGCAACTTTCACCCATAAATGAGGTACTATATCTAATGATTCAGCTATCAGCTTCTGATATCAAGCATGAAAAAACAATATTATGCAATGCTTTACCCAAGTGAAGCTTCAATTCTTAAGTGATTAACACGTTCCCAATAGCTTTTTGATAACTAGTACCTCAAAATTGTGTTAATTTTAGATTTTGTTTGAGGAGCGTTGTCTGCCATTTCTCTACTTACTTCCCCTGCTGGTAGTATTTATAGGTAGGTCTCCTAATTAAGAAAGTGTAATAATTAGTATGAGATATCTCTAAATTTCCCACCACAAAACTTTATTGTTTAACAATTCAAACTAGTGGTTCTTGTGCTTTAATTTCAGGGTTATTTTATTCTTGAGGTTAAATGAAGCTTTGAGTAATTGGAAGACAAGGGCGATCAATATTATTTGTTTATATTTAATCATTTGTGAAGAATAAAGTGGTAAAACTATCTCTAAATCTTGGGTTTGTCTGTTCCAAAAATTAGAATGAAACAGCCGTTTCAATATCAATTCTATGGTTAAAAATCTAATGGTTGCTTTATTCACTAAAAAGCTGATATCTGAATGCTTACAGTATAATTTTCTGAATTAATCTTGAAATACCCATATCAAAATAATGAGGCAGGATAAATTTGAGTTAAAAAATTAACAAAATAAAATCCTGTTTATCAATTCTGCTGGGAGTATATTTCAAATAAAATTTATGATTAACCAAATTATGAAAATAGAAGAATTATTAAGGCAATATGCAATAGGAGAAAAAAATTTTAGTGGCCTATACTTACAGGAAGCACATTTACTAAAAGCTAATTTAGAAGGTGCTAATTTTTTTGAAGCTAACTTAACAGGTGCTAACCTCAGTCAGGCCAATCTCAGTCGAGTAAATCTGGCCAAAGCGAATCTGACTGGAGCAAATCTAATTGGAACTGATTTAAGCGAAGCAAACTTGTCGGACACTCTTCTAGTAGGAGCTAAATTTAACAAAGCCGATCTAACAAGGGCAAAACTTATCAGAGCAGACCTAAGTTGTGCTGACTTTAGCCAAGTTAATATGGTAGATGCTGACCTCTCAAGAGCTATTTTGTATGAAATAGATTTACATGGAGCTAACCTATATGGGGTCAATTTCCGACGAGCTATTCTTAACAAAGCTGACTTAATTGGCGCTAATCTTATTAGAGCTAATATGACTGGAGTAGACTTAATTGAAGCAAATCTAACAAGAGCAAACTTAACAGAGGCTATTTTAAGCGGTGCTGATTTAAATGGGGCAAGTCTTTTGGGTGCTAATATTTCTGATGTTAATTTAGTTGGAGCAGCTCTTCAAGCAGTAATTATGCCCGATGGTACAGGTTATGAAGAAATTAGCACATCTATTCAAAATTAATAGATTATCAAGTTATTTTAATATTGAGTTCGATGGACTAAACAAAGCAAAAAAAAAGGGGGCTCGAATTAGTTTAAAGAAATATTTACTCAGCCTACTAATGATGACTGATATTGTATAATTTTTAGACATTACCTAAATTTTTGGTGACATTGATGAGTTTTGCAAATTATTTCAACACTATTGGCAACAATAGTTGCAACTCTCCTCCTTACCTGGAGAATGTCACTGTCATCTTAAGTCTCATTAATTAGCCATAATAAAAATGCTTTTCTCATATTAATTTCTCCCAATTCTCAATTCCCTAAAATATTTCCACAGTGGGTATTTACATAGACCAGAAAAATTTTTATTCCTTAATAATATTAAGTATGAGAAAAGAATGCTTTTTGGACTGAAACTTTAATTATTAAGTAACTAACACGTTCCTAATAGCTTTTTTTGATAATAAAAAGCCAAAAGCGTATTAATTTTATAAGTTTTTACTTACTTCACCTACTCCCCTACTCCCCTGTTCAATAAACTATAATAAACATTTATTCAATTGGTGTAATTACTAGATTTGGTGATTAATATGGTATAGTTAATGAGGCAATTTTTTTTTTGCTTGTTCTCTATGCTTTGACTTGCCTTTACTATTCTCTACTGCCTAATATCCTATTTTTAAATATTTAAAAATGAGAGTTAAAATTTTTTCCGCTGTTTTAGTTTTTACTACAGTTTTTCCTAATCTTACAGCCATTGGTGAAAATATCCAACATACACAAAGATTATTATCTAGTAAACAATGTCCTAATTGCGAACTAATAGGTGTTGGTTTGGTATTGGCAAATCTTCAAGGTGCTAATCTAGAGGGAGCTAATTTAAGTGGAGCTAATCTCAGTCGTGCAAATTTAACAGGTGCTAATTTATCTGGTGCTAATTTGGCTGGTACAAGTTTATTTGGTGCAAATTTAACAGGGGCAAATTTATCTGGTGCTAATTTAGCTGGTACAGATTTAAGAAGTGCTTATTTAACAGGTGCTAATTTAACAGATGTTGACCTAAAAAATGCTTTTTTGTTAGGTGTTGTAGGAATGCCATCTAATATAGGTGAAGCTGAAGATTTTTATCGGTTAGGAATTGCAGAAGCAAAGGCAGGAAATTATAAAGATGCTGTTAGATATTACAACCAAGCTATTAGTATGAAATCAGATTTAGCAGCTGCTTATTTTGCTAGAAGTATGTCTCTTGCTGACCTGGGAAATCTTAATGCAGCTATTGCAGATGCTCAAAAGTCTCGGGATATTTTTGTTTCTAAAGGTAGTAAAGAAGGTGAAGAATTATCACAATATTTGGTTGAAATTATTGACCTACGTTTGAATCCTCCAAAACCAGAAAAACCTAATCAATTTGTACACGCTATTGGTTCTTTACTTCCTGCTTTATTAAGGTTGGCGTTTTAGTATGGTTTTTTGAAACTCAATTTTTTTTGTTTGGCTTTGGTGAATGGTGAATGCTAATTATTAGGAATTAGCACAGTTTTTGTTTCCCTCCGACTAAGGGGATAGAATTTAGTCTGAGTTCTGAGAATTTAACATGATTAAATTTTATACCTATTTCTTGATGAAATTAACATTAAAATTTCTAACCCAACAAATACAATATAATCCAATTAAAACCAGCTCTAATTATAGTGTCAATATCTGAAATAATAATAGTTCAAAAATATACCATATATAATGGTACTGCGTATATCCGAATTGTAAACTGTTGAGCATTTTAATTATGAACACAACTGTTGTGGAATGCAACAGACAACAGGCAAGAGAGAAGACAAAATCTAGATGAAATTGCAATTAGGGAATTATGTAAAAAATTAAGCTTCTTCTTCTTTACTTTATAAATTAGCTATACTCTAGGAAATAGAAATTTAACCTAATCTATTCATGGTAAAAAACTACTAGTTAGCTTTTTAATTGCAGTATTAGCAATATCCGCATAACGCATTTCTCCACACATAATTTTACTCATTACTGTAGTAGCTGCTGGTAACTTAACCCCCACTTTATAAGCTACCTTAGGAAACCGATAAAATGCTCCTGCTAAACGACCCGCCCAAGCCATATCTGTACCCCATTCCTCATTAACTATCTGAGTGTATTTTTTCAGAGCATCCCCATTACCACCTAAAGCTTCATCTATAGCTTCAGCGGCTTTGACACCACTAAAAATTGAAGGGCGAATTCCTTCTGCTGATAAAGGGTCTGATAAACTTGCTGCTTCTCCTGCCAATATCGCATTTTGAGTATGAAGATTTTTCTCTCCATCCCATAGAGAAATATAATGTTCTAATAATTGATTTTGACTTACATTTACACCAATTTGTTGAACGTATCCCATCAAATCTTTAGATAGATTTTTGGATTCCCCGCCCCTAAAAGTCGCAATACTAATAGAGCAGGAATCTGCTTTGGGGAAACCCCAAATATTACCATTTTTAACTGAACCAAATTCAAAGGTAGCTTTTTTATTTGACTCATTTAATGGTGCTTCAAAAACTAGACTTTGCCGTTTTTTAGATTCTTTAAAACCTAACCATTTAGACATTGGTCCTTTGGCTCCATCAGCAGCAATTAAATAACGACCAACAACAGGTTCCTTAATTGTTTTAACTTCCCAAGAATCACGTTTAAATTCAATACCTGTAACTTCTGTTTTGTCTCTTAATTCTGCACCTTGTTCTGTAGCTTTTTGGATGAGAAAATAGTCGAAAACATCTCGTTTTACCATCCACATAGGAACGGGTAAATCTGCTTCAATAGGGTCTTCTAATTTCCATGTATAACGAATTTTATTAACCTTGAGAGAAATAGCTGGAGTTAAATCAAAGTCAAACCATTGAGCGATCGCTGGAGATACCCCACCACCACAAGCTTTAACTCTAGGGAAAGATTCCTTTTCTATCACTAAAACAGAACGTCCTTTCTTAGCCAAATGATAAGCTGCTGTACTTCCTGCTGGACCTGCCCCTATAATTATACAATCAAACATTTTTTATTACTTTGATACTGAAATTTTTTCTAATTTCCTAGAAGAGGAAAAAGTCAGTTAATTAGAGGCAGTTTCTAATAGATATAGATAAATAATTGACTTACTTAAACTATCTATAAAACTACCCCCTATAAAAGTTACGAGTCTCCAATTTCCCATGATTCTATAAGATACTCAATTTTGAATACCTTGTGGATTTCAAAGAATGAAGCAACTACAAATATTAGAGTTATGATTAATTTCATTTATAGCAAGTAACTTATCCATGGAGACTGATTTTTATTTCCCAGATAATTATTTAATAAATAATAGCTAATAGTTAATAGCTGATAGCTTTTTTATCTGTGGTATTTTTTTTTAAACTGTAGTCATATCCTTCTCTTTAGCAGCTAGTAACTCATCTATTTTGGCAATATATTTATCAGTCTTCTTTTGAACTTTGTCTTGCAAATCTCGTGATTCATCTTTAGAAATATCACTATTTTTTTCTTGTTTACGAATTGAATCTACCGCATCACGACGAATATTCCGGATAGAAACTTTCCCCTCTTCAGCAAGTTTTGCTGTTTTTTTAACCATTTCTTGACGACGTTCAGCTGTTAGTGCTGGTATATTTAACCGTATAATAGACCCATCATTGTTAGGAGTTAAACCAACATCTGACATATTAATAGCTTTTTCAATCAAGCCGAGACTGGTTTTATCATAAGGTTGAATAGTAATTGTACTAGCATCTGGGATGCCAATATTTGCCATAGATTTGAGTTGAGTTGGGGATCCATAATACTCCACCATTACTCTGTCCAAAAGAGAAGCATTAGCTCTTCCAGTTCTAACAGTATTGAAGGAATTTTTAGTCGCTTCAATAGCTTTTTGCATTTTCTCTTCAGCTTCTTTTAGATTCATGAAAACCTCCTACAATAGTTCCAATTTTTTCTCCCATAACAGCTTTACAGATATTACCCGAAACTGAAAGGTTAAATACAATAATTGGGATATTATTTTCTTTACAAAGAGCGATCGCCGTACTATCCATCACCCGTAAATCTAGAGTTAATACTTCCCCATAACTTAGGGACTCGTACCGTTTGGCCTCTTGATTCTTATGTGGGTCAGAATCATAGACCCCATCGACTTTGGTAGCCTTAAAAATTACCTCTGCCTCAATTTCTGCTGCCCTCAGAGCAGCAGTAGTGTCAGTAGTAAAAAATGGATTACCAGAACCTGCACCAAAAACTACCACTCGACCTTTTTCTAGATGGCGAATGGCTCGGCGACGAATATAAGGTTCGGCCAATTCCTGCATAGCAATCGCTGTTTGGACCCTTGTTGGTACCCCTACTTGTTCTAGAGCGTCCTGTAAAGTGATAGCATTCATCACAGTGGCAATCATACCAACATAATCTGCTGTGGCCCTGTCCATTCCCTTAGAGGCTGCTTTCACCCCTCTAAAAATATTACCGCCTCCAACAACAATTGCTATTTGGATTCCTGTGGCCGCAACTTCGGCCACTTCCTGAGCAATACCTTGGACTACCGCTGGGTCAATGCCATAGCCCAGACTACCCATCAAGGCTTCGCCACTTAACTTGAGCAAAACCCGTTGATAAATTTTCCTCATAATGTGAATGCTTTCTCAACTAAAGTTGCTTCCACAATACGATACCAGTTGAGTTACTTTTTTTAAGTATCTTAAAATTTTTGATAATTACAGCAGATTGAGTAATTAATTTAGTATGTCATAATTCATAACTTAGAATTTGTAAGGATCACGAAACTCCTTACTCAATTTATAAGGCCCTAAAAATTCAGAAACTAATAGCTTCTGTCCTAGAGATAGTTAATACCTCACCCTCAAGAAGTTGAGCGATCGCCCCACATAAATAAGCAACTTTGACTATTTCGAGCTAATTCAAATAATCGTCCATTAAAGCACCATATCGTAAATTAGCCAAAAATTTGGTTTAAAGCCCTGCCCGACTATTAAGGGACTTAGGGAATTATTTTTTTCAATAATTATGTTTCAATTCTAATAAATTATTGGTCTTGAAAATCTCTATTCTAGTTGTTTAATTCATACATTGAGTGAATTTACTTCTAGACATTGATTACTCAAAAAAATGAGACAAACAAATTAAAAATTTTCTAAGTATTTAGCTAAATACTGATCATCTTTCTACCAGTCTTGAGCTAATGCTTGATAACCAACAAGTTTATAAACTAATTTTGCTGCAGTAAACTCAGATACTACCGAATCAGTAATTGGAGCCAACTCCATAATGTCACAACCTAATACTTGATATAATTCAAATATTCTTCGTAAAAATGTAGTTAAAGAATACCAATTTAGTCCTCCTGGTTCTGGTGTGCCAACTCCAGGAATTAATGTTGGGTCAATTCCATCTAAATCTATCGTTAAAAACACATTTTTAGTCTGAATACTAGAGATTACTCTTTCCATCCAATCTGGCTGAATAGCTATTTCTCTTGCTTTAAAAACAGTTAAATTTTTATCCTTTATTAAATCAGCTTCTTCTTTACAAATTGCCCGAATACCTATTTGTACCATTGGTAACCCCATCTCAAATATCCGCCGCATTACACAGGCATGATTATATATTGAACCTTCATATTCATATCGCAAATCTCCATGAGCATCTATTTGAATCACGGTAAAAGGTTCATCAAAATATAATTTTTTATAAGCTTTTACTATCCCATTTGTAATACTATGTTCTCCACCTATAGCAATCACAAACTTTCCATCACTAACTAATTTTTCCACTGTTTCTTGAGTTACTTTTAGCATATCTAATGGAGTAATTTTTTTTCCATTACGAGTATCTGCTATAGGTTCGTGAGTATAGATACCAACTTCCAAACCTGTTTCCCTATCTAATTCTTCGTCATAACATTCTAACTGTTGAGATGCATTTAATAATACTGCTGGACCATTAACACAACCTCTTCTATAAGTAGTAGTTGCCTCATAAGGAATTGGTACAATTACTACTTTAGCGGTAGTGTAATCTGGCTCAATTTCTGAACCAATGAATGGTAGAAGCAAGGTAGAGTAAATTGTTGACATTTTTTTGACTATATTAATTTTCTAATAAAGGTCTAAAAACTGATAGAATTTATCTGATTATTATAAATGTTAAATACGACTTACCTCATATCAATAAATAACTTAAGTATGTAAAAGTTGAGCTTGAATGAGTAAAAAACAAAGTCTCAACTTTCCCCTTTTTCCCCTTTTCAGGGGATAAAAAGAATAAGAATAAACTTCCGTCTTTTAAGCATAAGCTTTCGTCGGTACTGATAATTGATAACTAAAATGATGACTACAAAAAGTTGGACATGGCGAAGCTGGCCGATATGCTACCAAAGCCAAGGAGAAGAGGGACCTCCTGTGATATTAATACATGGTTTTGGAGCTTCTTTGGGGCATTGGCGCAAAAATATTCCTGTATTAGCTGCAAGCTGTCGCTGTTATGCTATTGACTTACTTGGTTTTGGTGGTTCAGCTAAACCTACCCCAAATCAAGATGTTACCTACACATTTGAAACCTGGAGTCAACAAATTAGTGATTTTTGTAGAGAAATAGTTGGGGCCCCTGCTTTTCTTGTCGGAAATTCTATTGGTTGTATTGTGGCAATGCAAACAGCAGTTGATCATCCCAATATTGTTTTAGGGGTAGGAATTATCAATTGTTCTTTGAGGCTTCTACACGAAAGGAAACGATCTAATCTTCCTTGGTATCGTAGTCAAGGAGCATCTTTACTACAAAACCTATTAAAAGTCAAGTGGATAAGTCAGTTATTTTTTAACCAGTTGGCGACAAAGAAAACTGTTAAACGAGTATTATTACAGGCATATAAACGTTCTGAAGCGGTTACTGACGAATTAATTGATTTATTATTAAAACCTGCAAAAGATGAGGGAGCAGTTGACATTTTTGTTGCTTTTACCGGTTATTCTCAAGGACCTTTACCGGAAGATTTATTACCCATATTACCCTGTTCAGCCATAATTTTATGGGGGGAAGAAGACCCTTGGGAAAATATTGAATTGGGAAAAGAATTTGCCAATTTTAAAAATGTAGAAAAATTTATTCCTTTGCCTGGAGTTGGCCATTGTCCTCAAGACGAAGCACCAGAGTTAGTCAACCCTATTTTACAAGAATGGATATTAGAAAAGTGGGAGTCTAAAGTTTAGTTATTAGATGATCAAAATTTTTGATATTTACATTGATTTTGATTGATAAAAAAAATTCAGATACTATCTGATTATAATTAATATAAGTCAAGACTTATCCAAAGACAATATATAAGTATGTATGGTTGTCGAGAGCGATAGTCAAAAAATTATAGCTATCCCCGAGTTTTCTCTATCTTACAAATTGATAAAAACTTAAACAACTGTCATTTTAATTCTCGGATATCTTAGTTCAGAAACTAGATATTTATATCAGAATTTATGTTTCAGTTCATCAATAGTTTATTACCCATAGATATGCCATTTATTTTGAAATAATTCCACACGAACATAGCATAAGTAATGTGGTTTTTTTGAATTTTTTTACGACGACATTGGCAAAATTAAAACCCTCGCGTGTTATTTGATTTCTCTGTCTGTGTAATTCCTCAACTTTCCACCTAAAGGCAAATCTCAAACTCAATTTTTCCGTACTTTCATAACTGATTTGTAGCAATATATTCTGCTGAAGTTTCGGAAACAGTATGCCAGAATAATTTGACCTTTTTATATTACTGGAATTTCTTTAAAATTAATCATCTTTCCTGATGCTAACTCCCACTTATTCCATTTTAATTATTAACAGTTTTTGATATTTTTTAGACCAACACTATCCTCTAAAGGTGAATATCATAAGAGTATCTTGATGTAAGTTATGTCAGTAATAAAAATCTAAAATCAATGCTGAGTAAAGTTGATAAATCCTGATGAATAAAAATGCTTTATAAAAAAAATTAAGTCTCAATTCTTTTTTTTTCAGAGAATAAAAAAAATAAAAATAAATATTTTAAGCCTCTGACTTAAGTAATTTTTAGTATTAACCAAAAAATGCAATTTAATATAATAACATAGTTACTATGTCTAAGCTTAATAATTTTTCAATATATTGAGGCATAAATATAGTGACTCATTTAGAGTTTTATAAGCCAGATTTATTATGCTTTGCTATTAGATTTTCAAATATCTCTAAGGTTTTGAGAAGAGAAGTTGATGAGCGAAAAGCTTCTTCAGTAAGTTCTATTTTTTCTTCAGGTTTATCAAATGTTTCATCAGCCAGTAATGTTAAAGAGCCAATAATTGTGTTGAGAAAACTACGAGCGTCATAAGATGCTTTAGTTAAAACCTGCTGGTCAATATATTTATCCAGTTCAGACTGATTTCCAAACTGTACATAATAGAGATTTCGATAGTAACCATTTTCTTTTTCTAAAAGTTCTGAATGAGTACCCATCTCAACTAATTTTCCCCGATCTAAAACAGCTATTTGATCAGCATTTTGAATTGTTGAGAGACGGTGGGCAATAACTAAAACTGTGCGATCGCGACTTAATTTATCAATAGCCTCCTGCACCAAACGTTCAGAAACTGTATCAAGGGCACTAGTGGCCTCATCTAAGATTAATATTTCTGGATTTTGCAATAAGGCCCTAGCAATAGCCAATCGTTGTTGTTGACCTCCCGAAAGCATAACACCGCGATCGCCTATTTCTGTGTCCCATTGCTTAGGCAAGTCCATAATAAAATCATAAGCATTAGCTTGTCTAACCGCATCAATAATTTTATCCTCTGTAGCATCAGGACAAGCATAAATAACATTATTTTTGATAGTATCGTTAAACAAATAAGTATCTTGACTAACAATACCAGTTTTCTTCCTGAGACTATTAATATCAAACTCACGCAAGTCAATGCCGTCTATAGTAATAGAACCAGAAGTAGGGTCATAAAGTCTTGGTAGTAGATCAGCAAACGTTGATTTACCTGCTCCTGAAGCTCCTACTAATGCCAAAGTTTTACCTCTAGGTAAGGATATATCAACATTTTGGATAATTAAATTATCATTACCTGGATAAGCGAAGGAAATTTTCTCAAAATGAATTTTATTTTTCACTTCATGAAAAGGTATAAAACCTGTTTTCATAATTGGTTTGTTATCCCTTCTCCATAAGTCTACAGCCGTATTAAAACTAGCAACACCCTTAGCAATTGCATTACGACTGCTATTAATTTGAGATACAATAGGCAGTAAGCGAAATAGAACTAAAAGATAAGTAAGTAGGATAGGAGAAGCATTTGTAATTTGATTGGCAAATAAATATCTACCTAATAATAGAATACTAATTACCGTAATCATGCTTATCACTTCATTGACTGGAGCTATTAATGCTGAATTCATTTTTTCTTTCAGTGCTATATCTTCTAGGGAAAGCATTAATTTTCTTAACTGTTTATATTCTCTATTTTCACTATTTACTGATTTAATTAACCGAATACCAGTGAGAACTTCAATAACCTTTATGTAATATTTTTTTTGTTCCTGATTTAAAACCACTCCAAATTTCTTTGAACGACGAATAAATAGCTGATTAATTACTGCTATAAAAACTACCAATAGAGAAGAAATTAAAGTAAGCTGCCAAGAAATAGAAATTAGTATGCTGACAAACAAAGAAAGAATTATCAACTGAGTTACTAGATTAATATAACCATTAATAGTTTGGGTGCATTGAGCTGTATCTGAACCTAAACGTTTTGTTAAATCTCCAACTTTGACTTTTGTGAAAAAATCTAAATCACTATCCATTAATGTTTGGAACATTTCTGATTTAATATTATTTGTAAGACTACGATCAAAAACTACCATCAACAAACTTCTTAAATATGCCGTTAAATTTTTCAGAACAATAGTGAGTATAACTACTAAAAGCATTACGATAAGGCGATAATTTTCTGGAACTCCTTCAAAAGGATATAGTAAAAATTTAATTATCGGCGGAGAACCTGTAATCTCAATTTCTTGCCCAGAAATTTGTAATAATATAGGTACTATTAGAGTTGTATTAACTCCATTAAATAATCCGCTAGCAAATCCTAATATAATATTTCCAATAACTTGAAAATTAAACGGCTTACGAAGAATAAATTTTAATATAAATTCTTTTCCAGACATTGATATTTTCCTAGCCTCTAAGATTATATTCTTTCAATTATTACGATTTTTAATATCTCTTGTTTAAACTTTGATTAAGTCTGATAAAATAGTAGCCATAGCATCAATACTATAATATTTAATACATCTTTCTCTAGCCTTAATACCTTTAGAATTTGCTGCTTTTAAATCATTAAATATTAATTCAATTTGTGCTGCTATTTGTTCAGGAGAACTAGGTTCGACCAAATAGCCAGTATCACCTAAAATTTCGGGAATATCACCCACTTTTGTTGCTATAATTGGCTTAGACATTGCCATGCCATCTGTTAGTTTTAATGGAAATTGTGCCTTAGCTTCGGGAGTATCTCTTTGAGGAACCACTATTATATGGGCGGCAGCTACAATTTCTGGCATGACTGTAGGTGGATGCTTAGGCATTTGAATAATTCTGAGTCCCCATTTTTCTTTTAATTGATGATCATAATCATCATAAGGACTACCACCTACAATTACCAATCTTAAATCTGGCTGATTGAGTTTATCTAAAGCCATTAAAACATCCTCAACTCCTTTATATGGTCGGGGAGCTCCTGGAAACATCAAAATTCTATAACCACCCAAGCCATAATGAGTTCTACTTACCTCTGGATCGTACTTATGAGGGTCAAATAAATTTGTATCCTTACCATTTGGTAAATAAATACCACCAAAACGTTTTTTGAGAAATTGATTGTGTAGAGTAACCTGGTCTGATTTTGAGACCAAACTTTCAATCCATTTTAAATAGAAGGGATGGTCTGGTTGTCTTAATGCTCCTTCTGGCTTCAAAATGTCTCTAGCTAACTGTTTAATACTGGGACGATATTCCCAATTATCTCCTCCATGCCAACTTAACTCCCAATCATCAATATCTAAAAATACTGGGCGACTAGTCTGTATTTTTTTGATTAGGGCTAAACCAAGACTACTTGGTTTAAGTTTATAAGCATAAATAATATCTCCACTAATTTTTTCTAATAATTTTTTAGCAGAAAGTAAAAATCCTGGATAATATTTGTTGGTATAGTTTGTATAAATAGGAACAATGGAGATTTCTGTTTGACTAGTACTAATACTTATGGGTAAACTTGTATCAACAAAGCCTAATATTTCTACATCACATCCAATCTTTTTTAGAGCTTGAGATAATAAAAAGGGACGGACAGCCCCTCCCCATCTACCTGCTCCATTGCTAGATAAGTCGCTAGCTATTATAGAAATTTTCACCAAACCTCTAACCCTCCAAATTATGGGTTAATAGAATAATTATTCTAACTACATATAATAGCGATCGCCATTTAAAATAGATATGTAATATTGTCTGAAGTGTATAGATACTCTAGCTAAAATCTTTCTATATATCTACTTTTTGTAACTCCAAAACTCAGTCTCATATTTATTTATAATTTCCCAAAGACACCATAGTAATTGCTATTAACAGATATATATATTGATTAACTCTTATTAAATTAAATAGTAAATAAAAAATTAACAATACCTTTATTTAAGGTTAAAGCTATTAAACAGATTATATTGAATTTCCGAAATATTTTAACTGTCTTTAAGCCACCCTGTTACTTTCGAGACATTGAGACATCAAACTAAAAGTCCTTATGTCATCCCATAGAAAATTGTTAATAATTCCTACCCCACGGAAATAAAATACTACAGATAGCGAGAGACCCTAGCCTAAAACCTCAAGCAATAAATAAAATATTGCCACATCAACAAATATACTTCTCAATTCTTTCCATAACAAATTGGATAAATCTAAATTTGTCATTTAACAAATCTTAAAGTTAATAAGTGTTGTAAATATTCTACATATTGTTTCCAGGTAACTTTGCTTTCTCCTCCTAGTCGTTCTTGGAAAACATAACCTACTTCTGAAACAGAATAAATATTACCTCGGCCTAAAACTTCAATTAGGATTTTGTATCCTACCGGGCTCAGAGTTTGGCCAGCGATCGCCTGACGATTGACCATAAAGTAGCCGCTCATGGGGTCAGAGACTCGCCCTATTACTTCAGGTAAAATAATTAATCCCAAAAGTTGAGCCCCACGAGACAAAAATCTTCTAACTATATTCCAGTCACTAACCCCTCCATCATCAACATGACGACTAGCCACTACTAAATCAAAACCTTTTTCCATTTCTGCTAATAGTTTTAAAAGAGTTTCTAGAGGATGTTGTAAGTCAGCATCAATAACCCCTAATATTCCTCCTTTTGCTACTTGCCAACCACGAACCACTGCGGTAGAAAGTCCTCTTTCTTTTTTTCTACACATTACCCGGAGTTGGGGGTATTCTCGTGCCATGTTCTGAGCTATCTCCCAGGTTAAGTCTGGGCTATTGTCATCTACTATGATTAACTCATAAGCATTAGGAATTTTAGTATCTAATATAATGGTTATTTTTTCAACAATTGTTGGTAGATTTTGACTTTCTTTATATGTAGGAATAACTAGAGAAAGTTTAATTTCTGGGCTACCTGGTTTTGTCGTCTTATTTTCTATAGTTGAAACCTTTAATAAACCAGTTGGCACTGTTAGTAATAAGTTTGGTTTACTCCTTATCATTAATTGATTTTATTTAATTTTTCCTAGCTTAGTTTTAGTCAATAATATCAAAAACATAAAGATTTTTTTGACTCTTCAATCCTCATATTTACTTTAATGTTTTAGTTCATCTGACAGCAAGTTAGGTGGTAATTAGGCTACAAACATTAAGATGTAAGATATATATTTGTATTATTGTCATATTCTCACCACCAATGAGTATAGATAAAGATGAAAAATGCTTTCAAAAGATTAGCTCAAATCACAAATTTAATTGTAGATTGTATATTTATTCATCAAATTAAGATAAATATTAATTATCATAAATTAAATTAATTTTACCCATTTTAATCAAATCAAATATCTGATTAATTTTGCTTCGTTCTTCATCTGTTATTTGTTTGCCAGATAAAATTGAGGAAGTAAGTTGTAAGTGTTCCTGACGATTAAGTTTACCCGATGTCATAATTCGGTTCACCATTTGATTGATTGTCACCTTTGGTTTATTTTGTTCACTCCATAACATAAATCACTTGTATATAAATTTTTTATCTATTACTGTATGTATAATAATACATATAAGTACTATGAAGTTAATAATATAACAGTCCCCAGTGTAGTTGTACAGAAAATATATTGAAATAGGGAAAAAAGTAATAAGTTCAGAGTTTTGATGTATAGCAGATATAAGATTAACGTGATAAAATTAAATAATTAAATTCCTCCCAGCTTGTTCCCTATCATCTGACTAGTTATCCCTCTAAATTTCCCGACAACGAAAATATTTGGTTCGGAGATATTAAATTTAGTTTTTATGGACATTTATAGATTACCAGCACTTTCAGACAACTATATTTTCTTATTGCATGACCCAAATCAAAATATTGGGGCTGTAGTCGATCCTGCCGAAGTTAGGCCAGTAATAGACAAACTAGAATCCTTGGGAGCTGAGTTGGTGACTATTTTTAATACTCACCATCATTTCGATCATGTAGGTGCTAATAAACAGTTAATCCAAAAGTTTCCCCAATTGAAAGTTTATGGTGGAGTAGAAGACCGAGGCAGAATTCCTGGACAACAAGTATTTTTACAGGAAGGCGATCGTGTCCACTTTGCCGATAGAGTAGGAGAGGTTTTATTTGTTCCTGGCCATACAATTGGCCATATTGCTTATTATTTTCCTTCTGTAGCTTTTGGGGAAACAGGAGAATTATTTTGTGGTGATACTTTATTTGCTGGTGGTTGTGGTCGTTTATTTGAAGGTACACCAGCCCAAATGGTAGATTCTTTGAACAAATTACGCAACTTACCTGACAATACTCGAATATGGTGTGCCCATGAATATACTTTAAAAAACTTACAGTTTGCGATAACCGTTGATAAGGACAATACTGATTTACAATCTCGTTGGGCTGAGGTTAAGACAGCACGTGGTCGTAATGAAGCAACTGTACCATCAATGATAGGTGTAGAAAAACGCACAAATCCTTTTCTGCGCTGGGAGCAACCTGCCCTACAATTAGCAGTTCAAAGTCAAGATCCAGTACAAACTTTCGCTCGTCTGCGAGGAAGGAAAGATAGATTTTAACTCAAGGTTTTGATATATTCCTGGGGTAAACGTGCGGGGCAGTATCAAGAAATAAGAATTCAAATTTCAACAAGTCTACTTAAATTAAATTGCTATGACTACATCAAAGTATTAAGAATTTTCCTCTCCCTAAGCGTTTATTCTATTTCAATAATCTGTTTCTGTATCCCCTACGATAGAGTTGAAACATTCAAAAAACTTTGGTTCTCTGGCACTTGTTGCTTAGAACCTTTCTGACTAAAAGCATTAGGTGTAGTAAACCCCATAAATCTAGTTTAATAGTTGCAAACACTATATAATAGTAGCTATATATTATAGGCTTTTAAAGCTGTTTCAGACAAAAGTAATTTTTTTATTGCAACAAAAAGTCCCCCTAAAAGCTCGGCTTTAAACCAAATTTTGCGGTAAGGAATTGGATTTAAAGGAAGGAATAGGTCTCATCACATTTCCCCTTTACAGAGTTTAAAAATCGAAGCAAAGGTTAGGATATTAACAAAAACAGCATACATCAACTCTATCTTGTTAATCTTCTATTGTTCCTTCCTAGGGACATTGCATAAGAGCGTCCCTACTGACTCAGTTTTTAATGGAAAAAGCAATAATGTTCTATTTCATTTAACTCAGGAGAATATGTTGGTAAATATTTAATGTAGGGAGGTTGCATCAAGGTGTCCGTAATGATTTTATTAATTCTCTAATTTTTGGGGACTTGTCAAAGCTTGCATTTTCTCATACTACTAATTGTCCTTTTTTTGATTCTAGTAATAATTTTTCTGCTAACCATTTTTCAAAAAGTAAATAATTACAAGAAACCTCAAATGTTAATGGAGTAAATAATTTTTCCTGATACAAACCACTTATAGTACTTAAATAAAGAATTCTTTTTCCTGGCTTGAAATGATAATATCTTTATTGATCGGTTTATATATTTTTAACTATAATCTTCTTCCTTTGTCAATTCCAGGATTTCATCTACCCCTCTTGCTCCCCTAATTTGTCTATCAAAGTAATTGGGACGAAAGCTCTGCCTTGACGAAATGTTTTTGGAGGGTTACTCACTTTCATAACCTTACAAAAACAACTTATGGATTCTAAATTCTGAGTTATAAATTCTGAGTTCTGACTTATTTTTAGAGGGTTGCTCACTCCCATATCATTACAAAAACAACTTCTAGCTTCTTGAGTTTTGATGATAGCATTGTCTTTTGTTTTCTGCGAGCTTAGCTTAGGTTTTACATATTAAGAGGATAGTATATCAAATGGAGGTAAGAGGTGGGAATTATTACCACTTCCTAAGAGTATCCCACTTATGGGTCAGGTTTTAAAACCATTTTATTATTCAAAATTAACAAAAATTATTGTAAGCATTAAGATTTTTGGTACCTTGAGTATGTATAAATAAGTAAGGTTTGATTAACAACATAATTATATTAGGCAACTAATTTTGGCTGTGAAACCAATCCTGGTTTATTTTAAAATGTCAAGACTAATGTTAATATTGAAATATTTATTAAGCAAAATGTTAAAAATTGTAAAGAGTGTTAAGATTAGCTTAGAATAATAAACTAATTTAGAAAAATGCTAAACCCTAAATTACCAGAGCCAGACTTACTTAAAACCTTACTGCAGCCTTTATTAGATGATTTTAGGTATTGGTTTGAATGTTCCCGCGAGTTATTGGAGAGAGAAAAAATTCCTTTTCTAAGTAGCAGTGAACACTTAGACTTACTTAATAGGGTAAAGCAAGCTCAACAGGAAGTTAATACAGTACAAGCTCTTTTTCAAGCAACTGGAGGTCAAGTTGGGGTAGAAACTACAATGCTTATGCCTTGGCATAAGCTACTAACCGAATGTTGGCAAGTTGCGATGAGGTTTCGCAAAGAGCAATCTAGATAAAATGTAAAATTATAATTAAATTTAGTCCAAGCCTAGAAACTGGAATGATGATCGCAATTCTATATGATATTGCGAGCTTTACCAGACGAGGATAACAGCAATAATTTAAAAATATGATGCCATAAAGATTGAAAGTGGATAGCTTTGAGAAGGTTAGATGTTAAATTGAATATTTTGAATCATTCTGAACCAAGAAGTATGTTGATGTTACTTTTTAACAGGAAATAGCTTTGAAGTTGATATTGTTAATCTATAGTAATGACACTGTTTCTTATGAAAAGAATGATGAAATATCTACATAAGACAACTTCTGCTAATAAAATTTATCTAAAGTCAAACTAATAAAATCATAAAAGCTGTTTTATTTAAAAAAAAATTACTGAGTAGCTATTTAGCTTTGAGGAAAACACTATGTTACATCTGCTTTATATTTTAGCCTTCACTACTATTGCTGTTTTGGCTGTTCGTAATTTAATCAGTAGTCTATTAACAGTGGGACTTGAGTCTCAATCTTTGTCCTCGAAACGAGGGTGGTCTACTCCTGAGCCTTCTTCTCAGTCTAGTAGAACTCCACATCCAGAACTATTAGATGAATCTGGGAATTTTATTGATGAACCTTTGTTAGTAATGCGCTCTGTTAATGTACAAGAAGCTCGTGAAAAGTTGGATGCCATTTATAATTCCCAGCTTGGTTCCAGTGGTGAAACCCAAGATGAAAAGAGAAAGTGATTAGCATAAAATTAATAAAATGTCAAATTCTTGCTATTAGTTTGTTGCAAAAACTGATTACTAGGGAATATTTAAAAGGCTCTCAATATAATCTTTGATGTGGGACTTATTGGCTAAAAAAATAGCTAAAGCGCTATTTATAATAAGCCTTTGATGGTTAATGATCAAGGAGATTAAAATTCAACCCATGAAAGATTCTTATTTCCTTAGTCGTAAAATTCTACTACCTCGTTGTTGGATAGAAAGTATATTCCACAAAGTAATGAATGAACATCAAAGCTGTGAAACTGCTATAAACGGGGTCAAAGCTTTAACTACTAGATAAGTGAGGCCCCTAGCAGAGGCTGACAAGTGGATTAATAGGAAGGTAATTAAACTCTTGTAATTTATAATTCATTCCCAAGATAGCTGGGTCATGTAGGTTAAAACACAGAGGGTTAATGGATAATAATATATTATTATTAGAGCTATAATCAATAATTATGCTAAACTCTCCGGGAGAGTTTATCCCACGCTCATTAGTTATAACAAAGGAGGAAGGGAATGAGGAAACTTCTATTTGACTCCTAAGCATTATAGGTAAAGAACAAAGGTGTGTAATTCTTGGTCAGTCTACCTATAGAGGCATAGATTTTAGGCAGAGTATGATTGGGTAAAAAGCCATCGCGGAGATATGACCACTCTTAGATGTAGTGTAACCTAACTATTAGCGATGAAAAAGGCTAGAAATTTTGAGAGAAGACTGAGTAACTCATAGTCCCTTTGAAGTGTGGTATGAGATACAAAGGGTTTGCTGAAATAAATCAGTGTCAATCTAAATCTCAAGTGGAAGGATGTAGATTTTTAACAGGCCCTTGAATAATGTATTTAAGTTGTAAAAGTTAATTTACAAATTATCCAGAGGTGGTGAAGTTCACTTCGGGGTGTAAATACTAAAGACTAATGACTGGACTTATTGGAGTAACACAACCAAGAAATATCTAGTCGTAAGGAAAGAAGTTACAATGAGCTTTGAAACGGTAAAAGAATAAATTTGTATCTTGTGGACTAAAATTTAGGTCAACGGTATAAATTGAATTTAACTACATCCTTCCCTGGTCTAAAGGCGGTAACAGCACATAAAAAAACAAATAATTGTTACATTAACATTGCCACGAGTCCAAAACTGTCAATGACTTAAAAGTAGTTAAAGATGTACCTTTTAATTGGGACGTATGGGAGAGGATCTCAGAAGGAGATGAAAATCTCACGTCCGGTTATGAATACGAGTCTGGTAGGGTAACTTACCTGACGAAGGTTTAACTGACTGAGAGATTAATGGTAGTTCAATAATTATGGTTTTCTATGGAATTTTCCGCAAACGATGCCATAATTATTGACAAATAAGCAAAAGTTATAAAATTACTAACTAACCCTAAGTAAATTTCAGTCTACCTGTATTTGGGATTCAGTCTGAAAAAGTGTGTAATTAATTTTGTGTATCTGCTTATTAATAGTGAGAATGTAAAATCAACCATATATATTTTTTGTTATTCAGTGCAATAGTTGAAAAATCAATCGCCAGATGACCATTCCTAAATCCGTATTGGCAGAACTGGTGCTAGAGGTTCCGCAGATAAAACCACAAATTTACTTTAAGTCATCCCTGACTGCTCTCTCTCATGCAATGGAAGACCAGGTTTTAGCAAGCTCCGATCAACCTCTGGTAATAGCGACCTTCCAGAAAGAAAGTTTTTATCGTCAGGAGGCTCACCGTTATCGACGAATAGGAAACCTAACATCCCAAGTATATGTACTAGCTGCACCAGAAACGGAGTTTAAACATTCTTCTGAGTATCACGAAACGGTGGCTTTTAATAGTAAAGATGCTTTAAGTAGAGAATGGAATTTATTGGTGCTTGGTCAAGGATATTCAAGTTGTTTGATTTCTAATGAGTGTGATAATTCTGGCCTAGCTAAGAAAATATCTCAGTTCAATGGAATTGATCAAATACGTAGGTTTGAAGGTATCTGGACTTTTGAGCGTCAGGTATGTCTCGAATCTGCAATTTTATTACTGACTCGAATTCTTAACTATAGACCAGAGTTAAAGGAAAAAGTTCAAAGAGCTACAGAAGTTTATGGTATCAATTTGGATTTAAGGAAGGGAAAAAAATCTGTTAAGAGTAAGTCTAGCTATAGTTGTACTAATTTTCAGAAAGCCTCAGAAGTAATCGAAAATAATAACTTTAATTATCCTTTTGCCCAACGTTTAGTGACTTATTTGCAAGCAAGTCAGTATAAGTTGATTAAAGCTTATCGCTCAATTGCGGCTCAGGAAAAAAAACAACGCTTGATTAATATTATTTCTTCTGCTATTAGGCGATCGCTAGATCCTGATGAGATTATCAAAGTGGCAGTGGAAGAGCTGGGAAAAGCACTTTTAGCCAGCCGCTGTTTGATCTACCAGTGTAGGCCTACGGATAAAATAGCAATTATTACTTACGAGTATTTGGGCCGATCAGTAAAATCTTTGCTGAATCAGGTATGGCCTTTAAAGGATAATTATTTGTTTGAGGAAGCTATTCAAACTCAAGGGCGAGTTTATATAGAAGATACAAGCTTGCTACCTGAGTCTTTAGTGCCACAAACATCAGAAACTGCTAAATCTGAGGGTAAAAATTATCTAGAAAACTTAATATCTCAATGGGAGATTTCGAGTTGGTTGATGATACCCCTACTGTACCAAGGACGAGTATTAGGTATGGTGGAACTACATAATTGTGGATCATGTGACCATAACTGGTCTGAAGAACAAATAGATTTAGTAGAAGCAATCGCTACTCAGTTAAGTATGACTTTAATTCATACAGAAACTTATGCTCATCTAGAAGAATTAAATCAACAATTAGAGGCTCTTGACCGGACTCGCAGTAATTTAATTGCTATTACTGGCCATGAGCTACGAACTCCTCTGTCAACTATCCAAGTTTGCCTGGAAAGTTTGAGTCAAGAACCAGATATGCCTGAAGAGTTACGTCAGGTAATGCTAGAAACTGCATTGGGAGATGCAAATAGAATGCGAAATCTTATACAAGATTTCTTAACATTGTCTCACTTAGAAAGTGGTAGAGCTCAATGGAATATAGAATATCTACCTCTACTAGAATGTGTTGATTTAGCTTTAAGTAGTGTTCGTGGTCACAACTTAGAGAAGGAGTTACCGAATATTACTACCCAGGTATCGGCAGAACTACCTTTGGTATTGGCCGATGGAGAATGGCTAGTAGAAGTTTTGTCAAAACTATTGGACAATGCTTGTAAGTTTACTCAGGCTGCAGGAAGAGTAATAATTACAGCTACTTCCAATAGTGAAAATATGTTGGAGGTGACGATTTCTGATACTGGCCGTGGGATTGAAACTGATAGGTTAGAGGCTGTATTTGATCGTTTCTATCAAGAGGAAGGTGCTTTACGTCGTAGTGTTGGTGGTACTGGTTTGGGTTTAGCTATTTGTCGTCAGATTATTAGTCGTTTAGGAGGAAAAATTTGGGCTGAGTCGGCGGGTAAAGATCAGGGCAGTCAGTTTCATTTTACTATTCCAATTGTTGATCATACTCAGAAGCAAAAAGAAAGACAAAAGGAACTTAATTAAGTTGACATAGCAGTCAAATTAAAGAGAATTGAATAGTTAAATAAAAATTTACTATACCTCTTTAAAATTACAGGTCTATAGGAATATTGTCTGAGTATGAGTAATGAGCGAAAGTATGAGAATGATTAGCCTGAGCTTCCTGATAATTTTTTTTGCCTGGGTCTTAGATAAGTTACAGACTGCAGTCAGTTGTATATTCCTGAAACACGGAAGCTAGCTCCAAAACTTATGCAATTACGCTTATGTAAGTTTAGGTAGGTTTAGTAGAACAGCTTATTACTAAATGCTGAAATTCAGTCATAGATTATTTGTGATTTCTGAGTTCTGACTTGTGCCTCAGGGTGTTGTGTGGCCATACTTTCAATCATCCTTTTGTAACAGAACCTTACAATTGTTTTAACTTGAGTAATCCTGGTGATAGGATTCAATCAAAAGGTTCATATAAGAAATCTATGGCAGACGAACTAATAGGCAAACCTCCAATTTTTGGTGGCAGCACTGGTGGCTTGCTCACCAAGGCGGAAGTTGAAGAAAAGTACGCTATTACCTGGACTAGCTCTAAAGAACAGGTTTTTGAAATGCCTACAGGCGGGGCAGCTATTATGAATCAAGGTGAAAACCTACTCTATTTAGCCCGCAAAGAGCAATGCTTGGCCCTCGGTACTCAATTACGGACTAAATTTAAGCCCAAAATTGATAACTTCAAAATCTATCGGGTTTTCCCCGATGGTTCTAATGAATATCTACATCCGAAAGATGGTGTCTTTCCTGAGAAGGTTAATGAAGGCCGTCCCTATGCAGGAAAGATTAATCGTAATATTGGAAGTAATCCAGAACCTGCTACCCTTAAGTTTTCTGGTAAAAACCCCTATGACGAATAGGCTCGGATCTATCATTTAGGTATGGAATAGAATTAGCCCTAAATAATATAGGCATTTAAGGCTATAAATATTCTTTGCATTTTTATTTCTTTATTATTAATACCTCGGCTTTTAGATATTTTATGTAAAGCTGAGGTTTTAATTTTTCTGGGTTTTCTGTTTATTTAAGAGAGATTTAAAGTGACAAAAACTTATGGTTAAGCTGATGGTAGTGTAGTTGCTATGGAAAAGTCTTTATCTGTAAATGCTTTCAGTTTTTTTCTTTAACATATTATTTGTTAAAAAGCAATATTAATTGGTATTCTAATATAGCGAGACTATGACAAATCCCAACATTAAAATAAAATAGTTATAATTTTTTAATCTAATACCAATTTCAAAATTTTTGAAATATGATTTTTCCAGACTTCTCTGAATTTTCCCGACTAGCAAAACAAGGTAACTTTGTCCCTGTCTACCAAGAATGGATAGCAGACCTTGATACTCCTGTTTCTTCTTGGTATCGGGTGTGTAAGGATCAACCCTACAGTTTTTTACTAGAATCAGTTGAAGGTGGGGAAAAAATCGGACGTTATAGTTTTCTAGGTTGTGATCCATTGTGGATCTTAGAAGCTAGGGGCGATCATACTACCCAAACTTATCGGGATGGCAAAGTTAAAACTTTTGAGGGGAATCCCTTTGATGTTCTAAATAACTGTCTCCAAGACTATAAACCTGTAAAGTTACCTCAATTGCCTTCTGGTATTGGGGGGTTATTTGGTTTCTGGGGTTATGAGTTAATTCGGTGGATCGAACCTCGTGTTGGGGTTTATCCTGCTACTGAAAATGATTTGCCTGATGGTTTGTGGATGCAGGTGGATAATTTGTTGGTTTTTGACCAGGTAAAGCGGAAGATTTTGGCGATCGCTTACGCGGATATACGTTCTCCAGAGGCAAACTTAGAATTAGCTTATCAACAAACTTGCGATCGCGTTTCTGAGTTAGTAGATAAATTACGATCTCCCCTATCACGACAAAATACTTTACTAGAATGGCAACCGCCTGAAGGAAAAGACAAAGAATTTACAGATATACATACCAGCAACACACCCCGTGCAAAATTTTGTGCTAATGTGGAAAAAGCGAAAGAATACATCAAAGCAGGAGATATTTTTCAGGTAGTTATTTCCCAACAACTTTCTACCGAATATACAGGAGAACCTTTTGCTTTGTATCGTTCCCTGCGACTAATAAACCCTTCCCCATATATGGCTTATTTTAATTTTGGTAATTGGCAAGTTATTGGTTCAAGTCCAGAAGTTATGGTGAAAGCGGAAAAAACCCCTGATGGCAAACGCCTTGCAACTGTTAGACCTATTGCTGGTACTCGTCGTCGTGGTAAAACTTACGCAGAAGATAATGCTTTAGCTGAGGAGTTGTTGCAAGATCCGAAGGAAAGAGCAGAACATATTATGTTAGTTGATCTAGGTCGGAATGATTTGGGGCGGGTTTGTCAAGTGGGAACAGTAAAGGTTGATCAGTTAATGGTAATTGAACGTTATTCTCATGTGATGCATATTGTGAGTAATGTAGTGGGAGAATTGGCAGATGATCGAACTGCTTGGGATTTATTGAAAGCTTGTTTTCCTGCGGGAACTGTGAGTGGTGCGCCGAAAATTCGAGCGATGGAAATAATTAATGAATTGGAACCTTGTCGGCGGGGTGTTTATTCTGGAGTTTATGGCTATTATGATTTTGAGGGTCAGTTGAATAGTGCTATTACTATTAGAACTATGGTTGTGAGGCCGAAAAATAATGGAACGCACACTGTAACTGTGCAAGCGGGAGCTGGTTTAGTTGCAGATTCTGTAGCGGAAACAGAGTACGAAGAAACTATTAATAAAGCTAGAGGTTTGTTAGAGGCAATTAGGTGTTTGAATAGTAATTAAATAATTAGTTTTTGTTGATAAAGTTGGTAAGATTAAATTTATTGATATTTTTCCTAAACTGTAATTTTTGGAATTATCAAAAGAATTAAATTTAGTGATATTTTTCCTAAACTGTAATTTTTTGAATTATCAAAAGAAATAAAAATGCAAACCGAGTTTAACTTTTTTCAGCATTGGTATCCCCTTTCTCCTGTTGAAGACCTTGACCCAGAAATTCCTGTTTCTATAACTTTGTTGGGAATGGGTTTAGTAATTTGGAAGCCAAGATATTCTCAGAATTACCAGGTATTTTTAGATGTTTGTCCTCATCGTCTCGCACCTTTAAGCGAGGGTCGTGTGGATGAAAAAACTGGGAATTTAATGTGTAGTTATCATGGTTGGCAATTTAATTCTGAAGGTATCTGTACTGATATTCCCCAAGCTGAAAATCAGGAAATTATAGAAAAAAATCGGCAAAATTTCTGTGTAACTTCGTTGCCAGTACGTCAAGAAAATGATTTACTATGGGTTTGGCCTGATAGGAAAACAGCAGACTTAGCTGCTAGTACACCCCTACCATTATCACCACAAATAGATGCTGAGAAAGGTTTTGTGTGGTCTTCTTATGTTCGCGATCTAGAATATGATTGGGAAACTCTAGTAGAAAATGTCGCAGATCCGAGTCATGTTCCTTTTTCTCATCACGGAGTACAAGGTAATAGAAACAAAGCTAGACCAATAGTTATGGAGATTTTACAATCAACGATCAATGTAATTAAAGTTTCTATTTCGAGAGGTTTACCTACAATAATTACTTTTGAACCACCTTGTCGTTTAGAATATGAAATTAGTATTGGTAAGGATGGCAAAAAAATAGGACTAGTTACTTATTGTTTGCCAGTATCTCCTGGAAAATCTAGAATTGTGGCTCAATTTCCTAGGAACTTTGCGAAAATAATTCATCGGTTGACACCCCGTTGGTGGGACCACATTCAAAATCGCAATTTGGTTCTTGATGGAGATATGGTTTTACTAAATCAGCAAGAGTATTTACTGCAGCAAAAACAATCAAGTAAAAGTTGGAAAACAGCTTATCAATTACCTACAAGTGCAGACCGTTTAGTAATTGAGTTTAGAAATTGGTTTGATAAATATTCTCATGGTCAATTACCTTGGAGTGAAGTTGGAGTTAGTGATTCAAATAATTCTTTAGTAAATAATAATCATGGCTCACTATTAAATCGTTATCAACAACATACTCAGCATTGTAGTAGTTGTCGGCAGGCATTAAAAAATCTAAAAAGGTTACAAATTTTCCTGATAACTTATTTCGTAGTTACTGTTTCTGGAGTTGCTATATTGCCTGATAATTTACGGATTAAAATAGGTTTACCTTTAATAATTACAGCAGTTTTAGGAATGGGAATTTATGCTGGATTGCAATTTTGGTTGATTCCTCAATTTTACTTTGTTGATTATATCCATGCTCGAAAATGAATGAGTTAGAAATTATCTGATTTATGAAAAAAAATTAGCATTTTGTCAAGATATAATTTGCGGATTAAAATAGATTAAATTTTAATAATTATAGCAGTTTTAAAGATTGGGATTTATGTGGGATTAAAATTGTGTTTAATTCCTCAAATTTTACTTTGTTGATTATATCTATGCTTGAAAATGAATGAGTTATAAATCAGATAATTTATGAAAAAAAATTAGCATTTTGTCAAGATATAATTTACGGATTAAAATAGATTAAATTTTAATAATTACAGCAGTTTTAAAGATTGGGATTTATGTGGGATTAAAATTGTGTTTAATTCCTCAAATTTTACTTTGTTGATTATATCTATGCTTGAAAATGAATGAGTTAGGAATTATCAGATTTATGAAAAAAAAATTCGATATTTTCATTGCTCAAGCTTTATGAGAGTAAAAAATAATAGTCAGGAAAATTAACCAGGTTTGTAATTTTGATGCATAAGTTTTGTTGCTCTCAAAAGGTAACCACTTAATAACTGGGTGCTTGCCTGAAAAGTATTCAAGAATATGTGATCAGATCAAATCAGATAAAATCAGATAAAATTTGATATCAAAGACAAATACAGCTCCCTGGTGTTCTTTACCTCAAGGAAAAAAAACTGTAAGCATTGACTAGAACTCAGCAATAAGCTCATTTTTTTTGAGTGTGGGAGAAGGATATTTTAACCCTTAGCTCCCAAAGATGATAGCTGAATGCTAAAAGCCGATAAGATAACTATTTAATTATTTGTTAGTTACTTGCTATCAACTGCATTTCAGATACCCAAGTACCATGAAAACCATAAGGTACTCTCTGAGGTAACATTACCCGTGCTACAGGCTCTCCCATAATATCCTGAGCATCTATAACCAATAATTCAGAATGTTTCTCTTTTTCATCATATACAAAGGTTAACAACCAACCATCGTCTTCATCAATAGAACCTATTCTCGGAGCAAAGGTTGTGGCGCCCCCATAACGACCTTCACCAAAGTCATGGGATAGGGATCTACCAGTACTGAAGTCATATTTAATAATTCCATCAAACAATGGTCGCAAGGATGCCATTCTAGAAGTATAACCATAGCGCATTTGCCGACCGACAAACCTATGATTAATACAAGGAAATTCGGAGGGTCTCTTGTCTAACATCCCTTCTCTAACAGCACCGGTTTTGAGATTAAATGCCCATCCATACATGCGGGGAATATTCTCATTGGGGTCTCTAGCAGTACCAGGATACCAATAAGTTGAACTCATGCGACAACCGTATAATATTATTTCATCTTCAAATTCGTAAGCATTGAGAATATGATTCATATAGCAAGGTTGAGCTTCAAACCAGTGAATGTCTTCATTGTTTCCACAGCGAGGTAAAATACCAAAACGACTGGGGACTCCAGTTTCAAACATCCAAGCGGGTAAACCTTGTTTTTCTCTTTCTGGACGGAAGCGTAATGGTAAGTCCATTAAAATTGTATAATTTTTTGTGATGGCAAAATCATGGGGACCACTTGGAACGGGTATATTAATTGGTGTTATCTGTAATAGCTCGCCTCTAGCTGAGATTATACCATATTTTAAATATGGAGCTACATCAAGGGCGTAACCAAAAAATATTAATTCTCCGGTCATGGGGTCAATTTTTGGATGAGCAGTAAAAGCAGAGTCTAAGTAACCATCACACAAATATGGTCCTGTTGTTTCTAGGCTGGGAACTCTAATTTCATAAGGTAAACCTGCTTCCCAAAGGGCTAATAGTTTTCCGTTGTGAAAAGTTAGACCATTATTGGCCACGTTTTTATATGGGCCATAGGGATTATTCATTTGGGGAGGTTCTAATCTGCCGCTCCAGACGGCATAACCTAAGTCTTTTTCTACTTCAAATCCTCCCGTCCTTACATAGCGGTTTCGATATTCTGCTCTACCACCACTAATTCTTACTCCATGTATCATTCCATCGCCATCCATCCAATCATATTTACCTAAAGGGGTAAATTGAGGATTTGGGCCATTTCTAAGATACATTCCTGATAAGTCTCTAGGGAGTTCACCTTTAATTTCTAGGTTGTTAGTGGTTATTTCTTTGCTGACTGGGGCAAAATTACTCATTAAGTAGGGGTTAAATTTTGTTGTTGTAGTCATTAGAAGTCGCTCCTATAGAAAAAAATTAAGCTTCTATTAAAAGCTTATGACCACTTTTCGATTCTGTATAGTCTTGTCAAGATTTACATATAAGGATCCTAAATGATATTAGAGAAAGTCTTGATCATAAAAATGTGGTTAGATTTTGTATAATAAAAAGTTTATCTTTTTTATGATGTCTGATTTATATTCAAAATCATTTAGGGTTAGTTTCGCCTTAAGCTAAAAATTAGAAATAAGTCATAAATAATAAGTCATAAGTCATTAATTATGAGCTAAAAATATTTATGCTAATTTGACTGCTGTTCCTATTGCAGTTATTAATAGCAAGGCACCTTTTTCATCGACATTAATGGTGCCTGTATCTATTTCTATTCCTACAACTGCATTGGCTCCCATGCGTCTAGCACGTTTTTCTAATTCGGCGATCGCTTCTTCTTGGCCCTGTTTAAACAATTCCTCATAACTACCGGTACGACCTCCAATAATGTCTCTAATTCCAGCAAAGAAGTCTCTAAGAGCATTACTACCATAAACTACTTCAGCAGTTACAATTCCTAAATATTCTTCAACTTCAGATCCTTGAATTACATCAGTTGTAGTTATAATCATCTTTGAATTATTACCAGTTAATTTTTTTGAGCTGACCCAACTTTATTTTTTCCTGTAGAAATACTATAGGAACTGAATAAGTTATTACTTTACTAAGTTATCGTAATCCGCTAATAAGTTATAAAAACTCAAAAAATAGAAATAAATTTCCAATCTATTGCTCTTTGGCCCTAAGTCTATGCTCAAGAATTTGTAAGACTTTGGAAAATATCAAAATAGGGTTTCTAGATTAGGGAAAATCAATTAAGACAATTAAATTTCAACAAAATAAGTATTTTTTTCAGAGCCAATACTGCTGTTTAACTTAGGATTAAGTTAATAGATTTTCTGGTCTATTTTTTTGCTTTTAAATTGGTATTATACTACTTTTAAAGGTTGCTAATTTTGGTATATTTATTACTATTAAATAATTCATTTTTACTGATTATTTACATCTTTTTTTTATGGAAATAATTACACTATTTTTGACTATAAAACCCTTTTCATAATATTTTTTAATAGTCTGATACTACTTTGGAAATTAATTACAAGTGTATGAAAAATATTTTTTTTTTACATTTTAAAATCAAAAATAATTAAGGCAGAATAATTATTTTACTGATTTACTTAATAGTAATATCTTGGGTAAATAAAACTTTCAAAATACTTAAATTGATGATTTAAAGTCTTATTGAACTATTTTAAAAATATGAAAATTCTACTTTTGCTAAGATAAAGCCTGTTGAGAATTGATAATAATTCTGGCAAAATGACAATTTTTAAAGTAGTATAACAATGAGGATGTACCGAATGGTGACGAAATAATTTATATGTGACATACTGTCAGGTTGACAAACCTTAATCCCTGAGATATTGATAACTTATAACTCAAATATTGAGTTTTGAAAAATAATTTTAACCTTGTTAAAGGATAGAAATAGGCGATCGCTAATACAGCTCAGTATAGACAAGATTTTCAAGGTAAGTTTTGGTTAATTCTTTGTAGATAATTCATGAACAAGCTGATATGATTAATAACTTATGTAAACATTATTAATGTTAACTTTAGGCTGGCCGTGTACAAACAAAAAATACCAATACTTAATAGTGTAATAGTGGGTCTTATTTTGGCCACTATTCCTTCTATTGCTTACGGAGCTCCTTGTGAACAAATAAGGAAGACAAATGAAACCTCAATTACTTTTCCAAGTTGTGGGGACAAATTATGGGCTCGAGTTGATCAAACTGCGGGTTCAGAACTAGATGAACTACTACGTCAGGGACGAGAATTAGCAGATGAGAAAAAATATCAAGAAGCCATAAGAATATATCAACAGGCAGTACGTTTAGACCCCAAAAATGCTACGATATATTCGGGTATTGCTTACTTGGAAGCAGTGCAAGAAAATTTCCAAGCGGCAGCTCTATTTTACCAACAGGCGATAGCTATAGATCCTCATAATGCAAAGTTTCAATATGGTTTAGGATATGCTATGGCAAAATTGGAAAATTATCAGGCGGCAGTTGAGGCTTATCGCCGTGCTTCTCTCCTAGACCGAAATAATGTTAATACTCATTTAGGTTTGGGTGCTGCATTGTTTCGCCTGGAGAAATATGGTGAGGCAAGGGTTGCATATGAAGTAGCAATTAAATCTAATCCTAAAAATCCTGAAGCTTATGCTGCGATGGGCTTAGTGTTACTTAAGGAAAGACTTTTTCCTGAAGCATTAGTACATTTACGAGAGGCTGAAAAGTTATCTCCTAGAAATGCGGAGATACAAATTAAGTTGGCGACTGCTTTATTAGCGGCTGCAGATACTAAGGGCGCTTTGGTAGCTCTGGAGTTAGCTTCTCGTTTGGAACCTCGAAATGCAGATATTCAGTTTCAAGTTGGGGAAATTTATCAGGCGCAGAATAATACTGAAGGTGCTTTGAGGGCTTATAAAAGAGCTTTTTATGTTGACCGATCGTTGTTGAAAGCTAAGTTTGCTGCTGCGGGGATACTTTTAGAACAGCAGAATTATTTAGAGGCAATAATTATTTATCGGCGAGTTATTCAAGCTGATCCTGAGAATGCAGATGCTCATTATAAAATGGGGTTGGCTCTTCAAGGTAGAGAACGCAAAGGGGAAGCATTAAGAGCTTTTGAAACTGCTTTAAAATTATTTGAGGAACAGGATAATTTTGAGGGTAAGGAAATGGTGGAAAGTATGATGGTGGAGTTGGAAGATTAATTTTAGGCTTTTGTTGTTGCTGACAAAGGTAGTTAATATTTTCCCCGGCTGTTAGGTACTAGGTTTTTGACTGAGCCTTAGCCGCTCGGCGGGTTGACATGTTGGAGCTGCTGCTAGTTTGGCAGTGGTTTGATGCTGGTCGACCGGTCGGTTTTTTGTCTCGGTATGCCTACCCGCGACTAATATATTTTTTGCTGCGTTTTTGTCTGGATAGAATTCTGTTCCGCTACGGGACGATGTTTAGATACACAATGTAGGATGTTTGGACTCACGAGTTGATAAGTCTCAGTTTTCTACTTTTAAACCCACAACAACTGAGGGATGTTGTATGGAAGTTCTGTATGATGTGGGCTCTTAATGGCTAGTTACTTTTAGCTCCTGAATGTATTTTTTTGCTTTTCCTTTTAAAAATGTCGGGATTTTTCTGGGGTTGTTTTTCATAAATAGCTGTTGATAATTTCTGATTTTTAACTATTCTAGAAATGTGCAAGTCTTCTAAAACAGTTGTTTGGTTTTCACGAATTATTTTGCTAGATAATTTGTGTGGAAAGTCTCTCTTTGTATCTTTCAGTTTTCTATGAAGTTTAGCTATTTTTAGTCTGGCTTTTTTATCTTTTTTAGAGTTGTTAGTTTTTTTAGAGAATGAGTTAGTTGGTTTTCGGTGCTTTTTAATTTTTTTTTTAGTGTTTTTGGTGCATCAATTTTTTTTCTATGCACGGAGGTTGCATAACAAAAATTTGTTTGATGTCGGGTAGGGAAATGTTCCTATAGTGGCAAAAGTTTTAATTCCTAAATCTCTACTTACTGAATTATCGGTTTTAGGGAATACTTATGGCAAAATTTCTACTACAAAGTTTAGGAAATATTGATGAGCTGAATTTTTGATTACTGTTTCTGATAATGGAGTAGGGGGTAGTTCTTTTAATGACAAATTTTTCAGCTTTCGTATTTTAGCTAAGTAAATTTTATGGTGACTAATTTTCAATCCACTTTTTGTAAGTCTAGCTGTTGGCTTTGACTTTCTATTCTTAAGTTTAGGAAATTTGATGGGTTGACTTTTTCTGTTGTCTTGAGTTGATGAAAAAAGTTTTGTTCAGCCTGTTTGAAATGGTTGAAAGATTGCTGTAGTGGTATGGCATAAACTTCTGACAACTAAGTTCTTTGTTCAGTTTTTTTGGTCTGAGTAATAAACTGTTTTTGTAGTTCAGTGTTAGTGGGTTTTTTCTTTCCTAGTTTGTATTTTTCCTGACGGCAAGTTTGACTATCATTCCAGATAAGACGGACACAACTAAATAGTTTTGCTAATGGGTGTTTTTATCTCAATGTTGGATATATAGGGTATTTAAATCTGGTTTTCATAGAATGACTTTTGAACTAAAAAGCTGAATAAGATAAGGTGTGAAAAAAAATAAACTAAAAAGTTGCTTTAGAAGGGGGAAGGTTTAAAGTAAATTTTTCGGTAGAAGCCCGAAAGGAAATAGATTATCTGCTGAAGTTGGTGGTTGATGTAAGTATTCTGCTGTTGGTTATTAGTTATTAGTTATTAGTTATTAGCTAGAAGGAAAAGTTAGTTTATAAGAAGGGTTAAAGGTTGGAGAGGAGGTAAATTATCTGCTCAATTTGGTGGTTGATTATTTTGATGCATCTTTTGGCGCGGTATTACTTAGGAAAATGTTTTGAGCTGACTGTTAAAGTGCTGGATTTTTTCAAGTAATTAGCCTGCTTTGGTTAAAATAATTCCGGCTGTTTTTGTTAGTTTGGTGTAGTTAGTTTTTAGCTGTTAGTTGAAGAGCGATCGCTTATAATTTAGTTTTTTTTCTTTTTTAGGGCTGCCTTTTTCTATTTTATTATGTAAAATATGAGAAAAATTATTTTATCCAGTTATGACTTATTCTGAAACAAGCGAGCAGTACTATATATCAGAGGATGTAAAAAAAAGAATACAAGAAGCTAAATATCAAAAGCTTAAGTGGTTATATTTAAGCGGGTGTAAATTAACTGAAGTTCCTGGTGATGTTTGGGAATTAGAGCAGTTAGAAGTATTAGATTTAGGCAGCAATGAATTAACAAGTCTGCCGGAATCAATTGGCAAACTCTCCAATTTAACTTCGCTTTATTTAGTCAATAATAAATTAACAAGTCTGCCGGAATCAATCACCAAACTCTCCAATTTAACTGAGCTTTATTTAGATGGCAATCAATTAACAAGTCTGCCGGAATCAATCACCAAACTCTCCAATTTAACTGAGCTTTATTTAAGTGTTAATAAATTAACAAGTCTGCCGGAATCAATTGGCAAACTCTCCAATTTAACTTCGCTTGATTTAGGTGGTAATCAATTAACAAGTCTGCCGGAATCAATCACCAAACTCTCCAATTTAACTGAGCTTTATTTAGGTCACAATCAATTAACAAGTCTGCCGGAATCAATCACCAAATTATCCAATTTAACTGAGCTTTATTTAGGTCACAATCAATTAACAAGTCTGCCGGAATCAATCACCAAATTATCCAATTTAACTTCGCTTGATTTAAGCTGGAATAAATTAACAAGTCTGCCGGAATCAATCACCAAACTATCCAATTTAACTTCGCTTTATTTAGGTAGTAATCAATTAACAAGTCTGCCGGAATCAATCACCACACTCTCCAATTTAACTGTGCTTGATTTAGGTAGTAATCAATTAACAAGTATGCCGGAATCAATCACCAAACTCTCCAATTTAACTGAGCTTTATTTAGATGGCAATCAATTAACAAGACTGCCGGAATCAATCACCAAACTCTCCAATTTAACTAAGCTTGATTTAAGGAATAATCAATTAACAAGACTGCCGGAATCAATCACCAAACTCTCCAATTTAACTAAGCTTAATTTAAGCTGGAATAAATTAACAAGTCTGCCGGAATCAATTGGCAAACTCTCCAATTTAACTTCGCTTTATTTAAGGGATAATCAATTAACAATTCTGCCGGAATCAATCACCACACTCTCCAATTTAGGATGGCTTTATTTAAACAATAACCCCCTCGAAAACCCACCAATAGAAATTGCTACAAAAGGAATACAAGAAATTAGAGACTATTTCCAGCAAGAACGAGAAAAAGGAATAGATTATATCTATGAAGCAAAGTTACTAATTGTTGGAGAAGGTGGAGCCGGCAAAACAACTTTAGCAAATAAAATTCTCGACCAAAACTATCAACTCAAAGATGAAGATACAACCAAAGGAATTGAAGTTCATCAGTACAAATTTCAGACAAAAAACCAAAATGACTTTCAAATAAATATTTGGGATTTTGGCGGACAAGAAATTTATCACGCTACCCACCAATTTTTCCTGACCAAACGCTCCCTATATACCCTTGTCGCTGATACCCGCAAAGAAGATACAGACTTTTATTATTGGCTCAATGTAGTAGAATTATTAAGCGGTAATAGCCCCTTATTAATAGTTAAAAATGAGAAACAAGAACGGAAACGAGAAATTAATCAACGGGCATTACAAGGGCAATTTACTAATATTAAAGAAGTCTTAGCTACCAACCTTAAAACTAATCGTGGCTTAGAAGAAATTATCAGAGAAATCGAACATCATATTAGTAAGTTACCCCATGTTGGCAGTCGTTTACCTAAAACTTGGAAACAAGTCCGGGAAATATTAGAATTAGATTCCCGTAACTATATTAGTCTAGAAGAATATTTATCTATTTGTGAACAAAATGGCTTTGAAAAAAGGGAATATAAATTACAATTAAGTGGCTATTTACACGACTTAGGAATTTGTCTTCATTTTCAGGATGACCCACTCTTAAATAAAACAGTTATTCTCAAACCAGAATGGGGAACAGCGGCAGTTTATAAAGCCTTAGATAATCAGACAGTTCGTAATAATTTCGGCGAATTCACCAAAGATGATTTAGCCAATATCTGGAATGAAGAAAAATATGTGAATATGCGGGATGAACTGCTGCAATTAATGATTAGATTTAAACTTTGTTATAAAATTTATGGCAATTCTCAGACCTATATTGCTCCTCAACTCTTAACAGAAAATCAACCAGAATATGACTGGGATGAAAGTAATAATTTGATTTTACGTTACACCTACGAATTTCTGCCCAAAGGAATTATTACTCAGTTTATTGTAGCTATGCATAAAGATATTGAAGAACAGAAATATGTCTGGAAAAGCGGAGTTATTCTCAAGAAAAATGAAACAAGAGCAGAAGTAATTGAATATTACAACATAAGAGAAATAAAAATCAGAGTTTCTGGGCGGGAAAAACAGTATTTAATGACTATCGTAACTTACGAATTCGATAAAATTCACAGTTCCTATAATAATCGACTAAAATATAATCAGTTAATTCCTTGTAATTGTAATGTTTGTCAAAATAATCAGAACCCAACATCATACAAATTTGAAATTTTAAAGAACCGAATAAATAATGGTAAGGAAACAATTGAATGTGATTATCCTCCCTTCTATGAAGTTAATATAAAAAGCTTAATTGATGATGTAATAAATATAAGTGAGTATGATAAACTCTCACAGTCTAACTCTCATCCAAATAATGTATATAATAAATATTATAGTTATACTAATTATGGCGGAGACTGGAATATAGACGCCAAAGACACTAATAGTCAAATTATGGGAAATAAAACCATGAATAAAAACATTGACAAAAGCCGAAAAATCGAAAATAAAGACGGAAATATTACAGGTAATGTACTGGGTGACGAAAGTAATATCGAAGGAAATATAACCACACATTCTCCGGCGCCAAAAACCGAAAAACCCGATAAATTTGGATGGCTAGATTTTTTGACTTGGGCGCAGAATGGGCAAATGATTTTCTATTTAGCTTCTGCCACTATCGGCATTTTTGTACTTATTATTTATCCGAAACTATTTCCATCTGGTTTCCCTAAATTAATAGAGAAAGTTCAAGAGATATTTCCAGCTCCGCAAGAAGAAATTGAGTCCGAACAAAATCAATAATATCTAAGAGATTAAACCCTATTTCTCACTAACTAACTTGACAAACTTTGAAAACTAAATTGGAAGTCAAAAATTGAGCTTTAGCAAAAATTAGAAAAACCTTAGCTCAGTATATTCTCTTTTTCTGAAAGTTCCCTATAAAATTATCTGAAACTAACAGAAAAATCCTATTCAAGACTTGGGCTGATAAATATTTTCCCAAGAATGATCCGAATTAATTTCTATCACTAAATCTACCAACTCTTGATTATTGATAAGTGGCTTAATAAACAACTCTGGATGTAATGCTTGCCAAAAATAATCCACAAACCTTTCAATTTCATCATCGCTCATTCCAGATTTTCCTAAAGCAATCATTTGTTTTTCTGCTTCCTTTCGCCATTTTTTAGAAAAACGATAATCAGTAGGATATAAAATAATTAAACTATCTAACCTTTCCCAAAGAGGTAAATATTGCATCAAATTTTTATTCATATCACGGGCAAACTTTCGGTCTGCCTCTGTAATAATTGGTAGTAGTTTTGCCATATCAAAAACTTTATCCTCAACGGGTCGAACTCCCACAAACCAACCCTCAAATAAAATAATATCAACCTTACTTACTATTTCCGGTTCAACTCGATCTCCAGCACCATTAAAAAGAGACTTATTAAATCTAGGAATAGCAATTAAACCATCAGAATTTTCACTTTTAGATTGACGTAACTTATCCAAAACTTCAATTCCTAAACTAACATCATGGGTGCCAGGAGGACCGCGCCAAATTAATCTCGAATCTTGCCTTTGTAAAAGTTGACGTTCAGCGTAAGTTTTATAAATATCATCAATAGAAAAGCTAATAGTTTTATATCCAAGCTTATCTAAAACTAACACTAAAATTTTTGCCAGAGTAGTCTTACCAGTTCCTTGCCCCCCTAAAATTCCTTGAATGAATGGGCGACTTAAACCTTGACATTTACTAGCTAACTTTATTCCTAAAGGTAACCATAATTTCCATAAAATTGCTAAAGTATTATAGTCTCTGAGAGGAAACTTATCATAGTCAGAAATTACAGACTGAAATAGAAGCGATCGCTCCATAATTACTTCCCTCACATTAGCCGAAGTAATATTAAAAACATGAGCACGTTTTTTATCTATTAATTCCTGACTTGCTAAAATTTCTAATTCTTTTTTCTCCAGAGAATTACCCTGCTGTAAAAACTGTAAAATTTGCCCTACTTCAAAATCAAAAAAACCCATAAAAATTATAGATACTATCTAAGAATTAAGCTAAATACTTATAACATCATATCCTTTTTCAAATTAATAAAGTAGCTACTTAATAAGAGGCAAAAACCTATTTTTTTTTTCAGATACTTAGCTAAGTGTAAAAATCGTCAAAATTTTCAGACAAAAAATTCTGTAAAACTCATATTAAAATTCAAAATATGAGAAAAAAATCTAGATAAACTAGGTAAACAGCTAGCCATTGAAAACTTACTAGCAAATCAAAAAAGAAACTGTGCTATTATAGTCAATAATAATTATAAAAATAGCACCACAGAAAAGAAACCCAAACAAACTAATAACCCATAACTGATACCTAATAACTAATAACCCTTAAGAACCTAACTTAAAAGCCTCCAAAAATAGACCATAAATAAAACCTATTTTCAAACTATTTAAAATATCTATTATCAAAAAACGTGCTACTTTCCCTCTGCGACCATAAACCAACCAGTTTAATGCCTCAGTAATGAACAAACAAGCTAAAGTATATAAAACATCTAAATATCCTTCTTGCCCAGCAATAGTAGAAACGGCACTTGCTGCAAAATTACCAAACAACAAACTAATAAGTAATATAGAAATTCGACGCCAAGGATTAACCAACCATTGTTCAAACCTCTTAAGAATAACATTAAATAATCTATTAAGACGGGTACTTTGCATAAATGATATTAAATATATTTTTAATTTCTATAAATCTCAAATTAAAGATACTAATATTAGTTTAATACAAGTAGGTGCACAAAGTTAATTACACTTATATGTGAGACCGAACATCTTATATTATATACCTCACGTCAAACTAGAATAAGTCAATAATTTTGTCTAGGTCTTCAGCAAAACCACAACCTATAATATTTCCGGTCAAAAAAATCAGGATACTTAATTATCCTATAAAAGTTTTCTACATTTTCTTTAGCTGGAAAATAGGGGGGGATACTCATTAAAAATTATTATTTCTTAGCCCAAGTAAGTACAAAAAAATAATTACATATTTTTCAGACCAAATCCCTTATACAAAAAGCACCATATCAAATTACTCTAGGTAAACAATGAGTGTAATAGTACCAATTCTTTTTCTAAAGTTAATTTAAAGACCATAAAAACAATAGCTACTTGACAAAAATCCAGCTAAATTAGAACTTAAGCATTAAAACTTATAAGAGTAAATTATCTAAATGAAACTAATACAACAGTTAGAAAATTTCAAAAAAATTAAAGCCAAACAAAAAAAATATCTTTTAATATTAACACTTTCTATTTTATACCTCTGTTTACTTGCTTCCTTAGCCTTCTTCTATAACCTTGGTAATATTGGTTTAATTGATGAAACAGAACCAATTTTTGCCGAAACTGCTCGTCAAATGGTAAAAACTGGAGATTGGATTACACCTTATTTTAATGGAGAAACTCGCTTTGATAAACCACCTTTAATTTATTGGTTAATAGCAATTTCTTATCATCTTTTTGGTATTAATGAATGGTCTGTCCGTCTCCCATCAGCAATATCTGGAACCGGCTTAATGTGCCTTGGTTTTTATACCCTCTACAGATATGGTTATTATCACCTGAATCCTCAAATATATACCCCTAAAAATAAACTTTTAATAGTGAAATTATTAATAGGATATATTGGGGCAGCGATGATAGCCATAAATCCAGAAACTATTGTTTGGGGACGTATAGGAGTTTCTGATATGTTATTAACAAGCTGTATGTGTTCAGCACTACTAGCCTTTTTTATAGGATATGCTTCACAAACAGAAAATGCTCTTATACATCAGCAAAAAAACAGCAAAATCATCATACAGAAAACCTCTTATTTACCAAATCAAAATCAATCCTCAAAACCTAGAAAATCTCCCCTATTCAACAAGTGGTATTTAGCCTTTTATATACTAATATCTTTAGCAGTTCTCACCAAAGGTCCCATTGGAATTGTTTTACCAGGAATAATTATTGGTTCCTTTTTATTATATGTAGGTAGACTTTTTAAAGTCTTGCAAGAAATCAAAATTTGGTATGGAATTTTAATTTTTTTTACCATTACATTCCCTTGGTATTATCTAGTTACCTTGGTAAATGGAAAAGAATACATTGATAGTTTTTTTGGGTATCACAATTTTGAACGTTTTACCAGAGTTGTGAATCACCATCAAGGACCGTGGTATTTTTACTTTTTAGTCGTACTAATTGGTTTCGCTCCCTGGTCTATTTATTTACCAGTAGCCATAGCTAAAACTAAGTTTTGGCAACCCTATTATTGGCGTCATAAACCGAGAAATAAACAGTTAGGTTTATTTGCCTTTTTCTGGTTTATTTGTATCTTTGCTTTCTTCTCCATCTCTGCTACTAAACTACCTAGCTATGTCTTACCAATAATGCCCGCCGCAGCAATATTATTAGCACTATTTTGGAGTAATATTATTCTTCACAGATATTCTCTATCTAGTCAGACTAATAAACCTGAAAATAACTCCACTCAATCATCATTTAAAGCCACAAATAACCCTACTCAACCTATTTCCAGATTAACGAGAAATACTTCTAAATCAAAAAGTAAATTTTTATCTTTCTCAGTTGTCGCCAACATTATTTTTTTGTTGATTTTAGCCTTAGCAATTATCTACAGTTTTAACTGGTTAGATAGAGACCCAGCCATGCCATATTTCTCAGAAATAATTAGAAAATCTGGCTTATTAATTCGTGGTGGCTTAATTTTAATAACCACAGCAATAGTCATTGGATTTTTTGTCATAAAAAAACAAAATTCTTGGGTTTGGAGTGCTAATTTTATTGGGTTAGTAGCTTGTTTAATTTTTACTATTAACCCGATCATGTTTTTAGTAGATCAAGAACGTCAATTACCTTTACGTCAGCTAGCTCAAACTATTATTCAAGCCAGACAACCAGGAGAAGAAATAATTATGGTTAGCTTTGAAAAACCTAGTTTAGTTTTTTATACTAGGCAACAAGTAAAATTTTTTCGACGTGCTACAGATGCCAGAGAATATCTAGGGAAAAATCTCTCAAAAAACTCTTCTGATAATGTATTGATAATTGGCTACCCAAAAAAGTTTATTCATATAGGATTAAAACCAGGGCAATATCAATATTTAGACAGTCGTGGTGCTTATCAATTAGGTAAAGCTCCTAAAAATATCTTTTTACCAAAATAAGCCAGTAGAACTGACACCTTCCTTGCTTATTGCTTGCTGATAGTGTAGCGGAAATACCCCACGCGTTTACCCTGGGAAATATGGCAATAGGGTTAGCCAAATTATTTTGGATCCACTGATAATGTATATTTTTCCGCTACTCCCGACTCTCTAATTTTTGCTCTCTAATCTCTGAAAAACATTAAATTAATTTAACATAAATACTTGTACTTACTCAACAACTTTCAAGAACTATTTACCAACAGAAAATTAACAGATACTTATCTCTCAGGCTACAAAAATTACAGCAAAAATATTGAAGACTTTCCTCTTTTCTATTCCCTTATTAAATGACCCTTAATTTCCTCCAATAAATCAGCTATTGATAAATCAAAAGGTAAAATTTTTCTCGCAATCTTACTTAAGGCTAAATTGAGATTTTCTAGTGTCATATTTTTGGGTAATTGATAATTAGGATACTTTAACACTAATATAGGAGGTTTTGTAACTATTTTGTCTAAATCAAACAATGCTTTATCTAAAGCAGACGGTAAATTTCCCCGTAAACAAATTAATAATAAATCTACACTCTGATTTTGTAATTGTGACAAAACTTCAACCCAAGATTTAGCAATTAAACCTTTAAATCCATAAGTTTGAATATACTGAACTAATACCTGTGTACTTTCAATTGGTAATTTTGTTTGTTGAAAATTATTTATATTTTGATTAGCCACCTCTAAATCAGAAATAAAATTGGGAAAATTGGAATAATTCAAACTATCTTTTAAGTTTATATTCTTTTGTTCTGAGGTAAAATCTGATAAATCAACAACACTTTCCTCAGAAAAAACCTCTGTCAAAGGTACTATAAAATCTTTGATATTTGCTACATCCATAACCAATATAGTAGGTAGCCAACTCATGCCTGCAGCAATAGAAATCACTTGACATAATCGCGAATTAAAATATTCATAATTAAGCTTCCTTTCGGTTAAATAATTATCATTTTTATCAAAAGCCAAATAAGGAAACACAGACAATTTTTTGACTTGATTAGCAGCTTGAGTAATTTCGGAATCCATAGTTACCAAAGGAATAGCCGCCAAAGCAGAATATTGACTTAACTTGTTAATAAATTCAACCGGAGTCATTGAATTATATCTTCTTTCTATAAGGATAACATTAGGCTGCCAAATCTTAGCAAGTAAATTAGCTTGAGCTAAATCATCTGCCTCTATTATTCTGTATTCAGTAGGAAGCGAAAAAAACTTATCCTCATAAATAGAATCTTCTGTCATAGGCTGCTTAAAATCATAACTACCAGGAATTAAACGGAGAATTACTAACTTTTGATAATCCTGTTTCTTTGATGGTAAATCAGTAAATTCTGTTAATACTTCTTCTAACGCTGATAGTTCTACAGGTAAACTTAAAAATTGATTCGCTCCATTAACTATCCCTCGTTCCTTCTCTCCTATTGTAGAAGTTATTACCACAGGAATATGACAAGTATCAGTATCCTTTTTCAGAAGAGTTAACACATCCCAACCTGATAACAGTGGCAATAATGGATTGAGAAATATTAACTTTGGTTGTAACTTTCGCGCCTTTTCAACTGCTTCTGTACCAGAACGTGCAATAACAACTCGATAACCATTACCTGTTAATTTATTTTTTAAATCTTCAATAAACCCCGGAACCGCTTCAACAATTAGAACTAAACGAGATGAATAATTAACGACAGGTAAATGGTAATTATTAACAGGTAACTTACTATCTTTTTTCCTACGAACTTCATTTTCTTTAGTAGGAATTAATCCCTGTTCTTTGAGATAATCATTTGTTTCCCATCCTTCAATTCTTAAATCCTTTGGAGGTGGAATAGGTGGTAATATTAATGTAAACTCACTTCCTTTACCTTCCTGAGAAATGAAAGTAACATCCCCACCATGTAAACGAGCTAAACGTTGAGTTAATACTAAACCTAAACCAGTTCCTTCAAACTCACGAATCAAAGGATTTTCTAATTGTTGAAACTTTTGAAAAATCAAATGTTGCTTGTTTGCTGGTATACCAATACCAAAATCCCAAACAGTAAAAGTTATCCACTTTTCCCATCTAGCTACTTTCAATCCCATCTTGCCATCTATTGGAGTAAACTTCAAAGCATTAGATAATAAATTTACCAACATCTGACGCAAACGCAACTCATCTGCAATTATAATATCTAGATCCTTCTCTATTTCTAAAGTATACTTAGCTCGGATAGAATCACTAAATATAGCAGAAGATTGACCTTGAGGACGCTTATGCTGAAGTTGTAAAGCCTCCTGAAAAGCGCGATCGCAAACTTTCCGAATTTCAACTGGTTCTGGGATCAACTCCATTTGACCAGTTTCCATGCGAGTTAAATCTAGAATATCATTAATCACAGCCATTAAATGACGGCCACTCTGATGGATAAGTGTAGCATAATGAGTTTGACGTTTATTGAGAGCTCCCAGAGTCTGATCTTTCAATAAACTAGATAAACCCAGTACAGCAGTTAACGGTGTTTTTAATTCATGGCTAATACAAGCCAAGAACTCGTCCTTAAGTCGGTTAAGCCGAATCAAATCAGTATTTTTATCCTGTAATTCCTTTGCCACCAAGTGTTGTTTTGTGACATCCTGAGCTAAAACTAACGTCAGGTCAAACAATTGCTGACTACTAAAGTGCCATACTCGTTCTTGACCATTTTTTTGAGGACAAGTACAAACATAAGTACCTGGATGAGTATAATAACACCAACTAGAAGCAGAATTTGACTGTGGAACCTGAGCTCGTTTTTGTAAAAGTTTAGCAGGGGAAACCCTCCCATTAGTTTTTATTGGACACGAAAATGCAACACCATCTTCCAAGATAGCTATAGAGTCTGGTATTTTGGCTTGTGTCGGCTGTTGTTGAGTATTTTTAGTATTTTTAGCCAATAAACCCATAACTGCATCTACAATTTCTATTAAATCCGGTTCTTTTCCGATATGAGAACGCCATGCTAAATTCTGATTTATTACTTTGCCATCATTGCTCTGTAACATCAGAGGTAGAGGTAATTTTTCTAAAAGCTCTATTAATGAATAGATATAGGAAGAAGTCTCTACTTTTTCTTGCTTTTCTTGTTCTTGATCAAGCAAATCTTTTGTAACTATTTGCTCCACTTCTGGCGAATTTTCTAATTCAGAGATATTTAGCTTCAGGTTCTCAGTTGTGGAAATAAACTCTAATAGACGCCAACTATCTAACAACCCTAAAAATTTACCTTCTCCATCTACAACAGCAATAGGCAACCTCAAAGACTCTTGCTCTATCTCGTTTTCCGATTCTGGTTGGATATATGGCCATAATTTGTCAACAGTTAAATCTGCTGGTAATATTCTTAAACTACTCAATGCCAAAGAACTTACTTCAGATAGAGGTTGTTGCCAATTTCCTACAGAAGTATCAGTTTTAAGTATTTTGGTTTCTGAGTTTGATGTTAGATAAGGAATTAAACTATGTAAGTAAATTAATCCTAGTGGTTGGTGTTGAAGATTTACTATTACTAACTCGTTACATTTTTCTCTAGAGAAAATTGACCATACTACTTGCAAATTTTCTGTATCTAAGCAAACTGGTATAGGAGATATAATTTTTTTTAAAGTCGTGTAGGGCATTAACATGACAGTTCAGATATATAAGCTGAAATATATTCATTAAGGGTATGTTGACTAATCGGACTACAATCTAGGCCATTTTGAATGGAAACCCTTATCCCTACATCTGTCCACAAATAATTAAGTAAACATCTCACAGGAAAATCCTATTACGTTTATAGCTAGCTTAAATTTTGACTTTAGTGGTAATGATATTTAGTACACAGATATAGGATTAATGTTCCTACTTTAATTTACTGCTATTTATGAGGTATTTTGAGAGAATTTAAAGATAACCTTGCTCAACTATTATTTATATTTAGACAAGCTATTCATGAATTCCTCTTAACCCAAAAAATATAAAAGTTATATATGTTAATATTATTACAGTATATGTTTAAATCTTTGATGTAATAAAATTCTTTTGTAATGAAGATTTCTCGGATTACAGATTCTCAAATCAACCCAGACTTACCTACTGTACCTAAAACTTTGTCTACTAAACTATTTATTTGTATATATTTACATGATGATAAATTTGCCACTTCAGTAACCAAGTTACTGAGTCAAGATCGCTACCTTGTGGCATTGACCAAATCTGATCGAGAATTTGTCCAGCTTATTGAGGAGAATACTAATATAGATTGTCTCCTCTTCCAAGAGGATCCTGAACTAACTTCTTTGATACATAAGTTACACCATAGATCTATTTTATTACCTGCTGTTATTATTAAAAAATCTGAATCAGAAAATTCTCTGGAAAATCAGCAGTTAACTGACACTGATAATAATTTTACTGAATATACTACACAGCATAATTATCAACCCTTTATTTACCATCAAGCAGAAGCTTCATTATTAATCAATCAACTAGGCAAAATAGATTTTTATGTTGAGCAAGCAATTCAAAAATTTCTCAAACTTTCTCCTGCTAGTTCCTCAAAAGATAAATCTCAAATATCTAGTCAAGCCACTGATGATTATACTAAAAATATACTTCATCAACAGCAACACAGATTATATGCAAAATTAAGGGAAAGATTAGGATACCTAGGTGTGTATTACAAAAGGAATCCCACAAATTTTATTAGGAATATGGCTCCAGGGGAGCGTGATAAGTTTGTAGACCAACTTAAGCTAGAATATCGTCATATTGTTCTCAAATATTTTTCTCAGGATAATTCTCTAAACAATAATATAGATGACTTTGTTAACCTATGTTTTTTCTCAGATATTCCTGTAACACAAGTTGTGGAAATTCACATGGATTTAATGGATGAATTTGCTATACAACTAAGGTTGGAAGGACGTAGTGAGGAAATGTTATTGGACTATAGATTAACTCTTATAGATACAATAGCACACTTATGTGAAATGTATCGACGTTCTATTCCTAGAGAATCTTGAAAACTAGATTATTAAATAAAAATTAACTAGGAAAAGATTACATTAAGCTAATGTTAACATCAGAAAATGTGTTAGGAATTAAATAAGTTTAATAATTTCAAAGTATCTAATAAGAAAAACCGATCAATAACTTTTATTTTATTTGAAATTTAGCACCCAAAGTACGATGGTTTTGCTCAACTTGAATATTTCCAACTTGGAAAAGCTAAATGCTAACTGTAAAAATGGTTACGTCAATATATTTAATCAATAATTTAATTAATCCCTAAACAAAAAAAACTCTGTTTGAATTGAGGTTAAAATATTATTAAATCGGTTTTTAATCTAGGAAAAACTATTCAAAAAATCTGAAAAAAACTACTTGATAATAATTATGAGTCCTCTAAAGAAAACCTATGTTTTGAAGTTATACGTTGCTGGAAATACTCCTAATTCTGTGCGGGCATTAAAAACACTCAAAGAAATTCTGGAACAAGAATTTCAAGGGGTTTATGCCTTAAAAGTAATAGACGTATTGAAAAATCCTCAACTAGCAGAAGAAGATAAAATATTGGCAACACCAACTTTGTCCAAAATATTACCTCCACCCGTTAGAAAAATCATTGGTGATCTCTCAGATCGAGAAAAGGTCTTAATTGGGTTGGATCTACTTTATGAAGAACTCAACGAAGACGAATACAATCTTTAAACAAACTTCTAGATCCGATTGATATTAACTTTAGTATTTTGTGATATAAATATCTCGCACCCATAATATCTTGAGGTAGCAACACAGGAATAAATATATTCGCAGATAGTCAAATTTTTCATTCCAAGAGATTTTAAAGATATGAATCAAAATAGTGAGTCTGTTAAAAAGGACAGAATAGCAACTGTAGGAGTTGAAAAAATTAAGACCATGATTGAGGGTTTTGACGACATAAGTCATGGAGGTATGCCAGTTGGCAGAACAACATTAGTAAGTGGTACATCTGGAACTGGTAAAACATTGTTTGCTATTCAATTTCTTTATAATGGAATTACTTATTTTGATGAACCAGGAGTATTCGTAACTTTTGAAGAATCTCCCCAAGATATCATTAAAAATGCTTATAGTTTTGGTTGGAATTTACAGCAATTAGTTGATCATGGGAAATTATTTATATTGGATGCTTCCCCAGATCCAGAGGGACAAGATATAGTTGGCAATTTTGACTTATCTGCCTTAATAGAAAGAATTCAATATGCTATTCTTAAATACAAAGCTAGAAGAGTTTCTATAGATTCAGTAACTGCTGTATTTCAACAATATGATGCGGCTTCGGTAGTTAGAAGAGAAATATTTCGTTTAGTCGCACGACTCAAACAAGTTGGGGCAACAACTATTATGACTACAGAAAGAGTAGAAGAATATGGCCCTGTAGCTAGATTTGGAGTAGAAGAATTTGTCTCGGATAATGTTGTTATTGTGCGTAATGCTCTTGAAGGTGAACGTAGACGTAGGACAATAGAAATACTAAAACTTCGGGGTACAACCCACATGAAGGGAGAATATCCATTTACCATTACCAATGATGGTGTAAATATATTTCCACTTGGAGCCATGAGATTAACTCAACGTTCTTCTAATGTTAGGGTTTCCTCTGGGGATGAAATTCTTGATAAAATGTGTGGTGGGGGTTTCTTTAAAGATTCAATTATATTAGCAACTGGAGCTACAGGTACAGGTAAAACCCTTTTAGTAAGTAAATTTATTGAAGATGGTTGTATGAATAATGAACCTGCTATGCTTTTTGCTTATGAAGAGTCCCGGGCTCAATTATTTCGTAATGCTTTTTCTTGGGGCATAGATTTTGAAGAACTAGAAAAAAAAGGATTATTAAGAATTCTGTGTAGCTACCCAGAATCAGCAGGTTTAGAAGATCACCTACAAATTATTAAATCAGAAATTGCCGAATTTAAACCATCAAGAATAGCTATTGACTCTTTATCTGCTTTGGCAAGAGGGGTAAGTAATAATGCCTTTAGACAATTTGTAATTGGAGTCACTGGTTTCGCTAAACAAGAAGAAATAACAGGCTTTTTTACTAACACCACAGATCAGTTTATGGGATCTAATTCTATTACAGACTCCCATATTTCTACTATTACTGATACTATCCTGATGCTCCAGTATGTAGAGATTCGTGGTGAAATGTCCCGTGCTATCAATGTCTTCAAAATGCGTGGTTCATGGCATGATAAGGGAATTAGAGAATATACAATTACATCTCAGGGTCCTGATATAAGAGACTCTTTCCGCAGCTATGAAGGAATTATTAGCGGTTCTCCAACTCGAACTACTGTTAATGAGAAGAGTGAATTATCTAGAATTATTCAAGGAGTCCAAGAAAAGACAACAGATGACTAGATGTTTGGTTGCAAAAATTAGTAATATGAAATATGATACTATTCTAAACTACCTTTGATTCAAAGCTTTTTGATCGGCTCAATAAATATATTAATTTATGGAATTATATACATTTGAGGAAAGTTTACCAAATAATTAGTTGGGCTTAAAGCATCACCCAAATTTTCAGTTATTTTTTAAATACAATTAAGATTCTCGTTCCTAACTTCCAAATAATATCTAAGTATAATCGAATTAAACATCCCTGATATGCACATCTAAGTCAAGTTTCTCAGAGAGTAATTTTTCAATACTTATGGAGATTGTGTAAGAATAAATGACAAAAAAGATTACCCAGAGAAGTTTTAAAATGTTGGTAACAGTTTTAGATAAACCGTATAAAGCTAGTAGAAAAATAGCAAAAGAATTTCAATAAACTATAAGGAGCATATTTTATCAAAACTTACCTTAAAGGAATTAAAAACTTGCTTGAGTACAAATATCTCTAATTTCAGTTATTGTTTAATTTCCTTTTTTAAAGGACATCAAACAGTAAGAAAAGAAATAGAAAAAATTATGATATGGAATGATTCAGTAGTACTAGTAATTAAAAACAAAGAAAATTGATGGAAAGGAAAAACAAGTCCATCTATATAATATATTTTATTTATTAAAAATAATCAAAATAATCATATCACTAGTATCATTTCGCACTTTGTTCATTCTTACAATCAATAATTACTTATTTAGCAAATCAGAACAATTATAAAGTAATACATCTACATATAAATAATATATAGATTAGATAGATTAGATAATCATGGGCGGTACTGGATTTGAACCAGTGACATCCTGCTTGTAAGGCAGGCGCTCTACCACTGAGCTAACCGCCCAACCTTTTATTACTATAACACATCTTATTAAATGTGCAAGTAAAAAAATCACATTTTATCTGGTAAGTTTGATAAATATAAATTATATATTTTTGGCCTAGATTAAATCTGTTATGCCTAGTGGTCCTACCCATGACCGAATAACCTTGTGGAGTTTGCCCATTGTAATCATCTTAAGCTATGTGTTAGTTCGTAGTACCCACTTAACGTTATTTGTTTCTGGAGGGTTTTTATTTAGTGGCCTAATGTTTGGCCCAGACCTTGATATTAATTCTCGGCAATTCCAACGTTGGGGTTGGTTTAGGTGGCTTTGGCGACCATACCAAACCAGTCTTAATCATCGCTCCTTTTTATCTCATGGACCAATAATTGGTACTGCATTACGGTTACTATACTTGTTAAACTGGTCAGCAGTTTTGGCTATGTTAGGTTTAATTGTAGATAAATTATTGGGCTTAGATTTAAGTGTTTTAGGGTTGGTTATAAGTTTGTGGCGATCGCTTTCCCAGCATTATCAAGAAGTAGTTGCCTTGTTAGTTGGTCTAGAACTTGGTGCCATGAGCCATTCTTTAAGTGACTGGAGTTGTTCTGCTTATAAACGCTTTAAAACTAAAGGTTTATCTAGTTTACTCCCCAAAATAAAACTTAAAAAACGAGTGGTTAAGAACTCTCGCAGGTCTACCTGCTCAAAGGTTGGTTCTAATACTAGTCGTCATCGTACTAAAAAATAAAATATCAACACCTTATACATTGTTAATTCAGTAGATCTGAAAAATGACCTCAAGGTATGAATAAGCTCCTATAGAACCTATTTTAGCTTTTCTTGCATAAGAATTTACGCTGACAGTTGATTGGTGTCAACTATTATTTTAGTATAAATCGTTGTATAAATAGTTTAAAATCGGCCATTATCAGTTCTGAAGTTGGTTGATATAATAAATATTTCAAATTAAACTTATCTATGATAGTGTATTGTGGACAAATTTCGTTATTCTATGAAAAAATAGTATTGTTGAATTATTTTACTGGTCTTTCCATGAATAAGAGTTTCGTAAGAACTACACACACACAGAGGAGCTTGTATGATCATTGAAAGTTCTTAGGGATCATAATCTTATCATCATTCCCAAATTTTCTCAATGCACTACCAAAACTTTCATCAAACTTAACTGTAGAAAAAGATCGGCAAATTAATGAATTTATAATTCTGTGAAGTCTCAGATAAAATTGATATAAAGTGTGCAACTTAAGTAGATAGTTAGCGAATAATCTTGATCATCTAAATAATTATAAATTTGATATCTTCCCCGGCTATTAGGTGGGAGGAAATTCTACCGAGGGTAAACTTTCTCTATGGGTTGATTTTTTTTCTGATACAGCGACTTTTCTTGTGGCGAGAGGGAAACTTGACCCTAGTCAAACTCTTTGCCTGGTCTGTCTGTTTTTTGTCTGGTAACTGCCCGCCTGCGACCAATTAATTAATATTAATTTAAGTTAACATAATGTTCAAAAAAACAACTAAAAAGTTACTTAATGGGCGGGGAAAGCTTTAACCCCAATTTTTCGGTAAGTAACATCAAAAAAAAATCAAGTTATTAAGTAGATTTTAAAGATAACATCAATAATGATAAATCAGTTGAATAGTTCTTTCACCCTCTTTCTCAGCTTATTAGTAGAAGCAATGCCATTTTTGCTGTTAGGGGTTATTTTTTCTGGAATATTACAGTGGTTCATTGACGAACGAAAATTAATTACATATCTGCCTAAAAATCCACTTTTAGGAGCATTTGTAGGGAGTTTAATTGGTTTTTTGTTCCCAGTGTGTGAATGTGGCAATGTTCCAGTTGCACGACGTTTATTGATACAAGGTATCCCCATCTCAGTGGCAATTGGATTTTTATTGGCAGCTCCAACAATTAATCCCATAGTTATCTGGGCAACTTGGACTGCCTTTAGAGACCAACCAGAAATTGTGGTGTTGCGAGTATTATTTTCTCTAACTATCGCAACAATTGTTGGTTGGGTATTTAGTTTTCAGAAGGATATACGACCAATTTTACAGCCTACAACTGCTCGTTTATTGCCTAGAGCGAAACCTTTAGTTTCTCAAAAGTTGGATGCTTCTCCCCTTCTACAGTCAGGAACATTTTTTTTAGGTCGATCTAGTACATCTTTACCCCTAGAGTCTATGGGGCTTTTGCAAGGATCAATGACGACACCTGTTGAGAGTCAGTTTATAGGAGTTAGTGATCAAATAACTATTAATAAAAATATAAATTTGAAATCTCTTTTCCTTGCCCCTAATAGACAAAGACTTTTATCTTTGTTAGATAGTATAGTGCAGGAATTACGAGAGTTGGGAGGAGTATTAGTAGTTGGGAGTGCGATCGCTGCCATCATTCAAGTTGCTGCTCCTAGAGAGTTAATTCTTAATCTTGGTCAAGGCTCAATTAGTTCAATTATTGCTATGCTAACTTTGGCAGCAGTAGTTTCCATTTGTTCTACTGTAGATGCTTTTTTTGCTTTGTCATTTGCTGCAACTTTTACTAGTGGTTCGTTGTTAGCTTTTCTGGTTTTTGGACCGATGATTGATATTAAAGCTGTTGGTTTGTTATTATCATTTTTTCGCTCGCGAGCTGTAGTTTATTTGATAATATTGGCAGCACAGTTAACATTTATTATGGCTGTGGGAGTCAACTTATACTTGAGTTAAATTAGCTTTTTGTTGATCGAAATAAGTTTTTTATATGAAAGTAGCAAAATCATTATTTTATATACTCAAAAAATATGAATCTTGGTTGGATGCTGGAGCAATTTTTACTTGGGGCTTTTTATTAATAAATTATTGGTTGACAGGAAAGTTATATATATTGATTCATCCCCGTTATTTTGGTTTAACTATTGCTGCTGGCATTGGGTTATTAATATTAGGTGGATGGAAATTATTGCAGTTATGGAATATCAATAAAAACCACCAAATATCTAGGCAATCAAAAGAAAAAGTTAGTCTAATTAAAAATGAACATATTAACTTTTTTGCTCCTGGTTGGAGTAGTTTTTTACTGTTAGTATCTGCTCTACTAGCTTTAACAATTACCCCTCAAGTCTTTGGGAGTCAAACTGCTTTGCAAAGAGGGTTAACAGAATCTTTGCCAGTAACTAGAACTCAACCTCAAAAATTTCGTAGTACGATTAAACCAGAAGAGCGATCTCTAATTGAATGGATTAGGACTTTAAATGTTTATCCAGAACCAGATGCTTATAATGGTCAAAAAGTTGAAGTAAGTGGTTTTGTAATTTATCCTAGGGGATTATCTGAGCAATATATGTGGATATCTAGATTTATTCTAACTTGCTGTGCTGCTGATGCTTATCCAGTGGGATTACCAGTTAAATTACCAGCAAGCAAAAGTCGGAGTGAATATCCTCAAGATGGTTGGTTTAAAGTAGAAGGAATAATGATTACTGATGAGTTTAACGGTAAACGTAAATTAACAATTTTGCCAACAGAAATAGAATCAATTCCTAAGCCTAAAAATCCTTATGATTATTAGATAAAATAGAATGATAAACTTCATAAGTATGAAAAGTAAATAAATTTTTTTTTCCTTAAATAAAGATTTTCAGATTGTACAATTGAGGATAAAATTTTAGAAGTTGCCCATACCTACTATAGTCTATAATTTTTATCAATATGCTCAAAAATATAAACCAAAAACTAATAATTTTTATTGGGTTTCTTCTATTATCATTCTTTCTCAGATTTTGGACTTTATTTGTATCTGTGTTAGACAAAGATGAAAGTATTTATATATTAGGAGCAGATAGTTTATTAAATGGTAATCTCCCCTATACAGAAATTTGGGATAATAAACCTCCTGGTATTTTTATATTGTTTTCCCTAGCAATGCTAATTTTTGATAGGTCTATAGTATCAATCAGAATTATATCTATTCTGGCTACAACTTTTACCAGCTATTTTTTATATAGAATTGGGGCAACGATTGATCAAAAGCAAGGAGAAAAGATAGGATTATTAGCAGGTGTTTTATATGCTATTTTTTCTTTACATAATGATGGTGCTGCTGCCAATGCAGAAATTTTCTTTGCTCCTTTTGTTACAGTAGGATTTTTATTGTTATTTCGGAATAGACAATTATCAAATATTAAAGTATTTATGATAGGTCTAATTTTTGGGATAGGGATGCAAATTAAATATTTGGTGATTATGGATACCTTGGCATTGGTTTTATTAGGGACTTGGTTTAGGAAAGAAAGAAAAATAAAAGAAAAGGAAAAAGAAGGGCTTATAAAAAAATTGAATTCCACATTAAAGTTTTATCTAATTTTCGGTATAGGCTTAATTTTACCTGCAATTTTTATTGCATTTATTTATCAATTTTATGGGTATTTTGATGAATATATCTATGCAACTATAAGTGCTAATAGTAAGTATGTAGCGATGTTAGATTTTTCTTTTTCAGACCTTTTAAGTAGACTCAGAAAACAGGTATTAGGAAATATTTTGTTATGGTTATGTTTGTTCTGGAGTCCGATTTATTTTTTTGTATTTGCTAGGGGTAAGTTTAAACAAGAGCGCAATTTAATCTATTTATTTTTGTGGTTTAGCTGTGCTTTTTTGGCAGTTTTGTTATCTAAGCGATTTTATAATCATTACTTTTTACAATTATTACCTCCATTATGTTTAATTAGTGGATATATCATTATTAAATCTGTTTTTTTACCTCAAAATCTGGTAAATGAACATCATTATGGAGAAGCAATAAAAATGAAAAAAAATAGTACTCAAGCTCAAATAAATGCTTTGATTAATTACCAATTAAATGTAATTATCCGCCCTTATTTAGCTAATATATTTTTGTTCTTTATTTTGATATATCCTTTTGCTCAAGCTGGTTACAATAAGTTAAGTAAGAATTGGGAATTTATCTATTATCGATACATTCAAAAAATAGATACGTGGGATGACAGAGAAGCTTTGATTGCTAAATATTTGAGACAAAGAATAAAATCAAATGATTATATATATGTAGTTAATTATGAACCCATAATTTATTATTTAGTGCCCACAAAAGTTCCGACAAAATATGCTTTTCCTAGTCATTTAACAGCTATGCATCAGATTTTGCCTACTAATTATCTACAAGAATTAGATAACATTATGGCGAAAAATCCTAGTTATATTTTACTTGCGGAAAAAGATAATATTAGCCCTGAATATAGAAATGCTCTCAATCAATATTTAGAGGCAAGTTTTTTTCTGGAAACTACAATTAAAAATGTAAAATTATATCGGATAAATGTAAGTAGCAGTGATTAAATAATAGGGAGTATAGTAATAGAAAATAATGGTATTCTCTAAGTACAAAAATCAAGTTAATGTAGCAATATTTTTGCAAATGCAACAATCTTAATTGTCAGATTACAGAAGAGTTGGAATAATATACCCCAATTTATAATTTATATTAATAGATAGCAATCTATTATGATATTAGAGAAAGTATCATCTGTCGTCAAATTAGGTACTCTAAATAGTAGAATTGTATTTTTCCATAAAACCTCATTTCTATTCAAAATTATTTAGAATTAGTCTAGAAATCTGCCTATGGATTGTAATATTTTATCTAAAGTTTTTTGACAAATCATTAACATTGCTATAGTTCTATAATTGCTAAACTTATACGGTTTTGAAAAAACTTTTATAAACGGGCTACACGGGTTATTTAGCAGGAGTAAGAATTTTGTATTTAATATCCGTACAATACCACCTAAAATTAAGATTAACTTAGCTGGCTTTGAGAAAAAAAGTTATCCCCTTTGTGTGAAGTAAATAGAAATGAAAAAGCTTAATTATCTTAAGATTTATATAGTAACTCAAAGATATTCCAAATAGTTGATTTAAGAGTTTATTGGCATTTTATTACACAGGGCAAATACACCAACTTACTCAATTACATAATAACTGAAGTGCTACCTAGATATAGAATTAGTGGATGACAATTAATATTATAAGAAAAGAAAGAGGTAAAGCGATCGCTTCAAGCAAATAATAAGAAAAGTTGATTTTTTTGTATTTTCACTAAAAATTATGGTAAATAAAAAAACCTAATTGGCTATTACTATTAAAAAAATCATTTCTTATGACCACAAACACAGAAAAATATATTCTTGCTCTTGACCTCGGTACCACTGGTAACCGAGCAATATTATTCAATTCTCAAGGTGCTAGTGTCGCTCAAGCATATAAAGAACTCTCCCAATATTATCCACACCCAGGCTGGTTAGAGCATAATGCCGAAGAAATATGGGAAGACACTTATGCAATGATCAAGGATGTTTTCCGAGATACTGGTGTTTCCAGCTCTAATGTGGAAGCGATCGGTTTAACAGTACAACGAGAAACCTGTCTCCTCTGGGATAAAACTACAGGCAAACCCCTTCACAAAGCCATTGTTTGGCAAGACCGTCGCACCGCATCTTTATGTCAAGAGTTAGCAGCAAAAGGTGAAGCAGAAAAAATCAAAACGCGCACCGGATTAGTTTTAGATGCTTACTTTTCAGCTACTAAACTATCATGGTTGCTAGACTGGGTCAAGGAAGAAAAACCTAATCTTGACCTCAAAAATGTTTTAGCAGGTACCATTGATACTTGGGTTTTGTGGAAACTAACTGGTGGAAAAGTTCATGCTACTGACCACAGTAACGCCAGTCGTACAATGTTAATGAATATCGAATCTCTAAATTGGGACCAGGAATTATTAGACCTGTTTCAAATTCCTAGAGAAATGATGCCACAAATTCAACCTAGTTTCAGTATATTTGGCAAGAGTGAACCAGATTTATTAGGTGGATCAATTCCCATTGCTGCAGTCTTAGGAGACCAACAAGCTGCTTTATTTGCTCATGGTTGCAATTTCCCAGGAATGTCAAAATGCACCTATGGTACAGGTAGCTTCTTAATTGCAAATACTGGAAATCATGTCACCAAATCGCAAAATCAATTATTATCAACTATAGCTTGGACTCAGTTAGTCAAAGGGAAACTGCAAGCAACTTATGCTTTAGAAGGAGCAATGTTTACTACGGGAGCTTGTATTCAGTGGTTGCGCGACGGGATAAAATTAATTGACTCTGTGGCAGAAACAGAAAATTTAGCTTTACAAGTGGAAGACACTAATGGTGTTTATTTTGTACCTGCTTTAAGTGGTCTTGGCGCGCCCCACTGGGATATGGATGCTCGTGGTGCAATTTTGGGAATTACTGGGGGAGTGCAGCGAGAAAATATTATCAGAGCAGTTTTGGAGTCAATTGCTTTTCAAGTAAAAGAGGTTGTGGATGCAGTGAATAAGGATAGCGGAATTCCTATGAGTCATTTGAAAGTTGATGGTGGAGTTTCGCAGAATAATTTTTTAATGCAATATCAGGCGAATTTGTTGGGTATTCCAGTTGAACGCCCTGCTTTTATTGATGCGACTGCTCAAGGCGCTGCTTTTGCTGCTGGTCTCACAATAGGTTTATGGAATAATTATCAGAAATTGCTGAGTAATAATAAAGTAGGACAGGTGTTTGAACCTAATAAAAATGCGACCAAAGTACAAGAAAGTTTTGTGGTTTGGCAAAAAGCAGTTAGTAGAGCCAAAAATTGGATTAATTAAAGTCAGTTATCAGTATCAGTTTGCTTTGGAGTGTGATCAGAAATAGGGTTGACAGGAGGTAGGTGTTAGTATGGTGGGAGATTTATATGCAAATACGTTAAGACAATTTTTAAATGCTGGATCTATTTTGATATCACTGTTTCAAACTCGGAAAATTTTGGTTGCATCTATGTTTTTTATGGCAGCTCACCAATTTTCTATTTTATTTAAATTAGGTGAATAGGGAGGTCAATAATATATAGAATATCTCTTTTTAATTAGTCATAATTATATGTCTTAAAAAATTAACCTCATATATAGCAGTGAAAGAAAAGGAGGCAGACATTTATAAATTCTCAAACTTGGTCATATATTACTTTTGAATTTTAAATTTTGACTTTTAAATTTTGACTTTTGACTTGGTTCAGGACTGACCCATAACCACCATTATTTAGTAGGGGAGGAACAGTCTTAAAACCTATATATTGTGTATAAATATGGGTGGATAAGTTCTTTTTGTTGACAATTTTCCTAATAATATGATAGTATATAGTTTAAATTAAATCGACCGCAAATGCCTGTGAAAGAGTTGTGGCCGGAAATAAAAGCCATTAGATTGGTGACGTATAAACTTTAGCAGGAAGTAAACATCAAATTGTCACTTATTGTGACCCTTTGTATTCAGTTTTATGAATCAGCAGTAGCATGAGTCTTGGAATATCTATTATAGGAATTATAGAAAATATAGCAGTTAGAGGAGGGGCTAGTTCCCCTACAACTCTTGCTCCTAAAAAGGATAGTCAAGTTGTTAACAAGCCATATCCCAACTATAAAGTAATTGTTTTAAATGATGATGTAAATACATTTAAGCACGTTGCTGAATGTCTACAAAAATATATTCCCGGCATGACCAGTGATCGTGCTTGGGAACTAACTTATCAAGTGCATAACGAAGGTCAGGCGATCGTCTGGGTCGGGCCTCTAGAACAGGCAGAATTGTACCATCAACAGTTGAGTCGGGCTGGTTTAACAATGGCCCCCTTAGAAAAAGCGTGAACGAAGATTGTCGCTTTTAGGTTCAATAATATACATTAACAGGATCATTAGTCTCTATGCTTATCTAATCTATCTAGTAACTTTTTGAGTTACTAAAGTTGATCAGTTTACATCCCCCATTCGGTTGCTGTATCCCCCTTCCGGAAATAATATTTGTTTAATGGCACTTGAACTTCCGACTCAGGGACAAGCTTCCAATAGGTTATGATTTCTTTTAAAATTAGCTTCAAATTTCTCCAAAAGATTTTGATTGGCTAGGTCTACGATAGTTTAGGCTGCTAAATAAAAAAAACTGTATCGGCTTTATATTTTTGTATTCAATGATCGCCCTTTCAAAATTGTCTAAATCGTCAATATAGCCATAGACGATATTAATTTTATCCACTTCCCCTTTCTAATTAGACTTTTGGCTGATATGATTGCCCATACTTAGTACAGTCAAATTTTAATCTTGATTCTCGATCCGAGATTGTTTGAGCATAGAAGGTGGGTTTTTCCCACCCTAAAACTAACAAAAATTAACTAGGCACCAACAGCTTCTTTTGCCGCATACATAACTTCCAAAGAAATATCCAGAATACCACGTTCTCTAGCAAACTTTTCTGTATTTCGCTTCACTTTACCCCTTACAAAACCAGGGACTTTATTCAACTCTGCCTTTGCTTCCTTCATCCAATTCAAATCAGAATCAGCAGAAATTCCTTTATGAATAACCTCCTTAGTATCGTGTCCGCCAAATATTTCTAATAGATGATCTTCCATTCCCAAAGTAAAGGAATTATAAACCAAGTCAGCAATTTGATTAGTACCTTCATAACCCATAAACGGTTTATAACCAATGGGGAAATTCTGAATATGAATAGGTGCAGCAATAACACCACAAGGAATATCTAAACGTTTACCAACATGACGCTCCATTTGGGTACCAAAAATTGCCGAAGGTTCCACACGAGCGATCGCATCTCCAATCTCCCCATTATCCTCACTAATGATAACCTGATCACAATATTCACTCACCTGTTCCCGAAACCAGTCAGCATCATACTTACAATAAGTACCTGCCCAAACTACATGAATACCCATTTCCCGCGCCAAAATCTTCGTCATAGCAGCAGCATGAGTATTATCACCAAATACCACCGCTTTTTTACCTGTTAAATTTTGACAGTCAATGGAACGAGAAAACCAAGCTGCTTGAGAAACATGCAAAGTTTGATTATCAATAAACTCCTCATAGTCAACATTAGCACCTTGAGCATTAACCACCTGCTGAATTTTCCGAATACAACGAGCAGTTTCCACCACACCCATAGGTGTTATATCAATATAAGGTGTGCCAAACTCAGACTCTAAATATTCAGCTGCCATTAACCCTATTTCTCGATAAGGTATAAGGTTAAACCAAGCACGAGGCAGATTTTTTAAATTGTGAACCGAAGCACTTTCAGGAATGACTTCATTAACTTCAATACCTAAGTCTGCCATCAATCGTTTTAACTCAGTGCAGTCATGTTGGTTATGGAAACCAAGGGTAGAAATACCAATAATATTTACAGAAGGTTTCTCAGTTTTTCCTTCTGGAAGGTCCCCTTTCTTTTTCGCTTTTTTAATATAAAATTTAACAATTTGCTCCAAAGTACGGTCTGCTGCTTGTAACTCATTGACACGATAATGATTAACATCTGCCAACATTACATCACCTTTAGTATCCTGTGAAGCACGTTCAACAAAATTTTCTAAGTCTTCTTGCAAAATGCTAGAAGTGCAGGTGGGAGTAAGAACAACTAAATCTGGAGTTTCTTCTCTATCTTTGCGGATGATGTTATCTACTACTTTTTCCTGGGAACCCCGCGCCAATACATTCCGGTCAACTACACTGGCAGTCACAGGGGTATAATTTCTTTCTCTTTCTAACATGGAACGCATGACATTAAAGTAGTCATCTCCAAGGGGAGCGTGCATAATGGCGTGAACGTTTTTAAAAGAACTGGCAACACGCAATGTACCAATGTGAGCCGGGCCTGCATACATCCAGTAAGCTAATTTCATATAATTTTCTCCATTTTTTCATTAACAATTATGAATTTGTTTCTTTGATTGTCTCAAGTTTTGATATTAATTTAACGGGACTTTTTGAACAATCTTTTTTTAGGTTATTTTATTAACTAGAAACTTAAGTTTCTCAGTAAAATAATAAAATTTTGTTTTCTTTAAGTATTTTTAACTTTTAAGTTAAATTGTGTTAATTGAGGACAGAAAAGCTTGACATTTTTTAGGTTTAGATATAGAAAATTGAGTCTTTTTATAAAATATATGTAAAGTTCTGATATTTAATTATAGGGGATAGTTTTTTAACTTAATTATTGTTGATTTTTTTTTAGTTTGGATATATTTAAGCATTGAGCTATTGAATGTTTACCTAAAACTATTACCTCGCTATTCCCAAATAAGTATTTAGGGAAAAGTCTAATAGGCAAGAGGAGAAATATACTTACTAAAAGTAAACTATATTTTTGACTTTATTCGGGTAAAATTAAGGATAAAAAATTAGGTTAGGAAATATAATGATTGAACAACAACCAGAAGATATTCAAGAAAAAGTAAAGAAGTTGGCAACTGAATCACAAAAAACAAATCCCACTGGATGGTTTGATGTTTTATATTCTGAAGCTGAAGGTAATGCTGGAAAAATACCTTGGGCGCGTTTAACTACACATCCCTATCTACAAAAGTGGTTAGATATTTCTAAACTACAAGGAAAAGGACGCACTGCTTTAGTGATCGGATGTGGTCTGGGGGATGATGCAGAAGCTTTGGCAAAGTTGGATTTTCAGGTGACGGCTTTTGATATTTCAACTAAGGCGATCGCTTGGTGCCAGGAAAGATTTCCTAATTCTTCAGTTAACTATTTAGTTGCTGATCTGTTGGCTTTAGATGCTCAATGGCATCGTAAATTTGATCTAGTATTGGAGTCGCGGACTATTCAGGCTTTGCCAATAGAAATGCGATCGCAAGTTATTAAATCTATTGTTCCTTTAGTGGCAAGTGGGGGTACACTTTTGGTAATTACTCGCATACGGGAGTATGATGCTATGCTTGATGGTCCTCCTTGGGCTTTATCAGAGAAAGAACTTGGCGAATTTATTAACTTAGGGTTAAAAGAAGTTCAGCGGGATGTATTCTTATCGGAAGTGGGGGAAAAGAAGATTAAACAAGTTTGCATTGAATATTGTTTGAAGACTTAAAAAAAAATTGACGTTTTTGAGATAGGAGTTAGAAGTTGAGGATACTTTGGTTTAGCAAAAAGGATTTGATCCCTACACCTGACTCCCTGTTGCCTTTTTTACTATAACTATTTTAAATGTTTGATTATTGGAGATGAACTAGAAGCCATAGAATAAAAAGCAAAGAAAAATTTGCTACTCATTTATAGTCTTTTATACTCAGGACTTATGCAAAGACAATGTATATAGTTCATGATAATTATTGAATTTATGGTGACTCTACAATTATTGTCTAGTCTTTCCGGAAAACAAAGCAAAAGTTTTGTAGAGTATAGATTTGACTAGATGGAATTGGATTTACCGGTACCTGGCTATGGCACTGTAATATCCGATCGCTTGGCAAAACTGAATGTTCAAGTGCAATTTTACAAAATTAATGAACCCCTTCATTTAGTAGTAAATTATACAAGAGTGAAAGTTTATGGGGGAAGACCAAGGAAGACAAGAGTTCATGGTGTCAGTAAACGGCGTACATGGCGTAAATTACATCTGGGAGGGTAGGAAACCATGTGGGAGCGAGGTAGTGGGGTCGTGAATACTAATGATATAAGTGATGACCAAGTATTTTCTGAGCTGTTAGGTGGACTAGATGGATAAATAGCCTAAGTATTAGGAGACGGTCCATAAGAAAAGTATAAGTGTTAGGAAAAAGCTAGGTGACCAGGAGCAAAAGCAACAGTTCCACCAAATACAAATGAGGTAATAAGTCAACTAGGTAATTAAAGCCTACCTGATCCCAGAGATGAAAGCCTACCTCAGCAGAATCAGAAAAGTAGGACCCCGGAAATGGAAACGTAAAGCTACCATCGACCTTCCCTATATGAAACTAATTATGTTTAGGCTCAAAGTGATATTTGGAGAGAAGTTACGAAGACTCAAATTTGATGCTCAGGCAGTGGAGTTATCCATACAATGTGCCATGATAAACCTTATGATTCGAATAGGTAAACCTAAAAGCTATATGGGTTGAAATCTAGCTAATTTCGAGTCAAGGGGTTGGCTGAAAACCCAAATTTCATGCAACAAGGCCTAACAAAATCAATGAAATGAAATCAATGAAATGGACCAGTGATAATACACTTGACATAAGGATTCAAATGCTTTAACATCATTTTATAGTACAGAAAAATTTGTATTGCTTCTAAGTCAATAATTTTTTGTACAAAACATGATCACAAAACAGTAACTTAGTGTATAGTGTAAAATAATTCTGTATACAAGGAGAATTATAAATATGGCCAGTGACAAGAAGAAAGCAAAGTCAGTGACTGTCTTGCGTAGTGATAGTGACTTTGGTGGTAGTCCAGATAAAATATCTGGTGGAAAGAGCAAGAAGAAAAAGAAAAAACAGTCTCTAGGAATGGTAGAGAAGCCGATCTTTAATCTTGCTAAGCAATTTGATAAAGTAACTACTACATACCGGGACTCTCACGAAAATTCTAATTCCAAGAAAAGGGATGGTTGGATTAAAGATTTGCCTAAAAATACTACAAAGGCTCTAGGTAAATTTAAAATTCCATTCTAAGTTCCATTCTCCTTAATAAGGTTAAAAGAAAACCTACTCTATTATGAGTAAGTATGAGAGAGTAATACTATCAGCCCTAATCTAAAAAAACAGCACCAGCTAAGATAAATAACTATACTGCTCGAGTAGTATTAGTAAAATAAAAACTTGAAATAATAAGAACTGTATATCTTATTTTATTATCTCCTATACACTATATTTATGTATGGAGTGCTTGATATAAATAAGATATTTTTACTGAAATCAGTGACTTTGATAAATAACTATGCTGCTCGAGTAGTATTAGTAAAGTAAAAACTTGAAATAACAAGAACTGTATATCTTATTGTATTAGCTCCTGTACACTATATTTATGTATGGAGTGCTTCATATAAGTAAGATATTTGTACTAAAATCAGTGACTTTGCTTAAGTCATGTTATGGTCTTAATCTTAGGTTGGTATAATTTCAAGTGTTTTAAAAGCTTTATTTATAAGTTGCATAAGAAATTGTGATTGATATTATCTTGCGTGTTAGTTATTTTATCCCTTGATAATGTTACACTCAGTATAGCAATCAGAGAAGAAAGAAAAAACCTATAAGTCTAAGTACTACAATTTAAGTAAATTGTTTATTTATCTTGTAGTTAACTGCTAAAGTATTAAGTAAAAAAATACTAAAATCGAAATCAAGAATTTAGTATAAAAATTCAACTGCAATCTCTAAAAATATTTTAAAAATATTTTGATATAGGGCAAACGCATCTGATAGGTCTACTGTAGTTAATTATCAATAGACTACTGTTAACTGTACTAACTGTACTAGTTGACTATATCCCAATATATATGTATATAGTGTTTAGCATTATGTGACAAACACTCTATGTTGGATGCGTTTGCTCTTTCCTGTTATGCTACTTCCAGAGTAGATTTTGGAATAGGTAGTATTTAACTAAAAAATTTGATGAGGAGAAATCAAAAATGGTAATGTCAGGAGAAAGAATAGGTATGGATCAAAACGCAAATACTATTATTATGACAATGTCAGCAGACAGCGACGATATTAAGGATCTGCGTCGTGGTGAAGGTAAGTTATTCAAGAAAATAAAGTATCAAATAGAAGAAATCAAAAATGATTCTTCTGAAGTGGATGAAAAAATACAACCTATAATTGTCATTTTCAAACAGAAATAGAGAAGGAGGATTATTAGGTTAAGAAATTAAGATTCAGAGTAGTTGTTAACCAAGAGTAATTCGGAAAATCTACTAAAAAAAAAAGACTCCTTTTAATCTTGCTTCAAGTTTTGGAGAGTTCATTCCTTGATTCAGTAACGCCAAAGAATCAACAAAAAGTCAAATCTTCTATAGGTGAGGACTACAAAAAATGTGCCTAGTTACTAAAAAAATTAGTTGAAAGCATTGCCTAAGAATGGTCGCTTTGAATTAACTATTTTAGTAAATATGTTAGTCCGCGGAGGGCATTCATATCCGAAATTAGAGTTTCGATTGTGAATCAGTGATAGCATTCAATTAAAAATTTTGATGAGGAGAAAGAAAACATGGTAAAATCTCAAGAAACTGCAGTCCAAGAAGCGAACACCATTATTCTTGAACTTTCAGGAGATAAGGACGACTATAGTGAATTGATTAAAGGAAAAGGCAAGGTATTTGACAAACTGAGGCGAACAATTACCAAACTTAAAGATCAAGGTGAAATTTTAGAAGATGCACAACCTATATGTGTGGTAGTTAAAAAGAAAAGATAAAGATGATTAGGTTGATTAATAGATTGAGATTTACAGTAGTTGTTAACTCATAGTAACTCGGAACAGCTACTTAGAAAGAAAGAATACCCTTTTTTTTAAGGGTATCTAAAATAACTCAAACAAAAAATAAATCAAGCACCTCAGATAAACAAGGAATTGAAATATACCAAGTGAAGATACTATTAGTCTGTACAGAAAAATTACCAGTACCTTGTATACGAGGTGGAGCTATTCAAACATATATAGATGGTATTTTACCTTACCTAAAACGAGAGCATGAAATTACAGTGTTCTCAGTGGCAGATCCAGAACTACCAGATAGGGAAACTAGAGAAAATATTCGCTATGAACGTGCCGGTAGAGAAAGTTCTGAGGAATACTATCAAGCTGTAGCAAATTTTGTAGCAAATAGACAATTTGATTGGATAGTAATATATAATCGCCCTAAATATTTACCTATAGTGGCTAAGGCTGCCCCAAGTAGTCGCTTTCTACTGAGTATGCACAACGAAATGTTCCATGATAAAAAGATTGAACCTGAAGTTGCAACTGTATGTTTGGAGCGAGTAGAAAAAGTAGTCACAGTGAGTAAATTTATTGCTAATGGTATTTGCGAGTTATTTCCAGAATATAAACATAAGCTACAACCTGTATATGCGGGAGTAGACCTGAAACGCTTTCAGCCTAAGTGGACAAAATTAGGAGAAGAAAAACGAAAAGAAATTTTGGCAGCTCATGGTTTAGAAGGTAAACAAGTAATCCTTTGTGTGGGTAGGTTAACAAATAAAAAAGGACCACATCTGTTAATACCTGCGATCACTAAAGTAATCAAAAAACACCCATCTGCTGTATTATTGTTAGTAGGTAGTAAATGGTATGGTAACAATAATGAAAATGATTATGTCCGTGAAATTAAAACGGAGGCAGAAAAGTTGGGAGCAGCAGTTCAGATGACAGGTTTTATTTCACCATCTGAAATTGCGGATTACTTTCTGTTAGGTGATATATTTATATGTGCATCTCAGTGGGAAGAACCTCTAGCTAGGGTACATTACGAGGCTATGGCAACTGGACTATGTACGATTACTACTGCCAGGGGGGGAAACCCTGAAGTAATTGTTCCAGGTAAAAATGGTATTGTAATTACAGACTACGAAAACCCTGATGCCTTTGCTACTCAGATAGACTACTTATTGTCGAGACCAGAGGAGAGTGAAGAGATGGGAAGAACAGGACGCGAGCTAGCTGAATTACATTACAGTTGGTCAAGGGTAGCTTGGGATATTTTGAGTATTATTAATGACTCAAAATCAACGTCTTTAGAGAAAATGGGGTTAATAGAGCAAGCTCAGGAAGCTGGATAAATTGAAGCTGATTTTTTCCAGACTAAGGCTCAGATCAGTAAAGATTATAAATCAAGACCTAAAACGTAGGAAAATGAAATATTTGAGTTGATTCTATGAAACAACAACAAAAGAGGGAATTAGTAGCTATTATTGGCATGGCATGTCGATTTCCAGGAGCAAATGACTATGGTCAGTTCTGGAAAAATATGGAAGCTGGAGTAAATAGTATAAGTGAAATACCCTCCCAAAGGTGGGAAGCAGAAAAGTATTATGCTCCTATTCCTAATCAACAAAATAAGACGATAAGTAAATGGGCAGGGTTGATAGAAGGAATAGATGAGTTTGATGCCGAGTTTTTTAGTATCTCTCCTAGAGAAGCAAGAAAGGTAGATCCACAACAGAGAGTTATATTGGAATTGAGTTGGTCTTGTATAGAAGACGCGGGTTATTCACCATCTCAGCTTTCAGGAAAAGATGTAGGTGTTTTTATGGGTGCTTGTAATTATGACTCTATTCTCTTGATGAACCGAAATCAAGAAAATATAGAAGGTCATAGTGGAACAGGAACCTGGACTTGTATGATTCCCAACCGTATCTCTTCATTTTTTAACTGGCACGGTCCAAGTATTCCTATAGATACAGCTTGTTCAAGCTCACTGGTAGCTATTCATTATGCACTTAAATCTCTCAAAGAATCAGAGTGTGAAATGGCATTGGTAGGTGGTATAAGTGTGTTATTCACCTCAACAACATACATCCAGATGAGTCAACTAGGGATGTTGTCGCCAACAGGACAATGTAGAACATTTAGCAGCGATGCCAATGGTTATGTGAGGGGAGAAGGAGCTGGAGTAGTTTTATTAAAACCTCTAACAAAAGCTATAGTAGATGGCGATCATATTTATGGTGTAATTCAAGGGAGTGCAATTAATCACGGAGGAAAAGCTAGAACTATAACATCTCCTAATGTCTACGCCCAAGCTAAAGTAATTCGTTCAGCCTACATTAACGCTAATATTTCTCCGGATACAGTATCTTATATAGAATCTCATGGAACAGGCACACCATTAGGAGACCCAATAGAAATTAATGCTTTGAAAAGAGCCTACAAGCAACTTGCTCAGCAGTATGGAGTCGAAAAAACAGAGAAACCCTACTGTGGTATAGGAGCAGTTAAAAGTAATATAGGACATTTAGAAGGAGCTGCTGGAATTGCTGGATTAATCAAAGTATTATTAGCAATGAAGTATAAAAAGCTCCCCAAAATTCTCAACTTCAAGGAATTGAATCCACGCATTAAGATTAAAGATACTCCTTTCTATATCATAGAGGAAAATCAAGAGTGGAAACGATTAAAAAATGAGTTAGGAGAAGAGATTCCCAGACGTGCAGGTTTAAGTTCTTTTGGTATTGGGGGCGTTAATGCTCATATTGTATTGGAAGAACCTCTAGAAGAAGTAAAAATTAATTTAAGTGATACTTTAGAGCGTCCACAAGAGATTTTAACTCTCTCAGCGAAGACAGAGAAAGCACTGAGAGAATTAGCCACAAAATATCAAACTTATTTACAATTAGACAGTGAAGCATCGCTATCAGATATATGCTTCAGCGCTAATAAAGGTCAGACACATTTTACAAAAAGATTAGCAATAGTAGCAGAGTCAAAGAGGGATTTACAGCAAAAATTAGCAGGTTTTCTCCAGGATAATGCGACTCAGGGAGTATTTACAGGAAATTCAGACACTCAGACGATAGCTTTTCTCTTTACTGGTCAAGGTTCCCAATATGCTGAAATGGGAAGGCAGTTATACGATACTCAACCTACTTTTAAGAAAATTATTGACCAGTGCAGTAAAATTCTGGAAAAATATCTAGAAGTTTCTTTACTAGATGTACTTTATCCTAATCTCACTATAAAAAAGGAAGAGGTTTCATCTTTAATAGACCAAACAGCTTATACCCAACCTGCTATATTTGTAATAGAATACGCTCTAGCTAAATTATGGGAATCTTGGGGAATTAAACCAGATGTAGTTATGGGTCACAGTGTTGGTGAATATGTAGCAGCAACAGTAGCAGGTATTTTTAGTTTAGAAGATGGTCTCAAACTGATTGCAGCAAGGGGACGGTTAATGCAACAGTTACCCGCAGGTGGAGAAATGGTAGCTGTGATGGCATCAGAAGCAAAAGTGAAAAAGCTCCTCAGACCTTATGCAGAAAAAGTAGCCATCGCAGCAATAAACGGACCAAAAAGTGTAGTTATTTCTGGTGAGGCGACAGCAGTCAGGGAAATTGTCAGCAGTTTAGAGTCAGAAAAAATTAAAACTAAACAATTACAGGTATCTCACGCCTTCCATTCACCATTGATGGAACCAATGTTGGCGGAATGGGAAGCAGTAGCTAAGGAACTAACTTATCATCAACCAGAGATTCCAGTGATATCTAACGTCACGGGAACAATAGCAGATAAAAGCATCACAACAGCCAAATATTGGGTAGATCATGTACGTCTACCAGTCAGGTTTACTGAAGGTATGGATGCTTTACAGAAACAGGGCGTTGAAATTTTCTTAGAAGTCGGACCGAAACCAATATTGTTGGGTATGGGTCGCCGATGTCTGCCTAAAGATGTAGGTGTTTGGTTACCATCATTGCGTCTGGGAGTAGATGAGTGGCAACAGATGTTATCAAGTTTAGGGGAGTTGTATGTACAAGGAGCGAAAGTAGATTGGTCAGGGTTTGACTCCGACTATAGTCGTCAGAAAGTAGCATTACCCACATATCCATTCCAACGAGAACGTTATTGGGTAGAAGAAAATGGATATGGGAAAAAGTTATTAAGTAAACAGCAAACAGTAAAGGAACTTCATCCATTATTAGGTTACAAAATAAATATTGCAGGTCAACAGCAGATATTTGAATCATTCTTGGGAGCAGAAAAACCAGAATATCTGAAAGACCACAGGGTATTTGACGAACCTCTATTCCCGACAACAGGATACCTAGAAATAGCCCTAGCAGCCGGGCAAAACCAGTATAAAACCTCTTGGATAGAAGTAGAAGACCTGAGGATAGAAAAAGGCTTAGTATTACTAGAGGGAGAGGTAGAAACAGTTCAGACTATACTAACTCCCCAAGAAAATCAAACCTATCAATTCCAAATATTTTCTCAAGAGCAACAGGGAGGAACTCAACAATGGGTACTCCATGTAGCCGGAAAAATACAGCAGGCAGCACAACAAGTAGAAGAAGAAAAATTAGATATAGAGAAATATTTAGGAGAGTGTGATCGCTCCATAGAAATCAAACAACACTATCAACGTTGTCAGTCCATGGGAATTAGCTATGGTTCAAGCTTCCAAGGGATAAAACAACTGTGGAAAGGAGAAAATCAGGCATTAGCCAAACTCGCTATCCCAGAAGCACTAGCAGGAGAAATGGGGGAATATAACATACATCCAGTTATATTAGATGCAGCACTGCAAGTAATATTCAATGCACTGCCAGAAGCAGAAAACGAAAATCAAACCACATATCTGCCAGTAGGTGTAGAAAAATTAACAACCTACAGCAGCCCAGAGGAGTCAATGTATGCTTACGGAGTGGTAGATGGAACAGGTGGAGGAAATTGGAAAGCAAACGTCATCCTCAGCACCGAAACAGGAAAGATAGTTGGGAAAATATCAGGGTTACGAGTAAAAGCAGCAAGTAAAGAAGCCTTACTAGGAAGCAAACAAGAAACAATTAAAGACTTGCTGTATGAAATAGAATGGAGAAGCAAAGGTCGCTTGGGAAGACTACTACCACCAGATTATTTGCTGGCACCAACAAAAATAGAACAGCAACTACAACCAACCATAAGAGAATTAATAGCTCAGGCGAATCTAGAAAGCTATCAAGAAATACCAGGAAAATTAGAAGAGTTAAGCCTGGAGTATGTACTCCAAGCAATTAAGGAACTGGGGTGGTATTACAAAGTAGGAGATAAGTTGAACAGTGAACAGGAAATAGAACGGCTAAGTATAGTACCAAGTCAAAAACAACTATTCAAGCGAATGCTACAAATGTTAGGAGAAGCAGGAATAATTGAGCCAGTTGTTGGTACAGATGAGTGGAATGTAGTGCAAACATTAGACAACAGTGAAGAACAAGGGCCGAAAAAAGGTGAAAAATTCCTGAGTGAGTATCCCCAAGCAGCAGCAGAGCTAACACTATTAAACCGTTGTGGCACGGAACTAAGTGGAGTATTGCAAGGAGCAACAGACCCAGTAGAGTTAGTGTTTCCATCAGGAGATTTGACTGCGGCTACCAGGGTATATCAAGACTCCACCCTCGCTAAATTTATGAACTCCTTAGTAGAAAAAACTATTGCTACAGCAATTGAGAAGTTACCAAAGGATCAAGGGATAAGGTTATTAGAAATAGGAGCAGGAACAGGAGGAACGACCAGTTATATTTTACCGACTCTACCAGAAACTAATACAGAGTATGTATTTACAGACTTGGGAGTCTTATTTACTACAAAAGCCAAAGAAAGATTCCAGGATTATCCTTATGTAGAATATCGGACATTAGATATAGAAGTAGACCCGACAACTCAAGGCTATAATGCTCATCAATATGATGTGATTATTGCAGCTAACGTCCTTCATGCAACAACTAATATCAAGGAAATACTGTCTAATGTGCGAAAACTCCTAGCACCAGGTGGGATATTAGTATTATTTGAAATTACAAGCCGTCAACGATGGCTAGATTTAGTATTCGGACTATTGGAAGGATGGTGGAGATTTGAAGATCTAGACATACGACCAGACTATCCATTACTGAGTCGCTCTCAGTGGCAAGAGGTATTGATGGGAACAGGGTTTACAGAAGTAGCCACCTTGCCAGAAGTAGAAGGAATGCCACAGGTATTATCTCAGCAATCTGTTATTATTGCTCAAGCAGACTCAACGGCCTCAGTACCAGATGCAAAGGGTTGGTTGATCCTAGCAGATAAACAAGGAATTGGCCAACACTTAGCAAGACAACTGGAGTCTTTTGGAGGTGTTTGTACTGTAGTATTTGCTGGTGAGAAATATCAACAAATCACTCCAGAAGAGTTTACTATTAATCCTGATCGCCCAGAAGACTACGAGCAACTGATGACAGCAGTGGTAGATAAGTCACCGGCATTGTCTGGAGTTGTGCAATGCTGGACAACAGAATTTGCAGCCACAAAAGAAATAAAAGATTTATCTCGATGGGGATGCGGAACAACATTATTTTTAGTGCAAGCCTTACTTAAAAGTCGATTACAGCGATTGCCACAGTTATGGTTAGTTACTTCAGGATCTCAACCAGTACCGTTAAATAGTCCTTTGATTCCTGGAGTCAGTCATTCTTCCCTATGGGGAATGGGGAAAGTTATTAACTTAGAACATCCAGAACTCAATTGTGTTCGTATAGATTTAGACCCAGAAGCAACTGTCGAGAGTAATGCCAACCTACTATTTAATGAAATCTGGTCAGAGGATAAAGAAGACCAAGTAGCATTACGGGAGAATTCACGCTATGTAGCTCGATTAGTAGCCAGTCATCATCAGCGAGTAGCAACAGGGGGACTGACAATACCATCACAACCATATAAACTCGGCATATCAGAAAAAAGCAGTTTAGACAAGCTTATTTTAGAGCCGATTAACAGAAATGCTCCAGCAGCAGGGGAAGTAGAAATTCAAGTCATGGCAACAGGACTGAATTTCCTAGATTTGGTAGCAACATTAGGATTAGTACCAGATGAAGTAGACGGCGTGTCTCAAAAACACCTGGTAGATATCAATAGATTTGGGGTAGAATGTAGTGGTTATGTAGTTGCAGTGGGAGAAGGAGTCAAAGGATTAGAAGTAGGAGATATGGCGATCGCTATGGCTCAGGGTAGCTTCAGCCAATATGTCACAGTCAATGCTAGTTATGTAGTGCCGAAGCCAGAAAATATAACTTTTGAAGAAGCAGCATCAATACCAGCTAACTTCTTAACTGCTTATTATGCCTTACATCACATTGCCAAGATTACTAAAGGCCAACGTATCCTGATTCATGCAGCAGCCGGGGGTACAGGTATGGCAGCCGTGCAAATAGCTCAAAAAGCAGGTGCAGAAGTTTTTGCGACAGCAAGTCCTCCTAAATGGGAAACTCTACGGAAAATGGGAGTCAAATATATTATGAACTCCCGGACTGTGGAGTTTGCCGACCAGGTAATGGAATTTACCGAAGGGCAAGGGGTGGATATAGTGCTGAACTCCCTAACTTCAGGAGATTTTGTCAGGAAAGGTTTATCAGTAGTCAGTCCTCAAGGTAGGTTTATAGAAATAGCCAAGCGGGGGGTATGGAAATCTAGCCAAGTAGCAGAAGTAAGGCCAGATATATCCTATTCTATAGTAGATTTGCTGCGAAAGTCTCAGGAAGAACCAGAATTAATCAATTCCATGTTGCAGGAGTTAACAGCAGATTTCTCCAATAGCTTACTCAAACCAACACCATTAAAAGTATTCCCCATAGAGGAAGTCATCAGTGCCTTCCGTTATATGCAGCAAGCTAAACATATAGGAAAAATTGTCGTTACTCAGCCAAAACAACCAGACAAACCAGTAAGTTTCCGTGGTGATGCTGCATACTTAATTACAGGAGGTATGGGCGGTTTAGGCTTACTAATATCTCGTTGGATGGTGTCCAAAGGAGCTAAACACTTAGTTTTACTGGGGCGTCGGGCACCGAATGAGGTAGTCAAAGAAAAACTGGTCGAATTGGAAGCAGCAGGGGCATCAGTGACAGTAGAAACATTAGATGTGTCAGACTGGGAAGGGATGAAAGGAGTGATAGAGAGGATTAATAACTCAGGCACACCATTAGCAGGGGTAATGCACTCAGTGGGTGTATTATCAGATGGGGTGCTAGAAAATCAAACCTGGTCAAGTTTTGAGCAAGTCATGGCTCCCAAAGTTCAGGGTAGTTGGTATCTACACCAGTTGACTCAAAATCAATCCTTAGACTTTTTCCTTGTGTTCTCTTCAGTAGCATCTTTATTTGGTTCCTCTGCTCAGGCAAATCATTCAGCAGCTAACGCTTTTCTGGATGGTTTAGCTCACTATCGTCGCTCTCTAGGATTACCAGGATTAAGTATTCATTGGAGTACTATTTCCCAAGTGGGAGAGGCAGCAGAAAGAGGTGCTGATGTGAGGTTGCAAAAACAGGGTATAGCTGCTTTGACTCCCACTGAGGTATTAGAATCTCTAGAAGTGTTAATGAGTAGTAACGCTAACACTGAGGTAGCAGTAGTAGATATTGATTGGTCAAAGTGGCAAGAAAGAGCATCCCAATGGAGGTTTTTAGCAGATTGGGAGGGAGTTGTTGCGGGAGTTATAGGCACAGAAACTAGGCTTTTAGAACAACTAAAAGAATCCTCATCAGAGGAGCAAGAAAAAATGTTAGTGGATTACCTCAAAGGTAAAGTAGCTAATATTTTTGGCACAACAACTGGCAAAATCATGGATATAGAGCAACCATTAACTACTATGGGACTTGACTCTTTGATGGCAGTTGAGCTACGGAATCTCATCCAAAGGGAATTGGGATTTGATATACCTATGCAAACAATAATTGAAGGTATTAGTATTTCGGAAATAGTCGATCTAGTATCTGAGCAGCTATTGTTAGAACAAGTTAGTTACTCAAATACTTCACCAACTGAAGAAATCGATGAAGATATGGAGGAAATTACTCTATGAAACTGACCCAAATTCTGTCTCAAATCTCTAGCCAAGGCATTAAATTATGGGCTGAAGGTGATGAGTTAAAAATCCGCGCTCCCAAGGGGACACTAACAGCAGAAATTCGTGATTTATTATCCCAAAATAAACTCGAATTACTCCAGTTACTTCAGCAAAAGAGTAGTAATATTAGTGCCACATCTGTGCCTTTAGTTCCTGTTGGTAGGGATAAAGATTTGCCAGTTACTTATCAACAGGAGCGTCTCTGGACTATAGATCAGTTAATGGGAAATAAGCTGAATCTCAATGTTTCTACAGCCCTAAGAATTGAAGGTTTAATAGATGTCCAACTACTACAAAAAAGTTGGAATGAAATGATGAGTCGTCATGAAACTTTGAGGACTACTTTTAGTTTTGCTGAAGGGTCATTAATTCAAGTGGTTCTTCCTAGTTTAGATTCTGAGATTTCAGTAGTAGATTATCAAGGTTTAAGTAAGACTGAGCAAGCAAGTGTAATTCAAGAGGCTATTGAACAGGAAGCCCAACAATATTTTGATTTATCTGAAGGCCCACTGTTAAACGTAAAACTTTTCAGATGTAGCGAGCGAGAAGGAGTATTGCTATTAGTATCTCATCATATTATTAGTGATGGTTTATCTCACAATTTTTTATTTCGCGAACATATACTTTTGTATGATTCTTATCTGAGTAAAAAACCATCTCCTTTAGAAGAATTAGATATTCAATATGGAGATTATTCTGTTTGGCAGCGACAGTGGCTACAAGGAGAGGTGTTACAAAAGGGAATAGATTTTTGGAAAAAAGAACTGGCAGATATTTCTACTTTATATCCAGTACCATCTGATATTTTTCAAGTATCTCCAGGCTTTAAAGCTATTAAGAAGACTTTTTCAATACCCAATAATATATTGTCTTTAGTGCAAAAGGTAAGTAATCAATATAGTGTTACTCCTGTAGTTATTTTCCTTTCAGTGTTTTATGTATTGATATTTCAATACTCTCTAAAACAGGATATTGTTGTTGGTCTCCCAGTTTCGGGAAGGTTACATCATAAACTACAATCTGCCGTTGGTTACTTTACTGATACTATCCTATTACGAGCCAAAATATCTGATAATTTTATTACATTTAAAGAATTACTTAACAAAGTTAAAGAAATTACCATTAAAGCTTATGCCAACCAACATATTCCTCTCAACTTTGTAGCAGAATTCCTGAATCAGCAAAACAATCAACAATATAGAAATTTATTTCAGATTTTCTTTGACTATATTGACTTTGGAGGAGAAGATAAGATCGAATATCCTAATTTGACAGGAACTTCAATAGAGGAAAAGTTCCCTTCAGATATAGATTTGTTCTTTCTTTTATTAAAATTTGAACAGGAGCTAAAAGGGTCTTTTAGTTACAATCCTGAATTATTTGAAGAAGAAACAATTACAGCTTTAATAGATTCCTATTTGTTGCTTCTAGAAAAAGCAATTAATGCTCCAGAGACACAAATAAATGATTTAGAAATATCAGAAAATCTGGCAAAACGTAAGACTGAGATTCACAGTCAATCAAGAAAAATAAATCTGATAGAAACTGGTTTAAAATCTATTTCTGAAGTTAAAGAGTCTGCTGTTTTGACTAGGGATAATCAACTGGTTGCTTATGTGGTTATTACCGATGATTATTCTGTAGAGAAAGTACAATCTTTCCTAGAATCTCATCTATCTTCCGAGTTTCTCACTGATGCTTATATACCTGTTTCTACTCTACCAAAAACAGAATCTGGAGAAATAGATGAAACTGCTTTAACAAGTTTAGAAGTTATTGACTCAGAATTAATTAATCGTTGGGAAGAAAAACTGCGATCGCATCCCGAAATAGAAGAAGTGGCGGTAGTTGTGCAGCGCAAACAAGCTTACCCAGTTATACCAGTAATTCAGGAAACAACAGTAGAAAAGAATGGTAAGGATAACACAAAAGACTTAAAAATTGCCGAAGAAAATATTGCAGATACTACCCCTGCTGAGGTAGACGAGGTTGCTGCATCTGTAGAATTTGAAACTTGGGCAGATTTATTACCAGGTACAAATGAACCAGCGATATATAGCACTGACGGTCGTAAACCTCTTACTCATGCACAACTAAAAGATTTTGTACAGTCACCGCCAGACAAGGCCAGTCTCAGCTATTTGGGGATTAAAATAACTGACCGTGTATGTGCTGCTACTCCCAATGGACCAGAAGCAGCAATAGCATTTTTGTCCTTAGCACAACAGTGTGTGTTTGCACCTATTAGCACTTCTCTGACGGAAAAGCAAGTTCAGTTTGAGTTGGAAGACCTGGGTGCAGTAGCTTTGTTATTGCAAAAGGGAGAAGCTAACAGTAGTGATAATGCAAAGTTAAAAGCTTGTGCGGAAAGTTTAGGGGTGCGGGTTATTGAGCTAATACCTGATGCTTCAGTATGTGGCTTATTTAGCTTGGAAGAAATTACTACAAATAAGGAAGAGCATCAACCAATAACAGAAGGTAATAATAAACCTACTCGTGACCATATAGCTTTAGTGCTGCATACTAGCGGTACAACAAGAAAACCCAAGACAGTACCTTTGACTCATGGGAATTTAACAGCAGGTTCTTTAACTATTAGTCAGACTATACAACTAACTCCAGAAGATACCTGTATCAATATCATGCCTTTGTTCCACATTCACGGTCTTTCTGTTAATATTCTGGCCTCACTGTTAGCTGGTGCTAGTGTACTTTGCATGCCAGGGTTATACGCAACAGAAAAAGGAGTAAGTGATTTCTTTGAGTGGTTGAAACCGGACGAGGGAAGCGATAGAAAGAAAGTAACTTGGTATTCTGCTGTACCAACCATGCACCAAGCAATTTTGGAATATGCAGAACAAGCATTAGCGGAAACAGGTAAAGCTCCTGAACACTCTCTGCGTTTAATTCGTAACTGTTCCGCAGCACTGCTACCAGCTATTGCCGACCGGATGGCAAAAGCATTTAAATGTGAAGTATTGCCTACCTATGCAATGACAGAATCTATGCCTATTTGTAGTCCAGAAGTAGGTAAGGGGTTACTCAAGCGTGGCTCTGTAGGTCGCGCTGCTGGTCCGAAAGTAATTATTGGAGATGTCAAACTAGATGGAAAAGGCAAATCAGTTCTAAGTGTGCTAGAACCTTATGCTGAGGGGGAGGTAATGGTTCAAGGTGCCTGTGTGACTGCTGGATATGAGTTAAGGGAATGGATGGATTATAATCCTAATAAGGAAGCCTTTATTGACGGTTGGTTAAGGACTGGGGATAAGGGTTATAAAGATAAAGATGGTTATGTTTATCTGGTAGGTCGGTTCAAAGAAATTATTAACCGAGCAGGGGAAAAAATTAGTCCGATGACAGTGGAAGATGTATTGCAGCGTCATCCAGCAGTAGGTCAGGTGGTTGTATTTGCTGCCCCCCATGAACTTTTTGGTGAAGTAGTGGGAGCAGCAATAGTACCAGTTCCCAACCAGACACGACCAACTCTAGCAGCATTACGTCAGTTTGCTATGAAGCAAAAAGAACTGGAAACCCAGTATTTGCCAGAATGCTTAGTTTGGATGAATGCTATTCCTAAAGGTCTGACAGGGAAACCTGCGCGAATAGGTTTAGCCAAAAGGTTAGGAATACCTATTCTGACGACTGATGTGACAGCATCACCTCGAACTTTTGTGGCCACAAAAGGAGGGGATGGTAAGTATGTTTTAGAAATATTGGAGAGTCAAATTGAGAATGGAAAAGGAAGTTGTCAGAGCTTACAACAGTTGACTGTTTATTTTACTTCTAAGACAACAGAGTTTTCTTTAAGTCAGTTGTCAGAGTTTGAAGTACGCGATCGCTTTGGTACTCTCAGTCAAATCATGCCTTATGCTTTCGTCCAGTTAGACACATTACCATTAACATCTGATGGAAAAATAGACCGGAAACGGTTACAAAACCCTGAGAAAGATGGTGGTTCTCAAATTGTACAACAAGGAAATGAGACTGAGCAAAAGATTGCTGCTATTTGGAAAGAGGTACTGCAAATAGAAGAAGTTGGGATTTATGATAACTTCTTTGAATTAGGAGGTAAGTCTGTACTACTAATTCAGGTGTATGCCAAGTTACAAGAAATATTTGATATGAATAACTTGAAGGTTGTTGACTTGCTAGCTAACCCTACAGTTTATTCATTAAGTCAGTTTATTATCAATGGCGGTACAGCAGAATCAAACAAACAGAGCCAAGTTAGTTATCAGAAGCGTTTAACTAAACGTCTCTCTAAGAAAAGTGAAAGGGGTAATATGCGGAAAAAACTCCGTTCTCAAAAATAGATAATAGGGAGTAAGGAAAAAACACAAAATTTATTTTGCTTGAATTTACCTGAAATTTAATACCTCTAAAACCTAAAAGTTAAAATCTAAAACCTAAATATATAATAAAAATTATGAATCAGCCAGAAGAACCACAACAATATAATGATAATGAAATTGCTATCATAGGAATGTCTGGACGGTTTCCAGGGGCAAAAAACGTGGAGGATTTTTGGGATAATCTCAAGAATGGTGTTGAATCTATCTCATTATTATCAGATAAACAGTTGAGCAAGTCTGGTGTTGCACCCGAAATACTTAATAATCCCAACTATGTTAAAGTTAATTCTATGGTCTCAGACATCGATATGTTTGATGCTAATTTTTTTAACTACAGTCCTAGAGAAGCAGAAGAAATAGACCCGCAACAACGACTTTTTTTAGAGTGCGCCTGGGAAGCAATAGAAAGTAGTGGTTATAACCCAGAAAACTATGAAGGTTCAATCGGGGTATATGCTGGAGGTGGACTGCCTACCTATTTAATGTATAACCTGGAAGACCAAGATTTTATTCTACTGGGTAATCGCTACTTTACCCAAATGGTAGGTAATGACAAAGATTACTTAGCAACCCGCACCGCTTACAAACTAAATCTTACTGGACCAGCGCTCAATATTCAAACAGCTTGCTCCACTTCATTAGTTGCAGTACATTTAGCATGTCAAAGTTTGCTCAATGGAGAATGTGACATGGCTCTGGCAGGTGGTGTTTCGATCCAAATCCCTCAAAATGTGGGATACTTACATCAGGAAGGATTGATCGGCTCTCACGATGGTCATTGTCGAGCCTTTGATGCCAGAAGTTCGGGAACAGTTTTTGGTAATGGTGTAGGAGTTGTGTTACTTAAACCACTGCAAGATGCTATAGCAGATGGAGATTGTATTCATGCTGTAATTAAGGGTTCGGCGATTAATAATGATGGTTCTTTGAAACTGGGTTATACTGCTCCCAGTGTTGATGGTCAAGCTGCAGTTATTTCTGAAGCTCAAGCTGTTGCTAGTGTAACTCCAGAAACAATTACATATATAGAAGCTCATGGCACGGGTACGGAACTAGGAGATCCGATTGAGATTGAAGCTTTAACAAAAGCCTTTTCAGAGCATACTGATAAAAAACAATTTTGCGCCATAGGTTCCCTAAAAACAAATGTGGGACACATGAATACGGCGGCAGGGATAGGAGCATTGATTAAAACTGTTTTGACTCTCAAACATAATTTAATACCTCCCAGTCTACACTACGAAAAACCTAATCCCCAGATTAATTTTAGCGATAGTCCGTTTTACGTCAACAGTACTTTATCTGAATGGAAACGCAACGGCACTCCTCTACGAGCAGGAGTTAGTTCTTTTGGTATAGGTGGAACTAACTCTCACGTTGTATTGGAAGAAGCTCCCAGTCAGGTTAAAGAAGAAGATGATTTGCAACGTCCCGTTCATATATTAACTTTGTCAGCTAAGACTCCAACAGCTTTAGCAGATTTAGTAGATAGTTATCATCATTATCTAGAAACTAATCTAGATTTGGATCTAGGAGATGTTTGTTACACTGCAAATACAGGAAGAGTTCATTTTAACCACAGATTAGCAGTTGTTGCTGAGAAACAAACAGAATTAACTGAAAAACTGCGACAGTTTAAATTAGAAGATAAAGTAGAGGGTATCTGTTCTGGGAAACTGTTAATCAACGCTACTGCTCCTAAAGTCGCCTTCCTATTCACAGGTCAAGGTTCCCAATATGTTAATATGGGCAAGGAGTTATACGAACAAGCACCAGTATTCAGAGCGGCACTTGATGAATGTGAGGAAATATTAGAGGAACTGGGTGTAAATTCTATATTAGAAATTATTTATCCTGAAGGTGGAGAGACATCACCCCTAGACCAAACAGCTTATACCCAACCTGCTATATTTGCCATAGAATACGCCCTAGCTAAATTATGGGAATCTTGGGGAATTAAACCAGATGTAGTGATGGGTCATAGTGTAGGTGAATATATAGCAGCAACAGTAGCTGGAATATTTAGTTTAGAAGATGGTCTGAAACTCATTGCAGCAAGGGGACGGTTAATGCAACAGTTACCCGCAGGTGGAGAAATGGTAGCTGTGATGGCATCAGAAGCAAAAGTGAAAAAGCTCCTCAGACCTTATGCAGAAAAAGTAGCTATCGCAGCAATAAACGGACCAAAAAGTGTAGTTATTTCTGGTGAGGCGACAGCAGTCAGGGAAATTGTCAGCAGTTTAGAATCAGAAAAAATTAAAACCAAACAATTACAGGTATCTCACGCCTTCCATTCACCATTGATGGAACCAATGTTGGCAGAATGGGAAGCAGTAGCTAAGGAACTAACTTATCATCAACCAGAGATTCCAGTCATATCTAATGTCACGGGAACAATAGCAGATAAAAGCATCACAACAGCCAAATATTGGGTAGATCATGTACGTCTACCAGTCAGGTTTGCTGAAGGTATGGATGCTTTACAGAAACAGGGCGTTGAAATTTTCTTAGAAGTCGGACCGAAACCAATATTGTTGGGTATGGGTCGCCGATGTCTGCCTAAAGATGTAGGTGTTTGGTTGCCATCATTACGTCCTGAGCACATCCCTCTCCAGTCCTCCTTAGAAAGCGCGAGGTCAGAGGATTTTTCACAGATGCTTTCTTCTCTGGGAGAGTTATATGTGCGGGGAGTAAAGGTAGACTGGGTAGAATATGATGGAGAGTATAGTCGTCAGAAAGTAATATTACCTACTTACCCATTCCAACGACAAAGATACTGGATAGATAACTATTCGCGGGGGAGAAATTCTGTTTCAGTCAGTAGCAATAATGGTTTTGTCACTGAGGAGGGAACATCAAATCCTTTATTAGGTCGTAAATTACTTTTACCCTTTGCACAACAATTCCGCTTTCAGACTAAATTAACTCCTGAGTTTCCTTCTTATGTGAAAGACCACAGATATTACGGCAAAATAGTTGTAGCTGGTGCGTCTCACATTGTTCTTGGTCTCCTTGCTGGTAAAGAAGCACTAAACAGTGATTCTTGCGTTGTCGAAAATATTGAATTTTTGCAGATATTGGGAGCAGATGAAACTTCTAGTCGTACAGTGCAAATACTTCTGGATCAAGAAAAAGAAACAGAATATACTTATCAATTGATAAGTTGTGAAGCAGGAACAGAATACGACCCATCAACAGTTTGGACGGTTCACGCTAAGGCAAAAGTTCGCTCTGTTAATAACTCAGAGTTACCGAAAGAAAATATTGATATTGCAGCAGTAAAAAACCGATGTATTCAGTCTCTTTCCAGTGATGAATATTACTCAACTGCACTGGAACCCATGAAAGGAGACTTTCACCTAGGACCGACATTTCAATGGACAGAACAAGCTTGGATAAGTAGTACAGAAGGCTTAGTCAAAGTAAAAGCAGGTGAAAACAATGAAGAGATGCAGGAATATTGGCCTCATCCGGGTATGGTTGATTCTGGAATTGTGCCAGTAGCTCTGTTGTCAATACTTAGGGAGTTGTCTCAGAATACTGAGAATAATGGTAATGGCAAAAAAAATGCCATTGATAGTGAAATGGAAATTCCTACCTACGCATTTGCTGGAGCTAAGAGCTTTAAGTTTTTTGATAATTTTGACATTGATGATGATTTGTGGTATTACACCAAAATTGACGAGTCAAGTTCTTATGATCGAGGAGAACTTCTAGGTGAGACTTACTTGCTCAATGGAGATGGCAAAGTATTAGCAGAATATAGTGGTATAGACTTCCGTCAATTAAGTCGCAAGTTATTGTTGAGGAGCTTTGGACTAGATTTCAGTCAGTGGTACTATCAAACAGAATGGCAACCTGCTGCTTTGATGCCTGGTGAGACACAGGAAACAGGAACTTATCTGCTATTTTGCCCTACAGGAGAATCAAATAGTAAGTTAAAAGAATGGAGCGATAGCCTGAACTCCCAATTATTAGACCAAGGTCATCAATGTATTGTTGTTTATCCAGCAGATAGTTACAAAAAGTTATCCTCTGAAGGCAAAAAACAGATAATTCAATTATCTCCAACACAACCAGAACATTTCCAAAAGTTACTTGATGAGGTAAATGAATTAACAGAAGAGTTACCTTTGAAGGGTGTTATTCACCTGTGGAGTTTAGATACAGATGTTGAGGAGTTGACAAAAACAGAAGAGATAATTTGTGGTAGTATCATTAACTTCTTGCAAGGGATGCGATCGCTAGAAAAATTACCTCCTCTTTTGTTAGTGACTCAAGGAGCTTCATTAGAAGTCAGAAGCAAGGAGTCAGGAGTCAGTATTAACGCTCAACCGCAACAAGCTCTTTTATGGGGGGTAGGCAAAGTCATAACTATGGAGTATCCGCAGTTAGACTGTCGTTGTTTAGACCTAGACCCTAATGCTGATGAACAAGAAACTTTAAAAGTTTTACTTGATGAGGTCGCTAACCATCAGACATCAACCAGTGTGGAAAATCAAATCCGCTATTGTCAAGGAAAACGTCAAGTAGCAAGACTAACTCAACCCAGGTTAGATACTGATGCTAAGTTAGCTATTCAGACGGAAGCAAGTTATTTGATTACTGGTGGTTTAGGTGCTTTGGGGTTAGAAGTGGCTCAATTACTCGTACAGCAGGGCGTTAAGAGTATAGCCTTAGTAGGGCGCAACTCTCCCTCAGAAACCGCCCAGGAAAGTATCCAAGAATTAGAAGCAGCAGGAACTCAAGTTTCAGTATTCTTAGGGGATGTCTCTGTGGAAAAAGATATGGTTAATATTTTCCAAAAGATACAGACATCCTTACCTCCCCTTAAAGGTGTAATTCATGCTGCCGGAGTTTTAGATGACGGTTTCATACAACAAATGACTTGGCAACAATTCACAAAAGTTACTGCTCCCAAAGTTACTGGAACTTGGAATCTACATAAATTAACAAAAGATATACCATTAGATTTCTTTGTTTGCTTCTCCTCCCTTGCATCAGTGTTAGGTTCCCCTGGTCAAAGTAACTATGCCGCAGCTAACGCCTTTATGGATGCAGTGGCCCAATATCGTCAGAATTTAGGATTACCAGGATTGAGTATTAACTGGGGACCTTGGGCAAATGTTGGCATCGCCGCTCGGATGGGGGCACAACAACAAGGTCGTCTACAAAGTCAAGGTTTGCAAGGGATTCAAACAGAGCAAGGGTTACAAGCTTTAGAAGAAGTATTGGCGACCGATGAAGCACAAATAGCAATATTTAATATTGACTGGCCACACTTGTTGAGTCAGTTTGGACAGATGACTCCAGCATTTCTATCGGAAATAGCAAGTCAGCATCCACTCCAAGGTAAAGCAAATCAGGGACCTAAACAACGGGAGTTGTTAGAACAAATGAAGGTGGCAACAACTGACCAACGACAAAGGTTAATGGTTGATTACTTGATCGGTGTTGTGGCTAAAGTATTGAGGCGGGGTAAAAATGATTTACCAGACCCAGAGGAAGGATTCTTTAATTTAGGAATGGATTCGCTGATGGCATTGGATTTTGGGCAAATGATTCAGGTTGATTTAGGTATTACTTTGTCCTCAACTTCTACTTTTGAGTATCCAAATATTCAGGCATTAGCTGAGTATCTAGAGGAAATAATTCCGAAAGTGGATGAAAAAGAGGCTGAGTATGAAACAGATGATACTGCTATTGATGCAGAAAGTCTAATTACAGAGATTAGTCAGCTTTCAGAAGACAAAATGGATGAAGCTATTGATGAAGCTCTGACTCAACTTTATCAGTTTATATAGAATTGAGAATTTAGAATTGAGAATTCAGAATTGAGAATTAAGGAGTTAGGAGTCAGTTATCAGCTCACAGTTATTAGTCTTGCCTAAAGATACTGAACTCCTCCACTCCCCCCCCCACTCCAATACTCCCTATTCCCTAATATTTACTAAAGAAGGAATTAAACATGGAACCTAGCTCCGAAACTATTCAACTCTCAAATCAGCAACGTCTTTTATTAGCAGTTAAACAAGCAACTGCTAAATTAAATGAAATAGAAACAGCAACCACCGAACCAATAGCAATTATTGGTACTGCTTGTCGTTTTCCAGGGGGTGTTGATACTCCAGAGTCTTACTGGGAATTTCTCAGGGAATCAATAGATGGCAGAGTAGAGATTCCTAAAGAGCGATGGGATAATGACCTCTACTACAACCCCGACCCAGAAGCACCAGGTCAAATATACGTTCGTCATGGTTATTTTCTCCAACAACCAGTAGACCAGTTTGACCCCGCTTTTTTCAGTATTTCTGGGGTAGAAGCAAATAAGATGGACCCATCACAACGACTTTTGTTGGAGGTAACTTGGGAAGCATTAGAAAATGCAGGTATTTCACCCAGGAGTTTGAAAAATACTGATACTGGAGTATATATAGGTCAATGTTTTAATGATTATGCCTTGATTGGTATAAATGCTTTACCTAATAACTTTGGTGATTTTTATTTAGGTCTAGGTACAGCGATGAATACTTCATCGGGTCGGGTGGCTTATGCTTTTGGGTTACAAGGACCAACTTTTACTCTGGATACAACTTGCTCCTCGTCCTTAGTTACTTTGCACATAGCTTGTCAGAGTTTGCGGAGTGGAGAATCTAACCTTGCTCTGGTGGGTGGAGTAAATTTAATGCTTCATCCCAATGTTACTCATGGATTCTGTAAAGGTCGAGCATTATCCCCTGATAGTCGTTGTAAGACTTTTGATGCTAGTGCTGATGGTTATGCTAGGGGAGAGGGTTGTGGTATTATTGTTGCCAAACGTCTTCGGGATGCTGTGGCAGATGGCGATCGCATTTTGGCTCTGGTGAAAGGTTCTGCTATTAACCATGATGGCCCTAGTAGTGGACTGACAGTTCCTAATCAACAGGCACAAAAGAAGGTAATTCGGCAAGCTTTGGTAAATGCTAAGGTAGACCCGTTAGCAGTTGACTATGTTGAATGTCACGGTACGGGAACTTCTCTGGGAGATCCTCTGGAGGTCAAAGCTATTGATGAGGTTTATTGTCGAGAAAGAAGTAAGGATGACCCTCTGGTTTTGGGTGCGGTTAAAAGTAATGTGGGGCACTTAGAAGCTGCTGCCGGGGTTGCAGGTTTAATTAAAATTATTTTGGCTCTGCAAAACAAGGAAATTCCACCTAATCTTCATTTTAATCAACCTAACCCTCAAATTGATTGGGATAAAATTCCGGTGCAGGTGGCAACAAGTGTTGTACCTTGGGAAAAACCAGGTAAACCTCTTTTGGCAGGAATTAGCGGATTTGGTATGAGTGGGACTAATGCTCATGTAATTTTACAGGAAGCACCAGAACAAGTTAAAAGTAAAAATGATACAGATAGATCCCTTCATTTATTAACTCTGTCAGCTAAAACTAAAAAAGCTTTGGAGAAGTCGGTTGTTCGTTATCAAAATTATCTAGCACAAGAGAATAATGGGAATGAGTTAGCTGATATTTGTTATACAGCTAACACAGGACGTACCCATTTCAATCATAGGTTAGCAGTTATCGCAGCTAATCAAGCAGAATTATTGGAGAAATTAAGCGCTGGTTTAACTGGGGAGGAAATATTCTCTGGACAGGTATCTAGTAGCAGTTTACCAAAGGTGGCTTTCTTATTCACTGGTCAAGGTTCCCAATACGTTAATATGGGTCGGAGATTATATGAGCAAGCACCAGTTTTCCGACAGGCGATCGACCAATGTAATCAAATTTTCACTACAATTGTTGAGGAGCAAGCAGAATCAGAGGAAATGTCTCTGTTAGATGTCATATATTCTGATACTACAGAAGATTCTGATTCATCTCCACTACACCAAACTGCTTATACTCAACCAGCACTATTTTCTATTGAATATGCTTTGGCTAAATTATGGCAGTCTTGGGGAATTCAACCAGATGTAGTCATGGGCCATAGTGTGGGTGAATATGTTGCAGCAACAATAGCAGGAATTTTTAGTTTAGAAGACGGATTAAAGTTAATTACTGCTAGGGGACAATTAATGCAACAGTTACCTTCTGGTGGTGAAATGGTTTCTGTTATGGCCTCAGAGTCAAAAATACGCCCTCTCCTAAAAAATTACACAGATCAAGTGGCTATGGCAGCGATTAATGGGCCAGCAAGTGTGGTGATTTCTGGAGAGTCAGAAGGGGTAAGAGCGATCGCTACTAAGTTAAAGTCGGAAAGAATTAAAACGAAACAACTGCAAGTATCCCATGCTTTTCATTCACCTCTAATGGAACCAATGTTATCTGAGTTTGAAGCTATAGCTAATCAAATTGATTATAGTATACCCAGGATACCGATAATATCTAACGTCACTGGGGCAAAGGCAGATAGTAGTATTACTACTGCTAAATATTGGGTAAATCATGTCCGACAACCAGTTAAGTTTGCCCAAAGTATGAATGCTTTACACCAACAGGGAGTTGATATTTTCCTAGAAGTCGGAGCAAAACCAATATTATTAGGTATGGGCCGTCGGTGTTTACCAGAAGATGTAGGTGTGTGGTTACCATCATTACGCCCTAATGTGGATGAATGGCAGCAAATACTTTCTAGTCTATCAGAATTATACGTTCGGGGAGCCAAAATAGATTGGTCAGGGTTTGATGGAGATTATCAGCGACAAAAAGTGACTTTACCTAATTATCCTTTCGAACGTCAACGGTATTGGATAGAAAGTGAGAAGTCAGGGTTATCAGGATCGACTGTTTCTCAAATAACAGAAACGGCAACAGAAACTTTAACTAAGCAACTGGCAGAAACTGGTAATCTTTCAGCAAGCGAACTGAAGTTAGTGCCAAAAATACTGGATTTGCTCAAACAACAACAGTTAAAATCTGTTACAGAGTCGGACCAAAAGTATACAGAATTAGAAGACTTAGTTTCCCCTTCGTCAATAATAGATATTGAGAAGTTTCAAGCTGCTTCGAGAAAAGAACAGAAGTTGATGATAGTAGAGTATTTGCAAGAATTGGCAATGAAGGTACTGCAACTGAATACTTCTGAGGTTTTAGACCCCAATGAATCTGTTCTAGAACTAGGTTTTGATTCTTTGAGCGTTGTAGAACTTCGGAGCAAAGTCGAAAAACAACTAGCAGTAACTATTCCTGCCAGCTTAATTTTGCAAGGTCCTAGCATTATGGAATTAGCAGAAGCATTGGTTGAACAATTAACTAATAGCGGCTCATCTGACCAAGGTCCCGTTAAGAGCAAAAAAGGAAGTGGTTGGATTGCATACCACAAACCTAAACTTAATGCAAGTACCCGTTTATTCTGTTTTCACCCATGGGGTGCTAGTGCTTCTATGTATCAACAATGGTCTGATGCTTTGCCTCCAGAAATAGAAGTTTTACCCATTCAACTACCAGGTAGGCAAAGGCGTATTCAGGAAAAACCATTTACAGATTTTGCAAGTCTAATAGAGGTTTTAGCAGATTTCCTTTCTCCTTATTTGGATAAACCTTTTGCTTTCTTTGGTCATAGCATGGGAGGGTTCATTGCTTTTGAGCTTGCCTATTTTCTGGAAAAACAATATAATTTGAAACCAAGACACTTATTTTTGAGTGGTGTTGTTCCACCATCAGACAATACTTTCTTAGAAAAAATAGGATCTCTTTCAGAAACAGAACGACTTAATTATCTTCTAGAAATTTCAGAAATTCCAGAAAGTATTACTGAAGATTCATCCCTTTTCCATGAGTTAATGAATATCTTTAAGGCAGATTTTCAACTGTTACAAAGTTATCGTTATCTAGAGAAAAAGCCACTAGATTTCCCAATCTCCAGTTTTAGTGGAGTAGATGATTATACGATTAGCGATCGCCAACTTAATAATTGGTCTAAGTATACTACCAGCAACCTAAAAATAGATAGGATACCTGGTAAACATATGTTTATGTTCTTGAAAGATAGCCAAAAATTACTTTTGGAGCTGATTTCTCAAGAACTTTTACCACAATTAATTGCTCAATAAATTATTAGGGTGCAGATTTTGCACCCTTTTTGAATAAAATTAGGGAGTATTGACTTAATCAAAGAATAACGATTTAATTCTTCAAAAGTATACTTTTAGACAGGTTTATAGTATAAGCCAGTTTGTATAACCGTGTTATACCATTTCTCAAAAAAAATTCTACATTTTTTGCAGTATGAGAGTAGGGAATTAGAGAAGTAAGGGAATAGTAAACATAAGAATAACTAACATTAACTTAGCTAAATAGAGTAGTAAAGTTATTAATTATTTAAGAACTGAAGTTTTACTTAAGTTTAGTATTCATTTTGGTAATTTGTATAATGCTTGTATTTATAACAAAATACAACCAAACTAGGAGAAAAAAGAATGAGTGATAATTTAATCTCAAAAGATAATTTAGTTGGTACTTGGAAACTTGCTGATTTTTATACTATTGATTCAAAACAAAAAATTGCTTACCCCTTTGGTAAAAATCCTACAGGCTATCTTATATATACTGAAAATGGATATATGTCTGTGTTAATTATGACGACTAATCGCCCACTTCTTGGCCTATCAGTGGAAGAAATGCAAGATTTGAAAAGTCCTAAGTTAGGAATAAAATTAATTGCTAATCTTGGTAAATATATTAAGGCTACTTTGAGATATTTTAGTGCTGGTAGAAATTGTCTTTCTTACAGTGGTAGGTATGAAATACGAGACAGTACAGTTATTCACCATATTGAAGTTAGCCTAGTTCCTGATTGGGTTGGTTTAGACTTTGAACGTAATGTAGAATTTTCAGAAGGCCAAATTATACTTACTAATATGTTAAGAGATACATCCTTTAACTTAACTTGGAAACTGGTTCCTTAAGATCTTTGATTAAAAATAATTTGATGTTCCATAATTAGGCAAAGTTAGAATAGTTGTATAGCCTGTTTGTTATATTTTCTGATCTAAATGCTTACCTCAATAAATATACATACAATATATAAAAAATTGTTAGAGCAATTATAATGAATAATCAAATTTCTAGTAACCCAGACCAAAACTTAGAAATTGCTATCATTGGTGCTGGAATATCTGGTCTGTGTATGGCAATTAATCTCAGAAAAGCTGGCATTACAACTTTCAAAATTTTTGAAAAATCAGATAATGTAGGCGGTACATGGCACGATAATACATACCCTAGTTGTGGTTGTGATACACCATCTATTTTATATTCATTTTCCTTTGAACCTAAAAGTGACTGGACGCGACACTTTCCCAAACAACCAGAAATTCTAGAATATCTAGAACACTGTTCTAAGAAATATGATATCAGAAAACATATTACTTTTAATACAGAAATTAGTAGCGCTTTTTTTGACTCAGAAAAAAATATTTGGCGTATTTATAGTGCCTCTGGGGAAGAATTTTCTGCGAATATTTTAGTTAGTGGTTGCGGACAATTAAATAAACCCAAAATTCCTCATCTTGATGGTCTAGAAACATTTTCGGGAACTCAATTTCATTGCGCTCGTTGGAATCACGAACACGATCTAAAAGATGAAACAGTAGCAGTAATTGGTACTGGTGCAAGTGCAATTCAGTTTATTCCTATTATTGCTGAACAGGTGAAAAAGTTAATTGTTTTTCAACGTAGCGCGCCATGGATCGCACCTAAACCAGATTTTAAATTTACAAATTTTATTCATTGGTTAGGCAAGAGTTTCCCATTTATTCTTAGATTTTACCGATGGTTATTGTATTTAGTCCTAGAATATTTTGTTGTTTATTTAACAATAAAACAAAATACTATCGTTGGAAAACTTGTTAGTACTTTCCTCAACTTCCAAAGGGAGAAAATTATCAAAGATGAAAATCTTAAATCTATTCTAAAACCTAACTATGAAGTTGGTTGTAAGCGCATTTTAATTTCCAATGATTATTATCCAGCTCTACAACTTCCTAATGTAGAGGTAGTTGCTCAGGATATTAAAGGGATTAATCAGAATCAAATTATTACCAAAGAAGGGAGAGAATATCCCGTAGATACTTTGATATTTGCTACAGGATTTGATACCAAACTTTTGTCCTCAATTAAAATTGTTGGTTTAAACAATCAATTGCTACAGGACAAATGGCAAGATGGAGCAGAAGCCTATAAAGGCATTATGATTCCCGAATTTCCAAATTTGTTTATGTTGTATGGACCTAATACAAATACAGGAACTCAGTCAATTATTTTCATGGTTGAATGTCAAGTTAATTACATTATTTCTTGTATCAAAATGATGCAGAATAAATCGCAGAAATATTTGGATGTGAAGCCTGATATTAATTCTGAGTATAACCAAAAATTACAAGTTGCAGCTAGTCAAACCGTGTGGAATAGTGGTTGTAGCAGTTGGTACAAAACAAAAACAGGCAAAATCGTCAATAACTGGCCTTTTTCAACTGTACGTTATTGGCTCACAACTTCTCAAGCTGATCCCAAAGACTTTAATTTTTCTTAACCTGTTCTTAAAGGCGATAATTATTTTGTCAAAATACTTTTGCGTAGATCAAAAAAATCTTATATACTTAAAGAGAGTACAGTTTTTGTTTTTAACAAAAAATAATAAGGACAAAATGAATTATTAATTAATTGGGTCTATATTTGATTTTACAGCCAGCTTGTATGTGTTCTCCTCAGGCCTTATCTTGTCAATGCTTTTTTCAAATTATCCAGTTTTGCACCACTAATTAATTAAGGAGAGATCATAGTGGCAACAACATATCAAACTTTACAAAAAAAACCTAAAGCACCTAAAGCACCATCAACAGAATACACTTGGGAACAGATAGTTATATCCCATATATGGATAATATACTGCATTTCATTCCCTTATTCTTATGTAGGTTCAAAAGAATATTTACAACAACTATCTACTGAATCAGTTCAGAGAATTTTAGCTAATCCAAGAGTTAAAAAGTTGATTGGAAAATGGGAACTTGTATGGGGTATGTCTATTTATCAATTCCCAGGTTCTGGAGTGAATGACAATACACTCTACATTGCCAAGTACAATGATAACAATCCAGAAAAAGATACTTATGTTCTTTCTGTAGCTGGAACAAATATGAAGTCATTTTACAGTATTCTTTGTGAAGACGGCGGTGTGTTCTCAACTAAAGAATGGAACAATGGTCAACCCTGGAACAGCCCACCAAACTTTCAATCTACTACTGAACCATCAATATCTACAGGATTTACAAGGACCTTGGATAAGTTATTTAATAAGACTAAGGATAGTAATGGTACTCTTGTTATGGAAGCTCTCCAAAAAATAACCAGCAGCTCTAGCAAGCCAGTAGATTTGATAGTAGTAGGTCACAGTTTAGCTGGTACTATGTCTCCACTTGTGGCTCTAGCATTATTTGAACGTCAGTCAGAGTGGGATAGCAAAGGTATCGCTACAATCAAAGAAGTTTGGGCTATAGCCGGACCAACTCCGGGAAATCCAGCTCTTCAGGAATATTATACATCAAAACTTGGTGACAAAACTCAAAGTTTATGGTCTGAGCTTGACATTGTTCCTAATTGTTTCGCTAGGGAAGGTATGACTGGAGTGGCTAGCTTATATGAGCCTGACATTCCCTCTAGTCCTTTGGTTGAGATTATTATGCAGGCATTTAATAAGTCAATTGAACGTCATAACTATCAACATATCATCCCTCAGCCTGCTTATACTGGAAAGGTTAATAATGACTTCCGCATTGAAAATATTAACAAATATCCTGAAGTTAAAGAGTTTATTGCGGATCAGTGTGCTGCAATGCTACTCTACGCTTTTCTAAGTAGCTTAGAAGATATGTCTAATGTAATAGAAGACATTCCATTTGTCGGTAGAGCTTTTGAACCCCTTAAAGGTAAATTAGATTATCTCGTAAAATCATCCACTTTTATCGTCTCAAAGTTTTTTGCTCAAGTTATTGATGCAGGTGTAACAGTAGTCCTTATTGAGGATAAAATTGAGTCAGTTTTTGAGGAAGTACTCGATCACATTGGTCTTACAGTGCCTATCTCTGTTGTTATGTCTGTTCTTCCTGGTGATTTAATTCTTGGTCATAACATTATTAATTTGATGGATTGGTATATGCAGTTCTATTTCCAGCACGTAGACCAATATGTTGGATATTATGGTGTTGATGAACTTTACGGTATCAAGGCAGATATTACAAGTGAAGTAGAGGCAAGACTTGGAAAGGAAGAGAACAAGAAGCAAGAAGCTAATACTATTCTTCTGAATTATGGTAAAGCCAAAAATGACGATATTAAAGATTTGTATCGTGGGGAAGGTAAGCTACTTGATGGAATATCTGATGTTGTTGCGGAATTGAAGCAGTCAGGTGATGTAGAGAAGAATGCACAACCTCTAGTTGTAATAGTTGAGAAAAAGAGAGACTAGTGAGTATTTAAGCTTGTCGCTATGACCTCTAGCTAGTACGGTAAAATTCCGGCGGACAGGAGGGGGGCAACCAATTTCCTAGGACGGCTGAAAGTAAACAAGTAGCTAAAGCAGCGATTTATTACTACAACATCTTGAGTAAAACCACTCTTTTAGCTAACTAAAAAAAGTAACCTCACAGATTTTTGTCTATGCCGAGGAATTTAGAAGTCTGTTGACAGGCTTGAAGCAAATGTGGATTTATCCCATGTGCGGTAGATTAAGCAGGTAATCCAGAGTGTTTCAACCTCTATAAATGTCAAAATATTCTCAGTTGCAACTAACACATAAATATAATTTTGGGAACAGGGTTATACTTGTTCCTTGACTTTAAAATTATTTAATGTCCGGAGATTATACTTGGGGCTTGTAACTGTTATTTAGAAGTTATTTATCAGCAGGTATAATCTCTAATAATTTCCAATTATCTATTCATGTTACGAGGTTTAAAATCAGATATTCATAGATTTTCTTGATTTTTTGAGAGCTCTGGGAAAAGATGATATAACTTTCTTATTGTGTTTCATTTCCTACATTTTATAGAGATACTCTTGAATAAAACGATTGATGCAGTATAGTTCGTAGCGAAGATAAATTGGTTCAGTTTGAAAGGTTATAACTCAAGTTAATACTAAGCTTTAAAAAGAGGTATTACTGAAGGATAAGTATGATTTTATGGCTAAGGGAGTACTTCATTTCAATAGGTAAAAATAGTGTAGATAGTGAATATTTATAAATTACATATAGATTATGCAACAAAAAAAATAATAAAATTTGAGAAACCTAAGACTTTGATTGTAAATTATCCTAAGTTTAAAAATAATAGAGTTAAAGCTTTATCTTGTAGAAAGGATAAGTTATATAGAATAATTGCTATATATATAGCAAAAAATCAATTATCAAAGCTGGTAAATCGCAATAAATAATCTTTTTAGTTGTTGACAAAAAGAAAAAATATGGGAGATTTTTTTGGTTAATTTAGATAAGACTTTTAGGTTATAGTTATACGCTATAGTTATACGCTATAGATTATTCTGAATTATCAGTAAAAAATAGAAATGATTGAGGGAAAATTTGGTCATATTTCCTCCTGTTTTGCTTGCCATATTTTCTCATAAAGTCTATCGTAATATCCAAAAACAAGAGTATTGACAAATAAGAAATAATGAATCATCATTATATAATGGAAATTAAATAACTCTTAAACCAAAATTTGAAAAAACTTTAACAGTGATGATAGAAACAAAACGAGCTATAGTCGTAGGAGCTGGATCGTCTGGTCTAATAGCAGCTAAAGAACTTTTAGATACTGGCTTAGACTTGACTATCTTAGAAAAGGAAGCATCTTTGGGTGGTGTATGGCACAAATATTGCTGGAAGACTTCAACTCTCACTTCTTCCAAGTGGATGACAGAATATGGCTGTTACCCAGCACCAAAAGAATATGCTGACTTTATGAAGCCAGAAGAAATGATGGAATATCTCAGCTCATTTACGAAGCATTATGGGTTAGAAGATAAAGTTCACTTTGGTGTACAAGTAAAAGCGATCGCTCGTAGCACAGATGGCAAATATGATGTAATTACTGATGGAGAAACTTACAGTGGCTACGATTATGTAGTAATTAGCACTGGATTACATGGTGAACCAGTTATTAGGGACGTTCCAGGAATAGAGAAGTTTACTGGTACTATAATGCACGGATTCAAATACAAAGACCCAGAAGCATTTCGGGACAAAAAAGTAGTGTGCATGGGTCTTGGTGAAAGTGGCATTGGTATTAGTTCTGAAATTAGCAGTGTAGCAGCTAAAACTGTTGTAGCAGCAGGTAATTTTAATTTTGCTCCCCGGGTTTATCCTTACAGTAATAAGCCTTTTGATCAAATCCAGTTCTGGCCAATGGGTCAATACATTAAGGACTACCAAGAATTATTAAGTGCCCAAATGAGTTGGATTACTCGCCTACCAGAACCATTACGAACTGCTTATGCAAATATGCATCCCTGGTTACGCGATCTTCCTAAAGAATGGCTACCAACGGCTTATGTTCCCCACTATTGGGCAGGTAAATACTGGCCTAAACCTAACAACAATTTTGGGGATATGAGTGGTAATTTGACCCGACCTAGTACTGCTCCTGATGATATTATATATTTGGTTCATAGTGGTAAGATTACAGCAAAGGGTAAGGTAGAGCGCTTTGATGAAACAGGAGTTTATTTCCCAGATGGCACCAGAGAAGAAGTTGATATGGTGGTAGCTAATACAGGGTTTAAGCCTGGAGCTGCTTTAATTGAGTTTCCTGATAACTGGCAATACCGACACCAAGAATTGTATAAAGGTTGTTTGCATCCTGATATGCCTAATCTAGCATTTGTAGGGTTTGTTAGACCTACTATCGGTTCTATCCCTGCTATGGCAGAAATGCAGTCACGGTTTGTCGCTCAAGTTTTCTCTGGTGGGTATAAGTTGCCAGAAAAAGAAAAATTGAAAAAACTAATTAAAAAAGAAGCTGATGCTCACGCTCGGAAAAATCCAAAGATGACAGAGCGTTGGCCTCATATCTACTTTTTTGATCAATGGATGGAAGAAATGGCAGAACTACTTGGTACTCAACCTAAAATTTGGCAGCACCTAAGTTCTTGGAAGCAACTTCAGGGCTTTCTATTTGGGGCTCCGATGCCTATACGTTTTCGTCAATATGGCTCTGGAGTAGTTGCAGGTGCTAAGGAACGTTACGCTGATAGGATTAATCAACTATATGGAACTCGCCCTCAGTCCTATATAATACCTTACCTGACAATTAGTCTTTTCTTCCCTTACATCTTATCTTTAATTATTTCTGCAGTTTGTTATTGGGGAGCTAACTTATCTCCATTAATTAGTATTGGTTCGGGTTTACTTTTCTATACTTTATATATGACAGTGGATTTATTCCGCTTTGTGGTAGGATTTTTACCGATCACATTACCTAGTCTAATGGCTCTAGAGCAAAGTCTGCCTTGGCGTAATTGTGACAATGATAGTATGATGTTTTTAATGTCTTTTCCTGAGAAAGATAGGATGAATTATGCTAATCCTAGAGTCTTTGAAAATGACGGGCTTCCTAAAAGTGAACTATTAGACCGTGAAATAGCTGTTAAAAATTAATTATTGGGTTCGTCGATCTCATTCAATATTATTGGTTATGGCCTCATACATCGGTCTGCTAAGATAATGTATAAATACCTGTTAGGATTATCAATAATCTTTACAGGTATTTATAATTAATGAGGCGATCGACTACTAGAGATTTCCTTATCCACTTTTTGGACATTATTTAAGTTTTTACAACACAAAAAATAGAAAGTAAGTATTATTATGGCAAAACTACAGAAAGAAAAATTTAATCTAGATATAGATCAACCAGAAATATAAAATGAAGGCTATTTCAAAAATGATGATGATTCACCAACAAAGCATCTATGGGATAGGAAAATATTGTCTTTGATTTGACTTTCCTATTGTGTTTCTTTTCCTAAGCTTTATACGGGTAAAGAAATATATCTATCGAATTTAGCTACTAGAGCTGTTAAGAATACTTTCGAGAAGAAAAAAATTAAGAGGTTAACTGGAGAATGGGATATTCTCTGGTTTGTTAGTGTTGAGCGAAGATCAGTTTCTAATGTGGCAGATGGTACGATGTTTGTTGCTAAGTATAAGCTCTATAAAAGCATTAAGAGTAATGTTAAAGATGGCTTTAATACTGATGATAGTGACAATAAAGATGATTATATTTTCAGATATGTCATTTCCATTGCTGGAACAAAGCCTTTCTCAATTTTTGCCGCTGTGTTTCAAGATTTAAGCATATTTAAAACTCGCCCTTAGAACAAACGTGAACCTTGGAGTAAGGCCATTAGAGATAAAACATTAAAAAACAATAAACCTACTATATCTTCAGGAATTAGAAAAAGATTGAAACTTCTTTTAACAAATATTTAAGGTGCTTGTGGTACATTTGCCCAGTTTAATGCCAATTTATTAGATAATAACAACGTAGTGGAAATGATGAATTGGTATGTACAATTTGTTGATCAACATGTTGCCCAATACGAAAAATATTTAGAGATAGAAGAGTTTACCAAGGAGATGAGATAAATTACTGATAAATTCTACAAAGGAATGAAGTATAGCTCGAAGAGGAGACTACAATAGGTACCTCTATCAATCACAAAAACTTTGTTTAAATTTGTTTTAGGGAAATTTTATGGAATTCCCCTAAATTATTTTTTAGAAATGTCTCCAGGTCAAGAGGGAAAAGCCAAAAAGGATAATAAGAGTAATATTAAACTGTACTTTAATATCTTCTTTTAGCTAACCTTAAATATTTAACTCTTTGCGTCCTAAGATTTTTGCACAAACTAATAAAACTTGGAAAATCAATCCTACAACAATTAATATTCCCACCCACTCCAAGTATGGTATATATGGGAACTTACTAACTATTTCATCAATCATTTGAATATTAATTGGCCGAATAATTTGAAAATAGTGTTGATAAAGGAATACATACAGTGCACCAAATTCAGCGACCAGCACTAGATAAGATGACCTCCTCAAAATCACTACCATTGAGAGAGCAAACTGATTAACTGTCAATTCATAAGCATTTGTTCGCTTTCTAACTTCTGGCAAGACTAAATAATTATACTGATTAACAATATCTGAAGCTTGGTTAACCCATTTAAGAATATTCTCAGGACGTAGATTATTTACTAAAGCACGACGCCGTGCTTGTTTGTTATACTTATTAATAACTTCAAAGACATCTATATCTGGCCATAGATATTGCAGTGAACCATCTAATGCTAGAACAGACCTAGTAAGTTTTAAAAAATCCCAGTTAGTAGGGATTTTATAACCAAAAGCTACATCAGTTACTCCTTTAATAGCTCCACCTAAAGATTTTTGCCGAAACGGTACTCCTTTAACTTGAGATCTGACATACCAGTTCTCAAACTGACGCCCCATCTCTACTCGCACTCTATCAATATCAACTTTAGGAATACCAACACCAAATCGAATATAGTAATCAGCTGCTTTGGTAAAATTTCCTTCCCCTAAACCATTAACATAATTCAAGTAAGTATTCCTTAATTCTGCTTCCAAAGAACCTGTACTACCATGATCAATGAGTACAAACTTGTTATTACGCAACAATATTATATTACCTGGATGTAAGTCAGCATGAAATAGATTGTCTTCAAATAGTTGTCGGAACAAGGACAAGTATAACCTTTCCCCAAGTTTGACTCTATCAATGTTATTTTCCTCCTCCCACTTCGCAGCTAGAGAACGTTGACTTGCTAGGGCAGTAATATAGTCTGACATCATTACACCATTTATAAATTCCATTACCAAAATCCGACGTTTAGAATATTTTTCGTATATCTTTGGAACGAAAACTTTATGTTCTTTAAGGGACTTTCTCATCCTAATAGTACTGCTTGCTTCATATCTGAAATCTAGTTCTTCTTTAAAGGTTTTATCTAACTCTGCAATAAATTCACCCCAACCTAAATAAGTAGCAATATTCAAGAAAATTAATAGATTAACCAGACCCTTAATAACATTTAAATCTCGCTGGAAAGCATCTTCTAAACCAGGACGCTGAACTTTCACGACTACAGGGATTTGTTTTTTACGCAAAACCGCAGTATGAACTTGAGCAATAGAAGCTGCTGCTAAGGGTTCCTCATCAAAAACGGCAAAAACTTTCTTCAAAGGAACACCCAATTCTGACTCAATAGTTGAGCGTACAATATCAAAAGGAAAACCAAGTGCTTCAGACTGTAAACTTTGTAAGGCATCACATATAGGTTCTGGTAAAATATCTGTTCGTAGTGCTAAAACCTGACCTGCTTTTACCCAAAAACCACCAAAATCTTCAAATATTTCTCGCAATTGAGTTGCTGTTTTTTCCATATTTGCTTTGCCAGTAAATCTGCGCCACTGTAGGGCTAAAAAATAAATAATGAATCGCCGAATAACATAAGGAGTCGTGACTCGTCGCTTATCTATTTTTTCTACAATCTTTACTTTTTTCTTTTTCTTTTTCTCAATCAGCGGTGTTGGAATATATTTCTTGTTTAGCATCCTATTATATCTTAGACAAGACGTAGCTTTCTGTTTATAATTTTGAATTACAAATCTCTAGAAATCTAAATATAGTTTAGATTCAGCATATTTATAGATCAATTTAATTGCAACAGTTCAATAATGAAAATAGTAAACATTCAGTTTTTTGGTAAAAATTAGTGAGTTCACTTATAGCAAACACCTCTCAAAGCTAATTCATAAACTTAGCTGTTGTTGCAGCATTCCCCAGGAAAGCTCTTATTTTACCTAGTGTTAAATTATTAAAGTTATAGTAAAGCATAACTAACAAAACACAATACTAGCAAGAAACTTATACTCTTAATATTTACTTAAAAATTAGCTATCGTATTTTGAGATCACGAATAGCTGAACAATTTAACTATCAACAATAAATCAGCAAACTAACTTCCTATTCTTCCCTAGAGAAAAACCAAAAAGTTTATCACTAAATTATATTTATTATCATACTAACGATTGTCAGTAAAAAAAAAATAAATAATTAATTAATTATTCATTTATTTATTTATTTATTTATTTATTTATTTATTTATTTATTCATTAATATATAGTTATTATAGTAATTGTTTTTGATAAGGAAAACACTATTATTCTGCTTTAACCAAACAAATTTATCTAAATAAATGCTTGACAAAAATTGATTAACCTTCTTATACATTAAAGAGTCTGAATTATCCGGAATAGTCATCCCAGCAACTATACCAAGGTAAATCCAACCCAAGGAGTACTACTTAAAAAAATAACTTTATTAAACAAAAAATTTGGACTGGTCTTACTGCTTTCTTGATATTTTCTAATGCCAGTCTAGGTTAGTGTTATGTCAGTATTTTCAGGGAAGGCCAAATTTATTGGCCGAACGAACCAATAGATAGAAGTTGAGAAACAAATGATAATTCACACAAAACCCTTGCTAGCAGGCAAACAAATGTTATAATACTGTCTTTAAAATAGAATCCTCTACTTAAATAGGACCGAAAAACAGTAAATAGACCAGATAATCTGATAATAATCTTTAGCTGTTCTTGATCAACGCTTTTTCCTAGTTTGAGAACAAATCTTTTGAAAAAATTCTAGATACTTCATCACACAAGGGATATAGTTTTTTTGAACCCATATTCTGTATAACAAAATGTAGTATTTAAAAGCCAAAAAAACTTGAGCAAATATTTATACTGTAAAAAAACTTTTTTCCTGTAACTAATTGTAAATTAAACTATCAGTATACTAAAGTATGAGGTATCAAGTAGAAACCTCTCCGTGCCTAAAGCTATGCTTTATCAACATTTTTCTTACAATTATGATTGACAAAAGTGGAAAAATTATGTCCTTTTCCTAAAGGAATACCAAAGAAAAGTAAATCTGTTTAAAAATAGGTTTATTCTAACTCTATAATTTGATTCTTCCCTTGCCCTCCTACTCCACATCTCCCTAAAATTTATGGGGCAGTAACATGGATAGTATTATAATCTAATTACCAGTTGACGACCAAGCTCAAGTCTCAGAATTAGTAGCTCAATGCCAAATCAGCTAATAGCCTCAAAATTTATAATGTGTGCAATTAAGCTGATTTGATCTGAATTCCCAGAATCATAAAAAAAGTTATGTTTCAACTCATAAAATTAATTCTGATGTAATTATTTCCTTTATAAGTACTTTTTTTCTACTATAAATAAACCTACAGTGATTATTTTATATCAATCATATATCCACACAATTGATGATTATTGATGATTTTTGTAAAATAATTAACTTAATTTTTGATAATTGAATATCTCTATTCAGCTTTATTGAACTTCTCTCCATTTCCCAAGATAGATATGCCAAATTTCCTAACCTTTTCCCTGTATTATTATGGGGTGCTGAATAGAAAATAGGGAGTTAAGAGTTCAAAAAACTTGTTTTTCAAGCATTATTTAACAGCATTATTTAGAAGATTTACAAGTATCTCTCACCTAAATATTTAGAGCTAAGAAGTTAATCCCTACATCCTTGCCAAAATCCCTATTTTATCTCCTAATTTCAAGTTATAAATTTTTCTGTTTATCTTTTGCAAATTTCAATAATTCTTGAGCTTGTTGATAAAAAGTTGTTTCTGGTTTTACATTTTCTAACTGATTAATAATTTCTTGTAACTTACTAGCAAGTAAACCTCGATCAGAATTATTAATTGCAGACTTTTTCCAATCTGCAATTAAATCTTTACCCCGCTTAAAAGCTGTTCCTGAGTCCCTTTCTGCTTGTAATCGCATTTTCACATTAGCGAGGTTAAGCTGATATTCTGCTATTTTGCTCTGAGCTGCCAAATAACTAGGATTATCTGCTGATATTTTCTGTAATTGATTAATTGCTTGCTCCCATAAATCTACTATTACTTGCCATCGTTGATCTGAATGGGGTCCATTTTGAGCAGCTTCAGCCGCCTTTAAACCAAATTTTTTTGCCACTTCTATAAAAGTGAAACTGAGTTTATTACCATCTGCTAAACCTACCTCTTTCTCAAAATCTCGTTTAGCTGCTGCTAATTGTGGTTGTGCTATTTTTTTAGCAACAGTAGTAGGTGGAATTTGTGCTAACCTATCTATTCCACTTTGCCAGTTAGCGATCGCCTGCTGTTTTTCTGTTGAGGTTGTAGCTTCCAGATATTGTTGTTTAGCAGTGGCAATTGTTTGTTCCGCCTCCGCTAAGAATGTTTGAGCATTGTTTTCTTGAAATACCTTTGCCTGCATTCGCCCTACCTGTTTTCTTGCGGTTTCAAATTCATCTAATGTGAATTTCCAAGAACAACTGAAAAACGTACAATATCTTTTAGGATAAAAATCTAAAAACCATACTGGCAATTCATTAAGATGCTTCTGTGCTAAAGCAACTTTATTAGCGCCTAAATTAATATCTGCACTGGAAGTTGCTTTATTAATTAGTTGATCTGCTTGTTCAATATTAGCGATCGCTTCTCTATAGTTATAATCCATATTTATATAGCTTGGTAGCAAAACTATTGGTGCTACTCTAGACACAGGTTTACGAATCATGGGATAGGGTAAATTTGCTACCCAAACGATCCCTGCCATTCCCACTAATGCAGCAGGTATCCACATAATTTTACTTAATATTTTAGGTTGCTTATTTATTTTAATTGCTTTCTGAATAACTGTGTCACTAAAATTAGGAAATTGGTCTTTTACTATATAACTTAATTCTTCTACTTTTAGGGTCTCTCCTGATTGAAATCGTAACTTATCCAGTCTTTTCATTACTATTTTTTTTCCCACTTCCCCAACCAAATCTTCTTTGGCACGTTTGTCAACTTCTACTTTTAATAGTTTATAGGCTCGGCTATTTAAACGTGACATATTTTTACCTCTAGATTTATTACTTATATTGTAACATTTTGATGACTCATCAGTTAAATATCCAATTTCATATAATAGGAGATATACCCAATGTTTGCCTAACCTCAAAGCCTAATAATCACTTCCAAGAATATTTATAATAGGAGGAAAAACAACCGATTAAATATGAATTTTTTGCCATCACTGGGAGAACTGGGAACTATTCGTCATAATGATATTGCAGTTAATTTTACTACAATCTTCAAAAATTATCTGAGAGCTAAAGCATATAAAGAATGAATTGCATATGCTAAACTTAAATTTTCAGAAGTTAGATGTTTCTTTTTTCTCTCTGTTTCTTTGGGTGCAATTATTCATCCTCACCCTTTCTTGAGTATAATTAGGTATTGCTTAATTCAGGTGCACCCGAAAAATGATTCAATTCTCCCTCAGAATTTAGTATTTATTTTAGATATAACTCAGTGACAAAATCTAAGACCCCGTCTTTAAGGACTGAGTTTAATATGATAAAAAAACAGAACTTTACTAATACAAGTAAAATATTTTCATTCATAAAGTAACTAGTAATTTAACTGAATAAAAAGCAGTAATTCATCACTAAGCTCTGGATTTTATACGAATTTTTATCTGATAAATTGAAGTGCAGAATGTGGGATATAACAATTATTAAAAAATTGCCTATAAGAGCTTTGACTCATTTAAGGTTTACCCCAGTTAAATAAATAGTTTTATGGCCCCTTATCCCCCTGATAGGTTGGACGAAGTTTCGTCTTATAAAGCCGAGCTAATTTATACACTAATATAAGCGCTTATGATTGAAATGACAAATAAATTTTAAATAATTTATTGATTTTTGTATTGTAAGGCTTTACAGCTATATCTATAAATTAAATAAAAAGTCAATATAATTTTCAACATCTACCACAATAACAAAAGCCTGTGATGAAACCTAATAGCTCAAAACTCTGCACCATAAAAGCTCTGAGTTTAATACTAGGCACATTAGCCACCACTCCCGCCAACTCCCAGCCCATAACCCCGGCTAAGGACGGTACCAATACTACTGTTACTCCACAGGGCCAACAATTTCATATTAAAGGTGGGACTCGCAGTGGTACTAATGTATTTCACAGCTTTGATAAGTTTAATGTGCACTCTGGTCAAACTGCCAACTTTGTCACGACCCCGGATACTCGCAACGTTCTCGGACGAGTTAAGGGAGGCGCTTCTTATATTAATGGTCTTATTCAGGTTCTAGGTAGCAGCTCTAACCTCTTCTTAATGAACCCCGCAGGCATAATGTTTGGCCCAAACGCCAGCCTCAATGTACCTGCGTCATTCAGTGTTACTACTGCTACTGGTATTGGTTTTGACCAGAATAATTTCTGGTTCAAGGCTATGGGCACTAATGACTATTCAAATTTGGTCGGAAACCCTAGTGGTTATAGGTTTGATGTTTCTAAGCCTGGTTCTATTGTTAATGAAGGGAATTTAACTTTAAAACCCCAAGGAAATTTAACTTTGTCGGGTGGAACTGTTGTTAATACAGGGGAACTCTCTAGCCCTGGGGGTAATATTACTGTCACTGCTGTCGAAGGTGGTAGTACCCTGAAAATATCTCAACCAGGACATTTGTTAAGTTTAGAAGTACCCCTAGAGGATGGAGAAAATATTTCTAATATTGATCCTCTATCTTTACCAGAGTTATTAGCTGGTGGAGGAGATATCGTTGAGGCTACATCTGTCGTTGTTAAAGAGAATGGTGATGTGGTTTTGAATGGTTCAAATACTATGGTGGCTGAGACTCCGGGAACGGCAACTATTTCGGGAAAGATAGATGTATCAACTACTGCTACTTCTCTTAAGGAGAAGGGGCGTGTTCCTAGTCAGAGAAAGAAGGAGGGTGCTGCTAGTCCAGGAAAGATAGATGTTCCTCCTTCCCTCAAGGAGAAGAGAGATGTTGCTAAGGCCGGTAAAGTTAATGTGTGGGGCGATCGCGTGGCTCTTATAGATACAAATATCAAGGCTGATGGCAAAAATGGGGGTGGAACTGTATTAATAGGAGGAGATTTTCAAGGGTTGGGTATAGTTCCTAATTCTCAGCATACTTTTGTTAATAATAATTCATTTATTTCTGCGGATGCTATCACAAATGGTGATGGAGGTCAAGTTAGAATTTGGTCGGATGGTATTACTAATTTTGCGGGAAATATTAGTGCTAAAGGCGGCACATCTTCGGGAAATGGAGGGTTGGTTAAAATTGGGGGAAAAGAACAATTAATCTTTGATGGAAAGGTGGATGTTACTGCGGCTTTAGGAACTAAAGGTAGGATTTTATTAGACCCAGAAAGTGTGACGGTGGGAGAGGATAATTCGGAAGGTGAAAAGGAAATTGTCGAGGATAATTCGGAGGTTTCTGAGACAGAAAATACTGATAATTATGATGGGGAAATTATTGAGGATAATTCCGAGGTTTCTGAGACAGAAAATACTGATAATTATAATGGGGAAATTGTCGAGGATAATTCCGAGGTTTCTGAGACCGAAAATACTGATAATTCCACAACAAAAAATACTGATAATTTAGAAGATAAAGAAACAGAAAATCCTCTTGATCCTTTTGCTGCTGATGAGAATTCTGATGTGACTATTTCGGCGGATAATTTAGGGGAATTATCGGGGAATGTGATTATTGATGCTGATAATGATATTACGATAAATGAAAGGATAGAAACTGATTCTTCTGTGGAGTTAAAGGCGGGTCGAAGTATTAATATAAATGCAGATATTGATACTAAGAGTGGAAATGGAAATATTGATTTATTGGGTAATAATGATGAGATGAATTTGGCTAACCGTTCTGATGGGAAAGCTTCGATAAATCAATTGGATGGAACAATTTTAAATGCTGGAAGTGGTGGAATTAATATTAAGTTGGGAAGTTTAGGAGAGGTAGGTGATATAAATCTGGGAAATTTAAGGACGACAGGGAAGGTTTTGGTTGATGCAAATGGGGGAAATATTGTTAGAGTTTCTGAGAATTCTTTGATAAATGCGGGGAGTGTTTTGTTTAGAACTTCTGGGAATGGAGGTATAGGTTTTCTTGGTCAACCTTTGCGGTTAGATGTGCAGAATTTGGAGGCGGTTTCTGGTAGTGGTGGGGTGTTTTTTGAGTCGTTGAAAAATGTGAATATTGGTGGTGTAAGTGAGGATGTGGATGGTATTGCTACTTTTGGAGGAGATGTTGATATTAAGAGCGCGGGAAATGTGACTTTAAATGAAACTATTTCTAGCAATGAGGTTGTAGAGAATAATTCTGAGGCGACATCTACAGAAAATACGGAGGTTGTTGATGGAGGTGGTGGGATAAATATTGAAGCGGCGGGAGATATTGTGGCTACGGGTAGTGGTATTAAAGGTGGTGGGGAAGCTGTTTCTTTGTCTGGGACTAATATTAGGATAAATGATGAATTTAATGAGACTTCTGGGGATGCGGATGTTAAGTTGTCGGCGACAAATGATATTGTTGTTGAGGATATAGAGGATGATGCATTGGAGTTTATGCCTGGGAATGGGGAGATAGAATTTCGTGCGGATGTGGATGGGGATGGGTTTGGTCTTGTGGAGATTTTGGATAATAAGCCGGATGTTGGGAGTAACCCTGATGTTTTTGATAATGGGGCGGATACTATTAAGACTAATGGGCGAGGTTTGACTATTGCTGGTGCTGGTGTGGTTTTGGGGAATGTTGATACTTCTTGGTTGCCTGTTTATTCTGGTGGGGAGCTATTGAAGGCGATCGATGTGGATAAGGGGGGGGCGATACCTCCGGTAGGTACAGAAGGCACTGCAACATTTACTTTTACTGTAGATGGTGACTTGGGAACTATAAAAAATATAGATGTTCGCTTTTCTGCAAAACATACTTACAATAAGCAGTTAGACGTTAGTCTGGAATCACCCCAAAAAACGAAAGTACAATTGTTTGCAGAGGTTGGTAATAGGGGAGATAACTTTCAGGATACTGTATTGGATGATGATGCTTCTACAATTATTAGTATGGGCAGTGTTCCGTTTGATGGTACGTATCATCCCCAAGGAAGTTTAACAGATTTTAATGGAGAAACTCCGAATGGAAGGTGGAATTTGAAGGTAACTGATACCTCTGAGGGATACGATGGCACTTTATACAGAGCTGGTGAGCAGGCTCCCTGGGGAACTGCTATAGGTACACAACTGTTGCTGCGTAACCCTCTTGTTCAGAGTGGTGGAGGAAGAGGAAGTGGAAATGGTGGAGCGATAAACCTAAAAGCAACTCATGGTGATATTAGTGTAGGAAATATTCGTAGTTTGAGCGAAGCTGCTAATGGGGGAAGAATTGACCTGAATGCTAATAACAATATTATTACTGGTCTGATTAATTCTAGTTCTGTGCAAAGGAATGGAGGAGCAATTGATTTGGTAGCTGGTGGGAATATCACTACACAAGACCTTTATTCCTATTCCTGGTCCAGCTCAGGCAACTCAGAAAATGGAGGAGTAATTGATTTAGATGCTGGTAGCAATATCACTATACAATCCCTCTATTCCTATTCCTATTCCAGCTTAGGCAAATCAGGAGACGGAGGAGCCATTAATTTGGATGCTGATGGCAATATCACTACACAATCCCTTAGTTCGAGGTCTTATTCCCCTTCAGGTTCAGGAAATGGAGGAGCAATTAATTTGGATGCTGGTGGCAATATTACTATACAATCCCTCCATTCCAGGTCCACTGCCAGATCATTCTCAGGAAATGGAGGAGCAATTGATTTGGATGCTGGTGGCAATATCACTACACAAGAACTCTATTCCTATTCCTATTCCAGCTTAGACAACTCAGGAAATGGAGGAGCAATTAGTTTGGATGCTGGTGGCAATATCACTACACCATCTCTCAATGCATATTCTTTTTCCCCCTCAGGCAACTCAGGAAATGGAGGAGCAATTAGTTTGGATGCTGGTGGCAATATCACTACACAATCCCTCAATTCTTATTCCTATTTGTCTTCAGAAAAAGGGAACTCAGGAAATGGAGGAGCAATTAGTTTGGATGCTGGTGGCAATATCACTACACAATCCCTCAATTCCTTTTCCTCTTCAGAAAAAGGTAACTCAGAAAATGGAGGAAAAATTGATTTGGACGCTGGTGACTATATCACTACACAAGATCTCAAGTCCTATTCTTTTTCTCCCTCAGGCAACTCAGGAAATGGAGGAGCAATTAATTTGGATGCTGGTGACTATATCACTACACAAGACCTTGATTCGAGATCCTCTTCCAGCTCAGTCTCAGGAAATGGAGGAGCAATTAATTTGGATGCTGGTGACTATATCACTACACAAGGCCTTGATTCCTATTCGTACTCAGAAAAAGGCAACTCAAGAAATGGAGGAGACATAAAACTGAATGCCAATAAAATAAAACCAACCTCGGATAATGAAGAAAAACTAACAATACATACATTTTCATTCAGGAAAAATAAGTTTGGGGAAGGAAAAGGTGGAGACGTTAACATTACCACTAACAATCTCAGCAAGACAGAAATATTTACACTATCTTCCCGCTCAGAATCAGGAAAAGTAACCATAGAAAGTAAGACACAAGAACCACTTCAAATCAATGACTCATCCATTACTACAAGTGTACAAGTAAGCGTACAAATATGTTCCTCCTGTGGAACAAGACTAGTTGGTGAAATAGGAGATACTCGATCAGGCGAAGTCTCTATCAATAGTTCCGGCGACCTCAGCCTCAACAACGTCACCATAGAAAGCGACACCAAAAGTAACCAAGCCGCAGGAGACGTCAACATCTACAGCATTGGCAACATTACACTTGACAAGACGGATATCATCAGTACTACCAACTCCCAAGGCAAAGCCGGCCAAATCAACTTAGAAACCAAGCAAAACATAGAACTCACCAACAACAGCAAAATCTTAGCCAACACAGAAGGAACCGGAAACGCAGGTCAAATAAACATAGAAGCTAACAACCTCATCCTAGACCAAAACACCAAACTAATCACAGAAACCGCAAGAGCTGGAAACCCCGGAGACATAAATATCCAAGCTAACACCATAGAGATAGGAGAAGGCGCTAAAGCCAGCACCACAGTCTTAACAGGTTCAACCAGCACCGGAGAAGGAGGCAACATCACCATCAACACAAACGAACTCAACGTCACAGGAAAACTCGGAATATTTGCCGAAACCGAAGCGAGCAAAAACGCCGGTATCCTTCGTATATCACCCTACAAAAACAACCCCAACCTAGACATCATCTTCAAAAACGAGGGCTTCATCTCCGCCTCTACCTCATCCACAGGCAACGGAGGCAGCATATTCATACAAGCCCCAGAAAACATAAAAATAACAGGCAAAGGATTCATTGCCACAGAAACATCAGGTACAGGTAACGCCGGAATTATTGATATCAAAACCAACAACCTGAGAATATCCAATGGAGTCAAAATCAATGCTTCCACAGAGGACCAAGGCAACGCCGGCGAAATCAAAATCAACACCACAGACTTCACCCTAGAAAAAGGAACAAGTCTAACAACAGAAACCAACAGCGCCGGACTAGCTGGAAACATAGAAATAAACACCAAAAAACTCACAATAGGAAAAAACGCCCAAATAAGTGCCACAGCACTAGAAAGAGCCAGCAACAAAGAAGCAGGCGCAGGCGGCAACATCACCATCAACGCCAACAACCTAGAAATCTCAGGAAAACTAGGAATATTCGCCGAAACCGCAGGAGAAAGTCCCGCAGGCACCCTCACCCTGAAACCATATAAAAACAACCCCAACCTAAATATAGAATTCAAACAACAAGGCTTCATTTCTGCTCGCACCAGCTCCAGTGGCAACGGAGGCAACATAAATATTCAAGCACCAGAAAAAATAAACATTACAGGAGACGGAAAAATATCAGCGGAAACCACAGGGAGTGGAAACGCAGGCACCATCAATATCCAAACAGAAAACCTCAACCTATTAGAGCAAGTAGCCATAAGCGCCGAAACCAACAGTCAAGGTCAAGCCGGAAATATTGAAATTAACTCCCAAACAGTTACCATAGGAAAAGGCACAGAAATAAGTGCGACAGCCGGAAAAAAAGCAACAAGCACCGGAGATGGAGGCAACATCACTATCAACACCAACGACTTAGAAATCTCAGGAAAATTAGGAATATTTGCTGAAACTAAAGGAGTATCAAATGCTGGCACTTTAACCCTCACCCCTTACAAAACTAACCCAAACCTCAATATTACGTTCACCGACCAAGGCTTCATTTCTGCTCGCACCAAATCTCTAGGAAAGGGAGGTGATATCAATATATTGGCACCAGAAAACATAAATATTACAGGAGATGGTCAGATAACAGTTGAAACCAAAGGTAGTGGAGATGCAGGCATTATTAACATTGAAACAGAAAACCTGAAAATAGCCGAAAATACAAAAATATCAGCATCCACATCTGACAGCGGAAACGGAGGCGAAATCAAAATTAATTCTAGTGAAACATTCCAACTGCAAGGCCGAATATTAACAGAAACCAGAGGAACAGGAGATGGAGGTATTATCAATATTGAAGCAGGAGAAATAACTGCGCCTAACAGTAGGATATCAGCTAAAAGTACCGACGCCGGCAACGCAGGTACAATAGATATTACCGCCCAAGGAGATATTACCACAGGAGCTGTTACCTCCGCCGCCAAAAATGACATGGAAACCTCTGACGGAGGTAGTATCAGTATTACCAGTGAACAAGGAAAAATTAACGCTACCCGAGCAATTCAATCATTTTCAGAAGGAGGGAACGCCGGAGATGTTACCCTCAAAGCCCAAACAGACATAACCGCCAAAACCATAAGTTCTCACGGAAAGCAAGAGGGTGGTCAAATAACCATCACATCAGAAACCGGAAACATTGACACCAGTAGTGGTAACCTCTTAGCCAACTATTCAGGAGGCGGTGATGCCGGAGACATTACAATGGAAGCACCCCAAGGAAATATTACCACAAATGATATCTATTCCTACGCCGACGGAGACGGAGGTCAAATAAGTATTAAAGCCGGAAACAATATTAATATAAAAGTAAACAGTAATATTATTTCCGCATCAGAACCACCAAATGAGGGGAACAGTGACAAACAAGGACAAGGAGGAGATATTACTCTAGAAGCAGGCAACAATATTAATACTACAACAGCTAAAATATATTCTGGTGCCAACGAGGGCGACACAGGAAAAATTGATATTACTGCAGATAACGCAATAGAAACAGGCAAAATAGACTTAGCATCAGGTTTTGTCAGACAACAAGAAAAAGTCAACGAAAACTTTACTATTATTCCCAAACCAGAAGGAGAAGCAACTCAAGGAAAAGCCAGAGAGATCCGACTCCGCAGCAGAAACAGTACAATAGATACTACAGGCGGCACAATAAATTCTCGTTCCCCAGACGGTACTGGAGATATTATTATCAATGCCAAAGGAAATATTAGCACAGGGAAATTAGAAGCCAGCGCCCTTAACCCAGACAAGCCTACCACAGGTGGAGACGTTAATATTATCAGTGAGCAAGGAGAAATTAATGCAACTCAAAACATAGAAACCTTCTCAGAAAAAGGTACAGCAGGAGATGTAAATATTACTGCAGTTGGTCAGATCCAGACAAATAATATTCTTTCTCAGGGAATGGAACGGGGGGGTAATATTCAAGTCAAGAGTGAAGGAGTAGAAATTCATTCCAGGGGTAATATAGACTCATATTCAGAACAAGGAAGAGGAGGAAGTGTCAAAGTAGATGCCCCAGAAAGAGTAAATTTAGCAAATGTATCATCCTACGGTATGACAGAAAGTGGTGACTTAATTATTCAGAGCCAACAAGCAGAAGTTAATACAGTTAATGTCACAACACAAGCTCCGGAGGGATATAGTGGTCGTATAGTTATCAACGGAACAGAAGTAGGTACGGGAAATTTAAGTTCTATCGCTAGAACAAGTGCCGGGGAAATTAATGTAGAAGCGACAGATGGTTCCATTGCCACCTATGATATAGAAATGACATCAGATGGAACAATAGGAGCTTTAACACTGAGAGCAAGAGAAAATATTACTACAGAAGATGTTACTCAAAATGCTGGAGAGGGAAATGTAGATATTAATATTGAGTCAGGAAGAGATCAAAATATCGGCAATACTACTCAAATAGCAAAAACAGGGGATACTAATAATGTTCAAACTGCAGGCCGCGACCAAAATAGTGGGAATATGAATCAGAATTCTGGAGGTAATGCTAACAATATTCAAACTGCAGGTCGCGACCAAAATGGTAGGAATATGAATCAGAATTCTGGAGGTAATGCTAACAATATTCAAACTGCAGGTCGCGACCAAAATGGTAGGAATATGAATCAAAATTCTGGAGGTAATGCTAACAATATTCAAACTGCAGGTCGCGACCAAAATATTGAAAATGTGAATCAAAATTCTGGAGGTAATGCTAACAATATTCAAACTGCAGGTCGCGACCAAAATATTGAAAATGTGAATCAAAATTCTGGAGGTAATGCTAACAATATTCAAGCTGCAGGTCGCGACCAAAATATTGAAAATGTGAATCAAAATTCTGGAGGTAATGCTAACAATATTCAAACTGCAGGTCGCGACCAAAATATTGAAAATGTGAATCAAAATTCTGGAGGTAATGCTAACAATATTCAAACTGCAGGTCGTGACCAAAATATTGAAAATGTGAATCAAAATTCTGGAGGTAATGCTAACAATATTCAAACTGCAGGTGGGGAGAAAAATATTGGGCAAGTCACTCAAAATGCCGAGAATAATACCATTAATATTCAAACCGCAAGTGGGGAGCAAAATATTGAACAAATTAATCAAACTTTTGGCAACGAATCTATCAACATTCAAGATCAAGAAATTAATCAAAGTCTAGATACTACTTCAGCAATTTCTAATAACAATGTACCTAATAATCAAGTACTTAATCAAGAAGATTTCTCTAATAATAACAATAACAATATCGAAGATAATTTCACTACAAATCCCTCAAATAATAAAAACATTTTATCAAACCTTACCCAGTCTCAAAGGTCTGAATTAATTTCAAATTCTACCCCCAGCAACAATAACCAAACAACTAATACAAACACAGCCCAAGAACAAACAGAATCATCTATTAATAGTACAACAGATACAAAAAAAATCTTAAACACAATTAATGCTATAAATACCAATTATCTCACAGTTTCTGCCAATTTAGAGGAAGCAGTAACAGTATTAGAACAAAGCCGTACTAACGAATATTCAAATTATTTTGGAACAGATTTTAAAGAACAATTTATAAACCAAAAAACACCCCGAGAAATATTAACAGATATGGCTGCTAAAATAGGAAAAGAATCTGCAGTTGTTTATATTAATGCTTATCCAGAGGAATTACAAATAATCTTATATACCAAAGATGGTCAGCCTATTCTTAAAACTATCCCCGAAGCTAACCGTAAAAAATTAGAGAAAGTAGTTATAAATTTCCTCAAATTAACGACAAGTCCTGCCTATCGTGATTCTAATAGTTATCTATCACCAGCAAAACAATTATATGATTGGTTTATTGCACCTATATCAGCAGAATTAGAAGCAGCAAATCTCGATACCTTATTGTTCAGTATGGGTGAAGGTTTGCGTATTTTACCAGTGGCAGCATTACATGATGGAGAACAATTTTTAATTGAGAAATATAGCCTAAGTTTAATTCCGAGTATCAGCTTAATGGATACAAATTATCGCCCACTTCAAGGTACTCAAGTATTAGCTATGGGAGCTAGTCAGTTTATCAATGAAGAACCTTTACCAGCAGTACCTGTGGAGGTAGAAACAATTTCTGAAAAGCTATGGGAAGGTAGTAAATTTTTGAACGAAGAATTTACCCAGAATAATTTGTTAACTCAAAGAAAAAATTATCCCTATCCTATTATTCACCTAGCTACCCATGCAACATTTAATAGAGGAAAACCTAGTAATTCTTACATTCAGCTATGGGGTAATGAACAAATAAAGTTAAACCAAGTGCGGGAGTTGGGTTGGAGTAACCCATCGGTTGACTTGTTGGTATTGTCTGCTTGTCGCACTGCTGTAGGAAATAGAGAAGCGGAATTAGGGTTTGCAGGGTTAGCAGTAGCAGCGGGAGTGAAGTCAGCTTTAACGAGTCTTTGGAGTGTGAGTGATGAAGGGACATTGGCCTTAATGACAGAGTTTTATACTTATTTAAATGATGCTAAGATCAAGTCAGAGGCATTAAGACAGGCGCAGTTAGCAATGTTGCAAGGGAAGGTGGTTATTACAGGTGGGGAGTTGAGGGGAAGCAGCACTCGTGGTGAGGTGAAGCTACCTTCGGCGTTGGCAAATGTCAATAATCAAAATTTATCTCATCCTTATTATTGGGCAGGGTTTACTATAGTTGGTAGTCCTTGGTAATAAAATTGTTGAGTTCACAACGGGATCGAAACTTTATAGCCGTTTTCAGATAACTTCTGATGGACGATAAACTTCTACCTTCATTTCTATTGGGTAAGTATTCAGCAATTTAGCAGTGAGCTCAAGCGCTTTTGTCTGTTAATAGCGTGCAAAAAGATGAAGTCAAACTAATTGTTTTTTCGTTCAGACTTTTAATTCTTTTTGGAGACAAACTCCTCCTTCTAGCTGATAGCTAACAGCTGAATGCTTCTCTGTTTTAGATACCAGTAGATACTCTTGCAAACTTACCCACCTTTAGTAATTCAAGAGTTTTTCTCATCTGTCTAAAAGAATTAAGGTTCAGACTCAACATAAATTAGTATTAGCAAAATTATGGATTTCTAACCATTCTTTATCTGATAAAGGTTCAGTAATTAACTGAATTTTAAAACATTCACTTGCTGCTATAATTAATACTTCAATAATCTTATTAATCAAACTTTCTCCCATATCATTTGTAGATAAAAAAGATGTAAAAATATCAGAAACTCCAGAGAATACTTCAGAGTTAAAAACATACCTAAAAAACTCAATATCAGGTTCTAACATCATCGAACCATGTTGTAATATTGCTCCTTTTTTTCTAAGTTGCGCACTACCGATGAATTTTCTCCCATCAGGTAAAACTAAATCTGCACCTGTAGAAGTTCCAAAACAGTTTGGGTTCTTAATATAACCTCTTCCTGTACTGCCATAAGCTAAGTCAATACCAAGCGATCGCCATCCCCAGATTAAAAATTCACAAATAGCCCGATAAGACTCAATGGGACTACCACTAAAACCAGAACTTATCAGACTATAAGTTAAGTCCCCTTGATGTAAAACTGCCCTCCCACCAGTAGGGCGACGCACAATATCTATAGGAGTACCTTGCCTAGTAAGATTTTGCCAATATTCGGGGTATGATTTTTGATGATAACCCAGAGAAATAGCAACTGGTTGCCAAATATAAAAACGAAGAGTCGGTGGAATATTTCCTTGGAGATGTTGTTGTAGCAACCATTCATCTATTGCCATTTGTAATTTTCCCGTTGTTGTTAGTAGGGGTATGAGTCGCCAAAACATAATCAAGTACGAATTTAATTTTTGTAGTTCTTTCTTCTCTCAATAGACTACCCTTAATTGAGGTATCATTGCCAAACTTATCAGGTAGGTTAGAGGCTAAAATTTAGACTTTAAAAAGCATTCAAAAATCTGTCGTTATGCACCATTAAATATGTGTTTATTCACTACTCTTAATTGAGGAAATCATATAACACCAATGTAATAAATTTTTATTAAACTTTATTGAGTAACATACCTACCCCTAACCCCGACTGTGAAAAGGTAAAAAGTTCCTGAAAACTTGATAAAATTAATACGTTTTTAGGGTGCTAACTATTAAAAAAGCTGTGGGGAAAGTTTTAATTACTTAGCAATTGAAGTTTGACCAAAGTTCAGGATTTTATGTTTTACCCAACCCAAAATAAAAAGGTAAAAAAGAGGGTAAAAAATGATAAATTTTCTCCCTCCAAATTAAGAATTTTATACAAACAATTAGCCGTAAAGAAATCTAGAGATATTCCATAAAAAATCTCTACAAAAGTTGTAACAAAAAGCTTTTTAATATCTGGAAGTATATTTTATTTATTGGCCAAATTCTGCAACTAAAAGTTCATCATTATCATCAGCAAGAGTCGCAACAATAGTAATAGCCCGCGAAATTTCTCCAGGAGATAATTCTGCCACAGTACGAGTTGCCACAACTACAATTTGATTGTCCACAATGGCAAAATGAGATTCCATTGTTGATAACCAATTCATTTGTAATAATTTACGCATCAACTCTGGTTCATTTTTAGCAGGTAACTTCAATACATAAGACCAAACCGTTAAATTATCATCATCAGTTTCCCCAGTCAGTCTGACATATACATCCACACTGCCATATTTAAACTTCCACAAATGGCCCGCTTCATTTTGAGCCACCATAACTTTTTGCTCTTCTGCCATACCGGCAATAACAGTCTCAATATTTTCTATGTAACCAAGACTAGTTTCATCTTCGGTTAGTTCGTTAATATTTGCTTCCTCAATAGAAGCATTGTCCACAGAAACCGTTTCAGGGTTGTTAGTCGTCATAATTACTTATACCCAGTTCATATAGTACTTGTCTATTCTTAAAAATCTTAACCGAGAATCAAACAATATAGCTCTGAACCATTTTTCTTTTCTTCCTTAGTTGTCAATATTAAGATCAGGTTTATAAGCAACCCAATATTTACTAACAAAATGAACTTCCGTGGCAATATTTACAAACCCTGCTTTCTCCAAACGTTCTTCTAAATTATCTGTAATATAATTTTTAAAATAAGGTTCATGGAACATCGCCGGAAAATTTTCTAACATACCGGTAAAATCAGGTTCATCACATGTTTGAATAGAATCACAAATTACAAAAACTCCTCCTGGCTGAATTACTCGAAAAGCTTCCTCTAAAACTTTTGTACGTACCATTGGAGGTAATTCATGAAAAGTAAAGACACAAGTTATACCCTGAAAATATTTTTCTTGGAAAGGTAAATTCTCTGCATTTCCTTGCAAAAGCTGAGGTAATTCTCCCAATTCTTCAGATAGTAATTTATTTGCTTTTTTCAAGTAATTAGCTGACAAATCAATACCATAAATAGAAGCTTTTGGCAAGCTAGCGCGAATCAATTTTAATGTTCTGCCAGTACCACAAGCTATGTCTAAAACCCGTAATTTTTGAGGAGCGATCGCATCTAAATTTTGTCCAGAAAACAATTTTTCTAACCCCATTTTTAATGGAGCTAAAACTCGTCTGCGCATCACATCAGCAGTACCATTAAATAGAATCTCTACCTGTAAATCATAGAGATTAGCTGACATCTCGCTTAAATAACCATCAGTTTGATAATGAAAATTTTGTAAATAATAACTAGGATAACCTTGAATCTTGATCTGTGGTGAAAAATATTGATATTTTTTTTGTTGAATTCTTTCCCAAACCTGTGGTAGTTCTAGCCAAATATTAAGATAGAAACTGAAAAAATCCGACCAGGGATGATCAAAAATAATATTCGTTGGATATATACCCTTTTCACCATCTGCCAAATCTTTTTCTATGATCTCATCCATACGTTGCTGTATTTTTTGAATAACTTTCGCAGACAAAGGCTTAGTTTTCAGACGTAAATTTGGAGCAATAAAACCTTGCAGATAAGTAGAAATTTTTTTATGAGCTAAAGCCAGGCCGGCTTTACTTTTTTGAAATGTTTGATAAGTAAATTTGGTAATTGTATCTGACATGAGATGACCTGAGTCAATTTAAGGATTTATGAGATTTTAATTAAGAATTGTACACAGTTAAGATATTTTAATATCTTTTTTATAGCACTACATCTTTTGTTTACAAATGGGTAATTGGGGTTAGTTAACTATTGTTGATTTACTAATATTTATTCACATAAGTTTAGATATATAGTAAGAAGGATAAAAGACTTGATAGGATATGTCCATTTAATAAAAAAAGCTAAACATAGCACTGAAGCCATTCATTTTGATTCCTGACTTCTAAATTCTTGGCCTCTAACTCCTGAGTCCTCAAGAATTCTCTAGTAATAAAACAAAAATTCATCAAGTTAATATAATTTAACAGAAAATAAAGAAAAAAAAACAGAATAATGTCAAACATTTATTTGCCTAGAAATAGATTATCTTAGGGATTTTTTTTAAATAGACAAAAAAAAGCCTCCACCAAAGGAGGCCATAGAAGAATCAAATTACTTATATCAATTAACAGGCTATAATTTAGCAATCATAGTACATAGAAAACTCATAGGGATGAGGTCGCAGACGCATCGGTTTAACCTCATTCTCCATCTTGTAATCAATCCAAGTTTGAATCAAATCTTCCGTAAATACCCCACCAGCAGTCAAAAACTCATGATCTTTTTCCAAAGCTTCCAAAGCACCTTCTAGGGAACCAGGAGTAGAAGGAATCTTACTCAACTCTTCAGGACTTAGGTCATAAATATCCACATCCAAAGATGGACCAGGGTCAATTTCATTCAATATCCCATCAATACCAGCACAAAGCATAGCCGCAAAAGCAAGATATGGGTTACAAGTAGCATCAGGACAACGAAATTCTAAGCGTTTTGCCTTAGGATTAGTACCAGTTAAAGGAATTCGGACAGAAGCGGACCGGTTTCCTTGAGAATAGGCCAAATTTACTGGAGCTTCAAATCCAGGAACTAATCGCTTATAAGAATTAGTAGAAGGATTAGAGAAACCTAATATTGCTGGAGCGTGCTTCAGGATACCACCGATATAATGAAGAGCCATCTTACTCAAATTAGCATAACCATCACCCCAGAATAGAGGCTCTCCGTCTTTCCAAATTGACTGGTGAACATGCATTCCAGAACCATTATCATTAAAGATTGGCTTAGGCATAAAAGTAATAGTCTTGCCATACTTTCTACCCACATTCTTGATAACATACTTATAAATCATCAAGTTATCTGCAGCTTCTACCAATTTACCAAAGCGGAAGCCTAATTCATTCTGACCACCTGTAGCTACTTCGTGGTGATGCTTCTCAATAGGGACTCCACACTTAGCCATTGTTAATAGCATCTCTGTGCGTAAGTCTTGCATAGTATCTGTAGGAGGTACTGGGAAATAACCTCCTTTGTAGTCAGGTTTATAAGCTTTGTTACCTCCATCTTCCTCTCTTCCAGAGTTCCAACGACCCTCTATACTATCAACATAATAGTATGCTTTATTTTCTGTTTGGTCGAAACGAGCATCCTCAAACACAAAAAATTCAGCTTCTGGACCAAAATATACAGTATCCCCAATACCTTGAGTTTTTAAAAAATCAACTGCTTTCTGAGCTATAACTCTTGGGCAACGACTGTACCATTCACCAGTTCGAGGTTCTTTAATACTACAGGTGATACTTAGTGTAGGTTCGGCCATAAAAGGTTCAATCCAAGCAGTAGTTGGATCGAGCACCATCATCATGTCTGACTCGTTAATACTTTTCCAACCACGAATACTAGAACCATCAAAAGCAACTCCATCTGTAAAAGAGCTTTCATCAATTTGACTTTGATGAACTGTTAAATGCTGCCAAATACCAGGTAAGTCAATAAACTTCAAGTCAATAACTTGAATGTCTTGACTCTTAATCCAGTTCAATACATCTTGGGCTGTTTTTACCATCATTAGCTCCTAAATCTTAAATTTTAATTTTCTGAATAGACTTAACAGCTACTGCTATTACCCTAGAAAACTTTAATAAAACATGACAAAGTTACACATTGATTTTATACCATAAGTTTGTATGTAAAGTTCTCATGATTTCAACTAAATTTTGAAACCAAGCAATGGCCTAAAAATCACTGCAGCTCTAAGACTAATACACTCAAATAATAATAAGAATTTAAATTGAATGTTTGTATCGGGTGTTACGCTCATCCTATAATTAACCTTAACGATTCTGCTAGGTATGAATCTATCTTAACGTTATTTTGTTTGAAGATTTATACTCTCCTTATCACTCCTTGAGAGCAATAAGAAAAACAATTAATCTTGTGGTATATTCAGCTTTGGTGATAGGCCTACTCATATATATATGAACAGACAGGCTAACTGAGAAAAAGTACCAATTTCCAGCATGGGTAACACCGCACCAAAGATCAGTAGCTCAAGGAAGAGTAATAGTCATTGGGAACGCTCCATGCTTGAGCTCAACACATACAACAAAAAGTTTTTTTGTTTAAGTATTTAGGCTGCTGGGCTAGCAGTATTAGTTGGCGGAGTGGCCATAAGAACCAAAGGGAGTCATCTCTGAGGGCGAGTACGCGAGAAGCACCAAAGACTATTACAGTAATGGTTAGAAATTCCGCGTTGTCTCTCAAGTGCAACCTTGGAAAGATGTAAAAGTAGGATCATCAGGTAAATTTAAAAAATTATTAGGAGAATGATTTTATGCAGGACACTATAACTAGCTTAATAAAAAATTACGATATTAAAGGTCGTTATTTGGACCAAAATGGGATTGATCAATTAAAATCTTATTTTGAAACTGGTACTGCAAGAGTACAAGCTGCAACCCTAATTAATTCTCAGGCAGCTAGTTTAGTAAAACAAGCTGCAATTACTTTGTTTGCAGAACAACCAGAATTAATCCGTCCCGGTGGTAATGCTTATACAACTCGTCGTTATGCAGCTTGTCTGCGGGACATGGACTATTATCTACGCTATGCTACTTATGCTTTAGTAGCAGGTAATACAGACGTTTTAGATGAGCGTGTGTTGCAAGGGCTTCGGGAAACTTATAATTCTTTAGGAGTACCTATTGGACCTACTTTGATAGGTATTAGCATTCTTAAAGAACTTATTAAGTCTAAGGTAGAGGCTGCAGGTATTCAAACTGGTGCTTTTTTGGCCGAACCCTTCGATCATCTAATTAATGAGTTGGCAGAAAAGGATATTTAATATTCTTTTTTTTGTAGTCGTAAAGCGCGGGTTGAATCAAAAGATATATCAAACCCGCTTGCTGATTAAAATCAGATTTTTTTGTATGAATGGTTTTTTAACTTCTCTAAAAAGAGTAATTTTTTGATAAATATCGTATTTGAATATACGCACAATTATTATCAAACACAATAGATATCTCCAGAAACTAAGTTTTTACTCAGGTATTCCACAGATTTGAGATTAATTATCGGAGAGATATAATTTAGGTAAGCATTTAAGTCAAGTAAAATTTGTGCCTAAACAAAGATTAGATGTTTTATTAGTAGAACGAAACTTATGCAGTTCTCGACAAAAAGCTCAGGTTTTGATTAGAGCAGGGGAAGTAATGGTAAATCAACAAATAGTTGATAAACCTGGAACTGAAGTTGACTTGGAGTCGAATATTAAGGTTAAACAAAAATCTTTATATGTTTCTAGAGGAGGCTACAAACTTGCTAAGGCATTAGAGTATTTTTCTATTTCTATTTCTAATAGAATATGTCTTGATGGTGGTATATCTACAGGAGGTTTTACAGATTGTTTATTACAAGCAGGCGCTAAATTAATTTATGGTATTGATGTTGGTTACGGACAAGTTGACTGGAAGTTGCGTAACGACTCCAGAGTAATTTTGAAAGAGAGAACTAATATACGTTATTTAACTCCTCAAGAATTATATGGTGACTCACTAATATTAAATTATGAACTACAAGAAAATACAAAAGAAATATATCCTAGTTTAGCTGTAGTTGATGTTTCTTTTATTTCTCTGGCTAAAATATTACCTGCTTTATGGGAATTACTTATTCCACCTCGTGAAACAATTTTGTTGGTAAAACCTCAGTTTGAAGTAGGAAAAGAAAGAGTCGGAAAAAAAGGTGTGGTACGTTCCTATAATGACCAAGCTGAGGCAATTTTTCAGGTATGTTGTAGTGCTAATAATTTAGGATGGAAATACGCAGGTTTAACTTGGTCTCCTATACAAGGTCCTGCTGGTAATATAGAATATTTATTATGGTTAAATTTAGACAGTGAACTTTTAGTTGATAGGTCGGCGATCGCTGATATCACAAAATTAGCTCGGCAAAAATTTAATCATAACTTATAATTAAAATTTGACTTTTAAAATTGCCATATTTATTAATATTTAATATTAAACACAAATAGTTATTTATTATCTAGTCTGAATCAGAAAAATTCTGATCTAAATTTAGATATCCTGGAGATAGTATTTAATTCAAATAATTGCTACAGTCAAATTCAAAAAGTGATTTAGATGAATTCTGAATGCTATTAGCTCAAATATTAGTATTGAAAAATCTCAAAATTCTAGACTTGGTAAATAAATTTTTTCGGGCCGTAATCTTCTGAATTTAAGTCCCAAACAAATAGCAGAATTAAAGCAAAATCTGTAAAAAAATGGTGTGATTTTTATCCGCAACCAAAATCTGACGGCATCTAAGTTAACAGAATTTGCCAAACAGACCTTTAGAAATTCAAGCCTTGGTCATCGCCGCCCAAAACCTGTAGATCCTGAAATTCCTGCATACTGACAAAGTTCAGGGTCTGCTATTTTAGGAAATTCTAAAAGATTATCTCATAATGTAGTAGGTAAAATTGATTGGCAATGGCATCACGACAAAGACCTTCTCCCAACAACTAATGGGTTAAAGATGAATACTCCTTATGTTGTCATGTTATATAGTATAATAACTTCCCCATAAGGCATTGACGGACAGCCCCATAGAACTGACTTTCTAGATATGATACAAGCTGATAATAACTTTGAATCTCAATATCAACAGCAGTTAGAAAAGCTTTCGATGTATCATTTTTCTCCTGTACCTCCACCACCAGGGATAGATATTCCTAGGAAACTGCATCCTCTAGTATCAACCCATCAAATAACTGGACATAAAGGTTTATATTTAGGTTCAGACACTTCTACTATACAGGGACTTGAAGATAAACTTGATTTGGCAAAGCAATATTGGGTAGAGTTATTTGAAAAAATTCTTAATTTTACACCTTTTTATAGCTATCTTTGGCAAGCTGGAGATATTGTATTTTGGAATAACTCTCAAGTTATGCACACTGGTAAAGCGTACAAATATACTAAGTATCAACGCATTGCTTTGCGTATTGGCGTCGTGAATAATGGTGATAACTATAACTGCTAAACCGACAATAAATCACATATTCTTGGTTTATAAGTCTTCATAAGTCGATAAAGGCGCGAAAGTGATAAATTCAAAAGTATTGCATTTTCTTGAGCTGGGAGCTGGGGAGTAGGGGAATAGATAGAGACGTTGCATACAACCTCGGTACAGAGAAGTAAAAAATAAAAAATAATTGACACTAATCTTAATGTTTGTACTCTTTCTGTTGAAGTGGAAGAATCTAATTAGATCAAATCCAGCAGCATTGGTATAATTCTATATTGAAGAGTAATAAGTTGAAATTCTAGGAATGAGCAAACTTTTCTTTTGTCCCTAATGATGATAGGAATTATATTACTCCGAAGCCAACAAATTTGATATGACCTATCCCACACTTTGACGCACTACTTAATTGCCCGTATATCAGCGTTCCAATTTCTTTTACCCCCGAGCACAGTGGCAGAATTAGTTTTTTTAACATTTCACACTGTAAGTCAGTTAAATTACTTGGATAGTTCCTTCATTCCATAGATCGGGAGAGTTACTTGAATTATTGTCTTCTCACTTAACATCTAAGCGATCGCTCTTAAGAATACCTTACAAACAACCTCTAAACGGCAAACACCTATATTTTTCGGTATTATTTAATTTTAATTGCTGACTTCGGTATTTCCTTGTATTAATAGAAATCTCAGATTTATCAATAAAACTTTAACGCTAAAGCATTATTCTACAATAATATGAGGATATAAATATTTTTTTTGCTCTAACCATTTAATTTCCATGTTAATCCGAAAAATTAGTATATATTTTATTTTTTTTATTAAACTATCTATTTACATATTTTGTACTTCATTTATTTTTAGCATAATAGTTTCAGCAAAAATAATATCTATTAAATTAGCTGATAATTTTCTATACAATTTAATACTTTTTGGTGATTTTTTAAGAGGTATAGAAATCGTTGAAATTTTCAATATTATTGCTTTTGCTGTAGTTGGAATGGGTTTTGGCTTGGCGACGGTTTTGTTACCTAAATATTTGGGCCGTTATGTCAGCACAATTTTATTAGTAATTTTAGTCCCAATAATTTTTATTACAACTCAAATAGTGAGATATGATATTTGGGTAGAACAAGTAGCGGAGAATGAAAAATTATCATTTAATCAAGCTGAATTACTCATTGATTCATTTTTAAATAAAAGAGTAGGAAAAGATGGTATATATGGCTTCTATTTATATACTGCTAAATTTCCAGTTCTCCCTGATAAAAAAGTACAGATTAACAACTTAGATAGATTAGAGAAGAGTGTTAATTCTAAGTTTGTACGATTAATTGGAGTTCCTCCAGGAGTAATTTATTGGACTATGAGTTTATGTTTTTGGGTAATTAGAATATTTTATTTTGTGATAGCAGTAGTAACTACAATTTTTCACTTCAGAGAAGGTTTAAGGATAGTTAAATGTTGAATAATAATGTTTTACTTCAATCATTTATTCTTGATAGCAAAAATTACTTGCATATTTAGTTATTAATTATTATGATCAGATTAGTATAAATTACTATATATGCTAACTTCTTCCTCCTTCCTTATTACTTATTTATTGAATAATTCCTGTTGTAAACGATAAATTATTGTATCAGGTTCCATCTGACTTAAAATATCCTGAATAACTATATCTTGCCCCAAATCTCCCCAAGTACAACCATTTTCCAAATAAACTTTAGCAGCACTGCCAATCGCATAAGTTCCATAAGCAGCTACAGAAGCTTGAGTAATAGCAACTCCTGTATAAGAAATAATATTAACCTTTCCTAAACCTAATAATAAACTAGTTCCCAAATCACCCAACAATATACCACCAGCACTAAAAATAATTATTTTCCAAAGTTTGCCTGCTTCATAGCTAGTCATCGGTAAATTATAAAGACGAGACAAAGAGCGAATTAAAGCTAAATCTATTACTGTCGTTCCAACTACATCAATAATAGTAATAGGATTAAAAGCAATAGCTAAAGCTTTATATTTAGCAAAATCCCAGATTAAATCATCAGCTTCATTTTGTTTAATCTTAACAGTTTTCTGAGCAATACTTACTTCAGCTTTTCTAGCTTGAAGTAACGCATTTAAAGCTAAAAGTGATCGTCCTTCCCTCTCTAAAATAGTAATTATTTTCTGTCGCAACTCATCTATTTTAGGAGATGGAGTTTCCCATTCATGAGTCACTTTACCATCAGGCATTTCTATTATTACAGGTAAAGGAGTTGGTTCTGCTGCCACCATTACTACTTCAAAAGTTGGGTAAATATTATCTAATTCTCCTGACTGAAAAACAGCAATATTTTGTAAATTCTTATAGATTTCCTGTCGTTCCACCTCTGAATATAAATCTATTTTATTAAACACTAAAATTAACGGCTTTTTAGATTTTTTTAACTCATACAAAGCATCATATTCAGTGCGAGTAATATCTCCAGAAACAACAAATAAAATTAAATCAGCTTGGCGAGTAACTTCCTTCGCCATTTCTCCACGAACTTGATCTGCTACTTCATCTAATCCTGGAGTATCTATTAAGTCTACTTTTGCTACTTCTTGTTGATGGAAATTAACGAAAATATTAGGAGTCCATCTAATCGAACGTGGCCATTTAGTTACACCATTAAGAGGACCTGTTTCTAATATTTTTTCACCTAATAAAGCATTTAATACTGCTGACTTACCGCGACTGACCAGACCAAATACAGCTATTTGAATTACTCCTTGGTCAAGCTTATCAATATTTGATTTTAATAATTCTAATTGGGTTTTAACAGTAGATGAGAATTCAGGGTTAGTTGTTTTATACGAGGCATTTTGCCATACAGAATATCTATTTAAAGCTCTTTGTAAACTTGCTTTAGCCCGTTTCCAATGAATTTTACTTTGTTTACAATAACTTTCTGTTGACTGAGAATTTTCTGTAATTATTTCTGGATATATATTTGAGTGATTCAAGGTTAGACTTGCCTTAGATAATTTAGTAGGAAATAAAAGTATCATTAGTAATGATATAATTTTATCAAATCAACTGACATAATTTCTAAAAGATTCCTGGTTTAGTCACCGAAAAGTTTATAATTGGTATAAGTTACTTTTTGAGATAAACATGAGTAAAAGTTCCAAGAATTTAGAGTTGATAATAGTGATAAATGCTTTTAATATATCAGTTATTTTGGGATGTCTATCAAATTAAGAAAATTTGGTAAGAGCTGAAGCTCAAAAGACTTTTGAGAAAAATAGTTATCAAATTTCTTAGAGTAAGAGAAAAAAATATTTTTTAATACAGAGTTTTTATCAATAGATATTGAGCAATAAAATTTTGATAATTTGGTAAATCTCAGAAATTTAAAAAATTGTTCATAAGTAATCTTAAATAAATGATCAGAGAAAATTCTACTTAAATATATTATGAATTGAGAACGAATTTTTTACAAGTAGCAATAAATAAAGAAAACTATAAAAATTTTACAGGTCTTTTTCTAATTTCTCAACTTTGATAAAATTAGTATCTGTGGGAGTAAGAAAATATTTTGCTCAGTATATATATCTTAGTCTTCTGAAATAAGAGTCGCTACTGAAAAATTATCAGTATACTTAATTATTTACCAGAGGGAATTATCATCTATTGCCACATTATTTGGTCAGAGCTGAGATAAATTTGAGCTACTTTATGGCACCGGATATGAGATAAATTCCAATTGTTTCTCCTGTGGCAAAATATGACTCATTACCTGAGTGATAACCTGAGTGTTCAAAGACTTTAAGAAATTATTTTTTGAGTTCTGCTAAATATATTTTGACCAACTTTTCCTAATTTCTCAACTTTGATAAAATTAGTATCTGTGGGAGTAAGAAAATATTTTGCTCAGTATATATATCTTAGTCTTCTGAGATAAGAGTCCCTACTAAAAAATTATCAGTATACTTAATTATTTACTAGAGGTAATTATCATCTATTGCCACATTATTTGGTCAGAGCCTCTGTGGCAAAATATGACTCATTACCTGAGTGACAAAAGACTTCAATAAATTATTTTTTGAGTTGTGCTAAATATCTTTTTACCAACTTTTCCTAATTTCTCAACTTTGATAAAATTAGTATCTGTGGGAGTAAGAAAATATTTTGCTCAGTATATATATCTTAGTCTTCTGAGATAAGAGTCGCTACTAAAAAATTATCAGTATACTTAATTATTTACTAGAGGTAATTATCATCTATTGCCACATTATTTGGTCGGAGCCAAGGCAAATTTGAACTGCTTTATTGCGCCGGAGATGAGATAAATTCCAATTGTTTCTCCTGTGGCAAAATATGACTCATTACCTGAGTGATAACCTGAGTGTTCAAAGACTTTAATAAATTATTTTTTGAGTTGTGCTAAATATCTTTTTACCAACTTTTCCTAATTTCTCAACTTTGATAAAATTAGTATCTGTGGGAGTAAGAAAATATTTTGCTCAGTATATATATCTTAGTCTTCTGGGATAAGATTCGCTACTAAAAAATTATCAGTATACTTAATTATTTACGAGAGGTAATCATTATCTATTGCCACATTATTTGTTCGGATCTAAGGCAAATTTGAACTGCTTTATTCCGCCGGAGATGAGACAAATTCTAATTGTTTCCCCTGTGGAAAAATATGACTCATTACCTGAGTGATAAAAGACTTCAATAAATTATTTTTTGAGTTGTGCTAAATATCTTTTTACCAACTTTTCCTAATTTCTCAACTTTGATAAAATTAGTATCTGTGGGAGTAAGAAAATATTTTGCTCAGTATATATATCTTAGTCTTCTGAGATAAGAGTCGCTACTAAAAAATTATCAGTATACTTAATTATTTACTAGAGGTAATTATCATCTATTGCCACATTATTTGGTCGGAGCCAAGGCAAATTTGAACTGCTTTATTGCGCCGGAGATGAGATAAATTCCAATTGTTTCTCCTGTGGCAAAATATGACTCATTACCTGAGTGATAACCTGAGTGATAAAAGACTTTAATAAATTATTTTTTGAGTTGTGCTAAATATCTTTTGACCAACTTTTCCTAATTTCTCAACTTTGATAAAATTAGTATCTGTGGGAGTAAGAAAATATTTTGCTCAGTATATATATCTTAGTCTTCTGCGATAAGATTCGCTACTAAAAAATCATCAGTATACTTAATTATTTACGAGAGGTAATCATTATCTATTGCCACATTATTTGGTCGGAGCCAAGGCAAATTTGAACTGCTTTATTCCGCCGGAGATGAGACAAATTCTAATTGTTTCCCCTGTGGAAAAATATGACTCATTACCTGAGTGATAACCTGAGTGTTCAAAGACTTCAATAAATTATTTTTTGAGTTGTGCTAAATATCTTTTTACCAACTTTTCCTAATTTCTCAACTTTGATAAAATTAGTATCTGTGGGAGATAAGAAAATATTTTGCTCAGTATATATATCTTAGTCTTCTGGGATAAGGTTCGCCACTGAAAAATTATCAGTATACTTAATTATTTACGAGAGGTAATCATTATCTATTGCCACATTATTTGGTCAGAGTCAAGGCAAATTTTAACTGCTTTATTCCGCCGGAGATGAGACAAATTCTAATTGTTTCTCCTGTGGCAAAATATGACTCATTACCTGAATGATAACCTGAGTGTTCAAAGACTTTAAGAAATTATTTTTTGAGTTGTGCTAAATATCTTTTGACCAACTTTTCCTAATTTCTCAACTTTGATAAAATTAGTATCTGTGGGAGATAAGAAAATATTTTGCTCAGTATATATATCTTAGTCTTCTGGGATAAGGTTCGCCACTGAAAAATTATTAGTATACTTAATTATTTACGAGAGGTAATCATCATCTATTGCCACATTATTTGGTCAGAGCTGAGATAAATTTGAGCTGCTTTATTGCGCCGGATATGAGACAAATTCTAATTGTTTCTTCTGTGGCAAAATATGACTCATTACCTGAGTGACAAAAGACTTCAATAAATTATTTTTTGAGTTGTGCTAAATATCTTTTTACCAACTTTTCCTAATTTCTCAACTTGGATCAAATTAGTATCTGTAGGAGATAAGAAAATATTTTGCTCAGTATATATATCTTAGTCTTCTGCGATAAGAGTCGCTACTAAAAAATTACCAGTATACTTAATTATTTACTAGAGGTAATTATCATCTATTGCCACATTATTTGGTCGGAGCCAAGGCAAGTTTGAACTGCTTTATTGCGCCGGAGATGAGACAAATTCTAATTGTTTTCCCTGTGGCAAAATATGACTCATTACCTGAGTAACAAAAGACTTCAAGAAATTATTTTCTTGGGTTTTACTAAATACACCTTGAATAATTGTTCCTAATTGATCAATATTCACGGAATTAGTATCTGCTTGAGTAGTCAAATATTCTACTAAACTCATACCTGCTACTCTTGTCAAATAAGCAGCACTTACTGCTTGAAATGCACCACCAGCAACAAAAGTTAAACTGTTACTTTTAAGTAGAGTAGTTAATGTTTTGGTAGATAGTTCTACTAGTCCTAGTTTTAACATTAACTCTGCCATAGTACCTGCTACTTGTTTACCTTTTTCTATAGAAAATTTTTGCTCATATATAGCACTTAAGTCTACTACTAATTGAGTATTTATAGCTGCTGTTGCTAATAAGTCTAAAGCTGGAACTGGATTAGCAAATGCTGTAGCAGCAGCTATCCATTGATATTTTTCAATGACAGGAAGCGCTCGTTCTTTTCTGATTTTATTTAAAATATTTTGAGCTTCTAATCTAAATATTTCCGCTTTTCTTATAGTAGTTGCCCAGACTAACTTTTCTCTTTCTTCCTCTAATAGTTGGTTTAGTTTTTCTGTTAATTGAGATATTTCTGGTAATGGTTGTTCTATAGATTCTTGAATAGTGCCATCTTGCTGATATTTTCGCACTTTAATAGGGTTAGGTTTTACAGAAATTCCTACTAAATTTTTCTCTGAGTTAATAGTAGATAATGTCTCTTTAATTTTTTGGATGACTTGTGGTTTTTGGTCTGGTAAATATAAGTCTTGTTTATTCCAAATTAAGATAAAACGTTGACCAAGAGTTGTTAGTTTTGATAAAGCTTGAAATTCTGAATCTATTAAGTCACCTGTAGTCAAAAATAATATCAAATCGTAAGGCGATAGAGGATTAACTTTAGCATATTCATTGTTTGTTGCCCATTCTGGCTCCCAAGTTATATCAACAACTTTTATTTTTGGTGATTTTTTAGAGTTCCATTGAGACTTTAATATTTCAGTAAAAGTAGTTTTGCCAACTCCTTTATTGCCTGTAATAACTATACTTAATTCTTGCCTTTCTAATTCCTGAGTAATAATTTTTACTTGCTGATGTAGTTGAGTAATATCATTACTTATTTTTTCAGAGTTATTAATACCTTCTACTGTCATAGAAACCTTATCTATAGTAATAGATAATAAACCGATCGCCTCTTCTGCTGCTTGTTTTGTAGGTGATACGATTATACTTGGTTTATGGGAAGGTAGATATTTTGGTCTTTTTAATAACCAAACCCCCAGACTGACTACTATAATTCCTAAAATAGTAGGTTCACTATTGTCTGTTATAAAATTTTGGACCTCTGAGAGTAGCCATAACAGTAGAGATAAACCTATTCCCCCTACTAAAATTGGTCGTTTTAATTTTACAGCCATTTTTATTTTCCTCAAAATTCCCTTTATTGTTAATTTTATCTTAACTATCCTTTTTCCATTATGGGTTATCAGTTAACTTTTTAGGTCGGAGCTTCACTTTTCATCTCTGGTAGGGAAATAGTTATCTACTCAAATAGAATACTTAAAAATACTAAGTTTTCTTTAAAATACTAAGTTTTCTTTTTTACTCCCCTTAAAAAATATATCTGGCAACTAAAAATTTGGTGCTGGAGTTGCCAATATCCCCATTATTGAAGTTATTAGTATAATTTTTATTTTAACTTTTTATAAGAGGAAGACTTGAAATACTGAACGTTCTTTTTTTTACCGTCTTAGGTAGGTGTGAAAAAACTTAGTTATATTAAGATTCGTTTACTGACTCTAAGTTCTTCCACACAGTTTACTTGAGATAAATTTACATTTTGTTAAATAGCGACAAATTTTAACACCGATCTACTTAAATGGTTATACAAAATTAATTGTATATTTTCTGCCAAATTAATTCAAAATATTTTTGACTGCATTTACTCAACTCCCATAACTTTTATAAGTTTCTATTTGTAACCATTTATATCTGATAAAATACTATTATATTTTTATAATATTTATTTGAGGATAATATGTTGGCAATTACAAAAATAATCAATTTTTTTATAAGCATTATTTTTATTTTTACCAAAATAAACTATTTTGATATATCGGTGAATTATCTCTTACTAATACTATTTTTTTTATTGATGTTTTCACAAAAAATATTTATGCAACATAAAACTATGCCACTACTGATGCAACACTAAAATATGTATGCTTATAGTTAATAATCTCTACTGAAAAATCCCGATAAATTTAATCACTTCTTTTTTAACTTTTGATTCATAGTTTGCTTCCCTTTTGTGATTATCTATAAGTATAAATCAATTTAAATTTAAATAGTCACCTACTTTTATCCATATATCTAATCTTTATTTACTTTCTACCCATGTTGTAATTTTAATTCTTCTATTGATGTAATTTTTTTCTGATTAAATTATGGTAGTGTCTTTCTATCCTGCTCTTTTTTCTTAACTCCATTCTACCCTATATTCACTGAATTGTTAGCTTCTTTCATTTCTTTTCTAATTCCTTGGATAAAATTTTTTAAGTTAGCTTTTCGGTCTACTTTTCCTAGTGAACCGAAATTAAATCTCAGAGCTAAATCTCATTTAACTACATCTATATTTGGAGATTTTTTGGCAAATTCAACTAAAATTTTACTAAAAAAAATTAGAAACTTATTCCATTTCTAAATCTCAGACATAATGATCAATTTCACTATATGTTTTATCCACTGCAGAAAATATATAATTTTTGGCGATCGCTAAGTCAAAAATTAGAGTATTTTTATCTATTTTAATACCTTTATCATAATACCCATGAACTTTGAATCCCTTATTTATGTGCTTCATCAATTAACCAAACTCACCATTGTTCATTAAGTTCATTCCGATAAATTTTTGCTCCTAATACTTTTTTCAATACTTTACTTTTGTAGATATTGCAGCTATTTACCTCAACTCCATGAATGATAATATTAAATCCTTCTTTTTCTCATAAAAACTATTGCGCAGATTGTTTTTGCTTTAAAATTATTAGATAATCGATAAAAATAAGTTTATTAAAAATTAGTTATAAATGAAACTATATCAAAGGTTTGAAAAAGGACAATATATCCTTTCCCAACCATTGATTTATTTAATTAATTGCAAAATCTTAACTATTCAGGCAATAAAATCAAACTTGTTTAGAGAAGTATAATTTATGAAAGGCTAAAAACTGATAAATACTTGATTCTGCACGAAGAATAAGGTTAGTATTCTGTCAGACTTCTCTGAGTAAAGCAAATACATAAAATCATCTGTTAATATCACATCTTTTTTCACCTCTAACCAAAATAAGAAGGCTCATTTCCTGCTTTCCATTTAATATTACAACCTACACTAGGCTTTTGTTCTTCCTCTATATTTTTTCCTGCTAAAACTGTATCTAAAGCTGCTCGTAAATCACTTCCAGTTACAGGTTTTTCATTACTAGGACGACTATCATCTAATTGCCCTCTATATACTAATTTATAATCAACATCAAATAAGAAAAAGTCAGGAGTACAAGCAGCAATATAAGACTTTGCAACCTCCTGAGTTTCATCAAAACAATAGGGAAAATTAAACTCTAATTCTGATGCCATTTCTTTTAGTTTATCTGGAGCATCATCAGGATGACTTTCAATATTATTGGAACTAATAGCGACAATTCCCACATCTTTTGGAACATAATCTTTGCCAATTTTAGCCAACTCTAATTGAATGTGTTTTACAAATGGGCAATGACGACAAATAAACATTACTAATAATGCTTTTTTCCCCTTAAATGTTGATGGGGAAATTATATTCCCGGAGACCACATCTGGCAGCTCAAAATTTGGTGCTATAGTTCCCAATTTTAGCATTGTAGACTCTGTTAAAACCATAGTATCATTCCTCTATAACTTGACTTTCTAGAAAAAGAATACTACCTTTTTTGTTAAATGCACAATAGACATTTCTGACTAATTTTGGGTATAAGATCAGATGTAATACTTTTTCGACTTATTTTAATATGACCACCACTGTACCAGTTAAAACAAAGTATGAAGCCATTATTGGCCTAGAAACCCATTGTCAGCTTAGTACCCAAACTAAAATTTTCTCTAATTCCTCCACAGAATTTGGTGCCACGCCTAATACCAACATTGACCCAATATGTATGGGAATGCCAGGAGTATTACCTGTACTTAATGAAAAAGTTTTAGAATATGCTGTCAAAGCAGGGTTGGCCCTAAATTGTGAAATTGCACTCTACAGTAAATTTGACCGGAAACAATATTTCTATCCAGACTTACCTAAAAACTATCAAATTTCTCAGTATGATTTGCCGATCGCTGAACATGGTTGGTTAGAAATAGAAATAGTAGAAGAGGATGGTAATGCAACTCGTAAAAAAATTGGTATTACTAGACTGCATATGGAGGAAGATGCAGGTAAGTTAGTCCACGGAGGTAGCGATCGCTTATCTGGTTCGACTTATTCAATGGTAGATTACAACCGTGCTGGTGTACCATTAATAGAAATTGTATCAGAACCGGATATCCGTTCTGGAATAGAAGCTGCCGAATATGCTCAAGAATTAAGGCGAATTGTTCGCTATCTTGGAGTTAGTGATGGAAATATGCAGGAAGGTTCCTTGCGATGTGATGTAAATGTTTCTGTGCGACCTGTTGGCCAAAAAGAATTTGGCACAAAGGTAGAAATTAAAAACATGAACTCCTTCAGCGCCATACAACGAGCGATCGAATATGAAATTGAGCGGCAAACTGAAGCTATTGAAACAGGGGAGAAAATTATTCAAGAAACTCGACTCTGGGAAGAGGCCTCTCAATGTACTGTTAGCATGAGGACTAAAGAGGGCTCTAGTGACTATCGTTATTTTCCAGAACCTGACATTCCACCTATTGAAGTCTCAACTCAGCAGCTAGATACTTGGAAAGCTGAATTACCAGAATTACCTGCACAAAAACGTTACCTTTATGAAAGTAAGTTAGGTTTATCTGCTTATGATACTCGTGTTCTGACTGACGACTTTAATGTGGCAAAATATTTTGAAGCGGCAGTTGCAGCAGGTGGAAACTCTAAACAAGTAGCTAACTGGGTAATGGGAGATATTACGGCTTTTTTGAAAAATGAAAAAATTAGTATTAATGATATTACTCTAAAACCTGATAATTTGGCCGAGCTAGTCACAATTATTGATGATGGTACTATCAGTGGTAAAATTGCTAAGGATATACTGCCAGAGTTATTATCTAAAGGTGGGTCGCCCAAGGAATTAGTAGAGAAAAAAGGCTTGATTCAAATTTCAGATATTAAGGCAATAGAAGCAATTATAGATGAAGTTTTAGCAGCACATCCGGAAGAGTTAGCAAAATATCGCGGCGGTAAAACAAAACTCAAAGGTTTCTTTGTTGGGCAAGTGATGAAAAAAACACAAGGTCGTGCTGATCCAAAGATGACAAATCAATTAATTAGTAAGAAGTTAGAAGGGTAAAAGTTTGAGGTATAAGGTGTTGAAAAACCCTTGGTCGATTCTTGCATAATGCTCAAGTACAAATTATAGTATTATAGTGGTGCATTAAGTTCTATATGGTTCCAATGTAATTGCTTATGTGATTACTTAATTTGTGCGAAAATGATAAGGTTTTTCACACCCTATTTTCGACAGGTTTTACCATTGTGTTATTCAACCTTTCTACATAAATGGTTTTATCTGTCTCCTTAGCTACTATTTGATGCCCTATTGAAGGTAAAATCACTTCATACTTCCTAAAATTCAGTATAGCAAGTTGTACATTTACGATCGATGTATTTTAGGAAATTTCTAATAGGTAATCCCTTAGTCAAAGTTATCAAATAAAGTTGAAAAATTTCATGCTATTCTAAATTCAACTTGGGTTGAATTTGATTGTAATTATTATTGGTATTGGCTAAAGTATGATGTCAATTTATATGTATGCTGCCAAATTTAACTATAGGTCAATGAATTTATATTCTCGTATTTTATCGACCATAATATTCACATTAGCTAATCTTTTAATAAGCACAATTATGGTCTTAGCATCTGCAAAAAATATTACTCTTTCGATAGATTCTAACGAAAATAACTATTATAATATTTTGGTAAAAAACGCAGAAGATTTAGCTAAAAAGACTATTAATCAAGAATTTGACAATAATCCAGAAATCACTAGTTTTACTATTACTATATTAGGAGAACGTAAAGGTCAAATAGTACCTGTGATCCGTTCTACTGTCTCTCGTGCGGAATGGCAAAATAATCCTAATATTGATAATTTTACTAGATATTTTGCCGATGCTAAATTGCTATTAAAGTTTGAGGATGAGAGTGATATTTCTGAAGGACAACCTCAACTTCCCAATCCTTCTCCTCAAATTCCTGCTCCACCTCCCCCATTACCTAATTCTCAACCAAAAGCTCCTCAACCTCAAAATAAATCCCCTAGACAAAGACCTTCATCTACTTCTCCCAGATTTCCTACTGATGAAGATGACCCAAGAATAATAGATGATTAGTAAGTATTGAACTATTAGCTAAGTAGGTAAAAATTTGACTTAGTTGATAACTTACATTATTGGAGTGAACTTTATATTAATTATTTAGTTATAAGTAAAACTCAAAATTTTTAGGAATAAATATTAGAACTAGAGCTAGCCTCTAAAATTTGTACTTATATATAAGTGTAAGATATTAATTTAGGGATTGCTGTTAGGTGCAAATATAAATAGATCAAATCATTCTCCACTTAAGTGTTAGAGAATTTGTGTCTTAATATAAGTAACTACAACAGAAAATACTATCAGTTTTCCAGATAATGCTTTCGTTATTTTTTTAGGAGAAAAGTTTAGGTTTACCATTCTCCTATCTAGGGACTAAATGTAGAGCTCTCTCTAGAATCAGATATTTTTATTATAATCAACAGGAATTACGCATACACAATATGTACAGGGTACTTTTATATTGAATTATCAATACTATAATTCGTTATATTTTCGGATAAATATTACTTTGAATATATATTATTTGGGAACAAAAAAATCACAAAATATCTAAAATTAAATTACAAATTTTTCAATTAGTTTAATAATAATCATTAGATCATCATGACATAATTATATTACTGTTAAAAATATGGATTTTAATTATGTTTTCACTTATCAATATTTACTCAAATATTATAGGTATTGTATAATCAAAAACTTAGCAAATCGAAAATATTAGTTCCGATAAAATAAATTCTTATTGAATAACAGAGTGTTTAAATTGATAATTCCGATAAAAAATGTAAAAAAAAATATGCCTATCGACAACAGGATATTTAATATTTGATGACACAGTAATAAAACAAAAAATGTGCATAAAATTTAAAATATGCGACGACAATATAGTGGTAATAAACATTCAGAAAATTCAGCTACAAAGCTCGTGACATAGAAATAGTTAATTCTATATATTTTAATCTTCAAACTTAACAATTATAGATTATATAATTTATGAGACAGATACTGACAAAAAACGAAAATAGATCATGTAAAAAAAAATCATAATCAATTCTATCAACAATAACATTATTTAAAAATCTATTGATGTCAAGTTTGGATACAATACAAAGATTAATAGTTTTAACAGATAATTTAGGAACGGTTTACTATTTTTATTTAAAAATTAACCCTGCTTGTTAATAATACAAGTAGTGTAGAAAAATACAAGCTTATTCAAGATTTAACGAGGAGGTGAAACTCAAAATTATGAGGAAAAATAATTAAAATTCAAGGCTTTCCACGAGATAAAAAAGTAAAAATATTTTGGTAATAGTGTTTCTTCCAACTTCAGCAGAATATCTTTTTACTAATAAGCTCAATCAATCATCACGCTGATAATATAGATTTGAATCTAAAACTAAATGTAAAATAGAAGATATCAATTTAGAAATTAAGCAATTAAACAATTAACAGGTCTATAATGTGGTCAGTTTCGTTTGGGAATAGCTCAAAAAAAATCTTATGAATTTTGCTATGGAGCGTGTGGAAATTATGAAAAAAATTACTGTAACAATAGGAAAAAGTATTGATCAGGATGGGTCTTGAATTATTATCATCTGGGTCTGACCTCAGGATTGAAATATTCTTAAATTAAAAGAAAGCAAATTTTAACTTGAATAACTAAAGTATTTTTTAAAGTGTTTTTAATAAAAATGGTTAAGGGTTCGCAGAGTTTTTCCTCAGCCGTATCACACAAAAATATAGTGAATATCTCCGAATTTTTCATGCACTATATTAATATTGTCTTGGCGCAAATCCTGCTCAATTAACTAACAATTAATTCAAATTTTAACCAAAGCTTAAACGAAATTTAAACCAGTTTTAAACTAATAATCAATATTTATGAGCTAAACTATCTGAGGTGATATTAAATAGACATCAAATAAGAGGTCAAAAATACAGCTAGTAGCTGTTAGTAATATATCTCAAGTCTATATCTACCACTCGGATCAGAGAGAGAAATTAGAAATTTTTTTTATGTCCAGGCTAACTCGCAGAAAACTGTTAATGTTCTTCGGATGTAGCGCAGCTGCTACAGCACTATCACCAAAAATTGAAAATTTTTTGGGTAGTAACTCTGAAGTGGCTCTTGCTCAAACTCAAGGTTTGAGTTTCACACCCCTGAAACTGGCGCATCCTTTAGAAGCTTATGAAAAACATTCTAGCTTTGTACCTTTAGGAACTGGTGGAGAAGGAGCAACTTTAGGAGCAGGTGTAGATGTAGCACTACAATCATATCAGTACTTTGATGATGTAATAGTACCTCCCGAATATGAAAGGTATGTAATTGTTAGTTGGGGCGATCGCGTATTCCCTGACTCTGAAGAGTACTTTGGTTATAATGCTGACTATGTAAGTTTTATTCCTGTTAATGGTAATCCTGATGATGGTTACTTATGGACTAACCATGAGTATGTCTCATATCCAATGTCACCATTATTAGCACGTAGTGATGACTTAGAAGGTTTCCCCACAACAGACAAACTTGTACTAGGTTTAGATTTATCTCAGTCTAGTATCTCCACCTTAGGTGAATTTGGTTATAACCAAGGTGGTTCTATTGTCAGAATTAAAAAAGGTAGTAACGGTCAATATGCTACTGTAGCAGACAGTGCTAATCGTCGAATACACCTCTTATCTGGACTAGGAATTAACTCCGAACGTTCTGATAACTATCAAAGAGTTACATCTTGGGGTACAGCTAGCTATCAGACTGGAGACAAAAACTTCTTAATTGGTACTGGACCTGCTGCTGTTGAAGTATTCCCTCTAAGTTCTGATGGACTGGGTAATAAAATCATTGGTACAGCATTCAACTGTTCTGGTGGTACAACTCCCTGGGGAACAGTTCTAACTGCAGAAGAGAACTTCCAAGGTAGCGTTACCGAAGCTGTATCACCTAATGGTACTCAAACTGGTTATAAGGAAGAGGGTATAGGTTTTACTTTTGGTTTAGTTGGTGAAAAGTATGGCTGGATGGTAGAAGTTTCTCCAGCAGACCCAAGTTTCCAAAATAAGAAACATACAGCTTTAGGTCGTTTTCGCCATGAAAATATTGCGTTCCGAGTAGAAGCAGGTAAACCGTTAGCAGCTTATATGGGAGATGACCGTCGTGGTGGTCACACATGGAAGTTTGTGAGTGATGGTATTGTTTCTAATCCTACCGATCCAAGTAACAGCAGATTATTTAATAGCGGAACTCTCTATGCTGCACGCTTAAATCCTGATGGTTCTGGTCAATGGATTCCATTAATTCCTGCCACACGTACTAACCCTCTATCACCAAGAGAACTTGCTGAAGCTGAATTAAATGTTTTTGGTAAAGCTCAAAGAGATGGTCGCATCCGCTTACCTCAACGTCTTGGTATTGCTGGAGGAGAAGAAAATGGTGGGTATTTCATTGTAGACTTAACAAATGAAAGTGCATTATCTGATTATCAAGGCAAAACTCTAGCAGATTTCTACGACAGCCAAGGTGCGATTTTAGTTGATGCTTTCTTAGCTGCTAACTTAGTAGGTGCCACTCCTACTGCTCGTCCTGAAGATTTAGAAGTTCACCCTGGTGATGGTAGTGTATTTATTGCTTATACCGATAATGGACCTGGTGGAGATGGATATCCAGATTCCAGAGTCTTTGTTGTGAGTAAATACTCTGCAGATGTTAATGCTGCTCAACCTTTTGGTGGTATCTACCGAATCATTGAAACAAACAGTGATGTTACCAGTACCACTTTTACCTGGTCAGCGTTTGAGCAGAGTGGAGAAAATGGTGCTGTTAATGGTCCAGGTTTTGCCAATGTAGACAACCTAGAAATTGATACTTTGGGTAATATTTGGGGCGTAACAGATATGTCTACTAGTAGTCATAATGGTTTCAATACTGGCGCTGCTGGAGAGATAAAAGAGATTGACCACACTCAAACAGGAAGTGTTGGTAACTTGAGAGGAACATTTGGTAACAACTGGTTATTCTATATTCCTGTCGTCGGAGAAAACGCTGGAATGGTTATACCTTTTGCTTATGGTCCCCCTCGTTGTGAAATCACTGGACCATACTTTATCAAAAATCGTAGTGGTGTAAATGAAACTCTGCTATTAGCTGTACAACACCCTGGTGAAAGTTGTCCTATTGGAGATGAAGTTAAACTAGGTCGTAATATCGAGATGTTAAACTTAGATGGTAGCCTTTTTACTCAGCAACGAAGCGTACCTCGTGGAAGTAATTGGCCTAGTAACACAGGGTATGTAGGTAATCCTGGAGGCTTTTTTAATGGTTTACTGCCACCAAGACCTTCTGTCATTGGTGTTACTCGTAGAGACGGTGGTAAGTTTGTTTAATATACTTTAAAGTTTTGCTTACCGAACAACGGGAGATTCTTCAGTTAAAGAAAAACTGATGGTAGTTTTAAGGCGAGCCTGTGTCTACCAAAACCATAATAAAATACCTCCTGCTTGTTAAGGGGAGCGAAACGTTTTATTTATGGAAATATCCAACTGTTGATATTAGCTTTCCTTCCAATGCTCCTTTTCAATAGACTGGGGGACTTTCCCCCAGAAAATTTCAATCTTCAGATAGACTGGCACATCCAAAATAGTGTATTAGCTTTTTCCTTTTGACATTCTCCCCAGCTCTTGACATAGAGGTAGTTTTACTGAGCTGAAGCTCAAAAGCAGGTTGACATTTCATCTGCTACTGTCTAACTCCAGTAGGATGTATGACCATTTTCTGCTGAATGGGACACAAATACCTTTCATTTGCCAAAGTTTAACGTACCGCAAAAATTATATATTATATGCAGCATTTTCTGAGCGTTCTGTTATTATATAAACTTAGGAATAAGAATTTGATAATATAGTTATGAAGTCAGATCCAAAATAACAAAACATTTAAATTATTTATTGAACATTTTTGACTACCAGAGTTATGGATAATTTACCTCCACATAAACTAGCATTAATTAAACATAAAATAGTATCAGTAGGATAAAGAGTTCTAAAACCTTATCAGCAACTAAAAGCGCTATATTTTTCTAAATTTTGACTCTAAACAACATCTGGAAGTCTATTATTTATCCTTAAGTTCTTCTTTGATCGGTAAAGGAAGTTGGGAAAAATCTGGTAATCTTACAAGCTCTTTTTCCTGATCTTTAACTGCTATTGGTAAACGTAAAGGTTCAGGTTTTTCTTTAATCAGATGACCAGCTATAGGTAATGTTTTTTCTAAATCATCTAATGCTCTAGGAATTACCATTACAGCATTTAATTCTCCAATTCTTTCTGCTTCGTACATACCAGTTTCTATAGCTACCGCTACATTAGAAACCGAACCACGAACAATAGCAGTACATAAACCTGCACCTGTAGTTTGATAAGCAGTCAACTGTACATCAGCAGATTTGAGCATCGCGTCACAAGCTCCCACCATTGCCGGAAAACCTCTAGTCTCTATTAGACCAACTGCTTTATGTCTAAACTCATCAGACACTCTACCTTGAGATAGTTTAAGTAAAAGGCTACCAATAGGTAATACAACTTCTAAATTAGGCAAAGGTCGAGGAATAACAGTCTTAGAAATCAGTTGTCCAAACTTTTCAGCAGTTTTTGCTCCAGACTCTACCGCTAAACGAACATCAGCAATACCACCACGAACTACCGCCGTACAATATCCACTACCAATTTTTTCATAGCCTACCAAAATTACACCAGATGACTTTAGCATCATATCAGCAGTACCAACTATGGCCGGAAAACTCCTAGTTGTCACTAAACCAAGAGCAGCATCTCCAAACTGAATTGGGGATTCGATAGATTCTAGCTTATTATAGTTATTGTGGGTTTGCATATTTATTTTCTACCTCTTTACTCCGGCGTAGTTATTAACCCACCTAACTCTCTCCAACATTCTAGCTGATGGTCTTTAGGGCTACCCTAGGAATTTTTAGACAAAATTAAAAATATAAACTAGGTAAGAAAATCCGAAAGTTACAGTTAAACTCTCACCAGTAAGAGTTTTCAGATATATAAGTTAATTGTTAGAGATTATGAATCACTTTTAGTCCCTGAATGAAAGATAGAAAGTTTTTTAGGTATGTTTCTACTTAATTTTAGATTATATTATATTTTTTTGATAATAATCAAGTTATCTCTTACAAAAAAAATGTGTTCTTGTCAAACAGAAATTTTCTATTTATTTGCTAAAAACTCAGTAGCTCCAAATTTAGTATCAAGTTTGAGTAGCTTTTTATTCTAGAATCTTGTTCAAAATCCAGTTTCTCCTAATTTAAAAGATAGCGATAATAATTTTACTCCCTAGAAGCTGGGTTTTTGTTTGAAGTAATTGTCAAAGCAATTTGATATCAACTCATGTTTCCCAGTGTTCTAATTTACATATTTCCACATAATTATTGACGATATATTTCAGTCTTCATCATCAGGATGAGAACTCAAAGAATTTTTATAAGGAAATAAAGTCTGCATTATTTTGTTTACATATTCTTTACCATAAATTTGAGCATCAATGTTTGGAGGTGACTCTTCTTGTAGTTGGGTGTTAGCCTTTTCAGTTTCTGTTGGAGTTTCTTCAACAGGTAAAGAAGTATTAGCTAATGGTAATTGAGTGTTAGCCTTTTCAGTTTCTGTTGGAGTTTCTTCAACAGGTAAAGAAGTATTAGCTAATGGTAATTGAGTGTTAGCCTTTTCAGTTTCTGTTGGAGTTTCTTCAGCAGGTAAAGAAGTATTAGCCAATGGTAATTGAGTGTTAGCCTTTTCAGTTTCTGTTGGAGTTTCTTCAGCAGGTAAAGAAGTATTAGCCAATGGTAATTGAGTGTTAGCCTTTTCAGTTTCTGTTGAAGTTTCCTCAGTAGATGAAGCAGTATTAGCTAAATTTAAACTATAACTACTTTCTTGAGTTTCATTTGAGAATAGATAGCTTTGATTTGAATCTTGATCAGGTAAAGATATAGTAGAATTGTCTGAGAACTGTCGCCCTGAGTTACCAATAATAGAAGCAGGTAATACAACTTTCTCTGATTCTAAATTCTGTTCCAGAATAGTTGCCAAAGAACCAATACAAACATTAGCTCCAATCTTACTTTTACCAACTAATAAAACTCCTGAACCAATAGTAGCTCCCGATTCAATTTCAATATTACCACTGTAAGCATGAATAATAACTCCCATACCAATACAAACCCCCGCTCCAATAATAATCTGACAGTTACTAGCAGCTTGAAGAATAACACCAGGAGCGATCGCCGCACTTGGGTCAATTTTTACATCACCACTAACAAAAGGCTCAATATTTGCAAAAGGTTGTAGTGGTGGCAACTGCATAGATACTCCTTTTTTTAATAATTTTAACCATAGGTAATAAAAGTTAAAGAAGTGCTTAGGACTCAGCAATTAGTAGAATCATTTTTTTGAGGTAGGAGAAGGAAATTTTAAACTATCCAGCGCTTGGGCTTCTGGGGACTTTAACCCAGACAAATAAAAGTTGTTAAGCGAGTTCACAATTCAGGAAGCTAGCTAAATGATCAAAGCTGATAATTAATTAATTTAATCTAATTTTTCCAAAAGTAAATGAATATTATTTTGTAGTTGCAAAAGAGGAGGTTGATCAGGATGCTCATCCAAATCTTTAACTCCCCAATATTCAACCTTATCAACCCATTCAGGAAACTTAGACTGCATTAAAGGACGATGAGCAACTTCATCAACAGCAATAATTTCAGTAGCATTTTCTAAATCTGTTTGTTTCACCTGCATTGGTTCCCTCAAAGACACAGAGTCAATCTGAAGACCTAAAGATGCTAAAGTTTTGAGCACCTCCGATGAAATAGCTCCCACATTACCAGATTTTGGGTCAACATTTAAACCCCGTGAATCTGCTTGCCATTTTATTCCTTTTTTTGAGGCTAAATCATTGAATAAATACTCACTAAATCTACTTCGGTAATAATTACCTGTACAAAGAAAGAGAATTTTTTGCATAAAAATTAATTGATTAATTATGACAATCCTAAATTTTATGTAGAATTATATGCTTTCTTAAAAATAGCTCTAATTCCTATTCTTTCTGTTTTCCGCCTTCAGCCTCAAAGCAGCCCATTTTTTTACTTTTTAGATAGTATTGCTACATACAGTTATACAGAATAAGCACCATTAGACTGATTGTTTACCTACTCTAGTTTGACTGATGGTATATAGTATAAGAGTTTCAATCTCACACAAAAAATGTGTCATTAATTTTGTGTAGCTGCTTACTTGTAAATTAATGGGGTTTAATGCCCATTAATTTACCATAGATTTATCTCATACACTTCTCATAAATTATAGGGTGAGGCTTATCGACGCCCTAGCTAGAACCTACAACCTCACAGCTACTTCAGTTAGCCTTACCGTTAGGTTGTTGAATAATCTTTTCTAAGACTCGGCGTTTCGCTTTTGGATCTATACCTATCAAGCGGACATATTCTCCCTCATGGTGAGCCAGACTTTCTTCAAGCACTGGAAAAACATCAGCCTCTCGTTTACCATCTATTTGAATATCTGTTTTCCAAGAGCTAGTTTTAAAACGACGTTTATCAGCATATTCTGTACCAATTTTATAACCACCTGCAATCAAAGAACGAATTTCTTCCACAGCCTCTTGACTTAATTTATGGGCTATTGTTGTAGCCACTTGACTACTAGAAACAGGAGATTGTTGAGTAGTATTGACTACTCCATTAGAAGTAGCCTTAAGAGAAGCAGATCTTTCACCTTTACCATTGGGTTGTTGAATCAAACTTTCCATGACCCGACGTTTAGCTTGAGTATCGATACCAATTAAACGTACATATTCCCCATTATATTCTGCTAAAACTTGTTCTAATTCAGCTATTGCTTGAGAATGGTTAGTAGCAGAAATGGGAGCGCAACTTATCCAGGAGCTAGTTTTAAAGCGACGTTCATTAGCGTGTTCTAAGCTAATTCTATATCCTTGATTAAATAATGAACGTACTTGCTCTACAACTTCCTGACTTAATCGAGTATTAATTCCTGCATGAGTAGATACAGGAGCTTGATAACTTGGAGAAGTAGATACACATTGTTGAATTGGGCTATCGCCTGGTCGTTGAATTATTATTTCTGCAACACGACGTTTAACTTTAGAGTCTATACCAATTAAACGTACATATTCACCACTGTGTTCTGCTAAAAATTTTTCTAGAGCAGCCAAAACTTGTGCAGAATTAGTCTCAGAAATAGTCGGACCGTTTTGCCAAGAGCTAGTTTTAAAACGACGTTCATTGGCATACTCCGTACCAATCTTGTATCCTTGAGACAGCAAAGAATTAACTTGGGTTACTACTTCTGGAGTTAGACCTGTAGTATTGGGGGTAGTAGTACTTCCAACCCTAGTAGTACCAGTAGCAGCAGGAACACTGTAGTTACCAGTCGTTGATTTTTGAGCAACTTTTTTACCATCAGGACGTTGAATCATAATTGGAGATATACGACGTTTAGCTTTAGGGTCTATACCAAACATCCGCACATACTCTGTAGAATGTTCTTGTATACAAGCTTCTAGAGCTGCTACTACTTCTGAAGAGTGACTACTTTGAATTGGAGAACAAGTTTTCCAGGAACCTGTTTTGAAGTGACGGGTGTCAGCGTGTTCTGTACCAACATAATATCCTTGGGATACTAACTGGTTTACATGAGCAACTACTTCTGGGGTTAGTCTACCAGTTGTTCCTGAAGGGTTGTAACCGTTACCATTTTTATAATTAATATTCATTTCATTTCTAATAGGGGTAATGCAAGATATATTATTCGCACACAGATAACCTTGTCGTAAAGATTCGTTAATTCCCACTACATGATGGGCAAATTTTATATCATCGGGTAGTACATCTGACAAACGATTTACTTGCTGTTGATTTGTAATAATTGCTCCTGAAGGCACATACTTACCGGGAGGAATTTCCACGTCCTGGATCAGAGCGTGAAGCATAACTATACATCCTTCACCAATGCGGGAGTTAAAAACTGTAGAACGAAAGCCGATAAAACAGTCATCACCGATATAGCAAGGACCATGAACTAAAGCTTTATGAGTGATAGAAACATTTGTACCTATCCATACAGAATAGTTTTGTTGGTCATCTCCTATAACTCGTCCTTGTTCTAAACCATGTATAACTACTCCATCTTGGATATTAGTTCCTGCTCCAATAAAGAAGGGAGTACCTTCATCTGCACGAATTGATGTGCCCGGAGCTACTAATACATTAGCTCCAACACGGACATCTCCAATGATATTGGAAAAGGAGTGAATATAAGCTGTGTCATCAATCTTCGGCTGTGCCAAGTTTTTTGACCAGGGGGTGGGTGGAGCTGGTTGTTTGCGGTGTGGCATACTTTATTTTTTCCTTCTCAGTTAAATGTTGGGTATTTAGTAAATTTATTATTATCAGGCCTCACCCTCAACAGTGAGGTTGAAATTAAATAGTTCAGCATCCAACAGTTCAACAGCTTAGTAGTAGAATATTCAACGATATTCGTCTTTTTTACCGTAGATCATGCGATTGTCCACAGTTATCGTGTCAATAATAGCTACTACTCTAGCATCTACAGGAAGTTTTTCACTCCCTGGTATTTCACGAGCTGCTCCACCACGGCTAACCAAAACCCATTCATTGATTCCGGCACCGACATTATCGGCTGCTACTTCATACTTTGGTAGTAGATGGCCTTCTTCATCTATGAATTGCAGCAGAAGTAATTTTGTTCCTTTTAAGTTAGGCTCTTTCTGAGTGCTGACAACGGTACCACGAACTTTGGCAATTTGCATGATCTATTTGAATTACATGATTTTAGATTTTAGATTTTAGATTTTTACCTGAACAAAGTTTTTAGGTTTACCAATATTAATGTTTGTAGATTTATTGTGTTTCATCAAATTTATATAAAACTTCACGGGTTTAGACACTTTAATCTTCACCTCCTGCTTTTACGGTAACAGTCGGCAGCATAACCTCCACAAGCATTAACGGTTCAGCAAATCCCATTCTCACTTTTTATACTTGCATATCATCAGCAGTCTAAATATCAAATATGCAGCTACCATTGGTTAAAAAACGAATGGCATATCAATTGTATGATCAGCTTGAAGTTGTATTAGAAGATGGAAAAAATATATCCACCACACCACTAATAAATATAGTATCTGTCAGGGCGGTTAGAACATTCTCGTTCCTCTTATAATTTATTCACAGTAAGAATTTAATTTCTGAGTTATGAGTTATGACTTCAGCTATGTTTTAGAGTCTCTTTTTCAGTTCTATCTCAAATCTGTCATCCGAAATCAAATTACTTCTATTATCTGTTTACTGAACGAACTGCAGTAGTACTGTCGCGGAACTGAGAAACCTCCTCAGTATAACGAATAGGCAGAACATATTCTAGGTTTTCATGAGGACGGGCAATGATATGAGTTGACATAACTTGGCCTCCATTCACCCGTCTAACGTTATCAACTCCTGCTGCTACTGAAGCTTGTACTTCTGATACATCTCCACGAATAATTACGGTTACACGACCACTACCAATTTTTTCATAGCCAACAAGAGTTACCCGTGCCGCTTTCACCATTGCATCTGCCGCTTCTACAACTGCTGGAAAGCCTAGGGTTTCTACCATTCCCACCGCAATTGACATTATCTTTACTCCATGATATTTTTTTACAGGCTTATTTGGTTTCTAATAGTGCTAATTCACATTCTCTTCAGCCCAAATAAGCGAAAGTTCCTTCTTAGCCATAGCTCTTCGGCGAGTTAACGTTTCATCGGTTGCTGCTACCTTAACAAAGGTAGTCTTACACTTTCCTTCACGTTTCTTTAAAGTCTGGGAATTCCGTCCCGCGACTATATGTATCGCTTAGTTCAAAAGCATTAAATAATACTTTTGTTTTTGTCTCCAGGATGGATCTGCTATTGCTCTTTAATCTTTCCCTCTTGCTAGTTCAGCCTTGCTTTCACACCATAAAGGTGATATGTCGACTGAAACACGCACATGGAAATTTCAACCAACAATATTGTTTCAATTGTCGTCCTGGAAGGACGGGGCTTGAATACTATTGTTTCAGTCAATATTATAGATTTTTCCAATGCTTTTGGATTTTTTTCTAGCCTTAACTATAAACAAACAATATAAGGAAGGTTTCCCAACTTTATGGATATAGATTTCTACTAAGTTAGTTGTTTACAAAGGCGTACTAATTTTTACTGAGCTTTCAGAATTAGAAGCTAGTTTTAAGTACTAGTGATTCACTTGTTTTAAGCTAATGGTTTTTTTTAATCACAGCTACTTTTAATATTAAATATATAGCATTGACAGTCTTCAAACTCTACCCAAACATTAAATTTTCTCAAGTCAAACATTTTTTCCAAAAAGCAATAACGTTTTGACTGACAAAATTTGTTTAACTGTAGAGTTTAAATAATCTATTCCTGGTTCTCCAAACAAAATCTTCCTCAATAGAGGTTTAGGCTAAAAATTTAAAGTAAGCTCGAGTGCTTCCAATAATTAGGTTAATAAGTTCGGAACTGCTCTACCTCTTCGGTATATCGAATTGGCAAGACATACTCTAAGTTTTCGTGGGGACGAGCAATAATATGAGTTGATACTACCTCACCACCATCAACTCTTTTAGCTGACTCTATTCCCGCTGCGACAGAAGCTTGTACTTCCGAAACATCTCCTCGGACAATTACTGTTACACGAGCACTACCTATTTTTTCATAACCTACTAGGGTAACTCTAGCTGCTTTCACCATAGCATCAGCAGCTTCTACTACTGCTGGAAAGCCTCTAGTTTCAATCATTCCCACAGCAATTGGCATTCTTTTCTCTCCTATTGACAGAAGTTAACTTAAGCATTGAGGCCATTATTGTCTCTAGATAGGTTTGAAGAAAATTCTCATTTTGACAATCAAAATCTATCAAATGCTATACTTTCAGCATAGAGAAACATGGCATCATTGACAACATCAACTATTATCATAATTCATAATCGCAGCTATTGATAAAAATAAATTTTCTCAGAGAGTGAATCTTTGGACTTAATTATAAATTTAGAGCTCCTTGACTTCTAGCTGAAAAATCCCAAATTTTTTTTATTACTTTTATAGCTATACCTTAACTTTCATTTGAAAAAAAATAAGTATATGTGCTTATGATAATATTTCAAAGCTATATCAATAGTATGTATATGTTTATTCTTAAATGGGAAAGTTGACATTCTCTCCACCTTAAAAGGAAGGAGATTTCTCCTACTACATTACTGTAAGATTTTCCTATTTCATTGAATCAGTTGACTTCTAGGAGTGTCCTCCCCTCAAACAGAGGTTAGTATTTCTAGAGGTGTTACTTTTCCAGTGTCCCAGAATAGTTGGTAGTTCTCTTAACACTAATAGAAGTATATTAATTACTGCATTGAATGTCCCTGTTTATTTGATAAACACAATTAGGAAATCTATGTATCCTAGAACTTAGTGTTTTGACAAAAGTTTTATAATAACTTGGGCAATTTTGAGAAGTATATGCAGATTCTACAGCCACTAAAGGAACTCTATAAACACTTCCAAAATACTCCAACCATTCTCTCGACTTATACCATGCTGTATCTAGACTATGAATTTGGCCAGTTTATAGCTTTTAACTATGTTGCTCACTTTCAAGTTTTTAACCAATGAAGTACTGAGGCTTTATGAAGTGTTGTGGCATCTTAAGATGCTTTGTGCCTAATTTATATCATGGCTTTTCTTATATTTTCATTACCTTTTTCAGTACGAGATCAACAATGCTGTAGTTTTTTGATTTTTTTGCCTTTTTTCTCACAAAAATCTAGGATGATTTACTTTTTCATCGTTAAAATCTGTATAAAAATGATTTTAACCAACATCTAAACCTACATACTTTCTCTGGGGAGTTTACTTTCTTCTCTAGTATAGTTTTGATAGTTATTAGAGCCAATTTATTTTATTGATTAAAAAATATAATGATTGAATTTCTCACTGAACACTTTTGGTGGATACCTTTTTATGGTTTAGTTGGAGCCATTTCGACTTTGCCATGGTCAACAGGAATTATCCAGCTAACTGGGCCCAGGCCTGCAGCTTATTTTAATTTGTTTATGACTTTATTGGCCTTAATTCATAGTTCTATTGTCTATAAAGCTTTATGGAATCAAGAACCACAAGAAATAATATTCAACTGGCTAGAAACTGCAGATCTGAACCTATCCTTTGCCTTCAATGTATCGTCAGTAACTATTGGGGCCATAGATGTTGTGACAGCTCTCAGTTTATTGACCCAAGTTTATGCTTTGGGATATCTAGAAAAAGATTGGGCATTGGCTAGGTTTTTTTGTCTAATGGGATTTTTTGAAGCGGCAATAAGTGGCTTGACAATCAGCAATTCTTTGTTTGTTTCCTATGCATTACTAGAAATGCTAACTCTTTCTACATATCTATTAGTTGGTTTTTGGTATGCTCAACCTCTGGTAATAACAGCAGCTAGAGATGCTTTTTTAACCAAGCGGGTAGGAGATATTTTACTACTCATGGGGGTAGTTGCCATTTCAGCTTTGGCTGGAAGTATGAACTTTAGCGATCTATATGAGTGGGCCGAAAGAGTAGAAATTTCTCCCATAACGGCCAATTTGTTAGGCCTGGCTCTAATTGCTGGACCAATAGGTAAGTGTGCTCAATTTCCTCTACATCTATGGCTAGATGAAGCGATGGAAGGTCCCAACCCTGCTTCTATTTTGCGAAACACTGTGGTGGTTTCTATTGGAGCTTATGTATTGATCCAAATCCAGCCAATTTTAATTATTGCCCCTATAGCTTTAGATGTATTAGTGATAATTGGAACTGTAACTGCTATCGGAGCTTCTTTAGTTGCTCTGGCTCAAATCGATCTTAAGCGTACTTTATCTCATTCTACAAGTGCTTATCTCGGGTTAGTTTTCATTGCTGTTGGTACACAATGGACATCTTTTGGCTTGTTATTACTTTTGGCACACGGTATTGCTAAAGCACTATTGTTTATGAGTGCTGGGGGCATAATATTAACTACTAATAGTCAAGACCTCACGGAAATGGGTGGTTTATGGTCCCGAATGCCTGCAACTACTACTTCTTTTTTGGTGGGAACTGCTGGTTTAGTAGGGTTGTTACCTTTGGGTGGTTTTTGGGCATTGCGAGAAGGGTTGGATGTTTTTTGGATTATCGATCCTTGGGTAGTACCTGTTTTGTTGTTTGTTAATTTCTTGAGTGCTTTAAACTTAACTCGTGTTTTCCGTTTGGTATTCTTAGGTGAGCCTCAACCTAAAACTAGGCGAGCGCCAGAAGTTCCTTGGTCTATGGCTGTGCCGATGGTATCTTTAATTATTCTTACTCTGTTAACTCCAATTATGATGCAACGGTTATCACTTTTGCCTGATCAGGGTTATCTGAATTTGTATGTTGTGATTTTATTGGTGAGCTCTGGTTTGTTTGGTGTTGTTATTGGTAGCAAGATAGATTTAGGTAGAACTTGGTCTCGATCTATACAAGTTCCTTTGCGTTTTGTTCAAGATTTGCTTGCTTATGATTTTTATGTCGATCGCTTTTATGATCAAACTATAGTTCTTGCGGTTAGTCAACTCTCAAAGTTAAATGCTTGGTGTGATCGTTATATTGTTGATGGAGTGGTTAATTTGGTTGGTTTGGCGACTATTTTTAGCGGGCAAGGTTTGAAGTACGGGGTATCTGGTAAAGGTCAATCTTATATTGCCACTATTTTGCTCGGAATTAGTGTATTGGGAATTTTGTTGCTTTGGTTTATTAATTTCAGGTTTTAAACTTGATCAGGGCTTACACACCTATACAATAAACTTGGTTGATTTTTCTGATTATTGTTTTTGACATCACCAGGACTTGGACAAAATATAAAATCACACACCACCTGTAGGGGTATTTCATGTTGCGAAGCACCCCACAACAGGTCACATAAGAGTAATGGTGATTCTGCGTAAGTCCTAGCTATTTCAGATGAAATCCGATTATATAGTTATCTATAGCATTAAAAGAAGACCCACGCTTATAAAAAAAATTTGTGTAGGGTCTTCTTTTGTGGCTTGGTTTAATTCTTACTTTCTTTTGCTTTGATTGAATCCTTCCTTTTTTTTCTTACTTCCTTCCCCTTAGAAAATTACCTATTATTTAATAATATATATTACATGATAAATAATAAGGGATGAATCATGATTAAATCTTTAGGGAATAGAACTTTTAGGTTAGGCGATCGCCAATTATATTTAGAATTGTGGTCATAATTGTACTACAAGTTTCAAAAAGAATATTTAAGGAAAAGATTATTGGCAATTAAATACTTGTATGAAGGAAAAACTAGAACAGAAGTATCAGATTTATTAGATTGTCATTATCAAACTTTATCTACTTGGATAGATAAATTTTTAGAAGGAGGGTTAAAGAATTTAATACAACTAATCACTCACCAAGTATCATCAAGATTAAATATAAAACAGAATCAAACAGAAACAGGAATTAAAAAGAATGATACTGGAAGAATTGCCCAGAGATTATGTGGTAGATAGAAACAAATGGAGCTGGTAAAATTATTAGTAATGTTATTGAATTAAGATGGGGAGTAAAACTGAAAACAACAAGAATATATGAAATTTTAAATGAATTAAATTTATCAGCTCAAAAAGCCCATAGAAATTATGCTAATACCAGCCAAGAACAGCAAAAAACATTTATTTTAAGTCTAAAAAAAATTGGCATCTAAAAAAGAGAAAGAAAAAATAGTATTTTTTGTGGATGGGCAGAAAACAATACAGCTCCCGAAGTACTGAGTAATGAGAAGGGAGGTAGAAATAAATTGAATAAAATGATTTTAGTTGATGCCTTTACAGCTCAAGAGTATTTAAAATTAAAAGAAAAATCTAAAACAGAGGACGTTTCGGATTATTTTTTACAATGAGCTCAAGATTTTTTAACAGAAGGATTTGATAAGTTGACTATTATTTTAGATTAGGACTCGACAGATAAAAATAAAATGAAATCTCAATTAAAGTTTCATCTCATTAATGCTCAAATATTCAGATAAAATTCTTGTAGATTTTATTCATACTCTAACATATTCTCCTAATTTTAATTGAGTTGAATATATTATTCATCTTTTAAGACTTAAACTGTTGTATAACCTTTCCTGGGATGTAAATATTCAACAAGTTTAAGATAAATTAGAAAAATTTTTCCAATTTAATCAACTTCAGACACCTTAACAAATCCAAAATATAATTCGGCATATTTGTGTACTTTTAGCATAGCTAGATTAAAGTATAAATAACTACCAATAATTGTTCTGATAAATATTCTTTTTGGGGTTTGTATTATAGTTTTTGCCGTAACTCAGTGTCTAAGATAGCGATCATTGAACCATTCTATCGGATAAAGGTTTTATCGTTTTGATGCTATAATTGACTTTTGTAATATTTATACTACACAATAGGCAATCTTCTAGGGGGAAATAAGCAAATATATTGTTAAAGCGATCGCACTACCGATGAAAACAAGAGGGTATGACCACTGAAGTTGTTTCTTTCATTGGACTTTTCCCTGGGAGTAATTAACGTAAAATGGTTATAAACTATATATTATAACCTTTTTTTTTACTATTTTTTCACTAAAGTCTTGTTAAAACAAGAATACTTTTGTTGAGATTCTATACTGAATAAAAGTAGTTACTCACCCCTTTGTTAAGAACATACCCCTATGAGGGGATAAAGGGGAGGGCTTTTTCATTCTCAGCGATCGCAAAAAAAATAAAAGCGCTTTTTTTTTATTTTATTAAAAAAGAGCATTTAACTTTTATTTTAAATATATTATGATTAATACTCTACTTGAGAGGTTTAAAAAAGTCAAAGACTTACGCCCAAATTAGGGTAAAATAAATGAAATTTTGGTAGTACTAAGCATAATATTATTAAGTATTTTAACCGAAAATTGTAGTTATAGACAAATATAAATGTTTAGTAATAACAATCAGGAGCAACTAATAAATATATTAAATATACCCTCAAAAAAATTACCTTCATATAGTACAATATTGAAAGTAAAAATGATTATTTGATTACAGTAAAAGCCAACCAAATCAAGTTATTTAATCACTTAAAATACTTAGCAAAAGTAGAGGATCCTATATATATCAAGAAATAAACAAAAGTCATGGACGCCAAATAAGTGGGAAAAATTAGTGTATTTAAAGCCGAAAATATTAAACAAAAAAAATATCCTCATATTCAAAGTTTTATAAAGGTAGAGAGAACAGGACTAAGAGGAAAAAAAATTCTGAATAAACTTTGTCTTATATTAGTAGTAAAGTATGACGATCAAAAAAAATTGCAGCAAAAATTAGAGGAGATTGGTTAATAGGAAATCAAGCACATTGGGTAAAAGATTTGATTTTTAATGAAGATAAATCAAAGATAAAAGAACTACAAGCAGCTCGAAATATTTCACTTTTGTGCACAATAATTATGAATGTTTACCGAAGTTTTGGTTTTCACTCAATAAAATAAGGAATATATTGGTTAGGAAATAATTGGAATAAAATTTTAAAATTGTCTGTTTAAATAGACAATAAAAATATATTTTTAGTAAACAAAATCGGATAAAAAATAATAATAATAAAACGACAAGAACTTATCTAAAAAAAAATTAAATTAAGTTTTTTATTTTTGAGATAAAAAAAATTATTTCCCGGAAAAATTAGAATTAATTAAATTAGAACTGAGCAATATTAGGGAGGAAAAAACATAACTTTTCTCCAAAAATTGACTACTAATTTTGGAGAATGAAAAAGCTCCCAGATAAAGGGGGATTGACTTTTGACTTATATTGTTATATTAAATTTTATTCCACAATAATGTAGGTTAAATAGATTCATTGGGTCCGAATGCCTAAAGAGCATCAAGTAATTCAAGGTATAGGAGTAGTTAACCATGTTTATTTTTACCATTCAGTGAACAGTTTTGGTTATGAGATTATAGAGTTTATGATCCAGATACTGACAAAAAAACTAAAATAGATTATGTTGAGGAAATAATTTTTCATACTGTAAACCATAAAAAAATAGGTAGTGCATCAAGAAAGCGTGGGAATGGTAATATAATTGTTTTACTTAAATACTTTCTATTATCATGGAATGTCCTATATGTGGCCATCGGAAAACTCATAAACATGGAAAAATCAGTAATCTTGTCAACGATATTATTCTCCTGAATACCTACAAACTTTCACCGATACTTTTGACACTTTCTACTACCATAGAACAATTCAACCTGAACAAATGCCCATGGTTTTAGAGGCTCACGTTGAGGGCAGTAGTTTAAGAGTGATTAGTCCAACAGTGAATTTGGCCGATAATACAGTAATTAGTTTGGTGAGAGCTGCCTGTGAAAAAGGACAAATGATTCATAATGCTCATCTCCAGAATATCAATACCTCACAAATGAGCAGTGATGAGTTTTGGTCACTCATCCAAAAAAAACAAAAACAGTGCCAGTATCAGGAATTGACAGAAGGAGATTCTTGGGTTGGCAAGCCCCTAGGCTTCATCCAGTAGATTAATTCTGAGTGGTAGAGTAAGTAAACATACTGACCAGTTCATTGAGGAATTGGTCGTCAAGACAGAAGGGAAAACTAGCTGTCAAAAATGGCTAACTGATGATGGGGGAGGGTATGAACGAGTATTGCCCTGTAATAGAACAAATTATTGGTAAAAATCATTGCCCTGTAATTGGAACTCACAAATGGAATTATCAGACAGCAGCTCGGTCGATGGCATCGCCGACAGAATAAGTTTGCCAAGCTCTGGCAACCAACTGAGGTAACAGTGAGGTTGGCGAGGGCCTACTTTAATTAGATTTGGGTTCATAGTCGCAAAGAAAATACTGCTGTGCAAAGAGCTGAGGAACGCGATCGCTCCTGGGAGTTAGAACGACTTAATTACTTATCCCACACTTTACTAACGCACTACACTATTAGGCTTAAAGGTTGAAAGTATTATAGAAATTAGCTGACAGCATTTATAGTTGTTTTGAGAAAGTTTCTAACCTTAAGATATCTGTCAGCCAAAGCTCACAATAGCTCTTCCCAGAACTTCCCACTGTCTGGAAAATGTAAATTTACCTCAAATCAACTGTGTGGAGAAGCTTGGAGTAAGTAAATAAATCTTAATATAGCTCAGTTTTTTTTCATGCCTACCTACTTATCACAATTAGGAGAATGTCAATTCCCCTAGAAATAAGTAGTGAAATTAGGCAAGTAGATATTTTTTTCACCATCAACTCAACCAAAAACTTTACCATCTAAGTGCTCAAGATCTACTGCTTCATTATCGCCAGGCGACAAATGTCACCAAATGTACCCATTACCAAATAATTTGGTTATTAATGACAGGAAAAACACCATTAAAAGTGGCCCATGTTAATGGTTACAGTAAAACTTGGATTTATCAGTTAGTCAAAGGTAGTTTGCGAGCCTAGCTGCCACACTTGCTCCACCAACGCCATCTTTTTGGCCATAAAGTTTGAATAGTTCTACTGTAATGATTCTGGTTTTATGATAAGTGATCATCCAAACATGATATAAGGTATTTCATATAAGATATTTGATCACTTGAGAGTGCAAAGCTCTCCTAAAAAAAAATTTTGGCTTTAAAGGCTGAAAGTATTATAGGAATTTACTTACAGCATTTATAGTTGTTTTGACAAAGTTTCTAATCTTGAGATGGCCGTAAGGTAAAGCTCGCGATAGTTTTTCCTAAACTTCCCACTATCTAGTTTATTAGATTGGAGCAGATTAAAAAAGTAACGAAATGAATTTATGAATAATCATTCTATCCAAACCGAAAAACTTAATTTTTGGACAAAATTAGCTTATGGTGCTGGTGATTTCGGTCCTGCTATTTGTGCTAATATCCAGTTATTTTTCTTATTGCCTTTTTTCACTAACGTTGTTGGTTTACCTGCTGATATCGCAGGTAGTATTTTGATGATTGGAAAAATTTCTGATGCTGTTAATGACCCTATAATTGGAGTGATGAGTGATCGCACTGTTCATCCTTGGGGAAGGCGTTATCCTTGGATGGTTTTTGGAGCTATTCCTTTTGGAGTTTTGTTCTGTTTGCAATGGATAGTTCCTAGTACAAATCAGTCTTTTTTATTTTGGTATTATGTAGTGATAGCGGTTTTATTTAATATTGCTTATACTGTTGTTAATTTGCCCTACGCTGCCCTAACTCCAGAACTAACGCAAGATTTCGATGAACGTACTAGTTTAAATAGTTTTAGATTTGCATTTTCTATTGGTGGTAGTATTCTTTCTTTGGTTATTGTTAAATTGATTTTTTCTCTTTTTCAGGATAATCCTATTCAAAAATATTTCTTGGTTGGCTTGGTCTGTGCTATAATTTCTGTTTTACCTATTTATTGGTGTTTTTTTGGTACCCGCGATCGCGCACTTTCTCATAATGGAAAACAGAAAGAAGATAATAATACAAATTTACCAATTGTTGAACAAATTCGTGTAGCTTTTAGTAATCGTCCATTTCTATTTGTGATCGGAATTTATCTGTGTTCTTGGTTAGCAGTACAATTAACAAGTTCAGTTTTGTATTACTTTGTAATAAATTGGATGCAGCTACCAGAAGTGACTCATCCCAATGTTGCGATCACTGTGCAAGGTACTGCTTTAATTATGTTATTTTTCTGGAGTTTTGTTAGTAAAAAGGTAGGTAAAAAAGCAGTTTATTTTATGGGTATTTGTTTATGGATAATTGCTCAGTGTGGATTATTTTTTATCCAACCAGGACAAGTTGCTTTAATGTATTTTTTGGCAGTAATAGCAGGTTTTGGAGTATCAACTGCTTATTTAGTTCCTTGGTCAATGATACCAGATGTTATTGATTTAGATGAGTTAAATACAGGGCAAAGAAGGGAAGGAATTTTTTATTCTTTTATGGTTTTTTTGCAAAAGCTAGGGTTAGCTATTGGGTTGTTTTTAGTAGGAGTAGCTTTAGATCTTGCTGGGTTTATTGAAACTATCCCTGGGGAAACTCCACCTATTCAACCAGAGTCAGCACTTATAGCAATTCGAGTAGCGATCGCTCCCTTACCTACTATATTTTTAATGCTTGGATTATTGTTAACTTATCTATATCCTATTACACGAGAAATACATAATGAAATATTGTTGAAATTGGGGGAAAGAAAACAAAAAAGAGGTAAGACTTGAATAAATGTTTTAGTTGGATATTTTAAATATTTAATAGTTTGACAAAGACTATAGAAATTAATATATAATGCCGATTAAAAGTTATCCGTTTTAGGGGTAGCTCTAGATTTGCTTCCTTTCACCCCTTTCGAGTCTCTGGAAACTTATAATATGATATTCGGATATAGGAGTGCTTAAAAAATATATAATTTTTAGTATAGTTTGGATAATATCTATCTTATTGCTAGATCAATACTACTAGATTTAATCATAACTATTATGCCATTTTTAATCAGTACTGTTACAGTATTTTATCCTTTTTATAGGAGTTTTGATATTAATACTGTAACGACTTTTTGAATTTGGTAATCGACATCCCCAATAATAAAAAATCAAATTGACTATTAGTAAGAAGATGGAAATATACAGGGCTTTCCATTGTTATACGACCACGCGGGCAATATGCTCGCACAACAAAATTTTCATAATATAGCCGATTATTTGCCCGAAATATGCTGTGTCTAAGCAAAGATCGAAAAGGTTTATTTATAAGAACTTTACTTTCTATTCCCTACTCTTGATATTTTTATATGAGAGCTTAATTAAAAAATTATTTATTTGTATAAAATCAATATTCTTTTTTAGCCAATTGATAAACTGATAATCTTCGCTTTTGTCTGTTTTTTTTATTAATTAATTCCGTTTCTATGTTGGCTTTTATTATATCTGGAGTTGTAGATAATAATATAGAATTATTATCATAATTAGGACGAGCTGATTAGGGAAAATTATTACAATAAAATACCTCTTTAGTTGAATCTTTTTATATAAAAATATACAAATTTTTCAAAAAAATTACTCCAAGAAACTAATAGCATTAATTTATATTTGTAGTTTAAAGGCTAATCCTGAATATTTGATCAAAATAACTGTAATAGGGCAAGAAGGAACCAGAAATGTTGCCGAAATGAAGAAAATAGAGATAAAAATATCATAATTGAAAATATTATATATATTGTAGCATATGTTACTTTTAATTGGGTAAAAAATGCTAAAATTGTCATTCAATAACGATTAATACATTTATTTAGTTAACTGATACTTTGAAAAACATCTGAATAGAGATAATAGGTATCAAATTTTTCTTGAAATCAAATTTCAAAAGAATGATATTTGATAAGTATATCTTACTATTAAGTATCAACGCATTAAGTTAATAAGTCTATGGTTAGCTTATTTTGACATGTATTAGCATCAAACCAGCCGATAAAAGTATAAAAAAAAGTATAAAGTAAATACTTTTTTTTATTTATTATTAATTTTTTAGCTCCAATAATGTAGAGCACGGCGAACTTATTCATTTATTTACAAGAGGACTAAACTGTGAATTTTATTAAAACTAATCAACAGTTCTTAAAATTAGGATTATTGACGATGATTGTATTTCTTTCATCTATATTTTCATCTAAGGTTCTAGCATCTAGCAAAAATCTGGAGGGAAAGCGAAACACAACATTATTAACTAAATCTCATTCCAATAATAAGCGTATTTGTTCCCAACGTGGACTCAACTGGTCTGAGGTAAATTATTTTGAATCAAAGAACTATTTTGCTAATATTTGTCGTCAACCAAATGGCAAATTAATGTTAATTGCTGGTAGAGTTTCGAATCCGAATCAAGTTTTAGAGTTGCCTGTAGAATTTAACAAAGGATATTTTGCGATTCATGGTAACAAAACTTTTATGGTGAGCGATGGCTCTTTGAGTATGGCAATTAATGGTCTAGTTGTACAGGAAGAACAAATTATCTATCAAGGAAAATAAAAAATAAATAAGGGTAGTATTTACTGATAAAATACATCAAAAACTTAAAAATATATTTCTCTATATTTAGAGTATATGTATTTAAACTTGCTATATCAAAATTTAATTAAACTTGTCGTTAATCAAATGGCAAATTAATGTTAATTACTGGCAGAATTTATAATCCGAATCAAGCTTTAGAGTTGCCTGTAGAATTTAACAAAGGATATTTTGAGGTTCATAATAATAGAACTTTTATAGTGAGTGATGGTTCTTTGAGTATGACAATCAATGGTCTAGTTCTGAAGGCAGAATAAATTATCTATCAAGGAAAATAAATAAGGGCAGTATTTACTGACAAAATAATCAAAAACTTAGAAATATATTTCTCTAGGTTGACTAGATTTACAGTATGTATATTTAAGCTTGCTAGCTTACAATTTCATGAAAATTGTTGTTTTTATTATCAATAAATTCATCTGCTTCAAATCAACAATCTTTAGTTGATAATATTATAGTTTTGATAATTATTTAATGATAGCGATTTTTGGTATTGCGAGCATGATTCCCCATCTACATTATATCCCTAGATTATTCAATGATATCAAATCCGGTTATATAGTACATGTTTATAATGCTATAATTACTTCAATCTCTCCTGCTCCCCACCTCTAACCATACAATAACTATTCAACCGGATTTGATCTAAGAGAATTAACAATGACTTGAGAATTGCGATCACGATTTAGATTTAGTCACGCATATGGTATGATCATGAAATAACTATTCTTTAAGCTTGAAAAAAAATATCCCAACAGCCTGAATATAGGTTTTATGTGTATAGCGATCCTCAGCATGATATTGTCCATAGTCTTACCATTTTTTGGTATGGGAGCTTGGGGTTAATGCTCAATGGGGGAGAGTTTCGGAGTTTATTTCTAGTTTTTGAATTTTGACAACCTTTTGATCAGATTGCTGCTATATTATACTGAGTATGAGGATGTCAATGAAGGCGACTATACCTGGTTGCTGACTGCTTTTGAATTTATCAAAAAAAATGCGAGCTAAAATACGAGATACAGAAATCTATTTTGATATTGAAGGTGCTGCCCTAATTCCAGATGGTGATCGGATGCAAGAAAAACCTATTGCTTTTGTAATTCACGGCGGCCCTGGTGCAGATCATACTTCTTATAAACCTACCTTTTCTCCTCTTAGTCAAAAATTACAATTAGTATATTTTGACCACCGGGGACAAGGGCGATCGGCAAGGGGGCTAAAAGAAAGTTATACCCTAGAAAATAATGTGGAAGATATGGAGGCATTACGTCAATATTTGGGCATAGAAAAAATTGTTCTTATTGGTACTTCTTACGGCGGAATGGTTGCCCTTAGCTATGCAGTACGTTATCCAGAAAGTGTTCAATCTTTAATTGTCATTGCTACAGCTGCAAGTTATCGTTTTTTGGAATTGGCAAAAGTTAATCTAGCTAAAAAAGGAACAACAGAACAACAAGCGATCGCTCAACTTTTATGGGATGGTAAATTTGAAAATGAGGCACAACTCAAAGAATATTTTCAGGTGATGATGTCTATGTATTCAATTACCTATAAAGCAGAAACATCAGGGAAAAGTTGGAATGGAGCTATTTTATCTCCCGATGCTATTAATGTTGCCTTCGGTGGTTTTTTGCGTTCTTACAATGTACTCGATCAACTACATAAAATTACTGCTCCTACTTTAGTAATAGGGGGCAAACATGATTGGATCTGTCCCCCGGAATTATCAGAACAAATTGCTGCAGCTATTCCTAATACAGATTTAAGAATCTTTGAAAACAGCGGTCATTTAATTCGGGTTGATGAACCAGAAGCACTTCTAGATGCAATTATGGTTTTTTTAGTGAACAAGGGATAAAATAGGAATTTCTTACAGACTAGCAATACTTAGATCAACTCTATCTGCTACATCAATAATGTTTCTTAGGTTATTATAGCAATTCTAAATCATTTGTAAAATTAGATAAAGTCTGAAAAATAGCTTCAGCCCCTGTTCCTTATGCCTTCTACATTAGCATATCGCAGCATATTCTCTGCACATTTATAATTATTGTAGCTCATGGTAATACTGATACTAGCAGTAATAAAGGGTTGATGAGTATCTAATGTTATAGATCTAGCGATCGCTGTTTGTCTCCAACTTACGAAGCTGATAGCATAAAAGCCCTATTCCACTAAAGCGTTTCCTAGTCGTAAACAAGTTTTAATCTGTTTAGTAATTTTAACTAAAAATTTCTCCTCCATAGGGTTATTATGACTTTCATGAACAAGTTGTAATCAAGCTAAATTAACAATTAGAAAAGTAAACTTTTCAGATTTATTTCCTATTTCAGGGTTATATTTTATTTATACTTAATAATTTTATTTAAATTTATAATCAATGAATACTAGTATAGTTTTTCTTTTTGCTAATAATAATCTCTAAAATTAATAGCTTTTTAACATTACTTTGAAGACAAAATATTGACTTTATATTAACTTGATATTTTAAAAAATTAATGTTAGTAAAATTAACAAATTATGTTGGGTATAACAAACTAGATAAAAGAGTTAAAATTCAGCATTCTCGGCAATTATGATAATTGTTTTTCCAAGAACAAAAAAACAATATTTATTATATTAAATTCTTACTCTGATTATCCGTTCTCAAGTAGGTATAGCTACTCTTTTATTTGCTCTTTTTCATCGACTGTTAGATGGTAGTAAGCAAGTAATAATAAATTATAGTTATGAATAAGATCCCAAATAGCACCAATCTAATTTTCAATTAAGATAAGAAGAGATAGATTTGGTTTTTCGCACATTCCATGGATCTTATTTGCCATCAGGCATTATTCTATCGCCTAATGTCAAAAGTATTCCCTGTTTCTTTTGTCACTAGTTGATTTCGTTTACTAGTATGGAAGCCACAAAAATGAGATGAAGAGAAATCATACAAATTTCAGAAACTTAAGCTAAACAGCTTTTTTACTTAATACATGGCTTGACTTAATAAGATTACTTAGTTAGGAAATTCTTGATTATGATGTGTCATCATAATTAAGAAAATTGCTATTATTAAAGTACATAATTATATCGTTTTTAATGGGTATTAAAATGTAAAAAAAAAATTAATTAGGAAATATATAAAACGAAAAAAATTATAGATACATATGAACAAGAAAAATCCCAGTATTAATAGTATATCTATAACTATTTTCTCCAATTGATAGATATTCCTTAATCATAATAGATAATTCAAAGGTTTATAATTTTATTTATTAATTAATTATTCTAAATATCCTCAGCTATAAGTATCTAAAGCATTAGACATAATTATAGCATTATTGCAACTTTAATAAGAATTTAATTTGATATTAAGTCAATGTTTTCATACAGTTATTGTATACAATCTGGAAATATTCTTTATATAATGGACAACTAACTGTTGCTTTATTGTTAAATAAATTAATTAACCCCATACTGTTGAGCTTATAGGCAATAATTGGGTCTAAAAAAACGGGTTCAGCTGAGTGACAAACTGTTTGAAAAGCATTTGCTAATTCTGGGTTTTTTTTCAAAGCTAGCCAATGACGCTGTAAATGATGTCCATAAATCCCCGTTTGAGTTACGGAAGTTACTAATAATTCCTTAAAAGTTATTTTTTTGTGGCTAACATAATAAAGTGCCAAATGAATTAAAGCAGGATGCCCCCTGACTAACTCTATCAATTGTTGAATTTCTTCATTATTTTGACTGTTTAATTGGTATTTTGTTACCAACTTTTTTACCTCTTCTTGACTAAAAAATTCTAACTCAATAGGTAATCCAATATTAAAAGGAGACTGTTCTAACTGAAGCGGAATATAAATCTCAGTACTATGAACAACGATTAAACGAAAATCTTGCCAAATAATATTTTTTTTGGCTTCTTCATAACAAGAACGTAATAAAGGTAAAAAATCTTCAGAAACTTTAGGATGTTCAAATACCTGATTAAGCTCATCTAAAGCTAAAACCAAAGGACTATCAATTTCTTCTAAAAGATACTCTTCAAAATAAATTGTCCAACTCATTTTACTACCAAGATCATCATCCCAATAGAGATCTAAATTTGGTTTTAATCCTAGTTCTCGAGCACAATTAATACATAACCAGCGCAAGAATTGATTAATGTTTTTGAAGATATTTTGATCAGTTTTTTGTAAGTTTAAATTAACTGTTTTATAACCTAAGTTTTTTTGACAATCATTTAAAACTCTCAATAATAAAGAAGTTTTTCCCATTTCTTGAGGAGCTTTTATTCGCACCAACCCCCCTGGCTTACTAATTTCTTTAATAATTTGTTGTTTTAGAGAAGGTTTTTCTAAATAAAAAGGAGAATTAAGAGGAATTGCCCCACAGGGATAACTAGGTAAATTAGTTAACTCTTCTAACTCTGGTGTTAATTGATCTTGTGCCGTAAAATGTGACTCTAATATGGCTCGACATCTTTTCTTAGTTACTCGTTTTCCTATCACCTCGGAAATTTTTCTATACAATTCTGGTGCAACTACATTAGCCACATAGAAAGAACTGTAACCTTCTTGTCGAGCTATTTCATGATATGTCTTTTTTTGCCAGACACCTTGTAAGACCAAGCCTTCGGCTTCATTGAGACAATTATTTTCTAGTTCGAGTAGTTGCTTATTGAGATTATATTTGATTTCCTCTAAATTCATAAAGTTCATAGTAATAATATTTAGTTATTGATAGTACAAAGTTATGCTAAAAAAATATTTGCTTTAAAGGATGAAAGCTTTCTATAAAGTTGCTTACAGCATTTATAGTTGTTTTGAGAAAGCTTCTTACGATGAATTGTATTCTCTCTTAGCCTCAAGACGTGCTTTTGAATAAGTGGAGAAATATTATTAGTATTACCTAATTATTAACATAAAAAAACAAAAAAATCAATTAAAAATACTAAAGAATATTAAAAAATAACATGGGTTAAAAACCTGTGCCTAGTTATTCAAGTAGAGGATAGATAACTCTTAGTAATTTGTCTAAAATAGTCATTAAGCCTCAGATTTTAAAGCCAATTTATATCAACAACTAAGTACAGAAAATATTTTTTTTCAGCATCAAGACCGGCTTTATTTAATTAAATATTGGAAGAATTATTAATCAAATAGATATCTAAATTAGTAGATTTTAATAGAAAATAAAACTACATTTATGTTTTATTTCAGTATTATCAAAGTGCCACCTTCAGAAAGCTATTCAATAACATTAAAACGGTAATAAGTAGAAGATTAAGAAAATAATTTGAAGAACAAACTGACAATATTTACTGGAAAAATATTCTGGGAAACAATTCTGATTTTATTGCTTCTTGTTGTAGAGCAACAATTTATACTTTAAAAAATTACATTGAATATCAAAAAAACAAGAATATTATTATCAATAAATGGGGCGTTTATCTTCATTTCTTGACAGTCAATTCATCTCACGCCATAATCTTTAACTTATCGTGATGCTTCTGAACAATTTAGCTAACTTTTCCCGGTCATTTTTGAGTTTTTTTTGATTCCCAAATTACTTTTAAAGTCTAGCAGATAAAATATTTTTTCATAATTATTCAGGTATAGCTAAAGAGCAAACCTTGCAAAGGTTTATAAACACGTCTTAAGTACTTATGAACTAATTTGAGAGTATTAGCTGGACTTAAATTGGGATAAATATTATACTAAAAGGATAGATATTGCTCTTCTAATATTTCAAGAGGTGATATATAAAGCAAATACTAGTGTAACCCTAAGTATTCTAGTTTTAAAGATGTCTAACAAAATTTTTAGAAGAAGCTGGAATCATAGCTGACTTATTGAAAAGATTATTGAAGCTCAATAAATAATAAAATGGAAACTAACTATAAACTTACTAAGCAAATATATGAAAGTCCTAATTCCTTAGTTTTTCAAGGCTTATTAAAACCAAATAATCAACCTATTATTCTGAAGTTTCTTAAAGAAAACTATCCTACACCTTCAGAACTAACTCGTTATAAACAAGAATATGAAATTACTCGTTCTTTAAATAAGAGAGAGCAGATAATTATCGTTTATGATTTACACCGATATAACAATAGTTTAGTCATACTTTTAGAAGACTTTGGCGGTAAATCTTTAAAGTTATTATTACCCCAAACTCAATTCACATTAGAAGAATTTCTCACTATTGCTATTCAGATAACTAAAGGTTTAGCAGTAATTCATACAAATAATATCATCCACAAAGATATCAACCCTTCCAATATTATCTATAATCCTCAAACAGGTCAACTAAAAATCATCGACTTTGGCATTTCTACCCGCTTATCCCAAGAATTTATCAAAGTTTTTCCCCCTCATCAACTAGAAGGAACTTTAGCATATATCGCCCCAGAACAAACAGGTAGAATGAACCGAGGAATAGATTATCGCAGTGACTTTTATGCTCTTGGCGTGACTTTTTATGAGCTTTTAACCAATCAACTTCCTTTTGAAACAAATGACTCAATAGAGTTAGTTCATTGTCATATTGCACAACAACCTTTACCACCCCATAAACTAAATCCTAATATTCCTAATTCTCTATCTAATATCATCATCAAATTGTTAGCTAAATCTCCAGAAGAAAGATATCAAAATGCTTTAGGAATTGAAGCTGACTTAAAAAAATGTCTCAGTCAGTTAGAATCTTTAGGAAAAATTTCTGAGTTTACTTTAGGTAGTCAAGATATTTCTAAAAAGTTTCATATTTCCCAAAAACTCTATGGTCGAGAACAGGAAATAGCTCAACTTTTAAACACATTTGAGAAGGTTACTCAAGGAACAACAGAAATGATTCTAATTTCTGGTTATTCAGGAATTGGTAAATCTGCTTTAGTTAATGAAATTCACAAACCTATTACACAAAAACGAGGACAATTTATTAAGGGAAAATTCGACCAATTACAGCGAGATATTCCCTATTCAGCTATTTCTCAAGCTTTTCACGACTTAATCTATCAACTACTAAGTGAAGCAGAAATAACCCTAAAAATTTGGGAAAAAAAGATTCTAGAAGCTGTAGGAAATAATGGTCAAATTCTGATTGATGTAATTCCTGAACTCGAAAAAATTATCGGGCAGCAACCACCAGTTGAACACCTAGATAGAAGTGAAAGTCAAAATCGTTTTAATTTATATTTTCAAAGATTTCTGAAAGTTTTTTGTGAGAAAGAACACCCTCTAGTTATCTTTATTGATGATTTACAATGGGCAGACTTACCCTCTCTAAATTTAATAGAGCAATTAATGTCAAATTCTGACAACCAATATTTTCTGATGCTGGGGGCATATAGAAATAATGAAGTTAGTTCAACCCATCCTTTAGTAAATACCTTAAATAAAATTAAGCAAGGAAAAGTTATAGTTAATGAAATTAGCCTTTCGCCCTTAAAATTTACCCACATTAATCAATTAATTGCTGATACCCTCAGTTGCAGCTCAGAAATTTCAAAACCTTTAGCTAAGTTAATTGGGAAAAAAACCAATGGTAATCCTTTTTTCCTAACTCAACTTCTCTATTATTTGTATCAAGAAAGTTTGCTAGTATTTCAGGACCCTCAGTCTTTAATTAATACAAAAAAACATCAAAAATGTTATTGGCAATGGGATATAGAAAAGATTAAAAGGGTATCTATTACCGATAATGTAGTAGAATTGATGGTAAGTAAAATTGAAAAATTAGAGCTAAAAACTCAAAATATTCTCAAATTAGCAGCTTGTATTGGTAACCAATTTAATTTAGAAATTCTTTCGATTATTAATAGAAAATCTCAAATAATTACTGCCCAAGAATTAGAATATGCAATTCAGGAAGGACTAATAAATCCTCTGGATAATAACTATAAAATCGTTTTACTTTGGAATGCTGAAGAATTATCAAATGAGCTACTAGAAAACTATTTGGAATCAGCCAAGTACGTCCCCTACAAATTTTTGCATGACCGAGTTCAACAAGCTGCCTATTCTTTAATTCCAGAAGATCAGAAAAATAAATTACATTTACAAATAGGTCGTCTACTACTGAGAAATATTGGAGAAGATGAGTTAGAAAAGAAGATATTTGATATTGTTAATCAATTGAATGAAGGGAGTGCTTTAATAACTAAAAAATCAGAAAGATATGAATTAGTTAAACTTAATCTTAAAGCAGGTAAAAAAGCTAAAGCTTCAACAGCTTATGCACCAGCTTTAAGATACTTAGAAACTGGTTTAGAACTATTAGAGGAAAATAGCTGGCAGAATCATTATCAATTGACTTTAGAACTTCATGTAGAAACCTTAGAAATTTTATATTTAAATGCCAAGTGGGAGCAAACTGAAGAATTATCTAGAACTATTCTGCAAAAAGGTCAAAATATTCTTGATAAGGTTAAAGTTTATGAGTTAATTATTATGTCTTATTTTGCTCAATTTAAGACACAGAAAGCAATTAATACTGCTTTGAAAGCTTTAACAAAACTGGGTGTATCTTTATCCCAAGAAGTTGTTAGTGAAAGTGAAATAAAAAATAGGATTAAACAAGAAAATGAATCACTAAAATTGAAATTAAAAAGAAAAACAATTGCCGAATTAGCTGATTTGCCAGAATTAACTGATCCTTATAAACTAGCAGCCATATCAATATTGCAGCAAGTTAGGACTTCAACAGTGACAACAAATATGTCATTATTTGTAGAGATACTTTTAACTCAACTAAGTCTTTGTATAAAATATAATAATCCTCCTCAAGCTGCTGCTATTTATGTTTCTTATGGAGCGCTTCTATATGGAGTAATAGGAGATATTGATTCTGGGTATCAGTTTGGAAAACTGTCTCTCAGATTACTAGAGAAATACAATGTTACTAAATTTGAAGCTTTAGTAATTCATAACTTTTTTGCATATATATGGCATTGGAGAAAGCTGATAAATGACAAGATAGTAGAAGAAAAATTACTTAATACTATACAGAAAGGTATCAATATAGGAAGTAATGAATATGTTTGTTATACCTGTTTGTTATATTGCCTTCTCAGGTTTTTTAGAGGAGTTAATTTAGAGCAAGTTAAGGAGGATTTTATAACATATACTGAGGTAGTTAAAAAAATTGATCAAAAATTTTCTATCAATCAGATAGAAATGCTGAAAAATATTACGGAAAACTTAAGAAATGAAAGCCAATATAAATACTGTTTGTTGCTGGGAAATTCTCAAGATGAAGAGGATGCATATTTAGAAATACATAAGAATAAGATGAATGTTTATTTGCTGTTTGTTTACTATTTTAGTAAAACACTTGTTTCTTATTTTTTGAAAGATTACTTGATAGCTTTTAAGAGTAGTCAAGATGCTAGAAAATATGTGATGGAACAGATGGGGCATTTAATAAAACCACAATATAATTTCTATTCTTCTCTTTCTTTGATAGCTTATTACAATAATGCTAATACAAAACAGCAAAAAGAATTACTAGAACAGGTAGGCAAAAATCAGGAGAGTATGAAAATATGGAGTCAATATTGCCCAGAAAACTTTCAACATAAATATGATTTAGTAGCAGCAGAAAAAGCCAGAATATTAGGGCAAAATTGGCGAGCACAAGAATTTTATGAAAAAGCGATTCAAGGAGCAAAAAAATATGAATTTATCCACGAAGAGGCTTTAGCTTACGAACGAGCATCTGAATTTTATTTTACCTTTGGGAGAGAAGAAATCGGTCAATTGTACTTAAGAAATGCTTATCATTGTTACATCCGTTGGAGAGCAAAAGCTAAAGTTAAACAATTAGAATCAGAATATCCTCAGTATTTATTAGGAATAACGAATCAGAATAAATCTCAAGGGTTAAGTACGACGATATCTACAACAGGAAATGATGGAGAAATTCTCGACTTAACTACAGTTATTAAAGCATCTCAAGCAATTTCTGGTGAAATTAAGTTAGAAAATCTCCTGCACAATTTAATGAAAATTGTGATTGAAAATGCTGGGGCTCAAAAAGGCTTTTTAATTCTTAACCATAAAGGTAGTTGGGTTATTGAAGCCCAAGGAAATGTAACAGAAGAAGAAGTTACTATTTTGCAATCAATTCCGATTAAGTTGAAGGAACATGATAATTCAAATCTAATATTACCTGATAGTATCATTAATTATGTTGCTCGTACTCAAGAATATGTAGTACTAGATGAAGCATTTTCTGAAGGTCAATTTATTAATGATCCTTACATTATTGCGAACCAAACTAAGTCTATTCTCTCTACTCCTTTACTTAATCAAGGTGAATTAAAAGGTATTGTTTATTTAGAGAATAATTTAACTACAGGGGCATTTACTTCACAACGAATAGAACTATTAAATATCCTATCTGCTCAAGCTGCTATTTCTATTGATAATTCAAGACTATACCAAACTTTAGAACAAAGAGTAGAAAAACGGACTAAAGAACTATCACAAACATTAAGTGTTCTCAAAGCAACTCAAGCAGAATTAATTTTTGAAAATGACTTACTAAAAGATAATACACAACTTTCTAGTTTCGATTATCAAGTAGGAGGAAGTTTGCCTATGGACGCACCAACTTATGTGGTACGACAGGGGGATAGAACCCTTTACAAAGGGTTAAAACAAGGTCAGTTTTGTTATATTTTTAATTCTCGACAAATGGGTAAATCTAGTCTAATGATCAGAATGATGAACCATTTAAAGCATGAAGGATATAAATGTGTAGCCATAGATTTAACTCGTATTGGGACTTCTAATGTTACTGTTGAACAATGGTATAAAGGATTAATAGTTGATTTATTACGAAGTTTTGGGTTACGCAGAAAAGTTGATTTTAAAGCTTGGTGGAATGAGCGGTTAGATATTTCTCCTGTGCAAAGGTTTGGTCAATTTCTGGAAGATTTATTGTTAGTTGAAGTCAATTCAGAGCATCAAGAGTCGCCTCAAAAAATATTCATTTTTATTGATGAAGTTGATAGTATTTTACGGTTAAATTTCCCAGTTGATGACTTTTTTGCTTTGATTCGTTCCTGTTATAATGAACGAATGATTAATCCAGAATCTAGGTATCATTATCTTACTTTTATTGTTCTAGGAGTTACGACTCCTTCAGAATTGATAAAAGATCGTAAAAAAACTCCTTTTAATATTGGTCAAGCTGTTGAATTGGAAAGTTTTAAAATCCATGAAGCACAGCCTTTATTATATGGATTAACTGAGAAAGTAAGTAATCCTCAAACCATCCTTAAAGAAATCTTAAATTGGACAGGAGGACAGCCTTTTTTAACCCAAAAATTATGTCGAATAATTCGTAATATCGAAACTGAGATTCCAACTAATGATGAAAGTAAATGGATTGAAAATTTAGTCCAAGAAAAATTTATTCATAATTGGGAAAGTCAGGATCAACCAGAGCATTTAAGAACTATTAGAGATAGAATTTTACACAGCAAAAATAGTCAAAAACTTCTCTCCCTTTATCAAGAAATATTAGAGGAAAGAAAAGTAATTTTTATTCATACTTCAGAAGAAGAGGAATTACGTTTATTAGGACTGGTGATTAAGGAAAATGGTTTTCTGAAAGTTCATAACCGTATCTATGAATTGATTTTTAATTCTCATTGGGTTGAGTCCCAAAAGTCTTGAATTTGATTTTCATAGTAAGTATTGAGGATGATGGTAAATAATAGCTAAATTAGAAGGTAATAATTAATTTTTTTTCAATAGGTCTCTTTGTTTGTGTAGCTGAAAGAGAGCTTGTTGAATTTTAATACTAAAATTTAAAATTTATTGGAAAAAAAATCAGGTTAATTTCAACGGAGAGGGTGGGATTCGAACCCACGGAAGGTCTCCCTTCAACAAATTTCGAGTTTGCCGCATTCGACCACTCTGCCACCTCTCCCTAAAACAATAAAAGTTAAAAGTCCAAACTTAGATATTAAAAGTTATTTTGGAGTTTTGACTATTTATTTTGATGATTTAAAGTATCATATTTTTGATTATATCACAGGAAAGAACTATCAGACTGATCTAATTCTAAAGTACTTTGAAAGCCAGTAATAGGAGTCCATTGAATGGCGCCATCACGACCTGTCCAAAATAGAGGAATATTATTTTCTTGAAAAAATTCAATCATATCTGGATGGACAGAGTCTGAAGAAGCGATCGCTACTTTTGGCCGAATAATATTCAATAACTCTGCATTCAGCTTATTCCCGGACCACCAAAGCACTTCTGTTGGCTGAAAACTTTTTTCTGCTAATAACTTACTTTGTTGAGATAGCTCAGTATTCCCCAATAATAACCAACTTTGGCCATGAATCATAAATTTTACGATTGGGGTCTCAGAGTTAATTAATTTCATCTGGGTAGAACCTAAGTCAACATTTTGATTCTTTATCACAGTATAGTAATTAGCTTTAATCTTTTGCAGAGCATTAAACACGGGTTGATTATTAGTTTGATAACCTTTTTCCTCATCAGTTTCCACATCATAAAAAGTTTTAATTTTCAAGCTTTCAAAAACATATGGCCACCCACGACTTAGACCTTTTTGGGAATGAAGATCAATAGACCAATCAATTTTATTAATACCTTGCTGCCGTAAGAATGGTAACACTTTAAACCTGGCTGTATTTTCATCTCCAGCATTGACCAAAATTACTTTACCTTGATCTTGAATAACAAAAACTGGTTTGGAGGGTGAGTCAAGAATGGTAGCTTGAAATACAGAGGTCCGAGTATACCACAGAGGAATAATAATAATAGCGATCGCCAAGAGCAAACTCCACTGCCAAAGCTTCAGAGAGAACTTTTTCTTCTTACCCTTGTCTACTTCTGGAGTTTTACTTTCCAAAAACCATGTGGTAAAAATCAACCCATATAGCACAACTAACTGATAAACGGATATTGCTCCCACTGCAACTTGATTTCCTGGTAACCTGCTAAAAAACTGTACAATTTCAATCAAAATCTTAACTGGAAAATGTAAAATCATAGCGCTCAAGCTCCCTGCATCGGGGTAAATTAAGGCTAGCATTGCACTAATAAATCCACCTACAGTAATTACAGTCACCAGAGGTGCAACAATAATATTCACTAAAATAGCATAGGGCGAAACTACATAAAACACAGATAACAATAGAGGTAACACCCAAACAGAAGCAGAAATATAAATAGCAGCTAAATAGGCAATACCGGAGGGCAACATATTTAAGCGTTTTGTTAAAGGTGGCAATGTTACCAATAGCCCAAGAGTCGCCAAAAAACTCAACTGAAACCCTAAATTCCAAATCCACAAGGGATTAATTAATAACAGCAAAGTAGCAGCTAAAAGTAGAGAAACTAATGGTTTAACCATGCGTTGGAAAACAATTCCTAGCAAAGTGGCTAAACCCATCAAAGCTGCTCGCAATACTGAAGGTACAAAACCTGTAAAAGCGACGTATATACTTAGGAGCAGGATACCAAAACTAAATCTTTTTCCTGAAGACATTTTTTTAGTTAAGGTCAGGACTGCACCCAAAATTAGGGAAACATGAAAACCTGATGCTGCCAATATATGAGCTAAACCTACCTGTATAAATTGGTCTCGTAGTTGATAGGAAAAATCTACGGCCTTACGCCCTAAAACCATAGCACTTACTAGAGGACCTTCTGGCACACCTAAGAACTTTACCTGAGCGCGAATAATTCTCTGCCGAATTTTATATAAACCCCAAACATTATTTTCTTGGTTCAGCTCAGTAATTTTATAACCTGTAACTCCGGCAAAAGCACCTTCTCTAGCTAAATAAGCGCGAAAATCAAAGCCTCCAGGGTTAGTTGCTGGTGATGGTCTATATAAAGAGCCGGTTATTGCTACTAATTCATTAGGATAAATACCTGTTGCTTGCAAAAGTGGTATTGTAACGTAAACCTTTCCTGTCACATCTTGGTGTACGTTTGCGGAGCCGCCAGTACCAACTACTTCACTAACTTGAGATGCTTTTAACCAAAGTTGGGCTTTTCCTGAGCGAGTTGTGCGGGGAACAGAAAGAACTTTGCCTCGAACAATAACTACTTGTTGTTGAGACTCTCCATCAAGTGAAATAATTTTACTAATGTCGCTTGCTGTGGGTTGGGGTACTCGCCATTGAAAATAAATACTTGCCAGCAGAGCGATCGCTCCTGCAGTTATCCACAACCAATTTGAGTTTAGTAAGTTTTTTCTAGTTCTTCTGGTGAGTAAGTCTTGAAGTTTATTACTTCTGAGTAAGTCTTCAGAACTTATTTCTTGCTCAGAAGCTGTCATTTCTCTAGTTAACTTACGTAAATTTTGTCGGTATATTTGTTGTGCAATAGTTGCTAATAATAATCCTATAGTTACTACAGCATATATACCCCAAGGTAAAATAGTAGATAATAGCCCCATTATATAAGCTAGGCAGATAACGATCACTACAGCTTGATTCATTTTTGTCGTTAGACTTTAGCTTCTTCAACTTAAATATACATTGCTGGATCCTAACTACTACCCTTATTTATTTTTTGTAGTTAGACTTTAGCCCCTTCAACTGAGAATATGTATTGCTTAAGCCCAACTACTAGCTTGATTTATTATTTGTAGTTGAGCTCAAGCTCCATTTAGATCGCTAAACCTAGTCTTAAACCTAGAATTGCATGAACAAACATAATACATAGTGCGATGCTACCCAGGTAAGCGTGAGTAGTACGCAATGCAATTTGATTTCCACCAAATTTTGTCAGGGAAATGAAGCCGTTGGCTGCTAGCAATGTCAATACTATTGAACCGGTCCAAAAATGGGGACTTTCAAATATCTGCTGTTCTTGCATTACGAGAGATAATACCCCACCTGTATAACCTAATGCCATAAATAGAAACATTAATGGTGCCATTTTCTGATGATTAGATCCGTTTTTAATGGCTACTTCTTCATTTGTGGCTATTCGTCTACGCCATCCGGTAAAACCAACAAAACTACCTACGACAAATACAACTGTTCCCATCATTGCTGGGTGTCCCCAATGTACGATGGGTTCAGGGACGTTAAAACTACGAAATATGTCAGCTATTGGTTCTAAGTATTGTCTGATTTCCATTTTTTTTTCTCTCTGGGTTTCTGGTGTTAAGTTTATTAGTCTAGCACAACTTACCTATCTAAATAATAAACCGGGTTTATTGATCTGATTATTTGTTGGCTCTCAGGAATTTTCCTGGAGCAACCTGGTTTCTGTTTTTTTTTCAGTAAGTTTAGGCTGCTTCCATGGTTTCTTTGAGCAGTGGAAAGTTAAGCTTTTCCCGTTGTTGCAAGTAAAGTTGACCTACTTGCCGCGCTAAATTACGAATTCGGCCAATATAACGGGTGCGTTCGGTGACGGAAATTACTCCTCTGGCATCAAGTAAGTTAAAACTGTGGGAACATTTGAGAACATAGTCTAAACTTGGTAAGACTAATTCTCGTTTTATGAGTTGTTTGGCTTCTTGTTCATAAAGACCAAATAAGTTAAACAAAAAATCAGGGCTAGATGCTTCAAAGTTATAGCTACATTGTTCAATTTCTCCCTGAAGGTAAACGTCTCCATAAGTGATGTTGTCAGTCCATGCTATTTTAGTGATAGCATCAACTTCCTGGAGATACATGGCAAGGCGTTCTAAACCATAGGTGATTTCGATGGAAACTGGCCGACAGTCAATGCTACCACATTGTTGAAAGTAAGTAAATTGGGTGATTTCCATGCCATCAAGCCATACTTCCCAACCAACACCCCAAGCTCCTAGGGTGGGGGACTCCCAGTTGTCTTCTACAAATCGAATATCATGATCTTCTGGACGGATACCTAGAGCACGGAGAGAGTCTAGGTAAAGGTCTTGAATGTTATTGGGGGAGGGTTTCATTAAGACTTGATATTGATAGTAGTGTTGAAAGCGGTTGGGGTTTTCTCCATAACGCCCATCTGTGGGACGCCGACAGGGTTCAACATAGGCTACTGACCAAGGTTCAGGACCGATCGCCCGCAGAAAGGTGTGGGGGTTCATTGTACCTGCTCCTTTTTCGGTATCATAAGATTGAGCGATTAGACAGCCGCGATCGCTCCAGAATTGATTTAAGGTGGCTATGACTGATTGGAAGTTCACTTAATTTTTTTAGCTCTTGAGTTTACCTAATGTTAGGGCATTTTTGGGATTTTTTAGAGCAAAATACTCTGTTATTTTTTCCCATTTATTATATAACATAAAACTATTTTATTGTCAACTATAAAAAGGGATATTTTTGAGTATAATTTAATTAGGAATTATCAGGGGTAATTAGGAATGATTATATCTCTAATTTTTGGGCAATAATCAACAGAATATGGTTGAGAAGTTTGGATTAAAAATGCTTGAGAAAAGACAGAATGGGTAGATGGGAAGTTATTAGATAAAAATGGTATGCTTTTTAAGCATGGTCTGATTCAAAGAAATGTTTATTTTTATTGGAGAGGTTATCAATATTCTAGTGGGGAAGGTGGAAAGGTTGATGCTGATGTATTTTGTCTTACAAACAAGCAAGGTGGTTATTCTGATGTGGCTTATCTTACTTGGAAATTGGATACAAATTTTGGCAATGAAAAAGTTTTGCCTCAAGGTTTTCCTTTAAGTGCTGAGGTTGTTTATCCAACAGATTTGGCTGAGGATGTTATTGCTAAAGCACAATAATATTTGGAGTCTGGAGGGAAAGAAGTTTGGTTAGTATTTCCTGAGAATAAATCGGTAATTGTTGTGACTTTAGAATCAAATATTATTTTTATTTCTGGGCAGGTTGTTAATACTCAAAAAGTTTTAGGTGGTTTTAGTATTCTGGTAGATGAGTTATTAGTTTAATGGCAATTATTTTTGTATTCTGACTGGGAGAATTTACAGTTTATTCTCTTTTGGTAAGGTAATTTTTTCAAGAATAGATAGGGAGGTTGCATACAAGGTTCCGGCGGAGGAAAAAAGGAATTTACTCACCTTAACCCTGACTGTGGAGGAGAAAGGTCCGTAGTCGGATATTTTGTTCTTTGATTTTTCTGCATCGGTTCATGAAATATAGAAACATTTTCCATTTTTTTGGGGTCATAATGGTGGGTGATGGTGGATTATTAAATACTTTTGATAGTCAGTAATTAATGTTGTCTAATCATACATCCAGTCTCTATTATATTCCAACTCCTTCAATACTTCAGAAGTAAAGGGATTTTCTCCTTTTTTCAAAGTCTCTATCCAACCCTCAACTTTTGCTTTTTCATCCTCATCTTTGGTAGTATCTACTAATACTTGAAAATCCTCAATTGCTCCCTGATAATTTCCTGTTAATGTTCTTGCTAAACCTCGATAATTCCGGATTTTTCTATCATTTGGTTTCAATTTAACAGCTTTTTCACAGGCAAACATAACATCTTGATCCTGATTATTTAAGCTGCCAAACAAACATAATTCTCCCCAATTTTCCACATCTATTTCGACATCTGAATCTAATTTTTGTGCTTGATTATAAAGATTAATTGTTTGTTCTATTTTTCCCTCTTTTGCTAATTTTTTACCTTCTTTTACTTTGGCAGAAGCAGCAATTTTGTTTGCTACAAGTTGGGGGTCTGTTTCTCTAGTTTCTGTATCAGGATCGAGGTCAATTTCTGGTGATAATTTTTGGGCTTCTTTAAACAGAGAAATTGCCTCTTCTATTTTTCCCTCTATTGCTAATTTTTTACCTTATTTTAATTTGGCAGAAGCAGCAAGTTTATTTGCTACAAGTTGGGGGTCTGTTTCTCTAGTTTCTGTATCAGGATCGAGGTCAATTTCTGGTTCCAATTCTAGAGCTTTTTTGAAGATAGAAATTGCCTGTTTGATTTTCGGTTTTTCCCCTGTTTTTGCAAGATTTTTAGCTTCTGCAATTAAACTAGGATGAACGGGAATATTTTTGCAAGTTTTCTGATATGTCTCCAAGTCGCTGTTGATATACTGCTGCCACTCCTCTGCTGTTAAATTCCGACTCAGACGGCGACAACCTTCTTGAATTAAGCCTTTTGGTGTTGTCCAATGGAGGCGGGCGGTTTTGTCAGAACTTGCAGTTGCAATGGTTTTGCCGTCGGGGCTAAAGGCTACTGCATTTACCGAGGACTGGTGGTTGAGAGTAGCTAATACTTTGCCATTCTCAGTATCCCAGAGGCGGGCGGTTTTGTCATAACTTGCAGTTGCAATGGTTTTGCCGTCGGGGCTAAAGGCTACTGCATTTACCGAGGACTGGTGGTTGAGAGTAGCTAATACTTTGCCATTCTCAGTATCCCAGAGGCGGGCGGTTTTGTCATAACTTGCAGTTGCAATGGTTTTGCCGTCGGGGCTAAAGGCTACTGCAAATACCCTGGACTGGTGGTTGAGAGTAGCTAATACTTTGCCATTCTCAGTATCCCAGAGGCGGGCGGTTTTGTCAGAAGTTGCAGTAGCAATGGTTTTGCCGTCGGGGCTAAAGGCTACTGCATTTATATCGAGCTGGTGGTTGAGAGTAGCTAATACTTTGCCATTCTCAGTATCCCAGAGGCGGGCGGTTTTGTCTCTACTTGCAGTAGCAATGGTTTTGCCGTCGGGGCTAAAGGCTACTGCTATTACCCAGTCCTGGTGGTTGAGAGTAGCTAATTCTTTGCGAGTCTTAGTATCCCAGAGGCGGGCGGTATTGTCATAACTTGCAGTTGCAATGGTTTTGCCGTCGGGGCTAAAGGCTACTGCTCTTACCCAGTCCTGGTGGTTGAGAGTAGCTAATTCAAAGCCATTCTCAGTATCCCAGAGGCGGGCGGTTTTGTCTAAACTTGCAGTTGCAATGGTTTTGCCGTCGGGGCTAAAGGCTACTGCCCATACCCTGTCCTGGTGGTTGAGAGTAGCTAATTCTTTGCCATTCTCAGTATCCCAGAGGCGGGCGGTATTGTCTCTACTTGCAGTAGCAATGGTTTTGCCGTCGGGGCTAAAGGCTACTGCATTTACCGAGGACTGGTGGTTGAGAGTAGCTAATTCTTTGCCATTCTCAGTATCCCAGAGGCGGGCGGTTTTGTCATCACTTGCAGTAGCAATGGTTTTGCCGTCGGGGCTAAAGGCTACTGCCCATACCCTGTCCTGGTGGTTGAGAGTAGCTAATTCAAAGCCATTCTCAGTATCCCAGAGGCGGGCGGTATTGTCAGAACTTGCAGTAGCAATGGTTTTGCCGTCGGGGCTAAAGGCTACTGCATTTACCCAGAACTGGTGGTTGAGAGTAGCTAATTCTTTGCCATTCTCAGTATCCCAGAGGCGGGCGGTTTTGTCATAACTTGCAGTTGCAATGGTTTTGCCGTCGGGGCTAAAGGCTACTGCTCTTACCCTGGACTGGTGGTTGAGAGTAGCTAATACATTGCCATTCTCAGTATCCCAGAGGCGGGCGGTTTTGTCAGAAGTTGCAGTAGCAATGGTTTTGCCGTCGGGGCTAAAGGCTACTGCTCTTACCGAGTCCTGGTGGTTGAGAGTAGCTAATTCTTTGCCATTCTCAGTATCCCAGAGGCGGGCGGTTTTGTCATTACTTGCAGTAGCAATGGTTTTGCCGTCGGGGCTAAAGGCTACTGCTCTTACCGAGTCCTGGTGGTTGAGAGTAGCTAATTCTTTGCCATTCTCAGTATCCCAGAGGCGGGCGGTTTTGTCAGAACTTGCAGTTGCAATGGTTTTGCCGTCGGGGCTAAAGGCTACTGCTCTTACCCTGGACTGGTGGTTGAGAGTAGCTAATACATTGCCATTCTCAGTATCCCAGAGGCGGGCGGTATTGTCATAACTTGCAGTTGCAATGGTTTTGCCGTCGGGGCTAAAGGCTACTGCTATTACCCTGTCCTGGTGGTTGAGAGTATGGAGATGATCAGGCAGTTGAGTTAACCCTTTGCGAATAGCTCCATCAGCGGCATTTTGAGGTATATCTGAGAACTGACTCCCTAAAAATTTCCTAACCACTTTTCGCCACCCAGAGTCTTGCCATTCTTTAAATTCTTGAATTCTGTTCATTGACTGGACTCCCAACAAAACAGTTGTGTCATAACTGTTATAAGTTGTCAATAATTCTGCTTTTGCCGCTAACTGACGGGTAAAGAATATTTCACTATTATGTTTAGCTATGTTTTGCTGCATCCAAGCATAACCAGATACCCCAGTCATTAAAACCAAAGAAACACCCAAAATTTGATTCCGTCTTTGAGCTAATTTTCTAGCTTTCTTTTCTTGCTCTAACTCCCTTTCTTTACGTTCCTTTTCTTCCTTTTCCTCACGAATTCTCAACTCCTGACTCGCCTCAATAAATTCATAAGCCAACCCATCCAACAAACCCATATCCCCATACTTTGTCACATATTCTTCTGCCTTAGTTAACTGAGTTTCTCGTAATAACAAACCCTCATTTTTTCCATCCTTTTCCCACCCAGCCGCATCAGCCTCAATTTTCCTTTCCACCGGCAAAGCCTCTTGATATTCCTCCACCCATTTCCTCAAAGTTTTCCAACTTCTAATTAAGTCCTCATGAATAATATCTAATAATGTTCCTGCCTCTGACTTATCCTTAGTAATTAATCGATTATTTGGGTCAGCCAAATTATCACTAACCTCCAATAAAAGCTCTAAAGTATGTTCTTTATTAGGCAACTTTTCCAAAATTACTCGCCGCCGAGTATCCGTTACCTTGAGAAAATTAACTGACCGTTCCCCAGGCTGAACTAACTCTAAAAATATCCTCTTGGCAACCGACTTTTTCTCTTTATTCAAACTCTCATAAACTGCATCAGCTTGCTTCGTCAAAGTACCCTGAATTCCACCCAACTTTTCATAACTTGCCAGAGTTAAATATTGACTTTTATCCTCCCCTTGAGTAGCAGATTTCCACAGAGCATCCAAAGTATATTGTAACAGAGGTAAACTACCAGGATTACGCAAAAAATCTGCTGCCATTTGAGCAACTAACTTAGGTTCTACTCCCATTCCCACTAATTCCGCCGGCTTCTTAATTGCTTCCTCTATCTCATCCTTTTCCAAAGGAGTTACTAATAATTGATGCTCCTTAATTTCTGTTGCCAACCCAGAATATTTTGAACATTGGTCAAGAAAATCTGCCCGCATTCCTAAGACCAAACAAAACTTATTTTTAGTTTTTTCATTTGCCAAAACAGACAAAAAACAATCAAAAAATTCCCGTCGTTTTTCATCAGTTTCACAGAGAGTAAAAGACTCCTCAAATTGGTCAATTACCATCAAGACTTTTTCCGCCTTTACTTCATTAATAAAATCGATCAGTTTTTCCGTTAAATTCTCTATTTTTTCACTCTTTATATTAACTGCCTTTTGCAGACTTTCCAGAGGAGAAGAACTCGGAGTAAAAGGCTTAATATATAACCATCTGTCACTTCCAGATATTTTCTGCCCCCGCTTCAATTGATATAACAAACCCGCCCGTAACAAAGAAGACTTTCCACTACCCGAAGCCCCCAAAACCGCCACAAAATTATTAGTTCTAACTCGGTCAATTAACTCATCAGTCAACTGAGTTCTACCATAAAAAAATACCCCATCTTTTTCCTGTTCAGTAAAATAAGATAAAGCCCGATAAGGAGGAGTTTTTTTCCAACGTCCGTCTAGAGATTTAGTCTGAGTATTAGTAGTCAGAATAATCGCATCTCCTGAATTATGAAAAACAGGAGATTGAGAAATATTCAGCATATTATTCTTAATAGAATCTGCCAAAATATAGTTAGTAACCCAACCATCAATAGAACTTTCTGGATTTAAACCTTTAAGTAAATTAGCCGTAAAAACACCATGTTTTCCATCTATTTCTGACACACTTTTTTCAAAAGAACGAGAAGAAGTAATAAAACAGCGACTTACTTCTTTTCCAGTACCAGGGTCAGCCTCTTGAGAATTTAATAATTCCCCACCAAAACAACAGTCTAACCAAACAATTTGTTTTTTCACCGGACTTTGGCGTAATAAATCTTTCAACCAACTTAAAGATATGCCATAAATATCCCTTTTTAATTGCACATCACTAGTTACTAAAAATCCTTCTCTAACACCCCCTTCTGTTGTTACAAAACCATGACCAGCAAAAAAGAATAAAGCCACATCAGGAATTTCATTTTTTGAGATAGGATTAAATAAATTACTAACTTTTATTTTGAGGTTTTTCCTATAAACAAAGCCATCAGATATAAATCTTTCCCTACCAGTTTCATCATAATCTTTTGGCAAACCTTGAACATGAAAATTGCCATACTTTTCCAACATTTCAGCAATAGCTTCAGCATCTTTAACTGGAGCTTTAAGGTTTAAACCAGGTTCAAATACATGTTCATTAATTCCAACAACTAAAGCTTCTATACGCATAGTTAAAACTGTTTAGTAGTAATACTTTTCTATTAGTACTTAGACATTTTCTGACAGAAGAAATGCATAAAAGTCCATTTAAACAAGGGAATTACAGCCATTCACCTGATTATGAGGTACACCCACGGGAGCTTGATCCTAGCACTACATAATTTTTACAATTTACCCTGTACCTTATACATCCGAAATCTGCTGTATGTCGACGTCCTCAAGGCTAGGGCTAGAACCTCGGCAGCCAGACTTAGACATTTTTGAAGCCCAAAGCTTTTACTAGTCTATATTTAAGCCGATTTTTTTTCCCCAGACTTTGTTGAAGTCTCACTATTAATAATAAAACCTACGCAAGTTCACTTAGGTCCGCTATGTTTAGAGCTGAATAGCATTCCTCCTCACCGTCAGGACCTGCCCGGGGGTAAGTACTGAATAATCAAAATTTTAGGTTACAATAGTTGACAACTATTCAAGTGTATTTTACATTTTTTATTTTGTAAAGATAATTTAGGATCAGCCTCTCAACATCTTAGGTTTGAAAAGGCGGAGTTAGAGACAGAATTATTTTGATAATTAAGCAACTCCAAACTTAGAAATATTAGCTTGAATAGGGAAAAAAATAATTGATAAAAGGATAACTAACATGAACAATTCTATGGACAAATTCTTATTATCTTTAATGTATGCAATCAAAGAATTAGAAACCCCTTTAACTTCAGAGGAAAAAAAACAACTCAAAAGTGCTGGTAAACAATTAGAGACTGACCCCACAGCTTGGGAAACTTATACTAAACCCATGTTAAAAGAAGTAATTAGCAAGAACTCATCTCTGAATAAAATCTTTCAAAATATTCATTCAAACCTCGAAAAAATCAGCGATAATTCTCAATATTTTATCCAACCCACCGAAGATTTAGTAACAGTTACCCCAAGGGAAAGTTCATTAGAAGAACGCCCACTTATTAAACCGGATCCTGAAGAGGAAGATAATTATGAACTTCTCAATATGTCTATTCAGGTTTTACAATTTCCAGAGCCACAAGAAAAAGTAAAAAAAATTAGTAAGCTTGAGAAATTCTGGAATTTGATTTCTCAAAATAATTCCGACAAGAAATAAAATAAAGCTTCAAATATTAGGAGTCATCTCATTTTTTTTAAGCCTTGATTTAGGGTGGGTTTCAGCTATCTAAAAAACCAGAGACAATTCTATTAACTAAGACAATTTGATAGATTTTCTAACCCGCCATTATTTGCCTTCAACTTCTGGAAAAATAACATTCTGGAAAAACAATATTCTGGAAAAATAACATTCTGGAAAAATAACATTCTGGAAAAACAATATTCTGGAAAAATAACATTCTGGAAAAACAATATTCTGGAAAAATAAGATTCTGGAAAAACAATATTCTGGAAAAATAAGATTCTGGAAAAATAATATTTAGGTATTATCGATAAGACAATTTGATAGATTTTCTAACCCGCCATTATTTGCCTTCAAATTCTGGAAAAATAAGATTCTGGAAAAATAAGATTCTGGAAAAACAACATTCTGGAAAAACAATATTCTGGAAAAACAATATTCTGGAAAAATAACATTCTGGAAAAACAATATTCTGGAAAAACAACATTCTGGAAAAATAAGATTCTGGAAAAACAATATTCCGGAAAAATAATATTCTGGAAAAATAATATTTAGGCATTATCGATCAGACAATTTGATAGATTTTCTAACCCGCCATTATTTGCCTTCAAATTCTGGAAAAATAAGATTCTGGAAAAACAACATTCTGGAAAAATAAGATTCTGGAAAAACAATATTCTGGAAAAATAATATTCTGGAAAAATAATATTTAGGCATTATCGATCAGACAATTTGATAGATTTTCTAACCCGCCATTATTTGCCTTCAAATTCTGGAAAAATAAGATTCTGGAAAAACAACATTCTGGAAAAATAAGATTCTGGAAAAACAATATTCTGGAAAAATAATATTCTGGAAAAATAATATTTAGGCATTATCGATCAGACAATTTGATAGATTTTCTAACCCGCCATTATTTGCCTTCAAATTCTGGAAAAATAAGATTCTGGAAAAACAACATTCTGGAAAAATAATATTCTGGAAAAATAAGATTTAGGCATTATCGATCAGACAATTTGATAGATTTTCTAACCCGCCATTATTTGCCTTCAAATTCTGGAAAAACAATATTCTGGAAAAACAACATTCTGGAAAAATAAGATTCTGGAAAAATAAGATTCTGGAAAAATAAGATTCTGGAAAAATAAGATTCTCGAAAAACAATATTCTGGAAAAATAACATTCTGGAAAAATAAGATTCTGGACAAACAATATTTAGGTATTATCGATAAGACAATTTGATAGATTTTCTAACCCGCCATTATTTGCCTTCAAATTCTGGAAAAATAAGATTCTGGAAAAACAATATTCTGGAAAAACAATATTCTGGAAAAATAAGATTCTGGAAAAATAAGATTCTGGAAAAATAATATTTAGGCATTATCGATCAGACAATTTGATAGATTTTCTAACCCGCCATTATTTGCCTTCAAATTCTGGAAAAACAATATTCTGGAAAAACAACATTCTGGAAAAATAAGATTCTGGAAAAACAATATTCTGGAAAAATAAGATTCTGGAAAAATAAGATTCTGGAAAAACAAGATTCTGGAAAAATAACATTCTGGAAAAATAACATTCTGGAAAAACAATATTCTGGAAAAATAAGATTCTGGAAAAATAAGATTCTGGAAAAATAATATTTAGGTATTATCGAAACGAAAACCCGAAATTTTTCATGGTACTAATTTGATAACAAATATATTTATATTTTCCCTATCGGAAGTAACTATGGTTAGCGATCGCTCTATCAGTTAGTTCTCAGAAAAAAACCGAAATAACTCATTACCACCAGTAGAGTCAGTAACAAAATTAAACTTAGTAATTATGAATTATTTTTCAACTGCCCTAATGCCTGAAAAATCAAGAAATTTTCTCATTTGTTCAAACTTTTTATCTAACCCTTAAATCGTGATTTTTTTTTCTCATTTTTCATAAAACCTACGAACACTTAAAAATCATTAACTTCTCCCTAAAAATCTCTATTTAATAAGAAAATCTTGACTTTTATTGAATAAATTATCAAAACTATAGTGGGCAATATGAAAAAGTTTATACTGATTCACCTTTTCCCCCAAACAAGCAAAGTCATTACCCTGATATTGCTAATCTTACTTCAGAATTAGAGACAGAATTTGGCAATAAAAAAGTCTGACCTCAAAGTTTTCTAATAAACTCTAAAACTATTTATTCTACATATTTAGCTGAAGATACTATTGCCAAAATTTCAAGCTTCCCGCTTTAGTAAGAAATACCGTTTCACTACAAAACACAAAAATGCAGTTTTGCGCCCAAAAAGCCAACTGATAACTGATAGCTGAAATATCTAATAAGACATCAGTGTCACAAAAAATTATACAAATACTTTATTTTATGAATAATCAAATTTTGAAGAAAAAATTACAAGAAAAAATCAAAAATATTCAAACTAGAAATGATGGTTCTCCTGTTACTAACTTGAAGATAGAAAAAACTTTAGAGAAAGAAATTGAGCAGTTAACAAAAGAACTAGAAAATCTAAATCCTCATCCTCAACCTCTCTTATCTGCTCCTAATTTATTAGAGGGAACTTGGCAACTGCAATACTCTACAGCTAGAGAAATTCGTTCTTTAGATTCCCTACCATTAGGATTAAAAGTAGGTAAAATTTATCAAGTAATTAATATTGAAGATAAAGCATTTTTCAACCTAGCTCAAGTAAAATATCCTCTAAAATTAATATCAGGATATGTAAAAGTAACTGCTAGTTTTGAACCTGCTATAAATACACTTGGTTTAGTAGATAAACGTATCAATGTATATTTTGACCAACGTTATTTAGCAATAGAGAAAATTTTAGGTATTGACACCCCTAAACTCAATCCCTTTAAAGTTATAAAAGCTAATAATCCTCAAGGTAGAGTCGCTACACTTGATATTACTTATATAGACGAAAATTTCAGAGTAGGACGTGGGGGAGATGAAAGTTTATTTATTCTCAATAAAGCTAATATTTTATAGTAAGTATTTCAGTTATTAGTTATTAGTTTTTAGTACCTCATTCTGACTGAATTAGGAGTAAATAAAATCATAACCTTTCTTCTTTTTTTATCTCCTTTAAAATCGCTATTTATCTTATTTATTGACTAGTTTTTTTTGATAAAACATCCCTCAGCTAAAGCAGCAAAAATGCAGATAAATTAATATTATAAACGTAATTATTCAGCTAAATTTTTACCATATTCACTTTCCTTACCAACAAAATTTTTGAGTAATACCTAATTATAATTAATTAATTTATTTCCTTTATATTCCATAATTATCATAGGAATTTTGAATATTTTTCTGCCTAATTGAGAGATGCCAAATTTAAACTTTAAAGATTTAGGTGATTCGGCTAAAGAAATAGGAACAAAATCTAAACGACTGTAAAAAGATTCTAATTTTTTACCTAAACATTCCAGATATAAAGGTTTAGTTGCTTGTTCAATCAGATATTTTGCAAGTGTTGTACCTAGCCCACATTTTTGCCAAGATTTTACAACTACTAAACTACCTAATTCTTGTGCATCCTCAAAATTACGCAACTGTCCACAAGCTACTAATTTTCCCTCACATTCAATTAGCAAAAATTGTTCCCAACGTAATTGAGTCGGGTCAAGTTTAGCAGTGAAAACTAACTTACGGATAGACCAGATATCCTTAGCAGATGCAAGTCTTAAATTACAGGAATTTGGCAATACTATTTCTGTCATTTTCAACAAATAAAAATCTTAGATATCTTCATTATAATGAATATAGTTATTTGCTCTACTTTATAAGAAAGATTATATAATCTAAAAAGTTCAGAAATAATAATTAAAAAATATTGATTATGCCTTTTACTCCTATCTCTGAAAACGTAGCAAAAACTAGCCTAAAAAATATTCAACTTATAGCTACTGATATGGATGGTACATTAACAAAAAATGGTAAATTTACCTCTGATCTTTTTCTTGCTTTAGAAAAATTAGCGGCAGCAAAAATTCAGGTATTAGTAATTACAGGTCGTTCTGCTGGTTGGGTGCAAGCAATCAAAAATTATTTACCTATAGTAGGAGCGATCGCTGAAAATGGCGGTCTATTTTATCCTATTCATAGTGAAACACCTCAATTTTTAATTTCCATACCAAATATTACTCTACACCGACAAAATTTAGCCAATATTTTCCAATACTTAAAAAGTCAATTTCCCCTAATTGAACCATCTGTTGATAATCAGTTTAGATTAACAGACTGGACTTTTGATATACAGAATTTGAGTATCTCGGAACTAACAAAAATGGCAGATATTTGTCAAAGCAAAGGTTATGGTTTTACCTATAGCACTGTGCAATGTCATATCAAACCTTTACAGCAAAATAAAGCAAGTGGACTATGCAAAATTATTTCAGAATACTTCCCTAATTTAACAACAGAAAAAGTCATTACGGTTGGTGATAGTCCTAATGATGAAAGTCTATTTGAAGAGAGTAAATTTCCTTTTTCAGTGGGAGTAGCAAATATTCTCGAATATGCCAATAAAATAAATCATCAGCCAGTCTATGTTACTAGTAAAAAAGAAGCAGAAGGTTTTTGTGAATTAGCAGAATTAATATTAAGTATTGATCAACATTAATATCTATATACTATCATATTTTAGGCAAAATATCTATCTAAAATATGGTAAATTATTTTCAATACCAGCCATTAATAAATATTAATATACTTAAAATTATCTGGTTAAAATTATGATTAAAAAGAGCTATAATTACAGAAAAAGGCATCCAGCTTTTGTTGTCAGATTTAATTCTGCTTCTATTAATAAAACTTGATCTAAAACTAAAAACAATAGCCGCATTGTGCAGTTTCTCCCTAGGAGGTTAGCTGATGACTAACGGCTGAATTATTATAAATTAATTATGCTAAAATTAGAATCAACACAAATTAGGATAGTATTAGTAGAAGCCAAAGGGCCACTCAATGTCGGTTCTGTAGCAAGGATTATGAAAAACATGGGCTTAAATCATTTGGTCTTAGTTAATCCTCAATGCGACCCTTATGGAGCAGAAGCCCGACAAATGGCGGTTCATGGGGTAGAAATTTTAGAAAAGGCGACAATCGTTCCCACATTACCAGAAGCTCTAAAAGGATGTCACAGAGCGATCGCCACTACATCCCTAGACCGTTCATTGCCCACCCACCTAGAAAACCCTAAACATTCTCTACCTTGGCTACTGGGATATTCAGGAGCTTTAATATTTGGAAGAGAAGATCGAGGCTTAACTAATGTAGAATTAAATTATGCCCAAAGATTTGTCCGTATTCAATCTGATGACTCCTATCCCTCTCTAAACCTAGCTCAAGCAGTAGCCATATGTTGTTATGAGCTATATCAGGCACAACTTAATCAGGAGAATAATCCTCAAAGCCAAGCAAATCGTGATTTAGAAGCCTCCCTAGATGTTCTAGAAGCATATTATCAGGATTTAGAAACCATATTGTTGAAAATAGGTTATCTTTATCCCCATACAGCATCCAGCAGAATGGAAAAATTTCGCCGTCTATATAACCGCGCCTATCCCTCCACTCAAGAAGTGGCAATGTTACGAGGAATGATTAGACAAATCAATTGGGCACTATCTAATTATGATCATGATGGTACTTAATTTTTATCTTTGGCTATTCATATATTGTCAGGACTGACGCACCCAAACAAGAAAACAGGTTTATTGCCCTGATGATTGTTTTTTGCCCAGTGACCCGAAATTTCCTCCCTCAAAACGGTTTTTGCATAAGTCCTAATTTTCAAAGGTTATTCTTAACTATTTAATTAAGGATATTTTTTGTGCAAATCTGTAACAGAAGTCCATATTTATTCTGTTGGTTTAATTAATTTTGCTATTATCTAAAACGTATTAAGTTAAGAAGAAAAGTCCCAAAATAGCAATAGGTTTAAAAGGATTTTAAGCCTGTTGTTGAAAGTAAGTTACATACTGTACTCAGTATTCTTACGCAAAAGAGGAACTGAGCTGCCAAAACTCTCTGAGATAAATTTGGGTAATATTAATAGAACGGTATAGATACCAAGAACTTAAAATTTATCCATGATTTTACTCCAAAGAGTAGTCAACTAAAGCTAGGCATGTGAGGTCAAGTTATTCTGTTTAAAGCTAGTTTTCTAGTAACTTTAACAAAGAACTTAGTCCTAATAATAAAATAGGTACGCACAATAAATATCCTATTAAAAAAAGCATACTATAGTAAAAAAGACTTGGCAGAGCTTGTAATTAATTTGTGTACTTGCTGATGAGACTAATTCACTATCAAAAAACTCAAAATCTATCATAAATTAATAGAAATAGTTGTCTGGGTTTCCTCTAATTTTTTGGATATCCAATCACAGACAAAATCATTTTTTTTTGAGCTAGCTTTTGAGATTTTTACCCATAGTATAAAACCTCGCCCTTAAGAGTGAGAGCTGATAAAATTATAGTTATATATTAAGGTGTTTGGAGTGGTTCAAAGGTTTCCTAATCCATCAATTCTTTCAGTGGTATCTTCTACTTCTAAGTCCGACTCTCAGTCGCAAAAATCTAGTAGGAGAAAAAATACTAATCAACTGCAACCGCAGCTACCTCTCAGGAAAAAGGGTAATGTAGCTAAGTTTCCACTGCCAGGTGACGAGAGAACATCTCTCAGGCCAGTGCCTCCAAAAAAGAAAACTGTTGTACCTAGAGTTTCAAAACCAGAGATTCCTAAATTTCAATCTCATAGGGCTAGACGTAGCCGAAGAGAGGAACTCGCTAGATTGAGGAAGCTCGCAGAACAACAACCCACATCATCTGTTCAACCTCGTAAACGACCAGAAAAAGCTCAATCTTTTATTTCTGAGTTACTACCATCTAAAAAATCACTAGTTACCAGTCCTAATTATTTCCGTTCCCCTTCTTTGCTGTTATATATAACTCGGATGTTAATCTTAGGTGTAGGAATAGCAGTTATTATGGGAACAGTGCTATCAATATTAAAGCCAGGAAGTAATTATAGTCTGGTATCTCGCGCAGCAGATAATAAGGGACAGATAAATACTGAATGGAAATCTCCCCCAATTGTACCTTTAGTAGTACAACAAACTAGGGAAATTACAGCTTTAAAAACAGAGTTAGATACAATAATCACTAAATTCCCAAGCCTAACACCAGGGGTATTTCTGATTGATACTGATACTGGCGCTTATGTAGATATTAATGGAGATGCTACTATGGCGGCAGCGAGTACGATCAAGTTACCGATATTAGTCGCTTTTTTCCAGGCAGTGGATCAGGGCAGAATCAAATTGAATGATCTGCTAACAATGAAGGAATCTCATGTTGCTGAGGGTTCCGGAAATATGCAGTTTCGTAATCCTGGAAGCAAATATACGGCTTTACAAACTGTAAGAAAGATGATCATTATTAGTGATAATACAGCAACTAATATGTTAATTGAAGAACTGGGAGGAGCTGAAATTTTAAATCAGTCATTTCAGAGCTGGGGTTTAAAGAATACTGTAATTAATAATTCTTTACCAGATTTGTCAGGAACAAATACAACAACTTCCAAGGATTTGATCAATTTAATCTCACAGATAAATCAAGGTGGTTTGGTGTCTTTGAAGTCTCGCGATCGCTTGTTCCGGATCATGGAGAGAACTCAGAACAATTCTTTGCTGCCTAGGGGGGTAGGTAGAGGTTCTGTAGTTGCTCACAAGACAGGTAATCTAAAATCTATGTTGGCAGATGTGGGTATGATTGATTTAGTTAATGGCAGGCGTTATCTATTGGCTGTACTGGTGAAGCGTCCGGATGAGGATCAGGATGCTGTAGATTTAATTCGCAGGGTATCTAAAGAAACTTATAAATATCTTAAATCCTCACAATAGTATTGATTTCAGAACTTACCAGTGATACTCATTCTGAATCCGGTTTATAGATATGGGGTGTGATGTTTAGAGAGGATTTTGAAAAAGAACATACATTAACAACCGGATTTAGTATGATAATAGTGGCAAGTTCTTGAGTGCCCAAAAACTTTAGACTATAGAAGCTTGATGGTATTTTTTAGCCCTTAAATCCTGAAAAGTTTATAGATTAAGTTTTTGGGCGTTTTCAATTTTCCCACACCCAGCAACTCTAATATAATTAGCAGATGTATTCAAAAAAAAACAGTTAAAAAGTCTCTTGATAGGCGGGGGAAACTTTAAGATCAAATCCGGTTGGATAGTTATTCTATAGTTGGAGGTGGAGAGGTGGGGAATAAGGGAATAATTATAGAGTCATGACTTATTCATTACAGTTATATATAATGTATTTGTGGTAAGAATTTCAGATTTTAAAACTACAATTAGTGCCTTAAGTTCTGAAAATTATAAACATATACTATGTAACCGGATTTTATATAAACCTAATTTTTCTCTATTCTGATATTTTCCAGAATAATTGTTCTGAATTAACATTGAAAATCCTAGGCACAAGTTTATAGAAACTCAAATCCTATCTTTTATTTGTCAGGCTTAAGTTTTTTTAGGAGTCAGGAGTAGGCAGTAATAGAAAGCTCAAAGTAAGATTTTAAAAATTCAAAAATTCAAAAATTCAAAAGTTAAAAATCTTAAAGCGCTCAGTAATTTTACCAAATTATTTCACATATATTTTTAAACTATTTTTAAACTATTTTTAAGATTCTTTTTTTTTTCATCCTTGGTATCATACAGTTCTCAAACGGGTTTTATATGGTTTAGACCTGAGTAATATTGAATCTGGTTAAAAAACTTCACGATTAACCTAGCTAAAATCCTGATAAATAGTATTAAATTTTCATTATTGTTAAGCTAGTCTCTTAGAACTACTTTACAAATTATACTTTACTAGAAATAAGCTGTATATAGTGTAAATCAATAATTAATCACACTAAATATAGAGAAAAACTGGATTAAGTTTACAATTGAAAAATCAATAGTTTATATTGATACATAGAACTATAAGAACAATAGTTATTATTTTGTGTTAATGTAAAATGTGAAAAATCAACTAAAAAAAAGTAAGAAAATGAATATAGCAGTTGTTTAAAACAACGAAAAAAAGACAGCAAAAACCAAGGAGTCTATTTCACAAAGAATAATTTTTGAGGATTTCACGATTTTTATATTACCTAAATATGAAAGCTTCAAAAATAGTGGGATAGGTTTAAGAAAAGTCTACATCAACTAAATAATAATCACTCAGTAAGAAATTATCGCTAAATTCGACAAATATCACCACTATAGCAAAATGATTCCTCAAAAACTACAACTCAAAAATTTTCTCAGCTATCACCAAGCGACTTTAGATTTCACAGGTCTGCACACTGCCTGCATTTGCGGACCTAACGGTGCTGGAAAATCTTCCCTACTAGAAGCGATCGCTTGGGCAATATGGGGAAATAGTCGGGCTGCCACTGAAGATGATATTATCAGTCTGGGAGAAAAAGAAACACGGGTAGACTTTACATTCTCCACTCACGGTAATATTTACCGTGTTATTCGTGGTCGTCGTCGCGGTCAGTCACCCACCCTAGAATTTCAAGTTAATACAGGTTCACAGTTTAAAAGTCTAACTCAAAAAGGTGTCCGAGCAACCCAACAAAGCATTATCGAATATATCAAGCTTGACTATGAGACATTCGTAAATTCAGCATATTTACGTCAAGGTAGGGCAGATGAGTTTATGCTTAAACGCCCAAATGAACGAAAAGAAATTTTGGCAAGTCTCCTAAAACTTGACCAATATGACACCCTGGGAGAAAAAGCAAAAGATATTGCTCGGCAGTTTAAAGCAAAAGTCGAAATACTTGAACAAAGTCTAGAAGCGAACGAAAAACAGCTAGAACAGAAAGAAGCGATCGCTCAACAACAAAATAACCTGAAAGCAATTTTAGCTCAACTGCAACAAAAACAAGAAACTGACAGACAACAACTCAAAGAACTTCAAACCAAACAACATGAGCGCCAAACCTGGCAAAAATTACTGCAAGGTCAACAACAACAATATGACAAACTTGTGCAAGAATGTTCTCGTCTCAAACAGGAACTAAAAGCTACTCAACAACAACAAGATGAACTTATAGCAGTATTGCAACAAGAAAATGAAATCAATGCTGGATATGTTCATTTCCAAAACTTGCAAGCTACTGAAGAAAGTTTATCTGCTAAGTTCAAAAAACACCAGAATGCTCTCAAGCAAAGTCAACAACTCCAGGAAAAACAACGGCAAGAACTCCAGAAATTAGAAAACAACATTCAGCAATTTCGAGGGCAGTTAAATTCCCTCAAAGAGCAGGAACAAGAAAATCTAAATGTTCTAAGTAAGCGTACCGATATTGAAACGGCTTTAGCAGAACTACAAGCAGCAAGGGTCAAATTAAATGAGCTGGATAAGTTACAAGTAGAAGTTACTCCTCTGGTGCAACAACGCCAGAAATTACAAACCGAACTCGAAAAGAGGCAGGCACGTTTGAGCGTAAGGTTGGAAGAACTTAATTCTCGAGTTTGTCAACTACGACAAACTCAACAGCAAAAGCAACCACAACTACAGGCAACTTTGCAGGAGGTTGTAGCAGAAATTGCTGTACTGGATAATAAGCGGGTTTATCAAGAACGGGTCAGGGAAAAAGGGCAGGAAAGACATCAGTTTCTGGAACGTTTAATTGGCAATAAAAAAGATTATGAAACCAGACTGGCAGAGTTGGGGCAAAAGTTACAGTTATTAAATATAGGTAGTAATAATGGTAAAGTAGAAGTTAAAGAATATCCACCTTGTCCTTTATGCGATCGCCCCTTGGATGAACATCACTGGCATTTGGTGGTAGATAAACATCAAACTCAGCAAAAGGAAATTAGAGATCTGTTGTGGGTGACACGGGAGCAACTGACTATTTCTGAACGAGAAATTCAGGTTTTAAGAACAGAATATCGGCAAATAGACGAGGAGTTAGGTAAATATGATCAGTTGCGGGAGAGCCGGGGTGGTTTACAGGTACAGTTGGATAATATTAAACAGGATGAAAGTTTGGTGCAAGAATTAGTAGAGGAAGTGGCAAAAGTTGAGCGATCGCTACATACGGGTGATTTTGCTGTGAATTTATATGCTGAACTTAGCACTTTAGAGCAGCAAATTCAACAATTTAATTATGATGAGCGCAGTCATAGTTTAGCGAGGGAAGAGGAAAAAAAATTAAGATGGGCAGAAATTAAGTATGGGCAAATTAAAGATGCAGAGATAAAGTTAGGAAAAGTTCGCGCTCTGATGCCAGAAATTGAAGAAAAAATAGTTGGCTTAAAACAAGATTTGGAGCTACAAAAACAAAGTTCTCAAATACAACAAGAAATTGTGGTTATTGAGAGAGAAATTGCTGAAATTGGGTATGATTTAGAGTTACATAATAATGTGAGATTGGAGTTGAGAAAAGCACAGTTTTGGCTAACTAAAATTGAAAAATTACGTCAAGCTCATAAACAATATCCTTACTTAATTGAAAGGATAAATGAGTTAAAGGCAGTTATAGAAAATCGACAGCAAGATTTAACAGATATTAAAAGTCAAGTTTCTATTTTAAATCAACAGTTAGAAAAAACTCCAGAGTTGGATGAAAAAATTATCTATTTAGACAAAAAAATTCAAGTTCGTCGCCAGGAATTAGATGAAACATTGGGAAGTTTAGGCTCATTGGAACAGCAGTTAAAACATTTAGAAAATTTGCAACTTCAAAACGGTAAACAATTAGAAGAATTACAAACTACGAAACGGCAATATAGAGTTTATCAGGAGTTAAGTTTAGCTTTTGGGAAAAAGGGAATTCAGGCATTAATGATTGAAAATATTTTGCCTCAGTTAGAGGCAGAAACTAATCAAATTTTGGCGAGATTAAGTGCGAATCAACTGCATATTCAATTTGTGACGCAAAAAGCTACAAAAGGAAGTAAGAAAAATGCTAGATGGATAGATACATTAGATATTTTAATTGCAGATGCCAAAGGAACAAGACCTTATGAAACTTATTCGGGAGGAGAAGCTTTTAGAGTTAATTTTGCAATTCGTTTAGCTTTATCAAAATTGTTGGCACAACGTTCAGGCACTGCTTTACAAATGTTGATTATTGATGAAGGTTTTGGAACTCAAGATGCTGAAGGATGTGACAGATTAATTGCGGCTATTAATGCTATTGCTACTGATTTTTCTTGTATTTTAACAGTGACTCATATTCCTCATTTTAAAGAGGCTTTTCAGGCTAGAATTGAGGTGAGTAAAACTGCCCAAGGTTCACAAATTATTTTGTCTGTATGATTCATCCTAAATTATGATTAGGGATAAAAAAATCATCATACTTCCCAATGGAAATATAAATGAAAATATCAACATTATGAATTATCTTACCAATTTCATCTATTCAATTTTATCTATGATAGCCCTATCAGATAATTTTGCAAGGAGACTCCCGCGATAATCTTTGATTTAGCCGTCAGATAAATTACAAAAAGTAGTTCACAACTACTAACATATTTACCTTTCTTTTCTGTCAGCCAATTTTGTCAAAAATCACCCTTCGGCAACTCATTTTTCACAATAATTTATGTAAGAATTTTGATAGATTCTACTAATTTAAACACGACTTACGCAAAGATATTATATCATCAAAAATTAAGCAAGTCTCCTTCTAAATTTTGGACGATTTCCTATTTCGTAAGTCCTGTTAATAATGGAATTCTAATTCTACTGCTTTAAACTCTAAGTATAAAGTTTTCTGAACTTAATTCAGGAGCTACAGTGGCAAAATCACCACCTGTTCCGAACCCTGAAGCACTACCATTTTGATTGTAGAACAAATTACCAGTTTCTGTGCTGTGAACAATGATAGCTTCTGAACTAGCTGCACTTTCATCTGTTTCTACTACTTCAAACTCTTCAACACGACTAAACCCTGGATTTTTTCTGCTGCTTGAGTCACTTTCAATGGCATCAAAAGTAGATTTATCCAATAGGATAAAGTCTTGATCAACCTTAAAGTCAGTTATGATATCCTTACCCAAGTCTTCTTCATTAAATGGTCGGTTTGTGTTAAAAATGAAGAAATCTATACTGCCACCACCTATAAGCTCGTCGTTTCCTGGTCCACCATTGAGGCGATCGCGACCGATACCACCTTCGAGAGTATCGTCACCCTTTCCCCCCAATAAAATATCGTTACCAGAGCGACCTATTAAATAGTCATCCCCAGATTGTCCGAATATTTTGTCATTGCCTGGACCGCTATTGAGTGTATCGTTACCACCTTTACCTATAATTTTATCATTGCCTGGACCACTATTTAAGGAATCATCATTTTCACTACCTCTCATTATATCATCGCCGCTTTTATCGACTTCTGGTTGTAAGTTTTCGTCGAAAAATAAAGCTCTGTTCTGTGGAAACTTTTCATTCAGTAAGTCGTAGAATGAATTTTTTGTTGTGGGATATGAGTTAGGATCAAAGAAGGTCTCTATATCTAGGTTTGTTAGTTCCGCTAAACCATCTTCATTTCTCCGTTTTGATTCCCCTGCGTAATCAGTGCCTTCGAATAAATTTATAGCAACATCTATCGCATAATCATGCCACTGCTCCTGGGGAACGGGTTGTTCGTAAATCATTATACCATATTGACCCAAATCCTGATAATTAGTAACATTGAGATATAGGTCAAAGTCACCTGCAGGCCAATCATATCCATATAGCGTTTCAGAATGGATAACATAAACATTTTCAGCATCATCCTCAGAAAGCCGAGCATTGGGCTGATCAGGTAAAAAATCACTGAAAGGTTCAACGCCGCCAGGATCCAGGCCAATAATTCGATCCATTTCTACCCTTTGCCCAACTAGTCCAGCAATTTGAGCACCAAGACTGTGACCTACGAATGTTAGCTTTTCAGGATTTACGTTATATCTTGTGATATATTCTACTATATCGTCAGTGATCTTGGAAAGGTTTGCCCGTGCCTCAGCATAATTCAAGGCCAGTGCCTCGAGATTTATATCCAACTTGTAATTTTTTTCAGCCCAATCTACGAAAAGAATATTAGCATTTGGATCGTATTGGCGAATCGCTTTTGATAAGCTTGTTTCCCTGCTTGTTTCCCTCTCACCATTAGAGATGTTGATGTTATTTTCTGGTATCCAACTATTTCCCGCTCCACGAGAGAATCCGTGTGTCACAAAATATGTATTTTGTTCTTGATCAATTCTTCCTAATTTATCTCTTAAGTTATTGATATCAAGCTCACCCTTGTCCAAGACATGAAACCAAGTACCATCAATAATATCATTGCTACCACCAACCAAATCTATTGGAACAACGGTTCCTGGAAAGTTTTCGGTTTCTTTAACATCAAATTTTTTTGTTTCACTAACATCAAACAAGTACGACTCTTCTCCTGATAGTTCTGAAGTATCAAAGTATTTCTGACCATCAGAGATCGTAAAAGATTCTAATCCCCAGCCATCAATATCCAAGCTTTCTAAATCCGATGTTTCATCCCCTTCTAATACCCCATCGAACTTCCCATCGAATATCCCTGCTTTTTCTAACTCCAATAATACAGGACCCAACGTCACATCGCTTTCTGATAGAGGATCAAGCTTCTGACCGTTTTGTAATTTTAGACGAAACTCTACTGCTTCTAAATCGCCAATATTCAATTTTCCCAGATGAAAAGTTCTGTTTTGGTTTTTTTCCCATGGGATATCATCAAAGCTCGTAAGTTCCATATATTCAGTAGTGTTTTGACTACCGAACAGTTTTACCTCTACATCGTTACGTGTCCCACTCAAAGGACTAGACCCCGTTTCTATGTAAATACTGTAAAATTCAGTCATGAGTTTATCCTTAAAACTACTTTTTTACTAGCAAATATAGATATCCTTTTCCTGGCGCCAGATTATAATCAGGAGATTATTGAAGTATACACTTCAAGTAACTAGCGTAGTTACTCAAACTAGCGTAAGAAGAATAACTACAAATTTATTGCAATATACTCAACATTATAATATATTACAATTGATAACAAAAGGTAAGGCTTATTAATAATAACCTCTGGCTTATTAATCTTCGGGAAGGTTTATCCTGGGCTGATGCCTAATATCCAGAATTTACGCAAAATTTTCAGATTAGACAATATCTATAGTAGGGGTAAAAGGTAGTCCACAAACTAAGCACAGGACAAAAATTTTAAAACCCTATAAAAAATTAGCTATTTTGCTAGGTATATCAAAGAATATATTACGCCAAAAATCTAGACCATATGGAAAAAATTTGAGCTTTACCCCCATGTTTTTTTACCAGCATAGGACGATGCTCATCTAACCAAACACCTACTTGGTGTGCCCAAAACAGTATCAAAATTAATAAAAATATCATTTTAGTTAGACGTTCTGATTTAATTATATCAGTTGACTAAAGGTCAAAACCTATACTTTTGAAGCAACCAAACAACATTTCAATGTGCCAGCGATGAACATAACCATAATATTGAATCCCACTTGCCCCTGGGCAAGCCCTAACTACAATTAACAGTTCTCCTAATTCCAACTTCAAAGCTGATACATACATACACATTCCCCAAATACAACGACGTTTAAACAAATTTCTAATTTCACTAATGGTGAAACTGCTAAAAACCACGAAAAAGCGAAATATTGGTCTCCACCACCAATTAAGCCTGTGTGAAAAATCCTGATAGAAAACCCCCAATTAGCAGAAAGATATTTAAACCATTGTTTGCCCACAAATTCTCTATCTGCTGTTAGATATCCTACTCTTTGGTAACTAAACAATGGGGCAAATTTCTCTATCACATCTAGACCTTCTGCTGTTTGGGAATTTCCTTTTTTGGATAACATCTGCCCAACTATGGGAATTGCCAAACCGTACTCAGCAATTCCTAACATGAGAATATTGTATGTATGTTTACCAACCTGCCATTGAGTTCGGTAATTACTCAAAACCAATTTTTGCGAGCAGTCCATGATGACGATCACAGCCTGGACAAATTCCCTAGTATCTATGACAAAGTGGGAGAAAAACCTTTGTAGGTGTTTGTAATTAGAACTTACTTCAACATTAGAGGAAAATGCAGTTACTATTTGTGCTAAGTTAATATTTCTTGAAATACAGCCTAGATAAATAAAGGGATAAATTTAATTCTGGCTCCATGGCAAGAACAGTGGTAATTTAGAAGTTGTTTGTAGTCAACTAATCTCCCAAATGTTCAGGTTTCATGGAGATTATGGTTTAATTCTATGAACCTTTTCCTGTTCTATAAGTCAAGCTTTTTGTCCTGTGCTTAGGATAGACTATTAGAATATTTTTATTTGGTTAGCGATCGCTTATTGTAATTCCATGCATATTTCCTCCTTTGCTTCTAGTCTAGTCTTTATAAATATTTGGCAGCACCTCTGACAAAGCCAGAAGTACTACCTATCTTGGTATCGTTGATCTAGAAACAGTTTTGATGTGGCAGTGCTGGATATCCCGGACCTATCTAGTCTAGTCATTAAAAATCAGACAAAATTATCAACCTTCTGACTTTTGACTTCCAACTTAAAAAAAACAAGCCATAGGAAAAATTAGATATTCCAGGAAAAATAATTTCCAAATAAATTGATAAAAATCAGCGATCGCCTTTTTATCATGCAGATCTACCCTTTGACTAAACCACCACATTATACCCAAAGCCAATAAATGACTAATCACCAAAAAAAATAAATTAACACTCGCCAACCAAACTACACCCACCATCACCATACCCAGATAGCAAAAAGTCAATACCCACCTTGCCAAATTAAAAACAGCAAATGCTCCCAACTTAATCGTAAACGTATTAATATTATATTGACGGTCACCCTCAATATCTGGAATATCCTTAAAAATAGCAATAGCAAAAGTAAATACTATCACAAACAAAGTTAAAGCCCATACCGTCAGAGGAATTTCTGGAACCATCAAGCTTTTTTGAAGTAGAACAACCTCACCCAACTCACCCATCCATTTAATTAAACCTCCTGAAACCTCCTCAACCTTTTCAAACCCCCAAACAAAGCTTAAAAATATACCCAAATTAACAATAACTCCCCGCACAGTAAAAATACATAATGCGGCCAAAACAGGAAATCTTTTTAATCGAATAGGAGGTAAAGAATAAGCCGTACCAATTGCCAAACTTATCCCCACTGTACCCAACAAAAAAGGTCCCCCCAACCCGGCAAAACTCAAAGCCAAAATACCCGTTATTACCACAATTATTTGACCAGAAAAACGAGAAAACTCACCAGCAGCTATAGGGAGATGAGGCTTATTAATCCTATCTATTTCTATATCCTCTAATTGATTTAATCCTACTATATAAATATTTCCACATAAACAACTAATCCAAGTTATCAATAACAGAATTAAGCTGTATAAAAAAAAATATTTGTCAAAAAAATTAGAGCGATCGCCCATGGCAATTATATATAAAGCCAGCACACTTAACGATGTACCAATAATCGTATGTGGGCGAGCAAACTTCCAAAAACTATAAAGCCATGGCACATATTTTTGTAGCCAATTCGTTGTAATTTTTCCCTGTTGAGAACCAGCAATTTTTCCCATAATTACCTGTGAAATTATTTAAATTTAAAGTTCTTAGTGAAACCAAGAGAAAAGACATTAAAAAACTCACTAAATTTCTTAGCAGAAATCACCCTTTTTATCAAGAAAACAATAACAGTAACAATTAAGCTAAATACTGAAAGCTTGCTAAAAAAACATGCATATTTTCAAGTAGTTCAGAACTCAGGAGTCAAGAATAATGGAAAGTAATTAAGATGTAGTCAGATATATTTTCCCTGATATCCCTCTGCCGTAGTCAGCCCAAAATACTAACATTTGTGAGCTTTTTAGGCTGAAAATATTGCATTTTTTTCACACAAAAATATACTTGCCAATATCAGTCAATACTTTAATAATTAATCAGGAAATTCTACTGAATTATTATTACTTACTGATGACTTATTTATTTCTATAAATATGACTTTTTTAACCTTAATTCGGCAAGCGATTAATATCTTGATTAGAACCAAGTACAACTATTATTCTTCCTTTTTTTAAAATTGTACTTGGCTTAGGATTAATTGTAAATTTTTTATCTTGAGAATTGATTGCTAATAAATTCAAACCATATTTATTCCGTATTTGTAAATCAGCAATAGTTTTACCATCAAACTTATCCGGTACAACAGTTTCTACGATACTATGTTCTGGGCCAATATCAAATTGATCGATTACTTTAGGCTTAGTTAATAATCGTGCCACTTCACAACCCATTTCTTTTTCTGGAAATACCACATAATCTGCTCCAACCTTTTCCAAAAGTTTTCTATGAGTTTCAGAAGAAGCTTTAGCTACCACAGACTTAATCCCCAATTCTTTAAGATTTAGAGTAGTAATAATACTTTCTGCCAAATAATTACCAATTGCCACAATTACTGTATCAAAGTCTAAAACACCAGCCTGTTTAATCGCATTAATTTCTGTCGAATCTAATTTAAAAGCATGAGAAGAAATTTCATCAGCTATAGCCCGATTTACCATTTTTTCTTCTTTATCAATAGCCAACACTTCATAGCCTAAATTATGTAATGTTTCACAAACAGCTCTACCAAATCTGCCTAAACCAATTACAGCAAATTGTTTATTTTCCGGGCGCAAATTTTGCCAAAAATTCCAAGATGATAATTTCACTATAATTCAGGGTTATACTTGGTTTAATAGCCAAGAAAACTCTGCCTCCAAATATATACTTTTAGATTTTACCAATTAAATAAAAAAATTGAACAACTGAATTTATAAAATTAGTTATTCCTAATTTTGTTTTAGTTTTAGCATAACCATTAATAAATCCAATAATCTTATTACATACTTATTAAATTAAAAAAAATCATCGCTAATAGCTATAATTTATGATCCTGTTAATCTACTTAATATTGAAGTTTACAATCAAATAAAATCCTGATATTAAGTCTCATTAATTAGGCATAATAAAAAAAAATGATTACATAAACTGCTTCCAATTAGCAATTGCCAATTTCCAAATAATTGCCGAGAGTTAATAAAAAAAATATCACATTATATATCCCCAAAATCACAATAGCTTTTACCCCTATTTTATAACATTTATTAAATGTATAAACTTACGTTAATTTTATCTTTTTGGATAGAATTTAAAAACCAAAAAATCACTCAAAAATGAATTTTAAACTTTTACTTTATCCTTTAGACTATGCTTTAAAAAAATCTTTATTCACATAAAAATTGATAAAAGAGAATAATTATAGATTGGCAATTAATTCCAAATCCAGTTTTTCAAGTTACTTTATAAAAAATTACTTCTTTTTTTTTCATTAGTAGACTATAAAAATAACAAGTGCATAAAAACAAAATTTCCAATAAATAAATATTTAGTAAAATTGACTGATATCCTCCCCGACTGTCATACCATTTATCAAAAAAAAATATAAATTTTCTTGAGTAGGAAACTAGAGAAATAGGAAATTCAAAAAGAAATAAATATAATAATAATAATTAACATTAACTTGGGTAAAGAGAGTCAAAAAAGTTATTTATTTTATATTAATTATTTACAGCATATTTCGGGCAAATGATGTAAAGGGTCAATAGTGAAAATTATGTACTATAGGTATCTTACCCGGGTAGCTATAACTTATAACAATCGAAAGCCCTATAATAACTAAATTTTTACAAAAAGTTAGCATTAATGCACAATAATTGGTATTAGATACAGGGGCTTCTTAGGAGCCGAAGCCCAAGGGGAAGAGTAAAAATAAATTTTTTCTGCCAGAGGTGAGAGATCATTCTTTACCCTTTCTCCCATCTTCCTATCCCCCTATCATAAAAGAATTTTAAGAAACTAATAATGGATAGATATAGTAGGTATTAACTTTTAATTTAACCCTAGTACTACATAATCTAAAATAAAATAATTATACAAATAAATTTTCCTCTGGATATTCAACCGCACTAGGTTTTTGTTGCGCAAAAACAGTAGAAACCAACAATAATACACCCACTCTACCTATATACATTATTGTAATTAAAACTAATTGTCCTGGAATTGTAAAATTAGAAGTCACCCCTTTAGATAAACCCACCGTAGCAAAAGCAGATACAACCTCAAAGAAAATCTCAGTCAATTCTAACTGTCGGTCAGTAAATGCAATTACAGTAGTAGCAAAAACCACTAATAAACTTGATGCAAAAACTATACCAATAGCCTTAATAATAACTATCATAGGAATCTTGCGTTGATAACATAATACTTCATCCCTACCTTGTAGAGCTGCTTTAGTACTATTAAATAATATAGTAAAAGTTGTAGTTTTAATACCTCCTCCAGTGCTACCCGGACTAGCACCAATAAACATTAAAGCAATTGTCAAAAACAAACCAGCATCAGTAAAATTATCAATATCAATAGTATGAAAACCAGCAGTTCTAGTAGTAACAGATTGAAACCAAGCAGCAATTAATTTTTCCCCTAAATTTAAATTTTCTAGAGTATTAGGATTATGAAATTCAGCAATAAAAAACGCAATCAAACCAACTATTAACAGAAAAATAGTAGTACTAGTAACTACTTTAAAATGTAGAGAAAAAGAGTGAAAAGCTTGTTTTCCTTGGCAACGATCTTTAACCCATGAATACATTTCCATAATCACCTGATAGCCCAATCCACCAAATATAATCAAACCAGTAATCACAAAATTTAGTAAAGGAGACTTTACAAATTGAACAAAGCTATCCGAATACAAACTAAAACCAGCATTATTAAAAGAATTAACACTATGAAAAATAGAATACCAAAGACCTTCTTGAAAGCCATAAATTGGCACAAAAACTAACAATAATAACAAAATACCAGTCAACTCAAACACAATTGTTGTTGCTAAAATTGACTTAATTAAACCCTCCACACCTGCTAGTCCCACCTGTTCCAAAGATTGCTGAACAGCAACTTTTTGCCGAAGACCAAATTTATGACCCAGCAACAACAAAAGAACAGTCGTAGCAGTCATATAACCCAAAGCTCCAATTTGAACCAATAATAACAGGAATAACTGTCCCCAAAATGAATAATATTCCCCCACATTTACAACAGATAGTCCAGTTACACAAACAGCAGAAGTAGCTGTAAATAAAGCAGTTACAGGATGACTCCAATTCCCATTACTCATAGAGATAGGTAGCATTAGTAATATACTGCCAATAGTAATGACAATAACAAAGCCTTGACAAATCCTTCGAGCTACAGTCATTGCAATTTTTTAGTATGTATGTTTACATTTTTAGCTTGATCCCCTGTTAGGGTTAGCTCCTCCTTAAGAGGTAATACCTATTTCATCAACTTAAAACTTCAGTTGTAAAAGTAATAATTTCAAACTTGAAAGCCAAGATGTCAAATTATATTTAATCTAACTTGAGGAAATTGGTATAAGAGGCAAGAGATAGGGTCAGCATGAGATGAACACTGGATACAGGCCAGTGTAGCTTGATTTTCTATAAACCTTTTCAACACAAAATCCTGACTCTATCGCAACGCCACAAAAAGATGCAGTACTTTTCGTTGTTTAATAGTACAGTAATAACACTTAGCAAACCAATTTTTTAAATGTTGAGGACTCGTTAACTTAAGTGTCGCTTCCAGATAATTATATCAACCATTTCTTTACTTTATTAGGCAAAAACTCCTTCAAAAATATTTCAACTACTACCACCTTAATTTCTTAAGAATTAAAGTCCGGCGAATATACAGATAAATTTAAAACTTTTTATCCTATGGATTCTATTCCATGTTTAATTGATGCTAGTTTATTTGAAGGTAAATTATCCATCACAACTACATTTCTTATTTTATAGCGTAAGTCCTGTATATATTAAACTTGTATCACATAAATAAGAAGTGTACTTAACCAATATTTTTATCTATAGACAAGTCAAAACCAAAATTAGTCTATAATTATAGCTACAAAGAAACATATCAAACTTCCCTTTTCAAAGAGATAAAAAAGAAAATTATGGTTTTCAAGTCTCTAGCTTAAGAGGTTAGTGCTGATCAGGTGATAACTGATAAGGTAATAACTGAAATGACCTCAACTCTAATCGAAAAAATTCAAAAATTCTATGATGCTTCCTCCAGTCTGTGGGAACAGGCATGGGGCGAACATATGCATCACGGTTACTATGGTCCAGATGGCAAACAGAAAAAAACCAGGCGACAAGCTCAAATAGATATGATTGAGGAACTACTTCACTGGGGATCTGAAAATCAAGCATCAAGTTTATGGCCCCCTACCTCAATTCTTGATGTAGGTTGTGGCATCGGTGGTAGTACACTGTACTTAGCCGAAAAGTTTAACGCTACTGCTACTGGCATCACCCTTTCTCCTGTGCAAGCCAAAAGAGCTGAGGAACGTGCAGAGTCAGCTAACTTAAGTCAACAGACCAATTTTATAGTGGCAGATGCTTTAGATATGCCCTTTACTGATCAGTCTTATGATTTGGTTTGGTCTTTAGAAAGTGGAGAGCATATGCCTAATAAAAAGAAATTTTTGCAAGAATGTCATCGAGTATTGAAACCTGGTGGTAGGATAATTATGGCAACTTGGTGTCATCGTACACTAGATGGCTATTTAGGACAACTGACTGATGATGAACGCAGACACTTAGCTGACATTTATCGGGTTTATGCTTTACCTTATGTTATTTCTTTGTCAGAGTATGAAGCGATCGCCGAGAATATTAGCTTTCAAAATATCTCTATTGCTGACTGGTCAACTGCTGTTGCCCCCTTTTGGGATGTGGTAATTGAATCAGCTTTTGACCCTAAAGTTATTGTTAGTTTACTCTTCAGTAATTGGACAACTATTCAAGCAGCTATTTCCCTAGAATTAATGAGCCGTGGCTATGAACGAGGATTAATTAAATTTGGCCTCTTGCGTGGCAATAAACAATTAATAAATACTTAACTTGATTTTCAGTTGGTATAAATCAGTAGAAAATTTATAAAATTTTCATGAGATTACCCTTTACTTTACTTTGAATAAAATATCCTAAATGTTAATTTCTTAAATGTTAATTTAAGGTATGAAATATTAAATTATATACCCATTTTCTTCTATATAGCTTAATTCATGGTTTTAATTAGAATTAAAAAATCAGATGGGATATTCTGAGATATTCTAATAAGTTTAATTATGTTAGTTATTCTAATAGAAAATCAGCTTTTGGCTCCTCAAAGAATTTGTCAAGGTTGTTTATTAGCATATCAAAGTAGTCAACTCCGTTGGAAAAGTGGTCAACTTAGCTGTAGTCATCTAGTTCCTAAATTAATAGAAACTAAACCAGGTCAGTATGAGTGTAAAATGGGTTTTCGTATTGACAGGATAGAATAATTACTTTTGATTAGATTAATTCAAATTTTGTGGCATTTAGTCGTGACAAATATCATCGAAAATTCAACAGAAAATTTCTGGCTTGATTTATGTATAATCACCCTTAAAAGATTTCAACCTGCTATTAAATTGCATAATTTTCTGAACTTAGCTTTGACCTAAAAAAGCAAGTGAAACCCTATTATTTATTTATTTATTTATTTATTTATTTGGAGTTTATCGTTGCAACTTCGCTCATAAGAATTATTAAACAAGCTAATAGGAAGCTAATAGGGCATAAAAAAATTCTACTCAAAGCTTTGATTAAAGAACTTCCTATCAATTGAAACCGCTAATTCCACAGTGAAATTATTTGGGTAATTAGATATAGTTGAGACCTTTTATATCAAGGTTGATTAAAGACCATGGCTCTCATACAAGATATACTTGAGATGGAAGCTAATAATAATTGCAGTTTCTACAAATTTTGTGCTACTATAAAACTATAGTCAGGTACGTTTACTTATAATCTCAGTCTGTAAAAAGACCTTAAGAGAAAAAATTAAGATTAGCCAGGTAAGTAACTAATAAGACATAATAATAGGTCTTTAGGTTTGGCCACTTATTTCTTTTTTATCCAAGGGTAACCGAAGGGAAACGTGATTATTAAAGTCGTCAACTAAGTGTCGGAATTTACATAATTACTGCGCTATCCTGAATTTATATGTATTTGTATATAACCAAATTTAGGAGAAGTCTATCATGACTTGGCGTGGTTCCACAACGGTTCAAGACCGAATTTTTGCCTGTTTACCTTACCTATTACCCTTACTAGATGGATTAGAGTATGGAAGATACTTATTTCAACAGTTTCCTCCCTTAAAACTAATTTTAATCCCTCTTCTACCTTTATTACAAATTTACCAAGGTATACCTTTCTCTGGCTTCATTATATTTCTGGCTTTATTTTTACTCGTAGTTAGAAATAATAATATATCTCACTTTATTCGTTTTAATACGATGCAGGCCATTCTATTGGATATTGTTTTGATTTTATGTTCTCTAATTCTATCAGTATTAGGCAGTGCTTTAGGAGGATTTATTCTGGAGACTCTTTCTAATATGATATTCCTAGGAATTTTAGGATCATTCATCTATACAGTAATTCAGTCAGCAATTGGCCGTTATGCAGAAATACCAACTATTTCTGATGCTGTTTATATGCAAGTCCGCTAAAAATTTTTCAGATAAGCACTAAAATTGTTAGCAAAAATTTTCTCAGCTTAAACATCCTTGCTTCTTCCAATTATAGGTTTTATTAGAAGCCATGTAGTCCAAAAGGAGATTATTTTCATGAATAAATTCATTTACGAAACAATGTATATCCTGCGCCCAGATATGACTGAAGAAAAAGTAGAGCAGGCAATTACAAAATATAAAAGTATGTTAGAGGAACAGGGAGCTTACGATATCAAAATTCAACATCGTGGTAAACTTCGTTTAGCTTATGAGATCAATAACCAACGCGAAGGTATATATATTCAGATGAACTACCAAGGGCCTCCTACTCAAATAGCAATTTTAGAGAGGGCAATGCGTTTAAGTGAAGAAGTGATTCGTTACTTAACAGTTAAACAGGAACTACCCAAAACTCCTGAAACAGATACTCAAAAAAACTTAGAGCCAGCAGTAGCATTAGCAGAATAGTAGCTAATTGTGCATTGTAATTTTTTCTACAAGAGTATAGTCAGAGTTTCAACTACCATTCAGCATTACTAAAAAATTTGGTTTAAAGCCTCATCCATAAGCTGGCAAATGTTTAGTTGTTTTTTTTGAAGAAACACAGATGTTATACTAAGCATTAATTAATTATTCTCAGCTTGATAGCTTGAGACAAAAAATAGGTGTGGAGGCAAGGAGTTTAACTAGGGTCAAGTTTTACTCTCACGACATAAAAAGCAGAAGCATAAAAAGCGCAGAGGGTGTAGTAAGTTCAAAACATCAACCTGTCGAGGACGCTCAACCTTAGTTTCAGTCTCCTTGCCTTTAGCCTAGGGAGAATTTCAATAAAGTAGGATTAACATCTCAAAAACTATTCCTGAATATTGCCATATATATGATAGCTTCGGTGGAAACGAAAAGCTTCAGTACACTAAGTAAGACTAGTAACTACTATCTATAATGCGCTATTATTTATAATAATCTCCAATTCTCTATTTCTATCTATATGTTACTAGGATATAAAACTAAGTTAGACCCAAATAACTAACAAAAAAACCTTACTTTTTAAACACAAGCTCTGTAGCCCGTGATGCAAATAAATTGGGGTTTATGGTTAATCATAAATATATAGAATCATAACCAACATAATCGCAGTAGTAAAATTAAATTTTCTACTGTTATAGACTTGCATAAACTCCTGGTATCAATAGTTAAACCTAAGAATTATTAGTACTATTAATTGTTTAAATGCGCTCCTAAATATGCTTTCAGGTACTCATCAGAAGTTTGGAAATATTGCTTTGCTCAAATATCTGGTCAGTAGGAGGGGAGCAAGAGGGGTAGTTTGTATTAAATTACCAATAATTGGAGGGGTTAAAACTTATAAAATCTTGCCAGATAATATAACTCCTAAATTTGTAACTATCAGCAGAAAAGCAAGCCCTTGTTTTGCAAGCTTTAAAATAGAAACAGCAACCAAAATTCTTGATAAATTAGTAGATGTAGTTGACGTAGATTTAGGTATGAAATTGATTGACTGATAAAGTATTTAAAAGTGCTAAATTAATCTGAAAGTTATAATCTAAACTCTATTTATTGCAATATTTGAATAGGCGTAAAACTAAGTTTTTGATTCTTCAATTCAAAGAAAATACAACTCAAGATAACTCAGTTAAACAACAGGATAACTAATATCAGAAAAGATGCATTACATAAATTAACTACTTATTTGGTTCTTAACCACAAGCAAATAGTAATAGAAGACTTAAATTTATCACGAATGATGTTACATCATAACCCATCCCCGCACTAAGAGCTGAGCCCTAATATGGGTTTTTACAAGTTTAGAATAAAGGCGCAATTACAAATTTGAATTATACGCTTGTCAACTAATAATTAATTGTTGGGAAATAGTATCCTAGCTTTTTGACCTGCTCTAATTGTGGAAATATGAAAAAGTCCTTGTATTGAATGGAGAGTGTTATAAATTTTGAACATTCCGGTTTTAGTTACAATTGAGATTTAAATGCTAGTGTGAATCAAGCTTAGATGGGCAGTTGATCCTCGTGTGCAGGGATATCTGGAAACCCCAACGTTGCTAGGTATAAACAGGGATAGAACAAGTTATCTATAATATAATGATAAGATAATCCTGGATTTATATAGATAATTATAGGTTTCTCAGAAAGGATATATGCTAGTAATACAACCAATGCGATCTTGCGATCTTTGCAACCAATAGCTATCACTTCAACCAATTATGCTTACAAATTCAAATATTCAGATCTTTAAGTAGGTTAAATGTTTACTGCCTAGTATTAATATAACAAGACTAAACCTATTGTAATAATTTTAAACACCTCACAGCACTTCACTATATTCGTGAGATAAGTATTTAGAGAGCAAGATGACCAGAGTATAATAGTTTTACTATTTACCTCTTGTATAACTTCTGTCCAAGCTAATGCTGTCAAGACAATTGCTATACATCACCTAGTCTATCAGAATTTAGACTCAAATATTTAATAGTTTTTGATTAACTCAAAAATAAAAACTGTAACATTAAGGATAAAGGGAAAACTTTCCTCACTTCCAGTAATTTATTATTTTATTAGTTATTGGGGCTATACAATTTAGAAATAGTATAAAAGAATTACTGAATAATAAGGAACTAAACTAAAGTGAGCCAAATGCAAAAATTAAATTCACAACAACTTCAAGGTGAACTTTCTCGCCTTAACGAAGAACTACAAATGCGAGACCAATTAATTCAACAATTGTCTCAAGAACTTTTTCGCTTAGTTAAGGGAAATACAAGTATTGTACCAAAACCTATTATTCCTGAAGCTTATCAGTCTCAAATGCAAAGCTTAAAGGAACAACTCAATGAAGTTGAACAACAAGTAACTTTTTATCAAGAACAAATTTCTGAGCGAGATGCAGAAATATATAATTTGCGTCATTCTGTACAAGAATTAACAGACCGCTCCCAAATGCTAGAACAAGTAGTACAAGAACTACCAGAAGTATATCGTCAGAAATTTTCTGATCGACTTACACAAGTGCTGGAAAAAGTTGAAATGTTGCAAAAGGAAAACCGTCAGCTTCATACAGAGTTACAAAGTGTTAGTTATCGTCTAGCAGTTAGAAACCGTCAAACTAGTGGTCTTGATCTACCTGCTTTTGATCCTGCTCAGTCTGATTCTTCTGTAGAAATGCCTACACTTGGTAATGCTTGATTTTAGTAAGTATGGCCAGGGGTTGATACCAATTTTTCTCTAACCATCACTAAAAAGCCAAATAAATTAGATTGGCAAAGTAGGCCATATAGAATTGCTATGCTTAAAGCATATGGAAGACTAATCTCACCAATAATTATATTTTCTCGGCCATCCCTGAGTGTCTCTCAATCAAAATTGGAAAGAGAAGTCATTGCGTTTACCAGTAACTAGGGGTAAAGTGACTGGTAGCTATGACTGCTAGTTATGGTGTTGTTCTTCAGCAAGATTTTTGAGCGTTATACAAATCCTTAATCACTCAAAGTCCTTCGGCTCTTGATTTCTATTTCTTGAGGGGTTGGCGGAGAAAGTGTGGGAGCTATGATCGCTTTTCTTAGGAGTATAATCTCTTTCTTGTAAATTATCTCTAATTTCTGTATTTAAGTAATTGGGACAATTTTATTGGCCTTTACACCATTATGCTTACTTTAAGTTAAAGTACGAAAAAATTTCATCAAGATTACTAAACATTTGAAAAACTCTATCTAATTGAGCAATCTCAAAAGCTAGCTTAACTGTAGGATGATTTAGGTTACAAATCACTAAACGATAACCATCTTTACGAGCTATGTCTAAACCAGTAAGTAATACACTTAAACCAGAACTATCTATAGACTCGACATTTGCCATATCAACAATCCAAAAATTGGATGGTTTTCCTCGTAGAGATATAAATTGCTCCTTCATATCATTTGCGTGGTTCAGGTCTAAGTGTTGGTGCGGAACTAAAATAATATATTTGATATCAATATCAACAGTTTTCATAGGTATCACCATTAATCAAAAAGAAGTAGTTTAGTTTTTTAGTTTACTCTAAAAATAAGGATAAAATAGAAGATAATTTTTGTAGTGCAAAATCACGGAAGTACAACTCAAAATTCAAAAATGAAAAGTATTGATTTGTAAGGCTTTGATTCTTTTTATTATCCCTATTAATATTAGAACTGCTATATCTCTTATCTACATCAAGATGACTTAAGTCATAAGTTAGTTCCTCCTATTCTACTAACTAACATGATCGTAAAAAATAAATAAATAAATAATAAATTTTATGGTAATTCTGTAGATATACTTATGTTTATAAGTAAACTTTTTTCACTCTCAGAAGTCTAACTACAGAAATCACTACTTGTACACCACTATCAATTTTATTAAGTCAACTTTGGAAGTAAAGTCCTATTTAATAATAATTTGTATCACTATACACAAATCAGCTCATAGCTGATCAATATAGTTAACTAGCTATTTTATTGGGGATAGCCTTGGAAAAAAATGTAGATATACCTATACCAGAAGAAAAAATGGTTACTCTTTTCAGAGGTTTTCCTCCTTGGAATGGAGGTTAACTTATTGGTAGATTTGGGTTGTACAATTATGGGAACTATACTCGGTAATAGTTGTGGACATTAGCTTTGCAAGTATGGTGGTTGACCATTCCGGATTAAGAAGCAAAACTTCTGAGTGTTAAAAATTCGCTTCAGTAAAAATCTAGCTGATTTTAATAGATTTGTGATTTTATGAAGCATTTTTGTTGTACTTTTAGCTAGAAACGCTCAAATGCTTCATTGGAAATTCTTATTATGTAATTTGATCACAGCAACTCTTTGAGAATTGATAATGGGAAGTTTATCTTTTTTGTACTGGACAAGATGATCGTCATAGAATGATTAGAGTAAAATGGCCATTAGCTCCTAGAATATAGACTTTTATCTTTAATACTTAATAGCATTGATCCCAGTACATGTCATCAATTCAAGGGGTTGACATTTACGGTATATTATGATATGAAAGAATACTTATAACCATAATTATGTACGCCGACTGCTCTAAACGACAATACATGACTAGACATTATAGAAAAAGGAACGACTAATAAGAATCCATTCAAAATTTACTACTAGGGCGTGAAGAAACTTGAGGGAGGACAGCAGCAGACAAACACCTCTTTGTGAAAGTTATTTTATATGTGTATAGACATGGAATTCCGAACCAGAGACTTACCAAAAAGATTTGGGGACTAAGGCAAACGTCAATACTCGTTTTAGTCGTTGGAGCTATTCAGGGGTATGGGAAAAACTATTTCAAACTCTAGCTGAGAATTTAGAAAACGAACATGACATGATCAATGGCATTATTAGTACTCATCAACATAGTGCAGGAAAAAAAGACAAAGGATTTTGGGGATTTTTATAAGTTATAAAGCAACAAGTCTATGGCTTATAAATTCCCATAAATTCCAGCATAGTTATATCCTAAGATTTTGTGTTATTCCCAGATTATTAGAAATGCTTAAACATTTTATTTGGCTGTTAATTCACTACCTCAAGTTTTAATATGTTTTTGTCCCTCAAAGATTCATTGCATTGCTACATTTATAAAGGCCAATATTTCTATTACTTGAGATTTAAATTTTTAGATTTTCAAAGATATAAATTTTGAGATAAAGAGTGCACATTAAGATATACTAAATGTTATAAAATTTTTTTTGTGGAAAAAAAGGTAGGTTGATGTTATGGAATTAGCAATGCTATTGGCAAAACTGCCAGAAGCTTACTCAGTTTTTAATCCGTTAGTCGATGTTTTACCAGTAATTCCTGTATTCTTTTTGTTGCTAGCTTTTGTATGGCAAGCAGCAGTAGGTTTCAGATAAAAATAAAATCTCTCAAAAGTTATTTGCTTCCTTTTTCATTGTTAGTAAAATTGTGAACATAATACTGTGGAAGCTTACAGATACTAAGTTTTTCATCTAGAGAGGTAAATTCTCTCTGGATTTTTCATTTTGCTTGATTTTTGTTTTATTTCTTGATTGAAGTGTTGTGGGAGGGTGGGCGACAACTATATCCCTTTGCTTGGTTATAATTCTATTTTTACAAATCACCTCTAATTTCTGTATTTAAGTAATTGGGATAATTTTGTTAGCTGCTAACCTGAATTTTTACTTTATAGACCAAAAAGCGTTGGTAAATTCAGGTATGATTTGTATTTTTTGGTAGTTGCTAAACTATTGAATAATAAATATTCGGAATTATTCAATTTTTATTTTCATACTTTGTTAGACCTAGACCGACCTAGACCAAAATTCATCTAAAATCTACTAGGGTTCTGTCTTTTTGGGTATAGTACCAACCAAAGCGATTGGCCAGGAAAGCATCTAAGCTAATCTGCTCTTGTTTGAGGAAACGACTTTGGATGATTTTTCCATTGAGATACATATCCAACACAGCGCAAAGGGAGGCAGAAGTTGTAAGCTGGATAGCACTCCATATTTCTCCATACAAGCTTATGGGGTAAATCTTGCGGACATCGCTGATTTGTTCAAGATAACCATTTCTCCAACCATTTACAGAACAGAAGATAACTATTACATCTTGCTTCGTCATAGGTATAGCATTTTCCAATATTTCTTGAAGAAGTTCTCGGCGGTCACTTAAACCCAATTCATTGGTTAAAAATTTCATCAGATATTGATGACCGGGATAACCCAGGGTCTTATAGTTAAGATTGCGCACTTGGCCCTCGAGAGTTTCGCAAAGAGTTCCCACCAGAAGTATTAAATGCTTCGTAATTTTCTCCATCTAGGGAGAAAGACTCCTCTTCTTCTAAGGGTATGGCCTCAACTTTACGACCATTATGAATAACTTCACAAGGATTACAGTATTCATTAATTAAACCGGTTGTAGACCAGGTGAGGTTATACATCATCATATTAGATGGGTACTGCGGTAGAGCACCTACACGCATTTTTAAATCTTCAAGCTTCTCAAAACCACTACACAGGTGATTAGCAAGGATACCGATAAACCCAGGGGCAAGTCCGCACTGAGGTACAAAGATAGAACTATTAGGACTTGTTTTGGCAATAGAACGAACTACATTGGTAGTTGCTACATCTTCAGTCAAGTCAAAATAACTGACCCTAGCTTTAGCTGCAGCCCTAGCAATGATAGGATTGACTTCATAGGAGCAAGCAGAGACAACACAATCTTGGCCTTCTAGTTTTTTTGTCAGAGTAGTTTCATCACTTATATCTATGGAAAAGGCATTGACAGGCAAAGATGCTGTTAAGCTTTCTAAAGCTTCAGGTTCTATATCCCTAACCATTATGATTTAATCACTGCTGTAATGTAAAAGTTTAGCGATCGCCGACCCAATTTTTCCAGTTCCTAATATAGTGACATGGTACATAGTTTTTACAATCTGAATTTAATTTGGTTCAACATAAATTGGATGTGCAAATTAATTACATCTTGATATGTATCCACGGATTTCCTATCCCAAAGATTGTGTCCTGCATCAAGTATATGCAACTTACATTTTTCGTCATTTTCTGCAAATTCCTGCAGCTTATGAAGATACTGAGGAAATAAATTGAAAGGGTCGCCCAAGCTAACCAAAATTAGGATTGGAGATAGAGATGGTCTAGATGGATAATTAAAGTTCGGTGTGAAAGTCTTGTAGGCTTCCCAACTATAATCGTGTAAAGTGACACCTGGAGCATGGAGAAGATCTGCTAGAATTCCAGCTTTCTCCTCCAAATATTGAACAGTAAATTGAAATAGTTCTGGATCTGGATGTGGTGGATTAACTGCTATTGCTCCAGCCAAGTCATGATAATGTTGTGCATACATTATACCTGCTATACCACCTTGACTACGTCCAGCAATAAAAACTGGGCGATCAGGATAAAGTCGCGACAATACAAGATGAACATGGCGAATTATTGTCATAAGACCATGCTCGCTGGCAAATTCAAATGGAGCATCTGAACCCATGCCGTTAAGTGGAAGATCGGCAGGAAAAGAAGCCACACGGAATGTCTCACCCTCAGGTAATAATTCAGTTAATAAACTTTGGTTGCTTTTTCGTCCAGTTCCACGATTCTTGCTTTTTCGGCCATGAAAAGTGCCTGCAACATCGCATAAGGTCTCGGCAACAGAAAAGGTTGTTCCTGTACCAGGTAATAGGATTTGGATTGCACGATGAGTCTTATCAACTAACTTCTTTGGTTCTAAGATACCTGTGAAGGCCATCGGCAGATATAATTTAGTGAATGGAAGACTTTGTGTAGGTTTGTTTGTAGCACCAACTCGATGAACCAATTCTTGGCTCTCTTGAATCACTTTCATACCTAGTAATTCATGGCGGGTTAAATTAGGAACTCTTACCAATTCTTCATTTATCTGCTCGAGCCTTTTCAATTCTGAACTCATTGTTTCCGAATTTTGTACGCTAAAAGATAAATAGGGTCATCGTAAATTGGCATCACTTTAGAATCAATAGGAGTCCATTCTGGTTGGTCTAGGACTTTCTGAAGTTTAGGTAAGAAACTCTGGCGTGCCGTTAAAACTAATACACCTTCAGGGTGGATATTGTCTTGAATTTTGTTAAGTTCTACCTCATCAAAATTTTTACTGGAACAGATCTACTTTAACTACTCGTTTGCTTCTTGGTTAGATATTCTTCTCCCATTTGATATTTCATCAAATTCACAGGGTATATTCTAGGTTTTCTTCAAAACTGGTACTTTTAACCCGGATTTGGCAGAATATACCTAAAATTGTGCAGAGCGCTTTTTTCTTTCGTGTTTAGTTACAGCTAAAAAGCAAATATATGTGAGGTTTGCTAGCCCACTTTTAAATTTATTAAATTCTCAGGCTTTATTTTATTCCTCATTGGTAGAAATACTAAAACATTATTTGTTGGCTGTTAATTTACCGAAAAATTTGGTTTCAAGCTCCACCCTTCTAGGACAACTTTTTAGTTTTTTTGAATAAATTAATGTTATCTTTATTGTTGTTAGTTACAGGACCGGCAGTCTGAGACAAAAGACAGACGTGGAAGCCAACGAAAAATTTGCATATAGTTAGTATCTGCTAAAATGGGTTAGACCATGTAAGAACTCAGAACTCAGAATTAATCAGGGTTATATTCTTACACATAAACAGAAAAAAATATGCAGTTTAAATGCATAACAGCTTACTTTAAGGTTAGTATTCAGCAATAAAAGTGAATAAACCACGAGGCTTGGTGTATTAGTCCAAATAATTCTTGACGAGTTGAAAATTTCAAGATATCCCGGTAATTGCTGCTATTAAAGAACTTTGTGAGTATATTCGTGTTGCTTAACATTGTCATCATTACTAACAATGTTTTCTGCATTTAATATTCGTTTACGTTCTAGAGAATAGTTGAAGTCATCACGACGACTTCCTAGAGGAACCAAAGATTTAACTTCAGGATGAATTTTATATGTGCGAGTAGCAGCGATCGCTCTCTCAGCAAAATTATCTGAGAATTGAGCTTCTGGGGGAAAATCTTTAGGTAGTAAAGGTGTTTCTCCAGATAATACTTTGCCTAAAGTTGTTCCACAAGCTATTTCATATGAAGTGGGTATTCCTTTAACAATAGCTTCAAGAGCTGCTGATGGTATTGGTTCAACAATTTTTACTTGAGAGATTTCACCATCTTGTTTGACAAAGCAGGTTGCTAGACCAATAACTAAATAATCACTAGCAGATAAATCTGGGGCATTGGGATAAGCGGTGATAGTTGCCATAGAGTATTATAATTTTTAGTTCCTAGAAACTAACTTATCATAAGCTGAGTCAATTACTCGCTTACCTCTCAAGGCACCAGTATTAGCACCAGGGCAAATATACTTTAAAGTTTCACAAGAAAATCGGTCAATCAAAAATTTAACACTTTGAACCTGTCTAGGCCAATGGAAAGTTTTAGGAATACGTAATGGGACAGGTTCCCCCTGAGGATTCGGCAATAAATGCCGACCTGTAAATAATACCCCTCCATTCCCCGAATAATATAGACAAGATGAACCTGGAGAATGACCAGGAGTCCAGAAAACACTAGTATGTGGACTTAAATTAAACTCATACTCAAAAGTCGTTGGTTTTAGTCCAGGCAATAAATAAGCTTCTTGTTCTTGAATTAGAATCTCACATTTGAAAGCTGCTTGAATTGCTTTTGCCTTGCCAATAGCACTACGATTGGTAATATACAACCACTTTATTCCTCCTTGTGCCATTATAAATTTTTGATTTGTTTCATTATTAGCAGGACAATCAATCAGAATGTTGTTTTGATTCTCTACAATAAAATAAGAAGTTCCTCCTAGAGTATCCCGATTTGGCGAAAAAGCAAAAATATTTTCTAGGACAAACTGGGGAGCTTTAGACATAAAGGGCTGTTGTATCAAGACAGTATGATTACTTAATTAGAAATAGACAATATCAGCAAAACAAATATATTATGCTTTTTTTATTAATTTTAATTTTGTTGGGGTTAATTACATACTTTATATTGCAGCGTAGTGTAAGTCAAATTACTCATACTCCTATCTGGATATTATGGCTAATTATGATGACACCGTCTTTAATATGGACAACTTGGATGTTAATCTATCCTCAAAAACAAGTACCACCAGGGTTAATTATTATTCCTTTTGTTTTGTGTCCTTGTCTATATTGGTTATTGCTACAATGGGGGCGTAATGTACCAAGTAAATCAGATAAATCAAAAATCGAAAATAGTAGCTACAATAGTCAAACTGAAATCGACTCTACTCAAACTACCAAGCAAACTTTACCAAAACTAGCAATAGACAAAACAGAAGAAACCAACCTCCGAAATTGTTTTCCTTGGACAGTTTACTATCTACGGAACTTAGAGTATAAACCTCAAGCAGTTATTTGTCGAGGTCAGTTACGTTCTAACTCTGAAGTTGCTTATAAAACTGTACGAGAAAATGTAGAAGGAAAATTTGGCGATCGCTTCTTAGTAGTATTTCAAAATAGCTTTCAAGGTAAACCTTTCTTTGCCCTAGTTCCTAACCCTGGTTGTAGTAAGAATAAAACTCAAGATTCTACTGAATATAAAAAAGGTATAATTTTGGCTTTAGGATTATTACTAATTACTTTATTCACTACTACATTAGTAGGAGCTAAAGAAATAGTTGGTGTTTCTGAGAATACTATAAAATATAACCCTAGCTCATTAATCCAAGGTTTACCTTACGCAGTTGCTCTAATTTTTATTCTAGGATGCCATGAATTTGGTCACTATATAATAGCTCAACTATACAAAATTCCTATAACTCTACCATGTTTTATTCCAGCACCGTTTTGGTTTGGAACTTTTGGAGCATTTACTCGGTGGCAAAGTCCCGTACCTAATCGTAAGTCTTTATTTGATGTTAGTATAGCAGGCCCTATACTCGGATTAATAGTTACAATACCCCTATTAATTTGGGGTTTATCTCACTCTAGTATTGTTCCTCTTTCTGAAGATTCAGGAATCTCATCTCTAGATTCCTTAAATCCCACTTTTTCTTTTTTATTAACTATATTGAGCAAATTAGCATTAGGTGCAAAGTTAACTTATAATAAAGCTATAAATCTACATCCAGTAGGAGTAGCTGGTTATATAGGTTTAATAGTAACTGCATATAATTTAATGCCTATTGGACCACTTGATGGTGGTCATATAGTGCATGCTATGTTTGGGCAACGCACTGCCATGGTAATTGGTCAAATTTCGCGTTTTTTATTATTACTATTAGCTTTTATAAATAAGGAATATTTATTCTTAGCAATCTTTTTATTTTTACTGCCTCTTGCTGATGAACCTGCTCTTAATGATGTTAGTGAACTAAATCATCAACGTGACTTTTTAGGATTGTTAATGCTAGGTTTATTAGTATTAATTTTATTGCCTGCTCCAAAGATGGTAATACAATGGTTAAGTTTATAGTTTTAAATTATAGATTATTCATAATTTTATTTAGGCAAAAAAACACAGTTATTTGAGTAATTATTCTCATAAAAATGGTAATGTTAATAACGCTTAATATATCAATAGATGGTAAAGCATTAATAGTTTTTGTAGAATATTTTTTGATGCCTAATTTAGGGTAAAGAATAGTAGTAATAATGGCAAATATACCTAGCTATAAATTGAAAATAATTGAACCATTAATTAAATCAGTTAGCACAAGTATAATTAATTTACAACCCTAATCACTAAACTTTAATCCCATAGAATTATAGTAGGTACTCCTAAGTCAAAAGTTTTTTGCGTGGTTTGTATACACCACAGCCAAGCTAAAATGCTCAATCTAATATTTGCTAGTTTTTAATTATTAGATAATAACCACTGCAAAAACTATTTTTAATATTGTTGCTACTGTACCTTATTAACTACAGAATATGTTGTAAATAAGATAAATTGAGAACAAAAATTTTCTTTAATTAAAAGCTAATATTGATGTTCTGCTAAATTTTTTTTTTGCTTAGTATTGATAGGAAAAATAGTAAACTTTTCATAAAACTTTAACTAGGTTCATCTCAATTTATTAAGGGATAAATAACTGTACTCAAGAAGAGGGAATACTTAAACCATTTAGTTAATTTATTGGTAAACTTGAACTGTAAAGCATCCTTGTTTTTTGGCTTTTGCGATCGCATTTATCCAACATTAAAATCAAGCAGCAAAAGCACCATTAAGATAAGCACACCAATGCTGAAGTATACGGGACAAATTTTTTTGTGACCATTTTGCCCCTAATAATTTAAGCCATAAACCAATTTGTTTGACTAGAGATTAAACAGCTCCTGAACCTATTGAATTTCCTATTGCTTGCCTGGCTTGGTAGTTAATAATGGGAAATTGATGCTTTATCAAGTATCGTATAATGAGTTTTTTTTATATGATCAAAGTTTATTTATATTAGATAATGGGAAATTCTGGGAATAACTATTGCGAACTTTAGCTCAGAGCTATCTCAAGGTAAGAAACTTTTTCAAAACAACTATAAATAATCTAAGCTAGCTATATTGCTATAAAACTATTAGCTTTAAAAGCTAATAGTTTTTTGGGAAAACTTTGTACTCTCCAGTATCTATAGTTTTTATAATTATTAATTTGAAGGCAGATTATTTTGAGGATAAATAATCTGATTATTTGAAGTAAATTCTAAGAGTTTAGTTTCGCATATCAAAGCAGAATAACGACTTAACAAGAAGGTTTCATATAAATAACTATGCTCAAATTTCATTAAAGGAAGATTATAAGTTTCTAAAACTCCTTGAATACGATGAAAAGCGTCTGGCAAATTATTAAAAGGGATACCAGGAAAAGCATGATGAACTCCATGATAATTTAACCCTCCTATTAACCATCCAATAATATCATTTTCCTGAAGATTACGAGAGGCATAAAGTTGAGTAAGTTGATAAGTTTTAGCTTTGCCCCAAAGTCCATAATGTTCTAAATGGTCACGGGTTTGCATCACAATACCAATTACTCTTTCTAAGATTAACCAAAATAGTAAATAGCGCAATAGTAACCCATTTGTAATGACAAAACCGAGCATAACTCCATGGAATAATGCCATCCCTCCTACATCTAGAAATATTTTTTGCTGGAGGCGAGAAAGTAACTTTCGGTAACGCCAACCATAAATGAAGGTTTTCATAATTAACCCTACTCCTCCTGCCAGAAAAATATCAATACTACATTGATGACGCACATACCATTGTACAAGAAGACAAGAATTGTGATATTCTTCCCAGGTCCACTGTACCCTTTCTGGGTCTCGTAAGTCACTGCCATTCCAGCTGTGATGTAGTTGGTGCAGTGCAGCATAAATGCTATAAGGCCACAGCATCGGCCAACTTATTAGTCTAGGCATAATACTGTCAAACCATCTCCACCCAGTTAAAGTTTGATGAGTCATATCATGGGTACAAATTAACCAGAAAGCATACACGAGTGCTGCAAAAATGCTAATGCCTGAAAATAAAAAATTATTAGATGTTGACCATGCTATTGTAACTAAACTGAAGAAAGCAAAACCTAATACAATAAAGCGAATTAGTCCAGTAAAAGAGTTAATTTGATGCAAGTCGGAGGTTACTTTTTGTAAATCTCGGGTTAGTCTAGTTGAGTTTATTAAATGCTTACTCATATCTATTGATTTATAACTGATTTACTTTAAAAAAATGGAAGCTTTTACGGTCTAGGTTAGTAATTAATTAATCATTAATGGTGTTAGGTAAGATATGATGAAATTGAGTTACCGAATGGTGAAATGAAATTATAGATAATTTTTTTGTTAATGTTAGACAAGATATTCTTCTTGTTCTTGTTTTTCCTATGGTTGATCAGCAATAAATTGTATTTTTCTGTCAATATAGATATGGAGTAGGTGAAGTTTTATATGACTAATTTAAAAAAATGGAAGCTTTTACAATCTAGGTTAGTAATTAATCATCAATGGTGTCAAGTAAGACAGGATGAAGTTGAGTTACCGAATGGTAAAATTATAGATGATTTTTTTGTTAATGTTAGGCAAGATATTGTTCTTGTTTTTCCTGTGACTGATCAGCAAGAAATTGTATTTGTCCGTCAATATAGACATGGAGTAGGTAAAGTTTTATTAGAGTTACCGGCAGGATATTTTAATCCTCAAGTAGAGTTTCCTGAAGTAGCTGCGATGAGAGAATTGAGAGAAGAAACTGGATATGTTGCCGAGAAATTAATTAAATTAAAAACTTTATATGATAATCCTGTTAAAGATACTAATTCTATTCATTTCTTTGCTGCTAAAAATGTGATCAAATCTCAAAAACAAGAGCTTGATATTACAGAAGAAATTGAAGTGGTCTTAATACCTGTTTCTGAGGTTCTTCAGAGAGTATTGATGACAGACATAAATGTTTGTGGAACTATCGCAGCTATATTTTTAGGATTAGAATACTTGCGCAACAATAAATTAGGATGAACTATTTCCCTAGTTGACTTTATTTTTAGTTATATTGGTTATATCATTATATCAAATTTATTTGAATTTATTTGATTTATAAAGTTTGAGATGATCAGTATAAGTTTATAAGTAATTACTTTTGAGAGAAGTTGGTATTATAGGGCTTTTCAAGTTACTGAGGTATAGTTTTTTTCTGAATTTTCTATTCCTACCAAATGCAAATTATTGCTCCCTACTTCCTAAAACCAAGGAACTTTGTATCTCACTCATTACCAGAGATAGAAATTCCTATAAATCACTTAAACTAATCAATATCTATTGACTGATAATGACCACAACCTTTACATGGTCCAATAGGGTTAACTGCACAACGAATATAAGAAGACCTAGCATTAAATTTACAAGTTAGGTCTCCTATTATGTATCCTACTCCTTCAATATACTCTTGTTCTGGTTGACTAGATATAGCTCTTATTTCTCTATAGTTTACAACTAATCTAGCTGAGTTAAGTCTTTCCATAGTCCTTGCTTCCAGCTTATGGAAAGTCCATGCATAAAATAAGCAAGGAGTTATGCTTATCAAAAAAATTAGTAATATTCCAAACACATTTATTCTGAGTTTATTACAAGTGCAAATCTATTCTATCAATCTTAAATTATTGGTGGATAAATGTTTAGAGATTTGTCATCTTTGAAAACTGAAAACTTTCTTCTTGTATTTATGTAGTATAGGAATTAGCTCGAAATATCAGGGAGTGGAATTGTCCAGAATGTTGTAGTCGTCGTGATAGGGATATAAACCCAAGCATCAATATTTTGGCTGCTGGAAGAGTAGTGTAAGTCTGGGTCGCGACTGTAAGACCTGAAGGGAGTAAATTTCGGAAGGCAGGCGCTATCAGACAGAAAGCCACCAACAGTAATGTTAGGGAAGCCTGCCCTGTCTCGTAGAGCAGCGTCGGGAGAATGTCAATGAACGATAAAATGACCCAATGTGCAAATAGTGGGAATATTTAAACTTATGCTTACATACATACTGGCCTTAGCTGTTGGTCTTGGTAGTTTAGCTTTGTATATAGTGGCCTTTTTCTTTCCAGAGGTCCATCGGAAAAACGATTTTATCTGGAGTGGTGTAGGTCTTTTCTATGCCTTGGTATTGTGGTTTTGTGCAGGTAGAATTACAGGTGCGGTGTTACTGGGTCAAGTGGCAAGTGTAGCTTTATTAGGTTGGTTTACTTCAGAAAGTTTAATGTTGCGTCGCCAAGTGACTCCAGTTGTAGAGCAAACCAAAATATCAACTGAGAAAAGTACTGAAGATTATACTCAGAAAAAATCAAAAATTGTTTCTGAAACAACATCTATATCAGAAGTAGAGAATATGGAAAAATTAGATTTATCTGATTCCCCAATAACCTCTACCAAACAGTCAGAAAATATTACTACTGAAGAGTTGGTGAATATTGTTAAAACAGGAGAAACTGAATCTGAATTACTATCATCTGAAACTACTTCAGACTTAAGTAAAATAATCAAAGAATCTGAAGCAGAGACAACTGAAAGTATGACAGAAAAAAATGTTTTAACTGATGCTAAAACTGAATTAGATACATCTCAGAAATTAGATAAAAGTTTATCTAAAAAAGCTCGTGGTTTTGCTCAGTTATTGACACCTATGAGTGGAATATTGAGTAATATTAAAAATGTCATTCAAGGTAGAGATAATAAAAATACTGATTCTGACTCAATATCTACACAAAATCAAGCTGATACTGAGAAATTAACTTCTATTGAGGAGGTAAATACTGAAGTTAATGAGACTATAAGTCAGACAGAAGATACTCAAGCTAAACAAGAATCTTTAATAGAGAAAGAAGAGTCTATAGTATCTGATGTTAAAACAGATAAAACTACTTTGACAGAAGTTGAAAAGGAAGCAAACTCGTCTTCAAAATTAGAATCTACACCTACTGAAAAACCTGCTACGGAAACTTCTAAATTAGCTGAAGTTTCTGCGCTTGAAGATAGCTCTTCTTCACCAGAAATAATAACTACTCAAGATAGTCAGAATCAGGAAGAAAATTTGACTGCTATTTCTTCTGAGGAGAAAAATGAGACTGATAATTCAACATCAGATTTATCAAAAGATAGTCAAAATAAGTCAGTAGATTAGTAACACAAAAATTGAAAAGGGTAACAACAAACAACAAATAATAATACATACGAAATATACAGGGAATTTGAAGGTAAAATGTAAGGTTTCAGTCTTTAGCTGTTAGCTATTGATAAAATGTTTATTAATTGAGCTAGAATTAACTCTTACTAGAAAAAGGGGGCTCTTTTGCTGAGAGCTAATAGTTGAATACTTACGGTAAAACTACAGCTCAATTCCCTTTTTCTAACTATTCACTCGAAGTTAATGTTAAGAGTGTGGAAAAATAATTTGTTAAAATAGTAAAGGCGATAAAAATACGAACTGAAGAGATATGTTTGACTGACTAAAAAGATGATTTTATACCTAAAAAAGAGTCTTGAAATAATTTATTCTGCGGAGTTAATTATGAATTATAGGTTATCAAAAATTGTCTATTGATTTATAGTAAATATTTATTTTCTTGGTATTACAGGAGGTGTATTTTTGACTAAAAATATAAGCTATTAAATAATAAATAAAACCGAAAAAATTAGTTCTGAGTTTTGAGTTCTCAGTTTGGAGTTTTGTTCTTTGTAATAAACATTTATTACCCTTGGTATTATTAAGAGACGGTTTGTCAAAAAAAGGTAAAAATGGCCATGAAGAAGTATTGAAGGTAAAGGTAGGAGAAAACAATGCTCACTGTCAAATAAATGTCGGTAAAAATTTTTAGCCAGCGATCGCGCAGGTACGCGAGTAGAAACTACTCGAACCTCTGCTACCGAAACCTCTCTGAATGAGGGCCAAAACCAAGTGCTAATCTCACAGAAGTAGTAAATATTCTATATCCTTTACTGTGGTTTTCATTGGCGTTCTTTGTCCCACGATCTACTACCAAGGCAAACGTCAACAAAATTTCCTAAATGGTCGTGACATGGTGTTGGGGAAAAAATCAATCATAACTCTATGGTGATAGACAAGAGTCCAAGAAGCACAACATCCAGAACCTACTGTAACATTTGTTAATTCTTTGATGGTAAAAACAAAAGCAAAAAGGCTCAAGTATATGGCTTAGATGTTGGTAAAAAATTAAAAGGTTGTAAGCGTCATATCTTGGTTGATACTCAAGGAAGACTACTAGTTAAATTCACGATTATTGCAACGGGTGATAGTATGGTAGCGATATCCAATTTAAAAATTTCGAGGTTTTCTGACCATTTATTTGATACCTTTGAGTATTTGGAGTTGGAAATATAATTAGAAAATAATTCTCAACATATTCGGTGCTCTAAATTCTTATTAGATATCTCCAGAAATTAAATTTTGACCCAGGTACGAAAGGATTTAAGATTAATTATGGTCGAAGTCTATTGAGTATGTGTCAGTAATGTAGTAGAGTGATGCGAAAAATTTCTGGCCTTGTAGAACGAACTCAAACTCAACTATAGCTTTATTGTCATTAGGTTTTGTCCCTCAACTAAACCTATGCTTATTACTGTAGGGACGTTGTATGTAACGTCCCTACAAATTTGTAGTTTATTTGAGGATAATGTAACTGAGCTTTTGCTAATAGTTATTCGAGAATTAATTGATAATCAAAATCTAATTTATCCATTGAGTATAAAGAAAATAATTGACACTCTACTGAATCTTTATTATTAAACAAAGTTATTGATCAGATGTTCATTGCTTAATAATTGAAGTATCTCCTAACCATAGTGTTAATGTATGATAATTGGTATTATAGTAAATTAACAAAAGGTCGCTACTGTATTAATCTCAACACTCTTAGTAACAGACTTTAGCATTGTAACAGTATTTTTTTAAGTACTATATCTTATAAGTAGTGATGCCGAATTAATTACACATATATACAAGCTCAATTATTAGCCTTCTTATCAGCTGAAATAATTAGGGTGAACTGAAAAAAAAACTGAAAGTATTTACTTAAATATTACTAAGGTTTTCTTGTGGAGAAAATTTACATTTTTGGGGCTCAGGTTTGTTTAAAATTATTAAATTTGAGCGACTAAGGATAGAAAAATCGAAAAAAAAATGTTTCCCAAGATATCTTTTGTAATTCACATTTATTCCTGCTTCTATACCTCAATATTTTCTCGCTCTGTGTTTTCTGCTCTTACTTATAATCTTACTTATAAAATGTATTCAGCAAGTCTTAATTAAAGTAGGTAAATAATAATGTAATGAAACTTAAGAGAAATCAATGGACAGAAAAATCGAAAAAAAAAATGTTTCCCAATATATCTTTTGTAATTCACATTTATTCCTGCTTCTATACCTCAATATTTTCTCGCTCTGTGTTTTCTGCCCTTACTTATAACCTTACTTATAAAATGTATTCAGCAAGTCTTAATTCAAGTAGGTAAATAATAATGTAACGAAATTTAAGAGAAATTAATACGCATAAAAAATTTAGTTATTAAAATGATAATTTGGAAAAATTTGAGGTTAGTTATATCTATTGTATGTCTATTAATTGTTCCTCCATCTATGATAGTCGATAAAAAAGCGAATATAAATTCACAAGCACTGACAAAGCCGACAAAAAATGAGAGTTATTATATTTCACAAAATAATCTAAAAACTGAAATACAGAAACTTGAGCAACAAGCAACTGAAGAATTTAATAATGGTAAATAAGAGAAATTAATACGCATAAAAAATTTAGTTATTAAAATGATAATTTGGAAAAATTTGAGGTTAGTTATATCTATTGTATGTCTATTAATTGTTCCTCCATCTATGATAGTCGATAAAAAAGCGAATATAAATTCACAAGCACTGACAAAGCCGACAAAAAATGAGAGTTATTATATTTCACAAAATAATCTAAAAACTGAAATACAGAAACTTGAGCAACAAGCAACTGAAGAATTTAATAATGGTAAATTTGAGGTTGCTTTAGAACAATTTAAACAAGTATTAGAAATTTATACTCAACAGAGCGATCGCTTTGGAATTATTCAAACTTTAGATAAAATTGCTGTTGTTTATGATGCTCAAGGTAAATATCTGAAAGCTTTAGAATTTTATCAGAAAACATTAGAAAAGACTCAACAGGAGAAAAGTAGTGAAGATATTAGTGCTATTTTAAGTAAGATTGGTTTAGTTTATTCCCAGTTAGGTCAGTATGAAAAAGCTATAGATTTTTATCAGCAATCTTTAAATAAAAATTATCCAGAACAAGCTATTATTTTAAATAAAATTGGAACAATTTATTACCATTTAAAACAATTTTCTAAAGCTTTAGAATATTATCAACGAGCTTTAGAGGTTAATCGGAAAAATAAAGATAATACTGGTATAGCAAAAACTCTAGATAATATAGGTGTAACTTATCGAGAACAGGAAAAATATTCTGAAGCATTAAAATATCATCAAGAAGCATTAGCTATTAAAGAAAAAATTGGTGATAACTATAATAATTCAGCTACTCTTCATCATATTGGCTTAGTTTATAGAGAATTAAATAAACATTCAGAAGCTCTAAAATTTTTAACTAAAACTTTGATTATTGAACGACAACTTGGGCACCAAGATAAAGAGAGAATTACTCTTGCTAATATAGGTAAATTATTAGAAAGAAAGAATCAAGATCAATTAGCAATAATTTTTTATAAACAATCAATTAATATTACTGAAAATATTAGGAAAGATTTAAAAAAATTACCAGTAGAACGGCAAAATTTACATATAAAAAGTATTCTTGAAATCTATCGTATTTTGGCTGACTTATTGCTCCAACAAAAACGTGCTTTAGAAGCACATCAAATCTTAGATTTACAGCAAGTACAAGAAATATTTGAATATATGGGGAACTTACAAACTGATGAATATGAATATAGTGAAGTTCCATTGCTAGAGTCAGAAAAAGTGTTTTGGGAAAAATATACTCAGCTAATAGATGAAGTTGATAAAAGCCATAAACAAAATCCAAATCACTTAGAGGAAAAATTAGTAAAAATTCAGCAATTTTTTGATAGTGAGGAAGTAAAATCTATAATTTCAGAATTAGAGAAAAATGCTAGGAGTCAAAAGCTAAATTCAGATATAGTACTTTGGTTACAGTCTGAACTAAAGGAGCATAAGCAAAAAAATACTGTAGTCTTATATCCATTACTTTTAGAAAATCGATTAGAATTAGTATTAGTTAGTGCTAATTATCCTCCATTTCATCGAACTGTTTTAGTAAATGAGAAAGAGTTTAATCAAACAATATTTCGATTAAGAGGAAAATTAACAAATAAAAATAAGTCTAATCAAATAGTTATGCAGGAAGGATTAAAACTATATAATTGGTTGATTAAACCTATAGAAATTTACCTCAAACTTATTCAAGCTCAAACAATTATTTATGCACCTGACCAGAAACTACGTTATATTCCATTGGCAGCACTATATGATGGAAAAAAATGGTTAGTAGAAAGATTTAAGGTTAATAATATTACTGCTGCAAGTTTAATGGACTTAGAACCTAGAGAAAGATTTAAACCTACAATTTTAGCAGGTGCTTTAACAGAAGGAAGTTATAATTTTGAAGTTGGTAAACAAAAGTTTGAATTTGAATCATTACCCTTCGCTGGAGTAGAGGTAGAGGAAATAGAGAAGATATTTCCTGATACAAATAAATTGTTAGGCAATGGCTTTACTAAAGAAGCAGCAGAATCAAAAATGAATAGCTATAATATTGTACATTTTGCTACTCATTCTGCTTTTATAACTGGTCATCCAGAAGAATCTTTTATATTATTTGGAGATGGCGCTCTCGCTACTTTACGAGATGTAGAAAATTGGAATTTACAGGATGTAGAATTAGTAGTTTTGAGTGCTTGTCAAACTGCTTTAGTAGAACAGACAGCAAATGGTCAAGAAATACTCGGTTTTGGTTATAAGATACAAGAAGCTGGAGCAGCGGCAAGTATAGCAACTCTATGGCGAGTTGATGATCAAGGTACTCAAGAATTTATGAATGATTTTTATACGGCTTTGAAGAATGGAGAAAGCAAGACAGTAGCATTACAAAAGGCACAAATTTCTATGATTAATAGTGAGTACAGTCACCCCTCTTATTGGGCACCATTTATTTTAATTGGAAATGGGCTGTGAGTAGGTTTTGGAGGTTAGGAGCCAGAACTTAGAACTCAGAACTCAGAATAAATAACTTAAATGGTATTTCTTAGTTCATAAATTATATTTTAGTTCAAAATACATATACTATAAATCATTTTAATAACTCTAATGATTCATAATATTCTTTTTTTTAATTAGTAGAATATACCGAACAGCAAAAAAATTAAACTTTTGCAATAGTTGTGATTGCTTCCCTATAAAATTAACGATTTTTGAATCCTAATTGAGATAACCTACCCTCTAAAAATATAATCGACTCAAAGCATTTGAAAATAAAATAAAGTACCTTTTTAGGTTTTAAAAAAATGCTATATTTTAAATATAAAAAGTTGTGATTGCTTCCCTATAAAATTAACGATTTTTGAATCCTAATTGAGATAACCTACCCCTAAAAATATAATCGACATCAAATTAACGATTTGTGAATCCTAATTGAGATAACCTACCCTCTAAAAATATAATCGACTCAAAGCATTTGAAAATAAAATAAAGTACCTTTTTAGGTTTTAAAAAAATGCTATATTTTAAATATAAAAAGTTGTGATTGCTTCCCTATAAAATTAACGATTTTTGAATCCTAATTGAGATAACCTACCCCTAAAAATATAATCGACATCAAATTAACGATTTGTGAATCCTAATTGAGATAATCTACCCTCTAAAAATATAATCGACTCAAAGCATTTGAAAATAAAATAAAGTACCTTTTTAGGTTTTAAAAAAATGCTATATTTTAAATATAAAAAGTTGTGATTGCTTCCCTATAAAATTAACGATTTTTGAATCCTAATTGAGATAACCTACCCCTAAAAATATAATCGACATAAAATTAACGATTTGTGAATCCTAATTGAGATAACCTACCCTCTAAAAATATAATCGAATCAAAGCATTTGAAAATAAAATAAAGTACCTTTTTAGGTTTTAAAAAAATGCTATATTTTAAATATAAAAAGTTGTGATTGCTTCCCTATAAAATTAACTATTTTTGAATCCTAATTGAAATAACCTACCCCTAAAAATATAATCAACTCAAAGCATTTAAAAATAAAATAAAGTACCTTTTTAGATTTTAAAAAAATGCTATATTTTAAGTATAAAAAGTTAAAGACATAAAATATAATGTTTTTTTAATAGACCTTTCCACAAAACCTAATTAATCCTAAAACTTAAATTTGATCAGATAATTTAAGTAAAGATACTATATCTTTAAAAACACAGAAAAAAAACACAAGTTATTTGAGAAAAATTAATCTACTTTAAGAGATGACTTTTCTTATTTAATAAGTAAAATAATAAGAGCATAAAAAACTATGCAGTCTTATTTAATTCTGAAATACAGAGGTATTTTTTAGTGCGTAAAAATCCAATAATTAAACCTTTTTTAAAATGGGCAGGAGGCAGTGCGGTTCGTTAGGTCCAAAACCGCTCCGGGAGCGGGGGAGGACTTGGGCCTGATCTCCGTGGGTCAGACTCAACTGTAGAGAGTTTCTAGGTTAAAGTCCTAGTATCAAGGTGTCTAGATTAACTCCATTATCCTTGCCAAGGAGACTGGCCGTCAAATAGGTAAAGCAGGATAAAAAGCAGGTAAGAGCTAACCTATCTAAGCTACATCCCTGCAAGGGAGGTTGAAAGGGTAAACGAAAGTGAACTGATGTTTGAAGCGTCGTCAGCCCAAGACTGTGGACACGATAGGTAAAGTCCTAGTCGACTATGAATGAGGAGCAATGAGTTACCTCTCGTTGTTTAGACATCCTTCTCTTGCCTGCAAGAGCATTCATCGGCGTATAGTCAGTACCCGACCCAACCAGATAAAACCTCTACGGAACGAAATAATTCTAGCAAAGTTCTCTCAGAGTAGGCAGCCAAGCCATAAACTTTGTCGGGAAAAGATGATGTCAGAAGCCAATGCCCTGAGTAACATCAGGGATATGCAGACGGACATCCCTAAGTCTAGAGAGTAGAAACCTAGTAGGAAGTAAAATGTCCAATACGAGGGAGACAACTACGGTGGAAATGGAATGGCACAAAGTTAATTGGAAAGCAGTTAACAGAGCAATATTCCGGCTTCAGAAAAGAATCTACAAAGCGTCACACAATGGTGATACTAAGGCTGTCAAGAAACTCCAGAAGTTATTGGTCAAGTCCAAGTCAGCTAGACTGCTTGCTGTCAGGAAAGTCACTCAAGACAACACAGGTAAGAAAACACCAGGTATAGATGGGGTAGGGGAATTAGCACCATTACAAAAACTGGAATTAGCCCGAAATCTTAAATTGAATGGCAAGGCTAAACCTGTGAGGAGGATAGAAATTCCCAAGTCTGGCAGAAAGAAGAGAAAGCGACTAGGCGTGCCAACAAGGTTAGATAGAGCAAAGCAGGCTCTAGCCAAGCTAGCTTTAGAGCCAGAATGGGAGGCTAAATTTGAAGCGAATTCATTCGGCTTCAGACCAGGGAGGAGTACTAAGGACGCCATTAGGGAGATTTGCAGCGATATTAACCAAGGGAGTTACTATGTCCTGGATGCCCATATTGAAAAGTGCTTTGACGGAATAAATTATAGGAAACTGTTAAATAAGCTTAATACTTATCCAGGTATGCGCCGACAGGTTAAAGCTTGGCTTAAGTCAGGGTTTATTGAAGAAGATGTCTTTTATTCGAATGAAAGTAGGACTCCTCAAAGTGGCCTAATTTATCCGTTACTGGTCAATATAACTTTACATGGAATGCAGGAGGCATTACATGAGGAATTCTACAGGAAATACACCACCAAGGCGATCGCTCCTAAGTATAGTATTAGACCTGGCACTTTATTTCACCCTCCTCTCTTTCATAGGTATGCATTTGATTTGGTTCTGTTGCATAAAAGTAGGAAGGTGATAGAGGAGTCTCAGGTAATTATCAATGACTGGTTAAGGTCTATGGGGCTCCAATTGAAGGACTCAAAGACAAAACTGGCCCATACCTTAGGCGATGGAAAAGTCCAAACCGGATTTGACTATCTAGGGTTCAATGTTAGGCAATACCCAGTCAAGGATATTAACTGTGACACTGACAGGCAGGGGAAAAAGTTACGGTTTAAAATTCTAATAAAACCCTCTAAAGAGGCAATAAAACGCCATACCAGAGTCCTTAAGCACACAATTAGACTATACCGCAATGCTTCACAGGAGAAACTAATAGAAATACTCACTCCCAAGATAAGGGCATGGAGTAACTATTATGATTCTGTGGTAAGCTTAAAAGTTTTTGGTAAGCTTGACAATATTCTCTTTTATCAGCTTCTCAGATGGGGTTATTACTGCGCCCCAATGCAGGGCAAGAAGCAAGTGGTAGATAAATACTGGGGAGTAGACAAAGGGAAAGGGTGGAAGTTTATAACATCTGAGGGCAAACAACTCCGATGGCACAAGGATACTCCCATCAAAAGGTTTGTAAGACTGCAAGAAAACAAGTCTCCTTACCATGAAGACTGGGCTCACTAGATACAAGGGCCCTCTAGTTACATAGTAGTAAAGAGGGAAGTTGCAATACTAACTGTAAGCAGTACTTTACTAAGGAGAATAGTCTGGAGGTGGATCATATTATTCTGTTCTCAAAAGGAGGAGGGGACAATATGGGCAGTAAACAGCTGACTTATAATTACTTTCACCATACCAAGACTGTCTCTGATGTAGCCATAGACGCAAAGAAACTGACTAGGAGGAGCCGAGTGAGGGGGAACTCTCACGCTCGGTTTTGAAGGAGAGGATGGAATAGTGATATTCTATTCGACTCTAATAAAGACAATTATTATCTGAATTAACAAAATATATCGACCAAAAATCCCTAAAGAAATGTACATATTATGAACCTTTTATTGGTGGAGGAGCGCTTTTATTTGAATTGCAACCAACCAGAGCAGTTATTAATGATCAAAATAAGGAATTAATTAACTGTTACGAGGTAGTTAGAGATTCATTGGATGATTTAATTGAAGAGTTAAGAGAACATGAAAAACATAATAATGCTGATTATTTTTATGAAATTAGAGATTTAGATCGTTCACCAGAAAACTATAAAAGTCTCTCAGCAGTAAAAAGAGCAGCCAGAATTATTTATTTGAATAAAACTTGTTATAATGGTTTATTCAGAGTTAATTCTCAGGGGCAGTTTAATGTTCCTTTTGGTAGGTACAAAAAACCGAATATTTTAGATGAAGCTGTTTTAAAATCTGTGAGTCTTTATTTAAAGAAAACTAAAGTAAAGATATTAGATAAGGATTTTGCTGAAGCAGTTAAAAATGCTAAAAAAGGTGACTTTATTTATTTAGATCCCCCTTACGATCCTCTTTCTAATACCTCGTCTTTCACAGGATATGATATCAATGGTTTTAACAGGAATGAACAAAAAAGACTAAGGGAAGTTTTTGATGAATTAAACGAGAAAGGTTGCCTGGTTATTTTAAGTAATTCTCAAACAGATTTTATTATGGGTTTGTATCAAGATTATCAGGATAAAATTAAGGTAGTCAGGGCAGCAAGAAGTATTAATTCTAAAGGCTTAAAAAGAGGTAGAATCAATGAAATTATAGTGTTAAATTTTTCAGCATAGCTAGGATTAAATATGATGAAAGATTATTAACTATGTGAAAGTTTATTTCACGGATACCAAAAATTAAGAGCGGTCTATTAAAATAGTTTATTTACGCTGGAAGGCATCTCAATTAACATCCTACTAGCATCAAATCAAAAATTATGATCAGAATTCCTGTCTATTAAAATAACTGAAGTTTTATTAGACTAGGTATAAGGGTTGATAAGTCTTTGGGAGTTCCTGGCTTAGAGCAAGTGTTACGTTTTTCAACTTGTCTATTTAATACTCTCGGACTGCCCGCCCGCGACATCTTTCAAAAATGGTTAGTTGGACGAGATTTTTAACTGCTATTGCTTCGACTATTTTAATTTTGGTAAAAGTGAATAATTTCTACAATATTGATAGTAACTTTTATCTTTTATAGTGTGAAAAATACCACAATTAAAGCAAGTCTATTCTCTGAGATCTAATTCTTTTTGACTTCTTTTAAAAATACAATAATATTTCGGCTTATTGACTGCTATCTATAGTATTAATTACTCTAAAATCACGACTATACTTTTTTCAATTAGTTTCATTTATAATTTTACATTGTCTCTTTGTCAATTGATGCGCTCCAGCAAGAGACTTTCTATTTATTCAAGATATTGAGGTCGGTTAATATTAATCAGAAAGTTAACATCCTCCAACTACATTTCAAAAATAATGGTTAGTAGAAATAATGCTGCGTTACTAAAAAATCTTACGAGCTGAAGAAATATTTATATTGCCGAATTAACACACTCTTTAATTGCTAGTTTAGCTCTAATATCAGTCCTCATAAACGAAGATAATTTTTTTGAGGATATTTTGATTCTAATTTCTTTATATCTCTAATATTTAAATCAATCAATGCTACATTGAAACCCTCAGTAAGCTAACTTATGAATAGTTGCAGCACCAATTCCATAAAAAAAGTTAATGAAATTGTAGTATTAAATTTTTTCAGTAGAGACAAATTTTAGAAATATGACTAAAAATGATGAAGCATGGGAAAAGCTATTTGAGAGATATAAGATATTAGAGGAGGTCAATAAAAACGGCTGTTTTAAAATACAAACATCTCAAATTAATCAGGAACGAGAAAGTCGACTTATGGCAAAATTTGACCATGTTGTTCACTTACCAAAAATTTTCAGAGATAATAATTTATCAATTCTACCACTTTCTCGTTATCAATATATTATTGGTCACTTTTGTACACACTTTCCAGTTAAATATAACCTCAAAATCAAAACTATTTCTTGGCAGTTTCCCAGAGAAATAGAAACCATAGATTACACTAATTTATATTCTGAAAGTTCCGCATTACTTTGTGCATTTAATATAGGTATTCTCCATGACTTAGTTGGCTCAGAAACTAAATTTACTGTTTCAGGCAGAATGTCTACTGGAATTTTTGACTTTTACATTAAAAATTATCTGAACAATCAGCTATATACAATCAATGTTACTAATTCTCAGTGCGAAATAGATGGAGGTTTTGAAACTGATAACTTTTTAATTTTAATCGAAGCTAAAAACTACAAAGTTGAGGATTTTTTAATCAGACAACTCTATTATCCTTATAGATTATGGTCAAAGAAAATTAGCAAGAAAGTTATACCAGTATTAATGACTTACTCCAACGATATTTTCAGTTTTTTTATTTATGATTTTGTAGATATATTAGACTATAATTCTATCACCTTGATAGAACAAAAAAATTATGAAATTGCTTCAGAAAAAATACAGTCAAGTGAGATAAACTTACTACTCAGTAAAATTAAAGTTGTTCCTGATCCAGTAAAAATTCCATTTCCACAAGCAGATAAATTTGACAGACTAATAGACTTAATTTCCCTACTATTAGAAAATGGTTTGACTTCAGATGATATCACAGAAAATTATCAGTTTGACAAAAGACAAACAGATTATTATACAAGTGCTGGAAAATATTTAGGACTCATAGAAAAACAAGGAAAAATATTTACTTTGACCGATGAAGCCAAATATATTTGGCGTCAACCACATCAACTAAAATATTTGAAGTTAATCGAAAAAATTTTGGTACACGAAGTATTTTATCAAGTATTTCAGTTATCTTTAAAATATGGTGATATTCCCTCAAAAGAAAAAATTACTCAACTTATGTATGAAAGTAATTTAGAAATCCGAAATACAACAATAGATAGACGAGCTTCTACTGTAAAAGGATGGATATATTGGATCTGGTCACAAATTGACTAAGTAGATATTAAACTAAATAATGTTATGTAGAGTTGAATTTATATCTAATAAAATTATGCAAGAATTCTTTAACAACGTTTCCCGCTATCCACGATACTTCATTACCATTACCCTTGGTATATTCTTCTTTCTCTTTGACCAACTGAAACCACTTCTAAATAAGCCTATTACGGCGATCGCTCTTATTGGCTTAATTATTGGGACATTTATTTTTCTGGCCTTAACTCTACAAGCTATGTTAGGTATAAATCCAATTTAACGAATCTCAAAACATAAACATTTACCTATTAGCTATGAGAAAATGTAGAAAGAAGACCCATATTATAATCCTTTTATCCAAATTCTTTCATCAAAATGTAGATAATATGTTAAGATAACTATTTAAAGCTTTGTATAATTATCATATATATTATGTAAAAATAAAATATAAATTTATAAAGGCAAAGGTTAATATTAATTTGATGAAGCCGAACCTCAATATCCTCAAGGTTTAGAGTTTAAATATAGCTCTACCCATAACTAACTCATGATACATTGTAATCTATGAATTGATTTTTAATATCTAAATGCTCCCCAAAAAGGATTGACTAATGTCTAGGCTATATGTTAAGTAGTGCGACAAAAGCGCTTAAGTCATAAGGTAATTAGGTGAGAAATAACCTCATAAAAAGTTAAAAAATGGAGTATAGGCTAATGAACGCAATGGAATTTTTTCAAAGAAGTGCTGGTAAATGGCGATCGCAACGTACAACTCATCACCTAGCTTTTAGACAAGCAGAAATTGGACACTCAGATATTGAAGTGATCAACCTGGATGCTAAGGATCCAAAAATACTGGAAATCTGTAAAATGCACGAAATTGATCCAAGTTTAGCTGCAGGAGGGGCTTTTGTAACTTGGGATGGTTCTATGGCATGGGATAAAGATGATGAAAATCATAAGGGGTCAACTGTATTTGCTATTGTTCCTGACTCAGAAAATCCAAGATCTGGCAGAATGTTACGAGAGCGTGGCTATGCTGAAATTATCCCGGTGGTGGGACGTTTTGAGATGGATGATGAAGATGGGTTAAATCTAATTACTGAATATGAAACTATGAGTTCTATTGAAAGATTTTGGTTTACCAGTCCTAATTTGAGGATGCGAAGTAGTGCAGTAAAGAGGTTTGGTGGATTTAATACTTCGACTTTTTGCACAGAGGTACGCTTAGTTGAAAGTAACTCAGATTCACAAACAGAAACACCCCATGTTGATTTAGAATATTACTCTGCTTTTGGTTGGTAAATTAAGAGAAGTCCTATAGCCCCATTAGCTGTATTTAAAAGGATAGAAAATACCCTAATTCCCCTGGTGAGATGCTATAAAAAAATTATCTTGAGAATTATTAAATATCTATCAAGAATATTACAGATTGTTGCGTAAATAAATAAAAGTAAGACCTGAATTCCCTCAATCCCTTAATCTATAAGTTGGGCTCTTAACAGAACTTTCGGGAATCCCAATCAAGTGTAATGTACTATGGCCACACTTGATAAATTATATTTATATTTAATAATTTTAAGGAGATGACGACGTGGCAATTCCATTATTAGAGTACAGACCCAAAAGTCAAAATTCACGGGTTCCAGGTTATGTAGTGCCTGGTGACGACCAACCAATTATTTATTCTGCCGAACTTTTACCCTCAGCGGTAGAGTGGGATGAGTTAATTTGGGCAGCTTATCGCCAAATTTATAGTGAACATCAAATTTTGAAGAGCGATCGCCAAACGTTCCTAGAATCTCAGCTCAAGAATGGCCAAATTACAGTTCGAGATTTTATTCGAGGTTTGCTAACTTCTCCGGCCTTCCGTCGGAACAACTACGAAACAAATAGTAACTATCGCTTTGTTGAGTTATGCGTTCAAAGAGTGTTAGGTCGTGATGTTTATAACGAAGGGGAAAAGCTTGCTTGGTCTATAATTATAGCTACCAAGGGTATTGAAGGTTTTATTGATAAGTTGCTTGATAGTGAAGAATACCTCGACAACTTTGGCTTTGAAACTGTACCCTACCAACGTCGTCGGGTTCTACCCCAGCGTAGCGTCGGAGAAACACCTTTTAATCTGAAGACACCTCGTTATGGGTCTTACTACCGTGGTGTTTTAGGCTTTCCTAAATTTATGTATCAAAATCAAATATTTACCTTTACTCCTCAAGAAAAGAAAGCTAAAGCAGGAGATCCTTCTCTATACTTGAATTTGGTACGGAGTCTTAAGGTACAAGAGCCCGTAGCAAAGACACCAGACCTAGGTAGTGTTAATCTGGATATGGTACCTTATCGTAAGAGATAAAAAAAAGGAAAATTTTGCTTAAAAGTCCGTTCCTTATGGTATGACTTTTGTTAAACAAGAAAAAACCTCTTGCTAGGTTGAAGGATAATTTTATTCCTTAATCTTTATCTTTCAACAGCACAGACTTACCTTCCCCACCTTATAAAGGTAAAATTTATGCTGAAGAATTAAGCAAGAGGTTTAAATTTAGATGCTCCTGATGTACTAACTCCCTAGATATTTCCTACTTCCCAAAAAGGAATGGGTTGTAGGATAACTGAACTTACAAAGGTTTTTAATAAGCTTTGTAGAAGTTCATAGTTCGTCTGTACTATGTCTATATTAGTACTATGTTTAATCAAATTCAATTGGGTTATTACAATAGCCCGATTTTATCCTATGGTTTCGTCATAATCAATTAGTAATATCTAATAGCAAAATTTATCTAAACAAAAGTAAATTTATAGCAATCGAAGTAAAGGTTAGGATGTCAACTTAATAGCATACATCAACTCTACCTTTTTAATCTTCTCTTGTTCCTTCGTATTCACTCAATATGATGGGGTAGGCAATGATTTATAGTTACCAAGACCAACCAAAGGAATGAAGAAAGGAGCGATACAGCTAACGCCACCCTCCGCAAACGTAAATAATAGTTGCCACAGCAGGAATATTCATGGTCTGAGAAATGCGATCATGTACATATTCAAAAAAGCTTGATCCTAGCTTACGAGTAGTAGCAACCAGGAACATAAAAGTATCCTAAGATGCAGTCTCCTCCATCGTCTGAGTTTCATAACTGATTTTGAAAAGTTCTAAAAATTCAGAGTGTAGCCTTAAGGCAGTCGAAAGTTTGGGAGAATCTGTTAAAGGCCAGTAACACTCGGTATCATACCAAAAATAATCCAAGAATTGTTGGAGGAGTTTTTGATAATAATTAACCTTGGGAGTTATAGCACAATCGAAGCAAAGGTTAGGATGTTAACTTAACAGCATAATCAACTCTCAATGCGAAAATTTTCTCTTGTTCCAACGGACTTTCTGAGGAGGTTTTTAATTGGAAACCAATAATTTTCTATTTCATTTAAGTCAGGAGAATATGGTGATAAATATTCAATTTCACTTTGGCACTGATTCTATTAACTCTCTAATTTTTGGGGATTTATGAAAACTTGCATTGTCTAAATACTACTAATTGTCCTATTTTTAATTGTGGCCGCAATTTTTCTGCCAACCATTTTTCAAAAACTACACGGTTATAAGAGCCTTCAAATTGTCTTATGGAGCAACTAATTTGCCCTGACACAAACCACTTATAACACTTACCCTTAGACTTCTTTTTCCTGACTTAAAATCGTAATATCTTTTTCCCAATTCATTCGATCCATAACCATAATCTTCTCTATTGTCCATACCTGATTTATCTATATACACCAACTGTTCCGACCTTTTATCGCGCAATCTTGGCCAGAAATTTTTTTCTTTTGTCTTTATCTCTTTCTCTGTAACCGTAAGTTTTTTTTCTTGTATAACCAATTTTTTTTAACGCTTTACTTATGGTGCGATCGCTTACTGATTCTGGCCATTCAGAAGCCATTTCTTTTTGAGTTTTACTGCCATTAATCTTGGCAAATGCTCGCTTATTGTTCTAAGTCTGGTATTTTGGGATTATATTCTTTTTGATAACCTGTTAATGCTATTATATCCCCAGTTTCTCTTCTTCTATGTAACCAAGTATTTATGGTATTACGACTAATCTTAAATATAGAACTTACTTGAGTTGTACTCATCCCAACATAAATAGCCTTTTAAACTTTTTGTCTTAAGTCATAGCTATAAGGAAAAGGCATAATCTTTCCTAGATAATTTTTCGAGCATTATTTCCTAATATTTGCTTCGACTACTATACCAAAATACTAAAACAGCCTTAGAAAATAGGATATACCAAAAACAAAAATTACAGGATTTACCTGAAGGATATATATCAGTAAACAATATGTTGATATTAGATAAGGAAGGATATACCCATGACTTGAGACATTTAACAGAGGAGCCAGATGAGGTTAAAGTCTCAAGTCCGGTTTTGAAGACGAGTCGGGTAAGGTAACTTACCTGGCGAATGTTTAACATTATTCGCAACGCAACCATATAATAACTGTAGTACCACCATTAATTACTAAATCTTGCTCTTTTAAATAACTAGGTAACCATTCAGTCTCTACAGGAGAATATACTTGAATTTTACCTTGCATTTCATTTATCAAATCACGAGCAATAGCTAATCCTAATCCTGTTCCTGGAATATTTGTTTTAGCTTTTTCTCCTCGATAGTTTCGTTCAAATAAGTGTTCTAAATCTTTTGCTGAAATGCCATAACCTGTATCGCTAACAGCTATAGCTAACATTTCTTCTGTTTCACTATTAATTGATTTATGATGACTTGTTTGCGGAGCTAAAGTTGCTAACTTAATATAAATATTTCCTTGAATAGGAGTATATTTTAAAGCATTATCAATAATATTACTTAATACTTCTCGTAAAGCTTTAGAATTAGCTTTTATGGTTGGTAAACTATCAGGAAAATCAACTTGTAAATCTATATTATTTTCATTAGCAATTGCTTTAGCAGAAACTAATAAAGGTTCTAAAACTTGTTGTACAAAAACTGATTCTAAAAAATTCGCTCCAGGTAAAAGTCCCAGAGGTTTATATTTTTGATTAGCTTCTTGATGAACATCTATGATTTCTTCACCTTGAAAATACTGATTTTCAGCAGAAATACTCAATATTTCTTTCCCAGCATCAACAGTTTCATCAATTTGTTCAATTAATTCTCTAAGTCGATCACTTTCCCGTAAAATACTATTAGTTATATTCCAGTTTTTGTCTTCTGGTAAAAATTTTTTTAGTAATAACTTACCAAAAGTTCGTAGGGCAGTTAATGGACTTTTTAACTGATGCAGTATATTATGCATCGTATCAAACTGTTGGACTTGCAACTCCTGTTGTTGCTGAAATTGCTGTTTTAACCATTGAGAACGTTGATCTAGAATACAGGCTACAGTAATAGTATGAGCTACTTTTTGAATTTGAGTTTCTTCTTTTTGAGTCCAGGGTCGGTCTTCTCTTGCTGTTACCAGTAATCCTATAACTACTCCATCATGGATTAAGGGTAAAACAATTTGACATTTTGGCCAAGGATGATTTTGACTCCCAGAATTTGATTCTTTTGTATAATTGCTTGCTTCTAAAATCGGATAATTTTTGCCCATCATTAGGGGGGCTGCTGACAATTTTGGAAGGTTATCTAGTGTTTGTATTTCTGAGTTGACCTTTAAAACTGAAGTTTTTTTCTCATCTTGGGGTATTTCTGGATATACAATAATAGGAATTAGCTTGGCTTCACCCCCTTCAGCCAGTTTTTCTGTCAAGTAAACTATACTTAAAGTTGCACCCAAACTAGATACCAGAGATATCTGGGTTCTACAAAGTCCAATAAATTCTGTACTTGTGGGCATGAGAATTAGAGCTATTTGTCGTATTTTCCACGGTTATATCAGTATTTTTTAGATTTTAGATAACGCAGCTTATATTTTGTATCAAAATATTAAAAACACTTGAGTTTTTCTGTTATAATTTATATAATTTTATCAAATTTGGTAGCCATAACTACACTCATCGGGTAACACAGGAGGTAAGGAAATTGGCTAGAAGACGTAAGCGTAAAAGTCGTCGAAGACAAGAAGGACGCAGGATACTTGAGCAAGTTGCTCAGTATAGTATAGAAAGTGGTGAAGATAAACCAGTGACTGCAGCTCGCAAGTTTATCCATTCACAAGGTATTGTCCCACCTGCTGTACTTCTAGTTAGAAGAAATGAGCATACTACTGATAGGTACTTCTGGGCCGAAAAAGGTTTATTTGGAGCCCAGTATGTTGAAGAAAATCATTTCTTGTTTCCTAGCTTAAAAGTTTTGATAGAACTTCAAACACCTGATAAAAAACAGGTACTTAGTTCTACTTCAACTATAACTCAAGTTTAAAGGCCTTGTATTATATTAAACGTTTTTTTATGGGTAAGCTAGTAAGTTTTTTTTGAGTTACTAGCAACAAGCACCAAATTCTAATTAAATTAAGCAAGAGAATAATAATAAACTAACCATTCCAAGCTTGTTTAACTTAGTAGTATATAGTTCAATATATTATTGCCTGAGAAGGTTCAATGAACTAAGATTTTAAGTTTCCATCTGCCAATGGACTTAAACTCTTAGTTATTTTTATAGCTTACCAAAATAAACTACCGATAATGTTTTAATAACATTTTTTAACAATGAACAACATAAATATCTACTGAAAGGTTTAGCTTTACTTATCTGCATCTGAAAAAAGAGGATTAATTACTTGAGACAAAAATTAAGCTTCAATATACAAATAAACTTAAGCTATAAGAATTCAGGCGAGAGTAATTACGATTTACCTCAATATCTGTAACTAGTTAATTCCTGATACAGATTGACTAAACAATCAAAGGATGATATGATACATAATTAAAATTGAGTTATATTTATTACAGATATTTAACTACAAAGAACCGTATATAAATTTTCAAAAAAAGGAACTGACAAATATCATATTATAGATAAAAAAATATAAAAATTCAAACTTAAAATAGATTTATAGAGTAATGCTTGTTACCAGTTACTATCAACTAAACCGCTAATAATTTACTGACTTTACTACAAATCTGTGGTAGCCAATAAATTTATGCAATTAATGTGTTTGATTAGTATTTAAATACAAGTAAATGAAATAACTTGTAAATATTACTTATAATGGTCTTTTTTTAATTCCTACATATCTAAAATTCATTATTGGGAAAGATTGACATATCATAGTAGCACCAATATATCTTCTTTCGCCTAAATCTTTAACTTAATACTTTAAAAATATCTTAGTTATTTCTTATAACTATAGCTTACCAAAAAAAAACTACCTATATAGTTTTGATAACATTTTTTAACAATACATTTCTAGCCGTTTAGTTAAAATTTTCCTTGCTGCATTATGCTCTCTATCAGGTTTATAATCGTAGTTTATAAATTCGTGAGTTCCCTCCAGATCATGATCCCAATGTATTTGACCACAATTTGAACATTCTTGAGACGTAAAGACGTAAAATGTGGATGTACCGCAACAAAAACAATTCTGTCCAACTTAGTATAATATTCAAACCATTCTGTGTTAAGCTTAATCAGCTAGCTTATCCAACACAACTAGTCTTCAGAAACGTAGGTAATACTTTTACCTGATCATATCTACTCTCCTAAAAGTTCAAACTAAAGGCTACATTCATTTCTTCATATTAACATATTGTCTACCCATAAATACTCTTGAGATAGTTCCTTTAATTTTTGGTTTGGGATATTCTTTCTTATTTAGGGCAGATTTTTGACCGTGGTTATGTAGGTATAACAGTTGCTCATTATTTTGTTTGTTGTCATTGCCTTTTGAACTTGAAATAAATTCTTTCCTGTTTGTATACTTTTCAACCTCTGCTAGAAGTCTCACTTATTTGATGGATCAAAACTTTGACCCTATTTAGACCAGCTTCACGAGTTGATGTTTAGTTGTTACTATATGGCCTATGGTGCAAACCTAACAATAGGGCATTAGGAATTTTAGCAACAAGGAAATAAAACTTTTTTGAGTAACCGTATATTTAAACTCCTTTAAGAATAGTATCAAGTTTACCTCACCCGGTTATTCAAGCCTTTACCCTAGGCAGACTAAATTTTCAAATCTCTTTATTTGCCTACCAAGCAATAGAAATTGTAACTGGCCTCTCATCTCGACCTATTGCAACCAACTATTGCAACCAAAATAATTGACTTGAAAAAAATCAGCTATACTGACTATTTAAACACAAAGTACGAGTTTTAGTTAGATTTACTGTAAGTCTTGATCTTTGTTAGTTTTTGTCACAAAATAGGCCAAAGTTAATCAGCTTGATATTACTTTTAGATTGATTATTGGTATCCTTTCAAGCTTAAGGCTGTTTGTAAAGCTGCTAATTCATCCCTATGACCTGTTATTGAAAGTAAACTTTTGGTTTGAGAACCCTCAGTCAATATTCCTTCGAGCTTTAGTTCGACTTTTTCTGGACGTTTAGACTTTTGCCAATAAAAAATACCGGCTAAAGGTGATACTAAAACTAGCCATAGAAGGTATTTACTAGATTCAGGAACCAACATTGATATAGCAAGCCCAAAACATAAAGCTCCTAGTGCGGCTAATAGTGTTAAAAAAAATGCCAAGAACCAACTAGGACGAACTATTCCTTCAAAAGTAAGTTGATTATTAGCTGCATTAACATCAATAATTCGGTATGCGCGATCGCTAAAATATTCTTTGAGTTGCTTTAAAAGTAAGTCTGCTTCTTGTTCAGCTATCAATTTCAGATTTTTAGTTCTAGGTTTGACTGATGCCTTAATAAAAAAAATCAGACCAATACTAGATAAAAATGTCAGTATAAATGATGATATTAGAGCTGTATTATTCATGCAATTTTAGATTTTAATTGTTTTTTATCTATTCTTTTTTACAAATATTTATAACTTTAAAAAAAATATTACCTGCTTTGTGCTCAACTACAGTTAGACCGTATAGGTATATTTTCAATATGTGAAAAGTTGGTACAAAAAAATTAAAGCTTTAATTTTTTTCCCAAAATCAGCAGTAAAATTGCTCTCACTTGATATTATTATCATCAGCTTTTTTTACAAAATGGGTGGTTAAATTTGAGGCCGAATATGAGGATGATTAGTATATTCAGACCAAAGTCTTGCTAAATTTATAGCTTGGGGTCGCCACTGAGGAATAAGTTGATACATTTTCCGTGGACGTCCTCTTCCTCCCACTTTTTTCCAATAGCCAATAACTATACCTTGGTCTTCCAGAAATTTTAGAGCACTATACAACACAGTATCGGAAAGTCGATAAATAGGATAGTCTCTTTTTACTTGGCCAATCAATTCGGTTCCATAAGAGTCTCTTTGCAATAGTATAAATAGGACATAGCATACTGCTAGTTCTTTATTTAGATAGAATGGAGGGGGACTTTGGAAAAATTGATAAATTTCCTCAAAAGAAGTCATCTGAATTTACCAAAAAATTGGGTTAAAAGCCTCGTCCTTCTTGGACGACTTTTTGGTTTTTTTGAAAAACTATAGTTATTATTATGTCAAGTAAATGTTATAATAATTTATATATTAGGAAAAATACAGATTTAGCATCCTCAATAGCTTGAACACAGTAGATGAAAGCCAAAATATAATATATGGCTTTTAATCAAGACTGGAATATAACCAAATAAGGTTTAGATGATAACATTTCTCTAAAATTAGAACTTTTCTACTTAGCTAAGTTCGGTGGTAGGAGCGAAATAATTGAATATTGCTACAAAATACAGAAGAAGAATTAACATTAACGATAGGGAGCAGGGATAAGGAAGGTTATTCTCTTTGTATTAATTACTTAAATTTCTGAAGCGCTGCCCCAGTTTAGTATTAATGTATGGGAGTTAGTATAAAATTAAAACTATTATAGTATGGAAGCATGATTATGAGCTTTTGAGATTACACCAAGTGCTAAAAAAATTCTTAACTAAATCATATTAGAATATTATCAAAAATTCAACTTACCCAATTACTAGATGTGGGAAAGGTTTATACTATTAAGAGTTAGGGAATGATAGAAAATCCAAAAATAATTAAATAAGCTAATAAATATTATTTGCTAATTAGTAGTATCATTCTGGAATTAATCCATTAAGTGCTATTGCATTATCTTTTGCAGACATTTTAAGCCATTTTTGACTCTCCGAGATACAGTAACAGCACTAATTCCCATTCGCTCGGCTGTTTCCTTTTGAGTCAAGTCACAGAGAAAAACAAACTCCAAAACCTTACGAGTGCTCTCCTCCAATTTAGACAATGCTTGCTGTAAACGAATTTGGTCTTCTTGAGCTAACTGAAAACTACGATACTGACTATCCGGGACTAATTCTCCCAAACTAGTAGATCCATAAGCTTGATCTTGAACTGGAGCATCTAAACTCAGAGGAGCAAGGTTACGACAGGCCATTTGAATTTTATGCCACTGGTCTAAAGAAATACCTAGAGCAGAAGCTACTTCTTGATCTGTAGGTTTTCGCTGGAACTTCATTCTCAGGTCTTGTATCACTTTCGTGGCCTGCCGATCTATAGCTAACCAATTTCTGGGGATGCGTACAGAAGGGCTTTTATCTCTTAAATAATGCTTAATTTCTCCTCTGATATAAGGAGTAGCAAAAGAACTGAAGGCTCGTGCCTTAGAAACATCAAATCGTTCAATTGCTAGAATTAATCCAATATATCCGACTTGGAGTAAATCATCATAAGTTTCGCTACATTTATTTAACCAATGATAAGCTTCTTTTCTTACAAGTCCAACATTAAGTTGAACTAATTTGTTCCGAAGTTCATAAGAAGGAAACTGTTGATATTGCTGTAACAGTTTTATGGTTTCACTTTTTAGTTCTTGAGTGATGTTGGTAGACATAGATATATTATCGTTTATACAATCTACCGCTTATCGTAGATTGCATATATATTATATTAATAGATTTATCAAATAAATGCTGTGAAACAAGGAGCATTAGACTGTGATATCAAACACAACTAGATAATCATAGCTTTAGTTAATGATGCTTATTTGGAGCTTTTATTAAAAAAGTTTGGTTTCTAGCTTTGCCCCTCCATTGGGTAACTAGTTGTTTTTCTAGTTGTTTTTTTTGAATGTATATCTTAATAGTAAATACTAATTAATTAGTTTAGTCGCGGGGCATTCCTGGAAAAAAAACTGACTTACTAGCTAAGGGGTTTGACTAAAGTCAAGCTAGAAATAGACTAACTGATAGGTAAGGGGGAGTTTATGTGAAAACTTTAAAGCACCGAGTTGCTTTGGCTAAACAAGAACTTTCTCAAGAACTTGACATCCGGGTGGGGAGGATGTCTAAACTTATGCTTTTCAGTTTTAGAGTATTTGTAATGAATTTGTATCATTACTCATTATATTAGACGGCAGATGAGCAAACAAATGACGTATTGGGTAAATGGTGAAAATATTGTATCGTAGTGCACATATTAACCCGCTAGCAATTGATTATGTTACCTGACTGGTAAAGAAAATCTTTACCCGGAAAATGTTCTCAAGGAAATATCATAAGAAAATCAAAAACCCAGAACACCTTTGATAGTATTAAGAATTCTACTTGGTGTTAGTTATTTGATATACTTCTAAGACAGATTTTGATATTTATAATTCTAATATAATTTTATATCATTAAGTGATTATTATTCACCCCGACAAATTAAATATTATGTCGGGGCAATATGTTAATCAGCCTAATATAGTAAATACACAAGTAAAGATTAAGACAGCTAGAGTTCTTAATTTTGTTGGGCTAGGGCAGAAAGTTAATAGTTGGGGATCGAGAATATATAATATTGCCAGACTACCCACCCTACACCAAAAATTTAATATTCCTTTAACAAATAGTTGCTAAGAAATTGTGTCGGTGTCTACCCGACCGTAAAAATTACCACGAACTTTAACTTCTAGAGCTTCTTTTGCTCCTAAATCTGTATCAGAAGGCTGAATGGCCTCAAATATACCAACAACTTCACCTGTTTCGCCGTCTACTTTAGTAATTTGAAGGGACATTTCACCAGCTTTGAGAAGAGTCTCTGCCGACTTAACATTGGCTTTAACAAGCCCTTGAGAATCTGAACTAGCTGGCAAAGCTACTGCATTATCATATCCTGAAGTGACACCACGACCTTTAGGGTCTAAGAAACTAGAGCCTCGGTAGGAAGGAACATTGTATAGTCCCTGAAAATCAGTAGAAGTATTGATAGCAGTAATATTAGGCTGGCTCTTAGCACTAAGTCCTTTGACAGTAAATAGAAACGGTACTTCTTCTCCACCTGGTAAAAGAATAGTTATAGGTTGAAAATCAATACCATATTGTTCGTTAAATGTCAAAGAATTATCTTCATTAAAAACGAGTTCACCTGTTATTTGATCTAAGGTAGAAGTGTAACGAGTTAATTTTTTTCCTTGAATAAACTCTGCTTTTTGGCGTTTATTAGTTGGTTCTTCCTTAACGAAATAGGTCGTTGGCTTCAAACACAAATCTGTTAAGGTATAAGATTGACTTTGGTCAATGGCAATAAAACCACGAGCAGTTTCTGGTAATTCTGGACAGTTGTTGGCCAAGCCAGTATTTACAATGTCTTCATAAGTAAGTGGTTTATTGCTATCAGGGGTTTCTGAACAGGCAGTTAAAACACTCAAACACACAGCTAATAGTAGAGCAATTAAAGTGCGATACTTCATTGTTAACCTCAAAATTCAATATTCAATATTTGACATTGCTACTGCGTTCTATAGTTGATGCAGTATCAATGATTTGTTTTAGATTTTAGATTTTATGGGAGAGTCAGGACAAATAAAATAGGATAAAGTTATTCTTCACATTCTCAATTGACTTGTGCGAGAGTAGATTTATCTTTAAGTTGCATTGACCCAAAATAGTATTTTACATTGTTGGTTACTTTTTCCTAAATTGAGTTATGTAAATTAAATTTGTATGAGTATATATATTTATAGTTAATAATTCAAAAGGGAGAGTGACTGATAATTTTTTTATTTGCTAAGACTTACTGATATATTATGATAATATAAACTATGGTTATTTCACTTCAGAAAGCTATAATTAGCCTTCAGATGAAGTGCGACTTAAAAGGACTGCCTGGAATTTCGACTAAAATTGTTGTAGAAAGGTTTTCTTTCTAGCATATTGGGAGATATCCCCTCAGCAAACTCATCTTGTTGTGAATTGCTAGCAAATGGCTCGCAAAATAGTATTAAATTACTCAAGTTCCTCTTAAGTAGTAATATGAACAGAAATATAGAAAGTGAGTCAAAAAAAAAATTATACAGTGATTTAGGAGTATTAGCAGATTCAGTAAAAGCTATAACCGAAAATCATCAGGACGATCCAATAGCAATATTAGCTATCCTAAGATGTCTAGAAAGTTTACATAAAGAACTCAGAGAAGGTTCATTTCAAAAAACATTACCAGATGATCGTCAGTCACTTTGCAATTTACTTAAGGATATTGAGGCAGAGGGAGGTTGGCCTTATATTCCTAGGTTAAAATTACGGTATTTGTTGGAAAACTATCTTGATGATACTGAAGAATTATAAAACTTCATCAGTATTACTAGAATCAAAATCAAGTAAAGGTTGGCTAACATCTATGAAGTCTTTCTCTGAAATTATGGAGGTAGGTTAAAATTACGGTATTTGTTGGAAAACTATCTTGATGATACTGAAGAATTATAAAACTTCATTGCCAGTATACTTAGAATCAAAATCAAGTAAAGGTTGGCTAACATCTATGAAGTCTTTCTCTGAAATTATGGAGGCTGGAACATTTACTAATATGGCTAATAATCTGTCATTATTAATAGTGATTAATGTATCTCTGAAGTTTAAGCCAGTTTGTTGTTGAAAACTTAAATCCTCAAAAGTTAAATTACCACTTAAAGCTAAGAAATCTTCTAAGGGATTAAAATCATTAATTATATCAATACTACCTAGTTCTCCAGGTAGTACAAAAGTGTCTTCTCCCTCACCACCAGTTAATGTATCTTCTCCCCCACCTCCAAATAATATATCGTTGCCTAGATCCCCTAACAAAGAGTCATTACCATCACTACCTTGAAGGGTATCATTATTCTTTCCACCAAACAATGTATCATCACCAATACCACCAATAACTAGGTCGTTGTTTGAGTCACCGAAGAGAGAGTCATTCTCAAGTTCTCCAAATATTGTATCATTACCTTTTCCACCACGAAGATTATCTGCATTTTCTCCACCAAAAACTTGATCGTTACCCCTATTACCATTAATAAAATCACTGCCAATAATGCCAAATAGAGAATCGTTACCTGATTCACCAAATATAGTATCATTACCACTACCTCCGTCTAAAGAGTCATCACCATCACCACCTAAAAGAGAATCATTACCTGTACCTCCACTGCCAGTATCGTTTCCTTGGTCCCCAAATATTAGATCATCATCAACATTTCCAACTAGACTATCATTCCCTTGATTACCTCTTAATGTATCGTTACCTCCTCCTCCAATAATATAATCAAGTCCTTGGCTACCTATTATAAGGTCATCTCCAGTTTCTCCAAATAAAGAGTCGTTGCCATTTTCTCCTGTTAGGGTATCATTTCCGGGACCACCTTCAATACTATCATCTCCAGGACCTCCAAATGCTAAGTCGCGTCCATCTTCTGCTTTTAGAAAATCGTTATCTTCACCACCAATTAAAGAATCAGATCCAATGCCACCAAAAATTTCGTCGACTCCATCTCCTCCGCTTTGAGTATCATCTCCTTTTTCACCAAAAATAGTGTCATTTCCACCAAAACCTTCCATAAGGTCAGGTTCTGGAGAACCTATTAAGAAGTTATTATTGTCATCTCCTAAAATATTTGCCATATTATTTGGATGCTCCTATGGTGTTATTAGTTTGATTATAGAAAAAGTAAGGTTTGGAGAAAAATATACAAAGATTCTAAGTTTAAGGATTGTATTTTTTTCTGATGTGGCATTTTACTTTGGCGTTCAAGATGCCCCTATCCTTACGAGTTACTTGTGACTTAAAGTTCAAGGATTTTGTTTCCTATCTCTGTAAATATTTAGCTTTTGTTTGGATTAAAATTTTCATTGTTTGTGAATAGTGAAAGTTAGATTATATGTTGTCAGTTTTACTGTGTTTTTTTTAGATATTAAGGATAATTGCTACTTGATTTAGTTATGAACTTAATTGCTAATGGCAGAATATTTTCCTAAAACTTAATTGTTTCAGTTGATGGGATATACAGATATTAGTTATATGACTTGAATTCAGTTAAGTATCAAAACTATTATTGCTGTCTATTTACCTCTTTTAATTATAGGTTTGCTTGATATTATGTTGCTAATAACTAGATTTTTTTTAGAATATAACCAAATAGGCTATTGGTTAAATAAAGTTATCATAATATTTGTTTATTTCTGGTTATTACCAATTTTTTATTTTTATATAAATTACATTAATGGAGATTTACTAAAGGCATAAGAAAGCTGTTACCGATATTATTTTTTTTCGTTAATTTTCTTGGATTAAATTCAATTAAAAACTAGTAATTTTTTTTATCTTACTTTTATATCAATATTTTTTGGTATTTGGATAGGTTTTGGTTTTATAGGGATACTGTTATAATTGATGGTTTTTTACTTGTAAATGTAGTTGGGTATATTTGATGGTTGACTAAAGGGTATTTTTGGTGAGTTACTATATTTAAATTAGTTTGATTTTTAGTTAAATTTTTGATAAGAATTCTATTCTTATAAGATTATCGTTTAAGTTCTAGTTTTTGCAAATTTTAAGAGAATAATACTATGAATATTTAGCTATTTTTTAGTCATGGTTTAGCTTTATTTGTAAAATTAGGTGGAAAATTTATTATGAATATTTGAGGAAGATACTATGAAGTTTTACTATATATAATACTTGGTATTATTTCTACTTTTTCATCGTAAGTGTTGCCAAACTACTGAATAATTTTCTGACTTTTACTAAGTTTTTATCCCCTGGTGCTGTCTCTACACCACTAGATAGATCTATGCCACAAAAGTTATGATTAAATTTGTGATTAGATTCTATTTGAGTTTGAGAGACTAATATGAATTTTTGTATTGCTTTTGTTACATTTTCTGGGGTTAAACCACCTGCTAATAACCAAGGAGAAGTAGGATGAAATTCTTCAATGATTTTCCAGTCTAAGGTTTTACCAGTGCCACCTAATTTTTCTGGATGATAAGCATCTAGAAGTAAAGTATCAATATAGTTTTCATAAATATTTGCTTTTTTTAGGTCTTGAGGAGATTTAATTCTGAGGGCTTTAATTATTTCTATATTATTTGGTATTGAATGACGTAGCTGATTACAAAATTCTGGGGATTCGTCACCATGTAGTTGTATTCCATTTAGTTGGGTATTAGTAATTATTTCTGATAATAAGTCTATTTTAGGATTAACAAATACTCCTATTTTGTCAATATTTATTGGTAGTTTCTGGATAATATTTTTGATGTTTTCTGGGGTAATATAGCGGGGTGATTTGGGAACACAGATAAATCCTAGAGCTGTTGCTCCTATCTCGGCGATCGCTTGTCCTTGGTCTAGTTTTGTAATTCCACAAATTTTGATGCGCATTAATTATACCTACTACTAATTAAGTTTAATACTTCTGTATTAAATTTTAAAATTACTGTTAATTATTAACACAAATTATAGCTTTTAACTCAAGTTTCTTGATAATTTTAAAAATATAAGTTGATTTAAAGACCGCTATGAAGGGCGAGTTATTTTAATTTTTTTGAATTTAAGGAGTTCAGAAGTTGATTCACTCTTACTTAACTTTAGTATTACAATCTCACCCTCTTTCTGTAGAGTGGTCACTAAAAGTAGCAATTATCATGATAACTTGTAACTTAGTGTCAGTTGTCATTGGCTACTATGCTATTTCAGAGAAAAATCGTGGACAAGGGCCGGATTTACCTTTCTCCTTACCTGGAGTTTTTAATGGTTTTGGGGTACCAGAATTATTAGCCACTACCAGTCTTGGGCATATTTTGGGAGCAGGAATGATTTTAGGACTTGGTAGCGCTGGTATGCTATAAGTAATTATATAATCTGATTTTAGTGATAAGGTATGGGGAATTCTCTTTTGGTATTAAGAGAGTTCCCTATTTTTACCTTGTAATTTTTCAATGTCCTAATTAGGTATTGATGGTTATTATTGAGCATAAAATCAGGTCTCGAGTTTTTACTTTTAAAGGCTAGGGAAAGAGGTGCCTTTTGTATTTCAAGTCTTTGGCTTTAGTCGGGGTACTGATAAGGGCTGTATATTGTTTGCCCAAGGTTTAGCTGTAAGTTATGGCTGGGGAATTGCTAAATGAAAAATACTATGTGTCTTTTTTTTCTGTGTTATTGAATTTTATTTTTGATTGAGTTAAATATAGATTTATTATAGTTGTTCTTTTGAAGAGTTTTGAGGGTGTTGCTTACCAAAACTAGTTTCCAGATTTTCTGAAGAATGAGATTATTTACTACAATAAAAATAACTAGGAATTATCGGCTTATGGGGGAGACTTTAAACTAAGTTTTTTGGTAAAATTTTGGTAGATTGAGTTAAAGTTTGAATAAAAAACCAAAAAAAATATCATGCAGGCAGGTTGGCGAATTGGAAGTTTATTTGGTATTTCTTTATTGTTGGATTATTCCTGGTTTATAATTCTAATTTTGGCAGCATATTTTCATGGTCAATATTACCAACAGGAATGGGGGAGTTTTTTGGCTTGGGGTGCGGGATTGGTAATTGCTATATTACTATTTTGCTCTGTAGTTTTACATGAATTGGGTCATAGTTTAGTTACTATTTCTCAAGGGATAAAGATTAATTCTATAAGGTTGTTTCTATTTGGTGGAGTTGCTTTAAGAGAGAGGGATTATAGGAGTCCTGGAGAGGCTTTTCAGGTGGCGATCGCTGGACCTTTGGTGAGTTTGGTTTTGTTCTTTTTATTAGGTGTAATAAGTTTACTATTTCCAACATCAAGTTTAATTGGGGAGTTAATTAATAGGGTAGCAGAAATAAATTTGATTTTAGGGGTTTTTAATATAATTCCTGGGTTACCTTTGGATGGGGGACAAATATTAAAGGCGGTTGTTTGGAAAATAACTGGTAGTCGTTTTACTGGTATAAGATGGGCTGCTAAGGGGGGTAAGGGTTTAGGATGGTTTGGGGTTGGTTTGGGGTTGATAATAGTTTTTATGACTAGAGATTACAATGTTTTTTTGATGGCTTTAATTGGCTGGTTTGCTTTGCGTAATGCTAGAATTTATCAGTACATGACTGATTTAAAGTCGACCTTAATTCATATTAAGGCTGTAGAGGTAATGACTAGAAACTTTCGTGTAGTAGATGCAGATTTAACTCTGAGTCAGTTTCTGAGGAAATACCGTTTAAAAAGTTCTAAGTTTTCAACTTATTTTGCTGCTAGTATGGGTCGTTATGTTGGTTTTGTTTCTGCTGATGCTATTCCCTATATTGAAAAAAGTTATCGGGATACTCAAACTTTAAGGATGATTATTTGCCCTCTAAGTCATATGGTTACTGTGTCAGAAAAGGTGAGTTTATTAGAGGTTCTTAAGAAGATGGAATGTCATCAACAAAAGCAAATAACTGTGCTTTCTCCTGCTGGAACAGTGGCGGGAATAATTGATCAAGGTGATATTGTTCGAGGAATGGCTAAATACTTGAAGTTGAATATTTCAGAGGCGGAAATTAAGCTTGTGAAAACGGAGGGGGTGAGGAGGGGATAGAGTTGAGAAATATTTGGCAATGATTGAATATGGAATGTTTTTTGATTCTGAATGAAGGCAGATCTAATCGTTCTATTGCCCTATTTATAATACTTTTCAAATTATCCCCATGCTCTAAAGTCTGTAAAGTTTCTCGCCACTACCTCAACTCTTTCAACAGTTTATCGGTAAATGGGTTTTCTCCTGCCTGAAGTGCTTTTATCCATTCTTGTCGTTGTGCTTTTTTCTCTTCATTGCTTGTCCAGTCTACATAGGCTTGAAAATCTGCGATCGCTCCTTCAATATCCCCTGTTAATGCTCTGGCCAGTCCGCGACTATCAATAAGATTGACCTCTTTTGGGTTAAGAGCAACTGCTTTTTCACAGGCGAACATAACACCATCAGCTTTTTTATAAAGACTACCATACCGACAAAGTGTATTCCAATAACTAGCAGAAATTTGGGTGGGGTCGATTTTTTCTGCTTTTTGGTAGGAGGCGATCGCTTCTTTAACTTTACCGACCGTGACAAGTGTCAGCCCTTTATTCAACAACGCATCCACTGCCTGATATCTAGCTTTAGCTTCTGGGTCAAGATTTTGCCAAGTAGGGATAAATGCTATTTTATCAAGTTCTTTTGCTCGTTGGTATTTTTCCACTGCCGCCTCTATTTTTTCTTCTTCTGCTAATGTAGTTCCTTCCTCCATCAGTCTTTCTGCCTCAGCTAATGATGCTGCCAAACCTTTGAAATTTTGGTTAAGCTTGAGGTCTGGGTTCCATTTCAGTGCTTTCTTAAATGTGGCAACTGCCTCTTTAACCTTTCCTTCCCTTGCCAGCTTCTCTCCCTCTATTACCCAACTACTAGCAGCTAATTCCTTGTGTTTGTCAGTCTGGCAAATTTCGAGTTCCTCTAACTCCTGGGGATGGCTAATCAAATAATCATTTAACCACTGGCAACCACGTTTAGTTAAATCTTCTATTCGCCAACCTGTCCACAACTTCACTGTTTTGTCAGCACTTGCAGTTGCAATAGTCTTTCCATCGGGACTAAATGCTACAGCTTCGACCGAACTCTCATGGCCGGTGAGAGTCTGCAATAATTTCCCCTGACGGTTCCACAACTTCACTGTATTGTCACGACTGGCAGAAGCAATAGTCTCTCCATCGGGACTAAATGCTATACCATAGACCGAATTCTTATGGCCGGTGAGAGTCTGCAATAATTTCCCCTGACGGTTCCACAACTTCACTGTATTGTCACGACTAGCAGTTGCTATAGTCTCTCCATCGGGACTAAATGCTATACCATAGACCGAATTCTCATAGCCGGTGAGAGTCTGCAATAATTTCCCCTCACGGTTCCACAACTTCACTGTTGTCCCACTGGCAGAAGCGATAGTCTTTCCATCGGGACTAAATGCTATACCCCGGACCTCCTTCTCATGGCTGGTGAGAGTCTGCAATAAATTCCCCTCACGGTTCCACAACTTCACTGTTTTGTCACGACTTGCAGAAGCAATAGTCTCTCCATCGGGACTAAATGCTATACCCAAGACCCAATTCTTATGGCCGGTGAGAGTCTGCAATAATTTCCCCTGACGGTTCCACAACTTCACTGTTTTGTCATGACTGGCAGTTGCAATAGTCTCTCCATCGGGACTAAATGCTATACCATTGACCCCATTCTCATGGCCGGTGAGAGTCTGCAATAATTTCCCCTGACCGTTCCACAACTTCACTGTTTTGTCACCACCAGCAGTTGCAATAGTCTCTCCATCGGGACTAAATGCTATACCATAGACCGAATTCTCATGGCCGCTGAGAGTCTGCAATAATTTCCCCTGACGGTTCCACAACTTCACTGTTTTGTCACCACCAGCAGTTGCAATAGTCTCTCCATCGGGACTAAATGCTATACCAAAGACCCCATTCTCATGGCCGGTGAGAGTCTGCAATAATTTCCCCTGACGGTTCCACAACTTCACTGTTTTGTCACCACCAGCAGTTGCAATAGTCTCTCCATCGGGACTAAATGTTATACCCCAGACCGAATCCTTATGGCCGGTGAGAGTCTGCAATAATTTCCCCTGACGGTTCCACAACTTCACTGTATTGTCACCACTTGCAGAAGCAATAGTCTCTCCATCGGGACTAAATGCTATACCATAGACCCCCTTCTCATGGCCGGTGAGAGTCTGCAATAAATTCCCCTGACGGTTCCACAACTTCACTGTATTGTCACCACCAGCAGTTGCAATAGTCTCTCCATCGGGACTAAATGCTATACCATAGACCCAATTCTCATGGCCGGTGAGAGTCTGCAATAAATTCCCCTGACGGTTCCACAACTTCACTGTATTGTCACCACCAGCAGTTGCAATAGTCTCTCCATCGGGACTAAATGCTATATCCCAGACCCCCTTCTCATGGCCGGTGAGAGTCTGCAATAATTTCCCCTCACGGTTCCACAACTTCACTGTTTTGTCATGACTGGCAGTTGCAATAGTCTCTCCATCGGGACTAAATGCTATATCCCAGACCCCCTTCTCATGGCCGGTGAGAGTCTGCAATAATTTCCCCTCACGGTTCCACAACTTCACTGTATTGTCAGCACTTGCAGAAGCAATAGTCTCTCCATCGGGACTAAATGCTATACCATAGACCTCATTCTCATGGCCCTGAATACGATTAATTTCTCTAAATTCATCATCTTTGTTGCGTTTGTAAACTGCGAAGCGGAGGGCATTTGTAATCTCACTAGCTTCATCAGTTGCTGGAAATTCACTATCAATTTGTTTTTGCCTTGCTTTCATAGCAGTCATCAACCCATCCCATCGCTGACCTGAAAGAGATAACTCTCTAGACTTATTTGCCTCAGTAATAGCATTTTTCTTTTTTTCTTGTCTAGATAGTTTCAGTTCCTCTATTATTTTATCTCCTTTCCTTTGCCGAATGAACCAAACCAAATAATCATGTACTAACTGATAACGAGCTGCTGGTTTTTTTGGCAGCAAAAATACTAACCCCGAACCCACAAAAATATTTAATGCTAACTCTAACTTCTCCGGATTTAATTGGCTTTCTTTCACCAACTCAGCCTTAGTTTTCAGAGGTCGAGTATTATTTTCATCCGTCAATAACCACAACACCACCCAAGCCAATTTTTCATTTTCTTCCCCACAGTCTTTCACTACTGATTTTAAAGAGCTCTCTACCAATTCTACTTGAGGATTATCTCCTAATTCTTGATATTTTGCCAAAGTCGTAATTTGATCTTCCTGGAGTTGTGCCCCTACTACTTGTAACTCAATAGGACGAATTTCTCCAGACTGCTTTCCTAAGTCTTCCAGTAACTTTTCTGTTAGATTTTTCTCTATTTTAAATAGAGAATTTTCTGTTAATCTTTCAATAACTAATTTGGCGTTATCCGGTGAAAAATTACCCAGAAAATAAAGTATATTTTTACTTAAAATATCATTATTAATTGCATCTAAATTACCCAAACGATTAAGCTCTAATAAATAATGAATATAATCTTCTCTCAATGAAAAAACTATTTTCAAAAAAGGTATTTCCAAACATTTTTGGAGAAACTCAGCAAATAGTCGTTTATCTTTTGGTTCCATATTGGTCTTGGCAAAGAAAAATTCCTCAAATTGATCAAAAATGATTACCGTCAGTAGATTTAATTTATCATTACCATTATTTTTCAACTGATCAAAAATTGCTTCAGGGGAATTTAGACTCTCTGAATTAACTTTTAAATTGGGAATTATTTGTAATTTTTCCGCTAAAATTGTTCCTAATTCGGAAATCCAATTAACATAAACTCGTTGTAAAACTACTACTACATCACGAGTATTAATTGGTTTTGCCTCTAAAATCGGAACTAATCCAGCTTGTAAAATTGAACTCTTGCCTACCCCTGATTCCCCATAAATAACTATTAATTTATGGTCATTACGACTAATTCTTTCCAGCAATTTTTCCACATCAAGTTCTCGTCCAGATGCTGCTATTTCTTGTGTAAGTTTTTGTTGATTAATTCTCTGTTTTGACTGAGGTAAAGCCAAATTGATATTTTCTTTTATATCTCTCAAATAATTAGGACCAATAAAAGCTATCAATCCAAATTGTTGTTTTATTTTTTGTATTTCTTGCTTTAATTCAAAAGCCTTTAAATATTCTTTTTGTTGATAATATATTTCTCGTAATTCTGTGATAATTTTGATGCAAAATTCATGATTATACTTAGGGTTTATCGTAGATTTAGCCAGTTCCAAAGTGGCTATAGCTGATTTGATTTTACCATTACCTTTTTCAGATTTTGCCAAAGAAAATAAATATCTACCTTGATGATAATAGCGTTCCCAATCTAAGGTTTTTTTATCCTCATTTGAAGTAGGAGAAGATGCATAATCTAGAGTTTGGTTAAAAATTTTTATAGCAGTTTCAGAAAATTTTTTAGCTTTTTTATAATTGCTATTTGCCAATTCAAACTCAGCTAGAAAATTGTAAGCACGAGCTTCTCGAAATGGATAAGAATAGGCTTTATGTAATTCTATTGCCCTATTCCCCACAGTATTCAACTCATCCCAACGTTTCAAAGTCTGCAAAATTGTTCCCCAAGCGTTGATAAACTTAGCAACTAAATCTCGACGGTTAACTGTTTCAAAGCCTTCTATTACCTGTTGAAAATAAGAGCAAGCTTTCTCATAAGCCATATTTTTTTCTGCTTTATGTTCAAACCCGTAAGTCTGCCACCATAAACCCAGATAATAATAAGTGTGAGCTACTCGCAACGGGTTATTAAGTTGTTGCCAAAGTTCCAGACTCCGTTCATAATGGTCTAGTGCTATTTTAGTAGAATTATCTGCCATCCTACCTAAAACAAATTCCAGACTTGCCTCCAATTCTGACTCTAGGCTGATTCCTCTATTTGTCAATTCTTGCTGTGCGTCTAACAATTTTTGATAAGTAGACTCTACCAAACCCAGGTCAGCATCATCTAAAAATATTCCTTCCCCACTTTCTAATATTTTCTGATAAACACTCTCACTCGTCTGCTGAATAAAATCTCTTAATTCTGGAGTAGTAGTTTCAAATACAGTCAGACTTGTCCAACTTTCAAAATCAGGAATTAAGCGAATAAACTTCCGGGAAATCTCTTGATCTATCCACAAAAGTATTGGGAATTGATAATTATTTTTAAACTCTTCACGCACTAACCCCATTGATACCAGTATTTGATCAATATTCCGGTTCGACTCCAAACCCCAAACCATTAACCCATCTGGTTGTTGCTCTCCTAAATGTTGGCCAATAGTAGTATAAAGTTTTTCAACTGACGCATCCACCTCCAATATTGCTAAATCTCCAGAAAAAGAAGTCTGGAGCTTTTCCATTAGCCGTCGACGCTGAGTTTGATAATTACAACTGGCTAAAAATAGTCGAAAGTCTCCTTGAGACATTTCCAGAGCAAATATTAGCTCAGATAATAATTCGACTTCATTTTGATCAGGATCAATCATTTTTTCAATTCCACTGCATCTTTCAATATAGGATTAATATCAAACCAAGATCCTTCATCATCTCGGTATTCATAGACAAACATACTCCGAATCAACTTTTGATATCCATCATCACCTGTAACTTTTTTAGTTTGTGCTACTTGGCGCAACAACTCCCACTCTTGATCATCTACTGCCAGAGTACGTTCATTGCGAAAATTTTGAATTACCTTGTTCAGGTTTTCACTGGATATCGGCAACCCTTTTTGCTTTTTAATAGCCTCATTGAGTATCCGCAATATATTTCTCACATGACCCCCACTCATTTTACATAGATGATCTAAAGTTTCGGTACTGTCAAAAATTTCAGTTATTTTCTCTAGACGTTGTTGTTCTCCCAAATGGGGAAATGCTCTTGCTAAAACTAACTGCCTGAGTTTTGCCATTCCTTCTCCAAATTCCTTACCATCCCGCAACTGCATAGAAACCATTGGCAAGACTTGGGGGTCGGTTTTGAAGCGTTGAGTTAATCTATTATAGTCATTGGAAAATCGCAGTGCTAGAGGTAGAGTATAAATTACATGACAATGGAGACTTGCTAGTTGTTCGCCGCGATCAACAAATAGATATTCTGGTTGAGATCGCCCCCAAGGTTTTGGGGCACTATCAACTTTATCAAGGTTGTCAACTATAACTACTAATCCCTTTTTGTCGCGCTGCTTCAGCTTTTCGTGAGCTGGTTCGAGTAACTCTTGGTTTATTGTTTCAATAATTCCATTGCTACGAGGCCCGAGATAGTCTCTGAGTTTGCTGCGGAGTTGGGGACTAGCTTTGGCCTGAGCAGTTATTTTGGCAATTCCAAAAGAAAGCTCAACTCCAGGAGATATTTCTATTTCTGTCTGCAATAGTCTCATAGCTCCCTCAATTTGACGTTTGAATCTTGTGGGTTCACCTAAATTGAGCTTCTCCCGGGTCTTCAAACTTTCGATGACTTGTCGAGCTATAGTTAGAAGAATATCACTGACGTCTATATCTCCCATTTCTAGGTCTTTGTCTGACTCAAAATAGACGACGTGAAAGCCTTCTGCTTCTAATAGTTGTTTGAGTAGCCAGAGTTCGGTAGATTTACCACAACCAATATGTCCGGTGAATAGTTGACAGGTAGGTTCGTCGGGAAACCACATAGCAATATTGTCTTTGAGGTCTTCTATTATTTTTCCCCCCCGTACTGAGGAGAAGTCAATATAGTATTTTTCCTCTATTTCCTGGTTATCTTTGAATAGGGCTTTACCAGGGTTTGTTGCCTGAAAGAAAGCTTTGACATTTACGCTCATAATATTTATTGATTTATATGTACTTCATTGATTTTATAATATACATCTCCAGATTTAGTTAAGACAATATTAAATAATAAAAGGCCAAATTTTTGACTCTGAAATAGTAATTTTTTTCTGGATTTTGTAATTTATTTGGTGGATTTTATGTGGAGAAAAAAACTGTTAAATTTTACTTAAAATTAATTTCATTCTAGGGTTATCTTTGAGCTGAGATTTATTATTTTTTAAAAATTGCCAATATCTGTCTGTCCATAGTTTTATCCACCCATTATCTTTATAATCTGACATTTTTTTGATATAAGCACCCCCAGAAATATATGGTTTAGTGGCAAAAAAACCACCATCTGCAAATAAACCCATTCCGTAAACATTGGGAACCATTACCCACTCGTATGCATCTACAAATTGAGATAAAAACCACTCATAACATTCTTTAGGATTATAGGAGTTTAAAGTCATCCAATTTGATAATATCATTAACCTCTCAATATGATGTGCCCAACTAAGTTTAGACACTTTTTCTATGGCTAATGTTAGGGGGATATTTTCTGGTAAATCTTTTAAGTCATAAAAGTAGTCTGGTAATTTTTCTTGAGCTTTAAAGAAATTGAGTTCCCTAAAGTTTTCATCGTATTTAAACTCATATAAAAGTTTCATCCATTCCCTCCAGCCAATAATTTGCCGAATAAAACCTTCTATGGAATTATAAAAGTCTTCTAAATTATTGTTTTTTTCAACATAATTTAAAACTTCTTGCAAGACATAACTGGGTGTTAATAATCCATTATTTAACATCGGACTTAAGACAGAATGAAAAACAAAATTATCTCGATTAGTAAGAGCATCTTCATAGTTTCCAAACAGTCTGAAACGGGTTTCTAAGAATTCTTGTAGTTTTTGTTTAGCTTGTTTGTGATTGATGGGTAACCAACTTTTTTGCAAATCTAAATATCCGGGATTATTCGTATATAATTCGGAAATTGTTTGGGCGACATTTTGGTAATTATTTGACTTAAATTCCCAAATTGAAGATGGTAAACTTACATTTTTTGGTAGCTTTTTTCTATTTTCTGAGTCGAAAGACCATTTGCCAAATTTAGGTTTGTTCTGGTCAACAAAGATATTTAGTCTTTTTCTCTGCCAAATATAAAAGCTATTCATTAAATATTTCTGTTTGGAATGCTCTAGGTATTTTTGAAAGTCTAGGTTTGTAGTTAAAAAAGAGGGTGATTGTAATTCTTGGGATTCTAATTTTAAATTGTGGATAATTTCCCCGATCAATTTTCTAACTGGTTTATCTGAAATTGAGGTAAATTGAAGTTTTGTATAACTAAATTCTTTAACTAACTTTTTGATAGCATCTTCAAAATTCAGGTGTTGATTTAATTCAAAATAATAGACTTTTTTACCTTTTGAAATAAGTAAATCTCGATATTCTCTCAGACAGGTTAATATATAGGTAAGTTTAAACTTATGATAGTTGAGGCGGTTGCACAGCTCCTTTGACTCTACTAATACAAAATCTGTATCAGTCTCGAAAGCTGGATGAGACTCAAAAAGCTGGTTAGCAAGAATTAAAGTTAAAGTTTTCATCTAAGTACAGAACAAAAAGCTTGGCTTATAGAACAGGAAAAGGTTTCATAGAACTTAAACCATAATCTCCATGAAACCTAAATCTTTGAAAAATTAGTCTACTACAAACAACTTTAAAAAACCACTTTTCTTGCCATAGATCCACAATTAAATTTCTCCATTTATTTATCATAGCTGTATTTAGAGAAATATCAACTTGGCACAAATAGCAACTGCATTTTCATCTAATGCTCAAGTAAGTTCTAATTACAAACACCTACAAAGGTTTTTCCCCATTTTGACATAGATAACAGAGAATTCCTCCAGGCTATGACTGCTATCATAGACTGCTCGCAAAAATGGGTTTTGAGTAATTACCGAACTCAGTGGTAGCTTGGTAAACATACATACAATATTCTCATGTTAGGAATTATTTATCAAGGCTTGGCAATTCCCATAGTTGGGCAGATGTTACCCAACTATGGGAATTCCCAAACATCAGAACGTCTAAATATGATGGAGAAATTTGCCTTTTTATTAGGTCACCAAAGAGTCGGATATCTAAAAGTAGATAGAGAATTTTTGGGCAAACAATAGTTTAAATATCTTTCTGGTAATGGGGGGTTTCCCATCAGTATTCGTCACACAGACTTAATTGGTGAGAGACCCCAATATTTGCCTTTTTCGTAATTTTTAGCAATTTAACCATTGGTTAAATTAGAAGTTTCTCCAAACCTCCTCGTATTTGGGGAATGTGGATGTATATATCAGCCTTAATACTAGAATTACAAGAACTATTGATAGTGGTAGCGTTGGCAGAGGGTAACGGTGGCAACTATATCGCTCAGGGGCTAGTGAGATTTAATATTATGGTCGTCGCTGGCAGATGGAAACCTTGTTTGGTTGCGTTCAAAGTAGAGGTTTTGACCTTGAGTCTATTCATATAACTAAGCCTGAACATCTAACTAAATGATATTTTTATTGACTTTGAAACTGTGTTGGGCACACCAGGCAGGTGTTGGCTTAGGTGAGTATCGTCCTGTGCTCGTCAAAAAACATGGGGGTAAAATTCAAATTTTTTTTCCTATGATCTAGATTTTTGGTGTAATATTTTCTTGGATATACTTAGCAAAATAGCTAATTTTCATTTAGAGTAAATCTTAGTTTTAATTTGATATGTATAGTTTTGGAAGATTAAATAAACACTCTATGTTGTTGGAAATTAAGCAAAAAAAAATGCTAAAGCCCAAATTAAGTCAAAGTTTATAGTGCTTTTAATTCCTCACATACTGAAAAGCTGATATAGTTAAATTTTAAGCCTTTTCAATTTTCACAATTCCCACAACTCTACTGTATGTGGAAAGTATATTCAATAGAAGTGCCATAAACCAGGGTTTATTAAGAAGGACTTAGAGTTTATTTAACAGATGTGTTAGCCTTGCCTCCTAAGGGGGAAGTCAAAAGTAATCTCACTGATCAAGCTTTCGAGCTCTAAATGCTCTGAAAATAAGATTTGTCAATATCCACACTCTTTTTAGGATAGTGGTATATTGACTATGATTATCTGATCAAAATACTATAAGCTGTTTAATATTTCAACTATATATCTTAAATTTTTGACAAAAAGTAAGACCAGAACTGAGAAAGAAAAGCAGATAAAGATAAAATTATTTGTCTTAACTGATCGAAAATAACCATTGAAAAATATTCAACTTTTAGAAAAATAAGTGACTATCTGGTTGAATATTAATTTCCATGGGTACTGCTTGGGGTTCTGCATTGAGAGCAAACATAATTGCATCAGCAGCAGTTTCTGAACTCAGCATTTTTGAGCGATCGACTTTCAGACTAACATTATCCCAAAAAGGCGTATTTACTCCTCCGAAATAGAAAAGAGTTACTTTAATACCATAACGCCGTAATTCATCTGCCATACATTTGCTTAATCCTACCAAACCAAATTTAGAAGCACAATAAACGCTTCCCATTGCCATTGAATGTTTGCCAAGAATTCCAATAACGTTACAAATATGGCCTGATTTTTGTCCTTTCATAATATTGGCAGCAGCTTGACAAGTATAAAAACTGCCTTTCAAATTCAGGTCAAGCATAATGTCAAGGTCAGCAGGTTCAATTTTGTTCCATTGCTTGAGAATACCTGCTCCTGCTGCATTGACCAAGATATCTATTTTACCAAAATGCTGGGAAGCCTTTTCCATTAAAGCTTCTACTTCCTGTGGGTTGGTGATGTTTGTTGGTATAGTAATAGTTTCGGTGGTAGATAGTTGGGTTGCTAAAGTATCTAATTTGTTCTTATCTTGAGCGACCAAAACTAAATTGGCGCCAGAATTGGCCAGTTTTTGTGCCACTGCTGAACCTATACCTCCAGTGGCACCGACTATGACCACAACTTTGTTCTTCATTGACTTTTTCTTTACTTTTATTTACATTCTTCTTTATCATATAGCACTTCTTCAGAAGGAATAGAGGGTCCGATAGAAGTAAAATATGGTGTTGGTCATTGGTAAGATGATTTTCTACTAGGGGTGATGCCCATCATTTACTCTGGTAAGATACTTAAAGGTATTAGAAACAGGTTACTCTTAAAGCTTCATTTCTTGATTTACCAATGCCTAAAATATTGCCCCTGTAAGTGGTATTGCATAAATGTAGGATAATTTTCAGGGCTTTGTACCATGGATATATTATCAATTCCCTATATTTTGAGGTGGCCACTTGTATTAAGATATTGATTCAGCAATGGCCGGTCATTTGCAGCACAAACTCAGTAGATTTACGGATTTCAAATATGTAAGATACAAATATTAATGTTTAATCATAACCATAGTAATACGGGAATTTTGGCAGCTCAAAAATGCGCCTAACACTAAATGAAATTTTCTATAATCTGAAATCCGCTGTATTTTTACAAAAAATCAATTAGATGTCAACTTTTAGATTCATTTGTGGAGAGGAAAAACTTTTTAACTTTTGATTTTTAACTTAAGCTGACAAACCAACGACCTTCTTGAGATTGATACAACTGCAGAGCACTACATAACTCCAAAAACTTAGGAAACTTTTTACTTGGTTGAAACTGCTTAATAGCTGTTGTAATTGGTTGACCATATAACCGATAAAACTCACTGCCCAGATTAGAAATAGGAATATAACTTCCTGGAGATTCAGCAGTTAAGTTGCTCAAAATTTTAACTAATACTTTTTCGATATCTTCCTGAGAAGTAATCTGAGAAATATTTGTGACTGTAGTGTTGTTTTCTACCTTATTTAGAGGAGGATGATTTTTTTTTTTTTCGGGTTTAAATTGGTTAAAAATACTTACATAAGTTTGAGATTTTTCTGATGGCTTATGAAGTGCAAAATAAACTGGATAGTTGATAAATATATGATTTGAATTTTGACTAGGAAAGTAGGTTTGAACTACATCTTTAAGATTTAACTTATAAGTTTCCTTATACAAAGCAGAAATTCTGGAGAATTTAATCCATTGCTGTCCAATTTTTACTGCTTCTGTTCTAATTAATTCCTGCAATTGAATAATAAATTTATTAATACTAGGAATTTCTGGTTCCGACAAAGCATATATTTTTGATTCTCCAGTTTTACTATTTAAAACTGTAATTTGATTTTTATATTTTCGCACCTGATACACAGTTAACCCATGAGATTGTAAAGTAGTACCAAGATGAGTTAATCCTCGGTCAGAAGAACAAACTAAAATCTCCTTAGCTTTGGGATAATTGAGAAAAATAGAAGCACCTACCGTTGCCATTTTTAAGTCAGCACTATCTTTTCCACGAGGAACATGAATTAGTTGATAACCACGTTGATGAAATTCTTCATCTTTTTTACCCATACTGTGCCAGTTGGCAAAAGCAACTTTAATTTGAATTGGATAATTGCAGATATCTACAAGAATTTTTTCTGCTTCCAAATCAAGTGGTAAATTTTCTACATCTAATAGTAAAATAGCAATTCCTGACTCTACTAATTTAGTGCCATTTGTAGAGAAATTAGATGCTTTATAATTGGTAATTTTATCTGATGAAACTAGGGTTATTTCTGAATAAATATGTTTGTCTATTTCAGAAATTAAAACATCATATTGAGCAGAGTTAATAAATTCTGGAGTGAAGATGATTTGGAGATAATTTTTTACTTTTAGCTTTAAAACATCTTTACTTTTAACATGAGAAAGCCCTTTTCTAAATTTATTAGTTAAAGTAGACTGATACTTGGGATCCTGCCAAGGAATACTCCTATACTTTGAGGTTATCAACTCTGGATGTTGCTTTTGAATAGAAACAATAGTTTGGTAAATATAGCGGCTGATAGCGCTAATAGCAGTAGAATTATTAGTCACTAGTAAACCAGAATTATGTGACATGGCCTATTGCCTAATTTATATAGGCTTGAATAAAACGTCTTGAGAAATATATATTTTAATAATACAAGATCAAGATGACATTAGGCTATTTTTTGATATTTTATTGAGGGCTGATAATCTAGATATTTGGTAAAAGTTTCATATTTTGACCCGCTAACCATCCAGTTGTCCATGCACTTTGAAAATTAAAACCACCTGTAATTCCATCAATATCTAAAATTTCTCCTGCAAAATGCAACCCCTGACAACAACGACTTTCCATCGTTTTAAAATTAATTTCTTTTAAATTTACCCCACCACAAGAAACAAACTCTTCCTTAAAAGCTCCTTTTCCTCGAATTTCATATTTACCTTGAGTCAATTCCAAAATTAACTTATTAATACCTTTATTTGATAACTCTGCCCAAGGTTTTTGAGAGTCAATATCCGCAGCAATAACTAAACGTTCCCATAAACGACGTGGTAAAGAAAACGGACAACTATTAATGATTGCTTTTTTCTTCAAACTTTTACATTCTAATAACTTAGTTCGTATCTCCTCTGGATGAACCTCCGATAACCAATTAATTAATAAATCAGATTGATAATTATTTTCATAAAGAAATCTGGCACCCCAAGCAGATAACCTTAAGGTTACTGGTCCACTTAAACCCCAATGAGTCACCAACACAGGGCCAGTTTGTTTGAACTTAGTCTTTGGAAGTTGCAAACAGACATTTTCAACCGAAATACCTGCTAAATCTTTGAGACGCGGGTCAGAGAGCTTGAAGGTAAATAAAGAAGGAACAGGGGAAACAATTTTTAGGCCTAACCCTTTTGCCAAATTATGGCCAATAGGACTACTGCCAGTTGCTAAGAGTAAGCGATCGCACTCCAGAAATTCCCCCGATCTTAACTCGACTACAAATAAATTATCTCTCCCTTGTGTCGTTTTGCATTTGACTGAAACTACTGCTGCACCTGTACGAATATTTACACCCTTAGACAAAGCAGTCTTAGTTAAACATTCAACTATTGTGGCAGAGTCATCAGTTGTTGGAAACATCCGTCCATCTGCTTCAGTTTTTAACTGTACGCCCCTAGCAGCAAACCATTCTACAGTATCGCGAGCTTGAAATCTAGTGAATGCTCCCCGAAGTGCTTTGCTACCTCTGGGGTAGTTTTGGATAAATATTGCTGGATCGAAACAGGCGTGGGTAACATTACAACGTCCACCTCCAGAGATGCGAACTTTTGCCAGAGGTTGTCGCCCTGCTTCTAAAATAGTCACATAGTTGTGGGGGGTTGCTGCTGCCAACGCTCCAAAAAAACCGGCTGCACCTCCACCAACAACTACAATTTTAAGGGATGGGAAAGACATTTTATCTGTATTAGTTACTATTCCACTGGTTCAAATTCTTCTTTGTCTACTCCACAAACTGGACAAAGCCAATCATCGGAAATATTTTCAAAGGGAGTGCCTGGACTTATACCACTATCTGGGTCTCCTTCTTCCGGGTCATATATATATCCACAGACATTACAAATATACTTTTTCATCTTAACTTATTTCTCTCTGAGTAGTTCATCTGGATTTTACAAGTTTTTGGTCTGAAGATTATACTATCAAGTTATAAAGTTTTGTTAAGTTTTTCCTAGTTAGCTAGGGCAAGCTTATTAACTCTTAAAGAATTGTAATTATTAGAAAATATACAGGATCCGTGAGGTTTACAACCTGTTAAGCTCTAATAGAGATAGTCAATTTTGGGTCAGTTTTGACCAATTCATTTTCAAGATATTACAAATAGTTTCCAACTTTAAATGCCAAATAATTTCCTGAAATTACTGAGGGAGTCAAAGTTTTAAGCTTATAAAATCTTAATGCATAATTTTTGGCTTTTGAATGCATAATTTCTGTGAAACGGTATTAGCATTTTGGGCAGATAAGGGCATAACAACCAATGAACAATTCTTACTCCTAAAAAATTACCATTTCTTTAGACTCCTCATTATTCCCTACTTCCTAAAAAGACTTTTTGAGCAAACTATAGCTATAAATATACAAAGCTTACCATTGCCCATTATGTAAAAATTTACGGAGCAAGATGTACTAGTACTACAATAGTTTTACCCTTCACCCCCCATACATTATTTTATAATTTGATGCTGTATATATTTAATTTCAATTAGGGAAAATTACTAATTGTTGGCTGAACTTAGCTTCAGCTCTAATTTAATTCTAAGTTAAGTACATTTTTAAGAGGAGGTAATAAATGGAAAACTAATTCACTCCTAATGGCATAAGACTTACTCGCCAGTGATAATGCTGAGGTGATCGCTCTGTTTTCTGAAGAACCGGTTAATTTTCGCGATGGGTTCTTAGCTATTGTTGGCGATAAAGGGTTATAGGGTATTCATACTCAGAGATAATTCTGGAAAACTGGGGCGATGATAGCCTGAGTAGTGGAGGTGGCAGGGATACTTTTATGGTAATAAAGACAATGACACAGTAGAAAATAGTAAAAGTGATAACTTAGTTTGTGGCGATCGTGAAGATGATGTTATCAAGGGAGGAAATGGTGGTGATAGTTTATTTGGAAGCAGAAAGAATGATCGCCTATTTGGAAACTGGAGTAATGATACTTTTTCAGCGGCCTGAAGGTTTGCAGCCCTCAGAATATTTTTTCAAATTTATTTTGTTATCTACTCTTTATTCTCTAAATTTTATATGATATAATTTAAAGTTAAGAGTTTAGATATATATCAATGGCATTAGCACCTTTACTTCCAATTTTACATCCAATATTAAAGTCAGCTTTTCCTAATTGTTTATGGCAGGGAAATACAAAAAACTCAGAAATTGCTCTTAGCTTTGATGATGGGCCTCACCCAGAATATACACCTCAATTATTAGAAGTTCTAGATAAGTATCAAATTAAAGCCAGTTTTTTTTTATTAGGTGTATTTGTAGACCGTTATCCAGAAATAACTAAAATAATATATGAAAAAGGTCATTGGATTGGTTTACATGGCTATGAACATATATCATTTCCTAAACTCACTGCTCTTCAACTTAAATCTAGTTTAGAAAAAACACAATTTGCTATTTATAAAGCTTGTGGATTAGCAACAAAATTAATTTCTGATGTTCGTCCTCCATATGGCGTAGTTATACCTCAAAATCTCAAATTATTAGAGGAGTGGAAATATAGAACTGTTATGTGGACTGTAGTACCTGTAGATTGGGTTAGGCCAGGAATTTCGGTAGTTGTTAATCGAGTAGTTAAGCAAACTTTTAATGGTTCAATTATTGTCTTACATGATGGAAATAATGGTGGTCAGGATGTCACTAAAACTGCTGCAGAAATTATTCCTATTTTACTAGAAAAAAATTATCAATTTATTACTATAGATAAAATGTGGTCATTAAATTCAAAATAAAATATTTAAAACTGGAATAAGTAAAAATAAATAGATCAATATTATTATTTTAACTCTATCTAAATTTTTTAATACTGTTTATAAACTAAATATTAAAGTAGAATAGGGAGTGTAAAAATTTGAGGTTTTCACCACTCTTTACTTTGGTTACTAAAGCTAAATTTAAAATTGGTGGTATTAGATATTAGTTTGTTTAAATGGTAGTCCTATTGATGTAATGATATTTACAATTAAACTCCTTTTATTGCTAGGAGTTTAACTACAAAAAATCATTACTTTGATTTTGCATTAGTACCGTTTCAATTAATATTGTTGCTTTTTCTAGTTAATTATTTTCAGAAGAAAGGAACTAAATTAATTTTATTTAGTCAAAGCTTAATAAAGGGGCTAAAATAAGAAATTATTAATTTGTGGTCAAAGGTTTCATAAAATTATAGTCTTTGGTCTTGTGAAGTTATACTATCACAAGTATTGCTAAATCTCCTTGATCATAGATAGGGATGTTCATGCAAAATCTCTATAGAGTATGGTTTTTAGGGATAAGATTTCTTGGCTCAAAAACAAAAGAATCTAAAATAACATTGCTTGTAGTTATTTATTGCTTAATAACTACAGTCTTGAGGAAGGTCTTGCAATATAAATGGGAATTAGTATAACACAAGGGTCTTTTCAAAATTTCAAAGTGGTGGAGAAATATTGATGATGAAAATTTATAAGTGGCATCCTATACTTGCTTTATTTCTATGGTTAAGTATTATAATTAGTCCGGAATTATTGGACCGCAAAAAAATCACACCAGCACTTGCGGAAACAACTTTACAAGATATTAAAAATCATTTTGCTCAAGGTTGTATTGATAGTTTATTAGACAAAAAAATAATATTGGGTGACTACAAAAATAAAACTTTTCGTGCTAATACACCTGTAACTAGAGCTGAATTTGCTGCAATGATTACTCAAGCTTTTCCAGATACAAAAATTGTGCGAAATCCGATAAATTTTGTAGATATTCCCCAAGACTATTGGGGTTATGATGCGATTAAAAAATCTTATGAAATGGGTTTTTTATCGGCATATATTGGCAAAACTTTTAACCCGACTTTCAAGATTAAACGCTGGCAAGTTTTGACAGCTTTAAGTAGGGGATTAAATTATCAAGCAAGTTCATCTTCAACACAGAAGTTAAATAAAATTTTTGATGATGCAGCAGAAATTCCTGAAGAGGTAAAAAAGTCTATTGCAGCAGCAACAGAAAAAGGTATTGTTGTTAATTATCCAAATGTTAGGCTGCTTAATCCTAATGAAAATGCTACCCGCTCAGATGTAGCTACTTTTCTGTGTCAAGCTATTGTCAATAATCAAAAAAATAGTAATGAAGTAATTGTTCAAGTTCCTTCAGAATATATTGCAAGTTTTGATAAAAATACTCAATTAAAAACTAGAGATACTTTACCTAAAAATACTATAGAAACAATAAAAAATAGAGAAAATTCTAATTTAAAAACAACTGGGGAAACTTCTTTAGAAAATACAAATATTCCTGGAATAGTAGAAAGGTTTGATGATGGCAATTTACAAGCTGAAATTATTTACAGACAAGCTAATAATACAGATTTAGTGAGTGATTTATATCTGAAAATTATCAGAGGTGGAAAAACTATTTTAAATCAACCAATACCAGTCGAATCTTTAGCCAGTGCATCTGATAGTACAATGGCATTATTAGCAGGTAGATTTGTGAAAGTACAATTATTAGATCTCGATGGGGACAAAGAATCGGAGGTATTAGTAGATTTATTCACAATAAATAATAGTAATGCTCCATTTATAGGTGGTACTTATTCTTTTATTTATCGTTATGAACCGAAAGAAAATCAATATACTATGCTGCGCCATTACTGGGGAAATATTAATTATCGGGTTACAGATTTAGATAATGATAATATTCCAGAATTTAAAAGTTTTGATAGTAGATTTGCTAATGTGTTTTCTAATTTAAATGATTCATTTTTTCCCGTCCGCATTTTCCAGTACTATCAAGGAGAAATATTGGATGTAACTAAGAAATATCCAGTCCAAATAAACAGCGATGCTTCAGAAATGTGGCTAGAATTTTACAGGCGTTTAAATAAAAAACAAAATATAAAAGGAGTATTGGCTGCTTACCTGGCAAATAAATATATGTTAGGTGAAAAAGAAGAGGGCTGGAAATCAATAGAAAGTGCATATCAAGGTAGCGATCGCTCAACTTATTTTGCCAATTTGCGTAATTTTTTGACTGAGAAAGGTTATGACACTAATCAACAAATTCAACCCCAAACTATGCTGGAAAATTTTAATCCGGAAAGTCAAGATAATGTTTCTTCTTTTACCAATAAAACTTCACCCAAAGTAACAACAAACAATACAGAAAATACGGAAATAAAAATAAAACGACCACCTCAAAGTTCATACTCAAGAACAATACCAGCAATTCCTAAAACTTTATCACCGACTGAAAATTCTGTAAATTCAGAAACCTTAAGACAGGCAGATATTACTAATAATATTGTGCTTGCACCTAAATTAGTTACTTCTATATCTAATAAGCAACCAGATTCTATTTTATCTTTAACAATTAGTTTTAATGGCAAAATATTAGCTAGTAGCAGCGGTAAAAACATTCAGTTATGGAACTTAGAAACTGCTAAACTACTAGATACTTTATCAAGTCATACCACTAATGTGCGCTCGGTAGCAATTAGTCCAGATGGTAAAACTTTAGCAAGTGGAAGTGAGGATGGTACAGTAAAATTGTGGGATATTTCTACAGGAAAAGTGTTGACCAGCTTTGACCATTCTGGTTTGATAACTGCTGTGGGTTTTACTGCTGATGGCAGAGCAGTGATAGGATGCAGCTCTGATAGCGGGATGAAATTGTGGGATATTGAGACAGGGGAACTACTACACAGGATGAATGGTACTCAACCTATTGCTTTTGGTGTTGATGGTCTGCAAATGGCGGCCAGTGGCGGACCGAGATATATTCGTCTTTGGAATGTCGCCGAGGGGCAACTGTTGAAAAATCTGCCTATACCTAGTAGAAATAATAATCAAGGGATACAGGCGATCGCTTTTAGTCAGGATGGACAAACTCTTGCTCATGCAATGCGGGGAGAAAGTCAGGTTTTAGTCTGGAATGTGGAAACCTGGGAAGTGCGTCACACTCTCAAAGAACATTCTCAGGCAATTCAGGCGATCGCTATTAGTCCGGATGGTAAAATTCTTGCGAGTAGCGGCGAGGATGGTAAAATTTATCTGTGGGATATGGCTAGTGGAAAATTATTGAGGAGTATTAAAGGTTACGGTGCAATTGTTTTTAGTCCTGATAGTCAGCAGCTTGTCAGTGTTACAGAGGATAATATGATTCAGCTTTGGCAAATTTATGGGTCGGCGAGGGAGTAATGAGTTGTTTGAGCTTTCAGTTATGAAGTACACTTATGGGGGCAAGTAGACACAGGGTGGCAATTAGAGCTATGGGGGTGAGATCCACCCAATACATAATTTTCACAATTTCCCCTGTAGTTCAAAAGACACAAAAAACTTACCGCGCTTTTCTGATAATATATTATAGTAAGGAAACGATATCAAATTTTTTCTGAAAAACTTTAAACTAGCTTTAACAATAAACCTCTATAAAAAAAAGGATAAGAGCTTGCTAGATGGGTTAGTTCTGCCTAAGTCCTGATAAAATAGATTAGTGTGTTTATATAAAATTAAATAAAATATTATGACCAAAAATATTATAAATACTATGACCATAGATGCTGATACCTTTTTTCAGGCAATAAACCCTAGGGTTCCTCTGTTTATAGATAATGCGGAAATTGACAAAAAATACTATATTGACTTTTCTCCGGTGCGTGGGCAACAGGTGATTAAGGATTTGAAGTCTACTATTACTCGTTGGTCTAAAGGTAAACCTACCTGTCAATTATTTACTGGACATATTGGTTGTGGTAAGTCTACAGAACTCTGGCGACTGAAGCAACAGTTGGAAACAGCAGGTTATCATGTTGTTTATTTTGAGTCTGAAAAAAACCTGGAAATGGTAGATGTGGATGTTAGTGATATTCTTTTGACTATTGCCCAAAAGGTGAGTGAAAGTTTGGAGAAGTTAGAAAGATTAAATTTGGAAGAGCCAAAAAGGCTAAAAGGTCTACTTCAGAGTATTGTTAAATTATTACAGACAGAAATTGAATTTTCGGCAGAAACTACTGTTCCTGGTGTGGGTAAGTTGTCAGCTAGCAGTGATGGTTCATTTTCGGCAGATTTAGGAATAGTTGAAGTGAAGGCTGATGAGGAAGGGTTAGAGTTTGTGGCTTCAGGTATTGGTAAAATTTCTGCACAGGCAAAGGGTAGCCCGGAACTCCGCACTAAACTGAGGGAATATCTGGGACCTCGCACCCCTGGAATTATTGAGATGATCAACAAAGAGTTGCTTGAACCTGCTGATCAGAAGTTGAAAGAGTATGGTAAAAAGGGGTTGGTTGTGATCGCTGATAGTCTTGATAAGGTTGATAGTTCCCCAAAACCTTGGGGTAGAAATCAGCAGGAATATTTGTTTGTAGACCGAGGAGAGCAACTAACAAGCCTTCAGTGTCATCTGATTTATACTTTACCTATAGCACTGCGTTTTTCTAATGACTACGGTACTTTAACTCAAAGGTTTGATGCTCCTAAGATATTGCCGATGGTAGCTACACAGTTACAGGATGGCAGTGAATGTATTGCTGGAATGGAGTTAATGCGACAGTTGGTTTTGGCTAGGGCTTTTCCAGAGTTAACACCACAGGAAAGGTTGGCAAGGGTGACGGAAGTGTTTGATAGTCAGGAAACTTTAGACTATTTATGTTGGGTTAGTGGGGGTCATGTCAGGAATATGTTCCGAATGGTACTTGATGCTCTCAAGGAGGAGGATGACTTACCTATTTCTCGTGGGAGTGTTGACAATGTAGTGAGAAATTATCGCAATGAACAACTTTTGGCTATAGATGATCACGAGTGGGAGTTATTACGGCAGGTAGTTCAAACAAAAAAAGTAACGGGTGATGACGGATACCAAATTTTAATCCGGAGCATGTTTGTTTATGAGTATCAATATGACCAGAGTTCTTGGTTTAATATTAATCCTCTTTTGAAAGATGCACCAGAATTGAAGATAAGTTAATAGATAGGGAGGTTGCATCAGGTATTATTAAGATAGTAGGAAGTTAAAAAATTATGTCTAATAGTGGTAATATAGAAAAGTTGCTTCGAGGCTTGAAGATGTCTAAAGGAAGATTCTCGCCTTTTTTGGCTCGTTATAGTTATGTGAGTCAGCGCGATCGCTTAATTGAAAATTTCCGAGCATCTTTTCCTGGTGTATTGAAAGTATTGGCCTTGGATGAGTCTGTGACCCAAATTTATACAACTGTCAGAAAATATTTAGAAGGCAAAGAGCTGGATGTTTTGATGGTCTGTGGTTGGGAGTCGTTGAGGAATATTAATGAATTATTAGTGGCAATGGGATATGTGCGGGAAGAGTTTAGAAAACATTGCCCTCTACCAATAGTTTTTTGGGTAGATGGGAACGTTTCCCGGAAATTTATTCGGTTAATTCCAGATTTTTACAATTGGGTGAGTCTGACTGTATTTGAATCTGCTAATGATGAATTAATTGATTTTATTCAGCAAACGAGTGAGAATGTTTATCAGAAGGTTTTGGAAAGTGGGGTAGGAATATTTTTAGATTATACTGACCTGGGTTTGCCAGAGTCTAGTTATCAAGATTTGTTAGAGGCTCGGCAAGAGTTGGCCAATAGAGGAATTACTTTAGAAGCAGAACTAGAGGCGAGTCTGGAATTTGTTTTAGGTAGGTTGACAGATGATTTTGAGGAAACAGCCCGAGATCATTATCAACGGAGTCTTGAACTTTGGCAACAACTTAAGAACCCGTTGCGAGTTGCTCATACTTATTATTATTTGGGTTTGTGGTGGCAGAGTTATGGGGTGACACATCGAACAGAAAAAAAGATAGCTGACAAGAATGCTGGGGATTATTTTCAACAGTCAGTAGAAGGTTTTGAGGCAATTAAGCGTCTAGACTTAGTTGCTAAATTTATCAATGGTTGGGGAGAAGTTTTGCAGGTTTTGGAGAGTTGGGAGCAGTTGGAAACTGTTGCGAATAGAGCAATAGAAGTTTTAGATACCTCCCAGCCTTCTTTTAGACTAGCCCGTGCTTATGATTTTCTTGCCGAATGTGAACTAGCTAAAGGTAACTATAAACAAGCCAAACAACTTGCTGAAACTGCTATAGAAATTTTCAACAATACTCAAAGCGCTGCATCTGTTCTTACCTCAGAAAAAGATCAAAAAACTTTAGATCGGGAAAAGTATTATCATCGGGGTAGATATTTATTTTCTTTGGCAAAAGCTGAAAAAGGTAGTGGTAAAATTAAATCAGCTATAGATACTTTGGAAAAAGCTAAAAAGAGGACGAAGCCTGAATATAACCCGGATTTTTACATCAATATTATTGAGAAATTACGAGAAATATATTACCAAGAAAAAGAATATCTTAAAGCTTTTAAATTAAAGCAAGAACGACAAAGAATAGAACAACTATTTGGGTTTATAGCTTTTGTTGGGGCGAAGACTTTGGGCTCTATAAAATCTAATATTCATCTCGCTTTACCTTATTTAAAACCAAACAATAATCAACAAAAAATAACTCAGGAAATAGCAGCATCTGGACGAGAATTTGATGTCAAAATATTACTGGAAAGGTTGAGTCAACCTCAACATAAGCTTATAGTTCTTTATGGAGAATCAGGAGTTGGTAAAAGTTCGACTTTGCAGGCTGGATTAATTCCTGTTTTAGAGAAAAAATCAATTGATACTCGTGATGTCGTGGTGGTTTTACAGCGAGTTTATGTTAATTGGATTTGCCAACTAGGAAAAGGTTTAGCTAAACAACTGGAAACAACTAAAAATTTAGCTGTTAATTCAGAGAAACTAACCTCAATTGAAGGAATTTTTGCTCAGTTAAAAAAGAATGAACAATTAAATCTAATGACGGTTATTATTTTTGATCAATTTGAGGAATTTTTCTTTGTTAATAGGGAACTTCAGGATAGACGAGAATTTGCTCAGTTTCTCCAAAATTGTTTAGAAATACCTTTTGTGACAATTATTTTATCATTGAGAAAAGATTATATTCATTATTTGTTAGATTTTAGTCGTTGGGCTAATTTAGAAGTAATTAATGAGAATATTTTAGACAAAAATATCCTCTATTACTTAGGGAATTTAAGACCTTCACAGGCAAAAATAGTCATTGAAAAATTAACAGCAAATTCTCAGTTTAAAATAGACTCAGCACTGACAGAAAAATTGGTAGAAAACTTAGCACAGGAGTTGGGAGAAGTTCGTCCTATTGAGTTACAAGTAGTGGGGGCACAACTCCAGGAAGATCAGATTACGACTTTGGCAAAATATCAAGAATTAGGAAATATTCCTCAAGTAGAATTGGTAGAGAGATCTTTAAAGTCAGTGGTGAAAGACTGTGGAGAAGAAAATGAAAAATTTGCCTGGGTGGTGTTGTGGTTATTAACGGATGAAAATAATACTCGACCTCTGAAAACTCAAGCTGAGTTGGTGAAAGAAAGTGACTTTAATCCGGAGAAGTTAGAGTTAGTATTAAATATTTTTGTAGGTTCGGGATTAGTATTTTTATTGCCAGAAAAACCAGCAGCTCGTTATCAGTTAGTACATGATTATTTAGTTTGGTTTATTCGACAAAGAAAAGGAAATAAAATACAAGAGGAGCTCAAACAGGAACGGGAAAAACGGCAGCAGTTGCAGACGTGGTTAGTTAGGGGTTCTGTTGCTGTTTCCTTGGTGATGGCGATATTGGTAGGGGCGATATATATGTCTGTAAGGGAGGAACATAAGGAAAAAATTATTTCTCAAGCTAATGAGTCTAGAGCGTTATCTATTTCTGGTCAGCGATGGGATGGGTTGATGACTGCGATGAATGTTAGGCAAAAACAAATTGATGCTAAAATTAAACCAATAGGTAAAGCTAGCAAGATTACAAATGCCCTCCGAGTCGCAGTTTACAGCTACGATAAAGATGATGAGTTTCGAGAAATTAATCGTACTCAGGCCCATGAGAATTGGGTAAATGGTATAGCATTTAGTCCCGATGAAGAAACTATTGCTTCTGGAAGTTATGACAACACAATGAAGTTGTGGAACCATCAGGGAAATTTATTGCAGACTCTAAAAGGTCATGAGAATTGGGTAAATGGTATGGCTTTTAGTCCCGATGGAGGAACTGTAAAGTTGTGGAACCACCAGGGGAAATTATTGCAGACTCTAAAAGGTCATGAGAATTCGGTCTATGGTATAGCATTTAGTTTTGATGGAGAAACTATTGCAACTGCTGGTGCTGACAAAACAGTGAAGTTGTGGAACCCTCAGGGAAAATTATTGCAGACTATCACCGGCCATGATAACTGGGTCTATGGTATAGCATTTAGTCCTGATGGAGAGACTATTGCTTCTGCTAGCTGGAAAACAGTGAAGTTGTGGAACCGTCAGGGGAAATTATTGCAGACTCTCACCGGCCATGAGAATTGGGTCTATGGTGTAGCATTTAGTCCTGATGGAAAGACTATTGCAACTGCTGGTGGTGACAAAACAGTGAAGTTGTGGAACCGTCAGGGGAAATTATTGCAGACTATCATCGGTCATGAGAATTGGGTCTATGGTGTAGCATTTAGTCCTGATGGAAAGACTATTGCAACTGCCAGTGGTGACAAAACAGTGAAGTTGTGGAACCGTCAGGGGAAATTATTGCAGACTCTAAAGGATCATGATAATTGGGTATATGGTGTAGCATTTAGTCTTGATGGAAAGACTGTTGCAACTGCCAGTGGTGACAAAACAGTGAAGTTGTGGAACCGTCAGGGGAAATTATTGCAGACTCTAAAAGGTCATGATAACTGGGTCTATGGTGTAGCATTTAGTCCCGATAAAGAGACTATTGCAACTGCCAGTGGTGACAAAACAGTGAAGTTGTGGAACCGTCAGGGGAAATTATTGCAGACTCTCACCGGCCATGAGAATTCGGTTTATGGTGTAGCGTTTAGTCCTGATGGAAAGACTATTGCAACTGCCAGTGGTGATCAAACAGTGAAGCTGTGGACAAATTGGCGGATAGAAGATTTAACTAAGCATGGTTGCGAGCGGTTAAATAATCATTTAGTTGCCCATCCCCAGAAGTTAGAGGAACTCAGAATTTGCCAAACTGACGAACGCAAGAAATTAGCTGCTAGTAGTTGGGTAATAGAGGGAGAAAAGTTGGCAAGGGAAGGGAAGGTTAAGGAGGCAGTTGCCACGTTTAAGAAAGCAGCAAAATGGAATTCTGATATCAACATCAACTCAAATTTTCTAGTTTGGGCAAAATTATTAGCTGAGGCAGAAACACTGATGGAGGAAGGAACGGAATTAGCAAAAGAAGAAAAAATAGAGGCTGCAGTGGAAAAATACCAACGAGCAAAAGAACTTGATCAAGTGGCATTTACCCCTACTTGGCAAAATGTTGACCCAGAAGCTAAAGCTAAATATCAGGCAGTGGATGCTTTGTTGAATAAAGGGGATGAACTTCTGAGGAAGAGAAAGGTTAAAGAAGCGATCGCCTCCTACGAAAAAGCAGAAAGGATCGACTCCACCCAAATTTCTGCTTTTAACTGGAATAAACTTTGTCGGGATGGTAGTCTTGATCAAAAAGCTGCTGATGTTATGTTTGCCTGTGAAAAAGCAGTTGCCATGAGCCCGCAAGATGGCAAAATTATTGATAGTCGCGGACTTGCTAGGGCATTAACAGGGAATATTGAGGGAGCGATCGCTGATTTTCAAGTCTATGTAGAATGGACGAGAAATGAGGAGAAAAAAGCACAACGACAACAATGGATAAAAGCACTTCAGGCAGGGGAAAACCCATTTACTGATAAGCTGTTGGAAGAGTTAAGGTAGTATGATTTTAAAATAAGTTTAGCTCTATATTCAAATGAAAACCCTAAGTACAGAACAAAGTTTTTAAAACCCTATAAAAATCAGCTATTTTGCTAGGTATATTGAATAAAATATTATACAACAAATTTAGACTATAGGGAAAAAAACTTTGAGCTTTACCCGCAAAAAGTTTTGAGAACCCTAACCTAAACTAGATCAGGGTCAAAAATGAAAATAACCTGACTCAGTACAAGTTTTGTATGTAAAAATTGCCACCTACTGCCTACTCTGTTTTAATAATAAACTTCCTCCTGAAGGAAATTCTTCATTTTTTTGATCAAAGCGCCAATGTTGTTGATAATTATTAAAAAAGTTTTGCCCTAAAATTCCATCAACTTCTAATAACTCTAATACCGGGGAAGATAAAATTACTGTTTCTAATTTTCTCAACTCATAATTTCCCATTTTCACCTGAGCTAAGGAAGCTAATTCTGCCATTTCAATGCCACAAAAACCCTGGACTCGAACTGCCTGTCTTTCGGCAGCAGTAATTTTTAACTGACTAGCTAATTTCTGAGAAATAAAAATACTTTCTGCTCCCGTATCTAACATAAAAATAAACGGACCGTTGCCATTAATTTCTACCTCGGCTAACATGACTCCTAATTTAGATTTAAGTGGGATAGCATCTTTAATATTTTTAGCGGGTATGATCGTGGGAGATAGTAACCGTAACTCTTGGGTTTTAGGGTTTATTTCTACATCAAAATTACTTAAAATATCCATCCCCAAAACTCCTGATAATTCTCCTGGCATTATAGTAGTAGTAAACTCTAAACCAGCTAATTTTTCGACTTTAACATCATCAATTTTTAACACAGGTAAACGATGCAAATTAGCTTTCATTTCGGGGCACTCATCTCCAGCTACTGCATAAGTTAAAAGTTCTTTTGGTATAGGTTCTCCTTTTAATCCTAATTCTTTGACTATTTTTGTAGAAATCATTGTAGTAGAAGCTCCTGTATCTAATAAAAAATCACCGGATTTTTTCCCTAAAGTAGCTGTTAAAGTAAATGCTGTTCCACTGTCTAAAAATTTGAGAGGAATAGTGGTAATTCCAGTTACTTTCGGCCGTGGTAAGTTGAGACCTTCTAGTTGTACAATAGCTCCAGTTGATATTTGTGGAGTTGTGGCAATATAATTTCTTTCAGGACTTCTAACACTTGTAGTTTTTTGGGGAGCGATCGCTATATTTTGTTTCCCAATAACAGGTCTGAATAAAGCAAAAGTTGGGGAAATAATTATAGAGGTAATAGCTGCTATAATAATAGTTTTGACGGTCTTTTTTGTACTGTTTCTCATAAAGCTTACTAATATATTCCAGAAAAAAAAAATTAAGTCATTAATAAAATACTATAACAATATTACTTAAAATATGAAGCGGTGTAGGTATCTGAAAAAGTATATTTATAAACCTTAGTTACAAATATTTTAAAAATCATTTCATATAGTTTCCAACCTGAAGAAAATGAAACAGTTTTAGACGTGAAGGGGGGAGTTTAGTTTAGTGAAATAGTAACACCCAAAAACACCTTATTTAATCTTATTATCCCAGTCAACATTCTATCATCATATCCAATTATTTTAGATGTCTTTTCTGTCTAGCAAGCAACAGACGGAAAAAATGGAACCAAACCAAAAGCTATATGAAATTGTACTGTTACCATTTCTGTTCCTGTAGATAAAGTAGAAGAAAAAGCCCGAGTTCTTCTTACAGATATCAATATAATAGAGCATTTCATGTAAACCCCGAATAATATGCTTTATTTCTAGGGAAACTAAAACACATTTTTTTGATTCTCCTCTAACCTGTCTGCCTCCTGCCCTCTACCTTCTACGTTACCTTCATAAATATTAGTTAGTGTCTAAACCCGACATCCTATATAATGCCTCTTCTAAAGTAAGTTGAGGCTGAGACGGTAGTCCGTGCGACTGGCACCTTGGGGATATACCCGAACATAGTAAGTACCTGGGTCTAATGTAGTCACAATACTTTCTCGTTCGATACCGCTATTTTTAGACTGGTTGATCACTTCTTCCTCGCTACCATATAAACCAATATTAGCATCTTGTAATAAATTGTCAAGGAATAGTACAAAAGCACTTTCTTTATCTGTTTGGAAGGTATAAAAGTCGTTGGTATTGCGATATATTCCCCTGCTAAAACCGACTTCGTCAGTTCTCACCACTTCCCCTGTGAATTGCCCTAAGTTGATGGCAGTCTGGAAACTTTCCCCTGGCTGTTCCCCACCTCGATCATTATCTTTAATAGTACCAATGGCGCCCTTGTCTCCCAACCTAGCATTTTTAGGTTTCCTGAGATTAACTGTAAAGTTTTCGCTGCTTTCCTCCGAGAGATCCCCAAGAATAGGAACTGTTACTGTTTTTTTCTTCTGGTTCGGTTGAAAAATAAGTTTGCCTTGAGTTTTTTGGTAGTCCGAACCTTCTTTCGCAGTTCCGTCAGCAGTAGCATAACTTACCTCAACTCTTTTTTGAGTTTTAGCATTGAGGGTGACATCAAATGTTAGTTGTTTTTTGCCATCATCACCCTCAGTTATTTCCCGATCTTTGATGAATAGTTTAGGCAAGTCGTTATTGCGGATGGTGCCAATGCCTCGTCTGTCCTTAAGTTGGGCATTTCGGGGTTTGCTGAGGTTGAGTTGGAAAGTTTCGTCATTTTCTATTTTATTATCCCCAAAAATAGGAACAGTAATGGTTTTACGGGTTTGACCAGGTCTGAAGGTGAGGGTACCTTTGGTGGGTTTGTAGTCTTGGTTTGCTTTCGCAGTTTGATTGCGAGTACCATAGTCTACCTGAACTGTTTCTATTGGTTTGGCATCCAGAGTGACAGTGAATTTGGCGTTTTTGCGTCCTCGGTTGCCTTCGACTATTTTGGTGTCGCTAATGGATATTTGGGGCGGGTTTTTTTTGTCGTCGTTGGTAATAGTCCCAAGACCGACTTTATCCTTGAGTCTGGCATTTTTGGGTTTGCTGAGGTTGAGGTTGAAAGTTTCGTTAGGTTCTACTTTGTTATCTCCCAGGATGGGAACGGTAATATTTTTTTGAGTTTCCCCAGGCTTGAAAGTGAGGGTGCCCTTAGTGGGTTTGTAGTCTTCGTTCCCTTTGGCGGTTTTATTCGCGGTGGCGTAGTTGACTTTTACTGTTTGGTCGCTTTCATTGTCGAGGGTAACAGTAAATTTGGCATTTTTGCGTCCCTTGTCGCCTTCAGTTATTTTGGTGTCAGAGATAGCAATGTTGGGAAATATTGCCATTTTGGTGGTATTTAGTAAAATGGATATGGTATCAGAAGCGCCATTAGTTGTCGCAATATCTAGCTTACCATCAGCATTAAAATCTTCTACTACAACATCTTCAGGTGCATCCCCCACCTGAAAATTAATTGCACTACCAAAGCTTCCTTTTCCTTGTCCTGGTAATATTGAGATATTATTTGACTCCCTATTAACTGTAACAATATCCAACTTGCGATCGCCATTCAAATCTCCAATAGCGATATCCTCAGGACTATTTCCCACAGGGAAACTATTTGGAAACCCAAAACGTCCGTCTCCGAGACCGAACAGGACAGAAACCTTGTCTGAGTCTTCCATGTTTATCACAATGTCCTGCTTCTTGTCTCCGTTCACGTCTTTCGCGACAATACCGCTCGGCGTATCTCCTCCCGCGATAAAGCTAGTGAGGAAGTCAAAGCCACCATCTCTATTTCCCAACAGCACCGAAACGTTATTAGAATTACCATTTGCTGTCACAATATCCAGCTTACCATCACCGTTAAAATCTTTGACGACTAAATTTGCAGGAAGATCTGCTCCTACCTGATAGCTAATGCTTTCAGCAAAACTACCATTGCCGCTTCCTAACAATACTGAAACATTATCGGAACCACTATTCCCGGTTACAATATCTAGCTTACGGTCTTGGTTGACATCAGCTACCGCTAGTTGAGATGGGCCATCACCTACAGGAAATTCGCTAGGACTACTAAACCGACCTTTCCCATCTCCTAACAAAACTGCTACAGTATCGTCATCTTGGTTTGTTGTTGCGATATCTGGGTTGCGGTCTCTGTTAAAATCTCCCACTGCCGCATAAACAGGCTTACCTCCCACTTCATGTGTAGTTGCAGTTAATGCCCCTCCCTTGCCATCACCAAACAACACTGATACTGTTGTAGACCCAACGTTTGCCGCCACAATATCCTTAAAACCATCCTTATCAAAATCTGCTACCGCCATCCCAAAAGGTTGATCACCCGTTGGGAAGTTGCTGATCTTGAAGCTCAACTCTGAACTTGCCTCCACCTCAACCAACCCATTTAAAATTTTTACCATATCATCCTCGCCGCGCAAACCCTCAACTTCCTCCACACTCAACACATCACCGCGAACCAACGCCGCAAACCACTCTCCCTCATCTCCAGGAGTATCTATTGTATTCAACTTTGAGTCAATGTAATGTCCTAACTCCTCTGCCAGTACATCCGTCAGATGTGGAAACTGCCTCGTTTCACTTCCAATAACAGAATTCTCGTTAATCAAACTATCCGTCAAATACACCATACCAGTCAGAGAGTCAAAACCCCCCGCCGCACCGTTCATCAGCTCTACTGGCACAATATTTATCTGTGGCAAGTTCTCACCCTTTGCCAAAGTATCAACAATAGTTTTTCCCAGATCAACTTTCCCCGACTCCCCAAAGACATTTAACATATCCGCCTCAAAAGTCTCAGAAGCAGCAAAGTTCGTTAAATTTTCCTGAAATTGAGCTAACCCCTCTTCAATTATCTCCACCGCTGGCAATACTTCCACAGATACTTGCCCCAGAAAAGTTATAGGAGGAATATTGTTGATGTGTTTGAGCTCCAAGTCGGACATTATATCAAGGAATTCACTATCGTCTGTCATGGTTTTTTTCTAAGAAATTTATACTTATGAAATTATAGCGCTTTGATGATCTTACGTCAACGGTTTCACTGTAAAATTCAATGTCAAACTGTCAAATATTATAGGTGCATGGGAAGAGCCTCAAGAGTAACCCAAACAAAATAAAATCTGTGTTCAGTTTCACCTGTTTCTACCCAACCTACAGTTATTACTGATAACTCAAATTCCGGTTAAACTGTCAAATATTATAGGTACAGAGGAAGAACCTCAAGAGTAACCCAACCAAAATAAATTCTGTGTTAGGTTTCACCTGTTTCTACCCAACCTACAGTTATTACTGATAACTCAAATTCCGGTTAAACTGTCAAATATTATAGGTACAGAGGAAGAACCTCAAGAGTAACCCAACCAAAATAAAGTCTGTGTTCGGTTTCACTTAGTTCTACCCAACCTACACTTATTACTGATAACTCAAATTTATGACTGCCCAAGAAAAAAAACAACCCAATATTAATCATATTCTCACCCTAGCTATCCTGTGGTCATTAGGGGCCGTGAGCGATCGCCTCTGGTTTACCTTCGATAAATCAGTTCCAGCTTGGGATCAGGCCGACTATCTCACAAGTTCCCTAACCTACTGGCGTGCTTTGCAAAACCTACAATTATTCTCTGGAGAATGGTGGAAAAACCTTTGGCAGCTTTCCCCAAAAGTACCCCCCTTAACTTATATTCTTGCAGTTCCCTTTCAAAATATTTTTGGTAGAGGAGCTGACCAAGCCACCTTAGTACATCTATTATTTAGTGCTATTTTACTAACCTCAGTTTACAGTTTAGGCAGCAAACTATTTAATCAAAAAGTAGGTTTTTGGGCAGCAGTATTATGTATATTATTTCCAGGGTTATATAGATATCGTTTACAATTTTTACTCGACTATCCCCTAACAGCAATAGTAACCTTAAGCTTCACTTGTTTAACACTTTGGTATTTTTCAAAACCGAATCATAAACAGGAAATAGACAACAGCGAAAAGACAACAAAAAAAACCGAAAAAAAAGCAATTAACTTAGACTTAGAAAAAACCAACCTTACCAAAACCAACATCACAAAAATATCTCCTCAAATAGATCAACTATCTCAATCCAAAAATCTCAAAAATTGGCTATTAGCAACTGCTTTTGGCTTAACTTTTGGCCTAGCAATTTTAGTTAAGCAAACCACAATATTTTTTCTGTTTTTTCCCTTACTTTGGGTAACTATAAATATTCTCAAAAAAAAGCAATGGAACCAACTAATTCAACTCACTTACTCTCTATGCTTATCCATCACAATTTTTTACCCTTGGGCAAGAACAAATTGGCTATTAATGTTAACCTCCGGTAAACGAGCAACAATAGACTCTGCCATAGCCGAAGGAGACCCCAACCTATTAAGTTTAGATGCTTGGATTTATTATGGAAAACTACTCCCCAACCATATTTCCTTACCTCTATTAATCATTCCAATTAGTGGATTAATTTTTTACTTAATCCGGCTCAATAAAAAACAAAAAAACCTTTCCACTCAGCTCCATTCTTTTCAATGGCTATCCATATTTTTAATCGGCGGATATCTAATTTGCTCCCTCAACATCAACAAAGACTTTCGTTACACCTTACCATTATTGCCAACCTTATCAATTTTATTAGCCTTTGGTTTAATGCAATTTCCAAGAAAAGTAGGAAAACAAATTCGCTATCTTACTATTAGTTTAGCAATTATTTTAATGCTATTAAATATCTGGTCTGTAGGTGGAAACTTCCCCAGAAAAATCACCGCTTGGTTAAGTCCTGGTGCAGCTTATTCTGCTCATTTAGGCAAAGAATGGCCCCATAAACAAATAATTGCTGAAATCATCAAAACTAACCCCTATTTACGGTCAACCTTAGGAGTTTTACCTTCCACTCCAGAAATTAATCAACATAACTTAAATTATTACGGTGCTCTGCAAAACTTACAAGTCTATGGTCGGCAAGTAGGAACCAACTTCAAACAAGTAGAACAAGATGCGCGATCGCTATCTTGGTTTATCACAAAAACCGATGAACAAGGTTCTGTCAAAAGAATCAAAAAAGCTCAAGCTGCTATTGTTAACCTCATCGAAAAACACCCAAACTTTCAACTACAAAAAAGCTGGCAGTTACCAGATAATAGTAACTTAAATCTATATCATAATCAGTTTTTACCAGTAGAAGTTCATCCCCTGACCAAACCACAAAAAAAAGTGAAACTAGACTATATAATTTTATCCCCAAAAATTCGCTCAGGAACAACCATACCTATTACCTACAAATGGTCCGGTTCTTGGCAAAAACTACAGTCAGGTTTAGTCTTATTAACCTATCGCCGAGAAAATATTAATCAAACAGAACTTCAGCCATTAACTTCTAACAATAATGCATCAGAAAAACCTCTTACCAAATTCATTCACGACCACGGTATCGGCATGGGCAGTTTACACCCTAGTCTACTTCAAGCAAATAAGTCTGAAGTCGGGTTCGAAATTATTGAACGAACAGGAATGTTACTCCCATCTAACATTGTACCGGGAACTTATATATTAGAAGCCACCTATCTTAACCGAGAAACCGGGGAAAATTATCCCATTTCTGTAGAACCAACCCTGCGAGTACAGGTTGAACCCCAAGCACAAGCGTTACCAGCACCAGAACTAGATCTAGTAACCCAGTTGCGGACGTGGGGCCAAAAGTTACCCCAGGGAATAAAAGGTTTGGAAACCATATTTGCGGAAGTAGCGCGAGTTAACCAATACGATCCAGTTCAAGACTATACTCAGCAAGCAGAAAAAACTTTAACCTATCGTTTGCAACAGGAACCAGATAATTTAGAGTGGCTCTATAGTTTAGCTTTAGCCCAAGTTTTACAAAAAGATGCCCAGGGAGCGATCGCTACCTTAACTAGAGTAACTAAACTAGATGCTCAAAACGCCTTTGCTCATGCTTATTTAGCTTTTGTCTATTTATACGATCTTAATCCTGGAGCAGCGAAAATAGCATTAAAGTCAGCTTTAGAAATTGATCCCCATCAACCAGAAATTAGGTCATTAAATGGTATTGCTGCTTTAATGCAAGGAAATTTTATTCAAGCATGGCATAACTTGATAACTCAAAAATAAACCCCTGCTTACAGCCTATCCCCGAGCCCTAACCTCTGAAAACCTTGTGGATATTAGAAGAAAAGAGAGAAAGAGTATTGTCGTCTTAAAAAAAATATCTTTTTCAATACACTTTTTCTCCCGAAACACCCTCTTAAAACACCTACCCATAACTTTTATATTTTTTTTCAAACTTGATATTAGGAAAAATATTTATAAAAATATTTATAAAGCATAGCTTTCAGGGGGTGAACTCAAAAATTAAAACTAATTCTAGTAATTCTAGTGTAGCTCTAGAAATACACTTGTAATTACCACTTCAAGCAAGCTATCTCTAAAAGCTTCTTATTGCTTCCTCTTACCTCACTTCAGTATGACTTACATTAAAAAAAAATTTTACTTACATCATATCATAATTTAACATTTATATCAAGTCTTAACAGGTATAAATTTTCATAGCTTTTTATCTGGTTTTCCACACAAGCATAAACTAGACACTCCAAGCAAGAATTTGTTACATTTATTTACAGTAAAGTTAATAAATATAAACAAAATAAATTATGGTTATCGTTATTTCACTATTTGTAATTGCTTGGTTAGCTGCTGCAGTAATAGGAAGTCAAGCTTACTTCTTAGGTGAGCAAACAAAGCCTATCCACGAGCGTAACTGGAATTCTCAATCTTTTGAAAGCTTATCTGAATCTTTTACAGGCAATAGATTAGACTACAACAAGCGGGTACCCGCATATAGTATGGATGCCTATGCAAGTCAGAGTTTTAATAGTTGAAATGTTTAGTTAATAGTCATTTCAGTTATCAATTATCAATTATCACCTACCCTTATCTAGACTTTTTCTCTTGTTTCTGAAAGCTTGAATTATTTGACATTAACTATGGATGCCTATGTAAGTCAGAGTTTTAATAGTTGAAATGCTTAGTTAATAGTCATTTCAGTTATCAATTATCAATTATCAACTACCCTTATCTAGACTTTTTTTTTGTTTCTGAAAGCTTAAATTATTTGACATTAACTATGGATGCCTATGCAAGTCAGAGTTTTAATAGTTGAAATGCTTAGTTAATAGTCATTTCAGTTATCAATTATCAATTATCAACTACCCTTATCTAGACTTTTTTTTTGTTTCTGAAAGCTTAAATTATTTGACATTAACTATGGATGCCTATGCAAGTCAGAGTTTTAATAGTTGAAATGCTTAGTTAATAGTCATTTCAGTTATCAATTATCAATTATCAACTACCCTTATCTAGACTTTTTCTTTTGTTTCTGAAAGCTTGAATTATTTGACATTAACTATGGATGCCTATGCAAGTCAGAGTTTTAATAGTTGAAATGCTTAGTTAATAGTCATTTCAGTTATCAATTATCAATTATCAACTAACCTTATCTAGACTTTTTCTTTTGTTTCTGAAAGCTTAAATTATTTGACATTAACTATGGATGCCTATGCAAGTCAGAGTTTTAATAGTTGAAGTGCTTAGTTAATAGTCATTTCAGTTATCAATTATCAATTATCAACTAACCTTATCTAGACTTTTTCTTTTGTTTCTGAAAGCTTAAATTATTTGACATTAACTATGGATGCCTATGCAAGTCAGAGTTTTAATAGTTGAAATGCTTATTTAATAGTCATTTCAGTTATCAATTATCAATTATCAACTACCCTTATCTAGACTTTTTCTCTTGTTTCTGGAAGCTTAAATTATTTGACATTAGCTCTAGCAGATATATTCTGTTAGAGCCATTTTTTTTTAATTCAATAAAGCATAGTCATTTCATTTATCAATTATCAATTATCAACTACCCTTATCTAGACTTTTTCTCTTGTTTTTGGAAGCTTAAATTATTTGACATTAGCTCTAGCAGATATATTCTGTTAGAGCCATTTTTTTTTAATTCAATAAAGCATAGTCATTTCATTTATCAATTATCAATTATCAACTACCCTTATCTAGACTTTTTCTCTTGTTTTTGGAAGCTTAAATTATTTGACATTAGCTATGGATGCTTATGCAAGTCAGAGTGTTAATGATTGAAATGCTTAGTTAATAGTCATTTCAGTTATCAATTATCAATTATCAACTACCCTTATCTAGACTTTTTCTCTTGTTTCTGGAAGCTTAAATTATTTGACATTAGCTCTAGCAGATATATTCTGTTAGAGCCATTTTTTTTTAATTCAATAAAGCATAGTCATTTCATTTATCAATTATCAATTATCAACTACCCTTATCTAGACTTTTTCTCTTGTTTCTGGAAGCTTAAATTATTTGACATTAGCTCTAGCAGATATATTCTGTTAGAGCCATTTTTTTTTAATTCAATAAAGCATAGTCATTTCATTTATCAATTATCAATTATCAACTACCCTTATCTAGACTTTTTCTCTTGTTTTTGGAAGCTTAAATTATTTGAAATTAGCTCTAGCAGATATATTCTGTTAGAGCCATTTTTTTTTAATTCAATAAAGCATAGTCATTTCATTTATCAATTATCAATTATCAACTACCCTTATCTAGACTTTTTCTCTTGTTTTTGGAAGCTTAAATTATTTGACATTAGCTCTAGCAGATATATTCTGTTAGAGCCATTTTTTTTTAATTCAATAAAGCATAGTCATTTCATTTATCAATTATCAATTATCAACTACCCTTATCTAGACTTTTTCTCTTGTTTTTGGAAGCTTAAATTATTTGACATTAGCTCTAGCAGATATATTCTGTTAGAGCCATTTTTTTTTAATTCAATAAAGCATAGTCATTTCATTTATCAATTATCAATTATTAACTACCCTTATCTAGACTTTTTCTCTTGTTTCTGGAAGCTTAAATTATTTGACATTAGCTATGGATGCTTATGCAAGTCAGAGTGTTAATGATTGAAATGCTTAGTTAATAGTCATTTCATTTATCAATTATCCATTATCAACTACCCTTATCTAGACTTTTTCTCTTGTTTCTGGAAGCTTAAATTATTTGAAATTAGCTCTAGCAGATATATTCTGTTAGAGCCATTTTTTTTTAATTCAATAAAGCATAGTCATTTCATTTATCAATTATCAATTATTAACTACCCTTATCTAGACTTTTTCTCTTGTTTCTGGAAGCTTAAATTATTTGACATTAGCTCTAGCAGATATATTCTGTTAGAGCCATTTTTTTTTAATTCAATAAAGCATAGTCATTTCATTTATCAATTATCAATTATTAACTACCCTTATCTAGACTTTTTCTCTTGTTTTTGGAAGCTTAAATTATTTGAAATTAGCTCTAGCAGATATATTCTGTTAGAGCCATTTTTTTTTAATTCAATAAAGCATAGTCATTTCATTTATCAATTATCAATTATCAACTACCCTTATCTAGACTTTTTCTCTTGTTTTTGGAAGCTTAAATTATTTGACATTAGCTCTAGCAGATATATTCTGTTAGAGCCATTTTTTTTTAATTCAATAAAGCATAGTCATTTCATTTATCAATTATCAATTATCAACTACCCTTATCTAGACTTTTTCTCTTGTTTCTGGAAGCTTAAATTATTTGAAATTAGCTCTAGCAGATATATTCTGTTAGAGCCATTTTTTTTTAATTCAATAAAGCATAGTCATTTCATTTATCAATTATCAATTATCAACTACCCTTATCTAGACTTTTTCTCTTGTTTCTGGAAGCTTAAATTATTTGAAATTAGCTCTAGCAGATATATTCTGTTAGAGCCATTTTTTTTTAATTCAATAAAGCATAGTCATTTCATTTATCAATTATCAATTATCAACTACCCTTATCTAGACTTTTTCTCTTGTTTCTGGAAGCTTAAATTATTTGACATTAGCTATGGATGCTTATGCAAGTCAGAGTGTTAATGATTGAAATGCTTAGTTAATAGTCATTTCAGTTATCAATTATCAACTACCCTTATCTAGACTTTTTCTTTTGTTTCTGAAAGCTTGAATTATTTGACATTAGCTATGGATGCTTATGCAAGTCAGAGTGTTAATGATTGAAATGCTTAGTTAATAGTCATTTCAGTTATCAATTATCAATTATCAACTACCCTTATCTAGACTTTTTCTCTTGTTTCTGGAAGCTTAAATTATTTGACATTAGCTATGGATGCTTATGCAAGTCAGAGTGTTAATGATTGAAATGCTTAGTTAATAGTCATTTCAGTTATCAATTATCAATTATCAACTACCCTTATCTAGACTTTTTCTCTTGTTTTTGGAAGCTTAAATTATTTGACATTAGCTCTAGCAGATATATTCTGTTAGAGCCATTTTTTTTTAATTCAATAAAGCTTGGATAAATACAATTTAGTTATTAGTTATGCCTTATTTTTTATCCCTTATCAGTACCTCCAATGTTAGCCAGAAGCTTGAGACCTTATTCCTCCTTAATACAGCCCTTTTCAAATTGATGAACTACATCGCCATAACCAAAACCTTGCTGTAGTCTAGCAACATTAAAACTGCTGTAAGCCAGCCCTATAGATGTAATACTCAAACTTCTATCAGGGGATATAGCTACCGTACTCACTCCCCATGGGCAGATCCCAGAGCAAATAAAACAAATTATTCAATTATGAAACTAATTCTTTCTAGTAATAACTTATCAATCATAGTTTGAGTTTTATCATTCTTGAACTTTTTCTAATTATAAGAAACAAATTATATTACCGTTCTGAAAAACATAAGATTATCTAAATGAACCTTTAATTTTTATCTAAATAATTAGTTCCATTCCTAGTTCACCCTAGCATGATCAGCGTTATCCAGTTTCCCCGGCAAAAATTAATTATCCTTTGATTTTTATCTAAATAATTAGTTCCATTCCTAGTTCACCCTAGCATGATCAGCATTATCCAGTTTCCCCGGCAAAAATTTCGGAACTAGGAATTAAAATTAATAGCTAAACTTAACACTAAATTCAAGTGTTTATCACAACTAAAACCACATTATTCACATCTCTAAACAAGTTCTGAGCAAAATAGAAAATGCTTGACATTACTCTAAAAGCTAGGGCATGTTAATTCATAATTTGACATATTTTCAGCTTTTTCTTTACTATAGTAAATAGTAAATAATAAATGCTAAAACTACTAGTATCTCAATCTGAAATTTACTAAGGTAAACTAATAGTACCTCTGTCGCCTAAAAATTTATATTACCATTAGTATAATTTTTAGAACTGCTTGACCTTATCCAAGCTAAATTCAATCACATTATCTTTTACTCTAGCTAATATTTCTCAGTACTATTTTCCCAAAACACTAGTAAAATTATCGTAAGGCTTAATTTTTTATCAAGAACAGCAACCTCTATATACTTAGGATAAAATGAGCATAAATCAACCATTGAAAATTGTTTCTCTAATTCCTAGCGCTACAGAAACTATTGCAGCATTAGGATTAACTAAAGCTATTGTTGGTAGAAGTCACGAATGTAACTATCCTCCAGAAATTCAAAACTTGCCCGTTTGTACTAAACCTAAATTTAACCCTGATGGTAATAGTCGGGAAATTCACGAACGCGCTACGGAGTTATTACAGTCTGCTTTAAGTGTCTACCTTGTGGAATTAGAAACATTAGAAAAATTACAACCTACTCATATTATTACTCAAGCTCAATGTGATGTTTGTGCCGTTAGTTTGGCAGATGTAGAAACAGCCGTCAAAAGTTTAACAAAAACCAATCCTCAAGTTATCTCTTTAGAGCCTAATTTATTAGCAGAAGTTTGGGCAGATATGGAACGAGTAGCAAATATTTTAGGAGTGAATGGGAATGAAGTAATTTCTCAGTTGAAAAAAAGGGTAGCAGCTTGTGCAGAAAAAACGCAAAATTTAGCAACTAATAACATTCCAAAAGTAGCTTGTATTGAGTGGAGTAACCCACTAATGGCAGCCGGAAACTGGATACCTGAATTAGTACAAATTGCTGGTGGAAATTCATTATTTGGAGAGTTGGGAAAACATTCTCCATGGTTAAAATTTGAGGAGTTATTAACTGCTAATCCAGATGTTATAATTTTTATGCCTTGTGGCTTTGATTTAGAACGTACTCGCCAAGATACTTTAGACTTAATTAAAAGCTCAGAATGGCAAGATTTACCTGTAGTTAAATCAGGAAAAGTTTATATTACTGATGGTAATTCTTATTTCAATCGTCCGGGACCAAGATTAGTAGATTCTTTAGAAATTTTAGCAGAAATTTTACACCCAGAATTGTTTAATTTTGGTTATCAAGGGATAGGCTGGGTGAAGTTATAGTAATCCTATTTTAGTTGTAATATTTATTTTGGTAGTAGCTAAATAAGATTTGTAGAAAAAAGTTTTATAAGTCAGATTAAAACTCAGAATTTATAACTTAGGAGAAATAATAATTAATTAGGATATCCTTGATATCCTTCTTCAAAATAGCAATCAAAAATACCAAACTTGGTAAACATAGCAAGGATTTGAAAAACAATTATTAAGACTTTTAATTCGTTTTTATAAATTTTAATTTACTCATACTTTATCTTGCTACTACATCTAAAGTAAAATCATTATTTTTTTAAATAAAAATACGACTATATTAAAGATTTTTTTTACACTTATCAAAGTATGGAAAGCTTATAATTATAGTTTAATACCTAAAAATTTTTGCTATTATATCAACTATATTGCCCGATAATTCATCTGTGTAATCTTAATCTCAAAAAATCAGATAATTTATTATGTATAGCCAACAAGTACAACAAATAAATCAACCCCAAAAAAATTCAGATATTCAATTAATAAATATGTGGTTACAACAAATTCATCCCATACAGCAAAATTCTCATTTATATATAGCTCAAATGTTTCTAAAATTTATCAAAAAACCACTAAAAAAAGTAACTTCAGCAGATGTTATAGCATTTGCAAATGTGTATGGTGTTCGCTCTCATAACTCCCATTCCAATCAACAAAAACGAATAGAAACTATTAATTCCCTGCTAAAATTTGGTCAAGAAGCTGGCATACTTCCTAGAAATCAAAAAAAAACATTCTCTCCAAATACCACAAACTTCAAAACATCAGTTTATTCTCAAAATAAAATTAAGAATTACCGAACTACTGGGAAACAGCAAAAAAAGCCATTAAACTGGTCCCAATTATTTAACCTACAGCTAGCTTCCTCCGTATTAATTGTTTTCATATTACTTATGGCAATCTTACAACTATTTCGACAAGTGAGTGGAAGTACAAATGCTAATCAAAATAAGTCAGTAACATCAGTAGTTATGCCTAAAATAGATCCAACCAAAAATTGGGCTTATCCAGTAAATGTTCCTAGGATCAGAGCTTTTCTAGATACGATCGCTGTTACAGAAGGGACAACAGGACCGAAAGGTTATTATCGTCAATATACAGGTAGTCATTTCTTAAGCTTTGAAGACCATCCTAGAGAACTTAAATGTGCCAATAGTAATGGCAAGAAACTTTGTTCTGATGCAGCTGGTAGATATCAGTTTTTGAGTACTTCCTGGGATAGGTTTGCTCCTGTGGTCAAAGCTCAGAACTTTAGTCCTACCTATCAAGACCGTGTAGCTATAGAATTAATTCGAGACAAAAATGCTCTGAAAGATATTGAAGAAGGGAGAGTAAAAGAAGCTTTTCAAAAGTTATATATGGTCTGGCCTTCATTTGGAGAAACTGAAACAGATGTGGAACAACTCATGCCTAAACTTGTAGGAACTTATGAACAGAAATTAGCTCTTTATCAAATCAAAAATTAGAATTAATTTCTGGGAAATCAAAAGTTATAAGTAATCTCTAACTAAATTTGATCATCTATAAATATCTAAGCCCTATCTGGGAATCAAAAGTCAATCTCCATCTTATATAAAATCCAGTTGAATAGTTATTGTTTTGTTGGGGTTAAGAAGTAAGAGACCTAACCCTAACTACTACCACCAATAGGAGTAGATAAAATTGAAATTAATGATATATAAACCGATAGCTAGATGAGACCTCGGGAGAAACTTACCAAAAGTTCAAATAGCTAGATGAGACCTCGGGAGAAACTTACCAACAGTGCAAAACAAAAAATTATCAAATTTATCCCACAATCATTTGAGTACATTAATTAACTATCAGTAATATGATCTTTTCTCATCAAAAATTACACTCAGCTTTTAACTACAATTCTCCTCCCAATCTTATAAACTTAGTTATATTTTCTGATTTTTCATCCTCCAGCCCCGTTATAGAAGAAGAAAATACCTGAGAGAATTTGAATCTTTATAAATTTAAAATTCCCCCCCTACTTGCGTAGCGTTATAGAATATTTGTTTTTACTAATTTTAATTAACAAAAAAATTATGTTATGCCCTATTTGCGGTACAGAATACCTTGAAACAGTGCCAGAATCTTGCTCTATTTGTGAATGGAATTTAACATCTGAATCTGCTTTCTTTGCTACGGCAGAAATTTACCAAAAAAAAGAACAAGCACAGTTGAACTGGGCTAGAAAAACTTGGCAAATGCTACAAGCCAAAGAACATTCTAGCCATCATAATCACAATTCTGGTTTACCAAATGTAGCAGCAGATAAAATAAATGACAAACAGAATTACTTAGCCATTCAAAAACAACTAGATCAAATACAAGCTCAATTACATCAGGCAACAATAGAACGCCTTCAACTTCATTCTCAACTAGAATGGGTACTTTATCATCTCGAACAACTTAACTCAGAGACTTTAGCACAAACCCTATATCGTATTGATGAAAAGTTGCATTCCATACCAACTCCAGAACCGCCAATGTCAGAAGTGGGGATAAACTATAACCCGTTAATAAATCTTTTGGCTGCTAGAAAATGGCGAAAAGCAGATGAACTTACTTGGGAACTGCTGCTGCAAGCTACTTTGAGAGAGGAAGAAGGTTGGCTACACTTAGCAGACATTGAGAATTTTCCTTGCACAGACCTTTGTACTATTAATTGGCTTTGGGAATATTATAGTGATGGATTGTTTGGCTTAAATACGCAACAACGTATATGGGAAAGTGTGAGTGGGCAATATGAAGATTTTTGCGATCGCTTGGGATGGCGAGATGGAGAAAATTGGAAATATTATGATGAACTCTCTTTTAACCTGGAAGCTCCAGAAGGTCACTTACCTATAATTATATGGCGACGACGTGCTTGTTATGGGGTAGGTCAAATGATGGCTGGAGAAACTTTTTTGGCTTTGAGAAGACGGGTGACAACTTGTACTGGTATGACTACGGACTAAATTTCAAATAGATGAGAATTTTTTAATAGTAATAGTGACTACTATTTGTTACTTATATAAGCAAAATAAATATTTATGAAAGAATAATTTTAAAATTTCCATGTTAAGCAAATTATGAACAAATGTAAAAATAGAGGGTTTATTGACACTATTCTCAATTATTTTACGACTTTACTTGATTTGGAGTCTATGATATGATTTTCTAAATTCACAGGCTTGGTTTGACTAACTTATTAAAAAAAAGCTGCAAACTATCTTAAATTGGTATAATGTTAAGCAATATTAAATATAATCTCGGGACGAAAAAAACAAATTTTCCAGAAACAACTTAACATATAGAAGCCCAAAATTTGACAAAAACATATACTTATGCATACATAATTTTGCTAAACCAACGTTTTTTGTAATAAGCCATCAATTTTTTTTGGAGGGATGAGCTATAATAAAAAATATTCACTCCTTAGCATTACCATTTATTTCTGTTCTTACCAAGAACGAACTACTTCCTCAAAAATTAGATTTTTTTTCCACTTGAGTGATAAAAATCAACTAGTAAAGTCAATATTAGGGTTAGTTAACTTTGAGTGATTTGATGATATTTTTTTGATATAAATCTATATATACTTAAGAGTACAAAGTTAAGTTCTCCTAAAAAAACTATTAGCCTTAAAAGCTGAAAGTATTATAGGAAAAGGCTTACCGTATTTATCGTTACTTTGAGAAAGTGTCTCACCTTGAGATAGCTATAAGCCAAAGCTCGCAATAGTTATTCCCAGAACTTCCCACTGTCTAGTACATATACTTATACAGCTATAACTTATCAAACTTAACTGATTGATTGTGGTTAAATTAGACCAAAAGAGTAATTTGTGGTGTAGACTCAACCCACCGCCTAACCAGATTTCTGATAAATTGCCTAACTGCAAGACTTTGTAATTAAAACTTCTATGAGCGCCAACCCACCTAAGCGACATATAGTTATTTTAAATAAAACTGAGACACTATTTGGCACAATAATTACGAATAACTTCATCAAGAGATGTCTTGATAGGTGAATAAATTCTAGCTCTTTTTAATGCACTAAAATCATGTTCTTAGTCATTTAAATCAGGAGAGTATTTTGGCAAAAATAGTAATTGGTGACCCCCTGCTTCTACTAATTCTCTAATAACGTTTTTTCGTAATTAATAGGTGAATTATCCGTGCAGCAGTACACTGGGAATTTTTAATAATGGTAATAAATGTTTATCTAACCATTGTTCAAATCCCGCGACATTTATACTTCCTTTGAATATAATTGGTGCTATTAAATCTTTTTCCTTTTTTCTTCTCCCGGCTACTAAATTTTCTCTTTTACCTCGTTTTCCCTCTTGCTCACCATAAACTTTTTTCTCTTTTTTTGACCAGGCATAAATACAGTCTTAATTATCTTTAAATCCTGATTCATCAATAAATACAAGGCTTTTACTTCCAAATTTTTTTATCAAATTTCGTAGTTTCTGATAATATTTTATCCTTTCTTCTATATTTCTTTCTCTATAACAAAGTTGTTGATTTTTTCAAGGAAAATTCATTTTTTTTAAAGCATAAAATATAGCTGGTTGATTAACTCCAAATTTTTTAGCTCTGTCTGACAATAAGCAACTCTAGATTTGCTGTTACAACTTTTTCTAATTCTTTCCAATCTAATTTTATTTGACAACTTTTTACCTTAGTTGCTGACAATTTTGGCCTAAATAAACATCTATATATCGAAGCTATTCCTATCACAAATGTATGAGCTGCTTTAGTAATTGTACCGCCATTTTCTACAAAATTTATTACTTTTTATCTGAAGCCTAAACTGTCAGGCATAGTTCAAAATATTTTCTAGTTGACTTAATTTTATTATACCCAATTCTTGTTTCAATCTTAATTAAAACTACTATAAATGTTTAAAAGCAAAGACTTTCTTGTTGGCATTAGGAGATACCCCATAGTAATTTAATCTTACTGTCCATTGTTCACAATCATTAGCACTAATAGTATTGGCTACTCATTGTTGTATCAGTAATAGCAGCTTCAGTTACTGAAAGACAAGTAGCAACAAAGCTATTATCAAAGGAAAGAAATAACAGACATAAATCTACCTTGTGGTTATTACTATTTTTGCCAATGCTGCCTTGACGGAAGAAGATTTCATAAAGTTAATCATAGATTTTTTTTGCTTAATCATCGAAAAACTTTTATGTCCAAAAGAAACTATATGGCTTTAAGATTTGACTCAAACGATGGGTAAAACGAAAAAACATAATGTTGGTTTAATTTGTAGAGAAGATTCAACAAGTATGAATAGAGAAATGCTACTAGAGAATAGTCCCCAGAAATAAATTTTTTATACCATCCTCTAACATTATCTACACTTTTGTTCGGCTTCCCTCACAGTTATAGGAATCGCCATTACTATATAATTAAACATATGGGGGTTAATAATTAACTCTCAAAGTCTTTCATTATATTGGCTAAAGCCTTTTGCTTTTGCTAATCGAAAAAAGAGCCAAAGGGAAGGATAAAATCAGTTCATAATTATAGGATTAATGAGGCAGAATAATTCTGAAGGCTTTAAGGGACAAATGCATCCCACTACCTCCTTCATTTCCCGTTTCGTCCTAATGCTCTTAAATGCAACGTCCGTAGAAAATGTGAATAATTTATATCCTCCATGGGTGCGGTTGGAGCAAAAAAGCTGTTAGTTCATTTCTTAATAGTTGCAATTTCACATAAGCATAGTATTATTTTTTCCTTCTTTACTATAAGGAGGGAGGGTTTGCTCCTAACTTCAGCTATAATCCAACTTATTGTATAAATAAATAGTATCTTAGATAGATTTTTGAGCAATGAAAATAGCTATTACAGGAGCAACAGGGTTTGTAGGGACTCGCTTAGTGGAGCGTCTACATTCAGAGGGAGAAAAAATATTAGTATTAACCCGCAACCTAGAAAAAGGAAAACGCATTTTTCCATCTTCAGCATATCCTAATCTAGAGGTAATAGGTTACGAACCACAAAAGTCTGGTGCTTGGCAAAAATCTATAGATGGCTGTGACGGTGTCGTTAATCTAGCGGGTGCTAGTATTGCCGATGAACGTTGGAGTGCCAGTCGCAAGAAAGAGATTATGGGTAGTCGCAAGGTAACTACAGAAAAATTGGTCGAGGCGATCGCTCAATCTAATTCTAAACCATCAGTATTAGTAAGTGGTTCAGCTATTGGTTATTATGGCATGAGCGAAACGGCAACTTTTGACGAACAGAGCAATAGTGGGAATGATTTTTTGGCAGAAGTTTGTCAGAAATGGGAAGCTGCTGCTCAACCTGTAAAGAATGTAGGAGTAAGACTAGTTATTTTACGGATCGGTATTGTATTGGGTTTAGGAGGCACTATCTCAAAAATGCTTGCTCCGTTTAAATTATTCGCTGGTGGTCCTATTGGTAATGGCAGGCAATGGTTTTCTTGGGTACATATTGACGACCTAGTTGGTTTAATTCTGCATTCTCTACGCAACCCAGAAATGCAAGGAGTATTCAATGCTACTTCTCCTAATCCTGTACGAATGGAAGAATTTTGTCAAGGTTTAGGAGAAGCTTTAAATCGACCCTCTTGGTTACCCGTACCTGATTTTGCCATTGAATTGTTGTTGGGAGATGGTGCAGTAGTTGTATTGGAAGGTCAAAAAGTTTTACCGAAGCAGACTCAAGCTTCTGGATTTGAGTATCAATATCCTACTGTTAAACCTGCCCTAAAAAATATTTTAGCTCCTTGAATTTTGTCAAAAAAAACAAGCTGCCATTATTTAATTTGCAAGGCAGCTTGCCCAAATCATTTTTTAATCTCAAGATAGTTTCAAAAACCTTTATTCCTTTATTTATAAAGGGTTGCTGATTCTTCCATTAATTCTTTTGTTTCTTTTAAGTTATCTGGATCTACATAATGACATACTGCATCATCTAGACAGATTAAAGCCCAACCAGATTCATCTATACTCATTAGTTTATAATCACCTTCCTGAATAAAAAATCCTTTGTGGTTACGAGTTTCCGGCTTAACATTAACGTCATTAAGATCATTATTAAATGTCATGGTATTTCAACTCCTTAGCATTATTCAAAAAACGGTTTTAGTGTCTTCAAGCTTATATCATTTCGATACTTGATATTACTTCGTCTTCGGTGGTAATCTAAATACAAACGTCACCTCATAAGAAACGTTTTTAACTGATAAGTCGATTGTTAACTTACTTTTTCTTCTTCCCTACTCATTTTTTTTGACTGTGAGCAATTTTTTGATATTCTCATACTATCTTTACCTATAATTATGACAATAATTTCCCTTAACTATAATCACTTCGTAGAATATTGATTGAATTATTAACTTCTAAGTTTTATACTTAGATTTAAGTTTTGTCAATCATCTTCTTTAAGCTTGAACTTGAAATTTGAAGCCTAAACTAGCATTTTTCAAGTTTTTGATCAATTATGATCGAGGTACTCACGGTAAGCCATAAGCCTTTAGGAATTTTCTACTTTTATGATTGATGATTAAGTAATCTCTGAAGTTATAAAGATAATAACATAACTCCTTCAGTTTGTTCGTAAAGTTTTTATATTAATCATTAAGTTTTTTAAATATTATATCTTTCTCATCCTACCCTAGTTATTATTAGTACCTTTGGGTAAATCAGGACTCTTAAAAGCTTATTTATGTTTTAACTATTTAATTTAGTAAAAAAATCAGCTTAAATATCAAATAACCATTGTTTAATTCGAGCCAGTGCTGGCCATTCACCTCTTCTATCAAAACCATCCTTAATATTATTTTTAATTTCTTTGAGCCAATCTTCATCAGCCATAATCAATTGTTGGGCTTTCTCTACATGAGGTCTAACACCCTTTTTTTCTATTTCTAACATTGCTAAAGCCAAATTAATTCTCCCCTGTGGATCGTCTGGGTTAAGCTTAAATCCTTCCTTAGCTGCTTTATGAGCTGATTTAGGTTTTTTCTCTAATAAATATAACCACGATAAACTAATCCAACTACTACTACTTTTAGGAGAGCGATCTGTAATTTCTTTAAATAGTGGAATTAAAGTACCTGCCTTTTCTCCAGCTTTATATCTTTCTAGCCCTTCTTTATATAGTTCTTCTGGTGTCTTAGTCATAATAATATTTTTCGAGGTTTTCTAATTTAGAAAATTATAACACGTTTGATTTCACCCAGGTAAAGTACAAGGGGGCAAGATGCGTATTCTATATATTTTTTTAGGATTAATAGTGATATCTCATATCACCCTCCCTTTACCGGTCGAGTTTCTTAAGTTAAAAGGTTTATGGGAGCTAAATATTAGTATTAGTATGAGCATTTAATACTTTTCAATGAATAATATATTTTGGAGTTGTTGGCTGTAAAAAAAATAAACTTTTCAAAAGCTTGCTCTATAATGGTTTCATTATTTTCATCCTTGAAAACGCTTAAACATGAATTTATTTTGAGTTGAAGCTATTTTTTCGGCTTAATTCCCGACAACTCTTTTATTTCTACTTTATTTCTACCAAAATCACCAAATTTGATCTCACATACAAGGAATATACTATAATTGCTATACCAAAATTTACTTCATAATCAGGGGAACAGTATTATTTGCTCCCCCAATATTGATTTTTCTATGCTCCTATATATAATTCCAGAAGACACAGAAAATACAAAACCTAGATCTTCTCAGAAACTAGATTTTTTTGAAATTAATTTTAAGCAGAAAAGGAATTACCACAACCACAGGTTTGAGTTGCATTAGGATTAGTAAATTGGAACCCACCGCCAATTAAAGCATCACTATAATCAAGCATCAAACCATAAAGATAAAGGATACTCTTGCGATCGCAAACCACCTTAAATCCATCATAATCAAAAACTTCATCATCCTCTCTAATTGTGCTAGGGTCGGCAAAATCCATCATATAAGACATTCCAGAACATCCGCCTTGACGTACCCCTACTCGTAGGCAAAGGTCTTTTCCTTGTTTATCTCTCAAGGATAGAACCTGCTTTACAGCAGTTTCGCTCATCATAATTCCTTTTTGTTGAGACTGAGTAGTTTTTGTCATTTGTTTTTAGCTCCTTATATTGTTATAGCTGTCGAATAATAATTTGTAACTACTTAGATATATTACTTCTTATGTTATCCTGAAAACTGAAATTTTAACTACCTTAAATAATTGTTATCAATCAAAAATATTTTTTCAATGGTCTGCATTTAAAACTGAATTGTAACTCTTACCTGATGTTATGTAAGATATACTTTAGTTAGGATTTAGCTTAAAAATGTGTAATTAATTTTATACAGTGCCTTATACTTAATTTCCCTTTAATACTATTCAATTCTTAAATATTATACCTCTGATAATAATACTGATTTGGGAATTATTGATAAAAGTTTGAGAACCTTTTCTTGTGAGGTCTATTAAGAACAATAGCAAGAACTAGAAATGATAATGGATATAAACATTTAGGGTTTACACCAAAAAGTTGAAGAGTGAGTTCAGGGAATGGGGTATGGGCAATCAAGCGTTAAACTTTTAAACGGCGTATTGTAAATTTCAAAAAAAACAGTATATTTTTTACTCTACAGCACTTTTGCTGGAATTAGCTGTTGTTATAGTAAGTAATCTAAATGTTTAAAACCTTAGTTGCAGCAGATTAATTTTTCTACATTTTTATTCTTTAGGTCAAGGAACACCCGAAGTACCACAATTATTATTTGCTTATTTTTTTTTGCACTTTTCTGACAATAAGTCACTACCAACAGTTATGTATCATTAAGACTATAACAGTCTGTATATTGGTTTTGGCAAAATTCCATACTGAAAAAGTTTGGGAAAGTCAAATATTTGACCATAGCACAAAAAAACTGACAGCAGTTACCGTTACTAGTAAGGTACACCAAGTGCAAGCAAAATGATTGTAATAGAATGCTTTCACCATTTATACTGTACTTCATTTTCTTGCTTATCCGCTCTCTATAGCCACTCTACTATTTTAAAATAACTGCAAAGACGATCAAGTTGTCTTCTGAAATTTTGGGATTTTCACATAATATCTTCAACGAGGTTTTGCTCAGGGGCATTCAGAGGGATTTTTGTACAATTTATCCACCATTCTGATTCGGGTTTTTCAGTATTAATTTTAATTAAATATTCTCGAAATTATCTCAAATTATGAGCAGTGACTCTATCTCCAAATATTACTCATCTTTTTGCCTACTTTTGTGGCTATAAATAGTTAAATAAATTCCATAGTTTTTTCAGTATTTATACTTCTTTTTAAGGTCAACAAATTATTGGCTTTTATCATCTAGGTCACCAGAATAAGCAGGCCTTTATTTTTCATTTTTATTCTTTATCTTTGTTCTTTTGTCGCCATAAAATCAAAGATAAATACATAGGATATGACACTACTAAATCCTAAACAATTCCTACTTCATGGGTTATCTTTGTAGTTTCTCTTTTGCTAATTTATTCTCTATAACTTTTTTCTGCTTTCACTAGTTCATCATTTTTAGTAGTATTGTGTTTACAAGTTTTTTCTAAAACTCCTAACCCCTTTTTTTAGTATCTTTATAATAACTTTGATTAGATTCAAAAACTACACTATATTGTGTTGATAAATAATTTTATCAGTCTGATAGTCTTAGATAATCTTGTGCTCCATACCCAGAAATTGTATTCTCTTTTTATACTGGCATTAATGTGGCATATTCATCCTTGAGAGTTGAAGCCTGAAACTTTCTACGCCTAAAAAAAGTTCTGAGTCTTTCAACTTCAAATCTGGAAACTTTGAGACACCTTAAATCATTCTTTGTATTTCTATTTTAGTTTTTTTGACTAAATCATTTTTGCCCCTTTGCCCCCAAGTCTCTTGTTACTTATTTGGCCTCTTTTGTCTGAAGCAGAAAATTATCTAGTTCATTTATAATATTTATTCTTTATCTTTTAAGTCGGGATATTATTTTTACTATTATATCTGTTAGGGCTTATTTGAGATTGCTATATTGAGATTGCCATATATATATATTGATTTATTCAGAATATAAATATTTAGTCCAATCTTGCATTTCTACATCTTGGAATCCACCAATAGCAATGGTCGGTATATATATAACTAATGGCGATTTGTACTCTCTATTGACAAGTACCACGCACTTTTCAAATTTAGTGATGGATAGGGTTACCTTTGAATTTTTAGTTATAACTAGTTAATGTCATACAGTGATGAATAAATACTCATTTATACTTTTTTGGCAAATAACATTAACTACTGTATGGTATAATTATATAAAATAAAATATATATATAAATTATATAGTAAGTTTGAATACTTTCGTATGATTATATTGCTTAATTGTTCCTAGTAATTGTTTAGATAGTCAAATAGACAATTCTTCTCATGCTGGCAAGGCCGTTAATTCTTCTCATGCTAGCAAGGCCGTTAGAGAAAAATGTATATAAAAATACATTAATCAAAATATGGTTTAAGGTTAAGAGAAAAAAATATCCCGCAATTGCTTCACTTTCACAGGCTTAATTTATGGTAGCTCTCAATCCTTCAACAGTTCGTAGGTTACAAAAATTACAACAAATTCCAAGTGTGTGGGAGGGCGATCGCCGTCCTATATCTTCAGACTCTAGCTCGAACCCAGAATTAGAGTCAGAAACAACAAACGAATGTATTATCTGGGTAGATGGCTCCCATGGCATGGTCAGAGCAATGGATATGGTAATGCCAGATACAGGCCCGGAAGCAATTGTAAGGACATTACTGCGAGCTATGGAAAATCCTCAAAGTCCAGCTCCAGCAATTAGGCCACAAAAGATAGTAGTTAAAGACCGAGAAATTCAATTTTTTCTCAGGGGTGTGTTACAAAATTTAGGAATTACAATTGATTATGTACCAGATTTACCTCTAATTGACGAAATATTTCGGGGACTACAGGAAGTATCAGATAATCGCCCGCCTCAGTTACCTCCTGAATATGCAGAAGCTTTAGTAGAAAAAGCAGATCAAATTTGGGATGATGCACCTTGGGAAATATTAGGAGAGCATCAAATAATTTCTATAGAGCTGAAGCAATGGGATATTGAAAATTTATATGTCTGTGTTTTGGGTAAATTGGGTATGGACTATGGAATTTTGTTGTATCGTTCTCTAGATTCTCTTAAAAGGTTCAGAGAAAGAGTAGCTTATGAAAAATCTTATGAAAATTTAGAGGAAGCTTTTTTAGGACAAGATTGCCTTTTCATTACCTATGATAGTTATCAGGAAGAAGATAATCAGAATAAGGAAAAAAACCTAGAAAATTTATCAGTATCTGAAATTCAGGCCAATTTTGGTAATTTACATCCTTTAGAAGGTTTAAGGTCTATTCTTTATGAAGAGGAAGCAGTAACAACATTAGTTACTTTAGAAGCACTGCATCGCTTTTTGCGAGCATCCCGCAAGAAAATGAAAGGTGATAAATTCCCTAGTATTAGTAGTCGCTACCGCATTCCTATACCTCAATTAAATGAGGTGGCCTCAATTAAAGTAGCAACTATGCCAGAAGTAGCAAAAGAATTATATGAAATGGCTGCGGAGGCTGATGTACAGGATGATGAAGAAGTGGAAATTGAAATGCCTATGCTCAAGGATGATTTAGTACCGCCAAATTCTTTTTTAAGTTTGGGGGTAGTTCCTTGGGATACAGTAGCATACTTGCGGGATAATACTAAACGCCATCAAGCAGCAGAAGAAGATCTTGAAATATCAGGAGAGGGTTTACCAGTTATTTTAATTCAAACTTCTTTGCCGAAAGCAACTAAGTTGATCAAAGATTTGGAAGAAGCTCAGGGACTTCATGGTATAGGATTTAATCTAGGGCAAGACCCTATGGAAGAAAAAAATTATGATTTGGGCATATTAAAAACTTATGATGGTGTACTACATTTATTTGGTGAGTTTATGCAAAATGACCCTGTACACCAGGAAGCTAGAGAAAAATGGGATGAGCGTTGCATTGCTACTCATGGTTGGTGTGGTTTGATTATTGCTAGAGGTATTACAGGTGCTTCCCGTGGTCAACCTGAATTTAAGGATATGATGGCTTTGTTTGAGGTCCGATCCCTTTCATCTCAAGACTTAGGGGTTGGGCCGTTAAAGTTGGTGCCAGTATCTTTTTGAAAAAGAGAATAGAGAAGAAAAGACGACTGAAGTGAGTTAGGAATTAAGGTTTTTATCGTCGCCTTCTCCACCCCCCCCTGGCTAACCCAGAGTCTCTAATATGATAAAAATTTTGTATCCTTTGAAATTTTGTACATCTTGCTAGAATTAATTAACCAAAAAGATAGGATTGTAAATATTTTTGCTAGGAAAAATAATTAGCTGTGCTGCTAGCCACCTTTTGACAAGGGCTGTATCTAAAAATAATGGTGTTAGGGATTTTTGGAAAATGTATCTAGGCCAGAGTTAAAATTATACAAAAATACAACTAAATTTACTGATATTTGGAGGATGATTTTGATAAAAGCCTGAGTGTAATTTCTTATGAATGAATTAAAATAATTGTGGGATAAATTTAGTGATTTTTCGTTTTCACACTTTGGAGAAATTTATCTCAAGAATCTGTATGTAAATTAGTTATTTGAGATTTTTGAAACCGAAAATGGAGCATTACCTACTCATATCCTCGTCTCCACAGCTCCCCATATTTCTTTGAAAATAAATGTTACAGCCCTGCCCTTTGATACTCTCCTTGATCAATAGATTAGAGCACATAAAATTTGACAAAGTACACAAATTATAATAGGTATATTTGTGAAATAAAAAAAGTATTCTTATACATTTTTTCAATTGGACTGAAAAGAGTTTTGTCTCGCTACTATACTCTTTCTTCCTGCTCCCCTACATTTTTTCAATTTTCTTCCTGCTCCCTACATTTTTTCTTCAGTTCCCCTTCTACCCTCGGGGTTAAAGGTATCCACAAGGTTTGACTGAAGTTTCTACTCCCGGATAGCATTTAATAAGAGGAAATAAAAGGTGGGATGGAAAAGGTGAGATGGATGAGTGACAATAAATTTGGTAGAATTATTAATTAATATTTGTAAAAAAACTGAGTAAGGACATAAAGAATGCGAGTTGCGATCGCAGGTGCAGGATTAGCAGGAATGGCCACAGCAGTTGAATTGGCTGATGCTGGACATCAAGTGGAAATATTTGAATCTCGCCCCTTTGTTGGAGGTAAAGTAGGTAGTTGGGTAGATAAGAATGGAAACCATGTAGAAATGGGTTTGCACGTTTTCTTTGGCTGTTACTATCAACTTTTTGAGTTAATGAAAAAAGTAGGGGCCTTTAAAAACCTCCGCCTCAAAGAACATAGTCATAATTTTATTAATAAAGGGGGCAAAACAGGTGCTCTAGATTTTCGCTTCCTCACGGGAGCGCCTTTTAATGGATTAAAAGCTTTTTTTACCACATCCCAGCTGTCTGCGCAAGACAAACTACAAAATGCAATAGCCCTCGGCACCAGTCCTATAGTCAGAGGGTTGATAGATTTTGATGGGGCAATGAAAACTATCCGAGATTTGGATAAAGTTAGTTTTGGAGAGTGGTTCCGTCGCCAAGGTGGGAGTAATGGAAGTATCAAAAGAATGTGGAACCCTATTGCTTATGCTTTGGGTTTCATTGATGCAGATAATATTTCTGCCCGATGTATGTTGACAATATTCCAGTTTTTTGCTGCTAAAACAGAAGCATCTGTATTGCGGATGTTGAATGGTTCTCCTTATGAATATCTCCACAAACCTATTGTTGATTATTTGGAGGCACGGGGCACTAAAATCTATACTAGAAAAAAAGTTAGGCAAATACAATTTTTAGAGAATGATGGAGAAACTCGTGTTAGTGGAATAGTTATAGCTAATGGGGATACTGAAGTTACTATTACTGCTGATGCTTATGTTTTTGCCTGCGATGTACCAGGTATTCAGCGTATTCTACCTGAAGCTTGGCGAAAATGGCCAGAGTTTGACAATATCTATAAATTAGATGCAGTACCAGTTGCTACAGTACAGTTAAGATTTGATGGTTGGGTAACCGAACTACATAATAAAAACCAACGTCAACAATTAGATCATGCTGCTGGTATTGATAATTTACTTTATACTCCAGATGCTGATTTTTCCTGTTTTGCTGATTTGGCATTAACAAGTCCAGAAGATTATTATCGGCAAGGAGAAGGTTCTTTATTACAGTTGGTATTAACACCAGGAGATCCTTTTATTAAAGAAAATAATGAGGCGATCGCTCACCATGTTTTAAAACAAGTCCATGAATTATTTCCTTCATCACGGGAGTTAAATATGACTTGGTATAGTGTGGTGAAATTAGCTCAGTCTTTATATCGGGAAGCTCCAGGTATGGATCCATATCGTCCGAACCAAAAAACACCAGTGCCTAACTTTTTTCTGGCAGGTAGCTATACTCAACAAGATTATATTGATAGTATGGAGGGGGCAACTATTTCTGGGAAACAAGCTGCTCAGATAATTTTGACAAATGTGGAAAAGATTTTGGGGCAATAGTATAATTTATCAAGTCAAGTTTATGGCTTTACTAAGTTGGATAAAAATTTCAATTTAATTGAAGCTAAAACTTTAGAATTTACACACTTTCTTTTAGAACCAGGTTTATTACCCTAATTTAATGCTTAATACTATAAACTTTAGTTCATAAACCCGGTTTTTAAGTTTTTATCCTATAATACATAATACAAATTTAGTTATTATAAGCTAATTATAGGGTTTTCCCCAATCAAAAGAATTCAAAAAGATTCTGTATTATTTGAACCATGCATCGTGGATGAAAAATTTGTCAATTGGGAGATAACCCCGAAGCAGGTTAATTTTCCTTTGCATTATTAAAGATTGCGAGCATACTCATTGTATTAGAATAACTATAGATATCTATAACTCAGCTTTTTACTCATCAGATTTGGTATAAAGTTTCGTCAATGACTTCGCTAAAGTGCTATAGTAATGATATCTTTACGTTGTCCAAAATCTATCTGCATTTTTAAGCATAAGGAAGAGGAGTTAGGTCAAAAAACAAGATTTTCGGAGTTTATTTCTAGCTTTTGAATTTTTACGACCAGGGAAATTGGATTGCTATATAATTTATAAGTCTTTGAGGTTCTTAGTATTTAAGACTGCTCTATCTACTAAAAAATTTAAAGGTTAATGTAGCAATATTTTTTGAAGTTTCTACTAAACAATAGTTTTGATCAATTCCATTGTTGACTAGATAACTAATTATCTACATATTGTCTAAATTTGTTTAGGTTTAGTTAGTAGAAAGTTCAAGTATATTTTTCCCGTTTTCCTGGCTATATATATTCTTGATTCTTTAACTTACAATAATTAGGGTTTGCTGATTAATTCTCAAAGCATTGACACAAATTATCCTCCTAGCAAAATTTTGAATGGGCGAAAAGTACGATGATTTCGGTCATACCGGCAGCAGAAAAATCAGGGAAAAATTCTTACTGCACCGGAGCTGGTGACTTTACTATTTATCAGTGCTTCTTTGCTGCCGTCCAACAATTATCAGGTTATTGGACAATAGATATGAGCAACCTTATTAGATTTGACTTTCTAAGTAGTTTGTAAGTAGGTTGATTCATTGGTCTACCTAACTATGTAGAGTTAGTAGGGGGGTGAGTAGGAAGGTTGTATGAAACCTCTCTAAAAGCTGAAAATTTATAAAAGAGGTAGTTGGATATGTAGTTGGATATATTTATACTAGCTGCTTTCTGCTATGAGAGCGCCTAAAATACTAATTTTTGAAGCTGGAAGGGCGGAAAGCTTGGCACAATTTTAAGAGTTCAAAAAGGCTAAAACCAATATTATTCGATGCTTTGATATTTAATCAGCTAACCTTAATTAAATAGGGCTGGCTCAGTAAACGTATAATCGTGATCATGCATCAGTTTAAGTGGTGCTTTGACTATTAAGTGATGTTTTGCCTATTAAAATTTGCCAAAAAATTTGCCAAAAAATTTGCCAAAAAATTTGCCAAAAAATTACTAAATGAATATTCCCTCCCTTGTAATTTTCGCTTAATGTGAGTGGGAAAAATACGGAAAAATATACATACTGCAAATATTGCTGATATGCCATTGTCTATAGCTCATTCCTTGCTCTCAATAACAGACTTTTTGAGCAAACATAAATAATGAGACTTACAAAATACAGTAACAGAAAATCTCCAAATAGAAACAAACACAGGTTTTTATGTCAAAAAAGTATAAATCCTTAATAATCAAGGGTTTTAGCCGTTTTTCTGTCGTTAACGTAATTCTCCTGTCTAGACTGACTGTCAAGGGTTTTTTATTCCAGAAAATATTTAAGTACTAATAATTATAATCAATTAATTAATAATTTTATGAGTAATTGGCTAGAACATAGTGTACAGATAGAGGTAGATGCTCCAATTGATTTAGTATGGAATCTTTGGTCTGACTTAGAACAAATGCCACAATGGATGAAGTGGATTAAATCTGTTGAAGTTCTTCAGGATAATCCGGAATTATCAAGGTGGAAGTTAGCTAGTGGTAATTTTGAGTTTAGCTGGCTTTCCCGGATTAAGAAAATAGTTACCCATCAAATTATTCAGTGGGAGTCTGTAGATGGTTTACCTAACCGAGGTGCCATCCGTTTTTATGATCGTTATGATAGTAGTATTATTAAGTTAACTGTAGCTTATGGAGCTCCTGGGTGGTTAATTAAGATTATGGATAATTTATTTTTAGGTAGGATAGTAGAATCTACTTTGATGGCAGATATGGAAAGATTTCGTCAATATGTTATTGGTCTAAAACAGAAGGAAAACGAAGAAAGTTAATTATTAAAGCTCCAAAAGCATGCATTGTGCCTCTAAATTACCAGTCTACGTCTACAGATAGGTTAATGGTCATTTCTTTTTCTCCAGGAGGAATGGCTGTAATACAAGCACAAATAATTTGACCATCATTAAGTTCTACTTCGCAAGCATGACAAGAACCCATTAAGCAACCTGTTGGAATATTTACTCCAGCATCTTCGGCTACTTCTAGAAGTGGTGTTCCTGCCTCTGCATCAATAGTAATATTATCTGGCAAAAAAAGTATTTTCATCTTTGTCTGATTTGAACTTGTGATTTACTTGATAATTTTCTGGCGATCGCTTGATTAATGGATATCTATTCAAGCCTTTAATCTTAAATATACCACTTCTTTGAGTTTGATTCATTCCATTATTAATAGTATTAATAACTTTTTATCTAAAATTGCAGCTATAAGAAGTAGACGTAATCTTTCCTAGATAATTTTTCGAGAATTATTTCTTAATATGTGCTTCAATTACTATAACTAATAACTGATAACTGATAACTAATAAATAACTGGTTTGACGTTTATTGTAATTGTCAAATTTTATGTTAAAACTGGTTTTAAATCTAGATGCTCATTAACTTTATCTGCGATTGAATCTAAAATAATTTCTCGTTGTTCTCTATAATTAGAAATACTAGTTGGTAAACTGTTTAATCCCCGTTTGTGACGTAGGATATTTAACCAAGAACGACGCCAAGAACCATTATCAAATATTCCATGTAAATAGTTTCCCCAGATAGAATCATAACTATCGACAAAACCCAAATCATAGTCATTAAATAAAGGCTTAACTATATCTGGTTTTGTAACTATAGTTCTACCTTGATGAATTTCATAACCTATGACTGGTAAATTTCCTAAGGGATAATTAGCAATAACTTGTCGCTGACTGGCAATTTTTTTAGGAGTAATTGTAGTTATTAAGGGTAGTAATTCTAATCCTTTATATTCTCCTTGTTTTCCTTCTAAACCTTGAGAGTCAATTAAAACTTCACCAAGCATTTGAAATCCACCACAAATTCCCATTACTATACCACCAGAACTTTGGTAAGATTTGATGGCTTCTGCCATACCACTTTTTTGTAATACTAATAAATCGTTTATAGTAGTTTTAGTACCAGGGATAATTATGGCATCAGGATCACCCAAACTATCATTAGGATGAATATATTTAATTTTGACACTAGACTCTGCTTCTAAAGGTTCAAAATCAGTAAAATTAGAAATTCTTGGTAATCTAATGATAGCAATTGTAATATCAGTTGTATGTTTATTATAACGTTGTTCTAAAATACTCAAAGAATCTTCTGCGGGAAAGGCTTCATTAATCCAAGGAATGACACCTATTACAGGAATATTAGTTTTTTTTTCTAACCAGTGAATACCTGAGTCTAAGAGAGATCTTTGTCCTCTAAATTTGTTAATTACTATTCCTTTGATTAAATTTCTTTCTTCTGGTTCTAGTAATTCTAATGTACCAATAATATGAGCAAAAGCACCTCCTCGGTCAATATCAACTACTAAAATTGTAGAGGCATTCAAATGTTTGGCGACTCGCATATTAGTTAGATCTCGGTGCTTCAGATTTATTTCTGCTGGACTACCGGCTCCTTCACAAACTATCATGTTAAACTCTTGAGATAAAGTTTCTAAAGATTCTTGGATGGCATTCCAACCAATATCAAAATACTGCTGATAATAATCTACAGCTCCTACAGTACCACTAGCTTTTCCTTTAATAATAACTTGAGAAGTCATATCTCCTTGAGGCTTTAATAAAATTGGGTTCATTTCTATTGCAGGAGTTACACCTGCGGCCCAAGCTTGTACTGCTTGAGCATGACCCATTTCTCCACCGGTAGATGTGACATAGGAGTTCAAAGCCATATTTTGTCCTTTGAAGGGGGTGACTTTCCAACCACGACGTGATAAAATTCTACAGATGGCTGTAGTAATTAGAGATTTTCCGGCATGGGAAGTAGTTCCCACTACCATAATTGCTTTCATAGTTTTTTTTAGTTCTGTTTGATAGGGAGAGAGTTTAAAGAGGAATTCTAAACCAAGGAGCTATGAATTTATTCAGGCGATCGCTAATTGAAGGTTGAGGCTAGTTTCCAATTGAGAGTGTATTTTTTAACTAATTGATGACCCATAGGAGTTAGACGAAAACTGTCTGTAATTCCTTGTCTATCAACTTCCTTTCTTAGTACGCCTACCTGAATTAGCCATAAAAGATAATTTTCACTTTTCGAGTTCTGATCAAGGGAAATTTATGTAGGAATTTTTAAGCTAATTTCAGAGATTTTTGATTTTAATCCCACACTTTGAACCCCCATTGTGACAAATAAGTTAATTTGAAATAGACTACAACTCAGTGCTTTTTCTGCCCTTTTTACAGTACAAGTTGGATATTGAAGTGAAATTAGATTGGGACATTCTACAGAGGCCATGTTAATTTTATATATCAAGAACATTTATATTTTTAAGTTAACAAAAATTATAGTTTAAGGTCTCAAATCAAGGATTTTGAGCTCATATCATATATATAAATTATTTGATGTTATTTTAAATACAAAAAAGGAATTGACTATAAATTAAAAATTTATTTTTGCTAATCATTATTTTTTCTAATAATATAGATCAGAAAATACAGCATCGGATAAGACAAATCATTTACCAGGTATGAATAGTAAAACTCTTGTAGTGTAGTTATTTTGCTTACTAGGTGTATATTTCTGAGCAGGGGGAAGTTCTGTTTAAAATAGATTTGGAAGTAACAAGTTTTCAAGAATCCCAGAATACCCTAGAGTAATAATAGTTTTTAAAGATAAAAGAAGGATTCTATGGCACTATCTGTTGGCACTAAAGCACCTGAATTCACAGTAAAAGATACTAACGGCAAGACTGTTTCCTTATCTGATTTTGCTGGTAAAACAGTGGTTATGTATTTTTACCCTAAAGATGATACCCCTGGTTGCACCAAGGAAGCTCAAAGTTTCCGAGACAACTACGCTGAATATCAAGGTAAAGATATGGTTGTTCTTGGTGTAAGTATGGATGATGAAGCTTCTCACAAAGCTTTTACTGAGAAATATGGTTTACCATTCCAATTATTAGCAGATGTTGATGGTGCTATCACTAAAGCTTATGATGTTGAGGGTGGTGGATATCCTAAGCGTGTTACTTATATTATTGACGCTGAAGGAAACATTTCTCACGTTGATCAAAATGTGAAAACGGGTAGTCATGCCCAAGATATTTTAGAGGTCATTGGTAAAAAATAATGTTGTCCTAATTAGGAATTGCTGATTAACTCTCAAGGTATTAACTGATTTTGGCAAGTTTCTTTTTGTCTTGAAAAAAGTGCAAGTTTTTCAGTCTAGAAAACTGACGGATATTAGTACTTTGGGCTGACCATAGTAGAGGACGGCAAGGGGCAAATATATCTAATTAATTTCCATTTCGACTTAGGGACGTTGCATACAACGTCCCTGTCTACTCCTGAGTTCTGAGTTATACGCGGATCCATGTATGCTTTTTTAGCAAGCTCTGATTTTTTATGAGTAGGATGGGCTTCAACTGTCGCACTGGATAAAAACGGTCAAATTTAGGTGACAAAATAGGAAGATGCTGTAGGTCACAATCAATTTTGATGATTATCGGTACCGCAAAAGGAGAAAGGTTAATGCAGCTTGATTTTAGTTGTGGTATTCATGAAAAAGTTTTTGCCCCTAATAAATAGTTTAGGAACAGTCGGAAAAATTGTTAGTGAGGTCTGAGATACTTTAATTGAATGGGAACCTCGTATTAATATTTTAGATGTTGATACTACTCAAGAGCCACAGAAACCTAAAGAAACCTAATTTCATTTCCATTCTGGTAAATTATCAAGTCTGTGCTGCGAATAATATTTTTAACTTAGTTTATCTTTTTTATTTACAGTAATTTATGATGACTTCTTTATCTCCCAAAATTGACCAGGGCAGAAAAAAAGAAAAAAACAGAATTACATCTGTGTTGATTTTCAAAGAAAGTTTTTTAGACTGTGATCAAACCAAAGAAGCTATTGTGATGAGCTAAAACATGAATGTCTACTTATGTATTTTCATGGTATAGGTTTGAGGGCAATTGGAAGAGTTAAAGGTATAAGTATTCATAATAGTAAGTTTTCAGTAAGACCGTCGACTAAAAACCTACAAAAAAAGCTATCCTTAAAGGGGAATACTTGAGACCAAATTTTACTGTCAAAAGAATTTTATCTAGCTAAACTGCTATAGTGCTGATCACCATTCTAGAGTAAGCAAATGTTGAGTGACACCATCCAAAATCAACTCACATTTGCCAACCTTAAGGGATTATATATCCAAATCAGTAATTTTCAATTTCGGCCCGTAAGTCTCAATAAACTCACGCCTCGGTGCCACCCGATCGCCCATCAAAACTGTAAATATCCGATCCGCTTCTGCAGCATCTTCAATTTCCACCCGTTTCAAAGTCCGAGTTTCAGGGTTCATGGTTGTATCCCACAACTGAACTGGCATCATTTCACCCAAACCTTTAAATCTTTGGATAGTATAGTTAGCATTATCCGGAAACTCATTTTGAATCAGTTCATTAAGTTCACGATCGCTATAACAATAATAATGATTTCGACCCCGTTCTACCTTGTACAATGGGGGGCAAGCAATATAGATATAACCCTGGTCTACTAAGGCCCGTTGGTATCGATAGAAAAACGTTAACAATAAGGTGCGGATGTGGGAACCATCAACATCAGCGTCAGTCATAATAATTACCTTATGATACCGCAGTTGAGAAGCGTCAAATTCATCTCCTTTGATGCCCAAACCCAAAGCTGTAATCATTGATTGAATTTCATTATTTTTGTAGATTTTGGCATCATCGGTTTTTTCAATATTGATAATTTTACCCCGCAACGGTAATATAGCTTGGAAACGGCGGTCGCGGCCTTGTTTTGCACTATTATGAACAAAAACTCCACTAGCTAAGGCAAAATTATGAGTATTGGGAACTTCAATATCATAAACATCTAACCGCTCCTCAAGGGGTTCAATAGAAACAACCCGATAATTATAGTGATCATTATAGTTAGGAATGATATCCCGCGCTAAAAATTCGTCCCTTTCAGAACAGCGATATGCCAACTCAAGATTTGTCTTATGGAATTCCAAGTGTTTCTCAGTTAGCAGCCCCTCAGTCTTGGTAGAATTGAGTTTCTTAAAGCCAACATGATAACAAGAGTCTCCATTTGCTGACTGATATACTCCTGCTTTTAAGTTATAAAAATCTGGCAATAAATGAGTATAAATCCAACTTTCTTTTTGAGGGCTCCAAACCATTTCATAACCATCTAATTCCTGGCTATTTTCTGTCTTTTGAGATGACTTTTGAGACAGGGGCATTAAAGAATCATTTCCTGTTAATAAAGCTGCTGGTTTATAACTACCATCCCTGAGCATAAAAAGATGGTCTGGAGTACAAATTATAGTTTCATTATTATCCAAAATTATCTTAATAACTGAGGCATTTTTTTTGGTTATTCTAGCATTAATTATCCTTTCAATGGCAACATTTCCACTCTGATTAATTGTATAACAAAAATGTTCTTTACCCTCAGCTTGTTCGGCTACTATTTCTGCAAAACTCAGTCTACGTCCATCAGCTAAAATAACTTTTTGATTCCCAGCAAAGCATCCAGAAGCACTGTCACCTTCCACTAGGTATATCTCCGATTCTTCTGGGTTTTTTGTACTGCAGTCTGCTAGTTTTCCTGGTAATGGAGAAGATTCTAAAACAGATTTTCTCCGCACTAAATCCCTGGCTCTACGGGCTGCTTCTGCTGCTTTAAAAGCTTGAATTGCTTTATCTAAAACTGCATCAGCAACTTGAGGATTAAAATCTAAATATTCACTTAAAACCTCTCCGACCAAAGAATCAACAATACCCCTAACTTCAGTATTGCCTAACTTAGTTTTGGTTTGACCTTCAAATTCTGGTTCTGGAACTTTTACAGAAATAACTGCCGTCAAACCTTCCCGAACATTTTCACCACCTAAATTTGGATCACTATCTTTGAGCTTATTGCGCTTGCGAGCAATACCATTCATTGTTCTAGTTAAAACTGTCTTTAACCCTTCCAAATGAGTACCACCATCGATAGTCCGAATATTGTTGGCAAAACCGAGAACATTATCACTAAAAGCATCTATGCACCATTGCAAAGCTACTTCTACTTGTACATCATTCTTTTCCCCTCGGACAAAAATCACTTCTTCATGGAGAGACTGTTTTTCCCGGTTCATGTAGGTGACATATTCCTTAATACCACCCTCATAACAATAAGATTCTACTTTCGGTTCATCGCTTTTGACTAACTCCAGGCGGTTATCTGTAATTGTAATCTTGACACCTGCATTTAAATATGCTAGCTCTCGCAAACGACCAATTATGGTATTATAATCAAATTGTATGCCTGTAGTAAAAATTTCCTGATCTGGGAGAAACTGTACTGATGTACCTGTGCGCTTTTCTTTGTTAGGTTTAGATTTTAAGTCTCCAGTAGGTTGGCCCCGTTCGTAACCTTGGATATGGGTTTTTTTATCACGCCAGACTGTTACCTCTACCCACTCGGATAAGGCATTGACTACGGAAACCCCCACACCGTGTAGTCCCCCAGAAACTTTATACCCACCTCCACCAAATTTACCTCCAGCATGGAGAACAGTCATTACTGTTTCTAAGGCTGACTTACCTGTTTTTGAATGGGTATCGACTGGAATACCTCGGCCATCATCCGTAACTTTGACAGAACCATCTTTGTTCAGGTCAACTTCTATGTGAGTACAATAACCGGCTAGGGCCTCATCGATGGAGTTGTCAACAACTTCATAGACTAGATGATGGAGTCCACGAGGCCCAGTGGTTCCGATGTACATTCCCGGTCGCTTGCGTACTGCTTCGAGACCTTCCAAAACTTGTATTTGTTCAGCACCGTAATTGTTGCTGGCCATATCAATATATCTCCCAATAATGGCTTTAATACTAACTTTCGTTAATAAATGACTTTTTTCTCATAAATTATAGCATAATAGCCTTAAAAGCTACTCTAGGCTATTTTCAGGATAAATTTATTTAGGGTATGCAGATACTATAGATTAATCGAAGTACGTCGTTTTATTTATGAATTTTTAATTTTTGATTTTAATTTTTGATTTTAATTTTTAATTTTTGATTTTTGATTTTTGATTTTTCCAATTTTAAAGTTTGTGTTTTGAAATACAGAATTTAGGTTTGAAAGGTATTTTCGGCAATTGTGATGTTTGGTAAAATTGAAACTAAAATAGAATACTATAGATAAGTTAATAATTTCTCTGAGTTTTGGCTTTTGACTTTAATTACTATTTGCGGTCCAACTGCTACAGGTAAGTCTGGATTGGCCTTAGATTTGGCCCATAGGTTGGGTTCAATAATTCTGAGTGCAGACTCCCGTCAGATATATAAATATTTTAACATTGGAACGGCAAAACCAACTATAAAAGAACAACAGTTAGTATCTCATTATTTAATAGATATCTGTGAACCTACAGAGATTTTGACTTTAGCAGAATACCAGAAACAGGCGCAAAGCTTTATTCAGTCTCCTGGTTCTCAAACTGATGTGGTATTGCCAACATTATTGGTGGGGGGTACTGGTTTATACATTAAGGCAATAGTTAAGGGTTTGAAAATTCCTAGGGTGGGGCCTAATGAAAAGTTGCGATCGCAATTAGCAAATTTAGGTCAAAAACAATGTTACAAAATGTTGCAGCAGGTTGATCAGGTTGCCGTTGAGAAAATTCACCCGAATGATGTGGTCCGAACTTTACGAGCATTGGAGGTATTTTATGTGAGTGGGAAACCAATTTCTCAACAGCAGGGAGAAGACCTTCCAAATTATCCAATTTTGCAAATAGGGTTAGACTGTGATGTAGAAGTTTTGGGGGAACGTATTCGTGATCGGACTGAGAAAATGGTGGAAGTTGGGTTAGTGGAGGAAGTCAAGTGTTTGTGTGAAAAATATGGTGAGAAGTTGCCTTTATTAAATACTTTAGGTTATGCAGAAATGAAACAATATTTGGCGGGAGATATTTCCTTGGCTGAAGCGATCAAAGCAACAGTTTTACATACTCGTCAGTTTGCCAAGCGACAACGCACTTGGTTTCGAGGATATCCAGAAATTGAATGGTTTGATGGGAATGCCCCAAATTTATTGGACAAGGTTTGGGAGCGGGTGAGGGAGTTTACTAGAATACTGGCAGAAAAGACACAGGAGTGAGGCACCTGAGTGCAGAAAGTCGGTTGTTAGACTGATATTACTTAGACTTCTTAATTTTACAGCAAATTCTAAGTATATAAAGTATAAACATTAACTATCAAAATAAATATTAACTATCAAACCTTTCCAGTGCCGCCAGGATGACTGTTATTGCCTGACAAATAAGAATTCCTGATCAGCTAAATTTTTTCCAAAATGAACAGTTTTGTGGAAAATTATGTGAGATTTTAATATCAGTTGTTTTAGGTAATTTTTTTATGGTTACTAGCCTTGTCAAAAATCAACCCTACATTCTTTCTGATGAACCTACTCAGTCTCTAGTTGTTGTTTGCCCAGGAAGAGGGGGCATTGTCACTGAGTGGCGCACTCAAGACCAAAAAATATTTTACATGGATAAGGAGCGTTTTGCTGACCCGGCTCTTTCGGTGCGCGGTGGTATTCCTCTATTATTCCCTATTTGCGGTAACTTACCTGAGGATACCTACACCCTAGACGGAGAAAGTTACAAACTTAAGCAACATGGTTTTGCTCGTAACCTCCCTTGGCAAGTTACACAACAGTCTGGGGAGAATGGCGCTAGTATTACTTTGGCTCTGTCCAGTAATGATCAAACTTGGGAGATATATCCATTTAATTTTGAGTTGAATTATACTTATATATTGCGGGGTAATACTCTAGAAATGCGATTTTCTCACACAAATTTATCTCAAAAACCTATGCCATTTTCTACAGGTATTCACCCTTATTTTGCTGTGAATGATAAGAGTCAATTAGAGTTTGATTTACCTTCAAATGAGTATCAGGTCAAAGGGGAACAAACTGTTAATACTTTTTCTGGAAAGTTTGATTTTAACTCTGAAGAAATTGATTGGGCGTTTATTAATTTGGCAAAACAGTCAGCTGTAGTTACTGATAAAAGTCGCAATTTAAAGTTGACTATTAATTATGATAGTAATTACTCGACTTTAGTTTTTTGGACTCTAAAAGGTAAGGATTTTTATTGTTTAGAACCTTGGACTGGTCCTCGGAATGCGATGAATACTGGTGAACATTTATTAATTGCTGAACCTGGTAGAACTGTGGAAACAGTAATTAGTATGACAGCAGAATTGGGTTAGTTGAAAACTTAACTTTTTTTAGGGGCAATTCATAAATTGCCTCTACTTACCAAAGCGAAATATGACTGTAAAATTATTATCTGATCAAGTTTGCTAAATTCGGTGAAAAATTACTGTTTCCACAAGATTTTATTTTCAGCAAAGATGCATTTTTTTTTTAAGTTCTCTTTCCTCCTAATTCCTAATTCCAGTTTTCTTCATTCCGCTCTTCCTCATTGACTGCAATTTGCGTGGATGGTGAGGCACAGTAGAAAGTTAATTTCTCTTATCTATTTAAGAAAAAGTTATCAAACTTTGTACCTCACGCGCCTCCGAAACTACTCTAAGTTTTATTGTGTAATTCCTATTAGACTTCTGATGATCATTAATCTCAAAGTCTTGAAATTATTGGGTAAAAATTTGGTTTCCGCAGACGTATATTAAGTAAATTACATCCCAACTACATCCCAAGTTGAACTGAACCTTGCGGGGTTAAGTCCACTATCCTTTGTGCCCTCATCGTTCATCAACCAAATTCTGTTAGCTCCATTTGGGTGATGCCAGAAAATGTCTGCGACTCCGTCAGTATTGAAATCTGCGACTCCCGCTACATCCCAAGCTGACCTGAAGCTTCCGGGGTTAAGTCTACTATCCCGTGTGCCCTCATCGTTCATCAACCAAATTCTGTTAGCTCCATTTGGGTGACGCCAGAAAATGTCTGCGACTCCGTCAGTATTGAAATCTGCAACCCCCGCTACATCCCAAGCTTTACCAAACTTTCCGGGGCTAACTGTACTATCCCGTGTGCCCTCATCGTTCATCAACCAAATTCTGTTAGCTCCATTTGGGTGATGCCAGAAAATGTCTGCGACTCCGTCAGTATTGAAATCTGCAACTCCAGCGACATCCCAAGCTTTACCAAACTTTCCGGGGTTAACTGTACTATCCCGTGTGCCCTCATCGTTCATCAACCAAATTCTGTTAGCTCCATTTGGGTGATGCCAGAAAATGTCTGCGACTCCGTCAGTATTGAAATCTGCGACTCCAGCGACATCCCAAGCCTTGCCAAACTTTCCGGGGTTAACTGTACTATCCCGTGTGCCCTCATCGTTCATCAACCAAATTCTGTTAGCTCCATTTGGGTGACGCCAAAAAATGTCTGCGACTCCGTCAGTATTGAAATCTGCGACTCCAGCGACATCCCAAGCTTTGCCAAACTTTCCGGGGTCAACTGTACTATCCCGTGTGCCCTCATCGTTCATCAACCAAATTCTGTTAGCTCCATTTGGGTGACGCCAGAAAATGTCTGCGACTCCATCGGCATTGAAGTCAAACCGGGTTGGTTCAGTGTCGGTGGGAGGGGGGCTAGTTTGGGGGGAGCTAGTTTGTTCCGATAATTTTATGACAAAACCATCCCCGAAGCCATTAGAGGTAAAATCATTGTTCCCATCGCCGTCGATGTCAATGTTGCCATAAAAAGAACCCCCCACGAAGACATTGTCGCTGCTGTCTGTGGTTATGCTATTAGCATAGTCCAAACTGCTACCGCCGATCTGTTTAGCCCAGACCAAATTGCCATTGCTGTCGAACTTGGCTACATAACCATCCGTGAATCCATTAGAGGTCAAATCATTGTTTCTATCGCCGTCGATGTCAATGTTGGCGGAAAAAATACCCCCCACGAAGACATTGCCACTGCTGTCTGTGGCTATGCTATTAGCATAGTCATCACTGCTACCGCCGATCTGTTTAGCCCAGACCAAATTGCCATTGCTGTCGAACTTGGCTACATAACCATCCGTGAATCCATTAGAGGTAAAATCATTGTTCCCATCGTCGTCGATGTCAATGTTGCCATCAAAATAACCCCCCACCAAGACATTGCCGCTGCTGTCTGTGGTTATGCTATTAACATTGTCCCAATTGCTACCGCCGAGCTGTTTAGCCCAGACCAAATTGCCATTGCTGTCGAACTTGGCTACATAACCATCCAGGTCGCCATTAGAGGTCAAATCATTGTTCCAATCGCCGTCGATGTCAATGTTGCTCCGAAAAGAACCCCCCACCAAGACATTGCCACTGCTGTCTGTGGTTATGCTATAAACATTGCCACTGCTGTCTGTGGTTATGCTATAAGGAGAGTCCCAATTGCTACCGCCGATCTGTTTAGCCCAGACCAAATTGCCATTGCTGTCGAACTTGGCTACATAACCATCCCCGAAGCCATCAGGGATCAAATCAATGCTCCCATCGCCGTCGATGTCAATGTAGCTCTCAAAAGAACCCCCCACCAAGACATTGCCGCTGCTGTCTGTGGCTATGCTATTAGCATTGTCCCAATAGCTACCGCCGATCTGTTTAGCCCAGACCAAATTGCCATTGCTGTCGAACTTGGCTACATAACCATCCCCACCATCCCCGAAGCCGTTAGAGGTAAAATCATTGTTCCCATCGCCGTCGATATCAATGTTGCTCCGAAAACTGCCCCCCACCAAGACATTGCCGCTGCTGTCTGTGGTTATGCTATTAACATAGTCATCAATGCTACCGCCGATCTGTTTAGCCCAGACCAAATTGCCATTGCTGTCGAGCTTGGCTGCATAAATATCCCAGTCGTTATTAGAGGTCAAATCATTGTTCCCATCGCCGTCGATGTCAATGTTGCCCTGAAAAAGACCCCCCACCAAGACATTACCGTTGCTGTCTGTGGTTATGCTACTAACGTCGCCAGAGCTGCTAGCGCCGATCTGTTTAGCCCATTCAAATTGCAGGTTGAGGGTATCGGAGTAGCTGGCCATCGTTTCTACTTGCAATGCTAGAGAGAGCTTGCTTTTACCCGTCCTCACCTCCAACTCCCAGTTCCCCCCTTTAACTGCCGCCCCAGTCAAAGACTTAGAAGCCGCTATCTCAGCCCCCGTCAACCGATGCAACTTATCAATAAACTCTTCCCCCCCATCCCCGGCAGCGACGTTACAACCATAGAGCAGAAGGTTGTCTAGTTGCCATTGTTGCAGTTGGGACTCATAGCCCTTGAGAGTATCCAAACTCAATTGGCTATTTCCCAGATACAGACAACCAGGAGAACCGTGGGAGATAATATGAAGGGTATCCGTTTCTGGATTTTTTTGGAGGATATCCCCTATCTGTTGGATACCGTCAGTGTCGCCGCCGAGGAGAAAAGGTTTAACTCCCGTAACGACTCCCTTTAATAGTTGCTGGTAGTTTTCTACACTAGCATCTATTATTACTATACTTTTTGTGTTTAGTTTCATTATTTTTGAGAGATAAATTAAATTTTTAGATATTTTGGGGTCTGAAATTTCCTATGGGGTCTAACTGCGATATAGCTGCTGTACTTGCCGCTTTACCCAAGCTTTCCCAAAAAGGAAGTACCATTGGGGCCCAAAACAGACAAACCTAAGATAATCTACATAAATCTTTTGTTTTCTATAAAAAATCACTCCTATTCCTGGTAATAGTCTGCCAGTCAACTAAAGCATTTGCTGAAGAAGGTACCTAGTTTGACAGTAAAAGTATCAGCCGAAAAAATATTAGTGATACCAGTACCGTGAGCGCTATCTTTAACAGGGTTAATATTGAAACTATTAGGATATCCTAAACCAGTGAACCCCTCTACAGTAATAGTGCCTAGACCAGACAGAGTTCTGTAAACTATTAGGGTTAGCAGGATAGTAGTTAAAAGCAGTAGCAGAAGCATGTTTCCTATATCTGAACATTACTATTCTCAATGCTAAAAAGTGCAGAACCTAAAACACCACTTTCACAAGTACGAGCTACAGTAGCACACCTCAAAGCGCTCCAAGAACTAGTCTGCTAACTACAGTGAAGCAAGAAATGATTTGGTTTTTCATTTTCAACTTTTTTAATTCCGAGGTAACTTCTGTTTTCTAATCTTAAAATAATTTTTGTTTTCAGGTAACGTAAATTCTATAGTATTTTTTAATGACATATACTATTTATATTTATATTATTTATGTAAAAAGTTATATAATTTATCTAGTTTAATTTTTTTTTAAATAACAAAATTTTCCAAAAAATGCAATAAAATAATCTGTGTAAACAATGTTAAAAAAGCCTTAAATTCTATTTCAGAATACATATCAAACGGTCAAAAGAAAGTATGTAAGCATTCAGCCATTGAATGCTTATCTAAGTTGACGGTAAACTTGGAGTAGGAAAAAAAATATTTAGCCCGAATAAAATCACAACTAAATTTTATAAAACTACAGCAAACTTGTTATCAAATATATAAATCAAAAACAGTCAAGTTCAGCTCTTTTGCCGCCAATCAGATATAACCTTTTCCAAATACCAAATCCGAGCTCTACCCGGATATTTTTCCTCAACTTTTGCAATCAACCTTTCTGCGATTTCCCAATGCCCGCCAACCATTCTTAACAACTTTTGTTCCAATTGCTCATACTTAGTATCCTCATTAATATTCTGACTTTGAATAGGAACAGATGTCTGAATTTTCTTCAAATTATCCAAAGTTTTTTGATAATTATTCCAGTCTTCAGCATCCCCAAATAATTGAGCAGCATTCTGATAGTTATCTATAGCTTTTTTGATATCTTCTAAACAAGAATAAACAATACCCCGGTTATAAAAAGCCTTAGCTTCATTAGAATTAATTTGTAATGCTTGATCATAATCTTTAATTGCCTCTTGGTAAGCACCAATATCCCGATAAACATTCCCTCTATTCACATAAATAACTGAATTATTTGGTTCAATATTTAAAGCCGCATTACAATCAGCGATCGCTCCTTTAAAATCACCTATTTGACCACGAACAATACCCCGATATTGATAAGCTAAAACACTTTGATTATTAAGTTGCAAAGCCTCATTAAAATCTGACATTGCCCCAAAATCATCCCCTTGTTTATAACGAATAATACCTCGAAAACAATAAGCTTCATAATCATATTTATCAACTTTTAATGCCCAGTTTAAATCCGCCATTACCCCCTGGACATTCCCTTTTTCAAACCTGCTCAAAATTTCATTTAAAAAAGTCTTACTATCACCTTTTTTCCACTGAAAATTACCATCATTTTTTACAGAAGCAGGAACAAAATTTTGTAACTTTTTAATACTATCCAAACATTGCCGACAATTCACAGCATCCTTCTGTTCTAAATACAACTCTGCACCCCGTTTCAAACTAGCAATTGCATCTGCTTGATTACCTTGTTTATCATAAGCATTACCCAATAACTTATATGCCGGAGCATACTTATCATCAATCCCAATTATCTGATGAGCATCCATAATAGTCCCAGCAATATTTCCTACTATTAACCTAGCAATACCACGACCAAAATAAGCATTAATATAATTAGAATTAATTGCCAAAGCCTCAGTATAATCTGCAATAGCTTCTTCCCAATTTCCTAAATCAAACTCTGCCAAACCTCTGCGATAATAAGCTTCAGCAAAACTAGGATTAATTTCTATAACTCGACTCAAATCTTGAATTGCTCCTTCATAGTCTCCAGCACAAGATTTTGCTACAGCCTGACTATATATTTCCTGTTCCATTTTTTTCTATTAAAGGTAAATTTAAATAAAAGTTTAACTAATTTCACTATCCCATTGTATGGCAGCTATCTGCTATTTGCCAAACAACCTTCCCTTATTCCTTGCCCCTTTTATTATGCCCCTTCTCTTATTCTGTAGGCGATCGCCACTTAAACTTATCTATCAAATAGTGGGAAAACTTTTAAATTAATAAACCATTATCCAGGAAGCAATACTAAGCCATCACCAGAAAACCTACCGACCTCTGTATAAACTTTTTCTATTAATTCTCAGATTAATATGCTTTGAGTTTCTGAGCCAAAAACTCAGTATTCAGGAAAACCAAAATCTTGATATTTAACTATTTTAATAATCTAATATTTATCTCTTTGTAAATATCCAAAAAAAGCAATTTTAACAACCTAATAAAAGAAGAAAAATAGACAACAAAACACTATTTTTTTGTCAGAAATTTTGAATTTGTTATTCTCTGATAATAGTCAAATTCGGATAGTAATTTTTAGGTTTACCTCTCACCTTTAATTCCAAAATTTTGTAATATTTATTTTTACTTATAAGCTTCATAGTTATGCATGGCTTTTAATCACTAGTTTTATATACTATATTTTGACCTGCACAATGTAAGATATAAATATCAGATAGGCTTTTTAAACTATAAAGCCGCAAAAAAAATTCCTAGGAACAAGAATCAAATATGATCCACAAACCTTGGCGCTTAAGCATTGCACAGAAATGCTCCTGTACAGAAAATCTAGAAGTTAATAAATTCTGATTCCTAAACTAAACTGTATTGGTTTAAAATATAGTTTATACAGCTATATTGAATCTAATTGTAACTTAATTTTATACACAAATGATGCTACCGGAGGGGAAATAAACCTTTAAAGACATTTGCTGATGCTTAGAAACTTTTTGTATAGCCATGCCTTTCCATTTTACTGATTAACCAACAAAATTAACGTCCTTACCTTTCAAACAAAAGTTTGGGCTACATTCGAGCTTAAAAGTTGTGTAAGTCCAGCCATTAGTAAACCTGAGTACAAAAAAAAATAACTACATTAGGTCTAACTAATCTTCCTCAATATACTCTGCTATATGAGGTAATTCTCCCATTTTAGCAGTAAGTAACTGGGGACCAGCAACCACAATTTTTGTTGCACCTTCCTCCACAAGCTCAAACAAAAACTTATCTATTAACGGTCTTTCTATTATTTCCTGAGATTCTAATTCTACATCCTTTTCTTTTGCCTTACGTTTCACCCGTTTCAAAACATCACCAGCTAAAGCGCGATAACCTTCCAACATTGAGCTTTGTAATTTATGCAAAGGATTAGATCCCAACCAACCACTCTGCCCCAACTCACCAATAATATCATGAATTGAGTTATTATTAATAAAAAATACAACCCTCAAATTACCTTGATGTTCTTGTGTTGCTGAAACTGCTTTCCACATTGCTTTATCATAAGCGTAAGGATTTGCAATTACTAACCAGATACTCATATTTTACACTCCCCACCCAAATAAAGGCCAATAAAATTTCGCCATTGCCAAGAAGATCAAAGTTCCCACTAATTTTAGCAATAAGCCGCGCTTAAAAGCTTCAGCAGGCGACACATAACCACTACCCATAATAATAGCCATTACCGGAGTACTGACTGGTAAAAGAAAAGCTAAACCCGATGGTAGAGTAATACCCAACGTCATTGCCCTTGGGTCTATTCCATATTTAGCAGCCAAAGCAAGTCCCACTGGCATCAAAACAGCTACTGCAGCAGCATTACTCATTCCCTCCGTCAAAAAAGTAATAATTAAAACCATTGCCACAAAACAAACAAAACCAGAATTTATCCATGACCCCAACAAATTTTCTGCCAATGCTTGTGCTGCCCCCGTATCCCTTAAAACTGCACTTAGAGCAATAGCACTACCATACATCAAAAAAATACCCCAGTTAACATCCTCTTCTACCTCTTGCCAAGTTGCCAAACCACAAACGAAGCTACACATAACCCCAAAGAAAGCTATTGTATCCAGTCCCCAAGCTTTTCCCTTAAAAACCCATAATAAAACTATTCCCGTCACTAACGCTAATGTACCAATTTCCCTAGATGAAATTGTCCCAAGACTTTGCGATCTAACTTCAAGAAACTTTCGGGCACTAGATAAAGAAACTACTATACCTTTACCTATTTGTAATAGCACAAGATAAGCCACTATTAACATCAGCACAACTAAGGGAACAGACCAAAGAAACCACTCCACAAAAGTGATATCATATTCTCCTTTTGTTGTGCTGCGAAGTACTCCTAATGCTAGAGGAGCTCTTGCGCCCCCCAGTAAAGTAGCGATACCACCAATACCGCAACCCCACCCCAAAGCCAAAAATGCTGCTAGACCAAAACGTCCACCAGACTTTGCACCTGCTGCTTGAACCACTTCTATGACCACTGGGAATAACATAGCTGTGACAGCATAGGAACTAATTACAAAAGACATCAAAGCTGAAAGAATTAAGATAGAGGCAATTAGAGTATTTTGGCTATTACCAAAACGGGAAACTACTGTGAGAGCCAGACGAGTGCTAAGTCCTGAACGTTGAATAGGGCTGGCTAGAATAAATGCTCCCAATACAAAGAATACTGCTTTATTGCCAAAATAGGCGTATGTGTCCGTAGCAGACATACTGCCACTTAGGGGAATTAAAAATAGTACCATCAAGCCTGTAACTGCTACTGGTAGAGTATTAGTTGCCCAGAGGAAGGCTGTGACTCCAAACACCGCTAAAGCTCCTTTTGCTTCTTTTTCGACTCCTGCCATTGGAAACAGAAGAATACCTAAATAAATTAGTGCTGCGGCTACAAACCAAAGCCAACGGTACTGAGGTTGACGAGATATGCGTAACCAAGTACGAAGATATTTGATATTTTCCATTGTATATGTATGAATAATTTTTGACGTAGAGATTTGATTATACTTTTTATAAAACTAGAGAACAGAAAAGAGGAAATGAAAAAATAAAAATCAAATTTTTCTTTCAAACTTTTACTCAAAGATTCAGATCATCTTTTGAGTTGACAACTACTTTGATCACTGATTTAGTATTTACATCTGAGAAAATTAGATTTTAATTATTATAAGCTAAGTATTAAATTTATCACATAAAACCTTTTTTTGTCAATCTATATAAATAGACTTTTCCAGAAAAGGTTCTCAAACCCTTATACTACTCTTTCCCAATTGATACTTTTGCCAAAGGTCTAATAGAGCCAGGACTTAAGTACCCAAACAATAAACTTGATTTATTGCCCTAGTTATTGTTTTTTTACTCTAGTTAATTAACCAATAAATATCCTGGATAAATCCTGTCTCTGCCGAAGTATTAATAACTTTAAATCTTTTTTTATCAGGATTTAAATTTTGTTTTTCAGAGGATGAATGTGAATGGAAAATAACAATCAAACTGGTGTAACAGTATGGTTTACTGGTTTAAGCTGTGCGGGCAAAACAACTCTCAGTTTTGCTATTGCAGAAGAATTGCAATCGCTCAATTACACAGTAGAAATTCTTGATAGTACTATTGTACGTCAAAACATTGGTAAAAGCTTGGGTTTTAATAAAGCTGATCGAGATGAAAATATCCGCAGAATTAGCTTTTTAGCCCATCTTTTAACTCGTAATCGTGTGATTGTTTTAGTATCTGCTATTTCTCCTTATAATCAAATTCGTTGTGAGGCTAAAAAACGCATTGGTAACTTTATTGAAGTATATGTTAATGCACCTCTAGAAATTTGTGAAGCCAGAGATAAAAAAGGACTTTACCAACTTGCTAGAGCTAAAAAAATTAAAGAATTTACTGGTATTGACTTACCATATGAAGCACCACTTAATCCTGACGTTGAATGTCGCACTGACTTAGAAACAGTCGCAGAAAGTAAAGAAAAAGTTATCCTAAAAATGGTAAATTTAGGTTATTTAAAACCTCGGAATTTTTCCCATAGTAGTGCTTATTTTTTCGATATTTAGAAGTTAAATTATATCCGGAATATTTCATTTCATAATACCAGAGTAGGGGGTTGCCCCTACCAGATTTTAGTTATGACATTGTTTTGAGTTTTTATTCTCTAAAATAGTTAAAAATTAATCCGATAAATTTGAATCAAGTATTCTGATACAATTTAATTCTTAATCTTTTTAATTCTGTCTCCAATAGCTGATTTTGAGATTTTAATAACCCCAATTCTGCTTGAGAATCATATAGCCTACTTCGTAACTTTTCTAATTCTGACTCAACAGTTTGAAGCTGAGGTTTTAAAACATTCAGTTCATCCTGAGACTCCATTGCTATAGGTCGCAGTTTTACTAATTCCTCCTCAAATTGTAAGAGTTGATATTTTAATCTTTCTATCTCATATTCTTCTGGATTAATTTCTATTTTATCTTGATTATAAACATGATTAACTACTTCTCCTGTAATTATATTCTTAACTTCCTTGAAATGAACTCTACATAAAAATGGGTCAGATAGCAAAGGAATATAATACATACAATCAGAAAAATAATAATGTGTCACCTGACTATATCTAGTCCTATTTTTATCTAAAACTGGACTACCTCCATGAAGTAAATTTGCTGCCCAAATTAAAGCTTGACCTTTCTTAACATAAAGTTCTACTTTTTTTAAACCATTGTATTCAATTAATGACTGTAAAAACTCTTCATATACAGGATAAATATCATAAGGTTTATTCTGATAACTACCTGTAATTCCTAAATCATTTAAATCAAAAATTGGTAATTTATGACTCCCAGGATAATAATGCAGCGGACCATTATTAGCATCTATATCTTCCAAAGCCACCCAAACTCCACACATAAATCTAGCTGGAACTGAACTAAAATGTATGCTATCACTATGAGTAGATTGTTCAGTACCAAACCTGAAATTTAGAGTTTGAAAAGGGATTGGTTCTCGCTGATAAAGTATTTTTAATAGATTAATAATATGGGGAGCCGTAGCAATTTTTTTAACATCTTGATTAAAAGTCCAAGCATCTTGAATTCTATCATTATAAATCCAAGCTGATTTTACTTTCCCTTTTTCTCCATATATGGGAGTTAAATCTTTAACTATGCGATCTACAATTTCTGAAATATTTTCTATACCTAAGTCATCTATAATTACATATCCTTGTTCTGCAAATTGTTTGACAATTTCTCTAGTATAATTGTCTAAATTTAACTGATTGAAAATTTGTTCAAAAAAAGGAGAATCTACCCAAGGCAAATTCATTTCAGGAATAGTCATTTTTCTATATTTTGTTTAGCTCAATTATTTATTAATAATAGAACGTCAGCAGCAAGCTATCAATAGAGTTATTGTTAAATAGAGATAAAAAATAACTTCAACCTAGACATAGCAATAATTTCAAATTTTTTCCTTATCAATAACTACAATCTTTACAGAACAAACTTTTTAGTTATGTTTTAAGTAATAAAGCGACAAGTATAATAATTAACTTACAGTATATTCCACGCGTTATCAAGTAGAAATATTAACAATCAAACTTTTGTAGTGCTAGCATCATGCTAGGGACAGCATTACCTCAAGTTTAATCAAATGTTTTGTATTCTCAGATATGCTTTAACAGAGAAATAAAAGTTAAATTACTAATCTTAGCTATGCCAAAATCAGGCTTGTTCTATCACCCAAACCCTTACTTAGCAAAACCTATCACTCAAAAAAAAAAGAAGAACCTCTCACACTTGGCGTATTTAATATTATATCATGTTCGAGTCATCAGTAATCAAAAAAAAATTCTGGTGATCAGTGCTAACTCTATCCTACTGCTGATATCCACAAAACCTCCTGCCTTAACTCCTCCAAAACGTAAGTATATAATATTGATCAAATCCCCTGGCAATAGAAGCATTAGAAGAAACCGGGTTTATAGGAGAATGCTAGTCAGTATGGTAGGAAATCTAATACAAACCCCGTTTCTGTTTCAGTATTTTTAGGCTCTAGCTTCAGCTATCGGTACTGATAACTAATAACTGAAATAACTATTCTTCAATTTGCCATAAGTCTTTAATAAGCTCTTCATCAAGAATCTTTTTAGGTCTTAAGATTAACAAAGCTCGTCCAAGCAACGGTACATTAGGCTCCTCATCAAACCACTGCATGATTATTTTACCCCCTTGGTCTACAATAAAATAACCATCTTTATTCCATTGACGTTGACTTCTATCTATAATCAATAAAACTTCCTCAGTAGCACCTGGTATAGGAGTAGGCAAGCGATCGCTATTTTCAATTATCGCCACTGGATCAACCGCATGGATGACAACTTGCCATCCAGGTATCGCTACCCAAGCACCTGCTCCACCAGAAAATTTAACCATTCTAAATGGTTCGACTTCTTCCACAAGAGGTACTGCCTTAAAATCTTCTGTCTTCAGCGGTAATTTTCCGATCACAGGTAAAATGCGAGGTAAATCTTCTTCTAACTCTAGTCGATAAACTGGCAGACGGGGAGCAGGTCTTTGAGAAACAACAGTAAAATCAGTTAATAGTTCTTCAAGCTGTTTTCTAGCTGTTTGAGAATCCACCAATTTTAGACCTTTAGCAATCAGACGAGACCTATGTTGTAGCTCGCTTTGTTGCCTAGCTTGTTTCCAACATTGATACCCTACTATATCTCCAGGAGAATCAGAAAATCCTTCTGGTATTGTTTTCATCTGAGCAAAATCTTTGATCGCTTTTACTACATCTTTGACATCATCAACATCAAGATCGTGAGCAACTATAAACTCACTTGCAATGATTCTTTGTTCCTGACTTAAAACCCTCAACTCGTAAAGAATATCACTACCTGTTCTCTCAAAGCGTGATAAAATATCAGCTTTGCTTAGTTTGAGAACATTTTTTTTAATGTCAGCATTGACAAGACTTGCATATACTTGAGACCCGACTATCACCTGATTTTGGTGTATCGGTTCAAACCCTGTTTCCTCAAAAATGTTCTGAGAAGTATATCCAGCTTTTTGTAGAGCAGCACAAGCGTTTCCCCATTCTACCCAACTACCTTCTTTGCGACGCAGCAAACCAATTAAGTTTTCTGGATCTACTAGATTTGTTAATTGTTGTTCCTGGTTAGGTGAGTTTTGTGGTGTTTCAGTCATAATTTAGAATGTTTTGTTTACAAATGAATATACTTTTGACAAAAAAAATCAGGTTAATAGCTTTCCCTATTTAAGGGGATGAGAAAAATCAACTTCAGTATTTCAAGTCTCTGGCTTCAAAAGTCGGTACTGATAACTGATAACTGGTATGACCATACTACCAAAATTTTAGTTCCAGATCATAACCAAGCAATTTTAAATGTTCTCAGAAATATATATACAAAAATCAGCTAACTTTTATAATTTAGGAGTCAAAATTCAGCCATAAGAAATAGGAACAAGAGAAGATCGCCTTGCCCTTATCAATAGAATTTTCACCAGTTCCTTTTTTGACAACTGGTAAATCATTTTCTGAGGTTAGCAGTGGCCGTAGCTGACCCATATCCTTACTTTCACTATAGTTTGATTTTCTAGTCATTGAAGTGAATATTCCCATAAGTTAGAGGCTTATGATCACCGAAGTATTCACAGAGTAAGTGCGACAGCTACATCGCTCTCACTTGAATTTTTACATTCAAGACTTAAGTAAAAACCCGGTTGTCAAACATACAGCAGATTTCTGGCCAATTATCTAAAGGGTAAATGGTGAAAATTATGTAGTGGGAGTATCTTGCCCTATAGCTGGACCTGATAACAACAGAAAGCGCTATAAAATTTCAACCAATTAAGGCCATCAACTCTTGGTTTCTTGTAGTAGTACGTTATTTCTGATAATTACAGAACTTACTGCTAATGTGTCAGGTACACACTTAGGGTGTAAAATCTGCCAATACAATAGCTTTACTATTCACTCCTTCTAATTATGATATCTGCTCCAATCCTCCATCTCACTAACTTTATCTTACAGTTTTAAGCAATCGGAATACGAGATTTATACCATAGTCTTATTCTGCTATAGTAATATGAAATATATTAATTTTTACTACCAAATATTGATGGGAAGATAGGTAAACAGTGTGGGAATTACTATATAGTAGTCCGTCCATTAGTTGTGACAAAATTCTATACTAAAAAAGTTTGGGAAAGTCTAATATTTGACCAGAACGCAAAAAAAATTCAAATAACTTAAGTAAGTCGGTGTTGACATTGGTTGCTATGTAACAAAATTTAAATTGAACTCAAATCAACTCTTTAGAGGAGCTTGAAGTCAGTATACAAATCTTAATATAGCTAATTTTTTTCATTCCTACCTACTTATCTATAGATGGAGTAACATCTTTCCATCAATTATAGGAATTTATTTGATGTATCTATCCATTAACTTAGAGCAGTTTTGACCACTATTTTCTCAGGATTAATAGTTAGAATATCATTGTTTTTCAAACAAAATTACAAAAGAAAAATTAGCTAATGAATTACCTGTTATAGTAATTAAAACTATATCTATTAAATCATAAGTAAAATCCTTAGCCAACTCTAGTATATTTTAGGTATCATTTCCCTATTTTTATTTATATATCATTCCCCCATTTTTTAAGTCTATTTATATTAGTATTTATCAGGAAAATTTATTTTTATATTTGATAATTTTTCAAGTTTTTCCCTTTTTATAAAATTTATAAAAATTGATTTATTAATATTTATTAATGATAAAACTAATATTCAGTAGCGATCGCTGCTAGAGATTATACTAAATTGTACAGTATAATTTTGGGGGCAGCACTGCTGGCTGAAGTATTTACAAATTTCAGCTCAAAGTGCACTCAAGAATTGGTTGACAAAATATAATGTATAAAGTTAGCAAAATATACTGTTATAGTTAGTCTAAACTCCAGTAGTTAATGTGGCCTATAATAATTTTCGGCTTAATTAATAAAGATAAATGGCTGGAAATAGTACTTAATAGGTAGATAATTATTTAAAAGTATATCTTTGTTCCTAATTTATAAATAGAATTTATATTATGTTACTTTAAAGATACGATTTAAGGGGTTTGTTTGAATGGAAGTAATTCCTCAACAGTTAGATAGTATTAGAAATCAACTGATGAGCCTAACCAGAAAAAAGAAACCATTAATGCTGGTAGTAGATGATGAACCAGATAATTTGGACTTACTATACCGGGCTTTTCGACGAGATTTTAATGTTCTCAAAGCTGAAAGCGGGATCAAGGCCTTAGAAATTTTAGCTTTAGAGGGAGAGGTGGCAATTATTATATCCGATCAACGAATGCCAGAAATGAAAGGTACAGAGTTTTTAAGTAAAACTTTGCCCCAGTTTCCTAATACAATTAGAATTATTCTGACCGGATTTACTGATGTTGAAGACTTAGTAGAGGCCATAAACTATGGACAGGTATATAAATATATTACTAAGCCTTGGGATCCAAATGAACTCAAGAAAGTTGTACAAAAGGCTGCACAAACTTATCAAGTTTTAAATCAACGTACTGAATATCTGGAAAAGTATCAAACTCAATTGCATTTATTGAACACTGTTGTCCATATTTCTCAGAAATCTGAGAGCATTGAAGAAGCTTTGGCAGAAATTTCATCCATCTATAATGAAACTTTTTCTACAGATGTATGTATTTTACAATTGGTTGAGAATAATAGTTTAAGCTCAATTCAAGGATTTAGTAGTAGAGTTGGCCAGGTGGATAACTGGTTGACTAACGATCCCCTGGCAATTGAAGCGATCACTTCTGGGAATGTACAATCAGTGATAAATGTTTCAGAAAATACTAAGCTTTCTGATGTTGTACATTATCAGGCTTTAGGAATAGAGACTCATCTTGTCATTCCAATTTTCCACCGCCAAAAACTTCTAGCGTTAATGTCACTGCAATGGCAAAAAAACAATACACTAGACCCAGAAGAACTGAGTACAATTAATATCTCAGCTCAATTACTAGCATTGAGTTTGAATAACTTTAAATAGCTTGAAACTAGGAAATTTTGACTTAATTTTATGACTGATGATTCCATAGAAGTTAAAGCTATATTTAACAAGATAGCTCCAGTCTATGACCAACTGAATGATTTATTAAGTCTGGGAATACATAAAGTCTGGAAACAAATGGCTGTAAGATGGAGTGAGCCTGACTATGGCTCTACTTGTCTAGATTTATGTTGTGGTAGTGGCGATTTAGCTTATATGCTGGCCAAGCATGTAGGAAATACAGGTCACGTCTTTGGAGTCGATTTTTCTCGGGAGCAGTTAGCGATCGCTCGCAACCGCGAACCCCCTCTATTGAATAAAATTAGTCCTATTCATTGGGTTGAAGCTAACGCTTTAAGTCTACCTTTTCCTCATAATTATTTCGATTGTGCTACAATGGGATATGGCCTGCGTAATGTATCCAATATTCCCCTTTGTTTGCAAGAGTTATATCGGGTCTTAAAGCCTAATGCTAAGGCAGCAATTCTAGATATGCATTGTCCCAGTAGTTCGACTATACGATGGTTTCAAAAGTGGTATCTAGATACAGTTGTAGTTCCTGTGGCTAGTAATTTGGGTTTAACTAAGGAATATGCTTATATTAGTCCTAGTTTAACCAAATTTCTCACAGGTAAAGACCAGGTAGCTCTGGCATATAAATTAGGATTTGTCAATGCTAAACATTACCCCATTATTGGGGGTATGATGGGAATATTAGTAATTACAAAATAATTTATCCTAAATTGTAGCAAAGAATAGACAGCGCTTTACAACTTTGCTCTTAGGTAATTAAAATTGTCTAATATCTGGCTTTATTTTGTACCACCAATTGCAGGTGGAATTATTGGCTATTTCACTAATGATATAGCCATAAAAATGTTATTTCGTCCTTATCGTCCTTATTATATTTTTAGGCGAAAGCTACCCTTTACTCCAGGATTAATTCCTGCTAACCAAGAACGTTTAGCAAAACGGGTTGCTGATACCATCATGGGATCTTTGTTAACTCCATCAGAGTTACAAAACTTAGCACGTCGTTTATTACAAACTGAACGGATGGAAGCAGCTATTCTGTGGCTGCTGCAAATGTCTTTAGACCAATTAAAGCTCAATACAGATACCAAGAGTACCAAAATTTTGGCAAATATTCTACGGGATTTATTGGGTCAATCTTTGCCACGACTTCTTAAAGTCTGGGCGAAGAGAGAATATTTTTTAGAAGCTCAAATAAACCAAATTTTTGACCAGATTTTGCTAGAGTTTCAACTAACTGAAATACAAGCAGCCCAACTATCAGATTGGCTGCTTAAAGTAGTTGTGCCACCAGATGTATTAAGAAAGACTTTAATTGATTTTCTCACAGATCAAAATATTTCCATTATTGATGAAGGTTTTCGAGAAAAAGCTAGTGGTACTTATTGGGTAGTAGCTAATTTGTTTGGGCTGCGTAATACTTTAACTAGGTTAAGGACTTTTTGTTTAGATGAGAGAGATTTAACTAATCAACGCTTAATGGAATTAATTACTGCATTGGCTGTTAAAGAAAGAATTACTGAATGGTTACACAGTCTTTCAATGCAAAATTTACCTGTTTCTACAGTACGCGAGTTAAGAAACACAATGCAGAATAGTGTACGTTTATATCTACAAGAAAATGGTACTGATTTGATTCAAGCTTTAAGTTTATCTGTTGCATGGGAACATATTGCAGATTTAATCATTAATCGTTTACAGGCTTCATCAATAATGAATAGTTCTCTGGAGTTAGTAAGTCGAGAACTAGCGTTAATTTTAGAACGTTACTTGGAGCGAGATTTAGAAAATATAGTCGCTCTGGCAATTCCTATTTTAAATATAGATCAAGTGATTATTGATCGTATCAAGGGTACTTCTGCTGAAGAATTGGAAGTTGCTGTTAATGTAATTGTTAAAAATGAGTTGCAAGCTATTGTTAATTTGGGTGGAGTTTTAGGTGTTGTTGTTGGCTCGTTTCAGACGATTTTGTTAGTACTACAAAGGTGAGGTTAACTTAGAATGAAATGAAGGATGAATGCAAAAAAACCTTCTACAATAAAGAAGTCATAAGGGAGTATTGAGGGACTGAAATCCCATTTTCAACTCTGGGTTATTTCAGTTATCAATTAGCTGAAACCAAAACCTTAAAATACTGAAAAAAATTTTACTCTCTGAGCTGCAACTATTGAAAATATTAATAAGTCTGTTTCTTAACACTATGCCAACTTCAAACTTAAACAACTCTCATCCTCAAACTAAACTTAATCCAGAAAAATATGCTCGCCTTAAAGCTGAACTAGATGCTCCTTATCGAGGATTACGAAAATTTATCTATGTGGCTTTTGCCATTTCGGGTTTTATTGGAGCTTTTATCTATTTAGCCCAAATTATTGCTGGCAACAATATCGGTTCTGCTTTTCCTAACTTTGCTTTACAAGTAGGAGTCATGGTCTTGATGATTTGGTTATTTCGTTTGGAGTAATAATAATTCTTTTGTATTAAAGCTAACTTTTTGTCAAACTTCAGTTATTAAATAATAACTAATATAAAAAAAATCACTTTTTTACTCTCTTGAGCTAAGTTAATGTTAATCATTATTATGTTTATTTCTTCTCTACTAATATACTTACCTACTTTTCTACTCAATAAAATGTAGACAAGTTTTTGATAAATACTATAACAGGCTAAGACTTTTCTTCTAGTGTCTAATTGTCAAAATTAGTAATAGTATTTTTAAGTTAAGCATCTTTGACTTCACATTTTTTTTCTGAATAAAAAAGCCTAGGGCTTGGGTTTCTCAAGTTATAAATCTGTGAACTTCTCAATTACTTACTTAATGGCCATTAAAATATAACTATTAGCAGTATTTTATAAATATATTTACTTTTACAATTAGACACTAGTATAGTAATACGCAAATAGGTTAAAAAATTTATCAATGCTCAAAGTTAGTTAGAGACTACTTCTGAGTTCTGACTTGCCTATAGCGCTATAAGTCATGATTCCTCTTATATTTCAAGTAATAAAAGTTTATATTTGGTAACAAGGATATATACTTGGCCATAAAAATATAGAAAAATAAAGAAAATATTATGAAACTAGAGATTCCTGTAATTTTATTGTCAAATAGTAAGTATAAATAAATTGAGGTCAGCTAATATAAAGACCTTAAACTTTAATTGGGGTTAACTAATATAAAAACCCTAAATATAAAAAGTCAGTTTTTAAACACGAAATGAAATGCCTAGATCATATTTATGGGACTAGGCATTTTGTGTTTTACAATTCTATTGTTGATGTACGAGTTTAATTCTAGTGTCAGGCACACTAGAAGCGGGTAAGATGCCCGCACAAAAGGGATTTGAATGTTAATATTTATTCCTTACATATTTATGCCTTACATACTTTGGAATTTGCTCTTTATAATTATGCCAAAATTAAAAAATAAATTAACAAAACTTTAACATAGCTTACTTTTTTTTAATAAGCTAGTGTTTCCAGAGTTTCTCGTAAATATAAACTAACTTGTCTATCTAACAGTATATTTTGCTGATCATTACTATTAACTTTATGTTCTAATTGCCATCTCTTAAAGCCCGAAGTTAAAGCTATCGCTTGCTTCAAACTATCCCAAACTTCAATTGAAGTAACATTAATATTACTCATAACATTTACCTGATTTACGGAAGGACACTCTGAGAAATTGCTGATATTTCAACTTTTTCTTTAATTTAAAGATAGCTCACTAACCACAAACCAAGCATTTATATCATATTATATTGTCACCAAACCTTGACTTTATTAGATAATAAAACTACTCTAGTCTTTCCGAATTCTGTCCAATACTAACTATTTTAGGTAGACAGTTTCCGACGCTTAGTTACCATTTGATAGGCCTCAATTATATCACCTTCACTCCAATTATTAAAGTTGTCGAAACTAACACCACATTCATAACCTGCATTCACTTCTTTAACATCATCCTTCATACGTCTAAGGGAGTCCAATATACCTTGATATACAATTTCTCCATTGCGACGTACTCGTACTTTGCAATTACGGACAACTTTACCAGATAGCACATAGCAACCAGCAACAGCACCACGGTTAATTGTAAATACAGCACGGACTTCTACTTGACCTAATGGTTCTTCTATAAGTTCAGGATCTAACAAACCTTCCATTGCCCCTTGGATATCATCCAAGAGTTTATAGATAACATTATATTCACGCACATCAACTCCAGCCGCATCTGCTGCCTGACGTGCTCCTGATGCCATGGTCGTATTAAAGCCAATAATTACAGCTTCACTAGCTGCTGCTAAGTCAATATCTGTCTCTGTCACTTCTCCAGCTCCAGATAACAGTAACCTTAGTTGAACTTCTTTTTGAGGTAGTTGTCGTAGAGCTGCAACAATAGCCTCTATTGAACCTTGAACATCCCCTTTTAGTATCAAGTTAAGTTCCTTGAGCTCTCCTTCCTGTGCACGAACTGAAACAGCACCCAAACTAGTTCTACGCATTATCCGAGATTCTCTTTTCGCATCTGCTCTTTCTGTCGTAATAGCTGAAGCTTCTTTTTCATTCTTAAACACTTTAAACTCATCACCAGCCTGAGGCACATCTCTAAGACCCAAAACTTCTACAGCAAAGGATGGACTAGCCTTGTCTACTCGATAGCCTCGATCATCAATCATGGCCCGCACTTTTCCATAGACTGAGCCTGCAACTATAATATCTCCTACTTTTAAAGTCCCATTTTGTACTAATAAAGTAGCTACTGGGCCTCTAGCTTTATCCAAATTAGCCTCAATCACTGTACCTTTAGCTAAACGCTCTGGATTAGCTTGTAAATCTTCTACCTCCGACACCAGTAAAATCATTTCCAGTAAGGTATCCAAATTTTGTTTCTGGATAGCACTAACTGGGACCATAATTGCATCTCCACCCCACTCTTCAGGTACTAGACCATGTTCCATCAATTCTTGTTTAACACGATCTGGGTTAGCTTCTTCCTTATCAATTTTGTTAATTGCTACTATCAGTGGTACTTCTGCTGCTTTAGCATGGCTAATAGCTTCTATAGTTTGTGGTTGTACCCCATCATCCGCAGCAACAACCAAAACAGCAACATCTGTAACTCTTGCACCCCTAGCCCTCATTGCAGTAAAAGCTTCGTGACCAGGAGTATCTAAAAATACAACTTGCTGCATTTGGCCTTCATGTTCCACGTCAACATGGTAAGCTCCTATATGCTGAGTAATACCACCTGCTTCCCCGGCTGCTACTTTAGTTGCACGAATTGAGTCTAAAAGACTGGTTTTTCCATGATCGACGTGTCCCATAATTGTTACGACTGGAGGACGACGTTGAAGACTTGCCAAGTCTGTCTCCTCAAGTATTTCAGTTGTTTTCTTAGCTGCTGATTGCTCTTCTGGGACTTCTATTGGAATTCCTTCTTCTTTTACCACCATTTCTATGGTAGGAATATCTAAGCTTTCAGTAATATTAACTGCTATACCCTTCATAAACAGTCTTCTGATAATTTCTGTTTCTGGTATTGCTAAAGCCAATGCTAATTCCTGAACTGTCATAGAGGCACTTATCACTAACTTTTCTACGGGTTTTAGTTCTGCAGATTGAGTTTGTTCATTACTTTCAGACTGGACGGACTCATGGGATTGACTAGATTTCTTTTTAAGATTAGAAATATTACTACCAGGCTGGGGTTTATTTTTTTCAGTAAAACTTTTTGGCTTTGCCGGACGAGCTAAAGATAAACTCATTGTTACTGGTGCAGGTTTATTCAAAAGTTCTGCTAATTCTTCATCTTCATCTTCTAGCAATGGTTTTAGACGAAGACGTTTATTCTTTGCACTAGATTTAGCATTTTTCTGAATAACTTCGCTAGTATCTTCTTCTTCTTCTTCCCACTTTGAAACTTTCTTATCTTTCGTTAAAGTCGGCTTACTTGGAGCTATAGTTTTTCGCCTTGGTTTTTCTAAATCATAACTTACAGTTTCTGCTACATTATCTTCAGGCTCTTTCCCTTCTAAATCTAAACCTAAGTTAACGTCTGTTGATTCTTCTTTCAAAGGTGTTGTTAGTTTAGGTTTTGGTGCAAGTTGAGGTTTTTGTTCTTGTTTGAGTTTAACTGTCGGCTTCTCTCTATGTTTTGGCTTGAGTTGAGAAGAAGTGTCAGAAGCAGATGTTTTTACACTTTCTCTATTTTGGAAAGTATCTTTATTTTCTTTTTTAGATGCAATAGTAGGCTTTTCAATGGAAGTATCTTTATTTTCTTTTTTAGATACAATAGCAGGTTTTTCAAAAGGTTTTTCTTCCTTATCCTTTCTTTTCTTACCTTCTTGCTTTGGTTTTTTATTTTTTTGATTCGGCTTGTTAACACCAGTATTTCGTAAATTTCGATTCAAGCTAGGAGGTGCTGGTCTTGCAGGAGGAGCTACTAACTTAGGCACTTCTACTTTGGACTTTTCATTACTATCTGTTTTCTGAGGAACATAATTTTCCTTAACAGTATTGTCTTTATTTAATGGTCTATTGGGATGTTGCACTAGAGAATTATCGCCTACTTCTGAGTTATCTTTTAGTGTCTCTGACTTTAAAGATGAGTTTGGTCTTGATATACCAACTCGTTCAACTTGATTATTTAAGACTGAGGTATTTGGAGGAGTTGTCACTAAATTATTGTTTATTTTGCTGTGATTTTTTTGTTGAGATTTTTCTAATAATGGTTTAGGTTTACGTACTTCTAGTATCTGCTGTTTTTTCTGTTCGTTATAACCAATACCTGAATCTTGATTTTGAGAGTTACTTTTTTCTGGAGCAGCAGATAGACTAGGAGAGTGGGGTAAGTTTTCTGCTGTAGTGCGAATTAGTTCTGCTTCTGATTCTGTAATAGTGCTACTATGACTCTTCACTGATATGTTGAGCCTTTGACAAACTGCCAATATATCTTTGTTTTCCAAATTTAATTCCTTTGATAATTCGTAAATTCTTACTTTTCCATTGTTCATCCACTCTACCCTCTCTTTAAAAAATTTATTTTTACATTGTCATAATATTGATTTTAAGATTACACTACAATCATACTAGATTTATGTTCAGTTGTGTTGCCGAAAAGGTTTTTTTCAGTTTTTACTCTAGCACTTTCACATTCAGATGGAATAATTCCTAGTTGATGTCCTTACCGGAGAAATTTCTAAGAAGCCGAAGCTTCTCTGTCAACTATTTAATATTTCACAGGGTCCCTTACATCATCCATCCTTTTTGTTGCCCTCCCAGAGGCAGAGTCTATTTATCGTCTTGTTACTAGAGAAAAATCTAAAAAGGGTAAAAATCCCGTATCAAGCCAAAGTTACTCAACATAAAGTATAAGATTACAAACATCTTCTGACCATTTCAGAAATAGCCCTGCCTCAAGGAAATGGTACAGTGTGAGATAACACTTTTCTCCACATCTTCTTTTATCTTCGTTTCGCTTTTACCCCATAAAACTCGACATGAGAAGGAAATATCCTCTGCAAGGGATAGCTTGTCGGAACAATATATGATCTGCCCAAGGAGCGACCAATGTATCTATGGCTACATTTATATCACAGTCCTGTTTAGTCCCACAGTTGCGAACAAAACTATATCTTTAACTAAAAAGTCTAACTTTCCTCCTGGAAATTCACAACACCAGGAAGCTTGAGATTTGGGTTCCCTTCTATATAATTACTTTAAAATCACAACTATCTGTTTCCGCTTTTCCTTATATAAATTCTCGTATAAGTCGCTAGACTAGATCCTACGGTACTCAAAAGAATTTATGGCCTTTTTGTGCTCAATTCTATAACAACTCTTGTCATTGGCGGTGCCACACTGCTTTTTGATCATTTCATAATTCAAATCCTCTCAAACAATTTTTTGGAAGTTGGCTGAATTTCAGTATATAATTTATACAGAAAATATTAAGTATGTATTTCAATTTGGCCATATTTTTTAGTAAATAGTAGTACTTTTTTACAGGATTTTGACCCTCTACTTTTCTCAAGATGTTCAGTATTTCAACTAAAACATTCGATTCCTACTGTCAAAGGAAATAGGCAGCAGACAATAGGAAATATAAAGTCTAAATTAGTCTAATCTTAACATAAAGCTATAGTAGAGGTAGAATCTCATTCTAGACAACGCCTTTCCAAACAAATATTTCTGCACCTAAGAATTTAGCTGTCAGCCATCAGCTTATTTATGATGCTTAAATCTAGCTTTAGTGACTAAGTAGGTAGGCATAAAAAACCTAGCTATATTAATATCTATGTACTGACTTCAAGCTCCTCTATACAGTTTATTTGAGGTTAATTTACATTCTGTTAGATAACGACAAATTTCAACACTGACCTACTTGGACTGTAGTTTTCGATCATAAACTTTCTAATCTTTGCCATAATGATTGATATATTTCTGGTGATACATAAGCTTTTAGTGAACGACCCAACTTATTTTTTTTATGAGCAATTTTCAAACATTCTATTTGTCCACAACAAATGTAAGCTGAACGACCTTCTCCTTGATCTAATTTAATAGTATCAGATTTCTTGCTCCGAACAACTCGCCAAAATTCCTCTTTAGGAGCCAGTTTTTTGCAACTAACACATCTACGGTAATTGGGTTTCATTTTAACTCCCTTTGTAACTAATTTTTTCAGTCAATTATGAGCGCCCTTTCTGTGGGAATTTATTGGAATAACGATTGTAAGCTTTAACTTTCAGCCATCTCAAAGCTCTTAACTGTCTCCCAATAAATATAGTTAATATTGTACCTATTCCTTTATAACTTGCACTATTAAAAGTAAGTTGTTTTTAGAAAAACTTTCTACTTTTAGATATTCATATTTTTTCAATTCATAATCAGTTAATCTAAAATTATAGTTTTTTCTACTTGATGAAGTAACTATATTCATAATTATAGTATAGTAGAGAATAGGGAGCCTACTAGATGAATTGGAGAAATAGGAAATAATCCCCAAATATTTACTTTGTGAATTATACCGAATCTGCTGTAATTTACAAATTCAGACCCAGAGAAGTTGCTATTAAATAGTAAAGTTGTTCTTAATTAAGAAAATCTTCTCTGAGTAATAAATGTTAATTATTTCATCAAATGCGAGGAGATAAAATTAATTAGATTAATTGTAATTTGAATTAAAAAGAATCATCTGGTTCATTAAAATTTTTGTCGAAAGTATTTTCTATTACTTCTAATTCTGATTCCTCAATTTTATTTTCTTCTTGTTCAGCTAACGCTTGACGATGAGAGACTTCAGCCGCAACTTTGCTATCTTCTTCAGCATGGTCATATCTATTTGTGTCCTTAATATCAATTTTCCACCCTGTCAAACGAGCAGCTAAACGCACATTTTGTCCTTCCTTGCCGATAGCCAAACTAAGTTGGTCTTCAGACACCAAAATATGAGACCTCCTTTCCTCTGGATCAATTAAACGAACTTCATCTACTCTAGCTGGACTAAGAGAATTAGCTATATATATAGAAGGGTCTGGAGACCAGCGAATTACATCTATTTTTTCACCTCTCAACTCATTCACAACTACCTGAATTCTTGAGCCCCTTGCACCAATGCAAGCTCCCACTGGATCTACATCCCTTTCTAAAGTATCAACTGCTATTTTAGTTCTGGGACCAACATGCCGAGATGGGGGATTTGCCTCTCTAGCAACTGCCACAATTCTTACGACTTCATCTTCAATTTCTGGGACTTCATTTTCAAATAAATAAACCACTAAGCCGGCATCAGCTCTAGACACAAGTAATTGAGGCCCACGAGTTGACCCTTCACAAACTCGCTTCAAATAGACTTTAAAAGTAGCATTAGCACGGTAGTTATCATTAGGTAGTTGTTCTTTTTTAGGCAGTTCAGCTTCTACTTCTAGTCTACCAAATCCACTACTTACAGCTAAGATAACTGACTGTTTTTCAAATCTCAAAACTCTGGCTTGGAGAACTTCTCCTTCTAAATCTTGAAATTCTTCTTGAATCATTTTTCGTTGTTGATCTCGTAGCTTTTGAGCTAATACTTGTTTAGTCTGTATAGCAGCCATGCGACCAAATTCATTTTTTTCGGGTGTCACATCCAAGAATACTGTATCATTTAACTGAGCTTCTGAGGCTACTTCTAAAACTTCTTGGAGAGCTATATGATGATCTGGATTTGTTACTTCTTCAACAATAGTTTTTGTAGCTAATACTCGATAACCTTCTTCTTCAATATCCAGTTCTATTTCAAAATTTTCGAAGTAATCATCTGTGAAGTTGACTCCATCTACACGTTGAGTTCGTCTGTAGCGTTCATATCCTTTTAATAGAGCTTCTCGTAAAGCAGTCTGAACTGCTTGTTTTGGTAAATTACGTTCTTTACTAATATTTCCGATTAACTCTTTAAGTCCAGGCAAACTAACCATTGACATATTTTTTTATCCTCTAAATTGTTATGAATTATTGTTATTGAGGCTAATTTATTTAAATCTTGGTGATATTAGGGCATTAATAATCTGGGTTACTCTAGATATTTTTTTATTTTTTTAAAAGCTAGATGTTGAAAATAGAAAAAACAAAGATAAATATGAAGTACTGGTTTTGAATTTGTATTTAGTTGAAACTCATACATTTTCAGGAGACTACTAGGATCTTGATTGTCCTTTCCAGTCAAATCCTAATTATTGATTCTCAATTTGTAAGTCCTACAAATTATCAAATAAAAAAGCATCACCATAATATTTGCTGCTTAAACATTTTCGATTTTCTGCAAGGTATGCAAAGTGCAAAGAGAGTATAGCAAAATATTATTTGTTAAAAAAACTGAGTAAAATCATTGGCCTTATAAAATTTGGATTCTTAGTCCAAATTCAAACATCCCCTTTCACACTCTGAAAAATCTAAATACTGAGTATTGACAAACAAATCAGGTCAATAGCCTCCCGTTGAATACTATGCTTTATCAACATTTTTCTTAAGAAAATACTTGACAAAATAAATTATGTGTCAAGTATTTTTAGAATCAAAGGTGTATTATGTGGAAAAATACATTTTTTTGAAATTTAAGTAGTTTTGCCCAATTACTATCTCTTTCGCCCTTATTCCCCAGTCCCCTTATTCTCACAAGGTTTTCATCAGTTCCTGATCAGGGATAGCCTTGGATAGGGGATTAAAAAAATTAACTTTATTATTTCAGGCTTATGGAGGGCTAGCTCAGTACCGATAACTGATAACTGATAACTGATAACTGAAATAGCCGTTTTTTTTTATTTTTACCTTCCTTCTTGTAGTTCAACGGTATTAATGAGAGAACGTGGAATACTTGCTTGTCGACCTTTTTGGTTAATGTAAACAGCTGTTTGATCGCGACTAACCAGTTGTCCTATCCAGTAATTTTTACCTTTATAGGGTTCGCTTGTATTCACAGCTACATTAAAGCCTTTAAAGGCAATGAAATCTCGGTCATTATCCAAAAACTTAGAAATACCAGGACTAGATATTTCTAACAGATATGGTTCAGGAATTATATTTGCTGCATCTAGTTGTTCTCCTATGGCATTACTCATTCGTTCACAGTCATCTAAACCTGTGTCTTGATGAGGGTGTCTAATGTCCAATCTGAGAATTGGTGGATGCTGGTTTGTATGAAATACTGCTCCTACTAATTCTAATCCTAGAGATTTAGCAATAGGAGTAGCAAATTTAATGATTTGTGGTACTAATGGATGACTCATGACAAATGCAATAAAAAAAGTGGGCTTTACCCACTCCCCATTGACAATTGTTAACACTTTAATTAACCTCTAATATTGTATATCTTTTTGGTTTTATGTTGACATTTTTGCTTTGTAAAATTGAAAAAATTTGATAATTAAGTTAAGTTTCTAATTCTTAAGAGATTTTTTAGTTATTTTTTTAAATATATCTGTTATTGCATTTTTTAATTAATTAGTGGAAGTTGTTGGCCACTAAGTCATTAAATAAATATAAATGGCCATTAAGAGTCAACAAATGAGGATAACCTCGACTTGTGAATAACTCTTATTACCTTGTAGGCGAGATTTATATTTTAAGGTATATCAAGGTAAAAAGTAATAAATCCCTTTATGACAGCGACTGGAATTATTTGACCAATAGTATAAAAATCAGGGGAAAATTCTTACTCGGTATTTCTTCTATAATTCTTATTTATCTGTACTCTCCAAAAAGACTTTTTCAAGAAAACCTAGATCATTAAATACTTATATTATGATCACTTTTGGTAACAAGCAAGATTCTTTTGTTCTCTGGTTATGATAGTTTTAATTTCCCTCACTATAGATATTATATGACGGTTTTTATAATTAGTAGATAAAAACAGTAGCAACTTTCTATTAAATATCAATACAGGGTTTTGGTTGTCATTTGAACTTGTTACATACAATGCTAAAAACTGCACTTCAGTACAGGTAAATAAAAGGGTAAAATACTTGAGGATAAGAAAAATCTTTGATGAGAAGTAGATATTTAAGAAGGTTTTCTACAGTACTATACCAACAAATATAATATTAATGATTTTGAGGTTATAGCATCTTAAAATTTATTAGATTTAAGCTGTAATTGTCTGGTTTCTTCTAAAATTTTCTCAATATCTTCCTGACTCATTGCCATTACATAGTTAATCTTTACTTCTTCGAGAAATGCTGAGACTAAGGATTGAAGTTCTTCTAAGGTTTGTTCCTGTTGTAATTCTACACCTACCACTTTGCTGAAGTGTTGAACTAACTGTTCAGATAGTTTTATTCCCTCTGGATCTGCCATGGCAGCTTTAATTATTTCATAGGCATTTTGAGGTCCTTCAGTGGCAATATTGGATAATTGTTTGACTAATCTTTCTGATAATTGATTGGCTAGGTTTTCTATTCCAGGTATTTGCTGAAATCTCTTAAACGTCGGTGATTCAGAAACTATTTTTTCTACGTTATAACGGATTATAGCTTCTATATCTGGTTGAATTTGAGGTATTACTTTACAGACAGTTATTTGTACTAATTTAGTGGCGATCGCTTCGATTTCATTGATGTTATTTAGATCGATATAAGTTCTATCTTGATAGGAAAATATTCGCTTGGCTAATTTACCGTTTTTTACATCTTTTTGTACTTGATTAATTACTTGCATTATTACTACTTCTGTTAGTTCTTGAGCAATGGAAGCAAGAAAACCTCGGCTAGCTTGTGCCCTAATTGTTTCTAGGTCTATAATTTTAGATTCATTGAGGCGAATTGCCACAGGAATTATGCGCAATATTTGTAGAAATGGCAATAGTAAAAAAATATCATACCAACGCCATAACATTGCTTCTAGCCAATTAACACTGGGATAACGGCGACTAATAAAAAATGTTCTACCTAAAAATTCTAAAGTAAATATAATAATGAATGGTAAATCAATTATACTGAAATAATCAGTTAATCTTCCACTTTCACTAATGCCTCGATAATAATTTTTAGCCATTAATGGTTTAATTTCTTTTTGAAACCAATCAAGTTCTTCATTCCATTTATTTTTTGTTAAGTATTCTTCACTCCAAAAAGTTGTAAATGATTCTTTAGCAGAATATTCTGGATTAGAAACTCGATCTCGCATCCGATTTTTTATTTTTTCTAAATAACCACTTTTATTAGCAATAGTAAAAGGATTTTGATTTATCATTTCTATAGAAAGTTCTCCTAGTTCCTCTAATTTTTTCTGTACTACTAAAGAATCAATACCTCTAATAATTTTTGTTTTCAATTCTTCAAAACTATCTAGGTATTTTTCTGTGTCGCGATGAGTTGTAATTCCTTTAAGAGGGTCGTATATTTTTATGAGACTAGGAATATAATCAAAATAGAAATCTCTAAGACTAATATATGTTAAATCAAATAATACCAAGATGAAATTTACTAGGGCTAAAAATGCCATAATTTTTTTGAATACTGATACCCGGCGAGTTTGGGAATGAATATATTTTGTAGTTGCCATTTGTGATTTACTTGTTCATATATTTGTTTACGAGATTTAAGATTTTATATTTTTATATTTTTTGAGATTCTGAAATATTTTAGTAATCTCTTTGTATTATAGATTAGTATCAAGTATATTCCACATCATAAAGTTAGATTTAATTGATGGAAAACTTTGAAATGAAGAAATTACTGAATAGCTTAATCATTGGCACTATTGCTTTAGGTATTGGCCAACCAGCTAGAGCGATTAGCATTTTCTATGGCGAAGATTTGGGGGCTGGCGGTAGTTTTGTGCCTAATGGCAATGCCGTTCAGGCCCAGAATGATTTTCTGAGTCAACTGTCTGGTATCAGTACCGAAGATTTTGAAAATTTCATAGCAAAAGATACCGGTCCCCTTGACCTCATCTTTACAGGTAGTGCCGGTACAATTAAAGGTACTTTGACTTCGACAGGTAGTGGTCTTGTGAGAAACCGTAGTTATTCCGGGTCTTTTCCCACCTCTGGTAATCAGTTTTGGGCGACTACTAGTCAATTCTCAATCAATTTTGATAAGCCTATAGTCGCTTTTGGCTTCTTCTTTAGCGATTTTGAGCAAAATCCTCTTACCCTGGAACTAGGTCTAGTCGAAGGTGGCACTCAAGACATTTCGACTTCTGCAACAGTCCCAGCATCTAATGGAGCTCTTGCTTATTTTGGGCTCATCAATATGGATAATCCTTTTACTAGCGCAACCTTTGTTGGGGCAACAAAACGTGAGCTATATGGCTTTGATGATTTAACAGTTAGTGATTTAAAACCAGCTAAGACTGTACCTGAGCCTTCAACTGTTCTAGGCATATTTATGGCATTAGGCTTAGGTGCATTATTCCAGAAGAAAGAAGCCTAGTATTGATAATTGAGTCTCTCCAACTAATTTGTAATATAATCTCACAAAGGAATTTAGCAATCTAATTAAATGCATTTTTAAGCTCACCTTCAACAAGTTTTAAAAATGCCCCAGCAGGAGAGGGAGTAAGATTAAGACATCTCAATTGTTCGGTTGATTTCTTGACATTCTCCCCGGCTGTTAGGCGCGGGGGAACAATTGAGCCGTAGCTTTGAGGTGAGTATAAATTTCATAGGCTGCTGTGCCTACTACTCTTGCTGGGAATGAGTTACGCTTATTTCTACCTCCATTTTTTGTCTCCTTGTGTCTAAGGAGATACTAATATATCTGTTGCTCCATTGAAGGGTTATCGGTCATATTTTGTCCCATAGTTGAGACATTTCCATTTTCGCGCCGGAAAAGTTTAATTTTTTCACCTTTGACATCACAACATGAGAGGGACTTTGCAAAAGGTCTTAATTTCTAAATCAAGACCTACTAAATTACTATTTTTAAGTAAAGTTTTTGGCTATATTTCTACTACAAAACTTAAAAAAATATCTATTGGAATCTTTAATTACTATTACTGAAGAAGGTTGGTTTAGCAGTGGTCAAGACCAGGCTAACTCAAACTATCCAGTCTTAGCCAAATAAACTTTTTTTTCATATACTTTACAACCCTCTAGTGGTTAAACCTAGAAGCTTGCGCGTAACTTCATAGCGTTAACTGGAGTCGGTTAGGCTAGCTTCCAGGTTTGTTTAGTCTCTCGGAAACCCGAGCGTGACTTACAAAAAATTTTTGTGAGTCCTTATTGTGCCCTGCTGGAAAAAAGCTGCTGCGAAACCTGAAAGCTTCCCAAGTTAAAATCTCAATTTTATGAGTTTCAATAAACCCAAATTTTCCGATAAATTGCTGATGCTCAAAGATTTTCGCTTTTCTTGTCACCCCTTTAAGTTTCAGAGTTACAGCAGATTCCATCCAGAGCATTCAAGATGCCCAAAATAGAAACATTTAATTGTTAATATCTGTACTTTATATACTTGGAATCTGCTGTATATGTATCTAAATACTTGCTATAGTTTTGATTTACTTGTTCAAGATTTTGGCGTCAGTCTTCTGAGCAAGAAATTTACTATTGCCTATTAATTTAATTACCTGAAACTATTGCCTTTTCAAAGTTTTTAGTCGATCAAAAGGTAAATCGTGTCTTCTGACTTCTGAGTTCAGTGAAATGATATAAAAAATCCTGCTTAAACAGTTACACCTTCAGTACGAGCTGCTGAAGCTACTGCACCTGCAACCGCAGTAGCTACCCTAGTGTCAAATACTGAAGGAATAATATGTTCTTGGTCAAGGTCTGAAGTTTTGACTAATGAAGCGATCGCTCTAGCAGCTTCTAAATACATTGTAGAGGTGAGAGTAGTAGCCCGACAATCTAGAGCGCCCCTAAATATGCCTGGAAATGCCAAAACATTATTAATTTGATTCGGATAATCACTCCGACCTGTGGCCATCACTGCTACTTCTTCTGCAACTAATTCTGGCTGTATTTCCGGAATAGGATTAGCCATTGCAAAGACTATAGGGTCTTTGGCCATAGAACGGACCATTTCTGGAGTAAGAACTCCCGGGACACTAACACCTAAAAATACATCAGCTCCCATTAAAGCATCTGCGAGGGTTCCTGAAGACTCAACGGCAAATGCTTGTTTTTCTGAGTTAAGACCAGTACGACTTTTGGAGACTATACCTTTAGAGTCACATAAGCAAATTTGATTAGCTCCTGCTTTTTGTAATAGACGAGTGATAGCTATTCCAGCAGCACCAGCACCATTAATAACGATCCGAATATCTTCTATAGATTTTTTGACCAATTTTAAAGCATTGATTAACGCAGCTAAACTAACTATTGCTGTGCCATGCTGGTCATCGTGAAATACTGGAATATCTAATATCTCTCTTAGCTTGACTTCTATTTCAAAACAACGAGGAGCAGCAATATCTTCTAAGTTAACTCCACCAAAAACAGGAGCAATATTTTTAACTGTCTCGACAATAGCATCAGTATCTTGAGTAGCCAGACAAATAGGGAAAGCGTCGATTCCAGCAAATTCTTTAAATAACATAGCCTTACCTTCCATTACTGGTAAAGCTCCTCCGGGGCCAAGATTTCCTAGTCCTAAAACTGCACTGCCATCTGTCACAATAGCAACTGTATTTTTTTTGATGGTGAAATTATAGATTTGTTGAGGGTCTTCTGCAATTGCTTTAGAAATTCTTCCTACTCCTGGAGTATAAGCCATTGATAGATCGGCTTGGGATTTGAGAGGTATTTTGCCTTGAACTGTGATTTTACCACCTTTATGTATATCGAAGGTTCGGTCATACACATTGACGAGTTTTATTTCTGGCAGGGTTTTGACAGCTTGAACAATTTTTTCAATATGCTCTGTACTGTAGGCATCGACTGTAATTTCTCTAATTATGATTTGGCGACTTTGTTTTATTAGGTCAACGTTACCTATATTGCCTCCTTCTGATGCGATGGCTTGGGTAACCTTGGCCAACATTCCAGTACGGTTAGGAGTTTCGAGGCTAATTGTTAAACTAAATGAGGGATTTGGTGTTAGTTTTACCATGTTAAATTTGGTTTTAGGTTTTAAGTCCTAAATTTTATTTAGTGACATAGTAGTCCATCTTAAGTTGTGAGTGAACATTTCTTGGGTTTAGCTAGGAATTTCTTCAATCTGTAGTTTTTTATCTCTAAAAATTTACATTTTTTAGGTGGCGACAATTTGTAAAATCTGGTAACTCTCCAAAAGTTCTGCTTGAGTTGGAGCAAGAATAGTTGACCAAGTTCCTATTACAAGGTTTAAAAACAGTTTAAGGTGGCTGTTCAAAACTTAGAAATGGGAGAGGGTATCTTGGCTACTTAACAAGTTTCATTTGAAAATTTGCGTCTTATTGTCTCTAGTCTAGAGATCAATTTAGATAAATGTAATGATATTTTTTATATCAGGTCAGAAATTGAAATCAATTATACTAATTCTCAAAAGCTTTACTATACTTAGATTTTTTATTTCTAAATACTATTTATTGAGGTGATTTTATTGTTAAATAACCTCAGTCATTTTTCTAGTATTTTTTACTCTCTTATAAGTATAGAAATACTTTTAAGAAATAGTATGATACATTTATACAGGCTAAATTATTGGCTTTTTTATTTTCTGAGCTCAAATAATTAGAATTAGCTGAATAAAATGCAAGCATTTACTTAAATATTAATAAGGGCTTTGTTTGTATAAAAAATGTATAAGAAGTTGGTTTGATTGTGGTTAACATGAGAAATTATGAGTTATTAAAGGGAGAATATTGAAATAAAATCTTTCCAACTACATCCTTTATAATACCCATTTATCCTTACCTCCCTGCATCCTACCCGAACCCATAAAACGTATTAAGTAAGTCCTAATTAGGGTGGGTAAATAATTTTACTTATGCACTTACCTTTAATCTTAACTAGTTGAGAAAAGTGTAAGCTTGGAAAAAGTTATAACATTTACCGAGGTTTTGGTCCTCTTAGGTACTAATTTGATTGGTGATTTAGATAGCGATCGCTTTATTAATTGTGCTTTGTTTATAAGAAGAATCAGTAAATTAGATAGGTGTGCCCTGATATAATTTACAGCATATTTCTCATCAGGATTTGCAATATGCTTTTAGTAACAACTGAAGTCTGATCTTCCGATTTATTCTTTCACAATTAATTAATTATAAAAGTTTGCATACACGCCCTCAATCGAAAAATTAGTCTTGATTTTTATTTGATAAATCTATAGGAAAAATTTTACAAATCATATAGTGGGGCAGAAATTTTTGGTCTTTATCAACACACTCTTTAGATGATTCTGATTCCTTTTTTTCCAGCAGTGGATTCACGCAGATCGCAAGTTTGCCTACTGCTGGCATTAATAAAATTACTCTATTTTTGAGGCTCTCAAGATCTTGACCTAATTTATCTGCTTCCAATGTAGAAGAAGTAATAATGAAAAAAGTTTGGACCCCTAGTGAATCTGGGGCAAAGCCAAAAGTACAATTATCTAATAAAGATTGAGTCGAAAAGTTTAAAGTTTCATAAAAGCAATTAATTAGTGCTTGGTAAAAAGATTCACTTAGGGAATGATCGTCAAAGGTCTGTCTAGATAACATGATAAATTTCCTCAAGTCGCATTTTTTTTTCTTGATAGTGAAACAAAAAGCCGTTGGATACCTTCATCTGGGGACAGTCATTATTCCTCAAAACTTGATGCATTAATTATTGTGCTGTCATAATTACAGTGTACAAACATCAGAGAACTGAAAAAGGAAAGCAAATATACAAGTTTTCTCCTAAAATAGCAAAACCTTACCCGAACATTTCCACAGTTTTTACAATAGTTGTCTCCTCGACCCAGATGAAGTTCATGCCCCGCAGAAGAAAGTCGTGTGTGAGAGATTAGCCACATTAGTGGCAGAGCTAGGGCGACAGTTGTCTATATAGTCAGAGACCCTAATCAAAAAGCAAAAATTATGTACAACAAGGTCTTTAGTTGTAAAAGTTAGTAATATTTTTTTGTCTGACCAATCTTAGTTTCCAAGCTTTTTATCTGCTCAATAAGTATATGAATTTATCCAATTAGACACTAAAAGTAAAACAGATAAACACACAAAAAGTTATTGCCAACTAGGAAAGCTAGTAGTGGGAGGTTAGATTCTGTGAGATTGGATCAAATGTAGCTCACAATAGTGACTTAATTCTCTGAGTTCAAGTGAAGAAGCACAACAATGAGTTCACCGAAGAATTGCTCAACACCACAATAAGAAGGAAAAACTAACTGTCTCAATTCTCAGGTCAATAGTAGAGAGCAGTGATGAACGGGTGCTAGCTTCGTAGGTCAACCTAAAAATTGGCAAAGATTAAACTAGGGAGTGAAACCTCAGGGAACAGAGATGATCACATCGGCGACTGAAAAAATTTGCCAAAGTTTCGGAGTAGACAAAAATTATCTCATGGTCAGTGGTCAATTATTTAAACTGAGTTTGGGTTTATATTAGGCTCGGAACAACAGCAGCCCAGAAGACAGGCTTGACTAAATTATAGGTAGATTTAGAAGTAATTGGCGATTTATCTCACAGTCTGTTGATACACTACACTTTTTCTATATATTGAGATATTTAATTATATCTTAACGTTCCTTAAAGTTATGTATATATTGTTATCTAAGCTTAGTTATCTAAATCACAAAACTACCACTATAATTATTACTAGTCTCAGGAACCCAGATCAGACATAAAACTATTTTTAATTTTTCTATTTTTAACTTTTTGTAATTCACTGTAGAGTACAAAATTTTCCTAAAAAACTATTGCCTTTAAAGGCTGAAAGTATTATAGGAATTGGCTTATAGCATTTATAGTTATTTGGAGAAAGTTTCTAACCTTGAGATGGCTATAAGCATTAGCTAGCAATAGTTATTTCTAGAACTTCCCACTGTCTAGTAATTCAGATAGCTTAAAAACAACTGTAGTAATTATCAGTGGTGTTAGTCATGTACAAAATTCTGGATTGTAGGAAACAGTAATGACTGGGTACCATAAATTATAAACTCAAGTTTAATTTAATCCTCAGAGATATTATAGATATAAAAAAATATTATGGTAATTAACTTTTAGTTCTTACAAAATTAAGATCCAGTAAAAAGCAAAAAATATCAACAATTTATACCCTGTGTCTTTTATTTCATGTCCTGATATTTTTGCTGCAATCTACAATACAATATATGTGACAAAAATCCCGTTAATGATCAAGAATTATAAATTTAGTTCCTCAAGATTGATAATGAGTGTATTCAAGCATTAATGTTTCTTGATGATTGTAAAAGGCTTTTTTTGTAAAAGCTTGAAAATATTAAATATATATTAAATATCAAAGATGGAACCTATTGTTGAACAACTTAAAAGTAGATTTGACAAAGCTTTAATTACTGCCTTTGGTCAAGATTTAGTAGGCACAGATCCAATGATTGTTTCTACTACTAATCCTAAATTTGGAGATTATCAATGTAATGTAGCAATGTCTTTAGCTAAAAAATTAAAGGATAAACCAAAGGCGATCGCCACTCAAATTATTAACAACCTCAACATTAATGACTATTTTTACCCACCAGAAATTGCTGGACCTGGATTTATCAATCTTAGCCTTAAACCAGAATATATAGAAAATTGTCTAGAAACAATAATTAAAGATGAAAAACTGAATATTTCCCCGACTAAAAATCCCCAGCGAGTTGTAATAGATTTTTCTAGTCCTAATATTGCTAAAGAAATGCACGTTGGACATTTAAGGTCAACAATTATCGGAGATTCTTTAGCAAGGGTCCTAGAATTTCAGGGGCATAATGTACTAAGACTAAATCATGTCGGGGACTGGGGCACTCAGTTTGGAATGTTAATTAGTTATTTACGGGAAGCTTTTCCAGAAGCTTTAAAAACTGCTGATATTTTAGATATAGGAGATTTAGTTGCTTTTTATAAACAGTCAAAAAAACGGTTTGATGAAGATCAAGATTTTCAGGAAAAATCCCGACAAGAAGTAGTAAATTTACAGACTGGTGCTGAGGATAGTCGTCACGCTTGGGAACTTTTATGTAATCAATCTCGGCGGGAATTTCAAGTGATTTATGACTTACTTGATATTAAGTTAAATGAGCGTGGAGAGTCTTTTTATAATTCTATGTTGCCTGGAATTGTAGAAGAATTAAATAGGTTAGGTTTATTGGAAGAAAGTGATGGTGCTCAATGCGTATTTTTGTCAGGATTTACTAATAAGGAAGGTGAGGATGTACCTTTAATTGTCAAGAAGTCTGATGGTGGTTATAATTATGCGACAACAGATTTAGCTGCCCTAGTTCATCGCATTGAAAAAGAGGGAGCAACGCGATTAATTTATGTTACTGATGCTGGTCAAGCTAATCATTTTTCTCAAGTTTGGCAGGTAGCAAAAAAGGCTGGTTGGATACCAGAAAATGTAGAAATTGTGAATGTTTTTTTTGGTTTGGTTTTGGGAGAAGATGGGAAAAAATTAAAGACTCGTTCTGGAGAAACTGTGAGGTTGATAGATTTATTAGATGAGGCTATAAATAAAGCGCGGAATGATTTGGAAAAAAGGCTCAAAGATGAAAAGCGTTTGGAGAGTGAAGAGTTTATTAAAAATGTTGCTCAAGTTGTTGGTTTAAGTGCAGTTAAATATGCAGATTTAAGTCAAAATCGGAAGAGTAATTATGTGTTTAGTTTTGATAAGATGTTAGCTTTACAAGGCAATACTGCTCCTTATTTGTTATATGCTTATGTAAGGGTACAAGGAATTTCTCGTAAGGGAGAAATTAATTTTGAAAAGTTGAGAAAAGATGCCAAAATTATTTTGCAGGATGAGCCAGAGTTGGTCTTAGGAAAACATTTATTAAAGTTGAATGAAGTCTTGAATATAGTAACTATTGAATTGTTGCCTAATCGTCTTTGTGAATATTTGTATGAATTGAGTGAAAAGTTTAATAAGTTCTTTGAAAATTGTCCGGTTTTGAAGTCGGAGGAACCTTTGCGTACTTCTCGATTATTGTTGTGTGATCTAACAGCAAGAACTTTAAAGTTGGGGTTGTATTTGTTAGGGATTTCTGTTTTGGAAAGGATGTAATTTGTATATAAATTTAGTTTTTTTGCTTTGATAGATATCAATAGTATGATTTAGCAAAGTTAGAAAAATTAAACTTTTAAGATATTCCTTTAATTTCTAATTAACTATAAAAATACATTAAATATGAGCAGAAAAATCAACCATTTTAAACTTTGAGTTTCCCGGAATAGTATTTACAAATTATTAATGATTTTTTGAGGAAAATTACTAGTATTGCAGCAATAATATTTTTTTATTTAAGGAGGTTTTCCAAGGCGAAAAGTTGATTATTGGAAAATCTTATTGATTAGACAAAAAAAACAGTCTGTTTTGAAAATATTTCCTTAACTGTAAAAAATTAATATTGCATTTTACAAGCTAATAAAAAACTAAATAAGTTTTTTATTATCAAGCTGTATGATAACTACATATTAATGTGCTAAAGTATAACAAATAAAAAAATTACACACTTTATGAAATCCAGTCTTTGTGTATTTAGGTGCTAATTGTAAGGCAGAAACAAAATTTGCTACAAAATGTCATTAGTAACAAGTTAAGAAAAAGGGAAAATTGTCAAGGGCAGGCTTTCCAAAGGTCAAAAATATTGAGAAATTCAATTTAGATAATTAATTGAGTGATTGAGGCCAGCCATGACTACTAGTAAAAAAAACCAACAGAGACCACCCAAAAAAAGAAGTAGCGACCAATAGTGGAAGATGAAGTTATAGCCAAGCAATTGGAAAAATAACTGGGACTAGCCATTACAAATAAAGAAAACTACTACTGACAAATAGAACTCAGGAAACGGATATTAAAATTTACCGTTTATGATGGCTGGTGTATTAACCTTATTCTGGCCAGAGGTAGCTGGAGTTAGAGAATTGACAAGAATGTTAGCTAAAGATGGTTTTTTTGTGGTGTAATCACACAAAGGTTAATTAACAAACTGTATCACAAATATTTTTGACATTTTCCAATAAATTATTGGAGAAAGTATTTAAAGATTTATTGTCTAATTTAAGAGCAGCTTGGCAGAGCCGAAATAAGGGTTCTTTTGCTAGAAATTCTTCAATTTACCTTGTTAAAATTCCCAAGTATTTGGATAATATATGGGTCAACATAGGAGGTTTTATTTAAGAAATTCAAAAGTTGATAATAAATTAAAAAATGGCAATTAGTAAGAAAGATGAGTATAGTTATTGATTTAATAACTAGATTATCAGTAGAGATTTGGTTTTAAGAAAATCCCAAAGCCTCTCATGCTAAACTTGAAGAAAATATTTTGAATTTAGTAACAGAAAATAGTTTTTTATTGTTGGATAGAGGTTTTTATTACTTTAATTTTTGGTTAAAATTAATAGATAAAAAAGTGGATTTTATTACTAGAAAAAAAAGGGGATAGCAGTTCCCTATAGAACAGGTATTTATAAATAGCTATGCATTGCGATACCGAAATATATGTCTTGGTTATGGTACTAAGAAAACTCCGTTTATCACTTTACATTTAATTGAAATTAGGTCAAGAAAAAAATGGAATTCTTATTTAACCAGTGTCCTATAACCTTATATTTTATCCCTTTATGTAGTAGCAGATTTATATCGTTGATCTTGGAAAATTGAAGATGCTTTTGATACTGTCAAAAAACTCTTGGGTTTAAGTTATTTATGGACAGGTTCAATTAATGGAATTAAGTGACAAGTTTGAGCGACCTGGTTATTTTATGCTGTCTTAGTAAATTTAGGTGATACCTTAGCTGATGAGCTTTCTGTAGTTTTTGATCAAATCTGATTATAAATGATTTATCCTGGTTTTTATCATTTTATGAAGGGTCACCAAAAAGGTAAGGAAAAAAACTCTATTAAATATTTTGCTGACCCTCAAAATCAAGCAAAAAGAATTATTAAACAGCAGAGAAAGCCAAATTTTAAATTAATTGTCGCACCTTTTCCTGAGCTTCAACGAGGAGCTGAACAATTTTTTTTCAGCAATTTATTTTATCCAATTTTCTTGACAAAAGACTTATAAGCTTAACTTCTCACTAATGACAAAATTTTGAAGCTTAAGTCGGTAGTTTTAAAAAGCATTTTACTTCTAAATGTAATTTTGAACTAATTCTGTTCATTGAGACTGCTACTTGGAAAATAATCAGAGGTGCAAGCATTGGTAATTTTTAATCAATAGTTTTACTATGTAGTTATGCTTAACAAGAAAGTATTAATCGTAGATGACTGTAAAATTGTCAGAACATTATTTTCCCGTATCCTGACAGATATAGGATTAAATACTATATTAGCAAGTAATGGTTTAGAGGCATTAGAAAAAGTTAAACTATATCATCCTGACTTAGTAATTTTAGACATTATTATGCCGAAAATGAATGGGTATCAAGTTTGTCGTCAAATTAAATCTCAGCCTAAAACTATGAATATACCTGTAGTCTTTTGTTCTAATAAAAGTTTAGAAGTTGATGTATATTGGGGTATGAAACAAGGGGCTGATGGCTATATTAGTAAACCCCTAAAAAAGTCGGAACTAATGACATTAATGGTAAGATTTAATATTATTAAAAATGTGAGTGAAGAATATAGTATTCAGTGTCTTTATAAAAAGGGAAAAGTCAGAGTTTTGCCTATATAGTATAAATACAATTTCAGTAAAATTCTGGAGAAAGATGTTGCGTTATTTGTAGAATTTTCTATAAATATTGATATTTAATTAAAGTTAATAATTAAAATTAATTATATTGTTTTTCTAAATTTCTGGAAATTAGTTCTAACAAAAGTAAACCTGCTACAGAATTTCCTTGTTGATCGAGGGGAGGACTATAGCAAACAATTACTCCTTTAGCAGGAACTAATCCTAAAACAATTCCACTGATACTAGATTTAATTGGAATTCCTATATCCATAGCATAACGATTTGATGTTTCATATAAACCACAATTAGTCATCAGTGTTTTAACTGTAAAACAGTGTTTTTGCCATTCAGAATGAGGTGAGTTTACTAATAAAATTCCTAGATTAGCTATATCAATAATTTTACCAGATAAACAACAGATTTGATTGTAAGTATCTAAAGTAATTTTAGCATCTTTTATAGAACCAGATTCTACTAATTTTTGAGCTATATTTTGATTATTCTGGTTAGGTAAAGAACGAACCGAAGCCAACATATTTTCATCTAAAAATAATTGACAATTTCCGTAACTATTTAGCCAAGAACAAAAATTATTGCACTTTTCTCTAGCAGTATTTCCTGGTATTAAGGATGATAAAGCGATCGCTCCACTATTAATCATAGGATTTCTCGGCCATCCCCCATCAAATTCTAGTTGTTCTAAAGAATTGAATGGCTTTTCTGAAGGTTTTTGACCGACTTTTTTAAAGATCAATTCATTGCCAAATTGAGATAATAAATAAAATAACAAAAATGGTTTTATTGCACTCATCAAAGGAACTTTAGTTTTGATATCTCCGAATGAAATGATATGATGATCAATACTTTGTAAAAGTATGGCAAAACTGTTAGGGTTAGCTTCTGCAAGTAAAGGAATATAGTTAGGCAAATTGCCAGATTTAGTTTGAGTTAATACTTGTTTGACCCAAGTATTTAGTTGTTGTTGATTAATGTTTGATAAATTTTTAAACATAAATATCTTTACTGACTCAACTGAAAGTAAAATAAATTAGTGAGGAGACAGGACTTATACCAAATATTGTTTTTACTGGAGGTTTATTCAAAGAGTAAGACATTTATGCTGGAGGCAAAAGGCAGAAGAATTAGAAAGATTTAGACTCATTAGTTTGTCATAAATTAATTTGGTATTATATAGCAATCCTCAAATAACTAATTTTAACTAAAAAACTTGAAAATTGTGACTCCTGACTCCTAATAACTAACAAAATATTGCAACTTAGATAGGATATAACTAACAAAATATTGCAACTTAGATAGGATTGTTATAAATTGTTTTACTAGAGAAAATGTGATTTATTTAATATCTATTTATTTGAGATGAAAAAGTTAATTGTAATTACAGGGATAAGTCGAGGCTTAGGTAGAGCGATAACCGAAGAATTTATTAATTTAGGCCATACTGTTATTGGTTGCGCTCGTTCTAAATCTGCTGTGGAAAATTTAACTCATAAATATTCTAATTCACATCAGTTTAGTTGTGTGAATGTAGCAGATGAAAATAATGTGCAAGAGTGGGCAAAGTATACACTGGCTAATTATTCAGCGCCAGATTTATTAATAAATAATGCAGCTATAATTAATCAACCTGCACCTCTTTGGAAAGTTGATAGTGAGGAATTTTCCCAATTAATTGATATTAATATTAAAGGTGTGGTAAATGTGATACGTTATTTTGTGCCAGCTATGATTTCTAGGGGAAGTGGTATTATTGTTAATATTAGTTCTGGGTGGGGACGTTCCAGTTCTCCACAAGTAGGGCCTTATTGTGCTTCTAAGTGGGCTATTGAAGGTTTGACTGGTGCTTTATCTCAGGAGTTACCGAACCCAATAGCTGCTATTGCTCTTAACCCAGGAATTATTCATACTGATATGTTAGATATTTGTTTTGGAGAGGATGCAAAATCTTTTACTTCTGTTAAATCTTGGACAAAAAAAGCTGTTCCTTTTTTATTAAATCTAAAGCCAGAGGATAACGGAATACCTTTAACTATATCTTAAAGACTAATATCTATAATCTTCTTAAAAGTGCGGATGAAGGGACTTGAACCCCCACTTCCGAAAAAACTAGAACCTAAATCTAGCGCGTCTACCAATTCCGCCACATCCGCATAATTTAAATATAACACACAAATCAAATTTTTTGACATTTACTTCTAGTTTTTTTTTTATTTTATCTAGTAGTGGCCATGACTGCTAGGAAATTCGAGATCCTCTCAAATTTAGTTTCTGGGATCTAGGGATTTTTATGATGAGTTTTTACTAGTGGGGGGTGAATGGGAGGGTTTAACTTATGATTTCATGGGATAACTTTTTTTCCCTGTAAAAAATAAGTTTTCATGTATCCCTTACCTTTAATATGAATAAGTCCCCGTTCTGTAAACAAAAATTTGTGTTTTAATATCTGATAAGTTGCCTCTGTGACTTGAATAACTCCTGGTATACCTTGAGATTCCATACGACTAGCAATATTTACAGTATCACCCCATAGATCATATATAAATTTTTTACGTCCGATAACACCAGCCACGACTGGACCAGTATTAATACCAATACGGATTAGAAAATCTTGTTTACTTTTATGAGCAAAATGGGCTAATTCTTCCCGCATATCTATAGCTATGAGAGCGATCGCCTCAGCATGATTTTCCATTGGTGTAGGCAACCCACCCACAACCATATAAGCATCCCCAATAGTCTTAATTTTTTCCAAACCATACTTTTCTGCTAATAAATCAAACTTCGAAAAAATCTCATTTAACCAATAAACTAATCTCTTTGGATAAACAGAACTTGCTAACTGAGTAAACCCAACTAAATCTGCAAATAAAACTGTAACTTCGTCAAATCCTTCTGCGATTATATCTTGATTTTCTTTCAATTTATCAGCAATAGGTTTAGGGAGAATATTTAGTAATAATTTCTCTGACTTTCCCTGTTCTAAAAGTAAAGCTTGTTCTACTTTTTTTCTTTCAGTTATATCACGACAAAGAGCTAAAACTAAATTACCATTGCCTGCTTTTAAGAGGCCGAGACGTACCTCTACTGGAAAAGTTGTCCCATCTTTACGTTTATGAGTTCCTTGTAAAGTTATAGGTATACCAGGAATGAGTTTTTGCCACTTTTGATAAAGATATTCTAAGACAAAATTTATCTCAATATCTTCTATAAAAAGATGCAATAATTCTTCGTAAGTATATCCTAAAGTTTGACAGGTACTTTGATTGACATCAACAATTTTTCCTTGCAAATCATGAATAATAAAAGCATCTGCAGCTTGTTCCATAACAGCTCTAAATTTTTCCTCGCTTTCTCGTAAAGCTTTTTCTGCTAGTTTCCGCTCAGTAATATCTCTAATGGCGCTTACTCTATGTTGATAACTACAATAAAAGAATGTTTTAGCTTGTATTTCTATAGGAAAGGTAGAGTTATCTTTTCTAATTCCAACTACTTCATAGGGTTTTTCATATCCAGAACTCATATTTTTCCATACTAAATTTTTATATTTGGAGTCAATTAACTCTAACCCGTTCATGCCAATTATTTCTGATAATTCATACTTAAACATTTGAAGAGCTGCTGTGTTTGCATCTACAATTTTTCCTTGTTCATAAATAATAATCCCCTCAAAAGTTGCTGTAGATAAACTCCGAAATCTTTGTTCATTTTCTTTGAGTTTTGCCTCTGATTCTTTCCTTTCAGAAATATCTCTAAAAGTGCCAGTATAGAAATTTTTTTGATTTAATTTAGCTTCCCTAACAGCAATTTCTATAGGAAATAAAGAACCATCTTTACGAATACCAACTAACTCGTAAAGATTTCCAGTTTCAGCAATTAACGATATCAGTCTTTCTATGTAATATTTTTTTTGAGTAATTTTTTTTTCAGTCTCTAACTCTATTTGAGTATCTGCTGAATTTTTATCGAATAAATGAATAAAATTCGGAAAATAAGATTGTAAATTTTCAGGTTTAATATCCTGAAAATTAAATGTATAATAAGCATTGATAATTTCTCTAGTGGGAAAGGAGATAAAACTTGGGTTAACCCATAACTTTAATGCTTCTACTGTTGACTTTTTTCCTTCGGTGATTAAATCATTACTATCTATTTTTTCCCTCATTAATGGATTAATAGTAAAATCAAGTATTTCATAAATAGGCATTCCCACTAAATCTTGAGGTTTGTAGGAAAAAATTTTCTCGGCACTAGGATTTACACTAATAATTTCTAGTTCTGATTTATTAAAAGTAATAATTGCATCTGTAGCGAGTTTAATAATGGCATCATTTCTGGTAGTAACTTCCTCTAAAGTATCCATAACATGATTATATCTTTCAGCAATTTGACCAACTAAAGTGAAAGGTTCTACAGGCACTCTTAAAGTTAAATCTTGGGTACTAGCTTGAGAACTCATAATTTCAAATAAATCTAATATTTCCGTTTTTGCATGGTGTTCAGAAATATTTAAACCGATATGTTCATCTTCTGTAGAAACTCGCAATAAAAAAAACTTATTTGTAATTAATAAAATTGGGTATACAACAAAAAAACCTAATAGGAAAGCTGTACAAACTCCTAATAATTGAACTGTTAATTGTTCACTTAAGCTAAGACCAGTACCTAATATTTCTGGTTTTCCAAATAAAGCTACTGCTAAAGTTCCCCAAATACCTGCACCGAGATGAACTGGAATAGCTCCGACAGCATCATCCACACGAATTTTCTCTAAAATTTGCTCTACTAAAATAGTGACTATGCCACCAATAAAACCAATAATTACAGCAGAAAGAGTTGTAACTGCATGACAACTTGCTGTAATGGCAACTAGGCCTCCTAAAGTTCCATTAATGATTAAGTCAACACCAGGAATACCTCTAATAGACCAACCAATGCTAAGACCAGTTATCATTCCTGCTACACTGGAAAAGATTGTATTAACTATAATGCCTGGTACTTGTTCATTTAATGCTAGGGTACTTCCACCATTAAACCCAAACCAACCAAACCAAATTAGCATTACTCCTAAAATTGATAGGGGTAAGTTGGAACCATGAATTTTTTCTGGTGGGCGATCGCGAGGAAATCTACCAGTACGAGGCCCAATGACCAATAAAGTTGCTAAAGAAACCCAGCCACCAATACTATGAACAACGGTTGAACCTGCAAAGTCAATAAAACCACGTTGTCCCAGCCAACCTCTTAATACACCTGTATCAATTCCATTCCAGGCCCAATGACCAAATATAGGATAAATAAAACCTGAAACTAGGAAAGCAACGAATAGATAGGTACCAAATTTCATCCGTTCGGCTACGGCACCTGAAACAATAGTTGTAGCTGTGCCACAGAACATAACCTGGAATAAAAAGAAGGCCGCATCAAGGGGTTGCACATTAGTTGCGAAGAAGAAATTGCTATGGCCAATTATTCCAGAAGCAGAAGTCCCAAACATAAAAGCAAAGCCAATACTCCAAAAGCAAAAAACTGAAATACCAAAATCTGTTAAGTTTTTAAAGGCAACGTTAATGTTATTTTTTGATCGGGTAAGTCCAGATTCTAAACACATAAATCCAGGCTGCATTAAAAATACTAATCCAGAGGAAATCAAAAGCCATAAAATATCAGTTACTTTGTATGTAGAATGAGGTTTTGACGTTGATAGATTTTTATATACAGGTAAGTCTTTTTTATTAATAACAGTTTGAAGATGATCAAACTTTTGGGGTTTGATAAAATCTTCTTCTGAAGATTGATAGAAGTTATATTGTTCTTTTTCTAACTCAGAAGTTTGCCATGTTTTAACTTCTTTTATTTGATTTGATAGTTGGTAATCATTTGTGTTTTTACTGATTACTGACCCATGTAAAATAGTTAATGTCAAGGTCAGTAAGAATAAAATAAATCCTAAAATACATTTTCGACCCATGGATTTTGGTCTTATACCTTAATTTAGTGACTTTTGTACTAATTATTTAGCCATTAGTTATTAGCTATTAGTTTATAATATAAGTATAAGTAAAAATAAAGTATTGAGAATTAGGATTGAGAGACATCTAAAAAATTCAAATTAGAAGATCAAACAATAAAAAAACTTGAACTTATATAATTCCGAAAAACCCTATTATTCAAGTCAATACAGAGGATAATTTTTAACTTTATTCAAAAGTAACTGAAAAATTGGGTTGAAAGCTTCCCTCGCTCATGGGACAGTTTTTTAGGGTTTTTTTTGAAGACATCTGTTGTAATTAGATATTGTTAATCCCACGCCGGGAGGTAGTCCGAGACAAAAATCGGGTGCATACCCCAAGGGTAAACCAGGTAACTGAAACCTTTAGTTCTGGGATCAGTTTTAGTTAGTTCTGGCTGATTAATTCTCAAAGCATTGACACAAATAATGCTCACAGCCAAATTTTGCACGAGCACAAAAAGCTCTAGAAGTTAAGTTCTAGTGCATGAATAGGATTTTGGGCATACCGGCAGCATAAAAATCAGGGGACAATTCTTGCTACTACTTTCCTGGTAACCAAGCCATTTATCTGTGCTGACCTGCTGAAACTGACCTGCAATAACCTTCACCCTATTAGACAATAGATGTGCTAACCTTGGTTAAGGCAAAGTTTTGGGTCAGCAACACCTCTACTAATTCTTGGGCTTAAGATCACAAAAACCCCCCCACGGCTAATAGCCGGAGAGGATATTAATTGGCTGATATTTAAAGAATTAAAAATTTCTACAAATCAATCTATCAGCAATGTTTAGATTCGCTAATTGCTGTTGACAAAGTTGACATGTTTTTGCTTAAATTATATTCTAGTTAAATATAAATTCTCAGACAGTATAAACTTTAACTTAGTTAAATTTGCTGTTACTTCTGATTGAAAGCTTTCCAAGTTTTTTGATCAACTATCCCATCAGCTTTAATTCCTTTAGATTTTTGAAATTCTTTCACTGCTCCCGTAGTTTTGCTACCAAATATTCCATCAATTGGACCAGGATTAAACCCCATTGTTCCTAGACCAATTTGTAAGGTTTTGACTTTGGAGCCTCTGTCTCCTTTGGCTAATATCTTCTCTACTTTGACTACTTGTTTTTGCTTTAGGGTTGGTATTTTTGCTATTTGAATAGGTGGACGAGAAGAAAATGAGGGTTTAGCTAGGGAGGTCCAGGTAAGTTCATCAACTATACCTGTGACAGTTAAACCCACAGACTCTTGAAAAGCTTTTACTGCTTTTGTGGTACGAGCACCAAATATACTATCTACAGCACCAGGGTTAAAACCTCTAGCTTGCAAACGTCTCTGTACTGCCCAGACTTCTGCACCTCGCGAACCCTGTGATATTTTCTTTTGATTTTCTCGTTTTTGGGGAGAGCCCGAATAATAAGGTTTAGAGAATAGTTCAGGTTGAGCAGGTTTAGTAAAAAACCTAGAATTTCTTGGAGTAAAAGGTATCAGAAAACTTTTATTTTTCTGTTTTTGTTCCTGCTTACTTTTGATTTTATCTGGTTGACTAAAGATAGAATTATCGGAGTTTAATTGGGGTGTTAAGCTTTCTTCTTTTTCTGCTGTCACAGATTCTGTTTTATCAGACGCAATTGCCCTGTTGGAAGTCAAGCTAAACAGCGTAACTAAACTTAATAGAGTAGTAATAGTAGGTAAGCGCATCATAATAATTTTCTGGTGATGATTATTTTGTTTAGGGAAATAGCTATGAATATTGGCTAACTTTTTCCACAAGATAGAAGAAGTAATAGTATATTTTTGATGATAAAAATTAAATTATTTATTCACTATTTGGTTTTGTCTACAAATCTTGGAGTTAGATATCCTAATCTATTGATAGATTAATAAACTGATTAATTGTAGATATTAATTGTGAAACCTATCATTATGTTCTGTCTATTAACTATTGCTTTGAAATAACTTCCCTGTTCCTGATATTCGCAATTAATATTACAGGTGTAACTGGTGAAGACTAAAAACTCTATATAGCTATATAGTTAATTTTATCATTTTCCAGAAATAATGAAACTATTTATGTCAGCATTGAACTATTTAGAAGCAAGGAATAAGAAGGAAGAAAAACAATACTGAAGTTGAAGTAAATATTAAAAAAAAGGGGAAAACGATAGAGATAATAGCTGTAAACAATTAATGGGAGGGAATCTTTTTCAGTATTTATAATTGAGATAGACTTTTTTGTAGCATTCTTGCTTCAAGGTGGTATAGCAATTGAAACAAAGGGTGAAGACATTTCTCAATCATTATCAAAGTCAGTGATGGATTATTTTTGACTTTGGTCTTTTGAACTTTTACCTTACTGGGTAACCCTGATATTAACTATTTTAAACTACTTGATTTAATCTGATGATCCGGAGCATTTTGAGAAAAATTTAATATATATACTAATATATATTAATATATTAGCTAACTTGATTTGCTGGCTTCAAAGTAGATTTTATGCTAAGATAAATTAGTAATAGTGAATTTTTGCTAGTTTTGCATTAATTTAGTACAGGTACTTAAGCTTGCAAAAATTTTAATTGAAGCTTTAATTACCTGTTTTAATGATAACTTTTCTTTAAGCAGATATTGGAACTTTCATATGATACATATTGCTATATTTATCTTGAATGTAATCAATAAATGGATCAATACTTAAAGGTTTACCTGTGATGCGATAAATTAATTCATTAGCAGTGTATTTGCGGCCATGTTGATGAATATTTTGTTTCAACCATTGGCGTAAAAGATCAAAATTACCTTGTTCAATACCAACAGGAATTTCTGGATTATATTTAATTGCTGCTTGATAAATTTGAGCAGCTATTAAGTTGCCTAGAGTATAACCTTGAAACATTCCGCCAATCATTTCACCATACCAATGTACATCTTGCATTACTCCTTCACTATTATTGGCAGGAACAAGACCTAAATCTTTTTTATAAAGTTCATTCCAAGCTTCAGGAAGGTCTTTAACAGCTAACTTTCCTTCCAACATAGCTAACTCTAAATCAAACCTAATCATAATATGAAGATTGTATGTAACTTCATCAGCATCAGTACGGATAGCTGATTTTGCAACTCTATTAATAGCCTGATAAAATTTGGAAACAGAGGTAGAGCTAAGTTGTTTTAGAAAAGTCCCTTGTAGCTGAGGATAAAAACATTCCCAAAACCCACGACTACGAGCTACTATATTCTCCCACAATCTAGATTGGCTTTCATGGATACCACTAGAAATTCCTCCGGCAAGGAGTGTACCTTCTAATTCTGTACCGATACCTTGTTCATAAAGAGCATGGCCGGCTTCATGGATGGTACTAAATAGGCCTTCGCTAAAGTTATTTTCGTAGATACGGGTGGTAATACGAACATCTCCAATAGAAAAGCTGGAGGTAAAGGGGTGAGGTGTTACATCAAGTCTGCCCCGTTGAAAGTCGAAGCCAATACGTTTGATCACAATATACCCAAAGTTTAGTTGTTGTTCTCTTGAATAATATTGATGGAGACAAGAGTCGTCTATGGGTGGGGTGTCGGTGATGGCTTCAACAATGGGTCGTAATTTTTGGCGCAGTTTGCTAAATAGAGGACGAAGAATGGAAACTGTCATGCCTTCGTCTACAAGGTCGATCAGTGGATCGGCAATATGTTTGTAGGGGAAAAAGCTGGCTAGTTCCTGACTTAGTTCTAATGTTTTTTCTAGGTAGGGTTGTACTATGGAGAAGTCTTTGAGGAACTTTGCTTTTACCCATGTTTCGTAGGAGATAGCTTGATGTTGGCAGAATTTTGCCATAAATTTTGAGGGAATTCGGACAGCACGCTCATAGTCTCGACGAGCAACGCGGATCAGGCTAGCTTCGGTAGAGTCGTAAGGAGAGCTTTGTTCGTAGGAACGGAGGTCTTCGAGTAGCTGACCCATGGTTGGGTCGGTAAGTTTTTCATGGGCAAGTTCTTTAAGGGTAGCTATTTGTTGGCCTCTGGCATAACTTCCTCCATTTGGCATATAAGTTGTTTGGTCCCAATTTAGGATGGAGGCTGCATTTTCTAAGTTTTGTATTTTTCGAAGATGGTTTTTGAGTTCTTGGTATTTTGCTGGAAAAAGACTAATGTTTGACATAATTATGAAGTAATGTTATGGATTAAAATTTTATTTCATGTTTTGCTTATTAGGAGGGGTTAGAGGATATAATTTTTAGTATTAATTAATATTCCTAGCAATTGATGGTGATAAAGATTTATATATCTGGAGAGTACAAAGTTATCCTAATAAAATATTGCCTTTAAAGGCTAAGGCTAAAAGTATTATAGGAATTTGCTTACAGTGTTTATAGTTGTTTTGAGAAAGTTTCTAGCTTTAAGATAGCTGTAAGCCTTGGCTAGCAAAGTTATTCCTAGGAATTTCCACTATCTAGTTAATATATATGGTAGTGGAGAAATTATAGATACTTTTTATTAAAGCATAGTCATTATATGATTTGACTGTCTAAAATATGACCGCTTATGGGAATAGGTAGTGGTCAATACTTAATATTTTTGGAGTTGATTTTTTGTTCTTTAGTTTTTATAAAAATTAAGTAAATTACTATAGTTTACAACGAGGGTGGAAAATAATTAAGTTATATGAGATGAAACTGGAATTTAAACTGAATAATAAAGAGGTTTCTTTTGTGGCACTTGGAGATATAGGGCTACGGGTAAGTTAAAGTGCTACCCCTTTACTTTCTGAAAGGGGTTTGTTACAGCGCTTTCTGTTGTTTGGTGGTACAGCTAAGGGATAAGATGCCGGCACTGCATGATTTTCACTAAATGTCTGTACGTCACTTACCGGAAGTCTAGTGTAAAAGCTAAAAATAACTTCTGAGTGAGTTTTTTCTACGGAAATGCTCTGCAAACAATTATTAATTATGTCTATGTCCTAAATGCCTTGGTTAAGCGCGGACTTTATCCTGCTAGTTCTACTTAAATATAGGCCACTTGACTTTTGTGATTTTATAGAATACTTTTGGGCTCTATTTAAAAATAAATGGGGGAAATAGGGGGGGATACCGGAGATAGGAGGTAAGGGTTAGGGCTCTAGGGCTTTGGGGCTTTAGGGCTGTGTTGGAATATTTTTCTATCTATAGCTTTTATTATTCAGCTATCAGCTCAAGCCAAGTTTAATAGATTCTTTACTAATTAATATTGATGGTTTGTAACTGAGTTTGTTTTTGTCAGTTAGAGTTCTAGGAGTTTGAAGCTATAGTCTGAGAATGTTCTAATAATTTTTCTGCATCTGCTAATAGTTTATCACCCCAAAGTTATTTTTGAAAATACTACAAGTTTTCTCAATTTTTATCTAATTAATTTTAACACATCTGCGGTTCTTGCTAAATTTTTTAGATTTTTACTTTTGTTATGGAGAGCAATTTCTATTGCTAGTTGAGGTTTCACGAATTGTTGCAAATGCAAATTGTTTATGAATTTTAATTGCGACTTGCAAGTTTTCTGTAGTTTTATCTGTTTTTATGATTTTATATTTAGGTAGTACTTACTAAATAAATATAGAATCCTAATAAATCACTAGTTTAAATGGTGTTATACCTAAAAAAAGTACTATCAAATACTAAATCAATTTTCTTTTCTGGTAATTTGCTTTGGTCTGCGACGGGAAAGTCTATAAAAATTAATTCTTGCAACTATTGGAAGGGTCTTTCTATTTTGGTTCTCGGCTTTTATTGTTTATTTCAGCTTTTGCTTTTTGGTAATATCTGGTGGGTTGTGGTTCACCGGCTGTAGATGAGGGTTTGGCTCTTCATTGGGCTACTGATGCTGAATATATGTTTGAGGGTTGGCCGTTTATGCTGCTGGATGGGACTGTTGCTAATAGCTGGGTTTTCGCGGTTGTAAGTGGTTTGAACTCTGGCTAATATCTTGAGTAGGGTCTCAGGTCTGCTTACCTCGGCTATGAGGTTGGGCTTTTGTTTGTTGGGATGTCTTTTTCAGATGTTTCTAATTTTTCGAGTATTATGGTTTTATTTTTACAAGTTTGGTGATAGTTTGCTTGAGTTTATGGGGCTTTTTTATGTGGGAGCGATCGCTTTTTTAATATATGCCTAATTCTCAAAGAATATATGGGTATTCTCTGGGTCTATATTGTGTTCATCTGCTGCTAGATAAACTACTAATATTTTTTCTGATTTTAGATGTTGTTTTTGTCTGAGTAATTCTGTTGATTTTTTTTTTTAATGGTTGGGATAAAGTTGATTAGTTATCTTTTTTTTTACTCTAATTTTTCGGCATAAGTCTACTCAAATATTTTCTTGTGTCTGTATTTTTTGACGGTCTATATCAAGAGGGTGTCTTGGGGGTAATGGTTGAAATAGATGAAATGGTTTGTAGATATTTATTGGTGGTTTTTATATATTTATTTTTTGATTAATTACGAGAGTTAGTATCAGATGGTAAGGCTTTTATCTGTGGTTGAAATTAAGTTAATACTGAGTTTTTTGTCTGAGATAGTAAGGCTTTTATCTGAGGATTTTCTAATAATTTGGCTGCATCTGCTATTAGTTTATCCCCCCAAAGTTCTTTTTTCAGGCGCTTCGAGGAACCCCAACTTTTATCTGATTTTAGGGCGGCTTCAGTTGTTGCTAAACTTTCTGGAATTTTACCTTTTTTATAGAGGGCAACTCCTATTGCTAATTTAGGTTCTACGAGTTGGTTATTAATTTCAGTTGCGGCTTGCCAATTTTCTATTGCTTGATCTATAAAACCCATTTCATATTTAACTAAACCAAGATTAATAATAGAATATTCATCGTCTGGTTTAATTTCTAAAGCTTTTTCATAAGCAGCAACAGCCTCTTCATATCTTTCTAATTTTATCAGAGCATTGCCTTTCAAAAACCAAGCTTCGTGAAAGTCAGGTTTAATTTCTAAAGCTTTTTCATAAGCAGCAACAGCCTCTTCATATCTTTCTAATTTTATCAGAGCATTGCCTTTCAAAAACCAAGCTTCGTGAAAGTCAGGTTTAATTTCTAAAGCTTTTTCATAAGCAGCAACAGCCTCTTCATATCTTTCTAATTTTATCAGAGCATTGCCTTTCAAAAACCAAGCTTCGTGAAAGTCAGGTTTAATTTCTAAAGCTTTTTCATAAGCAGCAACAGCCTCTTCATATCTTTCTAATTTTATCAGAGCATTGCCTTTATTGTGCCAAGCTTCGTGAAAGTCAGGTTTAATTTCTAAAGCTTTTTCAAAAGCAGCAACAGCTTCTTCATATCTTTCTAATTTTCCCAGAGCTATGCCTTTATTGTGCCAAGCTTCGTGAAAGTCAGGTTTAATTTCTAAAGCTTTTTCATAAGCAGCAACAGCCTCTTCATATCTTTCTAAATTTCCCAGAGCATTGCCTTTCAAAAACCAAGCTTCGTGAAAGTCTGGTTTAATTTCTAAAGCTTTTTCATAAGCAGCAACAGCCTCTTCATATCTTTCTAATTTTATCAGAGCATTGCCTTTCAAAAACCAAGCTTCGTGAAAGTCAGGTTTAATTTCTAAAGCTTTTTCATAAGCAGCAACAGCCTCTTCATATCTTTCTAATTTTATCAGAGCATTGCCTTTCAAAAACCAAGCTTCGTGAAAGTCAGGTTTAATTTCTAAAGCTTTTTCATAAGCAGCAACAGCCTCTTCATATCTTTCTAATTTTATCAGAGCATTGCCTTTCAAAAACCAAGCATCGTGAAAGTCAGGTTTAATTTCTAAAGCTTTTTCATAAGCAGCAACAGCCTCTTCATATCTTTCTAATTTTATCAGAGCATTGCCTTTATTGTGCCAAGCTTCGTGAAAGTCAGGTTTAATTTCTAAAGCTTTTTCAAAAGCAGCAACAGCCTCTTCATATCTTTCTAATTTTTCCAGAGCTATGCCTTTATTGTTCCAAGCTTCGTGAAAGTCAGGTTTAATTTCTAAAGCTTTTTCAAAAGCAGCAACAGCTTCTTCATATCTTTCTAAATTTCCCAGAGCATTGCCTTTCAAAAACCAAGCATCGTGAAAGTCAGGTTTAATTTCTAAAGCTTTTTCAAAAGCAGCAACAGCTTCTTCATATCTTTCTAATTTTATCAGAGCTATACCTTTACCATTCCAAGCATAGTGATAGTCTGGTTTAATTTCTAAAGCTTTTTCATAAGCAGCAACAGCCTCTTCATATCTTTCTAAATTTTCCAGAGCATCTCCTTTATTGTGCCAAGCATAGTGATAGTCAGGTTTAATTTCTAAAGCTTTTTCATAAGCAGCAACAGCTTCTTCATATCTTTCTAAATTTTCCAGAGCTATGCCTTTATTGTGCCAAGCTTCGTGAAAGTCAGGTTTAATTTCTAAAGCTTTTTCATAAGCAGCAACAGCCTCTTCATATCTTTCTAAATTTTCCAGAGCTATGCCTTTATTGTGCCAAGCTTCGTGAAAGTCAGGTTTAATTTCTAAAGCTTTTTCATAAGCAGCAACAGCCTCTTCATATCTTTCTAATTTTCCCAGAGCTATGCCTTTTAAAAACCAAGCTTCGTGAAAGTCAGGTTTAATTTCTAAAGCTTTTTCATAAGCAGCAACAGCCTCTTCATATCTTTCTAATTTTCCCAGAGCTATGCCTTTTAAAAACCAAGCATAGTGAAAGTCAGGTTTAATTTCTAAAGCTTTTTCATAAGCAGCAACAGCCTCTTCATATCTTTCTAAATTTCCCAGAGCATTGCCTTTATTGTGCCAAGCTTCGTGAAAGTCAGGTTTAATTTCTAAAGCTTTTTCAAAAGCAGCAACAGCCTCTTCATATCTTTCTAATTTTTCCAGAGCTATGCCTTTATTGTTCCAAGCTTCGTGAAAGTCAGGTTTAATTTCTAAAGCTTTTTCATAAGCAGCAACAGCCTCTTCATATCTTTCTAAATTTTCCAGAGCTATGCCTTTATTGTGCCAAGCTTCGTGAAAGTCAGGTTTAATTTCTAAAGCTTTTTCATAAGCAGCAACAGCCTCTTCATATCTTTCTAAATTTCCCAGAGCATTGCCTTTCAAAAACCAAGCATCGTGAAAGTCAGGTTTAATTTCTAAAGCTTTTTCAAAAGCAGCAACAGCCTCTTCATATCTTTCTAATTTTTCCAGAGCTATGCCTTTATTGTTCCAAGCTTCGTGAAAGTCAGGTTTAATTTCTAAAGCTTTTTCAAAAGCAGCAACAGCTTCTTCATATCTTTCTAATTTTTCCAGAGCTATGCCTTTATTGTTCCAAGCTTCGTGAAAGTCAGGTTTAATTTCTAAAGCTTTTTCAAAAGCAGCAACAGCTTCTTCATATCTTTCTAATTTTTCCAGAGCTATGCCTTTATTGTTCCAAGCTTCGTGAAAGTCAGGTTTAATTTCTAAAGCTTTTTCAAAAGCAGCAACAGCTTCTTCATATCTTTCTAATTTTTCCAGAGCTATGCCTTTATTGTTCCAAGCTTCGTGAAAGTCAGGTTTAATTTCTAAAGCTTTTTCAAAAGCAGCAACAGCTTCTTCATATCTTTCTAAATTTCCCAGAGCATTGCCTTTTAAAAACCAAGCATAGTGAAAGTCAGGTTTAATTTCTAAAGCTTTTTCATAAGCAGCAACAGCCTCTTCATATCTTTCTAAATTTCCCAGAGCATTGCCTTTCAAAAACCAAGCATCGTGAAAGTCAGGTTTAATTTCTAAAGCTTTTTCATAAGCAGCAACAGCCTCTTCATATCTTTCTAAATTTCCCAGAGCATTGCCTTTCAAAAACCAAGCTTCGTGAAAGTCAGGTTTAATTTCTAAAGCTTTTTCATAAGCAGCAACAGCCTCTTCATATCTTTCTAAATTTCCCAGAGCATTGCCTTTCAAAAACCAAGCTTCGTGAAAGTCAGGTTTAATTTCTAAAGCTTTTTCATAAGCAGCAACAGCCTCTTCATATCTTTCTAAATTTCCCAGAGCATTGCCTTTCAAAAACCAAGCATCGTGAAAGTCAGGTTTAATTTCTAAAGCTTTTTCATAAGCAGCAACAGCCTCTTCATATCTTTCTAAATTTCCCAGAGCATTGCCTTTCAAAAACCAAGCATCGTGAAAGTCAGGTTTAATTTCTAAAGCTTTTTCATAAGCAGCAACAGCCTCTTCATATCTTTCTAAATTTCCCAGAGCATTGCCTTTCAAAAACCAAGCTTCGTGAAAGTCAGGTTTAATTTCTAAAGCTTTTTCATAAGCAGCAACAGCCTCTTCATATCTTTCTAAATTTCCCAGAGCATTGCCTTTCAAAAACCAAGCTTCGTGAAAGTCAGGTTTAATTTCTAAAGCTTTTTCATAAGCAGCAACAGCCTCTTCATATCTTTCTAAATTTCCCAGAGCTATGCCTTTCAAAAACCAAGCTTCGTGAAAGTCAGGTTTAATTTCTAAAGCTTTTTCATAAGCAGCAACAGCCTCTTCATATCTTTCTAAATTTCCCAGAGCATTGCCTTTCAAAAACCAAGCTTCGTGAAAGTCAGGTTTAATTTCTAAAGCTTTTTCATAAGCAGCAACAGCCTCTTCATATCTTTCTAAATTTATCAGAGCTATGCCTTTCAAAAACCAAGCTTCGTGAAAGTCAGGTTTAATTTCTAAAGCTTTTTCATAAGCAGCAACAGCCTCTTCATATCTTTCTAAATTTATCAGAGCTATGCCTTTCAAAAACCAAGCTTCGTGAAAGTCAGGTTTAATTTCTAAAGCTTTTTCATAAGCAGCAACAGCCTCTTCATATCTTTCTAAATTTATTAGTGCACTGCCTTTATTGTTCCAAGCATTGTAATCATTTGGTTCTATTTTTAAAGCTTCATCACAAGTTAATATTGCCTCTTCATTTTGCTGCAACTTTCTATCTAGAGAAGCCTTTCTAACTAACAAATCTGCTTTTTGTCCTACAGGAAGCAAATCTTCATCAAGTAAACTTTTAATGCTCACCAATTCAACTTTACACTCTGGCTTAGTAAACTCTATATAATCCTCTAATTTCTTTTCACGGACTTCCAAATATCCCTTATCAAAACTTTCCTGATCCATAGGAAACCGAAACAGCCCAGAACGCCAATCAAAAAAATCTGGCGCACGTTTAATCAGATAATTTATAGCAAACCTTGGCAACAGAAATACAAAGCAAATATCAAAATCATCCCTAAATCTTTCTCGCTGCTGATTCAAATTAATCAAAACCGGAGGAACACCTCTTCTGCTAATAGAAATAATCTCATTATGATCCCAACCTCTTTCCTTCATTTCATCCTCATATTGATAGAAAGAATATTCCAAACCAGTCACAAACAAAATATCAATTTCTTTCAGATTTGGTAATTCTTTGACTCGATTATAAAAATGATAAATAGTCTTATCTAAACCCAAAACATCTGCTCTTTGCTCCGGAATATCCAGGCGAATTTTCTCCATAATTTCTGTTCCCTTTGCTCGAGAACATTCCGCAAACAATAAACTAAAACCCTCATTAAATCTAATAGTCTCTACTAAAGCTTCATATTCCTCTGTAAATGTTAACGAAAAATCCTCTTGCCAAATAATTCTTTCTCCCTTCATTTCACCAACTCCTGAAACTTTTGTAATCCTCTAATCAATGGATGAACATCATACCAAACTTGCTTTTCTCCCTTCTTATCATAGTAAACATATTCTAGTAAACAACGATTAAATAATAAATCCCGATACTGTTGATTATTCAACACATTTTTATTACGAAAAACATTTGCCAATACTTGCCATTCTTCTTCCTGAACCGACCTTTGATAAGACACTCTTGCTTCTGTAATTGCTCTTTGTACAACCCCAGCAGATATAGGTAATTTACCTCTAGCACGCTTAATTACACTTTGCATTAAAAACATTAAATCCCGAACATGACCTCCACTCGTTAAACAAACTTTATCCAACACTTCTCCACTTTCAAACAAGTCTTTTTCTAAAGATAAATCCGACTTAACTTCCTTCACCCGCCTATCAATAATTTCCCTAACTTTAGCAACTCCTGATTCATAAACTTCCCCTTCCCGAGTCTCCACCATAATCATCGGTAAAACTTGAGGTTCATCATATTCAACCTTCAGATTAGGAGCCTTATTAGAATAGACCATTGAAATAGGAATTGTATAAATTATATGGCAATCTAATCCCTTTAATTGGGCACTACGATCTAAAAAAATTTCATCGTGATTACTACGTCCGTCCGGCCGATCAATTGGAACAATGCGGTCTAAATTATCCGCAATTATTACCAGTTTTGAACCAGAACCAAGCTGATTTTTAGCATCACAAATAAAAGCATTTACAGCATCAATTAAACTTTCAGTATAAGGATTCACTCTATCTCGAATTTTTTTTCTTAGAGTAGGTTCAGCCCTAATATTTGCCGTAAGTTTTGCATACTGACTAATTTGTGATTCAACCTCCAAGTTTTCCAAAGATATTTTCGTAGTTGCTAAGTCTTTTAAATCTTCCCACCGTCCCTTTAACCAATCTAATAGTGGTTGAGGATTAGCCTTTTTTAACTTTTCTAATAAATGTCTCGTACAAGCCAACAAAATATCAACATATTCCGTATCTTCTGGATTAATATCATTTTCATCTGCAGCAAAATAAACTACACAATATCTCTGATTTTCCAGGTATTTTTGCAGTCGTAAAAGTTCAGTTGACTTACCCCCACCTCGATGTCCGGCATAAAGTTGACAAGTATTATCATCAGAATATTCAATATTCTCAGCTAAATCTTTAATAACATCTCCATCTCCCCTAACTTCGCTACAGTCAACATATACTCGACTATCAGCTTGTAGAGGTTCAGAAGGTTTAAAAGAATTATATAATTTTTTCAATAAATGTCTCTGATCTGTCTGATTTTCCATTTATTAAAAATCTCCTTAAATTTATTTTCATCTAATAGTTGACTAACACAGCTAAAATGGTATAATACAATTAGGTATGGCTAAAAAACAAAAACAACCATAATTAAGCTTAGTTGAGTAGTATTTTACTTGACAAAAACCCTTATCAAATGTTAGGTTTATGACAAACCTTAAATGGTGCAATAAAAGTAATTAAAGTACAAAACGAAAACACAATTAAGCTTAGTTGAGTTTCACTTCCTTTGACCAAAGTCCACACAAAGGTTCACTTTAAATAGAAAGACTTTTTACCCGATTCAAATATCCTTCTATATTTTGATATTAACTCTCTAGATTATCAATCTGATAATCTAATAACTTTGCCACAGTTTCAGGAAATATTTTAACATCTATATTTTCATCTTCCCGTTGAGACAAAGAACGTTTAACTTCCCCCAAATAAAGAGGCTCAGAAACACCCTCTTCTGGATGAATAATAGTTCTAACTCTAATAGTTAATTGACGATCCATACCCAAACGGCCCGGTGAAAATAAATCTCCTGCTGCCTGCTCCATAGTTGCTACTAACTCTGACTCTTTAATAGTAGGAGCAACAGCAATTACTGTTTGAGTTGCACCATTATCATAAACTAACGTATATCTAACTGCTCCTGGAACTTCTACCCGGTTGAATAGTCCTAAACTTAAACCAAATAAACCAGCAGTTAGGACTCCCATAAAACCTGTTACTCCCACTAATCTAAATCTAAACTCCCTATTAAAAATAAAGGCAATAATTGTCAAAATAAAAAATCCAATTGTAGCAATACCAAACCATTGAGAAGCTATGAGTAACTCTGTAGTTGATAACATTTTTTCCTTAGTAATTTTGCAGACTTACTTTTTAATTTTATAGTATAGCTTTAAGGATTAAGCTATCAGATTAAATAAAAACTATTCCTTCTCAAATACTTCAACTCTATTAATACCTTCAGGTTAACCAACCCTTTTTTTTGTAGCGCTATAGTTAGGTGTTATAACTTATGAAACTCTCAAACTCTCTCTAGGATAACCTCTGACTTGTAAACTGGCATATTTTGAACCGTGAATTTTGACCTCTGATCATATTATTTTCTACTTATAAGTAAATAAGTTTTCATCATACCTTTTCCTTTAACATTAATAATCCCTCGTTCCTGAAAAATATACTTATTAGCTAGACAACCATAAGTATCCTCAGTCACTTGAATAACACCAGGAATACCATGAGACTCCATACGATGAGCTGTATTTACCGTATCTCCCCAAAGGTCATAAGCAAACTTTTTTGTCCCAATAACTCCTGCTTCTACCGCTCCAGTATTAAGGCCAATGCGAATTTGTAAAGATTTTTCTTGGCTTTCAGAAATTTGCTTGACTTGGTACAACATATCTAAAGCCATTTCCGCGATCGCTTCTGCATGGTCCTTTCTCAGAGTAGGAAGGCCACCTACAACCATATAAGCATCACCAATAGTTTTGATTTTCTCAAGTCCATACTTATCTGCCAACTGATCAAAACAAGAAAAAATCATGTTGAGTAACTCTACCAATTCAGCAGGAGATAAATTAGCCGAAACCTTAGTAAAACCAACTAAATCAGCAAATAAAACAGTTACCTCACTAAAGCTATCCGCGATAGTTTTTTCTCCCTGTTTTAATCTTTGAGCGATTGGTGCTGGTAATATATTTAATAGTAACTTCTCTGACTTTTCTTGTTCCTCAGCTAGTTGCTTTATATAAGCTTGTTCCTGGTCTCGAAGTCGTTTCTTTTCTAGACAAGCATTAATTCTAGCCTTAAGCAATATAGGATTAAAGGGTTTAGACAAATAATCTTCAGCTCCCAATTCGATGCAACGGACTATACTATCAATGTCGTCCACTGCAGAAATCATTATTACTGGGATATGACGTAATGCTGGATCAGCCTTAAGAGTTTCGAGAACTTGATAACCATTCATTTGTGGCATCATAATATCTAATAGTACCAGATCAAATGAGTGATTTCTCACCATTTCTAAAGCTTGAAATCCATCAGATGCAGAACTTATCATATGTCCTTGTCTTTTAACTCGACGAGCTAAAAGGTCACGGTTAAATTGATTATCATCTACAACTAACACATTACCCCGATCATTTTTCATTGCCTTGGCTTTTTATCTATAAGATTGTTGATCTTTTCTAATAATCTGGGAAATTCTACTGGCTTTGTATCATAATCATCACATCCAGCTTGTAAACATTTTTCTCGGTCTCCTGTCATAGCATGAGCTGTTATTGCTATTACCGGAATATCCTTAGTTTGTTGGTTAGCTTTAATCTTCTTAGTTGCTTCCCACCCGTCGAGCTCAGGCAAACTCATATCCATGAGAATTATATCTGGTATTTCTGATATGGACATTTCTACACCTTCCACACCATTAATAGCAATAACTACTTCAAATTTTTTACGAATCAGACGTCTAGACAACATATCCCGGTTCATCTCATTGTCTTCAACTAAGAGAATTTTAACCATACCTATTGTTCTACCTTTCAATGAGACAATTTTGGGGTTTCATCTTTTATAGAGATTTTATCTAGTATTCCTGAATTTAGGAATTAGTTAATAGTTAATAATATCTGAATAAGAAAGTTACGGCCCCAGGAAGGTAGCTGATAACTGAATGCTTATATTACAGGGGGTAAATTATGCTCGCCATTACTGGTAATAATAGATTGGATATTTTCGGCTTCTAACTTGGGTTTCAAATATAAATTTTCTACTAGAGCAGCAGCGCCAGCAAACCAAGGTGGAATAATCAAAGCACCAATAATTCCTAATAACTGAACTCCTACTAGAACCGATAATAATTGATATAAAGGATGTACTCCAACAGAAGAACCTACCAGTAAAGGATCGAGTATATAAGTCTCTATATTTTGGATAATATAGTACAAAATTATTACCCATAAAAACAACCATCCCCCTTTAGCAATAGCAACAATTAAGGCTGGAACTGCACCAAGAATTGGGCCGATAAAAGGAATCAGGTTTGTCACAGCAGCTATTGCTCCTAAGCCTAGGGAAAAATCTTGCAATCCTAAAAATCCTAAACCAGTAGTTGTTGCTAGACCTAAAATAGCAGAAACAATAATTCTACCTCTAATGTAACCTCCCATTCTTTTAGTTACAGGAATAACTTGATCTTCCAGACGTTTATCCCAAGGTTGAGGAAAAAGTTTGACTATACTGGTAATTAAAGTTTGACTATCAGATACCATATAGCCTGAAATAAATAAAGCCAATATTAAACTAACTATGCTTCCCAATACACCTTTAGTTAAACTATAGGAACGTAATAAAAGTTGTTGACTAGAACTAATTACCCAACTTGTGACAGATTTAGTATCAAAAAGTTGATTAATCCAATCAGGGGGATTTTGAGTTAAAGAACTAACAAAATTTTCAAAATTATCGCTGATACTCTTAGAAAATAATGGCAATTGTCGTAAAAGCCTTTCAATTTGCTCAAAAACTTGTGGGCCAATAATTAAGACTACACTGATCAATCCAGAAATTAGAGTTAAATAGACAATAACTACCCCTAACCAACGAGGCAATCTAATTCTTTCTGTTAAATTTACTAATGGTGAAATTGATGCTGCTAAAATTACTGCAATCATCAACAGTACTATCAGACTTCGCACTTGCCATAAAATAATTAATAGTAAAAAACTACTAATAATTAACAGTAGGTTAGAGATAGAAATAGAAATCCTTTGTTCAGGTTTCATAGAAGCTACTTAAATAGGTTATCAACTCAAGGCTAAAAGCTAACATTTTTTGTTCTTTGCAGTTTTTCCCAAAATGAATTTTAAACTAACTAGTTATATTAATCAACTGCTAAATAACAAAATTAGCCACTAGTATTTTGGGGAGAGTTTCTATTCCCTATTTCCTGCATCTACATACTTAACCGAAATACTTACTTAATTCCGATGCCAATTTGTTAGACCACCAGATTTATCTATTAGTTTAATACCTTGGCTTTGGAGTTCATTTCTAATGCGGTCTGCTTCCGAATAATTCTTAGCTTTTTTTGCTTCTAAACGTTGCTGAATTAAAGACTCAATTTCAATATTACTCAAGCCTTCAGATATATTGCTAACTTGTTCTTCTATTTTAACTTCTAAGCCTAATACTTGTGATAAGCTTACCAGGGTTACCCATTGTTTTTTTAACTCTTCTAAAGATGTTTCAGTTTTCCCTTCATGTATGAGGACATTACCCTCTCGACGTAAATCTTTAGCTAATTCAAATAAAATAGCTAAAGCAGCAGGAGTATTAATATCATCATCCATTGCTTTCTGAAATTTTTCCAGATAAGAAGTTAATAACAATGTCTGATCAGATAAATTTTTTGCGGGCATTTCCCATCCCAACTTAGGACCATATTGATAAGGGAATAATATACCTTCCTTAATAGTATTCCAACCATTTTTGGCAGAAGCGATCGCCTCTTCAGTAAAATCAATAGGTTTACGATATTGAGCAGTTAAAACAAACATTCTTAAAGCCATTGGGTCTACAGGTTGATCCAATAAATCCCGAATCGTAGTAAAATTACCCAAAGACTTTGACATTTTTTCTCCATTGATAGTAACAAAACCATTATGGAGCCAATATCTAGCTAAAATTTTTCCCGTAGAAGCTTCCGACTGAGCAATTTCATTTTCATGGTGAGGAAAAATTAAATCTGCCCCCCCAGCATGAATATCAATAGTTTCCCCTAAACAATCTTGCACCATTGCCGAACATTCAATATGCCAACCTGGTCTTCCTTTTCCCCAAGGAGAGTCCCATGCAGGTTCCCCAGTTTTTGCCGCTTTCCATAGAGCAAAATCAAATGGGTCTTTCTTTTTGGCAGTTTCTAAATCTTCTGAGTCTACCCTACCACTTGCGCCAGCTTGCATTTCTTCTAAACGACGGCCTGAGAGTTTCCCATATTGGGAAAATTCCCGCACCTGATAATATACATCTCCTCCAGAAGAGTAAGCAAAACCTTTTTTTTCTAAATCATGGATTAAATTCTGAATTCTATCTATATTCTGAGTAGCCCGAGGATATTCATCTGCTTCTAAGACATTTAAGCGCTTCATGTCCTCAAAGTATGCTTCCGTGAAACGCTTGGCCACCGAATCCATAGAACTTCCTGTTTCTCTAGCCCGCTTAAGAATCTTATCATCTATATCAGTAAAATTTTGTACATACCGTACTTGATAGCCTTGCCATATTAGATACCGGCGCATTGTATCCCATGCAATATAGGAACGAGCATGACCTAAATGGCAATAGTCGTATACTGTAACACCACAGACATACATTTTAATTATGTTTGGTTCTAAGGGTTCAAAGGTTTCTTCTTGACGGGTCAGTGAATTGTATAGTTTCAGAGCCATAAATTAATTGATCCTAGTTTTTTCTAGTTCTAGTTATAAGGAGAATAGATTTTATAATTATTCAGCTATCCAAAGCCTCCTGTGTCGGAACTTTCCCATTGAGCTATGAATTATTAACTGATTATTACACTGAAGAAGGAGTTAGTCTCCAAGCATAATTATAATTTATGTTTTCCCAGCATTACCCAGGAAGTTAAGTTAGTTATGAATCTAATCTTAGTAATTACTTGATTCCTATTTTAGAATTTCAAGTTAAATACTTATGTTTTTAGTCTTAAAAATATTTTTTTTCCTGAGGTAGTGATATAATGTAATAAATTTATTGTACCATCAGGCCATAAATTTATTTTGTTTATTTATGTCAGTTAAGCTCAATACTTCATCCTTTCTTTTCCTATTGCCTCAACTTTAATAATACTGATTATACAACATTTAATAGGAGAAATTAATAAAAATATCAACATCAAAAAATTAGTTAATGATAGATAAAATATCTTCTGCTACAGATGACTATCTGCCAGAAAAACCATCTTTAACAAGTGGGTTAATTGCTCTGAGAAAAAAAGATTATTTACAGGCGATCGCTATCCTAGAAATAATTGCTCAACAAGAATCTATTCAGGAAAAATTAAAAGCTCAGATGGTCTTAGTCATTGCTTATGAAAAAACTAAACAAGTAGATAATTCTATTTCTTTGTGTCGTAATCTTACTCAAAGTTCTGATAGTAAAATTAAAATTTTTGCTAATCGTCATCTCAAAGAATTATTAAAGCGATATCCACCCAAAAACTTTAAAAAATCAACATTTCCAGAATCTACAAATTTAGAAAAATCTCCCCAGAATCAACAAAATATTGAAACAGGATTTATTCCTTTTAATTCTATTTCAGATCAACATAAGTTTGCCAAAAATAGTAATAATATATCTAAAAAAAATATTGATTTATTTCTAGAAACTGATTCTCAACAAATATCAAAAACAACAAATAACTTCCCAGAAAATTATAGTAAAACTTCAGATTATGTACAGCATTCCCAATTAAATAAAAATGATATAGAGGCAGTTCAAAATCAATCACCTGCTTTATCAAGCATAGTTAACCAGTCAAATTCAAAAACTACAAATGAATTCCATCAAACATCAATAGAGAAAACTTCAGACAAACCAGAAAATTCACCTATATTGACATGGCGTGAAGCAGGAAGAACAAAAGGAGGTCGTCGCCTTAAAACTCCTAATTTAACTTTTTTATGGCTAGAACAAATAGTGGTATTTATTGTTCTATTTTTCCTAAGTCTTACCATACTAAAGTTCAGCTTAGATGTAATAAATGATTTGCTAGTTTGGCTGCCTTATTTCCGACCAATTCAAATTTTTTACCGAGACCCTACTAAAAGCTTTATTATTTTTATAGCAGTATTATTTGTCTTTTTCCCCTGGTTAATAGATGGATTATTGAGCCTTGGTTATAAATCAAAATTTTTACCAAAAACAACCTTGATGAATTACAGCAAAGAGGCTAATAGATTGTTGCGTAGCTTCTCTCAAAAACAAAAAATACGGGAAATTAAATTAAAAGTTTTACCCATAGATGTTCCTATAGCATTCAGTTATGGATGGTTTCTTCGTTGTTTCAGACTTAGAATAGTTGTTAGCCAAGGATTGTTAGATAAATTAGCAGAAGATGAAATTGCTACTATTTATGCTAGAGAAATTAGTCATGTTAAAAATGGAACTTTATGGTTAATGTCTATGGCTAATCTGATGCTTCAAATTCCATATACTATCTATTGGAAATTAACTTTTTGGGCTGATTGGATATGGGATTTAATAATATATCAATTACCTGATTTTTTGCCAGGATTTATCAAATATTTTTTGAGGGTTTTAGTTGTAGTTTTGAGGATATTCGCCGCTATCATTTCAAGTATTAGTTATGGTTTATATTGGTTGTTAAAATTTCCCATATTATGGTTTTCTCGTCGGCGAGTTTATTATAGCGATCGCCTAGCTTGCAATTTAACTGGTAATCCTAATGGTCTCACACGAGCTATTCTAAAAATTACAATTGGTATGGCTAATGATGTGGAAAATCAAGGCAAAGTTAGGAATTTATTAGAGAGTTTTGAAATATTAATGCCAGTGGCAATAAAGCAAGCTATTACTGCTGGTAGTGTGGTTTCAGACAGTAGTTTGGTATCTACTTTTAACTGGGATATTGTTAACCCATATCGTCGATGGTTAGAGATTAATAATAGTCATCCAATGCTAGGTGATCGCTTAAAAAGATTAGGTTCATATGCTAATTTATGGAAACTAGAAACAGAGTTAAATTTAGGAAATATAAATACTGATGTAACTATGAAAAACCAATTAAGTGGTACAAAAGAAAATCAAATTTCCATTCCACAAAATCTTGATTGGCAAAAATTGTTGCTTCAGGGAGCCCCATTTTTTGGTATATTAATAGGCCTAGGTTTTGCTATTTTTTTGTGGTTAATAGGTATAGTTTCATCTGCTATTGGTTTTTGGCGTTTAGATTGGTTATTTGGAGATATCTCCATTTTAGTTAGTTGTTTAGCTATGGGTTTTAGTATTGGTATTTTGATAAGAATTAATCGTTTTTTTCCTGATGTAAAGCTAACTAAGCTGTTGCTAAATCCTGATTTATCAGAACTGTTAAGTGATCTAAAAGCTTTGCCATTAGATAGTCAAACAATTCAGTTAAAAGGCCAACTTCTTGGAAAAAGCGGAATGAGTAATTGGTTGGGACAAGATTTGATTCTACAAACAACAAGGGGTCTGGTCAAGTTGCATTATTCTAATCAATTGGGGCCTCTTGGTAACTTATGGCCTAAAATAAATCGCCCCGCTGATTTTGTTGGTAAGTCTATAACTGTAACTGGTTGGTGGAGGCGAGGAGCTACTCCTTGGATAGACATTAATACTCTGAAAACCGAAAATGGTCAATTTATTAACAGTGGTCATCCTCTATGGTCAACAATTGTAGCTTTTTCTTTTGCTATATGGGGAGCTTATATGGTATTGATAGGGGGATTTTAATTATCAGATTATATAAAAAAGTTGTAGAAACACCAGATAGTCAAATCAAGTTTCCTACTGAATTTTATTGACACAAGCTTCTGGTAGCAATGGTCAGATAAGATTACTTTAGTAGCCTAGAAGTATATTCGTGAGCTGTGTTCTGAGTGATGAGCTCTGAATTCTCAGTACTTCCCGGATAGTTTTTCAGCACACCCTAAAATAGTTAAATTTAAGAAAAATATGTAGATATTGACTTAGGATTATGATAAGTTTATAATAGCGATGAAGTGACTAGCCTGTTAAACATAAGGTAAAGATAAGCTGTAAATATTTCCAGTTTAGTTGAAAAATAAGTCAAATATTATGATTAAAGTTTTTGTCCTTAAATATTAGGAAGTATACATGAAATTAATATCATATCAGTAATTGGGTTGTTTGAGTTTAGCAGGCTTTAAAGTTATATTCAAAATTTGGGTGATAAGCTTTCAGTAAACCAATATCAAAAAAAAGTAATTGATAAATACCTATAGTTTTATTTGTTCAGTGATGAGCAATAATTTCCATGAAAAACCTGAGAAAATAAAATTATCTGCCAGAGTTGACCACATAGGGGACATGGCAAATAATTTTATCTGTAATGAAGGTGAATATAGGTGTTTGTCAAAGTTCTTCACATTCCGAACCCTGGAGCAGTTCTTTTTTGATTCTGCTCTTGTTTTGTGCTCGCTCAATCTAAGTTTACGAAGTTTTCGTTTTTGATAATAAAAACCAAGTAAGATTAAAAATTTGGAGGAATTTTCCTGTATCAATTCGTTTGTATATTGGTAATTTGTCTAAAGGGGTAATGGAACGTCAAGAACTGCAAGACGTTTTTCAGGAAGAAGGTGATAGTGTCACCACTAAATTGATCACAGATCGTAAAACTGGTAAATGGTGAATATAGCTATTTCTCAAAGTTCTTTACATTTCCAACTATGGAGCAGTTTTTTTTGATTCTGCTCTTGTTTTGTGCTCAGTCAATTTAAGTTGACTAAGTTTTCGTTTTTGATAATAAAAACCAAGTAAAATTAAAAGTTCGGAGGAATTTTCCTATGTCAATTCGTTTGTATATTGGTAATTTGCCTAAAGAGGTAATGGAACGTCAAGAACTGCAAGACGTTTTTCAGGAAGAAGGTGATAGTGTCACCACTAAATTGATCACAGACCGTAAAACTGGTAAATGTCGTGGCTTTGGCTTTGTAACAGTCAAAAATGATGAGCAAGCTGACCAAATTATTGAAAAGTATAATGGTTTTCAGTTTAGAGAGACTCCTTTAAAGATTGAAAAAGCCTTGCCTCGCTCTAAAAATAAAACTGAGTCGGAAAATACTGAGGCTGAAACACCTAAAACAGTTAGTAAAAACAACCCTAGTAAGAGTAAAAAGTCTCGTCGTGATAAAGATAAAGGAGGAGTATCTAAGACTTCTAGTGGTTCTTCTAATAGTAATGAATCAGTCCAACCTGATCCTCGTTGGGCTGATGCTTTAGCTGAGTTAAAGCAACGTTTGGCAGCTAGCACTAATTCTTAGGAATCAGTTGCATAAACTCAAAAATATTGTCAAACTGACATCATTAGACTTGTCGCTTTATAACTTAAAAAATCACCAAAAACTAAGTTCAGTAAAGATTGTAGCTATTGGGAAATAAAAAAATTGAAATTATTGCTCTGTCTAGGTTGGAGCGATTTTTTCCCTCTATTTAGCGACAACTCTATTGTAGATATCCTTTTGTAACCATTTCTATACCTAAATAGGTAGAAAAAATTATTTGTGTATTTAAAGATTGTATATGTATATAAATCCAGAATAGATAAGCCAGAAGATTATCCTTATGGTTATGGAGAATTGAAAAAATAGTACCACTATTAAAAGTTAGGAAAAAGAACTGAGATAGTAAGTTTTTGTGCAACTATAAATCAATTAAAAATGTTGGCCTATTTAACATTTACACCGAAGTTGTAATAGTGATTTGTTTGATAACTGGTTAGAAAATTTTTGACTACCAAAATTATAATCGGGACAAGTGATCGTACTGGATAATGCAACATTTCATAAATCAGTTTATATTCAATAATTAGTGGCCAAAGCTAAGTGTGAAATCTGGTGTTTACCACCATTATGGCTAGATTTTAATCAGATAGAACGTTGGTGGTTTGTTTGAAAAAATTTGCTCAGACAAAGACTCAAGGAATTTGATGATTTTCGTATTGGGTGTGGATACAGCTTTTCTTGAACTACCTCAATTTTTTCTGTAGTGGCGAAAGATGTCCATTATTTCTTTGACAGGCTTGGTTGCATGAAGGTGGGGATCGCGCTCACATAATACTGTTATTTTTTAGTTGTCTGTGAAATCAAAGTCCAACCCGGGAGTCCATAATACCAATTCCCATAACTAGGGTTTGCTGAATAAATCTAAAAAACTTACACAATAATGATTTTAAGTATTTTTAATCATAAATAGTATCTAAGTTTCAGTTAAAATAGACTAAAAATTAGGTATCTATAATCCACACTCCATATAAAGAAAAGTAGGCCAACGTGATACTCTAACAGAAAATTTTCAACCGGCGTTCAATGGCCAATTATCCCCAGAGTGATGACTAGTTTAATTCCTTGGGAAAAATATGAAGATGTATATGCAATCTTTTTCTCCACCATGCATAGGAGCACCTGGATTAAATTTTAGAATAGAATTAGGGGCGTTCATTATTAAATAAAAATTAGGTATATTTGAAGACAAACAAATAAAATAGGATTGCTATATATTTAATGATTTTTTTTATATTAAACTCTTTTTGATCATCAAACTTTCAAATTTTAAATTTAACTTTTTTATTTATTTTTATTTCAATCTCTTTCTTCTGAACAGCCACATAAATATAAGCAGTTTTAAAAAATTATCATTCTTCAAAAATGTATAAACTTCCAAAGTATATTGTTTGTCATCAGGCAATAAATTAACTGCCTTAATAGCATCCTTAAATTCTACATCCAAATGTTTACATCGTGGATAAATTTTACCAACATAATGGTGGTTATTCTTGATTAGTAAAGTTCCTAAAAAAATATGACTAGACCTACATATTTTTATGTTTTTTACTTTTTTACCAGAATTACTGAAACACCAGCCAAAAATATCTAAGTACTAATATTGCTGAAACTCAGCATTAATAACAGGAGCATCAAAACAAATAGGATAGCAATCTTGATTACTTAATTTAATATCTTGAATTAAGAATGATAAAAAGAAAAATCAGGTTGTTGACTGTGTAAAATCTCAAAAATTGGTCTATCTAATAATCTCTTACTTGCAAACCAATAGTAATAGTAATAGAAACCATTAATACCATGCTTTACTTTCTTTCTAATTTTGCTTGGGCACCCCTCACTTCTAACAAGCACAAATCGTAAAATCCTAAATCAGTAGGTAGTTTCGGTTGATAATGTCCTTCAAACAGTGGTTTTGCTTTGGTAACATTTGTCGACTCTGTAAACACTTTACCCCACCATTCATCATTTTCTGGAATTGGATGAAACTAAGGAAGAAAAAAGGCAATTAAACGTACTTGAGCCTCGGTTTTTAAACTATCTATCTACTTGATTATACTTTAAGTTTTTGGAATTGATGTAAACGGGTAATTTCAGGATTCAATAAACATCTCCAAAATAGAAAATAAGGTAAAATTATCAAAACCATTTATGTATAAAGTCTCCCAAATGAATCCAACTTTAGAATATATTTATAATCATCCAAAATAAACAAAAAGAATTATTGGCATTACTTATGAACAGCTAATAAAATTAATAGCAAAGGCCTAAGTAATAGAATCAGAGAAAAAGGAGGCGATCGCCAAAACAGAAAAAAGATTAATTAAAGCAGGTGGAGTCAGAAAAAAGAATTTAACAAAGGAAGAAGAAATAATTTTAACGTTATTTTATTTACATCAAATACCAACTTTTCAAACATTAGGAATTAACTTTGGTATAAGTGAATCAAGTGCTAATAATATTTTTCATTACTGGATAGATATTCTCAGAGAATTACTGCCAGCAAGTTTATTAGAACAAGTAAAAAAAAAGAAAATGAATTGGAATGGGTAAAGGAGATATTAACAGAATTAGAATTAATTGTAGATAGTACAGAACAAAGTAGAGAAAGACCAAGTGAATATAAAGACCAAGAAAAATATAAAATATGAAAAAATAAAAATCATACTTTTAAAAATCAAATAATAACGACACCAAAAGGAACAGAAATAGTAGATGTAATAGTAGGAGAAAAAGGTCCAGTAAGTGATGTAAAAATATTAAGAAAACAACAGGATAAATTTGATAAAAAACAAAAGTTTCAAGGAGATAAAGCTGATGAAGGAGTAGAAAGAACTACTACACCAAAAAAGAAACCAAGAAAAAAAGAAATGCCGCTAGAAATCAAAGAATAAAATCAAGAAAAAGCCAGAAAGAGAATATTTGTAGAACATATAATAAGATTAATTAAAATATTTAGAATTGCTAGAGAAAGATTCAGATTAAAAGATAATAATTATCAAAAAGTAATCTTAACAATATGTGGTTTAGTGCGACTAAGAATTGGCTCTTTTATATTAGTAAAAACCATCAAAAGCCGAGATAAAAATAATAAATCAAAGTACAATAAATATTTGAATTAGTAACACGAAGTATCTCTGATGCCCATAAAACTGTACAAATTAACTATCTTCATAAGTAGCGATCGCACCACTAAAGATAGTTAGGATAAATGTTTGAGTATTTTTGGAGATGTCTAATTCTATCCCCTTTTTTAGGGGAGCAATAGCCTCCTCAAACTTAACCATCTCCCTCAAAGTCAGCCCCAAATTAAAATGCCTCCAGGCAAAATCTGAATTCAAAGTAATCATTTGCAGATATACAGCTAACGCATCTTCCCAGTGCTGCTGCTGGAATAAAAATCCCCTAGCTTTTGCTACAATTGCTATGTATACTTGATCTTGTTATTGTTAACATCCCAGAAATCAGATTTTAGCGAGCTAACTTTCTTGAAACACTCATAAGCCTCTTCAAATTGCTCCAAATTAACCAAAACTAAATCTAAGTTATGATGAACCTAAATCTCATCTGGCTTCAACTTCAAGGTTTGACGATAGGCTTGTGAAGGGTCTTCCCACTTCCGTTTTTGCTCAGAGTTCATTGTTGAAGTAAAACTAAATTAGCAGTGACGTACAATTAGTGATTTTTGCAGTTATAGTCCTAAAAGTAAAAAGAATTTAATCATTTTACAGTATGTCTCAATTAGTAGAGAAGGCTATAAATATTTTTGTGACTATTATTTGAGTTGTAAAAATTGATATTACAGGAATCTCTAAACAGCCAGAAAAAGATGATACACAGCCAAACGGCATCATAAGGTTGCTCAAGAGTTCAAGCCTTGTATTTTCTTCTGTATTAGATTACTTGTTTGACAAGCCGAGGATTTGATGATAAAAGCTTCATATATGACAGGCATTTAGTAGAGTTATTGGTAAATAAAAATTGAAAAGACTCAAAAGCTTACTATTAATGGTTTTGAGTATTTTAGTACTGAAAAACACTATAAGCTTTGACTTAATTTTGGTTTTATATTATGTCCGTTAATATCGTTTGTGTAAAAGTTTGGACAATATCTATCGTCATATAAGGTTGTTCTTCCTTTTAAAGCTTCTTCCTTCTTTCTTACCTTCTCTATACAATACCGATGCTACCGGACATAATATTAGCCTTTTTTTTTAAAATAGCTAAAACCTAAAACAAGTCCAGGTTTATAGTGCTTTTGAGTATTAAAATCCTGAAAGCATTATAGAGTAAACTTTTGAGCATTTTAAATCTTTATTTCCAAACAACTCTGATGTATTTTTAGTGATTATTTCAGAGATTTACACTATAACTAGTGCCTTTACGTAAGTCATGTTCCAGTTTAAATTACTCCCACAGAATTAAAATGGCCATCATAAGCTAGGGATTATCTGGGGATAGTCGGTTCTTAAGTGACCATTTAAAATTTTCTGGCGTCGGCCTAGATTAGCCTACTTTTTTCTACTTAATTACTGCAAATAGATGCCTGAAAATTGCTGTATTTTAGCTTCAAAGAGGTAAATATTTCTTTTTCTAAAGATGCTTAAATACTTACTGTGCAAGTTTTTAGATTGAATCAGTAGGCTTTATATAGAAACCATTTGATATCTCTATTGATTAATCATTAGCTTTACAGCTTCTTGGTTTAATCCTTATTGGCACAAATACCCTCCACTAGTCCATTACCTAGGTCGAAATTACTTATATGGCTTGGTGAAGTAGCTAATTTAGCTTGAAAAAGATACCAAATGAATTCTATAAGATTTTTGACCTCAGAAATGCTATGGGCAAACATAGAAACTTGCGAGGGGTAGAAACGTAGGCTCGACGATTAAATACATCATATTGATTATGCTCAATAGCATCCAAAATCTTACTATAAAGCATAGAAGCTGACCAAACAGGCCAACGAATATCAGGGCTTAAACGTTTAATACCTCTCTCTGCATCAACAAAAAATTTACGCGCCCTATGAATCTGAAATTTCATCAACTCTCGCCAACGCTCATCAATTACACCATTCAATAAATCTTCTTCAGTATAATCAAATAAAGCTAACTCTTGTAAAGGAAGATAAATCCTACCCCGGCGAGCATCTTCTCCTACATCTCTTAAAATATTTGTAAGTTGATTAGCAATTCCCAAGGCGATCGCCTCTGATGCAGGATACTGAAATTGTTGGTGGCTCTTCTGTGGAGCAGCAACATTTGATGTTTCTATTCCCATAACTGGCATAGTCATTAAACCAACTGTACCTGCGACTCGATAACAGTAAAGTTTCAGTTCCTCAAATGTTTGGTAGCGACTGCTGTACAGATCCATTTGCTGACCTGCAATCATATCCCGAAATGGTTGTATATCTATGGGGAATCGAGATAAGGTATCTACCAATGCTACATCTGCATCTTCTAAGGGATAGCCAGCAAAGATAGATTCAAGATTTTGTTCCCACTTTTGGAGAGTTTCTGTGGTTGTAGTATTTGACGTGGGTCCATCGACCAGTTCATCTGTACGACGACACCAGACATAAATTGCCCAGATTGCTTTACTTTTAGCCTCTGGCATTAACTGAGTACCCATGTAAAAAGTTTTAGAATAGGTAGCTGTGATTTGACGGCACAGCTCATAAGAATCTTCTATAGATACCAGGGATGAACAAGTCATACGCTGAGAAGATTTAGAGCTTGGCAGCATTCTTTGCTGGCTTTGGAGTTGTTCGTTGCAGATTTGCATGAGATTCAGGGTAAATAGAAGCTTTAGGGTAGCTTTGCTTTTGCGATCGCCTGCGCTGTCAGCTTGCCAGAAAGTACGGCTCCTTCCATGCTAGCTAGATAGCGTTGCATTGTATAATCTCCTGTAAGGAAGAAATTGGCAATTGGAGTTACTTGAGAAGGGCGACAGTCTTGACGACCTGGGGTAGCTTTATATACAGAGCGGGGTGTTTTGACGACGTGATATTTCAACAACTTAGCTGGATCTTCTCCTGTAAAGTGAGCCGGAAATAATTTTTCTAACTCTGCCATTGTTGCTGCGACTATTTCTTGCTCAGATTTACTAATCCAATCTTTAGCTGGTGCTAATACTAGCTCCAACATGGAACAATTGGGATTAGCATATTCGCGACAGGTATTACTCATGTCTGCATAAACACTGAGTAGGGGTGAGCGTGAAAATAGTAAATGATCTATATCTGTGAGCTTGCGATCAAACCACAAATGCAGATTAATTACTGGTACCCCTTCTAAACCCTTGAGCTTTTGGAAATATTCCATCTGTTGCCAGGGTAATGGTAACATTACCTTTAAGGGATCCACGGGCATTGCTGAGACATAAGCATCAACACTTATAACTCTATCTTCTGCTGCTTCTAATCCTCTAATGAGGAATCCACTAACTGTGCCATCGTCGTTCAGCAAAAACTCTTTTATAGGTGAGTTTAGATATACTTCCCCACCTCCCTTAGTAATATATTCTACCAGAGGTTGACATAATCGCTCCGTGGGTGAACCATCTAAAAAAGCCATTTTAGAACCATTTTTCTCTTGGAGGAAACGGTTTAGAGCCGTGAGAATAACAGTTGAGGATATTTCTTCTGGCCCGATAAAATTCAATGCTTTTGACATGGCGATGAAGACTTCTTTCTCCACTTTTGGAGGGACATTTTGTTTTTTCAGCCATTCTGAAAAACTGTATTTGTCCATTTTTTCTACATATTTTTGTCCTTGAAGCATAGCTGGAATTAAACCTATGCCAAACTTAATTTTTTCTAACCAGGTTAGCATATCATTATTGCCCAGAATTGCCGCTATGCCATTTACTGGTGCTGGAATATTGGGAAAATCAAACCTAGAATATGTTCCTGGTTGATCTGGCTGATTAAAAATCATTGTGTGGTCTTTCCATTGCAACCTATCCTGTATATCCAACTCTTTAAATAGCTGTAACATATTTGGATAAGCTCCAAAGAATATATGTAGACCAGTTTCGTACCAGTCTCCCTCCTCGTCCTTCCAGGCTGCTACTTTACCTCCAAGAACGTCCCTTCTTTCAAGGACTATTGGGGTATGGCCCAGATCTGTCAAATATTTAGCACAGGAAAGACCTGCTAGACCTGCTCCCGCGATTGCCACTAGCATTTATTTGGTAAAAACCTCTTAAATAAATTTACTTATTTTTATTATAACTTTACAAGTTGTTACACAATTCAGCAAGACCTGATTAAGTTATTTTTGATTTCTCTAAAAATTAATTTATCTCCTTAGTTTTGACAAAACAATGTAAATATGGTTATGTTACAGCGAAATTAGTAATAGATTTGTATTATCCTAATAAAATGTAAGAATGCTTGACTAGAGATTGGCTCAAACCAAAGGCCAATTTATAGTCAATATATTGAGATAGTGAGGCCTTCCTCAAAATACCAAAGAATTTGACACAATAGAATTAATAAAAGGACAAACAAATAAACTAAGGCATGGGCAAAGTAGTTGGCATAGACCTGGGTACAACAAACTCCGTTGTTTCCGTTATGGAAGGAGGAAAACCAATAGTGATAGCTAACTTAGAAGGAATGCGGACAACACCATCTGTAGTTGGCTTCACAAAGGAAGGAGAACGAATAGTTGGACAAATGGCCAGAAGGCAAATAGTTCTGAATCCCCAGAACACCTTCTACGGAGTCAAACGATATATTGGACGTAAATACTCTGAACTATCACCAGAATCAAAGCGCGTTCCATATACAATTCGCCGGGACGAATACGGCAATATCAAAATCAAATGTCCCCGAATGAAACGAGATTTTGCTCCTGAAGAACTATCAGCTATGATACTGCGGAAACTAGCAGATGAAGCAAGTCGTTATCTGGGAGAAGAGGTAACAGGAGCAGTAATTACTGTACCAGCATATTTTAATGACTCCCAAAGACAAGCTACTCGCGATGCAGGGACTATTGCGGGCTTAGAAGTGAAACGTATTTTGAATGAACCAACGGCAGCATCTTTGGCCTATGGATTAGAAAGTACAGAAAATCAGTTAATTCTAGTTTTTGACTTAGGTGGAGGTACATTTGATGTTTCAATTTTAGAAGTAGGAGATGGAGTATTTGAAGTCAAGGCTACCAGTGGAGATACTCAATTAGGGGGTAATGACTTTGACCAAAGAGTGGTTGACTGGTTAGCTGAACAATTTCTAGAGTCAGAAGGAATAGACTTAAGGAATGACCGTCAAGCTCTACAAAGACTGACTGAAGCTGCCGAAAAAGCCAAAATTGAATTATCTGGGGTTGGGGTAACAGAGGTTAATCTTCCCTTTATTACTGCTACAGAAGATGGCCCTAAGCATCTGGAAACTAGGTTGACTAGATCCCAATTTGAAGGACTTTGTGAAGATTTAGTTTCTAGAATCCGACGTCCTGTAAAAATGGCCTTAAAAGATGCTAGTATTAATCCCTCTATGATTGATGAAGTAGTATTAGTAGGTGGTTCAACTCGTATTCCTTTTGTCCAAGACTTAGTTTATTCTCTTATAGATAGAGAAGCAAATCAGGGAGTGAACCCTGATGAGGTTGTGGCGGTAGGAGCGGCTATTCAGGCTGGTATTTTAGCTGGTGATGTGCGAGATGTGCTGCTTTTGGATGTTACTCCATTGTCTGTGGGTTTAGAAACTATTGGGGGGGTGATGAAAAAACTTATTCCTCGGAATACTACTATTCCAGTCAGACGTTCTGATATCTTTTCTACTGCAGAAAATAATCAGACTTTAGTTGAGATTCATGTGATTCAGGGAGAACGAGAAATAGCTGCTGATAATAAGTCTCTTGGAAAATTTAAGCTTACTGGTATTCCCCCTGCACCACGAGGTGTGCCACAGGTGCAAGTATCTTTTGATGTTGATGCTAATGGTATTTTGCAGGTGACGGCAATGGATAAGACTACTGGTAGAACTCAAAGTATTACTATTCAAGGAGCTTCTACTTTAAGTCAGCAGGAAATTACTCAGATGATTCAGGATGCGGAAAAATTTGCTGAAGCAGACAGACTTAAACGGGAGCAAGTGGACAAGCGTAACCGGGCTGAGGCTTTGGCCTTTCAGGCAGAACGAAAACTGCGAGAGGTAGCCTTGGATTATGGTATGCAGTTTGCAGCCAGAAGTCGTCAACGCATTGAGATGTTGATTAGGGAGCTGCGGGATAGTTTGGAACGGGATGATGAACGGGGTATTGATCGGGTAGGAGTTGACTTACAAGATGCTCTCTACGATCTCAAACGTGAGGTTTCAATTTATACCTCCTCTGAAAATGATGATAACTTCTTTGGCTCTGTGCGCCGGACAATATCTGGCGAAGAGCGTAACCCTAGGGATAGGGAACGTTATGATTATGAAAGTAGGGTTTATAGTCGTCCTCCTGATCGAGTTAGTTCTAATCGAGCTAATCGTTATTATCAAAGTCAAGATTGGGATGATGATGATGATGATTGGCTATAACTATTGTGGATTTTAGATGGGGCCAGAGATAGTTGATCACTGGCTTTCAATATATACCTTAGATGAAATGCGGGTGTGTTCAAAATTGAAGAGTCAAGTTATTGCTATAAATGAAAAGTAATAATTTGAAAATATCTTAACTGAATTGGTATAGCGCTACGCGCAAGTTAAAAGTCACGGATTCATATCCCTTGTAGGCTTTTCCTCTGAAAAGGCCGCGCTTGTAAGGATTTAACAATATCCTTAATTATTTGCGTAGTATTTTGATTACTATATTTTGGCTTCAATTAAGAAGTCTAAGATCTGGTACTATTTTGCTTCAAGAGTTTAGAGAAAATATTTATAGTTAAAAATATTAATAAGTTATTTATAAGTTTAAGTTAGCAGATGCAAAACTTTCGGAATTATTATCAGATTCTAGATATTTCTAAAGATGCTTCAGTGGATGAAATTAAGAAAGCATATAGAAAATTAGCGCGACAATTTCATCCAGATGTAAATCCAGGAAGTAAAGAGGCGGAAGAAAAGTTTAAAGATATTAATGAAGCCTATGATATTTTATCGGATGTAGAGAAACGTTTAGAGTACGATAAGTTTATTCGATATTGGAAACCAAAAGGAATTGCCAGTAGGATGGGGATGCGAGTTCCTGATTTTAGAAATTGGGGAGATAATCTTTCTGGCAATGGAGTTAAGTCAGACAAGAATGTTGATGTTAGTGATTTTTCAGATTTTAATACTTTTGTAGATCAATTGTTGGGTCGTCGTCGGGAAGTTAAGACTCCGGCAACAGCAACAAAACCAAAAACTCAGTCATCAAGTGTTTATCGCCCTGGTCAGAAAAAGGCTGTTTATAAAGCAACGGAACAGGAGCTAAGAAAGGATATTGAGGCTAGATTGACTTTGCCTTTGGAAAAAGCTTATGTGGGAGGGGTGGAGAAAATACGTTTGGAGGATGGGCGTTCGATCGAGGTAAATATGCCGAGAGCTATGGTTAGTGGTCAAAAAGTTCGTCTGAAAAATCAGGGTATTGGTGGGGGAGATTTGTATTTGAAGATTACGATCGCTCCTCATGGTTTTTATCAGTTACAGGGGGCAGAAATTTTCTGCGAGTTACCTATTACTCCTGTAGAGGCAGTTTTGGGTGGGGATATTGAGGTTCCCACTTTGGATGGTTGGGTGAGGATGAAGTTACCGGCGGGGGTTGTTTCTGGTCAACGTTTACGACTTGCTAGTAAGGGTTATCCTGATGGTATGGGTGATCGTGGGGACCAGTTGGTGGAGATTAAGATTGTAACTCCGAAGAAGCTTAGTGAAGAGGAGTTGGAGATTTATCAGAAGTTACGGGAGGTTGAGAGGCTTAAACCACGGAAAGATTTGCCTGTTTAATTTGGTTTGTGTCTGTTCAGTAAACCCTAATTATTGCTCAATGATAACTTTGCTTGCTGCAGCATAAATTCCTAAAAAGTTAGGATTAAAGGCTCACTATGAGGGAAAAATCACTCTTCTAATTCTTTCTGCTACCTCCTTTATAATTTACATTTATCCTGTACGGATGTTGTATAACAAAAATGCGTTTCATGTCGCGCAGCAAAATGTCCATACCTGACTCCTATTCTTACTCATAAAACTTTTTCAGTAAACTCTAATTATATGATGTTGGGATAATAAGTGATAAAAAAGTTTTTGTTTGTAGTATTCCTCTAGTAATACTACAAACTTTAATTATAACTATTTAAGGGGAACAGATATGATATTGTATTTAGTTTTAAATTTTAGCTGTATTTTTATTATTAATGGCCGCAGATTCTGTTACGTTTCTGAGAGTTCCTAGGTAAGTTCTGTAAGAAGTGCCACCTGTACCATAAACAGTATTATTATTTTCACCTGGATTAGATATGTATTTAGGAATCATTTTTAAATGATTAGTTCGCATCAAAAGAATTTTGTCAATACAGTTATTGTAAGCTTCTCTTAAATCTGGAGAATTATTGTCCATGACAAAGTTTCTTACTAGGCTCTTATGATAAGTTTCTTCCAAAAAATTTCTATGAGGAGCTGGCATATAGTTAACAAAACCGTAGTAATTTTCTAGAACTAACTCTACAGGAAGTTCTTGTTTTTCGTTAAGAATTTTTCTTTGTACAGGATCTAGAGACATACAACCCATAATCCTATCTAATAAAGGCATTGCAATGCTTTTAGAACCAGTTTCTCCTCTGAGAACTGAAGCATTAATCTCGGTACCTTGATAAACAAGCTCAAGGTTATTGTGCCATCCCTTGAGAAACTGTCTGATGTATTTTCTGAAAATTTCAGGAGACACAATCTTCTCTGTAGTCATAAAAACATCTTTTATGTTAACAATCGTATTAGCCATTTCTCGTAAGACAATAGTTAGAGAAACTGCATCTTTTTCCTCCGCTAGCTCATCGCTTTTATCCCTTGCCGATAACACTCCCTAGCAGCTGCTTCATAGGCTACATGAACAGTTATGAATTGGTCTTCATCTTCTAAAATGAAAATGTAACCAGACTTTTAAGATTGTTTGTGGTAAAATCTCCAGTTGGATCTTGTTTTCTCCAGTTTCTTAAGACATAATCAGCATAGTTGAGTATTGGTGGTTCTTTCAATCTTTCTGAAACCTAAACCAAAGGAATAGCAATCTGTGATGGAAGAACTGTTCTTGGTTCAGGTTCCCCTAAAGTATCGTCAAAAGTTGAATAAAAAGTCATACTTAGGTGCAAATTAACCCAACTATATAAACAGTATCACAATTTTTTCCGGGGTGCAAATCTAACTACCTCGACGTTTTTAATGAGCTTCAGGAAATGATAATGGATTTATGCCCATCACATATAACAGCCTGATGGATTTTTTTGCCTAAAGATATAGTTTTAGTTGAATAAAAAGTCATGCTTAGGTACGAGTTAGCCCAACTATATAAACAGTATCACAATTTTTTCCGGGGTGCAAATCTAACTACCTCGACGTTTTTAATGAGCTTCAGGAAATGATAATGGATTTATGCCCATCACATATAACAGCCTGATGGATTTTTTTTGCCTAAAGATATAGTTTTAGTTGAATAAAAAGTCATGCTTAGGTACGAGTTGACCCCACTATATAAACAGTATCACAATTTTTTCCGGGGTGCAAATCTAACTACCTCGACGTTTTTAATGAGCTTCAGAAAATGAAAATGATTTTAGGGCGATCGCCTATAACAGCCTGATGGATTTTTTTTTTGCCTAAAGATATAGTTTTAGTTGAATAAAAAGTCATGCTTAGGTACAAGTTAACCCCACTATGTAAATAGTATCACAATTTTTTCCGGGGTGCAACTCTAACTACTTGGACGTTTTTTTATAAGCTCCAGAAAATGATATAGATTTTTCCTATTTTTTTAGATATTCTTTAGACAAAACTCTGTAAAAGAGTATCTTTAAAAAAATTGGCAGATTGAAGATTTTTTTTTGATAAAAGTTAGTAGCTTGAATCATATTTGTAGAGACATTCTAGAAAGCATCTCTACAGAAATTTTGAGGGCATAAAAATACTTACCAATAGATAATTAATAATTAATCCCCAAAGGCTTAAAACCTATTTTTAAGGATCAAAAAGAAATAATATTTCCGCATTTGCTTAAATCCTCTTAATTTTAACCGGAGGTAATTATTCATGATTAATTATCCATTATCCATTAATAAATATTCCAATAAAAACTAATAATTAATTACTGCTGAAACTGACGAGCGCCGAAAAGATTTTCCTTTGCTTTTGCATCCACATTTTGCATCCGACTCTTACTTAAAACTGTTAAACCACAACTTACCCCAGGTCGCTGACCAACTGTTTTAAAGCATTACTTTAAATGAGGAAAGTTTGCTAAATTTTGTCCTGGTTTTTCCTGAGGTACTATCCAAGGATATATTGCCATATCAGCGATGGAATAATCTCCCGCTACATATTCAAGTTTGGATAGTTGTTTATCTAAAACTCGATACAAACTAGATGTTTCATTTGTATATCTTTCAATGACATAGGAATTTTTTTTTTGCATATTGACTAAAATTATGAGCTTTTCCTGGCATCGGTATAACAACACCTACTTACAAAATTAACCATAGAATAACTGGTAGTATTCTCATGTTTTTTTTAGGAAGAAAGCGATCTTTTTTTTATGCTAAATAAAGCAAAATAGCTCCTGATTAAAAGATAGAAATAGGATTACCATTAGGTTTGTTGGAGCCATTTAAGTGATTATTTATCAGTTATCAGTACCTCTAGCTGAAGTTAGAGGCTTGAGATAAAGAATATTATCTTTTTTTATCTCCTTAGAAGAGAAGTCTTGAGACAACAATTTTCCGGTCAACAATAACAGACATGTTATCGTTAGGACTAACTTTGATAAACTTTGGTTGAAATTTACCTCCAGTCATAATATTAACAAGAATTAAATTATAGGGAGTTTCTGTTTCTTCGAGCATTATACTTATTTTCTAACCGTTAGAGGTCGCCCAGTAATATAAATCAAGAGTCATAATTAAAAAAACTCCAATTTTTGTCTATTTTTTTTAATTAAAACCCAGATTTTTCCGTCCTATGCCATCAAATAAATCGAGCATTTTTTCTCGCCAAGCATAAACTGGATCGCTAGTTTCTAAGAGTTTTTTAGGAGACATAGCACGAGCAAATTGAAAAGTAGAAAATACTAGATAATCAGCATAGTTTGGTGTTTCTCCTGCTAAGAAAAATTGCTGACTGATAGTGTTTCTTAAAGGCTCTAGAAAACTTTGAAAATTATTAATTTGGTTTTCTGTAACATCCTTAAATTCTTCTAGAGACTTACCCAAAAAACTTTCACGACTTTCTCGAAAATAAGGCTGGTCTTTTGGATCAATATTTTCAAATACATCGTATAAAACTATTGGAGCTAAAATTCCTAATAAGCTGCTATTCCAAGAGTCGATAAACATCGTTTGAGATTTGGCTTCATAACTGCCAAATAAAGAAGGTTTATCTGGATAAGTTTCCTCTAAGTAATTAGCAATATTCCAAGAATCTGCAACTACTTTATCTCCCTTATTTCCATCAACAATTACAGGAACTGTCTCCTGATTAGAGAAAGCGATCGCCTCTTTTTCTGTCAGTCGCCAAGGTATAATTTTTACTTCTAAATTTTTGTGTGCTAAAGCCATACGAATTCTCCAACAAAAGGGACTGAAAGCTCTATTTTCTTCTGCAGCAACCAAGTCGTAAAGTTTAATTACCATAGATTATTTAACCTTTATAATTTGTAAATATATGATTAACTATATCATATTTTTTGCTTTTTACTAAACTTATTTATTGCTCAAAATAAATAAATAAAGTATTTATTATAGCAATAATTAGCTACTTTTTAGTCATCAATGAATAATTAGATATAAAGTTTATCATTTGTTTTAGGGAGTAGTACTGATGTTATTTACAAGGTTGCCACAAGGTAATAATTAGGGTTTTGGGAATCAAAAATGAAGAAAAAACTGTAGGTTAGTAGCTTGAAAAAAACTATATAAGTCCTAATAGCAATAGAGACCCTAATTTAGCAAGATGTACTATTAACTATTGACTATTAACTATTAAATCATAGCTAGTCACCGATAACTGAGATGACTACTTATATACTAAAATAGTAGAGAATTACTAATACCATCAAGGAAAAATGAACACAATTCCAACTCAATGTCAAGACTTAGAAAATCAGGTAGGTATACTACTTCAACTATTATATCAAGAGCCTACTCTTAGACAACAAGATACAACAGCAGTTCGTTCTTCCTTAAATAAAGTAATTTCCCCAAAGTTTGAAATAGTATTTGCCGGAGCTTTTAGTGCAGGAAAGTCGATGTTAATTAATGCTTTATTAGGGAGAGAATTACTTTATAGTGCTGAAGGTCATGCAACAGGAACAGAATGCTATATCGAATATGCTGAACCAGAAAAAGAAAGAGTAATTTTGACATTTTTAAGCAGAGCTGAAATTCAAGAACAGGTAAGAATTTTACGACAGCAATTAGGTTTAGAATCTAATCCCAATATTGAACAATCAGAAGTAATTGGAATTATCCGGGAACAATGCAAAGCAATTATTAAAAATGAAGGAGGAGAAAATAAATCGGAACGTGCCAAGCAAGCAAAAGCATTAAAATTATTAGTGGATGGTGTTGAGACAAATAAAGAATATATTAATCCTATTGAAAATGCTATTTATTCAATGGAACAGTTCGACTTTTCTAACCTAAAAGAAGCAGCAAGTTATGCCAGAAGAGGAATGAATAGTTCTGTGTTGAAGCGCGTAGAATATTATTGTCATCATCCTTTATTAGAAGATGGCAATATTATTATTGATACCCCAGGAATTGATGCTCCTGTAGAGAAAGATGCTCAAGTTACTTATGACAAAATAGAAAACCCAGAAACTTCTGCAGTTGTCTGTATTTTAAAAGCTGCTGCTGCAGGAGATATGACAATAGAAGAAACGGAACTGTTAGAGAAAATGCGAGAAAATCCTGGTATTAGAGATCGGGTTTTTTATGTCTTTAACCGTATAGATGAAACTTGGTACAATTCTCAACTTAGACAACGATTAGACAATTTGATTATTTCTGATTTTCGAGATACAAAAAGGATTTATAAAACTAGTGGCTTATTAGGTTTTTATGGTAGTTTAATTAAGGATACAAGCGGGCGGGAGCGCTTTGGTTTAGATAGTATATTTGCTAATAGTATTAAAGGTTTAGATGGAGAGGAAGAAACACCTCAATTTGTTTATGCTTTTAATAATTATTGTGGCACTTCTCGCAAGTTGCCGAGTAATTTTCGGGTCAGTATTAATGGTTTTGAGTCACCTAATGAAAATTATGTCAGGATTTTAGCGGACTGGGGTAAACCATTAATCAAACAATTAATAATTGATAGTGGTATAGAAGAATTTAGGGATGGAATTACTCGATATTTAAAGGAAGAAAAACGCCCACAATTATTTGCAAATTTGGCTGATGATTTACAAAATATTTGTATACAGTTACAGAAAAATTATTTGGCAACTCAGCGAGACTTAGCAAGTCAACCTCAAGAAATAGAGGCAATGAAAGCTCAGGAATTATCATTATTAAATTTTCAACTTCAGGAGGTGGGCGAAGGATTTAATCAACATATTACTGAGGAAGTAAATTTACTAGTTACAAATAAATATGATGCTTTTGAAGCAGATTTTAATCAACTTCAATCTCGAATGATTCGTCGTTTAGATGAACTGTTAGATACTTTTTCTGTAGAGGCTGCTTATAGTCGGGCAACTGTTAATCATCCACGGAATGCAACGGCTCCTTTATTGGCAGTTTTAGTTGAAGCACTTTATTATTTAGCAAATCAATTAGAGGATATTTTAGTTGACTCTACTCAGTCAGTAATAACTGGATTTTTTCAAGGTTTAGTTGACCGAATTCGCAAGTCAGAATATTATCGGCAACTCTATCGTTTGTTAGGTAATGATGGAGGAATTGAAAAATGTTTAAAAGAGGTAGAAAAAAAGGTTAGTACGGCATTAATAAGTGCAGCGCGAATAGAATGTGATAGATTTGTGCGAGAAAGTCCGCGTTTTTATGATGAAGGAACTTTTTCTATCTATCAGTTTCGGCAGACTTTGTTACAGACTTCTCAAAGTTTTGACTGTAGCAGTATGGTGGAGGCGGAACCTGCAATTAGACAGTTGTTGAAGTTAGATTTTGAGCCAAAAGTTTCTCAGACTATTCGGCAAACTTTTCGACAAACTGTGAATCAAACTTTGAAGACTAATTTATTACCAATGGCTGAAAAAAAAGGGGAAGATATTATGCAGCAATATAATCAAGCTCGGAAATATTTAGAGCAAAGTTTAGAGGCGGAAGCTGGAGAGAAAATTCAAAGAAATTTACGTTTACAAGCTGAGGTAGATGAGAAGGTTAAGGTTTATAATCAAGCAGTTTCTTCTATTAATAGTTGTCTACAGGTGATGTTGTTGAATGAGCGACAGTTGCCAATCATTTCTGATTTTAATTTTGGCAAAGGTGAGGAAAATTTGGAGGTACTAAGTAATGAGGATGAGAAGTTATTGGAAGGTGAGTAAATGTGGTCTATTGGCGATTTAGGTAAACAGATTAATGTGAATATTTAGAGATATTTTTTAGTAAATATTTAGTCATTAGTAATTACCTAAATAACTGCTAAGAGCATTTTTTATATCACAGAAAACTGTAGGATGTCTCAACAGATATCCTACAATTAGATGCTAATTTATTGGAAATAGAAGAATTAAATATGTCACAAAATTTAGATCATGAAAAGTTTGTTGTGTTGAATTTGCATGATGTTGTGAAAATTGATGCAAATTATTGTGATTTTTTGAGCTTGGATAGAAATGAACTTGAATATTTGTGCCTAACAATTGAGCAGTTAAAAACTGAAATTATCCACAAGTTTTCTCCTGATATATCTCATCGCTATCTTGTTGAGATACGAAATAAACTATTTGATTATAGTTTCGATGTTTGGATTTTGAAACCTGATGCCAAAAGCTGGAAAAAAGGGAAATTAAAGGTCGAATTTACTGTCAAATTTTACCCTGATGAACTTGAAGAAAAAATAGAAGAAAATCAAGCAGAAAATTATGGCAATAATAATTCAGAATTTTTGGAAGGGGATGAAGTTATTCAAGTTGATCAAAGTATAGGAACAAATTTAAATCTAAACTATAACTTTCAATATTTATATATGACAGTTAATCAATTACAAGGATCAATTATCAAGTTACTAAATATTAATCCTGTCATAAAGCATGAATTCTTTTATCCAAGTTTAAGGTGTGAAGTTTTGAGAGTAGGCACTCAAGGTTGGCAAAAAGGAAAATTTCATTTTGAATTTCCTGTCAAGTTTTACCTTGATAAGCCTCAAGAAGAAATAGAAGAAAATAAATTAAGTAACTCAGAAAATAAAGAGGAAAATTATGGCGATAATAATTCAGAATATCTGGAAACTGAACTATCTCCACTTGATGACTTACGGCAAAAATTTCATCAGGAAAATTAGTAGAAACTTTCTGGGAAAAATTTGATTTATGTCAGACATTCTCTCTCCCTACATATTTACTAGCTCCCTCCAAAATTCTGGGAGTAAATTTATCTGGAAAATCAATATAAACCACTAAAAACTGATGGCTAAAAATTTTCTGGAGAAAACAGGAAAACCTACAGAAACTTTCTGGGAAAAATTTGATTTATGTCAGACATTCTCTCTCCCTACATATTTACTAGCTCCCTCCAAAATTCTGGGAGTAAATTTATCTGGAAAATCAATATAAACCGCTAAAAACTGATGGCTAAAAATTTTCTGGAGAAAACAGGAAAACCTACAGAAACTTTCTGGAAAAAATTTGATTTATGTCAGACATTCTCTCTCCCTACATATTTACTAGCTCCCTCCAAAATTCTGGGAGTAAATTTATCTGGAAAATCAATATAAACCACTAAAAACTGATGGCTAAAAATTTTCTGGAGAAAACAGGAAAACCTACAGAAACTTTCTGGAAAAAATTTGATTTATGTCAGACATTCTCTCTCCCTACATATTTACTAGCTCCCTCCAAAATTCTGGGAGTAAATTTATCTGGAAAATCAATATAAACCGCTAAAAACTGATGGCTAAAAATTTTCAGGAGAAAACAGGAAAACCTACAGAAACTTTCTGGGAAAAATTTGATTTATGTCAGACATTCTCTCTCCCTACATATTTACTAGCTCCCTCCAAAATTCTGGGAGTAAATTTATCTGGAAAATCAATATAAACCACTAAAAACTGATGGCTAAAAATTTTCTGGAGAAAACAGGAAAACCTGTAGAAACTTTCTGGAAAAAATTTGATTTATGTCAGACATTCTCTCTCCCTACATATTTACTAGCTCCCTCCAAAATTCTGGGAGTAAATTTATCTGGAAAATCAATATAAACCACTAAAAACTGATGGCTAAAAATTTTCTGGAGAAAACAGGAAAACCTGCAGAAACTTTCTGGGAAAAATTTGATTTATGTCAGACATTCTCTCTCCCTACATATTTACTAGCTCCCTCCAAAATTCTGGGAGTAAATTTATCTGGAAAATCAATATAAACCACTAAAAACTGATGGCTAAAAATTTTCAGGAGAAAACAGGAAAACCTGTAGAAACTTTCTGGAAAAAATTTGATTTATGTCAGACATTCTCTCTCCCTACATATTTACTAGCTCCCTCCAAAATTCTGGGAGTAAATTTATCTGGAAAATCAATATAAACCACTAAAAACTGATGGCTAAAAATTTTCTGGAGAAAACAGGAAAACCTGCAGAAACTTTCTGGGAAAAATTTGATTTATGTCAGACATTCTCTCTCCCTACATATTTACTAGCTCCCTCCAAAATTCTGAGAAGTAATGGATATTTTTTCCCAGTTCGTACTCAGTGGAAAGCTACAAATATTTTCGTTATTGAAAGCTCCTAAAAAAATCGCGCTTCAAAGATATTTTTAATTGCATCTTCACAATTTTTGTGATATCTTTATAAGTGTAAGGGCTAACTCGTACAAGTGTATGATTTTTTGTTCAACTAATTTTACTAGTCCAGAAAAAGAATTAAATATTGTTGATAAATTTTCATCTTAAAAAGCTCCTAAAAAGAAATGGTGATTTTTTTATCATTAAACCTTTCCATCCATTCTTCTTCTCTTTTTCAGTGGAAAATCATAAATATTTTCATTTTATCAAGCTCTAAAAATTACAGATAAAAGGTATTACTAGTTGCATTCTCACAATTTTTTTTATATAATAAGGTTAGATGGGGTTGTTCGCCTATATGTATGATTTTTTATTCAACACAAATAGCATAATTTATCAGGGAGCACGAATTTTGTAGAAATAAAAATCAACGTAAGAGATACCAGATGGGTTATATATATTTATATATATTAAGTGAAAGAGAAAAATTATATGGGAAACAAATTTGAAAATTACAGACATGATTAAGTTATCTGAGTGGAATAAGAGCTTCGTAAAAATCAATCCCAAATAATCAAAAGTACAACCTTTCAAATTAATCAGTTAGTAAAAAAATTAGATAAAAAGATAGTTAGGGAGAAAAACTTAACTTTTAATAGTTTTGATTTTTAATTTATTCAAATTAAGTTTATGCCTTTGGGTAAAAGGTAAAATCAAACTTGCCGTATAATTTTATCCTGATGAAGAAGAAGTTTCTCAAAAACAGGAAAAAAGTCATCTAAAAATAGTAAATCACAATTTCCACTCGATGATTTATGAGAAAAATTTAATCAGTAAAACTAATATATAATAAAAACAATTATTTCTTATCGAAACTGCCAATAATTACAAATATTTTCTAATAGTCTAAGTATGTCAAAAATTTAATTTTTGAATATTTTTTTTGTAGGAGTTTAGTTGTTTTAAGAGTTTAGATACCAAGCAGGTTTGATTTCTAAACTCCAACCTTAGAAACTATTTCTATTTCCCACTATAATAAAAGGCAATTTCTTTTTCCTTCAATTGAGCAAAATCTGCATTTTTTAACATATTATTTAACTCATCTTGGGAAATATGCTTCGCCCCAATACGGACGATACGAGACCGCATTGTATTACTAACCCCGCTCCTTTGTCGTTGACCTTCTAATGCCATAACCTTGTGATAAAGTTCGAGTTTTGGTGATGGAATAGGAGAGCCATCTAAATCTATTCCTTTAGCGATCGCCTCATCAACTGCATCCGCTCCAGTAGTTGGTGCAGGCAGAGAATTTATTTCCGAAGACATAGCCATAAATTATTGAGTTTACATAATTATTTTATAGGCTCTTGGAGTATTTTTTTTTTAAATCCATTAAACCTAAATTAACGCTATAATTACATTATTTAAAATCAGTAATTTTCTGGGAAATTAATTATGAATAAAACACCACGGATAAAAATTCCTAGTTCAGTTAAAAAATATGTGTTTGAGCGGGACAATTACCACTGCCAAAGTTGTGGTAAAAGTTCAACCCAAACAGAACTTAGTATAGACCATATTATTCCCCTTGCTAGAGGAGGCAGTAATGATATTAGTAATTTACAAACTCTCTGTCAAAAATGCAATAAAAAAAAGAAACATCATTTTGATCCCCGCTTTCAACGAAACTTTAGTAATTAAAGAAAATTGCCATCAAACAAAATTAATTTATCAGTAAATATAACATAGCTAGAGGAGGCAGTAATGATATTAGTAATTTACAAACTCTCTGTCAAAAATGCAATAAAAAAAAGAAACATCATTTTGATCCCCGCTTTCAACGAAACTTTAGTAATTAAAGAAAATTGCCATCAAACAAAATTAATTTATCAGTAAATATAACATATAGCAAATCCTATAAGTATAAAATTGCTGGCGTTTATTTGTTTAAGTATAGTTTTTTTATTTGAGGTTCCCACAGATTTGTAATTGTGGAAAACGAAATAGAAAAGAATAAAAATAACTGTACCTGAGTAACTGCAGAAACCCTATAATAAATTGAGGAGAAACATAAAGTGAAATCAAACACTATCAGTTTTATCAAGATAAAAATGTATTCCTTAATTGAAAAAATGTCTGATTTAGAATTAAAAAAAGCTTGGGAATCTTTGCAAATACTTTATTATGATAGCTTTATTATGACAGCCATTCAAAAATCTAAAACAAGTCACAAACCAGGAGATATATTTACCAAAGAAGAAGCCTTACAAATATTATTTTTTGAAAAAGAAGATTAGGTAGATATTGACCTACTCGTAGTTAGTTTTTAGCTTTTTCATAAATAATGAATATAGACTATCCCTTGCCAAAGTCTGTTTTTTTTGAAAATTAATTTTAAATTATCCTTAGAGGATATCTGTAAATACAGTATTAAATTCTGGTTAAGAATTGGTTAAGCGTAAATTCATAGCATAGATAAGCTGAATAATCTCTGTAATTTGCCGTAAATTTTGGAAATATAAGACAAGCTTTAAATAGACCTAATAGATTTACCTAATAGATTTAGCTAATAGATTTATTTTATAGATATCGACCTATTGAAGCAGATAGAAAAAATTAATAACATATTTTTATAAGCTAAATCTTTATATACTGTATATCTTCACTATAAAATTAGGCAAGTCTGGTAATGACTTTTGAAGTGCAGATCAAATTCAAAAAAAGTCGTCACAGTAAAAAAAGGAATAAGAAACTAGGAAACAGGGAAAACCCTTCCTTTTTATTCTATTTTTTTTATTTGATTTTTCTGTATAACAAAATACTAGTTTTACCTAAAGAAAAAAAAAGTTAATATAGCAGTATTTTTTTGAAGCTGTCATTAAACTATCAATACCAATTTATGCTTATTAGGCAATGATTTAAGAACTAATAATTGATAACTTAATTCTTATAAAAATAGTTAAAGGAAAAATTAGCACTATTTATTAAACTAGAATAGAAAAGGTATATAAAAAAAATATTGTTGTGAACCTAGAAGTGCGTTATTGTCGGTCTTTTATTGAAGATCTTAAAATCATAGAATCTAGTGCCTATCAGCAAGTATATGATTTTGTTTTCATTCAATTCAGTAAAATAAATTACTTACAAGAATTGCCAGAACTCAAACAAATTGGAACTAGTAATATTTTCTACAGATTTACCGTAGAAAATTATTTAATAGGCATAGAAGTAACAGGTAAAATTGTTAAATTTATCCGTATTTTACCAAAGCCAGAAATCTAGTCTTCTAAACTACAGATAGTAGAAGAGCAAAAATATTGAATAAAGTAATTTTTATGGAATCAAAAGCACTTTGGCAACGCTATATTGACTGGCTTTACTACCACGAAGGATTAGGTTTTTATGTTGATATAAGTCGTATTAAATTTGACGACTCTTTTGTCGAGATCATGAAACCTAAATTTGAAAAAGCCTTCCAAGAGATGAAAAAATTAGAAGAAGGTAAGATCGCTAACCCAGACGAAAATCGAATGGTTGGTCACTACTGGTTGAGAGACCTCGATATTGCTCCTACTAAGGAAATTAAAAATGAAATTTCCACAACCCTAGAAGCAATAGAAACTTTTGCGAAGAAAGTCCATAGTGGAGAAATTAAACCATCATCTGCTCCCAAATTTACAGATATTCTGTCCATTGGTATTGGTGGTTCAGCTTTAGGCCCCCAATTTGTCGCCGAAGCTTTAGGTCTTGATGACCCACCAATGGAAATACACTTCATTGACAACACAGATCCAGCAGGTATAGACCGGGTACTCCACAAACTGAGCGATCGCCTCAAAAGCACCCTAGTTATAGTCATCTCCAAATCTGGAGGGACTCCAGAACCTCGTAATGGTATGATAGAAGTTAAAGCAGCCTTTGCATCTCAAAACTTAAACTTTGCCACTCAAGCTGTTGCCACCACTACCCCTAGTAGCAAACTAGGCCAAATTGCTAAATCTGAAGGATGGATAGATATTATCCCCATGGCAGACTGGGTAGGTGGACGTACTTCAGAATTATCCTCCGTTGGTTTGCTACCCGCAGCACTGCAAGGAATTGATATCCGGGCAATGCTAGCCGGGGCCAAAGAAATGGATAAAGTTACTCGTACACATGAAATAAAAGGGAACCCTTCTGCTTTATTAGCCTTGAGTTGGTATGCTGCAGGTAAGGGCCACGGGGAAAAAGATATGGTAGTTATCCCCTACAAAGACAGTCTATTGCTATTGAGTCGTTATCTACAGCAGTTAGTTATGGAATCTTTAGGTAAAGAAAAAGACCTAGATGGCAAAGTAGTCAACCAAGGTATTGCAGTTTACGGTAATAAAGGTTCCACAGACCAACACGCTTATGTACAACAGTTGCGCGATGGTGTACTTAACTTCTTTGTCACTTTGATTGAAGTTTTAGAAGATCGTGAAGGTACTTCTCCTGAAGTAGAACCAGGGGTAACTTCTGGAGACTACTTATCTGGTTTTATCCAAGGTACTAGACAAGCGCTTTATGAAAACGATCGAGATTCTATTACAGTCACTATTCCCAAAGTTAATCCTTATAATTTAGGAGCATTAATTGCCCTTTATGAGCGAGCTGTTGGTTTTTATGGCTCTCTGGTTAATATTAATGCTTATCACCAGCCAGGAGTAGAAGCTGGCAAAAAAGCTGCAGCTGCAGTGCTAGAATTACAACACAAGGTAATAAATATCCTCAAGCAAGAGAAATCTCCTCTATCTTTAGAAGAATTATCTGAAAAGGCAGGAGCTGGTGATCAGATAGAAACTATCTACAAGATTTTGCGTCATTTGGCAGCTAACAAGCGAGGTATTGTTTTCCACGGAAATGTCGGCCAACCAGATAAGTTAGGGGTAAGTTATAATTAAAAGTAAATAAGGTTAAACTCTTGAGAAGAAGCCATTATGATGTGAGTATTAATCTCAAACAATATTCAATGGCCGATAGCTTGTCTAAAAGTAAAGTCTTTGGATAATCAAAACTTTTCTGAGGAAAGTCTGTTAACGATAGGATAAAATACTGAAGTGGACATTTAATCTATCTAAATATTTAAGTAAGTTTGAGTAACTTTCATGAAGAGGAGTGTTGAAGGCCTACCTCTTTGTAAAGCAAACTTAATTGCATTTCTATAGTAACAGAAAAAATGGGATTGAAGCTTTGCCCTTCTAGGGCAACCTTCTCCCATAATAAAACCAGGCCTAATAAGACTGACCTGAAAAGTTAGATCAATTTTTTTCATCTTAACAACAATATAAAAAAGTGTTAAGACATTAATAAAATTGAAGCCCTTGACAACTAATAGTTTTTTCTTGAGCTAATTAGCTGTGTGCAAAGCATTCCAGTACGGAAATGCTTAATGGTAAATTTCGGGACAACTCTATTATTATTAATAATTTAAGTATTTTTCTATTCAAACACATTCACTTGTTTGACTCCCCCATAAAACCATGCCCCTCACAATTCTTGTTGTTGATGATGATTTAGGAACTAGGTTATGTATCAGTGACTACCTAGAGGTATCTGGTTACTTAGTTGTCAAAGCTGAAGATGGTCAACAAGCTTTTGATATAGTTGAAAAATCTGAGCCTCATCTTATTATTACTGATATTGCTATGCCAAAAATGGACGGTTATGAACTGGTAAAACGAGTTCGGGCACGTCCAAGTTTTCGTCTCTTACCTGTGATTTTTCTAACTGCTCATATAAGTACACAGGAAAGAGTCAAAGGTTATCAGTTGGGGTGTGATATTTATCTGCCAAAACCTTTTGAATTAGTAGAGTTAGGAGCAGTAGTTCGTTCTTTATTAGATCGATATGCTCTGATAGCCAAAGCCTCACCTAGATCCAATTATTTACCTATAAATAGTCAATCTTTGGTAACAGAAAATCCATCAAGATCAGATGATTCAGAATCAATATCTCAGTCAATTATTGTCAATTCTCAGATTAGTTTAACGAGTCGAGAAAAGCAAGTTTTAAGTCTTTTGCTTAATGGTCTTTCTAATGTTCAAATTGGCGATCGCCTGCATTTAAGTCCAAGGACTATTGAAAAATATGTTAGTGGTTTATTGAGAAAAACTGATACTAAAAATCGTGCTGAGTTAGTTCGTTTTACTATGGAAAATTACTTTACTAATTAATCTTAACTACGGTTTACTTAAAAAGTATTTTAGGGAGTAGGTAAAGACATTACATGCAAAATCTATAGATCGAAATAGGTATTAAGAGGAGGTAAGAGTAAGAATTATCCGTTAATTTTTCTGAAATTATTCTCCCTGCAAAGTTTGGTTTTTCAAGCAAATGAAAAGCTGACAGTTTTTTTAGACCCCAAAAGACTAAAGCCAATATCAGTTAATTTTCCGGTAAAGTATCTATAAAATCAATCTTAAGGTCTACTGAAATATCACCTTTCGGTGTGTTAGCGCAAATCACAGAAATTATTCAGTGTTAACTATAAATTATTACTTAACCCAACCTAAACCAATACTTAAACTTTATTTAAAGATACCCTCTGATGGTTAATCAGCAAGCCCTAATTAAGTTGAATTTAATTAAAAATTTTCAGGTAAATAATTTTGAATTCAGCCATTCTTATTACTAATTAATATTTTATTTTGATTGATCAAATAATCTAATAGCCCTTCACAAGCATCTAAAAGTATTTCAATCACATAATCAAATCCATCTGAACCACCATAGTAAGGATCAGGTACTTCCTGAACATCAAAATCTTTGCAAAAGTCACACATTAACTTCACTTTATCTCTATATTTACCAGCCTTATCTAAGGAAAGTACATCCCGATAATTTTCCTTATCCATTGTGAGAATTAAATCAAAATTATTAAAATCTTTTTCTTGAAATTTACGTGCTGAACCTTTGAGTTTAATACCTCTCATTTTAGCAGCATAAGTCATTCTAGAATCAGGAGGGCTACCTATATGATAACCTCCTGTACCAGCAGAATCACAAACTATAAATTCGCTCAAATTAGCTTTTTCTATAATATGATTCATAATATTTTCTGCCGAGGGAGAACGGCAGATATTACCAAGACAAACAAATAGTAGTTTATGAGGCATAAATTAATCAAATAGAAGAACGAATAAGTTAGGTATTAAACTTAATTAAGTCTAATATACTATCTATATTAACTAAGATAATTTACAGTAATACTGCATCAATATATAGGGTTTTGATTTGGGAGGTAAAAAATGAGTGCTCTTAAAAATAAAAGAGGCTTAAGGGAATTGTGACAATAGTAAAAAAGTGAAAAAGTAAGTATTAAATAGTGGCAAAAACTAGGATATACAGTATTTACTATTAGCGATTTTTTTCTGAGAAAAAGCCTGAATATAAACTTATATTTTTTAGACAACAGGCAAGATAAAATAGTAAATAAGGTAACAATAGACCCCTTATTTTGAGGGAAAAATTAACTCTTAATTTTACGTCTCATTAATTAGTGTTATTTTTAGGACATTCTCACCACTTCCAAATGTTGTCCATACTGCAAATTTTACTTCGCGCTTTTTGAGTTCTGACTTCTGAGTTAAACTCTAAAACCACAAGTTACGAATATTATTTTTATAAATCAAAAAAAAGACTAGGATACAGCTTTCCAGTTAGTCTACTAACTCATTATATTTTGTAGCTACCTAACTTGAAACCTTTCCTAGCCATTATTACTATTTAAACTAGGACTACCCTGGTAGATTTAAGCCACCTGTCAACTCTTCCATCCGTTCCCGCATAGTAGTAGTAGATTTCTTATAAGCATCCTGCATTGCTTCTGTCACCAGTTGATTAACTCGATTTGCATCTTCCTTCAATACATCTGGAGAAATTTCTACTCGTTTTGGTTGTTGATTCCCACTCATAAAAACCTTCACTAAACCTTCACCTGCTGATCCTTCAACTTCTAATTGTTCAAGTTCTTCTTGAAGTTTTTTGGCTCCTTCTTGAACCTCTTGAGCTTTTTTAAAGGCTTCAGTTAGTTCTTTCATTTTACCTAAGCCAAAGCCAAAACCTTTACCTTTGCTGTCCTTGTTTTCTGACATAATTAATCTTCTATGATAAGTTTTATCTGATATTTGTTTAGTTACCATTGACATATTCCTCAGTTAACCGCTATGCAGTAAAATTGAAGAATATTAAAATATAAGTTTAAGATTTCCTGCTTCATGGTATCAAGACTTGTAAAAGAGCCTGTTTCCCATTTCTACAGGTATTTTCTAATACCCTATGGACCCTCAGGCCTTTTCATAAGTTTTCTTGTAAATGACTACCATTCATCTCACTGTTAACCTCCAACCATTAGTTTAGTAGGGGTCGTATGACATAATTTTAGATAAAATCTAATTTTATTTTGCGCTATATCAGGAGTTGATGACAATGCCAAACTACTCTAGCATATTATTATAGTATTTATCATAAAAATCATAACACTGCATATATATTTTAGCACTTAATTATAATTAATAAATCGACATTTACAGTCCTAATTTATTGAATATCTCCTAAAACAATCAAACTATTTACAGCTTTTCAACTTCCTTAAATATATTAATCAATAGTTTCAGAAGGTGAGGAATCTGAAACTGCTGCTAATTTTAGGTACTTTTAAAAATAAAAAAACAATGGTAATTTATTTTTTTTTACTGAGTCAATTAGCATAAAAATTATCTTTTCCGCGATAATTTATAGATTTTATGTAGTTTATTTGTGGTCCTAAATTATACAACTATTGTCAAACAAAAGCTATGCTTTATTGTAATTATAAGCTTGCTACTTCTTAAAAATCTCCCACAAATTTTACCTCTGGTTTTAATAACAAAGACCATTGCTTTTCCACCTGTTCTTGAACATGGTAAATTAGCTGTAAAATTTCGTTAGCTGTAGCTCCACCACAGTTCAGAATAAAGTTAGCATGGCGGTGAGCAACTTGGGCCATACCTATTTGATAGCCCTTAAGTCCAGCTTGTTCAATTAACCAACCAGCAGTCTTTGGTCCAGGATTCCGAAAAACACTACCACAGCTAGGTAAATGATAAGGCTGGGTACTTTTTCGCTTCTGAAAATTTTCAGAAGTTATGGCCGTTATTAAGGCAGGCTTTTCTCCCGGTTGTAACTGAAATGTAGCTTGAGCGACCAAAATAGATTTACCTTGCAATTTAGAATAGCGGTAATTGTATTCCAAATCTTGAGGAGACAAAATATCTATCTCACCATTAGGTAAAATAACATGGGCATTCACTAATACATCAGCCATACATTTACCTTGTGCCCCAGCATTCATCACCACAGCACCACCAACAGTGCCAGGGATACCAACGGCCCATTCTAAACCTTGCCAACCCATTCTAGCTGCCTTCCAAGCAAGACGTGGCAAAAACTCACCTGCTCCTACACTAAGAAGACCTGTTTCTTGTTCAAAGGAGATGTGACGGAGATAACGGCTGCCAATAACTAATCCAGATAAACCACTATCGCTGACTAGTATATTAGATCCTGCTCCTAGAAAAGTTATTGGTAATCCTTTATAGTTAGCAAACTGAAAACTAGCTTGTAGTTGATCTAATCTTTTTGGTGTAACATACCATTCAGCAGGCCCTCCAACGCGGAAAGACGTTAGAGGTGCCAGAGGAACATTAGACTTAATTACACAGTCTTTTCCTAACAAGGGAATAGGTTGTCTTTGTGGCATTTTTTCTGAACTAGCTATGTGATAAGAAAGAGTCATGGTGATAACTAATGCTTGAATTATCGTAATTTAAGGAGTTTGTTTTGAAGTTAGTTAACTACCTATCAGCTTTTACCATTTCCGTGCCGAAATATTTTGCAAACAGCTATTAGTTAGCCGTTAGAGCTAGAGATTTAAATCCCTGCAAACCCCAACCGGATGATGTAGAAGTGGTTGAAACCAACTTATAAATGTCAAAAAAAATGAACTGAATGCTGAGTGTTGAGTGCTTCTTTGGCTCAAATTCATATTCTTCATTAGGCTATTTCACAAGACTTGACCTGGTAGTGAGGTTGTTGATAACGTGCCATAAGTTCTGGGATAATCTGATTTAGGTTACCCGCACTTAGAAATATTGCCAAATCTCCTGGTTTAAGAACTTGGTACAAAAATTTACTTACTGAGTCTAAAGATGATCGATAGTAAACTTGTCGATGATACCTAGAAATAGCTTCAGCTACTTGTTGGCTGTTAATTTGACCCTCAGATGATTCTCCTGCACTGTAGATATTGGTAACAATTACCATGTCAGCGTCATTAAAAGATTGAGCAAACTCAGAAATAAAAGCCTGAGTACGACTATAACGATGAGGTTGGAATATAGCAACAACTCTTTCGATCTTCAATGAGTTATTTTGTGTTTTGAGTGTTAATTTTTTTGTTGATATATGAGGCTTGGGACTTAATTCCTGATTTTTTTGTAAGTTAGCCGCTGCTAGAGTTGCATTAATTTCACTGGGATGATGAGCATAGTCATCAACAAATACAATACCATTGCACTCTCCTCGATATTCAAAACGACGATGAGCACCTTCAAAAAGAGCGATCGCCGAGGTAATAGTAGAAAATTCTAAACCTAATAATCTACCTACTGCCACTGCTGCCAAAGCATTACTTAAATTATGTTTACCCAATAACCTCAACTTTAATTGTCCCAAAATTTGGCCTTTTTCCCAAACACGAGCTAAGGTAACATTAGATTGGTAATGTACACAATCTACTTTATAGTGAGCGTCACTTTCGAAGTTAATACTATAACTAATAGTTGGCTGGAGTTTTTCTCTAACTGTAGAGCAGTCAATACAACCTACTAGATTTTGGCAGTTTTCTTTAAAAACTTGGAAAATTTCTACCACTTGATCCAAACTATCATAATGGTCTGGATGGTCTAACTCAATATTGGTCACTACACCAATATGAGCAGATAATTTAACTAAAGAGCCATCCGACTCGTCTGCTTCTGCCACCAGATAAGGACTTCTACCCAAACGAGCATTACCTCCCCAGGCGTCTACTTCTCCACCAATAACAATGGTGGGGTCCAAACCAGCCTCTAAAAGCATAAACCCAATTAAGCTGCTAGTTGTAGTTTTGCCATGGGTACCAGCTACAGCTATACTTTGATAATCCTGAATTAGGGCTGCCAATAAATCTGAGCGATGAAAAATTGGACATCCAAGTTCAACTGCTGCCTTATACTCAGAGTTTGTTGTATTAATTGCTGTTGAACAAACTACTTGTGGTAGTTGAGAAATTCCTTTGTGATTTTCTAATTTGACATTATGTTTTTTTGTTGTTACTTCTCCTAGACTTATGCAAGGAGTAAATTGAGATAAATTTAAGCTTGAATTGTTTGACAGAAATAAATTTTGTTCTTCAGTAGTTTGCTGAAATAACTCTAAATTTTTTGCTTCTTGGTGCCAGAATATGTGGGCTCCTATTGCTTCTAAGCGTCTTGTTATATGGCTTGATTTGATATCGGAGCCATAAGTAGGCAACTTGCGTTTAGCTAAAATATAAGCAAGAGCAGACATTCCGATGCCCCCAATACCAATAAAATGAAATGGTTTACCAGTTAAATCAACATATTTACTCATTAATTGCTCCTTAAAATCCACACACACCACACCCTTAACACGCGATATCATAGCAGTATTTTTTTTTTTTAGATAGAGTTTAGCAGTAATTTATTCAAAACATTGATTACCTTTGTGAATAGTCTCTATAATCTTGTGATTAATCTGTTTGATATCAAATATTTACTTATTGGCCCGTGTTTTTCCGGACATATCTCAAAAACTGTTTGAGGATTCATTATCTGGATTTTTTCACAAAATAACAAATATTTATGGTTTTATTACATAAAATAAAAGTTCTGAAAGTCTTATACAACTTATTCTATGTATATATGGTCTACTAATTTTAGTAGTAAAATATCCAAAGCATGAAAGCTTATTCAGTTTATCTCCGTGAAAAAAAATAGTTAAAAATAAGCTAACAATGTCAGATTTGCATCCCCCTTCGTAGTAACCCAATTTGATGTGAATAAAATATTTGTTCAAAAACTATTGAAACAAAAATAGCATTCGGTGGTAATGTTCACCTTAAAAAGCAAGGTAGCAAACTAAGAAGTATATTACATTCTCACAGAACTCAATTGATAGAGATGGTAGAAAAATATTCAGACTATACCCTAAATGAATACTTTGAATATTGGTTATAGTGAGATAACCAATTTTTGAGCCCTAGTATCATGTGTCGCTTTTTATATCGGTGAGAGCCGAAACTAAAAAAATGCAATCCTACCAGAAAAAACCATACGCAGAAGCCAATCGGCCATTGAAATAGTCAAAATTTTGAGGTATAAAATTGGGAAAAAGTGAAAAATGTAAAGCCTAAAAACTTAGTCTTCTTGAATGAAGTGGGTGTTTGATTGGGCTTAATACGTTTTATGTCTGCCAACTCTGAAACTTATGCACATTCTTAATCTAGTAGTAGAGTATTATGATTATTCACCATTTTCAAGAGGCAAAAAAGTTATATTTATTGAATAAGTTAGTATCACAAAATTGGTAATATCAATAACACTTAATGGGGTTTATATATGGTAAAAAAAAATATTTTTTTATATAACTTTTTTTGATGCCTAGTCTATGGGAAATAGCAGTAGTAGTAATGGATAATTTAGCAGCCCACAAATTCAAAATAATTGAAGCATTAATTTAATTCATTTGGGGTAAGTATAATGAATTTATCATCTTATTCATGGGAGCTTAATCCCATAGAATTATGGTGCTCACCATCAATTTTTTTTTGCTTGGGTTGAAACCTATCACAGCAAATATGGTCGATATAATATAAGCTAAGGATACTCTTTTTATTAAAAACTAATTACTTCAAAACTATTTTCCAAACTGTTTTTTTTGTTAATGTACCTCATAAACCACCGAATAAATGCTTATAACCCAAATCGGTTAATTGAAAAATAGAAATGGCAATGGTAAATAAGCTTCAGATAAAACCAAAACTATCAAATTATTGAAACCTTGATTGAGCAATTCATGTTATGAAACTGCAAAATAAATCCTAAAAATAAATCCTATACTCAACCATATTATAGCTATGAGAATATAGTATTTTTTGGAGTATTTTTCAATCTTTTTCCTACATCTACTTCTTCTAATTCTCCACTTAATAATACCAAACCTCAAAAGTCTTGCGATTTTTTTTGACAGTAGGGAATAGAAAGTAAGATTCGGTAATAAGTAGTTACTGTAGTTTGGCTCTATAATCCTTAAAAACTTTGCTTTTAATTATTTATTACCTAATAACTGAAGTATTGAACAAGTTGTCGCATTATTTTTAGGAATTAGTAACTTAAAATATAAATCGCGGGCGTCAATACTAAATGCCTTGTATCACCTATTCCGTCTCTACCGAACAATTATTTGGACTTTGGGAAAATCTCAGGTTCAGCTCATCTTAACAATCATTGACAAATAGCATCTTTTCTGAACCTATTGCCCTGAAAGTTTTTGAGATTAATTTAGTGAGAAAAATACATTCCAATTGTTAAGCCACGAAAACCGATAATATGAAAATTCTATGATCTTCATAATTCCTTAGAAAGCTTGTACTGCAAATAGATCATAAAAATATTTATTTGTCAATAAAATTTTAGGTGAGCTTGCCCTGGGGAAAATCTAAGTGTCGCGAGGATAAATCATTATTCCATTTTGGTTAATTGGATAATAAACAGTTGACTAATAGAGTAGGAGCAAAATTGTCTATTGTCTGTATACCGTAACCAAAAGTTTAATATGAAAAATATTGTAGTTTAAGTCTTTGAGGATATATAACCTCCATTTAAGATAAAACAGTAACTTTGTCAAGATTTATACCACAATTAGTACAACAGAACTTGAAGTTAACTGCATATTTGCTTTAATAAATTACTTGGAATCATAATTAAAACTACAAAAGAATATTAGATTACCACTTTGTTGTATGATAATTCTCAAGGTTAATTTTTTTTTAAGCTCTCCTGGGCAAAATTCATATAACTTCTTGAAAAATAAGGAATGTGGAGTTAAGCCCTCTTAGAGTTTAGAGCTGAAATAAATACAGCACTTTCTGTTTTTATGATGTACATGTTTGGCGATATTGATGCCCATAACACAAAAGTGTTACTGCTAACTCCTTGTACCTCATTTATCCTAAATCTGCTGTATCTGAAACTTTTGAAACTATCAATAAGTAACCGGTGGGGCATCTACGGGGACTTAAATCTTTTAACTGGGAATATATCCACTTAGCTGGATAAGTTTATTGAAAACCCTATACTGAAAATTTTTTTATTAGTATGTGGGACTGTCTAAAAATTTCAATTTTATAAGCTACTATTAGGAGGTAAAAAGTGATTAGAGTTGCCATAAATGGTTTTGGACGTATTGGACGGAATTTTTTACGTTGCTTGCTTACTCGTACAGATAGTCAACTCGATCTTGTAGCTGTTAATGATACTTCTGACCCCAAAACCAATGCTCATCTGCTAAAGTATGACTCAATGTTGGGTACTTTAAAAGATGTAGATATTAGTACGGATGAAAATTCTATTACAGTCAATGGTAAAACAATTAAATGTGTTTCTGACCGTAATCCTTTAAATTTACCATGGGCAGACTGGGGTATTGACTTAATTATTGAATCTACAGGTGTATTTGTGACTGAGGAAGGAGCTTCAAAGCATTTACAGGCTGGAGCTAAAAAGGTTTTAATTACTGCTCCTGGTAAGGGTGGACAAATTGGTACTTTTGTAGTAGGTGTTAATCATCAGGATTATAAGCATGAAGATTACAATATTATCAGTAATGCTAGCTGTACAACTAATTGTCTAGCTCCTATTGTCAAGGTCATCCATGACAACTTTGGTATTATCAAAGGTACAATGACTACAACTCACAGTTATACAGGCGACCAACGTATTTTGGATGCTAGCCACAGAGATGTACGAAGAGCCAGGGCTGCGGCGGTAAATATTGTGCCAACTTCTACAGGTGCAGCTAAAGCAGTAGCTCTAGTAATTCCAGAAATGAAAGGTAAATTAAATGGTATTGCGATGCGTGTTCCTACTCCTAACGTTTCTGTGGTAGATTTGGTTGCTCAAGTTGAGAAAAAGACATTTGTTGAACAGGTAAATGAAGTTATGGAGGTGGCTGCTAAAGGGCCAATGAAGGGAATCATTGAATACAGTGATTTACCTTTAGTTTCTATCGACTATCGTGGCCATGATTGCTCTTCAATTGTTGATGCTAGCCTGACAATGGTTATGGATGGGGATATGGTAAAAGTTATTGCTTGGTATGATAATGAGTGGGGTTACAGTCAGCGTGTTGTAGACTTGGCTGAAGTTGTAGCACAGAATTGGGCTGCCTAGTGTTTTTAAGTTTTGACTTTTTAAACTTTTAACAAAATCAGGAGTTACGGGGGCAAATCCGGAAACCAAGTTTTTTGGTAGATTTTTATTGTTAAAAACAATGATTTATTTTATAAACAGGGTTTCCCGTGTATAAGTTCTAACAATGAAATATCAAACTCCAAGTATTAAAATAGCCATGATCAGGTTTGGATTATAATGCAGGAGAAGATCACAATAAATAACTTTTTCAAAAATGTTGAAATCCTTGGCTAAGTGTAAGTTGCTCATTTGGGTATATTCCTTGGCTATCTATTAATAAGATGTCGGTGTTGTTTGTGGTTGTACCCACTATGGCTGCACCGACTCCAATCCTTTTTACTAATTCTTGGCCACAATTTGGTGGAAGGCACAAAACTAACTCGAAATCTTCTCCTCCATATAGTGCCCAGTTTAATGCTTGTTCATCTGAGACGAATTTAGTCAAGGAGTGAGGAATAGGAATTTGATTACGTTCTATCCTGGCCCCTATTTGGGATGCTTGACAAATCTGAATAATTGCATCTGCCAGGCCATCACTACTATCCATTCCTCCTACTAAAATAGAGTTTTTGCTACCTTTTGTAGCACTGAAACTATTTAAGGAAAGACAATCCCATAAAGTATCTAAAATGTCAAGCCTTGGTTTAGGTCTTTGGTGAGCCAAAATTAGGTCAGAACGTTCGAGTTCTGTGAGAGATTCACCTAGTTCTGGATAAAGTAATAATTCTAAGCCAGCCCTTGATGCTCCATGAACTCCAGTGGCAACAATTACATTTTTTGGTTGACAATTTGAGCGAAGAATGGTATATCCGCCATCTATTTGTCCAAAAGCAGTAATTGAGATCGTAGAAACTGGGGATCGCACAATATCTCCACCAACTATAGGAGTATTGTATGGCTGCAAGCATTCAGAAATACCTTGATAGAGTTGTTCGCACCAAGCAATGGGTGTATCCACAGTCAAACCAAGAGCGATCGTAATTCCAATGGGAAACGCTCCCATTGCTGCGATATCGGATAAGTTAGCAGCAGCACTACGCCAACCTACATCTTCAGGAGAGGTTGTGCGATCACTAAAATGTACTCCATCAACAAGTGTATCAGTTGTCACCACTAATGACTTGTTGGGTTGAGTTGGCAAAATGGCGGCATCATCCCCAATAATATTTTCTGGACAAAAATGGCGCAATTTTTTTAAAAGCTCTTGTTCGCTAATATCTTTAACTTTGAGCATGATAATTGATTTAAATTAATATTTCTGATTATTCTTTTTTCTTTCTTCCTATTTTAGTGTTTAATAGAGAGCTATAGTATACTGTAAAAAATCAATAATTTTTGCACCTACGATATTAATAGAAAATTTTATTATTTATAAATAGTTGATTAATTTGTTAATTTCACGAAAATCTCTCTTATTGATCTAAGCCCTTAAAAAAAAAGGGTCAGATTTAACAATCAGTTTTTTACCCTTAGTTGAAAATAGATTTATGGTAGATACTGGTGTATGATCCTAGACCATAATTAGGGCTGGCTAAATAAATATATAATCCTTATTTATAATTAGCTTAAGTGGTTCTAAACATTGAGAAAAGTGCCAAAAAATTATGAAATTAACATTCATCCTACTTGGAGTTTTCCCTGACCTAAGTCGAAAAAATTGAAAAATTTCGGGGTATTAAGCTTGTTACTAAACCAAGGGATAAATCTTTCTATAAATAGTAAATCCTATCTTTTACTTCCTCTTCCTCTCAAACTACAATTTATCCTGCACTCTATACAACGGGATAAATCGTGTAGTAAGCTACATTTTTTTTAGTTTAAATAATTAATGATAGTTTACAGTAGAAGATAAAAGAGGACTTATTAACATTACTTTAATAAATTTCCTGATCTATGAAACCTAGAATCATAGTTTGTGGCCTGGGTCGTACCGGTTACAAAATATTCCGTCTATTAAGACAGCAGGGTGCAACAGTTGTTGGCATAAGTGAGCGCCCACTCCGTGGAGAGGGTTCAGAAATTATCATCGGCAACTTTCGATCAGCATCTACTTTATTAGCAGCAGGTATTCAAAGTGCTCATACTCTGATTTTAACAGGGAAAGATGAATCTGTTAATTTGGGAGTTTTAATGTTAGCAAGGATTTTGAATCCTAAAATTCGGATTATTAATCGCTTGTTTAACACAAGTTTGGGCGATCGCTTAGATCATACTTTGACTGACCACACAAGCATGAGTGTGTCAGCTTTAGCAGCCCCAGTGTTTGCTTTTGCAGCACTAGGAAATCATGCTATTGGTCAGCTACAGATGTACAACCAGACCTGGCCTATGTACGAAGAATTAATCGATCATAATCATCCTTGGGTAGATCGTAAGCTAACTTCGCTTTGGGATGATCGTGATTTGATGTTAATTTACTACATACCAGTAGGAGATCCAATCGATCTAATCTCTGCAGTAGTACAAGAGCGAGAGTTAAAAGTAGGCGATCGAGTAATTATTGCTAGCAAACCTAGTATCCGAAATCGCAGACAAAATTTAATTCACAGCTTATTCAGAATATTTGGTAGACTTAGACAATTTCAGCGACATAGTAAATCTGCAGTCATCCTTAACTTAGCTCTTTTAGTAACAGTTTTAGTTTGTACTATTACTTATATTAGTATTAACCTGAATAATAGTTTCGTTGATTCTCTGTACTTTACTGTTGGTATGATTACAGGAGCAGGGGGAAATGAAAAAATAGCAGAACAAGCACCAGGTAGTATCAAAATATTTACCTCAATAATGATGCTTGTAGGTACAGCGATCGTCGGTATTTGCTATGCACTTCTAAATGACTTTGTATTGGGTACTCGCTTGCAAGAATATTGGGATGCTGCCCGCATTCCTGTACGCAATCATTATATTATCTGTGGGTTTGGTGGCATTGGTTTACATATTGCTAAGCAACTTATTGCTAGTGGTTATGAAGTAGTAATAATAGAACCCGATCCTAAGTGTCGATTTCTCAATATTGCCAGATCAATGAAAATTACTGTGATTGAGGGAGATGCAAGTTTATCTTCGACTTTAGAGGTTGCCAATATTGAAAAAGCCGAAGCTCTATTAGCTGTAACTGGTAATGATATTATTAACTTGAAAATTGCTTTGAGTGCCAAAGGTCTGATGCCGAAAGTATCAGTTGTAGTGAGAAATCAAGATCCGCATTTAGCCCTCATGGTACAACAAGTCTTTGAATTTGAATCTGTACTTAGTCCCACAGAATTAGCAGCTCCTGCTTTTGCTGCAGCAGCTATTGGTGGTAGAATTCTTGGCAATGGAATTACTGCAGATAGTTTGTGGGTAGCATTAGCCACTTTAATTACACCGGGACATCCTTTTTGTGGTAAACTTACTAAAAATGTGGCTCATAGTGCTGACTTTGTACCTTTGTATATAGAAAGCAACGGAAAAGAAATTCATGGTTGGGATTTGTTATCTGCGACTCTGAACTCAGGTGATGTTTTGTACTTAACGATGCCAGCTAATAGACTAGACAAACTGTGGAGAAATGCGAGTATACAATTAACGAGTAATGTAGTTGAATAAACAGAAAACCCTATCAATAAATTTTTAGGGCTAATCACTGTTGGTTATAATCTAATATTATCTATGATAATATGTAATTATCTTTCTTTATACTACTTGGATTCAAAACTGAATTAGACTAAAATAACCAGCCAAAAACATTGCTGGTCAAACACGAGCTCTGTAGTATGTCATGTAAATAAATTGGGGTTTGTGGTTAAGAAAAAACATCCTTTTTTCATAACTTCTCAAATCTCACCAAGTGTAAGATAAACTTTTCCAATACCATTGACTTATATAAGCTTTTGGTAGCTATGGTTAAACCAAAAACTGTTGGTATTATGAAGTATTATTATCTACTCCTCAGTGTGTTTTAAGGAATTTTTCATCAGCTTTTCAGTACTGTTTTACCAAAATGTCGGGAGTAGCTAAATTTCAAAAAAAAAGTAGGGGTGATAGCTTCACTCTTGATGTTTCCATAGTCACCCCAGTAAGAGGGCTGGGTCATAGGGTCATATTAAACTACGGCGAATTGGATGGGTTAAAACTTATGAAATATTACCTACCAGATAATGCTAATCCGAAGTTAGTAACTATTAGTTGAAAAGTAGACTATAAAGTAGAAAGAGAATCTATCACTTACTGATTTCTTGGTAGATGTAGTAGGTGTCGATTTATATGTCAAATCATTTTTCGAGTTATCCACTGGTGAAGTATTTGAAGGAACTATTCAAGAGCGAAAGTTTAGAAGCTAAATTATCTAGGCTACAGTACTTGAAGTAACATAAAGTTAAGTGTTCGTCTAACTGGATGCATGGCTTCTCTCAAAATGACTTAGTTACACATCGCAGATAGCTAATATTTGGAAAGATGCATTGCATAAACTAACTGCTTACTTGGCTTTTAACCACAGCCAGACAGTAAGAGAAGATCGTTATGTATCAGAAATGATATCAAATTACCACCCATATCCATTCCCTCGGTGGTAGGGAAACAACAGATATATTATTAATAACTATATCATCAAAAATTAAATAGTTATAATTTCCTCCCGTACATTAATAAGAATACTGTAAAATCCTTAGTTAACTTTTGATACGAATATTACTATTTGTACATTACTGTTCCAAATATCATTATTTGCACACTACCATCATTTTCAATGGATTATACACATATCCATCTTGGAATTGACCAATAATAAGCAAAAACAGGATATTCTGTTTTTCTCCGCTGATAAAGTCCTGACAATTTTCCAGTTTTACATAGCAATATTCGACAAATAAGGGGAGATCAATCTCAGTTTGCTTAATAGTTGTGACAACTTAAACATTTGACCTGAACCACCTATAAAAAGACGTTATTTGTGGATATCCAGGAAGCTGATCCAGCACAAATAGAATACAAATAGAATATCTTTTGTCATCGTTGACGGACTAAAATGCAAACTGATAAACTCCTGACAACACTTTTGAGAATAGTGAGGTAGAGTTTAATATTAATATCTCTTCCCTCCACTACTAAATTTGTAAAACTTTGTACCTCCAATATTTCAAAACTACTAAAGTGTGCTTAATAGTGAATATTATTTTAGCACTTGATTGATATTCAGTATTTTACTGACTTTTTTTGACCCACTCCACAATTCCATCTGCTAATGCTTTTGCTAATTTCTGTTGTTCTTGAGAATTCATAATCCATTCAAATTCATAAGGGTTAATCATAAATCCTAATTCTAACAACACAGAAGGAGCGATCGCGGGACGAGTTAAAGCCAAATTATTCCAAAATACTCCATAGGAAGGTCGGTCTAATTTTTCCACTAAATAATTATGTAAAAATATTGCCAAACTATGAGCTTGAGAATGATACCAAAAAGTACCAATTCCCTGAGTTTTTAGGGCATCTCCATAATCAGGTAAAGCATTATAATGAACAGAAAGTGCTAAATCTGGAACTTGTTGATTAATCATTTCTACACGGTCTTTAGGGTATAAATCTTCCTCTGCCTTTCGTGTCATATACACTAAAGCTCCTCGATTAATTAACTCATTTTGTAATAGCTTTGATATAATTAATGTCACATTTTTTTCAGGATAACCAGTCGGACCTATTGCCCCTAGATCATTCTCACTACCATGTCCTGCATCAATTAAAATTTTCATTCCAGTTAAAGGTTGAGTAGCAGAACTAATAACACTTTTTACCGCTGGAGGATGTCGCAAAGTTAATAGTAAAGTTGTACCAACATATTGTAATTTATAACCCCATTGTTGGTCTGTTTTTAAGTTAAACTTATATCTAACTGCCTGTTCATTTTGTACTGTTGAAGTCAAAACTGGTTGCCAGTCTAATCTCTCAATTAAGGGATCATCATCTAGGCGAATAGTATCAGTTTGAGCAGTAGTATTATGCAAAGTTAAACTTAAATAGCGAGCGCCCTGTTCAACTGTTACTGGCACCGGAACTTGCAGAGGAAACCTAATTTCCGTTGCACCTTGAACCTGACGAGCGATCGCACTCCGAATCACCGAACGCGGTGGTGTTGCATCTGTAAATATCCTGGTCTCGTTTGCTTTGATCCACCCACCATAGTCAAGGCGTAAATAATCTCCCTCTTTCCCTGTAATTAAAGCTTTAGTACCTTTTGGTAATGGTGTCAAGCGTGAATAGGTGGTACTGGGTCCGGTTCTGGCAACTCCCTCTTCTACTGTCACCTCAGCTATTTCAAACGTAGTTGGAGAAAGAATACTCACTTTTCCCGGTGCTTTTTGAGTCACTGTTTTCCCCATGAGACTAAGTTGAAACTCAGGTTGACCTAACTCTCCTGGTGTTTCTACTTTTGTACAACCTTGATAATAGTCTCCCCCAGAGGGAAAAGGTTGATTATCTCCTGTTAATACTGCTAAATTTCCTGGTAAATTTACTATTTGAGATTGGGCAAATAGGGGAATAGTTTGGGTAGCTAATAATACAGAAATATTAGCGTTTGGAGGAGCGATCGCCTGAAAACAAATCAACTCCCCGGGCATTCTAGCAATATCTTTTATCGGAGTCAAAGAATCTTGAGTAAAAGCTACCCCTACTGGTAAAGGTGGTTGATTTGAATTGCGTGTTATTTTTAAAATAATCTCTTCATTTTGATGTTGTACAGTAAATATATTTTCCCCTATTTGTAATGGAAAAGTAGGAGCAAAATGACCCATTCGACTACGCTCATTAATTAGTTTTCCATTAACAGTAACTTCAGCTTCTGGAGAAGCTGTACCAATTAAGAAAATTCTGTCAGAAGTAGTTTTATGATTGGGTGAAGGATAAGCAATAAATAGAGATTTTTTCCTTGACTTGGAGTCCTGTGGAAGTTGATTATTATCTTCATAATTTTGTGACATAGCATTAGGAGAAATGATATTTATTAGTCCTAAAAATATTATTAACTCTAGGGTAGATAAACTAATAATTTTCCTAAATACTTGGAAATTTATTGCTTTTCTTATAACCATTAGCAGTGGATTAAAATTTCCCATATTACTTTCTTTTTTTTGAGTTGATATTATTTAATTTTACCAAATTTTTCTTTTGAGAATTTGAGTTAAATTAAAATTTTTTTCCTTAACTTTTTAAGAGTTTTGTTACACAAAAGATAAAAATAGAGTATAAATAGCGACATATACTACAAGAAATCTCCACCCACACCAATATGAGTAAGTTTCAGTCCAAATCCCAATACAGAGCAAGTAACTAATCGGAATATGACCATGATGTACAATGAGCCAATAGTAAAATCTTTGTAAGTATTTTGCCTGCTCAATGTGTGCCTCAAAATCAGCTTTATTACTGTAATTTATACTTGCTAATCATAAAAAAACTAGGAAAAGGTATTATATATCCAAAAATACCGATATATGCTTATACAAACCAGATTTCTTTGCCTTTGTATAAAAATAATACTACCTAATTTGATATAATACAGCACTACAAAGACATTATTGATGAAAGAAACATTATGACCGAAAAAACCAACAATTCACATAAGTGGTAACTACCATAAAGACCGACGAATCATAACAGATAACAAAGGCAATATGGTTGAAAAAAATGCAGGTAATAAAGGTAATATGGTTGAAAAAAATGAAGGATATTTCATCTAATACTCTCCTGAATAAAAGCAAGATTTAGCCGAAACTGCTGCTGAGATTCAAAAACTACTAGAACAATTGGAGAATACTTACTCAGTAGAAACTACGACAGAAAAAATGACAATTGCAACAAAAGCCGTTGAGGAAATTGAGAAGAACCAGGGTTTAACACAGCGAGTTATTAATACTTTAAAAACAGTCGGTGCGGCAGCGTTGGCAAAATTCCTAAGCCATCTAGCTTCTAGTTTTATAATCGTAGCTCTTGATGATTGGCAAAAATCAAAAAAAAGGATTAGTTAGTAATAATTGAACCAAATAAGAGCGAAGGGGATATTAAAACTGATGGTGATTATTATCAAGACCGTCGGCTAATTTCTAATAGTAAAGGCTGTGTTGTGGAAAATTTTAAGGATAATATATCCCTAGACCAAACTGATATTAAAGCTCAAGCAAGTTATTTTTTTAAAAAAGTCGAAAAAGTTGTTATCCACAATCAAAATAACAATTATGAAACAAAACAAAGTAACAACAAATCAGACACTCAATTGGCTTTTGTGATAACTGGAAGTATTGAAGAGGGAAATTTAACTAGAGCTCAATTAAATGCTGCTGTGAAAGCTTTACAAAAAAATAAGTGGGGATGCGTCTTTGGAAATTGAGTTTATTGAAGAAGGGAGTATCAAAATTATATTAAAAGGAATTATATTAAAAGATTCAAATCAAGGTTTAAATCAAATAAAAGAACTGTTTTTATCTGATGAAATTGCTGACGATCCTGCTGTTTTAGAAGCTGTCCATGAAGATTTTTTTTTGTTGATGCAGTTCGACTTTTAACTGATTTAAAAAAAATCAAAAGATAGAGGAAAAATTTCAACTTGTAGCACAAATTAAGGAAAGGGAAAGGAAAAGTGAGTTTAGTTCGGAGCTAGCTAACAGAAAAACTAAACTGATAGAGAAAAATCTGAGAGGGTCAGACCTCAGAGGGGTTGACCTGGTAGGTGCAAATCTGAGTGGGGTTAACTTAAGGTATGCTGATTTGAATGGGGTTTATTTGAGCTTAGTTAATGTCATTAATACCAAATTTAGCAATCTTTAATTTTTAAAAGAAGTAAAGCAAGACTTCATTATCCGTGGTCATTTGCGCAGATGCTTAGAAGGAATTATTGAGGATGGATGGAAGACTTTAGAAGAAATCAAACAACTGGAAGAAAATAAACCTGCTTTTTGTCATGCTAAAATGTCTATTTTTTCTAGTGAACAACCCTTAATTACAAGAGTAAAAGAACTTATTGAATTGGAATTAGTTATAAACAAGCAAAAAGTAGCTTTAGTCATGAATATTTTCTCACAAACAGCTCAAGAAATAAATGTAAAAATATTTGATTTTTAAGCAGTTTTTTTCATGCCTAATCATATATTAATCAGCAGCTTTTTTCATGCCTAATCATATATTAATAATAGGTATTAAACCATTCACACAAATGTAAATTTTTCAGAATTAATTTTTTTTAAATAGTTATAATGCAAGAAAAATATCTTATTTACAAGCTTGTAAGCACCAATGGTTACTCAAAATAAATATTGGTAAAACTTGAAGTTATTAAACATCAATATTCTTATAAAAAAATCAGAAATTACAATTTATTTTCCTCCGGAAACTTTCCTAAAATATTACCATAATTGGCAGTTTCAATATAGAAATATACTGTTAAATCCCAGGGGGTAGTTTATATCAGGTCAAAGAACTATTTCTGTTGAGCAATGTAAAATATTTTCTCGACAACTTAAAGTAGAGCTTGATACTTGGCTAAATCCTCTAAAGGAACAATTAAAAAAAATTCTTGCCCTAAAACCAGGAGATGTTATTCATTTTCTGTTTTAAGGTAAAGACCAAGAATTATATAACTTAAATCGTTTACCTTAGATTTCATGGGATTTATTTCCTGAAAAATGTCAAGTAAAGGTAGGAAGAAGGTAAAGAATTAGAAAAGTTACGAGGAGCATATCCTTTTTTTCTTAATCAACTTCAACGTCGATATTTTGTCAATATTTGGAATAATAACTGGGATATTTTTTGTTTTCTGATCACAGCAAAATAGAAGGAAACACAGGCTTACTTACTCTGAAAAGAGATAAAAATAATCAAGAAATAAATCTGAATATTGAAGAAATTTTAGCAACTTTAACAAAAGCTATTAATAATGGGTTAAAGCTGGCAATTTTTAATTCCTGCGATGGATTAGGATTGGCAAAATTCATCCAAAATTTAACTCTTCTTCATCCCTCTGTTATTGTTTGCTAAGAACTTGTACCAGATAGGGTAGCTCAAGCTTTTATTAAACATTTTTTTAAGTCTTATCAAGATGAAAATACGTGTTTATATACTGCGGTTTTAAATGCAAGAAAAAGGTTAGATGAATTAGAAGGAAACAATAACCAAAAACTTAAGGATGCACTACCGGGAGCCACTTGTTTACCTATCATTATTCAACATTATCAAATATAACCGCTAACTTGGAATCAACTACGTGGCAAGCGCTCTGAAGAAATACCAACTCATCTGGAGCGTCAAAAGTTACTGAACAGAATCAAAACTTACTGGTTAGAAAATATATTAGAGAAACGTTTACAGGAAAAGGTGGTACTAAACCTGAATTTAGAAAAACGTTTAAATTTAGTAAAAAATGCTGCCAAAACTGAAACTCCCGAATAAAAAGTCATCCCCTTATCTCCTAGCACTAAGATAATTGATTTTTTTAGATAAAATAGAAACGCTTTTGATTTTAGGGGAACCAGGAGCAGGTAAAACAATAACTTTGTTAGATTTAGCTCGCGACCTTGTTGAATTTGCTGAAGATGATTCAAATTATCGAATTCCTGTTGTGTTAGAGCTGACTTCTTGGAGGGAGAAGCTTTATTTGCAAAATTTTAAACCTTTTCCCAAAATAGCCCAATTATTAAAGTAGGCTTAAAAATAAAAGATCAAATTTTAGAAATTGATGGTGTAAATTATAGATATGACTGACAAAATGAGTAATGAAGAAAAAAGAAAATTTTTAGATAAAAAAGTTGGAGAAAAAATGGTTATAAAAATTGCTCGCCCTGGTTTGATTATTGAAACAAAAACTGTAAGTATTACACACTCCTTAATTGACCTTTATTTAGAAGAAAAAATAGATTATGTTTTTGTAGGAATATTTGATGATAGAATCCTGAGCTGGAACGACGTTTTAGGTTGATATGATGTTCATCAGTCTTATCAGTTAAGGGGATATGCTTACTGCTATATTGGTAATGAGGAAAAAGGAAGGATGAATTGGAGAATCGCAGCAAAGCTTTTCTCTGATTCCAATGCATCTCCTAATGCTGATATTTTAAACAATCTTATAGAAAAATTAGATAAAAATCAAAAAGAGCAATCATGTATAGAAAAATTGGAAGGTATTGTTCTGAACTAGAAAATTTTTAATAGATATCTCCCATCATAAAAGTAATAAAAAATAAAACTCATTATTGCTCTGCTGATAATTTTTCTTTATTGGTGCATAAACTAGCCCAAAGCGCGATTCCAACAGAACGTTGAGGAGGTTTTTCCCAGTAATGTTTGCTCATACATTTAATCAAAAGGCTTCCAACTTGGATTCAAATTTTTTAGGATTTAATCGGTGTTTATGCTCTTTTGAACCTATCTTGTTTTAAGGCTCGTTCAATATTTAGCATTTTTCTAGTCAATTTTTTCTTCAGTCATTTTATCTTATTTCCCAACAACTTTAGTATATGTTGATAATTCTACAATTACTTCAATTTCCTTTACTCTCACACTTTTTTTATCCAACTATACAACAACTATTCAACCAGATTTGATATAAAGATTTCAGGAGCTAGATTTTTTTGATAACAAAAAAAAAGTCATCTTTTCTTTCGCGATATCATCGTCTACCCGGATTGATCATAAACAGAGGAATTGAGAAATACATAAGCCTTGGCATAGTTTAGTTTGAAAAGTCATATACTTGTCAAATAAGAGTTGTCACAAAAGTTTGTTATGACAGAATGTAATTACTCAATTTTTAGCTAAATTATTCAGATTCTTCCTCAGAAAAGTAGTATTTTTTTTCTAGTTTTAAGATTACTATAATTTTGGTAGCGTCTCCCAGTATATAAAATTAATTTTTGATAAATTCGGGTCAAATATTAGTGAAAGTCAGATATTTTTTCGGATTAAAAAAACTTTAAATAAAGGATTTTATTTTAGTTAATTAATAACTTGTACAGTGAAGTTTTAAATATATCCGTCAATACCTGGCTAATAAACATTCTAATCCTAGAAAAAGAGTTAATTTGTTTAGTTGGATTTTATTGAAGCTATTTATCTAATCAGTAATTATTTTCCTCATATTCATTCAGGAATTAACCCTTAAGGAAGTAATGTTCAGTTTTAATACTATAAATATCTATAATTTACTTAATATTTTTAAATAATTCCTCATATTTGTATAGAAAAACTTATTGTTGTTTATTCTTGAGATATTAAATTGATGCAAATTAACAAGATATTAGCCAGAAGCAATCAAGTTATAAACGAAAGTGATATCCTAATCTCTAAGTAGTTCAATCACAAAATTTATCTTCTATTTAAATCACTTGATGGCCTTGACAAAAAGAAAAAAATAGTATAATAATAAATTTATAACTAAATATCATGATTAATAAAAATTAAGGAAAGACACTAGATATAGTGCTTAATAATTATGATGTTTTTGTATTTAGTTAGAAAATTTGGATAGTGTCCTCAAGCTCTGTTATACTTTCTGTCGCCAGAGAAAAATTGTTTCGCTACGCGATCGTCTCATCAACATAAAGATTTGAATTGCTGAAAAAAAATTGAGTCAAGTCTTTCTATATTAATCAAGTATTATGATGTATAATCAAAAAAATTTTACAAAGACTTTAAAAATGGACTTTGATTATATACAATATTGTTAGCATTTAATAAGTAGTCAGAAAATTTATACTATTACAAATCTGGCGAATTATCCTCAAAAAGTTAGTTATGATCGGATTAATCGTTATTTTTAAAATCTTGATTTAGGGAGTAAAGTTTTATGGCAAAATATCAAAAAATAAATTGAAAAGACTAAATCTACACATGAAGATTTTATTTTTGACGATACAGTTAGAAATAAAATATATTCCCAAAAAATTGATAGTTTTTCTGCTCTAAAAGAGGAAGTTTTCCGATGTCAGCATAGTGCTAATAAACATACAGTAATTCGTGGAAGCTTAAGTAGTTAATTACTTATATTTTTATCCAAAAATAGAAAAATTGGGGAAACTTAGATGATCGTATTTATAACCCAAAGAGTGATAAGAAGAACCAAAAAGGACTGACGCAGTACCGTTACATATGATGTATTTTTGGTGATTTTTGCAGATTTTTACACTATAATTAGTTACTTTGGGTAAGTCCTGTCAAATATATTATGTAGAATAAATAATTATTGATGTGCTAAAAGTAATAAAATACTAGTAAAAAAAGTACCAATGGATAGCTAGTATGCAACTAAAAGACTCATAGCCTTCATAGATAGCTTAATTAAAATCTACTGTTTTCCTTTAAAAAAGAATTGTTGAGTAGACAAGACAGGGGGTGTACTATACTATTTCTAAAAAACTTTTCTATCCGCATCTTCTATAGAAGACTAACTCCTAACCTTGACGGTGGATGGAGAATAATTGAATGCAAAGTCTGTACGTCGAAGGGAGTAGGGTTAGAGGTGTTGCATACAACGTCCGTACAATACAACCTTAATAACCTAAAATTAGTATTAATTTAGTTAAAGTGAGGAAGAAGGTTATCAGTACTTAATGTTAATTACTTAATAACTCGTATGCTATCTAAGCATAGCATTAATGTATGGGAATTGGTATAAAAATATAAAAATATAAAAATATAAATCTGGAAAATTAATATGTTGTAAATCAGAATTAATCTCAGGAAAAAATGATTAAGATTAGAGATTTTCCTATAGATAAAAAAAATAAAATTATTCTAGGCTAGTGTTTCCACAAATGTAACAGAATATATAGAGACTAATTATTTTAATCAATCCTCTACATTATATGTGCAGTTTTAGTGACAAACTATATGTAAAATATAAGCATTTTACGGCATAATTAAGCAAGTAATATAAGTTTAGTTTTTCCAATGCTTAAAAATAAGAATTCAAAAAAAATATTGCTTGTATAATATTGTTTGGTAATTATTTTAAAAGCTAACAAAGGAAAATAGAAAAAACTATTGATAAAATAAAAAAATGAATTACTGTAAAATTATTGAAGCAAAAAAAATATATATAGTATAGCAATAAAATTTCAGTTACTTGGAAAAAATTTTGATGTTGATATATCAAGCAAAAATTAATCGTTTTTACAAATGTTTTTATGGTAAAAAAAACTCGAAGTAATGGCAATATAATTGATAGTAATTGCCTCTGATTAGTGTTAGTTATATATATATCTTTTGGCATCAATCCTAAATTTTTTAGTATGCTAATTAACTAGGATTGACTTAACTAATCAAAATATAGTTAGGTTAAAGTGTCTCTAATATTTATCAGGAAAATTATTAAATATTGATCAAAATCTTTAGAGTCAAATAACTAAAGACTAGGCATTGTAAAAATAGTCAAAATTTGGGATTTAGTAGTTATGAAAATTCTAGTATTAAGTTGGGAGTTCCCACCGAGAATTATAGGAGGAATAGCACGTCATGTTGCAGAACTATACCCAGAATTGGTGAAATTAGGACATGAAGTTCATTTAGTTACAGTCAAGTCTGGTGAAGCACCAATGTATGAAATTGTAGAGGGAATAGAAGTCTACAGAGTGCCAGTTGGACCAAGCCACAACTTTTTTCATTGGATAGGAAATATGAATGAAGCTATGGGTCGTTATGGAGGAAAACTAATTAAAGAAGAGAAAAATTTTGATATAATTCATGCCCATGATTGGCTAGTTGCAGATGCGACTATCGCTCTTAAACATATCTTTAAACTACCACTAATAGCTACTATTCATGCCACAGAAAATGGTCGCCATAATGGTATTCATAATCGTAGCCAACAGTATATTCATGAAAAGGAAAAAGAGTTAATTTATAATGCTTGGAGAGTGATTGTTTGCTCAAACTATATGCGAGGAGATGTAACAAGAACTTTAGATAGTCCTTGGGACAAAATAGACGTAATTTATAATGGAATTTGTCCTGAAAAAAAACCTACTCTAAATCAGTTTGATTATCTACATTTCCGTCGGCATTTTGCAACAGATGAAGAAAAAATTGTTTACTACTTAGGTAGAATGACTCCAGAAAAAGGTTTGTCAGTGTTAATTCATGCAGCACCTAGAGTAATTGAAGAAATGGGAGATAGGATAAAATTTATTATGATTGGTGGTGGCAAAACTGACTATTGGAAACAGGAAATCTGGAATTTAGGAATTTCGGAAAGATTCTATTTCACAGGGTTTATGTCTGAGGAAAAATTAGATAAATTCCAGGCGATCGCAGATTGTGCAGTATTTCCTAGCTTATACGAACCGTTTGGTATTGTTGCCCTAGAAAGTTTTGCAGCAAGGGTGCCAGTGGTGGTTTCAGATACCGGTGGTTTGCCAGAAGTGGTAGAACATGGTAAAACGGGTATTGTTACTAAAGTTGGTAATCCTACTTCTCTAGCATTGGGTATTCTAGAAGTTTTGAAAGGCCGTAGCTTTGTCAAAGAGTTGGTGAATAATGCTTATCAGGAATTAGAGAATAAATTTTGCTGGGGTAAAATAGCAAAACAAACTGATAGAGTGTATCACAGAGTACTAGCAGAAAGGACGCAAGTGACTTGGAAATAGAAAGTAGAGGAGTTGGTAAGTTTGTAAGTAGTTCGGTAATAGAAAGTAGAAGAGTTGGGGATGATATTTCCCTAATTCCCAATGTTTAATGCTTGTTTTTTTGTAGTGGTAAAAAATAAAAAATTACAGAATTAATCTTTAAAAATATGACTACTCAGACACTCAACTAAACATTCCTAATTATAAAGGTAAAAGTGGTACTTATGGTAGCACTAACAGTACTGATTAAATGAATAGTGGCAGCATTCAAACAATGATTGATTAAACACAATTGTATCGGGTAATTATAGCTAACTTTAACTTTGGTAGTCAATTGTTTTCATAGTTTTCAAAGACCAGAAGCAGCAAAAAATGCCACTGAAAAGATTGCGGTTTTATCAGTTATGACTTTTGATGATGGTCGATAATAGTACCTTCAAAAAATGGTTTAAGAGTTAAAAGTTCTAAAGACTCTGTAAGAGTTGATTTATCTATTACATGGAAAATACTAATTTTTTTGTTGTTTTATGAGTAAATTAATCACTTTCTGGTTCTTTTTATCCAACTATTACATCTACTATTTCTGTTGCTCAATATTAGTTATTATTTGTGTTTTTTATATATAACTCTTATTTTTGCCTAAATTATATTGTTTCTGTTGATAATTGTTATTTAGTCTATATCTACTCTTTTCTATACTATCTATAATTAATTTTTGTTCTTTCAACATTTATTGTATTGATAAATATTCATCTTATTTTTCCTGAAATTTTTCTAATAAGCTGAGTGATAATAATTATAGGAATATATCTATCCAATAATCAAAAATATTGTGAGCAGTCTATTAACTAACCCCCAAGTTTATTTCCAGTATGAGCAAATGTCAGTACATGATATAATCATATAAAATTAATATGATTTATTTCGATGTTTTGAAAATCTTTTTTTTCCTCCTCCTGATTAGATTAATTTTTTTTTATAATAGCGATCGCCTTTCTTTTTCTGATTTTATATTTTGAGTGTTTTTTATTAGACATCTCCAAAAATCTCAATTTTAGAGCTGCAGGGTAAGGGTTGGAGAACCTCCAAGAATGGGACTTATTGCATAAGATTAACTGAATCAAGCAAAATTCACTAGAAAAATTCTTTTTTATAAATTTTTCCTAAAAATCTCTAAAAATTTATTCCTTGTTGTCTGGTACCTGTTGCCTACTCTACCAAGAAGTATATTAAATAGTTGTGCAAAATGAATTACACATATTTGAGCAAGTTATTTATAGTATAAAAGACAAATACATTATATAATGAACATCGATTAAGTCTAATGATTAAATTTACCTCCTAACTATTTTCTGAGCAAAGAAAAAGGTTAGGTTTTTATGATTAGTAAATTATTAGTTTTATACCAAATATAAGCCTACTATTATTTAATACTCGTAGTTGCTTGACGTAAAGATTTAATTGTGGCGATCGCCTGTTCTGCTACTAGATCTATTTCTTCGGCAGTATTAAACCGCCCAATACCAAAGCGCACAGAAGCATAAGCTAACTTTTCTGAACGCCCTAAAGCTTGCAAAACATGGGAAGGTGAGATTTTGGCAGAAGTGCAAGCAGAACCAGAAGAAACCGCCATCACACTTTGTAAGCCCAACAATAAAGCTTGGCCATCTACACCCTCAACACTAATGTTTAAATTTCCTGGTAAACGCTGAGTCGGATGTCCGTTGAGAAAAATATTTTCTAATGTTTGTAACTTCTCCCATAACTGTTGTCGTAAACTAGTTAACCGTTTTGCCTCCGACTTTATTTCTGCTAACGCCAATGCCACCGCTTTACTAAAACCAACTATTTGAGGCGTACACAAAGTACCAGAACGTATTCCTCGTTCGTGTCCACCTCCATGTATTTGAGGCGCTATTTTGACTCTCGGATGGCGACGACGCACATAGATAGCACCAATACCTTTTGGTCCGTAAATTTTATGGGCAGTTAATGACATTAAATCAATATTCATTGCCTGTACGTCAAGAGAAATTTTACCAATAGCTTGTGCAGCATCAGTATGGAAAATAATCGAATTTTCTTTGCATATTTCTCCTATTTTTGCTAAGGGTTGTAAGACTCCAATTTCATTATTTGCTGCCATAATAGATACGAGAATTGTATCATCACGCAAAGCTGTTTCAAGACGAGTTATATCGATAATTCCATCTCTATTTACAGGTAAATAAGTTACTTCAAATCCCAAATTTTGTAAATAGGCACAGGGGTCGAGAACTGCATTATGTTCAGTAGTGATCGTAATAATATGTTTGCCTTTATTAAAGTAAGCTTCAGCTATTCCTTTGATGGCTAAATTATTTGATTCTGTTGCACCACTGGTAAAGATAATTTCTTCAGGACTAGCATTAATACCTGTAGCCAAAATTTCTCTAGCTTTTTTCACTGCTGCTTCTGCTTCCCAACCATATTGATGGGTAATGCTAGCGGGGTTGCCAAAATGTTCTGTGAAGTAGGGCAACATTGTTTTTAATACTCGTTCATCAAGGGGAGTAGTTGCATTACAGTCGAGATATATAGGACGTTTAAACATAGCGATCGCTTAATAATTAGTTAATTATTTTATGTTCTCATATTTTATAGTATCAAAAACTAGGTTCTTGGGAGCAAATTTAGGTATTGTGAGATGTATCATACGATGTCTAGTTATTATACATAACATTTTTTCATTCCTTTCTAATACTTCTAACTCCTGTCTTCTGCTTTACCTTCAGAAATATTGGTTTTGTCTAAACCGAATTTAGTTATAATACCGTTTCTTAAAAGTAATACTCCCATTAGAAGATAGTAAAAATAAGTACATAAATCACAAAGGTTAGTTAATAATAAATAATGCTTAATAAATAGTATTTAGAAATATAAAATCTAAGTATATAGTAACCCTAAATCATTAGTAAAAATTACTATTTTTATTGACAAATAGTTCTAACCATTCCTGCTTTTGCTTTCTACCTTCAGCATAGGTGCCTTCTAATCGCTTATCTCTTTCACTTTTAAGATAGAATTACTATATAATTGCCATAATACTAATACTATTTATCAAAAGTACTACTAGATTTTAAAATTAATAGAAATAAATATAAAAATCACAGAAGTTAATTAGTAATATAACTACGTCAATAAATCTTATTTGGAAATAGAAAATTTAAGTATAGTAAAGTTTTTAAGAAGTCGTATAGTCAATTTTATTAGCATTTTTAGGCTAGGTTTCCTCTATAAACAACTTTCTTGACAAGGTGTTAAGGAAACCCAAGAATTTAGGTAAAATAACTTGTAGGTGGGGTTGACATTAGGAAAACCAAACAATATAGAGTTTTTGGGTGTGGGAAAATTGAAAATGCTCAAAAGCTTACTCTTTATAGTTTTCAGTTTTTTTTATATTAAAAAATATGCTTTAACTTTGACATGATATGGATTTTAGCCTTTTTTTATTGCTTAATTCCCAATAACTCTAATATAAATAATGCCACTATTCTATTAGTGGCATTATAAAACTACTATAGAGTTTTTACTGACAATTACCACAGCCCTCTTACAGGAGCTGGAGGAATAGGTCGTGTAATAGGAGGTGGTGGTTGAAGCGGTGGAAACTCTAAAGATGGTGGACCTTGAAAGTCATATCGTGGTACATTAACTTTTATCCTTTCGTAATTATAATCTGGGATAACTTTAAAAAAATCAATACAACCACAAGGGTTTTCTGGGTTATCATCTTTTTTACCAACAACTGCATAAACCCGCATTCCAGGTACTAGACCTGCTATCTCTATATTGTGCTTAGGGGAAAAATATAGACTTCGTAGTTGACCACGTTCTTCTTCAGGAATTGTGACATAAGTTGGTTCACCATTATTTCCTGCAATTCCAGGAATGCCTAATTCTTCTTCTTCATCTATAAGAATTGTGACTACATTACCAACGATACCTTTAACATAGCCCACAACCTCAATTTGGTTTCCTCCCCTAGGGCGAGATCTTTCACGTTGAGCAACTAACTCAAGTTCAGGAGCCGCGATCGCAGGATAAACTGCTCCTAATGTAATTAATACTGACAAGCAACCACTTGTCAAAATTGTCTGTTTTGGAAGACGCATGACTACCTCACAAAATTTTACCCTGGCCTTAAGTCTGTTTTTCTATCAAATCTTGCCATTTAGGGCAAAGTTTTCAAAACAGGTATAGCTGGACAGTAGTTAGTTTATCGGCTATTTTATCAAACCTTGCTCTTTATAGCGGGATTTTAATTAAAGCCTCAGCCAAAAATTTATCACTAACAACTATTTTTGACAAGTCATTTCAATTTTAAATTATAATATCAGTACCTACCGCTGAAACGATGAGCTTAAAATACTGAATCAAATATTTTGTCATCTTCTATCTAATATGAAGTTTCATGAATTATAGTGATTGTAAATAAGAATGAGACACTATTGGGCACAATAATTACTAATAATTTCATCAAGATATTTGTTAATAGGTGAATACATTCTAGCTCTTTTTAATGCACTAAAATCATGTTCTTAGTCATTTAAATCAGGAGAGTATTTTGGCAAAAATAGTAATTGATGACCCCCTGCTTCTACTAATTCTCTAATAACCTTTTTTCGTTAGAATTGGTTAATTCTCTATAATTAGTACACTGGGAATTTTTCATGAGGGCAATAAATCATCATTTAACCATTATTCAAATCCTACGGTATTTAGGCTTCCTTTGAATATAATTGTTGCCATTAAATCCTTTTAATTTTTTATTTTCCAGGCTACTAAATTTTATCTTTTTCCTCATTTTACTTCTGGCTCATCATCAAGTTTTTTCCCTTTTTTTGACCAGGCATAAATACAGTATTGATTATCTTAAAATCCTGGCTCATAAATTAATACAAGGCTTTTAATCCCAATTTTTTTGATAATATTTCGTAGTTTCTGATAATATTTTATTCTTTCTTATCTATTTATTTGTCTATAACGAAGTTATTTTTTTTAAGGAAATTTTATTCTTTTCAAAGCATAAAACATAGCTGTAGAATAAACTCCAATTTTTTTAGCTCTGTCTGCTAATGAGATATTTTTTATTTGCTTTTATATCTTTTGATAATTCTTTCCAATCTAATTTTCTTTAACGAACTTTTACCTTAGTTGCTTCCAATTTTGGGGGGGGGGAGATAACTATTTATATATTAAGCTATTCTTATCCCAAATATATGAACTACTTCGGTAAGTATACCACCATTTCCTACAAAATTTATGACTTTTTGTCTTAAGTCTAAACTGTAAGGCATGGTTAAAAATAGTTTCTAGTTGAGTCGATTTTATTCTACTCAATTTTTTTCTCAATCTTAATTAAAACGACTATAACTATAATAAAAATGCTTTTCTTATATCAACTACTCCCCATTCCCAATTCACTCAAACTTTCCTAAAGTGGTTATTCAAAGAGACATGATATCAGGAGAGTTGTTAAAAATACAGAAGGAGATAGAGAGATAGTCATAACTGGGAAATTTTGGCACCCTAAGTCTGGAAACATACCATATTTATCAACTGAAAGACTTACCACTGCCGGCAAGGGTTACCTAAAAGCGGGCAAAATTTCTTAACACAACAGTTTTACTATTCAAGCCTTGTACTTAATGATGTCCGATCCCATGCTGTATCCTTGAAAGTCAATTAATTAATTGTTGCCATTTAAACTAATTGAAGCAGATAAGCAGGTAAACAAAATAAATTGCACATTTTGAGTAGATAAATGAGAAAATTTATAACTAAATAGGGTTAGCACATCTATTATCTATGGGCTAAGGTTTTTTGTAGGTCAACAGGTGAGCAGGTTGACACGGATGAATCCTTTAGTCAGCAGGTCCGGTATAGTAGGAATTGTCCCCTGCTTTTTCTGCTGTCAATATGCCCATTCATCAAATCTATGCATGAACTTAAGTAACCGAACTTATGGTATTTTTTGAAACTTCCTAATTTGGCTTAGGTATAATTTGTATCAATGTTTTGAGAATTCATCAGCAAGTCCTAAGTAGCCAAGCAAAATTAATTTTATATTTGCAACTTTTGTTAAGTAGGTAGACTCAATTATTTTTATCTACTTATAGAGTTTAATGGTATATTTTTTTCCCTACTCCCTACTCCTACTATCTATCTGAAAAATGTTAAATTAATTTAGCACAGGTAATTATCTCCGCAGAGAGTAAAACGAAGTGTAAAGAGGCAATTCTCTTGAGTTTCGACTACACTAATATGTTGTTATATAGTAAGATTTATTAGTGCTTACCTACTTAGAAGCTGAAATATAATCCCTGTATAAACATCACCCTTAGTCAATAATTATATGTAGGTGCTTATTTAGTGAGACTACTAAAAAAAGATTCGTAATTATTAAAAATATCAGTAATTATTGATTAGTTGTTTCTCCTGCCTTTACTTTTCTGTCTCCCAACATATATTCTTTTTCAATATTAATAGCTTCTATCCCCTCATTTGCCATCAAATCAAACATTGATCCTAATTGCACCCAAATCAATAAAGCAGTTGGAAATACTACTATTGCACCCATCAGAATAGATAACCATTCAATAATATTAAATACAGAAAGACTAGCTGCCACACATAAAAAGACAAATAAAGTAGTCCCTAAATAAGTAGCTATTATATTAGGTGTTTGATGATCTATTTTTCTTTTATAGTTTTTGCCTTGAGACCAGAGAGTTAATTTATACTCCAACATATCTTTAAAAACAACTCCTAAGAGAATAGCAAACAACAATGTCAACTGAATTACTGTATAAACAGGAAAATTAAAAAAAGTGTTACTGTACATTTTTGTCTAGCCACAAATATTTACAAATATTAACTATTGTAAATTATATCACGTTTTTTTATCTAATATGGGATAATAGTAAATCTGCTTATCGAAATCATATTTTTTTTTATTTTTCTCTAACCCTTCTGCCTGCTGCCTGACTCATAAGTACCTTACCTTCAGATATTAGTTGCTTTCTAAACCGGATTTAGTATAGCACTAAATTCAGCGCTTTTGAATTTCTGTATTGAAAATATTGATATAGGAATGAGCAGGTATATAGTTGATGTTGAGGGGTTTCGCTTATTCTAACTTCTGACTTAAAGTATCCTTTGTGACTATTGAGATCCTCCCCAGCTGTTAGGCACGCTTAAACCACCCAGCCTTAGCTCCGATGAGGGTTAACTTTTGATAGGCTGCCACACCTCGACCTATTGCTGGGGGGTGAGTTACACTTGCTTCTACATCTGTTGTTTGTATCCTTTTGCCCAAAGAGGGACTAATATATTTATTTCTTCATTTTCATCACGGTCGTGTTTTGCAGCACAGTTGAAAAATTCCCATTCTTACCCCTGAAAGGTCTAACTTTCTAACTTTAAAACCACAACAAGAGCAAATTTGAGATGTGGGTTATGTCCGACTAATTACTCTGAAATCACGACCATATTTTTCTGCAAATCCATATCTAACAGTATTCTAGATTGTCTTGAACCTAGTTAGAGTTGATAGGGGTGTTTCCATTCCTATCTTCTACTGTTTTCCAGTACTTGTCCATATTTATGCTCCTATTTCCTTTAGATTTAGCCCAAGTTCTTAATTTTTGGCAAACAAAGTGATCTAGTAAAAAAAATGTTTCCTTGCTGACTACAGATGAGTAATAGTTTGACCATCCTCTAATTATTGGGTTCAGCTTAATTATTAAAGCAGCTTGTGGCGAAGTCTTTAGGATATCTATTACTTACTTTTGTGATTCTTGGACAATGGGCCTTGATTTTCTTCTTAGAGGTTATTATTAGTGTTTTGAAACCTAGTGGTTATTCATTTGATTTACATACAGATATGTAATTTCCTACCTTGTGCTGTTGTATTTTGCTGGCCTTGTTGATAAAGCTTTTGCTTAAACGAAGCCTTACTATTTTTTTGACCTCAATACTTAGATAAGATAACTAGTTGTAGTGTAAATATTTTAAAGAATTACTAACAATACACTATATGTAGAGGTAATATGTAAGTCGTGAAACTTTAAGATTGAGCAATTTCTTGGCGGAAGTTTTGCCATCCATCAACAGCATTAAGATTAGAAGTAACTCCTTTTTCTAGTAAAACTACACCATCTCCAAAGTCAGTAATTCCATATTCACCAGAATTATAAAGTTCTTCAATTCGAGGAACAATTGTTTCTAGTCGTTGGCGATCGCTCTTAAAAGCTACCCGATACCTATTCAACCGCCACAGGTCAACAATAATATATTGTACTTTTTCAATCTTTTTAGCATCATTGCGAAATTGCATTCTGGGAAATCGCAAAATTGCTCGACGACTTGATAAATGTGGAATAATATAAGTTGTTGCTGCGACACTAGCATCATCAGGAATTTTATCTAACAATGGTCGCATTTGACTAACATGCTGCCATTGTTCGTTTGCTGGTATATAAACCCAAGGTTTAACTGAATCTGGTACTAAAAAATAGAAGGTGCGATTAGGATTAGATGTAAATGTAAAAAATAGTGACAGGCAAATACAAACTACCCAGAAACGAAGAAATTTTGGTGATGGTACTGGTGAATTCTTAACTTCTGATTCTCTCTTTCCCCACCATAAAATTGCACCATAAAATAATCCTGGCACTACTGTCATAGCATAACGAATTGTAATTGACAGTACAGACAAACCCTTAGCAGAAAATAGTTTCAGCAAAGGAAATCCTGCTATCATCCAAGCTGCAGGAGCAACAGCAGGCACAAATGCTAGAGGTAACCATTGACCTAATAAATATTTGAGAGTACCAAAAAATGGAGTAAAAATTTCCTTGATCAAGCGCCAAGGGTTGCTCATCATGCCCCAAATAATTTCTAGAGTAGAAGCTTGGTCTCCTTCTGTATATTGACCAAATCTTTCCATCATAAATCTCTGGGAAATGTCTTCAGAAAACACTGGCATAATAAGATTGGTTAGAGCTATCATATAGGAAAAACTGAGAGTACAGATAGCTAAACCTATTTTGGGATAGCGTTTACTTAAGATTAAGTAGAATCCGACTCCAAATAATACTACTCCTGAATCTTCTCGAACAGCTAAAGTTAATACTGCTAAAATCCAAAATAGAGACCACCAGCGTTTTTCCATGGCCAATAGCAAGCTAAATACAAACAAAGGTATTTGACAAATATCATGAAAATTGGCTAGGGTAGGGCCTATTACTGCATTAGCTCCATAGAAACTAATGCTCATCATGGCTGATAACTGTGGTTGGAGATGCTGTCTAGCCAGGATATATAGAACTAAGCCCGAAACACTAATTAATGTTACCTGTAAGACTGTTAGAGTAATAGGATATGGAAATAAGACATATATTGGCAACCAAAGCAAAAGAGCCGGGGTAAAATGTTGGCCTAAGCGGTGATAATATACTTCTGAGACTTGGCCTTGATGAACTACATTCGTGGAAAGAGCTGAAGAGAGGGAACTTTGAAAAAAATGACCGTGCATACTATTCCAAAAGACTTGGTTAAATATACCTTGGTCGTAAGAGGCGTAAAAACTGTAATAACGGTGTAGGTTGAACAACAGACAAACTACAAAAAAGGCGATCGCTACCACAAATAGCTTTATTTGGAACTGATTTTTTTGCCTACTAACCAACATTGTTATCCATATATACTTAAAGCTCGCAGTATACAACTTACCAGAAATTTACACCTTCTTGAGTCATCATAGCCACTAATCAGACTTATTGTTTTTATTTATATAAAGTATAAATTATGTCTAATGACTATTGGATAATTTCAATACTGTCAAGAAAGGCAATTTACAGTATTGAGTGTCACAATATAAAATAGAGATTAAGTTATTTCAGAAACAAATTTTCTGTTAATGGCCAATAAATTTCAAAGTAATTTGTGAATGGTTAAGTGGTAAACCCCGCCCTGCTTGTCCAGTCAGGCCTAATATCTAAGTAGGCGGGAATATTTTCGGAACGTTACAGATGGTTAATTCCTCTCTTTCTGTTCGGCAACAAGATACTAATAGCCCATCTCACTTAGCCAGGGATTTTGTACAGGTGTCTTTAGAAAAATCTAATAACGAAGGATTCTTGCAACTTTTATTGTTTATTAATAAACGTCCTGGTTCTGAAGAACAAATTCAAGCTATTCATAATTCTCTAGCCAATTTAAAAACAGATTACCCATTTGAGTTCAATATCATTGATGTAGGAGAACAACCCTACATGGCAGAACATTTTAAGTTAATTGCTACTCCTGCTCTACTAAAAACTCATCCTGAACCAAGACAAACTCTTACTGGAACAAATTTGGTGGCAAAAATGGAATATTGGTGGCCTCGTTGGCAACGTTCCTTAGCAGAATATTGGCACAGTTATAACTCTCCACCTCTATCACAAGAAGTTGTTAGTCAAAAATTATCCTCTAGTCCAATCAATTGTGCTGCTGAATTAATGCAAATGTCAGATGAAATTTTTCGCCTCAAGCGGGAAAAAGAACAATTGCAAGCTCAACTAAAATTTAAGGACCGTATCATTGCCATGTTAGCTCATGACTTACGGAATCCTCTGACGGCACTTTCATTGGCTCTGGAAACTTTAGAATCAACTCAAAAAAGGGCAAATAATGAGTCGGTAAAAAGTTCTCCAACTTTTTTTGAACGCTTGATTAAGCAGGCACGTTATCAAGTGCGTATGATTGATAGAATGATTACAGATATTCTAGAAAGACCTATAGGGAAAAGTACTAAGTTACCAATTGAACCTGACAAGTTAGATCTCGGAGCATTATGTTTAGAGGTGAAAATACAGTTTCGAGACCGACTCAAGGCAAAAAAATTGCAGCTAAAAACAGATATTCCTAATGATTTGCCCTTAATTTATGCTGATAGAGAAAGAATACGTCAGGTAATAGTTAATTTGCTTGATAATGCAATTAAATATACTCCTAAAGAGGGTGAGATTCAGATTATCATCCTTGATCGCACAACTCAAAAGGTGCAAGTAACGGTTTCTGATAGTGGGCCTGGTATTCCTAAGGAAAATCGCTATCGGATTTTTGAAGATTCTTTCCGACTAAAACGGGATGAGTCACAGGAGGGTTATGGTATTGGTCTGGCTTTATGTCACCGAATTATCTTATCTCACTATGGTAAAATTTGGGTAGATTCTAGTCCTAATAATGGTAGTTGCTTTCATTTTACTTTACCTGTTTATAGATAATTTGTGGTAGTTAGTTTTTCGCTTTTAGCTTTTAACTATTAGTCGGTTTTGTTGACCTTGATGTATTGTTTTATTTTTTGAGTTTGATACTAGAAAATTGCATAGCTTTTTCTTGAGTTAAACAGGTTCCAGTTAGAAAATAGCCAAAAATAATAATTATGTTAAGAAACTGGGTTTCTTGTTTTGGTATTTAATTACTGTTGAAGATAAAAATATCGCTTTTATAACATTTATCAAAAACTTCTCAGCCCATATCTTGAGTAGGATACCCACACTAACCCCTCCCATGAGGGCAGGGCTATTTCATTTGAAGCTTTTATATAAAAAAAATAGTTGGTCAATGTAATTATTTTTTTTACTTATCAACTGTTTTTTTGTATAAAATCGTGTATATAAATATTCTAATTAAACAGCTCAAAAAAATCCATGATTTCGGTAAATATCAAGGCTAAAGAAATGAATTGTTGTTAATCTTAATGATAACTATTCTGATATCTATGTCTTAATATACATCTATTTTTGATTCTTGGTGATTTGCCTTTAGCTAATAAATCAAATATTATGAATTTTTCAATATTTATCCAGAAAAAGTATCATCATCTTCAACAATTTATTTGAAAATAAAACGAATAAATTTTCTGAATACTCTTTAGGATTTTAATGAATAGGGAAGAAAATAATTTTGATATAATTGATTGCAAAAATGGCTGGCTGTTGATGCTCAAGGTTTCAGAAATACTCTTACTAATTTTCACAATAATCAGCAAAATTTTGTTTCAATGATTTCATTATTTAATCAAAATAGTGGATCTTTTTTTTTCTTAAAATTGTTGAAAATAAAAAACTATCATAAATCCAACAAGTGCAATACTTTATATCAAATATTTACTTCACAATACTGTTTTTATGATGGATTATTGAAATTGTCAAAAACCACTCAATTAATTACACAAATAAACAATAACTATTTAATTGCTGTTCAAAAATTAGCCAAATTTATCAAGGCAGATTACAACCCATGGTCAAAATATTTTATACTATAATTTATGGCTATTTTCTTGACCTAAACTTACTTAATAAGAAAGCCAATTTTTTAAATATTTATGAATAATTTGACATTGTGCGATCGCTGATAAAAAAAATTATTAAAAAGCAACAGAGTAAACAGCTTAAACTAGAGAGTTACAGCTAAATTAACTAGATATTTAATAGATTTTTCTAAAAACTTAATGAACTCAATTTTATTAGGTGAATAATTATTAAAGATACTTATTATATAATTCTTCTTTTAAAGTTTAATTATTTTTTTTCGGATTTGGCGATCGCTACTATGAAAGAGCGATAGTCAATCTAAAAATAAATTTTTTATTGGGAATAGAACGGAGTGGAAAGAGGCAATCTCTATTACTGTGAGATTGCTTCTTGAGGTTTATAATAACAATTATTTAACCATAATTTATTTTAAATAAAAGTCAAATCAATCATCAAATTTAACACTTATTTCAGCGCTACCTTTAGTCTTTATTTCATCTAGAATCTCAGTCGGAATATTTGTCACTCTCTTGACTGTAGCACTTGTTGTATTGAGAAAACTTTTTTCTCCTTTTTTACTGTAAGTTTTAATTTCTATCAATTCTTTTTGGTCATCAAGAATAAGACGGCTTCCCAACACAGAATATCCTTCTTGTTCAATTCTTGTATGGATATTTTCAATATCTTCCTCCAGTAAAGCAAAATTTAAAGTTTCCCTCTGGATACTATTCAAAGTATCAATATCAACAACATTTTCTTGTAATGCTTGTGATATTTTTTCCCCTGCATTTTTAACAGTATTGAAAAATTCACCAAACTTATTTCCTAAATTGTTTGCTTTTTTCATAGATATCCTCCTGAAAAAAATTAAAGTTTTTTTGAATCATTTTGTATTAACTTTAGTTGTTACTTTAAGTACCTCTTCGGCCTAACTCCAGCTTTGCTTTGTATTCGAGTTGATCCTCTAAGTCTTGAGGAACATCTAAGGGATCAATTTCCTCTTGGTCTGATAAAAGTCTTGTAGTTTTGTCATAAATATTTCTAGCAAAAATTTCAACTCTTTTGTAAATGCGTTTGCCTTTTTTAACTAGATAAACAATAGCATCAGAAGTTACCTCAACGGCTCGGTTTATCAAATCTAGTAGAGATTCTATTACGCGAGTAAACCAAGCTGTGATGTCATCCCAAAAATAACCAACAGCAGCACCACCAAAAAAACTTAAACCTATAATTGTCCAAGTTATAGGATCTATCGGCATAATTTATTCCTCCTTTAAATTTGAATTATTTCCGTTTTCTACAACAACTGTTTCTGCTAAATTAATTTTTTTGTGACGCAGTTTGATAGTTTTATATTTGTCGATTTCTTCATTTATAACTTCTTCATCAATAACTTTTACTTTACCAACTAGCAATTTTAATCCTAGCTTAATTGTGATGTTCCTAATATCTCCACCACATAATCCTTCACTAATTTCAGCCGCTCTTTCATAACTGATATTTTTAGGCACTTTTTCAGATATATGAAATTGCCAAAGTTGAGTTCTCATTTCTATATCTGGTACGGGAAACTCAACATTAAAAATAATTCTCCTTAAAAAAGCCTCATCATAATTTTCAAATAAGTTTGTGGCAAATATAATTACGCCATTAAACTTATCCATCAATGTTAATAAGGTGCTTTTGGCAGAGTTAACACCATGATCTGCTGCTTGGGATAAGTTGGAAATTCTTTTACTTAATACAGCATCAGCTTCATCAAAAAATAATAAGCTCTGATTTTCTTCAGCTAGCTTGAAAACCTTTGATAAATTCTTAGATGTACCACCTACTAATTCAGATTCTAATTCTCCATAATTAACCTTGATGATCTGAGTTTCTAACTTTTTGGCAATGGCTTCAGCAGTAATGCTTTTTCCTGTACCTGGTAATCCAAAAAAGTTGATGCTTAAACCATTACCTGTTTTGAGAAAACGATTAAATTCCCATTCAAGTAACAATTTATCCCGATTTTTTACATAAGCAATCATTTCTTTAATTTGCTCAATTGTAGTTTTTGACAAAGCTATTTCATCTAACGTCCATTTAGGTGTTTCGAGTAAACTACTAACTTCATCTTTGGCATTAGACTTGTTTTTCTCCTTGACTAGTTCAAATTTCATGGTTTGATTTTCTGTTGGCTTTATTTTGCCATTGTTAGAGATTTTTATAACAGCAAACAATACTATTCTAAATAAAAATAAGGCTTAATAATAGTGTAAAAAGTATGAACTTTACCCGTTCTATAAAAGTAGAAAAATTACGAAAAGTATAGTACTTTTAAAATGACTTAGTTTAAATACAAAGTTTATTCTGGTGACACTATATTCCTAAAATTTTATTTCTAAAAGGGATTTAGGGTTTTAAGTAAATGGTCTATTAGAACGGGATTTAATATTAATTGATTTATGAATAGTGCAGAAGTCTTGCAATTAGTAGATAATTTAATTTTTGCTAAAACCGGAAAACATTTAGAAGATTTACAAAAAAATTTATTGAAAGGCACTATAGAGGGTAAGAAATATTCAGATATTGCTAAAGACATTGGTTTTAGTGACAGTCATGTCAAAAATGTAGGACAAGAATTATGGAATATTCTCTCATTAGTCTTAGGTGAAAAAGTTAAGAAGTCTAATTTTAAAAGTGTATTTAGAAATATCAAAAGCCTTAATTTTTCATCGGCTATTATTTCGGGATATTGTCATGCTAACCCCACAGCTAATAATATTAATATTTTTTCAGATAGAGAGCGATCGCCTACTTCTATAGAAAATTCCCAAGAAACTAAAAATCAACCAAAAATTGATTTAGCTGAAGCACCCAACATTTTTAATTTCTACGATCGCTCTTCTGAATTAAAAACTTTAGAAAACTGGATAGTAAAAGATTCATCTCGCCTCATTGCACTTTTAGGAATTAGTGGTATAGGCAAAACAACTCTAATACTGGAATTAATAAAACAAATAGAAACTAATTTTAATTACATCATTTATCGGAGTCTGCGCTTTTCCCCTACTCTTGATATAACTCTTACTAAACTATTAAAAAATTTCCCCAACCAAGGAGATACTTACGAGAATATTGAAACCCAAATATCACAACTGCTCAACTGCTTACGTCAATATCGTTGTTTGATTGTTTTTGATGACTTACAAATACTTTTTTGTAGTGGAAAAATTGCCGGTCAATATCAAACTGAATATGAAAATTACCAGATATTTTTTCAGCTTATTGCCGAAATTAATCATCACAGTTGTTTAATATTAAATAGTAGGGAAAAACCCATAGAAATAGCTCAACTAGAAACAAATAATAAGTATGTGCGATCGCTCATTTTAAGTAACTTAGGATTAGCAGCAAAACAAATTCTCCAAAACCAGAAATTGTTAGACGAAGAAGCTTGGGAAAATTTAATTAATATCTATCAAGGTAACCCTCGTTGGATAGAATTTACTGGCACCATGATTCAAGAATTATTTGACAATAGTGTTGCTAAATTTTTGTCATGGGAAAAAGTAATTTTCAGTGAGTCTTTAGTAGCAGAATTAGATAAAAATTTTCAACGAATAACTCAGAATGAAAAAGCCATAATAATTCAACTTTCTCAAGCAAATAAACCAGTTACTTTGCATCAAATTGATAAAAATTTGGAGTTATCAACATCAGACTTATTGAATGCTATACAGTCACTAAAAAGACGATTATTATTAGATATAAAACAAGAATATCAGACAACTTATTTTAGTTTAAATAAAGTCTGGAAACAGTATATTCAAAATCAATCTACTTAGATTCATATTTTCTTCAAAGCAGTAATAATTTGCTCATTAGCTTCAGGAAAAGTAAATCTATCTATCTCATCTAATGTTACCCACCTAAACTCATCACATTCTATAGCTTTTGGTATTCCCCGCAAGTAACGACAATGATATACATGAAGGATGAGTCTAATTTCAGAATAATTATACTCTATTGTAATTAAATGCTTTTCTACTGCAACCTCAATTCCCAACTCCTCTAAAACTTCCCTTTTAATACAATTTTCTATTGTTTCACCAGCTTCTTTTTTACCTCCAGGAAATTCCCATAAACCACCAAACGAATCCCCTAATCTTCGTTTATCAATTAATATTTTTCCTGTTTCATCCCAGATGACAGCAACGCCAATTAACTTATTAGATAATGCCATATTAATTCTTATTTCTAATAAAAAAAACCCTTAGTCTAGCAACCAAGGGAATGATTAAAAATTGACTAATTAACCGTTCTACTAAAATTACCCAAACTTACTTATAGATGATTACATGAGCTTTGAAGCTAGCTTGGGTGTTTCAGCCATATACCACTGAGGACATTCTGTAACTTATTATCTCTCTTAAGGCTTGAAATCCCTTGAAACTCAAGCTAATGATACATATAGTTTTCGTGGGTTAATAGCGGCTATTTTAGTCTAGGCGAGGGAATCAAAATCGCCTATTTTAACAAAAACAATTGTAAGTTTTTAGGTCTAATGAAATCTTTAGTTTGTGAGTTTGTGTAAGATCAATTTTATGTCAATTAGTTATTTACCTCCTTCAGATAAATTAGACATAGCTCTCATATTATGATGACAAATAACATACAATTTTATCAACTTTTGTAAATTATTTGACTTCAATAGTTAGCCCTCATTATTAAACATTTGATTGACTTTAAAAGACTTTTCAAATGTCATTCTTTGTTCAGCATTTCTCAGAAAATAGCCACTTATCATTGCTGAAGCTAATAATTTGCCTAAATTTTCTCTGCTAGTTGTTACATTTACATTAAATTGTTCCGAAGGGATATTTCCCAAGAGTCCAACAATATTTCGCTCCATTACCTGAAAAACTTCTTGGGAAGTTGGTTTTGATAAGTGAGACACTGTATCTGGACTCATAGACTGAACATATTGCCAAAGTAAATTGGCTTCTTCCGAACTTTCTTCAAATAAATCTGACCCGTTATTGTTTCTATTAGCCATTTTTTCTCTCCATTTCAGAAATTTTTTTTGTTTTGACGACCATGGCTGATGGAATTAACCAACCATATCTCTTGAAATTATTAATATTTTTTGACTTCCTAATTACTAATTTAGCAGCTTGACATCTTCCCAACATTGTAATTAAGCTATAACGAGTAATTTATAAGAAAATATCTAGAAATCAAATATTAAATCCTGGTGTAGTAGAGTGGTGTGGTTTATCTTATTTGTGCATTAAATCTTTCAGTATAATTATTGTTTTGGTAAGGTTGGGGAACTTTTTCTCAAGGAACATTTAAGGCTTATCGGTTTACTCGTGTGGGTTAGGCGCAAATTACTCCGTTAAACTTAATAATCTTTGTAATTAGCCATAACCCACCGAAACTTAGACTTTGAGCAAACCTTAATATTTATTTTATAGATACCTTCTCAGATTTACAAAGGCCAGTTTATGTTTCATCGGAAATAAATCTGAGGTTACTTCCAGTATAGTCTTAGGGTTTCTCTACAGTACATAGCCCTAAGAATACTAAACAAACGTCTATGTATTTGCCCTAACTAGCTAAATAATCATTCATATCTTGTTTTCTTTTACGAAGTTTACTTAAAGCTTCCCGCTCTATCTGCCGTACTCTTTCACGACTAATATTCAGGTGGGCACCAATTTTCGATAGAGTCATAGTTTGGCCATCTTCTAAACCAAACCTTAAGGCCAAAACTTGCTTTTGTTGAGGAGTAAGGTCAACCATGATTGATTCTAAATCAGTTCGCATGGAAGATTGGAGAGCATAATCTTCTGGAGAAGCTCCTGTATCTTCTAGTAAGTCTCCTAATTCTGTATCTTGATTATCTCCCACTCGCAAATCTAGAGATAAAGGTAAGCGAGCCCGTTCTAAGCATTCCCGTATTTGTTTTGGAGTTAAACCTAGTTCTTCTGCTATTTCACCAGTAGTAGCCGAACGTCCTAGCTGTTGAGTCAGTTGGCGCTGAACTTTTTTAATCTTATTTAGCTTTTCTGTAATATGGATAGGTAAACGAATTGTGCGGCCTTTTTCTGCTATTGCTCTGGTTATAGCCTGACGAATCCACCAATAAGCATAAGTAGAAAATCTATAGCCCTTAGTCGGGTCAAACTTTTCTACACCTCGCTGCATACCAATGGTGCCTTCTTGAATTAAATCAAGCAAATCTACATTTCGCTTGATATATTTTTTAGCAACAGATACTACCAAACGCAAATTTGCCTCTACCATTTTTCGCTTGGCTCTTTCGCCTTCCCTAATAATTCGCTGCAATTCAGACTTCGACAGCTCCTTGGCCTCAGCCCATTCTAATAATGTTGGTTCACGGCCTAAAGCTTCTGCCAACGTTTGGTTAAATTCCTGCAAAGCCGTTAAGCGTTGAACTTGTTTTCCATAAAGAATTTCTTCTTCGTGGCTTAATAGAGGAACGCGACCAATTTCTCTTAGATAAGTGCATACAGAATCTATGTCTGAGGTTTTACCAATCTTCATAATCTTCATCCCGCTAGATAAATCTACTTTGAGATAGTAAGAAAAGCGGGCGGGCATTACGCTTTTCTTGAATTTTTCTTAAAAAAAGTTTTTTTCTCTGGCCATTTATGATTTATTTGGCTTATAGAGAGTCTAAATTATAGATTTTAGATTTTTTAGATATGAGTAAGGAGTCCAAGTATTATTTTTTTGGCTCTAAAATCGGTATTTATTGGCGATCTAAAGAAGTTTTACTATTTTGGAATTTAGATTTGGTAAATAATCCTAATGGGATTTACCTAAAATAGACTTTCTTATCGCTTCAGATAATTTTTGTGGGCTTTACATAAATAAACACTACGTTAAGAATATTAACATTTCTAAGACTAGATGGCTATACCATTACCAATTGATTTTTTGGATAAATAAGTTGAATTGCCTATATGACCCTACTCATAAATCCTAAAAAAAATTGCATCCTACACAACAAAATTACAAAAATTTTCTTTTCTAAAAAAACTTGATCGAACTAGAACTTCTGGACTTATTTTCTTAGTATTTGACTGTTATATTTTGACTTTTGAAAAAAAAGTTATATGTAATACTAAAAGACTAAAATAAAAGTCTACTTTTAGACTTTTCTCATTGCCTAGTTTTTTATTTAATAACGGCTGTAACTTTAAAAAAAGCCTCTCACAGTTGGCCGGTTTTATATTACTTATTATCTCAGTATGGTTACTGAATCTGGTTTTGATAAAATCAATTTTTATGAATCACAAATTTAATTTTTAGAAGATTTATTAGGACATGTAGTCGATATCATAGTAAAAGATTGTTTACACTCCTTTATACGAATTTAACAAATGTTTGTTAAACTTGCTTGAGTAAGAAACCTTCCCCTCACTAAGACCTTGGAAGGGTAAGAAACTTAGATACAAAGTTTATACAACATCAGAATAATTAACACACTTTTGGTTCTTTATTATCAAAAAAGCTATTGGTAAAGTGTTAATTACTTAATAATTGAATTTTCACCTAAGTTAAGTATTCTTTCTTTTCCTTTCATATTATTCGTGATTTTTTATGGGAATAAAAATTAATGGTATTCCTGGATAATTTTTATTTGTTATACCATTTATCCAAAACTTTTCTACATTTTATTGAATAAGAAAGTTAGGGCAGTGTAGGAGAAGTAAACATAATAATTAACATGAAGTTAGCTAAAGAGAGTAAAAAAAAATATTTTTTTTATTTTTATATTAATTAATTAATTATTTAATAACTAAATTTTTGTAAAAAGTTAGCATGAACCTATGAGAATTGGCATTAACTTTTTGAATGGGATCAAAAACTTAGAAAATAAAAATGATCAAGATTTAATTTACACATGCAGAGAGAAAATAAAAACCATCTAGGCTTTAGGTATTAGGTTTAATAGCTGACACAGATCAAACAATTAGAAAAGTCTTATAAGTTTTTTCAGCAAGTATTCCTGATTTTCCTGAAAGTTGATCTCAAACAAGTCTAATTCATAGGACTAATTCTGAGGAATGAATGGGTGGGAATCTAATAATTTTTGGGAACAGATACTACTAAATGCAGAGAATAAAGATGCGAGTAATTATCATCTAGTTTATACCTTAACTACTATCTACGAGTATAAATCTAACAATTAAGCTACTACAATTTAGAATAGTGCTTGATTCTCAGGTAAAGTCAAAGTTCTCAAGAAAAGAGAAAGACAGAAATCTATCACAAAGATTGCTTCCTCCCATTACAAATTTCAACCTATTTGACAAGGTTTGCTAACCATATATTTCAAGAAAATACTATGATTATTAAATACAAGAGTACTATATCTATTTTGAATATAGCATAAAGCGATCGATCAAGACATACAAACCCGGCAACATACAATCAAAACCAAACAACAATAAGATTTTTTTCTATTGTATCAATAATTTGCTTCATAAAAACTAGCAGTTTTATCACTTTGATAAATTGGTTAATTTGAGCTTTTTTTTTGGGGGGGAGGGATAATTCAGCCTAATTCCAGTTCATTTTGATCAGCACATTAAGATTTGAAGCCTCTCATTTTAAGAGGAAAAAAAGTCTTTTCGAGAAACTGGAGGTACTAATAACTAGTAACTGAAATAACTTCCCTCCCAGCTAGATATATTGAAAAACCTAAGCAGAATTTTCAACTTTTTGTTGTGATTTATAGGTACTGATAATCCTGAATTTAATAATACTATAATTATCTAAATTCTGCTAGTTTTAATAATTCAGCGCGGATGCAACCTTTTTCCCATTTCCAATTAGGTAAAGATTTTTGAGGAATAAAAATTGCCCAAATCGAACCTTCTGGACTCTTATAAAAACCCGTAATTTTAGCTTCTACCACATTACTCCAGGGTGCTGATACTAAAATTTTATCTCCTGAGCTAAAGATTTTTCCGTGAGCATTGGTCGCTTGTTTTATAGATTCTTTTAACTTTGGTTTACTTAGTTTTCTTGGTCTTTGTAGTTTACTCGGTTGATTTATACTTTCTGTTCTTGATGAGGGTTTTTTTATTAGAGTAGGTTTTTGTGGTTTGGACTCAGTTTTTTCGCGCAGTGTCTTCTCAGCAGAATTAGCTTCAATTACCTGTTTTGGTCTCACAGGCCTGTTAATTGCTATGATTTCGTGACTCATCTACTTAACTCCATATATCTGATTTTAGCGATCTTTGCTATTTATGATAGTACTACTGAAATTTTGCTTTTGTGTTTAGTAGTCTTAACTATTACTCAGTTTTCCATATTACACTTTTTACCAGAATAAATTTATGTTCTCGAATAACATATTTTCTAGAATTAATCATTGAGAGCTATTCTGAAATTTCTAATCTTCAGTAGTTAAATCAGGAAATTTTGTTAGTTAAGATGTAACTATTTAGTTGTTAGCTATTAGCTATCAGTTATTGGGGATAGAAGCAGGTCAAAGTAATTGAGAGAAAGAATAAAAATTTACTCCCAAACTACCCTAAGGTAGGAGAATATCTGTAAATAAAATATTAAATCCTGGTTTAAGCTTGGTTAAGAGTACATTCCTTCCTTCGTTTAACTTAATAATCTCTGTAATTAGCACCTAACCCACCGAAACTTAGATTTTGAGTAGACCTTAATATATATTTTATAGATACTTTCTTAACTTCAGCAGTAGTTATTCATTATTTGACTACTGATGAATCTCAAGCCTGTTATTACAGAGGTATTTATTAAAGATGCTTTAACAATTTAACTTTTACCTGTTAATGGGAGTATTAAGGCTTAAAACGTAAGTATTCAGTGGTCAGCTATTAGCTATGAGTTATTAACTCATTATATTGGAGGGAGAAATTAGTCTCCCAGGAGAGTTAAAAAGTTATGTTTGCACAGCATGACTTTTGCTCCCCATTCCATTTGCTTCCCATTTGGGATGTTAGAAATGTTTGTTTGTTATGTAATTGGTCATCAGGTAACCTTAGTAGTTGCTTGGCAGTTATTCAAAAGCCCTTTAGCTGACTGAATGCATTGCTGAATGCTTACTTTAAAACTATTTTTTTGAGCAAATAATTTTCAAAGTATATCTACTAATTTTTTAAGCTTTATTTTTGGCTATTTTGATAATTTATAGATGTCGAAGATGAGTAAATTGTTTTATGGCATAAGATAGGTTGGTAAAATTAATTAGAAAATGGAGAAAAGATGGGAACAAGCAACAGTGTCTCCTCTAATCTTGCTCTTTTTTACCTGATGACTAACTTAAGGCTGTAAATTTATTTATACTCAACTACTTAATTAAAACCCTCCTCTTAAGAAGGAGGTTTTATCAATAAAGAAAGGCTCTAGCATAATGGTTAAAAATATTTTAGATGGACGCTATAAAATTATTAAAATTATTGAGTCCGAAGGACTTGCCCATACTTATCTAGCCCAAGATATCCGTCGTCCAGGAGCTGCAGAATGTTTTATTAAGCATTTACAGCCAAGTATTTCTGACCAAAAATTTCTGGAAATTATTCGCCGTAGATTTCAACAAGAAGCACAAATACTAGAAAAGCTATCTCAAAATAATCAAATTCCTAAACTACTTGCTTATTTTGAAGAAAACCAAGAATTTTATTTAGTTCAATCTTTTATTCCTGGTAAATCTTTGGATAATGAAATATTACCAGGTAGAGCTTTATCTGAAATCCAAATAATTAGAATTCTTATAGAAGTATTAGAAATTTTGGTGTTTGTACATAGAAATAATGTAATTCATCGAGATATTAAGCCTGCTAATTTAATTAGAAGAAAATTAGATAATAAGTTAGTTCTAATTGATTTTGGAGCTATTAAAGAAATTAATATTGCTCAACCAAGTCGAACTGCAAGGATTGGTACAATGGAATATATGCCAATTGAACAATTTGAATATAACCCACAATTAAATAGTGATATTTATGCTTTAGGAATGATGGGAATTCAGGGGATTACAGGGTTACCTAGTAGTGAATTATCTAAACTAAAATATCAGGAAAATGGCAATAAAAAAGAAATATTTTGGCGAAACCGAATAAATTGTTCTACAGCTTTAGCAGATGTTTTAGATAAGATGGTGCGCTATAATTATCGTGAACGTTATCAGTCAGCAACAGAAGTTATAGAGGATTTAAAGGAAATTCGCTATAATTTAAATAAAACTAGTAAAATAAAAGCTTATCAGGAAGAGGTTATTCGTCGCGCTAGTTATCGCGGAGATATTTCTCCTGCAGGGAGAGGAATTTTAGAGGCACTACGAGAAAATTTAGAACTCTCACAAGAAGAAACAGAAATAATAGAAGATGATATATTAAATCCTTACCGTAAATATCAGGAGAAAGGAAAAAAATATGAGCAAAGATTACGAGAGACTATTCAACAAGAATATCCCTTTACTAATGAAACTCTTGAGGAGTTGAAATATTTACAGCAAGTGTTAGGACTGACTCAGGAGGACGTAAAATTAATAGAAGATAGAGTAGTTCCTAAATCTCTATTTTTAAAGTTAAAAAAAACATTTATAAATAACTATCAAAGAGCCTCTATTAGCTGGTTATTAATTGTACGTTTTGTCACTATTACCATTTCAGTAATATTTGTTATTTATATATATATAAAACTTCAAAATGATTATAAGATACAGCAAGAGAAAATTTTAAGAAAAGAACAACAAGAAGTGGCGCAATTAAATTTATTGAGAAACTTATATAGAGAAAGAAATTATGAAGATTGCATCAGTAAAAATACTATAATTACCGAAAATTCTAGTGTTTTTTCTGAAGCCCAGGATATTTTACAAAAATGTAAACAAGGTAAAAATTGGGAAAATTATCAAGTAGAAGATTTCTCTCAATATTTAGCGGCCGTTAGTAGTGTTGTATTTAGTCCAGATGGAAAAATGCTAGCTACTGGTAGTAGAGAGACAACAGTAAAAATTTTAGAAATACCTACAGGAAAAGTTATCAACACATTTCCTGCTGATGATTCTATAATTTGGTCAGTTGCTTTTAATAGTGATGCTACTCAATTAGTTGCAGGTACTTATTATTGGAGGGTAATGATCTGGAATGTGCCAACAGTAGCAGAAGAACCATTTCAAATTTTTGAACATCGAGCACCTATTTGGTCAGTTGTTATGAGTCCTGATGATGAAATAGTTGCTAGTTCTAGTGGGGATAAAAGGGTTAAAGTTTGGAATTTAAAAACAGGTTCTTTGATTTTTAGTTTCCCCGATCACTCAGATACAATTTATTCTATTGATATTAGTTCTGATGGTAAAAAATTAGTTAGTGGTAGCGCAGATCAAACTATCAAAATTGAAGATTTAGATACGGGAGATTTAATTAATACATTAAATGGGCACACAGGAGCTATTAGGTCTGTTAAGATTACTCCAGATGGGAAAAAAATAGTTAGTGGTAGTTATGATACTACGGTTAAAATTTGGGATTTAAAAACAGGAAAGTTAATCAAAACTCTCTCTGGTCATACTGCTGAAGTTATATCTGTTGATATTAGTCGAGATGGTCGCTATATTGCTAGTGGCGGTAAGGATAATAACATTAAGGTATGGGATTTAGAAAAAGGAGAATTGTTGAATACTTTGACCGGACATACAGATGAAGTTTATACAGTTGCTTTTAGTCCTGATGGCAATAGTATTGCTAGTGGTGGTAAGGATAGAACTATTAAACTTTGGCAGAGATAGTTATATAGCCATGGGTAAGTCAAAAGGTTAAAAGTAATCTCTCTTATTAGATAGGTAGGGCAACAGAAAAGGCTTGGTTGCTGAAGCTTATCAATTTATTTTTCGAGCAACTCTGGGCAACTCTATTGCCATATATTTTCATACTTCTAGGTTTTAATTTAAGTTGTGGCTGAATTTTTTATACTAATTTCATAAACCATAACTGCTACAGCAACAATACCAGTGAAAATCATTAATCCCCCAGGCATCATTTTACGAGTTTTTGCTAAACGTATCATGAATGTAATGATTAGGATAGTTGTAATAATGGTAGAAAATGTGAGACCCCAATTTATGCCCATCAGTTGAATGATTCCGCTAATAATTAGTAGCAAGCCGCTTATACTACCAGATATTAAGGATATTTTGCTGCCTACTTTTGTGTATCCAATAATGCCTCCAATAATGGCTAACATACCATAGGCGATCGCTGCTATTATTGCAATATTTATAGTCATTTTTATGATCTTCCAAAAACTCAAACTAATTTATACAGCTTACTTGCGCAAATAGCTAGCTAATTTATTAAAAATTAATATTGCATCATTAAGGTTCAATAATTATTAAATTCTGATTAAAGCTAATTTATTTTTACTATTTAATAATATTTTTTTCAATATTTCTTAGCTTTAAATTATATATTAAGTAAATGTAAAAAAAAGTGGTTTATAATTGGAGCTCGTAAAATTTATTAGAGAATGATATACTATCTAAAAAATCAAAAAAAATAGTTATTTATTAGTAAGGCAATTATATTATTAACTATGTCTTATTTAGATTCTCCAGTGTTAGCCCAAATTAAAAGCTTACAACAGCAAATAGCATCTCTATTGTTGTATCAGTCGGTTTTACAAAAAACAGTGGGTGAAGCTTTTATTAAGTTACTAGAATCTTTGTCTAAAAATGATGGAGTTGCTATAGAATGCCTTCGAGCTTATGGTAACTGGTTTAGAACTATTGCTAGTCAAAATATTTCCTGGCAAGAATATCTAATTGATCGGATAATTCAGGATGATAATCCCTTTAGTCAACAAGTTCAAACAATCAATATTACTAACCTATCTCCTAATCTAATTGCAGCAGCAAAAAATGATTTGCAAATTTTACAAAATCTTTATAAGTGCAATAGTAAAACAATTGGTCAGTGGGTAAAAACAATAGCTAAATTAGAAAAACTTCCTATTACTTGGGAAGAAAAAATAGAAAGAAAAGAACCTATCTATCAAAAGTTCATAAAGTCAGAAAATTGGGCAGATTCTATTGAGGCTTTAGCTACTCATTATCGTGATTTTGGTATAGGTTTATTTGCTGAATCAATTGCTTTTGAATGGCGTAATGATCAACTATTAACTATTACTTATCCTGATCCAGTTAAATTAAAGGAACTAGTAGGATATGAATTCCAACGAGATACTTTAATTAAAAATACAGAATTTCTTCTGGCAGGATATCCAGCTCTTAATGTTTTACTTTATGGTAGTCGTGGTTCTGGGAAATCTTCCTTAGTAAAAGCTTTATTAAATGAGTATAGTCAGAGGAATCTCCGTTTAGTTGAAGTAGCTAAGTCTGACTTAAAAGAGCTACCATTAATTGTAGAAAAATTACGGAATGTTCCACAAAAATTTATTATCTTTGTTGATGACCTTTCTTTTGAAGAAGATGATGATACTTTTAAGGCTTTAAAAGTTGTTTTAGAAGGTAATTTAACTGCTAGACCAGCAAATGTGGTAGTTTATGCTACTTCAAATAGAAGGCATTTAATAAGAGAATTTTTTAATGATCGCCCTTCCCCAAAAGATAGTGATGAGGTGCATAATTGGGATACAGTTCAAGAAAAGCTTTCTTTTAGCGATCGCTTTGGTTTAACTTTAACTTTTGAACCTGCTAACCAAGATACCTATTTAAAAATTGTTAGACATCTAGCCAAGCAAGAAAAGGTAAATCTAAATCCTGAAGATTTAGATTATCAAGCCTTACAATGGGCAACTAGAAATAATGGTCGTTCTGGGCGAGGGGCGCGACAATTTATTGATTTTATCAAAGCTAATTTAGCAGTTTTTGAGAAGTGTTGAACAAGGATATAGGATGCAAGTGATAAGTTTTAGTTTCTATTAAATAGTGGTGGAAGTTGGAGGTGTTAAGTAAATTTTTTCATCTATAACCTACAGACTATTTCCTAAAATCTGGCACTAAATATCTTAGAAAAATCAGAGTTGAGTGAAAGTAAAAAAATTACTAATAAGGTAACTAAAACATGGGTATTTTTGAGCAAGAAAAAACAACAATACAAGCTACTGATATTAAACTTGAACCAGCAGAAGCTTTTGCAGCGATCGCTTTAATTACTGTAGCTGTAGATGATATTATTACTGAGAGTGAAAAACAAGGTATTAGTAATATTTTATCTCGAATGGAACTGTTTAGTAATTATTCAGAAGAACGTAAAAAAGAAATGTTAGACCGTCTGTTAGGTATAATTAAGAATAAAGAAATTAAGCCTTTATTTGATGCTGCAGTTGCTAAACTTCCTAAAGAGTTAAAGGAGACAGTGTTTGCTGTTAGTACAGATTTAGTTTTAGTAGATGGAAACCTTGCTGAAGAGGAAGAACAACTTCTGAATGAATTGTATAATGCTTTAGAAATTTCTGAAACAGTAGCTAATAATATTATTGATGTAATGATGATTAAAAATAAGGGTTAATCTTAGTTATCAATTTCAGTACCTCTGACGGAAGCTGGTTACTTGAAATATGAATATTCAAACCTATTAATTATAGGTACTTAGCCTCCTATTAGTATATCTAATTGAGAGTAATTGGCTATATTCTATGTTTTTTATCCTCACAATTCGATTTATTTCTATTAATGTCTTTTTACTATAGAAGAATAGTTCATTTTCAGGATACTGATGCTGCAGGTGTGGTTTATTTTGTTAATGTTTTAGCAATTTGCCATGAAGCTTACGAGGCATCTTTAGCAGCATTTGATATTAATTTGAAGGTTTTTTTTAGTAATCAAGAAATTGCTATTCCAATTATTCATGCTAATGTTGATTTTCGTCGTCCAATGTTTTGTGGGGATGAGTTAACTATTGAATTAATGCCTAAAACTTGGGGAGATGATGAGTTTGAAATTTCTTATCAAGTTTTTTTAAAAGAGGTAGGAAAAAAGTGGGCAGCGAGAGCTAGCACAAAGCACGTTTGTATTCATCCTCAAAGTAAAAGTAGGCAAAAATTATCTGATGAAATAAGGCGATGGTTATTGAGTTTTCAAACTTTCTAGTTTAGTAAAATTATGGAATAATAAAATTATGGATATATTGGAGTCTTTTTTTGATTTTATAAATCTCTTTAGGAAAAGATTTATAATTTTTTCCTGATAGTTGGTTTATTGGCAGCTTGTAATAATAAAGTTCTTATTTTTGCGATAGCTGCAGCTATTATCATATTTTTTCTTGCTATCATTTTTTATCCTTTTATCCAGAATATTCAGGAAACTGAGGTTTGGTTTATTGATATATGTGTACCTAATTTATTAGCATTTATACTAGGGTTTACTTTAGGGAAAAGATTTAAGTGAGTAGCAAAAATACTATTAATATAAATCAAGTAAAATCGAATAATTTGAATATATAAAACCATAAGATACCAGAATTTAATAGTGGTTAAATTCAGTCATATTAATTTAATAATTGAATCAGCATATCAAAAAATATTGATTTTTAATTGTTAATTACTGAAGGATTATAGGTTTATTGATGATTTAAAATTTACTAATAATATTCTATTTTTTTGAATGTCATATAATTAATTCTAACTATTTAAACATTTTAAAAGTACAAATATATTTCCAAATACTCAAAATATTAGTCTCGTATTCTCAAGTTTTAAATGTATTAGTTATAATAGCTGAACCAACTTTCATCTAGTTAAGAATAATAGAAGACTTTCACTAATCAAAAAAATTTGAATTTCATATAGATTAAATGTCAAGCAATACTTATGCCATAATTGGCAGTGGTGCACTAGGAGGTTTTTACGGTGCAAAACTACAAAAAGCAGGGTTAGAAGTTCATTTATTACTACATAGTGATTATCATCATGTTCTGGAAAATGGCATAGTTATAAAATCAAAACATGGAGATTTTAAACTATCTCAAGTTAATGCCTATAAAAATACTAATCAAATGCCAAAATGTGATGTAATTCTCATAGGATTAAAAACAACACAAAATAATTTATTAGCAAAATTTTTGCCTCCTTTATTAAAAGAAAATACTGTTGTTTTACTCTTGCAAACTGGCTTAAGTGCAGAACCATAAGTTGCCAAAATTGTTGGAAAAAAAGGTTAATAAGAGGAATATGTAATCTTGCCTGTAACAAATTAAGTTTTGGTTATATTCATCATATAGATGATAGTTCAATTAGAATTGGAAGATACGCCAGGAATTATCAACTTGCTCAAATTACTAATAAAATGCGCGAGATTACTCATGATTTTAAAATTTCTGGAGTTCCGGTTTATTTCACTGAAAATTTACTACTAGAAAGATGAAAAAAATTGGTTTGGAATATTTCTTATAACAGTTTTTCAGTAATTTTAGATGCTCGAACTGACGAAATTATCGGAAATGCTAATACGATAAATTTAGTAGTAGAAATAATGCAGGAAGTTTTAGAGGGAGCAAAAAGTTGTCAGCTTCAAATTCCAGATAATTATATTCAAAAAATGTTAGACCATACTGAAAAATTACAACCTTATTTAACTAGCATGAAAATTGACTATTAGCGACGACGACCTTTAGAAATAGAAGGAATTATTGGCAACCCTTTACGAATGGCAAGTAAGGCTGGTATGAAGTTATCAAAAATGGGAATGTTGTATCAACAATGAAAATTTATAGATGCTATAAATATACAGAAATTTTCAAGTTAAATAAAAATCAAATAATGTATATATTTAAACTTTTTTATATTTCATAAATTTGTTGAGAATAGTATTGAGAATATTTTTATATTTATAGTTGCTTTTGTTGTAGCATTTGATTATCTAAACTTTTCTGAAAATTATATTTGTAGGTACATTCCTATTTTGATGGTGACTGTTTTTCCGATATCTATTCATACAATATGAAGAAATCAAGCTATAGATAAACACCCTGAAACTTTTAAATATATTGCTTGTTTGTTGCCTATTTATGTAGCAAACTGAATCAACCTCCATACTTGAGAAAAGCTATATAATTCTAAAGCAGTATTACCTTTCTCTCCTAATAAACCTTTTGATAAAACCTTTTGATAAAATTTATATAATTATGTCTAAAAATATTGCCAAAATTGGAAATCAAACCCTCTTCTAATGCGGAAATGTTTGCTAAAAACTGGCATATTTTCCAGAAAATTATCAAAAATAATCACATGAGACATAAAGAAATGTATAATGTCTTACATCAGTTTATTCTCAATTATCTAGATAAATTATTTTCTTTTTTAGACCTGGGTTGTGGGGATTTATCAACTATAATACCTTGTCTTATCGACAGTGATATCTATAGTTATACTGGTGTTGATTTATCACTATAAGCATTGAAAATTGCCCAGGAAAATATTGCCGATTTTCCTTGGAAAAAAAATTAATTATAGGCAATATTAAATATGTATTTAGAGAGTTAATTAGTCTCTACTAAAAACTTAAAAATTGATATTGTTTTTTCCTTCTATACTATTCATCACTTAAGTATATTAGATAAGCAACTAATTAATGATATTTGGCAAATACTGAATCCTAATTCTTGTTTTATTTTAATTGATCTTTTTAGAGAAGAAGGAGAAACTCATGATTGCTATTTAGCAAAATATAAGCAAAATATTAGGAAAAATTGGTTTACCTTGACTAAGGATGAAATAGATATAACAGTTACACACATCAAAAATTGCAATTTTCCTGAAACAGAAAATACAATTATAAATCAAGTAAAAAAAAGCTGGTTTTAGTAAATATGAATTTATTTATCAAGACCAAGAACATGCTGGATATTTGTTAGTTTGTTATAAATAGGGTGAAAATAATTTAATACAGCAATTTTCATGATTAGTAAACTAAAGTTGTGACGGTGCATGGAACGTTCCTAGAGATTTTTGGTTTTGATAATGTGGTTTATCTATCTAAAAAGTGCTGTAACAGTTAGACCTATTCTCCTATTCTTTGAATAGCAAATTTTTTGAACAACTCTCAATAATTTTTCCTTCATAATTACGAGGTAAACTTTCTACTTTTAGCCAATATTTAGGCTGCTTAAATTTGCTCAATTTTTTATCAATAGCAGCGCACCAATTTTTCCTATAAACTTCAAAATAATTACCCACATTTATGAGAATTTACAACCTGATGCCAAATATTTATCTGCACATATTTTTGGTTTTGATAATGTGGTTTATGTATTTTAAAAGTGCTGTAATAGTTAGACCTATTCTCCTATTCTTTGAATAGCAATTTCTTTTAAAAACTCTCGATTAATTTTTCCTTGAGAATTACGAGGTAAACTTTCTACTCTTAGCCAATATTTAGGCTGCTTAAATTTGCTCAATTTTTTATCAATAGCAGCTAACAACTTTTCCTTAGAAACTTCAAAATAATTACCCACATAAACAGCAGTTACAACTTCACCCCAATATTTATCTGCTAAGCCAATTACACAAATATCATCAACTAAACCAGTTGTCAAAATAGCAGCTTCAACTTCTGCCGGAAAAACATTTTCCCCACCAGTAATAATTTTTTGACTACTACGACCTACTATTTTTAAGTAACCTTGATGATCAAAAAATCCTAAATCATCTGTTACTAGACTTTCATAATTATTAAATATATCAGGATAATACCCTAACGCCAAAGAATTAGCTTTAATGCTAATATTACCAATTTGATTTTGATATAATATTTTCCCACTTTCATTTTTCACAATAATTTTAGCGTGAGGTAATACTTGACCGTTACTATTATTTCCTGCCAAAAAATCTTGTGGTTTAAGAGTCGCAACTTGAGAAGCAGTTTCTGTCATTCCATAAGTTGGAGCTAATTTAATTTGATATTTTCTTGCAGCATCAAATAATTCTTCCCAAGCTGCGGAACCACCTAAAAGCACTATTTTAAAATTAGATAACCAGTTAGCTGTTTCTGCCTTTTGTAACAAATGGTGTAACTGAGTTGGTACTAGGGAAATGAAAAATTCATTGGGGTTAATATTCCATTCTTTTTGTTCTAAAATATCTTTATAGGATGGCAAAATTATTAAATTTCCCCCAGTAGTAAAGGAGCGTATAAACTGCATTAAACCACTGACATGATATAGGGGTAAAACACAAAATGAATTAATTTCTTGTACTTGGAAATATCCTTGGAAACCTCTTACAGATGACATTAAAGTTTCCCATGTATGAATAGCAAATTTAATTTTGCCAGATGAGCCACCAGTAGGAATCATAATCAAATTTTCCTCAGTAGTCAGAGTTTTTTTACAGGGGTTATCTCTAGACAAACTAGATATTTTTTCTAAAGACTTTTCGAGAGATTTATGGTTAAGAATATTTCCCAAAATCATGTCTGGTTCTACTAATTTTAAAACTTTTTCCCATTCTAGTTGTCCCCATTTTGGATTACATAAAAATACTTGACAATTAGCACCAACAGCAGCAAGAAAACTAGAAATAAATTCTGTTGGATTTGATTCTGATATTAATACTTTGCTAGGAGTTCTTGGATTTGCAATTTTGATTAAGTTTTTAATTTTTTTGTTCGTAAGATAAGAAAATTCGCTAGAGCTCAAAAAAGTTTTACTTCTTTTGACTTGGTATTTTTTTAGGTAGTTAAAGATTAGGTTCATAAATTAGTTATAGTATTAGTATTTTGCTGATAGTTTATGATTAATTTTATTGTAAAAAAGACTATAAAGTTTGACTACCTCCTGCAAATAAAGACTGAAAATTTATAATTATGGCTAAATTTTCTCTAAGACAAGAGTTGATATGTTCGGTCAAATTAGCTGGTAACTAAAATATTTCATTTCTGAAAAATATATAGATAAATTTTGACTATCTCCCGCAGATAAAGACTGAAAATTTATAATTATGGCTAAATTTTATCTGAGACAAGAGTTGATATGTTCGGTCAAATTAGCTGGTAACTAAAATATTTCATTTCTGAAAAATATATAGATAAATTTTGACTCCCTCCCGCAGATAAAGACATAAATTTTTGAGTTTTGGCTTAATTTTCTATATCTGCATCAAAAAAGTGGGTGATACCAAAACCAAAAGCACGGTTTTTTCTTAAGTTTGGTTGTAATTTTGTGGCAAGCTGCAATGATGCTTTTCTAGCAATTTTTGTTTCAAATACTGAAGAAAAAACTGCATCAATGAGATAATTTTGACAAAAGTTACAGAGATCAATACGGGAACCAAAAATAGCAGGTTTAATTACGAATATTCCTTGCCAACCTTGTTGATAATATTGTTGCATTTTGCTGAGGTTAGCAACAGATTCATCTAAGGCAATAGGGGTAGAATAGAAATTACTTAAATCCAACATTTCGATAAATTTATCAACAGGTAAAGGTTGCTCAAGTAACTCAATTATATTGATATTTTCGCATATTTCTAACCATTGTTTTGCTTCTTCAAAATTTAATCCTCCATTGGCATCCAATCTTAAATTTATTCCGGTAGGGAGTTCTTTAACTAACTGCTGAAATATCTTTATTTCTGTTTGAATTTGATCAAGTCCAATTTTCCATTTGAAAGTGCGGTATCCTTTTTGCCAAAGTTGCTGCCAAGTTTCTAAAGCTGCTTTTCCTGCTGGTAATAGAGCACTGTAAAATTTCGGGTTTAATTCTTCTTTTTCCTGTACTTGTACTTCTTGAAAATTTTCCCAAGCTGACTCAAAGCCAAATTTACAACTAGGTAAATTATCGGGAATAGAAAAAATAGTTTCTGTTGTAATTTTTGGTGGTAACTGGTGACAAAAATCTAAAGCTTCCGACAAAGTTTCCGAACCAAAAAAACTTAAAGGTGCAATTTCACCTAAACCTATTTCTCCAGTTTTATTGGTTAGTTTTAAAATTATTCCTTCTCTAATACGCCAAATACCATGACTTGTTTTTAAAGGTTGTTTGAAGTTCCGTTTATAGGGAAAAATTTTTAGTTTATAATGCATATTTTTTTTGTAAGATTTTCTGGAAAAACTTAACTTTCTTACATTTTTATTGGTAAGTATTTGGCTTTTCCTGGGTCATGTTGTGCAAATATAACTTTTAATTATCCTTGAATATTAATTCCTCCTTCCAAGATAATGAGTTGACAACTCATAGCTGGTAATATAATTCCTCTGTAAGAGATTAGTTTACAGGTGAATACTTATCTTTATTGCAGTATAAGGAAATAATTTATAGTATTTTAATCATATCTAATACATCTATAAAATGTGTATTTTTACTATTTGATTAATTTACTTAAATATCATATTCATCCTTGATTTAAAATTTAAGACCTAATTTTAAATACTATTTTCATTATCCTCTATTCTGATAATTATAGAACTATTTATCAATATAAATAAATGCAGTTTTTCCTAGCTATTTGTTGATAAAAAAAACTGCTAAATATACATTTGCTAAATTTAAATTTATTCAAAACAATCGATATTTTAATAACAGTAACTATCCTAATTATTTAGATAACTGATATTTATCAATTCTCTGAATTTTAACTTTTATTGAGTTCTATAAAATTTAAAAAAAATTAGAGTAAAAAAATAGTTAGGAGTTAGGAAAAACTTTGATCTTGAATTTTCTATATTGCTAAACGAAGGTATTCATTCTCTAGCTACTAAAAAAAGGTTACTCTAGTAGTATTTTTTAAACTTATATTAGTTTTTTTCTTTCCCTTTATCAAGAAATTTATTATAGTTTCCATCCATTCTCTAGGATTTTCCCAGTGAATATTATGGCCAGATTCACCAATTACTTTCAACTTAGCAGGCAGGCATAATTCTGCTATTTCTGTATTAATAGCTTTAAATTTATGATCATACTTTCCCACCATTAATAATGTAGGAATCTGATGATTTGATAATTTATTCCAAAGTGAGGGTTGGTTACCTATTCCCAAATTTCGGAGAGATTTTCCTAATTCCAATGGATTATTTTCTAACCGTCTTTCTATGAGCTTTTCAAAATTATTATGCTGCCTCAAAGATTCAAATAACGGTTGATTATACCAGTTAATTAAAAACTCTTTAAAATTGCTATTTTCTAACTTATTAGCTAATTGAAAATCTGACTGACAACGAAGCGATCGCTCTGCTTTACTCTTTAGTCCTGGAGATGCTGATTCTAATATTATTTTTTCAAACCGAGTTGGAAAATTTATCCCTAGATATAATGCCAATCTTCCTCCCATTGAATAGCCAAATAAATAACATTTTTCAATATTTAAATTATCTAATAAACCAATCAATGCTGTGGCAGTATTGTGCATATTGTAATGTTTTTCACTATCAAAAACTCTAGTTTTTCCATGTCCTGGTAAATCAACTGTTAGACAGCAAAATTTTTTAGATAACTCAGGGATAATTTCTATAAAATCATTACTACTACCCATAAATCCATGTAACAATAAAATTATTGTTTTATTGTTTTTTTGAGATAAGGAGTAGTTGAATTTATAATTTTTCCCATTAAACATTAATCAATAATTATGAATAAAGTAATTTAATATTTATTTATATCCTTTAAAAAAAATAATTTTACCAAGAATCCTGGTAATAAATAAGTAACGGAAATAATATATAATTTTCTGAAAGCAAATCAATAACTTTCTACAAAAAATAAGCAGTTATAATCAAGTTCCTTAGTTTGTAGCTAACATTTATCTATTTTGGTGTTAATCACAACTAATTCCTCCATTATAAGAAATAAATATAGTCTCCAGCATCTGGAAGTTAATGATAACTGAAATGCCTGAACTAAAAAAATATGGTGGTATATTTCCCACCATAATTTCTAATTATTTATTCACCTTTAGAAAACTTTAGCGCAGCAGAATTCAAGCAATAACGCAATCCTGTTGGAGGGGGACCATCTGGAAAAACATGACCAAGATGAGCATCACAATTATTGCAAAGAACTTCTGTTCTCCGCATAAATAAACTCCAGTCAGTTTCTTCTTTGATATTTTCTTGATTAATAGGTTTCCAATAACTAGGCCAGCCTGTGCCAGAATCATATTTTGCTTCAGAACTAAATAGGTCAATACCACAACAAACACATTTATATATTCCTTTTTCTTTATTGTTGTAATATTCCCCTGTGAATGGTCTTTCAGTTCCCTTTTTTCTAGTTACATTAAACTGTTCTGGGGTAAGTTGTTCTTTCCACTCTTTTTCACTTTTTTTAATTTTATTAACCATGGCTTTAATGTTTATTTTGACAAACTATTTTCCAGTACAACACTAATTTTTAAGTGCTATAATATTTTATACTTTACAAATCATAACATATTCTTTATGGAAAAGCTAATGCTGAGAAGCCCTGTGAATAAATTTAGGATATTTACGAATGAAAGTTGATTGACTTTACTTTTGTAAGTAGATTATTTTTCTTACTATCTAATCTATAGATATAGGAATTATCAAATTGTTTGATTTTAGGAAATACGGAATAAGCAATAGAAAAAAAAGACTTTACCTGATTAATATTAAGAAAGCTTATAAATATATAGAACTACAAAAAAATGTCAGGGTAACTATAAGACTTTAAAACCTTAAAAATAACAGTTTTTATTCAAACTGATAACTGAATACTTATAAATATTCAGCTCTGAGAATATGTCAAATAACAAATCCTAAGCCAAGTAATAATCCACTAAAAAAATGTAGATAAACTGCAATAAATTTACAGTTACTAATTTTTTCTGGTTGGTCGTGATAATGACTAAGGTGACGACATAAATGAATAGCAAAAGGCAAGCCAGCAAAACTTAATAAAGCCCAAACTGGGAATAGTTTTAAACCTACACAAATAGAAATTAATACAAAAACAATTCCGCAAGACCAATTTAATACTTGAGAACCTGCTTTAGTTCCCATCCTCACAATAGGCGATCGCTTTCCTGCTGCTAAGTCATCTTTTACCTGATGAAAGTGGGAGCAAAAGAGAATAATAGTAGTAGTAATTCCAATAATTATTGAAGCCGTTAAACTAGTAATTGACCAAGCCTTAGTTTGACTATAGTAAGCAGCAGAAATTGCTAAAGGACCAAAAGCAAAAAAGCAGATAATTTCTCCTAAACCTTGATAACCTAATCTGAAAGGAGGACCTTGATAAACATATCCTAAAAAACAACACAGTAATATTAATCCAATTACAGTTAAATCTTGCAGCCACCAGCTAATTGTTGCAACTCCCAAAATACCTAAAAATAAACATAAATTACCTAACCAAAACATTAAGTTTTTATTCCCTGTTAGATTCACCAAAGAGTGGTGCTTATTTTTATCAATACCTGTCTCCGAGTCAAAGACATCATTACTAATATTCTCCCAACCCAAAATTAAAATTGCTGATGTGATAAACGTTAAAAAAATAGACCAGTCAATCCCATTTTTTTCCCAGATAGCTATTGCTGTTCCTATCCATATCGGCATAATTGCTACACTATACATAGGTGGCTTAATGGCAGCCAACCATAATTTTTTATCAGACTTATTTACTGTTTGAGCTGTCATATTAATTTGATAATTAATCCTTTATTTTAACAATAGTCATGTTAAATTGATTGTTATAGTTAAGTTGATTATGATAAAATTATCAACCCTAACTCCAAACAATTATAAATATAAATATGAGAGATTTTTTTGATGCTATAGCAATTTTTAATTTCTTACCACTTTCATTTCCTAGTCTAACTCAAATCTTAACAAAAAATAACTTAATTTATTTTTCCTTTACCTTTGATTTTATTTAGGCTTTCGACTTGCCTAAAAAATTCTCTATCTCTTATCGCTACAAAAGGGATGTCAAAAAAGATTTAATGTTAATTAAGGGATAAATTTTGCCTCTTTCATAAATTGGACATTCCCACTAATCACTCTATCTAATTCAGTGAAAATTTGCTATTCTTATTTTCATGCCTGTAACACCAACTTCTGTTAATCTATTTCAGACTTACCAAGATCTGTATCAATTTCTGTTTAATTGTCAACAGACATTAACAGACAATATGCAAACAAAAATAATTAGTATTTCTCGAGAAATATTATCAGTAGATCCCCTAGCAGTATTGCAAAAAATTTGTCAACCACATCAACTACATTTTTATTTAGAAAAACAAGCCATTGGAGAAAAAAACATCCACAAAAATAGGTTGGCGATCGCTGCTGTAGATACTGCTACCCATTTTACTGTTAAAAGTGGGAGTCGTTTTGCGCAAGCTGAGTCTTTTATTCAATCATGTTTAAACAATACAATTTCTCTAGGTGCAACACACTTACCATATTCAGGTCCCCACTTTTTTTGTAGCTTTACTTTCTTTGAAAAAGATACTCATGCCTATCTACAAAACCTTTATCAAAATGGTAATTACCAACAAAAATTATCTCTAAACCTTCACTTTCCTTTAGCAACAATATTTCTACCATGCTGGCAAATAACTCAGACAAATAAACATAATATACTTGTAATTAATACCGTTATTAATAACTCTATTAACATTAAAAATCTTTCCCATAAAATTTGGCATAAATTCCAGGAAATAACCCAGATAAAACATAATCATTTATCAACTTTAACCAAGCCCAATCAAAAACTTATAAAAATCAACGTCAATCATTTACAAAAATTTAAAAAATCAGTAGCTTCAGCTCTAGAATTAATCAATTCAAATTATTTAAGAAAAATTGTTTTAGCCCATGCTATAGATATATATTCTCAAAATAATTTCAACTTAATCAAATCCTTAAACAACTTGCGATTCATTTATCCAGACTGCTATGTATTTTCTATTAGTAATGGCAAGGGCCAAAACTTCATAGGTGCAAGTCCAGAACGCTTAATTAGTATTAACAATAATCAATTAGTTACAGATGCTTTAGCAGGTTCTGCACCTAGAGGCAAAACCCCTAGTCAAGATGCTAAATTAGCCAATAGTTTATTATGTAGTGAAAAAGATTTACGAGAACATCAATTTGTCATAGATTTCATTATTAAACGTCTTCAATATTTAGGATTAAAACCAAATTATTTACCCCAACCAAATCTACTACAATTGTCAAATATTCAGCATTTATGGACACCAATAAATGCAGAAGTTTCTCAAAATATTCATTTATTAGAAATATTAGCACAACTCCATCCCACACCAGCAGTGGCAGGAGTTCCTAGAGATATTGCTCAAGAACAAATACAGAATTTTGAAACTTTCGATCGCTCACTTTATGCAGCACCTATTGGTTGGATAGATCACCAAGGAAATGGAGAATTTACTGTAGGTATTAGGTCAGCTTTAATTGATGGAGAACGCGCTAGACTTTATGCTGGTGCAGGTATAGTTACTGGTTCAAAACCAGATCAAGAGTTAGCAGAAGTTCAACTCAAACTTCAGACATTATTAAAAGCTTTAGTTTAAAATGAACAGGACTTACCCACGGGCAATACACAAGCGTGAGGGCGAATAGCATTCGCCCCTAAATATGGCGTTTGCAAGGTGAATTTGCGTAAGTCCTGATGAAAATTCTGTAGCTTCGACAGAAATATTTGAATAATGTATCTGAAGTCCCTAGGCATAAAAATTAAGGTACAAATATATCCGACTACCTGCTCTCCTCTGTAGAAACATTTGCATTGTTATTATGCAACGTCCCTACATCTACTTCTGGAAGATATTAGGGGTGGATCCCCTACTCCTGAAAAAGACTTTTTCAGCTAAACCTTGCTTTAGTTCCCTAGATGCTAGACGAACAGTAAAATTCAACAAAAAAGATATCAATTTATTTATGCTAATACCCTACTTTAAACAATCAAAATTATTACTTTAATTCATATCTTTGTAAGGTTAAAAATTCAAATTTTCCTGATATATCATAATGAGCAATTAATTGGTGCATTTCTATTTCATTAATTAACCAATTAACTACACAATCAAAAGCATTCCCTATAGTTACTTGCTCAGGACAACTGATAGAAACACCATCAGGTAAAAAGAAGGTTTTATTTCCTTCCCAACTCCAATTAAATTGAGTAGTAACAGGTTCAGAAATTTGTAAAAAGGATATCAATTTATTTATGCTAATACCCTAATTTAAACAATCACAATTATTACTTTAATTCATATATTTGTAAGGTTAAAAATTCAAATTTTCCTGATATATCATAATGAGCAATTAATTGGTGCATTTCTATTTCATTAATTAACCAATTAACTACACAATCAAAAGCATTCCCTATAGTTACTTGCTCAGGACAACTGATAGAAACACCATCAGGTAAAAAGAAGGTTTTATTTCCTTCCCAACTCCAATTAAATTGAGTAGTAACAGGTTCAGAAATTTGTAAATTAGGAGTAATAGTTATTGACGTTCCCTGGCAATTTTGTGGTAAATCTCTTTGAGATAATTGTTCTAATTCGGTCGACCAATAGTCGGAGGGATAGCCAGTAGAGTCTTCTCGAATATTGGCAGTTCTAAACAAGTTTCCTTTGTCATCATAAATGATACCAAAACTATGTTTGAGATGTTGGTATCTAAAAAATAACTCCATCGCAAAATAAGCCTCTGATGGTAACTGAGTTACAGACCAAATAGCATGGCCAGAGGGAAAGAAATAAGCCCGCATCACCTCAGCTTGAGGATGAAAAATTCCATCAGATAAACTATTTGCTGATTGATAATAAGTCCAACTTTTTTCTTCCACATTATCTTCAGCATAAATATATTTATTTAGGTGATAAATCTCTGTTTTGTCAGAATTACTCTCAAAATTTCTAAGACTACGAAATGACTCTTCTACACATCCTTCTGGGGTATATTTGGTCCAAACACCATGCCAAGCATACAAATGTTGATCAATAAAGTTTTTCCAGTTTTGTGTTTTAAGATCCATAATTTTATTTCCTCAAAAAAACCTGCATTATTTAAATTAATGATGACTATAAGCAATTTCAAACTTAGTTTTAACTTGTTCAGTGATAACCGCTAAATAAACAGATAAGACAGAAGCAGTAACCATAATATATTATTTAATAATTTCTAGTTTAAAATTCATAAAATTATGATAAAAAAAGTGGCAATTGTTACCGGTAGTACTCGAGGTATTGGTTTTGGCATTTCCCAACAAATTCCGGTCGATAAATATGATCTAAATTATGGGGTTTAATAGTAATGAAACATCCGCAAAAGAGGCTAAAACAGAAGCTTGGAATTATTTAACAGCAAAATGTGATGGAGTAGATAGTGAAATGATACAGCAAATCATTAAAAATACCCCTATACAACGTTGGTATTTCTCAACAGAAATATGTCAAATTATCGCCTTTTTATGTTATCCTAAAGCTGCTTTTATTAAAGAAGAAGTTGCTTGACCTATTAATAGAAGATTAAATTTATAGTAAATTGAGATCTTTAACTTTGTAATAACGTCCAAAAATAGCCATCAGGAGCAACAAAAGAAAAGCTTTTTTCTTCAAATTCATTAATTATTATTTCTGTAACTTCTGTGGCTTCACTATTACTAACTTTTTGATGATATAAGTCAATATTAGTAACTTGTAGAGTATATAAAGATGTTCCTAAACAACCAGGACGAGAATATGTCTGTTTATTCTCTAAATTTCCTTCTAAACGTAAAAATTCAAAGTTACCTGACTGAATTTTATTTTTTTCTTTCAAGTCATAACCAGGAGCAATAAAATAATAGTTAAACATTCTTTCATCAGGATTCTCTTTTTTCAACTCAAGTATCTTACGAGAAGCAACACTATATCCACATTCAACATTATCAACAACTCGAACTAATCCTAAGACTTGATCATAAAAATCTAAGGCTTTATGTTCACAATTAACAATTAATCCAGCATGAACAAACTCTGAGGCTTTAAAATGAGAATCTAGGTTAACAATACCAGAATTAGGTCGATGATAATCATGACGTTGAAAGATAACCTGTCGGGTTAATGGTTGAATTAAAACCATTTCATGAACACAGGGGTTAGCTTGATAAAATGGCTGAAAATTTTCGGGACGATCAATTAAATTCCGTTGTGGAGAAATATAATATATTGGAAGTTTTATAGCTTGACCATCTTCAGCATGATTAGCAACATTAAACACATCTAAAGATAGAGAAGTTCCCCAGCGACTTCCTACTACTTTTAAAGGGCTTAATTCTAATCCTTAATTAATAGGATTATCCCAAACCATTAGGCGAACTAAACTTCTATCTGTGACTTTGTTTTGAAGACGCAAAGAATGTAAATTAGAGTCAACCCCATACAATTTTTTAGCTGTTTCTGCATGAAGGTTTCCAGATAGATTAACTGTATAACCAAACTTCTCCCAGTAGTTAATTAAATTGCTTTCATCTTCTACTGTAATACCGATAACAATTTCGTATAATCCGCTAATAGATGGATTACTCATAAATTAAAACTCCTCAAATAATATATATACTATAACAATCCTATTTTATTCATGTCAAAAATATTGCCACTTTTTAAGAATATGTTTGGAGGTAATGATTAATGAGTAAAACTTACAGAGTTTATTTCTATTTCTACTTTTTGAATTGTTACAGCCTCAGCCGGATTGTTATATTTAGACTTAAAAACTAGATGATTCGGAATTTCTATTCTTTATATCTGTTCTTATCCAACTATAACCTAATATATTTTTAGGATTGCTATTTTACTATTCAAGACTAAAAAATTAACTATGTCAATTGATTTTAGAAGCCTCAATACAGTATGGTCATCTATTTTAGTAGAAACACTACATCATTTAGGATTAACCACCGCAATTATCAGTCCTGGTTATCGTTCCACACCCCTAACATTCGCCTTTGCCACCCATCCCAAAATTGAAACTATTCCCATTCTTGATGAACGTTCAGCAGCATTTTTTGCCCTAGGAATAGCAAAAAAAAATTATCAGCCAATAGTTATAGTCTGTACATCTGGTACGGCCGCAGCTAATTTTTATCCAGCCATAATAGAAGCAAAAGAAAGTCGCATCCCACTATTAGTTCTAACTGCAGATAGACCCCCAGAATTACGAAATTGTCATGCTGGTCAAACCATAGATCAAGTCAAATTATATGGTAATTATCCTAACTGGCAAATTGAACTAACTTTACCTTCAGTAGAACTAAAAAGATTGGAATATTTAAGACAAACAGTTATTCATGGTTGGGAAAAAACTATGTTTCCTACACCTGGACCTGTGCATTTTAATATTCCTTTTCGAGACCCTTTAGCGCCCATAAATCAACCAGAAGCGATCGCTTTAGAATCAAAATTTTCCCAAAACTTTTTTGCTAGTTTACGACCAATTATTAGAACAGAATTAATCCCAAATTCTGACTTAATAGAATTATTAAAAAATCAATTTAAATCTCACTCAGGAATTATAATTGCAGGTTTAGCACAACCAGAAAAACCTGAAGTATATTGTCAGGCGATCGCTAAAATTTCCCAAACTTTAAACTTCCCTGTTTTAGCCGAAGGTTTATCACCTCTAAGAAACTACTCCCAGTTAAATCCCTATTTAATTAGCACTTATGATTTAATTTTAAGAAATCAAAAATTAGCCAACAAACTTATTCCCAAAATAGTCTTACAAATTGGAGAACTACCAACAAGTAAACAACTAAGAACTTGGCTAGAAGCAGCTAATTCTCACAGATTAATTATTGACCAAAGTGACCATAATTTTGATCCGCTTCATGGAAAGACAACTCATTTACGAATCTCAGTAGAACAACTAGCCAAAATTTTAATTACTCAATATTTCAACAATAACCATGATATAAATTACTTAAATTTGTGGTGTCAAGCCGAAGAAAAAGTCAGAGAAAATATTGACACAAAAATGGCAAAAATAAATCATATATTGGAACCAAAAATTTCTTGGTTAATATCTCAGACATTACCAAAAAATACATCAATATTTGTTGCTAATAGTATGCCAGTTAGAGATGTAGAGTTTTTCTGGGTTCCTAATAATTCCCAAATTCAGCCATTTTTTAATCGAGGTGTAAATGGAATAGACGGTACTTTATCAACAGCTTTAGGTATTGCCCACCGGTATCAAAAAACTGTTATGTTAACAGGAGATTTGGCGCTTTTACATGACACCAATGGTTTTTTACTAAGAAATAAATTAGTCGGTCATTTAACTATTATTTTGATTAATAATCAGGGAGGTGGAATTTTTGAAATGCTCCCAATAGCTAACTTTGAACCACCTTTTACAGAATTTTTTGCTACTCCCCAAGAGATTGATTTTGCTGATTTATGTAAAACTTATGGTTTAGAACACCAAAAAATATCTTCCTGGAACCAATTACAACAACTTTTAAATCCTTTACCAAGTAGTGGAATAAGGATTTTAGAATTACAAACAGACCGCCAACTTGACGCTAGATGGCGGTTAGATAATTTAGATACATTTATAGATTTATAGAATATTTTTTCTAAATTGAAAACTCAAAAAGAAGAGGTTTTAAAATTACCAGTTACTAAATTCTTTATGAAGTAGTGAAATAAGAGTTTCATAATTACAAACAAACCGCCAACTTGACCCTAGATGACGGTTAGATAATTTATAGATTTACAGAATATTTTTTCCTAAGTTAAAAATTCAAAAAGAAGAATTTTTAAAATTACCAAATACCCTGAAAATCATAAATAGATTTACAGAATATTTTTTTTCTAAGTTAAAAATTCAAAAAGAAGAATTTTTAAAATTACCAACTGCCCTGAAAATCATAATTTGTATCAAATCTCTTTTGCTGATCATCCTATACTTTGATATTTTCTGATATTTTCCCGGCGCTGCTTTACAAAACAGAGCAAGATTCATAAACCCTAAGTCCAGTTAGGTTTCTGTTGCCTATTTAAGAATAGATAAGCTTTTCATCTCATGAAGCGAAACATAGCAGCTAATCTGCCGAACTTTTTTATAGTCAAAAGCTCACTCCACAATACCTCACCAATTCGATGCTTTTTCTAGAAACTTTTATATCATTAAATATATATCTCTGCTATAGCACACTATTGTCAATATAGCAATATTAATTATTTTTTCCAATTGCAGAGTTATCGTGAACAAAAACCTAGGTCTTCAACCAAAACTGAGATCATTATAATTTTTGGTTTAATCTGGGAGAACCTCAATCAATAAAGGCTCTAATTGACCTTTGTTATCCAAAGCATAGATATCATCACAGCCACCAATATGTTGATTATTAATAAAAATCTGTGGCACAGTACGACTTCTATTAGCACGTTCACTCATACTATTTCTAGCACTTTCATTGCCATCTATTTTGTATTCTGTATAGTTAACACCTTTCCACCAAAGCAAAAGTTTTGCTCTAATACAATACGGGCAAGTTTGCCAAGTATAAATTTCAACCTTTGCTTTCATACGTTCTGGATGACGACCAAGAATAGGGTTAAGAAAATCAAGCATTTTTAGTAATTAATTAATAGTACTTAGACATTTTCTGGTATGAAAAATAGATCAAAGTCAGCCTAGACAAAGGAATTATTTTGAGTCACTCACAATAGTTAGAACCTGTGCTTATTCCAGATTTATATCTTGTTAATATCAAAGTCTTGGCCAGTCTATATTTGAACCTATTTTTTTTCTATTTTACCGAAAAATTGCTTTTAAAACCTCGACTACCCATCGGGCAACTTTCAATTATTTAATAAGTAGGGTTTGAATACTCACCTTATCTCATAAATACTTTAGAAAAGAAGAGGTTTATCGAATATTCTCTCATATGTCTGGATTTAGTGCCCCATATTATTGTCTGAAATTATTTATTACCTCAAAATTTAGTATCGATATCTTGTAGGTTTTGCCCTCATCTTCATTTGTGTTTGCATCTTATTTTTGATGTATAGCTGCCTAGAAATTTTAGAATAATAATGAGCCGTCAATATTACATTTATTGTAAAAACAGTTAAGACAAAAAATAGAAATAAAAAACCTACTAAAGTAGATTTATGGGATAAACTAATAATTAAAGATCCAATGGAAACAAGACCAGCTCCAGAGGCAGAAGAACTAAGAATTAGCCAGCGCAAATTAGACATAGTTAAGTTAATAAATATTTTTGATTAATTAAGACTGTTAATAATAATTATTTAATCATATAGCAATCAGTAATTATATCTGATAAACTATTTACCCCATTAGGTATTCTAGTCTTATGAATCATTCCTGATTGGTATAAATTAGTTGAACTAGTATCTAGTTATAAAAGTTAATATATTTATAAAATACTACTAATGATTATATTTTTCTGGCCATTAAGCAAGTAATTGAGGACTTTACAGATTCATACTAAGAGAACCCCAAGCTTTTGATTGAGAAAAAAGCGTCAAGTCAAAGATTCTTAACTCAAAAATACTATTACTAATTTTTACAATTAGATACTAGCTATTATCTTTAAACCCATATTACTCATTTCAAAATGTAGCACTAAAAGTGTCATAAGTTAGTGATATACTTATTGTATTTACTAAACCAACGCAATTAATCACGTATTAATACTGGGATGGCATAAAAATCGCCAAAGTTTTTATGTCAAAATACGGAGGTATATCCAGAAGAAAAAGTAGAGTTTTTATGTAAAAATTATTCATTGGTTTTAAAAAGTAAAAAAAATGTCAGTAGAAATTAAAAATGCACGACTACTTGGGACTAGTAATTAGAATCATTAGTTAAATAGGGATAATTGAAAAATTAACTACTAAAAAAAACTCTTGAATTAGTTCTAGAGATAGTAGTAAAATTCATGATTTTAAATAGTATTGAATTAGGGTCATTCTCCTCTATATTTATTCAAAAAATTATCTCAATAAAATGTATTATAAAATTTACTAGTAAAAGGAATAAAAGCAGAATATTTTAATGATAATATACTAGGTAATAGTCCTAAAAAATTATATGTGAAGTTGGTTAAAATAAAATTTTTCTTTTCATCATACTGGAAATTATAAAAAAAAGTATCAATTACATATCGAAGCATTTGACTTAGATTAAAGCTCATTTATTTCAATTTTATTGACAATAAAATAATAATGTTCACTCTCTTTTTAATTATTTTTTCATTAAATGTAAGAGAATAAGATTTTATTTTTTAGAGACTAAATTACTCTTTCTTACCGTACCATACTTTACTAAAAAGAGCCTATAAGTTTGTTGATCATAACGATTTGATTATAAGTAATACCATTTTGAAATAATAACGCTACGAATAGTAAAGGAAATAAAAATATTTTCAAGGAAATGTTCAATTGAGTAAAAAAGATGATTTACCTACTAAAAATGCTCCTTAATCTATTTATTATCAGTGATGAATTCTGAATTTTGAGTATTAAAAATTCTCCTAGCTATTTGTAGCAAACATTTATCATGCTAGGTATAAAGTATGGGAATCTAATTATGTAGATATTGCAAATATATATACAGCAGTAGAACCAAGATGGTTGTTAGTTGAAAGTAAAACAATAAAATATTTGGATTAAAAAAACTATCGAAAAATAATTTCAAAAAGCTGGAAAACGGCTCAAAAAAAACTGGGATAATTAGGAGTTAATGAATAAATCTAAAAATAGTTAATGTATTATTAATGCAAGTCTATTAATTATTTTTTATTATCATTATTAATTCAAATATAAGAATAATTATAAAAAAAGTTATACTTAGATTGTCTATTTATAAATACTATTTATTAACATCATTTTATTGTTACCTAACTCCTGTTGTTTTTTCATTCCTATTTTACTAGGTTCAGTGGGTAGGATTAAGACTTAATAAATAGAATAAGTTGAAATCATTAAACAGACCGCAAAAACTGTTTTTTCTCAAAAAAAAATGCAAAAAAAGAGAAAAAACTCTTTTCATAGGGCATAAATATTGATTACTAAAAAAGTAATTGCGATAGCATTTTTGGTATATTTTAGCTAAAAATAGAGCATAATTTATAATTAAAAATGCTGAATATGTTTACTGTCAAAAATATTGGATCTCTTAAAACAACTTAATCTATTCAAATATACTAATCCTAAAAGTATTATTTTATCTGAGTCCTGTAGAAGCTTATTAAACAAATTAACATAACTAAATTTTTGACACATACAAGCTTAAATATAACGGAGTTTATTTAATAAATATTGCCATATTATACATTTTTTTTATTAGTTAATAAATCAAATAATTGATAAAAAACTATAGATTTAAATGCAGATACTATCCTCATTTTTGGTAATCAATTGATCTATTTTTTAGTACATTTTTCTTTATATAATAGTTAATTGTTCCATGTCATATTATAAGTTTGATATTTTTTTTAGGGCTTAGTTATTTTTATTTTTATGTTTTTTTAGATTGGTTTTTAATCTCAACTTTGTTATTGTTTTAATAGCATAAAATTTTACCACTTGTTCTTTATGTTTATCTTGCATATTTTCCTACTTTAAAATTTCAATTATCTAATTCAATAATTTTTTTCTGATATTCAAAATTTATAGCGTAATCTGTTTATCTTTCATATTTTCCTACTTTCCTACTTTAAAATTTCAATTATCTAATTCAATAAATGTTGTATAAAATTCAAAAATTATAGCTTAAACTATAAGTTTTCTAGATTTAATCAGGAAATCCTAATCAAGTTTTTTTCACCATTTTCTCAATTTTAAATATTTCTAAATAATACATAATTACTAAATAAAACAATCCAGAATAACAACGATAAAAAGTATAATTTATTCCTAAATAAATTTCCATCATTAACAAGGAAAATACTACATAATTAGTAACTTAAATATTCCCCAGGCTAACAACGAAAAAAACTAAAAAAATAAAGTCTTAAGTTGAATATATATTAGCTATTTATGCATCGATAAAATTTGAAAACAAAGTGCAGGATTATTTCATGGGCAACTAAAGTTTTAAATACAAAATAATTAACTGAGAACTAAAACACTCTCAAAAAGCGAAAGTAGGTATAATGAGGTTTTATTTTCCTTAAAGACCAAATATTTTTAACGAATAGCTTATTTAAAAAATTCCCGAAACCTATTTTTTTGGAGTCAATTATGGGCTGATATTTATTAGTTTATAATAATAGAAGAAATCCAGGAATTTTTAAATTCAGTAAATTATATAATTCCTTTGAGCAGATTTAACTCGGGAATAATCAGCTAAATTTAGTTAAGTTTATGAAAAGTGTTTTTCATATAAAATAGGAAGTTACTTAGCCTTATAGTTAAGCAAAACTTACAATAATAATTATTCCTAAATCAAAAGCAATAAACTCGGTTAACTGTTTGGGCGTGTAAGTTATGAAATTACAATAAATATGGAGAGTCTTTATGGGAATTTTTGACCACTTTTGGCGGGTAATTCGTGCTAACGTGAATAGCTTAATTTCTAATGCTGAAGATCCAGAGAAGATCCTGGAACAGACAATAAAAAATATGCAGAATGACCTAGTAAAATTACGACAGGTAGTAGCAGAAGCGATCGCTACCCAAAAACAGACAGAAAGACAATCTTACCAAGCTAAATCTACTGCCGATGAGTGGTATAGACGAGCGCATTTGGCCTTACAAAAAGGCCAAGAAAATTTGGCAAGGGAGGCTTTGACCAGACGTAATTCATATCAAGAAACAGCTACGGTCATGAAAGTTCAGATGGAACAGCAAAAACAGGTAGTAGAAAAACTGAAGCAAAATATGAAGCAGTTGGAACACAAAGTTAGTGAAGCAAAATTAAAAAAGAATATGTATATTGCCCGGGCACGTTCTGCTAGGGCTTCGGAAAAGTTGAATAAAATGTTAGACTTAGTAAATACTGGCAATACTTTAAGTACTTTTGAGGAAATGGAAGAAAAAATAACGCAGCTTGAGTCTCAGTCTCAGATGATAGCTGAGTTAGGAATTGATAGTTTGGAGAAAAAGTTTAATACTCTTGAAGGAGATAATCATATTGAGGCTGAGTTGAAGGCGATGAAAGCTAAAATCTTGCGAAAGAGGTAGAAATTATCAATTACCTCATCAATAAAAACCTTTAGGAACAGGGACTAGGAACTAGCTCACTTGAGTAGGTTTATTAAAATAACTAGGGATAATAGAGTAAGACAAGGCAAACGCCGGATGGCAGTTTCAAAGTATCGTAAGTTAACAATAGGTGGGAGAACGAGAGATAAAGGAATAGCACAATAGGGAAATTTACCAAAATTTATTTTATTGCTAAATTCAGTATCCGAGTGTCATTAAACTCTTACTAAATATTTGGTTTAACTAGCTTAAATAACAATAATTAGTTAATTGACCCTCAAGAAAATTGATAAATTTAACATGTTTCCTCACTATAGGAGCCAAAATTTCTCAGTTATCCCTGTCTCTCTATCTTTCTTCCTTGACCTTTGAAAATGAAACAGATTGGCCAAAATGATAAGTAGGAAGTAGTCGAAAATTTTTTGGCTCACCTGAGTCCTGACTCCTGGCTCCTAACTTCCAGCTATTCCCGCAACTTTCTCAGCTAAAAAAAGGCTATGAATATTAGTATTGATTCATTCTTACTAATTTATGGTCATGAACTGATGCCTAGAATATGAATATTATTTACTATTATCTACTTGCTTTATATAAACTAACTTAAGTTTGGACAGCTTCTCACCGTTTCAGTTAAATTAGATATCATAGCTATAGGAGAAATACCCTTAATAAACATTTCAACAGCTTAGTTTAGAATAACTATATCTGTCATTAAAAACTGGGATCCAACTTATAACAAATAGTCAATTAAAAGGAAAGATAAAATTATGGGATTATTTGATCGGATTAGTCGTATCTTCAGAGCTAATGTTAATGAGATGGTCAATAACGCTGAAGACCCTCAAAAGATTTTAGAACAGTCTATTCTTGATATGCAAGAAGACTTGGTTCAGTTGCGCCAAGCAGTTGCTAGTGGTATTGCTACTCAGAAGCGCACCCAACAACAGTACAACCAAGCTGAGTCTCAAGCTAAACAATGGTACTCCCGAGCACAGTTAGCTCTGCAAAAGGGAGATGAAAATTTGGCAAAGGAAGCTCTACAGCGTAAAAATACTTATTCTCAGACAGCTAACACTATAAAAGTATCTTTAGAGAGTCAAACATCTCAGGTGGAAACCCTAAAAAGAAATCTAACAGCTTTAGAAGGCAAGATTTCTGAAGCTAAGGCTAAGAAAGATATTTTGAACGCGAGATTAAAAGCTGCTAAAACTCAGGAGCAACTAAATAACACAATAGGTTCTCTTAATAATAGCGGAGCAATGGCTGCTTTTGAACGGATGGAAGAAAAGGTGTTTCAAATGGAGGCTCGTTCCCAAGCTTCAGCAGAATTAGCTGGTGTTGGCTTAGAAGAGGATTTTCGAAAGTTAGAAGCTAGTAGTGATGTTGATGATGAGTTGGCAGCGATGAAAGCAAAACTGGTAGGGGGTTCAGTAAACCAGAGTCAATTACCAGCTTCATCACAAGGGTCAGCAGAAAAATCGGTTGTTGATGATGAACTAGAGGATTTACGTAAACAACTTGACAAAACGTAAACTTTATTTTAGATAAAAATTTTACCTTTAAGCAATACCTTTAGCTTTGATAGATATTTAGCTTTTCTGAGGAGAAATTCTACGGGCACTAGTATAATTATTGACTGGTACGTCCGTTTTTTTTATCTCGGAGTATCCTTAGAATAATAATATTATAACTAAATACTTAATCATAACATCTAAAATCAAAAAAAATTAAAAAGTTACTATAGAAGGGCGAGGCAATAGAGGCAAACTTTTCGCGCTTTGTCAATTAAAAGGAAATATAAAATTATGGGATTATTTGATCGGATTAGTCGTATCGCTAGAGCTAATGTTAACGATATAGTAAATAAGGCTGAAGATCCTGAAAAGGTTCTAGAACAGTCTATTATTGATATGCAAGAAGACTTGGTTCAGTTGCGCCAGGCAGTTGCTAGTGCTATTGCTACTCAGAAGCGCACCCAACAACAGCACAAACAAGCTGAGTCTCAAGCTCAGCAATGGTACTCCCGAGCAGAGTTAGCTCTGAAAAAGGGAGATGATAATTTGGCAAAGGAAGCTCTACAGCGTAAGACAACTTATTCTGATACTGCTAGCACTATAAAAGTATCTTTAGAGAGTCAAACATCTCAGGTGGAAACCCTAAAAAGAAATCTAACAGCTTTAGAAGGCAAGATTTCTGAAGCTAAGGCTAAGAAAGATATTTTGAACGCGAGATTAAAAGCTGCTAAAACTCAGGAGCAACTAAATAACACAATAGGTTCTCTTAATACTAGCGGGGCAATGGCCGCTTTTGACAGGATGGAAGAAAAGGTACTTCAAATGGAGGCTCGTTCCCAAGCTTCAGCAGAATTAGCTGGTGCTGGCTTAGAAGAGGATTTTCGACAGTTAGAAGCTAATAGTGATGTTGATGATGAGTTGGCAGCGATGAAAGCAAAACTGGTAGGGGGTTCAGTAAACCAGAGTCAATTACCAGCTTCATCACAAGGGTCAGTAGAAAAACCGGTTGTTGATGATGAACTAGAGGATTTACGTAAACAACTTGACAAAATGTAAACTTTGTTTTACGCAAGTTTTAATTTTTCAGCAATACCTTTAGCTTTGATAAATATTTAGCTTTTCTGAGGACAAATTATACGGACGCTAGTATAGTCTTTGACTGGTGTGTCCGTTTTTTGCCTCTTACTTCCTTTAGGGAGCTAATTTAATTAATATTTATTATAATATACGTCCCATAGCTACCTTTGGGATAGTGACTCATTACGAGACTTTAATTATCTTCCTGTTCGTCCACTTGTCAATCTCTGCTAGAAATCTCACTCATTTGGTAGTTAGAGCTTTGATTCCATTTAGACCAGCTTCGGGGATTGATGTTCAATCTCTACCCCATGGCCTACCCTGTCAACCTAACAACAAGGCGATAGGAATTTCAACTATAAAGTAATAACAGTTATTCACAAGTCGAGTCTGTCCTCATGTAGTGACTTGGGACGGCCATTTATATCCTGATTGAAGGCTTAGTGGCCAACAATTCCCATACAATTTTCTAGTGCAGTGTCAGGTTAGTCAACTTTATCTTTATATAGCTTGTACAAATAGAAATCTCACTTTTTGGTATATTCTAGCTAAAAACAGAGTAGAATCTCTAGTTCAAAATACCTTAAATTGTAACTGTGTAAGTTTTTTAGATTTAATTAGCAAGCTCTAATCAATAATTCTCAGGTTTTAATTTGTAATATTTTGGCTCCAGTCCTTCCTCGCGTAATCTTTGAAGAAAGATTTTTGCCCTTTCTGGCTCCGGAAATGCTCCCATCTGTATTTTGATACCATTAGTCGTTTCACGAATATAAGCATCCGAAATTATTTGCCGTGCTTGAGACAAAGATTCTTCATTCCCATAATCTACAACTACATAGTACCAACCATCATCTGATTTTATGGGATTAGTTATCTTTGAACTAATAGAAATTTGTGGGGAAGGTTTAGCTATTGGCGATGGAGTTGGAGAAGATTGAGTATTTTCAGGCCATAAAGTAGTCTTGAGATTATCCAACTGTGCAATTGAACTATTAGTAAGTTGTGGAGCATTATTAACACTTCCCGATATTTGTGGTGGAACAACTGGTTTGACTGTTGCAGTAGGGGATGGGAACTGACTAGGTGATGGGTCAATGTTACTTAGAGTATTCAAATCTAAATCTACAAATTCAACAGAAGCCAAGTCAGGGGAATTCGGTAAAGGCTGCTCATTTGTACTTGGAAGATCATCAGTGTTTTTTTGAGCAGAAGAACCTTTCAACAGACGGTCTAAACCTAAACCCAGATTACTTAGACCTGATGGGTTAAGAACAACATGACCCAAAGTCGCACAAGAGATCAAAAACAAAAACATAGAAACTATTCCCAGAGGAGTAAACAAACTTGTTAAGTAAGTAGATTTCTTCTGACGATTTGATTTTAATGTATCTAAACCTTCTAGAAGTTTCTCTGAAGATTCAAGATAATTATTTGGTGCTATTGAACTATCATTATTTAATTGAGATGTTTGTTTCTCACTATTATGATTTTCTACATCGCCTTTTTTGGGTATAGGATCTTCTTTTGGTGTGGGAGGATCGTACACTAATGGTACACTTTCTTTGGTAGAAGTATTAAAATTTTCAGAGTTTTCCAGCGGCCGCGGTGTATCGGTTTCAGATAATGGCAACGAGGATACTGTTTGGTTATCCACTGGTAATACAGACATTAATTCGGGTATTTTATAAATTTGTTTATTACTATTTTTATTAGGAACTGACGAATTTTCTGCTTGTCTACGGTACTTGCGATATCTTGTTAGTTCTGCTTCTAACTCTACATCCAAATTTTCAATTACAGCTTGTAAAGTTGGATTCAATTCCTGGGTAGAATTTTTAGTATATTTAACTATAGAACTTTGATTCATTTAAGAACTCCTACTAGTTATATTAATTGAAAAAGATTTGGCGTGGCTATTTTGGCTTTTTCAAGCTCCCTTGCAAGTTCTAGCTAACCCAAAAAACCTTCAAGTTTGGGTATTTAAACCATAGTGTATAGTACTAAAGCCAGTATCTAGATTAGATTTATTTTGTGAGTAAAGCTTATATAAATAGTTTAACTGTTAGACAAAATTTCAGGTATGGATTTTCAATCTCTCAATCAAATTTTAGCCTCTCTCAAAATTATGGAGCGATCGCCCCAACAAAAACAGTTTCAAAAAGTAATGGAATGTTGGGAACAACTTTTAGGCACTCTGGCTATAAATACTCAACCTCTATATATTAAGCGGGAAATTTTATATGTAGCAACCTCAAGCGCTACTTTGTCTACTGAACTTAGTTTTCAGGTTCCCCAACTTTTACAGAAGCTCAATCACCTTTTGCCCAAACCTCTGGATAATATCCGGTTTTCTAGTGCTCATTACCGTACCTATCATCGGAATAAATTAGTAGATACTGAAAAAAATGATTGGCTAGAACACCCTAGTATGATTTCTAAGTCTGAAAAACTACCCTTGCTAAAATCAACTCACAAAAATCAGAGTCCTCAGACCACATTTGAAAATTGGGCGAAAGCTGTCAAAGCTCGGTCCCAGCTTTTACCTATATGTCCTGAATGCCAATCTCCCACACCTCCTGGAGAAATTCAACGTTGGTCTGTCTGTGCAATTTGTGCCACGAAAAAGTGGTCATAAGCAGACTAAGAAAAGTCATCAACACAAAACTTGACCCAAAAATAAAACAAATCAAGTAAGCTGATGATTTGTATGTTGCAATTACCAACAGCATTGGAAAAAATAGAGTATCTGTACCTATCTGAATCTCGGTTTTTTATGGGGAGCAAGCTTAAGTTATACCTATTACTTGAAAATACCCTCGAACAAATAAAGGGTCGTGGCCGTAGATAGATTAAGTATTATTGGCTTTCTCCAACTTTTAATCAGTTTTGTTTACGGTTTAGTAATTGGCAATTTTGAGAGCAAATCTTACATCTAAATAATGGAACATGAAGCTGAGCAAGCCTGGGCATACTAGGATCACTTTTCAGAATAAGGGACTAATAAATTAATGTTGAGGGGTACAGCAATTATAGACAAAGCGGGACAGTTTTGGGTTGTATATATTCTTTTTACCTAAGTACTGCTCAGAAATAAACCCAATTTAGGAAGAGTTACAGCATCTCAAATAAAGATTTATCTTGTCAAATGGTTTGAGTTTTCACTTAAAGCAAGCTTTAAAAATAATTGATGGTATTTAGACTAGGGGAGAAAAGAAAAATTACAGCACAGAAAGTTTTACCGTAGATTTCGGGCAAATGATGTATGGAGTGAATAGTGAAAATCATGTAACGCTAGCATCTTACCCGCGTAGCTGTAACTTATAACAACGGAAAGCGCTGTAAATTTCACTCAAATAAAACTAGTTCAAATTTTTTTACAAATATGAGGGTGATCGGTGGGAGATGAAATGCACCTATCACATCTTTGAACAAATAATCTCTATTAAAGGTTTGAATAATAATTCAAGCAAATTCTCCACGCTTTTGCTAAGTCTATCTTGTAGCTTACTTTTCATTGATTAATTTTTGGTATTATCGGCGATCGTATTGGCTGATTGAGGATTTAGCTAAATTAGGACTTAGGCGGGTAAACCGATAAACCCGCTTTTTTAGTAGATCTCTAAAAACAACTATTTACTCTAAAAACCAGGGTATCTATGGGTAATTCCTATAAACTTTAAAATCTGATAATTATTACTGGTAAAACGTAATTGAAAAAAAAATAATTAATATAAATTAATCAATTGTGGAAAATTTTTGATTTTTTTCAGTTTTTATTTATGGGTTTATAGCCTAAAATATTGCAAAGTAATTCTTGAAAATATTGTTTATTTTACTTTGATATGAATTACATTTTTAATTGATCCCTATTAAGTTTTACCCGTATGTGTATTAATAAACACATCCATTTTTAATTACTTTTACAGATGATGTATCTATATATCAAGTAATTATAAAAATAATATAAAGTTTTATATTTTAATAAAAATATTAAGAAACTACATGTCAGAATGTATTTTATAAGCTCAAATAATGAGTCATTTAGATTCAAAATAATTAAAATCAAGTGATATAAATTTTTAGTTAGGAAAATTTTATGAAATCTAAATCTACTTTAGTTTGTCGTCATTGTCGATACTATTCACCAGAAGGAAGACGTGGTGGTTTTTGCCAAAAGTTAATGGCAGGAGTTGAAAGTAACTGGAAAGCCTGTTCACTGGCTCTGTCTCCTTTTGCCACATCCTGGGAAAATCTGAATGATACAGTTATGTGGAATCAGAAAATTGATCAAACATTAGAAGTAGTATTGCCCCTGCAACCTACTACTAATAACTTTTATCAAATAAATAATATGATTGGAGTTGCTTCTTATCATCAAGAAATTTAAGTACAGATTTAACATTTTCCCAGGGATAAAGAGGAATTCCTTTCAAGCCGTAGCTCCTCAGTGGGTTGAAATTTAATTATGTGAAGCACCCCTCCACCCCTCCAAGCTACCTACATCCTCTCCTGGGAGACCTTGGATAATTATTACTGTTTGTTTACTATTGAGATTTTTAAGTATACCAGAAACATTCAAATCTACTGAAATAATTGTTTGGTTTTCACGAATTATTTTAGTAGACAACTGATGATCGAAAATCTATTCTAGTATCTTTGAAATTAAGCTATTTTCACCACTACTTTTTCATACTTTTTAGACCCTTTGCTTTTCCTAACTTTTCTACATTTTATTGAATAGAAAAGTGGGGTAATATAACTACTGATCGTATCACGACTAATCCGAATTATAGCACTTGCTTGGGTCTTATTAATCCCATGTTATAAACTCAAATTAATGGATACTATGATCAAATTTTTATCAGAGCAAAATTAAATAAAAGTCGCCCCGAAGAGACGAGGCTTTATAAGCAATTTGCTGTTAATGAAAAATGCTAGACAAGTGGCACAAAGGTCACGGTAGCCAAGGATATTTACGAAAGTCTGGAGACCGTTTTTCTAAAAACGCCTTTTTACCTTCAGCTCCTTCCTCTGTCATGTAATAAAGAAGAGTAGCATTACCTGCCAATTCTTGTAGACCAGCTTGTCCATCACAATCAGCATTAAAAGCTGCTTTGAGACAACGAATAGCGATCGGGCTTTTTGCCAAAATTTCAAATGCCCACTTAATACCTTCTGTTTCTAACTCCTCTACTGGTACAACACAATTAACCAAACCCATGTCTAAAGCTTGTTCAGCTGTGTATTGCCGACAGAGAAACCAAATTTCTCGTGCTTTTTTCTGACCAACAATTCTTGCTAAATAACTAGCCCCAAAGCCTCCATCAAAACTACCTACCTTGGGGCCAGTTTGACCAAAAATTGCATTATCTGCGGCAATAGTTAGGTCACAAATAATATGCAAAACATGGCCTCCACCAATAGCATATCCAGCTACTAAAGCTATGACAACTTTAGGCATGGAACGAATTAACCGTTGTAAGTCCAAGACATTCAACCGTGGCACTCCGGCCTCATCTACATAACCTGCTGTACCTCGTACACTTTGGTCTCCACCAGAACAGAAAGCATATTTACCGTCTTTATGGGGTCCCGCACCTGTCAACAAAACCACTCCAATATTAGGGTCTTCACGAGCGTCAACAAAAGCATCATAAAGTTCAAATACAGTTTTAGGGCGAAAGGCATTACGTTTGTGAGGACGATTAATAGTTATTTTGGCAATTCCATCAGTTTTGTGGTAAAGAATATCGTTATACTCTTTAACAACTTGCCATTCTACTTGTGAAAGCTGATTACTCATATATCTAATATTCATAATGTTGCTCAACAAATATAACCCAAAAAACTTCTCTAAATAGGCTACGGTTTAATGGGGGTCAGTGCACGGAAAGCATTTGTTAAACCTCTATATCATTTCCCTTAAGCTATGTAGGGCAGTATTGAATCGGGGAAAATGAAATGATTTGAGTTGTCTGTCTAAATGATATCATAAGTAAAGCAAGGAGCATAGTTTTAACCTGCTTCAAGCAACGGCCTCGATCAACATCTGGTTTTAAACCATGGAGAACTCAAAGCATGATTGACGATCCAAGTTATCTGGTCCATAAAAAATGGATGAGTCGGGTATTAGAATTGGCCAAAACTGCTGGTGATGCTGGAGAGGTACCAGTAGCTGCTGCTGTAGTTAACTCAGATGGTAAGTTAGTTACAGAAGCTCAGAATCGACGAGAACGAGATTTTGACCCTACTGGTCATGCAGAAATATTGGCTTTACGACAAGCAGGACAAGTTTTGCAGAATTGGCACTTAAATCAATGTACTCTTTACGTTAATCTCGAACCTTGTCCAATGTGTACAGGGGCCATCTTGCAGGCAAGAATAGGTTTATTGGTCTACGGAGCGGACGATCCGAAAACTGGCACAGTTCGCACTGTGGCTAATTTTCCAGATAGTGTTTTTTCTAATCATCGTTTGTCTGTATTAGGGGGAATAATGGAAGGTGCTTGCCGTCAACAATTACAGTCTTGGTTTGCTAAGTTTAGATAATAGGAAAAGAAATCAATTGTGTTGTGAAATTCACTCTAATCTAGTCGCTTAAATATTATTTGTGGTTCTGGAAAAAAACGGGCAGCAAACTTAACTATGGTTTTAGAGGCAGCAGTAAAAAATATCAATGGGTAGTAAATTAGATAGTAAGAAAAAAGAAAAAATAGATCAAATATCTAAATAATCGGGATGAATTCAGGATATTGATATAATTTTTCATACAGGTAAGGTATTTTACTTCTTAATACTCTGAAAAAAAAATCAGAAAAAAGATATATATTATCTCAGGTATTTTGTCTATGAAGTTAGCATCAGAAGATTTAATCCCTAATTTCCAACCTAGCCAAATTGTTTGTTTGGAATATGAGTATACTTATTTATATGCGACAGTAATTCAGAACTTGGTAACACGAAAAATGTGTTGGGTTCGCCCTTTATTATTAAAAGTATTTGCTTCAGAAAGTAAGTCTGAAAATCATGAAGAAAATTCCGGAAAATTTACTATTTGGGATTTGCGAGAAGGTGCAGATTTAGTCTGGCCGATTTGTCTATTTAGAGAAGCTATTGATACAGAGTTTATTCCTCTTTTAACTGAATTAGAGTCCTTAGATAGTCAAGAGAAAGACCAGCCGGTATCACATCAAAAATTAAAACATTTTATTAGAAATGTTTGGCAAGCTTATCCTGATGTTTTTCCTGTAGTTGAAAGTTCATATTTGAATTTAAGTTAGGTTGAAAGCTATTTTGTGATTTGTTCTATGAACTAATAGTAGTTATAGCTCAATACAGTTCAGTGTGATATTCCCCAAGTGCCAAGTGAAAAAAAAGCAACCTCTTTTTTAATGAATTTTCTCAAACATAGTGATTACAAATGTTTGTTTTAAATAAGCCTAAAGTATATAGCAGTTCAATAGCTTTTATTGATTCTATAATTTTATTTGATACAGCAAAATGATAAACACTTTGATTTTTAATATCTCTATTTTAAAGATTAGATTCTTTAGCTATTCATGTAACTAAAATTTTCAGAAATTATTTTTGAGATTATTTTTAATGGGATGCTTTAATAAGTTCTCTAGCGACTATATTAAATAGCTGATAAGATATTTTTTTTTGTTTTTATGATTATAATTGAACATAGAAAAAAAATTGTTCAAACAAAAATTTAAGAGAAATTATTTGCTTTTTGAAATGATGATTATTCTTAAAGCATTCAACTATGATGACTTTGTTTTTGCTGACAATTTTACTATTAATAGTTAGGCATTTTTTGGGCGAAAAAATACTTGCTTATGCACCATTCTGTAGGAACTGTCACTGTAGGCAAGGGAACTATGCCGATCCCTAAAAATGGCTAAATCCCTTTTTTATTAATGATTAATGCTTTTTTGAAGTCAGAGTCTTTGCTTCTTACATTTTAGCCAATTTTATATTATAGTTTTGTGTAAGTTCTAGGGAATAGAGAGGAATAATTATTTAAACAGAAAAAAAAAGAAGAAAAACAACTACACTTCAGTAATCTTATAAACGCTATAATTAACTAAATACAGTTCAACAAGTTTCAGAAATTATTTTTATCTTAATAGCATAATTACATTTTTGATATTACACTATTATAGTAGACCGCTAATATATTGAATCTTTGTTAATATTTTACTGTCAATATATATACATCAACTTGGTCTAGCTATAAGTTAACTTGACTCAGTAATTAAGATATTTTTTCCTAGGATAAAAAAACTCTCTTATTAGTACCTAAACATAAATTTATCTAATAATTTTATATACTCAACCATTCCCTAAATCAAATATTCCATCAGATGCTATAGTTAAAATATAATATCAAAAATTACAGTTTTCTAAAAATCCAATCTTCATATATATATTTATAAATAAAATGCTTACTGAAGACAAACAAAAAACAAAACACAATTGGAAAAAAATAGCCAAACAATTTGAAGCAGTGGTTGGAAAAAAAGGTGTAGTTCAACGTAAAGAAGAATTATTAGTATACGAATGTGACGGTCTACCTAGTTATCGTCAAAGACCTGCATTAGTAATATTACCCCGCACCACCGAACAAGTCTCGGAAGCAGTAAAAATATGTCATAATCTCAATATTCCTTGGCTTCCAAGAGGTGCAGGAACAGGTCTTTCTGGAGGTGCATTACCAATAGAAAACTGCGTTTTAATCGTTACTTCATTAATGCAAAAAATCCTGAAAATAGACTTAGAAAATCAACAAGTTGTTGTACAACCAGGTATTATTAATAATTGGGTGACACAAGCAGTTAGTGGAGCTGGTTTCTATTATGCTCCCGACCCTTCCAGTCAAATTATTTGTTCAATTGGTGGGAATATTGCTGAAAATTCTGGAGGGGTTCATTGTCTCAAATATGGTGTCACAACTAACCATGTTTTAGGATTAAAAATAGTTACTCCTGAAGGTTCAATATTTGACATTGGCGGACCAATTTCAGAGATGCCTGGTTATGACTTAACAGGTTTATTTGTAGGGTCCGAAGGTACTTTGGGAATAGCTACAGAAATTACTCTGAGAATTCTTAAATCTCCTGAATCAGTATGTGTACTTTTAGCAGGATTTCCTACTATTGAAAGTACTGGGCAAGCTGTGTCGGATATTATCAGCGCCGGCATAATTCCTGGGGGAATGGAAATTATGGATAATTTTAGTATTAATGCTGTAGAAGATATAGTTAATACTGGTTTATATCCTCGGAATGCAGCAGCTGTTTTATTGGTAGAATTAGATGGTTCAGAGTTAGAAGTTGATGTGAATAAACAACGAGTAAAAGAAATATGTGAACTGAATCAAGCTATAGAAATTACTACCGCTAATGAACCAGAAAAACGGATGAAATTATGGAAAGGGCGAAAAGCTGCTTTTGCTGCTGCTGGTAATATTAGTAAAAATTATTATGTACAAGATGGCGTGATACCTCGGACAAAAATGGCTTATGTTTTGGGTGAAATTGAGGCAATAAGTAAGAAATATGGTTATCGTATTGCAAATGTATTTCATGCAGGAGATGGGAATCTTCACCCTTTAATTTTATATGATGATTCTCTAGAGGGAGATTTGGAAAAAGTAGAAGAAATAGGTGGGGAAATTCTCAAGTTATGTGTAGAGGTTGGTGGTAGTTTGTCTGGAGAACATGGCATTGGTTCAGATAAGAAGTGTTATATGCCTTTGATGTTTAATGAGACTGATTTGGAAACTATGCAATGGGTAAGAAGTGTTTTTAATCCGAAAGGTTTAGCTAATCCTGAAAAAATATTTCCTACGCCTCGAACTTGCGGAGAATCTGCTAATGTTCAAAAGGTTAAGCATTTTGAAGGAGCGGAAGTTTTTTAGACCATATCATGTCCGGATAATTAGTGCTTAAAAAGTATATGGTTTTTAGTAGAGATTTGGCCCTTGAAATATCTATCTTAGAGCTCAAGCCTTACTGCAAGCTTTAAGGGACCAGGGTTTCTCTGGCTGAAAAATCCCCCTTGGTTGGGCAAGTGCAATGTTGGGAGTATAGAGTTTAGGCAACTTACTTTTTTGTGATGATATCCTTTAAGGCCTCAAGAAAGAATAACTCTTGCCCTAATATTTTAGATCCTCTTGTCTTAACCAACTATATAGCCTTTCTTTTTCCAACACAGGTACACCAAAATAAAATTCACAGGCATAAAACCCTTCATCCTCAAGACCAACTGTATTAATATTCTTTTGATGTAAAGATTCAATAGTGTTTTGTTGCTCCAAGACACTAGCAAACTTCCGACCTTTCTTAAACGGAACACTGCTTTTGAGCAGAGTATAATCATAATCCTGAAACACTTTGTTAATTTCAGAAGAATAAAATGCTCGATAGATAACAAAAGCAAATAACGGTGATAAAGATTTATGAGAGATGATAGGAAATATTTGCTGAAAGAAATATTCACCAATGTATCCAAGAGAACCTGTCGCAATAAAGAGATCGGTTGTTTCAACAATGTGTTTCAACTCCTCCGGTAATGGCTCATGTCTCATATCAAAACAATAGGCTTTTTCACAAACCTGAACTCGTTCGGCAAAATCCATGGCAGGTTTAGAATTATCTGATAGATAAAATTTATATTCTGTATGACGGATGTCTTGATGCTTATAGAATCTTTCTATTTCTGCCCATGTTGGTTCTTGAGCGCCATCTCTCTCGATGAAAAAATCAATGAGTTGAGCCATCGTTAAATCATGGAGCAAAAGTGTAGAAATTATACCATAAGATGCACCAATATCAACAATGTTTATAGGGCGTTGTTCTTTTTCATATAACATTTTCAACAGTGGGCGAAGATATCGGATACCATAATCAGGTACTCTATATTCTTGTTGAGATACTATCTGTAAATATGATGCTGGGGTTGGCTGAACGTAAACTTCTGACCAGTTAGCTTTCTTGCTAATATCCATGATGATTTTCCTTTGTATATATCAAATACAGCAGTTTTCATTTTAGTAAACTACAGTAGGGAGCTTGCATGGAACGTCCCTATAAGGTTTTGGTTGTGACGATGTGGTTGATTAATCTGAAAAGCGCTGTAAGCAAGTCGATTCTTGTCTCATAATAAGTCTAAACAATATTTTCAACAAGACTTACGCAGTGCAGCTATATATAGTGCATTATTGACAATAAATTCAGATATTGATACTACAAGTATTGTCTTTACGTAAGTCTTATTCAATAAGCATGAACTGAAGCTCCTTACTGAGAATATACATATCATGAACGTATTGAAATATTTGTAGGGCAAGGGATTTACTTCAGAGGATGCCTATTGGAGAACAAATGCTTAGGGTCGTAATGTCATTAAAGGTCTTGATAAGCTTGCCAAGTGAATGTTATTCTTGAGAGCTAGTATTAGGCCAGCAGCTTCAGCATAGCTGTGAGCCTCAATAACATTATTTAATTGGAGTTTAGATTGAGAGACATCTAAAATGGTCTGATTCTCTCGCACAGCAATAACGGGTATATTATATTTTTCTGCCTGTAAAATAGGCACCCCTCCTAAACAAGTTGTAGGTATAACTACAGCTAATACATTATTAATATTGATAATATCCGCTATGCGGTTTTTGGATTGTTTAATTTGTGGCGCTTTTTGTAAACCAACTAATATACAGGCTAAACCACTTGTGGAAGCCATCTCTCCTGCTCCTCTTGCATCAACAATATTATTTACCAAATCTAAATCTTTAATATTTAGCAAAGGGGCGTGAGCAACAGGGATTTGGAATTTTTTCATCATAAGGTGTGACATAATGGCTTCAACACCACCAACAGGATTGGGACATTCACCTCGGAAATGCTTGGCGTAAATTTCAGAAGGTAAATCTTGAACATTTGTTGTGATAGCTATAGCATTAGCCCCTTTTTGAATCAGTTCTTGGCCAGCATTAATTAACACCTCAGGGTTATCCACACTACCCACAAAGGCTCCTACTTCATTTTGAATGCATCGACTGTAAATCGGTTCATCTGTAATTACAGGGTCTATGATATTAACACCATATATAGCTCTGACAGCATTAATCAGATTAAACAGAATGTCAATTTTCCAATCCTCTGATTTTTCAATAATTAGTCCGACGGTATTAGCATACGGAAGATGAAAATTGATGTAACCCCCACAAAATAGGTCAATAGAATGCCCTTCTGCATAGACAACATTATTCTTTAAGTTGATAAAATTGGAGGCATTAACTGTGTTAGGATTGGTAATTAAATAATCAACAGTAGAAGCTAACAAGTTAGCTGTTGGCGTGGCATCACCAGCATACCCTCCAATACTACAACCAATACCTGTGGGAATAATGTTTACCACCACAGTTTTCCCAGGATAATACTGTCCCTCTACAGACTCATCTATTTCAGCAAACTATTTAGAGTACAGTGTAGCTTAGATAATTATTTCATCTGATGTGATTTGGCTAATATACCAGCGAATAGCATCTTTTCCAACTACCTGTTTGATAACATCAATTAATGAAGTGTTTGGCGTTATTTCTGATTTATTAATGCGATATTGTTTATTCTTAATCATTTCAGAAAACCTTTGTAGTAATTTTTTGGCAGGGGACAAAGTCAGACTATAATTTCATGCGGTATTGATATAGTTCCTCATAAAAAGGTAGGCATTCTTCAAAAATGAGCTTTAAATGCTCAGGTAAGGTTGTTTCCTGCTGAGTAAAAGCAATAAATCCACTTGAATTGATAATTGTTGTATACCAACTTTTTGCCCATAGAGGATCTGTTTCTCTCATGCCGGCCTGCCATGTCAACATTTTCTCAGAATAATATAAGCCTAGTTTCGTGCATAATATCTGTAAAACTTTTTTGGGATTTTTTATTAAGTCAGTTGAATCAACAACAAGTGGTACTTTTTCAGTTTTGTCCTTAATTAGAAAGAAAAGATTATACAGATCTTCCATACCAATTTCATGCAAGGTAAAATTTTTTGGATAGTTGTATATTTTTTGTCTCGAGGCAATAATTTCACGAGGATGTCTGATTAGAAAAAAATTATCAAGGCACATTAAATGGTCTAGATCTAGGTTTTTGGGAAGATTGTTAGCCGTATGTTTTTGAAATGAAAAAGAGTACCCTTGAGGTAAATTACCAGTTATTTTCGATATAACTTTTTCATAATTAGTTTCATACCGTTCAATAATTTCTAATCTGTGGGGATGATCAAACCCTTGTGTTGTTAAATATGGAGGATAAAATGGCTCATCAAAAACTACACATCCGTCCAATTCTTGAAAAGCTCGCGTCATAAGTGTTGAACGACTTCTCGCACAAGTCCACATCGCAATATGCTTGTTAGCTGTCATGTAGCTCCTTGATTATGGCATTTTTAATGAATTTTGAGTCTTCCTATACAGAGGCATTGCATTTCTTAGAATCGTACTTTTTTTTATCAATTATTTCCTCTTACTCTCTACTCCCTAATTTTGCTAATAACTTCTCGCACTCGATAAATTGGACGTTCTTGAGATTCGTGATAAGTTCGCATGAGTAACTCTGCTAATAAACCAAAACTGAATAATTGTAAACCAGCTAGTAATAAAACAACAACCAAAATTAGTAGAGGGCGATCGCCAATATTCTCACCAAAGCCAAGTTTTAAAATAGTTAAATAAATCCCAAAAACTAACCCTAACCCCCCAGAAACTAAACCTAACATTCCAAAAATGTGCATAGGTCTAGTGAGGAATTTCTTCATAAAAAATACCGTTAATAAATCCATAACAACTCGAAAAGTTCGCCCTAACCCATACTTACTTTTACCATAGCAACGAGCATAGTGGTTAACTGGTATTTCTGCAATTCTTGCTCCTTCAATAAAAGCTAAAGCGGGTAAAAATCTATGTAATTCACCATAAAGGTTCATATCAGCAACTAACTCCAAACGATAAGCTTTTAAAGAACAGCCATAATCATGTAAATTGACTCCTGTTACTTTGGCAATTATCCAATTAGCAATTTTAGAAGGAAGTAGTCGTGTAACAAAATTATCTTGCCTATTTTTTCGCCATCCACTCACCAAATCATAACCTTCATCTAGCTTAGATAATAATAGTGGAATATCTGCAGGGTCGTTCTGTAAATCTCCATCTAAAGTCACAACTATTTTACCAGTAGCATGCTTAAATCCTGCTGCCATAGCTGCAGTTTGCCCATAATTTCGACGGAGAATTACTACTTTTAAATCTGTACGTTTTTGAGCTAATTCTGTTAGAAGTTTTGTTGAACCATCCTGAGAACCATCATCTACACAGATAATTTCGTAAGTAAGTTTATTTTCTATTAAAGTAGTAGAAATATTTGTCAGTAGTTGAGGAATACTAGCAACTTCATTGTAAATAGGCGTCACAATAGATATATCTAATTGAGTAGGGGAACCTTTATATAGCTCTATCTCTTGAATATGTAGGTGGTTACTCATTATTAATTATTCATCCAATTTTTTGAGAAAGTTTAGTTTTAAGCATTTAGTTTAAGTCTTTTACTATCAAGTATCCATACTGACAACTTATAAAATTTATAACAAAGGTTTTGAAATTTCCCTGAGAAGTTTAATCCATTACTATAATATCTGTTAAACCTCCTATTATTATAATTAAATATGCTATAAAAATGCAGATAAAATCAATCTCAATTTTTGTGATAATGAACCTCTTATGCCATATACTATCAGTACAATTATAGTAGATAAAAATTGTATAATGTGCTTAATTATTAATGCTAAACCTATTATAAATAGAGTGATATATAGCAAATATAAACTGAATAAATTTTTGAGTTTAGCATTTAATTAATTTTTGTGTTATTCCTCACCTACTTTCATCATACTAGGCTTTATTTAATATCTATTTTCAGACTGAAATTAACGTTTAATTTACTTTGTTATCTTTTCCTTTTAGCTAGCCAAATTTTCAATCTATTACATAAAACCTGAAAACCATGAGAAAAAGTCGGTAAACGTTGTAAATAAACACTAAGTCTCACTAAAGCAGCTAACCAACCATGCAAACTAATACCAAAACTCGAAACAGCAGCAGAATTTACTCCCAAAGTAATCATTTCTCCTAAGTGTAAATAACGAAAAGGTTTGGGACGTTTATTATTTAAAATTGCCCAGAGATTTTTTGCTGCTTGACTTGCTTGTTGATAAGCAACTTGAGCTGTAGCTGGAAGTTTTTTACCATTGGGATATAAAATCTCAGCAATATCTCCCAAGGCAAAAACTTCTGAATAGCCAACTAATTGTAAAGTTTGCTCGCAAATAAGTTGACCTCTAGAATTGTGGTAACAATTCAAATTTTTAACCCACTCTCTTACTTGAGTACCTGCAGTCCACAGTACCAAATCTGTTAGAATAATAACACTTTCATTAGACTGCCATAAAGTAATTTTGTCAACTTCAATAGTATCAACAGTTGTCTCTAAACTTATTAAAACATTTCGTTTATCTAAAGCACGTTGAGCATTTTTACGAGTAGCTGGAGTAAAGTTTTTTAGTATTTCTTTTCCTCTTTCTATTAAGCGTATTTCTCCTCGTCTTCCTAATCTATCTGCTATTTTTCCTGCCAACTCTACTCCACTTGGACCACCACCCACAATAGATACTCGAATTAATTCTTGATTAGAATTTTCCAAAGTTTGTAGTTTTTTCTCTAATATTTGAGCATCAGCTAAAGTTCGGAATGTTAAAACATTTTCTGCAGTAGTTGGTAATTTTCCATTAGTAACACCCACCGTAATAACTAAGTAGTCATAAGCTAAACTTCCTTGTTCTAAAAGTTTAACTTTACGAGCTTTAAAATCAATATTTTGAATCGTATCTTGACAAAAAAGTATTTTCTTATTTTGTAGAAGTTTAGCAAAAGAGGGAGCTATTTCCCAAGTTTGGAGTTCATCTGTAATTACCTCATACAGTAGGGGAGTAAAAACAAGATGATCATGTTGATCTATTAATATAACTTCACAATTTTTATGTTTAAAACCCCAAAAACTATTCAGATACAATGCCGTGTAAAGACCACCAAAGCCACTACCCAATATGCAAATTTTTGTGATTTTATTACTTGGTTTTTCTCCTTGAGGTATTTCTCCAGTTTCCATAGTTTCTCATGTTGATAAATATTAACCTTTTGTGTTGCTAGATTGTATAATATAAAATTAACTTTTGGAAGCGATCGCTTTATTCAATAAGAGCGCAAAGTAAAAAAAAGATAATGCTGTTTATTTGCTTGAGCTGAGTAAGCTACTTGTTTCTTGCTTACCTATTTGTTCCAAATCACTTCACAACAGATTCTAATAGTATAAAATACTATAAACTGAATAAATCTGTAGTTGCCCAATTTATCGACCACTTTTCTCTATTCAGTAGATAACCTCTAGTGACTTTTGTGGCGTTCAAATCTCTACTAATTAAGTCTGCAACATATTTTTTCTGAGTAGCCAAGGTAAATTCCTCCATGTTCAGATTTTTAAATAGAAGATTTTCCCTAAATAAATTTATAAGTTATAATTTTGTATCATCAAATACTATAAGCTGATTAGTCAAAGCATATATAATTATCAAATGAATAATCACAACAATCAAAACTTTAAAGAAAATCCTGAACTAGATCAGGGATATGTATCAAATTCATTGAACCCTTTCTCTAAATTTTTCAAATCAATCCAAGTTTTTTTTGCACAGTTCTTAGAATGGTTTCAGCAACTTCCTCAATGGGGAAAAATTATAGGTTTAATTATTATCCCCATCTTTGCCATCAAGATATTAGAAGCAGTTGTCAGTTTAGTTTCTTTGTTGATTACTATAGGTGTATTTGCCGGGGTTATTTATGTAGGATATCGCTTTTTAATCATTCCTAATTCACCAGAAAAAGGTCAGGATAAAAATACTAATATCTAGATTTTGCAGATAATAATTAATTATTATAAATCTCGCTAAATTAAAATTTCAAAAGTATTCAATAGATTGATTATGTCTATCTATAATACTAGAGAAAAACCTTCTTAAAATAATAGATATAAGTACACAATTTTTGAATTTTAGGTAATAGTAAGAAATACTAGAAGAACAAACTTAAAAATTTTACTTATCAGTTCTCAAGATCTGTAGCAATAGAGAAAAAATCAAATCTAAAATTCCCTTTTTTATAGCCCTCAAAGAGGAAACTTTAGACCTTATTTATTGGCAAATAAAATTTTAAAAATAAGTTTGACCACAAAACAATAATAGTCTATAATTTACCTGAAATTAATTTCAAAAACTATATAAACCTATTGTAGGTTTTATCTGTTAACAATATCTAAAGTTCACAGATAACTGGATAGTAAGTATCGGTAAAGTAGAGATAAAACCAGTTTCAATATAACACTTGTACTCTATTTTTTCCAAGTCAGGAAAATTAAGAATCAAGGCTAAAAACAGGTAAATTTAGCTACACTACCTTACTTAATAATGCAAAAAAGTTACTCTAAAAGTTGGGAATATTAAAGTAAATTATATAAATATGACAAGCCGTGATTCAGGGATTAATAACAACCCAGAGGCATCGTGGCATTTAAAATCTAAGCAACTACCAATGTGGGTTCGTAGATGTGGTGCTTGGGCTACGGAAATATCCCTCGTTCTAGTGAGTGGAACAGTTCCATTTTGGCTAGGTCAGTTAGGTAACATAGGTAACAAATCTGTTCCTCTTAATCCTGCTGTAGCAAAAACTAAAGAAGTAATTGCCAATACCTTCGGAATTCCTTTGCGAAATCGTTATCAAAAAGTAACCCCTTTAGCTAATTTACTATGGTCAACAGCATTATTAACTCCTGCAGTAATTATAAGTTGGCAGTTATTTTTATTAGCGACAACAGGTCAAACATTACCTAAACGTTGGTTTGAAGTTAGAGTAGTGGCAGCTTTAGGAAATTCTCCTGGTTGGAAAAAAACCTTGATTCGTGAGGGTTTGGGAAAGTGGGGATTTCCCATGGGAACTGCCTACTTAATTTGGCGTATGACTGGAGCATTTCCTTCTTTAGGAATCCTTTTTTTCTTAGGAGGATTAACTTCCTGTATTGATATTTATTTTGTTCGTTTTAATAAACTGGGTCGTACAGGGCATGATAAATTAGGAAATACTTTTGTTATAGATGCTCGCTCTGGTCAATTAGATTCTAATCCCTTTAATTTAAGTGATACTAATAGAAAAACTTCCATAGCAACAATTGTTCTGAGTGAAAAAAAATCAGAAAGTTTTCATCTATGGTCTTGGATGCGAAAAAATCCAGGGGTGACTTGGCTAATTGTGACTAGTGTAGGTATAGTCTCAGTTTTGGGAACTATTTTTGGTACTCACGTTTATATTCAAAATCAAGCAAATTGGCGTGAGTTTAAACAACAAGATAATGATATGTTTTTGGCTCTTATCAATAAATTGTCATTAACTTCCAATGAACCTCAGCAACGACGAGTATCAGTTTTAGCCCTTGGGTCCACTCAAGATCCCCGTGCCATACCATTATTGGTAGATTTGTTAGCACAAGAAAAGGAACCAAGCATACTTGACGGAATTCAACAATCTTTAGTTAGTGCTGGACCTACTGTGCTGCCAGAACTGCGTCGCTTAAATCAAGCTCTTAAAAATGATCTGGAGTCTTTAAGTTATGGTAGTAATACTAAAGAGCAAGTCTTAGTATCTCTGCGAATACGAGCCACTCAAAAAGCGATCGCCAAAATTCTCAAAGTTTATAGTGGCTCACTTTCACTTAGAGATATTAACTTGAGTGGGGTCGATTTAGGTCAAATTACTTCGACTCCAGCAAGTTTCACCTTAATCTTAGAAAACACTGATTTATCTGGAATTAAGCTCAGAAGTGCTATTCTCAATCAGGCTAGCTTTAAAAATAGTCGCTTCTATGGACCTGGAAAAGATAATCGTATAGGAACTTTTGATGACTCAATTGCCGATTTAAGTGGGGCCAATCTGATAGAAGTCAATTTAACAGGTGCTGTATTAGGTCCAGTTATTATGAAACGTGCAGATTTATTCAGAGCAACTCTTAGTAAAGCTATAATGCCAGGCTCCACCATAACACAAGCAAATTTCAGTAGTGCCAAATTAATAGAAACTAACTTACACCAAGCAAACTTAACAGAGGCAACTTTTACTGGTGCAGACCTAGGAAGTGCTGATTTATCAAAGGCTAATTTATACAGAGCTAATTTAAGTAAAGTCAAAGCTGAAGGTACTACTTTCCAATTATCTGATCTAAGAGAATCTAACTGGCAAGGAGCAAATTTATCGGGAGCAAATTTCAGTAGAGCTAATTTAAAAAAAGCAGACCTAAGTTTAGCCTTATTAACTAATGCCAACTTTCGGAATGCTCAACTGCAAAATGCTAATTTGCGAAATACCGATATAAGTTTAGCAGATTTGCGAGGAGCAAATCTAAGTGGAACTGATTTCAAAGGAGCAAAATTTGCAGCTCCAAAACCTAATCAGACGGATCAATTTTTGGCCAGCCCAATAGATACATTTAAATCCGATCATTTAAGAGGAGTTAATTTCAATTCTGCTAAAAACTTAAGCCCTAATCAAATTAATTATATTTGTAAACAGGGAGGAATTCACGAAAAATGTGGGGGCAATTGAGTTAGGAGGAAAAAAGTAGCTCAAACTGGAAAAAAATGAGAAGTCTTGAGTTATCTTAATCAGGACTTACCAAAAAAATAGAATTATATACCTTATATAGGGGTTAACAGCCGTCAATCCCTATATAGGTTAGGACATTTGACAATTCCTATAATATAAATATTTTACCTATAAGACTAACACTAGGAGTCTTGATAGTAAACGTAAAACCGGAAAGAAAAAAATCTCTGAGGGCAAGTGCGCAATAAAGCAAAAAGCCACTATTCGAAACAGAAAAGAATCCCGGGCTATCTCGCATATAACAGCGTCGGGATGATATCAATTCAAGAACTTCTGATCAACTAATTAAATTAATTAGATAATTAAGAACTTGGAATAAAAATTATAATTTTGCTACAAACTATACTGCAACTGCTGTCTTAGTAGTAGCAGCTAATTCTCCACGAGCATATCTATCAGCAAACTCATCTAAAGTTTGAACCTTAATCTTACTAGCATTACCAGCAGTACCAAACTGTTGATAACGATCTAGACATACTTGCTTCATATACTTGATAGAAGGCTTCAAGAAATGACGAGGGTCAAAGTTAGAAGGATCTTTAGCAGCAGCTTCACGAATAGCAGCAGTAATGGCCAAGCGATTATCAGTATCAATATTCACCTTACGAACACCACTCTTGATTCCTTTTTGAATTTCTTCAACAGGCACACCGTAAGTTTCTGGAATCTTACCACCATACTCGTTAATAATTGCCAACAAATCTTCAGGTACAGAAGAAGACCCGTGCATCACTAAGTGAGTATTAGGTAAGCGACGATGAATTTCTTCAATTCGGCTAATAGCTAAAATTTCTCCTGTAGGTTTACGGGTAAACTTGTAAGCTCCATGGCTAGTACCAATAGCAACTGCTAGAGCATCTACTTGGGTTTGTTCTACAAATTGAACAGCTTCATCTGGATCTGTTAAAAGTTGGTCGTGGGAAAGCTTACCTTCTGCTCCATGACCATCTTCCTTATCTCCCATACCAGTTTCCAAGGAACCTAAACAACCTAACTCACCTTCTACACTTACTCCAATGGAGTGAGCAACTTTAACTACTTCACTAGTAACATTAACATTATATTCAAAGCTAGCTGGAGTTTTACCGTCTGCCTCTAGAGAACCATCCATCATTACGCTAGTGAAACCATGGCGCATAGCAGAATAGCAAGTAGAGGGTGCATTACCATGATCCTGGTGCATAGCAATGGGAAGATGAGGGTAAGTCTCTACTGCAGCCAAAATTAAGTGACGTAGGAAATTTTCACCAGCATATTTGCGAGCTCCACGAGAAGCTTGGAGAATTACAGGGCTGTCTGCTTCCTCTGCGGCCTGCATAATGGACTGAATTTGCTCCATGTTGTTGACATTATATGCAGGGATGCCATAACCGTTTTCTGCTGCGTGGTCTAGTAGTAAACGCATTGGTACAATAGCCATACCTTTTCCTCCTAATATCCTTTTGTTATTATTATTAGCTTATTAGTAACTTGATTTACCTAAGCTTAATTCTTACGATAATATTAAGACAAATTGAAGATTCTGTCTATCAATATTATATATTTGGTTTTATCAACCTAATAGTTAAAAATGGGACTCATCAACCCCAATTAAAGGCCATATTTTAGAAATGATCCATACTGAGAATAGGCTCAAAAATTATGATTAATGAGGTTAGAATTCAGAGGTCACCATAAATTGGAATTAATTAGGAGGTAGTCCGATATATTTGTCCCTTCATCTTTTGTGCAATTATTCGGTCCCTAATAACAACATAAATGAGCAAGAGCCAGCCAAAAGGTAGAACTTTTTCCACCGAAAAAGATACTTGTTAATGTCAGTCAATGCTTTTAGATTTAATCAGTAAGCCCTAATTAATATCTGGGAAGATAGATCCAACAAGAGGCAACTAAAGAATTAAGGAATTATAAATTTTATTGCCAATCAAAATATCTGAAGGTTAGTTAACTGAAAGACTATATTCCAAGGAAATAGACATAGAAATCCTTTCACCATTTGCGATCAACAGAAATATTTCACCACACAGTTCACTACTTATAGATTAAATCAAATAGTTATAATGGGTCGCCCGGGATTCGAACCCGGAACAAATCGGTTAAAAGCCGAGTACTCTACCGTTGAGCTAGCGACCCTCACATACTTAATAAGAATAGCATAGCCATTAGGAACATTGCAAGAGTTTTCCGAAAAAAATTCAGATTTTGTGAAAAGTTTTGACATCTTCTCCAAACTTTAGGGACGGAAACTACCGTATCACTTCTTTTTGAGTTATCTGACCAGAAGACCTAGGCTCTAAATTAACCAGACGATCACCTGTATTGAGAGAATTATCAGGAGCATCATTCTATAATTATTTTCAATAAAAATCCAGGTTTTGAATAGCAACCTTGTTATTCGTCTTTGGATATGACCAAAAATTAGTCTTAAGGTTTGTAAAGGTCAATCCTAACAAGGAGGATAATTTTTACATAGAACTGAGAAAATGGGCTCTCAAAAACAATATAGCCAAAACTACAACAAATAATAAATTAAACCCAGGGTCAAAATAGAAACAAATTCGACCCAAAACTGGCCAGGCTTTGCTTGGTGTAGTGATAGTTATCATAATGTTTGTTGTCCCAATACAAAAATTTAATGCTACTTCAGCACCTATCACTATATTCACAGACTCAGGGCAAGCTTTTGGGAATTCTAAGAGCTCAGGTATAAGTTTAAGAGATGTGAATGGAGATAAAGAATTTGATGCTTTTGTTGCTAATTTTGACAATCAACCTAACAAAGTTTGGTTTAATGATAGTAATTTTACATTCACAGACTCTAAGCAAACTTTGGGGAATTTTTATAGCTTAGGTGTAAGTTTAGGAGATGTGGATGGAAATAATGACCTTGATACTTTTGTTACTAATACTAGGCAACCTAACAAAGGTTGGTTGAATAATCTCGATCCATCTCCCATTTGTAACAATACATCTGCGAACAAAGTTGTTAATGGCAGCTTTGAAGAACCTGAAATCTATATTTGTCAATTATCGAAAGAATCAATCAAGGGTTGGAATTTGGTTGAGGGACCATATATCGAACTTGATAGTTCAAAGATCGTTAAACCATACGATGGCTCACAAGTTTTGGATCTAGATAGTATAAATGCAAGAACTAAAATTTCTCAGAAAATTTCTACCGTACCACCGAAGACCTACAAATTAACTTTTGCCTATCAAGCTACTAATAATCTTCAGGCAGAAGTCGAACATTAAAAACTCAATGTATATTTTGGAAATGAATTAGTTGATGCCATTGATGAATTTGACAGTAATACTGAATGGCAGGAAAAAACTTATGACCTAACAGTTGAAAGTGACCAAACAGTTCTCAGCTTTAATCATCTAAATGAGGAAATAGCTAATGGTTTCGGCATTCGTCTTGATGACATTACTCTGAAAAAATGTCGAAAATAAAATCAGTAAAAAGCCCAAAATTGACTACAAAATTTTTAGCTTTTTTTGTACTTCCTATCATTAGGGTTGATGAAGATTAGTTAAAATTAAAAAGCCTGTGTAAAAGCTCCGAAGACACAGGCTTTTTATTTGTTAAAGGCAATGTACACAAATGAAGTCAAAGTCAAGGATAAAGATAATTACAGTAGTTAAAAAAAACTATTAATATCTATTAGTTAAATGAGAAAAAGTGAATTAAACTGTTAATTGGATTGATTGAAATTTGGTAAATTTTTGGAAATATACCGTAAGTATTAGTGCCAAATTCATTACACATCTCTTCTACTTTTGAGAATAACAAAACACAAAGAGTAGGACTACTAGCAGTTAGTTTTTGATATTTGTATAACCTTAATTAAATTTGTAAACGAGGCAATTCAATAAAAGGTTCTTTGATAAATGGCTTTTTAATGAAAGGATCTATTCTTTCTTTAGGAGTGGGTGCAGGACTTAATATTGGTGGTAAAGAAAAGCTATTATTATTATTACTTGCTTCTTGCTCTGAATTATTATGAGAAGAGCTTGTAGGATTTGGATCAGCTTGTGGAGATTTTAGAGGTAACTCAGGTAAAATTGGAGTTGAGAAAGTTTTAGAATTTTCTTCCCTAGGAAAAGAGTCAATACCAACAAAATTAAAATCATCATTTATCGTATTTATTATTATAGGAGTTCTCATTGGCTGGTGAAAAATACTAGAAATTTGAGCAATGTGTTTAAGAATTTCTTTACCTTTTTCACCTTTGACAATGTGGGGTTGGTACTTACTAACCACTACAGGCAAAAACTCAATCTTCATTTTTCCTGGTTTTAAAGATACCTTCAAAACTGCTGTGTCATAATCACTCTCTTTGTTAGAAGTGTCTCCAAAAATAAAATTTCCCAAAGAATATATAATAGGTCGTCCCCGATAAATTTCTGCCCCCTGCAATACTTTAGGATGATGTCCTACTACCAAATCAGCACCTTGGTCAATTGTCATCCTCGCTATATTCATCTGCCAATCTCCAGGATATTCTGAGAGTTGAACCCCCCAATGATAATTAACAATTATCCAGTCTACCTGCTTCTTCAAAATTTGAATATCTGAAGAGAGCCTATCCTTATTCCGACTATTTACATATACTGATTCAGTAGTTGGTTGAATATCTGTATCATAGTAATTGAGATATGCAATCTTTTGGCCTTTAACTTCAAAAATTTTTGGCCTTCTAGCCTCTTCTTCTGTTTTGCCCGCTCCTAAAGAATGAATACCCGCATTCTCTAAAGTTTCTATTGTCTCTAACAAACTTTTTTGCTCATAACCCAAAGTATGGTCATTAGCTAAATTTACCAGATCAACTCCTCCTGAGGTTAATGCCTTAACATAACTAGGATTTACCGTTGATTTTTGTTGCTGAGTTCTACTGTTGAGAGTAGAACGGGTCAAAGGACTTTCCAGGTTAACTATTGATAAGTCTGCAGCCCTATACTCATTCATTTTAGCAAAAGGTAACTTATAATCTCTCTTTACTAAATTAGAAACTTGGTTAGATAAATTAACATCTCCACCAAACATTAAAGTCACCATAGGATCCTGGGAGTTTTGTACCTTTCTATGCTCCACAACTCTCACCTTTTCTATAGCAGTTTCTACCCATTGACCTGAGGTTGAATTTCGTACCAAAACACTATAATAACTTACTAAAATACCTATAATGAAAGCTGCAACCGCTGAACTGAGTAAGATCAAATAACGAAATGTTTGAAATTGCAAATTATCACTTTTGTTTACAAAATTAGATTGCTTATTGAAATTTTTTTTTGCATGAGAATTAATTCTGACAGAGTGTTTCCATAGTATATTAGGTGAACCACTTAAACGCCCCACAATTTTTACTTTTTCTAGTGTAGGATAGTTAAGTTGAGAAAGTTGATAACAGATAAACTTAATTAATCTATCTACAGGAGGTTGAGTCTGAAACTCTACTAAAACTTCTAGATATCCAGTATTTTCTTTAGCTATACGAGCTGAAATTCCTTGAGGTTTAAGTTTTTTATTAATCCATTGACTAATTGCCTGAAAATCACCGGAACTTGCTAATTCAAAAAGAGATTTTTGAGTCAAATTAGGTATGTAATTCATATTTTAGATATTGTAAAGTTTTTCAACTTGTTGTATTCACCAACTTATCTTTAAGTTATAGAAGCAAAGAAATCATGTTTGTATAACTATAAAATTTGCCAATTAAAAACATATTATACTGTGGTACTTTCAACTTTTGGGCTAAAAACATTAATATCTTTATAAGCTGAGATTAGGAACTATGATGTTATTTGAAATGAAAAATACCATAATTTCTCAGTAAGCATTCAGCTGTCAGCTATGAGCTATTAAATCATTCTATTTGGAAGAGTGAATTAGTATCCAAAGAGAATTAAAAAGTTATGTTTGCAAAGCATTCTATATTCCATTTGCCCTGCATTTTGTTTGCTTCCTATTCCCTATGTTAGGAAAGTAGAGGAAAGGATAGAAAATGTAATTGGTCATTGGGTAACCTTGGTAGTTGCTTGGCAGTTATTAAAAAGTGCTCGAGCTAATTGCTAATAGCTGAATACTTAAATTTCTCAGATAAGTTTAATCAAATATTAAGTGAGGAGAAGTTATTAATTCAATGAACAAGGATGAATATTGTAGACTTTTGACCTGGAAAAGTTATACTAAATCTATCATAGTGAAAGTATGGCTAATTATGAAAAAGTTAGAGAATATTTGTCAAGCGTGCCTCACACTTTATCTATAGATTGATAGTAACTTTGACTTCATAAAGTATTTTCATAGTTAAAAATTTTTCTCTGACGACAATAAATAGAAGCAGTCTTGTTTGAGAGGGTATTTTTTTCAAGTTACAGCCCGTGCTAAATTAATAATTGGGCCATAAAAAAAGCCTACTGTTATATCAGCATTTTGTTTGAGTTGTGTTCTGAAAAAAAAAGATTATATTGGAAGATGAATAGGGTGGTTTCTTATGGAATCCTCTTTAAACTATGGCTTTGTTAACAGTTTATGAAGTCAAAATTTTGAGTATATTTAGTATAATAGTAAACGTAGTTAAGAACTTAATTATAATTTGCTCGCTTTAGCTAAATAAAATGAAAAAGCTGTAAAAATAACTACAAAGTTTGACCTGAAATAATTTTCACAGATAATTCATTGTAAACAGCTTTTTGCACCCTTTGTATAGATAATCAGAATGTTGATGAAAATTTGACTATAAAAGCAAAGTTTCTGTACTAACAAAAGATATTAATTTGCCTTGGACTAAAAAAACAAAACTATTAGGCCATATAGGCATCAACCCATAGAGTATGGCAATCAATATCATGATTCTATCAAAATGCTATTTTAGTTGTAATCTTTTGCTGGTGCTGAAGAATTAGGATCCAGTAGTCATAACTTCAATATTTTTAGTTAAAACTAGCTATTATAAAAATTGTCATAACCAATGATCAGATTGCTATATTACATTTATTCATGCTAATATAGAAAAAAAGTGGGTTCTAAGTTACAACTTATTATAATAAACTTTAAGTAAATATAAGAAACCAGAAATTTATTTTAATAAGTTTTTTTTGGATAGTCAACAGAAAATATTCATAGATTTCAGAAAAGACAAACAAAAGTGGATAAACTGTAAAACTATCTATCTATAAAAAATGATACTAACCCCTGATCAAGCTTTAACCCACTGAAAAGTTAAAAACAAGAAAACCACTGCACTAGAGGTGTAGTGAATATGTCAACAAATTATTAATTGGGAGTGTAACTAGCCAATGCTACAACGCAAGATATATCAACTTTGTTGCGATGGTCGTGAGGTCTGTATTTTCTTGCGAGACCAGCAGCGTTGGATTGAGAAAGCAAAGATATTAGACATAGAGGGAGATTTAGTAACAATACGTTATGAAACAGATGAAGAGGATGAAATCTGTTCTTGGGAAGAAATGGTGCGTTTAGAAAGTATTGGGGCTATTACCCAAAAGTTAGCCTCTGTTCCCAAGGCTGATATTGACCTTCTAGTATCTGAAGATTGTCCAGAAGCTGAACAAATTCGCAATCAGTATCCAGAATCCAATCAACAGGAATAATACATAATGGGAATAGACGATTTATGACTAAGTTATTTTGGCTAAGTATGTTAACACACTCGTTTTGTTTTTTATGATACATTAGTTTGAGTAATGCTCAACCTTGAGAAAAATTTCAAAAAATTACGAAACTAAGATTTTCTCAATGGATGTTTTCCCAGATGTGAGAGGGAGAAATTCTGAAAAATTAATATGCTATAACTATTACCTATTGCTCATTCTCTGCCAAGGGCAAAAGTATCTTGTTAATAAACTGTGGGCTATTTTAATAAGCTCTGGTTTATCAGGTTTGTTGAGAATATACTTTTCAATTACGATATTTATTTAATTTGAAAAACACTACATATAAGAATCAGTAAATTAGATTGTTGTCCCCTAATTCTCTGGCTTCACTATTAAACTTTTTCAGCAAACCCTAACTAGTTAGTTTTATCTGTTTCTTCAGTAGAAGGAAAATGAAAATGAACTGACTCAAACATGGGACAATATCCATCAAATGTTACCTTAAAGCCATATAAAGCTGAAACAGGATTAGAACAACGTTGTCCTCGGTAATGTAAACAATTACCACAACAATTTAAATCAGGAGAGCTCAAGCGGTCAGTGGTTTGACTAAGAAGTTCTCGTTGAGATATTCCTCTAACAACTAGCTCTTCTCCTTGCCAACGAACTTCTACAAGACCTGTATCAGAGAAAGTTGACCAACGACTATCATTTGTAATGCTTTGAGGTAAAGAAATTATTACCTCTGTGTTTAATTCATTTAATTCCCCTTCATAATTAGTTTCTAGTGATGTAGGTACTATAAACGTCTCACCTATTGGTAAATCTACTAATGTACCATTAGCTGGAGAGTGTAATTGATAACGGTTGCGTAACTCTTCAAGGTTAGTTAAGTCAGCTAAATAACTAGGAGAGCCATTAACAAAAATGACATGTTGAGGACGTAAGTTATGAATTAACTGTGTTGTACCAAGTCCATCACAATGATCAGTGAGAAGGTATGTTTCAGTATAAGCAAAATCTAATTCCTGTGATGTTTTTCCTGGTTGTTCCGGCAGTAAGATAAGAACAGAATTATCTTGATTAATAATGTATTGTCTCAAATCAGTATCCTTGTCTGCAATAAGGATATAAGGTAATTCTTTGTCTGGCAATTTTCCGGGCGATCGCCTCAGTACACGTGGTTTGACTTTTTCATCCCAAAATAGAGGTTGATGTTGAGCAAAATTTTGTACAGTTGTGGGAAATTGGGGCAATAGTTGTAAATAAAGGTCACAACCTCTAGCCACCTTTTCCTCTACCCAAATATCCAGATCGCGACCTGTGAAATAATGATGACTGCGTAGAAGCATTAACAATTCTTGCCCTAACCCTAAAGGGGGAGTGGGCAAGATAACTGAAGTTCCAAAAGCAATAGCTTCATATATCCTTTCTGCAAGGTTGTTTTCTAATTGTCGCCTATGTGGATAATGGGCTGTGCCATAGCTACCTTCAACTATTAATACATCTAGCTTGAGTCCTCGTAAGTATGCTAAAGGGAGACCTTCAACTAAACGGCTTTTAGATAAAAAGAAATCTCCCGTGTATAAAAGCTTATAGGTTCGATTTCCTTGAGTATAGGTGAGTAGAAAAGCTGTTGCCCCTGGTAAATGACCAGCAGGAAAAAGCTCTACAGTTAGACCACTACAAAGTTCTATTGGTGAGTGCCAAGGTAGAGGTTGACAAAAATCAGGGACTTCACAAATAGTAAGTTCTGGCCAATTTAGAGGTAGAAGTTTAGTTGTTGCCTCGCTAGCATATATTGGCAGATCTGGAAAGCTTCGGTGAAGTGCTAATAGTCCTTGAGCATGATCTGAATGTGCGTGGGAACACAATACAATATCAGCAGGTAGTTGTTGTTTTGTTTCATTAGTTAATAATGAAATATTTGTAATACCACAATCTAATAAAATCCGGTGTATTCCAATGCGAACTAGCAGACATATTCCATCATCTGCGTGACCTACACTGTAAGCTAAACATTCTAAATTTATCACAAGGTTAAACTGCTTGCGTCTAGGAAAACTTTAACTATTAATAAAATTGAATTTTTGGATATATTAAACTTAAGAAATATGAACGAAAATACCATATAAATACAAGCTAAAGTTAGCTAAATTGACGTTTAATGTCTTGAATTGCAAGTTTAGGGAAGCAGTATTTTTAGGTAAAAAATAAATATACAAAGTTTATTTATTCTTAAAAAATCAAAAGATTGAAGGCATCTTATCTTTGCTTTATTGAAAATTAATACAATTAAAATATATTATATATTATGCATTGTTTTCAATAATAATTTTATTAGCTAGCAAATCATATAATCTTCCATTCTGCTATTTTTAACTAAAAATTGCTAAATATTCAACTGTAAAAAGAATATACTAGCTTAATTGGCTAGTTTACGATCTTTGCTCAGAAAATATCCAGTGTACATTTGTATATAGTTAAAAAACTTTATAATTCTTTATAATTAAGAGTATTGTGGCGGTGTATATTCCAGAAAAGTATAAAGCTTAAAAAAATAGGCTCATAAATTCATACAATTCTTCGTTCTGCCGACAGAAGAGATTTGAGTAATGAGCCGGACTTTTTTTTTAGTTTTGTAACTAAAAAATATATTTTTTTTCAGTAAACCTTGTTGTCACCTAGGAGATAGTTCAAATGGTTTTTGGACCTGCATCTCAGTTAGGGGTTAGCCTTTTTGAAGATACAGAACCCGTAGAGCTCTTACCCGGACGCTCATCAGAAGAAATAGAAACTGTGATTCGAGCTGTCTATAAGCAAGTTCTAGGCAATGCTTATGTCATGGAAAGTGAAAGACTCACTGTACCAGAGTCTAAACTTAAAGAAGGCACAATTACTGTCCGTGAATTTGTACGTCAAGTTGGACGCTCTGACTTGTATCGTTCTCGGTTCTTTGACCCTTGCCCCCGCTATCGTTCAGTTGAGTTAAATTTTAAGCACTTTTTAGGTCGTGCTCCCGATGGCTACGATGAAATGAAGCTTCACAGTAATCTTCTGGATGAAGGAAGTTTTGAAGCTGATATTGATTCCTACATTGATAGTGATGAGTATAGTAGTGCTTATGGAGAAAATATTGTTCCTTATTATCGAGGTTACAAAACCCAAACTGGTAAAAAAATGGTTGGTTTTACTCATATCTTCCAACTATTACGGGGGGCTTCCAGCAGCGACTTAAAAGGAAGTTTATCTGGAAACAGCCCTGCTTTAAATAAATATGTGATTCAAGAAACACCTTTAGCAGTAGTTCCTCCTTCTGGGGGTTCAGATGGTTGGTCATTCCAGGATACACCTTTGGGTGCTAGAAGTAGACATGGAGTCGGAGCTAGTTCTAGTGGTAAAGTTTACCGCGTTGAAGTAACAGCTTATCGCTCAAAAGTAGTAAATCGTGTTTCTAGATTCCGCCGTAGTAATCAAGTATTTTTGGTACCTTTTGATCAACTTTCTAAAGAGTATCAAAGAATTCATCGGCAGGGTGGTGTAATTGCAAGTATTACTCCTATTAGTTAGGGGTTAAAATTAGAAAATTATTTACTCATATTTCCTGAGTTTTTTTTAGTTGCTAGGTTCATAAAAACTAAAAATGAGGTTATTACTCTTTAGTAATAATATCTAGGATAAAAAAGGGTACAATTTTTGAATTAATTTGTAGTAGTTTATAGTTGGTAGTTATTCATTTTGTACTTTATGGATGAATGGCTGTGAGCTATAAACACTGCAAAAATAGTATAAAAAAATCATAATCTTTGATTTGAGAGGAGTTAAAATGTCACTTTGGGTAGAAAAAATCGATCCAATAGAACTACGTTGGAATGCAACACAAGATGAAAAACAAGCTGTAATTAGAGCTGTTTATAAGCAAGTTTTGGGAAATATCCATGTAATGGAAAGCCAGCGTCTAATTAGCGCCGAATCATTGTTCATAGGTGGAGAATTTTCTGTCCGTCAATTTGTTAATATGGTTGCTCAATCAGACTTATATTTCTCCTTGTTTTTTGAATCATGTTCTCCTTATAGATTTGTAGAACTAAACTTTAAGCATTTGTTAGGTCGTGCCCCCCAAGACCAGGCAGAAATTTCTCAACACATTTGTATATATAATGAAAAGGGATACGAAGCAGAAATTAATTCTTACACAGACAGTTATGAGTATCTTCAAAACTTTGGGGAAAACATTGTTCCATATCCACAAGGTACTAGTACTGTAGTTGGGATGAAAAATATCACATTTAATAGGACATTTGCTTTGGAACGAGGAAATGCTACAAGTGATAGAAACAAACCTTCCCAATTGACTTTAGATTTAGGTGCTAATTTGAGCACAAAGATTCAAAAACCTGCTACTGTAGGTGGGCCGTATAATAACAGAGTTAAACGTTTCCAAATCTCAGTTACCAAAACTGGTATTGGGCCTGTTGTGAAGAAGAGCGCGACAACTTATACAGTATCTTACGAACAGTTAAGTTCAAAAATCAACAGTATCCAAAGAACAGGTGGTAAAATCTTAAAAATTACTGAGGTTCCTTAGACCAAAATTTAAGAACCTGCAAGTTATTCTTGAAAAGACCCGGTTAGTCGCGAAAATATGGCGGGATATAGTTGTCCTAAAATACAAAGAAACCGGGTTTTTCTTTGGAGTAAGTTTCAATTTTGATTTTATATTCAACTACAAAATAGTATCTTCTTTTATCAATATCACTTTAAATAATTTTAAAAATAGCAATAATGGATATCGAAGAATTTGTTGAACGTTCTATAGGATGTTGGCGATCTCAACGCAGTGGCCACAGTTTAGCATTGAGTCATTTTGAAGAAGTTCGTTCCACAATAGATATTGTTGATTTACCAAAAACTGATCATGAAGTAAAAAATTTATGTGATTCTAGTGGAGTAGATATAGAGAATGCTGTCTCTCCTTTTAAGATGAGTTGGGAAGGAGAATCAGATTGGGATGAAAATGAGATTATTAAAGGTAGTTGTGTCCTAGTACCAATACCTGAAGATGATAATCTAAAAAAAGGCAAATTATTACGTTCCCAAGGTTATGCAGAGACTGTTTCTGCTGTTGGAGAATATTACATTACTGAAGATGACACTTTTGTTCTATATACAGAATATGAAAGTGCTGCTGCGGAAGAAAAAATTTGGTTCCATACTTCCAATCTTAGGTTTAGAGTATCGTTGATTAAAACGAGTGATGGTAATGGTGTATTAACTGCTTCTTTTTCATCAGAAATTCGTTCTTGATCAACTGAATAAAAATAATTTGTAAAATAATCGCAATAGTTAATTAGCTAGGTACAAATAATTTTGACTACATAACACAGTTTTTTTGAGATAAAACTTTTGATATTGCTTGGTGTATACTCAGTTATAGTAACTGTGAGACATAGTTACATCTAATTATACTTAGATAACCAGATAAATAGGGCTTGCTGATAAAAAACTTGAGAATAAAAAGAAAAAAATTAACAATAAAGAGGGAATAAGGTAAATATTTACCATACAGCATACAAGAAAAACTTGAATAACTTAATTACTCTATCTAGTTAGATTACAGGATAATTTAGTAATCCAAAATCACCTTTTTTCAAATCAGACTCTTTATGCTAATATTTATGTTTTTTATGACCTGGGTCACAGACTTTTTTTCTGGTATAGGTTTTTGTTAAGAACAAGTTAATAGCTTATAATATCTGGATTATATATCGTAAAGGGGTACTTAAACTAATAAATAAAGGGAATCATATTTAGATCAAAAACTATAGTGTTAAAAACCCAATTATTTGTACATATAAATCACGATAACTTGATTTATTGCATACTATTTATTGAACCAAAAATTATTAAGAAAAAAATATAGGGTTAGCTCATATTAAAAATTGTTGAAAAATAGTATCTTTTATTATCCTATTGTCATGAAAGGTTTTTAGGTTAATTTAGTAATGAAAATACATTCCAATTGTTAAGCCGTAAAAACCGATAGTATGAAAATTATGTGACATTTCTAGTTCCTGTAAAAGCTTGTATTGCAAACAGGTTAGAAAAATATTGATTTGTCAATAAAATTGTGGATGAGCTTGCCCTGTAAAAAAATATAGAATATTGTTGAAACTATTCTATAGTTTATGTTTTTTCTAAATGAGATGGAAAAATATTTTTCGGTAAGTATTTTTAGGGGGGTGTTGAATCAGAAAATAAATGTTGAATTAATAATAGAAGATAGGATACTTATCTGCTTAGTAAAGTAGAGTAAGCTGAAAATATATGGGTTAGCTTAGATATGGTTCTGAATGTTAATCAAATGAATAGATATAGGGTTCAGCAGCAAAACTACTTAAGTTTGAAAAACAAACAAATTTTGTTAATGAGTTACCAAATACTAATAAGTAGTTAGACAAAATTATTTTCATGTTTACTATTGAGTTATGTTCTGATTTTTTTTATTAGCTCTTTCCCCAACCCTTAGGGATCCACAATGTATAGTTAATTTTGTCTAGGTACTTCAAAAACTAAAGGTAGCAGCAATGAAATAGTGTTAGGGAGCTAAAATAAAATGTTGCCACCAACAGCAGAGAAAAAATTACAGGGTTGGATCAGAAGTCGCCATATAATTTGTTCTGGAAATTTTTTTTTATTTGAAACTGTAGAGTATTCTACTATTGATAGGTTTACAGTATGTGTTCGAGCCTTGGGTGGGAGTTTGATATCTGTCAAACCTATTAAGAAAATTTGGATTGGTAATCATAGAAAAGTGGTTCTTTATCAAGCGAAAGCAAGTCTCCATACACCTCACCACGATTTAAAACAATATTGGGTCAAGTATGGTGGTTTTTATACCAGATTTGATGAACGAGGTTGATAAAGTTTTACTAGTACGTTTGATACCGAAACTGGTTGCCAAAAATTTCTTTTTATACCGGTTACTTGTACTTAGTTAGTAGTAGGTTAATCATAAAAAAATTAACTATCTTATCTAGGATATCAGAATGCTTTAATTAGGGTGTGCTACAAAAACTTTTTTAGGGAATAGGAAGTAAGGAGTTAGAACTCAGAAGTCAGGAGAATTAATTAGGAGGTACTCGGGTATATTTATTCTTTGATTGTTCTGTCCTCTAGAACTAAAAATACTAATATCCGTGACTTTGAGCAACTGAAAAGCTGGAAATTTTGTTTTGAGGTAAAAAGTGTAAAGCCTCTATCTGTAAAATCTTTGAGATTTAATCAGCCAACCCTAATTAATTAAGGAATACTATTAAAGGGTATACTAGAAAAGGTATGGTGGCCAAGGAGAATGTAAATGACGAAAAAACGTGGTAGTGCCACCTCTTATAGAGAAACCAAGGTTAAAGTAGGTGTGTCTCTTACTCCCACTAGCGCTGAGAAGCTAAAAGAAGTAGCAAAAGAACTTGGATTATCAAGGTCTGAGCTACTTGAGCGTATTGCTAGAGGAGACCTTGCTGTTTTGAGAGAGGCGGCACAGATAACAGCGAATTTAAATAATCAGTTGGTTCCAGTCAACAATGTGCTGGGTAAAAATGAACTCCCTGAAAGTGGTATAGATGTTGTGACAATTCCAGAACCATTAAATGAGTCTGTAGAAGCACAATATTTATTATCAGAAAGTTATCAAATTTTACAACAAGAGTTGGAATCTCAGATGGCACAGGTTAAGCATTTGGAAAAGCAAATGGTTAATATGGTGTCAAAAGAAAGTTATGAAACTTTACAAAAACAATTAGAAGAAGATAAGAAAGAAATTACAAGTTCTCGCCAAAAGTTAGCTCAACTCAAGCAATTAGAAGAGCAAGTGGCTTTAATGATACCAAGGGAAAGCTACAAAACTCTAGAGCAAGAGTCTCAAGAGCAAAAATTGCAATTGGAACTTTTGGAAGAGCAAGTAGGTTCAATGGTGCCCAAAGAAATTCATGATTCTTTGCAGTACCAGTCACAACAGCAAGAAACTCAAATTCAACAACTAGAATTACAAGTAGCTTCTATGGTTTCCCAAGAAGTATACGAAATTCTACAACAAGAGTCTCAAGAACAAAAAGTTAGGTTACAACTGTTAGAAGATCAAGTAGCTTGTATGGTGTCTCAAGGAGTTCATAATTCCTTGCAGGAACAGTCACAACAGCAAGAAACTCAAATTCAACAACTAGAGTCACAAGTAGCTTCTATGGTGTCCCAAGAAGTATACAAAATTCTACAGCAGGAGTCTCAAGAACAAAAAGCGAAGTTGGAGCTGTTGGAAGAGCAAGTAGATTCTATGGTGTCCCCAGAAATTCACGATTCTTTGCAGCAGCAGTCACAACAGCAAGAAACTCAAATTCAGCAACTAGAATCACGAGTAACTTCTATGGTGTCCCAAGAAGTATACAAAATTCTACAGCAGGAGTCTGAAGGACAAAGAGTCAAGTTGGAACTGTTGGAAGAGCAAGTAGCTTGTATGGTGTCCCAAGAAATTTATAATTCTTTGCAGCACCGATCACAGCAGCAAGAAACTCAAATTCAGCAACTAGAATCACAAGTAGCTTCTATGGTTTTACACGAAAGTTATGATGCTTTGCAACGTCACTCAGAAGAACAGGAAAATAAGTTGCAAGACCTAGAAGAACAAGTGGCCACAATGGTGACTAGAACAGTCTATGAGACTTTGCAAAAACAGTTACAAGAACAAGTGAATAACTTGCAATACATGGAATCTATGCTTGGTTCAATGATATCCCAGCAAACCTATGAAGCTTTAAAAAAAGAGTCAGAATTTCAAAAACAAATAATTGCAGATTATCAAAATAAGCTGACTCAGTTACAAGAGAAGTATCATAGCCAATCTGAGCTATTAGAGACTTCTAAAAAAGAAGTTTCTCAGTTAAAAACCCCAGCTATGATTGGAGAAAATCGATATCTTAACAAGTGGCAATATCGGACTTTTTCCAGATAATGTTAAATTATAAGAGAATAGATAATTTTTGGTAAATATAGAAGTGTTAAGTTTTCAGCTTTGAAAATTTAAAACAAAGCCAAGAGCAGAAACCAATTATTTTTCTGAAAGCGACAAAATCTCTCCGCTAATTTATGGATTTGATAAATTTAAAGTTCAAGCTGTCCATTGTCTACATGATCCACATAAGCTATGAAGCGGAGAGTACCTAAGTCGCCTGTTGAAGTATTTTTTAGGGGTGGGTTAGAGTATTTATAGGTTGAATATTTTTGATGGTAGGGGATTGAAAAAGTATTTTGAGGGAGTTTTTTGTAAGGATAAATTAAAATTATAGTTCAATACGGTTTACTTAAGGATTTTTTTCTGGGGCTTATCTAATGTGAATAATGACTTATTGTGGTGCCGTACTTTATGAGTCTTGAATATTATCTGAACTTTATTGAATTATAGAGGAAATAGACGTAAGAATAGTACCTGAATTTTTATGCTCTTGTCTGACAAAACTGCTAATTTTTTAGGCTGTTTAAACTGAAAACCTAGCAATTTTTGAAGTAAAAAGTCTTTTAGTCTCTCTCTGTAAATACTGTGAGAGTTAATAAGTAATTCCTAAATAAATGGGAATTGGGGGGGAAGAGGGAAATTTTGGTATAAGAATGAGGGTTTAATATTCCTTGTAATTAACGAGGGGCTTAATTGAGGATAAAGTCAAACTTTACCCAGACGACAAAGTTTTTTCGACCTAATTTACCTAATCAAGGATATTCTTGAATCCTGATTATTATCATTAGTAGGCAAAAAAATATGAATGACAAAATAATTAATACAAATCCATTAAAGTCTAAAATAATTATACAAAATCTAATTAAAATCTACGGTAAAAAACATCGTGCTGCTCTTAAATTATTTCGGGAGGGAAAAACAAGGGACGATATATTACAGTCTACAGGTAATGTTTTGGGATTAGCTGATGTATCTATTGATATTGGTACAGGGGAATTATTTGTGGTAATGGGGTTATCTGGTTCGGGAAAGTCTACCCTAGTTCGCTGCATTAATCGTTTAGTTGATCCGACAAGTGGACATATTTATATTGATGGTGAAGATATTGCTCATGCTGATGAGAAACGGATGCGAGATATACGACTGAATAAAGTTTCGATGGTATTTCAACGCTTTGGGTTATTTCCTCACAAAACAGTAGCGGAAAATGTAGAGTATGGCCTAAAGGTACGGGGGGTTTCAACAACTCATCGTCGTCAGAAAGCTTTAGAAACATTGGAGGTTGTTGGTTTAGAGAAATGGGCAAATTATCAACCTACTTCTTTGAGTGGGGGAATGCAGCAACGGGTGGGTTTGGCTCGTGCTTTGGCGACTGATGCAGATATTTTATTGATGGACGAAGCTTTTAGCGCTCTTGACCCACTGACTAGGGGAGAGATGCAGGATGAATTGTTACGACTTCAGAAAGAATTGCATAAGACTATAGTTTTTATTAGCCATGATATGCAAGAAGGTTTGAAGTTGGGCGATCGCATTGCGGTTATGAAAGATGGTGCAATTGTCCAATTGGGGACTCCTGAAGAATTAGTTACTAATCCTAAAAATGATTATATTAAGGCTTTTACTGAAGAAGTAAATTCAGCACAAGTTATTACGGTAGGGTCAATTATTAGTAAAAGAACTTCCCTGATAATTGGTCAAAATTCTGTTAGCTATGGTTTGGAGGAAATGTTAAAGGATAACCTTCAACTTTTGTATGTAGTTGATGAGTACAATAAACCTATTGGTTTGTTGAAAAGAGAAGGTTTGCAAGAGTTTATCAAACAGGGAGAGGAAGATTTTAGGGCAATTATGGAAACTGATTTTCCGATAGTCAATAGTTCTACTCCCTTGGAGGATATTTTTTACCTTTACAAACAGGGTTTTCCTCTGGCGGTGGTTAATGACAAAAAAGAATTTCAAGGTATGGTAGAGGCAGTTGATGTACTGACGAGTTTGGGAAAACCAAATAAAAATTATGGTTAAACCAGTAGTTGATACTTATACTTTATGAGGGTAGAAAATTTTGGGAAAAACTTTTCGAATTCTAAGCTTTTGTTACTCTTAAGTTGACCAACATTCTTGTAAAAAGTGTATGTGCTAGAAGCCAATTCTTGTTAATACTTTGAGTTTTGAGATTAAGTAATCTTTTGAGAATAACTGTGTATTTTTCATGGAGACTTAGCTAAAGGATATTGTTGATTTTCACAATACTTGGGTTTCCGCACTTGAGTTGTTAACTACAAAAAAAAGAATTTCAAGGTATGGTAGAGGCAGTTGATTTACTGACAAGTTTGGGGCAACCAAATCAAAATTTGGATTAAACCAACATTACAGGAGCTAGTCAATTGTGTTTATTTTGAATTATTTATCTTATTACTTGATCACTGAAACTCAAGGAGGATTAAACAATTTATTGAACCCTTTCGAGTCTTATACTTTACCCCTGGAGGAATGGGTTAACAATTTAGTTGATTTTCTGGTTGACAACTTTCGGTTTATATTCCAAGCTATCAGCTTACCTATTAGCGGAACTCTAAGAATAGTAGAATTGACTTTTCTAGCAATTCCGCCTTTAATTTTTCTCATTATCACTGGTTTGCTGGTCTGGCAATTAGCAGGTAGAAAAATAGCTATATACAGTTTTATTTCTCTTTGTATTATTGGTTTTTGTGGTGCTTGGGAACAATCAATGGTTTCCCTATCTTTAATACTTACTGCTGTAATATTCTGTATGCTTATTGGTATACCTCTAGGTATTGCTTGTGCCCTGAGCGATCGCTTTAATAAAATCTTGCGACCTCTCCTAGATGGGATGCAAACTCTTCCAACTTTTGTTTATCTGGTACCTGTAGTAATGCTATTTGGTATTGGCGAAGTTTCTGGTATAATAGCGACTTTTGTTTTTGCAGTTCCTCCTCTAATTCGCCTGACCAACCTGGGCATTAGACAGGTGTCCCCAGAAGCGGTAGAGGCTGCACTTGCGTTTGGTTCAACTCGCCAACAAGTTTTGTTGGAAGTGCAAATACCTCTAGCTTTACCTACTATACTTGCTGGTACGAACCAAGCCATTTTATTAGCCTTATCGATGTCAGTTGTCACCTCAATGATTGGAGTAGAGGGATTAGGACAAATGGTATTACAAGGTTTAGGACGTTTGAATGTGGGACTAGCGGCAATAGGGGGCTTAGGTATTGTATTAATTGCTATAATGTTAGACCGTATTACTCAAGGTGTTAGTCAAGGTAATATTCAGTCTTGGCAAGACCGTGGTCCTATCGGTTGGTGGCGGTCTCGTAAGTTTTTCAAACATCATAAAACAACTTTAGGGATAAGTATTCTGCTTGCCTTGTTAGTTGGTGTGACAGGTTGGCAATTAATGTCTCAAAAAAATATCAAGTCAACTGAGCATCTACTGCCAGGGGAAGGAGTAGTGGTGCGTCCAACTTCTGGCTTAGAAACCTACGGTATATTCACCACAGAAATTGTGAATATTGGACTGGAAAAATTAGGATATGAGATAAGAGGTGAAAAGCAACTGAATGTTCCAGCAATGCATCTGGCTGTTAGCAATGGAGATTTAGATTTTGCTGGAACCCATTGGGAAGCTAGCCATCAAGAATTTTTTGACAATAATGGTGGGGAAGAAAAATTAGAACGGCTAGGAACTCTGATTTCTAATTCTACTATGGGGTATCAGATAGATAAAAAAACAGCAGATAAGTACAATATTACTAATATATCACAACTTAAAGAACCAAAAATTGCTAAACTTTTTGACTCTGATGGTGATGGTAAGGCAAATTTAATTGGTTGTACTGCTGGTTGGTCGTGCGAAAGAGTCATAAATCATCATTTAGAGGTTTATGGACTTGAAGATACTGTTGAGCAAATTCAAGGAAATTATTCTTCTTTGTTGGCAGATATTTTAGTTCGTTATCGTCAAGGAAAACCAATTTTATTTTTTGCTTGGAAACCCCATTGGTTTTCTTCTATTTTAAGAGAAGGAGAAAATGTAGAATGGTTGAGTGTTCCTTTTACATCTTTGGTAGGAACTATGGAAAACTTCACGGAAAAAGATACTTTATTTAATGATAAAAATATCGGTTTTCCTATTGATAATGTCAGGATATTAGCTAATAAGAAATTCTTGAAGGCTAACCCAGTTGCTAAACGTTTATTTGAACAGATTGAGATTCCTTTAGAGGATGTTAGTATTGAACAGGAAAAAGTAAAAAATGGAGAAAATAAACCTATTGATATTCGCCATCATGCTGAGGAATGGATAGTTAATCATCAAGGGTTATTTGATAGTTGGTTAGAAATAGCAAAAAGTTAAATTTTAGTGTTAGTTTGTTGATAAGTTTGTTAGAGATTATTTATTGTTAAATTTATGACTTAAGTAGTCACGGTCTAGGTTTTTAGAATAAGTCGTTATTTTTAACAATAGATAGCTAGAAAAAATGAGACTTACACAGAGAATATGAAACTATAGATCATTTGTAGGGGTTAACTTCTATTAACTCCTACAATATATTTTGATTAAGCCTAATTTCTAAAAAAATCGGGGTTTTTTTTAGCTACCCCACTTAAGTCGTAAAACATTAACATCCTGCTGTACAATAACTATACAATTACGGAATTCAGTAGGTAAAATCTGGTAATGCCATTCAAAGATATTTGCTTCTTGCTTCAACTACCGGAGGTTGGCTTTGTCGAGTTCACAAGCATAAATTCAGATAAAGGCTACCAGATAAGTTTGATTAATTTCCCTATACTGAGATTACAAGGGTTTTATATCAGCTTAAGTGAATAAACATTAGTAAATCAACAATAGTTAACTAACCTCAACTTCTAGCAGCATTTTTTTGAACAATTTCTTCTAATTGTTTGCGAGTAATACAACGGCGTTCAGAACAATAAGCCATTAAATTAACACCATTCATCATTCGCACTGTATTAATTCGTACCCGAAAATCATCAGTCAAAAACCAACAACGTTCTTGTCCTTGATTTTTTTCATATTCTGTGTCAATTGTTAAGACTCCATCGTTGGTAAAATGATATCTACTCACTACAGGAATACTTTCAATATAACCACGATTACGCAAAAATTTTCCAGTTCTACCTGTTTGAGAATCAGGAATATCAACTAGAATAGCACTATAATTTGGGTTAGGTTCACCATGATCTAAATTATCTTGCCAGTTAAAACTTGCACCACCTTTTGCTAAAGCTGGGTTGACTTTTTGCTGTTCACAAACTTTGATAACTTTGGGGTCATCTTTTGTTAAAACTTTGACAAGTATATTAGATTTTCCTGATTCATCTTGAGCAGAATCAAAATGATGAACAGTACGTTGAGAAAACCATGTTCCCTCGCTTTTGAGAAAAAAATCCATCATTGTCATTGGTGGTTTTAACTTCATTTTTTACTCTTAAAGTTTTATTGACAAATGTCAGATTTTTAGTTAAGAAAATTAACAAAAATCTAGTTGAAAGTTATAAGATTATAGGATAAATCTAATGGAGGCTTTTGAGTAGATAATTAACGAATCTATATATATCAAAGTTATCAAAATATATCTCAAATCTGAAAAGTATTGCTAAATATTCTTGAAAGGAGAGAGGAAAGAATAGGGAGACGTAAAAATGAGATGTCAGATATTCACCCTTTTATTATAATCATTAAAAATATTACTTAATTTTATTGATTATTTAATAGATGAAGTGTTAAATAAGTGCCATATTATTTTTGGTAACTTATATGATCTACTGTAAATAAAAAAATATTTTTAGCCAAAATGCAGTTTCAATCAGCTACAGAAATTATTCAAGCTTATCAGCAAGATAAAAATCTTATTGCTAGTAATTTAGAAGGTATAGATATTAGTGAAATTGAACTATATGAAGTTAATCTGAGCAAAAGTAATTTACGACAAGCTAAGTTACATAATACTATTCTTATTGGAGCTAACTTAATTGAAGCTGACTTGAGTGGAGTTAACCTTAAAGGTGCTGATTTACGTGGAGCTAACCTTCAAGGTGCGAACTTGAATGGGGCAGATTTAACTAATACTTATTTGAATAGAGCTGAACTACAAAATGCTAATTTTACTAACGCTAATTTAGAAGGTGCTAAATTACAGGTAGCATACTATGATAGTTACACTGTTTGGCCTGAAGGATTTCCTTACAAAAAATCAGGTGCAGTTGGACCTGGGGCGAACTTAAGCGGAGCTTTCTTAAATACAGCTGATCTTAAAGGTGCTGACTTACGGGGTGCAAATTTGCGAGGTTCTTATCTGAGTGGTGCTGACTTACGGGGTGCAAATTTGCAAGGTGCGGCTTTGAGCGGGGCAAATATGAAGGGGGCTTTTTTGATAGGTGCTAACTTGCGTGATGCTCTCCTGAATGCTGTGGAGCTGGAAGGGGCAGATTTGCGAGCGGCTGATTTAACGGGGGCAAGTTTCAATAATGTTATTAGTATTGCTGGAGTTGATTTTACTCTAGCGCAGGGATTGAGTGATGATGTTAGGGGTATGTTATGTGCATATCCAGGTAAAGATTTGGGTACTTGGAATTCTTTTACTCGCACTAATACACAGAGTAGTTTATTATCCCACTTAACTGATCTGTGACTAGTTAGAAAACTAGGGTTAAATTTGAGGTTGATAGTTTAGAATTCTGGGTACTAATCATACTACAATCTAATATATCTTCTATGGTTAGGGTTGATTGCACTTTATAATTATGAATTGTGTATTATGTGCTAAATCACCCTTGCTTCAAAAGTCTAGGTCTTGGTAATTAATTTGGCAGCTCTATCTCTGGTGTGTGAGAGCTCTAGACCAAGGCGACATAAGTAATAAAGAAGTTATAATAGATTTTATAAGAATATAAGGATATGCCCTTACAAGATAGCTTTCTACTGAGTATTGCTGACAAATATTTAGCTCTTAAATTGTGTCAATTATTATAGTAAATCGCGATCGCTACTTAAATATACTTTTTCCTCAAAAAAGACTAACAAAAAAGACTAAATGGGTTTTATACTTTGCCTCTCCTCTTTGGAACAACAGACCTCATTCCCCCTTTAGTTCCTAACTCGTTCTTTTGATATCTAGGAATAACGTGAATATTAGTATGCATCATTTTTTGTCCTCCAGCATGATTAACGTTAATTCCTATATTAAATCCGTCAGGTTGATATTTTTCCTGTAAAATCTTCTGTACTTGATTTACCATTAACCAACATTCTAACTGGTCATTTATAGGCAATTCAAAATAATTTTCCTGGTGAAGTTTGGGAATAATTAATGTATGGCCTTTTGTGACTGGGTAACCGTCAAGTATTGCATAAGCTTTTGCTGATTCTGTAATTAATTGTAGATTTTTACGAGGATTACAAAATAAGCATTTGTTCTCTGAATTTTTTTGCTGATTATAATGAGTATATTCATAAATTTCACGAAGTTCATCAGTATAAATAGATTTAAAAGGTAAATTAACTAAACACTGATAAGTTGGTTTTTTGTGTATGTAATGTTCTCGAAAACCTTCTCCTTTCAAACCTCTTCTCACAGCATAATAAGCTTTTCCTTCAGAGTTTAATAACTGGGAAATTTGCATCAACACTTCGATTTGTGGTTGTTCAAATAAGACGTTTAAGACATAAAAACAAAGGATAGTATCAAATTTTCCCTGGGGATATTCTGGAAAATAATAAGGGTCGTAACCAATAATATCAAAGCCTTTTTTTTGTAGTAGTTTAACGTCTTTACCGAGACCACAGCCAAAATCAAGAATTTTACCTACTAGCAAGTTTTGTTTTAGTATTACTTGAGTTGGAAATGAGATAAATTTACGGTCTATAGCTGTAAGGTGGGTATATTGGTTTGGTTGTTTATTGGTAAACATTGGTATGGAGAGGTTAGGGAGTAGGGAAATTAGGTAAAATAGGATTTTTAACAGGATTTTTTAAGTTTGGGGCTTTTAGGAGTTAACTTACCCCTAGGCTTTCCCGGGAGAGGTAGGGAGGTTGTATTCAATGTCCCTAGAAAGAAGCAAACATCAGAATAATTAAGATTAGCTTAAACTGAGTTTTGCAAGAAGGTTTTTCAATTTTCGTTAATTACTTAAGTTTTTGAAGTGCTATTAATGCTGTTTTAGCATAACATTAATTCATGGGAATTAGTGTAATATATCTTGCTTAGTGGGTAAAAAAGTTTTACTTATAACCTTAAATATTCTTGACTTATTAAACTGTGAAGATGGGGAGCATAAGCAACTTCTTCAGGGAGGCTATACCCGAGTTCAAGTAGACTAGAATGGGTTTTACTTTTACTCTAAAAGGAATTTGTATTTAAAGCTATGGGGGTAGTTTTAATTGTTGCCAATTTATATTGGTGACAATACTTGTATTCAGGAAGCAAAATTTTAATTATCTTTGCCAAAATGATTATTTTTATAAGTAAATTATAAGTATGTTTTCTAGCTGTTTTAATTTGAGGTTTTGCATTTAATTTCTCCCCTTTGTTTTATAAATAGGTTTTATAAATAGGTTTGATAAATAGTTTGTATTTTAACTTAGAGCGATCGCTATATTTTAGATAAATATTTTAGATAAAATTATGCTGGGGCTACAATTTTATTTGGTATCAATTTCCTCAAGTATAATTACAGATAGTATTTTAATAATTAAATTATATCTTGTCAAAAAAACTAATGTCTTTTTTGCTAAATTTATGTCATAAATTTTTGATGATTATTCCTAAAATTTTTCAGAGATTGAGGATAGAATTTTTGATTTTTTTTCACTTCTATTCTTAGTCTTTTAATGGGATTAATTTGGGAAAAATAAGAGGATTAAAATAGTAATATGTTATCATAAAAAACTCATTTTTCTAAAACATTCTAAAAGCAAATATTTTGGTTTTTTTTACAGGATTATTTCATAAAATTATAGATTTTTTTACTGTTGATACTGTTTTATTTTTTCACAAATAAACAGCTTTAATTTTTGATTTTTATTGAATTTTATCCCAAATTTTTAAGAGTGATTTTATAGTTTATGCCCATTGACTGATACCACTTTTAACTACTCTCAATATTAGGCATCTTCTTCTCTAATAATTGCTTTTCAAAGCGTAACCCAGATTTATAAAACTAATATCAGTGCGTAAAGATTAATGATATTGGTGTTTATTATTTTTGAGTACAAAGTTTTCTTAAAAACGAATTGCTCTGTGAGAGGAAAATATGATGGGGTAACCCTTACAGTAGCTACAGTTAGAAAGATAACTTTTTTGAGCTTGATATCGCTAAAAACTTTAGTTAGCAATAGTTATTCCTATAACTTGGCACTGTGAATATCTATTACTTTGATTTTTATGGGAATAGTAATAAAATTTTGTCTCTTAATTATAAGTAAATATATTATATAAGATTAGACGAAAATTGGCTGGGAAGTTAAATATTATTTTCTTTTCAGAACTATTAACTATATTAATTTCAGTTTTTTTACAAAAAAATTATAGTTTTGATACTGTTGACACCAATTAGGTTCTTATTAAATGTTTTAGTTATGTTAGATTCTGTAATATTAAAATCACTATTCTTTCTCACATTTTGTTTGTGCTGTGATTTTTGATTATAGGTTTACCAAACAATTAGATTTTTTCAATAAAATAATGTATGTCTTACCACTAGGCAAATAGGAGATTTGAAAGTTAATTAAAAATTAACTATATTTATTCAAAACTACGGATAAATAGGAATATTATAGCAGTATGAGTAGTTTAGAAAACTATGTAAATAAGTAACTTAGAGTTCCAAGATATTTGAAGCTTGAGTCTGAGATGAGTTAAAGAGTATAGTCCCTAGTCTTTAGTGAAAGAGGAAGCTAGCCCCAAACCTTATGCAATTCAATTTTACGGGTAAGTTTGGGTAACTTTAGTAGAGGGCACAGAAATTTATAAATGCTCAAACTCCATCAGAACTTACTTCTAACTTTTGACTTCCCTCCCCTTACAGAAAAGGTAGCAAGTTCAATTTATTGTCACTAGAGAAAAATTGTATCCTTTGAAACCTCATTAAATCTCAGATATGTTATTAGCATTAGTTAAGCAACAATAGATATAAATATTCTCTGACAACAAAGACTAGCCCTATTTTTAGGAGGGTTAAAATTAAATTACGTGTAGCCCTATAGTAGCTTCCCTACTAATAATTTTTGATTAAGTTTGGGAGCAAATTACAAAATATATAAATAATTCAGAGGTTAAGCCATGACTAACATTCTCAAGTCTCGTCTAAATAAAGAACAAACCACTGCTTGGTTACGAGGACTAATGACTATTGCTTATGCAGATGGAAAGCTTGATGCTACAGAAAAGGATTTATTTGACCACTTTAGTCATGATGAGTTTGCTTCAGAAATTGAAATCTCAGAACTCCAAACTATTAGCCCAGATGAGCTAGCTAAGATTTTTAGGTATGATTCCAGCATAGCAGAAAACTTTATGAGAACTGCTGTAATGGTGGCTTTGGCAGATGGGGTTTACTCTAGTATTGAGGATGAAGTACTTCATAAATATTGTGAAGCCTTGGGACTAAAGGTTAAGGCTTTAGAAGCGCTGCGAAAGAATTTGGAACAAGCTAAGGAAGAAGCGGAAAATTATGACCTTAAAGGTTGGTTAGAAGGGACAGAAGATACTAATAATTCTGTTATTGCCCATGATCCTGAGCATGATAGAACTATACTCGCTCCAATTAAAGATTGGCTGGATAATTGGGAGATTAATGACTCAAAAGTGGCTCACATGGTTTGTAAAATGATTCCGTCTGAATGTCCATTTGAGCGAGATGTTGTGATTTTTGGTAAGAAAGTAGCCCATATTCCAGCTATGTGCAAACTTAACCCGGTTTATGATCAGTTGGTTGGTTTGCGCTTCCGTGCTTTGTCTTATTTGGCAGATGAATGTAAAGAAGATATTTCTAAGTATTATCAGTAAATATTGTTAGAAGGTGGAGGGTAGAGAGTAGAGAATAGGGAATAGGAGGTAATTACAGAAGATTTTAATTATATAAAATACAAATATTAATGATAAGATTTTTGTATGGTAGACGTCTTCCATGATAACTCTACCTCCCCTAAGATAAAGTCTTCTGTAAAATTTAAAAGACAATTTGAAAATCTTATAAGTTAATGACTTTGTTTTTTCCTACTCTTTACTCCCTGAGTTTAAAAAATGATTATTGGTCTGATGAAAAAATTTCAAAACTGATAACAAAATATTTTTTCTTATTCTCTAGTTTTGTCCTGTTGCCTTAATTATTTTTTTCTTTCTCTTTAATACTTATTATGCAATTCATTGACCAAGCAGAAATTCAAGTAGAAGCTGGTAAAGGTGGCGATGGCATGGTTGCCTTTCGTCGTGAAAAGTTTGTGCCGGCAGGAGGGCCTGCGGGTGGTAATGGTGGTCGTGGGGGTTCTGTTGTTTTAGTGGCGGTTGCTAATTTGCAAACTTTGTTAGATTTTAAGTTTCAGCGTGTGTTTAAGGCGGAAAATGGCAAGCGCGGGGGGCCGAAAAATATGACTGGGGCCGGAGGAAGCGATCGCTTAATTGAAGTGCCTCCTGGTACTATGATTTATGATAGGGAAACTGAAGAATTATTGGGAGACTTAGTGAAACCGGGGCAAACTTGTTGTGTGGCTCAAGGTGGTAAGGGTGGTTTGGGAAATAAACATTTTCTCAGTAATAGTAACCGCGCTCCTGAATATGCTTTGCCTGGGTTGGACGGTGAAGTCAGAATGTTGAGGTTAGAGTTGAAGTTACTGGCTGAGGTGGGAATTATTGGTTTGCCTAATGCGGGAAAGTCTACTTTAATTGCTGCTCTTTCTGCAGCTCGTCCAAAAATTGCTGACTATCCTTTTACTACTTTGGTACCAAATTTGGGGGTTGTGAGAAAACCCACGGGAGATGGTACTGTTTTTGCTGATATTCCAGGTTTAATTGAAGGTGCTTCTGCTGGTTTGGGTTTGGGGCATGAGTTTTTGAGGCACATTGAGCGGACTCGGTTATTGTTACATTTGGTTGATATTACGGATGTTGATCCGGTGGAGAATTTTGAGACTATTCAAAATGAGTTAGAAGTTTATGGGCGAAGTTTGGAGGATAAGCGGCAAGTTTTGGCTTTAAATAAGGTTGATGCGGTTGATGTGAAGGGTGCAGAAATACAAGAGTTGGTGAATAGGTTTAGGGAGATAAGTGGGGGAAAGGTTTTTCTAATTTCTGCTGTTGCGGGTATTGGTTTGGAGGAGTTGATGCAGGAAATTTGGGGGTTGTTGGAGATGGAGGAAGAGGTTAAGTCTTCGGAGCTAACCCCCACACCTCCTTTAGTTTCTAGGGAAGAAAGTTGAGTTTCTCCTGTTTTTGCAGGGGATGGTTTTTTTCAGAAGATAGTAATGGAAGTTGGGTTTGACTACTGTTGTACCCAACCTACAAATTCTAATAGCAATATTTTTCATCTTTGGGTTTAGGTTGATCTTTTGATATTCGCATTTTTCCTAAAAGGGTAGAAACCAATACACAGCGTTTTGCTTTACCTCCACTCTGAAGAGATAAAGTGAGACGTCCTAACTGACCGTTGACATGACCTTTGTGGTTAAATTGCACCCTCCATATATTGCTTGAAGGGTATTTACTTGAGGGGTATTTGTACAGGGTTGTTTCATCATCTACTTGTACAAATGAGTTTAGGTTTTCCCAGTTAGCTTTTTCAGGCTCAACCGTTGCCTGGTGAACTGCCCATTTAATTGTTTTGCCTTGTTCTTGTTGAAAACTTGCTTGCCAGGTCGTTTTATGTTGGATAGCTTTTGTCTGTGCAGTTTTAATTATTTGATATGCCCTGTTATTGGAAGCACGAAGGCGTTGGTTGTTGATCAAAGCACTCCAGCCAGGAGCAGCGATCGCTGCCAGAGCACCTATCATTGAAACTGTAATCATTAATTCTATCATACTAAATCCTGCTTTTTCTGGCTTTAGTAACTTTTCTGATAGACTCCGATGAATTTTTTTAACAATAGTTGATTTTAAAGATAGTGATGCATTTCTTTTCACTTTGACCCCGATATTCTAATATTTATTTATTTGATTTGAAGTTATTATTTTAGTAATTAAAAATTTTATGTCAAACATAGAATATGGTGATATCAAACAAACTTTTAAAAAAATTGCTATGCTTAAATTTGATATTTATAAAGACTATTTATTAATATAAATCTATTCTTAACTAATTTCTGTGGTTTATCTAATTATTTTTACTGCCCTCAGTAGAATAGCGCTACTTTCGAGAAATAGTAGGATATCTATTTACAATTATATACCTTTTAAAACCCTTCTTAAAAGTGTTCTTAAAAAATGTTCAAATTCCCCATATCTCCATCTCCCCAGTTTATATACAAAATATTAAGTAACTAACGTCTTAGAAATTAAGGGATAAATATTTTTTTGCTTTTTGCCCATCCTAAATCCTCTTTTCCCTACTTCCTACTGCCGAAAACCCTCAATATTATGTACTTCATAATTTGGGAAAAAAGGTGATGTTTTTGAAGACAAAAAAAACTGCCCTGTCGTTAGCCGGAGGTGGTATTGACAAAGCAGTCGTTTTGTGGTAAATTTCAGCTAAAGTTAAATTATGGGCATCCTTCTCCTTTACTTGAATTAAACTCTCCCTCTTCTATTCTCATGCTACCTAAGATAGTTTCAATAATTACGCATCGTTTAAAAGCATCCTCCTTTGCCGTAGAAACACTAACAGCAAAAGGCAGTTCTTGGGGTAGTTCTTGGTCATCTACTTCTACTGCGCCTAAATTGTCAAACTGAATTACACCATCTTCATCGTCTTTATAAGCTTTACAATTACCATCATCATCTTTAGTTTCACATTCTTTTACAGATAACTTAACCATTCCTGGCTTAATTTCACCATTAGCCCTTAAAGAATTCCATAAAAAACCATCAGAACCATCAGCATCGTTCTTAGGATAAGTTTCGCTAGGAGGATCCTCATCATCCCCAGGAGGATCATAAATAACAAACCTTGGTGGATCGTTATAAGGTTTATTTGTGTCAGGATCTTTTTCATCATTGTAGCGGAATTGAAGTCTTTTCTTTACCTTCGTTGACTTAGCATCACTTTGTGCTGCCCTTAAGGCTTGAAGGACCCCATTATTAACTGTGCGGGTGCGTTGTCTATTGATAAAAGCATTCCAGCCGGGGAGAGCGATCGTGCTCAATATTCCTATGATCAGCACTACGAATATTAATTCTATTATAGTAAAACCTGTAGTAGATGTTTTTGGCTGGTTTCGTAGTAACGTTTTAAATAAATTCAGAGGTTTCATATTAGTTTTTTATCTAGATAGTCTGAAAATCTTTTTGATTTTTTGTGGTATTTATACTCGTACTATTCCCCAAAGCCACTACGCGGTCCCACTTGTGCAGTTGCTTTTGGACAATATGGAGATTTTTTATACGTTGGAGGAGTTGTCGAATTGTCTTCTATGCAACTGAAGCCATCTCGACGGCGGCGCATAGCATTACCTAGAATTGTGACTCTAGCTAGCGTTTTACCTTTTGCTAATTCTGTTTGCTTTATTTCAGAGTCTTTTGTATAGTCACTTGCCGAGTCTAGGGTAAAGTCTTCTATGTAATTTACTAATACAACCGGGCTGTTACTGTAGTCTTCACCTTCTTTTTTAGTCCAGCCAGTAGGATTACTGTTATCATAGGAAGTGTAGCCCAAGTCTCGTTTAAATTTCTTTTTACTTCCTGAGCATTCTTCTGAGCGACCGTCAGTACCACAGAAATAGTTACCCCAATAATCTTTTACCCCATCCTGTATTTCAAACCTAGCTATGCGCTTGGGGCAACTACTACCAGATGGCTGACACCAGATGCTATTCTTATCCTGCTCTTCTATTAAATAATAAATAACTAACGACTGGACAAAGCCGTCGTCACACTTATTTTCATCTGCCGGACAATTAATAGACGTATCCTTATCGTCAATAGGTATAGAATGTTCTATAAACTTTCGCTTCCAGAAAACAAGGATAGGGTCTTTGTCCTCATCCTCAGAGTGCGGTAGTTGCTTAATAAAATCATCATAGCTAGGGATAGGAGGAGTTTTGCCTGGTTCTCCAACATAGTCAGGCTCATAAACATAAAACGCTTGACTCATATCCTGAGCAATATAGCTAATAGCCGTTTGTAGCTCCTGCTCACTGTTAGCCTTTGCCTGCTCCCCCACATCTCGGTTGAGCATATCTACGGCAAAGGTCAATATTGGTACAATAATTATGCTCGCCACAGCTGTTGCTACTAGCAGTTCAGTCATTGTGAAACCACTTGTTAAATTGCTGGCTTTTTGTAGCTTGCTATTTGATAGGGCTTTTATTAGTAGTTTTTGCAAGTTGTACATTGTAAATACATTTCCAAACTTTTTAAGAGTTATTATCCGTGTTAGTCGTCTTTTTATTCTGTGCCACAATGTTTTTCTGAGTGTTTGTCTTTCACGCGATCGCAAATATTTTTAAATGAACCATAGAGTTTCTTTGGAGCTATCTCTGTTGTTGTTTTAAACAGTGCCCTTTCTTTATCGCCATATCTAGTAGCCAACCCTGCATTATTAGAATAAGTCGATATGGTCTCATTCAACAGCTCAAACCCTTCGACGCCCCCACCCCTATAAACCCACACAAATAATTCGTAGCCATACTCAGGTTTCTCGTAATCCCCATGAAACCCTACAGCATATACAATCATATCTGTCAACCCTTTGCAGTCACCTCCGTCTCCTCCATCAACGCAGTATAAGTTGGAAGCAACTCCAAGGTGATTTACAGCTGTTTTACAATACTTCTTTGGGTTTAGTTTTTTGAGGTCTAGATCTTTGCAGTCTAGCTCTGTTGGAACCTTTACCCCTTGAACTGTGCTCCATCCCTCTGGATCAGTGAGAGCTATTTTTGGAGGCTCTATATCCCCTTGCCTCACAGCATCAATATAACTCCTGGCCGCTTGCGTCGCCAGTTCGACCCGTCGTGCCTGCACCCGCCTCCCCACTGATAAAGCAACAACCGGAGCAATAGCGCTCATTGTTGTCGCTACGAGAACCATCGCCACCAACCCTTCCAGGATAGTGTAACCTGAATTAGGATTAGTTTGTTGCCATTTTAGGATTTTTTGCTGAATTTGTTGTTTATTCATAGCTCCCTCATAAAACTGATATAAAACCTCATAACAAGTAACATTTTTATGTTTACTTCCTACCTTGGCTGAGACCGCCGGCGGTTACTCACCCACAAGTATTAATACTCAAGTATACCCCATTTTTTTCAATTAATGCTTGCATATCTACGGGGTCTATAGAAACTCGACGGTTAGGGCCATCATAAGCCCTGAGATTCAATAGCATATCTTTAACATCACCACACCTACTTTTTTGATTTAATTATATTTTGCCAAATATTGCAGAAAGAGGTAATAGGATAGATAGAAAATTTTAAGGATAAGACTCACGAAGAAACCGGGTTGATCAAATAAATTTTGTGGTTTAAACAACAACAACTATGGGAATAAACCCGGTTCCTTATTTGGGTGCGTGAGCCTTGAAATCTTGACCTCTACAAGATGTCTATTGATTTTTAGGTTTTATTTTGTCGATTTGTCACAGAATGCCTCGGGACGATAACCATCAGGAGTCGCGTTTTCAACAAAATTGCCATCGTCGTCTATGACTTTAGAACACAACAAAGTTTTTACCCACCTATCATCGAAACTTACTTCCCGATAATACCTGTCTGGTTTACCACTTGAGTCTTCCCCGCTCAGTAGTTGAGAAAAGTAGTCGGGGGGCTGAGATAACAAACCTACATCATATCCCCAGTTACGATCAGGTGGTAGGAAGTATCCCACCCTAGAGCCCCTTTTATCAATTACGTAGTTGTTGATTTTATAGGAACCCGGATATCCAAAATCGGTGGATACTTTATCCAAAAGATGTGGATAAGGTGCAGTAGCATAGGCACTACGACTTAATTGCATGAAACTACCAGTGATCTTGGCAGTAAAGTTGTTGTTCTTGTCTTTTGCCCAGTTTTCTAGGAAACGAGGCAAGTTTTGTAAACCACCATTGCTTTCTCCAGGACGAGGTGGCACGTCACCAGAGCCTACTATTAAGTTAAATATAGTATCTCCAGAAGCTCGGGTTAGCCACCTTGGCCCATTGTTTAGAGTTGTGTTATTCTCGCTTGGTAGTGTGGCTTGAGTCTCTTCAGGTGTTTCTGTTGGTAGATAGTTTTGTAGAACAGGTATTAGTAAAGGTTGTTGAACTGTTACTTCCTGCAAATAAGCCAAAGGATATTGGTTGCCATAGTTGTGATCATTTGGGTTGTTGCTGTGTGGCACAGGAGGATTGCTAGAAGAAGTTCTGAACCAGAGAGCATTTTCAGCTAGCCTAGGTAGGCTACCGCCGCTGTAGGGGAAAACATTCACCAGCTCATTATTATTTATTCCTATTGGAATTGGTAAACTACTGTCTAATATTAACTCGTTATTTGTATTCCGAGCAAACGCTACACGTCTTGGGTAACGGCGATCCTCAGCCTCTAGTGGGGGGCGAGCTGTTGTGCCTGCAACTAAATTATTGACACTTGTTCCAACTAGTTCAGATCCTTTCTCATCACTATTGACAGCATTGTTACCCACAAACCAATCACCAGGCCCACAAGAAAACACAGTAGGTTTACGACAGATCTCCATTACATACTCTGGGAAATTTCCACGTCGCTGAACAGGCGTCACATAATTATTGAAGTAAGAACTATTGACAGCAGGACCATTATTATTAGTCGCGTAATTCTTATCTGTTCGAGCCCCAGTTCCTGTAATATCAGCACCGCTACTCAGGCCATTGGTAACAAAATTGTTCTCATAGAAACCATTTAACATCCGAGCGCCAGCAACAGTAACATCGCTGGCTGAGACGTTGGTATTTGTGTTTTGTCTGTCGCCGTCTAGGTCAAAGTTTAATGCTGTTTCGTCAAACGGCCCTCCTACAGGGTATCCTACTTTGAGGGGGCTACCAGCATTATTTCTCAGATCAAAATCTCCTTCATCACGAAAACCCGTACGAAAACCTTCAGATAACAAAGTAATGGCATCTGACACCACAGTTGCGGGACGCCAACTATCTCCTTGTGTGCACTTAGGAAGCCTAGGATCTCCAGGACGACAAGCAAAATTAGGATTTATCTTATTTTTAGTGCGAGTATAGAAATTACTCCAGTTAGATGTTAACTCGTCATTAAACTCCTCTTGAGTATGAAGATTAAAATTACCTTTAATATACACTGGCAAATTAGTGACTAAGGTTAAACCCTTTTCTTTTACTACATCGGACAGTTTCTTAACGCCATCATCATTTTGGCCATCGTTATTATTATCATTTCTAGCTAGACGCTCACCATTGATCAACATTATGCCATTAGGTCGTCGAGTCGGATCTAACTTATAGTCTGTGGGACTTAAAGCCTTAGTCCTGTCCTCATCTATGCCTGTTCCTTCACTATTTTGAGATCGATCGCTCCTATCTGGCAAAGCATCATCCCGACTAGCATAAATAATACCGCTATATGGGAGTAAATATTCTTTTTTTAGTCCCGTTGATACCTCACTAGGAATTGCGCTACCAAAAGAAGATATACTTTGATTTCTCATTTGACCTAAGTCCAATTGAGTCAAGCGAATTTCCAGAGGTTGCCGCTCCTCTAAGGGCAGGTTATATTCTGCTTTTAATTGGGCTGGTTCAGCTAGAGTGCTATTAAGGGTAAAAGTCTCGTCAACATTAGGGGTACTGACGTTATCCGCATGTATAGCTTTTATTTGTCTGGCATCCAATAGAGTTACTTCTTTAATTACACCATCAGCAATAGTTACTCCAGGGGAAGGACTGTTAGTTGAAGTCAATGTGCCGTCTAATATATCCAAAGAACAGAGAGTAGAATCTATTGCTGCTTGTTCTGCTAAAGTGAGTTCGTTACCATTAGACAACCTTCTTAAAGCTTTTCGCAGAGGCTCGTTAGCAAACCTGCCATTTGGAAAAACCATGTTTGCTTGTGTTCCCAGTTCAGATGGGCTTGTTCCGGAAAACAAACCTGTAGTTGCGTCAAAACTAGCAGTCGTTGGTCTACTTGTTTTTGGTGGTGGGTAAACCACACCGTTGTTTGAGTTACCATCTGGTGCTGCACCAAACCCTACGTCTGGTAACGGCGATAGGTTTTTTGCTGTTTTCCTGCTTGTTGGGTCGTAGTAACTACTAATACAAGCAATAGGAGCTTGTTCGTTGTCTGTAGAATCAGATCTTTGGTCAATGGGGTCTCGTGCGTAGTGATACAACACTGTTGCACGCATTATCAGATCTCCTTTGGCATACTGGGGAGTATCTGGGTCAATTGTCGGAAGTTGAGAGGGATATAAAGATGTATCTAGAGGCCAATTTGGGCCTTGAGATGGAAGCGTAACACTGTTCACTTTAGCCCCAGGACTAGGCGACATTGGCATAGTATCTGGCCAGACAACTGTATATTGTTCAGTCTGAGGAGTTGCTGGGTCATCATAGGGGTTTCCTGGAGGTGGCGGCAGAAAAGAATTCTGGCGCTTATAAACTCCTGCTCCTGTAATTATACGTAAGCCACCAACGCCCTCTAAAGCATCTTCAGGCACTTGCGCCGCCGCCTTTTCCCAAAAGCCACCCCGATCTGTAGAACCCACATCAGGTAGTTCTGTGACGCGAGGTTTACGGGTACGAAGAGGATCATTGATTTGGTTTCCATCATCATCAAGCCATTTTCCACCTGTTTCTTGTGGATAAAAGACAAACTTAGAATCATTTGGGCTGGAGACGTCTTTAGAATCATCCCACCATTCAACTGGCAGGTTATTTCCTACAAGTATACGTTCTCCCAAAAAATTCTCTGGGCGATCATCTTGTTGATCATCTGGTTTCCTTGCTTTTAGTTGATCATTTTTGAGAGACAATTTAGTTTCAGCGTCTGTTGGCAGTATCCATTTATCTGGTGGTTTAAGTGTATTACCACTATTTTCAGGAGTATCTGTCGGATCATATACATCAGATGGGCTTACTTCTGCAAAAGTTACTCTTCTGGTTCTATCGCGGAAGTAAAGACCTATTATCTCGCGACGTATTTCTTTCTCCCTATCTTCGTCACCTTCTTTTCCTTCCTTCTTAAGCTGCTTCTCTACTTGGCTTTTAACTATTTCAGGGTCTTGTGTTTTATTTTTGTCCACTTGATCGTCAACCATAACCTCAATACGCTTACTGTATGCGTTGTTGTTATACATTGCCTCAAAAGCATTGTTATTCACAGACTGATCTGTAGTGGTAATTTTGTCTGTTGTTACAGTTACCCCTTGGCCCTGAAATAAATCTACCTCTACGTCGTTTCTCTCGTCTTTATTACTTGACATTCCATTAACAACGTTTCCCCCAACAATGATCTTGCTATTTTCTGCTTGATAGAAGCAAGACTCATTACTACTTACTTGATATAAGCGTAAAGCGTTCTCAAAAGGAGAAACTACTAAGTTACTGTTTGTTACAATTCTCCCATTCAGACGAAAAGCCGGACCTGGAGATATTTCCAAATCATCTTGATATACCACAGCATTGTTGCTCAGAGGAACTCTTTTCCAGTCCTCTTGATATTCCAGAGCAGTAATAGATGGGTTTGTTTTATTTTCCTGTATAGGAACAGCCACTGTGTAGACAAAAAAACTTTTGATGAAATCACCTGTTGCTGTGTTTTTATACCAGCCATTCCCTGTTGAGCTTAAGTCTCCAGAGCAGTCTTCCTTTTGCAGTGTTCCTACAGCTACTGGCGGAGTTCTTGCTTGTAAAGGTGTTTTCGCCCTCTTGTCAAGGGGAGTCTTGAGATATATGCCATATATTACATAATGATCATCGTCTCCATCTCCATTTGTGTCAAAAGGAAACCTCCACGCAGTTGTGATCTCATCTTCCGTTTTAGGATCGTTATCGTTGTAAGTCACCTTTAAGCGCCTTTCATCTGGAAACTTATACCTCTGATCAATGGCATCACTTAAATATGCGTCAACTCCTCGCTCACTAGGTGTTTGCCCCCTTGGTAAAGTAGGATCTTCCCTCAATAAATACTGAAGTTTAGCCTCCGCCCTATCAAGAGCAGGAGCAGCTAAACTCAGGGCTTCTTGGCTTGCTGTAACTTTGCTAACTTGTTCAGCTCGATCAAAAGACCGCAGTAATATAGCTGAAGTCAGTAATACTACTGCCAACATTACCATTGTAGCTGTTGGGAGCACAAACCCTGCATTAAAAAGGTTACCATTAACTTGTTTGCCTGGAGCGATCGCCCTGACAAACCCCTTAGCCAGTAGCCTTAGTTGTCTTCTTATCTTTGTGAGTCTACTATTGATATTTTTTAAAATACGATGGTAATACATAGGCTCTTACTTAATATTTAATATTCTTGGTATTACCTAATAAGATTTGTTATTAGGAACTCAAGCCATTACTTTTCATATTGCCCATATTGACTAAAAAAATTACACTGCCATAACAAATTGACTTAAATTAATATTTTAGCTTGACTAGGTCTAGATTTTTTTCCTCTCCCTGAATTAAAAACAGAAGCAGGCTATTGAAATAGAGCCAAAGCTTAGGGAGAGCAACCTACTACCCATGAGACGAGGCAAAATATTTAATAAAAGTAGACTCCTTGAACATTGGATCCTAATTTCATCCTCCGCCCCAGGAGTTGACACCGAGAAGTATGTCAATATAGTCCTATGATTTTAATAATTCTAAGTTAAACCCAGAAATATTATCCAATATATATTGCTTCTGAGATTCATCAAAGATTTTATTGAACTTGTCAGAACCAAATTTTTTAATTTCCTGACTAACTGTTCTCCCCCCTTTCTCTGAACTTAAAAACGTAGCAGCTTGACTGTAACTTGTGATCATCGTTTCATCAAACTCTAGAGATAGAAAATTACATACCCTCTTGATCATAGCAGAAGTATTTGTAACAAGCTCGTCATAACTCAGCAAAATATGATTAGATTTCTGAGAATACTTCATACTAATTTCTATTGACTCCTTCCATCTTTCTAGGCAGCGGTTTATGTCCCATGCCCCATACCATTCTTGAGGATATTTATGAGTCACTTCATACAAAGAAGCTACCACATCAGAACCATTTCTTAAAAGATGGATCATTCTAGCTTCAGGTAACATCTTTTCTATGTAGTCTAAATAAAGCAAATGGTCCGGTGTTTTTTCTAGCCACAGACTCTTACCTTCTTCTACAGTTAAAATATTTAAGACCTTAATAAAACTACGAGTATATAAATCTATAAAATCTAGAATGGGAATTTTAGGAAAATATTTTAACATTTCTGGGCGATTAATTTGATTTTTAAAGTATTGATTTAAATGTGGTTTTAAACGCCGGGAAATTAATCCAAATTTTTTTCGCTTAGGCTCATACTTAGCTACTCCATAGAGAAAAAACTTAGTTTCAGGAAAAGAAGCTATTTCAGGATGAGTTGCCAATATACTTTGTAATAATGTTGTCCCAGAACGAGGACATCCAAAAATAAAAATAGGTGCTTGAAGTTTTGGTTTCATAATCACCTTTTAATTAATGAAAAATTATAAACGCAAAAATCAAAATATTCTCCATTTTTTCTTATTTATTAAACCAGACCTGTACAAAATAACCCCAACTACGCCAAATACGACACCTAGTTGTTAATCGTACTCTACTTTGTGGCCAAAATTGTGCAATAACTCTTTTTAAATTAAGTAAATTCCACAAACTTTCTAGATATTCACGAGTTATGGACTTACCTATTATCTGATCAGCGATCGCATCAGACCGGCCTTGCCAATAACTGCGACTCAACAACCATTTAGCATTAATTCTTTCCTTCGGTACCCAATGCTGCACAGACGCTTTAGGGTTGTAATAAAACTTCCCACCAAATTGTTCTAAAGTTAAATTTAGTAATAACTCTTCTTGGGATAATAGTTTTTTTCCTTGACGGCCTAACTTTTCATTAAAACCCCCCACATTTTTGAGAGACTCCTTGGTATATGCCATATTTGCCCCATAGGGAAATTTATTTGTTTTAAACCACTTAGGTTGTGAGCCATAGTCAAGTACAGTAAAAAAATCCTCCATAGTTTTATCTATCCAGTCTGGTTTAGGAATTTCCCATAACCCATAAATAGGTCCACCAACACATACTGGAGATGGTTTAACCGTTGTAAAACTATCTAATATCGACTCTAACCATTCCTCACAAGGAATAGCATCATCATCTAAATATGCAACATATTTACCTTTGGCCAGACTTAAACCTAAATTACGAGCCCTTGACAGTCCCAGTACTGGTTCATATATATAACGAAAATTAGAATAGTTTTCTTGATAGCGATCGCCTATTTCTTTAGTATTATCCTCAGAAACATTATCTATAATTAAAACTTCAAAATTTTGATTAGGAAAAGACTGTTTTACCAGTCCTTCTAAAGCTAAAATCAACCTATCAGCTCTATTATGAGTGCATATAACCACAGAAACTATTGGTTGAATATTTTTTTGAATTTCAATTGAAGACATAAATAGTCTAATAAAACTTTTTTCTAGCAGTTTATAAATTGATCAAGCATGAAGCCATAGAGCAGTAGAGAAAACATCAAAATAAATAGATATTAATAGTTAAAACTTATTATTTACCAATCAAATTAAGCCAAACTAGCTAGTAGCTATTTAAGCTATTATCCTTAATAAAATGTGCGTACTTACTTTTTTTAATTGCTTGAATTAACTCCTCATAATTTTCTACCATTTTTGAAAGATCTAATGGCATTAACTTGACCAGATTAGTTTTCACAGGATTTGAGGGTAAATTAAATAATTCTAGAACTTTATCTACAGTTTTTTGATGACATTCCCTGTCAAGCAGATTCTCCTCATATGTAATACTAATGTGGGGTATTTTCTTCAGTAATTTCTTTTCATACTCTCCCAGTTCTTCGCTATATTGAATCCTTTGAAATACTTCTTCAATTTCTACCAATATCGGTTTGTACTCCAGTTCACCTTCACAAGAACGGTGGTGAAATTTTTGTTTCAGGCTAGCATTAATATTAGATAGGGCATGAGCCACTAAATTACTACGAGTTAAATAAATAAACTTATAACCATTTTCATATAGACTAAATAAAAACTTCTCTGGATCGGAAATAGGTTGCACATCTCTAACTTGATAACTCAAAAGTTTAAAACCATAAACTCTAGATTTACAACGCAAAGCACATAAGTCTATATAACTACGAGGAAATAAAAGACGATCGTGTAATATTTCATAATCACAATGAACTTTATCTTGACTATTTAAGAGGTTTACTAACAGCGTACTACCAGAACGCCCCCTGCCAAAAATTACAAATTTATTTGATGGTCAAAGTGGTTTTTGCCATAGATATAATCCATAATTACCTATTTCTTTTACGTAACGTTTAAATGCAGATAAACTCATGTATCTTCCCTAACTGTACAAGAATTATTTAAGAATAGAAGTTGACAATATTTTCATAAGTTTCTATAGTCTGCTGACCTAATATCGACCATTCTAACTGTTCTAAATTAGCCTGTGGCGATCGCCCCTGCTCCAAAGCCCACTCCAAACCTAACTTTAAAACCTCTGTTGTTAACTCCCCTTGATATAATTTTAACCAATTTTGTCCTACCTGTTCCTGTAATTCTGCCATCCCTCCCTCCTCAGGTACCAACACAGGACAATTAAAAGAAAGAGCCAATAATGTGCTACCTGAATTTAAAATCTCTTGAAACGGTAAAACAACTAAACTTGCAGCCTTAAAATATGTTTGTAACTGTTCATCGGGTATATACCCAAACTTTAACCTCACAGCAAAATCATTTCCTGCTGCCTCAGATATCTGAGCACCAAGCTCTGGAACTTCTAGCTTACCTGCCACTAACAACATCCAATTTGTGGGCGCCAACTCTCGAAAAATTCTGACCAAATGAGGCACATTTTTGTAGCAGTCAATGTAACCCAGAAACAAAAGTAAATGGTACTCAGAAGGAATATCTAAATTAGCTCTAGCTGTCTCACAACTTATACTATTAGGGTAAAACTCTCGATAATGGCCATGAGGAATAATTGTATGGGGGCGATCGCTCAAATATGTCCATGTCGACATAGCCCACTCTTTGCTTGCTTGACAATGACTGATACAACCGTCTACCCGCTTAACGAACTCTGACTGAAACCATGCGGCTAATTGAGGATGTAGTAAACTGTGAGGCCGTCGGTCGTGAATTGTCCAAATAATCTTTGTTCCTCTAGCCCTAACCCAGTCTATTGCCAAGAGCATAGCTATAGCCCGCAAAGCTGCTACAGCTCGGTTTGGGTGACGCACAATAGTTTCCATTGCCCAATGAAGATGAAAAATATGGTATTCTTGGCGCAAAAGCTTGCTGAGAGAAAACTCTGTCACCGTAACCCCTTGTTTAACTATTTGAGAATATAACAGCCAGTTATAGGGATTTTTATGCTTCGTTTTAAATGCTGGCCAAGCAATAACTTTCATCTAAATTTAAATTAACTAATATTTGTATTTGAGTAATTTCATTCAAACTACCCTAGATGCTATGGCTTAATATTGATTTTTTTCTAAATCTGCGAAATAACCATTTTTCCACAGATAAAAAGGACTAATTAAACTATTAATATATAACTCTAATTCACAAGCTGCTACTAGATCTGTTCCTAACTTTAAATTATATTTAAGTAAATGACAGATAATTTTCCGAGTATCATTAGCCATATAAGCCAATAAAACTAATTGTTTTAACCAAGACTTAACCCCTAACATTCGAGTTACATAACGACTCAAACCAATACCACAGAAAAAACTAATTAAATAATCTTTTTCCAATCTATTTTTAGGAATTTTGTGAGTTACCTCCATGCTCGGATTATACCAAATTTCCCAACCTGCTTGTTGAATATAACCAATAGTTTCTGTATCCTCACCTGTTAACATTGAACCTGGTTTTCTACCACTCAAAATACAGTGCTTTGGAACACTTTCTAACCAAGCTTTCTTCCGAATTACTAATCCTGCGGACGGAGGTATTACTTTTGATTTAGGTTTATATAGTAATGGTTTACCCCCCCTTTCAGTAATAGCAAAAAATGGTTGAATTCGATTAAAATTAGGAGGTAATTTTCCCTCAAAATCTCCATGTATTTGACTAGCATAAGCACCTGCTTTGGGATATTTTTGAGCAAACTCATAAGCTGCTGCAACCCAATTTTCTGCAGGAATATTATCATCATCTAGAAAACCAATTAAAGGAGAAATTGCTACTTGAACAGCCTTTTTTCTAGCAAAACCTGCTCCTTGTTTCTCCTCAAAAAAATATTTTAATCTATTTTCTTGATGCCAGTTTTTTTGATATTCTCTAATGACTTGTTCTGTATTATCTTGGCTGTTATTGTCTACAACAATTACTTCCCACGATAATTTCTCTGTATTGATTTGAGAATTTAGTTTTTCTAGAACTAATGGTAATTTTTCTGCGCCATTGTAAGTAGGAATTGCAATAGTAAAATCAATCATAATTGTCTATTTTCAATATTTAAGTAATTGTATCATTGAAAACCTATTAAACTAATACAATAATAGTATATTTTCGTAAACTACTAATTCAATATAGAGCTTTTTAGGAAAAACCAAAGCTTGATAATTTTTGATTAAGCAAACTTGATATCTTCCCCACCCCAAGACAATAGCTATGGCAACAGTATTCTAGTTAAATTGAAATTGTATAGTTAAAATCCCTAAAAACAAAATTTTCTTTTCCAGAACTTAATTTTTAGAAGTCTTCAATAATACTCATTCTCAAAACTTTTGAACTTAGCACTTTGAATAGAGGTAAGGACTTTATATCTAACAGATTTAGGTCTTTAAAAGCAGGGGAAAAATAAACCTCAATAAAATTAATATTCTCCCAGCTCACAATTATCAAAAAAGTTATTCGGTCTAGTGTATTAATTACTTAATCATTGAAGTTTTACCTAAGCATAAAATTAATACATAGGAATTAATATCATACCAAAGATAAAAAAAATAATCTTATAATAATCAGGATAAACTAAGAAAATATAATCAGATTTTCCTTTCATTAAAAAAGGAACATTCAAGGGAACATAATAATGTTTAAACTATTTATTTTGACCCCTAAGTACTTTTTCCTAACTTAACAGTAGCAGCCATTCATCAAAGAGTCAAATCCTGATATTTCTGGCATAAAATATATACAATTGACTTATATAAAGCTCCCTTTAGATCAATTGCCGATGAGATAAAAAATTAAAATCCCTAGCAGTTATCTCCAGCAATAACCTAATATTTAAAGACAAGTTAAAATAGACATTGATCCCCTGTTTTAACAACTTTTAGAATCTATGGGACTTTAGTCCGTGAAGAGTCAAAGTTGATAATAACAGGGCTAAATTAGACCGTTACAGGAACAGAAACATTAAAACTTATTCAAGTCAATACCAGCTTGTTTGGCCATAGCTTGTATGCCTTTGCTTTGTAAAGTTTTGATAGCTTTGGTAGATAATTTTAGCTTCACCCACTTCTTACCTTGTGGCCACCACACTTTTTTCCACTGGAGATTTGCGTGTTGTAATTTGTGGGTACGAATATGGGAGTGAGAAACTGAATAGCCATTATTAGCTTTTTTTCCAGTTAATTGACACTTACGACTCATGGTGTGATCCTAATAATTTAATGACAATATTTCTATTGTATAGGGCTTTAACTATTACTGATTTGGTAACATTTAGTGATGTAAATTGATATATACCGATATGGCATACTAATCAAGCTTAACTGATTGTAGTATAATTAGATAATAAAAGTAGTTTGTAGTGTGAAGCTAGCCCACTAAGTAATTTAATTCCTGATAGCTTCTCTAAACGCCTGGCCATATAATTCAACTTCTGTGAGCGCCGCTCCACCAAGGCGATGTAAGTACTTAAAAGCATCTACAAATTTTTACAGTAGGCATTGGGAGATACCGCCTCAGTAAATTAATTTCACTATGTATCGTTAATAATTATTAGTACTCAAAGTATGGGGAAATAAGATATCAAAAATATTATCGAAAATGTCATCGAAAAATTTAGCTTAAAGCCAAGAGCTTCATAGATAAATATATTAGTCATTAGTCCTGGGTGCGGAGTCCAAGACAAAAAATTAATGTACAAGGTTAAAGTAAACTATCCCTATCGTCCTGGTGGAAGGGAAGCAAGAGGAGAAGGTAAAGCAGTCTGAGAGAGCGCGGAGCTTTGGGATAGGAAAACATTAACCTGTAAAGGGGCTTTGGCTCCCAAGAAATTCTCCCATGGCTAATAGCTGGGGAGGACATTAATGTAATGTAGAGCTTCTCCCGAAAGTACCTCAAGGTAAACTGCTTGTCCCCGCCCTATGCTTAGACTGCTAGATAGAATTTTCAGCCCCAAAAGACTTAGTAAAATCTAGACTGCATGTTCTGTTAATTTAGTCAATACTTTATTAGACCGTTCGATAAATTCTTTCATCCCCTCAGCACCAAAACCTTTCTGTGCTATTAGGGCTAAATCATAAACATGATAACAAATTTCTTTTGCTAATTCTGCTGATGGAGATTCTCCACTGCCTTGAATAATACTACCCTGATTAATATTAGCAAGATTCTGAATTAGCGGGTGGGCTGTATTAACTAACAAAACGTGGTCTTCGGGAAATTCTGTTTTTTCCTGTTGGAATAAAGCTGTCATGTCCCGTAGCCTTCGCATTGCTTCTGGTAATAATACTATTGCTGGAGGAGTAGTTTTGGCATCTTCTGATTTTAATGCCTGAGCTTTAACATTTACTTTTGGTTTATTGAGGGCTTTTTCAAATAACTCTTTAATTTGTTCGCTGCGAGTTTTATTAGTAGTTGGGTCAACTATTTCGGATTGATTTTCTTTATCAATTAAAGTATCATCTAAATCTGAATCAACCCTAGAAAATTTAACATCTTGATATTCTCTTTCTAGGAAGCTAATAAAGTGAGTATCTATGAAAGAGTCAAGGAATAAAACTTCTAACCCTTGGTTTTTATGTAGCTCTACATAAGTTGCTTGAGATGCTGGTTCAGTACAATAATAAACCCGGTTTTCATGACGTTCTTTATTACGTTCTAAATATTCTTTGAGAGTTGTGTAATAAAAACCTTGTTGGTCAGTATTTTTAACTTCAGAAGTTTCTGGAGCTACTTCTTGCCAAACATCTTCTCCTTCTGCTTGTACTTCTACTGCTGGTTTAGCTTCAGTTTCAGTTGTTTCCTCTTTATTTAATTGGGCTGTAGTGCGGAAAATTACAATATCTTCTACTTGCTTTTTAAACTTATCATCATTGAGGGCACCAAACTTAACAAATGTACCAACATCTTGCCAACCACTAATATATTTATCCCGCTCATCACGATAAAGTTCTTTGAGGCGATCGCCTACTTTTTTAGCTATATAATCTGCAATTCTCCTAACAGTTCTATTGCTTAATAAAGAACTCCGAGAAACATTTAAAGGAATATCTGTACTATCAATTACTCCTCGTAATGGCATTAAAAATTTAGGAATAATTTCCTCACAATGGTCAGTAACAAATACTTGATTACAGAACAATTTAATATTGCCTTGAGTAACATCTACATCTGGCTTTAATTTAGGAAAATAAAGAATGCCATTAACAATAAAAGGGTAATCAGTATTAAGATGAACCCATAAAAGAGGATCTTCTTGAAAAGGATAAAGATGACGATATAATTCTAAATAATCATCTTTAGTCACATTCTGAGTAGACTCTCGCCATATTGCTTTATGTTTATTAACTTCTTCACCCTCAAATTTGATGGGCACTGGCATAAAATCACAGTAAGTCTTAATTAACTGATTTATGCGAGTAGATTCAATATATTCTTTTTCTTCATCTTGGAGGGTTAAGGTAATAGTTGTACCTCGTTCTGTACGAGTTGAATTTGATATTTCAAATTCAGGAGAACCGTCACAACTCCAATGAACAGCTTGGGCTCCTTCTTGATAGGAAAGGGTGTCAATTTCTACCTTTTTGGCTACCATAAAAGAGGAGTAAAAACCCAAACCAAAATGACCGATAATGGCGTCATTCTCACTACCTTTATATTTTTCTATAAATTCTTCGGCACTAGAAAAAGCAACTTGATTAATGTATTTTTTAATCTCATCGGTAGTCATACCAATACCATTATCGGTAATGGAAATACTTTGATTATCTTTATCTATTTTGATTTCTATTTCTGGGTTAGTAACATCACCACTATACTCTCCAGTTCTAGCCACCATTTTTAGTTTGGCAATAGCATCTACACCATTAGATACTAATTCTCTTAAGAAAATTTCATGGTCGGTATAAAGAGATTTTTTGATAATTGGGAAGATATTTTCAGTATGAATACTGATTTGACCTTTTTCTAGTGTTGTAGCCATAGTTTATCTATTTTATCTAGTTGAACATTGTAAGTCTTCAGCTATTAGCTATTAGTTATTAATTTTTCATCATACCAAAAGGGAATTATCCTTCAAGGAGTGGAGTATAATGAAATTGGACATTTGATTACCTTAGTAAGTTATTACATTCGATTATTTGGTGGCTATTTCCAGGTAATTCCATAAGGGAAATGCTAATAGCTAAAAGCTTACCTCAATACTATTTTATGATTGTGATTTATGGAGTGTTTTTTTTAAACAGGGATTGTACCAAATATCTGATTCGGATTTCACTACCTAGGAAACTATACTATAATAGGTAGTGGTTTGAAATAACTAAATATTTTTATAAGTATTTAAATTAATTAATTTCATATCTACAGGACCTAAACAAAGACACTAAATATATTTACGGCAAATAGAGCAATACCTAGCTATTTTTTTTGTGCGATCGCGCTCTATTGAGCAAAAACTTTTCCTAAGCATTTAGCTATCAGCTATCATACCCAGAGTTATTTTATTCTAATTTATGACTCGTTGTGCATTAACAAAAATATGTTTTTTATAAATAAAATAGATGAATCAATTTATCAAAGATAGTAAAACCTTAATTTGATTATAGAATGAAACTTGAGAATAATACTGTACTTTTATAGTAATCTTTAATTGGGTATGATTAAGTAATAAAACTTTGCTCTCAAATCAAGTCTAAAACTACAAAAATATATGTGTTAATCACAACCATAAGTAACTAGTTTTTTGAGAAATTTAATAGGTAATTTTTATTAAATTCTTGTTATTTTAAAAAAAGTAATTTATCTTTAATATTTAGTTCTAAAAATAAAATTATCACGGAATCAAATGAGGTCGAATTAAATGATAACTTAATTAGATTTTATATCTTTTTACTAATAGTGTGATTACGATTTATGATGGGCTAGGACGGGATTTACTGGGGAAAGCTAAATTTATTTTAGAATCTATTGAAGTAATTGATAGCAGTCGAAGCAAAGATTATGATTTAATGATTTAAAAACCATTTAGGAAAGATTATATCTTATCCTTATAGCATAGCTATGACTGAAGACAAAAATTTATTAGTGCTATTGATGGTGGAATGAGTATTATCAAGTAAGTTTTATATTTAAGGTTAGTAGTAATATTATTAATATTTAGTTATATAGAAGAAAAGAAACTGGGGATATAAAAGTAAAAATAGGTGCTCAAAAGGAGATAATCCCAAAATACTAGATTTAGAACAATTTCTTTGAATTTGTCCACATTTTAGGGACGCATTTATAGAATGTTTCTCAAAAAGAAACAGCACCCTTTCATTTTCTCCTGAATTAAATAAAGCTGCCACATAGAAAATTAATGGGATTATTAATTATTATAGTTTTCCGAGTAAGAATGAAACATTTTTGTAGCCAAAAATATTTTACAGCAACAAAACCTCGTCTCAATTTAAACCAGAAAGACTATATTTTTAGTTCCTTAGATGAGATTGTTTAATGATACTTAATCATCAATTATCAATATTCTGCACTGAATTCAAAACTATACTTACTATTAAAAGGGCTTATACTCTATTAGTATTTGAAAGTGCTGCTATTAGAAAAAAACTATTATAAACACTTATTATTAGAAGTTAGTTATAATAAATTGAAAAAGGTTGTTAGGTGGTAACCTTAATGAAGTTAGTTTAACTGATAGCTGATAAACAAAGACAAAATAAGACTTCAATTTATAACATAAAAATTAGTAAAAATTTGTAGCTTGGTTAAATATTTATACTAAACGAATTCTCTTTAATTTATCTTGATGAGGAGTCGAATTATCAGAGAAATATTAAGTATAAATACTGACTGAATTGTTAACCCCTATTGACCACTATAATTTTATTTTAAGTTTTGATTTTTGAGTTTTGATTTTTGAGTTTTGATTTTTGAGTTTTGACTTTTAAATTTTGACTTGTATTTTAATACTATATTTTGTCGTGCTTAATTGAGGTGATATGGAGATTTGGTATAATACAAAACCGACAACAATGGTTATGAGTAAGTCCTGTAACAAAAAAAACCACCAAAACAAGATATAAATCTCATCTGGTGGTCAAAAAATAAGGAGTAACCATGGAAAAAAAGAAAATTTTAGTCTAATCTCTTAGCTTCTATTGTTGTGGGTAATTTTTCTGGTTGGTCTTTAGGGATAGATAATTCCCAACCATTTCCTAAAGTTAAAATTTTATTGTCTCCCTCAATTTTTTGTGAGACAACTTCTTCTTCCAAGTCTTTCTTAGCAACATAAACTTCTAATTTTCCTGCTTCATTATTGCGTAACATTACTTTCATGAGTAGTTTTCCTCCACAAGTTCAATTTCATTTTGACGACAACCGATAACCATTCCTTTTTTGATGAAATGCACTGAATAAATATAAAATTTTTGTAAGAAGGTACCGATACCACAAATATAACCGACCTCTCCTCCTTCCAAAAGAATGTCACCTCGGTTTTTTCCGGGGAAAGTACCATCATTACGAACTAGTTTAGAAACCCTGACTTTTTGTTCGAGCTCAAATGCAGGGGGTCCATCTAATTCTATAAATTCATCTGCTTTCATTTAGTTACCTCGCTGATACTGATAAATTTACTATTTTTTCTACAATTTTTAATTGACACTAGATTAAGCTAAAGTCAGAAGGTGCGAAGTCAGAAGGCGCGAAGTTAAATTCCCAACTACGTTCCTTCCTTAAGAGGCACGAGAATGTTTTAACTGCCCTAGCTACTGCTATATTATCTGCATCATCTGCAGCCGTTATCATAATTTTTTTTACATAAAAAAGTAACATCTCATTCTGAATTATTACATATTCATGTTTGGAAAAAAAGTAGCGATCGCTGCTATTTTAGTTATCAGTTATCAGTTAATACTGTCTGCTGCTTTATCAAATTAGTACAAAACGTCACCTTTGCTCACTGAATGTTTAATTTTTGCTTCTTTTGAGGCCAATAGGCCTGATCATCCATAGGCATTGACGGTCTAGCCGAGAGTACCTTTTACTTTAATACTTGCCTTTAAATCTCAAGATATTAATAAGGGACACCTTCGACAATTATAAATTCTCAGATTTTATAGCAAATATTAAGGGTGAGCGCAGCTATAGCAAGTATTGGAAAATGGGAAAAACCATTCAGCCAAGAGAGTTTTTTGCCTTTGGTTAATTTTAAAAATGATCAGCTTAGTTGAAATCATTTCAAAATTGTTTTAATAGTACAGTAAAAACATTGTTGTAATGGTATTGCAAAAACTTACCATAACCATTCTCTATGTTCAGTCTTTTTAGCTTGAGTAATAAACTGTTTTTGTAGCGAGGGAGTTAACAGACTTCTTCTCTACTAACTTGTGTTTCTGACAGAACGCTAGAGTCTCATTCCAGACAATACGAACCAAACCATGAGCGGGCTTTGTATTCTCAGTATTTTTACTCTATTGTTGCATAGATATAATGCTTAAATATAGGGACTAATAATGTGAGTTTTTAACTCAAATTTAGGGTAACTTATTGTATTCAAATAAAATCAACTAAAAAGTAGCCTGATACGCAGACGAAACAATAGAGAGCTAATTTTTTTTGTAAAAATTCCTCTAAGTTTACGGTCATGCCGAACTGCAGCATTCGATAAACTTAACCCCCAGTGATCAAAATATCTGTTATTCTCTGCGTGTTAAGCCATCAGAGTTTTTTTGCTTATGGTATTGTAGTTAGAGTTTTGTTAGGCATAGATTTCATGTATATGTGAAGGCAAGTTGCTTGGTGGAGTCTCCTTTTTCAGCTATAGTAGTTGCTAAGGTGCTTAGGATATTCTCGTCACTGCTCTAATTTAATCTGTAACTGCCAAAAGATTTTGATGATTTACAAGATGGGATAAAATTTTTCTGGCATCAAGGGTTATAAGAGTAATAATAGTTACTATATTATATAGTATAGTGTATAATTATTTTTTGATTAATTCAATACCCTAACCAATCAAAAATTTGCTGGAGTTGATGAAGAGAAATCATACCCAACTTCCAGAGAACCATTGGTAGAGGACCGCAAGAAGTTTCACTATGTTTCCGTGCTACAGAAATTGCTGCTGGGGAAAGAGCTAGTTCTTCCTGCAAAAAATTAATTAATAGATTAGTTGTGCTATCGCCTTCCATAGTTACCATCCTTAAGTTTTAAATTAAAGGTAATAGAGCAAGAAAATAAATCTGTATCTATTACCAGTAGGTATTTTTTATTGATATACTCCCGAGGTTACGCTGACGCGACTACCCGGGTTCATTCATCCAAGGAAACCCTGAGAACTTTTTTAACTAATTCTGATTCTGATAATGCTTCTCCTTGAATTGAGGTATAATAATTGTCTTACTATTTTGATCGGGCTTATTGAAGTTATCCATAGTAGTTTGTAGTCTTTGGATAACATTTGATTAAACCTTAGAGTCTACTGACTTATGCTCACAAAATTACTTTTTAGTCTGTGTTAGGTTTGCTAGTTGAAAAGTATCTCACACAATATAACCATTGATTATGTTTGGATGCTGATCCTTTTGTATGATTATTGGTTGATCATTGTTATCTTTTTTTCTAGCATCCTGTATTTGTATTCAAAATTCAGGGATATTCTGATAAATTGAATCTACTGGCACTATTGAAATATGAAAAGGAGAAGTGTTTACTGGTTTTAGCCTTCTTTCAAACTAGTATAATGTTTTTGCTAAAAGGTAATTGTATTAATTAATAGCAAATTATAACTTTTGACTTTTTTTTGTTTGAGCTCGTCCTATATTTCAGTAGCATTTTAGAATAGACTATGATGTCAAGATTGGTATTCTATACTTGACATCAATTTTCATTTTGATGCAGAATTACAAATTACAGTACAGAATTTCCGGTCGCAGGCGTAAAAATTAATAGTTGTATTTAGGAAAAACTTCAGTGTTCCAACATCTTTCTAACCAGTCTACTAATTCTGCCTGAGGAGCAAGAAATTGCTTAATAGTGCTTTGGAGCAGAATAGCATCGGTGCAGTTGTTGACTTCTACTAATAAATCACCATTGTGAGTACACCAACTATTAATCCTTAGCTCTTGTAAGCGATGGTGAATAAACCAGCGGTCTATTTGAGAAAGATTCACGATTTTAGTCAGATATTTGGCATGAGGGTTAAAATTATGACTATTAAACATTATTATTTTTCCTTGTCTCGCCTATAAGAGTTTGTAATTTTTCTTCAAGTTGCTGAATTTTCTCAACTAAAGCACGAGTTGCGGTAGCTTCAGTATCTGGGAATTTTCCATGATCGAGAACTTCAGTCCGTTCGCTAGATTTTGATACGACTCTACCAGGTATACCAACAACGGTGCAGTCAGAAGGAACATGACGCAATACAATGGAACCAGCACCGATACGAACGTTATTACCAATATTGATATTTCCTAATACTTTGGCACCAGCACCAACTACAACATTTGTACCAATAGTAGGATGGCGTTTACCAATTTCTTTTCCTGTACCACCAAGAGTGACACCCTGATAAATTAATGAGTAATCTCCAACAATTGCTGTTTCACCAATAACCACTCCCATACCATGATCTATAAATACTCCCTGTCCAATTTGTGCTCCTGGGTGAATTTCTATTCCTGTGAAGAATCGTCCGAAATGAGAAATCAATCTTGGAATTAAAGGTATTTTGTGATAGTGCAATTTATGAGCAAGACGGTACAATAATAAAGCGTGCAAACCTGGATAGCAACATAAGACTTCTATCCAGTTCCGTGCTGCTGGGTCTCGCTCGAAAATTATCTGAAAATCTGTTAAAATTGTCTCTATTTCAGGAAATATAAAATATTTGTACCAAAATCTATGAAAACAAGAAGAGGAAGAAAGCTCTCTATTAGATTCTGATATTAGATTTTCTTGAGAAACTTCAGTCTCTACCGTTGGTTTGTTTTGAGACCTCAAGTTACCTTGGTATTTTTGCAAGGTAGAATTGTGAGTTGTATTAGGTAAGGTGCGGATATTGTCAGTCAGTAAGGTGGTCATTTCATTTATCAGTTATCAGTGGTCAGTTATCGGTATCTGCAATAATAGGGAGGTTTGAGATGTTATTTCTTGCTCATGAATCAAATAAAGGATTTCGTATTTAACAAGAATATTTGCTTTTTAATGTTTATATCAAGTCCATGGAAAACTACTGAGAAATATTTATTGCTCAGTGTTTATTAGATTTATTAGGTTTGTACTCAAAGCTTTTAAATCTTGATGGGAAAGGTATTACAGATATGTTTTAAATATATTTTGGGGTATATGTGCTAGTATTTTTTGTGGTATGTACAAGTATTTATTAAACGATGTACTAGCATTTTTGTACTCAAGCTTAATACTTCTATTTCAGGAGGTTGCGAGGATTTAAGTAGAGTTTTCTCCTAAACTTAAACTTGTACTCAACTTTAGTTTAACTCATAACTCTAGTAAAAATATGGAAAAAAATCTTAAAATTATCTGCTTAATTCTGAAAAAACTGCTAAGTTAATTACAGAAAGTAAAAACTTGTAGTTGAGGTTTTATAAGGATAAAATAAGTAAGAGTTGGGCAATAGCTTAAAAATTATATGGTTTGGCGATATGAGACAGGACAGAAAAAGGAGAGCTTGGCCTCAGCTATGAGCTAAATATGCAGGAGCTATATATATTGTTATTGGGTAAGTCCCGGGGTTTAGTTGTTAATTTAGAATATTTTGAGATATTGTTTGTTCTCAACAGTAGCCAAAAAAAGATATATCGTATACAGTAATAAAAGATTGAGTAAAATAAGTAGTGTATGAGTACAGAAGTGTAGAGAAAGAAAGGGTAGTAAAAAGAGAGCAAAATAACTAATATATATGACTTATAGCATGAGTACATACACTACTGTACCATTACCCCATAAATACATATACCCCACTTAAAAAATACAAGTACCTATACCCCAAAAAAAAAATTTAGATACCTTGAGATAATTGGAATCACTGAATTAGAAGCATCTGAGTACAAAATTAATTATCATAATAAACACTAACCACGATTTTTCAAAAGGTAAGGCTCAAACCCGGTGATATAAGAAGTATAACACTATAACGCCGGACACCTAATTCACTGATAGAACACTGCCAATGTTCAAGTCAATAGAAAAAGTGTATCGACGCGAGTAATCCGTCACCCACGGCGATAGCTAGTATAATAAGAGTGGAAACCTAGATGTTACAGCCAACAGAAGTATCTTCCCAACCAACAGTAAACAGCTTCGCAAACATGATAGCAACTCCAGAAAAACAACCTGGTGATTGCGCGTCAAAGGGTTGCGGAAGCAACGAACAAGAAGTTGCCTCCAGTATTCAAGAGCGCATTGCTAATCATCCTTGTTATAGTCAAGAAGCGCATCACCACTATGCAAGGATGCACGCTCCAGTTGCACCAGCTTGCAACATTCAATGTAATTTCTGTAACCGGAAATACGACTGTGCCAATGAAAGTCGTCCCGGTGTAGTCAGTGAACTGCTAACTCCTGAAGAAGCAGCTCACAAAGCTCTAGTAATTGCTGGAAAAATTCCGCAAATGACAGTGATGGGTATTGCTGGCCCTGGCGACCCATTAGCGAACCCAGAAAAAACATTTCGTACTTTTGAGCTTGTAGCTGAGAAAGCTCCAGATATCAAGCTTTGCTTGTCAACCAATGGTCTAGCTTTACCTGATCATATAGATCGGATTAAAGCATTAAATATTGACCACGTTACTATAACAATTAATATGGTTGACCCTGAAATCGGGGTAAAGATTTATCCTTGGGTTCACTACAAACGGAAGCGCTATAGAGGAATTGAGGGAGTCAAAATTCTGCATCAAAAGCAAATGGAAGCTTTAGACTTGCTCAGAGAAGCTGATGTTCTCTGCAAAGTTAACTCAGTGATGATTCCTGGTATTAATGACAAACACCTAGAAGAAGTTAATAGGGTTGTTCGCTCGAAGGGTGCATTCATTCATAACATTATGCCTCTAATTTCTTCACCAGAACATGGTACTTACTTCGGTTTAAATGGTCAACGTGGCCCAACTACTGAAGAACTAAAAGAATTACAAGACAAATGTGATGTTGGTGGTATGAACATGATGCGTCACTGTCGTCAATGTCGTGCAGATGCAGTTGGTCTTTTAGGTGAAGACCGTAGTAAGGAATTCACAAAAGAAGCGATCATGGAAATGACTCCAGAGTATGATCTACAAAAGCGCAAAGAATTTCATGCTGGCATTGAAGGTTTCCGCAGTAAACTAGTAAAGGCTAAGGCTTCAGGTCAAACTACTGAAAAAGTTGCCGAAGCTGGTCCGCCCATACTACTGGCAGTAGCAAGTAAGGGTAACGGATTAGTTAATCAGCACTTTGGTCATGCTAAAGAGTTTATGATCTATGAAGTAGATGGTGTGAAAGCTAGATTTATTGCTCACCGGAAAGTTGACCACTATTGTCTAGGTGGTTATGGTGAAGAAGGAAGTCTGGAGAATATCATCAAGGCAATTTCTGATTGTAAAGCTGTTTTTGTTTCTAAAATTGGTGAGAGTCCAAAGGAAAAGGTACGCAATGCAGGACTAAAGGTGGTTGAAACTTACGATGTAATTGAAACAGTTGCTTTAGATTTCTATAAGCAATTCATCGGACAACTACAAGTAGCATAGGTAATGAGTTAAACTATTACTAGCTAATGTATTTTCTGCAATTCTTGCGTTTCCCAATGCTTTTAATATCAAGTCCGGTAATGTTGTTAGTGTATAAAATCAGGTGGTAACAATAGGAATTATGCATAAGTGCCTTTTGCATTTGTGCCACCAAAGTCTAATTATTTCACCGGACATGATATAACAAGTTGATTTCTTGAATAGATATATTCAAAAATAGTCAAAGAATAAGACTAAGCTGGGAAATTATTGGCTTTAGTGGTTTAAACCCTACTTGTAAAGATTGCTGTAGCAATTTTTAGCTTCAATCTCCAAATTTATAAAAGCTAGTAGAGTTAGTCAGAAAGCGATAATATCAGAAGTTACGCACCTCAAGAAGAAACCAAGTTTATTGCCTTGATAGAAATTTCATCAATAAAATAGGTTTTTGCGTAGTTTATAAATATTTGACTACTGTTTTATCTTTACTAGTTCTTACTTACAACCATCACCTCAAATTTTTAGTCAGCTATGCAACAAACTATTTATCTAGACAACAACGCTACCACTAAAGTTGATGAGGCAGTGTTAGAGGAAATGCTGCCTTACCTGAGTCAGTTTTATGGTAATCCCTCTAGTATGCACACTTTTGGCGGAAAAGTTGGTAAGGCTACGAGAAAAGCGCGATCGCAAGTAGCAGCTTTACTCAACGCCGAAGATACAGAAATTATTTTTACCAGTTGTGGTACTGAGGGTGATAATGCTGCTATTCGAGCTGCTCTTACTGCTCAACCTAATAAACGGCATATTATTACTACTCAAGTAGAACACCCAGCAGTTTTGAGTCTCTGTAAGTATTTGGAGAAGCAGGGGTATACAGTTACTTATCTATCAGTAGATAGCCAGGGAATGATAGATTTAACTGAACTGGAAGCTGCTATTACAGGTAATACTGCTCTAGTTTCAGTTATGTATGCCAATAATGAAACAGGGGTAGTTTTCCCCATAGAGAAAATTGGGCAGATAGCTAAAGAATATGGTGCGCTGTTCCATGTTGATGGGGTACAAGCAGTAGGAAAAGTGCCTTTAGATATGAAAAATAGCACTATAGATATGTTAGCTTTGTCTGGTCATAAGTTGCATGCACCTAAGGGTATTGCTGCTTTGTATGTGCGCCGCGGTACTCGCTTCCGTCCGTTATTAATTGGGGGACATCAGGAACGAGGTCGCCGTGCGGGGACTGAAAATGTACCTGGTATTATTGCTCTGGGTAAAGCCTGTGAGTTGGCAAAGGAGCATTTGGCACATATTGACAAGGAACGGGAACTGCGCGATTTGTTAGAAAATGGTATTTTGAATACTATTCCTGATTGTGCTGTTAATGGTCATCTTATTCAAAGGTTGCCTAATACTACTAATATTGGTTTCAAGTATATTGAGGGAGAAGCAATATTGCTGCATTTGAGCCATTATGGTATCTGTGCTTCTTCAGGTTCGGCTTGCACTTCTGGATCTCTTGAGCCTTCACACGTTTTGCGGGCAATGGGTCTGCCGTATACAGTTTTACATGGTTCAATTCGTTTTTCTCTATCACGTTATACAACTCGCCAAGAAGTTGAGGAAGTACTGGCGGTGATGCCGAGCATAGCAGAACGTTTGCGTGCTTTATCTCCCTTTAAGAACGATCAAGCTGATTGGTTGCAAGAGCGACAACAAGCAACTGTATCCTCCTAAGATTTATCCTTTTTTAAGGATTGCTACACTTGATGTTGACACTACACTTTGTAGTAAAAGTAACAGAAAAGCTTGGTTGATTAAGTAACAATAATTGTAGAGGTAAAAAAGGGGTGTAAATCACGCTATAAACTCACAAAATTGTATTAAATTCAACAAAAAAAATATTTCCTAGCCTAGAATATAAGAATATAAGAATATAATTTCTAGGAGTAGTAAGTAATTTTGATGCCAATCATTTAAAAGTTATAAAATTTTAGGAAAAAATAAGGTAAAAAGGGGTTGCTTGATTCTAAAAAATGTGTAATACTAATAATATCAAGTTTAACCCACTTCTTAAAATTAATAAGTTACTACTCTACTAACTGGGTATTAAACTTCAAGAAAAAGCAGAATTTTTCATCAGTAAAATTAGGGTGTTCTAAACAATAAAAGCTATGTGGGAATATACTGAAAAGGTAATGGATTTGTTCTATAACCCCCAAAACCAAGGAACTATTACAGACAAAAAAGAGGGGGAAAAGATAGTTAGTGGTGAAGTAGGAAGTATAGCCTGTGGAGATGCTTTAAGTCTACACCTCAAAGTAAATGAAGCCTCCGGTGAAATATTAGATGCCAAATTTCAAACCTTTGGCTGTGCAAGTGCGATAGCTTCATCTTCTGCCCTAACAGCAATGCTCAAAGGCAAAACCATAGACGAAGCCATGAATATTAAAAACCAGGATATTGCCGGATACCTGGGAGGGCTGCCAGAAGAAAAAATGCACTGTTCAGTCATGGGAGAGGAAGCATTAGAAGCGGCAATATTTAAGTACAAAGGTATTGAAGTAGAAGTTCACGAAGAAGACGACGAAGGATCATTAGTTTGTAGTTGTTTTGCGATAACAGAAAACAAGATTAAGCGAGTTATTTTGGAAAACAATCTCAAAACAGCGGAAGAAGTAACAAACTATGTCAAAGCTGGTGGTGGTTGTGGTTCTTGTCTGGCAGATATTGATGATCTCGTCGCATCGGTTTATGAAGCGCCAGACACTACAACGCAACAAATTCCTACAACTACTAAACCAGCAACCAACCTGACAAACTTGCAAAAAATTACATTAATTCAGCAAGTATTACAACAAGAGGTGAGGCCAGTTCTCGCCGAAGATGGAGGAGATGTTGAGTTATTCGATGTAGATGGCGATCGCGTGCTAGTCAAACTCAAAGGAGCTTGTGGTTCTTGCAGTAATGTGCTAGTAACGCTAAAAGGAGCGATCGAAGCTACATTAAAAGAACGAGTTAGTGAAAGTCTTGTAGTAGAAGCGGTATAAAATAGTTACAAATATCAGTTATCAAGGTGTCTTCAATCAAATTTAAAAAATTAACTGTTGAGTGAAAGCCACAAAAAACCAATAAAGCTAATACATTAATCACAATTTTATATATGCAGGTAATACCTGATCAAGCTTTAGGGCGAGCGCCTCCGGGCACTCTAATGTTGCTGCTAGATACACGCTGTTCTTAAGTGAACAAAATTACGAATGTTGTGCTGTAAAGTCAAAAGCCCTAGAAACAGCAGCCACCAAACATAAAATCTAAGGAAACCCTTACACAGCAAAAAAAAATACATTCGTTCATAATTTTAAGTCAAATACGCTAACAAAACGGAGAGAATTTATCATGCGTCAGATTGCATTTTACGGAAAAGGTGGTATCGGTAAGTCCACTACTTCTCAGAATACTCTAGCTGCAATGGCTAACCGTCACGGTCAAAGAATCATGATCGTAGGTTGTGACCCTAAAGCTGACTCTACTCGTTTAATCTTAAACGCTAAAGCTCAAACTACTGTACTTCACGTTGCTGCTGAGCGCGGTGCAGTTGAAGACGTAGAACTAGATGAAGTATTGAAACCAGGTTTCGGTGGCATTAAGTGTGTTGAGTCTGGTGGTCCTGAGCCTGGTGTAGGTTGCGCTGGCCGTGGTATTATTACTGCTATCAACTTCCTAGAAGAAGAAGGAGCTTATACCGATCTAGACTTCGTAAGCTATGACGTACTAGGTGACGTTGTTTGCGGTGGATTTGCAATGCCTATCCGTGAAAACAAAGCTCAAGAAATCTACATCGTATGTTCCGGTGAGATGATGGCTATGTATGCTGCTAACAACATCGCTCGTGGTGTTCTTAAGTATGCTCATGCTGGTGGTGTCCGTTTAGGTGGTTTAATCTGCAACAGCCGTAAAGTTGATCGTGAAACTGAGTTAATTGAGAACTTAGCAGCTCGTCTCAACACTCAAATGATTCACTTCGTACCTCGCGACAACGTTGTACAGCGCGCTGAAATTCGTCGTATGACTGTTGAGCAATACGCTCCAGAAGATAACCAAGCTCAAGAGTACGATCAATTAGCTCAAAAGATAATCAACAACGAAAAACTAACTATTCCTACTCCTCTAGAAATGGATGAATTAGAAGAGTTGTTAATTGAGTTCGGTCTATTAGGTGACGAAGAAGATCGTCAGAAACAAATTGCAGCACAAGATGCAGCTATAAAAGCAACAGCAGCTAAATAAGCTTAAAATCTTTGAGCACAAAAGTGGGGATGTACAAAATACACCCCATCTAAAAAAAACAATTAGTGATGAGTTTTTCTTAATTAATTTGTAGGGGTAGATTTTGTATATACTCAAAAGGTAACTGCCCCTATTAATACAAAACTCAAATACCAAAATATTCAAATATCCGAAAGGAGATATGTAACATGGCATCTGAAAAGATTGAACAGAATAAACAGTTAATTCAAGAAGTCTTAGACGCTTATCCCGCGAAAGCTGCTAAGAGACGGAAAAAGCACCTTAACGTAATCGAAGAAAAAGGAGCTGACTGTGGCGTTAAGTCTAACGTAAAATCAGTTCCTGGTGTAATGACAACTCGTGGTTGTGCATTTGCTGGAGCGAAAGGTGTGGTTTGGGGTCCTGTTAAGGACATGGTTCACATTAGTCACGGTCCTGTTGGTTGCGGTTACTACTCTTGGGCAGGTCGTCGTAACTACTATAACGGTGTAACTGGTGTTGATACTTTCGGTACAATGCAATTCACCTCAGATTTCCAAGAGAGAGATATTGTTTTTGGTGGAGACAAAAAGCTCGCCAAAATTATGAACGAAATTGAAGAGTTATTCCCTCTGAATGCTGGTATCACAATTGAATCTGAATGTCCAGTAGGTCTAATTGGTGATGACATTGAAGCGGTAGCGAAAAAAGCTAGCAAAGAACTCAATAAGCCAGTTGTACCAGTACGTTGCGAAGGTTTCCGTGGTGTTTCTCAGTCATTAGGTCACCACATTGCTAACGACACAGTGCGTGACTGGGTATACGAACCTTCTGCTAAAGTTACTAACGAAGAAATTGGTTTTGAGAAGACTCCTTATGACGTATCCTTAATTGCTGATTACAACATCGGTGGTGACGGTTGGAGTTCTCGTTTGTTATTAGATGAAATTGGCTTAAGAGTTGTTAGCCAAGCAACAGGTGACGGTACTTATAACGAAGTATTCATGGCTCCTAGGGTGAACTTAAACCTCATCCACTGCTATCGTTCTATGAACTATATCTGCCGTTACATGGAAGAAGAGTATGGTATACCTTGGGTTGAGTTCAACTTCTTCGGTCCTAGTCAAATTGCTAAGTCTCTCCGGAAGATTGCTTCTTTCTTTGATGACAAAATCAAGGAAAACACAGAAAAAGTAATTGCTAGATATCAAGAACAAGCTGATGCAGTAATTGCTAAGTATCGTCCTCGTTTAGAAGGCAAGAAAGTAATGATGATGGTTGGTGGTCTCCGTCCACGTCACATTATTCCTGCTTTTGACGATTTAGGAATGGAAGTTATTGGTACTGGTTATGAATTTGGTCACGGTGACGACTACAAGCGTACTGCTGACTATGCTCAAGAAGGTACTCTAATCTATGATGACGTTAGTGGCTACGAATTTGAAGAATTTGCTAAGAAATTAAAGCCAGATTTAATTGCTTCTGGTATTAAAGAGAAGTATGTTTTCCAGAAGATGGGTATGCCATTCCGTCAAATGCACTCTTGGGATTATTCTGGTCCTTATCACGGTTATGACGGATTCGCTATCTTCGCTCGTGACATGGATCTAGCTCTCAATAGCCCAACTTGGAACTTAATCAAAGCTCCTTGGAAGCAAGCTAAGTAGAACCAGCCGCTACGCGGAAGTTATAGATTTAAAAGTTAAAAGTTAAAAGTATTAATTTAACCTTTTGGCTTTGAAGATCAATTTAGGAATGGAAATGGGGTAATGCTATTATTGCTACGGCAACCCCAATACACAAACAAAAGATTTGACTGGGAATTGGGAGTTAGAAGTTGTATTTCTTTCTTCCCCCTTCCTTCTGAAGAATACTATAGAGGATAAACACCATGAGTCAGAATGTAGACAAAATTAAAGATCACTTTCAACTTTTCCAAGAGCCAGAATACCAAGAAATGTTCGCTCGGAAAAGAGAATTTGAAGGCGGTGCTTCCAAAGAAGAAATAGAAAGAGTTCGTGAGTGGACAAAAAGTTGGGAATATCGTGAGAAGAACTTTGCTCGTGAGGCTCTAACTATCAACCCTGCTAAAGCTTGTCAGCCTTTAGGTGCAATATTTGCAGCTGCAGGTTTTGAAGGAACTCTTCCTTTTGTACATGGTTCTCAAGGATGTGTTGCTTACTTCCGTTCTCACTTAACTCGTAACTACAAAGAACCATTCCAAGCGGTTTCCTCTTCTATGACTGAAGATGCTGCTGTATTTGGTGGTCTGAAAAATATGATTGATGGTTTGGCAAACTCTTATGCTTTGTACAAGCCTAAAATGATTGCTCTTTGCACCACTTGTATGGCAGAGGTAATTGGAGATGACTTGGGTTCATTCATTACCAACTCCAAAAATGAAGGTGCAGTACCTCAAGATTTCCCAGTTCCTTTTGCTCACACTCCTAGCTTTGTTGGTTCTCATATCACAGGCTATGACAATATGCTCAAGGGTATCCTAATAGCTCTTACTGACGGTAAGAAGACAGAAACTGATAATGGAAAAATCAACTTTATCCCTGGTTTCGACCCTTACATTGGCAACATCCGGGATTTAAAGAATATTCTGTCTTTAATGGATGTTCCTAGCACTGTTTTAGCTGACAACGCTGAGAGTTTTGATTCTCCTAACTTGGGTGAATTCAAGATGTACAATGGTGGTACAACTCTAGAAGAAGCGGGTGATTCCATCAATGCTAAAGCTACTATTTCCTTCCAAAAATACAGCACTCCTAAGACTCTAGAGTACCTGAAACAAGAAGGTGGTCAAAAAACAGCTACATACCGCCCTATTGGTGTTCGTGGTACAGATGAGTTCTTAATGGCTTTGTCTGAATTGACTGGTAAGGCTATTCCTGAAGAGTTAGAAATTGAGCGTGGTCGTGTAGTTGATGCTATCACTGACTCTCAAGCTTGGTTGCACGGTAAGCGTATTGCTATCTACGGTGATCCTGACCATGTATTGGGCTTGTTGAATTTCACTCTAGAATTAGGTATGCAACCAGTTCACGTTGTTGTAAATAACGGTAACGTTGCTGGTTTTGAAGAAGAAGCTAAGGAATTGTTAGCTAATGATCCTAATGGCAAAGAAGCTACAGTTTGGATCGGTAAGGACTTATGGCACTTACGTTCATTGTTGGATACTGAGCCAGTTGATTTGTTAATTGGTAACTCATACGGTAAGTTCCTACAACGTGACACTGGTACTCCATTAGTACGTATTGGCTATCCTATTTTCGACCGCCATCACCAACACCGTTATTCTATCTTAGGATATAAGGGAGCATTCAACCTCATCAACTGGATCGTTAATACTATCCTTGATGAATTAGACCGTGGTAGCATGGATCTAGGTGTTAACGATACATCTTTTGACTTGGTTCGTTAAGCGATCGCCACAAAAAAAGTCAGTGTTAGTTATATTAGTGGCACTGGCTATTTCAATAAAGGAGGTAAAGTTACAAGTTTCCCTCCTTTTTTTATATCCTTCTACTTTATTTGCAGATTTGTCTGTTTTGGATATATTCTCGTTTCATTGAGCAGCAGACGCACTATTTTAGCAACAGTCCAGTCGGCTACTTGATACGGCATAAATTCAAACTATATAATGGATTTAGTAGTCTGTCGTCCGCACTCTTTTAGATGTGTCAATTCATTACTAAAATCTATTTGTTAGGTTTCGTTACTTAACCCAACCGACAAAATGCTAACCTTTATACAAAAATCATAATAAAAATTTGTCATTCTAAGATTAAATACTCCATCCCCGCCCCATAGTAGTTAATAAAGAGACTTAATAACATGGCTATGATAACCCCAGGCAAAGTTGCCGAACTTTTAAATGAGCCAGGTTGCGAACACAACCATCAAAAAAATAACGGAGATAAAAAACAGAAAGGCTGCCAGCAACAAGCAGCACCCGGAGCTGCTCAAGGGGGTTGTGCCTTTGATGGTGCTAGTATTGCTCTAGTTCCAATTACAGATGCAGCTCACCTGGTTCACGGTCCTTTAGGTTGTTCTGGTAACTCCTGGGGAGCTCGTGGAAGTCTTTCCTCCAGTTCCCATCTATACAAAATGGGTTTCACCACTGATATGGGTGAAAATGACATTATTATGGGCGGAGAGAAAAAATTATTGAGGGCGATCGCTGAATTAAAAAAACGTTATCAACCTCCTGCTATATTTGTCTATGCCACCTGTGTTACTGCTTTAATTGGAGATGACCTAGAAACAGTTTGTAAAGTCGCTACTAAAAAATTAGAAATTCCGGTCATTCCCGTTAACTCTCCTGGTTTCATCGGTAGCAAAAATCTGGGTAACCGGGTTGGCGCAGAAGCATTATTAGACCATGTAGTAGGTACGGCAGAACCTGAATTTACTACACCTTATGACATAAACCTAATTGGGGAATATAATATTGCTGGGGAAATGTGGGCAATGTTACCCCTGTTTGAAAAAGTTGGCATTCGGGTATTGTCAAAAATCACGGGAGATGCTACTTACAAAGAAGTTTGTTATGCCCACCGTGCCAAACTCAACGTTATGATCTGCTCTAAAGCTATGATCAATATGGCACGAAAAATGGAGGAAGAATATGGCATTCCTTACATTGAAGAATCATTTTATGGTGTTGCTGATATTAATAACTGCCTCCGGAATATTGCTGCCAAAATTGGGGATGCTGGCCTGCAAGAACGGACAGAAAAACTGATCGCTGAAGAAACAACTATTCTTGAAGAAATATTAGAACCCTATCGCCAACGTCTAAAAGGTAAAAAAGTTGTACTCTACACAGGTGGGGTGAAAAGTTGGTCTATTATTTCGGCAGCTAAAGATTTAGAGATGGATGTGGTTGCTACTAGCACCAAGAAAAGTACAGAAGAGGATAAGGCTAAAATCAAAAAGTTGCTCGGTAAAGATGGTATTTTGCTAGAAAAAGGTAATGCCGAAATACTCTTAAAAGTAATTGCCGAGACTAAAGCTGATATGCTTATAGCAGGTGGTCGTAACCAGTATACTGCTCTCAAAGCCCGAATTCCCTTTTTACACATTAACCAAGAACGTCATCATCCCTACGCCGGATATCATGGGATGATAGAAATGGCTAAAGAATTAGATGAAGCTCTCTATAGTCCGGTTTGGGAACAGGTGAGACAACCGGCACCTTGGTTAGAGGCATGTCAGTTAGATGATGTTTTGGCTGTTGAAACTTTACCAAGTTTAACTAATATTCCACCAACAACAGTCAATTTTCATAAACAATCATTATCCACAAATCCTCTGAAACTCAGTCAACCTTTGGGTGCGGCTTTAGCATACTTAGGAATTAATGGGATGATGCCAATGTTCCACGGTACTCAAGGTTGTACTGCTTTTGCTAAGGTATTATTGGTGAATCACTTCCAGGAAGCTATTCCCTTGTCTACTACTGCTATGAGTGAAGTGACAACTATTTTGGGAGGGGAGGATAACATTGATAAAGCGCTGCTGACTCAGCTTGAGAAGTCAAAACCAAAGGTAATTGGTTTGTTGACTACTGGTTTAACTGAAACCAGAGGGGATGACATGGAGCGTATTCTTAAGAAATTTAGGGAAGAGCATCCAGAATTAGATGGGTTCCCCATATTAAATGTTTCTAGTCCAGATTATAAGGGTTCTGCTCAGGACGGTTTTGCTACTACAGTAGAATGTATAGTAGGTTATGATTATGGGGAGCCTATTCCCAAAGAAATTAAAAAACCTTTGATTACAATTTTAGCTGGTTCTTGTCTTGCTCCTGGAGATGTCCAGGAAATCAAGGATATTGTAGAAGATTTTGGGTTCATTCCAATAGTTGTACCGGACTTATCTCAGTCTTTGGACGGGCATTTAATTGATGATATTTATAGTGCTACAAGCTCAGGTGGTACCACAATAGAGGATTTGCGTAATTTACGTCACTCATCTTTCACCTTTGCTATTGGGGAAAGTATGCGAAATGCAGCTATAATTTTGCAAGAAAAATTTGGTACTCAATATCAAGTGTTCTCTCGGTTGACTGGTTTGGGTGCTGTAGATAGTTTCATGTTAAAATTGTCTCAGCTAATTGTATCTCGAATTGATCCTCATCTTGACAAAGGCTGTGAAGTTCCTGAGAAATACCTACGCCAACGCCGTCAGTTACAGGATGCGATGTTGGATACTCACTTCTATTTTGGGCATAAGCAAGTATCTATTGCCCTGGAACCAGATTTACTTTGGGCAACAAGTTGGTTTGTGCGAGAAATGGGGGGAGATATTCATTCTGCTGTCACAACTACGCGATCGCCGTTACTTGAAAAATTACCTACGGAAAATGTGATAGTTGGGGACTTGGGAGATTTAGAAGAAGTGGCAGCAGGTTCGGATTTACTAATTACCAATTCTCGTGGTAAGATAATATCTGAGAAGTTAAATATTGATCTCTATCGGATGGGAATGCCAATTTACGATCGCCTTGGTAATGGTCAACGTTGTTCTGTTGGTTACCGTGGTACAATGAATTTATTATTTGATATTGGTAATATTTTCCTAGAGCAAGAGGAATCAAAAATTCACACCAATGATTATTCATTATTAAGTACTCAGGCATAAATAAATGAATCTTTGGCATTCAGGCTGAGTTAAACTAATAGTTTGACAAGATAAAAAATTGGAACAAATTTTAACAATTGCCTGATTTTGCCGTTTATTTTAGTCTGTGAACCCACAAGCTTGTTATCAAGGGCTAATAGTTTTTTTCTATTAGTTTTTGGTACATACAATAAGGAGAAAAAGTAACAATGAAAGTTGCATTTGCCACAACTGATTTTATTCATATAGATGGTCACTTTGGTTCTGCCAAACAAATGGCATTGTATGAAATAAATGACACAGGATATCAAGCTCTAGAACCCATGACTTTTGGTGGTAATTTAGAGCAAGATGCTTCCAAGCAAGATAAACTAGAAAAACTTCATGCCAAGGTTGAAGCTTTGCTCGACTGCACGATCGTTTATGTGCTAGAAATTGGTGGACCGGCAGCAGGTCGTTTAATTAATAAAAAAGTTACTCCAATGAAGTCAACTTCAGAAGAACAAACAATTGCTGAAGTCCTTGATAAATTGGTACAAACATTAAAAGGCAATCCCCCCCCTTGGTTAAGGAAAGCTTTACAAAAATCTTCTGAATCTGACTTAGAAGCTGCACTTGAAGAGGTATAAAACTATGACAGTTCAAACAGAAACAACAACAACAACTGACATTTATTCTGCACCTTTTATTAAGGAATTAATTAGATCAATTCAAGCTCAGGACTCCTATGGAGTATATAAATCTTGGTCTCCCGAATTAATTCTTAAGCCTTACATTGTTAGCAAGCAAGAAAAGCGCCAGATTTCTACTGATGAAGAAGTCAACCCCATGACTTTGGCTCGAATTAAGTTATTCTACAATGCAATAGCTACTAGCATTGAATTAGAAACTAATGAAATTATGCAAGTAGTTGTTAATATCAACCATGAAGGATTTGGTTGGGCTTTGGTATTTTGCGGTCGTCTTTTGGTGGTTGCTAGAACTTTACGAGATGCTCAACGTTTTGGGTTTACTTCTCTAGAAAAAATGGAAGATGAAGGAGAAAAAATGGCTAAAGCTGGCATTGAGTTGGCGAAAAAATATAAAGAAGTTTGTAAACTATAAAAAATTAAGCTTTTCCTGAGTTTGAGAGGTAAATTATATAAATATTCTGTGAATATTTAACAGCCTCTATATAGGAAAATATGACAATTTTTGTTGTTCTCAAAAATCTCCAACTCAATTAAAGTTGGCAACATTTATTGTTATTTTTATCTCTCATTATTAATGAGAAATATCCACTATTAAATAACACTGAGGTTCATCATCATGAAAACATTAAAAAATTTCAACGAACTAGTAGATGCAGAAGACTTTCTCAATTTTTTTGAAATTCCTTTTGACCAAACAACTGTAAATGTAAATCGCCTCCATATATTAAAAGTTTTCTCTTCAGCAATTGCAGAAGTTGACGAAAACACTAAACTGACTGAAACAGAAAAAATAACTGCATATAAAGCAGGATTAGAATCAGCTTATAAAACTTTTTTGACATCTAATGCTCAAGAACAAAAAGTATTTCCAGTCTTTCAAAAAGAACACAAAGATGTGGTTAAATTAACAGAAATTAGTGCTGAGTAAGGAGAAAACTTTCACGAATAGATAAAGTTAATTGCCTCCAGCCCTTTTAAGGGGATCAAAAAATAAATTTTGGGTTCAAGTCTCCCTATTGCTGGAGGTACTATTAATTAATAACTGAAATGATACTCCCAGGCTTTGGAGAGGAACCACAGCAGTGACTCAAGTCAACAACAGCTCTGGTCAAAGGAAATTTTGGATTTTAAGTTTCCTTATTGCTAGGGGTACTGAATAACTGATAAGTAATAACTGAAATGATCTCCAACCTTACACCAAAAGAATTAGAACGTTATAGTCGTCAAATGATGCTCCCGGGCTTTGGAGAGGAAGCACAGCAACGACTCAAGTCAACAACAGCAGTAGTAACTGGAGTTGGTGGCTTAGGTGGCACGGTAGCATTGTATTTAGCAGTAGCAGGTATCGGGAAATTAATTTTAGTCCGAGGTGGAGAACTACGGCTTGATGACATGAACCGTCAAATCTTGATGACAGACGACTGGGTGGGTAAAGTCCGAGTAGACAAAGCAAAGGAAACTCTATCTGCCATTAACCCAGATATTGAAATTGAAGCAGTTCCCGAATATGTTACGGCTGAAAATGTCGACCCATTGGTACAGTCTGCTGATATTGCTATAGACTGTGCCCACAACTTTGACGAACGGAATTTACTGAATGCTGCCTGTGTACGTTGGCGCAAACCAATGGTGGAAGCTGCCATGAATAGTATGGAAGCTTATTTAACCACCATAGATCCTGGTAAAACTCCTTGTTTGTCTTGTCTGTTCCCAGAAAAACCACAGTGGGACAGACGTGGGTTCGGAGTATTGGGGATAGTTTCTGGAACTTTAGCTTGTCTAGCAGCTTCAGAAGCTATCAAACAGATTACAGGATTTAGTAAACCCTTGTGGTCACAACTGCTAACAATGAATTTGGATAGCATGGAATTTGCTAAACTTCGCCCCTACCATGACCCCAACTGTCAGGTTTGCGGTTCTCTCAGTAGAGAATTAGTAGCTGACTCTATAGCTATTAAGAATAATTTTACGACAGAAATGATCACAACAAACAGTTTATAGTTAGACCTTTGGTTTAAGTTATAAATAAGGAATTAATATATACGGCAAGTTTAAAATATTTTAGGGTGTACGTTCGCGACAGCGATGTGCAGTAAGATCAGACTGACACTGAGGCGATAACTTTCAAAATTCAGGGTGCACTTGTATGAGCAATACAATCAGTTTAAGTGTTAGTCTGATTTACCTATAGCCTCTTAAAGTAACATTTTTCCTGACAATACTAAATTCACTAAGCCAGACAAGAGACGGGTGTCGCCTATCTGGATAATTATTTTATCGGTAAGTATAAATTACTTTTCCTAAAGATTATGACTCTGAGTTTAACAGAAAAAGCTGCTTCTCAACTGACAAAGTTCCTGCAAGACTCAAATCAAGGCATCCGCATCTCTGTTGTGGATGGAGGTTGCAGTGGCTATCAATATTCCTTGAATATTGCTAATGCTCCTAAGACAGATGACTTGCTCCTTGAAAAAGATCAGTTACGAATATTTATAGATCCTAAAAGCGCGCCTTTATTAGAAGGAGTTGTAGTTGACTACATAGAAAGTCTCACAGAAGGCGGTTTAAAGTTTATTAACCCCAACGCCACAGAAACTTGTAGTTGCGGAAAATCTTTCCAGGCAGGTAGCTGCACCCCCACAGCAGTACCTTGCAGTTAATATAGTTTTTAGCACTTAGTAATCACATTTAGCAAGTAAATCTTGTTAAAGTTGATAGCTGATAGCTGATAGCTCATTCACACAATTTTTCATTAAACAAAAAGGAGAATAAAACCAATGACTACTTATAAAGTAAGATTAATCAAAGGCAAGAAAAACAAACCCCCAGAAATGGATGTCACCATCGATGTTGATGAGGATACCTATATACTAGATGCTGCCGACGAAGCAGGCATAGATTTACCTGTTTCTTGCCGTGCTGGAGCTTGCTCTAGCTGCACTGGTAGATTAGTTGAAGGTGAAATAGATCAAGAAGACCAAAACTTCTTAGATGACGAAGTGATGGAAAAAGGCTTCCTATTAATGTGTGTTACTTATCCTCGTTCTGATTGCACTATCAAAACTCACCAAGAGGCTTATTTACCTGTGTAATAACACTTGTCAATAATTATTATCTTAGGGACGTTCCATGGAACGTCCCTATTAAGTTTTTAGCCGCTCAAATCTTTTTGACAACAGGAGCGATCGCTCTTTTCTGATTTAGAGGTAACTCTGCCCAAGTTATATTATGTCTGGTTAAATAATTAGATTTTAGTGCCAGGAAGACAGAAGTTTTTTCCTCTGCCTGACGTCATTTTACTATGACTTGTCTCTTTCGGGATAAAAGAGCAATAACAAAGGTGCTTACTATTCCTATAAGTAATGATGGTTCTGGTGTTGATTTATTATCAATCTTTGAGCCTTGGATAATATTATCAATTCCTGTATTAATTTTCCCTCCATCTACAGTAGTCCAGCGAATAGAACTAATTTCTTCACTAGCAAGTATTCCTAAAAATCTTACAGTTGTTGGGTCTTGATTTAGCACAAAAGTATCAAGGAGATTATTAGCACCAAAAACATTGACTGTTGCTGGACCATAAGTATTAAGATAAGTATCAAATCCTACTGCTTCCGTAGGTGTACCAAATTCCACTGTAAAATCTTCATCACCGGTAGCAGTAATTATACTACTAGTAGTTATAGGAACACCGTAATTAGTATATCCAGGGGAAGAAACCCATACATTGGGATATCGTGCACCAGTATGGCCTATATATGTATTGCCATTACTAACAAAGGATGACAAAGGCCGATTTTTTAGTGAGAAAGCCTCAAAATCTTCTATTAAAGTTGTATCTGTTAATGCATCAAAAGCATTAACATCAGTGAAAAACATTGTACTAGCATAAGCATTTCCAGCAGTAGCAGCTGTGAAAATTAACCCTCCAGCAACTATTGATAATTTCCCAAATATAGTTCCAATGTTCATATTATTTATTCCTTGTAGATTGTAGTATTATGAAGTAGAAGTTTGGTATGACTTAGCTTCATAAGTTTACTACCCTGATTCTATGAGAAATAATCATATTATAGTTCAGTTTTTTTTCAAAGAGAACAAAGGTGAAGAATATTCTGACCTATTTCTTCATTTCATAAAAAAGGTGAAAATATTATTCACTTTTCACCATAAAACAAAAAATATGGTTGAGTAAATTTCAATTTAAAACGACTAAAAATTTAAGTAAATATTTCGCCTAATATATAGTCCTTTTAGCTCCATTTGAAATAAATAAATCAAGTATAATTAGTCTACATTTTATATACAGTAATTTCTTAATTTGTAAAGTCAAAATATTCAATACTTCCTAAAACCCAAAAATTTCAAGAGAAAATAATAGGGAGACAAGATGAGCTCCGGTGAATCTACAGCATTAAGTTTTTGAGTAAGCAGTTTCTCATACTATTTCTCTGTAATAATGCTGTAATAATACCCTTAATAATTATTACCGGAATAAGTATTTTGCTAATAGTTATTATCCTTTGTTAAAGGCGACTTTATGGATAAATGGTATCAGTACCAAAATTGTAGAGAAAACATTAATCTTTGATGCTCAAGCCTTAAAGCCTGAAAGTATTGCACACAATATGTGATAATTATAGATAAAATATTACTTTTCAGAACTGAGGCAGAAGCGATCGCTAATTTTTTTGAGTTGCAAATTGGAGAAATTTAACCTAGATTTCGCCTCCGTATTGGAATTAGATATTTTATTATTTTATCGTTACTAAATAATATATTTTTCAAGTAATATCTATCATAAAAAAAACTAATTATAGTATTAAAAATTCAATATAAAAGTACGCGATATATAGTGTTATTGGGTAATTCATGATTACATATAAACTTTAGAAAAAATATCTATAATCTCATGATTAAAAACCTTTAATAATACAAACAGTTCTCAACAACGCAGGTTTAGACTACAAATTATAACTAGAAAATGGAAAAATATCAGCTTCCTAATCTAGGGGCAATTTATCAAGTTAATTCAGTATCTACAGCCCTATTTACTACTTTTTTAATAGTACCGTTGAAAATATTATGAAGGCTAATATTTATATTGAAGATTCTAATATAACATTGTTTTATCGTGGAATTTTAACAGAAAAAAATCTACAATATTAATAACTTTGAGAAAACTTAAACATGGGAATAATAGACATGAAAAAAAGCGCGATCGCTACCTTCAAATTTATAGCCATACTTACTTCTTTATTAATAATTAGTTGTAGCCCAAACACCAATAATTCATATTCTCAGCTTACCACTTCCAGAATCAACTTAACAATTTCAGCAGCAGCTAGTCTCAAAGATGCAATGGCAGAGATTAAACCTATCTATGAACAAAAAAAGCCTGATATTTCTTTAACATTAAACTTAGCTTCTTCCGGCTCTCTACGACAACAAATTGAACAAGGTGCCCCAGTAGATTTATTCATCTCTGCATCTCCTTCCCACATGAATATGTTGCAAGAAAAAGGTCTCATAATAGATAAAAGCCTTCGTGACTTACTCAAAAATAAAATGGTGTTAATAGTTCCCCAAGAAAATACAGCTTCAATTAACACCTTTCAAGATTTAACAAAAGACACTATTAAGACAATATCTATTGGTGAACCAAAAAGTGTTCCTGCAGGAAAATATGGTCAAGAAATTTTGAGTTATCTAGGTGTTTATGAAACAGTAAAACCGAAAATAGTTTTTGCTAAAAATGTGCGTCAAATCGTCAATTATGTAACAACAGGAAATGTTGATGCTGGAATTGTTTATCAGACAGATACTAAGGATTCAAGCCGAGCAAAAATTGTTGCTAATGCACCGGAAAAATCTCATACACCAATAGTATATCCTATGGCAATAATTAAAGATAGTAAAAACATTGAAGCTGCTAAACAACTAGAAGAATTTATATTAACCCCAGAGGCAAAAGCTGTATTTGAAAAATATGGCTTTATTACACTAAACAACGATGATTAATTTAGATAAAAGTTGCCATTCCTCCAGAAGTTTTCGGACATCTTTTACCTTTATTTATTCGTAGTGTTCCTGGAGTAATTTTTACAGGAGTTCCTCCATATTCATTATGGAAAAATCCTCCAGCTATTGGATGCATTCCTCCTCATAGTAGCGACTCTGGTGCGTTTTTATTGGCAGAATGTTTTAGGTGTAAAATCTAACTTTACTTAAAGATGTAAAGGGACCTTACAAGAAAAACCCTAATACCAAGAAAGATGCAAGCTTGATCTCAGAAATTTCCACAAAGGAAGTCAGAGAAAGTAATTTTGCAACCTTACCATTTGAAAGGGTTTTGTTAGATTTGCTTGATTATTTCCAACAAATAAGCCAAGTTCAAATTGTTGATAGTTTTAACCCCGATAATATTACTGCTGCAGTGAATGGTGAACACATAGGTACCATTGTTCATCGCTAAAAAATTCTCACAAATATAATCCCAATGCTGTCAGAACTTACGTCAAGCATTTGTATATTCTACATTTTGTTTTTTGTAGAAGTAATTCATATAAACCTTTGCCATGAAAAACAGAAATTATCCCTACAGGTAGCACTGTGGAATATTCCTAGCTCTGGAAAATCATTAATTTTATTGTATCATCGTAAAATTTGGTAATGCATATCTAAATATAGAAACCGGGTTTATATGTGTAGATATTATTTTTATAATATATCTAATATAAATCCGGTTTTTTATCAGTCTTCAAAGTTACTGAATTTGAGAACACTTATACTATCAGTTTCAATAGTAACGACTGCTATTAGAGTTAATTATATCATATTCTGGTAATTAATTATAAATAAAATTATTCTTTTGAGACCCTTCACTGAATGTCCCTATTTTTTTTTCTATAGGAATAAAATACTCCTCTATCCTGTAGTAAAAAAAACAGTTTATTGAATGAAAAAAGATAGAAAATAAACCTAGTTGTAGAAAGTAACTCCAGATGAAGACTAAAACTATTACGGAAATAATTGCAATGCACCAGTATCAAAATAACTACCTTGATAAAATTTATTGACATCAAATATTTTCATTTTTCCAGAAAATTAATACACAGGAAACATCAACCAAGGGTTGTTTATCACACTTAAAAACTACCCTTTATTAAAAATAATAATAATGAACTTAGACCTCTCCCCTGCTTGGATTTCCCTAAAAACTGCAACAGTAACTACAATAATCACCTTTTTTCTCGGCATTGCTACAGCACGTTGGATGCTAGGATATCGTGGTAAAAACAAAGGACTAATTGATGCTATATTAACATCCCCTCTAGTATTGCCTCCAACCGTCACAGGTTTTCTCTTACTATTATTGCTAGGTAGAAACGGTCCTGTTGGTCATTTACTCTCCTCAATGGGGATAACATTAATTTTTACTTGGCCTGCCACCGTAATAGCAGCTACAGTAGTCTCATTTCCCCTAATGTACAAAACATCACTAGCAGCTTTTAATCAAATTGATACCAGTTTGCTTGCTTGTGCCAGAACTTTAGGAGCTTCAGAATGGCGAGTATTTTGGCGAATTTTGTTACCTTTAGCAAAACCAGGAATAATTGCCGGAGCATTATTAGCTTTTGCTAGATCCCTGGGGGAGTTTGGGGCAACTTTAATGCTAGCAGGAAGCATTCCCGGCAAAACTGAAACTATTCCCATCGCTATTTTCTTTGCTTCTGAAGGTGGAAATATGAAAGAAGCACTTATTTGGGTGTTAGTCATTTTAGCCATATCTCTTGGGGTGATAACTGGTGTCAACTTTTGGTCAGAATCTCAAATCAAAAAGCGCATAGTACAAAAAACAGAAAAGCAAATTATTGATGTGCGCTCTATAACTCAAGTTCAACCTCAACCTTTTCTACTCAACTCCCGCAGCCAGTCACAAAGTCTATTTGTAGATATTCAAAAGCAACTTCACGGATTCATGTTAGATGTTGCTTTCAGCGCTAATAACAAACCAGTGGGGTTATTAGGAGGTTCTGGTGCTGGCAAAAGTATGATTCTGCGTTGCATTGCTGGCTTAGAAAATCCCACTCAAGGACGCATAGTTTTAAATGGGCGAGTATTATTCGATGCAAAACTGAAAATTGATTTACCTAGTCGCGATCGCCATGTTGGTTATCTATTTCAAAACTACGCTCTCTTTCCCCATCTAACTGTAGCTGAAAATATTGCTTTTGGTTTGCCCAAAGGTTTGTCATCAAGTGATATTCAACAAAAAGTACAAACCCATCTTTTAGCAGTGCAGTTACCAGGATATGAAAAACGATATCCTGGAGAACTTTCCGGAGGTCAGCAACAAAGGGTAGCTTTAGCACGAGCATTAGCAAGTCAACCAGAAGCTTTATTATTAGATGAAGCTTTTTCCGCATTAGATACCCACCTAAGACATCAAATTGAAACATTAGTTCTTAGCACCCTAGAAAATTATCAAGGAGTAACTTTACTAGTAACTCACAACTTAGAGGAAGCTTATCGCATTTGCCAACATCTATTAGTAGTTGATGATGGACTTATTCTTACTCATGGCCTCAAACAAGACATTTTTGAATATTCTACCAGTGTGAGAGTTGCTCAATTAACTGGTTGTAAGAACTTTTCTCAAGTCTTAATTATAGACGATCATAAAATTGAAGCTGTTGAATGGGGATGTAGTCTTGAGGTCGCCGAACCCATTCCAGAGTATTTCTCTCACGTTGGTATTCGTGCTCACCAGATTACTTTTATGGAGGAAGCAAACCAACCGAATACTTTCCCCTGTTGGTTAGCAGCAACCAGTGAAACTCAGCATCGGATGACTTTATATTTGAAATTATATCAACCTGCACTAAATTCTTTTGACTATCATTTGCAAGCAGAAGTATTCAAGGAAAAATGGTATCAAATTAAAAATAATCCTTTTCCTTGGCAGGTTTGTCTGCACCCTTTCCGTTTATTGTTACTAGAAGATACCTATCGAAATCATATGTTAACTGGTACATTGAAGTCTTCCCAGAAATTGTTCTGGTAAAACGTCAAATCAAATTCCTGAAGCATCGGCTATGAAATACTAAAGCACGAATATTTTTTCCCCGGACCAAGACAGAAAAAGCTATTGATCTAATTTTTTTGTCACTATGGGTAAACTTGTAAATTCTGATATCACAGGCAAGTTTGTACCCATGCCGAACAACGATAGGAACTAGATCAAAGTTTTTCCCATTAAGGTTTTCGTTATTTTTCTAGGGGAAAAGTTCTGGTATAAAATCAACCAAACTTTCCTTTAACACTTTCAATAATACTGGCTCGCTTAAATGAAACTTTGGGACAATTATTAATTAAATAGGAATGTAAATTAGTAGAGTTTAATAGGGAAGAAAACCACGTCCATATTTGGTTTAAGTATCATCCAAACGTTACATTAAGCAGGCTAGTTAATAACATTAAAACGTCGAGAAGCAGAAAACGAAGGAAAGAATTCGTAAAACAAATTAACAATATTTACTGGAAAGATGTTCTTGGGAAAAGTTCTTATTTTATTGCTTCTTGTGGCGAAGTAACAATTTATACTTTGAAAAAGTACATTAAGAATCAAAAAAAACCAGAATAATATTGTCAATACACAGGACATCAACCCCCATTAATTGGCCGTCGATTTATTTCAAACCAAATCAAAGATTATGGTATGAGGCTTCTCCACAATTTAGCTAAAAAATATCGTCAACAGTGTGTTTCGTAGCTTGAGCCCGTGGCCATCACATTTGCTTAAAATCCAGAGTATTTTAACCTCTGGACGCATCAAAATTGTTGTTAAGATTATTTAAGGAAAAACTGACTAAAATCAAATTGTTTTGACAAAAAACAGTAAATATGACAGAAGACAAAGAAAAATTGATAAGAATTGCCGTTGTCGGAGATATTCACAATCAATGGGAACCTGAAGATGAAATAGCCCTCAAATATCTGGGAGTTGATTTAGTACTATTTGTCGGAGACTTTGGTAATGAAGCAGTAGAAATTGTCAGGGAAATTGCTGCTCTTGACATACCTAAAGCAGCTGTTTTCGGTAATCACGACGCCTGGTATACTGCAACTTCTTGGGGTAGAGAAAAATGTCCTTATGACCTAACTCAAGAAGATAGGGTTCAAGAGCAAATAGATTTATTTGGAGAAGCCCATGTAGGTTATAGTAAATTGGACTTTCCAGATTTCAACCTGACAGTAGTGGGGACTCGCCCTTTTAGTTGGGGAGGTCCAAAATGGAAATATCAAGATTTTTATCAAAAACGGTTTGGAGTTAATAGTTTTGAGGAATCTACTGACTTAATGCTAAAAGCCATAGAAAGTGCCCTCCATGAAAATGTGATTTTTCTTGGCCATAATGGTCCAACTGGTTTAGGAAATGCTCCCGAAGATCCGGTGGGTCGTGATTGGAAACCTATCGGTGGGGATTTTGGCGATCCAGACTTTACTGATGCAATAATAGAATCCCGTAAGTTGGGTAAAAACATTCCTCTGGTTGCCTTTGGTCACATGCACCATAAATTACGCCATACTGATAAGCAGTTACGTAAGTGTGTTGATCTGGATGCTGAAGGGACTTTGTATTTGAATGCAGCAAGTGTACCACGGATTATTGATAATGAAGGCCACAAAAGACGAAATTTCTCAATTGTATCTATAGAAGCAGGTGTTGTTTCTCAAGTAGCTTTGGTTTGGGTTGGCCATGACTTGACAGTAATTTCTGAAAAAATTTTATATTACCCAGCAAAATCTGTTTTTGATCCTGCACAAGTGCTATAATAAATATTAGTCAAAATATTATGAATGTCCAAGCTTATTTGGTCAAAAATTCTATATAATTTATTTTTGGCTATCTTTAGCTTTATGGCTTTAATTTTTGGCTGATTGAGGAGAGGTGGCAGAGTGGTCGAATGCGCTCGACTTGAAATCGAGTGAGGCGAGAGTCTCCGTGGGTTCGAATCCCACCCTCTCCGTTTTTTTTATGATGTAATTTACCCCATGTTCTAGGTTTACCAAAACCGATGAATCCTGGTTTTCCATTCTTCTTCACCGTAAATTTTGATCCCTGTAGAATCTACTATCAAATGAATCCCTTCTGTTATTGGCATAACTGGTATCACTATATTTAATTTCGGGGACTCTAAGGGATATCAGTCCTATTTCATGCTCAGGTAAATCTAATCCCATCAAGTGAAAGATAGATTCTATAAATCTTTGTTTTTGTCGTCCTGGGAGTCCAAATAAACAACTCGAATGCTCTTCGAGATCTAATCTTCTTTTGATTGACCCACTCCCACTGCTTTATTACCTTATAGGGTGAGCCCATATATCAAAGTACCTCTTTGTTTTAAGGAAGTATGATACTCCGACCAGTTACTAAGACCTTACTTGGACTTTGATTTGGACTTAGACTTGGACTTAAACTTACTTATATTTACTTTTATGCCATGTACTGTCATTTTTACACTATGGGCATCCGCAGTGCAACAAAGCAAATAACCTGAGTAAATTTTCATTTAACTGTCAAGTCCCCTGAAAATTCTTATCAGTGGGATAGACTCCTTTAATTTATTTTTGACTTAAACCATACTTATCTCTCAAAGTATTTCTTGCCTGCTCTCGGTCATCAAAATGAATTTTTTCTGTACCGAGAATTTGATAATCTTCGTGACCTTTTCCAGCTATTAATACCCCATCTCCAGACTGAGCTTCCATAATAGCAGTACGAATAGCTTCAGCGCGATCGCTGATAACCAAAGGCTTAACTTCTGGGGATATTCCCTCCAATATATCCTGTAAAATTCTTTCGGGATCTTCAGTGCGAGGGTTATCAGAACTCACCACAGCTAAATCTGATAACTCAGCAGCAATTTTACCCATTTTGGGTCGCTTAGTACGATCACGATCGCCTCCACAACCAAACACACAAATCATGCGACCAGGAATAAAAGGTCGGGCTGCCTTTAACAAATTCTCTAAACTATCAGGAGTATGAGCATAATCAACAATTACACTTACATCCTGGCCCTCAGTAACCTGTACCCTTTCCATACGACCAGGTACTCCCGGAAAATCTGATAACTGAGTAACCACCATTGACAAATCTAAACCTAAATGCAACGTCGTCCCTACCGCAGCCAACATATTAGATAAATTGTACTGCCCTACCAATGGCAAACTAAAAATCATCTCCCCCTTGGGAGTATGCAGCATCCCCTTAACTCCTGTCGGCTTATATTCCAAATCTGATGCCCATAAATCTGTAGAAGTATCACTCGTGCTATAACTCCAAACCTTTTCTGACTCTAGTCTGGCAATTAACTTTTGGCCATAAGGATCATCAGCATTAACTATCGCCCGACCCTTGAGATAGTCAGAACTAAAAAGCCGTGCTTTAGCTTCAAAGTAATCATCCATATCTTTGTGATAGTCCAAATGGTCTTGCGTCAAATTTGTAAATACCGCCACCTCATAAGTACAACCCCAAACTCGTTTTTGATCTAGAGAATGGGAACTAACTTCCATGATTCCATATTTACTCCCTGCTGCTAATGCTTGTGCTAGTTGATTTTGTAATTCCACTGGGAAAGATGTGGTGTAAGCTGCCGTTTTTTGAAATCCTGGCCAACGCATATAAAGAGTACCAAATAAAGCGGTAGGTAGTTGAGCATTATTCAAGATAAATTCGACTAAATGAGTAGTAGTCGTTTTGCCATTAGTACCAGTGATGCCAACCATTTTCATTTTTTGCCCAGGGTAGTCATAGAAAGCAGCAGCAATTTCTGGGCAGGTTTGGCTCATATCCGCAACTGGAATAACACACTCATTTTTAGCTGGATGTTTTGTTGCTGCCGAGACTGAAACTATAGCTCCCACTGCGCCATTAGCGATCGCACTTTTCCAGAAATCTCCCCCATCAACACGGGTGCCTGGCATTCCTAAAAATAAATCCCCTGTTTGACAAGCATGTGAATTTGTCGCCAAACCTTTGATTTCTGTTTCTAAAGCTTGGTAATTATTAGTCAGTGAAATACTTGAAACTTTTGCTAATAATTCTCTCAATTTCATATTAGGAACTCCAATAGTTTTTGTAGTCATACCAATTCACCTTAAAGATATCACAATTTGATTTCTGTTTCTAAAGCTTGGTAATTATTAGTCAGTGAAATACTTGAAACTTTTGCTAATAATTCTCTCAATTTCATATTAGGAACTCCAATAGTTTTTGTAGTCATACCAATTCACTTTAAAGATATCACAAATAGTGTCTCACTTGAAAAGCTCAAATAATTTTCTAAAGTTACTGTCAAATCAAAGTTATAAACTTGTGAGATCTTAATGCATGACTTAAGAATTTCCAATACATGACTTCCGTTTACTGAGTGCTAACTGCTTCAAATATCTACCATTTATATCATATCTCTTTGAATACCCACCCCACCGTCTGTGGAAAAATTTTAGCCAATTGGGAACTGGGAGCAATTGATGTAAGAAAAATATTTTTATTAGAGTTGTTTCCTATGGGAAAGTTAAAAGTATTCAAAAATTTATAGGGTAAATTTTTCATGATTAAAATTCTGAAAAACACCTTTAAACCTAAACTTACTTGTTTTAAGTTTTAGCCATTTTTGGGGCTTAATTCCCAACAACTCTATTGTAGCTAATTAATCAGACTTGATATTACACTTTCTTGATATTAAACTTTTGATTTATTCAACAAATGACCCTGAATAATCATTAAGATTTTTTGTCATCCATAGCAAAAAATTACAAATATTTTTGTAACATTTGTTGCAATTTTCTCACCGGCATTCGAGGAGAGGGACGTGGTATAAGCTTTTCAGTTGTTGTATCTGTCTGAGATACACAAAGTACAGGTACTTCATATTGATAAGCTTGAAACCAGTCATCACGGGTGGTAATATCTCTAACCTCTAGCTTAAATTGACAGGGGTTTTCGGGGTCTTTCAGTATTTCTTCAAGTTTTTCTTGAAGTCCTTCACAAAGGTGACAGCCTGGTTTGCTGTATAGTATCAGGTTCATAATTTACTAAAAATTTTGAAAAATCTATTAGAGTTGTTGGGAATTAAACAAAAAAAATGGCTAAAACCCAAAACAAGTTCATGTTTAAGCATGCTTTGAAGAATTAAAATACTCAAAACCATCAAGAGTAAACTTTTGAGCATTTTTAATTTTCTCACATCAAGCAACTCTGTTATATTTATTTAATTACCAGAGTTGTTGAGAATTAACCCACAAAAAATGGCTAAAACCCAAAATCAATCTAGGTTTAAGCATGAAGATTGAGTATTAAAATAATGAAAAGCTTATAGAGTAAGCTTTTGAGGCTCTTTAATTTTCCCACACCAAACAACTCTATTATATAATCCTTATTTTAAATTCATACTTTTTCCATTTATTGAATCTTCCGATAAAATGCAGAAACTGTCTGAGTCATCATATAAAAAAATCCTTAGTTGGGAAACTCCCTAGTCACGTCCTTGTTTTTTTAACCATAAAAAAATTAGTTATCACTCCAGTTTTTTCTAGAAAAGAAGCGATCGCCATAGTCAAAAAAGACATATTGAACATCCCTCCCAATTAAAAAACCCTCAAATATACTTCTTAGCTTGCTGAGATTATGTATCCAAGGTATAGATGTAACTACTATAGCTATTTGTGCTAAAAATTTACTTATTTTTTATTCAAAGTATCAACAATATCCCCAAAGGCACTAGTTGTAGTATAAACATCTCAAATAATTACCAAAAACAAACCTTATGTAGCTATACCGCCTAAGTTTTGGGTATTTACTCTTCCTGAATATATCTTTGCAATTATCTATTAGATTTTCCATTTTTTCTAAGACTCCTTCACCTGTTTATCTTTGAAATAGTAATCAAGTTCAGTACTCAAGCATCTTATATAATAGACCTACCAACAATTTTTCAAATCCTACATAGTAATAGTAAATAGGTATGAACAACAAGAGCAAGGGTAAAATATATTCCCATTGACCCCACCCAAAGATTCAAATAACTACAGATTTTTCAAATCTAGTTAGAAACCGTTACTCTTAAATTTCTTTACTTTAATTATATTTGCTTTTGGCGGAGCATTCCCTCAACGAAGAGCTGGGAGCCACTTAAATTTAGAAGTAATTAACTTATTATTTTCGTTTTCTCTAAGACCTTATTTTTAATATTTAACTTAATTTCATAATACAGCAGTAGTTTAGCAATTCAAACTAGCTTGGTCAAGAATATTAGGTTTAGCTTAAAAATACCGAATTAAAATCCAACTTTGGCTAAATTATCACTAATTTTATCATTCTACTCAAATTACCAAAAATGATATTTTGACCAAAAAAAACAAGGTCTCAAGCCTACTTTTTAAGATTCGGAAAAAAAATAAACTTCAGTATTTTAATCTTAATACTGAACACTGCATTATACTTAGTAATTAATAACTAAAACTACTTTAAATAGATAATATAAAGATTGTAACACAAAATCTTATCTATGGCAAAGGTTGTAATTTTTTTAAATACCCTCTTACTAAAATTGATTTGGTATAATGCATTCATAAATGTCTTAATTTAAAAGACTTAGTTCCTCACAAACTTTTCCATTATTAAAAGAGGTTTAATAATATATGAAGTTGAATTTATGGCCAAATCATCCTTTTTTCAGATATTCGCTCTTTTTTTACTTACTCTTATCTATCAGTACAATCACTGTTAGTTGTACTTCAATTTTACCTCCGCTATTACCTGAACCAGACCCACAGAATCCCACTAATCTCTATTCTAGCGAGCCTTTACAGGTAGCAGTGCTGCCTTGGCAAAGTCCCGAAGGGCAGCAAGAAAAATTACAACCTTTAGCTGAACATCTAGAAACTCTTCTCAAACGCCCAGTTAATTTCCAAATCACGAAAAATTACGCAGAAGCAGTGGATTTGATTGTTAAAGAAGAGGTAGATATGGCATATTTGGCAGCTCTTACCTATATCAAAGCTAAAGAACGTAATCCCAATATTAGACCCTTAGTTATGCCCATAAACAGAATTAGTGGCCGACCTTGGTATACTAGTGTAATTATTGCTAATACTACCAAAAATATTAAAACTCTGGAAGATTTAAAAGGTAAACGTTTTGCTTTTGTTAGTCCATCTTCTACTTCTGGTTTCCTCATACCCATGAATGGTTTGGAAACTGCAGGTATAAATCCTACAAGAGACTTTTCTAAAATTCGTTACTCTGGCAGTCACGATAAAGCAACACAAGATTTAGTAGATGGTGTTGTAGATGCAGTCACTAACGATAAAGCCTCTTTCCTGCGGAGTCAAAAATCAGGAAAACTAGATGCTAATTACAAAATTATCTGGGAGTCAAACCCTATACCTGCACCTCCCATAGTTATCAATGCGAAGAAGTTTACACCCCAAATGATCGTTCAATTGCAAGAAATCTTGATCGATGCTCCCATAGGTGTTGTAGATGTAAGTGGTACTGAATCTAATGGTTATACTTTGGGTCAGGACGCAGACTTTGAGGAGATACGACAAATCTATACCCGTCTCAAGTATACAAAAGTGGCGGAAAAATGAAGATTCTAACTAAATTTATCCTTTCGACATCAATTTCTTTGGGATTAGTAACTTCTTTACTCGGAGTTAGTAGACTTTTGATTGGAAGGACAGAAAAATCCATAGAGAAAGCCCGCAATCATACTAATCAAGCAGTTTATATAACTCATGCACTTATGCTTTCTCTAGAAACACAAACTTCCTTCCTGAAAGACTATCTTTTGTTTAATCGTGGTGTTTTTTATCTGAATAGCTATCAGCAAGAGAAATTAAAGTTTTTGGCTAGTTTGGAAAAGATAAAAGAGCTAATACCAGAATCTCAAAAAACCGAAGTGGTAGGCCGCCGTTATCAACTTCTTGTACGCCTAGCTAATGAGATTATAAACAATCAAGATTATTCTACTTCTAGTATCAAGCAAGATATCAAAGCGATCAAGTCATTTGGGGGTGATATTCGGCTGTTTCTCAGCTTCTTGTTGGAGGAAGTCAGGGTAAAAAATGACCAGAGCCAACAATTTGCGATCCAATTTAAGCAAAATGCAGCTATTTTAACCTACTGTTTAATTTTGGTAGTTTTACTGATTTTTATTGGTGAGTTTTACCTAACATTGTTACCAGTAATTCGTTCAATTCAAACCCTGAAAACTGCCGCCACCAAATTAGATATCGGTACTTTAAATTATCATTTGGATATTCAGACTGGTGATGAAATCCAGCAAATAGCTCAACAATTTAACCAAATGGCAGTTAAATTAGCTAATTCTTACTATTCTTTAGATTTTTTAGAACAGAAGCGACAAGTTGCAGATGCAGCCAATAAGGCAAAAAGTGAATTTTTAGCTAATATGAGCCATGAACTCCGTACCCCTCTCAACGGGATTCTGGGTTACACTGAAATCCTGAGTCGTTCGGAAGCCTGGGGAGAAAAAGAAAAAAAAGGGATTGATATCATTCATCAATGTGGTTCTCACCTACTCACTCTGATTAATGATATCCTGGATATCTCTAAAATTGAAGCCCGTAAACTAGAATTGCAACCCCAAGCGATTCATCTACCATCTTTTCTTCAAGGAATTGGGGAAATTATTTGTATTCGGACAGAAAAAAAAGGCGTTGATTTTGTTTACCTACCAGATGCGAATTTACCCGAAGGCATTGTAACCGATCCTAAAAGATTGCGTCAGGTATTGATTAATTTACTAGGAAATGCTGCTAAGTTTACTGAAAAGGGTCAAGTGACATTTAAGGTAAGAATTATTGATTCTATGGCAGAACAAAAAAAAGATAAAGCTCAAATACCTCAAGATAATGTCAGACTCAGTTTTCAGATTAAAGATACAGGTATTGGCATAAGTCCAGATTCTTTAGAAAAAATTTTCCAACCCTTTGAACAGGTTGGTGAGGGTAAACGACACTCTGAAGGGACTGGATTAGGACTTACTATTACTGATAATATTCTCAGTCTTATGGGTAGCAATATTCAAGTGAAAAGTGAGTTAGGAGTCGGCAGTACTTTTACTTTTGAGATTGATTTTCCCTTAGCACTAGAGTGGCAAGATCAGGTTATCACTGACACTAAAAAGCAATTAATTGGTTATGAAGGGGATTTACAAACTTTGTTAGTTGTCGATAATAAGTGGGAAAACCGCTCGGTAATTGTTAACTTACTCGAACCGCTCAAATTTAATGTTATTGAAGCAGAAAACGGGGAAGATGGTTTGAATAAGGCTAATAAATTTCGACCTAACTTAATTATTACTGATTTGATGATGCCAGTAATGGATGGATATGAGTTTATGAAGCACATTAGAACATCGGAAATACTTAAGCCAATTCCGGTAATTGTCTCTTCTGCATCAGTTATATCAACAGTTAGACAGAAGAGTTTGGATGCTGGTGGGGATGGTTTTCTAGAAAAACCTGTTGGATCAGATGAATTATTTAAGCTACTACAAGAACACTTACAGATTACTTGGAAATATGAATCTATTCTTACTCCTGGTTCTAGTGATTTGCAACATCAACAAAATAGCAGGAAGCAAAAAACTACTGCTGTAGATGTATTACCCCCACTAGTAGTTCTAGAAGACTTATTTCAACTTGCTCAACAAGGTAGATTGAAAAAGTTAGTAGCAGTAGCTCAAGAGTTAGAAAAAGAGAACCAAGAATATGGGGCTTTTGTCGATCATATTGTTCAGCAAGCTAAAGATTTTGAAATTAAAAAAATTACAATCTTTATTCAAGAATCTTTAGAAAAATCAAATAATTAAGGGCTCAACTGGATGCAACTTTTCCTAACAAGTGGAAATTGAGGCAGTTATGAAATGAACCTTTTCAGCTTTATACTGAGAAACAGTTATATTTTTTGATCAAGTTATACATCATATAATAATAATATTTAAACTGATAAATTATGGACCATTCAGATTTAATTTTAGTAGTAGATGATACTCCTGCAAACTTAGCAGTTCTTTCAGAAGCTTTAAGTGATGCTGACTTTGAAGTGGCTATCGCCACAGATGGTGAATTAGCTATTACTCAAGCAAAATTAAGTTTACCCAGCTTGATTCTTCTTGATGTAATGATGCCTGGTATTGATGGTTTTGAAACTTGTCGCCGTTTCAAAGCTTGTAACATCACTAAAAATATACCCATAATTTTTATGACTGCTCTTAGTGATTGTATTGATAAAGTTAAGGGACTTAGTTTAGGAGCAGTTGATTATGTGACTAAGCCATTTCAAGAAGCAGAATTAATTGCCCGTGTGAAAACACAGTTAAAGTTGTACCACCTTACTGAAAACTTAGAACAGAAAGTAGCCGAACGTACAGTAGAACTAGAGCAAGCTTTAGAGCAGGTGAAGGAGTCACAATCACAGTTAATCCAATCAGAAAAAATGGCAGCTCTAGGACGCTTAGTTGCAGGAGTTGCCCATGAAATTAATAACCCTCTTAACTTTATTTATGCTAATCTCAATTATATGGAGGAATATACTACAATATTCTTGGATTTTCTAAAGCTCTATGAAAAAAACTACCCAAATCCTATTGATGAAATTAAAACGCAAGCTGAAGATATAAACTTAGAGTTTATCCGCTCAGATGTACTTCAAACCCTCGCGTCTATGAAAATAGGTGCTGAACGTATCCGAGAAATAGTATTGTCGCTGCGAAATTTTTCTCGTACAGATAAAGCTGAATTCAAACCCGTTGATATTCATGAGGGTATTGAGAGCACCCTAAGGATTTTACAACATCGCTTTAAGGTTCAACCTCAAGGGATAGAGATTCAAATAATCCGAGAATATGAGAAACTACCTCTTGTAGAATGCTCCTATGGCCAAATTAACCAAGTATTTATGAATATTCTGGTAAATGCCATTGATAGCTTAGAAGAAGCCAATACCAACCTTGCATACGAACAAACCCAGGATAGACCTAGTTCTAATCAAATCATAATTAGTACATCTGTAATTGACCCAGAATTAGTACAAATAACTATCACAGATAATGGTTGTGGTATCCCAGAAAATATTAAAAAGTATATTTTTGATCCATTCTTTACAACAAAACCTATAGGTAAAGGGACAGGTATGGGTTTGTCTATCAGCTATCAAATCATTACAGAAAAACATCAGGGTCAACTCAAATGTTTTTCAAAAGCTGGACAGGGAACAAAATTTCTCATTCAAATCCCAATCCATCAGCCTACGATCCTAAAGCACAAGAAAGGGTGAATATTTATTATTTATATTGTGTATAATTTATATTATCTAAAAAATTTAGTTACGATTGGCAGAAGCCCTTCTATCTTCTCGTCTCTGCCTTTATAACAATAAGAGGGTGAATATTTATTATTTATATTGTGTATAATTTATATTATCTAAAAAATTTAGTTACGATTGGCAGAAGCCCTTCTATCTTCTCGTCTCTGCCTTTATAACAATAAGAGAAAGACATTATCTTATATCTAGATCATGCAATGATTATCAGTCAGTTCATCAACCATTAAAAATCAACACCTAAGCTTTACTCCCTGAGTGACTTCTTTACTATCTAAGATTATCTATGGAGATCTACTAAGCTATTAACTTTAGTTGGATTGCTCCCTTTTTACCACTTAAAGAAGTTTCAGTTTTAGATATAGGTGTTGATTTTTAGTATTTAACGATAATGATACAAGTTTTATCTGACTTAACAGAGTTATAGCCTCCTGAGTTGCTTAAATTATTTCCTCTATATTACTACATAAAAATGGAGTAAAACTCAAACACAAACCTAAGAAATTTTTACTCCCAGATTATTAAATCTTGAGAAAATATTAGCCCCTGACAAAGGAGTAGCTGTTGATGTCTGAACAGAGAGATGATCAATTGATTAAACAGTTTTGTTTGTTACCTCCTTTAAGTTATCGCTTGAACTCTTGTACATCTTTTAAAGAAGTCTATTTACTTCTTCATATTTATAATCTATCACTATTAATCAATTATGCAAATTAATGTTATTAAACTTTACTTAGTAACTATTTATCCCTGTTGATATTGTAAATATAGGTTAAATTTTAGTTCGATTTACCATATAAGAAAAAGTTGACTGAAAGTAAATATTGGTAATAATTTAGTATTTAGGAAAATTAAAATCAATAACATTAATAATTGACAAACTCAACAATTGTCATTATCTATGAAAGAAGCTATAAGCTGATGACCTACTATTTATTGGACAATCCTTAATGTGGCCATAAAACTAGAGGTGTCAAAAGTGACTGATTCTTGACTAATATATGTAATTGGACAGTTTTTAAGGGCATCAACTGCAAAACCAAAATCATAATATTAGAGACTAAGCAAGTAACGGAGCAATTAGTTTAGACTTTTTGCTTTTAGCTCTCTCAATGAGATAAAATTTTGGGATTGTACTAATACATAAATAAAATTCAAGTAACTATCTCAAATCTCAAAAAGTAAATATAACAATAACTCAATAAACTAGCCCATAACAAGAATGTTAAAAACATCAATTCCATCTCAAGGAATTCAACAAAATCCCTTAGTATGCCAACTGGCAAATTCTATAGAGGCAGTTTGGCAGCGATACCTTAACCTAGAACCATATTATCTACCTGCAGATCTAGGTTATGTAGAAGGACGTTTGGAAGGAGAAAAACTCATAATTCAAAACAAATGCTATCAAACTGCTCAGTTCCGCAAGCTACATCTAGAACTAGCAACCATAGGCCCGAAGCTGGATATCTTGCACTGTGTCATGTTTCCCAGAATAAGTTATCCTTTGCCTATATTTGGTACAGATTTAGTAGGGGCAAGAGGCCAAATAAGTGCAGCAGTGGTTGATATATCACCTCAAAGTCAAGATAGAAAACTACCAGAAGTCTATAATTATCAACTCCAAGCTTTACCAATAAAAGAATTTGCTCATCCTCGGCAACTACCACAATGGGGAGAAATATTTTCAGAGTTTTGTCTATTTATACGACCAACTGGTTTAGAGGAAGAACAAAAATTTATATCAATAGTAGAATCTTACCTAGAAATACATTGCCAACAAGCGATCGCCCAAAAACCTGTTTCTCCAGAACAACAGCTTGAAATTCTCAAGGCTCAACACCATTATTGCACTCAACAGAGACAAAATGATAAAACCCGCCGAGTCTTGGAAAAAGCTTTTGGGCCTGAATGGACAGATTATTATTTAACAACTGTATTATTTGATAGTCCTAATTAATGATTAGAGAACAATTATGGGAGTAAGGTTCATTGGCTAAAGATATCTACACATCTTAATATCTAGAGCTGGAAAACATTAGAGTTGTTGGGTGTGGGAAAATTAAAAATGCTCAAAAGCTTACTAAATAATATTTTCATAATTTTAATGCTCAAAAGTACCCTAAATGCTGGACTTTTTTTTGTTTTAGCCATTTTTGGGGCTTAATTCCCATACTCTATTACTGAACCTTACCTGGAGTCTGTTGAATAAATCTATAAAGATTTTTATGTACTGGGTTTAAATCTGGAGGTAGTGTTAGAAAATGACTAAATCAATATTGAACACCAGGGAAAACTGTTTTTAATGTTATGAGGAGAAAAACTAAAAAAATGAACAGTAAAACTATTACTCTCCAAAAATAAAGCTTACCTTTCCCCTAAAGATTGTTCTAGCAGGGATCTCTACTTAGCCTGAGTTGTTGGGTGTGGAAAAATTGAAAATGCTCAAAAGTTTGCTCTTGATGGTTTTGAGTATTTTAATTCTTCAAAGCACGCTTAAACTAGATAAGTTTAGGGTTCAAGGGATTTTTTTTTGCTTAAATTTTAACAACTCTATTATAATTCTACCTAAAGTCATAAATAAATTATAGCATTATTTTCAGAAATTAGTATAACTTAATAGGGAAGGTAAAACTCCAAAATTCTTGTTTGTAAAAAGGATGACCAAGGTATAACCTGTAAAGTCGTAAATTTCAGGATAATTGGTAAAGTTATAACAGGGATGTCTACAATTAGTGAAAGGTTAGCAAATGAAATTTTTTTCTGTACATTCGCAGCATGGACTATATTTGAGAATAGTGAGAATGTTCTAACCGTCCTGGCGACTTCTACGTATTTGTTTTTAGGTTCCCGTTATAATCTATGAATACTATGGAAGAGAACTAACTCAGGTATAGACAAGGTATTTAATTTAATTAAGTGGGCTTAATGTTTCGGGCTTGGAACATGAAACGTGCAGTTGTGCAGAACACAAACTAAGAATCCTCGTTTCAGGAAAATCTCCGGGTCTAATAGAGAAGATGAAAGGGAATAAAACAATATTAACTGAAAATAGCTCCCCCCTGGGAATTTGGGCTAAGGAAGCTTTAGGACTTCCAGAAGTACAAGTACAGGTAAGATTGCGAGGTAATCATCTACATATTCTCTGTGAAGCAGAAAAATGTCCTGAAATGAGCTTTGCACTTGCCCAGTTTTCTCAGGCACTGAGTCAGATCAATATAGAATCTTTATTACCTCCTAATCAACCTCGGATTTACCAGACGTTTCTGTGTGGTCGTACTTTGGGACGTAGGCGACCTGACTGGACAGTAAAACTTGATAGTAATAAGGTAAGGGCTCAAAGTGGGAGACTAAATTCTCCTATCTTATCTAATGATTCAGAAACTAATTTCGATCCAACATCTACTTCTACTGCTTCTACTCCTCAAGAATACTCACAAAATTATCATGGCACTGAAGGTTTACCTGAAGAAAAATTCACAAAAATTGGTGTTGGACAATCTTCTGAACTGGATATCCATCGCGATGTTGCCTCTGAATTGCTGTTAGCTCCTGATCAGGATTTTGTCGGGTCTAATGACACATTAGATAATCTCAACTTTTTATCTCCAAAATTCGACTCAGAGACTTTTTCTAGTACTGAACCAGAAAAGTCTAAGTTAAAAACGCAGCTAGATAAACTCAAGGAATCAGATATTAATCTGATTAATTCTTCTTTAACAGTTTCTTCTAAAAGGTTAGCTAAGTATGGTCACCCAGATGCAATTGCTAGTTATCTGAGTGAAATTTTAGGTGAGTTAGGGGTCTGTGTAAATGTTAGTGTTAGAGAAAAACAATTTAAGGAAAAATTAACAGAAACAAGTTCACAATTAGAGGATGTTACTAAAAATTTTAAGTTAAAAACTCAAAAAATCTTATGGGTATCTTGTGAAGCAACTTATAGTCCCGATCCATCTCTGTTAGCTGAACCAATTACTCAAAAACTAAGAGACCTCAAACTTAAAGATTTCCATGAAGCTTTAATTTCTCTACTTGTTCGAGGTGAAACGGCTCCTGACTGGATGTTGCGAGTGGATCTAACTCCACCCGATCTGATGCTACAAGAATGGGCGAGTTGGGGGGATGTAACTGCAATTGAACGTTTGCTTAAACAAAAGCTGGCTACCCTGGGAGTTGATATTCGAGGGATCCTCAAAGAATCAACTTTACATTTATTTTGTACTAGTACTAATAATTCCAGCCAAGAGTATCCAGATCAACAGAAAACAAAAGCAGCGATCGCTTCTATATTAGCTACAATTATACCAAGAGGTATTCAAGCTGCTACCATATACGGTTGTACGGTTAATGAAAGTAACTACAAAAGGAAAGAATTTCCTCGCTGGATAGACTGGTTGAATTTACCGGCATCAGAAAATCAAGATCTATCTGCTAGTGCTGAGGTTTTGGCAAGTCAAGGAAACTATGAAGCAATTAGTTTTTTGTTAAATAGATTAGTTAATTCTAACCTTGATCAAAGACTTAAAACAGGTGGTATCCGGGTATTAATATTATCGAAGCAAGAATTATTGCATGTTATGAGCGAAGCTCCTACAAGTCCATCTCAATCTCAAGTAGGACCATGCATTGCTAATTTTTTGCGTCAACTTCAAATTCCTGGAGTTAGTGGGGTAAGGGTTTACGGTCGTCGTGCTGGTCAAAAATTACCTTTATGGCGCTACGGTATTAATTTTACTACGAAAAATCGACGATATTCTGAAAAACCTCCAGAGTTTGCTGCAACTGCCGAAATGGATTTTTTGTTGGGTAAAAGAGCAGATCGTGCTTTCCTCAAGTTAGCACCAAAAATGACTGAAAAAAGTGACTCAAGTCTTTTATATTTTCATGGGTACACATTATTTAAAGGACGTCTGTTGACAGGTATTCAGCAGTTACTTATTGGCTCGCGTTTATTTATTCCTAATGAAGAAGATTTGACAAAAATAAGTAATTCATTAACATACAATAGTCGCAGTTATGGTAAATGGTTTGCTGCTATTTCTTATGCTGCTTTGGGAATTTTATTGACGGTTCAAACTGATTTAAAAGTAGATGAAATATTAAAGAAAGTTCCAGATGTTTCTCTGTATGGAAATATTTGTCAAGGTCGAAATTGCCAAACTCAATCAGAAGAAATTGTAGATGAAAATCAAGCTTCAGGATTAATGAATTATCCTAGTTTTAATAGTCCGCAATTAGATGAACAGTTGCTTCGTTATCAACAATATTTAGAAGCAGAAAAAAAAATACCAGATATTTTAATAGTTGGTAGTTCTAGAGCTTTGAGAGGGGTCGATCCCACGGTGCTTGCTGAAAGTTTGGCAGCTTTAGGATATCCAAATTTCAGAATTTATAATTTTGGGGTAAATGGTGCAACTGCTCAAGTAGTAGATTTGATTGTACGTCAGGTTTTACCACCAGAACAATTGCCAAAATTAATTATTTTTGCTGATGGAGTTCGGGCTCTAAATAGTGGTAGAGTTGATAGAACTTTTGATATTATTGCTGGTTCTGAAGGTTATGATCAAGTAGATGCTGGTTCGTTTATTATTGGGAATAATAGATCAGACTCATCAGTTAATTATGATTTAAATAAATATAAGCAAATATTGAAAAAATTAGAGTCAAAAGTTAAGAAAATATCAGTGACTTATCAGCAGCGCGATCGCCTAAAAAGATTGATAGTATCAATTATTAAGAATCCGACAAATTTTGATTTTTTGTCTGGGGAAGGTAACCAGGATTTAGTAAAAGATCATAACCTAGAGTTAGAGCAATTTCAAGCAAATGGTTTTCTGCCAATTTCTATTAAATTTAAACCTGAAAGTTACTATCAAAATTATACTAAAGTTTCTGGTGATTACGATGCTGATTATGCTGAGTTTCAATTACGAGGAAAACAAACCACTGCACTCAAAAAATTACTACAATATACTCAGTCAATAGGGGTTAATTTTGTATTTGTAAATATGCCTTTAACTATAGTATATTTGGATGAAGTACGAACTGTTTATGAACAAGAATTTCAGGAATATATGCAACAGTTATCTGGGGAATATACTAATTTTATATTTCGAGATTTAGGCAGTGCATGGCCAGAAACTTATGACAACTTTTCTGACCCTAGTCATCTAAATCTTTACGGAGCGATCGCTGTTTCTCAAACATTAGCTGATGATCATATTATTCCTTGGCGAAAGCGTTAAATTTATGCTATGATAGATATAGATTCACAATTATTGTGCATCAAAAATAAAGGTTAAAAAACTAGCTATAACTATAGCTTAAATCGAAACCTAGGAAATAGATAAGTTGTTAAAAACTTTAATAACATATTATCAACTTAAAAAAACCATAAAATCCTAACTCTACAAAACTTGAACTGTTATTAGTATTTGTGAGAATAGGTAATTTAAATTGTTAAAATCTAAAAAAATATAGACAATTACCCCGTATCCGAATATTTAGGTCAATGTGATTACAAAATGGGTATATATTTATTGCTAACCTGAAAATTAAAATAAAAATCTCAGGAGTTTGATATGCTTAATTCCATCCAACAATTTATTCAACAGCTGCCTGAAGTATTAAAATCATTATTTATGGTAGCTTTTCCAGTATTTAACCCTCATCATAAGTTGTATTTTGTCTATACAATAGTATTTATTGTATTTATTTTGGGGGTTTATTATGTCCGTGAGTCAAAATCAAATGGTTTTGGCTTGAGAAAAGCATTAGCATATTGCTTTCCCAAATCTCTATATACTAAACAATCAGCAATTTTAGACTATCAGTGCTACCTGATTAACGGTGTATTGGCAATAATTGTTAGCCTGACTGGTTTTTTTACCCTATCACAAATTACTTCCGATTTCGTAAATCAGTTTTTATGTGGGTTATTTGGAAAGACTGAAATCCAAGTAGAAATGACTCTTGCTCTCAAAATTGTTTATACAACTTTTGCAGTTTTAGTAATAGATTTTGGTGTTTTTTTGGCTCATTATCTTCTACACAAAATTCCAGTACTTTGGGAGTTCCATAAAGCTCATCATTTAGCAGAGGGATTGAATCCTATTACAGGCTTTAGATATCATCCAATTGATATAGGATTAAAGCAAACCATGAAAATATTTTTTCTGGGAATTTATATGGGAATATTCGGTTACTTTGTTAACCAAGAAGTCAAAGCTATTACAATTGCTGGTTTACTGATATCAAGCTTTTTGTTTAGGTTTATTATTCATCTACGACACTCTCATATTTGGGTTTCTTTTGGTTGGCACTTAAGTCATATCTTCCAGAGCCCAGCTATGCACCATATTCATCATAGCGAAAAAGTAGAATATTATGACAAAAACTTTGGCTTAATATTCTCATTTTGGGACTATATGTTTGGTACAATTCACGTTCCTAAAGTCCGCGAAGAGTTAACTGTAGGACTTGGAGAAAGTGATTACCAGAATATTTGGCAACTCTATTATGTACCTTTTTTACAAGCCTATAAACTGGTGTCAAAATCCCTAGGTAAAGTAGCTAGTGCGAAGGCTAATTAAGGAAAGATGATGAGAAATAAAAGATAAGTTATTATTATAATTAATTAAGGGGAGATGGTATAACACAAAAACTATCAAAACCATCTTCCTGAAATAACCAGTTATGAAGAGCGTATCCCTGATGATGGGAATCATTCTGGCAAGATTTTATCTATCATTATTTTTGTTGCTTCATTGATATTTTTGTTGCTTCATTGATAGGTTGTCGCCTAAGATTTTCTACAAATTTTCGCCCATAATGAGGATCAGAGAAAGGAGGTTGACTATACTTTGGGCATGTCCATATTTAATAATTTTGGTCAACTTTCACTTAGGAAAATTCATCTTGACAAACCTAACTTTATTACTTTATTTTGATAAAAAACTATTACGCGATCAGGACTACTTTTTCCAGAGAATCTAGGGTTTGATTAAAAGTTAAATACAATGATATGATTGTTGTCCTAAATTGTTTAAGATATAGGTAAGGTGAAAAAACTTTATCTTGAGTTTCAATAGAAAGTCTCATTTATTTGTTCCCCTAAATAAGCCGAGATTCCTAGAAAAAGTAGGTCAAAATGAAGTTTCAGCATCTGGTTTTTCTGGGACTTAGAATACAGCATTCCAAATGCTCAAAAGCAAGTTTCAAGAGATAGTATTGCCAAGATAACTCCCAGGCCCAGAATTGTTGAGTATAATATTAGGATGAATGTTAGCGATCCTCAGAAATTAGAAAAGGATATCAAAGCGATCGCTGAGTTTCACAAATTTTTTTTTATTGATTATTTATTCATTTCAAAAGTTTTTTGAAATAGTTAAAAATATGATTAAAAAGGGTTGGTAATTACAAATAAAAATTAATAAAAGTGAATTTATTAGGCTTTTATCAAAACCATGTTAAGCAAAAATTTAGTCTATCCCAAATAGTAACATTACAAATATTATTATACGTGATTCTCAGTACATAAAACTGTACAAATATTAAAATTAAGCAGTTATTTTCTCCTACCAATAAAATTATAAGGTAAGGAAAAAAAGGTACAAATATTTTGTGCTTGTAAATGACTTTAGCATAGCTTTATTCTGGTTTCCTGTAGTTAAAAATATGAGTAAAATTTATTCCAATTCACTTCAGATATAGTATTAATTTGAGACCGTATTTACTGTTAATATCTTAATCTTTTAATGATTACTGTAGCTTCCAAAAAGATGGCTTTACCTATAGTAATTTAATAGAAAAAAAATAGTAATTTTTCCTGTGTTAAAATAATTGAAAGCATATTAAATAATTCTAACCATAGATAGAGAATTCCGTAGTATTTTCTTATCCCATTAGTTGAAAAAATATTAAAAACAAGATATATGTTTTGTTTTGAGATAAAAAAAATAAACTATCATTAGGATAAAATTTGAGATAAAAAAATAAACTATGATTAGGATAAAATATGAGCCACTATCAGAGTTAAAAGTCAATATCGGTGAAGCTAAATTATTATTCAATTAAAAGATTACCAATATGTAATAGGGAATATATAATTTACTCAATTATAAAAAACAGAAATATTGTCAAAAATATGTTGCAAAAAAAAATGGTATATTTTGACGAATTTATTATCCGTAGTCAAAGTTAAAAAAAATCTACAACCAGAGAATGGGAATAGAAGCAATGTTTAAAGATTATAAAAGCGTTGGTTATAATCTAGAAGGAGCTAATATAATTAAACGAGACTGGATAATTTAATTTTATTAATAGCTATTTCAGGCAGAATTAGTTATTTTTTATACTAAAAAATAAAAAAAAGAGGTTCAAAATATATATCAATAACTAATACAGAAAGACATAAATGAAATAAAAAAATAGTAGCTTTTTTGTAGGATTATCTTGTACTTATTGAGAAATAAATAATAATTTTTTTTTGATTAGTAGAAAATTTAATGAGGCTTAATCCTCATAGATTTATATATTATTGCAGGGGAATAAAAGCGATAAATACAGTGGTTAATTAGACCATAATTTTTGATTAAAGATAAATTTAAAAGTTAGTTTTTTTCATAATATTATTCTCTTAACTAGAATAATGATTCACCTTGACTAGGAGATTGTATTGGGTTCGCTCTTTGAACACACTACACTTCAAAATTTCTCAATAAGGGTTTCTTTTTGTTGAAATATTTTTCAGTCCCTGAAGGCTAAAACATTCTATATATGGTTTTTTAGCTAGCTTGTTACCCCGTGAATTTTTTTTACAGATACCCTCTAAGGCTTTAATATCAATTATTATGAATTAATACTATTTTTTTGTAAATTTTAAATTATTAATCAAACAAATAATTAGTTAATTTTTTTGATTATTAGCTAAACTTTTTTTCATGGATTACTAGGAAATTAAATCATTCAATAACATGATAATTGTGAGGATATATTTATGTAAAATCAGAAAAAAAAATATCTTTTAATTAACCACATTTTTTTTATAGGATGCCTCTGATAATCATAAACCAAAACAAGGGAAAAAGCAGAAAAAATAATATTAAAAATGTTAGTTTGGAAATAAGAGTAATTTCATCTTTAATATACAAATAAAAATAAGCTGCTAATTATTCTATTTTAACATTTTTTTACAGCCAAGATGTGGCATTTATGTAGGTAAAGCTATATAGCTACAAAACTTGTTTCATTACAGCTTGATTGTCATGATGAACGAACTAATTACTACTATTTATTGACTCTTTTAGAATCAATTTAAATAGAAAAAATTGATATTTCTGGTATAATTGAATTATGGCTATTATCAATTTAATAACTGATAAGGTGATAACTAAAATAACTTTTGGTTTTGAGGTGCAAATCAGCTTGTGAAGTAATCAGTACATCCTGTAATAAGGAAGCTTGAAAGACTCGAATATTTTTTTCATTTCCTATCCGAGGGGAGTATTGATATCATATCTCTGTCTTTGAACATGAAAAAAAATTAGGCAATTGAGAATATCGGATCAATTAAAGTGAGAAAAGTATTTTTATTATGGCTAATTAATGAGAGTTAACATGAAATTTTATTTTTGGTAAAATCAATAATAAACAATTACAATAATTATAGAAAACTCTGAATATACTAATAACTATGACACCAGCAGTTTTAATAGAAAATCTTCAAAAAAGTTATGGTTCATCCGTAGCAGTTAAAGACGTTTCCTTTAAGATAGAATCTGGAGAAATATTTGGTTTACTTGGCCCCAATGGTGCTGGCAAAACAACTACTCTACGCGCTCTATGTACACTAATTACACCAGATGCTGGACGCTTAGAAGTATCAGGTATTTCGGTGGTTGACCAACCAAGAATAGCCAGACAACGCCTTGGGTATGTTGCCCAAGAAGTAGCATTAGACAAAGTATTAACAGGTCGAGAACTACTGGAACTTCAAGGAGCAATATATCATATCCCTAGCAAACTGGCCAAAGAAAGAATCGACAAAGTGATTAGTCTTCTTGAGATAAAAGACTGGGCAGATAAAAAAACTGGTACTTACTCTGGTGGTATCCGTAAACGTCTTGACCTAGCAGCAGGTTTGTTACATCAACCAGATGTCTTAGTTTTAGATGAACCTACAGTCGGTTTAGATATTGACAGTAGGGTAGCCGTATGGGATTTTTTGCGTCAGTTACGCGACTCAGGCACAACAGTTTTGATCACTAGTCACTATCTTGAAGAAGTGGATGCTTTAGCAGACCGGGTAGCTATTATTGATAAAGGGGTGGTTATTGCAACTGGTACTCCTTCGGAACTTAAAGATCGAGTAGGAGGCGATCGCATCACTTTGCGCATTAGAGAATTTTCTCCTGCTGAAGAAGCAGAAAGAGCTAAAACATTACTGGCTCCCCTGCCAATAGTTCAAGAAGTTATTATCAATGCTGCTCAGGGCAATTCTTTAAACCTAGTTGTTACACCCCAGAGCGATGCTTTAATCAAAATTCAACGATCATTACAAGAAGCTGGTTTACCTATTTTTGGTATTGCTCAAGCACGACCAAGTCTAGATGACGTTTATTTAGCAGCAACAGGAAAAACCTTAATGGATGCAGAATTAGCTGCTTCTAATAGTCGAGACTTAAAAGCAGAGAAAAAACAGAGCATGCGCTAGTCAAAAGTAAACAGTCAAAACTTAAAAGTCAAAACTTAGAAAAAAATTTAGGAGTCAACAATTCAGCAAGTATTTATAATTAATATTTCACTGAGAATTTGACTCCTGATTAACCTAAAAGTCAAAACTTAAAAGTCAAAAGTCAGAAAAAAATTTAGGAGTCAACAACTCAGTAAATATTTATACTTAATCCTTTTTATAATTGTAAAGGATTTCAATTTGATTAATGTCCTAACACCTAAAAATTCTATGAATATATATCAGATCCTAAAACAAAGCCAACGTTTAAGAATTAGTGATGGCCAGACTGTTCCTATTCTCAGTGGTTGTGAAAATGTTAATCGTCTGTTAGTTTTAATCTGGTCACAATTGGGCGATTTTGATAATCTCGAATATGCTTGGTGGTTACAACGAGAATCAGCAAAATTGCAAGAATTGGGGATAACACTACGGGCGATCGGTATTGGTAATTACGCTTCTGGTGAGAGATTTTGTAAATATACCAAATTTCCCACTGAATCATTATTTGTCGATCCAGATGCCAAATTACATCAAGAATTAGAATTATATCAGGGATTAACCTGGAAATTTCCCTTATTAAATAAAGGTCAAAGTGCTTTCCTCAATTTAATGATCATGTGTGCAGGCATTGGTAGTCCAGGCACTTTAAGAGAAGTACTGAGAGGTTATCTAGGGGATAAAAAAGCACCTCAACTAATTGATGCTCATGAAGTAATTCATGCTAAACCTTTACCACCCCTAAAGGGTTCATTTTTTAACCTTGCAGGTGGAAAAGGTTGTCAACGTCCTTTTGAACTAGCAACACTCAGGTTAAGAAACATGACCGAAGTCCTAAGTAATTGGTCAACCTATATACCTAATTCTAGTTATTTAACTCAAAGAGGCGCCACTTTTCTCTTTGATCATCAGGGAAATTTGTTGTACAAACATTGCGATCGCGGCATTCTAGGTTTTGCCGAAGATAAAAGTAACCCTCTATCTTTTGTTTTAAATAGAGAATAGGGAATAGGAAAACATTAGGAAAAAATAGGTGTAGGGATATTGTCCTTTCATCCCATTTTCGCCCTTTTGTGGTGACTAAACCCCGGATTTATAAAATATTACAACATAAGTGCGGATTTCTATCAGAGCATACGCAACCAAACAAAAAAACCGGGTTTATTCCCATGACTATTGTTTTTCGCAATTCGATGGCAAATTTTGTTACCAACCCAGTTCCTACCTAAGTCGTGTCTGTTAAAGTCGATACTGGTCTAGCGTTAGTAAAAATTTCTTAATTCAGCCAGTCAGCGATCGTTCCTATTTGCTCTTTTGATAATAAAGGCGGGTTATGACCACAAGGAAAATGCTTAACATTTATTTGAGGATGAATAGATTGCATTTTCTCAATAGTTTTTGGTAACAATAAATAAGATTCTTCACCATGTAACAATAATACCGGACAACTTACTGATGACCAAGTTTGCCAAAAATCAATTGGCTTAGGTTCACCTACATTAGATCTAAATATATCTATAATGGAAAAATCGTAGTGTAATTGATATTTGTCTTCGGAAGTCTTTTTTACAGTATGTTTAGCTATATGTTCCCATTCTGAATCAGTTAAAGCACCATAACCAGAATAAAATTTTTTCACATATTCTGTTACTTGAGTCAAATTTTCAAAATCAGATCTGTCTTGACTTAAATATTGTCCTGCCCAACGTCTCAAGTTTTCAGGAAAAATCTCTGGACCAACATCATTCATAACCAATCTGTTAATTAAAGAATTGTTTTGAGAGGCAATAAACATTCCAATTAAGCCTCCCATTGATGTTCCTATCCAATCAACATTACTTAGATGTAGTTGATTAATTAAAGTTAACATATCTGAGATATAAAGAGGTAGACCATAATCAGATGAATTGAATAGCCAATCACTTTTCCCTCTGCCTACTATATCTGGGCAAATAACTCGATATTTTTGCTGCAAGGTAGCTGCTAAATAGTCAAAATCTCTCCCTGTACGACTAAAACCATGAACACAAATTAATACTCTTTTATTTTCAGGATTACCCCATTGAGTATAAGCTATCCGATGTTGACCGTTTGGGTTTTTACATTCTATATATTCATACTGTACCATGATCTTTCTTAAAGAGAATTACAATTTTTCTTGATAATATAAATACGCAATATAAATTAGGACTTACGCAAAAGCTCTAATTGTAGTAGAATTATATGAATAAATTACCAACAAGACAATACATATAGCTGTACTACGTAAGTCCTATAAATTTTATTCTTCAAATTGTGGGAAGGTTGCATAAAACCTCTGTACCTACTCCCCTATTCCTGATCCAGAAACAAAGGAAATCCTGGGTTTCTACTTAGGAGAAAGGAGAGAAAAAGGTACAAAGTGAACTCAAAAATCGCCATATTCAAGGAAGTTATAGCGATCACTTTTCAAACTTAACTGTTAATTTTTAAGTTACTCCTGCATAGTAATGATTAATTCATAAGAACAATGCCTAGCAAGGGAGCAAGATACTCCAACTGCCCTTCGTATTGACCAAAATCATTACGATAGACCACCACTACCATGAACAACCGACACTTTTAGCTTTCGGCAGGATCTATCATAATCTTGAGGTTATCAAAACTCATATTTAAGAACTCACCTTTCACAGGCGCATCTATTAAAAAGCCAATCTTAGACTCCAAGTTTGGATCATTGTCAGCAAAAGTATACTTAAACGACCATTGCTTTGTTTCTCCCCATGCAACGCGAGGCTTTGAACTAGATGTTTCAATAGCAGTAGTAAGCAATGTGCCAGGATTATCTTTATTCCCTCCCACAGTCAGGCCAATGTAATCAGCATGAGCAAGATCTGCTGATACACCGTCGTCGTTCTTGGGTCCATCGAAGTTGCAGACATCAATAGTTACAGCATATTCCCCAGGAACTAAAGGAAAATCGAAATTAATAAAGGCTTTTCCTCCGTAATCTGGAAAACTATTAGCCATTCCCAGTGTTGTTGAGCCAGCAGTGGCTTTGCAGCCCTCTGCACCATCAGGAAAGAAGTGATTCTCTGAATTTACAACCCAATCACCATCGTCTTCAATATCATTTGCAATTAGGAATATCTGTTCTTGGGCAGCGACTATAGTTGGATTCGTGCCTAAGCAAGTTAATACTAGTAGTACTGAAATTACCCATACTAGTATTGATTTCATATTAGGACCTCCAGTTTTTGTAGTTTAAATAAATACTTATGTAGTTTTTTTTCTCTATGAAAAATTGAACAACGCAGTTTTTAGCTCGGTCTGGAGATGAACCCATAAAGAATTATTTACCTTATTCTGATAAATAATAGTAAGAATTTAATATTTTTTTAATAAGTATAAATGACTATAACTTTTTTATTGTATAGCAATCGAATTAAGATGTGAGAAACAAAAACTTTAGGGTCCTTGTCTTTTCATCCTATTTTGCCCTCTTAATATGCTGTTGCTGCACAAGATATAGCAGATTTAGTTTATGAAGCTTTCAGTGATATTGGTAGAGTTAAAGTTTTTACCCCAGATATGATGATAAGTTGTTTTTGTCTATTAAATAGCGATTTTTGGCTTCTTCCAAACAAACAACAAGAAGATTCAGACCAAACCCTGGAGGCAATTAAGCGTCGTCCGGGTCAAGCTCAACTGATTATTTTGCTTGATAGTAAAGTTTTCCCAACTATTCCTAGTATAGCGTGATTAGAAAAAGTCCCCACCTATACTTATTCTTAGCTAATCGTTTATATAAATGAGTCGGGTATGAATAGCCAAAACAGTAAGATAATGGATAGATCAAAAAGGAGAACAATTCTACTCACTTTATACAGGGAAACCTCAAGAGCGTATCAACATGATTGCTGCCCTGTGAATAGGTAAGCCTAAAAGCTACATGGGTGAAAATCTAGCTAAATTCTAGTCAGGGCCTTAGCTGCGATCGCTACCTTCATTCAACAAAGTCCCAGGAACATCTACTTTCCTTCTTTATCCTTACTTCTTCCTTCTTCCCTTTCCCTTCTTTCTATAATCAAGACTCTTGACTAGTAACTAAGCTCTGGAGACCTTTTATCATAAAAAAAGCGTTGCTGAATTAAGGTATGATTTTAGTCCATAGCGATCGCTATGAATATCTATAAGTAACTGAAACATCCCAAAATTGATATTTACTGAACCAGTAAGAGAATTGAATGCTTTAACCTCTCGGAATTATTTTGAGTAGCAAAAAGTCCTTCGATGTCATCTGGCAAGATAATGCCGAAGTCTAGTATTTTCTTCTTCTACTCTGGTCATATAGGTTTTGCCGATAATTTTATCCCCATAATTAATAGGCCTTGGCATATACTTTCCATCCATCTGTAACTTAAAAATAACATTCCCCTTTTTTCACTTGTTCCCATAAAGGATAAAATGTTTTTCCACTAGGATTTCCAATAACCCATTCTAAAATTCCTTATGATTAACTCCAAATTTTTTAGCTCTGTCTGCCAATTTAAACTATGGATTTAGTTTGACATCTTTTTCTAATTCTTTCAAATCTAATTTTCTGCGACGACATTCTACCTTAGTTGCTTCCAATTTTGAGCGAGATAACCATCTACATATCGAAGCTATTCCTATCCCAAATACATGAGCTACTTCGGTGAGTTTACTACCATTTTCTACAAAATTTATGACTTTTTGTATGAAGTCTAAACTGTAAAGCATAGTGAAAAATAATTTATAGTTGACTTAAAATTATTCTTCTCAATTTTTCTCTTAATCTTAATTAAAACAACTATAAATGATTTTATTGTTACAGAGCTAGATTTTGCTTCTCCCGGTTTAACTACGCTAATGGGTGATTTTGTGACTCCACAACCAGGTATTACTGAACTTACTCCATCTCCTGTCATCTTAGAACTACTCCCGGAAGTAGTGGGAAATGTTGCCCCTTCTGTAATTGAGTGATTCGAGTATATTTGTGAATGTAGAATTATGAGCACATTTTCATGTTGCATTTCCCTAGGGCACAAAAGTCTCACCCACCCATTTCAAAAGATTTTTTGGAAGAAATAACAGCAAAATTTAAGCCCTTTTCCATAATAGGTAAAGAGTCATGGTTTCCTGCTATCTAGTAATTAGGAATATTGAGGGGACTAATTAAGGAAACCAGACATTGGTATGCTCCGAGGCTTTCATCCTTGACAACGCCCCTGGTCAATAGCAGTGCATCTAGTTGAGGTTGTAATTGTCCCAGTTTCTCTAAAAGCTTCAGGAAAGAGGTTTGGCCAGACACTCCATAAGTTTTTCCCAAAGTTAGGTCTGTAAATAGATGGGTGTCAGTCATTTGAGTAACAGTGATAGGAGATTTAGAAATCATGATTAATTAGAAAATTTTGATACAGCAGTTTGAAAAAATATGTGGTGTACGTTTTAAACTCAAACCCTAGAATATAAAAATCTTGCTAGCTACGGTTATAACTCACTGATATAAAACACCTTTTATTGATAGCTTCAAGTATTTGTCCATATTGCTTGAAAAACAAGGCCATCAGTAATTTAAACCTCGTTTAGTTTGAGGCTTGCTATATTTTCTGGAATAGTGTAAGATAAAAAGTAGTTTAGTAAGAACGGCGGCATGGCCAAGTGGTAAGGCAAGGGTCTGCAAAATCCTTATTCCCCAGTTCGAATCTGGGTGCCGCCTTTAAGTTTAGTTGTAACCTATCAATATTAATTAATCTATTGAGCAAAAAATCAATAAATAAGGTTATAGGTTTTTAGGTTTTTCTCTTTTTAGAGGTTGAAAAAAATCAGCTTTAATATTTCTAGAAAAATAATAATTGATAGCCCTCTTTTGTAAGTAATAAGTTATTAAAGATAGCTGATAGCTGAGGGCTGAAAGCCGAGGACTTATGACTCGCTTCTAATACTAAGCGTGAAAAAAAGAATGTTACAAATAATCTGGGTACAAAAAGAAAATTTAAAAAGAAAATTTAATCAGATTTCCCTTGAATTAAAAAGAAATTTTTCAACTAATATAATGAGATTTAAACTATTTATTCTGACTCCTTAGTACTTTATCCTAAATCTTAAATAGTAGACTAAATATTTGTAGCAAAAGTTTATTTTTCTGTTATAACTACTTTTCTAATGATGGTAGGTAACTAACTTTAGCCCATGCAGCAATAATATTACCTAACCATTGAATATTGTCATAAGACTGATAAGCAAGGAGTTGATAATCTTGATGGGTAGTTTTGATTAATAAACCCCATGATGATAATCTATTTCTTTTAAAACCGCTAGTTTTAATTTGTTGTATATATTTAATTTTTGAGCGTCTAATTTCGTGTTTTTTTTCTTTAAAATTACCTAATTTTTCATTGAAAACCAGGTAGTCAAGTCTTAAGTCAAATCTAGCTTTTGCTAGAAAAAAATATATGATTATATAGACTTGATCAACAATTTTAGCAACAAAAAAATACATCACTAAAGGAATAAATAAAAATATAAAAGTTAAAATAATAATTAAATAATCTTGAATCAGGAGAAATGAAGTTATTAGCAATATAGCAATAAAAATACAGAATAGTAGCCAAGCTAAAAGGCGTATCATTGAGAATATTATTAAATATCTCATGCCATTTGGACGGTAAACTAATAGAAGCTCACTGTGAGAAGAGTAGAAGATTTTAAATCCTTTCGGAGGTGGAATAATCGGTAACATAATAGGAGCAAAGATCATTAAAGATTTTCAATATTTGTTGCTAGGAAAAAAAATTAATTATACTAAAGATAAATTTTTTTTCATAAAGAAATTCTCAACTTAATTTTTTCTATAAGTTTTTGATAATTGGCATTAATTAGGTTCAGATCAATAAAGTAGACATTTGGTGAGCAAGGTACCTACACTATAAATATTTAATCAGAAAAGTTGGTATTTGTACCCATTGTCTATTGTCAGAGAGCATCCTATTTATATCAATTACTAACTAATAATAGCATTAGCATAATTATTAACTTGTTTCCAACTAAAATTTAATTTATTTTTTTCTTTTAACTGCAAAACTTTAACTGAGTAAAAAGCAAAACAATTTCATCAATAGCATTTCTTAAATATTTAGTTTCTAAATCAGATTGATTAACAATAACACTAAAAACTAAAGGTTCAAAATTAATAGGTTGCACATATCCTGCCAAACCAGAAACCCCACTAATTGTTCCTGTTTTTGCTTGTATATTTCCGGTAGCAAAACTATTTATAAAACGCCGACTTAATGTACCACTGACACCAGCAATAGGTAAAGAATTTCTATAAGCATTAGCCCAGGGAGAATTAGCCATAATTCTGAGAGTTTGTACCAAAGCCTCCGGACTAACTAAATTATGACGAGACAAACCAGAACCATCATTTAATCTAAAACTATTGGGAGTAACTCCTAACCTAGTCAAAATTACTTTTACCTCCTCCAAACTTTTTGCCAAAGTCTGATAGTCAGATTTTTTATTAGGAACTAATTTACTCCTAACCCCTAGTTGACGTAATAAAGCTTCTGCATAAACATTATTACTTTTTTTATTTACTTCCTCTATTAGTTCTCCCACCGTAGGAGACTCGACAAAAGCTAATTCAGTCAAGTTTAAATTAGAAGTTATTTGTGAACTTTTAACTATTCGAGAAACACTAATTCCTTCTAACTCTAAAACCCGACGAAAATTATTTAAAAAATTATCGGCTGGTTCCACAACTGCCACATAAACAGGTTCCGATGCCGAGCCAATTCGGAGTTGCCCAGATATACGAATTATTGGTTGAATAAAATCTCGCCCTACTTCAACAAACTCTTTTTTATTTGTCGCTACAGTCACCGAATTATTTTCAATTTGCCATTTTTTACTTTCCGCCGGATTAACAAAAGTAACTTTTAAAGGTTGACCATTACCTTGAGGCGATAAAACTAAATCTATAGCATTTTGATTAAATATTAAACTATTAATTGGTGCCCCATAACCAGCTTGGACATCTTCCCATTCCCAATTAGAATTAACTGCCATTCCTTGAAAATAAGTATCATCAGAAATTAGTTGATTAATATTTTCTATACCCCCCTCTTTTAGTTGTTCAGCCAAACTTTTTAATTGAGTTTCTGCTAAACTAGGATCTCCTCGTCCCACAATATATATATTACCTTTCCCATCACCATAAATAGAAGTTCTAATTCTAAAATTAGGTTTTAGTTCTTTTAATACTGCTGCAGTTGTTAATAGTTTAGCTGTAGAGGCAGGGGTAAAATAATATTCAGCATCTCGGCTATAAATTTTCCTTTTTCCAGATAAAGTTTCCACTAAAATTCCCCACCGAGAGCGATTAAATATTGGGCGATTTATTATAGAATTAATAGCATTATTTAATTCTATCGGACAAATTTTTCTAGTCGTTTCTTGGCTAAGTGCTATTAATGAATTTATAAATATGATCAAGAAAGTAATTGTAATTTGTTTAAGGAAAATTTTTAACATTTGCTATCTACTAAAAATAGAGTATAATACTAAGCTTTCTGAGTTTTTACTGCATTTTTTAATTTATAATTAGGGAAGTAAGGGGGAAGTAAAAATAAAAATAAAAATAAAAATAATTAATACTAATTAGCTCATAATTATTAAAATATTGTTCGGCATAATTTAATTATTTAATAATTGAGTTTTTACCTAAGTAAATAATTCTTTTTTTTTGCCATTTTTATAACATTTATTTCACTGGTTTTCAGACAAAATAGAGTTTTTAGACTCAGCTATTTGTATAATCTATAAATTAAGAGAATTTATCAAACTGGTTGATAACAATAATTCTAATATATTAAGAATATTCTGGTTAAATGTAGATTTTTACTTATATTGATTTCCAGTAGAAAAAAAGCTGATTTTCTCGTTAGGCATTTACTTATCAGAAAATTATAGCTGATTTTTTGGTTATACTTATTCTCAAATTAAACATTTTTAAACTCATAGAAAATGATGATTCAATTGCAGTTGTTAATAGTTTAGCTGTAGAGGCAGGGGTGAAATAATATTCAGCATCTCGGCTATAAATTTTCCTTTTTCCAGATAAAGTTTCCACTAAAATTCCCCACCGAGAGCGATTAAATATTGGGCGATTTATTATAGAATTAATAGCATTATTTAATTCTATCGGACAAATTTTTCTAGTCGTTTCTTGGCTAAGTGCTATTAATGAATTTATAAATATGATCAAGAAAGTAATTGTAATTTGTTTAAGGAAAATTTTTAACATTTGCTATCTACTAAAAATAGAGTATAGTACTAAGCTTTCTGAGCTTTTACTGCATTTTTTAATTTATAATTAGAGAAGTAAGGGGGAAGTAAAAATAAAAATAAAAATAATTAATACTAATTAGCTCATAATTATTAAAATATTGTTCGGCATAATTTAATTATTTAATGATTGAGTTTTTACCTAAGTAAATAATTCTTTTTTTTGCCCTTTTTATAACATTTATTTCACTGGTTTTCAGACAAAATAGAGTTTTTAGACTCAGCTATTTGTATAATCTATAAATTAAGAGAATTTATAAAACTGGTTGATAACAATAATTCTAATATATTAAGAATATTCTGGTTAAATGTAGATTTTTACTTATATTGATTTCCAGTAGAAAAAAAGCTGATTTTCTCGTTAGGCATTTACTTATCAGAAAATTATAGCTGATTTTTTGGTTATACTTATTCTCAAATTAAACATTTTTAAACTCATAGAAAATGATGATTCAATTCTACAGAAAATAATAACAAAAATAGTCTCGTCAGTATTAGCAGTTAAAAACTATTTTCACTATACATCAATACCTACAATAGTTTGATATTGTTAGTAGGAATTAAACTATTGACTGACTTATATTTTATACTAAAACTCACATAATAACTATCATATTTTTTGTGTTATAGTTGCAGTTTTGATAACTAAACTATCAGGAATTAATTTATAAACTATTCGTAATGATTCAGATATTATGTAAAAGCCTATAAATATTGACGGTAACAAAATAAATATGATGTAGTAGTGATAGTGAAATGTTCCAAAAACGAGCACCCTAATTTTACACTAATGATACTATCGGACATAATATAATTATTGCTTAAATTACTAAAACATATTCTAGTATAAAAAAGCCTAAATTTGAGTCTAGGAAACGGAGTTACTTTAACACTATAAAAATGCATTTCTCAAGGTAATTAAGAATTTATATTTGTTTTGTGTAAATCCCAATTCATCTCCTAAAATTAATCTAAATAGAAATAAAGCTTATAGTAATCATGATTGTATCTAACTCAGATAATATAATTCATCTTAGGAAGATAGTTGACAAAATCCCTAAATTATAAGCAAAAAACATTATTACAAAAAGTATAGATTTAACAGTACTATTTTGGAAGAGTATAATTTTAAAATTGCAAAACAAAAAGAAGCAATTAAGCCTTTAGAAAATAATTTAGTGCGGGCATATTGCCCGCGTACCTGTACCTTATAACAACAGAAAGCGCTGTATGTCTCAGAAGCTGATAGCTGATAGCTGGCTGCTAAATGCTTAGGAAATATGGTCAAACATATTACTTCAAATACCTAATCTTTGATAGACATCATCTAAATGTTTTAAGTGGTGTTTTGCGTCAAAACAAGCTGTAATTTCTACCTCAGATAAGTGACTTTTAATCTGTTCATTTTGACTAATTAAATCTTGAAAATTACCATTTGGTTGATTCCATGCTTTATGAGCACAAGACTGAACAATTTTATAAGCATCTTCTCGGATCATGCCTTTTTCTACTAAAGCTAAAAGCACTCGTTGGCTAAAAATTACCCCTCCATAAACATTCATATTTCGTTTCATGTTTTCTGGGTACACTAACAATTTCTTGACTAACTCAGTAGTTTCTTTAAGCATAAAATGAGTCAAAATACAAGCATCTGGTAAAATAACTCTTTCTACTGAACTATGAGAAATATCTCGTTCGTGCCAAAGGGCAACATTTTCCAAAGCAGCAACAGCATAACTGCGCACAATTCTTGCCATTCCTGTTAACCTTTCCGAACGGATAGGGTTACGTTTGTGAGGCATGGCACTAGAACCTTTTTGACCTTGAGAAAAATATTCCTCAACCTCCAATACATCTGTGCGTTGGAGGTTTCGAATTTCCACCGCAAAACGCTCAATAGAAGCAGTTAGCAAGGCGAGGGTTTGTATATACTCAGCATGACGATCGCGAGAAATTACCTGAGTAGAAGCTGTATCCGGTTCAAGTTCCAATTTTTGACAAGCGATCGCCTCAACTCGTGGATCAATATTTGCATAAGTTCCCACTGCCCCAGAAATTTTCCCCACAGCAATATTCTGACGTAGTTGTACTAACCTCTGACGATGACGACAAACCTCTGCCAACCATCCTGCTAATTTAAAACCAAACGTCATTGGTTCTGCATGAATACCATGGGAGCGCCCAACCATGACAGTTTTCCGATGTTGTTGTGCTTGATAGCGAATTGCTTGTCCTAATTCTTCTATACACGACAACAACAGATCAAGACTCCCTATCATTTGTAATGCCAGGGCAGTATCCAAAACATCAGAACTTGTTAAACCCAGGTGAATATATCGTCCGACATCACCAACATATTCATTAACATTTGTTAAAAAGGCAATCATATCATGGCGGACTTCCTCTTCAATTTCCAATACCCGCTTTAGGTCAAAATTAGCCTTGGCCTTAATTTCTGCTACGGCCTCAGCAGGTATATAACCAAGTTCTGCCTGAGCTTCACAGACAGCTATTTCCACTTGTAGCCAAGTTTTTAGCTTGGTATTATCAGTCCAAAGTTCACCCATTTCGGGTAAAGTATAACGCTCTATCACACTCTATCTGTAACTCAAACAACCGTTACATTGTACTACTGAGGACTAGGTATTATATCATTTTAAAAAATGATTATTACAAGGTATTAAGTGTTAGGTTCTAGGTTTTAGGTTTTAGGTGTTTAGTACTCCTGATTTTTGGCCACATAACCTTGTGTATTCATAAAATCTAAGAGAATTTTTTGATGAAATTCACCAAGCGATCGCTCCATTCCAGCATTTTCAGAATAAGCTTTACCTGTTTTAATTTCAGTGGGAGTTAATAGCCCCATATCCCAACCTTCTCCCAAAACTAAATCTTTTAATTCCACAGTTAAAGGAGCATAAAATACATGACGAACAACATTCGTATCATAGTAAACACCAAACTCCCAAATCATATCAGGTTTATAACCTATTTCTTCAACTAATTCTCGTTTTATAGCCACCTGTGGTATTTCTCCCGGTTCTATATGACCGCCAAAAAAAGCCCATTGACCAGGGTGAGCAATACCGGGAATATCGTCTCGTAATTGTAGGAGAAATTTCTCTTCTCGGTAAAGAATAGCGATCGCCACATGAGGTATATTATTATTCATAATTCTCTTCTTCTATTCGTTCTAACTCCTCTATATAAAAATCTCCAACATCCTTATTTCCTAATTGGGGGACCACAATACTTTGATAATGTATTTTTCCTTTAATTGTTATTTTTGCTCCTATCTTTGGTAATTCTGCTCTAGTAAGTATCCAAATACTACCTGTACTATCTGTTAACTCATAAGCACCTGTTTCTAAGAATGGAGCACGGCCCTCTACAACACCTTTTAAATAAACTTGATTATCAATTTTACCCTTTCTTTGAATTTTCCCAATCCAACTTACATTAAGATTTAATTTAATAGCTGTTTCTGTAATTTGATTACAACCAATTAGTCCACTCACCAAAAATATAATCAAAATCATTCTGAATTGAACTAAAAATTGATTTAATAAAGAAGAAGTAAACAGTAAAACATTAGATAAAAATCTATGGGATATTAATATTTGTATGTAATTCATTCCTCAAACTTTTTTCCCTATTTACATACATAATAATTTTCTAATTAATTATTACTATAGCAATTACAATTAGTAACATAACCTATGCACGCAAACCCAAAAATCTAGTTGTTTTCTTAGATGTCTATTATTAAAAACAAATATTTATCTTCAAACCGGGAGCGACCATAGGTAAGTCCTATATTTAAAAAATTACAAAATATACTTTTATATACTGATAATAATACTATTATTATTTATCTTATTAATAAGATACAGCAGATTCCATATAAGTGAGGTCAAATATTAAAATTAAAACCTCTAGTATAGACAGGATAACTGCTAGTACTGAACTGAAATAAAATTTGCCCTTGGTTTTAAAACTCAAACATAAAATAACAATGACAAATAAATTAGATGGTAAAGCATTAGCCAAAAAAATCAAAGCAGAACTCCAACAAAAAGTTCAATCTCTACAAATCAAGATTGGCCGTCCTCCTGGTTTAGCAGTATTAATGGTCGGAGATAACCCTGCCAGTGGAGTGTATGTCCGCAACAAAGAAAAAGCTTGTACCCAAGTAGGTATTACCTCCCTGGGAAAACATTTTCCTACCCAAACTTCTCAAGCTCAACTAGGCCAAGTTATTCAAAAATTAAACCAAGATCCACAAGTAGATGGTATTCTTGTACAGTTACCCCTACCAAAACATTTAGACTCTACTTCATTACTCTATCAAATTGACCCTAGCAAAGACGTAGATGGACTCCATCCCATGAATCTTGGACAACTGCTCCGTGGTGAAAAGGGTTTACGCAGTTGTACTCCCGCAGGAGTGATGCGTTTGCTACAAGAATATAAAATTGAATTACAAGGAAAACATGCAGTTATATTAGGGCGAAGTATTTTAGTAGGCAAACCAATGGCGTTAATGTTACTTGAGGCTAATAGTACAGTAACTATTGCTCATTCCCGGTCTAAGAACTTGGAAGCCATTACTAAAAAAGCAGATATTCTGATCACTGCGGTAGGTAGACCAAAGATGATTTCTGCTGAGATGGTCAAACCAGGAGCAGTAGTAATAGACGTAGGAATTAACCGAGTTATAGATGAAGCGGGTAATAGTCAGTTAGTAGGAGATGTTCAATTTAACTCTGTGGCACAAGTTGCAGAATATATTACACCTGTGCCTGGTGGAATAGGCCCGATGACCGTAGCAATGTTATTACAAAATACTGTAGAACGTTGGAGTACTTTAGTGGAATAACTTAGTAAGAAATAATTGTGTTTTCCCCCATTCCCTACTCTTTCTTAATCTATGTGTAACAAAAACTAAAGTAATCAAAAACCTTTTTTATCCTACAAATTAATAATAATATTCCCTATTACCTTCTCAAAATATTTTTTTTCTTTTTTTATTGCTACTGATTTATTCTCTTAGAATTATAGTAACGATCTTTGTAATAAATATATTGTTTCTTAGCTTATTCCCTATTCTCTATTATAGAAAACAATAGTGTATAATCTATGATGCTAATGCCAAATACTGGCAATCTAATTAATCCCATGCTCCCTCAATTTCAAATAGATACAACTTTTGACCTATCTAACTATTTAGTAGAGCGAAAAGCTCTCGTTGAAAAAGCTCTTGACAATTCTATCAAAATAGTTTATCCAGAGAAAATCTATGAGGCAATGCGCTATTCTCTATTAGCAGGCGGTAAGCGCTTACGTCCAATTTTGTGTTTAGCGACCTGTGAATTATCAGGTGGAAATATAGAAATGGCAATGCCTACTGCCTGTGCATTGGAGATGATCCATACCATGTCCTTGATCCATGATGATTTACCCTCAATGGATAATGATGACTATCGCCGAGGCCAACTTACAAATCATAAAGTTTATGGTGAAGATATCGCAATTCTTGCAGGAGATGGTTTATTAAGTTACGCTTTTGAGTTTGTAGTCACTCAAACTAAGAATGTACTACCAAAACAAGTTCTACAAGTTATTGCTCGGTTGGGAAAAGCTTCCGGAGCAGCAGGCTTAGTTGGAGGCCAAGTAGTGGACTTAGCTTCTGAAGGTATTTCACAGGTATCTGAAAAAACCCTACATTTTATCCATACTCATAAAACAGGAGCTCTTTTAGAAGCTAGTGTAGTCTGTGGAGCAATACTTGCGGATGTGTCCCAAGCTAATTTATACAGACTTGAACGCTATGCTCAAAATATTGGTTTGGCTTTTCAAATAGTTGATGATATTCTCGATATTACTGCTACAACAGAAGAGCTAGGGAAAACTGCTGGAAAGGATATTGAAGCTAAAAAAGCAACCTACCCGGTCATTTGGGGATTAGAAAAATCTCGGTTTCAGGCTCAAAAACTAGTTGAAAAGGCCAAGGCAGAGTTAGAAGTTTTTGGAGACAAAGTAATGCCACTAATAGCCTTAGCAGATTTTATTATCAGCCGTAGTAACTAGGGGGATAATATGCAGAATATTGCTGAAATAATGGACAATTATGTTCTATGGGTTGCTCTCGTGGCTTGTTTGATGGCTCAATTTTTGAAGATAGTGGTAGAGTTAGTTCAACATCGCCAGATTAATTTACGAGTTTTATTCACAAGTGGAGGAATGCCTAGTGCCCATTCTGCATTTGTGGCAGCATTAGCAGTAGGAGTAGCTCAGACAAAAGGCTGGGGTTCTCCAGAGTTTGCCCTGGCTTTAGTATTTGCAATTATAGTCATGTATGATGCAGCAGGAGTTCGTCAAGCAGCAGGGTTACAAGCACGAATTCTTAATCAAATTATAGATGAATTTTTCCAAGAAGACCATCACTTGAATCAAGACCGTCTCAAAGAGTTATTAGGTCATACTCCTATGCAGGTAATAGTAGGTTTTTGTCTAGGAGTGGCTGTGTCTTGGGTGGCTAGTTTCAATTATTAATTGCTGACAACAATTTTGCCGTTTTAGAGGTACAAAGTTTAACGAGTTTAGGAAGATGGGAAATAGAGATTGATATTAAACTGTACCTCACTATCCTTAAAATTTCTGTAGTTTAATTCTAGGACTAATTAATGTCACCTTACTACTATCTACCATAAAAGCTAAAAATCCGCGATTGCTTAACTTAACCATACTATTTGTTGCGGCTCCAACTCTATTTGTATAAGTTACTAATAAAAAAGGTTTTTGCCCATAAGCAGCTAAACCTACGTTACGCCCTAAGCTTCTTTGTAATTTTAAAGCTACTTCTGGTTGATTATTATAATCAACTAAAACAGCAAAACCATTACCTAAAGGTTGAGGGTTATAGCCTGCTTCTGGAAGTACTGGTAAAGATTCATTACGTGATGTTTTCTCTTCCCTTGGTTTAACGACATAAGCAGGAAATCCTAAAATGTCTTGAATGTAGCTAGCCCAATCATTAGCCACATCTTCGTCATCAAAGCCTCGGATACTACTAACTGTCTGGTCAATGTAACTACATATATCTATTCTAATATCTTCTGGTAAACTTTGGCGAAGAATATCTTCATTTACTGTTGTCTCTGTAAGTATTACTAATAAGTATTCATTACTAGCAGGGGATTGGCAATCATCAATTGCTTTAGCATATTTATTCTCAATTGTCAAAAATGATAAGAATAAAAAAGTTAAGGCGATCATTGTTGTTAGCTTCCCCAACCAAGATCTATTCAATTGCAGTTGAGTATTTATCATTGCGAAAGAATGGTTAATATTGACACCCTCCCCAGCTGTTGGGCAGGAAGATTACTACTAGGCTGAAGCTCTTCAGTGGGTTCAGGTTTTGTTTACTCATGAGTTCCACTAATACAGAGTAATGCACCAACCTCAACTCATCCCCTTAAGGAAGTGGGTTGAGTATTATGGTGCTGGTGATGCTTCTCTCCACGTCCATTTTTTGTCTCCCTTGAGCTTCCCTACATAAAAAGTAAAGCTCTTCGGAAAGAAATATGTCCAAGGATTAACTAGTACATTTATTTATAAAAGCAAGCTTGAGATATTAGCTCCCATCTATATAAATAATTACTATAAAATCACAATCATATTTTTCTGCTTTTCCTTCTAGAAATCTGCCTATGGGCTGCCAACATAGCCTACTAATTTCTGGATAATTTACGGTATTTTGGTGTGAACTCTCTTGCGAATATCATCGTCCTAGAGTTGTACCACTTTTTTTATCGTACCACTTTTTCATTATTCCATGAACATTCAAATCTTCCTTTACAAATTTGGTTTTCATTAATTATATTGGTTCATAATTTATGCAAAAAGTCTTTTCTCCTATCTCTAAATTGACCATAAAATTTCGCAATTTTTAATCTGGTTTTTTCATATGGTTTAGAACTTAAGAATTTTTCCCAGAAGCTGTTATACTAGAAGCTAAAGGTTCAGGAATAGTTTCTGAGGGTGCTTGAAATGCTCCTGTAATTACAAACTCTAAGCGTAATTTTAACCAATCAATAAATTGACGATTAGTAGAAATAATTGCTGCTGCTGGTTGAGGGCATTTTTCTTTGATGTTAGCTAGATCAGAAGCTTCTAAAAAAGCAGGTTGAGAAACTAACCAAAAATCAATTTCTTTTTCCTTCTCATGATAATCTCTTGTACGCTCTCTGAGTACTTCTTCTAGGGGTTCTTCCTCAAGTAAAAATTTTTTACTAGCTAAGACGTAATAATAAGTTTTCATTTGCATCAATTTTTTATAAATTGAAATTAGTAATTAGAACTTGCCATTAATAGCAAGCTTCATTTCACGGACAGCTCGCTCCATACCCACGAGTACCGCCTTAGAAACAATTGTATGACCAATGTTGAGTTCTTCCATGCCTTTTAGACAAGCAACTGAATAAACATTCTCATAAGTGAGGCCATGTCCAGCATTTACCCGAAGACCATGATTAATAGCTATGTTGCATCCATCTGCCAAAATAGTTAATTCTTTGTGGCGTGTGGCCTCATTTTTAGCTTCAGCATAAGATCCTGTATGGAGTTCAATAAACTTGGCCTCAATTTGGGCGGAAGCTTCTATCTGTAGTCTTTCGGGATCAATAAACATACTCACAGGAATACCCACTCCTTGTAACTGGGCTACAACTTTCCTCATTTGGGAGAGATTTCCTGCTACATCTAAACCACCTTCTGTCGTCACTTCTTCTCGGCGTTCTGGTACCAGAGTAATATAGTCCGGTTTAATTTCCAGAGCGATCGCCACCATTTCATCAGTAGGGGCCATTTCGAGATTCAAATGAGTCTGCACTGTTTGTCGGAGAATATGGACATCTCGTTCTTGAATGTGGCGACGATCTTCCCGTAGATGGACAGTAATGCCATCAGCACCAGCTAGTTCAGCTAAAACTGCTGCTGCTACCGGGTCAGGTTCTACAGTTTGTCGCGCTTGTCTAATTGTAGCAACATGATCTATATTGACGCCAAGAGTGGGCAATTTTTTCTTCTCCTGATTAATTTAAGCATCATATCCCTATTATATAAAACATCTCCCAAAATACCTATTTAGGTACAGCGGTGTAAGGGGTAAGGGAACCTTTTCTGGATCGGTTGAAGCGAGTGCGTCGGCGCAGCCACCGGAAGAAGTCAAATCTGTGTGTGTGTAAGTCTTACTACAAGCTTTCTGAGATTTCCCAAGTTACAGAAACTGAGGTAGTTGGTGGATAATCTTAATAAGTTCTAATTAAGGAATTTTGAGTATCAAGCCTGCCCCTAGTCTTGTAGTTTGCTCTTGAAGAGTAGGCTGAAAATTATTAGAATATTTTAAAAGCCAGGTTCATAAATTTAGTTCAAACTAAAAACTACTTGTTTTTGGTAAAATCTGGAAAATACTTTTTCTTAATAATTAAGACATTGAAATGAAAAATATAGCTATAGCTAATTAACATTTTTATTAATAGAGTTGTTTGGTGTGGGCAAATTTAAAATGCTCAAAAGCTTACTATATAAAGTTTTTATGATCTTGGATATAAAAGTGCTATAAACTTTAACTGATAAGGGTTTTAGCTATTTGTTTTCCAAAATTACCAATAACTCTAATTATGGTATCAAAGCTTAATAATTAATAAAAATGTTAACTATTTAGTTGTAAATTAGGAACTGTAATTATGCAAGTCTCACAAAATTGCCTAGATTTAATCAAAAAATGGGAAGGATTTTCTCTGAATGCTTATATAGATCCAGTAGGAATAGCAACTATTGGGTATGGAAGCATTCGTTATCCCAATGGAGAAAAAGTTCGTCTAGGAGATAGAATTTCAGAAAGAGATGCAGAAGGATATCTGGGTTTTGAATGTAAGAAAATAGCACTAGAAATTTCTAAATTAATCAAAGTTCCTGTTAATCAAAACCAATTTGATGCTCTAGTATCTTTTTCTTATGTGCGACTCGTTGGCTAGTAAAAACTGCTTAAAAGCAGCTATAGCAAGCCTTCCAGGTTTTTAAATGAAGTGAGTAACTTCAACCTGTGAAAACTCTTATGTCCTTAGTGGTGAAATTCCACCGCCTTGTTGTTGGGTAGAAAGCATAGGCCACGGAGTAGAGACTGAACATCAATCTCCGAAGCTGGCTTAAATGCGGGAAGATAATAGTTGCCAACGAAAATACCGCTAGCAGAGACTGACAAGTGGACGAATAGGAAGGTAATAAAACTCTCGTAAAAGATGGCCATTCCGAAGGTAGCTATGGAATGTAGGACGAAAGTTAGAGGGTTAATGGGTATAGATATATAAGAGTCTATATCAACAACCAATACGCACCCTCCGGGAGATTTTACCCCACTAAATCAGTTGTAATAAAGGCATAAGGGAACGAGAAAACCTCCCCAAGACACCTAAGAATATGGGTCGAGAACTTAGGAAGCCATTCAAGGTTAATCTACGCACTTAGTCGTAGGTCTTAGGGAGAGTAGGATTGGGTAAAAAGCATATCTATGCAGACGTACCCACTGTTAGACGTAATGTGAGGTAACAACTAGCAATGAATAAAGCTAAAACACTAAAAAGACATAATGGTAATCCTAATCTCTTTTTAAGTGTGGCATGGGATACAGACGATACACTGTCCCAAATTAGTATTAATCCTAATTTCAGCTGGAGAGATATTGATGGGAAACGGGCCCAGAAGAATGTATCTAAGTTGCAAAAGTTAATTTACATAGCATCCAGCCGTGGCAAAATCCCCAAGATGCGTAAATAGCAAAAACTTCTGACCAAAAGTTATTACTCCTTGTCCCTAGCTTTTAGGCCCGTGATACAGGTAGACCCGGGGAAGAAAACTGCTGGTATGAACTGAATTAAAAAGCTTCCTCCAATGCAGAGATTTAACTTGGTTGATTCGATTAGCAGAATTAGTAAATATTCTGGTGTAAGGAAAGAAGTTACGATGCTGTTAAATTGGCAAAAGAATAAATGCGCATCTTATGGATTAACTTTTAGACCAACTGACCTAATTGAATTGGACTATTTAATGCTTATTAATGTTTAGGTCTAAAGGTGGTGACAATATATAGAGGAATAAACAGTTGTTGCACCGACATTGTCACGATACTAAAACTGCTTTAGACAAGAAAACATATTTAAAAACAAGGCTACAGGAATTACTTGATGATTATCTGTGGGTTGACAATATGTTGGCGCTAAGGTGGGGATGTACCTTTTAATTGGGGCGTTTAAGAGAGGAGCCGTGTGAGGTGAAAGTCTCACGCACGGTTTTGAAGACCAGCAGACACTATAAAGAGTGATCGGAAATGGGTTTGCTGAGTTTAACAATGTAGGAACTGGCGCATTTCAAAGTAGTACCTTATTAAAAAAACTAAATCAAGGAGATTATCAAGGAGCAGCTAATGAATTTTCTCGTTGGGTAAATGGGGTGGTTAATGGTGTCAAGCAATCACTACCTGGTTTAGTATCTCGTCGTGCTGATGAAAAGAGGTTATTTCTTAAAGCTGGAGGAGAGAAAAAACCTTTAGAAGATGAAATTTCCAAACAAGATAAAGTAACTTGGTTAGAAGGATATCGTGATGAAAATAAGAAAACTGTAGTTGTAGCTTGGAATGGGGGTAAAGTAGAAGAAATTTTAACTCTAGAAAAGTTTAATAAAGAGTTATTGGCTAATGTTTTTCCTCAGTATAAAAATGCTAGGTATTATGTCACTGCTCCTGGTAATAAACGAATTCCTCCTGGTGAAAGAATTTCAGTTTTTGAAATTTCGGATATATATAATTCTGATAAACTTCCAAAACTCAATCGTGTACTAGTGCGAGGGAGTGAAGGTAGTGATGTGAAAATTTTACAAGAGAGATTGAAGGATTTAGGTTATTATCTAGGAGAACTTGATGCTATTTTTGGTAGGCAAACTGAGCTTGCAGTTATTGATTTTAAAAAAGATTATTTTGGAATCACAACAGATAATGCAACAGTAGAGTCCATAACTTGGAAAAAATTATGGGGAGATCCTCTACCTAAACCTCCCGTCTTACCACCCACGTCAAAGAAAAATTATCTACTATTAACAAAGACAAGTCGTAAAGATAGATATGGATGTTATGTACTTCACTTAGACTATTTTAAAAGTGGCAAGCTAGAGGACAGGTTAGAAGTTTGTTGCGGTGCCCCTGGAAGGCAATTTTTCCGTACCGCTGCTCGGAGTCGGGCAATGACTGGAGAACCATTACCAGAGGGAAAGTGGTACATTAATGATATTATTTGGGCTGATGGTCAAGATAATTATTATGGTCAAATTTTTCAAAGTGGTATTGGCCCTGTAACAGTTCCCTTAGACTATATAGAACCTGGCACAACTGAAAGAAGCGCGATTGAAATTCATATTGACTGGAATCGAAATTATGGTTCTCCTGGTACTGTTGGTTGTATAGCTACTTACAACATAGCTGATTATAAAAGGTTTATTACTTGGTTAAGGGATACAGATCCACGGGATCTTTATGTTGACTGGAAATTAGGGACTTCTCCTAAACCTTAGTTAAGATTATGGTGCGTTACGCTTGGCGCTTCGCACCTCGCTTTTGAGTTGATATTAATCAACTTTTTTTAGTTCTATTTCACCATCATCAGGATATTCTCCAATTAATTCACCCACTCCTTCTGACATAGTCCTCGGGTGCATAAATACTACTTTAGAATTAGCACTTTCACTTAATTTATGATTAATTTCTATGTATCTTTGAGCAATCAGAAATTTTATAAATTCCGGACTGTCTGGAGACAAGTTTAAAGTTTCAGAAAGAAGCTTGATAGACTCTGCCTCTGCTTGAGCTTTAGAAAGAACAGTTTGCTTCTGACTTAAAGCTACTCTTTCCGACTCCATCGCTATTCGCAATTTTTCAGGAAAAACAATATTCTGAATCTCAACACGAATCACTTTTACCCCCCAGTTATAAGTTGCTTCATCTAATTTTTTCAGCAAGGCTTTATCAATATCATCTTTTGTAGACAAAACTTGTCGCAATGGCAAGCGACCAATTTGAGAACGCAGAGAAGTTAAAACAATTTCTTGAATAGCATTTTCTACATTTTCAATTGCATAATACGCTCTCTCTATGTCTATGATCTGCCAGTACAGTACTGCATCTACTTTCAAAGTCAAGTTATCATTAGTAATAACTGACTGCTCAGGAATATCCAAAACTCGTTCACGAATTGTATCAACATAAGTTATTCTCTCTACTAGGGGTACAACAAACTGAAGTCCTGGCTTTAAAGTACGTCTATATTTACCTAAGCGTTCTACTAACGCTTCATCCCCTTGGCTAATAACTTTTACTGAGGAGTTAACTGTATAACTAACAATTGCGGTTGCTATCACAGGAATAATATATTGGAGCATAATTTAGGGTTGAGAATAATGGTTAATTTTCTTAATCCTAGCATTTTCTTGAGACTAGGAAGTAGAATTTTAGAGACAAAAATTTTTCCCTATTTGTAAAGGAATTGTTAAAAACGTTGCTTTTAGCTCACATCTCTTTGAATAACTACCCCGGGAAAATTTTAGGTACTGGGGAAAAAGGTAACAATTGATGGGAGAAAAGCATTTTTATTATTACTAATTAATGGGCAGTAATTAGGCAAAAACAATATATGTAGCGTAGTAATTTGTGGCTATACTAGAGAAATTAGATATAATTTGCTGCTTTCGGTAGTTCAATATGACTCCCATTCCAGTGACAATATTTCTATGATTTTTTCCAATCTAAATTATGATAAAGTGTAATGATTAACTACACAAAATATTTCAATTATTAGAGAATCAAATTATTCTTTAGTATTTGGAAACAATGAATTTGAATTATATTGGTTCTTGTCAGTATTTACTCTCATTTTACACAAATTTTACTATGACAAATTTGGCTAATTATCTGGAAAAAGTGAGTTCTGATACAATTAATTATTTGAAGTTTTGAAACTTTGAAATCGCAAAATTTATGGTTAAATGCCCAAGAATAAATTGTTAATAAAACAGGAAGAAGTATATCTAATTTTTGATGATACAGTTATAGTGATCGCTCCCCGTGGTTTTAGCCGTATCCCATAAAGCAGATAATGAAGATAGTCTAATTGGTCATACCCTGTATATATTATCTTTGCATAAGTCCTGATGTATACACTACTTTGATATCCATCTTAATTAGTGTAATTTAAAGCATTGATAAATAGATTTTCAAGGGTTATATAGTAAATTTATATGGGGTTCTATTAATCCATCCTACCTTTAATTTTTAATTTTTTCTTAAACTACCTCGTTTCATTTGTTCCCTTTCAATAGCTTCAAATAAAGCTTGAAAATTACCTTGACCAAAACCTGGTGTCTGAATTTGTTTACCATTTACCCAAACAACTTTACGTTCAATAAACTCAAAAAATACTGTTGGTTGGTTAAATATTGGTTGTGTAAAAATTTGTAGTAACATTGCTCCTGGTATTTTTTCTTGCCAGTCTACCAAAATTTGACAATTTTGAACTTTCTGCCAGTCAGTTTCTGATAGATGACTTAATGCTTCTGTTTGTAGACTATAGTAATATGTTTTTGGAACTTGTAAAAAAGGTAAACCAAGCGATCGCAACTCTCCGACCACCCCCAAAATATTTTCTGTATGTAAAGCAATGTGTTGTATTCCCGCACCAGAATTAGCATCCAAAAATTCCTGAATTTGAGAACTATCAGATGTAGGCTCATTAATAGGAAATTTGACTTCTCCCTCTGGGTGTATCATCACTAGACTACGCAAACCTGATTTATTTGTCTGAATGTCAAAATTTTGATGGGGTTGGAAATTGAAAATTTGATGATACCAATTGAAAGCAGGTTCTAAATTGTCTTTAGCTACATTTAAAACTACATGATCGATCACCATAAGATCCGTAGAAAGTTGAGAAGTAGAATTCAAAATTTTTGCATCATCAATTTTTTCTATCAAAGTATGAGTTAAGTCTCCCCATCCAGAAATTTTCGCCCATTTTAAACCGTTTAAGTTTTCCTGAATAGGTTGCAAAATTTCTGCTCCATTAGCTGCCGCATTTGCCACAACTGAGGTAATATCTCGAACTCGAAAAGCTACATCAGCGACTCCGGGAGGATGTAAGCTCAGAAAATTGGTAACAGGACTTGCTGGTGTGATGGCAGAAGATAAGGCAAAATATACTTGACCCCTGTTAATAATTTCCTTCTGGGTATGTTGACTGGTTTTAGAAGCAATGGCTTTAAAACCTAATTTTTCTCTAAACCAGTCTCTGGACTCTATAGCATTTTCAACGTAGAAATGAATGTGATCGAACTGCATAATCAACTTTTATTATTCAATCAAAATATTATTTGGAGAAAATAAATATTGTTACAAGTATAGCGCTACCTGCTAACGTTATGACATTTTGAGATTCCTCAACAACCTTTTTGGAGAATTAAAAGTTTTCAAGTGTCCCAAAGTCTTTTTGTACTGCTATATTAGGTAAGCTGTTAACTATTTAGATTCCTTATTCTAATAACAACCAATTAAAGCGAAAGTTTTGTACAGTAAGGATTTATCTATTGTCCTAAAATTTACAATAAGTTGTTTAAATGCTTAATAGTTTAATAGGTTTTAAGTAGTAGTTGAGTAAAACGGCTAAAATCTTGGAATAGTAGGGGGTGGGTTTATAATTCAAATAAATAAGATTGAACTAATAGATTATATGAAACCGCTCCCAAGGATATAATGCCAAAACTAGTTGTATTAGTCCAGTAGGTAAATCCTAAGCAAAGGACAAAAAGCTTGACTTTCAGAATAAGAGAAGGTTTCATAGAACTTAAAAACCATAATGTCCATGAAATATGAATATCAATAATATTAAAATAACATCATTTTACTACAAAAAACTTCTAAATTACAACTTTTCTTGCCATGGAGCCAGAATCAAATTTATCCCTTTATTTATCTAGGCCATATTTCAAGTCAAAAGTATTAACCAAGTACAAATAGCAACTTCATTCTCATCTAATGCTCAAGTAAGTTCTAATTACAAACCATTACCAAGGTTGTTCCCTCACTTTGACATAGATACCAGAGAGTTCCTCCAGACTGTAATTGCCATTATGAACTGCTCACAAAAATGGGTTTTGAGTAATTACTGAACTCAATGGCAGCTTGGAAAACATAGATACAACATTCTGTTGTTAGGAATTGTTGCTCAGAGCTTGGTAATTCCGATAATTTGGGATATTTTGCTGAAAAAAGGAAATTTCCAAACTACTAAACGAATAGATGTAATGGAGAAATTTTCTGCCTTATTAGGTAAGGAGCGAGTAGCATACCTAACAGGAGATAGAGAATTTCTAGGTAAACAATAGTTAAAATATCTTTCGTTTAATTGGGAGCTTCCTATCACCATTCGTCACACAGACTTAATTGGTAATGGATAATTATTTACCTTTAAGGGTGATTTTTAAGGAGTTTAGCTGTTTTACAACCACCATAGCCATATACCTCCCCCTTTTTGCTGTTGTTTTTACTCTATGAGAATCAACAACTGCTGCAGTAGGTTCCTGATGTCGTGCTTCTTTGACTCTTCTCTCTTGCCGTAGAGTATTATTAATTTGTTCCCAAATACCATATCCGTGGCATTTACGAAATTTTTTTGACACAGTTTGCCAAGGTAGTAGCTTCTGGGAGAAAGAACCCCAATGATAACCAGAGTAAAGGATCTAGGATATAGAATATACTATTTACTACTTCTGTGAGATTAGTATTTGCTTTGGGCCCTGGTTGAGAGAAGTTTCGGTAGCAGAGGTTCGAGTAGTTCCCAGTGGCGGTGGTTTAGAGCCCTGGCTAAGTTTTTTTTATTTTCCTACCTTCAATACTTCTTCATGGGCATCTTTAGCTTTTTTTTTACAAACAGTCTCTAATTAGATAACGATTATTAGGATAAAAACTTAATTAATTTTTAAGGATTCGGCGATCGCGATTTTTAAGCGGTAATGACAAACCTGATAGTTCCTTGTACGCAAACTTAAAAAATAAATAGCTTTTAAAAATATCATAAAAAACTTTTATAATAGGAATTTTATGAACATATTCTATATAATCTGAGAAACCGGCCGTGGGAGTCCGTAAGTTCTAAATATCTTATTCGGTCATTTACTCCCTACTTTTAATTCACTAAACAAGCTTCTATTGTTTCTAATACTGACTTAGACAAACTGGGTAAGTCATAACCACCTTCTAAACCAAATAATATCTTGCGGGTTATTTGCAAACAATATTCTGTAAATAATCTATAGTCTTCTGGTTGTAGAGAAATACTTGCTAATGGGTCGTCATGGTTAGCATCATAACCAGCACTAACAATCAATAAATCTGGTTGAAAATTAGCTAAAAAGGGGATGACTTTTTCCTTGAAAGCCCTTTGATAATTAGCTATTGTACTACCTGGCGACATAGGCAGATTTAGTACATTATTGTAAAAACCATGTTCCTCAGCAGACCCTGTTCCAGGATAACAGGGATATTGATGCAGAGAACAGTAAGCTATGTTCTCATTAGTTTCTACAATTTCTTGAGTACCATTACCATGATGTACATCCCAGTCGAGAATGGCAACTTTGTTAATGTCTAGTTTTTCTAGGGCATAATGAGCGGCGATCGCAGCATTGGAAAATAAGCAAAAACCCATGCCCCGTCTGCTTTCAGCATGATGTCCAGGTGGTCTTGCCAAAACAAAAGTAGGTTTCCTATTTGTTAATACCAAATCTACTCCATCTAACCAAGCACTTACCGCTAACAATGCCACATCATAACTTTTAACAAAAACTGGTGTATCTGTATCTAAAAAACCTCCACCATGATCAGCTATTTCTGCCACTGCTTTAATATGACTACGAGAATGAACTTTTTCTAGCAGTGTCATCAATAATGAATCACGCTGTTGTACTGGGGTAGGTGAGTGCCATTGCAGTTGGCCATTATCAGGAAAGGCTTTGAGAGCTGTCACAATTGCAGTTAAACGTTCTGGTCGCTCTGGGTGTAATATACCAGTTTTATGTTCGAGAAATTCATCGGAGTAAATAACAGAAACCATAATTTAATTTTAGATATTAGAAATTGTCCCATTTGATGAAACCTTGATAGGACTTATGCAGAAACTGAGTTGATTTACAGAAATTTCTTAAAAAATAGTAATCAAGGCAATAAGTCCGATTTTTTGTTTGGGTGCATAAGTCCTATTTTATTGTAATCATATCAAGATTTAAAATTAATATTTAATTAAAAATCTTGAAATATTTCTGATAAATTTTATGAAAAGATGCAGACAAAATGTGCTATAGTTTTAAATATAAAATAACTTTCTAAATATATCAAAATTAATCGAACAAAATTAGATTTTTTTGGTTTATTCCTAGTTAATTATAAATTTAATGGAGTTTTTCATTATATGACTACTTCTGAATCACGAATTGTACCAACAGATTTGCGCAATGAAATGTCCCAATCATACCTAGAATACGCTATGAGCGTCATCGTAGGTCGGGCGTTGCCAGATGCTAGAGATGGTCTCAAACCTGTACATCGTCGCATACTTTATGCTATGCATGAACTAGGTTTAACTCCAGACCGCCCTTTCCGGAAATGCGCTCGTGTAGTAGGAGAAGTACTGGGTAAATACCACCCCCATGGTGATACAGCAGTGTATGATGCTTTGGTGCGAATGGCTCAAGATTTTTCAATGCGATCTCCATTAATTCAAGGCCATGGTAACTTTGGTTCTGTAGATAATGATCCTCCGGCTGCGATGCGTTACACCGAATGTCGTCTGCAAGTGCTAACTTGTGATGCTATGCTGCGGGATATTGATTCAGAAACAGTAGATTTTGCCGATAACTTTGATGGTTCTCAACAAGAACCGTTGGTACTCCCTTCTCGTGTTCCACAACTATTTCTTAACGGTTCGTCTGGAATTGCAGTGGGGATGGCAACTAATATTCCTCCCCATAATTTGGGAGAATTGATTGATGGTTTGGTAGCTCTAATTCACAACTCAGAAATAACTGAGAACGAATTAATACAGCATATTCCCGGTCCTGATTTTCCTACAGGGGCTCAAATCTTAGGTAAATCAGGTATTAGGGATGCTTACACCCTTGGTCGCGGTTCCATCACCATGCGTGGTGTTGCTACAATAGAGACTATTGAACAACGAGGTCGCCCTGACAAAGAGGCTATTATTGTCACCGAGTTACCATACCAAACTAACAAAGCAGCATTAATTGAAAAAATTGCTGAATTGGTGAATGACAAAAAAATTGAGGGTATTTCTGATATCCGGGATGAGAGCGATCGCAATGGAATGCGTATTGTTATTGAACTTAAACGAGATGCTTATCCCAGAGTTGTACTGAATAATCTCTACAAACAAACTCCCCTACAAGCAAATTTCGGAGCCAATGTTTTAGCACTGGTAAATTCTGAACCCCAGTTATTAACTCTGAAAAAATACCTAGAAGTTTTCCTAGAATTTAGGGTAGAAACTATTACTAGGAGAACAGAATATGAGCTGCGAAAAGCTGAAGAAAGAGATCATTTATTACAAGGTTTACTAATTGCTTTAGATAACCTTGATGAAATTATTCAATTAATTCGCAATGCTGCTGATACCCCTAATGCTAAAAAAGAATTAATCGAAAATTATGGTTTATCTGAAGTTCAATCTGATGCAATTTTACAAATGCAGTTAAGAAGATTAACAGCATTAGAAGCACAAAAAATTCAAAAAGAACATGAAGAATTACTACTAAAAATTGCTGATTTGCAAGATATATTAGCTAAACGAGAACGCATTCTAGAAATTATCGAAACTGAAGCTATAGAAATTAAAGAACGTCATGCAACTCCCAGAAGAACTGTTATTGAACTAGCAGAAGGAGAGCTAGATGATACAGATTTAATTGCCAATGAAAAAGCAATTATTTTATTAACAGAACAAGGCTATATTAAGCGGATGCCAGTTAATTCCTTTGAAGCTCAAAGTCGAGCAACTCGCGGTAAATCTGGCACTAAAATGAAAGAAGATGATGTAGTTGAACATTTTCTCAGTTGTTATGACCATGACAGTATTTTATTCTTTAGCCAAAGGGGAGTTGTTTACTGTCTAAATGCTTATCAAATTCCTATTGGTTCTCGTGTTGCTCGGGGAGTACCAATAGTGCAAATGTTGCCAATTCCTAGAGATGAAAAAGTTACTTCTATTGTGGCTGTTTCTGAGTTTACTGATGACAAATATTTAGTCATGCTGACTAAGGGTGGATATATCAAAAAAACAAGTTTATCCGCATTTGCTAATATTCGTTCTAATGGATTAATAGCTATTTCTCTTGGAGAAGGTGATAGTTTAAGGTGGGTAAGGAGAGCTAAAGTTGATGATAGTCTAATTATTGGTTCTAGTTATGGAATGGCAATTCACTTTAGAACGGATAATAAACAGTTGCGTCCTTTAGGTAGAAATACTAGAGGAGTAAAATCTATGAAACTTATCAAAGGTGATGAGTTAATTAGTATGGATATTTTACCTAGTTCAATAGTAGAAAATATTGCTGATATAGATGAAGAAAATTTAGAATTAGAAGAAGAAGAGTTAGAAATAGAAACTGATGAAATAGAAGAGGTAGAAAGTGATGAATTTACTGCCACTAACAATATAGGATCTTGGGTATTAGTTATTACTACAAATGGTTATGGAAAGCGAGTACCAGTTTCTCAATTTACTTTACAAAATAGAGGTGGCAAAGGTCGTATTGCTACTAAGTTTAAACAGAAGAAAAAGAAACAAGACCAAGTAGCTGCTTTGCGAGTAGTAAATGAGTCAGAAGAGTTGATGATAATTACTGCAAAGGGAATTATTATTCGTCAAGCAATAGATGCTATTTCTATTCAATCTCGTAGTGCTACAGGAGTTAGAGTACAAAAACTTGATGATGCAGATGCTATAGCAGAGGTGGCTTTAGTTCCGGCTACGGAAACTGAAGAAACAATAGAAATAGAAGAAGGTATAATGGAAGCAGAAGTAGTGGAAACAGAAGAAGATATGGAAGAATAAACATTTGTTTGTAGTTGGGTTGGCACATCAAGATACATCTTTTGCAATTTAGCCATTCAGGCATTAGCTGTTAGTCTGTCAGCCATTAGGCTAACAGAAACAGCAAATTATAATCTAAATTATACTGTTTTTTTAAATCAAGTTGCGATAGTTTAATTACCTATAATTACCTAATTAAACTGATTATATTAAGTATCATTAATTAGTCATAATAAAATTATTTTCTCCCATCAACTGCTCTAAATTACCTAAAATTTACTAGCAACATTTTAATTATTCTTTTGTTTATTACAACCTGCTGAAATTCCATAGAATTTCCTTGCCTATTCCTCAGATAATTTATTTATGTTTACCTACTTATTTATAACATTTATTAGTGGCATTCTAATGGGAATGACCACAGCACCTATTGGTGCATGGTTTCTTGGATGGGTAGCTTTAGCTCCTCTCTGGGTATTAGTAATTCAACAGGAAAAACCTTTTAATAAATTTTTATTAGGTTTAGCTTGGGGAATAGGTTATCATGGTTTAGCTTTGTTTTGGATAACTGGAATTCATCCTATGACTTGGTTAGGAATTCCTTGGTTAGCTAGTCTAGCGATCGCTCTATTTTGTTGGATTTTTATCACCCTTTGGGGAGCAATTTTAGTTGCTATTTGGGCTTATTTATTTGGATTTTTAGCTCCTATATCTTTCTCAGATAAAATATCCTCATTTACTAGAATTTTATTAAGTATAACTATATGGTGTTGTTTAGAGAAAATTTGGAGTTTAGGAAATCTTTATTGGACTTCTCTAGCTTTTACTCAGAGCAATCACAATTTAGTAATTTTACACCTTAGTAGATTATCAGGGCCAATTACAATTACTGCAGCTATTGTAACAGTGAATGCTTTATTTGGGGAAGCTTTTATTAAAGGAAAATTACGTCAAAATTCCCCAAATTTTCAACAAATTATGTTTGGTCAAATTATGTTTGGTCAAAAACAAAATAATTCAGAGCTACCAAACTTATTGACTAAGTTTCCCTTTTTATACCAAATCTGGTTATCAAAAGGTAAATTTTTTAAATCCTCTTTAACCATCTCCGGAACCCCTCATATCTCAAGTTCCCTATATGATCAAAAAATGCTCCATAAACAGGATTTAGTATCCCTTACTCCTTCTTACTTTTTCCTGGTTCCAATAATAATTTTAATATTGTTCCATATCATAGGGTTTGGTCTATATAATACTCCTTTAAATTCAGAATCAACAGCAGCTTTAAAGGTGGGAATTATTCAAGGAAATATTCCCAATGAAATTAAGCTTAATTCCGGAGGTTGGTATCATGCTTTAGAAGGTTATACTCAAGGATATAAAGAGTTAGCAAAGGAAAATATTGATGCTGTATTAACTCCAGAAACAGCTTTACCTTTTTTATGGACAAATCAAAATAATCCTAGATTCCTTTCTTTTTATCAAGCAATTTTAGAGAAAGGAGTAGTAGTTTGGGTAGGAGGTTATGGCAAACAGAAGAATAATCTGACAAATAGCTTATTTACTATTGATAGTAAAGGAGAAATATTCAGCCGTTATGACAAAATCAAATTAGTACCTCTAGGAGAATATATTCCTTTTAATAAAATGTTAGGAAAGTTAATAGATAGACTCTCACCTTTAGATGCTAATTTAGTACCAGGAAAAATAGACCAGATATTTGACACACCTTTTGGAAAAGCTATAGTCGGAATTTGTTATGATTCAGCTTTTTCCGAAGTATTTCAAAGGCAAACATTAGCAGGAGGAGAATTTATTTTAACTGCTGCTAATAATGCTCATTATAGTTCTACAATGCCAGCTCAACATCATGCTCAAGATGTAATTCGAGCTATAGAAAATGATAGATGGACAGTACGAGCAACAAATACAGGTTATTCTGGAGTTGTAGATCCCCATGGTAGAACAATTTGGCTATCAGAAATTAATACTTATGTAACCCATACAGCTAGAATTTATAGGCGCAAGACCCAAACTTTATATGTCAAATTGGGTGATTGGTTGACACCACTATTGGTCTTAGGAGGAGTATTCACAAAAATAATTATATGGTTAAAATAAAATAATCTACTTCTGCTAAAATACAATAAATATAGGCTTAATAGTTAATTAAATATTAAATCACAATACTAAACAAAAAGTGAATAATATAACTGAAATATTTGAGAAAAAAATATGATTACGAAGAGTAAATTATGTAAATTAATTGGGTTATTTATACTTGCTTTAATATTAGTTACTTGTAGGGTTAATCCAAATAAGGATAATATCCAAAAGCCTCAATCAGATCAAGTATTAACAATTTGGTGGAATCGAGGATACTATCCGGAGCAAGAAGAAGCTCTTAAAAAAGTAGTTGTTGACTGGGAGGAAAAAACAAATAACAAAGTTAAACTTTTGTTTTTCAGTGAGGATGATATATTACAAGCAGCTATTGATGCTTTGGAAGTAGGTAAAACACCTGATATTCTCTTTTCCGAAAGAGCAGAGTTTACTTTAATTCCCCAGTGGGCTAGAGAAGGAAAATTAGTAGATGTTTCAGATGTAATTAAGCCTGTAAAAAAATCCTATGATACAACTGCACTGAACTCTTCTTATTTGTACAACCAAGTTAAGTCTAAATCTTCTAATTATACTGTGCCAATAATGCAGCAAACTCTCCATGTTCATTACTGGCTTGATTTAATTAGTGAAGCTGGTTTGGGTGAAGAAATACCAGAAGAGTGGGACGAGTTTTGGCAGTTTTGGCAAAAGGCACAAAAAGTTTTGCGTGAAAAAGGTCAAGATAATATTTATGCTTTAGGTTTGCCTATGTCTATTAATAGTACAGATACTTACATTATATTTAAACAAATCTTGGAAGCTAACAATTTACAAATAGTAGATAAACAGGGAAAATTACAAGTCGATAAACCAGAAATAAGACAAAAAATTATTGATATTTTAGACTGGTATACTAGCTTTTATAAAAATGGGTATGTGCCACCTAAAGCAGTTAACTGGAGTAATTCTGATAATAATATTAGTTTCCTCAATCAGAATACTTTAATGACAATTAATCCAAGTATGTCAATTCCTGGTTCTCAACAAGAAGATGAAGAAATTTACTTAAATAAAATGAGAACTATAGAGTTTCCGAATAATCCTAATGGAGGTGCTCCAACATATTTAGTATCTGTCAAAGAACCTATAATTTTTACATCTTCTCCTAATCCATTATTGGCGAAAAATTTTCTTTCATACTTAGTAAAACCAGATAATTTAGGACCTTATATTAAAGGTGCAAAAGGTCGTTATTTTCCAATTATGCCTAAGCTCTGGAAAGACCCTTTTTGGAGTAATATAAAAGATCCCCATATTTCTGTTGCTTCTCAACAATTTACTAAATCTCAGACTCGTTTACTTCACAATTCTATCAACCCAGCTTATTCTCAAATAGATTCAGAAAATATTTGGGGAAAAGCCATGGCAAAAGTGTTAATTGAAGGCTTATCACCAACTGCTGCAACAGACCAAGCTATTAATCAAATTAAAGAAATATTTGCTCAGTCAAAAACTCAGAATGAAAGGTAATATAGTAAAGCTAAAAATTAGAGTATTAAATGATGCACTTTTGGAAAAAAAGCCTCTTGATCCAAATTGTAGGTTCTTTTTTAATATTGTCATTAATGACAATATCAATTGTCGGATATACAACTTTTAGTCAAGCACGAGCATCTTTAAAAGAATCAGTGTTTGATCGCCTTAATTTTGCTGTAAAACTTAAGGAAAATGAACTTAATAATTGGATATTAGATCAACGTAGAAATATTTTGGCGATCGCCGACTTGCCAGAAATTAATAACCAAGCAAAAATATTGTTAACAAGCCAAAAATCTACTCCAGAATATAAGTCAGCTCAAACTTTACTATATGCTTCTTTAAAATCTTTTGTCAGTAATCTTAATAACTTGCAAGAAATTTTTATTTTAAGCAAAAGTAGTAGAATTTTAGTTTCGAGTAATTCCAATAAAGTAGGAAAATATCAAGCCCTAACTCAATATAGTCCAGTAACAAGATCTCCCACATATAAGTTAAGATCAAATCTTTACCGCAGTGCTGAAACAGATAAACCCATAATTACCTTTGCTATTCCTATTCTTAATGAAAATGGTAAACAATTAGGAATATTAGCTAGCCATCTTCGCCTAGAAAGAATTGATTCTATTATTAGAGAACAAGCAGGGTTAGGACAAACAGCAAAAATATATTTAGTAGGTAATATTGGTAATAGTTTTTCGAGGATAAATGTATTTGTTTCAGCTACGGAATTTGGTTCAAAAGAATTTCCTAATGGTATTAGTAGTAAAGGTATTAATGATGCTATTAATCATAAAAATGGTGAAGGGTTGTATCGAAATTACAAGGGTGTGCCAGTCATTGGTGTTTATCGGTGGCTAGAATATAAAGACTTAGCATTATTAGCAGAAATAGATCAAACAGAAGCATTTGCATCTGCTCGTCATCTTGCTAGTTCAATTTTGCTAGTTGGTTTGACATTAGCTTTAGTAATGGCAGTAGCTATGTTGTTATTAGGCCGTCAAATTGTACGGCCAATTTTAGCTATCGCTCATACAGCTAGGTTAGTAAGTAAAGGTGATCTAACTCAAAAAGTGCCAGTATTAACTAAAAACGAAATTGGTTTGTTGGCTAAAACTTTTAATGAAATGATTAAACAGCTAGAAAATTCATATCAGGAACTATCTAATTATAATCAAATTCTTGAGGTAAAAGTTAATGAAAGAACCCAAGAATTAAAAGAAAAAAATACATACCTAGAAAAAACACTTTTTAAGTTAAAACAAACTCAATCTCAATTAATTCAGGATGAAAAGATGGTAGCTTTAGGTCAATTAGTTGCTGGGGTAGCTCATGAAATTAATAACCCTATTAACTTTATATATGGCAATGTTAAACCCGCCAGAACTTATACAAAAGATTTATTAGATTTAATCAACCTTTATCAGCAATATTATCCAGAACGGGCATCTGAAATTTTAGAAATAGAAACGACAATAGACCTAGATTTTATAAGAGAAGATTTTCCTAGTTTGCTTGATTCTATGGAGGAAGGTTCTAGAAGAATTAAAGAGATAGTTTTATCCTTGCGTAACTTTTCTCGCCATGATCAATCTAGCCAAAAACAAGTTAATATTCACGAAGGTATAGATAGTACTCTACTAATTTTGCAAAATCGCCTTAAACCTAGGGTAGGATATCCAGAAATTCAGATAATTAAAGAATATGGTAAGCTGCCATTGGTAGAATGTTTGGCTAGTCAAATTAATCAAGTTTTTATGAATCTTTTTGCTAATGGTATTGATGCTTTAGAAATGTCATGGGAAAAATCTAAATCGAAGTTTTTTTCTATTAAACCCCAGATCATAATTAAGACGAAAACTCTCAATAAAGACTATATATCTATCCATATTATTGATAATGGTCTAGGAATACCAGAAAAAAATAAAAATAGAATATTTGAACCCTTTTATACAACAAAACCTGTAGGAAAAGGTACGGGTTTAGGATTATCCCTTAGTTATCAAATAATTGTGGAAAAACATGGAGGTAATTTTTACTGTAATTCTTTGGTAAACGAAGGTACAGAATTTGTAATTGAATTGCCTATTTTGTATAAGTTCTCATCAATGAGTAAAAGTTAATTCTTAAGGGAGTAGGGAATAAGAAATATAAAAAAGTTGTGCCTCAAGGGTTGGATAAATGGTATATAAATACGATTAAGTAGTGGCGCAAAATTAATTATACATTTATATAAGCTGCATTTTTTACATTCTCAAAAGCAAAGATAATTAAAATAAGTAAATATTTTTTTCATGGTACTTGATAAGATAAAATGTGCAAATTAAAATCCTGTATATAAATTTGTAAAATATGTGTTTTTTTGTTTGCAGTCTATTACTAAACTTTCCCAATAAATTCACCTTTATTACTTCTATACCTCGTTTTTTTATCAGCTAAAAATTAATGGCTTTAAGCAAATTAAATTATAATATTTTTGATAGAATTGAATTCTACTCAAAAAAAGTAGATAATAACTAGAATTGTAAAGATAAATCTGTATTTTAATACACGACAATATATCCCTATTAAAACTTCAAAAAAATTCTCTCTTTTTTATTTGTTCAATATTTTGTCTCCCGGATAAAAACTATCCCCCTAAAATTCTGTATGTAGCACTAGGAATTTAGGAGACGGATAACTACTATAATAGTATTATTTATTCCCTGTGATTTTTATAAGTATAGGTTGTTCAGCACAAGCAAGTTTATGTAATGAATTTATTTGGCATAAATAATTACCAACTGTGATGAATGTTTATTATAAGTTATAGAAGCAAGAAAAACTAAAGTTGAAATAGTAAAGTTGTAAGTACATCTTAAAATCAAGGGATATTAATAGAGATAACTTTATTAAATTAATTAGAGATGATATTTTTCAGCTACTATAATCAAGATTAACTAAAGATTGTCTATTATTTTTTTTTCACTCTTAGTATAAGACAAATTCTTATTAATTAGTCAGAATAAAAATGCTTTTATGAAATTAATTGCTCCCAATTCCCAATTCTTAATTCCCAATTCCCTAAAATTTTCCCACCGTGGTTATTCAAAGATATCTGATGTTATAATTTTTTTTTACTTTTGATTTTTTTTTCTGAGAAGGTAGTAGCAATTCCTATACATTAATACTAACTTTTGATCAAACTTTAGTTGTTAAATGATAAACACAAAGGGAATAACTTTTTTGCATAATGAACCCTAAATTAATGTTGATTTTATCAAGACTTTTATAAATATTTTACGGATTTTGTATTCAACGTCCCTATCCCTACTCCTCAAGGTTCGGGGTTAGGATCAAAATGTTAAGTTGAAAAGTATTTGAGAAATGGTATAAGAGGAGTTAACTTTTGACTTGCCCCTAGTGCTCACGTAGCGCTATACTCAATCATTAATAATTTAAATAATTAATTAATAATGCAAAACCAACCTCATTCCCAAATACAACAACAAAAATTACCTAACCAAAGGTGGTTGATACATCCAGAAAAACCAGAAATTACTAACAATTTAGCTAAAACTCTAGAAATATCACCCTTAATAGCTCAGAGTCTTATTAACCGCGATATTTCTACTATCGAAGAAGCACAAGTATTTTTAGACCCTGGGTCAATAAAACTACCTTCTCCAATACAAGAATTTCCCGACTTAGAGATCGCTCTTAACTTATTACAAACCACAATTTCCCAAAAGAAAAAAATTGCTATTTGTGGTGACTATGATGCAGATGGCATGACTAGCACTGCTTTATTATTGCGGAGTTTTAAACATTTGGGAGCAAAAGTTGACTACGCTATTCCCAGTAGAATGCAGGAAGGTTATGGTATCAATGAACGCATTATTGAAGAATTTCATCAAGAAGGAGTCAGTCTCATCCTGACTGTAGACAATGGTATCTCTGCATATAAACCTATCGCTAGAGCTCGGGAACTTGGTTTAAATGTTATTATTACTGACCACCATGACATTCCACCTGAGCTACCACCTGCTAACGCTATTCTTAACCCCAAACTCATTTCCGAAACTTCTCCTTATCAAGGTGTGGCAGGTGTGGGAGTTGCTTATATTTTGGCACTATCTCTGGCAAAACGTCTCGACAAACTTTCAGGTTTAACTGACCCACTTTTAGAATTATTCACTTTAGGTACTATTGCTGACTTGGCACCTTTAACTGGAGTTAACCGTCGCTGGGTGAAACAAGGGTTGCAACTTTTACCCCATTCCCAGTTAGCGGGGGTACGAGCATTAATTCAAGTATCTGATGTTAAAGCACAAGCGCAGGGAAATTTGAAAGAAACTAAGAATCAAAAATCTCTGAAACCAGATGATATTGGCTTTCGTCTTGGTCCCCGTATTAATGCAGTGGGACGCATTGCTGATCCACAAATTGTTATTGAACTTTTAACGACGGATGATAAAGAAGTGGCGGCAACAAGGGCGAAACAGTGTCAAGAAATTAATCAAACACGGCAGGAGTTATGTGCAGAAATTGAACAACAGGCGATCACTTGGTGTGAGGAGAGTCAGATAAATTTTGAGAAGGAAAGGGTGTTGGTCGTTGTACAACCAGGATGGCATCATGGGGTTATTGGTATTGTGGCTTCCCGGTTGGTGGAACGTTATGGGGTGCCTGTTTTTATTGGCAGTTATGAGGAGGAGCAAGGGCCAGATGCAAATTTGGCAAGTTCTCCAGGGGTTATGTTTGCTTCATCTGAAACAACTTATACAATTCGGGGTTCTGCTCGCGGTATTCCTGAGTTTCATGTTTTTGAAGGGTTACAATTTTGTGATGACCTATTAGGAAAATATGGTGGTCATAAAGCAGCGGGGGGTTTTTCTTTGCCTGGAAAAAATTTAGATGAGTTTCGCTCCCGTTTGAGTGAGTTTGCTCATCAATGTTTAAAAATTCATCACTTAAAACCTTTAATTACTATTGATGCTGAAGCCGAATTTAAGGAGCTCAATTTTGACCTTTATCATCAAATAGATTTACTTCATCCCTGCGGAATTGAAAATAGATCTCCGATTTTTTGGACTTCTAATGTCCGAGTTGCAGAACAGAAAATTGTTGGTGCAGGGCATATTAAATTAACTTTAATTAAGTCAGAAATAATCAAGGCGATCGCTTGGCGTTGGGGAGATTATTTTCGTTTACCAAGCTTAGTTGATATTGCTTACAAATTGCGTGAAAATACTTTTAATGGTCAAACTTCTATTGAATTAGAGTTAGTTGGTGTGCGTTTACCTCAGAAAGTTTATGCTAATCAAAAATCGTCACATTTACCCCCAATTAAAAAGTTTTATTATCGCAATTGCTCTTATACTTGTAGTCTTTATAAAGTTGGAAATTTACAGGAATTAAGAATCCAAAATTCCCGTGGTGACGTCTTAGCTATTCAAAAAGGGAAAAGAATAGGTTTGTTAGGAAAAAGCCGCAATAATGCGCAACAAGTCGATGTTTCTAAACCTCACTTTTTTCATTTAATTAAGGCAGCTATAAATGCTTTAAACCTCAATTTATAAGCTGATATTTATAACCGTGGTGCATTGTATTTATTGCACTACCGGATAAGTTATACTAAATCCTATTTATATAGGAAGTTTATTGAAAAGTTCAGCCATAAGGTTTAAAAGAATTTGGATAAAGTGGCAAATTATGAGTTATATAGGGTCATAAATGTGTTGACTACATTTTCTTCAATAAGGAAGTAGGTAGAAAGTTTATATGCAACTTCCTTATAGAATAGTTATTCACCACTACAACATCTAATTACACCAAGACTATCGAATCTTAATATAAATTATGCTCTCTACCCTTTGCATTTTCCTATCAAATAAACTTAAAGTCTGAAGAATCAATAATAGTATTAATAGCATCAGAAAAAACAGGAATATTATTGATAACTGCTAAATCAAAAGCAGGACTATTGTCGTCCTGAAGATTAGGGTCATATCCTAGAATAACTTTGCTATTTAAACTATTATTGACATAAATAAAGAAAGCTGGATTTGTACCAGAACCATTTTGATTTTTCAAAATAGAATTAACTTGCTGTACATTTTCAAATTTATTCTCAAAAATAATCAATTCTTGTTCGCTAATATTTTGACCTTGTGAACCTAAATTATCCAGAGAAACTATTACACTGAAAAATTCTGTAGCAGTACCAGGAGGATTAGTTAAATTACCAAAGTTCTTCGATCTAAACAAAAATGCATCTACATTATCCCCATTAAAATCAGTAATCACATCAACTCCTTCGTTAGGTACTTCAAAGAAGAAAGAATCAGCTCCTTGATTACCAGTTAGTCTGTCAGAACCAAATCCACCATTTAATATATCATCTCCTAAACTTCCATTAATAGAATCGTTACCTTCTGTTCCACTTAAGAAATCGTTTCCTTCATTACCGTCAAGAGTGTCAGATCCTGAGCCACCAAACAAAGAGTCATCACCTATGCCACCTAGAATACTGTCACTATCAGCACCCCCATTAATAGTATCGTTACCGGAATCACCTCTAAGAGTATCATTTCCTAGATTACCCAATAGGGAGTCGTTGTCATCTCCTCCAGATAGGGAATCATTATCTGTACCGCCGTCAAGGGTATCATCACCTAGCCCACCTTCAAGAGTATCTTGTTGTTCTGCTCCTAATAATAGATCGTTGCCACCTTGTCCTAACAAAGAGTCATTATCAGCACCACCATCAAGAGTATCGTCCCCTATTCCTCCAAATAATGTGTCAGTTTCTTCTCCTCCAAATAAAGAGTCGTTACCAGCTTCGCCTAATAAGATATCTTCTCCAGCTCCGCCATCTAAAATATCATCTCCATTACCACCACTGAGAGTATCGTTGCCAGAATTTCCTATTAAGTAATCACTTTCTTGAGTACCATTAATGTTATTATTACCATTTCCTCTTTCAATAATATTATCAACCACTCTAATGCTAAAAGATGTACTGGCAATACTTCCGCCATCACCATCAGAGACAGAAAAGAAAAAAGGAAAATTACCTGCTGTATTACCAGGAGTATACAGAATTAAATTGTTATTAATATCAGCCTGAGAGAAAGTATCATTCTGATTAAGACGTTTATTAACCAATCTAAGATTACCTTGTATTGGTGTTCTAATAAGGTTGTAGGTAATTTCTTCTATTGTGTTGTCGGTATCTGTAACTAAAAGATTAGTATTTAATATATTTTGTCTGGCTCCATTTTTGAGAAGAATAATACCTCGGTTGTTTGCTAACTGTGGTGGATCGTTGACTTTGATATTAACTTGGGCAGTATCAGAATTATTATTCCCGTCACTAATACTATAGCTGAAACTATCATTTCCCTTAAATGCAGGATTAGGAGTGTATACATAAGTTATACTATTTTCTTTTAGTAACGATCCGTTTTGTGGTCTATCTATAGCTGAAATACTGAAAGGATCTCCTTCTGGATCAGAGTCGTTTTCTAGGAGTTTTTCAGCAGTAATAGTTAATGGTTCATCTTTATTAGTTATGAAGTTATCATCCTCTGCTTTGGGTGGCAAATTAGAAGGTGTTGGTGTTGGTGTTGGTGTTGGTGCTGGTGTTGGTGTTGGTGCTGGTGCTGGCGCAGGTATTGGTGCTGGCGCAGGTGCTGGTGTGACCCCAGCACTTATTCCTAGGGGTATTGATACTGTTACTGTTAATAAGTCACTGTTAGTACCACCTACACTAACAATTGTGTTACCGGGGTTGTTTATGGGTTCTACAATATTTGGTGTGGGTGCTGGTGTTACGATTGGCGTGGGTGCTGGTGTTACAATTGGTGTGGGTGTTGGTGTAACTCTAGGAGGTGTTGCTCTGGGTAGTGAGACTGTTACAAAACTACTAGAGTCAATAGTGCTACTTTCAACTCCTGCTAATACTGCTAGGAAGTCACCATTAGTACCACCTACACTAATAATTGTATTATCGGGGTTTTCTTCGGATGGAAAAATACTTAGATCTTCAAATGTCAAACCGTTACTAAGATTAATTAAATCTTCATTGCTGAAGTCACTTATAAAGTCTGCACCACTAACTCCTGGACTTTCTGAGTTGGGTTCAAGATTAAAAGTATCTTGTCCAATACCACCTGTAAGTGTATCTTTACCAATGTCTCCTGAGAGAAAGTCTGCACCAACTCCTCCTTCTAGAGAGTCTGCATCTTTGCCACCAAAAAGTACATCATCTCCTGCGTTCCCTTCTAGAATATCTCTACCTGTTTCTCCAAATAAAGTATCTCCACCATCATTTCCTAATAAGCGATCGTCACCTACACCGCCAACTATTGTATCATTGCCAATATCCCCATTAACTACGTCATTGCCTCGATCGCCAAATAATAAGTCATCCTCTCCACCACCTATAATACTATCATTATCTTTACCTCCAAAAATACTATCGTCACCTTCATTTCCCAATATGGTATCATTTTCGCGATCGCCAAATAATATATCACTACCACTATTTCCTAGGAAAATATCTAAACCTTTCCCCCCCCGTAAACAATCATTTCCCAGACCTCCGTCGAGAAAATCATTTCCGGCATTGCCGTTCATGTAGTCTTGACCTTCACCCCCAAGGAGGGAGTCATTTTCATCTAGAGCAAAAACTGTATCATCTCCTGACAATGCTCTAATTAGATCACTTCTTGAACTTCCAATTATGGAGTCGCTCAGAGGAGTTCCCTCTCCCAAACTTTCAATAAAAATTGTTGGTGCTAGTTCGACTTGTTGTTTAACTGTTTGTGCCATCTTAATTTTTCCTCATAATTATTTTTGGGAAATCTCTTACATCAATGTGGGATTATTGTAATAGTTTTGTGGAATGAGCATCTTATATCATGTACCCTTGAATACTTATACTCTGGATGAGTTGGGCAGAAGAGAACAAAAAGCACTTATGGCAGAATGTTTTTGATCACTTATTACCCCGACATGATATTACCAGTTCCTTATATTTTCTGGCGGATAGGATGCTCATCCCACTTGCGTGAAATAGTATAACATCCTTTAATTTAGCAACTCCTTTTTTCGCCTTTTTGAGAAAGGGAAGGAAGTAGAATGTTTTTAATGACTCGTTGGCCAAGAGCGTGATTACTTTTTCGGTAAAGCTCTAAGTTTTAAGTCCTTAGCATGAAACATCTCTGCTTATTCTCCATTTATATAAAGTCAAAATCATCTGCCTCAATAATAGTTGAAATTTTATCTTTTTCTGGTTCAATAGATTCAAGGATACCTAACTCAAAAGTAGGCAAGGTATCATTAGCCAAACTGGCGTCATAACCAAGAATATATTTGTTACTTTGACTATTAAGGTAAAGAAAGAAAGCAGGGCGATCGGCAGATCCATTTTGTACATTTAAGGCAGCATTAACTGCTTGTGCATCATCAAACTTTCCTTCAAAAATAACCAATTTAGCATCAGCAATACTCAGACCTTCAGAACCAATATTTTCGTCCTGGAGAATTACACTAGAAAAATCATTATTAGAAAAATCATCATTGTTCAAACCACCAAAGTTAACAGATGTAAACAGGAATTTATCATCACCTTTACTGTCAAAATCAAGGATGATATCAATACCTTGATCAGCCACCTCATAAAAAAATAAATCATTCCCACCACCACCTATTAACCTGTCAGAACCAGAATTTCCAGTTATAGTATCATTGCCAAGACCACCATTAATCCGATCATTGTCATCACCACCTTGGATAGAATCATCTCCTATGTCACCCAAAATAATGTCTTGACCAGAACCACCATCTATAGTGTCATTACCATCATCACCTACCATTGAGTCATCACCATCTTCTCCAAATATTGAGTCGTTTTCTGAACCCCCTAAAACGGTATCTGCTCCACCGCCACTAATAATAGTATCGTTATTAGGACCACCATCTATTAAATCACTACCTTCTCCTCCAGTTACAGAGTCGTTATCAACTCCACTGCGAATAGTATCATTACCTGTATTCCCAGCTATACTATCTTGTCCATCTACTCCCAGAATAGAATCGTCACCTGCTCCTCCAATAATACTATCGTCACCATCTCCTCCTACTAAACTATCGTTATCTGCCTCCCCAAAGATACTGTCATTTCCTTGACTTCCCAAAATACTATCATTACCGCTACCACCAAAGACACTGTCGTTACCATCTCCCCCTATCATAGTATCTTGTTGAGTTCCACCAGATAGACAGTCATCACCAGAGTTACCAAAAATAGAATCATTTCCTTCATCACCACTAATATAGTCACTGTTATCCCCACCATCAATAATATCATCTCCTGCTAATCCGAAAATGTTATTACTTAGGGCAGTACCAGTGAAGTTATTAGCTTTATTAGTTAATGTTCTAGTATCATCAGCTATACCGATACTGAACGAAGTTAAAGGAACTTTACCACCATAAGTATCAGAAACGGTATAGCTGAAAAAGTCATTGCCTGCTGTATCATCGGGAGTAAATTGTAGTAAGTTACTATCAATATCTTGTTGAGTGAAAGTATCTTCTTTTCGTAACCGGGATGATCCTTTTCTGAGAATACCTAAATCTGGAGCATCTTCTATTGTATAAGTTAAGGTTAAATCATCAGGAATATCATCAGCATAAGAAACTTGCAAATTATTGGAAGTAATGAAATTTATACCTGAATCTTTTTCTATCACTATACCAGTATTTTTAACTAGCTCTGGTTTTTGGTTCACTGTAATTGTTACATTAGCACTATCACTTCCCCCATCGCCATCACTAATAGTATAGCTGAAACTATCAGAACCAACAAAGTCAGTATCTGGAGTGTACTCAAATATTCCATTGCTTTTCTTCACTAACTCTCCATTGGAAACCGTACCAAAATCAGTTACTGTCAGTGGTTTTTCTTCAGGGTCAGAGTCGTTTGTTAAGACATTGATCTCTACAGATATATCTTGACTAGCTTCTAGCTCATCATCTTGCGCATTAGGTGAAAGGTTGGGAATAGGTGGAGCTGTCGGTGTTGGTGCTTCTGTCGGTGTTGGTGTTTCTGTGGGTGTTGGTGCCTCTGTGGGTGTTGGTGCCTCTGTCGGTGTTGGTGCTTCTGTCGGTGTTGGTGCTTCTGTCGGTGTTGGTGCCTCTGTCGGTGTTGGAGTAGGAATAGGAAACCCACTAGCACCAATAAAATTACCAGAATTAATACTATTACTATCAACTCCTACTAAAATAGCTAAGAAAGGACCATCAGAACGATTCTGAATTATTGTATTACGGCCTTCTAACGTAGGACTTTCATAAATAACTAAATCGTTAAAACCAAGACCACCTCCTAGACTAATTAGGTCTATATTATTGTTAAAGTCGGCAATAACATCTGCGTCAAAAACTTCCAAAGCACCATTTTCAGGACTAATAAAAAATGTATCATTACCCTCACCACCTATCAGAGTATCTGTGCCTAAACCTCCCCCTAAAGAGTCGTTGCCAGAATCTCCTTGAACTTGGTCGTTACCATCTCCACCATTTATAGTATCGTTATCTTCGTTGCCACTCAGCAGGTCTGCTCCTGAACCTCCAAATATTGAATCGTTGCCTGAACCACCAAATGCTTGGTCATTGTCTTCTTCCCCAAAGAGAGTATCATTCCCATCACCTCCAAACAAGCGATCAACCCCTAGACCACCACTAAGAACATCTTCCCCCGCGTCACCATTAACATTATCATTACCCTCCCCACCAAAAACACTATCGTTACCATTTCCACCAGTAACCGCATCATCCCCTTTGTCTCCATATACGAAATCATCTCCTGCATCACCAGAAACATTATCGTCATCTTTACCCCCAAATATAGTATCTCTACCATCCCCTCCATTTACAATATCATTCTCGCGATCGCCAAACAATAAATCATTACCATCTTCTCCTAACACAAGATCATCATCTTTTCCTCCACGAACATTATCATTTCCTGGGTTTCCTATTACTGTATCATTCCCCCGACCTCCGTTAATAAAATCGTTATCGGCATCACCTCTAATTTCATCGTTGCTAGCTTCACCAAAAATACTATCGTCACCCCCAGCTCCAAATATTACATCTCCTTGGCTACTACCAATTAAGAATTCATTATCAGGAGTTCCTCGAAATGCCCCTTCGACTCTGATGGGTGCTCCTTCATTAAATACCTTAATGTTAACCGTCGCTAGGGAACTAGTTGTTCCATTACTTGTCTCATAACTAAAGCTATCAGTTCCGATAAAGAGTTGTCTGGGAGTATAAGTGAAAGTACCTGTATTATTTTCCACTAATGACCCATTTGTAGGCAAGCTAAAGTTAATAATGGATAGAGGATTTCCTCTCGGATCGATATCGTTATTGAGAACATTAAAACTAACAGCTTGGTTTTGATTAGTTGTCGCTTCATCATCTACAGCTATTGGTGGTGGCGGTGGTACTGGTGAAGTAGTTGGTGTTGGTTCTGATGGCGATGGTGTTGGCAATGGCTCAAAATTACCGTTAATAATAACGCCAACAAGTCTGCCACTGTCATCTCTAACTTGGATAACTTCTGTTTTTGGTGGTTCCGGTATTGGTGCTAGTGTTGGTGCTGGTGTTGGTGCTGGTAATTCCTGAAACTCACCGTTAATAATAACGCCAACGAGTCTGCCACTATCGTTTCTAACTTGGATGACTTCTGTTGATATTGCTTCCGGTGTTGGTGCTGGTGTTGGTGCTGGTGCTGGTGTTGGTGCTGGTGTTGGTGCTGGTGTTGGTGCTGGTGTTGGTTCTGGTGTTGGTTCTGATGTTGGTGCTGGTGTTGGTGCTGGTGTTGGTTCTGGTGTTGGTTCTGGTGTTGGTTCTGGTGTTGGTTCTGGTGTTGGTTCTGGTGTTGGTTCTGGTGTTGGTGCTAGTGTTGGTGCTGGTGTTGGTTGTAATGGTTGAAATTTACCATTATCCTTGTTGTAACCTTTTATAGAAACACCATTTATTTTTTCAGTAACTATTTCAATATTTGTTATTGTTCCTGCTGTTGCCATTCTTTTTCTTCCTTTAAAAATTTTATTTAAATTTATTGACGATATTTATTGACAAATACTCTATTTTATAATAGACATTAATTTTTGATTAGTCTTAAATTTGGCCAAAGACTACAATAAGTATTTATTCTGAATTGTGCAACTAATCAGTATGGGACATAGAACTGTAGACCAAAGGTAAAAGTGGCCCTGTTTGCTCCTGCCCATTGACAGCCAAATCGCTGTGACAAAGGTAAATCCGATGTTCATTTGACCCATTAACTGAACTAGAGTTGGAATAACTGACACGACTTAACAAATCTAGCAAAATTCGTCGCAATCTTTCCCGATCAGATTTTTGAGAATCTTCAATAGTCCAACATTTTCCTAACTGGCCTTGCAAAAATAATGTTGCTCCGTAGAGAGTGGCAGTACCTCCACTTAACCACAGAGGAGAACCAATATCCAACCAAAACTGCCATCTATGACATTTGCGACTAGCTCGGTATTGAAAAATCGTCGCCAAAGTTACCGCTGAAGGTGAACGACCCATTAAAGGGACTGGATATGGGTTCGCACTAACAACACCTCTGCGTAAAAACTGGATAAACTTCTCCACTGTACTAGAGGATAAACCTTCCTCCATTGAATCATCAGTCATATCTTCTGTTGCTTGCAGTTGGGAGTTTTGTTGTAATCTACGCTCTACTTCCCAATAGTGGGTTGCTGTTTCCATTAACTCTCGTAGCCCTGATAACTGAGCAAAAGAAAGATAACTAGAAATAAAAAATTTTTGAATTGCTCTATCTAGTAAAAATATTGGGTTAGGTAGTTGACCTTCTTGCTGTTGGGAACGCTGTTTTTCTATCCACTCTAAAATCTGATTATAAACATAAGTTGCTTGATGTCCCACCCGATCCCATCTAGAAAAAGTTCCTATGGGTAATAACTGTGGATGTGTAATATCTGGATAAAAGCAATTATCCGCTAATAAACCTGCCCTTACTGGATCAATATCATTAGTCTTTTGTAAATTTTCCTGACCATCTATTTGTTTTTCCCCTTTAGTAATTGACCTTTGACTTAATACCACCAGCATTTCTGCCACAGCATCACGATCTACTAGACGACCCAAACCAGGATAAACTAAAGTTAAAATAATCAACAATGCTCTAATCATCGGATAGCTAATTAGAGGACGTTGTTCTTTAAGAGATTCCACAGCAATTCCATCATTCTTGAGACTTGAAATCAAACTATAACGAGCGATCGCATCCAAACCAGGAGCTATTATTGCTACTTCTTCAGGCTTTATACCTAAACTTATATCTTTAACTATCACCTCTGCTATTTTTCGTAATAAAGCTACCCTGGATCTAGTTATAATAGATTTAAAATAAGTTGGGAGTTGATCAATATTCAGGTAATTATTGACGACTAATTCGATAATAGGTTCCCCTATTTCTTGTGCTAAATTCTGAGGATTTTCTAATGTTTCTGTTTGACAGCGCTTTTGTAGTTTTGCGAGATATTCCGGGTCAGCCCCCAAACCCAACCTAATACTACCATCAGGATTATAAGTAAAAACACTTATAGCTCCATTATCTAACAGAAAGTCAAACAACTGATAAGTTATGGCTGGATATTCATCCACATCATCTGCCAACACAAACGGATAGCGGTGAATTAAATGTTGCTGATAGGTAGAGTTGGGTAATAGATACCGCCAGTACAACTCCGTGATTATTCCGTACGTTAGGAAACCTCCTTGCCAACACCAATCTCGCCACTCTTGCATTAATTCTACTATATTGGCATAGAAGTTATCTAGAGTACTTAGGGAACCAGTCCCTACATCCTCAAATCCCTGTTGTAAAATCATTTCGATTTCTTTTGTAGGCGTACAACTGAAAGCAGCCAACTGAAATAAGTCTAGAGTTCGACGTATCATCCGCTCTAAACTAATCCCTGGCTGTTTGAGTTTATCTATCTGAGGACGCCAAAATCTACTAGCAAGTTCCTGTTCTTTTTCGGGGCGCAGTCGCAAGGGAAATTGCCCCCTCAAATCCAAGGTTTGAATGAGCAATGGCCAGAATAAGATTACCTCATCCTCAAAAAAACCCAATGGAGTAGTTGAGTAATAAGGGTATTGTTCTGATGTAGCTTCCGAAATTCTATCTATCAAATTAATCCGGCTCTTTGTATTAGCAGCTAAAACCAAAATTTTGGGTTCAGTATATTGGAAGTTCCCTATTTGATTATCACGATCGCTTTTGAGTTTTTCTACCTTCAGTACGGGAACAACTTTATTTAGGGGAGATTGAATCTCTTGGCCTCTGATACAGAATTCTTTTATTAACCGACTTGTTTTACCACTAAGAGTTTTTCCTGTAATCCATAGAGAAGTATCGGGCACTGTTAATTATCCTTTTTTGATTAATCAATTATAGTGCTTTGCACAGGGAATAAGGAATAGATACCTGGCGAAAAAATTTTTTTCTAGTATTTAGATTACACTATAATCTCAATTTTGATGAATCTTTATTATAAATGCTAGGGAGATTGTATCCAACACTCCTAATTCAGAAGCAACAGAGAAAAATTCAGAAAAAGTAAATGTTGAAAAAAAAGGAAAAATATATAGATATAGCTGTTTTATATAAATTGAAGCAGCTATTTTTAACCATATGTGATATAGGTTTACCTTTGTTTATATGGGGTTGTTTTTTTCAAACTTTGAAAATAACATTTTTCTAACCTTGATGCTACCCTTGAAAGGATATCTACTAATACAGGAAAAATCACAGAAGTTATCTAACAATGATTTAAATTACATCAATCAATAGTATTTAGGAATAGAAAATAAAAGTATAGCAAAGTTTTTGATCATTAGTACAAAACTATAACGTTTTTTGATATTATTAAATAATCAAAAAAATATTAGACAAGTGCGAATTTGGAAGTAAGACAGCTACAGCTAATGAAAATTTTGTCTAGGAAAATTTGCCTCATATATTCTATGAGTGAAACTGTGAAACATCAGCATATTTTATCAAAGAGTGCTGCCATATTTTAAAAGTCTTAGAGCCAAGCCATTAACAATATTAGATTTGAAAAATATTACAGCTACATTGTGCATAACTTTACTCGGTAGGGTGAAAAATATATTAGTAAAAAACCCTTTTTCTCATAAAAAAGATGATCAAAAGTTGGTGCGGTTAGTAGAGGATTAAAATCTTTTCCCAAATTTGCTGTATTATCAACCTCTATAGATAGCTTTTTGTAATATTTCTTTTGGCTCTAACTTCAGATATCTTTTACAAGTCCTAATCATAACAAATCAGGACTTACAGACAAATTTCATAATACCAATTCTCATGCATTAATCCTATACTTAAGTAATACTTCAGAAATTTAAGTAATTAACACAAAGGGAATAACCTTAATTACCGAAAAATTAGGTTTAAGGCCTCGTCCATAACCAGAGCGTTTTCATTGAAGGCGATCGCCAAAAAAAATAAAAGGGCTCTTTTTAGTGGTAAAATTAAAAAATTGTTTTTTTTGAATATATATGTTGTATGTTAAAGTAACATACTCCCAAAATTGCGCTGATAAAGGTAATGCAGAACTATTCAGTAATGTTCGCCCTTAGCAATTACAATTTTGAGGTGAGCTGATGCCCTCCCCCCGTATCAACCTTAATATCTATACATCACAGATAAGTTATTATAATAACTGTATTAATAAATTGTAAACAGCTATAAGAGAAAATAAGGACGAACCACATATATAGTGTCCGGCTTTCATCCCAACACTCTCCTTTTCAACCCACCCTTCTTACTAGTAATGGTTCATGAATTTTGTACATTGGGTCATAATCAACATTTATGGACCAAAAAGATTCCTTTCATATATTAATGTCTAATATCAAATGCCGGTAAAAATTAGGGAACTCTCTAAAGAAGATTAAATCTAGCATTACTCAAAATTTCTCTTTTCAGGAGAGAAAAAAATATTTGCCATCTGTATTTTAATATGGGTGCTTCAGCAGTCCATACTGATCAGGTGATAACTGAAATTACTTTAACTATAACCTGTAAAATTTTCTTTTAATGAATACACCAACTCATGGAATTATTAATCTAGCACTTCTTATTAAACCTCAAACACCACAGGCTAATCTTGCTATTGTAATTGGTGGAATTTTACCCGATATCCCCATCTTTATTTTCTACTTATGGGCAAAATTTATTGCTCGTTTGCCAGAGGTAAAAATTTGGTCAGAAGCATATTATCAACCATTTATACAAAATATTGTTGCCATCTTTCATTCTATTCCTTTAGCTATAATTTGCTGGCTAATTTCTTACTATTTTGGTTGGCAAATTCTACAAGTTATCTGTATTAGTTTACTCTTGCATTCTCTATTAGATTTGCCAGTACATAATGATGATGCTCACAAACACTTTTTCCCTTTCAGTAACTATAGATTTATTAGTCCGATTTCTTATTGGGATCCCAAACATTATGGTTCAATTGTTGCTTTGATAGAAATTTTGCTAGTTTTATTAGCAACTTTACGAGTATTTCCAGGAATTAATTCTGTTATAGGAAAGGCATTAATAATTTTAGTAAATATATTTTATTGGGGTAGTTATAGTTATTTTTATCTTCGTTCTAGATTTTTAATCAACTAGATAACTACGTAATACAATAATATTAGTGATTATCAAATGTCTAATACTAACCTTGATAAATAAATATTTACTACATTTTCTTGAGAGTAGGTAGGGACGTTGCTAGGAATGCCCGCAAACAGGAGTAAAGATACAGCATGATCTCTGACAAATAATTAACAAGGAGTGAACAATAAAACTCTGCTGCTGGGGGATATTACATTGTAAATGTAGACCTCAACCGCAGCAATAAGTTCTGTAATGATAATTAAAATGTCCTGATAGCTAACATATCAAATCAGCTTAAAAAGCCTGTTTTATACCAATTATCAAAAACCTTACTAGACTTATATTTTGTATTTTTAAATATTCCTAAATTAATGTAATCTTATTGTTGACTAACATCTGTGATTTCTCCAGTTCTAGTTGACTAATTTCGATGGGTAGGATAAAGGTTTGAGAAATGGGATTAATTACTTAATAATTAAGATGTCACCTAAACATAGCATTCTTTTTTTAGCCTTGGTTTAAAACATTCCCATATAAACAATTAACCTTTTAGCTTTTTCATTCTTGAATTTAAGAATATCGAATATTAAAACAACACCACTCTTCTTTTTTCCAAAGAGTAGCTACAACCCAACCATTTTGTTCTAAAGTATCACCAATTAATTTAGCTTGTTCTAATAGAATACCACTTATAATACCCCAAGTTTTCGGTTTAGCGATCGCTGTGAGATGTGGAATTATATCAATAATAACCTCAGCTAAAATATTGCAGACTATACCATCGACAGGTTTAGGACATAATTTAATTAATTTTTTAATATCTCCTTGTTCAACAATTAATTTTTCCGCCTTTATTTGATTCAATTTTCCATTATTAATAGTTGATCTAATTGCCAAAGGATCGATATCCACAGCATAAATCTGATGTACTCCTAATAATGCTGCTCCAATAGACAAAATACCACTACCACAACCAATATCAGCGATTATAGCTTCAGGATGAGGTTCCAAACCCAAACGCATTTCTAATGACTCTAAACACAATTGCGTAGTAGGATGAGTACCAGTACCAAAAGCTGCTCCTGGATCTAAACGGAGGATAATTTTATCTGACTGCTCTGGTAAATCTAACCAAGCAGGATGAATCAGAAAGTGATCGCCAATTTCTTGAGGTTGCCAATATTGTTTCCAACTACTTGCCCAATCTTCTTCCTCAATTAAATACCAATCCATTATTGGAACTGGAAAATTCATACATAGAGCATCTTGACGGAAATTTAAACTCAGAGCTGATAAGTCTAACAGTTGAGTTTGCTCTTCTGGTAAATAAGCTAATACCAAACAATTCTTACCTTGAATCTGACTTGCGGTGCCACGACAACCAAAACTATCCAGACGCCAGAATATTACTTCCTCTAGACTTTTGTTACACAATACTCTAATTACCCACCAGTTATAAGCCATAAAAGTTGCAGCTTTTCTAAGTTATATTGGAAATTTTTGAATTGAAGTAGTATATTCATCTAAAATTACTTAAATATTTCATCTTCCAAGTTCCCCACCCCAACCATATAATAAGTATTCAACCAGATTTTATATAAGCTCTCCAACCAATGAGATAGCTTGAAAACTAGAGTTAAAGGATTTAGCGCTCCAGATAAATACTTGTGGGTGAAAAAACTCTCAAGCCCTTTTCAGATTAATGACCTCACATCACAATCAAAACCCTATAGGCACATTCAATAAAATGTTTTTAATATAATCTAGGGAAATTCAAACCACTGTAATCAAGCTTGTAGAAGAGAAATCAAGTTTTTTGAGATGAGGGAATTGTATCCCAAGACATAAGTATACAGACTCAGTCTTAAGGTTTCGCAGCACAGCGCGAAAAGCATTTCCCTGAGCGAAATAAACAGTAAAGCTGCTCAAGAGAGAAGCAAATTTCATAAAAGCAATGAATCACTTTTATGCCCAGCAATCCCTAGCCTGAAAACAGAACCATATCTGAAATAAATGCCTTACGACATTTAATTATATCATAACTTATACACCAAAACAAGAAACCGGGTTTATTGCTATTATTATTGTTTTTCACGAATCTAGGGAAATGCTCTAGCTCAACCCGGTTTGATCGACTTTTTATACTTTATTTATAGTTGACACTACCGAATTTAATATTAACAAAATATCGGGGCTTTTAGGTATAACAGTACTTCAAAGAGCAACTGTATAAGCATTCCTAATTCCTGGTTCTTTAAGAATTTCAGTTAATATTTCTTCTGGTAATGGGTCATCAACACTTAATACCATTACAGCATCACCTCTAACAATTTTACGTCCCACCTGCATACTAGCAATATTGACATTAAAACTCCCCAGAAGTGAACCAATTTTACCAATAATTCCCGGCATATCTCGGTGGAGAGTCAATAACATATATGGGCTAGGAGGGACATTAATTGGAAACCCATCAATATTAGTAATCCGAATCTCATCTTTTCCCAGCAAAGAACCTCGAACATTATGTTCACCCAGAGACCCTTTTGCTTCTAGATGTAATGAACCAGTATAATCTCGTACTGAATCATCTCTAGTTTCCACTACTCGAATACCTCGTTCTTTAGCTTCAATAAAAGCATTTACATAATTGACGCGCTCTCGCAAAGCTTGAGAAAGTAATCCCTTTAAAGCTCCTACTACTACAGGTTTACTATCTCCACCGGCCAAATCTCCTTCAAGACGAACATTGAGAAAATCAATACGCCCACCGGCTAACTGACTTACCAAATTACCAAGAGTTTCGGCCAATCGTAAATAGGGCTTCAGTTTTTTTAAAGTATCAGGATACATACCAGGGATATTCACTGCCGATCTGGCAGGCAGCCCTAACAATACATCTCGAATTTGTTCAGCAACATCTATTGCTACATTCACTTGAGCTTCAGCAGTAGAAGCACCCAAATGAGGAGTCATCACAATTTTTTGTCCCAAATCTCGTAGTGGGGACTCAACTTCTAGAGGCTCATTTTCATATACATCTAAAGCAGCTCCAGCAATTTTTCCTTCTTTTAGAGCTTTGGATAAAGCAACTTCATCAATAATGCCACCTCTAGAACAATTAATAATCCGAGCTGTGGGTTTCATTTTGGCAAAAGTTTCAGCATTAATTGAGTGATAAGTTTCGTCAGTTTTGGGTATATGGAGAGTAATATAATCAGACTCTTGGACTAAAAGATCCAGATCTACCAAACTACAACCCAATTGTTCTGCTCTTTCTTCAGAAATAAATGGATCATAAGCCAAAATTTTCATTCCCATAGCTTTTGCTACCTTAGCTACATGGGAGCCAATTTTACCTAAACCAACAACACCGAGAGTTTTTTTGTAGACCTCGACCCCGACAAACTTTTTGCGGTCCCATTGAGCATTGATAATTGATTGGTTAGCTTCTGGAACGTGGCGCGACATAGATAACATCATTGCCAAAGCGTGTTCTGCTGCAGCAATTGTATTTCCTTCTGGTGAGTTGACTACCACAATACCTTTACGGGTTGCTGCTTGTACGTCTACATTATCTACACCCACTCCAGCACGACCAATAATTTTTAGTTTATCGGCAGCTTCTATTATTTCTTTGGTAACTTTGGTACCAGAGCGAATCATTAAACCATCATATTCTGGTATAATTTTTACTAGTTCTTCTACTGGTAGACCTATTTTTATATCTACCTGAGCTACTTGGGAGAGAATATTTATTCCATTTTGATCGATTGAATCAGATACAAGAACTTTTGGCATAGGAAGTTAGTTAAATAATTGGGTTATTTGATTATTTTTCTTACTGAAACTTCTGCTTCAGTTTAATTTTTTTGTGCCTTAAATAACAACTATACTCTTCAAAGTAACAGTATGGGCCTCTAACTTAATTGATTGTCAGAAAAATTTTAGCTAAACTCTTGAGAAGCTTCACACCATAATTTTCAGTTTTGTCTGAAATTAATCGACTCTAAATTCATGGGAGTTGATGTCCCATGAATTTACAAACACTATACAAATACTAGTTTTTGTCTTAATAGTAAAAATTCATGTTACTATTGTCAAATCTGAAAACAATGGACAAAAAAACAATAAATGTAAATCTAAATTGCATAATTCAAGATTACTAAAATTGTGGCCTAATGTTTCCGACAAGTTATTATAGAAAATCAATTCCTATCTACACTGTCCTATGTTGATGTGTTGGGATCTATACCCCCCATGAATTAACAAATATATGGCGGTGGGTTATCCCATTCTTAAACAGCCCCCTTGTCCGATGCAACAGCGGGACTGGGAAGCGATAAGCACACACTATATCGCCTGGTGATTTTAGGAGTATGTTATATTGCCTTTATTAATTTATATGAATTATCTCGTCGCTGTATTATCAGACCGCATTCAAGCTGAAGCTGCCTATTCTGCTTTGGAAAAAGAGGGTTTGCCTATTAAGCAAGTGGCAATACTTGGTCAGGGATATAAAACTGCTGATGAATATGGCCTAATCGATCCTAATGAGCAAGCCCGTAAACAATCACTCCGTATGGTGACTTGGCTTATACCTTTTGGGTTTGCTGCTGGTTTTACTTTTAGTCTGATTACAGGTCTGAATACTTTTGCATGGGCAGGAGAATTTGGCAATCATTTTATTGGTGGTATCTTGGGTAGTATTTCTGGTGCAATGGGTGGAACTTTTGTTGGTGGTGGAGTCGGTGCAATGCTTGGCAGTGGTGATGCTTTACCTTATCGTAATCGTTTGAAAGCAGGTAAATATTTGATTGTTGTTAAAGGTTCGGAGTCTTTGACCCGTATAGCAACTCGCACTCTATATAAGTTTAAACCAGAAAATATTCAAGGATATTCTACGCCGGAAAGTTAGAAGTCAGAAGTCATAAGTTGAAAGTCGGAAGAATCTTACAGTATAGAATTATATGGGTTTAGGCAACAGACCCAATAAACGTAAGTTTTAACCTGAATATAATAGATTTCATCAATGGTAAAGCACAGCTATAGTAGGCCAGGTTTTACTTAAACCCCGTCTGGCCCGGCGAGATATTTTTTAATATTTGTATTTATTATGCTAGAAATATGCTGTTTTTGAGGCTGAGATAAATATTATCTTTCCCTCCTGAATTTTAATTTATTTCTTCTTCTTTCTTACTTACTTAGAAATAATAATTATGTTACCAAAAGAAGAACTACTTAAAGGAATCCAAAATCGGGAAACTATCACTAGAATAATAGACTTAGCTGAACAAGCTATTAAGACTTGGGAAATTACTCAGAGTGATTTTTTATCCCCACCAGAAATATTTGAGTCGGAAACAATTTTTCAAAAATTAACTGAGGTAGACATCGTTTCATGGGGTGGTTATCCTCAAGCTGAACGAAAAAGATTGGCGATCGCTCGTTCAGATTTACCTATTGATACTTCGAGTGTAGAACTAAAAGCTATTAATATTGAAGGAAATTTTCTGTTTGATACTGCTACTCACCGAGACTTTCTTGGTTCTATGTTAGGTACAGGAATAGAGAGAGAAAAAACAGGAGATATTATTGTTTTGGGAGAACGAGGTGCTCAGGCAATTGTTGTTCCTAAATTGGTGGAATATTTAGAAATGAATTTTCAACAAGTTCGGTCTGTTCCTGTTAAAATTAAACCTATAGAATTCAGTGAATTAAAAATAAGACAACCGAAAAAGAAAGAGTTAACAACTGTGGAAGCTTCCATGAGATTAGATGCCGTCGCTTCGGCAGGTTTTGGAATGTCTCGCAGTAAAATGGTTGACTTAATTGACGGAGGAGATGTAAGGGTTAATTGGAAAGAAATTAGTCAGGCAAGTTATACAGTAAAAACTGGAGATTTAATTGCTATTCGAGGAAAAGGAAGGTTAGAAGTAGGGGATATTGCAATTACAAAAAAAGAACGTTATAGAGTGCATTTGACAAGATATGTTTAGTAATTCATCATATCATAGTAATAACTTGAGAGATTTGCTTTAATTATTATTCAAATTTGATAAGCCATATCAGTTAAGATTTACTGGGGAGATTTTTCCTTGAAAAATTATTCTTTGAAATCTTTTCTAAAGTAATTAGAATATTCTGGGATTATGGTTTTATTCTAACACTGTTGTTATTTGATATGAATATGAAGCAATTCTCAGATAATTGATATTGACAGTACTAATTATATTTAAGATTTCTTGAGTATCAGTTGTACTATTAATAGATAATTCTGTTTGTTCTTGAACTGTATTTATATTAAGTAGGTCACTCTTAAAATTTGTCCCTATATAACAAAATATAAATTAATCTCAAATCAACTGTCTGAAGGAGCTTAGAGTTAGTACAAAAATTTTAATATAGCCAAGTTTTTTTCACGCCTACCTACTTAGTTGGTTTGGTTATTTTTGCGAGTGGGAATTACACAACTTTTAAACCCAAATTTTTTCTGTGAGAGGAAAAAATCAATAAAATTATTAGTCAACTAATCAAAAAAATGGAAAGACATAGCTGTACAAAAAGCTTTATAAGCATCAGTAAATATCTTCAAAAATTTATGCCCCTATTGCCTTTGTCATCCTTCAGTTAGCTGATCCCAATTTATAAAATTATAAGCACTTGAATACTAAGATAAAATGGCTATCTTGTCTCCATTTATATCTGACTTGATATTCTTTTAATCCCAACTATCATGAGCACTTCTCGGTAAAAAACCTCTATTCAGTTTCTGTTTGAGTAGGTATTTACTATCCATTTAAATGTCACTTTTTACCTCTCAATATTGGTAATTAAATAATCAATCTCTGTTGCCTTTTCTATAGAACTAGCATTCATAGCGATAGGGAAAGTTTTTTCTCTTTGAAGGGGTGAAATTGAACCTTTAAATGTTCTCACCCAAACTATTTTTGGTTTTTCTACACTTAAGATAACTGGCTCAAAATCATTTTTTGGTATGGTTTTACCTAATTCATCTTTTCTAGTTTCTATTTCCTGAAATAATTTTTGTTTAACTACTATTTTTCTATTTTTGGCGGTGCCTCCGCGCATATTTTAATTCCTGGTTTTCGAGTTTTTTCAACAATCTTGTATTATTGCTTAATCCCAAATCAATTAAGACTATTCCTAAAGGATGACTTCTGGTCAGAGTAGAGTCTATTTATACTATTCCTTAATCCTACTTTTTCTGAAATAATTTGTCATGTTTTATCTCTGGTAAAGAGCTTGAATTTTGAGCTTATTTAATGTTATTAGGAAAATTTTTTTTGCAATCAGCAATCATGGGTTATTAAGGTTGCTATTCCATTATCTACTTTACCGATTTATCCAATGTATTGTTGCCCTACGACCGATGTAAAATAACCACTTTTGCAGTGTCCAGAATCGTCTAAATTAAACTAAATTCTTTCTTAAATTTAGCTTGAAAAGGTTTATTAATTATTTCTAAGCTAGGTTGATTGATTTTATTTAGTTCTCAAGGAGAATCTGAGATAAAATTATGTAGCCGATTATAAACTATTCCAATAGAGTTATTGAGAATTTACAATATGTTTTTCCTTCAAATATGCTTTATTAATCCACCTAGATAATGGCAAAATCATATTTTTTGAGGTTGATTTTTCCAAAAATTGTCAAACTTTTGGTACCTCTTTCAAAGCAGTGAGGCATGGTGTTAGGGGTTGTTTATCTCATCTAATAAAAGTTTTGAGGTAAAATCTTTTTTTAAAAAGTATTATAGCCTAATTTTACCGATTAAGTTTTGTAAGTTTTACTAGGTGTATAACTTGAAATTAATTTAGATCTTTTAGACCGGATAAGGTTTGATAAAATATTTGTCTTACCTGAGAGACTTATAGTGGAATTATCCTCAATATTGTTATTGTTATTATTTAAGGAAATTTCTTGATTAAGTAGCTGATTATTAAGTACATTCTGATTAGGAATTACTAAGGTAGTATCTAGATTTTGATTCACTCTATCATTATGAATAAAGTTAGTTATAGTAACATCAACATCTCCACCAATAACTGTTTGCTCTCCTGCGCTCAGGCTATCTCCAACATCGTCATCAATAATAACATTGACATTTCCAAGAATAACTGTTGGGTTTCTTGTAGTAATATCTTCTGATACTCTTTGTCTTAAACTTACTATTATACCATCTGATTTCAGATCTATATTATAGGTTGTAATGTAACCATCTCTCACGTCTACAAACGAAAATTTATCACCCTTGGTATAATTGTTAATTATTAATTCTCAAAAACATGACTATCAAGCTCAACCAAACAGAAGCCGTATCAATGGCCACAGCCATCAAAGCAGGGGAAACTACTGCTGAAATTTTAATAAACAAATGTCTTGAACAAATTTATGAGAATAACCGAACTTTAAATTGCTTCACCGCTATCACAACAGAAAGCGCACTTAATGCTGCCAAACAAATAGATAGAGACATTTCTCAAGGCAAAAACCCCGGTCTCTTAGCAGGAATACCCTTCGCCGTCAAAAACCTCTATGACATTGCAGGTTTAACCACCCTTGCTGGAGCCAAAATTAATGCCGAAAACCCACCTGCTACCCAAGACGCAACCGCCGTTACCAAACTAAAAAAAGCAGGTGCAATTCTGGTTGGTGCCCTCAATATGGATGAATATGCCTACGGTTTTGTTACAGAAAATAGTCACTACGGTGCAACACCTAATCCTCATGATCTCAGCCGTATCTCCGGGGGTTCCTCTGGTGCCTCTGCTGCTGCGGTTGCTGCGGGTTTAGTACCCATTACCCTTGGTTCCGATACGAACGGTTCCATCCGCGTACCTGCTTCTCTCTGTGGTGTTTTTGGGTTTAAGCCGACTTATGGACGTTTATCACGAGCTGGCGTTTTTTTGTTTGCCAGTAGTTTAGATAATGTTGGACCCTTTGCTCGCTCTGTACGAGATATTGCCACAGTTTATGATATTTTACAAGGGTCGGATACAAGAGATCCAGTTTGTACTAAACGTTCTCCTGAAAGTTGTTTACCTCAACTCAAACAAGATATTAAAGATTTGCGCATTGCTATTGCTGATGGTCACTTTGCCCAAGGTGGTGAACCGGAGGTGTTTACAGCAGTGGAACAAGTGGCAGAGGTATTGGGTGTCACTCAGCGGGTGACAATACCTGAAGCAGATCGGGCGCGAGCTGCTGCTTATATTATTACTGCGGCTGAAGGCGCAAATTTGCATTTGGATAATTTGCGCATCCGTCCCCAAGATTTCGATCCAGCAACTCGCGATCGCTTTTTAGCAGGTGCTTTAATTCCGGCAGACTGGTATATCCAAGCTCAACGTTTCCGCCGTTGGTATCAAAGTTCTGTTAAGGAAATATTTAATGATGTAGATATTATTCTAGCTCCAACTACCCCTTGTATTGCACCGTTGTTAGGAGCTGAAAAAATGACTATTAATGGGGAGGAGGTGTTAGTACGTCCGAATTTAGGTTTGTATACGCAACCTTTGTCTTTTATTGGGTTGCCAGTTTTGTCAGTTCCTATTCGACGTATTAATGGTTTACCTTTGGGAGTACAAATTATTGCTGCACCTTATAATGAGGCTTTGGTATTGCAAGTAGCAGCAGTGTTGGAATTTGAAGGGCTAACTACTGAAGTCAAATAGGTTTGTTGGGTGTGGGAAAATTAAAAATCCTCAAAAGTTTACTCTTAATGGTTTTTAGAATTTTAGGTTTGAAGAGCACTATAAACGTTGACTAATAATGGCTATAGTCATTTTTTTTATTAATTCCCAACAATTATAATCACAAGTAGCAAATAACTGGAGAAAATTAATTATACAAACAACTAATAATATATAACTCTATAAATGTCTGGTATTAAATGTATCATCATTTGCACTTTTCTTGGTTGTTACAAGTAAATTACTAATCCTTTTTGATCATGTTTTTAACTGTTTTGTGCATTTACTATAATGAACAAATAATTAACCAAGGATGGTGGTTGGAGTTCTGAGACGATCGCCGACCTATTTTCAATAAGCTTGATTTTGTATTTAGTTATAGTATTAGTCAAAATAATTTGACAAAACATCCGTAAAAAAATTTGATGGCTTGCTTGTCACCCCGTGAAATTTTCGCTATTAACTTATCTATACCAATGGAGTCCGTAACCGTTTATGTTTTTTTTCATTTTTATCAACCTTAGCAAAAACTTTTTAAAATACCTGAAATAGAGCAAGGCTTTAAGAAGCTTCAAAAAATAATTAATTATTTCAAATAATTTATTTTTCCTCTGCTTAAAATGATAAAAGATGGATAATTACTTGAGATAAAACTATAGCTATTTTATCAAGGTTTTATTATTTTTGTAGAGGCACAACATCATGAAAAAGTGAGTAATCTAAATAGAATCTACCATCAATTCCCGTAGAAATCAAATCTACAAAACGCTGATGCCAAAGAATCTGATCTAATCTATAAACATGGCGAGCATGAATAGTTTGAGAAACAGTTTCATCTAATCCTGTTAGGGTTATAAAGAGTTGAATACTCTGATTATTTATATTTTTAAAATCATCTTCAGACCAACCATATAGAGGACTATCTTTATCAATTTGGTGCATTACTAACCAGGTAAGAGAAAGCATAGGTGTTTCAGAACGAACCAATTTTAAATCACCAAATTTTCGCAAAGAATGCCCTTCAATACTAACCTCCTTATTAAGTAATACAGTTGCTTTAACTTCAGCTTCTACTATCCAGTTTTGGCGTTGGTTAGCAATACGAAACATGAGGGTAGGTACACCATCATAAGGAGAAATAACTGCTATCCTACTGAAAAGCACTCGTGCTGTTGGCAATGAGAACCGAGCAAACATTAATCCTGTAATCATTGCTATACCAATTAAACCAATAAAAACTTCTATAGCTACTAATATATGAGTATAAATATTTGTTGGATACATAGCACCATAACCAATAGTAGCTATCGTTTGTATGCTAAAAGAAAAAGCATCAATAAAGGAACCAGGTTTAGCATTATGAATTCCATCTCCACTACCTAAATATAACAATGCAAAAATAGTATTAATTAGAAAATAAAAACTAATGATTATTACCCATAATTGTCGCCAAGAAATTGTCATTAACCAATGATAAAAATCACTCCAGTAAAAACTAGGAATTCCTTTAATTACAAAGTCCATAAGACCAACTTTTCTTGCAAAGGCTTTTTGTTTTTTTGTTGTGTTCCTTTTCATGATAATTATCTAATATAGTAATGTGTAGATTAGTTGCGACAAAATTCCATACTCAAAAAGTTTAGGATAAATGAAAGAAGTGAAAATTTGCAATGCAAAAAACTTAAAATATAGCAGTGAGCGCTGGCATATTTACATTCCAAATCCTCTAAAGTAAGTCCTTATAATAAATATTGTAAATACACTAGCGCACTTTCCTATAACTTAACTTTTTTTAAAGAACTACAAAGATAATCAAACTGTCTTATAAAACTTTGGGCTAGCAACCGAATATATCCTTCAAAACTTTAGTTATTAAGTAATAAATTAAGTTTCAGCAACATTTTTAATAATTCTAGCTATTTGACTTAAACTACTTATTTAATCAAAGCTTACTGCCTGCAGATATTGCATGCAAAGCCCCTACCTATTCTGAATAAATTTATCTAAATCTGGTACGTTTACCCAAGTACCAGTTAAATTAGATTCATGGGTTAAATCCATTAATAACTGAGAATAAACACCCTCTTTCAAAGATGGAACTAGAGATTTTCCTGCAACTATAGCCTGTACCCAATTATCAACTACTCGAATAAAAGGTGCAATTCTACCATCAGAATAAACCTTCGGAAAATCTAAATTTTTAGGAATGTTTATTTCTCCTAAAGATTCCCCATTTTGAGAACCCCAAACTTTAAACCCATGTACATAATCTTTTTGATTATCGCTACCAACAATTAAAGTACCTTTACTACCATAAACTTCTACCCAATGACCACGCCCTTGATAGGTGACTGAGCTAATACAAATTTGACAGGGAGTACCATCTGCCAACTCCAACATAATGTTACAAGTATCATCTGCATCAACTTGTTTTAATTCATTTCCTGTAGCAGGGTCAGGACGAGTTTTAATGGATGTATTAAGTTGTCCCCAAAGTTTTTTAGCAGGACCAAATAACCAGTTAATATAATCAAAAGTATGGGAAGCGATCGCTCCTAATGCACCACCTCCTTTATCTTTTTGAGAATACCAATTCCAAGGACGGCTTGGGAGAGCACGACTTGATGCTAACCAATCAATTTTAATTAGGCGTTTATCCCCCACATATCCATCTGCTAAAATTTTGGCAAATAGTTGCCAAGCAGGAATATAACGAAACTCAAAATCCATAGTTACTAAACATTTATTAGTAGCAGCAAGATGATATAATTCTTGAGCTTCTTCTGCTTTTAAAGTTGTGGGTTTTTCTAACAATAAATGTTTCCCAGCGGATAATATTTGCTTTGCCATTTCATAGTGTAGAAATGGAGGAGTTGAAATGGTTACGGCAGTAACTTCAGGCAAGTCAATTATCTCTTCAATAGTGTTAAAAGCATAAGGAATATTATGGCTTGATGCAATTGATTTAGCTTTTGTATAATCTCGATTATAAACTGCTAAGACTTCAGTTTTGTGATGTGCTTGTAAACCTGGTATATGTACCTTTTGACCAAATCCTGTACCGATAACTGCTACGCCAATAGTTTGATTTTTCATTGTTTATAAGAAGTAAGAAGAAAAAAGGTAAGTTTTTAGTAATAATGATCAAGTCTTTGTAGTGTTGCTATTTTCCCCACAATGTACGTCAATAAGATGAAACATCCAAAATTAAATTGTTTAAGCTTAATGTATGCTGGCTGATTAAATATAAAAACCTTATACAGTAATAATTTCAACCATTTTTTATCATCAACTATGCCCACAAGGTCAGCTAAAGTATAGTTCCTTCTTTTAATTCTTCTTGGAGACTAATTCCTCCTTATAACTGATAGCTGACAGCTAAGTGCTTACTGGGTATTTCATTCATCACCTATAAAAAGCGTCAGGGAGCAAGTGCGGCAGCTACAACTGCCTGACTATAATTTTATAACTACATATACAGGACTACCAAATCTGATAAAAAGAGGTTAATAATTAAATATAAAAACCAGGACTTATACAAGTACAATATATATAACTTACTAATTAGTCCTGATCAGGTCTCATTAATTAGCCATCATAAAAATATTTTTATTACATTAATTGCTCCCAATTTTCAATGCCTTAAAGTTTGACCATAGTGGGTATTAAAAGAGAAATTATACTACATTATTATATTTATATCATAGTACTTTAAGAGCTATGAAAAAATAAAAATTTCTCTAATTCAAAATACATAAATTATAAATTTTAACAAGTGAATGACTATTTTTTACTTGTTACTTGATCAATTACCCATTCTATTACTTTTTTGCCCAAATTAACATGATCAAAAAAATCAATTTCTCTAATTCCTGTCGGGCTAGTAACATTAATTTCCGTAAGATAACCACCAATTACATCTATACCTACAAAATATAAACCATCTTCTATTAATTTAGGTGCTAATTGCTCACAAATTTCATATTCTTTTTGTGTAATTTCTGTCTGAGCAACTCTACCTCCTACCGCCATATTCCCTCGAAAATCTTGGCCAGTAGGAATCCGATTTACTGCTCCAATAGGCTTACCATTCAAAATAATAATTCGCTTATCTCCTTCTTTTGCTGCTGGTAAATAACTTTGAATCATCACAGGCTCTTGACCTTGTTTTGTACTAATTTCTATCAAGGAATTAAAATTTTTATCTGTGGGTTCTAAAAATAAAATTCCCTCCCCAGCTTTTCCTCCTAAGGGTTTCAAAACTGCTGCTTCTTGTGAGTCTAAAAAATCTCTAATTACCTGTTTATCTTGACTAACAATTGTTTCCGGAATTACTTTTGTAAATTGTAAAGCATAGATTTTTTCATTAGCAGCGCGTAACCCTTGAGGAGAGTTTATTACTAAAGTTTTTTGTGGATTAATATAGTCTAGAAGATAAGTAGCATAAAGATAAGGAATTGTTACTGGTGGATCTTGTCGCATAAATACAGCATCCATCAACTCTAATGGTTCCAGCACAGTTTTTTCTAAGCTATACCAAGGGTTACTTGCTACCCAATGATTTTCTCTTCTTTGAATTGGGCTCAAATTTACCCGCTGAGTTTTTGCGCAGGTTTTACTATTAATAACAGTTAGCTGGTTCATTTCTGTTATCCAAACTTCATGACCAAGTTCCTGAGAAGCTTCCATTAATGCCACGCTGGTATCGTGAACTGGGTTAAGTCGGTCTATAGGGTCTATGATGAATGCAAATTTCATCTTTGTTTGTTAATTAGTTCAAAATATTTTTACTTACTTAAGTAGAGGAGTAATAATCATTTTCTCAAAATATCTACCCCTCTAAAATCAGACATTTTAGTAGATTTTTTGTGTTACTGAAACCATTAACTATTTCTTCAAGAGTCGGTCTAGTTTCCCTTGAGCTTCCAGTCCATATAAATCATCACAACCCCCTATATGTTCCTCATCGATAAAGATTTGGGGCAAAGAATTACGGCCATTAGCTCTACAGGCCATTTTTTCTCGTTCTATATCATCGCCATCTATAGGGTATTCCTGATAGTTTACTTGCTTTTTATCTAACAGTGCTTTAGCACTGATGCAAAACGGACAACTTGACCAGGTATAAATTTCTATGTTAACAGACATAATAGATTACTCATGAGCAATATTTCTCATAATAATTGTAATATTAATTGGTTATTTGAGAATAGTTTTAGATTTTATATAACTAATATCAAGTATTGTTGATTAGCTATAATAAGTCCGACACCTTTAGTCATTTTTAAATTAATTTTATGGCCAAGCTATGATTATGATATAATGAGAAAAAAAATCAACAAATAATGGAAAAAAAGATATCTCAGCCTTGGGGAAAAAGTCTTTGAATTTTGAGGAACATAGTTCGATGGGTAATAAATCAGATGATGATCCAAGGTTTGAAAATTAAATTTGCTCCTGTGGAATAAATTAACTATTGAATTATAAAACTTGTGTAGAGACTTAAATCATCCATCAGTACAATTGCTATGGACCTGGTTAGAGGTACTAAAATTTGCTTGATATATGTTTTAAATACATTTTTATTTGTACTACCAGTTACTTTTATTTACTCAAATAAACCATAACTGACTTTCAGGAACTAAAACACTTATATTATTACTTTTATTTTTACTTTTATTTATAGGGGTATTGCTAAGGATTATCTTTCCTATTTTTCGTTGAAGATAAAGAAAAATCACTCGTTATTAACTCCTAATTTGTTGACAAAAAAAAATTATTTATGTCTACTAAACCAAGCTATTTCTAATGCACAAATGCTTTACATATTTGATATTTTATCTCTGTTAGTCACCAAACATAAAGACTTTTTTTTCTACTTATATTAATTTTTTTTTGCTCAATATATTGTTGATATACTTACTTTCACTCCGGTTATAATTTATAAATATTGACATAATAAGTCACAAAGTCAAATAACCCGTTTCAGATTTATAGGTGGGGCTCGACGGGGCTTTTGTTGACCCTAATTATTCACAAGAAAAATATCACCTGGATAGACATAATAAATATATTAACTTTTCCAACTGGACACTAGATAGACTTTGCCTCTACTATTATACTTTTATACCTATATAAATATACCTATATAAAAACTGGTAAAGCCCTTCTGTGAATTTACTTTAGCTTATTGATAATTGTCAAGTATGCATTAGCTAATTATAGATCATTATGAGTTTCCAAAACTGCTGTAATTTTCGATTAATAGTGGTAAACATTAAAATTGTTGGTGATTTTGGCAGATAATTTTTCCCAGTATATAAACCGGGTTTGTACTAGGTAGCATACCATACTAATATCTGTCTTCAAGTAACCCGGTTTCTCATGAGATTTCATAGTTCGATTCATCAACGCCCAAAAAACTTTCTTCCTTCAAGAAGCAACAACATAATCAATAAGCTGTGCGAGTCGTTGACGTAAGGTTTCCAAACCTAGAGCTTTTGCAGCAGAAATAAATACTGCCATCGGATATTCTTCATGAGCAAATTTTAAAGTATCTCCATCTACTTCATCAATTTTGTTAAAAGCAACTAAAGCAGGTCCTGGAGTTTCTGGCATTTCCTGCAAAATAGTCATCACAGAGCGTATTTGACTTTGCCAAGCCGGGTGAGACAGATCTACTACATGAAGTAAAGCGTCTGCATCTGTAACTTCTTCTAGAGTTGCTCGAAAAGCATTCATCAAAGTAGGAGGGAGTTCATGAATAAACCCTACCGTGTCAGTAATCACAATTGTAGTTGGTTTTCCAGTAACAGTATCAGGAACATTCAAACGACGAGTAATAGGATCTAGAGTAGCAAATAGTTTATCTGCTGCATAAACTTCTGAATTGGTAAGTGTATTCAATAATGTAGATTTACCAGCATTCGTGTATCCCACTATTGCCACTGTTGGCACTTCTTGATGTTGGCGATGTTGTCTTAGGCGGGAACGGTGTGCTTGTAATTGATTAACTTCTTTCTGCAAGCGAGATATCCTAGCGTTAATGGCCCGACGCTCTGTTTCTAACTTAGTTTCACCAGGTCCCCTCGTACCAATACCACCACCCAGACGAGACATTGCTTCGCCTTGGCCTGTAAGATGGGGAATAGTATATTTTAATTGAGCTAATTCCACTTGCAACTTTCCAGCGCGAGATTGAGCGCGTTGGGCAAAGATGTCCAGAATAACTTCGGTGCGGTCTACAACTCTCACACCAATTTTTGTTTCTAGGTTGCGTACTTGAGCAGGGGAAAGGTCTTGGTCAAATACAACTAGGTTCGCTCCGACCGTTTGAACACTCAGAGCAATTTCTTGAACTTTACCTTCTCCTACAACTGTTTGGGGATGGGGATGCGATCGCTTCTGATCCACTGTTTTTAGGACCTTACCTCCAGCCGTTTCAACAAGTCGAGCTAATTCAGCTAATCCATCTTCAAATTGCTGGTTGGTCATTTTATCTATTTTTAGCCCCACCAAAAGGACTAGGTCTTGGTCAGAATCAACTTCTTGAGCAATAAATTCTCGTTGAAATTCTGCTTCTAGTCCATCAATTAAGTCAATGAAGTCTTGTTTGGCCAAAGCATCAAGACTAAGAGGAGGTGATACGCTCCAAAAATTCAGCTTTTGAATATCAGTATTCACACCTTCGTGTGTGGGAATGGGTAATAGGTGAGCTAGATAAGCTTGTTTAATGTAACCTGTTGCTCCTCCACCTCGACGTTTAAATCCTTCACCGGTTAGCGTCAGTATCACTAGAGCATCAAGTCGTTGAATTACCATTGCAGTTAGAGCAGCTTCTGAAGGATCTTCTGCTTTCAGGTTAGTAGCAATACAACGAATACCACTAAGACGACCATTACCATAACGAGGTAATTCCAAGGGTGGAATTTGGGTTTGGTGGGGTGTACCAACTCCCACACGGATAATTTGTCCCCTACGATTAATATATACGCAGATTGATTGGCCAACTTCTGTACTGATGGAGGCGACTCTTTGAGCAAACTCAGAGGTAGTTAGGCGATCGCTTGTTAGTCGCTGATGATACAACCTTTGCAGTTGTTTAAGTTGGCTAGATTTTAGACCTTTCAGATTTCCGTAGATAGTTTCGATAGGCATTCCTAGCCACGTATTTGTGGCCCCTCAGTATATTACTTCTGATTATTATTATAGATATATATAAATATTTCAATTATACTAGTCCTATTTTAACTTTGTCCAAAATCTTGTCCCTTTTTGAGAATGGAGAATAGTCAATGGTCAATAGGCAAGAGTTTTGAAGTTGATTTCTAGTTTTTGAATCTTGACAACCCTGTTAAAGAATTACGATACAATAGAAATATTTGGGCGTCACTGATTAGTAATTATCTATTATGATTTAGGAAGAGTAAAAATTTTAGACAGTGCAGCAGAAGACGAGTAGAATATTTGAGCATCTCCAAGGACTTGAGTAAAAGGGTTTTATGAGGAAGGGTTTTTTATGGGACGGCAAGCCCAATATTAACGACTACAGATTTGAGATAGAAAATACTGTTGGCCAAGTAGTCGGCAATTTTTCCTGGTCTGGGTAGAGTTATATTTCCGACATTTTATGTGTGAAGTTCTACAACATTTATCATTACTTTTCAGCAATGCTGGATTTTCTTTTAGTTGAAGTATTTTTCAGTTATCGAAGGCAAAAACTTTCTATATATAGTTTTCAGATAGCTTGTCACCTCGTGAGCATTTCCACACTTTTTTGACGCACTACCAGTTATGGTTTGGGTGATGTCAAGGTAAACATTGAGGATAGGTCTTTTCATAGGAAACTATTACTTTGGTTTAATGGGTTTTTGGTGTTAGCAGAGCAAGTGTGACTGCTGTATCGTTACTATAAATATTTGGATCTATCCCATTTTATTAGTGGGATAGGTTTTTAATTATTAGAAAGCTTAATTTTTTGTAATAAATACCGATTTTCTCCTACTGGCAACATTTTTTTACTTTTGGTAACCAATGTATGGTTCTGGAAAACTTGTCACTTTTAAGGAGAAAAATTAATATATAAATATAGATAAAAAAAATACTATTAAATTCCTTTGATAAGATATATGGATAATTTACCACTAAAAATAAATAAATACTTATCATAGATCAATATATCTGAGATGACTTAGTATTAATAAAAAACTTTATCAAGGGTAAGGGTAAATTTAAATATTTTTGTCTAAAATTAAGACTTACGCAGAGGAAACAATAAATTGTTAAAACAAAAACAATGGTATCAACCGGACGCAACCTTAGGTAAGTTTTAAAATATAAAAATGTGACAAAAATACTTCAAAGTTGTACAGCTATAAAACAGCTTAACTTTAGGAGAAAAGCAATGACAAATATATTAGAAATCAAACAAGAGACTACTTCTACTAAAGAAAAATCTTTAATATTATGGTTTGATGAAGTTAGTATTAACGACATTCCATTAGTAGGAGGTAAAAACGCCTCCCTAGGGGAAATGATGCAACAACTTGCTCCCAAAGGCATCAACATTCCTAAAGGCTTTGCTACCACTGCTTATGCTTACCGTGCCTTCATCAAAACAGCAGGTTTAGAAGCAAAACTGCGCCAACTTTTCGCCGACCTTGATGTTGAAAATATTAAAAATTTGCAACAAAGGGGTAAAAAAGCCCGGGCATTAATAATGAAGACACCTTTCCCAGCAGAACTAGAAAGAGCGATAACTATAAACTACAAAACTCTATGTTACTTCTGCGGTCAAGACACAGATGTTGCAGTGCGTTCCAGTGCAACTGCGGAAGATTTGCCCGATGCCAGTTTTGCTGGGCAACAAGAAACCTACCTTAATATTCACGGAATTAAAAGTCTACTCAAAGCAGTCCATAAATGTTTTGCTTCAATATTCACAGACCGTGCTATCTCTTACCGTACTAGCAGAAACTATGATCACTTTGATATTGCTCTTTCTGTTGGTATTCAAAAAATGGTGCGTTCTGACCTGGCTACATCTGGGGTAATGTTTTCCATCGACACTGAAACTGGATTTCCCAATGCTGCCTTAATTACAGCAGCTTATGGTTTAGGAGAAAACGTTGTTCAAGGTGCAGTAAACCCTGATGAATATCTTGTCTTTAAACCAACACTCCAACAAGGTTTCTCTAGTATTCTCAACAAACGCCTGGGCACTAAGGCGGTCAAAATGGTCTATGATGGTAGTAACTCTACAAAAAACATATCTGTGCCATACCGAAAGCAACAACAGTTTGCTCTGAGTGATGATGAAATTTTACAACTCGCTCAATGGGTAGTAGTTATAGAAAACCACTATTCCCAGGTGCGAGGTAGTTACACTCCCATGGATATTGAATGGGCAAAAGATGGGAACAATGATACTTTATACATAGTCCAAGCGCGACCGGAAACTGTGCAATCTCAAAAATCTAGTAATGTGCTACATACTTATCACTTGAAAGATCAGGGGAAAGTTTTGGTGACTGGTCGCGCTGTAGGACAAGGGATAGCACAAGGTAATGTGTGCGTAATTCTGGATAAACATAAAATTGATAAGTTACAACCGGGAGAAGTATTAGTAACTAACAAAACTGACCCGGACTGGGAACCTATTATGAAAAAGGCTAGTGCCATAGTGACTAACCAAGGTGGTCGTACTTGCCATGCTGCTATTATTGCAAGGGAAATGGGTATTCCGGCGATCGTGGGTTGTGAAAATGCTACTCAACTATTGGAGGATGCTCAGGCGGTTACTGTGTCATGTGCTGAAGGAGAAGTGGGTATGGTTTATGAGGGTTTGCTACCTTTTGAGGATGTAGAAACAGTCTTGGATGATCTACCCGAAACTCGCACCCCCATCTTTATGAATGTGGGCAACCCAGAGGAAGCTTTTCGGTTATCGGCAATTCCTAATGATGGCGTAGGTTTGGCACGGTTGGAATTTGTGATTGCTAATCATATTGGGGTGCATCCCTTGGCATTGCTAAATTTTGATGAGGTGATGGATGAGGTTGAGAAAGCTAAAATTGCTAAATTAACTATGGGGTATGAAACAAAAGCAGATTTCTTTATTGATCGCCTAGCTTATGGTATGGGAACGATCGCTGCTGCTTTTTATCCGAAACCTGTTATTTTGCGGATGAGTGATTTTAAGAGTAATGAATATGCCAATTTATTGGGTGGAAAACAGTTTGAACCAGATGAAGAAAATCCGATGATAGGTTGGCGGGGTGCATCCCGTTATTATCATCCTAAATATCGGGATGCTTTTGGTTTAGAATGTGTGGCGCTGAAGCGGGTTAGGGATCAAATGGGATTAGTAAATGTGATTCCCATGATTCCGTTTTGTCGTACTCCTGAAGAAGGGGAGAAGGTATTAAGGGAGATGAGTAAGTATGGTTTGGAGCGTGGTCAAAATGGTTTACAGGTTTATGTAATGTGTGAATTACCCAGTAATGTGATTTTGGTGGAACAGTTTGCTGAGGTCTTTGATGGATTTTCTATTGGGTCAAATGATTTAACTCAGTTGGTATTGGGTTTAGACCGAGATTCAGCATTGGTTGCACAGGTTTTTGATGAACGCCATGATGCTGTGCGCAGGATGATCGAGATGGCAATTACTACTGCCCATGAATGCGGGCGTAAGATTGGCATTTGTGGTCAGGCACCTAGCGACTATCCTGAGTTTGCTCGGTTGTTGGTAGAGTTGGGAATTGACTCCATAAGTTTAAATCCTGATTCTGTTTTGAAGACTCGGTTTGAGGTGGCAAAGTTGGAAGTTAACTCCTCTATTACCCCCAGAACTGTTTCATTTTCTGAACATATGGGGAGATAGCAGAGCTGTTTCATTCTTAAGTTTGGTGATCGGTTAACCACAGAAATGTGCTGATAGCCTCGCCAAGGTAATTACAGCAATTGGTACGGATGGTGAGGTAAAGTTGATTACTAATTTCTATTCTCAATTTACTAAAATGATCAAATTTTATACCTCACCTATCTCCTAAACTGCTGTCAATTAAATATTGGGAGGAAAGAAAAATTAGCGTGACTAGGAAATTAAAATTGGGTTTATTATTTCAACCCAATTTTTTGTTGAGAAAACCCTTGAGGTTTAAATGGGAATAAAACTTCACTATATTAATTAAAAAATAACTAACGATAGAACGAGCTAACATAATAATAAAATACCATTTAAATAAGCTATATTCAATAAATTGTAAAACCTAATTCGTATATTAATAAACCGCAAGTCCTGAACTATTATTTTTCTTAAAACTTGGGAATCATAATCCTGACAATTCAAATCAGCAGCCTTTTGTACACTGAAATATTTTACTCATACTGCTACAATATTTCTGTATAGTTGTGTCAGTTTAAATCATAAAAGTTAATTTTGATTTAACTTTGAAGCCCTCCTCAAACTTCAATCTTAAACTTCAATCATTATTGCTTTGTGCTTAGGTATTTATATAGGAACCTAAATTCTTATCCCGAAGAATTTTGCCCATTTTGTCATACTCTCGACGTATGGCTCTTATTAAGTGAACCATCTCAATTACTTGATTATCATCTGCTGCTAAAAATGCCGCTGTCAGGGCGATATTGCGTATATATGTGGAAATCACAAACCATATTTATGACAAGGCATCAAGCTTTAAATCGAATCCTAAAATTAAATTATTCTATGTTACAACTGGAAAATGGACAGATGACCCAAATTTAAAGGGTATAATTAAACATGAAATTGAATCAGTTGAAGAAACAGAATTATTTGATAAAGTTTTTTTCAAAGCACTTGGTGCGAGAGATTTGTCTACTGCATATAGAAAAACTAAAGAATCTGTAAGCACAACAATTAACTTTAACAATAGAATTACAATGCCAGAGATAAATGGTATATCTCAAGCTTATATTGGACTTTTACCATATAAGGAATTTTATAAAATTGTATCTGACGATGAAGGTAATTTGCTAAGTATCTTTGAAGATAATGTTAGAGATTTTCAAGGAGAAAACAATGATGTAAATGGCGGTATTTCAACAACTCTAAAGCATGAAGGTTCAGAAATATTTAGTGTTCTGAATAATGGAGTTACAATAGTTGCAAGTTCAATTTCACCTACTGGAAACCAATTTACAATTAAAGACTATCAAATTGTTAATGGTTGTCAAACAAGTAACGTTTTATACAATAATTGTGATTCTCCAAATATCAATAATGTTAATATTCCGATTAAATTAATTGCTACTACAGATGATGATGTAAAAACGAGAATTACACTTGCAACAAACAATCAAACACCGATTAAAAAAGAACAATTAGCTTCTTTAACACAATTTCAAAGAAGTCTTGAGCAATATTACAATTCATTTTCTGGAGAATCGAAAATTTATTATGAGCGTAGGTCTAAACAATACAATTCTGACAACAAAGTATTAAAATCAAGGATTATTACTGTACCATATCAAATAAAATCATTTGCAGGTATGTTTCTAGATGAACCTCATAACGTAACAAGCTATTTTGGTTTAATAGTTAGAAGGTTAAATGAGGGTAAAATTCAAATTTTCAACAATGAACATTTTCCATCACCATATTATACAAGTGCATTTGCGTACTATAAACTTGAAACATTCTTCAGAAAAGGATTAATTGATAAGTCATATCGAAAAGTTAAGTTTCACATTCTTATGTTATTCAGAATGTGTAAAAAAACAGAATTACCACCATTTAACAGTAAAAAGATAGATAATTATTGTGAGGATTTATTGAATTTTTAAATGACGATGATAAAGCAGTAGAAACTTTCAAAAAGTGTATTAAAATAATTGATGATTCTGACTTTAAAAAAATGGATAAACAAGATGTAAAACTTTTATCTAAAACCAAAATACTGATTGACTATATGAACAGAAATAAATAAAAATTGGTGGCAACAATGGCTATAAGTAATTGCTTGTTCTCGCCTACTTCTGAAAACCCTTGCAGATTTTCAGTTTGGTGTGTACTTGAAAAGTTAACCGCTAAACCATGCAACTACTTATAGCCGAGACTGTTACAACACATTTGACCAAAACTATGGATATAATTTTTATTGATACTTCAATTTTTGAATCAAACAACTTTTTGGAAAGCGATAGGATTAAAGAAGTGTATAAGCTAGCTGAAAGAGGTGAAATAAAGGTTGTTCTTCCAGAATTGACTTATGATGAAATCTTAAACCGAATATCAAAGAATATTGAGGAGTCTAGTCAAAAATTCAACAAATATCGACAGGACACTCGAATTCTTAGGAATATACCTTCCCTCTCTGAAAAATTTAAACCATTTGAAAAAAGACAAGTTAAAGAAGAACTATACGAAATCGTAAAAGAAAAATTTTCGCAATCTAACTTCGAAATTATTGCTTACCCCACATTAAACATTAAAGAGATTTTTAGGAGTTATTTTGATAAAACATTTCCTTTTGGATCGGGAGGAAAAAAAAGTGAATTCCCTGATGCTTTTACTCTGAAATCCATAGAGATTTGGGCAGAGGAAAACAACGTTAAAGTTTTAGCATTCTCAAAGGACAAGGATATGCTAAAGTACACGAGCGAGCATTTAGAAATAATCGAAGATTTCAACAAGTATTTAAGTGACAAAATAAAAGAAATAGAAGTTGCTTCAAACAAAAAACGTCTTCGTCTTGACCAAGTAGAAGACATTATTCAAAACAGACCCGAAAGGACTCAAAAAGAAATTAAAGAATGGGTTGAGAATCAGCTTGATAATTATTCAAAATATTATGACTATTCGAACCAATGTGAAGTTCACGATGTGTCAATTATAGAAGTGGAAACTAATATTGAAGATTATACCATAACTAATATTTCTAAAGACTACATATCAGTTGAGTTGAGAGTACGGATAAACTATCAAGTTCAAATAATAATTGATGATGAGGACTCTATATATAAAGACGATGATACTAAAGAATTGTTTTTCCGAGAAACCAAGCCAGATTTAGTGGGCGACATAATAGATATTGATGTTGATTTAAGATTTTACTTTGAACCTGATGATGACACTGTTTACACTTACCAACCCCTAATCTAAACGATAAATAGAGGAGAAGCTCTTGAGGTACCAAAAAAAGAATGGATATAGTTCATAGAGGCTTTCAGCACGCTACGCACCATACCCGAGTCGTTGGGGGCAATTAAAAAAATAACAAAATGAGTATCTTTCAAATATAAAGACACCGCGGTAGTGCTAAACAAGTAATGATTGATTATAGTGATGAATAAAATACCAAATTGCACCCTAAAGATTTTCCACAGATCTAGAAAAAGACCAAGTTTTTCGCAAAAGCCTCGATACCCTTTGTCTAATGGTGTTATTGAATCGTTCAATGTAAGAGGTCTTTCCAGTTTCCTTTCCTACTGCTTGATGTCTTTTACTGGGTAGAACAGCACTGTAGGCAGCCCAAAAATCAGTGTATGCGAGCGCACATTGACGATAAACAGCGGGTACAGACAGCCACAAATGCCTGGCTGCTTCTTCATCCCGTGACCCAATATAGACACCAATAATTTCACGAGTCTCTACTTCCATGGCTAACCAGACCCACTGCTTATTACCTTTGTTGTCTACGAATGACCATAATTCATCACATTGAATTGTGAGCTTACCTTTTTTTTTGGCTGAACCTAAGCGCGAGCTTGGTACTTGTGCATATTTCTAGAGTACATAAGCCTGTAGCCATTGCTCTGAAACTTGGACTACACGAGGAATGCCGGCCAGTGAAATCCTCTCTAACAAAAGTCGATCAATCAGCTTTTGGGTAGGGTTTTCCACAAATTGTCGTCCACATTCGCAGCACAAAAACCGCTGCTTACCGTTATGGATATGGCCATTTTTAACAGCTTTTGAAGATTCACATTTTGGACAGGTCGGCATAGATAGACAACACTAACTTTTACTCCTCTATTCATAAATATTGAGCACTACCCATGGATCGTCAATTGCATAAGCTTTGGAGCTAGCTTCGGTTTTTCACCCATATATCACTGACCGCAGTTTGTAACTTATCTAGGACCCATGCCACAACATCCCTCTTCACTCAAGCTACTTATTCATATAGTTTTCACTCATTACTCATACTGTTATAATATCCCTTAGTATTGTGTAAGTTTAAATAAGTAAAGTTAATTTCTATTTAACTGTCAAGTCCCCTTTCAATAGAGCTAATATTCTAAACCAGAATTAGTATTACTATCTTTGCTATAATTTATGATCAGCAATACTAATATTTACAAATTAAATTTTTGCTGCGTAAAAGTTTTTCTGTTATAGTTGCTAGCCTCTGCAAACTACCCGCTAATTCATCAGCACGTTCTTGATGTTTTCGCTTTCGCATTAAAGCAGCACAAGCTAAATCTTCCCGTTCTTTTCTGAGAGCTGCAACTGCAACATTTTGCCAGTCATATACTTCCTGTAAATTCTGTTTATATTCAGATTGAATATTTTCCCAAGCCACTTTAATATCTGCCAAAGCTTGACTTACCAATTTGTCAGTATTGACCTGAGTTTTTCCCCCGAAAATTGCTTCCTTAACTTGTTCAGATATTTGCTCAATATCAATATAATTCAGTAGAGGAATAAAGTTTTTTATTTGTTGACTATCACTAACTCCAGTAATACACCAACTTGCAAAGTGTTCACAATTATTAAAAATAATATTATATTTTCTTTCTCCTAATCTATTTTCTGCTCTTTGAATAACTGTATCAGCAATATAACGAAGTGGGTAACGTTTAACATAAACTTTTCTCCCATCAGTAAAATAAGCTTTAGAAGTTCGTTCAATAGTTTCTGTTCCTTTGCGATAATGAATAACTGTTCCATCGCCATAGTCAATGCCATGATGTTCGTAAACACCGTCTATATTTAGAAACTCTCTAATAGTATATATTTGTTCTCCTCGTGCCATATTATTTTCCTAAATTTATCTCATTACACTTTAATCTAAAAATAAACAATAGATGTAGATTCTTATTATTAGCACTATTTTTAGATCAATTTAGTGGGACTTACACAAATTTTAAAACCCAATATAACCTAAGCTCTTTTTATTAAGAGGAAAACACATAAGTATTGTTAGTCAAAAAACAAAAAAAACAGAAATAAATAGCTTTTAAAGTACTTTTTCTGCATCAGTAAAAGCACTCAAATTTGATTTCCCCATTGCCTTTGTGGTCCTCCCCATTCGCTTATGCTAAATGATAAAATTATAAAGACCTACATACCAAGATAAAAGTTCCAGGTTCCATTTTTCTATATCCTTGATATTCCTATAATTGCAACCCCGTACTTTGACACTTTAATTTGAGAGCAAAAACTTAAGTGGCTATACACGATTAACTAGCATTATTTATTCTCTGTAATTTTTATACATATAGACTCTTGAACACAAGTAAGTATGTGTAATTATTTTGCACAACTACTTACAATATTATTTATTTTTCCAACTTCAAACCTTTTGAAAAAACTTTGAGAAAAACTAAAACTACTAGTCCTAAAGCTAATATTCCAGCGCTAATAGTAATAATCAGAATATTTAAATGACGAACTGCAATTGCTGTCAATGCCCAAACAAATACTAAAGTATAAGCAACATCTTGTTTTTGAATATTAATAATTGCTGCAATAACAGTTCCAATTATCAACATAATTATTGTCCAAACAATAGCAACTTGCTCTGAACTATTCCAGGATAAGTTATCTATAACACAGGCTACATTTACAATTGTTGCCACACTAATCCAAGCAAAATATATACTGATAGGATAATGTACAAACCATTTATCTTTTTTGGAGACTCTTTCATAACTAATTCCTAAATTTAGATATAGGCAAATCAAACAACCTAAAATACCTAACATTGCTAAGACTGAAAAAACAAATAGTTGATATTGAAATAAAAATATCCAAACAACTTGTGCCAAACTCGCACCTACTAAAAAATATTGACATCTGCGTAAAATTTGATTATCTCGTTGTGCTGGCAAGAGTTGATAAATTCCGAAGCTAATTAAACCTAAATAAATTAATCCCCAAATAGCAAAAGCATAACTGGCAGGGGTAATCAAAACATCCTTAAATATAGTATTAGAAATTTCTCCTATTGTTAGACCATTTGGAGGATAAATATTTACATAAATATTCAGAAAAAAAGTACCTAAAATAGCAATTAAATTCGCCCATTGTCGACTCATATCTGAGTTGAATTTACTTGTATTATTTGCCATAATAATTTTTGCTTTTGTGAATAAATATTGTGTTTATAAATATTGTTAAGTTACAGCATTTTTATTGATTAGTAAAACATAGTAGAAAATTACCATCAGATATCCCTACAGGATTATGTTTTTGACTGTGTTTCTCCCTCATCCTCAAAGTAATATAAAGAACTATTATTTTGGGAATTATAGGACAATAACCAATATCAATTCACTTTAAAGATATTGCCAATAATTTCCAACCATTTGATGTAAAATAATTGCTTGAAATTACTGTAACCTCAAAATTTTAAGCCGAGAAAGACTACAAGCTCGCTAATTGCTAAATAGTTACACAGAAAATCAATCTTGAATTACTTCCAGTCCACAAGCTTCTGCAAGTTGTTGTGCTATACTTTTATATTTTCGAGGTGGAGTCCGAGTATCAATATCTAAATTAAAACCCTCTACGACACGCTGAACTAATTTTGAACGCCATATAGCTTCTATTTCATAATCTGAACTAAGACTACCTTCAGATAAAGCTGCCATTAATTTATCTAATATTTGATATTGCCCTATTAAAATTGCCGCTTTAGTAACATCAGTAGAATCAGTATCCAGAGCATCCAATTGCCTACTAACTCGGTTCCATTCAGTATCAATTATTTTTGTTAAAACTGTCACTAGTTTAGCATCACGTTGCTGTTTCAATATTTGAAATTCCCTATTAGTCATTATTATTAACTCCTAAAATAAGTACCATGACAAAATTATTTATCTATATCCAATTCTTTCGCATTTTTAGAAAGTAAAGAATTCAGCTTTTATAGATATGTAATTAATTTTGTATACTTACTGATATTGTTGACATTATTTTGACTTATATGATTTTAATATATCCTATTTATATAGTTTTTACCATGAATATAATCTTAAATTTTTAATAATTCAGTTACTATATGGCCTATTTATTTTGATTTTAGATAGCAGTTAATCAAAAGACTTCTGGCAGAAATTGGAAAAGATAAAAAAAAATAAAAATGGACGAAAACAGATATATTTTTTTCATTTTTGCAAAAGTTATAATGTAACCACTCAGAACTTTAGCTGTCAGCGCGAGCCCTTTCCCTAGCTTATGCTGCGTCAAAAGATGAAGTTGAGCTGATCATCTTTTTCGTATCGGACTTTTACAGGAGTTTTGGAACTGGTAAAGTACCAAATTTTACAAGTTTAGGGAATAAAAATTAGTATTAAACTGTACTTTAATATCCTCAAAAATGTTGTAATTATTCTTGGAGCCAATTCCTCCTTCTACCTGAATGCTAAATGCTAAATGGTTACTTTTCATTGTTACTTAGTCATTGTTCCTTGGGTTGCCTTGACTGCTAGATTTTAAAGAGGAAGTGGAATATTTATTAATACTACTTTACCAGAAGAAAATCCTGCTTTTTTAAATTCTGTAGAAGTTACTCTTAGTAAAGAAAAATGCGAAAGCAAATTTTCTTAAGTTGTTATTATAATGACTGATTAACCTGAATATGATAATCTATCTAAAATAAAATTCTGTTAAAGGAATCTGATCATGACAAAATTACGAGTAGGTTTATTATTCGGTGGTTGCTCTGGCGAACATGAAGTATCTATTCGCTCTGCCAAAGTGATCGCTACTGCTTTAACTAAGGTTCAAAATAAAGAGAAATATGAACTAATACCAATTTACATTCAAAAAAATGGTCTTTGGCAACCAAGTGATTTTTCTCAAAAAGTACTAAACTCTGATCACCCATCATTGTTACAATTGACAAATGAAAATAATCATGACTTAAATACATCCTTAACTCAACAAAGCTCTTCTCCTCTCTGGCAAATTCCTCCTCAAGCAGCACAGGTAGATGTTTGGTTTCCCATTCTTCATGGTCCGAATGGGGAAGATGGCACCATACAAGGTTTACTAAAGTTAATGCAGGTTCCTTTTGTGGGATCTGGTGTTTTGGGTTCAGCAATGGGCATGGATAAAATAGCGATGAAAATAGCTTTTGACCATGCAGGTTTACCTCAAGTAAAGTATCAGGTAGTAACACGATCGCAAATTTGGTCGAATTCTTGTGTATTTCCCAAATTGTGTGATGATATTGAAACAACTTTAGAATATCCTTGCTTTGTAAAACCTGCAAACCTAGGATCATCCGTAGGTATTGCCAAGGTGCGATCTCGTTCAGAATTAGAAACCGCCTTGGATAATGCTGCTAGTTATGACCGTCGAATTATCGTTGAAGCTGGTGTAGAAGCAAAAGAGTTAGAATGTGCGGTTTTGGGGAATGATATGCCAAAAGCTTCTATAGTTGGTGAGATTACTTATAATAGTGATTTTTATGATTATGAAACTAAGTATACAGAGGGAAAAGCAGATTTACATATTCCGGCTCGGGTGAGTGAGGCGATCGCCACTAAAATCAAAGAAATGGCAACCCAGGCATTTTTAGCTGTGGATGCAGCAGGTTTAGCAAGAGTAGACTTTTTCTACGTGGAAAAAACCGGAGAAATTTTGATCAATGAAATTAACACAATGCCTGGTTTTACTTCATCCAGTATGTATCCTATGCTTTGGGAAGCAAGTGGAATTCCTTTTTCAGAGTTAGTAGATACTTTAATTCAGTTAGCTTTAGAAAGACATTCTAAGTAACTAAAAATTTTCGGCAGTGCAGAGCACAATACGTTGTGGGATAAGTAATTAAGTCGTTATAGCTTTTTTGGGGCTACTGCTAATTCCGCCCTTTGTGCTGCTGTACTCTCATCCTTACCTCTAAACATTATTTCGTTTCATAATTCACTTCAATAGACATCTATAAAAATTGCCAACGCTTTTTTGTTACTTTACTTTAGCTTCTTGATAATCATCAATAATTTTTAGCATCTTGTACACCATTATCAGTATTTGAGGTATTTCTTATTAAGAATTCAATGTATTCTTGCATCTTTATTTTATTTTTTTTGATTCAATTAATGAAAAATTTACTCATATAAACATTTCTATTATCAATCTAACTCAGTAACATATTGTTAAAATCAATTTTTGATAATTACTATATTGTAATTAGAACCTTTATCCTACCACTAAAAAAAATATCAACCTAATAACATATACAACAAATATTCTTTTTTTTTAGTTTTTTACTTGTTTTCTTATTTTCTTATTTGATTTTTGGTAGTAGTTATTGTTTTATATTTTTTTTTCGTTATTGTATCTGTCTCTGCTCCTTAATCTCCTTTACCTCCCTAAAATTTTTGTTATTTATCAAGATATATTCCATCTAAAAGGTCAGAAAATACTTGCTCCAAGATAAGCATCATTGGTACTCACTACCTCCTACTCCATGAAATTAGCTGTATCTCCTATAATTTACCTAAAATAACTATAAAAAGGTTGTTAAATATTACGGTACTTTTTAATGACCTTGAGGTGGAGATATTCAGGACCATAAAATAGGAGTTATACTATCTACTACTATTCGCTCCATATAAATTATTTTCCGATCCGATACTGTATATTTCTGGATAGTTTAGTATGCGCGATCGCAAGGTAGATAGTAGAAATTAATTTCAAGCCTTTGCAATTACTAAGCTCAAATTTAGTTTCCGGAAATACTAATAAATATAAATATTTATACCAATCTTTTCTTGATCAGTTTCAAGCCAAACTTTTATACAAATTTAATTATTTATAATATATCTATTATCTTAATGCTTCAAGGAACATGATAAAATATCAATTATTTCTTTTTCTTAAAATATTCCAATCTGTTCTCATCAAAAAATCCCAATCTCGTAGTGCCACTCGCGACCATAACCAATTTTGCCGCAGTTGAGGAATATGATATTCTCTGGCAGCTTCATTCATTACCTTTGTCCGATATTGAAGCGCTCTCAACCAGCGTTCTCTCTGCTCATCTCCTTGAGAAGTCAGAGCAGATTTCATCATGACTAATCCAATACCTGCATAAGCATTAAGAGCATGTTTTTGTTCAACTTCTGGAGTAGTAATATCTTCAGTCGACATGTTCTGCAATGTTTCTGGTAAAGTTTCTCCTGATAATTCTAATACTTTGAACCAAGCATCATAAGCTTTTTTCAATTCCCCTTTCGTATAATAAGCAAAACCTATAGCATTTTGATATAGAACATAATCAGGACTTTCAGAAATTGCTTTTTCCCAGAAATATAAAGCTTCATCTACAGAATAATTTCTATTTCCATCTTGGGCTAACTCCCAAACCAATCGACCATATAAAAAATTGATGTCAGGATCAATCTGATTGTTATTCTTAGGTGCATTTCTGACAATATTAAGAGCTTCTTTTGCCTCTAAAAAAGCGCCTCTATTTAGCAGAGATTCAATAGCTTTTTTGCCAACTTTAATATCATTTTTTTTAAACTGTTCAATAGCTAATTGTTTTTCTGCTTCTACAGTATTTGGACTATAATTAATAGGTTTTTCTTTATTATATCGTTCAAGGTTAATTGGGTCGGGAGTCAAAGGTATAGTTTCTGAAAAATTTAATGGTCGATTTTGAAACAACCAAACACCACCTAAAGTTAACAAAACAGCAATTAGGTGTGAGAGTATTCTCCCAGGAACTGAGTTAAAAAAATTGATAATATTTTCATGTTTTTGTGTCATGGTGATATTTTATATAATTAGATGAGTCATTTGAAAAATAAACTTTCAATATATCTAACCATTACTACTTTAATTAGGTAAGCTATTCAAAATTTTTCTTATATTAAACTAGTTTATTAACATCATATTCGGTTGAATACTTATACCAAGCGTGATAGATATTTGCTACTTTGAATACTAAAACTACTACACATCTTCCCTTAACTGTAAAAATGGAACCAATTCAATATACAAAGAGAAAAATACTTTGAATTCAATCAGCTTCAAACAGCCGAACAAACTCAAAATATAATTCGCCTTATGTATACCTTAGTAAATGTAATGGTAATCTTCTAGGGAAAAGGAAATAATTACTGAATAATTTAAGTCTCATATCAACAAGTATAGCATTATTTTTTTACCCTTGGCATTACAATTTGGAGAAAGGAAAAGAAAACGTTTTTTTATATATAGATAATATCAAATCTGGTAGTATTTAGCACCAAAAAGTATATAATTTCAGGAAAAGTATTAAATGCCCTACTATACTAAAATTTACCTCAGATAAACCCGGTTTCTTATAATACTTCAAAGCCAACTAATTTGATATTACAGTAGATTCCAAGTATGTGAAGTACAAATATTAACATTAAAACCTCACCAGTGCAGGATTTTCTTCCCTATTAGTCCGCCGAGTGTGAAATGAAATTTTCATTAGTTTATAAATTATAACAACCACCAGGGCGCTTAGTATATTTTCACCCCCATGCTGCGAATTTAACTGAACTACTTCAGACTTCAGCTATAAACTGTCACTGGCTCTAACATTACTATTACTAAGCCAGCTCTTCTGGTTTTTTATTATGTTCAAATTGTTGCCTTTCTCGAAGTTTCAATAGTAAATCCCAATCTTGACGTGCTTTAGGAGACCACAACCAATTTTTTTGTAGTTGTAGGACATGAAACTCTTGGCCAGCTTCTCTCATAACTTTACTAGCATATTTAAAAGCTTTATCAGGAATTTTTTGTAAATTTTGAGCATATTTAAGGGTAACTAATCCTAGACCTGCATAAGCATTTAGAACTTCTCTATTCTTGACAGATAAATTTCCCATGTAGTTATGAGAAACAGGGCTAACATTTTTTATTTCTGGGGCAATTTCTCCAGATAAATGCAACACTTTTAACCAAGCTGCATAGGCTTTTTCTATATCTCCTTTAGTGTAATAAGCAAAGCCTAAAGCATTTTGATATTGAAGATTTTCTTGGCTCTGGGCAGCAGCTTTTTCCCAATAATTTATAGCTTCATCTATCAGATTATGTTGATTTCTATCTTGGAATAATTCCCAAGCTAATCGACCTTTAAGAAAATTAATTTCTCGATCTTCACTAAGCTTTTCTGGCACAACAGCTATAACTTCTGCTGCTTGAGATAATTCTCCTTCTTCTAATAATGTTTCTACTACCATTTTACCAGCTCGAAGCTCATTTTGATTAAACTGTTGAATTGCCATGTTCTGTACTTCTGGGGTAGTATTAATTGTCTGATTAACAAGTCTAACTCTGTTGTATTTATATTTGATAGCTGGAGCAGGTGCTTTAGGTAATTCAGCACTCATTATTGATTGACGATTATTGAAAACAATGTAGTTAATTCCCAAAAATAATATTATTCCTGAAATTGCATATCCTAATGTTAATAATGTAAATCTTGTTTGCCAAAGAAACTTATGAGACTTATTTTTAGTCTTTGATGTCGTGAATATTAAATGAGTTGATTCTTCACTACTTTGTGTAGGTGTTATTAAATCTTCTTGTTTTTCATAGTCTTGATTATTTATTTGCCTTCCTATTTCTTTTTCTGGCAATATATCTTCTTTTTCTGGCAATATATCTTCAAGTGTCATAACTTGATATTTACTGTCTTGAAACTGGAAATTTAAATTATCATTTTTAGCCATAGTAGGATCCTCATCCAGGTTCCCTAAATCAATATCTGGTTGTACGGGATTTAAATTTTCTGATAAATTCGGAGTTTCAATTTTTTCATCAATAGACGTCAGGATATCCTCTTGTATTTCATTTTGAGAATCGCTTTGTTTTTCAATTAGATATCCACCAAAATCTTGATGTAGATAAACAACAGGCAATGCCCAGTAAAGTTGATGTGAACCATAGGCAGAAATCAAACCTTGTCTTGCCCGATTTAAACTTAAGTCTATCGGATAACCCTGATTGAGATTACGATAAAACAAACGTGTTAGGATAAGAGAAACTTCATCTGGAATACGTTCTGCCATTGCTAGCACCCCAGGAATTCCCCGTTTGACCATCGCTTCTGCTAAGTTGAGCTCTATTCCCTCATCAGTAGGTTCAATAAGATGGTTATACGCACCTCGACATGAGTTGAAGATCGCCATCTGAATGCCATTGTTAACTAGCAAACCTGACAGATCCTTACCACTCAGACTTTCTGCTAAACCTGTTATATTACTCACTAAAGATATTTCACCACCCGAAATACCCCAGTTGCTATGACCTGCATAGTGGAAAACTTGATATTTACCTTGTTCTAATGCTTGGGTAAGTTGTTCTCGCCCTGGTTGCCGGAGAATGTCTAGGTAAATCTGAGTTGCCCCACTATTTTTTTGCAGTTCTTCTTGTAATACCTTATATTCTTTTTCCAGTTCTAGACTATCCTTATCACTGGGAACCGCGATCGCCATTAAAATTTTTAATGGTTCTTCAGGTGTTAATATCCGGTTAAGTTTCCGTAAGCAGGTATTAGGTTGATATCGGGAGAAGACAATGTCAGTACCAGTCGCCAGGGGGCGATCGCCTACATGGAGTACCTCCCAAGGCAAACTAGATAGATATCTGTCTTTAGTACCTAAACGTAACTGTAAAACCTCACCTCGATTGTGAGCGATTCCTTGGGCACAATTCCAACTATCTCTCAGGCTATCTTTGAATAGTTCTTGATACATTTCTTGGCCTAATGCTACTAAACTTGGACTTACTACTTCCCCAGACCTGGACATAATCTGATTAGGGATCACTACCTGAGAGTTGGACTTTTCTTCTAGAAGATCAGTTAATGGATCACGAAATAGTTGACGGGCTTGAGTTAGCCATTTTTCTACAGGCCATTGGACTATTTCTTCTGCCACTGGGCCTCCAACAGGGACTTTTTCTGTCCGGACAAAATATTCGTCTTCTCCCAAGGGAGTAATTGAAACATGAAATTCTTGAGTCACTTGTTTTCTATCCTTTTACTCAAATTATTTCGTCAAAACTCCCGATCTTCGCTTTTAACCGTGAATAAATGGGAAATATTTGACGCGCTTTGGTTTTGGTACTAGTCGGTAGAACCTTCAAGCATTGGTGGTTATAATTTCCCAGGACTATTTGCGCAATGAGTTTTAGGATTATTACTTCTACTAACTTGACTGTTGGGATGACTACAGACTTGTTTGTTAGATGAGATAATTTTAATTTTGTTGCCTCTTCATCTATATTAATATCTAGGTTTCTGAGGCTTTACAGCAGATTCGAATATAGTGAGAGAATCTTGTTGGTTAACAACTGTGCCTTACACCCTGACCAAACCCGCTGTATCTTTAGATTTCCTATACAGCTACCTGTTAAATAATTCAGGAGTGCTTTTTGAATAATTTAACTATTCAGCACTAAAATATAGAGTTCCTAAACTAAGCATAAAACTTAAATTTGGCCAAATGTAATATGCTTTTTAGTTAATAGTTAGGCATTTTGTTATGGGACATGAAACGCGCTAGGGATCTGGAACATTATCACCATTTAATAAAAATAATAGCCACGTATCAGGAGTACCTTTAGTTTCATCCCCAACATCTAAAATAGTAGATATTCGGCAGTAAGTAGCAATAGTAATTATTAATCAGGTATAGCTGATACCATTCCTGCTTTGATGCACTTAATCAGGACTTACGCAAAGGATATAATTGTAGTATAAATATCTGAATAAATTACAAAAAATACACTATATATAGCTATATTCTGTAAGTCCTGTTAATATAAAATAATCAGTATAATAGGGCCGATACACAAAATTCTTAATCCCATTGTTATAGTTCAATGGTATCACTAGATGAAAGATTAATGTATTTTTATCTTCAATGATATTATATATAAAAAGTTTATTTGTTGTCTGCAATATTTACTAAAATTTTTTTCTGGTTACCATAACCGTATTTTTTAAAAGTTATTAAATCACCTTTTTTCCATTGAGAGAATACTGACTTATCAGTTAATTTTTTTAATCGTGTAAGCTAAACCATTATTTTGTTATATCATTGAAAGCTATAAAGCTTCTTTATAAAACAAATACAGCTATTGACATAAGTATAAAAATCTAATGTTGACTTCCTACTGACCCTGAAGCGTCGGCAGTTACTCATCCACAAGCATTAAAGAAAAATAGAGTCAATAAACTGCCCTTTCAAGGTTTGGGAAAATAAACATTCGATTCATTTTCAATCCTGATGCTGAGGGCTGCTAGGTACTACTAACTAATAACAGGACTTTAGTGAAAAAAATGGTAAAAAAAGGTATAAAATATATACATAGCAAGTCTTTGATATTGATTAGTATAGCTACGAAAGTATAATAAAATTAACAATTCCAGTGGCCATGCCATGGCGTCTAGTTTCTATAAATAGTGCGATCGCACTATTTAATGTATTTAAGACAAAATCTCAAAAAACTGGTTTGACAAACTATATAGGAGAATTGTTAAGAAAAAGCTTCCAGAAAATCTATCTTAGATATCAAACATTACATTCGGTCTGTCATACAAAAAACTACAGCATTTTTTAGTTCAAGCCAACTGTTCAGTAGAGACTGTCAATGAATGTCATTTCCCAGTGATGTGGGAGTATCATCAAACAAAACCTTCTCAAGTTTATTTATGAATTATAGACAATGTCACAATCTAAAGATCAATAAAAACTGTCAACTTTATGTTTGGATAAAATTGGCGACGAGGGAAATTTAACCCTTCAAGCAGTAGAATTGTTTATACATTCTACCCTATTTAACTTTACAATTACTGATTGTAAGCCGGAAAATTACAAAGTAAAAGTCTAGTTCATTCCTTCTATGGAGTAATTTTGTCTTGGCTGCAAGGCATAAAATACCAATTTTCATCGTCGCAACTTGCATCCATTTATCACTTTGATATCTTACATTGTTATTTGCCTGACCGAATGCTTCCAAAACCCATAAGGAGCAACAATAGTATCCACTCTCTCATTTTAAATTTTTACGTCCTACCCCACGAACTTCTCCCTTGTCTGGAGTCTCTCGGCTGAGGTGGAGTTATCTTGGAGGGGTAAAGCTGCTACATAAATCTAATGACTCCATAAATGCTTTCGGAACCGTTGAATTATATATTTTCCGATACGGAGATGGGCAAAGACAATATAAAGAGCAAAAGTATGTAGACCGTTTCCTTAGCTATCATTTTCCAAATCTGAATCAGAACATCATTCGCTGGAAAAGTCAATATCTCAACCAAGTCATGCCCTGAAAACTTCTGTCAGCATATTAGTTTGGCTCACCTATCCATTGAACAACCACAATTTTTCTCTTCCAACCATTGTTCTCCTAACTGTTTGAGAGCTATTATTACTGGTTGTATTTGTAGACCTTTCTCCGTCAGAGAATATTCAACATGGGGTGGCACTTCTGGATATGCCCGCCTTGCTAACAAACCATGCTTTTCAAACTCTCTCAGTCTTAACATCAGAGTTTTTGAGCTAATTCCTTGTAAAGCTTCTAATAATTCATGAGTTCGGCGATCGCCACTTAACAACTCTCGCAAAATCAACACTGACCACTTGCACCCTAATATTCCTAATGCGAACTGAATCGGACAACTGTTACTTAAACACGGTACATCTGTCATTTTCACATCTAATTTTAAAGTTTCATTTTATTGTAACTCTTAAAAATTAATTTTTCTTTAAAAAGAGCTTTTTCTACTGAAAAAACACAATTTTTTACTTTCTGTAACTATAGCTAATATCATATCCGGATAATTAGTACTCAAAAAGCATATAATATGATTTATAGTAAGGTTTGAGCTCTTAATGCCTATGGGGAGCAAGTGCAGCAGCTATATCGTCAACTTCATACAACCAAACCCATTGAAAAGAGCAAAAGACCAAAAATTAAGATCTCAAGCCTGCCCTTTTAAGGTTTGGGAAAAAATAAATTTAAATATTTGAAGCTTTTAGCTTCTACCGATAACTAATAACTAAAATGACTGAAATTTTCAAAGCAACTACTCAATGTAATTTAATTGATCATGTTCCCGTTGGCTTATGCCTACTGCGAGAAGATTTTGTTGTTCTATATTGGAATCGTTGTCTAGAAAATTGGACAAAAATTTTTAGGGATGACATCATAGGTAAAAATCTTTTAGACTTTTTCCCTCATCTCAAACAACCCAAATATATAAGTCGTTTCCAGCAAGTTTTTTTCGGGGGATTTCCTGCTATTTTTTCTCCTCAGTTGCACCCTTCTCTAATTCATTGTTTCCTACCGCATAAACAAAAAGCGATTCAAAAAACTATCGTTAATGCTATTCCTATTGAGGATACCAATAATTATTATGCTTTAATATGTATTCAGGATATTACTGATTTTGATTTAACAGATCGTATCCAAAGTTATCAAGAAAAACTGAAACAACGCCAATCAATACAAAGAGAACTAGAACGTTCTAATGCTGAATTAGAAAATTTTGCTTACCTTGCTTCCCATGATTTGCAAGAACCCTTACGAATGGTTACGACTTTTACTCAAATGTTAGGCCAACGTTACAAAGATCAATTAGATGAAGATGCCAATCAAATTATTGATTTTGCCGTAGATGGAGCTATCCGAATGCAGTCCCTGATTAACGATTTACTGTTATACTCAAGGGTTGGTAGACAATCCCAATTCTTTGAGCAAACTGACTGTGAAGAAGTTTTAGATACAGCATTAAGTAATCTTCAGTTGTTGATAGAAGAAACTAATACCCATATTTACCGAGACCCCTTACCTACTATTATGGCGGATAAGTCCCAATTAATTCAACTATTTCAAAATATCCTCAATAATGCGATTAAGTATCGCAGGGAAGAACCACCAAAAATTGAAATAGGTGTTCGTTCAGAGGATTACTATTGTCTATTTTCGATTAAGGATAATGGTATTGGTATTTCTAAACAATATTTTGAGCGAATTTTTATGATTTTTCAACGGCTACATACTAGGCAAGAATACCCAGGAACAGGCATTGGATTAGCAATATGTCAAAAAATAACTCAACGTCATCAAGGAAAAATTTGGTTAGAATCAGAATTAGGAAAAGGTTCAACATTCTATTTTACTATTCCTCAATATGTGACAGAATAAATATATTTTTTAGCCTATGTTATAAATATAACACCTGATTTTGCAGCAAAAATAATGAATATAAAAAATAACGAAATTAATATTCTTTTAGCAGAAGATAATCCAGGAGATGTTTTTATTATTAAAAAAGCTCTCCATCAAAATAGTTTGCCTTGTAAATTAACTCAAGTATCAGATGGAGAAGAAATTATGAAGTTTCTCTATCAAGAAGAAAAGTATATTAATTCTACTCGACCTCACATAATTCTACTAGATTTGAATCTACCTAAAAAACATGGCTTTGATGTCTTGAAAGAAATTAAACAAGATCAAGCATTAAAGTTTATTCCTATCATTGTATTAACTTCTTCTAAATCAGAAAAAGATATTATTAAGAGTTACTCTCTTCATGCTAGTTGTTATCTGACTAAACCAGTTGATTTGCCAGAATTTATGGCAGTAATGCAATCTTTAAAAGAGTTTTGGTTTAAATTTGTACAACTTCCTTGAACCTCTAAATATTTTTTTATACTAAATCCGGTTTACTTGTTTTATTTATAAAAGCAGATAAAAGCTTAATAGAGAACAGAATAAAATAGTTTTGTTCCATAAAGGGAGAAATTACTGTATAAATATTCAATGATTGGTATAAAAAGCTGAACTAAATAATGGTCTGTCAGTAAAACTCCCTCGTCTCAGCCCAAGTCTTCCTTCTTGATAAGTAATTGTTCTTATGGATGAGCCTATCGACATCAAAGGGTAAATATAATATTTTGCCTATCTGAAGAAGTGATAGAAAAGTTGCTCAAACTTAAAAAAAAACACAGGGTGTCAGGGAAAATCTAACAACTATATTGACGTAGTTATTCTTATCTTTTGATTGTTCAGAGAGCTTTGTTAAGTTTGCTGAGACGATAAACAAAAGCTTTTTGAGAATCTATATTTTTTTGATTGAAATAAATAGATTTATAGCTATTTTAATTAAGATTGAGACAAAAATTGAGTCAAATTACAAAAGTTAACTAGAAACTATTTTCAACAATGCCTTACAGTTTAGATTTCAGACAAAAAATAGTAAATTTTGTGGAAAATGTTGGTGAAATTACGGAATATATTGATATCTTTCATCACGCAGAATTAACTAATGTCAAATACTGTCAATAATATGAGATTATCAAGCAGTATAAAAAAAGATATAAAAGAAAATCTAGAAGCTAAATTAGCAAACAAAGCTAAAAAAATAGAGTACATTCTATTCCAATACTTTCTGCCTTTTTTATGCCTTGAAAAAAATAAAAATAACTAGCAAAAATAACTTTATAAAGAAATATATAAGAGAGAATAAAGTATAATCAAAAATAATAAAAGTTAATCAAAAAATATGGAAGTAAAAGCCTTGTATTTTACATATAATTAGACTCAAAAGATTTTCAAACTATTATACTCTGGTTCCAAAAACCGAACCTACACCTAATCTAAATCTTCAATGACACTGAGTAAACCATCAAAAGAACCTACTTTAAAGAACAAAATAATATCCCCTGTAATTTGTAAATCTTCAATATCAAATTTTGCCTGAGCTAAAAGGACAGAATTATTGGGTTCCTCCATTGGTAATAGCTGTGCAATATCTTCCTCAGCATAACAAGGAACATCATAGTAAATTTGTTTATATAACTTATTTCCTAAAGACCCCATCACACCATTAATGACAATATTCCCTACTTCAGTTAATGTCCCAATTTGGACAATATCCAAATCCGCATTTTCTAGGTTTTTTCCAGTGAGGACAGCAACTAGATTAGCTGCACTTTCTCTGGGAAAAACCAACTTTGCCGAACCAGCAAAATACCCCTTAAAATCTAATTGTATCGAAGATAATTTATCGTAACCTAAACGTTGCCTCAATACCTCTTGTACTTCAACCTTTGCTAATAACTTTAAGAAAGGTACTTGTAGATTAATTTGAGATTCTATCATTTCGTTTAGCATTTTCGCCCCTTGGCCAATACCGATATTAATTAACTCAGTTAAAATATCTAGTTGCTTGTCTGTCAGATTTACCACTTTATTTTCCACTGCTTTGAGTGCTTCAGAAATTGCTTTTATAATTTCAAGAGGTTTTGGGGGTTTTTGTAAGATCATAAATGCTCCTAACTCTTCACATTGAGTTCGGGTAGTATCTTGAATATCTGCTGATAATACAATAACAGGAATTTTAGAGCCTTTCTTTTGAAGTTCTTTTAGTACCCCAAAACCATCAAGCTCTGGCATTAACAAATCTAGAAGAATACAATCAGGAGAATTAGTGGCAACCATTTCCAAGCATTCTTGACCATTACTAGCTTCTATAATTTTATGGTCATCTTCTTTGATAGCTTTTTTGACCATCCGACGGGCAAATGCCGTATCATCTGTAATTAAAATTAAGGCCATAAATTTTGATTCACCACTTATTACTAAGCTTGGATTATACCTCATCGTGTTCTTCAGAATTAATGTAGTGGATTTATACACCTGATCAAGTTTAAGTTGGGTCAAACGATAGTAAAACCTAACAATAGTAAGTATTTTTTTTGATTGACAGATAAAAATTAGCTTATTATTTTTGTATTCAAATCATTCAGGAGAAATAATTATGCGGGTTTCAAACTATTACTATATTTAAATATCTTGCTTTTGCCTTTATTTGAGTATATTTTTTAATGGTTATTAGTCAGATAAAACTTAGCCTTGAATTAAATTATAATCAATAAAAAATTATGCTACTATTTACTAATATTAGATAATAATAACAGCTTATAAAACAAAAATATTAATTATATTTACTCAAGCTTATAGTTTAATTAATTGACTAAAATCTTACCTAGTTTTAATCACAAAACAAACTATTATACAAGGATTAAAATTTATTCTTTTTACTATATTTTTGTCAAAAAAATGATGTTATCTTAACTAAAAAATCGGAAAAATAAAGTAGATAAGTCTATAATTACTATCTATTTTGACTTAATATAGAAGTTTTAATAAAAATCATGACTGTTGGCATAGCTATTGTAAAATGACACTTTATTAATTTTTTTTTCGCATATTTCATTATTTATATTATGTAGATTATTCAATTGATGTAATTGTTAAAGTAGTTAATGATCATGAACAAATATTTGAACCAATAATTAAATTATTGGATAAATTTTTTTTACTATGAAGACCTTAAATATTAGAGAAAATACTATAAATCCAACATTATTTTCACTATTTATATTATCAATATTATAAATATATCAAGATACATAATAATATTTTTTACGAATTTTTTTGGAAAAAGTAAATGGTTAAAATTTATCATTTTGTTAACTATTTATTGGCTAATTTTTTAGCAAATTTTACTTTATACAGATCAATATTTTTCAAAATTGGGGATAGGAAATTAGATAAAATAACAACAATTAGTATATAATGCAGATATCAATTTAACCGAGAGGTTTTAAAGTAATAATTTAAGATGTTAGTCATCTTAAATTGCTGATATTTTAATGCCATATTTTAGATAAAATTGTTTAAATAAAACATATTTTTAAAGGTATTGTAAGAATAATTATTTATTTATTTAATTTTGGAGGCATAATTACTATTAGCTGTATAAGTATTTTAATCTAATTTTTCAAGTTTTTTCCTATATATTTGATACAGCAATTTTTTTATGTAGTTTATGCTCACAATTAGTACAATAAATTTTATATATAATTATAATTAATTGTAAAAATTAAGTTCACCGCCATTTTAACCATACTGAATTCAATTTTTAATCAAAGCACCCAAACTATGTCATAAATTGATTTTAATAATTTAGTATTTCTTGCTATACTTTAAATATTCAAGCTTTTAACTACAATAAAATCTTACTGTTTAACTAATTGATGAGGATATTCTCATGGGAAAGCTTCTATTTGTTTGACAATATTTTGTGTATATCTTTATTCTAAAATTCACTAAAATATGAATCAAACAAAAAAATATCTTAAAAAACTTGTAAAAACTCAGGAGGAAAATAGTTTATATGCTGGCTGTTTTCCTTTCACCGTTAAATCAAGGATTATAACGGAAGTCGCCAACAGCTATGGATGAAAATGGAAATAGATGAAGATATTCAAGCTTTCCTAATTGACAGCTATGAAACTATTAATAAGCTAGAGAGTGATTTGGTAGCACTAGAAAAACACTCGATAAATCCTGAGTTGATCCAATGTATTTATCGTTCGCTTCATACTTTAAAAGGAAACAGTGGATTTCTCGGTTTAGATACCCTTCAATCTTTAGCTCATGCAGGGGAAAATTTATTGGCCTGTTTGCAAGATGGTAGAATTATTATCACTCCTGAGATTATGAATGTTTTACTTCAGGCCATTGATGGGATTAAACAAATTCTCTACTGTCTTGAAACAACGGGAAAACAAGGAGATTATAACTATAACTCCCTCTTAAAGAATTTGGCAAGTATCACCTCATCAGAACAGACTGAAAAAGCCCAAACAGAGGTTTCTTTAGACTATGAAGATTCTTGGCCTCAGTTGGAAAAAGTAGACAATTCTTCTCAAAATTTGAGCACCACTGATGCTCAACAGACAGCCTTTGTTGAGGAACAAGCACTCCCTGAAAAAACCGAGCAATTATTGAATACTTCAGAGATTTCTTCAACGCTTCCTTTATCAGGAAATCTCTCGGAAGATATACTAACTACTAATTTAACTGCAAGTATCTCAGGTAATTACATTCGAGTAGATGTACAACTGTTGAATCAATTGATGAATTTGGTGGGGGAGTTGGTCTTATGTCGTAACCAAGTCTTGGTATTTAATAATAGACAGACTGATAGTGTTTTTGGTGATACTTCCCAACGTTTAGACTTAATAACAACAGAATTACAAGAAGGGTTAATGAAAACTCTGTTGCAACCAATTCGTAAAATTTGGAATAAATTTCCTAGAGTAGTGCGGGATTTATCTTTGTCCTTAGGCAAAGAAATAAATTTAGAAATGGAAGGAGAAGAAACGGAGCTAGATAAAACCTTAATTGAAGCTATTTCAGATCCCCTCACCCATTTAGTGCGTAATTGTGTGGATCATGGTATTGAACACCCAGATATTAGAATTAGTAAAGGTAAACCACCTATCGGTAGACTTTGGTTAAGAGCTTTCCATGAAAGTGGTTATGTCAATATAGAGATAGGGGATGATGGGAGAGGAATTGATATAAAAAGGATTAAAGCTAAAGCTCTTCAGCGTCATATTATTACTCATGAGCAAGCATCCTCTTTAACTGAAAATGAGGCATATAATCTGATTTTTATTCCAGGATTTTCTACTGCTCCAAAAATCACTAATATCTCAGGACGTGGAATAGGGATGGATGTAGTCCGAAATAACATCGAAAAAATTAGTGGTACTATTAATATTTCCAGCCAACTAGGTCAGGGAACTACTTTTAAATTAAAAATTCCCCTGACTTTAGCTATTATCCCTACCTTAATTGTTACTACTAATGGCGATCGTTATGCAATCCCCCAAGTTAGTTTATTAGAATTAGTACGTCTGGAAGGGAAAGATGCTAAAAAAAAGGTAGAAATGGTTCATGGTGCCCCTATTTATCGATTGCGGGGTAATCTTCTGCCTCTTGTATATTTAGATAATGTACTACAATTGGAAGCAAATAAGTCCCACCGTTATCCTTTGGCCACTCCCTGGTTAGAGGGTGTAAGTCTCAAGGGACAAAGTGATAACCTTGATATTCTCAATATTGTTGTTGTGCAAGCCGCGCATCAGTCTTTTGGTTTAGTGGTTGACGCTATTAATGATACTCAAGAAATTGTAGTTAAACCTCTAGGAAGACAGCTCAAAAAGATTTCTTGTTTTGCTGGAGCAACAATTATGGGAGATGGAAAGGTAGCATTGATTTTAGATATTCAGGGACTAGCTCAAACTGTTCATCTTGTTTCAGAAGAAAAAGATTCCTTGATAATAGCGCTAGAAAGTGAACCTCAACAAGCTTTTGATGAGTTGGAGATGTTATTGTTATTTTCTGGACCTGCTCACCGACGGATGGCTATTGCTAGGTCTAAGGTTGCTCGTTTGGAGGAATTTCCCATTAGTTCTGTAGAGCATGTTGGTAATCAAAAGGTGATTCAATATCGTGAAAAAATCTTACCTTTGATTTATTTATCAGAGTTTTTTGCTACAAATCAATTATCTTCTCAAAGCCAAAATGTTCCTCAATTATTAACTATTCAAGTGGTTGTAGTAGTGATAGATGAGGATAATTTAGTAGGATTTGTGGTGGAGCAAATTATGGATATTGTGGAACAAGAAATTAAGATTAAATATGCTGCTATTGAAAAAGGAATTGATTATGCGGCAGTTATTCAGGAGAGGGTGACAGAAATTTTGAATGTGGAGGAAATAGTTAAGGTGGCTAATTTAAAGTTTGATAGAAATTTTAAAGAGCAATTGTCAGACAAACAACTGGCAACATGAAAGGTGAAACTTCTCTGGAAAATACAGCAATTCTTAGAAAAGGAAAAAGCACTAGCAAAAACCAATAAACATAAGTTTTTGCTGGTTTTCCGACCTCAGCTAAACCTACAGTATTATTAAGTATTAAGTTTAGAGAGTTGAAGCTAAACTACAAACAAAGACTTTTTTATAACTAATTATCTAAACATAAGATTTGCTTATAAAAAATGGAAAATCTAATTCAAAAACCGACTCAAGAAAATAAATTTTGTACTTTTTACCTGGACAAACTATTCTTGGGAATAGAGGTAGAAAAAGTGCAAGAAATTATTCGTTATCAAAAGATAACTCATGTTCCTTTATCCTCACCAGAAGTGGCTGGATTAATTAATCTTCGGAGTCAAATTGTGATTGCGATTGATTTGCGAAGGAGATTGAATTTAACTGATAATAAAATGGAAAAATTACCTCTTAATGTAGTAATATCTTCTGAAGATGAAACAGTTAGTTTATTAGTGGATGAAGTTGGGGATGTTATTGATGTATCTCAAGAGAGTTTTGAAAAGCCACCGGAAACATTGAGAGGAAAAGTACGGAGATTAATTCGAGGCGCTTATAAGCTAGAAAAACAACTTTTACTAATTCTTGATGTGGAAAAAGTAATTAATATAAATGTTATTTAGACTCTATAGCAATCCCATATTGGTCGCAACAGATATAATAGTAAGAATAACAGATCTAAGAAAAAGACAAAAAATGAATATTATAGATAAACTAAATGATTTTATTAATCAAACAAAAGAGTCTAAAGAAATTAAAAGGGCCTTGGCCGTAAAAATGACCTTGTCAGGAAAATCCTACCATGAAGTCAAAGAATTATTAAATGTTTCTCACAGTTTTATTAGTGAATGGAAAAACCAAGCATTATTTCATGGTGTAGAAAGTTTAAGGCTTCAGTATCAAGGGAGACAAGGTTACTTAAAAACGGTCGAAAAAGAGAAAACAATTGAGTGGTTGAGAGCACAAGATTATCTTAGGTTATCAGATTTAAAAAACTACTTACAGGAGCAATATGATGTGGTTTTTGAGTCTAATCAAAGTTACTATAACTTGTTTAAAGAAGCGGGCATAAGTTGGAAAAAAACTCAAAAAAAGAATCCTGCTAAAAATGATGAATTAGTAGAAGTTAAAAGAAAAGAAATACAGGAATTTTTAGCTAAATGGCAACCAGAAATAGAAACTGGAAAGCTTACAGTGTTTATGATTGATGAATGTCATCTTCTATGGGGAGACATATTAGGTTATGCTTGGGGAAAAACAGATGAAAGAATAGAAATTGCAATTAAAAATGAAAAAGAAAGACAGACTTATTATGGAGCTTTAGACTATAAAACCAAGGAATTTCTTGTGCAAGAATATGAGAGTGGAAATACTAAAAATACTATTGAATTTATTAAATATTTGCAGAAGCAAAGACCGGGCAACAAATTGGCAATATTTTGGGATGGGGCAACTTACCATAACTCTCAAGAATTTCGAGAATATTTAATGACAATTAATCAATACTTATCAGAAGAAGAATTGTTGATAAATTGTACAAGATTTGCTCCCAATGCTCCGGAGCAAAATCCTGTTGAAGATATTTGGTTACAAACCAAAAATTTCAGTATTACTTTTTATCATCTTTGCAGTTCTTTTAAAGTAGTTAAGTGGCTATTTAAGTTTTTTGCGGATGGTCAAATATTCAATTTCCCAAAACTTTTTCAGTATGAAATTTTGCCGCAACCTACTTAGGATTGCTATATTTGCTTTCCTGATTTTTAAGTAGTTAGAATCAGGGCAATCAATGTTTGCTAGCAATCAATATGCTATTTATCATACCAGATCCAGAAAAAGTGTTTATTATTACTAATTGTTAGGACGCGATATTATATAAAGTATTTAATTTTACCTGATTATTGTAATAGATAATTTTTTAACAACGGTATTACTTTTAATATTTTACTAAAGAATAAGTGTTTATACCAAATCCATCAAGTGTGAGAGGGTATTTTTTCAACTTACAGCTTCTAACCCTAAACGTGGAAACGGATTAGTTATAAATGTTCCATAGAACGTTTGTACAAAAAATATTAAAATTAACACAATTTGAGAGCGTTAATAATGCAAAAAGTTTATTACCTTCGTATTAATTACTTTTACTTAAATTTATAAAGTTTGACAAAAAGTTAGTATTAATAAATGCTAATTAATATAAAAGCTTTTGTCAAGGGGTGAATACTTAAAGTAGTTTGCCAAATATTGAGTTTAACAGGAGGCCTATATCAAGGGTTATACAGAAGAATTAGAAGTATGATTTAACTTAAAATAAGTATTTTTATGAAGAGCTATAGCAATAATTTATCCTAATTGATTCGGAGATAAAAAATGTTATATAATAGTAAGTATATATTGAAACTCAAAGTACCTATTGAGGAGTTTCAATATTATGCTCCTGAATGGCGATCGCTGGATTTTTTAGCTTTTTTTAGGATATAAAAAAGCTTTAATTCACTTTGATATCCTACTTTCTGTTAAAACAAAGCAGAATGAATAGGATCAACTTTAATTAAGTTTTTTCTATAGTAAACCTGATTTGCTTTAATAAGAATATAATCTAGTTATTCAGCTATTTTATAAAGTTTAGTTTTTTTGTGGGGATATATCTATCTCACAGTCAACCTACTAGTTTTTTTACTTCCTAGTTTTGAAATTTGGAGGTTAAAGAGGGTTACCTTTTCTCTTCTCTTTTGGAGAACTAAAAAAGTTGATAGAAGCGAAGGGATTTGATTGTTCAGAAAATGAAACTTTTCTATAGCTTAAATGATTCAATAATTGCTATAATAGAAGAGCTAAAGCTGTATCATAACCATTTTCTTTATTCATTATTTGGAGCTTGAGTAACAAATAGTTTTGATAGTTCAAACAATAATGGTTTCTCTCAGCATAATTTAATAACTCATAGTAGGGAGAATTATTATTATTCCCAATAATATGGACACGACCAAATGGATTTTTTCTCTCTAGTTTTTTGATCATGAAATTTACTCAATACGATAATTGATGCTTATATTTAGTGCTAATAATTTTTTATATAAAACTTAAATAACAATCATAATATAATTATATTCAGTTGATTGATAAATAAACAAAGTTACCTTTTAAGGGTGAGGCTTCAGGCTTATTTTTTCACAGAATACCCTATTTCAGTGTGTGATCTAGATCTTAATATCTTTAACCTTTTAGCCATTAAGTTAATAAGTAATTCCTAGAACTTCTAGGCTTAGAGTTTGCACCAGAAAATTCAAGTGATGATTAAGTTATTATGCCTAAATTCCGTATCCTGATTGTTGATGATTCGGTAATTGTTCGCCGAATTATCAATAATATCCTATCTGAGTCAGATTGGATAGAAGTAGTGGGTGTAGCCCCAAGTGGCCAAATTGCTTTAGCAAAGATTCCTCAAGTTAACCCTGATCTGATCATACTTGATGTGGAAATGCCAGAAATAGATGGTTTAGAAACTTTAAAAAGAATTCGACAAACCTACAAGCAACTTCCAGTGATTATGTTTAGTGCTATTACTCAACGTGGGGCAATAGCAACATTGGATGCCCTGACTTTAGGAGCTAATGACTATATTACTAAACCTGCTAATATGGGCAGCAAAGAGAAAGCCATTGAATACATCAGAAAACAGTTGATTCCTAAAATTCAAGTTTTCTGTCACCGTAAAGTTAGTTTAACAAAACATTGCTTGGCCCCATCTATGACTTCTTTTCAGAGAAAGACTTCTACTCAGCTGTTGACCTTGAAATTAGAAATTGTCGCTATTGGAGTTTCTACAGGAGGACCTCAGGCTTTATATCAGCTTTTACATAAGTTTCCCGCCAGCTTTCGGGTTCCTATTGTTATTGTTCAACATATGCCTCCTGTTTTTACTACTCGGTTAGCTGAAAGGTTGTCTTCTCAATGTAAGATTCCTGTGCATGAAGCAAAAGACAGAGATGTGATTAAATCTGGAGAAGCTTGGATTGCACCAGGGAATTATCATATTATTTTAGTGAGGGAAGGTAAACAAGTTCGTATTCAGACCATACAAACCCCTCCTGAAAACTCCTGTCGTCCAGCGGTGGATGTTTTATTTCGTTCAGTAGCTAAACTTTATCAAGGTGCTGTACTTGGGGTTGTATTAACAGGCATGGGCCAAGATGGACTCCATGGTTGTACTTCTATTCGTGAAATGGGAGGACAAGTTTTAGTCCAAGATCAAGCTAGTAGTGTGATCTGGGGAATGCCAGGAATGGTTGCTAATGCGGGACTTGCTGATCAGATTTTACCTTTAAATAAATTAGCTGAAGAGATTATCCGTAGGATTGGTTGATTAGAGAGTTGGGAGTCGAGATTTGGGGATAAATTGATTGATATTTCATCAATTTACTTCTGGGGAAAAAATATTTTATATTTGATTAATTAAGTAGTTATTAATACTTAATTTTATTACTAAAAGAGATGCTCCCAATTTATGTCTATTAATTCTATTGATTTTAAATATATTCGTCAACTTCTTGACCAAAAAACATCGGTTATTTTACCGTATGATAAGGTTTATTTTGTTGAGTCTCGTTTGGCTCCTATAGCTAGTTCAGAAAACCTTAATTCTGTCAGTCAATTAATTACTAAGCTGCGGAACAATCCTTTGAATGATTTACATAAACGGGTAATTGAAGCTTTGATGACTACTGAAACATCTTTTTTTCGGGATAATTATCCTTTTGAAGCTCTGCAAAAATTTATCTTGCCAGAATTAATAAGTAAACAAAAAATGAAAAGTTCTCTTAGTATTTGGTCTTCTGCTTGTTCTAGTGGTCAAGAGCCTTACAGTATAGCAATTTTATTACAGGAATATTTTCCCGTAATTAACAATTGGAATGTTTCAATTATTGCTTCTGATATTTCTGAGCAAATGCTAGAATTGGCAAGGATTGGACGTTATAATCAGCATCAAGTTGAGAGAGGATTATCAGTTTATTTCCAGAATAAATATTTTCAGCGGCAGGGAAAGGAATGGCAAATTATTCCAGAAATTTGTCGTAAGGTAGTATTTAGGCAATTAAATTTATGTAAAAAATGGAATAATTTACCAAAAATGGATTTAATTTTTTTACGAAATGTATTAATTTATTTTAATATTGAGACTAAGCGAAATATTCTTTTTAAAGTTCGACAGTTATTAAAGCGTGATGGTTATTTATTTCTGGGAGGGGGAGAAACAACGATTAATATTGATGATAATTTTGAATTAGTTAGGTTTAATAGAGCTATTTGTTATCGGTTGCGTAAGAAATAGAATCTGCTTAATAAGTCTGTAATACCAAGAATGGAAAAATAATGTTATTAGTCATACTAAATCTGGATATGAAAGTATGCTTATTCCATAGCAAAATCTCTAATTTAGCAACAGCTATAACTTTAAATAATACTCTCTTAAAGTTTGCGGATTTGGTATAATAAGGTTGATAAAAATACTTGCTCAGGACTAAGGATAATGTAGAATTTGAGTCTTGTGGTCGAGATAGATTTGGAGAAGACATCAATTGAGAAATTAAGTAGTTAAAGCTATAGGATGCATGCAGTGTGTCGTTTAAGGATAATTCAAAAAATCTATTAGGCTTGTGGGATGGAACCTGTGGAACTTTTTTACAAGATTTGCTTATTATATAGGAAAAAGTCTTGATCAAGTTAAGGAATTATTATTAAAATATCTGACTGACCAATTGAAATATCCTTCAATTAAGATGAAGCAAATTTTAACTTGAATAAGTGATCATTATCCAACCTATACCCAGGTTAAGTTTATAAATTTTGAAGATTTTTTAGGTAAGACAGGGTAAGAATGGCGGTTGACTTTGTCAATATAGATTTAGATAACAGAGTTACTCTCTTTCAGCTAATAACATTCATTAAGCAACAATAAGATATGTGACGATTGCAGTTAATAATGGATCAGCATAATTATTACTTTCTCACCCAGATAACATATTCCCAGACTCTTCAATGACATACTTAACAAGGACTTGAGCACCGTGACGGTCATTTAGTTACCTAGATTACGTAGGTAGGACAAAAAAGCTTAACTATATTAAATTTTGTAAAATAACTCCCAACTTATCTAGAAAGTTAACTTGAGAATAAATTTATATTTTATTACATGGACAAATTTTAACGCCTAACTACTTAGTTTTATAATAAAATAGTTAACTAACCTAAAAAAAGCCCCCAATCTTAATCTACGGAATATAAGATTCTGACTTCTGATTCTTAAAAAATACCCTAGCTATTTGTAGCAATTTGTAGCAAAAATTTATCTTAATCACACTTGGTATAACATTCTTTCTTCAAAATGTTATAAAAGCAATAATCGAATTTAGAGATATTCAATGGAAACTCCCTAAATTAGATAGGGTTTAATTAATTTAACTTGATATTAGGGATTTTTTTCCATCTATTTTTAAGACTCAAATTACAGTTTCTAAAATTTAAACTGATTTACTAATTCATGTAAGTCTCCTGCCGTTTTGGATAACTCAGTTGCAGATTTTTGGGTTTTGGCTGCTCCATTACTGGTACTTTGGGCTGTTTTTGCCACGCTGGTAATATTAAGGGCAATTCCCGATGACCTTTCTGCTGCTTGGTTAACATTACGGGCAATTTCATTGGTAGTGGCGGTTTGCTCTTCTACCGCCGAGGCGATCGTACCTTGGATGTCATTAATTTGACTAATAATAGTAGTAATTTGACCGATAGCTTCTACTGCTCCTCTAGTATCCCCTTGAATAGCTTCAATTTTTTGACTAATATCTTCAGTTGCACTAGCGGTTTGTTTTGCTAATTCTTTAACTTCATTGGCAACTACCGCAAAACCTTTCCCTGCTTCTCCCGCTCTTGCTGCTTCAATAGTGGCATTAAGAGCAAGAAGGTTGGTTTGTTGAGCAATAGAAGTAATAACTTTAATCACATTACCAATTTCTGCACTACTAACTCCTAACTTACCAATAGTTTCATTAGTCGTTTCAGCAGTTTTTACAGCAGTTGTGGCAACTTGAGCAGCATTAGTAGCATTTTTAGCAATTTCTTGGATGCTAGTAGTCATTTCTTCTACACCAGTAGCAACTGACTGAACATTAGCGCTCACTTGTGCAGCGTTACTAGAAACTGACTCTGCTTGAGTCGAGGTTTCTTGAGATGCTTGACTCATAGTTTGACTTTCCGCCATCATCTCCTCAGATGACTTGGCCACAGCGATCGCTGCTTTCGCAATTTTTTTTACTTGTTCAGTTAGGTTAGCTGCCATACCATTCACATTATCAGTCAACTCTTTCCATGTTCCAGCCACTCCTTCCACCTTCGCTTGGCCTCCCAATGTTCCTTCGGTCCCTACTTCTTTAGCCACCCTACTGACTTCAGATGAAAACCCATTGAGTTGGTCTACCATTTTATTCAAAGTAGTCTTCAGTTCCAATATCTCCCCTTGAGCATCAACAGTAATTTTCTGAGTTAAGTCCCCCTGAGCAACTGCTGTAGCCACCTCAGCAATATTTCTCACCTGTAAAGTGAGGTTAGCTGCCATACCATTCACATTATCAGTCAACTCTTTCCATATTCCAGCCACTCCTTCCACCTTCGCTTGGCCTCCCAATGTTCCTTCGGTCCCTACTTCTTTAGCCACCCTAGTTACTTCAGATGAAAACCCATTGAGTTGGTCTACCATTTTATTCAAAGTAGTCTTCAGTTCCAATATCTCCCCTTGAACATCAACAGTAATTTTCTGAGTTAAGTCCCCCTGAGCAACTGCTGTAGCTACCTCAGCAATATTTCTCACCTGTAAAGTGAGGTTAGCTGCCATACCATTCACATTATCAGTCAACTCTTTCCATGTTCCAGCCACTCCTTCCACCTTCGCTTGGCCTCCCAATATTCCTTCGGTTCCTACTTCTTTAGCCACCCTACTGACTTCAGATGAAAACCCATTGAGTTGGTCTACCATTTTATTCAAAGTAGTCTTCAGTTCCAATATCTCCCCTTGAACATCAACAGTAATTTTCTGAGTTAAGTCCCCCTGAGCAACTGCTGTAGCTACCTCAGCAATATTTCTCACCTGTAAAGTGAGGTTAGCTGCCATACCATTCACATTATCAGTCAACTCTTTCCATGTTCCAGCCACTCCTTCCACCTTCGCTTGGCCTCCCAATATTCCTTCGGTTCCTACTTCTTTAGCCACCCTACTGACTTCAGATGAAAACCCATTGAGTTGGTCTACCATTTTATTCAAAGTAGTCTTCAGTTCCAATATCTCCCCTTGAACATCAACAGTAATTTTCTGAGTTAAGTCCCCCTGAGCAACTGCTGTAGCTACCTCAGCAATATTTCTCACCTGTAAAGTGAGGTTAGCTGCCATACCATTCACATTATCAGTCAACTCTTTCCATATTCCAGCCACTCCTTCCACCTTCGCTTGGCCTCCCAATATTCCTTCGGTTCCTACTTCTTTGGCCACCCTACTGACTTCAGATGAAAACCCATTGAGTTGGTCTACCATTTTATTCAAAGTAGTCTTCAGTTCCAATATCTCCCCTTGAACATCAACAGTAATTTTCTGAGTTAAGTCCCCCTGAGCAACTGCTGTAGCCACCTCAGCAATATTTCTCACCTGTAAAGTGAGGTTAGCTGCCATACCATTCACATTATCAGTCAACTCTTTCCATATTCCAGCCACTCCTTCCACCTTCGCTTGGCCTCCCAATATTCCTTCGGTTCCTACTTCTTTGGCCACCCTACTGACTTCAGATGAAAACCCATTGAGTTGGTCTACCATTTTATTCAAAGTAGTCTTCAGTTCCAATATCTCCCCTTGAACATCAACAGTAATTTTCTGAGTTAAGTCCCCCTGAGCAACTGCTGTAGCCACCTCAGCAATATTTCTCACCTGTAAAGTGAGGTTAGCTGCCATACCATTCACATTATCAGTCAACTCTTTCCATATTCCAGCCACTCCTTCCACCTTCGCTTGGCCTCCCAATATTCCTTCGGTTCCTACTTCTTTGGCCACCCTACTGACTTCAGATGAAAACCCATTGAGTTGGTCTACCATTTGATTCAAAGTAGTCTTAAGTTCCAATATCTCCCCTTGAGCATCAACAGTAATTTTCTGAGTTAAGTCTCCCTGAGCAACTGCTGTAGCTACCTCAGCAATATTTCTCACCTGTAAAGTGAGGTGATCTGCCATACCATTCACATTATCAGTCAACTCTTTCCAAACACCAGATAACCCTTCTACCTTGGCCTGGACTCCTAATTTACCTTCTGTACCCACTTCCTGAGCAACCCGCGTTACTTCTGAGGAAAAACTATTAAGTTTGTCCACTATTTGATTAACAATGCTCCCAATACGGTAGAATTCTTCATTTAAGGGTTTTCCTTCGAATTGAAAGTTAATTTTTTTTGACAAATCTCCATTCGCCACTGCTTCTAAAACCAGAGAAACTTCCCTACTAGGTTTGGTCCAATTATTAATTAGTTCATTGAGGCTATCAATACTTGATTTCCATGAGCCTTTAACTTCTGTGAAACTTTTTCTAGTGGTTAATTCTCCTTCTTGCCAAACTTCACGACTAATGCGCCCAATTTCTTCTGCAAAGTTTTGATTAATTGCTATCATTTGATTAAAAACAATAGCTACTTCTCCTAAGCCATTATTTTCTGGAATACGCACAGTAAAGTCTCCATCTCTAGCAGCTTTCATAGCTACTAATAATGGATTAATATTAGGATTATTATTTATATCAATATCAGTTTTTAGTTGAGACCTTGGAGTTGATAAAATTGTTTCAGATTCAGTTATAGTTTCTGGTTTTTTTTCTACATTTATTTCAGTATCTTCAAAGAATACCTGAAGACCAGAATTTCGTTTTTTAGGAATTGTCATTTTAGCTATTAGTTATTATTTATGAACAAATGCAGCTATTTGCAGTCAGCTTTAAATTATAATTTTGTTGGTACTTATCCCTTTAAAAGAGGATAGCTAAGACCTTATTGATTTTGTCAGAATTTTCTACTTTGACTTTCAACTTATTTAAAATATGATTCATCAAGTATAAGTCTGTTACTGCTAGAACAAAGGGGTGGAAAAAGGAATTATTTTTAATAATCTAATTATTAACCTATTTTTACTAAAAAAGTTTAGATCCCTAGAAACCCAGTAGCTTTTAAAATCTCTTAAAATTGCAGGCTTATTTATGATGAATTAATGGTAAGTTTAGTTATGATAAATCTCTGGCTATTTCCATATAATTTTTAACAATTTGACTTGTGGGTGAAATATGAGAAATTGGCATACCCTCCTGTTGTGAGCGATAAACTAAAAGGGATTCTGGAATTTTATATAGGGGATAAGACATTCTTTTTACTGCCTCCTCAATTTCTTCAAAAATGCTATTTTTTAAGCTTTTGTTTGATTTATGTGATACTTTAGATTTCGTATAACGATTAAAAACAACTGTAAATCTATTAATTTTATGTATCGTCATTTCCTGAATGTTCTGACAATAAATTTTGAATTTTTCTAACGCCTCTAGAGAAAAAACACTACTATCAATAGGAATAACAGCCTCATCTGCTGCTCGTAAACTATTGAGCATAAATAAGCCTGTGTCTGAGGGCACATCAATTAAAATATAATTATAATAGGATTTAATTAGGGTTAATATTCGATTTAAAGTTCCGACTTTATCTTTACCTTGCTGCATTAAAATAGAAGCTGTTGCTAAATTTAACTCAGAGGGAACTAAATGAAGATTTTCTATTTGTGTTGCTAAAATTGCCTGAGTAATAGGAACTCCTTGATATTGATTAAATTGATTTAAAATTACATCATAAATAGAGTTTTCTAAATTATTTTCATCAATTCCTAACCCAGAAGTTGCATTCGCTTGAGGATCAAAATCTACTACTAATATTCGACTTTTTGGATTAATTATAGTTAAACATCCAGCAATATTTATGCAAATAGTAGTTTTTCCTGTGCCTCCTTTGAGGTTAGCGAAAGCAATAGTTTTAGCCATAATTGTTGAATTATGATCTTTACTATATATTTTTTTGATCAAAACAATGATTCTACTAAATCTAGTTATTATAAGTTGATTATAGACTCAATAATAATATAGATATCCATAATTAGCTTTTCTTTCCGATAATTTGAGTAATGATACTATTGCTAGTTTTTCAATCTGAAATACTCCAATTGTTTTTGTTAATATCATTATACATAACAATCTTCTTTTTACCTTTTTCCAAGTCTGACCACTTTTGGGAAATAGGGAATAAGCTATAGGTTATAGGTAAAAGTCTCGGAGTTTATTTATAGTTTTCTTAGATCCTTTCGCTATAGCGGTTATTATAGCAGTCTTATTTAAGTTGTAAGATTTTTTTTGCTGAGAGTTAAAAGTTAAATACTCAAGAGTTAGGGGCTATAACTTCAAAGTTTTTCAAGTAAAATTAATGGCTGTAAAATTATCGCAACTAATGAGTAAATTACTATATATAAATTTCTAGATAAGTTAATATGTTGTAACAAAAGTTATTATAATGAATTAAATTTACATAAAAAATCAACTAGATATAAAGCTCCAAAATTGATAAGATAGAGGAAGAACTTCGACTACTAAACTTTAGCTTTTGACTTCTTCATCCTTTCACAAAGCTGTTAATTTAAGCAGTATCATAGCTAGAATGCCTGACACAATTTCGGCCATTTTTTTTAGCAAAATAAAGAGCTTTATCGGCTTGAGAAATTAATTCGTCTAGATGTGATTTTATAGTCGGAATAGTTGTTGCTACACCTAAACTAATAGTAATATATTTATCAACTTTTGAATCCTCATTAACAATTTTTAAACTATTAACTTGCATACGAATACTTTCAGCAATAAACATAGCTCTATGTTTGCCTGTATTGGGTAATACTACCACAAATTCTTCTCCTCCATAACGAGCAGCTAAGTCTGTTGTTCTTGTTAAAGGTTTTTTAATTTCTTGAGCTACTTTTCTTAAACAAATATCCCCTTCAGGGTGACCATAAGCATCATTAAATAATTTAAAAAAATCAATATCTATCATTATCAAAGAGATGGGCTGAGCGTCGTAGATAGATTTTTTCCAATCTTGTTGTAAGACTGTTTCCCAGCAATAGCGATTAGGAATACCTGTCAAAGGATCTGTATTTGAGATTTTTAGTAAATGTTCTAGCTGCTCATTTTGTTTCTTAAGTTCATCAGTTCTTATTCTGACTTCATGAGTTAATTTTTCATTAAAGCTATTTAATTGTTGTTCTCTTTGCTTGAGTTTTTGTACTAAATTAATTCTTTCCAAAGAATAGCGAATAGAACGGATTAAGACTTCTGCTGAAATTTCATTTTTCACTAAATAATCCTGCGCTCCTTTTTGAACTACTTCAAGAGAAAAATCCTCATCATTCTTACCAGTTAAAACAATAATTGGAATATTAGTAGTTATTTCTATCATCTGGGAAATAGTCTCAAATCCTTGACTATCAGGTAGTCCTAAATCAAGTAAAATAACATCAAAATTTGTTTGATTAAGTTGCTTAGTTGCTAAAGATAATGTACTACAATGAGTCACAAAAAACTTTAAGGATGATTCAAATTTTAATAACTGCTTAATAATAAAAGCATCCCCTAGATTATCTTCTACTAATAGGGTATTTAAAGAATCTTTTTGCTTAAGATAATTGTTCCTAAACATAGTTTTATTTTTATTAGACATTTAACAAAATTATATTTTGCTATTTTATTTTTTTTATGTTAGGATAAGGATCTGAGAATTCATCAGGAAAGAAATAAAAATTAGGGGTTAGTGAAAGCACAAAACATTAGATAGGTAATTAGGCATTCCGCTTCTGTCAAAACTGTCTCCGTCTTTCTAAAAAATAAGTCAAAACTAGTCTAGATATAAGAATTACCTTCATGCCATAAAAATGCCTAGAGCCCTTGCTGATTTAGGATTTATACTTTTTTGACCCAAGACCTTTTGTCCATCTATATTTGAGCCTGTTTTCTAGGTCTATTTTGTTTAAGTTCCACCCAGGGATCACTGTTTCTAAGAATTCAGAGAGGAGGGGATTTTTCATGATCTAGATACAAATTATAAATACTCACGCCTTTTCACTATAGTTTTTTTTAATGAGATCTAAAATTAAGAATAGCTTATTTACTAACATCTAAAATGGAAGGCTAATATTCTTACCTGTTTGTATGTATGGATGCTTTTTATTTCAAACCATTGTCTAAAAGCAGCCTGGTTTTTTATGCAATTCAAATAAAATTTATATTTTTGTTCTCGTTCCTATTAATTATAACTACTCCCTGCCTATTTTAATTCAACTTTTCTATTGATGGCGTTTTGGGATCAATAATTTTTTTACTCTTACCAAATTTGATACCTAAACTCATCTTATGTCCTTCACCCAGAATGTTTGTTACTAACCCCACACCAAAACTTTCATGCATCACTTTATCCCCGACTTGCCAACTTTTTATTTGATTACTTACCGATTTTTTTCCAACAGTATTTTTTGTGTTTTTCCTTTGATGCTTTGACGGATAAATTACTTTTTTCATCCCATTAGTATTAATCAAATCTCTTGGTAATTCTCCCAAAAATTGAGATGGAACTGTGGCATCTCTTGCTCCCCAAAGCTGTCGTCTTTCAGTTGCATAAGAAAAAAATAATTGTTCTTCGGCTCTAGTAATACCTACATAACAAAGTCGCCTTTCTTCTTCTAAAGATAAAGGGTCATTTATGCTCCGAAAATGAGGTAATAAACCTTGCTCCAAACCCACTATAAATACTACGGGAAATTCTAAACCTTTAGCAGAATGTAAAGTCATTAAAGACACAGCTTCCTGCCCATCTTGAAGGTTATCTAAATTAGAAGCTAAAGAAGCATTTGCTAAAAAACTTCCTAAAGTTGTATCTTCATTATCTTCTTGAAACTGAGCTACAGCACTACATAATTCTCCTAAATTTGCCAGTCGATTATCTGCATCTTCCGTATCCTGTTTTTTCAAGTTTTCAATATAACCAGAATTTTCTAAAATTCTCTCAACAATTTCCAGAGCAGTCAAATTTTCTAACTCATCTTGCAAATGTTGAATTACTTCGGCAAACTTATTTACAGCTTTTGATGAACGACCTGCCAAAGCATTTACTGAAGCTTGATCATTAATAATTTCCCACAAAGGTATTCCCATCTGGGAACTAGCATTTAATAAACTATCAATAGTTGCCTTGCCAATACCCCTTCTCGGAGTGTTAATAATTCTGAGTAAACTAACAGTATCAGCAGGATTTGCAATGACTCGTAAATAAGCTAAAGCATCCTTAATTTCTTTCCGATCATAAAATCTCAATCCCCCAATTATGACATATTTAATATCATAATGAATCAACTTTTCTTCGAGGGAGCGTGACTGAGAGTTTGTTCGATAAAGTACAGCGAAGCTTCCTAAATCTAAGTCTGGATATTGGTCTGTAATTTCTGCAATTTTACTACAAATAAATTCTGCTTCTTCTAACTCATTTTCTGCCTCATAACAATAAATTTCTTCCCCTATGCCCCTGGTTGGTTTGAGAGTTTTGTCAATACGTTGAGTATTATTTTCAATCAACTTATTTGCCACTGCCAAAATATTTTCCCGTGAGCGATAATTTTCCTCCAACTTAATCATTGTCTGAGTATATTCATCAGCTAAACCATCGCCAAAATCATTCTGAAAATCAAGCAAAATTGTATAATCTGCCATGCGGAAAGAATAAATAGATTGGTCTACATCTCCTACCACAAAAATAGAACGATTTTCCCAGTTTTTAATATATTTAGGGTCTTCACCATTAGTAGCTAAAAATCTAATAAAATTATATTGAGTCCGATTAGTATCTTGATATTCATCTACTAAAATATGATTAAAACGTTGATACCAATAAGCTAATATTTGCTCATTTTGCCGAAATAATTCTACTGGTATTCTGATTAGGTCGTCAAAATCAAGAGCATTGTTCGCAGCTAAATTATCTTGATAAATTCCATAAACTTCAGCAATTACCCGTCCCCGATAATCTGGCTCGGCTCTTTGATATTCTAGAGGTGACATTCCTTGGTTTTTAGCATTACTAATGGCATATCTCACAGAACGTGGTTCAAATTTTTTATCATCCAAATTTAGCTGTTTAGTGACAATTTGCTTAATTAAACTTTGAGCATCACTTTCATCAAATATAGAAAAATTTTTATCCCAATGACGTTTTTTTTCATCCTGATATTTGTTAATATCAAACCTCAGAATACGAGCGCAAAGATTATGAAAAGTTCCCACCCATAAATGTTTAGTGATATTTTTGTAGACTTGCGATCGCAACCTGATTTGTTCTTCTGATGTCAATGCTGAAAATGGTTTGTTATATTTAGCTTCCGCTTGTTCTTGAGCAAATACTTTTTCAATGCGGTCCTTCATTTCCTGTGCAGCTTTATTTGTAAAGGTAACCGCCAGAATATTTTCTGGATGTACCCGATGATGACGTATTAGATGGACTACACGATAAGTCAACGCCCTAGTTTTGCCAGACCCAGCACCCGCCACGACCAACATAGGTCCGCAGAAATGTTCTACTGCTTGGCGTTGGGATAAATTTAGCTGAGTCAGAAAGTCAGTGCTTGGCATATTTGGATTTTATATAAAGCAGATAATATATTGAATTTTATCACCAGACTAAAATAAAATAGCAGGTTGAATTTTATTTTACAGCTTGAATTGAAAGCCTAATGCACTATCAATAAGAACAAATGGTTTATTGTCTGTTAGACAATAAGAAACAACAATGCAATAACCTTAAGTTGGTTGTTCTGGGAACTAAACCAGAGTAAAGCTTTATTGATTAGGACTTAAAGTCTTAGTTGCTAAATAGCTTTCATAGCTTAAGTTTTTTTGTAGCTGTAGTCAAGCTTTAACCAGAAATGTTAATTTTTATTAATAATTATTTTTTTTTTGACTTTTTTCAATCTATGTGATATAATATAATAAGTTTTGTTGACAAGATTAGGTAGAAAAAGAAAACGAAAACCTATCCTTAATTACTTGACCCTCGACTGTATTGTTAATACTACTATTAGGTATGAATTCCATAATCCACTGATAGTTAGCATCAGTTTGTCATCAAAATTACTCTTATAATTAGAATAAATATGGCTGAGCTCTCAATAAAGTTTAACTCCGGCTTCCGTCGTTTTCACAGCTTACCCACAATTAAATTTAAATTTTGCTTTTCTGACTTTTGCTGTTCAGTTAATTCTCATCCCTGAGATTTTCATTGTGAGGCTTTACATTTGAATAAAAATCAACTTTACTTATTTAAAATAACACATACATAGGGATCTTGTAGCAGTATTAGTAGTGAGGGAAAACTATGTGAATAAGTAGCTTGAGTCAAGAGCAGTTTTGTTGTCTGGGTCGTAGATAAATTACAAACTGCGGTCAGTGGTATATGCATGAAACACTGCAGCTAACTCCAAAGCTGATGCAATTCCCGATCCATGTAAGTTTGTGGTAAGTTTGGGGTAAGTTTGGGAAAGTTTAGTAGAACGGATCCAGATATTGTATATTGGTTGTAGAAGAGAATATAGAACAACTTGTCCGTAACTGTTGTATCAACAAGCTTTGTATAAACAAACCTTACGGCTTTTTACAACAGAACTTTGAGGAAGTTTCTCCAGCAATACGATATCAGCATAATATCACTAAACCGTATTTCATCCTTATGCTTGGTCTCAAAGAAGAAAAAAGGCTTATGGGAATTAGATAGCAAAACTCACAAGGGGTAACATCTTAATTGCCAGAAAAATGGGCAAAGTATTTTGTTCTTAGCACCTTACTCACCCTACTTCAAAAAGGTTGAAGATAATTTTGTCATTCTCAAAAAGCAACGGATATATTCTCCACTAAACATATACAATCTCTAAAATAATTTTTGGTTGAAAATAAGTGTTATATGCTACTATAGATTTATGTGACAGTAATCTAAAACTATGGCATATCATAGCAGAGGTGGAGTAAGAGATGGTGCAGGTAGACCTTCTAAAGCTCCTACTAAAACAATAAGAATTGAAGAAAATTTGGCGGATAAAATTAAGAAATTAACGACCAAATTAGAATCTAATTACATTTTAAGTAAGTGGGAGAGTCTAGAAAACTTTCTGCTACATAATCAAACTTTCCCACAGCAAGATACAAATAATAAACTACCTCCAAAATTATCAAAAGCTTTAGAGGATAAAGCACTAGTAGAAATGCTAGAATTAATTTTTAGTAAATTTTCTCCTGGTGATTTTATTGACTATTGGTCAGATATTGACCTTACTGAAATAGAACCTATATCAGAAACTCAGTTGGCAGTGTCAAACGTATTACATGAAGCTACAACAGAGAAAGGATATACAGTAACCACTCCAGAAGTAAACAAAGTTTTGGATGTGACACTAGAAAAGTCAGAAGTTCTTTCAGTAGTTGAGTTTTCAGACTATAAGAATAGTAATGGAAATTTCTTAACTCAAGAGCAATTTAATATTTTAGAAGCTGTGCGCGATAGAATATCAGTTCCACTCCGCGATCGCATCCCTCAAGCTGAGAAAAAAGGATTATTAATTGAAGCATTAGCTGGTACTGGAAAAAGTACAATGTTAGCTGAGATAGCTAAAGTTTTGAAGTCTGAAAATCTATCCCCACTAGAATGCAGATTTGTTGTATTTGGTAGGAAAAATAAACAAGATTTAACTGATAAATTATCAGAGATAAAATGGGATAAATCAGTACAAACTCTTAACAGTTTAGGCTATGAAATTTTGAGAGATGCACTAGGTAAAGGCCATAAACAATTTAGACTTAATAATGGAAAGTATGAGAAAATAGCTCAGGATAAAGGTTATTTAGATTCTTATAATAAATGGGGTGAAAAAATACCAGGTAAATTACCAGTCGAAAATCGTAAGGGAGACTTAGCTATTATATCAAAGGCTGGTTTTGTAGATTTATTAGATAAAATGAGATTGCATTGTTATTTTCTAGATGAGATTAGTAGCGATGATGTATGGGAGATAGCAAATAAATATGGAATTGAAATATATAAAAATAGTCTAGGTGAAATAACTGAGGCTGTTTGTGATATTTTAGAGGCTGGTTTAAATGATGGAATTAATAAGTTAAATATAGATTTTTTAGACCAAATTTGGTTATTGTGGCACGACCAAAATGTATATAAAAATGTGTTTAATAAATGGTCAAATAAACTGAAAGTTATTTCTATAGATGAGTGTCAAGATACAGATTTGTTGCAGATAGAATTTATTAAATTGCTGCACAAATCATCTAATGATTTTATAATTGCAGTAGGCGATCGCTTCCAAGCAATTTATAGTTTCAGAGGCTGTTTAACAGATGGAATTGATGTAATTGCCAAAAAATTTAACTGTGATAAAATGCCATTAACTACTAACTGGAGATGTGGCAAAAAACATCTAAAATTAGTTAGAGATATTTACCCACATATAGATATTAAACCAGCTCCTACAGCTCCAGATGGTGAAATTAGGATTATCAAAGAGAATCACTTTTTAGATATATTTGATAGTGCTGATAGGAGTTTATCATTTTTTGGTGTTTGTAGGAAAAATGCACCCTTACTTATTTTTGCCATTAGACTTTTAACTGCTGGATATCCTGCCAGAATTAAAGATAGAAATTTAGGGGCAAAATTACTAAATAAAGTCAAGGAAGTTGTGAGAGGTAATTATGATGTTAATACTTTTTTGAGTCAGGTTGATAATTGGTTTAATTTTCAAGCTAATTCTATTAATAGATTGCCAGAAAAAGTTCAGAACCAAAGGTTAACTGAACTGAGAGATTATAGAGATTGTTTGGTGGCTTTTTTTGCTAAATTTCAACCTAAAAGTTTGAATGATTGGAAAACAGAAATAGATAAGATTTTTGATGAATCAACTACTACTAAAAAAATTATAGATTTATATACTATTCATAGTGGTAAAGGTGGAGAAGGACATTATACATTTATTATTTATCCTGAGAATATGCCTATAGAATTTGAGAAGCAAAGCACAGAAGAAAGGCAGCAGGAACAACATAACATTTACGTTGCTTTAACCCGCTGCCTGACTCGTGCTAAAGGTGGTATTTTGTGGTTGGTGTTGGAGGGTAAAAAGGATCCAATAACTTACCCTAAATGGTTACCAGATGAATACCGTCAGCTTTGGAAAGATGATAAAGATGAGGCCTTTGAGACTGATTTAGAAAATTTAGGAGATGAGTATGATATTGAGTTTTGAAGTGTTTCGGCTGTCGTAGACATTAAAAGCGGAGCAATTGCAGTCTATATCGCTTCCTATTTCTACTTTGACCAAAAATTATATTTGTCTATTTTTAAATCTCTAAATTCATCGAACTTTCAAATGTTATTTAAAGTAAAATTTTTGGCACAAGTATTTATCAACTAATTAATAACAGTAAAATTACCCTTGCTTATCTAACTTTTGATAGGTAAGATAATACTACTCTTTTGTAATAATTTCCATGACACACAATACCTCAGTAAATACTCCATATCTAGTCAAAACCCTGAGACAGGGTTTAGGACTATCTCAGACAAAATTTGCTAAACACTTAGGTATGTCATTCCAGACGGCAAATAATAGGGAAAATGGACATAGCCGCTCATCTCCAATAGTGATAAAATCAATCTACTCACTAAATTAAGGTATTAGGAAAAGATAAAACAGGTTTATTAAAGAGGTTTTTGTCTGAAGAGTCTGGAGTAAGTTTAGCAATTTTATTTCAGGCGTTACAACCTTTATCAAAACTAGAAAGAATGTCTAATATTACTGAGGGAGTAATGGAAATGAGTGATGAAGAAGCTCATTATTGGTTTGGTAAAATTAATAATGGTAAACGCAGTCCAGCTTTGAAAGCGATGAGAGTTTTATTAGGAGACCTGTAAATAAATATATATATCGCGGCCATATTTTCACTAATATCTATCCATTATTTATAGGAAAAAATAAATGAATAATTCCCAACGTCCGACTGTTTTTATTGAAAAAATTATGCCTGTGAAATTATTAAATCAACAGGTTTATTATGAACATGGAGGTAATCCTTTTAAGGGGTTGCATCGCTGGTATTCTCGTAAACCTTTATCGTTTTCAAGAGCTTCGGTTTTAGCTTCTTTATTGCCTGATGATATTTCTGTAGAAGAGTTTGAGTATTTATTAGGGTTGAAAAAGCGGAGCAATTCTATTCAAAAAAGTGAACAGTATAAAGATGATACTAGGCTTTATAAAATTCCTCCTGATGAAACAAGAATTAAGCAGGTACATGACTACTGTGAGAAAACCTGGGGGACGAGAACACCTACTATTTTGGATGCGTTCGGTGGTGGTGGGAGTATTCCTTTTGAAGCAGCGCGGTATGGGTTGAATGTTTTGGCATCAGATTTGAATCCGGTGGCAGTGGTGACAATGAAAGCAGCGATGGAATATCCTTTGAAATTCGGACCTGACTTGCAGCAGGATATTGATAAGTGGGTGCAGTGGGTAGAGGATGAGGCAGAGAAACGGTTAGCTGAGTTTTTCCCGTCGTTGCCAGGGGAAACGGTGCAGAATTATTTGTGGGCCCATACGGTGGTTTGTCCGAGTTGTCAGTCGGTTGTGCCTTTGAGTCCGAATTGGTGGTTATACAAACGCCCGGAAAAGCAGAATTTACATAAATGGTGTGCGGTGAAACCTATTCCTAATCTTGAAGGGAAGCGGGTTGATTTTGAGTTGATAAAAGGAAGTAAGGGAAAGGGTACGACTATTAAGACTGATGAGGGTGAGTTCGACCCGAATGATTACAACACTATTAGTAGGGGTGTGGGTAAATGTCCGAATTGTGGTAGCGTGATTGAGGATGATGCAATTAAATCTCAGGCACGGTCAGGAAAGCTTGGGCATCAAATGTATGCAGTGGCATTTAAAAAAGGTAAGGGAAGTTTAGAGTTTAGATTACCTCAAAATGTTGACTTTGATGGATTGGGTAAAACTGATTATTATTTGAATAGTAGTTTTGAGGAATTTCAATTAAGTGGTTTATTACCAGAAATCGAAATTAACTCTGGTGAGAAAACAGACGAACTTATTAGATATGGAATTAACCAATGGTCAAAATTATTTAATCCCCGTCAACTTCTAACCCTTGTCACTTATGTCGAAATTATTAACGATGTTAAGTTACAATTACAAGCAGAATATGAACCCGATAAAGTAGAGGCGATCGCTACTTATTTGACTTTGCTCCTAGAGCGGTGCATTGATAAAAATTCACGTTTATCTTGTTGGGATTCTTCGGTTGCAGTTGCTCAAAAGGCTTCTGTACAACACTCACTCAACTTGATGTGGAATTACCCAGAATTTAGCGGTAATGGAAAATTATGGAATTGGTGTTCCGATGTTACTTCAAATTACCAAAAGCTTTGTGCATTATTCAACTCTAAACCCCTACCTATTGACACCCAACAACACAACAAAACAATTCAAATAGACTCCGCATCAGCAGACACCCTCTACCACATCAGCGATAACTCAGTAGATGCCATCATCACCGACCCGCCCTACTACGCCACCATTCAATACGCCGAACTATCGGACTTTTTCTACGTCTGGCAGCGCCGAGTCTTAGGCGATATCTTCCCCGACCTCTACTTAACCGAACTCACCGACAAAGACAGAGAAGCAGTTGCCAACCCCTCCCGCTTCCGCAACATGGGAACATCCCCCGATGAACTTGCAAACCAAGACTACGAAGCAAAAATTGCACTCGCCTTTGCCGAACATTACCGAGTCTTGCGCGACGACGGCGTAATGACGGTACAATTTAACCACAAAGAGTCCGGCGCGTGGGATGTCTTAGCAAAATCTCTCATTGACGCTGGTTTTGAAATCACCGCATCTTGGGCAGTCAGTACTGAAAACCCCCAAAACCTCCATCAAGCTAAGAAAAATTCTGTTTCCAGCACCGTCTTACTTGTCTGTCGCAAACGTGACCCCAACGCCCCTCAAGCATGGTGGGATGACCTGCAACCAGAAGTTGCCAACCAAGTAGAGGAACGCGCCCCCGACTTTGAAAAAAATGACATCACGGGAATTGACCTATATCTCAGCGCATTCGGCCCAGCATTAAACGTATTCAGTCGTTCCTATCCCATATTAGACAACAGTGGAGTAGAAGTCCGCCCCGAAGTCGCCTTTGCTGAAGCTAGAAAAGCGATCGCTAACTACCGCTTCCAGAAACTTGTACAAACAGACACAGCAGGCTTTGATATTTTGACCCAATGGTATTTATTAGCTTGGGATGCTTTCAGTGCCAGGGAGTTCCCCTTTGATGAAGCCAGACAACTTGCCCTAGCCATAGGAGGTTTCAACGTCAACGACCTGGTTAAAGTTCACAAATTATTAGACTCAACGAGTGGCACTTGCAAATTATTAACACCCCGACAACGACTGAAAAAACGAGCATTTTCGGTCACTCCACAAGATTTTTCTAGTCAATATTTAGTAGATGACATTCATGCTATTATTGCTATTTATCAAGAAGAGGAAAATGTAGAAGTAGTCCGTCGGTTTATGGAAAAAACAGGATTATTAAGCAATGAAATGTTTATGCAAACTATTGAAGTAGCATTAAAAGTAATTCCCGATAAAATAGAAGAGGAACAAACCTTGATGAATTTGTGTTTAATGATGGATGAAATTAAAGATAATGTCAGTACCCAAGGGAAACAATTAGAATTATTTGAACAGCAGTTAAGCTTAGATTTTGGAGATGTTTAAATAGCAATTTATAGTTAAAACTTCTACATTCAAAACTAATAGAAGTTTTATCAGTAAAATTGCAGAGATAAAAGCCAACATAGACATTAAATTAATTCCCATAACTGATAATTGATAACTAATAACTGAAAAATGCCTAACTTCCGTTCCCATTATTGGTCTATTAGCTACTCCAGCAATGAAAATAATCCTATTGCTGACTTCTATATCCCAGCCTTAGAATGTGCTATTCAATATGATAGAAAATCTGGTTTTTTTAGTAGTGCTATTCTCAGTAAAGTAACCAGAGGATTAGGAGCAATGCTTCAAAATGAAGGTAAAATACGTCTGATTATGGGATGTCAATTTAACCCTCAAGATTTAGAAACCATTCAAAAAGGTTATGAGTTGAGAAAAGCTCTAACCCTTCGTCTTGATGCTGACTTAAAACCACCAGAAAATTTTGCCCAGCTCAAACATTTTGAAATTCTTAGTTGGTTAATTTCTACAGGTTATTTAGATATTAAAATTGCCATTCCTCTTAAAAATAACGGACTGCCAGAAGCAAGCGATCAACAATTAGACCCCCAACATATTTTCCATGAAAAAGTTGGAATTTTTACGGATAAAAATGGCGACCAAATAGCCTTTAGTGGTTCTAATAATGAATCATTAGGAGGATGGGAACAAAACGTAGAATCGTTTCATGTTTATTGTGCTTGGGAAGGAGAAAGAGACTTTGATAGAGTACAAGAAGAAGTATATAGATTTGAGAAACTTTGGCATAATTTAGCTCCTAATGTGAAAGTATTTAATATTCCAGAAGCCGTTGCAGAAAAACTTTTACGTTATACTCCCTCTACTAAACCCACTTGGAATGAAAAAGTTGAATTTGACACAAGACCATTACCATCAAAACTATCATATTTTTCTGACAACAAATCCGAGGAAAAAGAGGAAAGTAAAAACATATTTTCTACAGATAATATTGTCGAGAAAACCATCACAAATATCTCAGAAGCAGACAAAGAAAAAGAACTTCAAGCTTTTAATATTATCATAAATTCTCATCAACATCCTGGTTGCCTAGACTACTGCTTACAATCCATCACAATCGACCCTTGGCCTCATCAAATAAAAATTCTTAAACAAGTTGCTAAAAAATTCCCCTGTAACTTTCTCATAGCAGATGAAGTTGGATTAGGAAAAACAATTGAAACAGGTTTAATCTTACGTTATTTACTCCTCACAAAAGCCATCCAACGAGTTTTAGTATTAGCACCAGCTAGCGTTCAACCACAATGGCAAGAAGAACTCAGAGAAAAATTTAATCTGCACTTTTGGAGTTACAACAAAGGAGAATTTAAAGACCCCTACGATAACACTTCAACTATTAACAAAACTAACCCTTGGAACAGTCATAAACTAATATTAGCATCCTCCCATTTAGTCAGACGTGCTGAGAGAATGACAGAAATATTAGCAGCAGAAAAATGGGATTTAATTATTTTAGATGAAGCTCATCATGCTCGTCGCCAAGCCCCCCAAAATAGGAAAGAAACCCCTAACTCTCTCTTGAAATTAATGCAGCAGTTACGAGAAAAAACTAAATCTTTAATCCTATTATCTGCCACTCCTATGCAAATAGATCCTATCGAAGTATTTGACTTATTAGAACTTTTAGGATTAAAAGGACATTGGAGTTATGGGGATAATTTTTGTAACTATTTTGCCTCTTTATCAGGTAAACCAGACGAGCATACTTTCAATTTTTGGCAGGTAATGACTACAGATTATTTTAGACTAGGAGGAGTACCTTCCTCTCAGTTTGCATCCTATCTAAATAAAAGCGATCGCTTAATGTCCTACCGCCTCCGAGATATTTGGCAACAAGGGAAAAAAATAGTTAATCATAAAAAACTAGCACAGGATAAACCCTTTGTGAATACTTCCCGCCAATACCTAACTATTAATACTCCCCTCAAAGACTTGATGTTTCGTCACACCCGGGACACCTTACGTCAATATTATCGCCGTGGAATTCTCAATAGAGATATTCCCAAACGAGTTGTACAGGATAAAGCCATTATATTAGAACCCAACAGAGAAGTACAATTATATGTAGAAGTTAGTGACTATGTACGTCATTTCTATAAATTAGCTCAAAAAGAAAATCGTCAGGCGCTAGGTTTTCTAATGACTCTTTACCGCAAACGTCTCACCAGCTCGTTTTTTGCAATTCGGGAGTCATTGCAACGTCGTTTGGATGGTATTAGTATTACCGCTGACGACTTGGGAGACTTAGATGATGCTGACGATGCTATTATTACAGGATTAGAAAGTTATTGCCAAACTGAAACTGTAGACCCCCAGGAAATTGAATATTTAGAAAGTCTATTGTTGCAGTTTGAAAATACTGGTGAAGATACTAAACTATCTCACTTCATCACAACTTTAAGAACAGAATTAATAGATAGAGACAGTGTAATTATATTTACCCAATATACCGACACAATGGATTATTTACGACGGACTTTAAAAGATTTATATGGTAGTCAAATTGCCTGTTATTCTGGACGCGGTGGAGAAGTTTATCAAGATCAAAAATGGTGTCTAGTTCCTAAAGAGAAAATCAAACAAAAATTTCGAGCTGGAAGTATAAAAATATTATTATGTACTGAGTCAGCATCCGAAGGTTTAAACTTACAAACCTGTGGAGTAATTATTAATTATGATATGCCTTGGAACCCAATGCGAGTTGAACAGAGAATTGGTAGATTAGATAGAATAGGTCAATTTTATCCCACTGTGAGAATTTATAACTTTTATTATGATGGAACAGTAGAAGCTAAAGTTTATAAAAAACTGCGCGATCGTATTGATACTTTTCAAAATATAGTAGGCAACCTTCAACCTATTTTAGCCAAAGTTCCTACTTTTATAGAGAAAGCAGTTATGAGTGCCGACCCTGAAGAAGAAAATGTATTAATGTCTGATTTTGATAAAAATGTGTTAAATACTCCTCCATTAAGACCTGCTTTAGATGAGATGGTAGCCATGGATGTAGAGACAGACTTGACGGAAATTAGACAACCGCTAATTCCTACAAATTTATCTGCTGAACTAATAGAAAACTTATTTACTGATTCGTTACTATTAAAATTATCAGGGATAAAATTTACATTTTTAGAGGATAAATTGTGGCAGTTAAACTATCAAAATAGTAATTATCAAGTAACATTTGATGTGAATGTTTTTGAGGGTAAACCATCTGTAAGATTTATGAGCTTTGGAGAACCTTTATTTGAAGAATTGTTAGGGTTAATAATGAATAATAGCAGCAACCTTTAACTAATTATCAATTAAATCTCCTAATAAATCACTTATATCCCCTGTGCTTTGTTTAAATTATCATCACAAATTATCAAAGTTTTCGGGTTAGCATGATGAGAAAATCCTGAGTTTTTCTAATATTACCACTATGTCGTCTTGGAAAGAGGTAGAAACTGCTTACGAGGATCTTTCCCCTCATTGGGGAGGCGAAAACCGTCGTCAACACGAACAGCTATGGTTACCTGTGCAAGAACAAATAAAAAATTATCTAAATCGTCAAAGTCCTTCCTATACAGATTTTTTAAACTATAAATTACAAGTATTAAAGAGGTATTTAAGCGGTGGATAATTCTCTGAAAAATGCACTTTTATCCTATGAAACTGCCTTAAATCAGCATTTGCTGGTTCTTAAGGAAGAATTTGAGATGCTAGAAACAGCATGGCGATCGCTAAATGATGTCTATGAAGGATCAGCAGCAGAAGATTTCAAAGAAGTTTGGACAAAAACCATGGCCGATTTTGAAGATTCTGTTGGCAAGATAGAAACAATACTTTATTTTATCCGAGAAATCACTGAAAATGCCTAATTGATTTAATATGACCATTCAAGATCCCCGTATTCTCATTATCCTGCTCAATGACTTACTTGAAGAACTCAAACGGTGGACAATTACCACCCGTGAGACTTCAACTGATATGTCATGGTATCAAAATCAAGCAGAAGAAAAAGTTATACAAGCTCAATATAATGCTGCAATTATTCAAGATCAGGCAAGCAATGATCAAAAAGCAGTCGATCAGGCTAATGATGAAGTCGCTCAATTGTTGTCTAATTGTTATCAAGGGTTGGAAAATGCTCAACAAAATTTAAGACAAGCAGAAAACAGTGAACATCAGGCGCAATCAACCTTAAAGAATTGGCAAACTGAGTTAAATCTTGCGCTGGCTTGGTTAGAAAAAGCAGAAGCTAGATTACAATGCGCTATAGAGGAAAGAAAAAAAGCAGAAATTGATGTACGCAACGCAGAATTAGAATTACAGAACGCACAAGTGGCCCTCAGCCTTTGCCAAAATTCTGGTTCTACTGATGATAAGGGGCGATATCATGCCCCAAATTGCTATCGTCAGGAAGCAAGAGTGATTCGAGCAAAAAATGCGTGTAAAGATGCTATTCAATCTTTAAATCAAGCCATTGAAGAAGAAGCGGGAGCAAGGGATGAATTGGCCCAAGCACAAGTAAGGGTAAATTGTTGTCGTAGTGCTGTGGGATATTCTAGACAAGCTGTTCGCACAGCAAATATTGCTTTAAATCATGCTAATTCCGCCCTCAGTTTTGCCGAACGCAGTTTAGAAAATGCTCATGCTGCCAAACGTGAAGTGGAAAGAGCACAAATTGAAGCAAAAAATGAGCAGGAAATAGCAAATTTAATGTCTTTAGCCGTTAATACAGCGCAAAAACTGACAGAAGAAGCTAGAAGTGACTTTAAAGAAGCAGAAAACTTAGGAAACCTTGCCCAACGCCTAGAAGTAGCAGTTTCCAGAGAATTAGAGGATAGGGTAGAAAGTTTGATTGAGTTAAATCGTCCACCTTTATTTTAAACAATTTGGAGAGTAAAACAGATGGAAATGGGAGACACCCTTTGGAGAATGAAACAGCGATCGCGCACTTTACAAGAGTATCGTAAAGATATTCGAGGTTCGTGGCAAGATGAGGCAGCAAAAACTCTTAACCATCGTTATCTTAACCCCCACGAAGATGATGAACAGAAAATGATAGAATTTATGGAAAAACAGGTTCAAGGTTTAGAAAAAGCTAAGAATGAGTTGAAAAAGGCAAAAGAATACGCTTTAGAAGCCGATCGCTACTCCCAAAAAGTTGAACATTTCTTAGAACGAGAAAAGCAAGAAGTAAAACAAGCTAATCATTCTTATGATCTGTCTATAGAATATTATGGTTTAACTCAAGCAGAATTGCTTAATATTGACGAATTAATTCAACAAGCTAACCGCAGTTGTGGTTAACCCAACTTATTGCTATATTCAAAGCTATATTCAAACCCTATCAATGACCTGCTTAAAAGACTTAGAAAAGTCATCTGTAGGAACACCCACCATCAATGCCGAATCATGCCGTAGATGAATTTCCACATCCCGTTTTCTTTCCAAAAACAGACTCGCTTCCGATAAATGACGGGGTGAGAGAAAATGAACCACCTGATTAGAGGAACCTCGCCAACCTTTATTATCATTTAATTGCTCAATATATTGTCCGTCAATGAGAACATCTACTAAAGTCAGAATATCATCAATTGCCTGATCTGATTGACTTTGCAACTGCTGAAGAGAAAAACCCGTAAAACAAATAATTGAAATCTGACGACCCTGGCGAAGATAGATGAATAATTCCCTCAGAGCGATCGCTTGTAACATTGGTTCTCCTCCTGAAACCGTGACACCTTCAGTACCGGGAACCGACAAAATCATCTCAGCTAACTTTTTTGGCTCTATCAAAGTAGCTTGTGTTTGAGGTATCCATTCGGGAGAAACACAACCCTTGCAGTTAAAACAGCAACCTTGTACCCAGATCGCAAATCTTTGGCCAGGACCTAAAGTACGAGTAGCAGAACATATTTCAGCAATATTGAGTAAAGTCATATCAGTACCTGTACAAAATTAATTGAATATTTAGCATAAGTAGCACCAAAAGCAATTAGCATTTTTGCTTGATTTTGTATTCCTGATTCTAATTATAAAATAATAGAATTTTTCGTTTTAGCTTGTTCATTCTGACGACGAGCTTCAGCCAATTCTCCATCAATTTCTGATAATAAATTTCGGATATTTTCCATCATTTTTTCAACTTTATTCTGGTCTATTGGTAGTAAAGTTCCTAGAGCCTTATTAGATTGATAATGGGTATTTATAATAGCTAAAGCTTCCTCAGTAGCAGTTTGATACTTTTGAAATTCAGCATTTGCCGCTTGTAATTGCTCCTGCACCGAAACATATTCTTGTTGTTGCTTTGAGAGTTGATTTCTTTGTTCTTGGAGAAGATTTAACTCTCTGGATAAAGCAGCTGATAAATCTTCTCTTTGTTGTTGAGTTATAGTTATTAATTCCTTCACAGTTTCCGTAGTTTTAATTTCTCGATTATTTTGCCGAGACTGCCAGTATTCAATCTCTTCCCTCAGAGTAGTTTGCTGATGTTCTAGAGCAGTTATTCGATCATCCAATTCTGCCTTTTGTCTCTGTAGAGATGCTAACTTTTGCTTTTGTGGTTCTAGGTAAGCAGCTTGAGATTCGAGAGCTTCTTGTAAATTATTAATATCCGTTTCTTTGAGTTCTATTTCTATTTTCTGTAGGTGCTTTTCTTTTTGTTTTAAGTTTTGCAATTCCTGACTTTTTTGCAGTAGTTCTGCCTCTTGGTCAAACAGAATTTTTGCTGACTCTAGTAGCTGAGATTTTTCTTGAGTAATTTTTTGAATAGATGCAAAACCATTATTAATTTTATCTCTCATTTTGGGTGGAACTGACAACTCTTCTAAATGAGGCAACCAATTATTGAGAACTTCTAATTGTATATCCAGGGTTTTTCTCAGAGCGATCGCCCAAGCTTCCAAAGTATCTGAATCAGTATCTGCTACCTGTTGTAAGATTTCAGCAGTAAAGCACATTTTCCATAAAATTACTCCTAATTCTACCAATTCAAAAGGCAATTTAATGGTATCAAATTCCGTGAAATTTTTAGATAGCTGAAATTTCTGAATTAGTCTAATAAATCGTTGTATTTCTTGTTGCATTTCTTGTTGTTGTTCTGGTAGTAAATTCATCACTTAATAATAGGTATAGTAGGTAAATATCAGACAAATATTATATTTTCAATCCTCATCAGGTTTGAGTATATAACCAGGAAACATTTTAGAAATTATCTCACCCAACTCATATTCAATTTTGCTTTCTCCTCCTTGACTTTCGATTACTAAATAAGCTATGTGAGAGCGGTCTACCTTCATACCAACTCGATATTTTGTATTAGGAGAATAATTAGGTAACTCAATCATATCTGCCAGAGAGTTTTGATGTTTAAAACCTTTAGATTGAATTTGGACCCACAAAGTAACAGTTACTCGTCGTTCTATTGGTTCAATTTCTTTCTCATAAAAATTTGTCTCTGCCAAACTATCTAAACTAGAACCTCCTTTAATCAAAGGAATATTTATTTTATCTCTTTCTCCTGTAAGAGCAATTGTTTCTAAGATAATACCTAAAGTATGAACATATTTTTCTGTAGGCTCAACTAAACCATTAGCAATCAAACAAGCACCATAAGAGATAGCATAAGCACTATTAGTAATATTAAAACTTTGCTCAATTCGCACATCATTTCTCTCAAAACCCAAAATATTTTTAATCTCTTCTTGCACTAAAATAAACTGAGAAAATCCACCCACCATAAATAAACGATCTATTGAATAACCTTGGATTTTAATTTGCTCAATAACTCGTTTCATAACTTTTTGAATTCCTTGAGCAATAGGAGTAAATGCTTTCTGAACCTCCTCTAAAGAAACCGAATATCCTTCACCAAATTTATAAGCTTCATCATTAGCTTTGTCTTCTGGAGCATCCAAATAATTTATGAGTCTTCTAGTAGCTTTTACATGATTAGCAATTTTAACATTTTCAAATTCTCTAAGTAAGCGAATAAACTTTGAATCATTTTCCTGAATCTGTTCACCAAATTGTTTTTGATATGCTATTTGAACAATATTTTTATCGAAAGCAACCCCAGCAGATTCTAACCCTTTATCTCCTTCTCCATCAAAGTAGAGAACTTCAATTTTATTGTTGCTATAAATTCGACATAAACTCACATCAAATGTCCCACCTCCCATGTCGCAAACTAATAAGTTACCCTGAAAAGGATTAGTATTTTCTTCCTGAGCACGACGCTGCATTTCCCAAGCATAATAAGATGCTGCTGCTATAGGTTCGCTTACCAGTTGAATTAGTTGTTTTTCTAATCCTAAATCTTTCTTAATTAACTCCTGTAAACGTTCCCTACCGAGATTATAAATATCCCGCTGCCAAATTTCTGGCACTGAAACAACTAAACGTGAAATTTCTCCTTGTTCTTTAGTAAAACTATAGTCATTATCTGGAGAAATTAATAGTTCTTTTAAGTAATCAATAGTAACACTGATAGGAGTACGATTATTCTTAAAATATTGATTAAATTCAGATTCTGGTAACGGCAATCGCATTTTAAATTGACCGTAAGTTTCAATCTCAGGATCGTAGACAGCAATTTTCCGAGCTGAAGACCCTATTTCAATACCTTCTAAGTCATAGGCAATGAAAGAAGGAATATACTTTTCTCCATTTAATGGTGGATAGGAATAAGCTTCAGGTTTATCGTTAGTAATAAAAGAAATAATTGAATTAGTAGTTCCGAAATCTAAGCCAATTTTCATAATATATAAAGAAGAAAAAAGTAGGAAGAAGGAAAAAGGAAGAGAGAAAGTAAATGAGTCTATAGAACCATATAGTTCAGTTAGGGATTTTTTTGATCGCCATTTAATCTGAAGAGCTACTCTAATGGTTCCATAATTTATGAATTTTGGTATTACTTAGTATATAGCAATCGTCAATGATTTGTGAAAAAAAACTGTAGGGATTTGGTTATATAAATCCCATTTTCGGGCTTTTATGGAGACAAAACCCCTTTTTTATAAAATGTTACAACCTATGGACAAATTGGTATAAGACTACCTCAAGTGGCAAGATTAAAATATTATTGGTAATAGTTTCATAATTTGTATAGTAAATATTTGGAATTTTAATTATGATATACTATTACGAGTATTATATTGACTCATAAAAAGAATTAAATAGTATGGAACAATGTCCCATATGTGATACTAAATTTACGAAAGGAGAGGTTAATTATTGCGCTACTTGTGGTTGGGATTTAACTCCATATCCGATAAGTTTTGAATTACCAGAGTCTTTTGTTCAGAAGGAACGGGATAAAATTTATTGGGCTAAGAATTTATGGCAGAAAATGGAATCTCAATCAGGGCAATATAAATCCGATCTATCTCAACAACAATTTCAATTCTCTGATGCCCAATTAAAAATAGAAAATTTGGAGGCAGAAAATAGAGATTGTTTGTTTAGGATAGAAGGGTTGAATCAACAATATTCTGACTTACAAACTCGTAAAAAAGAAGTAGAAGAGCAATTAGAAAATTCCGAGAATAAATGTTCCCAACTCCAAAGTAAAATAGAAAATTTGGAGGGAGAAAAGATAGAATTTTTATCTCAAATACAAGAGTTAAATCAACAACATTCTGACTTGCAAACTCAGAAAATAGAAGTAGATGGTCAATGTTACCAACTGCAAATTGAAATAGAAAATTTAAAGGCAGAAAATAAGGGATTGTTGTCTAAAATAGAAGGGTTAAATAAACAATACTTTGACTTACAAACTCAGAAAAAAGAAGTAGAAAATCAGTTAGATTCGTCTCATAACAAGTCTTTTAACTTGCAAACTGAAAATGAGAGACTGGAGCAAGAAAACAAAAGTTTTTTGTCTCAAGTAAAACAGTTAAATCAAGAACTATCAAATGTGAAAAATGAGTTATCTGAAAAGAAAAGAGAATTAGAAGAACTTGAACAAGAATTATTATCTTTGCGATCGCAACAACCAAGTACAAACTTAAGAGGAAAAAGAAATATATGGGATATAGAAAACTAATTACTCATTAACCTCTAGTTTCCTATTGCTATTCTCGATGAGGAAATTTATTTTGTACGACTCTAAAAATTAACTCAAATCCCAATCAATTTGGATCTTTTTTCCACTTAAATAAATATCTGTACTACTTAAATCTTGTTCTCTAGCCAGTACATTTATCATTTCTATAGTTTTTTGTAATTGCATTTCTGCTTGTCCTAAACTTTCGTTCAGTCTCTGAATTCTACGTCTATTAATCCATCGATTAAATAAATTACTTTCCAGAACCTCAAGTTGATCATCAATTTCTGTGAGTTTTTCATCCTGTATTCGTGCTTGTTCTGTCAGGATACAATATAAGACAAAAGCTACAGGAATATCAAGATTTCTAGGTTCAATTTTTCCATTATCGCTATTTTTAGCAAGCTCCTTACCTAAAGTAACTGGACAGATCATTACTAACCAATCAGAGTTAGGAGCAAACAAAGGAGGAAACATTTTTTTGACATCTTCCATTAATTCTATTTTGTTTCTATGATAACAATAGTCATACTTAGTAACAATAATAACAATTGGAAAAGTTTTTTTTCGAGCTGGTCTTCTATTGATATTCAAATATTGCAGATACTGACCCATGAGGTTAGCTTTACTTTCCATTGCAATCTTTTGCAGATTAGCCTCAGTAACTGGCTCCCTTAAATCTTTGCCTGATATACAGAAGAATAAGCCATTAGATTCAGCAGCATAATTTCTAAGTGTCCTAACGTTATCATCACTGGATATGTCTAACATAGAACCGCCACGGTAGTCCAGCCATTCAAACTCTATTAATGATTTGTATGCGTAGCAAAGTTCAAAGTTGTAAATTTGAGGTGTATCGGTACCTCGAGGCCAACGTTCCTCACCAGATTCGCCCACGATCGTTGACCATAAAGTAGCCATTTCAACGCCTTCATCTGGATCGGTTGCCTTGAGACTGAATTTACTACCATTTTGAATAGCTGCATACATTCCTAACATAAAGCAGGTTTTGCCTGAACTTGAATCTCCTAGCATCAAAATTTTAATTTTCTCAGACATGTTGCTCTTTCTAACTTAACTAATTGGTATATATAAATTTTAAGATCAACGATAGTTGCTTTTATTTTTGGTTTTTGAAGTCATTCAATTTTTAGTTGTACTGTTCTCAAATACTCTTCCTAGATAAAAACCAATTAATATACTTATAAATATATCTAAGATATATATTTTAAAGATAAATAAGAGCATAAAAAAAAGAAAAGCTGAGATTAATAATATCCAAGTTATATGTTTCCAGAAAATAGAATCTGATAATCTTTTTGCAAAAGTATCTATTGAATTATTATAGACATCTTTTGTGCTATTGGAATCATCTTTAATGTCAGGTTTTAAGGAATCATTTATGACTTTTGAATTCGGTTTAACTAACTTTATAAGTTGAGTTGCGTCAGAAGTTGTAGCATTTAAAAATGGTCCTTGTAAAACATCTTGCTTTCGAGGAATACCTAGGCAAAGAGAAAGAGTTATATATTTATATGGATAATCAAAGAACTTACAACAACTTTCCCACAAATTGTGTCTATATTCTGGTTCGTCAGGGCAAATAAAAGCTTGATTTTCTCCTTCCGAGCATGGTATAAAATTTGGGTTTATAGATTTATTTAAGACATTAATATAATCTCTAAATTCTGTCACATTAGAATAATTTAGTACTAACTCATACGGATATGCATGAATCTTTCCTTTAGTAAATTGGTAATCTTTTAGATACCACAGGTTTTTTAAAGATGTTAGTAAATACTCAGACTTAAAAAATTCAAGGTCTTCTAAGCCAGGCAAAATCTTCAATGAATTAAAAGAATATTTGTTGATTCTAGCAACATAACCAACGAAAATATGGAGCGATCGCCCAGCAGCATCCTTGGCCAGATATTTATATTCTGGTTCGGAACCAATTAACTCCCTAACCATACAAGTCACGCCGAAAATACAATGCTTATGATTCTTAAATAGAGACCAACGAGGATTCCCCCGTAACTTCTCTGCATAGACTGTAGTCCCATGAATATATTTGCGTGCCCAATTCTTTTCTTCTATTCCAAAATCATTGGGAATGGCCAGAAAACGATAATCGGCTTCTTTGGTTCTACCGTAAACTATTACAGACCATAAGTCCATAAATTTATACCTCTAGCTTTGTATTTAGGGACACTAATTTATATATTATCTACTGTTTTATTGAGTTTTCAAATGAAGACCTCTTTGCCAACTCCTCGCATACGAATAGGAATTTTCGATATATTAAATATCTCTACTATCATAATAACTGTTATAATTAACTGCAAGATTTGGAATATTTTCGTTAAAACTGTCCATTAGACATTTCAAAAAGAATATAGAGTGTTAAATTCAATATTCTACCTACATCAATATTCTACATACATAAGGTATGAAAAAAGGTAGATAATTTGGAGAGATGTCTATTGTTAAGAACCTAGAATATTACAATTATTTTAAGATAAAAAAATAAACTAATTATGACAAATCGCATTCGACCTCGCTCTCGTCGTCAGAATAAACCCCAAGAAGAGCGTGATATAGCCTTAATGGTTGTACTGACTTTTTTCAACCTTGGTAGTGGTGCCACAACTATCTTGGGAGCCATGCAAATATTACCAATCAAATATTTAGCTTGGACTCTTGGCGGTGCTGTTCAACTAATGTTGTTCATCTTACAAGCAGGATTAGCGGCCAATCGTACTCCTTTACGCAAATGGTTAGCGATTATGGTATTAGCTACCGCCAGTGTTTATACTAGCTTTTTTACTTATTATGACAAACTAGCTCAAGGAACCAATGAAAAGCGGGGTATGGATATGGCACTCAAAGCTCATAATAGATTAATTTCAGAGGTATACACGCCAATGGAAGACCATCTTCGAGATTTACAACAAGAAGCTTTAACTCTTAGAGAAACTGCCAAAGCAGAAAAAGACAGAGGTATTGACACTGGATTGATTGGTTATGGAGATCAAGCAAGGAAATTTGATAAGCTAGCTCTAGAGAAAGAGATCGAAGCTAAAAATTTTCTGAATACAGTTAATCAACTTCGCCCATTGTTTGAATACAAGAGCAGAGACCTCAAACCAGTGGATATTTTGAACAAGGATAGAAAAGCTCTATCTTCGGCACCAGAAAACTTTCGTAATAATTATCCTGAATTAAAGCGTGGTGACTATATAGATGAAGACTTGGAATTTTCCTTACTTGCCCCATATCTTAAAGTAGTAAAGAATCAGGAGGAAGCTGCTCTCCTAGCTTTGATAATTGCAATAGGAGTAGATGGGATGGCAATTATGTTGGGAACAGCAATTGTTGTCAAGTTGATACCACCCGAAGAACGTCGCTCTCCTATTGCTATTGTTGGTAATTCTATCGCTAATTTTATTAGAGATATTAAAAAATCGTCTGCCAAAGTAGATAATGCTAGTAGAGAGTCTTTCCTAGCAGAAGACGAGGATTTGCAGGCTGCGGTAGAATATGTGACTTTGAACGTGAAAGGAAAAGGTTCAAATTTTCTCAACGATTTTTACTATGCTATCTTGGAAATAGAACCACATACTATTAATTATTCAGCACTGACGCAAAAATATAGAAATTATGATAATATGCAAAATCCAGTCCGAGCATTCATTGATAAGCTAAGAGAGCCAAGAAGGTTGTGGGTAATAAGAAACCAGGAAAATACTGAGTGGATGGTGCCGCCAGAACATTATCATCAACTTGTAAATTGGCTACAAAAAGAAATTAAACGCCAAAAAAGCTTAGAAGCAGAGAAAAAGATAGATTATGGTTTTGGATTTTCTGAAGAAGAAACTACTATCCAATTTCAAATGCCTAAAATGCCAGTAAATCCTAATTCTAACTGAGTTACGACTTAAGCCAAAGATGAAATAATATACCATTTGTAGGTGTTGACTGCCGTTAAACCCCTACTATATATGGTAGTTATGTTTAAGTTTTGTGAGTGTTATGTCTGATGACATCCATAATTATAGGGCTTTTGAGATTGATAAACCACATCGCCACAACCAAAACCTTGTAGGGAAATTCCTAGGAATGTCCCTACTGTAGTCTACTAAAATAAAAACGGCTGTAAGCGAATTTGATATTACTCAAATAAAAAGAGGAGAAAAATTATGAGCGGTGAAAAATGTAAATATGTCAGGGTTGAAGAACAAGAGTTACGAAGACTACGAGAACAAGAAAGTCGCTTACGTTCGGTACAAAATGATTTGCCCGAGCGATTGAATGCTGTAAGAGAACAAGCACGACAAGAATTTCAACAACGACTGGCACCACTGGAAAATCGCGCTCGCCAGCAAGAACAAGAAACTCAAAAGCTCAAAAGTGGTTTAAAAGATTTGGAAAAACAAACTCAAAAACGCTTACAAAGACAACGAGAAGAATTTCAAACTGCAGTAAAAGAATCAGAATCTCGCCAAAAGCAGGCCCTACAAAGAGAAACTAATCGTTTGGAGTCTGCCATGGCTCAAGGTTTTGAGTCACAACGTCGCGAATATTTGCAAATTACTCAGCAACAGAGACAAGAATATATTCAGTTGCTCGAACACCAGGACACTAAATTCACTCAATTGATTGATGAGGAGCGACAAGCTCGACAGGAACAAATTAAACAGGTCGTGGCCAATATACAGGAAGAGAGAGAGCGCAAAGCACAACTTGCTACCGATATGCTAGCAGATGTAGAGACAGTTTGGGAACAAATTAATCGGGATTATCAACACGAAAGATTTGCACCAGGAAAATTAGCAGATTTGCGTCGGGGACTGGAAATGGCCAGGAGTAATATTCAGTCTGGGGTGAATGAGGCAGCGATCGCTAATGCCCAACAAACTTATTTAGACTTAGCAGATTTGCGCTTGGAGTTGGAGCAGAAAGAACAAGAGTGGCAATTACTGTATAATTCAGCCTGGGAAGATTTGCGGAGTTTAATTGCTGAAGTGCAAGCCAACCGAGAATGTGAAATTGAAGTTGGTAAAGATAGTGAGACTGAGAAGTTTAAGTTTGAAGTAGATTATTGGGTTGATGGGCGTTTGAGTAAATACGAGGAGCAACTTGCTGAATTAGAGTCGCGACTAAAAGCTGGAGAATTAACCTTAAGTACAGAACAAGTAATACAGTTAGGAGCAGAAATTACCGCTTTACAACCAACTTTAGGAGAAATTGTGGAACAGGCAAAGTTGGCAATTTTAGGTTCTCAGTTGCGAGCGGAAATTGCCGATCGCGTTGTGGAAGTTTTAGATTCTTTAGGATATACTTTGGTAAATTCTGATGATGCAGTTTATGAAGGAGATGACGAGCGGAATGCTTATGTAGTAAAGGTGAAAAACATTGCTGGGGATGAAGTGGTAACAGTTATTAGTCCAGAAAAAGAGTTTGGAACAAATTCAGTTTCGATTAATTCTTTTAGTCAAACCTTGGTTGATGAGACAGCAACTCAGGAAAATGCTAAGGCGATTTTTGATTCTTTAGAACAGGAGAAAGTTCAGGGTGTTGGGGATGTGGAGTGCAATCAAGAAGCACGACAGGATTATTATAACATGAGAGAAGTACAGCAGCGTTCTCAAGAAGTAAAAAAAGGGGAAAGAGGAAGAAATAGTTGAGAATTACCACCCTAGTTATTGTTGATTATTCAGGACGTACACAAAATATGAACAGGACTTACGAAGGCAAACTCCGCAAACCTGGTTTTTCCTAGATATTTATGTGTTAAAAACAACGATTTACTGTAGAAACCGGTTTTTTTGCGTAAGTCCTAATGAAAATATACCCCATCTGTAGGGCTTAACAGCCGTTAACCATTACTAGATATGGCGCTTGGTGCGTAAGTCCTGTTATTGTTATATGTAGGGACGTTGTATCCAACCTCTCTACCCATACCCCCGCTCAATAAAATATTAAATTGTTAAAAATGACTGTAGAAAGAATTACAACAGGATTAAATTTACAATTTGGCGATCGCTTCCTCATCCTCTATGGTAGTAATACCAGCGACAGTTTTTGTACCCCCGACCTTCTATTACAAGACATTGAACAAGTATTGCATCAATATCTGCAATCTCAAAATTTTCAGAGAATTCTCTTTTATTCAGGAGTGCAAAAACTCTACTTTCTCGATCAACAATCCCGCGATCTCTGTCGCCAGCAGCCTCAAAATACAGCCCATAATTCTGCACCAGCACCAAAAATGCGAGTAAAATCTGGTCCCCTGGGGCGGAAACGTCGCTTGTTAGAGCAAGAAAAACCGACACCCACACCTGCGCCCACGAATTCAGCAACACCAAGATTACAAGATACTCAAGTTATACCAATCTGGGAAAAAGTGATGACAGATAACCAACAAAAATCAGCCATCGTTTTCTCTAACGCCGAAGACCTAGCAGAATTTGATAATAAACGTGAGTTATTTGGGCGATTTGTGAATTGGTCTCGACTACCTCCAAGCAATCACAATATTTGTATTTTGATTTTTCACCACGAAAACCGTTCCGAGCTACAACAGTTTTGCCAGACAATAGGATTGACATTTTTAGCTAATCTCATGGCTAATCGCGATCGCTCACATACACAATGGTTCAATTTTCATCGTCTAAACGGACCCAATATTGGAGAAATTATCGCTCTACAAAATTATTTTCGACTAGAACATCAAAAACCTGTAGATTGGAAAAGTGTTGAATCCTTACCAGTATATATGGCAGCAGAAAATCGCTCTTTAAATTATTGGTACGATCGCTATTTAACTTCGGAAGAAATTTCTCTAACTCAAGCACGACAGCAAAATTGGCTCTCTGGGAATATTAGCACTCAACCAGCTTTAGAGCGATTAGAACAAATGATTGGTTTACAGACAGTTAAAGATAAAATTCGAGGGTGGATGCGCAAATTGGAAGTTGAGAGCGATCGCCAACGGCAAGGATTAACACAAGAATCACCCCGCTTACATCTAGTATTTAAGGGTAATCCCGGCACTGGCAAAACCACTGTAGCCAGGTTAATTGGGGAAATATATCGCGACTTAGGATTACTGGCTCGAGGTCATGTGCGGGAAGTAGCACGGGGAGATTTAGTGGCAGGTTATGTGGGGCAAACTGCAATTCAAACTAATGAAGCAGTAGATGATGCTTTAGACGGAGTGCTGTTTATTGACGAAGCTTATACTTTGAGTCAAGGTGGTAATGCAGATTTTGGTCAGGAAGCGATCGATACATTATTAAAAAGGATGGAAGATAATCGCGATCGACTAGCTGTCATTGTGGCAGGATATCCAACACCGATGGATGAGTTTATTAATTCTAATCCTGGTTTGCAGCGACGCTTGGCAACAGAAATTGTGTTTGAGGATTATACCCCAGAAGAATTGCTAACAATTTTTCGTCAGCGAGTCTCGCGGGTACAGTCTTCTATTGCGCCTCAGTTAGAAGATACTTTGAGAAAATTATTGACGCAGTTGTATGAAAGTCGCAATGAGAATTTTGGCAATGCTGGTTTAGTGGAAAATCTATTTAATAAAATGGATAATTTACGAGCATCTCGGGTAATAGAAGCAAATCTTGACCCTATTCGAGAACCGTTTCAGGTTGAAGACTTGCCACCCCAGTATCAAGCAGGTGGTAGTAAAGAGGAGAATTTAGCAGATTTGTTAGAGGAATTAGAAAATAAAATTGGTTTAAATTCCGTCAAATCAGCAATTCGAGAGATAGTCAATAATCAGTTAGCAAACCAACAGTTGGAAGCAGCAGGGTTGCCAGCGGGTGGAACTGAGACATTACACATGATATTTTCAGGAAATCCGGGAACAGGTAAAACTACTGTAGCGCGATTAGTGGGGAAGATTTTTAAAGCTTTAGGGTTGTTGCGTCAGGGACATTTTACTGAAGTAGTTCGTAGGGATCTAGTAGCAGAATATGTTGGTCAGACCGCAATTAAAACTGCTGAAGTGGTGAAGTCTGCTTTGGATGGAGTTTTGTTTGTGGACGAAGCTTATGCTTTAACAAGGGGGAGTTCGGCAAATGATTTTGGTCCAGAGGCGATCGATACTTTAGTGCCAGCATTGGAGAATTATCGCGATCGTATGGTAGCAATATTTGCCGGTTATTCTCGTGAAATGGAACAGTTTATAGCAGCAAATCCTGGTATAGAATCTCGCGTTGCTTACAGAATAGAATTTCCTGATTATTCTGGTAGAGAAATGCTACAAATTTTTCTGAGTATGTGTCATCGGGATCAGCGTATTTGTCCGTCGAATGTATCAGTAGTTTTAGGGAATATTTTTACATATATGTATCAAAATCGTGGTGCAAATTTTGGCAATGCTCGTGATGTTCGCAACCTTTACGAACAGATGGTAAAAAGATTAAAAAATCGGATTGTACAATATAATCTTTTGGGTGAAAAAATGCTTAAATTTACTATAGAAGATATTCCGAATAAGTATAAATTAAATAAATAGTAACTCTAACAGGTTTACCCGATTCTAATCCTGGGTGTAAGTATGAATAAAAGACTATAGAATTCTTAAGAAAATTAATTGACCCTATCAACAGGAGTGTAGTTTATCAATTATGTTCTGCTACCAAAAAAAATCCATGGTTTGCCCAAAATATCCCACTAATTTTTTGTGTTCTATAGAATTAATTTGTTTAATTTATAAATTATGATGATAATTCATATAACTTTTTGCGTAAGTCTTGTTTATTATGTACCAAATATTTAATGCATTTACACTATAATTAATGTTTTTGCATAAATCATGGATATATAAATCATGGATAATATTAATATTAAATATGTGAGACCTCATATTTCAAGTTTTGAATTTTAATGTATGTAGGTTAATTCAGACTGATTTAAAATAATCATCTAGATTTAAAAACAACTATAATTTTAGGTAGTGAAAAAGCAAATACTGATTAAGAGTTTTTATCATTTTTGTTTTCTCATGAATACTATAGTTTTATTTCTGAAACATTAATGGTATTAAAAAAACTAAATAATCTTCTCTTATTCATAACTCCAAATACCAAAATTTCTTTGTGATCACAGGCTTATTTTATCTATAGAATAAAATTCTATAGTCTTAGCAAAGAAGTAATTACTATTAATTACCTAAACCTTAAACATAATCAAAAAGTTTTAGTTATTAACTAGAATTAAATAGATAATTAATAATATTATGATTATCTATAATTCACTATTCATATAATAATAAAATTCTGTTTTTTAATACTGTCTAGTATGGTGAATAATTAAAAGTAACTATATCTAACACCATAAATAATGTAAAAAAAAAATGACTATCTAGGGGATTAGATGACAATTCCTTGAAAGATGGTTACTCTTAATTCTTAAGTATTTTTAAAGATGTCTAATTATTGGCGCCACAAATCACAGCACAAATAGGAATGATTACCACATCAATCAGAAGATGATTAACACTATGTTCTACACAGGGATCTATTAAAAAATGAAAATGTTTTCCACGGATGCTATTGGTGAGTTAGTAATAAAATGTAAGTCCTACTTATATTAAGTTTTATGTGCGTTTGCCTAGTAACCTACCTTAAAACCCTAGCCATTAAGTCGTCTCCATCAAGAAGTAGGGTGTTCTCTAAAGTAGAAACCAACCCATCTCCAAATCCTTTCAATAAGGCATCAATGAAAACTATATCTTTATCTTTTAAAATAGCACCTTTGACTGTTAGATGATATTTGCTAACAAATTCTAGTACATTGATGTTTTCTGAAAACATATTAAAAGTTTTCTCCACAGGAAATTTAGTATCCCAAATATGACCAAAGTGTTTCAGGAAACTAGCAGGAGTTTTATTACCATCCCAAACTCAAATTTCACCTCCATCTAATCTTGCTTGCTCAATGGGATTAATGCTAAACATAATTTTATTTCAATTAATCATCATAACATTAATGTCAGCTACCTATATTTTTATGCCTATAGTAATACCATTAATATAAATTGGTAGTACACTCGTGAAAAAAAACTTTAAAACTCATGACTGGAAGGCCCACAAAGTAAATGTTATCTGTGAAGGTGCTGTGGTTGCAGAACATTTAGGCCAGATATATATATTCACTCCAATAAATAGCAAAGCAATATAGAAGCTTCGCTTTAGTATGTGAGTAAAAAGGGACAAATCATAATGAAAGTAACTACAGCAGACCGACTACCTTACGTTAGAAAAGTGTCTGTAAAAATAGTGTGGTCCATCGACGATTACTATGTAGACGTAGAAGCCGAAACTGGTATTAAAGAACTAATCTATATATACGAAAACCTCACAAAGTATGGGCAAGTATTTGCAGCTTATACAAACTCGCTGGAACTAGGCGGTCTCGAATACGATGATGCCTGGGGAAAAGTTTATGATTGGTCAAAAATAGCAGAGAATATTTCAGTAAAACACGCAAAAATATCAAACGCAAAGACCAAAAGAAAGTTCAATAACGAGCCACTGCCTAATTGGTCTGGTGCTAGTGTAGAAGACTTAAGCTCAGAAGATGCAATTGTCACAATTCATGGTGGATCTGTTTTTATTATGAAGTGCACTGAGGCTTCGCCGAAAGGGTAAAGTTAAGTGGCTTAGGGTAAAAAAGACCCCATCTAACAAACATTAAGAAGTAATGGGGTAGCTCGTAAAAAAAAGCTACCCCATGAACATGCTACAAAAAACAAAGCTAGGTAATATCATGAATATTATAACAGATGCACCATCAATAGAACACTCTAATGTTTTCTTAGACATAAACAAGAAAGACGGGAAATACAAAATTTTAACAGCCATGGCTTTTGACTCTACATTCACTAGAGTTGTTGGGAAATAACTTAGGAGAGAAAAAACTCAAACGAAAACTTGACATATTTCCCTAGTAATTTGACTACTTATGCTGTCATCAGATATAAGTTCCACTCACCAGTTGCTGTTAGCATTAATTTGTCATCAAAATCATACTTGTGATTACGAGAAATCTGACTGACAGCTCCATAACGCTTGACGCCCGCCAAGGCGTTTTCACAGACTACCCTTGATTGACTCAATTTCCGAAAATCTGTTTTTGTTGCTCACTTAACTCTCCCCCTTTTGGTTTTTTATGGGGGATTCGGATATTTTCATACTGATGCGTGGAGACCTTGGAAACCACTGTCTACTTCTATCGGAATCTCTAGAGGTATATTTCCTATCAATTTTTCCTGGTCATGGAACTTCGCTTCATGCAGCTTTCCTTCTCGTGCCTGACTCAATACCAGCACTTTCTTGTTTTGATTAACTGCTACTAGATGTTTGCGAGTGTGACGCTTTTTTTTTCCTGAATAATTCAGTTTTGGTTTTTCAGAGTGAGTTGGTCTTTGTACTGGCCGTTCTGTGCCATCCATTATCACTCGTTCTACTCGAGGGAAACGCTCTATGAATCCTTGGACACTGTTAATTTGACGCAATGCATCGCGCCTTTTTTTCTCCCAAGGCTGCTTCTAACATAGTTTGTAAGCGATGAACCCAATAATGTGCTTGACTACGGTCGATATCAAACAAGATACCAGCTAAGTCAAAAGTCGGGTAACATTTAAAGTAGAAGAGAATGTCAAACAATTTGTCTTGTAGAGTGCGTAAACGAGCCAAAAGACCTCCTCCAACAGAGCGTTGACGAGGTGAGCGAGTGCAATGTTTGCTCATACATTTGCCCAAAGGACTCCAAGAAAGATTCAAATGCTTTACGGTTTAATGGGTGTTAATGCTCTGAGTAATCTGTCTTGTTTTAAGGCTCGTTCAATATTTAGCATTTTTATGGCAAATTTTTTCTGAAATTATTTTACCTTATTTCCCAACAACTCTACTAATAAAGTAATAGAGTTATTGGGAAAACATGGCGATGTATTTGCTGCTTATGCTGATGCTATTGAATTTCTATCAACTAGAAAAGAGAAGATTCAAAAGGTTTACAGCTTCGATGTAGATATAGAAAGTCTTCAAGTAGAAGTAGTAGAAGTCTATCCAGACAGGGAAAAACATGATTGGAAAGGTCATCCAGTAACTGTCGGTTACGGTGACTTCTTAATTGGCCCAGAGACAACAGCTTGTTTGTACTTGGGTTATGTATATATGTTTAAAAAAAAATATCTGGAGGGTCAAGTATGATAGAAGATAACAATGCTGTAGTTTCAATTTCCAGTGATTTTAAAAAATTTTTAGAGATAACTAAAACCCACAACGACAACTTCTTCATAATGTTAGACTGCTCTCACAAATTTAAGTTTATAAAGGCAGTAGTTGAAGCGTTAGAACAATATGGAGATGTGTTTGCAGCTTATGTTAATACTATTAACCCTGGGCTTCCCCAAACCGAGAAAGAAGAGTTGGTCTACAACTTTTCAGAAGTAGCAAAGCGTCTTACTGTGAAAGCGGTGAAAGTCGACAAAGACTATCCAGACCACGACTGGAAGGATAGTAGTGTTGATGTTGTGTATGGAGATAGTAAAATATCAAATCATTTAGGCTACACATACATATTTACAGAAAACCCTGACGAAGCTACCGCAGAAAAAAGTGATGAGCCTAGTTTATTTTATTGATATGAAAAGTGAAAACTTCGCTTTAAACGATAGGGCAAATATGAAAGTAACCAAATCTTTTAGCCAGAAAAAGCTTATTGTAGTTGACAAAGTTAATGAGCAGTATATAGTTTCAGTTGTCTATTATAAAGACATTTCTGACAATCTTATTTCGGAGATGGAAAATAGGCTTACAATTTACGCTGACATATTCGCAGCATTTATAAATTCTCTGCCACTTGAAACTCCGTTTGAAGAGTACGAGAATATTACGTTTAACTTTAAAAGTGTTATACAAAAATATGATGTAAAGGCAGTACAAGTCGATACGAAGCATATCAAATCAGACTTAGGTTCAATATTTATAACGTATATAGCAGTGGGGAGAGTGTCTACTTTTGGAAACAACTGCTATGTGTTTCAGCCAATTCTACAGGAGCGTATGTGAGCGCTAAACTCTTGTAAATAAGCTTCGCTGGAACTAACGATGAGGTTAAAATCATCTCATTCACAGGATAATGGGTTTCCGCCTGTATAAGTTACAATGCTTATACAGGCACTACTTTACAGCACTTTTCAGGTAATTGAACCACAAAGTGCGGTAAAATGGGTTTGATGTAATTGTTAAATTTAATGCCAGTATCGTATTCGAGTGATTTGCGTCGTCGCGTGATTATAGCTTGGGAAGCAAAAGAAGGCTCTCAACGTCAGTTGGCTGAAAGATTTAAGGTCAGCTTGTCTATGGTACGAAATTTGTTGCGTCATTATCGTCACTCTTGGACAAATTGAGGCCAAACGACGTGGAGGATATCAGCAGCCAATAATTTCCTATGATAATCTCAACATCATCAAATCTCTGGTAGAGGAGAAAAATGACTTATTGCTGAGAGAATTATGCGCTCGCTATCAAGAAACAACAGGAATTAGGGTGAGTATCTCCACAATGCATCGCGCCGTAGAAAAATTAGGCTTACGGTGCAAAAAAAAAGTCTTTATGCCAGTGAGCAAGATACCCCAAGAGTCCAAGAGTTACAGCACTTTTCAGGTAATTGAACCACAAAGTGCGGTAAAATGGGTTTGATGTAATTGTTAAATTTAATGCCAGTATCGTATTCGAGTGATTTGCGTCGTCGCGTGATTATAGCTTGGGAAGCAAAAGAAGGCTCTCAACGTCAGTTGGCTGAAAGATTTAAGGTCAGCTTGTCTATGGTACGAAATTTGTTGCGTCATTATCGTCACTCTTGGACAAATTGAGGCCAAACGACGTGGAGGATATCAGCAGCCAATAATTTCCTATGATAATCTCAACATCATCAAATCTCTGGTAGAGGAGAAAAATGACTTATTGCTGAGAGAATTATGCGCTCGCTATCAAGAAACAACAGGAATTAGGGTGAGTATCTCCACAATGCATCGCGCCGTAGAAAAATTAGGCTTACGGTGCAAAAAAAAAGTCTTTATGCCAGTGAGCAAGATACCCCAAGAGTCCAAGAGTTAAGACATGACTATCGACGTTGGTTAGATAAAATTGATGTCAGAAATTTAGTATTTGTTGATGAAGCCCGAATAAATTTGTCAATGTCTCGTTTATTCGCCAGAGCCGTAGATGGGGAACGAGCTGTTGGTAGTAGTATCCCAGGTAGCAAGGGTGGAAATGTTTCTTTGATTGGTGCTTTGAACCTGGATGGACTGATTGCGTCGATGACTGTACCAGGAAGTACAAATACTGAGGTATTTATCACTTTATTAAACCCAGGTCTTACTACCTCAGTTGTGGCAAGGGGCAATCGTGGTAATGGATAATCTCAAGGTTCATCATGCTGAACGTGTCAGAGTTGCCATTGAGTCCGTCGGTGCTCAAGTCAAGTTTTTGCCCCCTTACTCTCCTGATTTATCACAAGTGTGAGCTTTGTTGGTCGAAACTGAAGCAATTTCTCCGTTCTTGTGAGGCACGTACCCATGAATCACTGGAGCAAGCAATGGCTGAAGTTGTAAATTTCATTACTGAAGATGATGCCTTCGGTTGGTTCAACCACTGTGGTCTATTTACCTGAAAATTGCTGTAAATATTGTGAGGCTAGATGGTGAAAACGATGCTGAAATAAAAAAACAGTTTAATATTGCAAGAGCAAACAACAAAGAACTGTTTTCAGTAGACGACTTTAACAATGGTGACATAAAAGCTTTACCAGCATCAACATACTAATCAAGCATGGGGCATCTAGCCCCTAATTAACCCAAGAAAACAACAGAAAAACTATGGGAATAATAGAACAAATATTAGAAGAGAGAAAAAGATTTCAGTATAAAATAGAGCACCTTTCCATAGAAACTCTAGCAGGCATATACCCTTTTTATGAGCTAAATCATAAGTGGCTTCCATCACAACAGTCAAAGTTTATTGAGTGGATTTTTCTTGGTTTGCCAGTAAATCCAATATATATTGTTTCAAGAGGCGGTCAGCTTGATGTAGGTTATTGCGCCGAAACAATTGACGGAGCAAAAAGAATCTCTGCTTTGAAGGCATTTGTTTGCGAAGATTTGGTTCTTAGTGGTTTGCACAGGTTAAAATGTTTAAATGGAGTTAGATTTAAAGATTTACCTGAAGAAGAACAAGAGCAGTTAACGAGCAAAGATATCAGAAGCAATTGACTGTTGTAGGAGCTCTAGCTACTGCCATTAAGCAAACTTTATCAGCTACAAAGCTTGCTGTAGAGGCGGGGGAACCTGAACTGGTAGAGAGTTTCTGGAAAGAAATGAAAGATATTCAGGAAGGTAACTATGACGAGAGAGAGAAGTTAGCTTTACCATCTAATAAAGGGAATAACAACGAAAACAACCCAGACGGTGGTCAAGGGCCTCACACTTATGAATCCCTAGTAAAGTTAACTCTGAAAGACATTAAAGAAATTGCTTTTAACCTTGATTTATCAGTCAAGCAAGCTAAGGAATATGGATCTGTTAGACAAAAGACTTCTTGGATAACAGCAATACTCAATAAGCAAGACGATCAACTTGCTGAGAGCAAGCCAATAGTAACTTCTCCACCACTAGAAAAAGGTGAAGATGAAATATTAGACGTTTCTTCTGTAACGCTAATAGAAGAATCAACTGATAACTCAATTAGTGAGACAGAGCCTAAACCAGTTAGCGAGACAGATACTAAACCAACTAGCAAACTAGAAACTGAACTAATTAATGAACCAATTAATGAACCAATTAATGAACCAATTAATAAACCAGAAACTGAGCTAGATGATTTTAACGACGAAGAAGAATATGCAGGATGGTAGAGGTATTATAATGAGTATATTTTTTTTTTTGACTTTAACGGAGTGTATTTGTAACAATATAAATAGTGAAATACTTGCTATAGAATTTATTGGACATTTTGATCCAACGAATTGCACACAAGAAAGCATATACAACGAAACCTCTACTTTAAACTCTATTAAGCCCTTTGACTCAAAAGTAGATCCAAGATTAGACGGCAGAGATACAAGAATTTCACCATATTACTACGAAACAGAAAGGAGTAATTTATTTTGAAAAAAGCACCAAGCTTAGCAGCGTCAAACACAATTACTATTGTTAAACCAAAAACAAACACAACACTTATATGGACCATAACCATAATGTTGTTATCAATAGTAACAATACCAGGTGTTTGGCAGTTTTCTTTTGACTTGTTTCAAAGCATAACCAAAAGTGTAGCTGATTAAGAAGTATCTGTGGCAAACTCCGTTAAAAGTTATAAAGCAAAAGGAGTTTGCGTCTACATGAGACAAGAAAATCCAGTAATATTAGGAAAAGTATTCAATCCTGATGAGCTTTGGCAGAAAATAGGAACTGTCAACCTAAATAGAGAATGCTTTTCCAAACATATTACAACAATTTACAACATCAACAACTGTGACTCAAGGCTTAGAAATTTCATAAGCAGATGTTTAATATCTTGGAAAAAAATAATAGTAGAAAAGTCTTTTGGCCAATCAAGCAGATTTAGCTTTGTAGCGCCACATCAAAAGATAATAATTTCCAATGTTGAAACAATAATTAGCTTAGAAAATAGAAAGTTTTTAGTCAAACCAAATGTAATAATCTCATGTTTTTCTACTAGTTGGGACATAGATAATTACAGAGATATTATTAGAACAACAATAACAGGCTTCAGATGAGATTTGATAATGAAGAAGACCGTAAGAACCAGAAACTTCAGATAAGCATTCTAGGATTCTACGACGAAGAAATAAGACTAATTAAAACTGAAGAGTCATCAGTAATAGTTACTAATTCTAAGGAAACATTACAGTCTAAAATAAAAGCTATTAATGCAGTTACACCTGTAATGAAGAATATTAATAATTCTAGTTACTACTACACTATTACTGTACTAAGAATTGACAATTTAAACGTCGAGTTCTATAACATAGATTCATACTATGAAGTAACAATGGCAAAAATAAACGAAACGCTAGACATAATAAAACGAGTGTTATACTCAGAAATTTCAACGTCAATAGTAAGGTATCCATCAGGAAACGTAATATTTTCTTCTGATACTTGCTTAAACAATGACGGAAGTTATACCATAACAGGATTTGACTACACTAACACAAGCGCTGAAAAATATTACGCTGTTGGTGAGTACGATAAAATGCTGAGATACCTTTTTAAAGATAAATTCCTTCGTGAATACAAGGTGTTAGGTTATCTTTCGAGAGAACTTTTGGATCCTAACAGGACTAAGCCCTTAAAGGAAGTCGAAGTCTACATAAATAGCAAAATAATTACATTCGGTGGTTTCCCCGCAGCTATAGAGGAATATTCTATTGCAGCATAAATCCTAATTCAACTAAATAATTGAACAACAGAAAGCTTGTACCGATTTTGGCACAAGCTTTTTGTCGTAAAGCAACTACTAACAATGTATCAATTAGCAGAGAAAAAAGCAACTATGATTACCGATGAAGAAGTATTTGAAAGCATAAACAAAGATTTCAAGCAGAACACAGGTTTCTTTGTGTCTGTTATAAAGTGTGGTACTGAATACCTGAGAAGTGTAGATTACGAGAACTCAAAGCTAAAAAACCGCTTAGAGTTTCCTACAAATCTTGTAAAAATAAGGGTAATAGATTCTCCCATAAATATAATAGAAAGTAACCAATTAGCGAACGCGCTAAACATTTTTTACTTTGAAATAGACTACCAGACAAACAGGTATTCGTGGGAGGAAAACAGGGAACGTTCTACAGAAAATTTTGTAAAGCTTTTTGAGAAAATAGATAAACACCTATTTGATACGATAGTAAAGAAAAGAGCGAACGTAGCCTTTCTAATGTCTCACAAAGTAGCTAAGATATCCTTTAAAACAAGGTTTTTCGGGCTTATAACTCGTTTATGACCTACGAGTTTAAGATGTCAGAGTTTGACCCTGAGATTGACTTAAAATACATAGGTTATTTAGCTTTAGCCTACGACAAAAAGGAAGGAAAACCTGTCTCCTCCCCAAACGACATTCTAGTAATAGAGCAGGAAATTAGGGATGTCTCAAGACGCATAAACTATAGAAACACAGAAATCCCCATAGAAAACCTTGTATCAAACATAATCCCGGGCTTCACATCAGAGTGGGGTATCGAGAAAAAGTCAAGGGTAATTGAAGATGTGTTACTTGGAGTACCTATTAACCCAATATGGGTTGTATCTCTTGACACATACGATGAGGATCGGTTTATAAAGATTATTACTGGAGAAGAAGTCGTAATGGCATTGAGCGATTTTATTTGTAATAAGTTTTCTTTGTTTGGAATGAAACTAATACAAAGCTCAAAAGGTGTAAAATATCAAGATTTCTCAGTGCAAATGCAGAGGAAAATTACCAGGTCAACTGTCAGGCTTTTAGAACTAAACCCACGAGTCGAAGGCAAAATCCTGGCATACTTACGCAAGTCAAACGCCTATGGAGTAAATAATGCCTGTTGAACTAACAAAGCCTTGGAACATAGACGAAATACACTACTGTTGGATAGAATGGCTAATTGAAACGCCTTACACAGAACCAGCAGTAGACTTTGACAACGATGAGAAGTCTAGAGTTATTGAAAAAATTTTCCTTGGAATTCCCATCGGTCCAATAACCGTAGCACCATTCTCAACAAAGGATTGTAACAAAATAATAGTTGACGGCGCAAAAAGAGTAAAAGCTATAAAAGACTTTTGTGCTAACAATCTAAAAATGTCTGGACTTCAGGCCTTGTTTAGCCTAAACGGCGCTACTTACCTTGACTTATCAGAGGAACAAAGGTTTGAGTTTAAATGTTCTATTATTCACATAGTAAAGCTTGAAGAACATGATGAAGACGCCATAAACTACGTTTGTTCTAGTAACCCAGGCAATAGCCACTGGCTAAAACATGGTGCTCCGCATGAATAGGTAGTGCTTTAGGTAAAACAATGACTGAAGAATTAATCAACCTAACATGGAAAAGTGTAAGTGATATTAACAACCCAGACAATCCAAAAAGGAGAGGTTGGTTAATACCATTGGATGACTTGGATGAAATAAAGCGAGGAACTTACTGTAACAAAACAGTAGTACTAAAGCTGGATAACTTAAACCCTCAACAGATAGTTTTAAGCGACTACATGGAGAGTAAGGACAGGGTAAAACTAAGAGAGACCCAGGAGCTAACTCATTGGGGAAAAGAGTACAAACTACGCCCTATAATTTACAGAAAGCCGAAAAACTATTTCCCTAAAACAGAGCATGAGTTACCAGCAGATTTTTTATCAGCAAGAGGAGTAATAAAACGTGGAGAAGTTTATGTAGCTTTTATTTACCAAACGTCAATTAAAAGAATATCAACAATGAATTTGTTTACTGTTTTAGAATGATAGTATGCGATGCTTCCCATGAATAGGCGATATCTATTTATTTAAAAATGGCAATGTAATGTAACAAATGTATAGCATTGCCATTAAAATCATTGATTCTAATCATCCTGTATATTTTATCAGGAAAGCTTTTTGAGAATTTTGCATTACTATTCTGAGCACCCATGTTTTTATGAAAACTGAACCAATTAAATGCAATGTTATTGGCCTTTACAATAAGGGAATAGCATTGCTTTTTTCAAAACAAGATTATGACAATTTGTTTGAGGGCGATCGCCTAGACGAAGCCTTAAATAAAGGTCTTAGCCTGGAAATAGACAACGACGTAACAGGCGCGAGAATAAATGGATATGAAGCCACTGAGAAAATAGCAATCAACGAGCACTTAAGGTGGCTTGACGTAGCAAATTCAGAGTATAAGATTCTTTGCAACGTTTCGCAACAAGTGGGTAACATTAAATTGCTAGGCAAATGTAAACTTGACTGCAACGTTGAAATGAGACTTCCAAAGGAAATGCTTATTTGCGTTTACTACAGCATACTTGAGTGTGAAATGTTTGAGGGGTAATTTTTATGAACACTGAACCAATTAAATGTAATGTATTAACTGAAGATGACCTTGACCCACAAGCTGGGTTTGTATTTTCAGTTGAAGAATACAACAAAGTTTTTAACGTAACCTTTGACTGTAAGAAGGTTACTTTAGAAGTAGACGGAGCGATCAGAAATGCAACATTAGAATCTTACAAGCTTGTGAATGAAACGGAAGTTTTCACCCATAGGCGTGAGCTATTTATTTCTAATTCAAAAGAGCCAGCGACACACGTAGTTGAATTGTACGAAGGCGCAATATATCGTGTGGGTAGTTGCATGTTCAGTTGCGAGGAAATTTTAATTGAGCCAGAGCCAATAAACATCTATATATACTACACAGATGAAGAGCTTTACAATAAAAGAAAAAGCAATGAATAATAAGGTATATCAGTGCAACATAATTATTGAGCATGAAAGGTCTTGGGAATGGTTTCAGCGAAACGAGAATCCTAATGGGAAGATATCTTATGAAGCTGGGTGGGCTTTCTTAATAGACGATTACAGGGAAGTGTTTGATGACAATTTTTCAAAAACTATTCTTGTATCTTTAAGTGGAGAAAGCCCTAACAAAACAAAAATCAGCAACTACGTGGAAGGAAGGAAAAGAATAGTCACTTATCACACACAGCACTTACGAGTTTGCGGATATGAAGACAAGGTTAACTCTATAGTCTGTTTTCAAGAAGGAAATCTTGAAATGGTAGGCACATTTGAGTTTAAGTTTTGCAATGAAAGTAGCGATTGGAAAAAAATAAACCTTTACGTATACATACCAGAATACTACGATAAAAATGTCTAATGAAATGAAAACCTACGAACTAAGTGTAGATAGTAGCATGGGCTGGTACATAAAAAACCAGGTAAAGTGGATGAAAGTCTCTGACTTAACTCCCGATGACTACGAAGAGCTAAATTCAAACTCAAGGTTATTCTTAATAGCTTACAAAGAAAGAATATTCAAGTTAACTTATACTTTAGTTCAAGAATTTTTCAAAATAGAAAAGTTTGACGACGGAACTCTTTATCTGTGGAGTTTAAGTGGTTATAAGTTTAATAAGGAACACAGAACTGCATATATAACCGCTTTAGAGATAGAGGATTGGAGAGTTGAGGACATCATAAGCTCCTATAGCTAATTATCACCCCCATCGTAGCCAACTACTTTGGGGATTAAACAGTAACAATGCCATGAAACAAATAATTGTTAAGCTTTTTCCAAGTAAAGTCCATTTTCTAGATAGTGCAGACTGTCTATAAGTACCACAAGATGATGAAAAAAGACTAAACGAAACTGCAACCCATATAGGGAGAAATGTTTTGGTCATTAATGCTGTAAAAATATAACAAAGCTATAAATAAAAACAATGCAAGACTGGAAAACAAACTTGTTAAACAAAATAGTAGAGAAATACGTAAATAACTCTAATGAGTGGGTGGAGTTAGAGTTTGATTTAAACAAAGTTTTAGAGTTAATAATAGTTTCTAACAATTTTTACGGCAAAAGTAGCCAGGAAAGGGGAATTTCTGTATCTAAATATTTAAAGACTATAGGTGCAGATGAAATTAGCAAGTATTCAACGTATTATACTGTCGAAGAGTCTTACTCAATAAACCTACGCAAGCCAAGCAGGTTAAAATATTTTAACCCAAGTACTTGGCTTGAGCTGGCTTACTGTGCTGCAAACCCTCAGAACTATACAAAGGTAGAGCGAGTTAAGCGATCGCCGTCACCTAAAGTAATAGTGTTTTATTCTTACAGGGATTCAGGAGATAAAACCACAAGTGTAGCAATTACAGGCTTAAAACTGGTTGAAAAAGGCTATAACGTTGCACTGATGGATTTAAACCTAGAATCTCCAGGTCTAAGTGCCTTGATTAACCAAAAAGAATTGCCGAAAAAGGGTTTTGTAGATTATTTCTACGACAAATCTTTTGGGAAAGTTGATGTCGAAGTTTCAATAGACCAAACATTTTTTGAAGTAAAAACTAAATTTGAATGGGCAGGCGGCAACCTGTTTGGCTTTTACCCAGGAGAATTATCGCCAGACTACACGTGTAAGTTAGAATACATTAACCCGCAAGTGGTTCTAGACGACAATGAAACACTCTGGTCTGTTCTAAAAAAGGAGGTATATGAACATTTAGACTTAGACTTTATACTAATAGATTCTGCTAGCGGTTTGAGTAAGTGGGCAGCGTTGTTACTAACACAGGCAGCAGACGAGGCATTAATTTTTACTGATACCAGTGATAATAGCATTAATGGAACTAATTTAATATTAGAGGCCATTGATGTACTAGGCTTAAAGAAAAAAATAGTCCTTTCCCTTTTAGAGTTTGTCAACAAAGACAAGGCGATAGAAAATGCCTGGGAAAAAATTAATTTCAGTGTAAAAAGAGAGGATGAATTTTTTGTAGTTCCGCATTTTTCCTTAAACAATTATACAAATATAAACCAAATATATTCTAATATAGCAAGATTCATATATTCAAACTAAAAATGATTTTATTTTACAAAAAATTGGGTATTTATTATTATGAAAAAACTTGAATTATTTTAATTTAAAATCTATGACAGTCCTAACCTCCATGACAGACTACCCACTAAAATATGACAAACCCTCTAAAAAGTCTGTCATCCTATAGCAGTATAAGCTTGAGGGTGTTTTATGACGCGATGACAGACCTATAACCAAGTTAGTTCAGTTTTATATTTTCTCTAAAATATTCAAATATTTTTAACTCAGCGTTTTTTTTTGAGAGAAATCCTAATTTTTTTTCTAAATGCCTTAAACACCTGTAAATATAAGAAATATAGGTTAAAAAATAGTGTTTCAATTTTTTTTCCATCGGGAGTTAGGATATAGCGCGTCATCGCGTCATAAAACCACCTCAAATCTATATTAATCTAGGATGACAGACTTGTTAGTAGGCTTGTCATATTTTAGGCAAAGTATGTCATATTTAGTTAGGCTTGTCATAGATCATTTACTTGTGATAGTTCTCAGAGAGAAAAAGCCTATCTTTTCATAAATAGATAGCTTAAAATAAAAAAAATGATAGCAAAAAATATGTTGACTTTTTGCTTATTTGTAATATAATATAGTTATTAAGGTTAAATTCTACGGACGTATTTATGCTTTATTTTTAACTGGTTCTAACTCTTACTTTTTTACTAGCTATTGATTTCTTATTAACTTTTATCATCCATTAAATAATCGACAAGTGGCTTTGATTTTTTCTGAGCTACTTTTCTATATTTATACTACAATTATAAATAGTAGTAATAATAGAAATATAAGTCTAATGCCAATATCTTGGGAGTCTAATCTTACATACTTAAAGCTCGGTAAAAACCTTATACCCTTAACTAAAGACGACAACGAGCCAGCCAAAGTGTATATAAGTTTTAGAGGCACTACGGTCACGTCAAAACCAAAATATCCTGACAGAGCAATAAGAGCTAAAGAAAAAGATGGAGGTGATTTTTACAACTCATCTACTACTTCCTAAAAATTTGTAATCATAGGAAGAACTTAGTTGCCAAGTTTCATCACCAACTACTTCTAAAACTTGTTGATGATATTCCAACAAAGTTAGGTGGAGTCTTACACTAATATAAGTTATAAGTAGTTGATACACATTACAAATGTTTGTAGATATTTTGTTCATTTTTCACATCCGGAGCGCTAATGGTGCTTTATCTAAAATTGCATGAGGAGGTTGAGTCAGCAACAAACGTGCAAGAGCAACCTGCTGTTGTTATCCCATGAAAAAACATGCTCCCGATCTTCGATCGCGCCTAAACCACTAAATCTTTTAGTTAAGTCTAGTAGGTCAACTTTTGTAAATCTTTAAAACAAAAGACCCCAGCTATTATATTTGGGAATTTGAGCAAGTATCAGATGTAGTATTAGAAATAGTCTCCTTAGTTGGGTAGTAAATTTGAAAATTATGTGGAAATGGGAGTAGAGTACTATGCAGTGTTGGAAGCGTTGCAAATGTTAGGTGAATATTTTCACTTGAGTCTATAAGTTGGAAGCGAGTGGTGATCAGCAAATGGCCGAAACTTGGTTAGAAAAACTCTGGTTGGGGTTGACTTTATGATCAGGAAAATTTGAGGGTAAGCAAGATATTTGGTTGTGTTGGTGCGATATTGAGGTGAATGTCATGCTGGTGCCGAAGGTGCGAACCAAGAGAAATTTAAAAAAGAGCTGGCTTGACAATGTGCTGAATGGGAAAAGCTGCAAAAGGAGTCTACTTTAACTGAAGTTAGCAGAACTTGAGGCGAGGTTGCGTGATTTTGGTATGGTAGGTAAATATTTATTTTACAGATACTTGTGGTATATTTAATAGTATTTGACTACAATCAATTTTTGTAAATATTTTGTCGTTAAGTAATTTTATTGCTGAATATGATATCTAAAATGAAAATAGATAAAACAATAAAAACACCTGCTCTTGATATTACTCATTTAATTATAGAGGATGAAATTCCAGTAGATAATTTTTAATCTGATCAACTGCAGGAATTTAGCTTTGGCTGATCAATATAAGTTTCATAATTTTTGTGAAACTTGATTTATAAGTGGGTAAAAATTACCGTCAAAATATTAAAGAACTAAGAATAGCAAAATTATTGATAAACAATGGAAAAAAAATCAAAACGCGATCGCGGAAGAATTATCACAACTTCTGGACTGAAAAAATTAAATGAAGCTATTGAAGAGTGGAAACAGAAATACAACCTTAGAGGTACTCTGGCAGAAATTGAGGCAGAGTCAGGAGTTGGTTCAGATACTATTAGTAAAATTCGACAAGGACGAGTAGGTGCAGACCTCAGCAAAATTCAACAACTTTTTGCTGCTTTTGATCTAACTTTGGATGAAACTGACTACCGCTCCGGAAAACAAAGCTCATCTGAAATGGACTCAGAACCACTATCACAACTACTACCACTTTTAAACGACGAACAAATAGTCACTAAAAATAGTTTCCAAATTTTCATCAGTTATAACAGGCAAGACCCGGATCAAGAATTGGCGCGACAGTTTGAAACAGCCCTCGCTGCTGCTGGTCATCAAGTATTTATGGCAGGAGACCATATTCGTCTGGGAGAAAATTGGTTTCGTCGAATTAATATTGAATTGAAACGCTGTGACTATTTGTTGTTATTTTTGCCTCCTCAGTCAGCACAAAGTGAGTTGCTCACCTATCAAGTGCAACTTGCCAGAGAATTACAATTTTCCCGACCAGAGCGTAAACCTGTAATTTTGCCAATTCGGGTAGGTTTTTCTCTGACTCAACCTCTCAACCATGACTTACGTGGTTATCTGTATCGCATTCAACAACGGGAGTGGCGATCGCCGGAAGATACAATTATTATTCTTAAAGAAGTTTTGACTCTTCTAGCTGCTCCACCAGGTAATATTGCCCTGGAAATAGAGGAGAAAAAAGAAATTTCTCTGAGTGAAGAAATTAGCAGTATCGCCTCTGCCAACTTCCCCCCTTTACCCTCTGCAGAACCAGAAATACCAGGGGGACAAATTGATGTAGCATCTAATTTTTATATTGAGCGTCCTCCCATAGAAGAACGTTGTTATCAAACTATCTTACAACCGAGTAGTTTGATTAGAATTAAAGCACCTCGACAGATGGGAAAAACTTCTTTAATGGCAAGAATTTTACATCATGCTGCATTCCAAGGATATCGAACAATACCTTTGAGTTTTCAGTTAGTAGATAAAGAAGTTTTTAGTAATCTTGAAAAGTTCTTAAAATGGTTTTGTGCTTATGTGGGAAGGGAGTTACGTTTGCCAAATCAATTAGATGATTATTGGGATGATATTTTTGGTAGTAAAGTTAATTGTAAGGATTATTTTGAGAAATATTTATTAGCACAAATAGATCATCCTTTAGTCTTAGGTTTAGATGAAATTGACCGAGTTTTTCAATACCCTGATATTGCCGAAGATTTTTTAGGATTATTACGAGCCTGGCATGAAGAGTCAAAACGACGTGCTATTTGGAAAAAGTTGCGCTTATTAGTAGTTCATTCTACTGAGGTTTATATTCCTATGAATATTAATCAATCTCCTTTTAATGTGGGGTTGCCTATAGATTTACCAGAATTTAATCTCCCGCAAGTTAAGGACTTGGCATTCCGACATAATTTGAATTGGTCAGAGCAAGAAGTAGAGAAACTAATGGCAATTATTGGTGGGCATCCTTATTTAGTTAGGGTGGCATTATATCACATTTCTAAACAAGATTTGACTCTAGAAGATTTACCGGAAAATGTAATGAGTGAAACTGGAATTTATAGCGACCATTTGCGACGACATTTGTGGAATTTAGAAGAATATCCAGAGTTAGTTGCAGCAATGAAAAATATAATTTCTGAAAATTTGAACGAACGTTTAACAGGGATATTAGGTTTTAAGTTAGACAGTTTGGGTTTAGTAAAATGGCAGGGCAATAAATACCATCCCAGATGTGAGTTATATCGTCAATATTTTCAGGTTCATTTATGAGGTTAGTCTAGTAATTTTAGCAATTTTTGCAGTTTGGTGTAAAATAATAAAAGTTTTTGTTTGTAGTAGGGCTTTAGCTCTATATATCTGAGGGGAAATTTCGTAACTTATAAAGTATGAATAATAAATCAGAAAAAAGCTTTTTTTACGATATTTAATTATAACTATTCAACCGGAAATAATACTATATATTTTTTCAAAAAATTATGTATACAGAAACAAAAAACTCAAATAAAAATGCAGTCATTGTCGGTGGAGGCCCGGCAGGTTTTGCCACAGCATTAATATTAGCTAAACGTGGTTGGCATCAAATTACAGTATTAGAAAAACGACCAGCTGCAGATTTTTATGAACCTGATAAATCATTTAATTATTTAATTGATGGGCGGGGTCAAAAATTTACCGACCTATTTAGTTTAACTGAAAAGTTAGCAAAAATCAGCGTACCAAATACAGAATTTTATCTTACAGAAATTAAGGCTAATGGTAATCGTAAAACATCAAAATTACCAATCATAGATCCTAATCGCAAAACTGCTTATTGGCTACAACGTCCAATATTTTTGCAGCTACTTTTTCAAGAAATTGAGGAAAATTGGCACAATAAGATTACAACTTTATTTAATACAAAATGTTTGGATATTAACAAGAAAGATGGAAAATTAACAATCATTGCTCAAGAAATAAATGACCAAAATAACTATGAATTTGAAGCAGATTTATTAGTTGGTTGTGATGGGATTAATTCTCTAGTTAGACAAACTTTAGATAAGTGGGATAATTCTGGAACAGATAAATTTAAAATGCAGTTTTTTCCCTCTGCAAGTTCTGGTTTGAAGTACAAAGTTTTGACGTTACCCCCTAACTTCCCTCTAGACCATAATAATTCTGAACAAGCAGTTTGTACAATGGCTTATGCTATTCGTGGAGCATTTTCAGATTCTCAACATTCTTTATCTCTAGGTATTTTGCCTTTTGCTGACCCTAATAAACCGAGAACAGCAAATATTATTAGACGACCAGAACATGAAATTTGGAAATTACAAGATGGTGAAAAATTGTCTGAGTTTTTCCATAAAGCTTTTCCACAATTGCCAATAAACGAAATAGTTTTATCAGAAGAAAAAGAGCGTTTTGCTAAAAGTGAGGGTGGATATTTCCCCATCCCTCAATATTGTTCTGGGTTGCATTTTTTATTATCAAATACAGATAATTCTAGTGGGGTAGTTTTATTAGGAGATGCGGTTCATTGTTTTCCTCCTGATATTGGGCAAGGTGTTAATTCGGCATTGGAAGATGTTTTTATACTTAATCAAGCACTTACTAAAACTAATGATATTATCTCTGATACTTTGCCATTATTTGAGTCTTTACGTTCTCCAGATATAAAGCCTTTAATACGTCTAGCTCAAACTGCTTATCCGTGGCAATATAATCAAGGTATTCTCGGTAAACGACTATGGAGTATTAACTTTTTTATGCGGTTCTTATTGAGTAAAATATTGCCTTTTATTTTTGCTCCTCCCGCTTTTATATTAATTCAAAATCATCAACTTAGTTATCGTGAAATATGGAGAATGGCTCAAAGAACAACTCTCTTTATATTTGTCTTGGGAATAGTTATTGTTTTAGGAACTATAGCTTTATTTTTAGAGAATTTATAGTATTTTTATAATCAGATGCAAAGCACTTTTTGAATTAGGGTTAATTATTACCTCTATAACACTAATTTTTTTTGCTAGGACAATAAAAATTTGGTTATAAGATAACAGAAAAAAGGAGTAGCTAGACAATAATAAAAATTAGTAAAACAGACAAGGTCATAGTTTAAGTATTCAGCACTTTAGCAGTCAGCTTTCAGGTTTTGAATTTATGCAAATAACTCTAAGGTTACCTGATGAGCAATTATATAATAAATATTCCTAATATAAAGAATAGGGAGCAACAGTCATATTATGCAAACATAACTTTTTAATTATACTTGGAGACTAATTCCTCTTTCCAATATAATGAGTTAATAACTCATAGCTGATAGTTGAATGCTGAGGGCTGAATGCTTACGTTACAGTTATAGTTACAAGTCATTTCTACGATGGATTCAAAAGTATTTATTATTACAATATAATCAATTTATCACTAATTTATTAGAAAAATATGGGTTCTTAAATGTTTAAATTTTTACTCCATTTTTATCTGGAATAAATCGATAATGTGATTTTTAAAATTTTGGATTTACCGAAAAAGTATCTACTTTATTAATACCTAACCTAAATTATATTTTTAGCTGAAATTCTAGCAATTGGTTAAATAATCAAAACATCAAAATTATCATATAAAACTTATCTATATTATGTTTAAAAGTCTAATAATTAAAAATTTCCGATGTTTTCAAGAAATTACTATTGATAATATAGAACGAATTAATTTAATTGGAGGTGTTAATAATGTTGGTAAAACAGCTCTCCTGGAAGCAATTTTATTATTAAATAGTTTAAATTCTATAGAAATTCCGTTTGAATTAAACTTTAATAGGGGAGTAATTCAACAACCAACTTTTGACATTGAAGAAATTTGTGAATGGTTATTTTATCAAAAACAAATTGGTAAATCTATTAAAATTCAAACCATAGATGAAAATGGTGAAGAGAGAGAGTTGAAATTGAGTTTAGATAAAGCATTAAGTCCAAGATTATTTCCTTTAAGTTCAAAAACAAATAGCAGAAAAACTATCAAAGACTTAAAACTGGAGCTGAAAAAAGCAGGTCAAAAATTATTGGGTTTTACAGCATTTATAACCATAGATAAAGAAGGAGAAATTAGGATAGAATTTCAGCAAGATGAAAAACAAAAAATTGAAGAAATACAACTTTTTTATCCTATTGTTTTTCATAGTAGTCGTTTAAAAGTTTCTTCAACAGAAAATGCAAAAGTGTTTAGTGATTTTGCACTAAAAAATGAACAAAATGAAATTGTAGAGATATTACAAATAGTAGAGCCAAGATTAAAACGTTTAGAAATTTTAGTCACTGGAGGAATACCTATTATTCATGGAGATGTTGGAGGAGATAATTTAATTCCTGTTGTATTAATGGGAGAAGGAATGGGAAGGCTATTATCTATGATTTTATCTATCATGAATACTCGAGGAGGAATAGTATTAATTGATGAAATTGAAAATGGCATACATTATTCAGCTATGGAAAAAGTTTGGCAGTCTATTAATATAGCAACTAGAAAGTTTAATACTCAACTTTTTGCGACTACTCATAGTTATGAATGTATTCATGCTGCTCATCGAGCATTTTCCGACTCTGAATCATATAATTTTCGTTATTTTAGACTAGAGAGAGAAAAAGAAACTAATTCTATTAAGAGTTTAGTTTATGACAAGGATAATATTGAAACTTCTTTAGGACTTAGCTGGGAGATGCGCTAAATGACTCATAATAAAAAAATTGAAAAGCCAAAGCTTATTATTGGTGAAGGAAAGGAAGATTTCCTTTTTTTTTATTCACTAATTAAACATTTAAAAATTAATGATATTCAAGTGGATTTTTATAATGGAAAGAATAACCTTAATAATTATTTTAAAACTTTGCATTTAAAACCAGGTTTTTCTAATTTGTGCTCTTTAGGGATTACTAGAGATGCTGATCAATCGTTCGATACTGCTTCTCAAAGTATTGATAATTCTATTATACAAAACCAATTAAATGAGAAAAAAAATTTAACCATCAAAAAATTTATATTTCCAGACAATAGTTCTTCAGGAATGTTAGAAGATCTTTGTTTAAGAGCGATTGATGATTCTGATATTGGTTGTATTACAGATTTTTTTCAGTGCATTAATAAAAACAAAAATATAAAACCAACTGAATTTTCTAAGGCTAAAATCCACGCCTGGTTGTCTAGTCAAGTAAAACCTGATAAACGTCTAGGTGAAGCTGCTCAAGCAGGATATATTGACTGGAATCACCCCAACTTTAACCCCTTGATAAATTTTATAAAAAGTCTTTAAATTTACTGTCCTAATGTTCATCTAATTACTCAATAAAGATAAAATAAAATAGTATAATTAATTATTCTTAATTTGATATTTATTTAGGGCTAATAAATTTAATAAATTATTTAATCTTAATTTTCAAAATAGGTATAAAATTCTATCATGTTTATTTGATAATTTATTCTGAGAAGATTTTATGAGTGCAGGCAAAAAGTTACGTCAAATATTAGAACAACCAGGTGCTCTCGTGTTACCAGGGGTTTATGATTGCATTGGGGCAAAAATTGTGGAACAAATAGGATTTCCTGTTGTTTTTACTAGCGGTTTTGGTATTTCTGGCTCTACACTGGGTCGGCCTGACTATGGTTTTATTACTGCTACAGAAATGCTCTATGCTATTAGGCGTATTACTGAGTCAGTTAATATTCCTTTGGTAGCTGATATTGATACTGGATATGGCAACCCACTCAATGTGATTAGAACTGTGACTGATATTGTCAATATGGGGGTTGCCGGAATTATTTTGGAAGACCAAGAATGGCCGAAAAAGTGCGGTCACTTTCAGGGTAAGCGGGTTATTCCTATGGCAGAACATGTGGAGAAAATTAAAGCGGCGGTTCATGCTAGGGGCGATAGTGGTTTAGTCATTATTGCTCGCACGGATGCTCGTGCTCCATTGGGTTTGGATGAAGCTATTAAGCGGGGACGTGCTTGTGCTGAAGCTGGTGCGGATGTGGTTTTTATTGAGGCGCCTCAGTCTCTGGAAGATTTGCAGGCGATCGCTACTGCTTTTGAGGATGTCTATTTATTTGCAAATATGATTGAGGGTGGAAAAACTCCGGTTTTGTCTGGTCAGGAATTGGCAGAAATGGGTTTTAAAATAGTGGTTTATCCTTTGTCAGGATTATTTTCTGCTACTCAAGCGATGATCAATTGTTATCGTCAATTATTTGAAAATGGAACTACGGCAGGGTTGCAAGATATTGTTTCGTTCCAGGATTTTGAAAATATTATTGAAGTGCCTAAATATCAAGAGTTGGAGCAGAAGTTTTCAGTTGATGTTAGGCATTAGGTTTTAGGTTTTAGGTTTTAGGTTTCAGGCGTTAGGTTTGAGGCGTCAGGTTTAAAAATTAACAAATTGATAACATCTAACTACCAAATTCATTGATTTTGGTCGCACTGTTAAATCTCCATAACCTTTTACTTCAATTCATTTTCAATTCTTTTTGTTAACCTGAAACCTGAAACCACCAAACCTACTCAAACTTAATATACAGCAGATTTCGGACACATGAGGTACAGGGTAAATGGTGAAAATTATGTAGTGCGAGTATCTTGCCTGCAAAGATCATCCTTGGTGTGAGTTATATCGTCAATATTTTCAAGTCAATTTACAAAAAAAATTATGGGTTCAGGTTTTCTGGAAATGTTTGATCAATAAATTTATTGGGAATTAAGCAAAAAAAAATCAAACAAAACCTCACTGACCGACTAAATTTTATTTTTTGGTAGTCTTGTATAGTAATAGTAAGATATGAGATATTTAGAGCAATAAAATTCAGTTTGTACCAGATAAATTGTCTTAAATTCCAGTCTACTAAAATTATAAGGTATGGACGTACTCACTATGCTAAGCCTCCCTTCCGTTTTCAGCATTCTGATCGACAATTTATGGAATATTCCAGCAGACAGCCTATTGATATCGTAGGAGTATATATTGGCGATCGCTCTAGATGATCAGCTCAAGGTCTTTGGTAATAATTACCTAAAGAAAATATTTCTTGGCATGACTCCAACTTAATAATTTATGGAACTCAACCAACTATTAGCACCAACCAAAAGTTTATTATTGTAGGTGATATTTCCTTAACTAATCTCCCAGAACTGCAAAAAAATCTAGATATTTCCCCTACTACTAATCCCAATTAAACAGTAGCTGAATTATGGCAAAATTGTGGTTTAGAAACCTTTTTATTATTAGAAGGAATTTTTGCTTTAGCAATTTGGGATAAGGAAAAAAGAGAACTATGGATAGGTCGCGATCGCGCAGTTTACGAGCTTGTTTTTCCTGATTCAAGACATAAATCAGTGGGGAATATTCAGGTTGAACAACTTATATAGAAAGATTAAATAATACTTTGCGTCAAAGAATTTCTCGGTTGGTCAGAAAGACTTTATCCTTTTCTATAAAGCTTCGGTCCCATCTAGGAGATATTTGGTATTTCATTAATCATTATAATGAAGCGATCGCTTCACTGTAATTTTATCACTACATATACAGGACCACCCAAAACTTTTAGCTCCAGTATTATTGACAGGGACGACCAATGCCGTGTGTTTTAATCATTGGCTTGAGCATCATCCCTATTCCAGAACTCAATCCCCATTCCCTGTTGATTATGGATAACGCTCCCTTTCATCAGAAGAAAGAAATCCGGGCGCTCGCAGCTCTTGATGGGCACAGTGTTTTGTTCTTAGGGCCCTACTCACCGGACTTCAACAAGATTGAAGAAGATTTGGCCATTCTCAAAAAGCAACGGATATATGCTCCACCAGAAACAACACTGGATGACATTGTTAGACTGTACGGAACTTAATTGTAATGACTATAGATATTAAACCAGCTCCTACAGCTCCAGATGGTGAAATTATGATGATCAAAGAGAATCACTTTTTAGATATATTTGATAGTGCTGATATGAGTTTATCATTTTTTGGGATTTGTATAAAAAATGCACCCTTATTAATTTTTGCTATTAGACTTTTAACTGCTGGATATCCTGCCAGAATTAAAGATAGAAATTTAGGGGCAAAATTACTAAATAAAGTCAAGGAAGTTGTGAGAGGTAATTATGATGTTAATACTTTTTTGAGTCAGGTTGATAATTGGTTTAATTTTCAAGCTAATTCTATTAATAGATTGCCAGAAAAAGTTCAGAACCAAAGGTTAACTGAACTGAGAGATTATAGAGATTGTTTGGTGGCTTTTTTTGCTAAATTTCAACCTAAAAGTTTGAATGATTGGAAAACAGAAATAGATAAGATTTTTGATGAATCAACTACTACTAAAAAAATTATAGATTTATATACTATTCATAGTGGTAAAGGTGGAGAAGGACATTATACATTTATTATTTATCCTGAGAATATGCCTATAGAATTTGAGAAGCAAAGCACAGAAGAAAGGCAGCAGGAACAACACATGATATACGTTGCTTTAACCCGCTGCCTGACTCGTGCTAAGGGTGGTATTTTGTGGTTGGTGTTGGAAGGGAAAAAAGATACTGTAAATTATCCAAAATGGCTACCACATGACTACCGGAAACTATGGAAAGATGATAAAGGTGAGTATTTTGAACTTGATTTTGAGGAATTGGAAGATATTGAGTTTTAGAATTTAGTTACAACTTTTTAAAATACTCTTGTGTTTTAAGTGCAACTTGACCGTATTAGCTAGTTTCAATACCATCATCAAGTCCTAATTCCTGGAGAGAAACTTTGGTTTCATTAATATTTTGAGATGTAATGCTTCCGGTTACAGAAAAATTAATTTCTACTGTTAAATTAAAATCTTTTTTTGCAGCAAACCTACTCAGAACTTTTGTATAAAATTGCATCCACTTTTGAGGTGTAATTTCTCCTCGCCAAGAAATTATATTAGGAATATTTGATGTTTCACCTTCAGTAATTTCATTAGTTCTATCTGACTTGGTTAAACTACTATCGGTAATATTATAATTTTCCGATTTTTCTTGGAGATGAGGTAACTTAAGCTCTACAGTAAATTTGGCTTTAATGCTAATATATTCTACTTGAGCAGTAACTATAAAATTCCCCTCATCTTTCCCGGCTGTTAAAACACCATTGAAGTTAATTTCTCCTCCTGTAGCACTCCAGTTAATTTCTTCTACATTAATTGACCGGTTATATTGGTCTTTTCCTGTCACTAAAAATGTTTGTTTTTGACCAGGTTTTAAGAGAACTTCTTCAGGAGAAATAATTAATTGAGTTAATCTGGGGGGGTCTTTAATTCTAGCTTCATAATCTTCTGCTACTTCTGCTTTAATTACAAATACATCATCAGATATTTCTACATCTTGAACAGAAAAGTTGGGTTGATTAAATATAAAAGGTTCATAACCATTTTTACTTTTCCCCACATAAGCTAATAATCCTTCCCGTACTCCATGAACAATAGCTTCTGGCACAGCTTTAGCTTCTAATAATCTAGGAAAAGTTGGGGAAGCAAAAAAGGCATCCTGAATATTTTTAATACTCCATTCTGTAAAAACAGGCGGCCAATTTCTGAGTAAAAACCGAGGATGAATGACGCTTGTAATTTCTCCATTAGCCTGTAGACGATTGATAATTAAACTTACCATTGAGTTAGCTTGACTCGAATTAAGCATTCCTAAATCAATCCACTGAATCTCTTGAATCTCTGGAATCTCTGGATTTTTTCCCCACAAAGCAACAGATGTATAAGACTGCCAAACAGTTTCTTGTAATAACTTTTTCGACTTGTCAATATTTTCCTTAAGTTGCTGTTTTTGCTCGGCATTTAATTCTGTTTCTTGGTCGCTAATATCCTCCCAAGCTAATAAATTTCTGGCTCGTTCTCTCAGGAGATTATCAGGATTAGCCACCACAAAAATTATCGCACTCTTAAAAGTTCTAGCTGAACTACCACAATTTAATATTATTGATTCTATAAATTTGCTTGTCTCCTCATCAGAACGAACATATTCGGGACTTAAAATAGCTAAATTCAGCACTGGTCGGTTGGCAATACTATTAGTATATTCTGGAAAATAAACAACTTGAATTACCCCATTAGTAGTAAAAACTTTTTTAATTTCGGCTGCGACTCTTTCCTGTATTCTAGAACTTTGTATATTGGCTCGACGGTCTGCTAAAATTTTATTCAAGTTGGGAGAAATATTAAACCGATATCTATTCTTATTTACCAATAAATAATAACTTTCATTTTGCAATGCTTCCAAAACTGTTTCTACATTGACAATATCAAAATTTGGCTCTCCCACTGCTAACCTAATTTCAGGAATAGTTGCTTCGGTGTTTTGTTGACCGCCATTAGATTCAAAAAATATAGTAGTTGCGACTTTTCGATGGAGACGAGATTTTTTAATGGTTGCTACTGCTTCCTTATCTAACCGGATAGCATGAGCATTCTGCTTACCACAAATATCTGTGGTGACAGCACCCTCTAAACGCTCTTCGCCCAACTGATTAAATACTGCGGTGCGAAACAGAGGGTCGTCTAGGGGAGCATTACCCAAACCAATGAGTGGGTCGTTGTGAACTTTTCTGTAACTTTCTTGATAGGCACGAGCAACCCAGAGTGCTAATAGTCTCAAAATACCCCTAGTTCGTTGAAACCTTGGTAAAACTTGCCACTTACGCTCAAATACTGACAAAACTGTGGGGTGAAATGGGTAGGTAGCGATGAATGCTTTTTGGGCGTTATCAACGTTAAACCAACTAGGTATTTGCTGGTGGTGGGATATCACCCATTCAGCGTATTCATTACAGGTGGCGATCGCATCTCTGGGCAACATAATTTTACCTTCGGTAGTAACCGCTTCTTTATCCCACTCAAACAAACGACGACGGATAATTTCTGAAGTTTCTGACTCTGCTGACATAACTATAGCTTTTCCCAGACGGTCTAACATTTTTTTAAGTCGTTGTTCGTCTGCTTCGTCTGCTTGGGTATATTCCATTTCTGAAGCTGGAATAGACACCACTAAAACAACATTTTCTAAACTTCTAGCTGTTTCAGAAAGTGCCTGCAAAAAATTATAAAAGCGGTTATGATATTCACGACTGCGATAAGTAGAAATATAGTTAATAATTTCATCCATTAAAATTAAACAGGGTCTATCTTTTGGAAATAATTTCCGAATCACATCACCCTTGGGTTCGATAAAATTTTTCTCATGTTCAGCAACATAATTAAAAGCTGTTTCTCCTCCTAATTGAAAAGCAATTTCTCCCCAGGGAGTTTTCCGTAGCGGAGTACCATCATTTCCACCTCTACCAGTAATAGAATCAAATTGTACTCCTACAAAAACTGCTACTGCTGCTTCGGGAATAGAATTAATTTTTGCTGTTTTGAGAATCTTATCTACTCCAGTCCAATTATTAGCTAAACTGCCATTTTTTGCTAAATGATATAGTAAAGTTAAGGCGTGAGTTTTACCCCCTCCAAATTGAGTAGAGAGGTTAAAAATAGCTGAAGTACCGCTAGTTTCTCCAGACAAACGACGGACAACTTGAGATGCTAAGTCGGTCAGAGATTTTGTTAAATAAGTCCGTTCAAAGAAACGCTCCGGTTGCTGATAATCTACCGGAGCATTATTGTTACGAACTTGGTCGAGATGAATGGCAAATTCAGAAGTATCTAAAGGTTTACCTTCTCGTAAATCTTCTCTAGGAATTAAACCATCTATTTTGTACCATGCTTTAATTGCCATAATGATAATATTTTTCTCCTTTTTTTGTTCCTAATTGAAGCTATAGCCTCATTCTGCTAATTCTTAGACAGAACACTGTAGGTGAGGTTTAATCCGGCAAACAAACAAAGTTCAAAAAAGTGTAAATTTGCCAATATTCACCTCCATTAACCACCACTTAAAGAAATCGTAGGGAAATGTCAAAGCTGCTTCTCTACTTCCTACTACAACTAAAGTTTCTCCCTGTAAATCTAATCTTTCTCTTGGTAAAATAGGTTGTAAAATTTCCCGTTCTAAATAATTAATTAATTCTCTTCTTTCTCCAGCAGTTTGGCAATAACAAAATACCACCCGTAAAGCCACTCGCACACAGAGAACTTTCCACAAAGAATAAGCACTGCGTTCCCAATTATTTTCTAATTCTATAACTGCAATAGGAAACTGCCAGCGTTGAGCAGCACCAACAAACGCCATCACATCCATTGTTAAAAACTCATTAGTAGCGACTGGCAACAACTCTAGAGAATAACCTTTAGCTGATGCTTGCCATCCCAATGTTTGACAAGTAGAAACTACTACAGCAGTTAAAGCTGAAGTCCACTCCTTAAGTTGTTTTTGCTCTCCGGCAGTTTGGAGAGTTTGAGCATGGGTAGGTTGTTGTACGACTTGCCAAAAAGCCGATCGCCATTTTTCAGCTAAGTTAGTTTGCACTTTTGAAAATTACTCTCCCACTGACATCAAGACTTGATTCATTAATCTCTCTGATAGATACATTCCAGACAACCTTAACTGTTCTAAAACAGGACGTGCTTCTGAAATTACTCCACGTTGTTTGGCAGTTAAAACTAAACCCAAAGTACCTCTCACCGGAATTCCTAACGCTTGGGCACAACGACGAGCAGCTAAATCATCAATAATCACTTCTGTATTTGGGTGATGATACCCCCAACTCAAAACCTCTGATTCTCCTGCTCCTAAATCCCAACTTTGAATCACAGCAGGAATAGCAGGAGTTTGAGTCACAACTAACCAATCTGTTTGAGCTAACATTTGGGCAGTTACATCTGTGTTTCCGTAGGCTTGAATTTCTGTAGCTACTGCTTGAGGAACAATAATTTTTGGACTCAGCATTTGCAGGAAGTTGAGCAAATTTGCTTGAGTCAAAAAAATCAAAGGTGAAGTATTTACTGCCGGAAATTCAGCCACGCTCTAACTCCCGTTGCAAATCATTAAAATCAACATTAAACACATCTATTTTTTCCCTTGCTAAACTAGCGAGAAAATCTCGACGGTTTAACCCGGCAACTTGAGCTGCTTTTTCTTGAGAAATTTCCCCTTTTTGATACCAATATATAGCTGCTGCTAAACGCATATCCCGAACAAATTCTTCAGGAGCTAAACGGCGGGCAGAAAAAATTTCTTCTGGTAAATTAATAGTAATTTCTGACATGATTATTTATGTAAAATTACTGGGATTTAATCAGATAAAGTAGAAAATTTAATGGACATTTTAGACAATATCCTCATAACAATTTTACCATTACTTCTGCTAAAAACCCAATCCTTTTTTCCTTGCCAATATTCCCTCTAACCAACGTTTCTCTTCCACATTCTGAGGATATACCCGCAATAGGGCATCTGCTAAATTCCAAAATCTGGGGTCTTTGCCTACTCCCTCCTCTACTAATAGTCGTTTCACTGCTTCGCTACGTCCTGTTTTGTGTAACAACATGGTTTGATGTATCCGGTCTAATACGGTTTTGCCTATCTCAGCGATCGCTATATCTGCTTCTACTTCTATTTCAGTTTCTTTTTCTGGCAAAATACCTTCTAAACTTAGTTGTTTTGGAGTCTTACTTTTGCGTTTTTTAGTATTAGTAGTAGGGGCAACTTTTCCGATTAAATAATGACTCCTTTCTTGTACTGGTAAAAGTCTGGCTTTATTACCTTTTATTTCTACTAAATGGGTGAGGTTTTCTAGGTGCGCTCCTAAACCTTGGGCGATTTTGCGGGCGGTGTCAAACTCTAAGGCAAAACCTGTAGATTTTTGATTTTTGCTGGCGGGGGTGTCTTCCTCATCTTGGTCTGACTCTGTTTCTGTTGCTGATTCGGTGCTGCCAGTAGAAAGCGTCCATAACCAAATGACTGTGAGACGAGCGTCTGCTTCCAGGTTATTAGTGTCAGCTTCCGAGAATATCTGTTTTAAGGCTTCGTTTGCTACTGTTCCCCAGAGATATTCTAGGTATTCGCCCAAAGTGACTGGTTGCCCATTGACTTTTTCCACGCTGGAGTAACGAGAGAATATTTCTAGGGCGGGTCCGATACAAGCAAAGATAGCATCAGCACCGACTATACCTTCTGATGTCAGACGTGGCATCCAGTCTTGGATGCGTTGGGGTAGCTCTTGGATGATGTCGCGCCAGTCGCCGATATTGTTATTGTTGCGGGGTCGGCAAACAAGATGGATGGATGAGGCGAGGGCAGCAGAGTTTTGGGCGCGGGGTCTGTTGCCCCTTTCTGTGTCTATTGCCCAGGATGCGGTTATTTTCCAACCAGCATCTATCATTGCTTGTAGTTGAGCTTCCCATCCAGCAGTTGATTTGTGGGCAAAGACAATAATACCTATTCCGTCTGAGGATATGATGCGACATCCTTCTGCCATTGCTTTTGCCATCTGGGTTTCAAACCATTTGCCGTTTTTGTGTGGGTATCTTTTGGAATCCCATCCTGCCATTTCACAAATTTCATCATCTTTCGGAGTAGTTTCACTAGAAAATAAGTTGGGGTAGGTTTTGTTTAGAGTTCTTTTTAGCCAGACATAGAAAAAGTCGGATAAGTCAGCGTAGGGTACAGCGTTGTAATAAGGAGGATCGGAAAAGAAGCATTGAGTAAAGTCGTCTGGTAGGGGGTGACTCGCTGCATTTGCTTGTTGGGTTTGACCGGGGTCGGGTAATAATGATGCTTTGATGACGGATAAAACCCAACTGACAGCACCTTGCCAGTATCCGTCAGAACCTCCCACTAGATTTGTTTCTCCAAAATCCCAAAGCATGGGTAAAGCTTGCCTAGCGAAAACACCGTCTATTAACTCTCGACTGTTATTCCACTTTGATAGAGAGCAAAACTGATTAGTGCAGCGATCAACTGCCAAAGCCAAACAAGTCTGAATAGCGATCGCCAACCTTTCATCCTCATTACTAGCCAATTTTTTTCCCACTTCCTTAACTAACCTCACCAAAGTAGTTAAAGCTAAAGCTTGACGAGAAGAAAATAAACTTCCCCAGGTGTTATGTCCGTAAATGGGCGCATTAAAAACACCGCTCATAACTGGCACCGGTTCATCCGGCACCAAACTCAACTCCCCACCATACTCCAACTTCCGCCTTGCCAACTCCTCACCTGCCATTCTCACCGCTTCCAAATCTCTCTCATTGGGCAACCGATAAAACCTACCCTTCACCTTCTCCCTAGTCGTCACCACACAAAACAACCGGGCATCATCCGCACCCCCACCCCTTGCTTGCAACTGCTTTCGCACCGAAGCCACCGGAGTCGTAAACCCACAACAAGGACAAGTCGCTGAACCTCGTTTCACCGTTCCATCCCCAACATCTTTCCCTTTCACCTGCTCCACAATCTCAAAATCAACTCGCTTTTCCTCCTGCCGAGGAATCAACCGTAACGCCACCGACCGATTCTTTTTCTTTGCCAACCACAAACTCCGCATCAAAGGAACCTCCGCCCCACATCCAGGCCCCTCACAAACAATCGTCCGCGCCCAAAGATAAGCAATAGGTGTTTCCACATCCCCATTCTTAAGTGTTGCAGCAGATTTAGGATAAAACTCCCCCAATTCCTTTTCTGCCTCCTGCTTTATCCATTCTCCCCACTTACGCACCTCATCCGCCAAAGTTTGCCCATACTTAGGAATATATTCCAACACAACCTTATTTAACAAAACCGCCACCGGATTCAAATCAGAGGCAAAAGCATCTGCTCCTACCCGCAAAGCCTCCAAAGGAATCGCACCTCCACCCGCAAAAGAGTCAAAAACTACGGGTTTTGTATCAGTAATTCCTCCTAAAGAATAATGACTAATTTCTGTTAGTTTACGACTGGTTTGTAAATAATCTGGATGTGTAGAATTATCCCAATTAGCAAAGTCAGCAATAAAGTCTAATAAGCGATAACGGAGTATGTTTAAATGTTCTATTTTTTCTGGATTTAACTGATTTTTAGGTTTAGCTAAAACTTGCCATTTTTTTAGGTTTGCTGTGGAGCCATGATTATCTAAATTTTTATCAACTATTTTGGCAAAACCATTAATAACTTTTGCAGCCTCAACCCGAAACAATTCCGGGCAATTATCATCAACTGGGTCTAACCAAAGAGCAGCACAAATTACAGCCCGACAAGCAGCCAAAGGTCGTCTTGCCCACCAAATATGTAAGGTCGAAATATGACCGTGACGAATTGATTTTTCTCGTCTAGCATGGGCAGAGATTTGTTTAATTGGGAGGTCTACTTCAATTAAGCGTTTGGGATAATTTGTCATTTTAGTTATCAGTTATAATTTATCAGTTATATCATGTTTGGAGCATCAACTAAAATACACTTGCTCTCCCGAAATACCTATTGAATGACAAATACATAACTTCTCTGTTTTGTCAAGTTTTATCTTAAGAAAAATATTTATAAAGCATAGCTCTTTCAAGAGAATAAGAAAAAGAACATTCCATACTTCAAACCTCTCTATTACAAGAGTTACTAATAAATGACATAACAGACATCCTACCTGTTATGTCAGTTATAAACTATCCATTACTTTATTGATACTTTATTGACTAGCACTAATAATTTTACTTGCTTCAACCTGATAATGTTCAATCTTATTCAAAGGTTCCCACCCTAACTTTACCGGGTTATTAATCGTATAAACTTCTGAATTTGTCGCACAATTAAAAACTACATAAAGCCAATAATCTCCTTGCAACCTAGCAGCAGTTTGATACTCATTATTTGTTAAAACCACAGTACCTACAGTTGCCCTACCTTTTACCTCAATAAATCTTACACTAATAGCCGTTTGAATATCTTCGGGATGAGGTTTCCGAGAAATCAAATCAAAACCCCGATTTTGGTTTTCTACACTCTCCACTTGCCAACCCCTCCCCCTTTCATACTCCATTACCTTATCAATAGCAATACACTCAATATCCCGATCGCTCACCATAGGAGCTAACTCTGGAGAAGAGCGTTCTGGATGGGGCAAAACCAGAGCGCAACCATAATGATGCACCCCCGAAATAGCACAACTCGCCTCTTTTTCCAACTCCTCCCGGCGAGACTCCAACCTACCATTCAACTCAAACAAACGGTCATCCATCTGTTTTATTCGCCCATCTAACCCTGCCTCCTTAGAACCCGCTTCCTTTTCTGCGTGTAACTCAGCAAACTGGCATTGTACCCGGTCAATAATTGTATTCAAACTAATCTCTGTATGATTAAGAATACTCTTGACTTCCTGCTGACGTTGTGCTAAATTTTCTGCCAAGAATGGCTGCAACGCTTTTTCATATAGAGCCAATTCTACCCATTCTAACCTCGGTCTTTCCATATCCACCTCTGACAACTCCGACAATTCCGCCACAGCTAAATCTAAAAACACAGTAGGTTGACGTACTATCATTTCACCATCAGACCTTGTTTCTACTACAAACAACCGCTCATGCAGTTTCCGTCCCCGACCATCCACAATAGCAGCAGCAAACACATCTAAATAACTAGGTTTCCGGCGATGCAAATCATAAAATATTGCCCCCCGTTGTAAATCTTCCGTGACTATTTCCCCTACTTTTTCTCGCACACATTCAAATAAAGGATGCCCCGGTGTCACCCATTCCAAGGTAGGGTCACTTTTGAGTAAGTCCTTATCAAAGATAATTTTTTTATATTCTCGCCCTAGTTTGCCATATTGAGGTTCCAAGCGATCGCCCACAGACCACAAAGTACGAGGCAGTTTTCCCACTCGATAAATGTGGGAATTTTTCTTGACTTCCTTAGGATGAATACCTGCTATGGGAGCAGCTTTGAGAAAGAAATTTTCAATACTTCTTGGCATCAGTCGGTTTTCCTTAGCTTCAGTAGACTTACCTATTAATTTAGATAGGTTAAGCTCCCGTTTTGCTAATCCTTCTAAAGCTGAATTAGTAATTTTTTGAAAATGTTTGCTGTCTACCTGTTGGACAATTCTATCTTTGATACCATCCTCACTAATATTACGAGCATACATATCTCGTAACATCTTTTCTAGTTGGTTAGCAGGAAAAATATCTCCCAAAACATTAAAGACTTTACCCGTATTTTCGGGGTCTAAGTCAGCTTCGATGGCGTAAATACGTTCAAACAGTTTCCACAAAACCCTACCTTCTCTGGTATTAGTAGCAACAAAGTTAAAAATTAGACAGTCTTTTTCCTGCCCATAACGGTGAGTTCTACCCATACGTTGTTCTAAACGGACTGGGTTCCAGGGAATATCATAATTAATAGTTAGCCAACAAAACTGTAAATTAATACCCTCTCCTGCTGCTTCGGTAGCAACTAATATCTGTGCATCTTCACGAAACTCTCGTTCAGCGTAAATACGAGTTTGGGGAGTATCCCGGTCTCCTATTTTCATCCCCCCATGAATTTGAGTTACTGATAATTTCCAGCCTCGAAGTTTGCCAACCAAATAATCTAATGTGTCTTTATGTTCGGTAAAAATTAATAGTTTCATCTTCCGGTCTTGGAAAATACCTTTGCTAGTTATTATTTCTTTTAGCTTGACTAATTTTGATTCTATTTCCCGTTTTTCTAACTCTAAAGCTAAATAAATTAACCTGGTTAATTGAGCAATTTCATCTTGTAAATTTCCAGGATTTACTGAAGCTACTACTGACTCTAAACTTTCCCTGATTTTATTCTGTTCCTGCTCAGTTAAATCCTCAAAATCATTAGGCAAATGACGACTAATTTTTTGTTCTCGATAACCTTGAGGATCATCGATAATTTTTTGTCGTTTTTCTTTCATCCGTTCCAAACTGCGACGGATAGCAAACATACTAGAAGCAAACCGACGTTGTAGCATTGCCATAGTAAAACCTAATGCTCTTCCCCTAGCAGAATTATCTTTAGAAGCTTTAATTGATTGGTCTTCAACATAGCGAGTTAGAGCATCGTAAAAGTCTAATTCAGCATCATCTATTTGAAATTCAATAGTTTCTACTTTACGGTTAGGAAAAAGTTTTTTTACTTCCTTAGTTTCGGGGTCAGGAAATGTGACAAGTGCTTCTTTTGTTCGGCGTAAATAAAAAGGAGCTACATTGTTTACCATTGCCTCCTCTAAACTTCTCACATCCCCATAAACATCTTTATCTAATAGTTCTAAAAATAGACAAAAATTTTTAGGGTCACCTTTGTGGGGAGTAGCCGTCATTAATAAATAATGATCAGTCATTTCTGATAGTTTTTCTCCTAACTGATAAGCTAAAGTTTTTTTATCAGATTTATAAGCACTCATTTTATGGGCTTCATCAACAATAATTAAATCCCAATTAGAACGCAATAAACTTTCTTTAGCATCTTGAATCCGAGAAACCCAAGAAACAGAAGTAACAATTTGAGATTTTTCTTGCCAAGGATTATTACCATAATTAGCTCTGAGAATGTCACCTTTTACTACTTCAAAATCTTCTCTAAACTTATCCTTAAGTTCCCGTTGCCATTGAAAAGTTAGATTAGCAGGAGCTACAATTAATGTGCGTTGAACTAATCCCCTAATTTTTAACTCTTTCAACAATAAACCAGCCATAATAGTTTTACCAGCTCCTGGGTCATCTGCTAGTAGAAACCTAATTCGAGGTAACTTAAGAAAGTAATCATAAACGGCTTCTAACTGATGAGGTAGGGGGTCTACACGAGCGATCGCTAAGGAAAAATAGGGGTCATATTCGTAGGCTAATTTCCAACGTAAGGCCTCTACTCCTAAGCGAAAACTGGCAGAATTGCCATCAAAAAGTTTGGTCTTGGTAATAGCACTAAGAGAAGCAATTTGTTGAGGAGTAAGAATAGGGTCATAAACTTGATTTGTTTGAGTTCCTTTACCAATTAATTTGATAGATTCCCCCATATGATTTGTAGTAATTATCTGAACTGGTTCAGAGAACAAAGAACCTGTAATTATTATGTTTGGTTGCAGTTCTGTTATTTGCATTTGTTGCAGATTATTTTAGACTGGGGTTGACAATAGATAAATTCTACCCCGATGAGGTTTTATTATCAAAACTTAACTTAAAAAGAAAGCAGAGGATGGGTAGGAGTAATTTATGAATTGCTTCTTATTGTGCGTACCATATTGGAGAGTTTTTAAATCGGTGCTGAGTACCCAATTCGCAATCGCAAGCATCTTCTCTTGAAGTTCTCGCAAATTATCTAAAATTATAATTTTTTTTGAAAAAAAATACTATAGTTCGCGTCATAAAGTGCAAGTTTATAAAGTTTTGTAAAGTTGCCTCTCACTGCCTGCTACCGTTTACTTTATCCTATTAGTAATACCATATAGAAAACTATACAGGTTTTGAAATAGACTAAGTTCTTCAAAGAAATTAGGCCCTTTTGGTGTGACAAAGCTCTTGGTTAGATAGAGGATTAGTTTTGTGTAAAGAGGCAAAGCTAAACCAGGATAAACAGGTTTTTGAGCCTATCCTACCTAGGAATGTCAAAATTGTCTCTGACAACTTGTCGAAAATAGTCAAAGAGATTATATTAGTAATGAAACCCAAGAACTGATTGATAAATTAAAATAGAGAAAAAATTAGTTTGGCTGGTATAATCCGTGTAATAGGTATGTCAAAAAAATAGCCCCAGAATTACGTCAATAATAAGTATGCTCAGGTTTCACGCTCTATTAAATGTACTAAAAAAAACCGGTAAACTCACCATTCAATGTGATGAAATGTGGTCATTTATAGGCAATAAAAATAATAAACAATGGCTGTGGTTAGCGATTGATATAGAAACTCAATAAATTGTGGGTTTCTACTTAGGGGAAAGAGGAGAAAAAGGGGCAGCATAGATTATGGAATTCTAACCCACGGTGTCTTAAGGCCGTGTGCAGTTTGTTATACAGATTTTGGGTCAGCTTACGAGCTTGTTTTTCCTGATTACAAGACATAAATCAGTGGGGAATATTCAGGTTGAACAACTTATATAGAAAGATTAAATAATACTTTGCGTCAAAGAATTTCTCGGTTGGTCAGAAAGACTTTATCCTTTTCTAAAAAGCTTCGGTCCCATCTAGGAGATATTTGGTATTTCATTAATCATTATAATGAAGCGATCGCTTCACTGTAATTTTATCACTACATATACAGGAACACCTAAATTTAAAAGTGCAGACCATATTTTAACCAAAGTAAATAACATGACTAGGGCGAATAAATTAATCGGACTTTCCCCATTATTTGACCAAAGAATTGTAGAACTAAGTTTAGAAATTCTACCAAAATATAAATTATCCGGCGCAGATGAAAAAGCAGTATTAAAACAAGCAGTAGCAGACCTATTACCAGAGAAAATATTAACCCGTCCCAAAAGTGGAATGATGGTACCTGTTAACTTTTGGTTTCGTAAAATATGGCAGCGTCGAACCAAGAATTTATTGTTAAGTAAAAAAGCAGCGATCGCTCCCTATATCAATCAAGATTTAATCAAAGATTGGTTAAATTATCAGGGAGATACTTGGAGGCGTTATGGAATTAAACTTTGGTTATTAGTTAGCCTATAAATTTGGCTACAAGTTAATCGTAAATAAACTAATATAAGCTAGACTCAATAACAAAAAAATCACAATTATTGGTAAGTTTTGTTGTAGCAGTAAACCCAACATATATATATAATAGAAATCGGTTTTTGTTGGGTTTACCTAGAGCTTAACCCAGCCTAAAGTATTATGAGTATAGCTTCAAAAAACATAGAAAATTTAGACTTGACCAAAACTATCAGATGCAAAAAAACCTATATTTTGACTACTACTATGTAGGTACGTTCCATGGAACGTACTCACTGTAGTCTACTAAAATAAAAAGCGCTGTATTGGTTGATATATCCCTTGAATTATTATCAGGTAGATGAAAAAAATCATTACTTGTTTACCCCTACCATCATTCTTACCTTTGACTTTCATTTCCCATGTCGTTTTTGATGCCACTGCCAAGCATGACTAACTATTTCCTTAACCTCTGGATATTTCGGAGACCAACCCAACACTTTCCTGGCTTTCTCACTACTCCCTACCAAAATAGGTGGATCTCCAGGTCGGCGATCGCGCTCCTCCACTTTAAACTCTCTACCAGTTACTTGCTTCACAGTCTCTATCACTTCCCTAACCGAAAACCCATTACCATTGCCCAAATTAAAAATATTGCTCTCACCACCATTCAACAAATATTCTAACCCCAAAACATGAGCATCCGCTAAATCACACACATGAATATAATCTCGAATACAAGTACCATCAGGAGTCTTATAATTTGTGCCAAAAATTGATATAGAATCTCGCTTGCCCAATGCTGCAAACAATACCAGAGGAATTAAATGAGTTTCCGGGTTATGATCTTCCCCAGTCAAACCATTAGGATGTGCTCCTGCTGCATTAAAGTAGCGAAAACAAACCGACTTAAAATCATAAGCGATCTCAAAATCTGCAAGTATTTGCTCTATCATCCGCTTACTTGCACCATAAGGGTTAATTGGATTTTTCGGATGATCCTCGGGAATAGGAATGGTTTGTGGTTTCCCATAAATAGCAGCAGTTGAAGAGAAAACAAACTTTTTTATGGATGCTTTAAGCATCGCTTCTAATAATGTTAGTGTCCCAACTACATTATTGTGGTAATATTTCTGCGGATCCTTTACTGATTCACCGACAAAAATATATGCTGCAAAATGCATTACTGCAGCAATGTTGTGAGTAGCAAAAATTTTATCTAATAAAGAGCGATCGCTAGTATCCCCAACAATCATTTCTACCTTCAGGACATTTTCTACAATGTCCCGATGTCCATAGACGAGGTTATCCAAAATCACTATATCATAACCTGCATTTTGTAAAGCCTGAACTGCATGGGAACCAATATATCCTGCTCCCCCACTCACTAAAATCGTTGGCTTGGTTTGTGACACTTTTTCAGTTTCCTTTTAAGTATTAATTTAGCCTTGGTACTTGGCACTTATACCCCAATACAGTTCACTTAAGGATTTTTTTAGGCAGTTTTTATCATCTGGGGAGCTACTCTAATAGTTCCATACATACCTGAGTTTTGGTCTCATCTGAACCCTATTGAATCATAACCGGAGCCACCAAAAAATTAATCTTAAAAGATCCCTACACTATATTTAATTCTTTCTTATCACTATACAGCAGAAAATTTCCAATCTCTTTGAGGAGATTGGAATTACAGAAAGCTACTATCAATCTGGAAACTTTTGTGTTATGCTTTTAATACGAAATGTTTTTGAATAACTTGAGGAATTTCTGCTGAACGAATACGACTATATTTAGCTTTCTGGGGCATAACTATTATATTGGGTCCAGCTTTACATTTTTTCAGACATCCTGTCTTCTTGATTTTTACCTGGTCTTGTAAATCATGCTCGCTCAATGCTTTAGACAATGCTTTACAAATTTTACTTGCACCTCGTTTTTCACAATCGGATTTTTGACATACCAAAATTTCAGCTTTTTTACCTACACATTTAGCATTACCTTCAGTCGTTTTTTGAGATTTACTAGATATCTCCTCAGTATCGGGCAACTTCATTTCTGTTAGTTGACTTGATGACTTTTCAAGTAATGCTACAGGCTGACTTGGCCATATTTCTGTAGCTTTTGCAGTAAAATCTGGTGTAATCTTAAAAGCCTTAAGCTCTTCTTCACCAGTTTTTTTACATAATGCCATTTCACCTTTGATTTTCACCTCTAAACCTGGTGTTAATACTGATGAAAAGTTTCGCCGTAAATGCTTGGCTACTTTGACAACATAATTATTTCCGGCCAGTGTCTCTACATGAACATATTTCAGCTTGTAGCCATCCTTGATAGTAACTTCTTGGACTTTTCCTTCCAGGCTGAATTTTTTCTGACGCTTGAATTTAGACATTATTGGTTGCTGTATGTTTACTAATAGTTATCTGTGTAGCTTGGGATAAGTTTAATTACTTAGATATAAAGTTTTTTATCTCTACTTTACAGATAAATACATTACTTTTTTCCCTAATTAATTCATGTTATTAATTAGGATATTAGCTAACCTCCCAAGAACTTTGTAACAGTTGAACTAATTCATAACGATGGGCTGTGAATTGTTTCAAGACACTTTCTAGTTGATTAGCTTCATTTGTGTTTTTTAGATGTACTTGTAATGGCTTTTCTGGTTCACACCAACAATCAATATCTAATTCTTGTAAACGTCTATATACTTGCCATCTATCTACACAGCTTACTTCTACAATTTCACAAATTCCTGGCTTCTGGTTAAATGTACTCATTTTTTAACAATTGAAATATTTTCGCACTAAATTTATATGTAAGCTCTGGTGGAATTAGAGTATATTTCTACCAGTCAGCCTTTATCCTTGAGTATACAATACTTAAGAAATTTTCCCAATAGTTTGATAAAAACTAGTTTTTAACTCATAATGTCTTTTATCTGTTAACCTGACTCTGGTTGACTCTCCTAGTAACTGTGGTAAACTTAAAACTACTAGCAATCAAAAAGCGCTAGACTAGAATAGATAGACTAAGTTAATTTACAAATAAGGAATAAATAATATGTCTAACGGCACAACAGCAACTCCAGTACAGGCATTTGGTCAGATTGCTGATAACCCTATTGGATTAGAAAAAAGTGTTACTGAACCTGTATGCGAGGGTATGAATGTAGCTTTGGCCAGTTGCCAAGCTTTATACCTCCAGTATGAGAAACACCATTTTGTCGTAGAAGGAGCAGAGTTTAACCAACTACATGAGTTTTTCAAAGAAAGCTATGAGGAAGTTAAAGAGCATGTCCATGAGATGGCTGAGCGTTTAAATGGTCTAGGTGGTGTTCCAGTTGCTAGCTTTGCTAAGTTAGCTGAGATGTGTTGCTTTACTCCTGAAGAAGATGGAAGTTTTAATGCTCGTAATATGATCGAACACGATCTAAAAGCAGAGCAGGATGTAATTAAGTTATTACGTCGCCTAGCTGCGCAAGCTGAAAGCTTAGGCGATCGTGCTACTCGTTACCTGTATGAGAAGATTCTACTGGAGACAGAAGAGCGTGCATATCATCTAGATCACTTCCTTGCTCCAGATACACTAGTAGTATTGAACTAAGTTAATTATCCTAGTTAAAAACCTGCAAATTCTAGAAAAATGAACAGAGTAGATATAGATAGGTAGATACAACACCCGGATTTTTGTTTGTAAGATCACAGTTTAATATAACTTACAAAAACCTAAACTTTGGTAGAGGTAGCCAAAAATTTAAGACATTAAAGTTTCATTTTTTGCCTTTTCATCTTCTTAGAGGAAGAAGATGTTATAAAGCACCTGGCAGAGAGGTACAGTCATTCTCTCTGTCATATTTTTTTGCTAGATCTAGTTGAACTAGCTGTTAATTTAATTATAACCATGTTGCAAAAATTTAGCAACTACCTTGAAAAAATTTTCTTTTTTGTTAAATTTATTACTGAATTCCGTCATTTTATTTTACTAATTGATTTAAACCAGCTATCGGGAATAACTAGCTTGCATTTGTTTTGTTATTACATATAATCCATAGTCCAATCCGAGTAATTGATTTTATTTTGTCAAAAGTCAAAATAAAAAAGTCAAAATAAAAGAATATGACTATATAACCTTAAATCTATACTATACCAATTTCCCAAAATAATATTATATTTTTTTAATAATTCAATTATTAAGTAAAAATTAGGTCTAATAATGGATTTAACTGTTCAAGTCTCTAATTACATTAGAGCAATATACTTATTGATTTGATCCAATAAAAAAAAGTCTGAAGCCAAGGAAGTCTCACCAAAAAAAAATAATATTGTCCATCTTAGCAACTAAGCACTAGGTATGAAGCGAAGATATCTCAATTCCTAATAACCCTAAGACCTAGGGACATTTCATAGTGCCATCTACATCAGAAAATATCTCCTACGTCTACAATACCATAGTATTAGGGAAAAACGATATAATAAGGCCACTTTTAAGTATAGGAAGTAGGAAAAACTCCTGTAGATAAAAGTTGGCAATAATAAAGGGGCGAGGGCAGTAATTTAAGCCACCCTATATATGCTTGAAATTCTAGTATTACGTCTTTTGGTTAGGACTGGGAAATTTTGCTTGTAATATAACAGGCAATAGGAGATGGGGAACAGAGAAATGTCCTAACCGATTTGCGTATTGCTATAGATTTGTTGCGTCGGCAATACAACTAATTATTAAGGGAGGGGATCTTTAGGGGATCTTTAGAAATGAAGAAAACCCTTGTCCAGTTAATGTTGGTCTATTAATAACGCCAATTCCTCAACTCAGAGATAATCAAGATTATTACTCCCAGAAAAAGGATTTGCTAAATACCAAAGACAAATTTCGAGAGTACAAATTAATTCATTCTCAAGTATTGCAAGATTGCATTAAACAAGTAAAACTAGGCTTTGATAGGTGTTTTAAAGTAGATAAAAATGGGCAAAGATTAGGGAATACTCAAGATTTAAAGGAAAAGGTTGTTATCGTAACTTCACTTATCCTCAAATAAAGTCAGACTGTGTTTAAGGAAATAAAATTAATTTACCCAAAATAGGTAAGGTAAAGTTAATTAAGATGGTTTTAAATAAAAACAGTTACTATTAGCCACAAAGCTGATGGGTATTATGTTACCATGTAGTTCAAGGATAAATCAGTTCCCACCTTGACTGCTGTTGTCAAACCTGCCTGGGATAACACTTTGGCTATTGATTAGGGTTCTGAAAGATTTTTTTGATAACCAAGGAAGTAGTATGACTTCCAATTCCTCAATATTACCGAAAGTCTCAGAAGTGGCTAAAGACTTTACAAAAAGGTTTATCTTGAAACAAAAAAGGCAGCAACAGATCGTTAAAGGCTTTCAAGTCAGTAGGTAAATAATATAAACAAGTGTGAATAGTATAAAAGCACTTTAGTGATAGCAGGTAGATTTTATCCGAGTTCTCAGATATGTTCTCACTGTGGGTATAAACAGAAAATGCTATTACATAAGAGAACTTATGAATGTGACAACTGCGGTTTGAAAGCAGACAGAGACTTTAATGCTGCAATAAAGAGCAAAAACTATGTGAATAAGTAGCTTGAGTCAAAAGCGATTTTGTTTCCTGAAGATGTAAGAAATGAGCTGGCTTAGTTTAACAATGTTAGGATTACTCATAGTTTTGAGCAAGTGTAGTTAGGAGTATTGACTTAATCAAAGAATAACGATATAATAGGCAAAAAAATATACTATTTAGATAAATAACCCGGAAAATACATGAAATCCATCAGGAGCAAACTAAAATTAAATAACCAGCAAAAAACTCTGATGGCTCAACACGCAAGTTATAACAGATGGTCTTATAACTGGGTTTTAAATTGGTGGAATGTTGCTGATAAAGATGGTTATCAACCATTAGCCATTAAACTCAGAGAGGTTTTGACGAGCCACACAAAACCTCTTGAACCCTGAATAAAAAATTTTTCCTCTAAAACTGAAAAATTTATATAGTAAGTTTTTGAGCAGTTTCAGTTTTTATTTTCCAATAATTCTATTCGTAGAAGGTAAAAGTCAAGAGTCAGTAGTAGGTTTGATTTAATTTTTCTTATTAAAAATATGGCAAAATCCCTAAAACCTGAGGCATTTTTTCAAGCACCAGGAGTCATCCTTGATGTTCGCAGTCCTGCTGAATATACTCAAGGTCATATTCCTGGCGCTGTTAGTTTTCCTCTATTTAATAATGAAGAACGGGCTTTAGTAGGAACTTGCTACAAACAAAAAGGTAAAGATGAAGCAGTAGAGTTAGGGTTAGCGATCGCTGGTCCGAAATTAGCTGATTTTGTTGCCTATGCTAAAATTTTAGCTCCAGACCGTCAAGTCAGAATTCACTGTTGGCGTGGTGGAATGCGTAGTGCTTCAGTAGGTTGGTTACTAGAAACTGCTGGGTTTAATGTGGCTCTACTCATGGGTGGTTATAAAGGGTTTCGGCGTTGGGCACTTTCTTTATTTTTAGTTCCACAAAAAATTATTGTTCTGGGTGGAATGACTGGCAGTGGCAAAACTGAGATTCTGCATGCTTTAAGAGATATGGGGGAACAGGTATTGGATCTAGAAGCTCTTGCAAACCATCGGGGTAGTAGTTTCGGAGCTTTGGGGCAGTTACCTCAACCTACTAACGAGCAATTTTGGAATAAGATAGCAATGGAGTGGGGAAAGTTTGATTCCACTCAACCTTTATGGGTTGAAGCTGAGAGCAGAAGTATTGGGTTGTGTCGTATTCCCCAGGAAATTTTTGAGCAAATGGAAAAAGCAATAGTTATTGAAATAAGTCGTAGTCGTCAGGAAAGAGTGGCATTTTTGGTAGAAATATATGGGGATGCAAATATTGATGATTTGATTGCTGCTACCGAACGCATTCGTAAACGCTTGGGAGGTCTGCGAGCGCAAAAGGCAATTGATTTTGGTAGAGAAGGCAATTTAGTAGCAGCTTCAGATTTAATTCTTCACTACTATGATAAAACCTATACTTATGATTTGGAAAAAAGGGGTGGTTATATTTATAAAGTTAATGTTTCTGGTTTATCAAATCTTGATGCTGCAGTGTTGGTACAACAAAAAAGTCAAGAGATTCAATAATTCAGTTATTTATCATTAGTTAATTTTCCTGATTTTTTTTGTCAATTTTTTTTTAGTCAAATAAAAATACTATGTCTGGTTAAATATCCATAGATATAGCTTTAATGAGTCACCTATCATATCAAATCTGGTAGCATGGGAGTAATTCAACCTAAATTTTTACTCCACCAATTGTATAGTAGTCAAAGCATAGCTTAAGACATCAATTTCTGTATAAACCGAAATTGAGAAGAGAGAGAGCGTCTTAAGCTTTTGTTAGATTTCTATATTGGGTTAGGACTTACACAACAACACTAATCATAGTTCAAATACTCAAAAACTACACTATATATAGCGTTACTATGTAATTCCTGTAGGTTATAGCCTTGATGAGAAACTGCTGTTTTCAAAGAAGTTGACAACCCTCAAACAAAACTGCTTCTAGCTCCTCAGGGCCAGCAAATGAATAATTTGCTATCAGTTCATCAATTAGAGGCCATAAGCCCTCTGCAGGTTGTAAATAAGAGTGAGTAGACGGGGTCATTACTCTAAGTACAAGCCCAAAGGAGTTTTTAACTCTGAACTTGTATGCCATCCAGCTGTGTTAATGGTTAAGAGGTGATTTATAAAGATAATCTCAAGAAAGCTTTGTCCAAGTCAATAATGGTGTTCTTCTTAATCAGACTATTGTAACTAATAAACTGCCTATTTGCGATCGCAAATCATCAACATCAACACCAAATTTAACCCCCCTTCAGGCAGCTCGCTGAGGTAGGTGTGAATTGGTTGCTTACGCTTGGTTCTAATTCTTACCATTGTTCATTTTTCCCTAGGGAGTGCAATAAAAGTCTTGGATAACAAGAACTTCCTGATCCTGTGCGAATATTATCCAAAATATATTTCATATCCCATCAAGCCAAATACAAATTATACAAACCTAAGTGTTAGTTGTAGAGGCAACTCACCCGTAAGCTACACGCAAGTTACTATTAGTTCAATAACTACATCCCAGTTATTATTAGATGAACCCCTACCTATACCTCTTGTGTTAGTTTACCCACTGCTCCATTACCATTACAGTAAGCCCAAATGTCAGACTCCTTCTTTGTTTATCAGAAGCATTATACTCCCACCAATTGCTGAGAATGTACTTGGTACTTGGACTTATAATTAGAAGCGCCCCTTGGACTTATTCATATCTACTTTGGTGTAGGTTTGTTGCGTGTTCGCAGATGTTTTATCACCATATTTGCTTTTTTTGTGCAACAAAGCCTTATACTACTTATCTGTAGCGTTAAATGTGAAATAATTTTCTCAATTTACTTAGAGCGTTAAAGTTTTAAATTTTTAACATCTTACTTCCAAACTTGGGGTCATGACTGTTTCAAATAGCAATAAGTTAGAGACTTTCAGATTCTGTAGCTGGGCCGGAATACGAAAAACAGGAAAATACAACTAAATTTATTCATATTTAGAGTATAATTTTAATTTTTACCTGAGTGTAATTTCTAACGAAAGCAAATCATATTAATAAAATTTATTAATAGGCTCAAATAATTGTGGGATAGCTTCGATAATTTTTTATTTTTGTAAGTTGGGAAATTTCTTCTGGCAGTCCATCTAGCTATCGGTGCTTTGAAATTTTTGACACCGAAAATCCTTAATAACCTACCCATCCCCCTCAAGACTTGTCTGTCTTTTAAGAGAGAGAATGAAACAGCCCTGCCGAGGGGTAAGGGGGAGGTAAGGAGGTTAACTTCTGTAAAACAGTACAACAATTTTAACCAGGTGGAGTTATCCCCTGTTTAAACAACCTTTGCTTCACAATGCTAATGCTTAAAAGCCATATTGTGCATTTAACTTACTCAAAGCTTGTACCCTGAACCTACACAAGCATTACCGCACCCATTAAAGTGACGGCTGTTACCAACTCTGCCTTGTTATTTGATAACAAGACGCTTATGGTTGATACTTTGGAGTATTTTGCCTGCTCGCACATAGCACTATAACAACAAGAATATCCATTTTTTGATATTTTTTAACTTACCAGTAGCCATCAAAACAGATGGCTTTTAGTTCTTCATTGGGCAAGAGTGTTCCTTATCAAATAAGTTACTAGTTATACAAATTATGATTTCACTTTTTAGCAGTTCTCAAGTAATTGACCAAATTTATTGGAAAAACTTTTTTGAACTACATAATTACATATCAGTAATTTTAAAAAGGTTTGTGTTTTGGTTTTTAGGTAAATATTTTTCCTCATAGGGTGATGACTACTTCTTATTTATCCCACTAGGAAATTGATCTATCTGAGCTACACCATAGAATGTAACTTCATTTCTTCCTACTCGTAGTCTATCTACTCGCAATTGAGTATTTTCTAATGCAAATTTATCTAAATCTAGTAAATTATTAACATGATTAACTAGAGATTTACTTAGGTCTACTGATTCTTGATTACCACTATATTTGACATTAACAAATTTTATTTTACGTCGCTTCTCCGCTTCAATATTAGCAGTAAAATCAACGTCTATAGGTTTATCTGAGGTTCCCACCCTAATTTGAGTTTTAATTCTGAGAGCTCTATCTTCTGTTATATTCATTTGAGTATTTTGAAAATGTAGGGGTTGTCCATCATAATTAAGCCTTTGGAGTTTCTCTAACACAAATGGAGTATTGAAAGAAGTAGTCAAATCTGACTCGGTTAATACTGTTCTCAGAGTTGCCTGGATGGGCTGCCTTAGTTTGACTTTACCTGTAAAAATTGCACTGAAGTCTATTGATACAGCTTGCAGGTAAAGTTCCATGACTTCGATGCGAAGGCCATTATACATCTGCATTCCTTTACCTATAAAGTCAAACCCATCCAGACTACCCTGTAATAATTTGGCCACTGGTTCTGCCCGAACATTGGCTTCGACTTGATCCGAGCTCTTAAACAGTGCTGCTATTGCAGCTCCTGCCACTTTGCTCACTAGGCGATCGCCTTTTTGATTCAGTATTGGTGTACTGGTAAACAATGCCGTCACCATAATTTTTTAATCTGCTTTTACTATTATAACCTTTTTGTGAATAATTGTAAATTTAACTTGTACTTATGCACTTTATAAGTTTAACTTTTGGCTTAATCAAGAGATGTACCTTCAAAAACGAGAAAATCAAACTTTTAAATGCATAAGTCCTCTCCTTGGAGACACAGCGGTTTCAAAAAGCAATAAATTAGAGATTTTCGGATTCCGCAGCCAGGCCAGACATGAAAAAGAGGAAAATACAACTAAATTTACTGACATTTGGAGTATAACTGTAATTTAAACCTAAGTGTAATTTCTGATGAGAGCAGCTTATATCAATGAAAATTGATTCATGGACTAGATTATGGCATAAATTTGGTGATTTTTCGTTTTTGCGCTTTTAGGAAATTTTCCCATCTTCTACTTTTCCCCCTGGACTCCATCTCCCCAGATGTCTTTTAAGAAAAATATTACAGCCCTAACTCTTTCGAAGGGGTAAGGGTGGGTTGAATTTTAACTTAATCAAGAGGTGTACCTTTAACACAAGCATCTGTTAGTAATGTCCCAGTCAAGTCAGCTTGTTCTACTGAAGCACATAGCAAATTAGAGCTTTGTAAGTTTGTGCCCCTAAGTACTGCTCCACTTAGATTAGCCTCTTCTAAATCTGCACTAGATAAATCTGCGCCAGAAAGATTGGCATTGCTCAATTCTGCCCGAAACAAATTTGCTTTACTCAAATTCACTCCTCGTAAGTCAGCCCCACGAAAATCAATGCCACTCAGGTCCAAATTATTAAATATAGCTCCATTTAAGAAAGCTCCTGCAAAGCTAGCTTCCCTGAGTTGAGCATCAATCAAAATAGCACCCCGTAGGTCTGCATTGCGAAAGTCTGCTCCTCTTAAGTCAGCACCAGTAAAGTCAGCACCTCTAAGATTAGCCCTCAGTTTTGCTTTCTGTAAATTAGCACCAGCAAAATTAACCCCAGGCAAGTAAGCTTGGTAGAAATCTGCTTCTGGGAGCATGGCCCCTGTTAAATCTGTACCTGGAAGATGAGCATTTGCCAAAAGTTTAATCTTGCCAATTCTAATGGCTGAAATGTCAAGAGATAATGATTTATTCATGGTTATTTTCATTTCGTTATTAGGCAGATTAATTTGGGGATGGATAAAAACCCATACCTTTTAGGTGGGGGATACGCAAACTCCCAAATATAAAGATAAGTAACATAAGATTGCCTAAATTTTACAATTAACTTTTTAAAATTAAAATAATTTTATTAAAGTATAGTTAAATATTATACTCAAGAATAAAGTTATATAGTCTTATTAGTTAAAATTATATAGAACTTATGTAAAATAATATATTTCTCTTATTATAAGGAAGGGCTACGGGTCGCAGTCTATCAGGACAGTAATTTCAGGACAATACTTTCGCAGTAGATTGGTAAGTCCTAATTAAAACTACCTAATATTTACAATATCACCAACACAGTTTTTAAATAAGAAGTTGCAATGACGCGACTTTAAAATAATCAGTGATGGTATGTTTGATAGTGTTTTTTTAGTAAATCCTCGCCAAAATCACCATCGAACTCACGCCAGACTGTGTGAACATGGGGAGCATCAATATTTGTGTCTACAAAATTGTCATACTCAATTAAATGGTTCGTGGTACAAAGTCGGTAATAGTGTGGTTTTCCCTTTTCCAATGAGCCTACCCAAACAAAGACCAGTGTCTCAATTTCTGTCAGTGGTGAATTGTCCAGATTTTTGATCAGCTCAGGGCGAAATTTATCAATATAGACTTTAATCAGATCTTTGATTTTCTCTTGTTGAGTTAAATTCATTTCACTGTATTTCAGACCTTTGCGAGGATCTAAAATATTTGTGTCTACTTTCGTCAAATCAGAAATTTTAGAAAAGATCTCTTTTGGAGGCGCTTCTTGGATAAAGGCTTTTTTTAATTGATCATCTGTAAGGGATTCTGCAATTTCTTTGACTAGATTTTCTTCATCTTTTAGAACCATTAGACTATCTTTAAGAACCTGAAAACCTTTGTATTCTCCTTTCAAAACCACAGTTGGGACTGCCCCATAAAAAGTTGGTGTAACAGATAAGAGATGGCCATTTACCAGAGTAATATTAATGGAAATGTGATGACCTTCAAAACTCCAAGCCCAGGTTTTATCCTTTGAAGGAGTTCCGAAAATAGAGACATAGTAGAGTTCTGGGTCAAAGAAAGGCTTTTTTGGGTTCAAAGAAAATATAACCTTTTCAAGCATCCTGACATTTTCCGTCGTGAGAATACCTTTTGCACTTAAAGCTGTTTCAAGAAGGTTCACAACCAGCTTTTTTTGATTTGAATTCATCTGTTTCATCGCCAAACCAAAGCGCTTTTTATCAGGGCTGCTTAAGGGAAGGAAATAGTCGGGAAGGTAAGCCCAGTCATTCCTGTTTTCGTGAGAAAATTCTGCAAAGGCCTGAGATTTTTGATCTCGAGTGAGTGAACCAAGAAAACTATTAGCCGCTTTTATCATGTTACTTCCCGAATAACTTAGCATGGAATCAGTCTCAGAGTATAGAGTCCGATCTTTTTGCTTTGAATTCATCTGTTCCATAACTAAACCAAGGCGCTTTTTTTCAGACTTGACGGACTTATCGGGGAGAAAATCCGAGCCATTCCTTTTTTTGTGAGAAAACGGTGCAAGAGGTTTAGATTTTTGCTCTGCACTCAGTAAATCAAGAAAGGCTACTAATGCTTTTTTGATTTCATTTCCCGGATTATTCGAGCATGAGACAAGGCTCAATACTAATAAGATCATGACAAATAATTTGTTCAATTGTCCCATTTATAACTCCTTCTTTACAATCTGAAAAATGATTTTCTATCAGTAAAAAAATACCATAAGTCTATCCCACTAATAAAATTTGAGAGCAGAAAAGCAACTGGAATACTCCAAGATTCAACGGGGGGCTGTGACAGTAATGCTTGAATAAATTTATTGGGTAAAAATAATTTTTTTGTTGAAAAAAACATGAGATGATAAATGAAAAACACTTTATAAATTGGTCGAACTAGTATCAATGCCGACCCCTATGTGGAGATTGCCCTGCTTCAACTGAAGAAGCTAGAAATATTATTCGTCAAGCAGTAGAACCGAAAACAAAAATCAGAGTATTTGGTTCAGGACATTCTCCCAGCGATATTACCATGAGTAATTACGATTTGATTTGTAGCGATCGCTTGAATCAGATTCTAAATATTAACTGGGACAGTAAAACTATTGTAACTCAGGCAGGAGTTACCCTAAAAGAGTTGAGTTAAGGCCTAGGCCAACATGGACTAGCTTTGCCCAATCTAGGTTCGATTTCCGATCAAACTGTAGGAGGTGCAATAGCAACAGCAACTCATGGTACAGGATTAAATTATGGGATACTCTCAACAATTATTCAGGAAATTACACTAGTAATAGGTTTAGGAGAAGTTATCAAAATCTCCAAAGATGAAAATTCTCAACTATTTAATGCGGCAAAATGCCGTCAGGGAAGTTTCGGATAAGTTATAGAAACCCTGAGTGTATCTTTAAAAAATTAGGCGATATAGCTACCGCCACCATCCTCTGCCAACGCTAATCTCTTGAGCATTAGTCGAATAGAACAAAGATTAATCTTGGCAGTAGCATTTTTCAGAGTTCCCATCAATTTTTTTGCTCAAGCTTTTACATCTCTCCATCCAAGAGTTAGCTCTCTCAATTACCCACCTTGCTTTGACTGGGACAAATCCTGTTTTCCCTTCCTGTTTTTTCTCTGCTTTTGATGGTTTTGGTGATAGTTTCAAGGGAATTTTGGTCCGTAACCCTGGATAAATTTTCTTTAACTCTTCTATTATCTTTTCGGGATGATATCCATGATCAAGTAAGATTGTAATTTTAGGAATGTTGACTGGTTTGGATTTAAAATAGTCAATATTGTCTGACAACATTTCTATTAATCCTGCATCATCAGATACTGATGCCTTAGTACAATGGGTGAAAAAAGGAAAACCAAGACTATCTACTGCTAGGTGTCTTTTGATACCGTTAGTAGCTTTGTAAAGACAAAATCCCTTGGACTTGACACCAGCATTACAAGTGTTTTTTACTGCCTGTGAATCAATGATTATTAAAGTTGTCCCGGAGCGCTTTTTTTTTACCTGTTGACGTACTTGAGAATGTAATACATCTCTAATTTTCTCAATTACCCCTGATTCTCGCCATTGTTTATAATGCCAAAATACTGTTGAATAAGGTGGTAAATCTTTATTGTATCACACCAATTACAACCATTTTTTAATTGATACAAAATACCATCTAAGATTTCTCTGTTGCTCCATTTTGTGGGACAAGTTTTCTTCTTATTTGGTATGGGATGGTTCAATCAGAACCCATTCTTTATCTGTTAAACTGCTTGAATATGGCATTTGCCTAACTCTTGTTTCGGATAATTGGCGATCGCTCTCTAGTATAACATTGGAGGAAAAAGATACACTCAGAGGTTCTATAGAACTCAAATTACGAACAACGAAAGAATTTGACCTAGAAGTACAAGAACAGCCAGGAACTCTAGAAAATGTATTAGATACATTACTAAAACGCTTACAAGCTGACCACTATCGTTTTTGGTATTTACCCCATGTAGATAGGGTATGGGAGTGGAGTGCAACTCGCAAACCACCAGGAAAAAATACTCCCAGACAAAACTTTTTCCAACGCCTCCAGAGTTGGTATCAAGAAAAACTCATTGGCTATTATACATTTGAACGGCTTTGTTGCACAAAGCAAGGAAAGATGGTAAAAATAACAGTGGGTAGCACCAAATCCTGCATTAACTCTCCTTATGAGTAAGTCCAAGTCCAAGTACCGGGTTAGCAACTGGTCGTATGGATGATGCCTCCTTAAAGCAGAGAGGGAGCCTGACATTTTGGCTAAGTTATGAAGTGATAGAACAGTGGGTAAATCAACATCAAACTGGGGGTCAGGGAGCATCGAATACCTATAGCGATGTAGCTATTGAACTAATGGTCACTCTCAGTAGTTTGTTTGCAGGGCGGGGCGACAGACAGAAGGATTTGTAGAATCTATATTTGATTTTTAGAGATTAGATTTACCTGTACCAGACCATAGCACTGTATGCCGTAGGGTCAGAAAACTAAATATCGGGATACCAGTGAGACCAAGGACAGAAGAGATGCATTTGGTAGTTGATTCTACAGGGGTCAAAGTCTACGGTGAAGGGGAATGGAAAACCAGGATTCATGGTGTAGGTAAACGTAGGACATGGCGTAAATTACTAGAGTGCGAATGAGGCCACCGGAGAGATTGTCACAGCAGTTGTCACAACCAATGATGTGAGTGACGACCAAGTATTTTCTGACCTATTAGATGGAGTAGAAGGTGAAATAGCCCAAGTTTCAGGTGATGGGGCTGATGACAAATACAAGTGTTATGAAACAGCTCACCAAAGAGGCATAAAAACGACCATTCCACCGCGTAAAAATGCTGTGATTAGGCAGCATGGCAACTGTAAAGCCCTACCCGCTCCCAGAGATGAGAACCTCAGAGGAATTCGTCAAATAGGACGGCAAAAATGGAAGCATGAAAGTGGATACCATAGACGCTCTCTATCTGGAACCACTATGTTTAGGTTCAAAGTTTTATTTGGTGGGAAGTTACGAAGACGATAATTTGATAATCAAGCAGTGGAGTTATTCATTAGACATCTCCAAAAATACCCACTTCCCTTACTGTGACTATTTTTCAAGGAATTAGCGCCTAATCCCCCAGATAGTCATTTTTTACATACTTTATGGTGTTAGAGATAGTTACTGTTTATTATTCACCATATTGAGCTGTTGTTTTTGTTATCTTCTTTTCTACATATATAGCAATCCCATATTGGTCGCAACAGATATAATAGTAAGAATAACAGATCTAAGAAAAAGACAAAAAATGAATATTATAGATAAACTAAATGATTTTATTAATCAAACAAAAGAGTCTAAAGAAATTAAAAGGGCCTTGGCCGTAAAAATGACCTTGTCAGGAAAATCCTACCATGAAGTCAAAGAATTATTAAATGTTTCTCACAGTTTTATTAGTGAATGGAAAAACCAAGCATTATTTCATGGTGTAGAAAGTTTAAGGCTTCAGTATCAAGGGAGACAAGGTTACTTAAAAACGGTCGAAAAAGAGAAAACAATTGAGTGGTTGAGAGCACAAGATTATCTTAGGTTATCAGATTTAAAAAACTACTTACAGGAGCAATATGATGTGGTTTTTGAGTCTAATCAAAGTTACTATAACTTGTTTAAAGAAGCGGGCATAAGTTGGAAAAAAACTCAAAAAAAGAATCCTGCTAAAAATGATGAATTAGTAGAAGTTAAAAGAAAAGAAATAGAGGAATTTTTAGCTAAATGGCAACCAGAAATAGAAACTGGAAAGCTTACAGTGTTTATGATTGATGAATGTCATCTTCTATGGGGAGACATATTAGGTTATGCTTGGGGAAAAACAGATGAAAGAATAGAAATTGCAATTAAAAATGAAAAAGAAAGACAGACTTATTATGGAGCTTTAGACTATAAAACCAAGGAATTTCTTGTGCAAGAATATGAGAGTGGAAATACTAAAAATACTATTGAATTTATTAAATATTTGCAGAAGCAAAGACCGGGCAACAAATTGGCAATATTTTGGGATGGGGCAACTTACCATAACTCTCAAGAATTTCGAGAATATTTAATGACAATTAATCAATACTTATCAGAAGAAGAATTGTTGATAAATTGTACAAGATTTGCTCCCAATGCTCCGGAGCAAAATCCTGTTGAAGATATTTGGTTACAAACCAAAAATTTCAGTATTACTTTTTATCATCTTTGCAGTTCTTTTAAAGTAGTTAAGTGGCTATTTAAGTTTTTTGCGGATGGTCAAATATTCAATTTCCCAAAACTTTTTCAGTATGAAATTTTGCCGCAACCTACTTAGGATTGCTATAGTAGGGTTCATGCTAATATTAATGCTCCTATTCTTAGTCTGACTAAACCACATATTGTTAAAATTACCTTTTCATAATTATATTCTTTTAATCTGAACCTTTCTCTAACTATTCCAAATATTTTGAGCAACCTAATAACATGTTCCACAAAGATTCTCTTTTTAGCTAATTTCAAGTTATTTTCTTTCATTTTTGGTGACATTTCTTGTTTTCTAGGCTTTTTTTTTGGTGTTATAGTTCTCTCTGCTCCTTGATACCCTTTATCTCCCTGAAATTTTTGTTCTTTATCAAATTTTGAAAGTTGTTTTATGAGTAAATTTACATCGCTTTCTGGACCTCTTTTTCCCACATTTACATCTACTATTTCTGTACCTTTTTCTGTCGTTATTATTTGGTTTTTTAATGTATGGTTTTTCTTTTTTCCAGAGTAATATTTTTTCTGTTTATCATCAGAGTATGGCCTATATATGCTTTTTTCTGTACTATCTACAATTAATTCTTGTTCTGTTAAAATTTATTGTATCCATAAATATTCGTCTTCTTTTTTTTGAAATTGTTCTAACAAGCTACTAGGCAGTAACTCTTGTAATATATCTATCCAAAGCCTGAAAAATATTATTTGCTGTTGATGAGCTGACACCAAAGTATATTCCTAGTATTTGGAATGTGGGGAAATGGCGTAAATAGTATAAAGTTAAGATGATTTCTTCCTCAAGTTTTAAGCTTTTTTTTCTGACTCCTCCTGTCTTAATTAGTCTTTTTTCTTGACTAGCGATCGCCTGTCTTTTTTTTAATGCAAGTCTTTGAGCATTTCCTAATATTTTTTTAAATTGCTCATTGGTAATCCCAATAACTCTTTTTATTTCTTTTGGGTGGTTATTAATATATTCTAATATCTGAGTCATTAGTAGGCTTTGTTGCATGAAAGTAGTGATCGCCAAAAACTTCCATCAGGAAGTTAACTAGATTTTCACTTTGTGACTTTTGGGTTTACCTGTTTGAATCATACGGTTCAGCATGGCACATTGTATGAACAACTCTACTGCTTGGGCTTTCGAATTTTCCTCGTCGTAACTGACCTCCAAAGCTCACTTTGAGTCTAAACATTGTGGTTTCTGATAGAGAACGCCGATGGTAACCACTTTCATGCTTCCATTTTTGGCGTCCTACCTTTCTGATTCTTCTGAGGTTTTCATCTCTGGGATGAGGTGGGCATTTGCAGTTGCCGTGTTGACCTATTACTGCATTTTTCCTGGGTGGAATTGTTACTTTTGCTCCTAGTTGGTTAGCTTTCTGGTAACATTTATACTTGTGCTCTGCTCCATCTCCTGATACTTGGGCTATTTCCCCATCTACTCCATTTCTCAAGTTCAGAAAATGCTTGTGAATCACTGACATCATTGGTAGTCACTACTCCACTGACAATCTCTCCTGTAGCCTCATTTACTCCTAGGTGTAATTTACCCCATGTACGCCGTTTACTGACACCATGAACTTTTGTTTTCCATTCACCTTCTCCGTAAACTTTCACCCCTGTAGAGTCTACTACTGTACGGAATAGTTTCATTAGTTGGTATAACTGGCAGTTGGATATTCAGTTTGAGCAAGCGACAGGATACAGTGCTATGGTCTGGTACTGGTAAATCTAAGTCCATCAATTGAAATATAGATTCGACAAAACCTTCAGTCTGTCGTCCGGCCAGACCAAACAATGATTGTATAGTGACCATAAATTCAATGGCCGTATTGCTATAGGTATTTGATGCCCCCCTACGTCCAGTTTTTTGTTGATTTACCCACTGCTCTATGACTTCATCATTCAACCAAAATGTGAGGCTCCCTCTCTGTCTTAGGGACGCATCAGACCTACGACCAGTTGCTGAAGAGGTACTTAGACTTGGACTTGGACTTACTCATCTCTACCCTTACTATAGGTTTCTTGTGCCACACGCTTATTGTTACCATATTTTCTATCTTTATACAACAAAGCCTCATTAGTATATAGTTTTTACAAATTTTTCATGACAATTATACCTTAATTTTTATTTTGGAGATGTCTATTCAATGCGCTATCCTGAACCCCATGATACAGAATGGTAAACCCGAAAGTTATCAAGTACACATCTAGAACTGCATCTCTCCAGGGAGTCATCTGCGATCGCAACATTCATGCAACAAAGCCATTTGGTTTTGCCACTTTTCAGGTTTTAGAAGAGCGACAAGTCTATTATATCAGAGTCGTTATGTTCGACTGACTAAGTGCTTACTCTCAGCACTAGAGTTAGAAAAGTTAACTATAGGTTTATGGTGAATACTATCAATATTATCTTTAATACATCATAAATCATCCGAAATCCGTTTTTTTTGTTTGTTGAGTATATCAGTGATAGTTTTCGCTGGAAAAGAGAAAATGTTTCTTAGTGTGGAAACCAAAGAAGCAAAGCAAGCAATTTTATCGATGGGTAAAGTTCAACAAACAGTTATTTATGAAGTTCCAATTCCTGGTAAATCTGGTAAAGTAGGGATAGCAGCCATTTGACCGATGGAGAACCTATCCTACTATTTTTTCCAACCATTAATTGAGGTAATATAAAAAGAGTGAAATCCCCAAAAATTATTTTTTGTGGGATAGACTTCACGGGGTGTTTGGAGGAAGGTAAAACTCGAACATAATTTTTTAAGTCACTTGCAAGAATTGTCACCTTCTCATGAGATCCCACAGATTATTCGATTAGCCTAGCAACATCTTCTAACCAAACGTTGGGTAATTGACTTGGCCTTTTAGGTAACTCCATTAGACCCATTTCTGTTAATCGAACTACATTGTTGAGGGTTTCTACTAAAGTAGGGTCAAAATAAGTGCCTTTGCGAGCGCTACACTTTTCTAGAGATTCTCCCAAACTAAGAGCAGGGCGTTTACCCCTTGGTATTGTCAGCTCTTGGAAGTAAGAAACTAAACCCAGAATACGAGATTCTATCGGTATTTCTTCTTCTTTGAGACCATCTGGCTTACCACTACCATCCCAGTATTCTAAGTAATGAGCAATAATTTTAGTGATAGGTACTAACTCTGGCATTGCTCCTAATAACTGAGATCCAAACAGATTCTGTTTCTGCCAAAAATTTAAACTTTTAGGATCTAACTCATCAGGTGTTTTAGAAAATACTTCTTTTGGAGCTGAAACTAAGCCAACTCGAAACAATAATCCTGCCAACCGTAAACGTCGCAATTTTGGGGTTGGTAAATCTAACAAGTTCCCTAAAGTTTCACATAAAGCTGCTACTTGCAAAGATGCAAGGGGGTTTGTTTGATCTTGCTCGTCTACTTTCTGTGCCATTCGTATAAATGCTTGCAACTTGTTAGTATTAAGGTTGTGAGTCACGCGTAATGCTTGATCTTCTAGTTCCCAAAGTTCCCTTGTTTGTCTATTGATAGCAATCATTTGTTCCTGAGTTTTTTGCAGGTAAGAAACTATTCTAGAAACTACACCGCTCATATCTGTGGGTGCTATACCTTTAGTCTCAATAATTTCCTGATGTTGTTTTTGAATTGTATCTGCGAGTTCTGGGTTGTAAGGGCGACATCTTTCTACAAGAATTTCGGCTGCTTTAGCTACTAAAGTTTCATCAAAAGTCCATAAACCATAGAATTTTCTTTCTATATCTACAGTTGGTTTACAGTTGGGTAAATATTCATCTTCAGAGAGTTCATGGCAAAGTACCATAGCTCGGTAACTTGGAGCTAGAATAATTAGATTCCATTCATTAACTATACTGTCTGTTGTTTCTAGATTAATTAAAGATACATTATCTAACTTACTTGTAGGATGTTTGGATAAACCACTATCTGCTACTGCTGCTATCATAATGTGACGGCTACATTGAGCTAATTCTTGATAGCGGTCTGCTTCTTGCAGATACCATTTTCCTTGTTGAAATGTTGCTAAAACTAATGGTTTAGCTTCTGGATGTTGACTGCTGACTTGTAATATGTGGTCTTCTAAAGCATGACATAGAGCTACTAGTGTATTTTTAAAATAAACTCCATAACTGCCGGGCAATTTTCCTTCTGGACTTCTTTTTTTAAGTTGATTTAAAGTTGCTTTGGAATCCATTTTTTAAAATTATAATTATTTAACTAAGACAGAATTAATTTAGGGTATTTGTTAAATTAGTAAGCTATAATATTTAAAGATAAATCATGTAAGACTTTCAGATTTAGCAACCTTCTAGACTTAGACATATAACTCACTTACTTTAAAAACCTACGAAATATAATATTTAGATAAAATTCACTGCTTCTTCTAAAAGCTGGATGGTTTTTCTGCACTCAATCATCTCTATTCAAACCTTTGAAAAGCTAATTAGTGAGTGTTGATACCTTTTTTATTTTATCTCCATGGCAAATGCATCTTGTCAAGAAATTCTAGTTAATTCTCAATCAACTCTGGTTTATTGTGCTTATTGACAATATACTTTCAATATATAGTGTTGATGTAATTGTTAAAACACTATATATAGGAATCAGCAAATAAGATAGGTTTGCCCTGACTTTATATCCTGGCTGCTAAATCTTTCTTCAAATGTTTGTCTTTTTTTTCTAGTTACCTTTAACAGTAGGATAATTCAATTTAGTGTATTTACACAAATTTTGATGATTTTGTCAAGTATCATGAAGTTTTTGTAATAAAAAAAGTGCTAAAATATTTTCTAATCTAATTAAGTATACAACTATGGCGGTCTATCAAGACAGGGAAGCATTTATTCCTTATTCTCGCAGAGATTTAATAGAACTTTGTATTAGAGATGGTAAATTACCAGATGCTTCTTTACAAAAATTTAGAGATTTTTGTTCTATTCTAGTGGCTTATTATCATTTTAAACTACATAAAAAACTAGAAATATTCAAAGAAAGCTATGCTCCTTTTAATCCTGATATTGATACTAAATCTATTGTTGATTGCTCATACTCACAACTTATAATAATGAAAAATAAGGTTGTTGAGAATTTTCAGGAAATTCTAGGGCAGAGTAATTATTACCCTATTTCTAAAGCTAGTTTGGAACGTGCTTTTCAAAAAAAATCACTAATTGAACTTAAGACAGATATCAATTTTGATGATTTTGAAGAGATAATATGTTATTGTCGCGGAGACATATATAAAACTATAAAGGTTAAGAAATTTTTCCAAAAAATTGAAAAGAAAATTGATATTTTTGAAAGGGTTGCTTTATTAATTAAATTCCAAAGCCAAAAGAATGTAGATTCTTCTGAAAAATTGATGGAAGAGTCTAATTTAATACCTAGTAAAATCTATCTTTCTCTCTACAAAAATATTCCTAAAGATGATATTGAGTTTCTATTTCCTAACCTAAAAATTAGTATGACTTTAAAAGATCGTCTCATGTTAGCAGTGCCTGCTATTGGTGCAGCAGTACCTCTTGCTCTAAAAATTTTACCCCAATTTTTACTAATTATTAGTGTCATTATCTTTCTAACTTTTGGTCCGTCTCATATAGAAAGATTCAATTTGAGAGTTAGTCCGGAAGATATTAAGAACATGACAGGAATTTTAATAGCTACATTATCTTTATTAGTTACTTTAGGAGGATTTTGTTTCAAGCAATATACTCAATATAAAAATAAACAAATTAAGTTTCAAAAGCAGGTCACAGAAACGTTATTTTTTCAAATAATTGCTAATAATGCATCTGTCTTTCAATGTTTAGTTGATGATGCTGAAGAAGAAGAATGTAAGGAAATTATCTTGGTATATTATCATTTGCTAACTAGCAATACATCACTAACTCCAGAACAATTAGACAATAAAATTGAGGTATGGATGGAAAAAAAATTTGATAGAAAAATTGATTTTGATATTGATGGTCCTTTAAATAATTTGACACAAATTAAAGGTAAAATTATCAGTGATAGTAAAAACGAAGATCAGATTCCGGATGTTTCATTGTTGAGCTATGATGAAAATGGTTGTTGTCAAGTTCTATCTATGGATAATGGGAAGAAATTAATAGATTATATCTGGGATAATCTTTATTATTGATGCTTTGTACTAAAATATTTATATTTTCTAGTTATTTCTACTGGTAGAATACAATGCAATTTTCAATAAGGTAATTACCCCCCAATTACTAACTGTTAAGGGTTACTATGCCTAGGAATTTTCCATAGAATGTCTGTACAATATAAGAATAATTTACAGACTCGGGAGAGATAAATACTTACACATAATTATAGGCTACATTGATTAATTACAATATGAAAAATATAGCAGATGAGCAATAGTCATCTTTGAGATAACTTAAGCTAAAAGTGCACAGATTAGGATTTTTGGTGATTCGATTTTATCTGCTAAGAAATAAATTTCTTACCTAATAGTATAAGTTATCTAAAGATGACTAAAACTAGCTACTTTATTATGACTAATTAATCATACTTGATATTATTCACTATTCGCTTCAGTATTTTTATCTTTGTCGCTAAATTGAGGAATATAATCAGGACGTTGAGTATTTTCCCAACCTGGAGGACGTTTAGAATTATACCAAGCAATTGAACCGATGGTTACAGCAGCCACAAAGCCTACGACAACAACTCCTATCGGAATCCATAGATTGCTTTCTACCATATTTAGTCTTCCTATTCTATTTTTTATTTGAGCATTATTAATATTATCTCATGGTCTGGATAGGTTCAAATAAAAATATACTAATCATATTATAGCTGTTGGGTATTCTTGTTATAATCTGTGATTGAACGGTGAGAATAAAATAGCTAACTGATTAACTATTTTTATTTTGGTTGGTTATTTTGATGTTAGTTAGCTTGTGAGGTCATAATTTTTAGCAAGTCAGGCTTTAATTATCTTTTTTTTAGAAGCTATTATTATAATTTATGCTTGAATGGGAAAGCAGTTTACTATTATTTCTAGACTGGGTTAAAGTTAATATCTATACTAATCAATTGAAAAAATAATGTGGTTAGTGGAGTTGAGTTATATTTTTTCTATTTTCAGAAATGAATCCATATTTGGAAAATCCTAAGTTTTGGCCATTAGTATATAAATATTTAATTATAGGAACAATCAAATATTTATTTAGATAATCGTAGGTTTTTTAGAAGGGTTTATACTAAGTTCTCAATTATCATTGATGAGTGGGTATTTTTTGAAGTTACAGCTTTTACTAAATAGGGTATTGGATAATTGGACAAGTCTCCTTTTCTAACTAGATTTTGTATAAACCTAAGGGTGTAATTAATTTTTTTTAATATATTTAATTTTCTCAAATATTTATTTAATTTAATGACCAATAGATGATTTTTCGATTTTGATTTTTTTTATGCTCAGAAAGGTGTTTATAAAGCATCGCTAAAAAAAAGGGGGAATTTAACAAGTTTTTTTCTTTTTTAGTGGAATAATTGATGATAGTAAATGTGCCTGATTTTTATGATAAATTTTATGACTTACTTTGATTTGAATTGGAGTGAATAGAAGTGGGAAAATTATATAATGGGTGAAATTTATTGAACTTAAATAACTGGATATTTTTGAGTGAACAGTTAACGATCGCAAAGGGAAATAAAGTTTAATTCTACCCTGCACAGAGTGTGAAGATTGCTCTTATTGATTATTCACTCTATATAGTAGTATACAGTTGAAGTTCATTTTTCAGGTATTGACAACTAATTGATATTAATTTAGTATATTAAGTAATTTAAAGTAGTTTGAGGTAAGTGTTTAAGTTTTTTATATTTTGTTGTTGTTGTTTCAATGATCGCGATCGTAGTAATAAGATTTTTTCCATTATCACAGATGTGTTGTGGGTCTGCTCACGTTATTGATATACTACTAGAGTGGTGACTTCGACTGTCAATACTTATGGACAAGTAACTGCTGATGGTTTTAGTAAAAGCAAGGGACGTTTTATTCAATTTTCTTAGAGATCATTATAATCTCTATTTTTAATGCTTTGTATCAGTCTTATTTATAGAACAGATTGTGAATTTAGAAAATCTAGAATTATTTGAAGCTGAATTTAATGCTGGTAAACAGGCCTTTGAAAGCGGCCAATATAGTAAATCATTACAGCATTTAGAGACTGCTTTAAAAAATGTTAATCCTAATTCTCGGTTGGGAGGAGAGACACAAATATGGCTAGTGACAGTATATCAAGCTGTGGGTAAGTTTCAAGAAGCTACTACTCTTTGTAAAAAACTTATTCATCATTCTTATTTACAGACTCGCCAACAAGCAAAACGTATATTAGCTATTCTGGAAGCACCTGTACTGAGAACTCGACCTGAGTGGGTAACAAAAATCCCTGATTTGGGGGCTATTTCTGAAAGTGATGCTCAAGATCGTGGGGGTAGTGGTCTGGTTTCTCAAGTTAAGTCGCCTTCGCCTCAGCCAAAAACAGAAATTTCTCAGTTAGAAGTTGTGGATCCGAGTAAGGTCAATACACAAGATAATCAGTTTGTTTTGGTGGCTTTAGTATTGATAATTCTGACTTTGACTGGGCTGGTTTGGTTGAGTTGATTTTTTGAAGTTTTTTTGGAGAGGGCAAATTTTCTATGAATAATGCATCAATTTGTAGAGTTGGAAATAAGTCATATCAATTCTGCATTGAATGTAGAAAAATTTTTGAGAAACTGTATGGTTTCCTTGGATACTAACTATGTACTATTACAAGTATGCAATAATTGAGAACGGATAACTAATATAGCTACTGTTAAATAAATTCTAGCACTAATTCGCTTCTTTTATTATGGTTTTTGTGTGGGAGAATTCAAAAGAAATTCTATAAAATTAACTAGACTCTTTTTTTTCTATTGTAAAGTAGATTTATAATAATAGAGTTTCTAAATTATGGATGTCAAATTAATTTTAGTCGGATTAACTTTTTTGTTTACTATTGGTTGCCTGTTCTTTGGTACACAGAATGGATTTTATGATACTGATGATTATCATGGTAATGGCTCTGCTCACTAAGTAGGCTATGGTTCATTCTTTTCTTGATTTTTTAGCTTTATCGTTGAGAAGCCTCACTCCACATCAAAGATGATGGTGTGAGGTTTTTTGCTGGTTAATAAATGGGACATTTCGTCCCATTTATTGGCAATATTATTCTGGTTTGGGGTGGGTATTAATGTACTATTTTCAATTTATCTATTTTGAGGATTTTTTTTATTTCTTGCTTGAGTTGATTTTCATCAAGAGCGATCGCTTTCCTGTCCTATTTTTTTTGTTGAATAAATAATCATGAGTATGGGCGAGCGAATCATTATATTCATAATATATCAAATTTTTTGAGAAGGTGCAATGGCAACGCCTTTGAGGATTTTTTTTATTTCTTGCTTGAGTTGATTTTCATCAAGAGCGATCGCTTTCCTGTCCTATTTTTTTTGTTGAATAAATAATCATGAGTATGGGCGAGCGAATCATTATATTCATAATATATCAAATTTTTTGAGAAGGTGCAATGGCAACGTCTCTTTTTTCTTGGAGCTTCACAGAATGAAAGTAAGGGTAAAGTAAAGTAGAAAGTTAGACCTAAATCCAGATTGTATAAATTATTGATGGTTTTTGAGCAGGATTTTTTTCAATTGTCTAATCTACTTATCCTAATTTTGATTTTTGGCTCACCTTACTTTTGACTTTCTTTAGTTATTTTTAGTATTTTTTAAGGAAAAAATTATTGTCAATAAGTAGTAAAAATAGTATATTATAAATAAAATAAATGTTAAATAATGATTTTTTTTATAGGGAGGCTATTATGAACAACAGATATAACAAACCAGATCAAGTAGACAATAGTCGGAAAAAAGCTTATCAAGTTGGAGCTTTGCAGAATGATGAGAAGTTTGAGGATTTTGTAGGTAAGTCTGATAAGAGGGATTTTTATCAGTTTAAGGTTGAAGAAAAGACGGATGTAGATATTAAGTTGGATGACCTGAGTGGGAATGCAAATTTGTATTTGCTGAATAATAAGGGGAAGCTTATTGAGAAGTCTACTAAAGGTGGTAAGAACGCAGAAGATATTGAGCGGACTTTGAACCCAGGGGCTTATTATGTAAAGGTGCAGTCGAATGAGGAAGATGCTAATTATACTTTGAGTTTGGATGTAGGTTCAGGTTCTCAGCAAGAAGATAAGGTAGGTAATAACCGGAAAAAAGCCTATAAATTCGGAGCTCTGAAGAATGATGAGAAGTTTGAGGATTTTGTAGGTAAGTCTGATCAGAGGGATTTTTATCAGTTTAAGGTTGAAGAAAAGACGGATGTAGATATTAAGTTGGGTGGCCTCAGTGGAAATGCGGATTTGTATTTGCTGAATAATAAGGGGAAGCTTATTGAGAAGTCTACTAAAGGTGGTGATAGCTTAGAAAATATTGAGCGGACTTTGAACCCAGGGGCTTATTATGTAAAGGTGCAGTCGAATGAGGAAGATGCTGATTATACTTTGAGTTTGGGTGTAGGTTCAGGTTCTCAGCAAGAAGATAAGGTAGGTAATAACCGGAAAAAAGCCTATAAATTTGGAGCTCTGAAGAATAATGAGCAGTTTGAGGAATTTGTAGGTAAGTCTGATAAGAGGGATTTTTATCGGTTTAAGGTTGAAGAAAAGACGGATGTAGATATTGAGTTGGGTGGCCTCGGTGGGAATGCAGATTTGTATTTGCTGAATAATAAGGGGAGGCTTATTGAGAAGTCTACTAAAGGCCTTAATAAGGTAGAAGATATTGAGCGGACTTTGAACCCAGGGACTTATTATGTAAAGGTGCAGTCGAATGATGAAGATGCTAAATATACTTTGAGTTTGGATGTAGGTTCAGGTTCTAAGAATCTAGAAAAGTACGAGTTTACTTACTACTATAGTGGTAGTCAGGATAATGAGTTTCAGGACTACTATAGTGGCTATTTTTACGCTCCAAAAGGAACTTATGAAGTAGATAGTTACTATGACTTTAATGAAGAAAAAAATGAAGCAAGTGCTAACGGTAAATACTATATTTCTAGTTCTAGTAAAGCGGGGGCTAAAGCAAAAGATGGAGAGGTTTACCTGGAAAGCTATTATGATTTAGAAACTAAAAAAGAGTATGTTCCTTATTATGCTAGTGAAGATTTGCCTTCTGGTGCTAGTGGCATGGGGAGTGAAGAAGACTTTATTGATTTTGAGAAAGATGAGGATGTAATTGAGCTAAAGCAGGAAGGCTTTTTTGGTGCTGACTATTCTCTGGCAAATATAGTTAAAGAGGCACAAACGTCTAAATCTGGAGATTATCAGATTGATGCGTTATTAAGCCCTTATAAGTGGGGAACTAACACAATAACTTATAGCTTCTATGATAATGATTCAGGTCCATATTATGGTGCGGAAAGAGATGTTGGGGAGGTTAGTGATAAGGTTCAGGAAGATATTCGACATATTCTTGAAAATATTTATGAGCCTCTTTCGGATCTTGATTTTGTAGAGGTAGCGGATACTTCTAATAGCTATGGTCTAATTCGAATTATGAAATCAAGTAACCCAAATTATGCTTATGCATATTATCCGTATGCAGATGATTATAATGCGGGAAATCTTCTTGATTTGGCTGGTGATGTCCATTTTAATGTTTATTATGATGGTAATGGTGATCATAACAATTTTCAGGGGGGTCCGGGAACTCATGGTTATATGACTCTGATCCATGAGTTAGGTCATGCTGTTGGTTTAAAGCATCCTCACGAGGATGGTGATACGTTGCCAGAAAATGAGGATAATACGAGCAATACTGTGATGTCATATAACTTTACTTACACCGCAGATAATCTGAGGTCTTATGACGTGAATGCATTACAGTATATCTACGGTTTTGAAACTCCAGAAGATTCAGTGACTGTGAAGTCCCCTAATGGAGGTGACACTCTGAAGTTAGGAAAAAGCTATACTATTACTTGGGATGATAATTTTAGTGAAAATGTGAAGCTGGAGTTGTACAAGGGGGGTTCGTTTGATAGCATAATTACTAATTCAACTGCTAGTGATGGCAGTTATGGTTGGACTTTGCCTACGTCTATGGCTATTGGTAGTGACTATAAGGTGAAAATTACTAGTGTCAGTGATGCTGGGGTTTCTGACTTGAGTGATAGTAATTTTACTATTGAACGAGATGGTGTTATTACTGTGAAGTCGCCTAATGGAGGGGATGTTATCAATACAGGGGATACTTACGATGTTACTTGGGATGACAATATCAGCGAGAATGTTCGTATTTATCTGTATCAAGGTAACAGGTATAAGCAGATGATAAGTAATTCAACTCCTAGTGATGGTAGTTACAGTTGGACGGTGCCGACTAGTTTGACTGCTGGTGATAATTATGAAGTTGCTATTCAAAGTGTTGAGAAAGGTAGTCTTTATGACTATAGCGACAGTAGTTTTACTATTGAACCAGATGGTGTTATTACTGTGAAGTCGCCTAATGGGGGGGATGTTATCAATACAGGAGATACTTACAATATTACTTGGGATGACAATATCAGCGAGAATGTTCGTATTGATCTGTATCAAGATAACAGGTATAAGCAGATGATAAGTAATTCAACTTCTAGTGATGGTAGTTTCCGTTGGAGGGTGCCGACAAATTTGGCTACTGGTGATAATTATCAAGTTGCTATTCAAAGTGTTGAGAAAGATCGTATTTTTGATTTTAGTGATAGTAATTTTACTATTGAACCGGATGGTGTTATTACTGTGAAGTCGCCTAATGGGGGGGATGTTATCAATACAGGAGATACTTACAATATTACTTGGGATGACAATATCAGCGAGAATGTTCGTATTTATTTGTTTCAGGGTAACAGGTATAAGCAGATGATAAGTAATTCAACTCCTAGTGATGGTAGTTACAGTTGGACGGTGCCGACTAGTTTGACTGCTGGTGATAATTATGAAGTTGCTATTCAAAGTGTTGAGAAAGGTAGTATTTATGACTATAGCGACAGTAGTTTTACTATTGAACCTGATGATTTTATTACGGTGATGTCGCCTAATGGAGGGGATATTCTGAATACAGGAGATACTTATAATATTACTTGGGATGATAATATTGGGGAGAATGTTCGTATTTATTTGTTTCAGGGTAACAGGTATAAGCAGATGATAAGTAATTCAACTCCTAGTGATGGTAGTTACAGTTGGAAGGTACCGACAAATTTGACTACTGGTGGTAATTATCAAGTTGCTATTCAAAGTGTTGAGAAGGGTAGTCTTTATGATTTTAGTAATAGCAATTTTAGTATTAAAACAGAAGATGTGAGTTCTGATAAATACTATTTTACTTATTATTATAATGTAGGTGATTCTTATAGTGGTTTTTTGTATGAAAAATCGGGTACATATTCTTCGGATGATATTTTAAGTGTTACTAGTGGTTTTTACCAGATAGATGATATTGAGAGTGGTGTAGGTAATAAAGATGATATTGGTGATGTTTACATTTCTTCTTACTATGATAGTAATTATACTGGGAATACTTACCAACCATTATTATCGCGTTATGGATGGCGGTCAGGTGGAAATGGTTTGGGTAGCGAGCGTGACTATTTAGGTTTCCCTAGTTATCAATCTTTTGACTCTAATAATGAGTTTAATGGTTTAATCTAGGGGTTTAAATGTTAAGTCCTAGGAGGGGAGCTGACTCTTAATCCCTCCTGGGATGGGGATTTGGATATGTTTGTTTCTTGATTTTTTCTTCTGGTAGACTATGGTAGGAAGGTTTTGGTTATGGGGATATGGTTTTTTTATTTGAAAGTCTCTTGAGGCTTTTTTTGTCGGTTTAATTTTGGTTTTGGCGATCGCTTTCCTATTCTTTTTTTTTGTTGAATAAATAATCATGTGTATGGGCGTGTTTGGCCTTATATTCATAGTTTATCAATTTTTTTCAAAAGTCGCAACCCCTATACCTCTTTTTTTTTTTGAGCTCCACAGGATGAAAAATCTCGGTACAGTAAAGCAGCGCTTTGAATATTAGTTGATCAGCTCTATACCTCTTTTTTTTTCGGGGCTCCACAGGATGAAAAGTCTGGGTTCTGGGTAAAGTAAGTCAGCACTTTGAATACTAGCCTACCAGCTCTAATTTATTGATGATTTTTTGATGAGCTTCTTCTTAGACTTGCTTGCTTTGGTTTTCTTCAAGAGCGATCGCTTTCCTATTCTCTTTTTTGTGTTGAATAAATAATCATCCGTATAGGCGTGCTTCCCCTTATATTTATAGTTTATCAATTTTTTTCAGAACTTGCAACTCCTATACCCCTTTTTTTCTTGAGCTCCACAGGATGAAAAATCTCGGTACAGTAAGGCAGCACTTTGAATATTGGTTTGTCAGCTCTAATTTATTGATGATTTTTGTGATGAGCTTCTTCTTAGACTTGCTTGTCTTGGTTTTCTTCAAGAGCGATCGCCTTCCTATTCTCTTTTTTTTTGTTGAATAAATAATCATGAGTATGGGCGTAGTTACCCTTATATTCATAGTTTATCAATTTTTTTCAAAAGTCGCAACCCCTATACCTCTTTTTTTCGGAGCTCCACAGGATGAAAAGTTTGGGTAAAGTAAAGCAGCGCTTTGAATATTAGTTGCAATTCCCATACCTCTTTTTTTCGGAGCTTTACAGGATGAAAAGTCTGGGTAAAGTAAGTCAGCACTTTGAATACTAGCCTACCAGCTCTAATTTATTGATGATTTTTGTGATGAGCTTCTTCTTAGACTTGCTTGCTTTGGTTTTCTTCAAGAGCGATCGCTTTCCTATTCTCTTTTTTTTTGTTGAATAAATAATCATGAGTATGGGCGTGTTTACCCTTATATTTATAGTATATCAATTTTTTTCAAAAGTCGCAACCCCTATACCTCTTTTTTCGGAGCTCCACAAGATGAAAAATCTCGGTACAGTAAAGCAGCACTTTGAATATTAGTTGATCAGCTCTAATTTATTGATGATTTTTTGATGAGCTTCTTCTTTTTTTTTTCAGAGCTCCGCAGGATGAAAAATCTCAGTACAGTAAAGCAGTACTTTGAATATTAGTTGCAACTTCTACCCCTCTTTTTTTTCGGAGCCCCACAGGATGAAAAATCTGGGTACAGTAAAGCAGTACTTTGAATATTAGTTGCAACTTCTAGACCTCTTTTTTTTCCGGAGCCCCACAGGATGAAAAATCTGGGTACAGTAAAGCAGCACTTTGAATATTAGTTGATCAGCTCTAATTTATTGATGATTTTTGTGATGAGCTTCTTCTTAGACTTGCTTGCCTTGCTTTTCTTCAAGAGCGATCGCTTTCCTGCCCTCTTTTTTTTGTTGAACAAATAATCATGTGTATGGGCGTGCTTCTCCTTATATTCATAGTCTATCAATTTTTTTCAGAAGTTGCAACTCCTATACCTCTTTTTTTCTCGAGCTCCACAGGATGAAAAATCTCGGTACAGTAAAGCAGTACTTTGAATGCTAGTGGCAACTTCTAGACCTCTTTTTTTTCAGAGCTCCGCAGGATGAAAAATCTCAGTACAGTAAAGCAGCACTTTGAATATTAGTTGATCAGCTCTAATTTATTGATGATTTTTGTGATGAGCTTCTTCTTAGACTTGCTTGTCTTGGTTTTCTTCAAGAGCGATCGCTTTCCTGTCCTCTTTTTTTTGTTGAATAAATAATCATGCATATAGGCGTGCTTCTCCTTATATTCATAGTCTATCAATTTTTTTCAGAAGTCGCAACCCCCATACCTCTTTTTTTTTCAGAGCTCCACAGGATGAAAAATCTGGGTAAAGTAAAAAAAAGCAGCACTTTGAATATTAGTTGCAACCCTAGACCTCTTTTTTTCGGAGCTCCACAGGATGAAAAATCTCGGTAAAGTAAAAAAAAAAGCAGCACTTTGAATATTAGTTTGTCAGCTCTAATTTATTGATGATTTTTTTGATGAGCTTTTTCTATGACTTGCTTGCTTTGGTTTTCTTCAAGAGCGATCGCTTTCCTGTCCTCTTTTTTTTGTTGAATAAATAATCATGCATATAGGCGTGCTTCTCCTTATATTCATAGTCTATCAATTTTTTTCAGAAGTTGCAACTCCTATACCTCTTTTTTTTTCTCGAGCTCCACAGGATGAAAAATCTCGGTAAAGTAAGTCAGCACTTTGAATACTAGCCTACCAGCTCTATGATGATTTTTTGATGAGCTTCTTCTTAGACTTGCTTGCTTTGGTTTTCTTCAAGAGCGATCGCTTTCCTATTCTCTTTTTTTTGTTGAATAAATAATTATGTGTATGGGAGAAGAACCCCTAATGCTTCAGCTCTATCATCAGCTATTGATCTAACACCGAGAAAACCTAAAGCCTAAAACCTAACGCCTAAAACCTAATGCCTATTTTGAAGAACTGATAATTTTGTCATTTTTTTACTTAAGGCTTTTGTCATCTGTCTCAGATTTAAGACATTTGACATTTAGTTCTAAAAAATTTTTCCCGCGGAGCGGGAAGTAAAGAACAAGAGGGCAAGAGGGCAAGAGGGCAAAGGGCTATTCAAAAGTCCTGGGGGGGAAACTCACAAGACGAAAACCAATATAGAAGTTGTCCGCCTCGTCCGAGATACAGTAGGAGCGGGACGCAGAGCGACACCTCCAAGGATAGATGATCCAGGAGCCGCCACGAAGTACTTTTATACTATTTTTATTACTATTTTTATTACTGTTGATTCTAGCACTTCCATCTGTAGGAGCTCCTACATAATTATTATACCTGTCGTCAGCACACCATTCATAAACGTTTCCGTGCATATCATATAAACCAAAAGCATTTGGTGGAAATTTACCTACAGGAGTTGTTTGGTTTCTATCTTCTCCTTTTGGCCCGTCGCCGTAAGTATCGTTGCCATTATAGTTAGCTAACTCAGGTGTTATGGTTTCTCCAAAGTAGAATGGTGTACTCGTTCCTGCACGACAAGCATATTCCCATTCGGCTTCACTGGGTAACCTGTACTTTCTTCCTGTTAGTTTTGATAGTCTTTTACAAAATTCTACTGCTTGGTTCCAGTTTACCTGCTCCACTGGTCTCTGCCATCTATCTATACTTTCGTATGGTTTAAAATATGATGGCTCTGGGTCTAGGTCTCGTTCTACTTTTATGTCTGTTCGAGTGGCGATCGCTTTCCACTGTCCTTGAGTTACTGGATATTTGCCCATAAAAAAGGAAGGAACAGTTACCTGATGTTGGGGCCGTTCATCATCTTCGCTATCCTCTTCATTTTCAGGAGAACCCATGGTAAAAGTACCACCAGGAATATAAACCATTTCTAGCTCTACCTTTTCTCGAAGACTTTCTTTAAAGTATCGGGCAGAGTTAATATCTTCCTTAATAATTTCTCCTTTTTGGTTGACTTTGGGAGTTTTATACTCATACTTAAAAACCTCGATATCTGAGGGAAAAAATATTCCACCTGTTTCTAAGTTTTCAACAAAAGCTGTATAGTCTCCCCCTAGTTCTTTTAAGATATTAAATCCAATTTCGGCAAAAGCTGGCACAGTTTCTTCCGTATTTGTAGGTAGTTTTAATAAGGCTACAAATTCTTTCATTGACTTCCCAAAATGCTCTTTTAAATATTGAGAAACTGCATCAAAAACTTTTTGAGAATCACTGACTGGAGCACTTTTTAATAAGATATTTCTAATTTTTTCGTCTACAAATTTATATTCTACTAATTCTGAGTTTGTGTCAGGAGTAATTTCTTGGGTTGGCTTTAATAAACCTCCTAAAAATACTTCGGCTGTATGAATAGGTAAAGCTTGTGATAAAAGTTTTGCTTGAATTATTCTGACTACGGGAAGGCATATCATTGGTGCGGCAGATAATAAGCTTGCTAATTTTCTGGCTATAGGAGAAGCGTTCATTCTAAAACGATGAACTCTTTTTTCTGGGTTTAATTTTTCAATTTTATTTTCTGGTAAATTTTCAGATTTTAGGTGAAGTTCATTTGGCAAAAGAAAGCCTGATACTAATGCTTCGGGTTTACCTATTAACATTTGACTCCAAACTTTTGCTAGTTCTGGTTGGAGAGTTAATATGGGAATTTTTATTCCTTGTTCTAATAAGAGATTTCTCCATAACAAAAATTCTTTAATAATCAAGTTTTTGTTGCTATTTCCTGGTACTAAATTTTGTAGTTGAACTGAGGATCCTATTCTTAAACCTGTTCTTCTCCACATCCAGTCTGGTAACATTTGTAAAATTGCTAATGGTTGGTATTCTCCCCATTCTCGTAAGGTTGATAGTATTGAACCGTCATGCCAAAAGGGTGCAATACAATCACTTACTATTAATATTAAACGACGACCTGTTCTGTCTATTAATTCTTGAGTTTTAGGGAAAGTTTTTTGTTTTCCTATTCCTGCTGTTAGTAAAATTTTATCTGAGTTTTTTTGATTTTTTTGAGTGTATTTTTGTTTTTGAATTGCTGCTAATTCTTGAGGGTATAGTCGGCATATTTTTACTTCTCGAAAGATGCCATAATTTTTGAGGAGTTGTTTTAATTCTTTGATGGTGTGTTGCCATAAAGTCATTGATTTATATTTGTCTATGACTAAAACTAGGTCTAACCAAGGTTCGGGTTCTGATTTTAATATTGGAATACAAATACCGCTTTTGGCTGTTTGGTTTACGGTTTCTATTTCGTCTAAGGTTGTTTTTTTTGGGGAGTTTACTTTTTGCATTAGAGGTTGTAATGCTTTAGCGAATTCTAATGGTTTTGGTATTGAGGGGGCGTCGGGTATTCTTAAGGGTAAGTTTTTTTGAGTGTCTATTTTTTGTTTGGTGTTATCTCTAATGTCTAAATAAATAAGGGTTGTTTTTTGGGGAGTTTTAGGATGTGGGGTTGATGTTATTTTTTTAGGGGTATGGGGGGGTGAGTTGGGATGGATGTTTGGTTTTTTCTTATTTTGATTATCAATGTTTGTTTGGGTTTTGGTTGATTTTTTGGTTGGTATTAGTTCTTGGCGTTTTAATGATAACCATAATATTTCGGCTATTTCTCTTCCGGTAAATTCTAGGTCTATACCTAAAGTTTTGATTAGTTTTTCAATTTTTTGTTGTTGATTATTATTGGGAGATTTCATAAGAAAGAATAAGGGGTAGGATAATTAAATAGTGGAATAATAGTGAAATAATTTTAAGTTTGGTTTAGGTGAGCAGTTTGTTTGGTTTCAGGAGTATTTAAGGTAAAAGTAAGAATATTAATATTGCTGTTTAATGTTTATTTTTTTAGTTTTGTTTTGATGGCAATTTTAAGTTTGTTACTATTACTATTATTTTTATTATTATATGATTTTAGTTATAGTGGCAAATATCATAAATAATGAAAATATTTTAATATACTTTTATGGCTATAAAGTAATAATTTAAATGAATCAATATTCTAGTTCTAATGAAAATCCTTTAATATACTTTTATGGCTATAAAGTAATAATTGAAATGAATCAATATTCTAGTTCTGTGGTTACTAAGGAAAAACAATGGTATCAAAGTGATACTGATAAGTTGGTCTGCGAGCTCTGTCGACACTTCTACAACTTGGGCTGGGCTAGTGGTACTGGTGGGGGCATTTCCATCCGTGACGAAGATGGGATCCACATTACTCCATCGGGGGTGCAGAAGGAACGGATATCCCCGGATGATGTGTTTCTCCTGGATGCTAGGGCACTTGATGGTGCAAAAGTTATACGGCCAGCGGCTAACTCTAACTTACGTCTGAGCGAGTGTACCCCTCTATTTATGGCTGCTTACCGACTGCGGAAGGCTGGGGCGGTTCTTCACAGCCATTCGATATGGGCTATGTTGGCTGGACGTCTGTGCTCCCCTAATGGTGAGCCTGGGGTTTTTCGTACCCGCAACCTAGAGATGCAAAAGGGTTTGCGTGGACGTGGCTGTTTTGAAACAGTTGAGGTCCCTATTATCTCGAATACTACCCGTGAGTCCCAGCTTACAGATAGCCTGACGGCGGCTATTGAGGATAACCCGGATGTGGATGCTGTGATCGTTGCTGGTCATGGGGTCTATGTCTGGGGTGAAAATTGGGCCCATGCGAAGACTCAGGCTGAATGCTATGACTATTTGTTCCGTGCGGCAGTAGAGGGGTATCGCTTAGGTTTACCTATCCATTAGAGGAGGGAGCTGGGTCGGCTAATGGTGCTTAACAAAGGAGGCCAAGGGTAAAAATAACTGTAGGTTGGGTTGAAGCACGAAACCCAACAGACAGTGGTTGGCAGATAATAACTTTAGGTTGGCTAATGGTTTTATGAAGTAGGTGTGATGTTTCTGTTGGTTTTGATTTTTTTTGCCTAACTTAGGTTTTATGGTTTTTTGGTGGAATAATTTTTGGGCGGAATAATTTTTTGGTGGAATAACTGTAGGTTTGGTTGAGGTACAAAACCCAGGAAAAGCTGGTTGGCAGATAATAACTTTAGGTTGGCTAATGGTTTTATGAAGTAGGTGTGATGTTTCTGTTGGGTTTGATTTTTTTTTGCCTAACTTAGGTTTTATGGTTTTTTGGTGGAATAATTTTTTAGCGGAATAATTTTTTGGTGGAATAACTGTAGGTTTGGTTGAGGTACAAAACCCAGGAAAAGCTGGTTGGCAGATAATAGCTTTAGGTTGGCTAATGGTTTTATGAAGTAGGTGTGATGTTTCTGTTGGGTTTGATTTTTTTTTGCCTAACCTAGGTTTTATGATTTTTTGGTGGAATAATTTTTTGGTTGAATAATTTTTTGGTGGAATAACTGTAGGTTTGCTTCAGGTACAAAACCCAAGACAAGGTGGTTGGCAGATAATAACTTTAGGTTGGCTAATGGTTTTATGAAATAGATGTGATGTTTCTGTTGGTTTTGATTTTTTTTGCCTAACCTAGGTTTTATGATTTTTTGGTGGAATAATTTTTTGGTGGAATAATTTTTTGGTGGAATAATTTTTTGGTGGAATAACTGTAGGTTTGCTTCAGGTACAAAACCCAAGACAAGGTGGTTGGCAGATAATAGCTTTAGGTTGGCTAATGGTTTTATGAAATAGATGTGATGTTTCTGTTGGGTTTGATTTTTTTTTGCCTAACTTAGGTTTTATGATTTTTTGGTGGAATAATTTTTGGGCGGAATAATTTTTTGGTGGAATAACTGTAGGTTTGGCTGAGGTACAAAACCCAAGACAAGGTGGTTGGCAGATAATAACTTTAGGTTGGCTAATGGTTTTATGAAATAGATGTGATGTTTCTGTTGGTTTTGATTTTTTTTGCCTAACCTAGGTTTTATGATTTTTTGGTGGAATAATTTTTGGGCGGAATAATTTTTTGGTGGAATAACTGTAGGTTTGGTTGAGGTACAAAACCCAGGAAAAGCTGGTTGGCAGATAATAGCTTTAGGTTGGCTAATGGTTTTATGAAGTAGGTGTGATACTTCTGTTGGTTTTGATTTTTTTTGCCTAACCTAGGTTTTATGATTTTTTGGTGGAATAATTTTTGGGCGGAATAATTTTTTGGTGGAATAACTGTAGGTTTGGTTGAGGTACAAAACCCAAGACAAGGTGGTTGGCAGATAATAACTTTAGGTTGGCTAATGGTTTTATGAAGTAGGTGTGATGCTTCTGTTGGTTTTGATTTTTTTTGCCTAACCTAGGTTTTATGATTTTTTGGTGGAATAATTTTTGGGCGGAATAATTTTGTGGAATAACTGTAGGTTTGGTTGAGGTACAAAACCCAAGACAAGGTGGTTGGCAGATAATAACTTTAGGTTGGCTAATGGTTTTATGAAGTAGGTGTGATGCTTCTGTTGGTTTTGATTTTTTTTGCCTAACCTAGGTTTTATGATTTTTTGGTGGAATAATTTTTGGGCGGAATAATTTTGTGGAATAACTGTAGGTTTGGTTGAGGTACAAAACCCAAGACAAGGTGGTTGGCAGATAATAACTTTAGGTTGGCTAATAGTTTTATGAAATAGGTGTGATGTTTCTGTTGGGTTTGATTTTTTTTTGCCTAACCTAGGTTTTATGATTTTTTGGTGGAATAATTTTTTAGCGGAATAATTTTTTGGTGGAATAATTTTTTTGTGGAATAACTGTAGGTTTGGTTGAGGTATAAAACCCAGGAAAAGCTGGTTGGCAGATAATAGCTTTAGGTTGGCTAATGGTTTTATGAAGTAGGTGTGATACTTCTGTTGGTTTTGATTTTTTTTGCCTAACCTAGGTTTTATGATTTTTTGGTGGAATAATTTTTTAGCGGAATAATTTTTTAGCGGAATAATTTTTGGGTGGAATAACTGTAGGTTTGGCTGAGGTACAAAACCCAGAAAAAGCTGGTTGGCAGATAATAACTTTAGGTTGGCTAATAGTTTTATGAAATAGATGTGATGCTTCTGTTGGTTTTGATTTTTTTTGCCTAACTTAGGTTTTATGATTTTTTGGTGGAATAATTTTTTGGTGGAATAATTTTTTGGTGGAATAACTGTAGGTTTGGCTGAGGTACAAAACCCAAGACAAGGTGGTTGGCAGATAATAGCTTTAGGTTGGCTAATGGTTTTATGAAATAGATGTGATGTTTCTGTTGGTTTTGATTTTTTTTGCCTAACCTAGGTTTTATAATTTTTTGGTGGAATAATTTTTTGGTGGAATAATTTTTTGGTGGAATAACTGTAGGTTTGCTTCAGGTACAAAACCCAAGACAAGGTGGTTGGCAGATAATAGCTTTAGGTTGGCTAATGGTTTTATGAAATAGATGTGATGTTTCTGTTGGGTTTGATTTTTTTTTGCCTAACTTAGGTTTTATGATTTTTTGGTGGAATAATTTTTGGGCGGAATAATTTTTTGGTGGAATAACTGTAGGTTTGGCTGAGGTACAAAACCCAAGACAAGGTGGTTGGCAGATAATAACTTTAGGTTGGCTAATGGTTTTATGAAATAGATGTGATGTTTCTGTTGGGTTTGATTTTTTTTTGCCTAACCTAGGTTTTATGATTTTTTAGCGGAATAATTTTTTGGTGGAATAATTTTTTGGTGGAATAACTGTAGGTTTGCTTCAGGTACAAAACCCAAGACAAGGTGGTTGGCAGATAATAACTTTAGGTTGGCTAATGGTTTTATGAAATAGATGTGATGTTTCTGTTGGTTTTGATTTTTTTTGCCTAACCTAGGTTTTATGATTTTTTGGTGGAATAATTTTTTGGCGGAATAATTTTGTGGAATAACTGTAGGTTTGGTTGAGGTACAAAACCCAGAAAAATCTGGTTGGCAGATAATAACTTTACGTTGGCTAATGGTTTTATGAAATAGGTGTGATGCTTCTGTTGGGTTTGATTTTTTTGCCTAACCTAGGTGTTATGATTTTTTGGTGGAATAATTTTTTGGTGGAATAATTTTTTGGTGGAATAACTGTAGGTTTGCTTCAGGTACAAAACCCAGGAAAAGATGGTTGGCAGATAATAACTTTAGGTTGGCTAATGGTTTTATGAAATAGATGTGATGCTTCTGTTGGTTTTGATTTTTTTTGCCTAACTTAGGTTTTATAAGTTTTTAGAGATTTATAAATTTTCAAAATTTTATTGACTTAAATTTTTAAACAAAATTTCCTTAAGAGACTCAATATTATTATCATCTTGAGGACTATTTGACTGAGTTAATATATGAATTGTATTGAGTAACTGATCTGTTGCTCTGTCAAATGCTTCACCTTCTTCTTGTTTGGGCAAAAATTCTTTAATTAATTCCCCAATATAGTCCTGATTTTGATTATACAATTCATCTCCGAAATGAGCTTGAACAATACTTTTTAAAGCTTCCTCTTTTGGGTCTGGCATTGTCACTCTTAAACAACGTCGTTTAAATGCGGGAGGAAAATCTCTTTCTCCATTACTTGTCATTACAATAATAGGAAAAGCTGCACATTTTACTTTTCCAGTTTTGAGGGTTACTTTGTCTTCATCTTGTGTCCAAACTGTAAATTGTTGTGGAGATTCTTGTGAAAATTCTTGTGAAGATTCTGCTGATTTTCTAGATTTACTTCTACGCATTAATTCGGGAATAATAAATTCTCCTTCCTCAAAAATATTGAGTAAATCATTGGGTAAATTAATATCACTTTTATCAACTTCATCTATTAATAAAACCCGAGGAAATTGAGAAGGTAAAAATGCTGTACCTAAGGCACCTAATGTAATATATTCTCCAATGTGTTGTTCTTTTTTTAATTGAGCATCTTGTAACCTGGCAATAGCATCATAACGATATAGTCCATCTTGTAAAGCAGACCTTGCTGTAATTGACCAAGATAATACAGTTCCCAAACCTAATTCATAAGCAATGGCATAAGCAAGGGATGTTTTGCCAGAACCTGGTTTTCCAGTTATTAATAAAGGTCTTCTCAAATAAATTGCTGCGTTAACACTGTTAATTACATCTTTTGCTTCTTTTTGTTGTTGAGGAAGTCGAAAGTTTTTACCTCTTTCTAATCCTTTTTTTTGTTGTTTTGCTAATTTTCTTAATTCTAACCATCTACTGTCAATTCCTTTTTCATTTACTTTAATATCTGTTGTTTCCCCAAATTTACGCCAAGGAGGAGGCTCTATATTTAAGAGTTTTTTTTCAACTCCTTTTTCTTTAATTCCATTCCCTTGAAATAAATGCCAATGGCTCATTAATTATGCTCCTTTTTTTTTATTTTATTTTACCCAAAAGTGTAGGCATCGTCTTCTTCAAATCTTGATAAAATTCGGTAAGGGTTATCACATAAAAATCCTAAGCCATATCCTAGTTTTTCTTCATTGTTATCATCAATATAAGCTTCTTCTCGTAATTTTTTTATGGAATTTAAAAGACTGGTTAAACTTTTAATATCTTGCAGTGTTAAGATTTGCAGAAAGTTTGTTTTTAACTTTTCAGGAGTATATTTAAGGTTAATACTCCATAATGCAATGGGAATTCCAGCAATAATAATTGCTTTCATAATCTCTTTGATTTCTTGAATATTTTTTAAAGGTGAAATAATGTTTATTCCTATTTTTTGATTGTCTCTTAAACGTGCTTCTAGTATTTTCCATTTTTCATAGCGACTATGATGTTCAAATTTATTTTCAATTATTTCTGAAGTTAATGGTGACTGGGATATAAAAAAATCATTTACTTCTTGCCAGTTATTTTCTAATCTCAGTAAATATTCACGATTATTTTGATAAGTTTCAAATCTTTCCAAAATTCTAAAAGTTAATGGGTGCTCACAACAAAGCTTTCTACTTTCTCCTGCAAATAGTGTTGAATTTTTTATTGGTAAAGGGATAGCTTCCATGGGCTTTAAAAAATATTTGATAGGCAAGAATAATTCAATAATGATTGACGGCTCAAACCTAATATTACTATTTCGAGAACGATAATGTTGTAATTTCCAATAACTTTTCTGAATAAATTTTTTAAGACAGTTTCCTATTTTTTTGAAGTTTTTTGCACATCTAACAGCTTGTGTTTGCTCCTGAATATAAATAGGTTTTTGTTTCAGAATTTTCTTACTATGATCTTTTTCTAGGACTAACTCACCTTGCAATAGTAAATCAGAACCAGCATCTTCTAAACTTATTAATAAGTAAGGCTGAATTTTTTCTGTGGGCAAGAATTTTGATAGATTTTTATTTTTTTCTTGAGTCTTTAATAGGGTATCTTTTTTCTGGAGTCGAGCAGTAAATTTTGAAAGCCATATTTTTAAATTAGATCTACTTTCCTTTTGTTTTTGAGTCTCTAATTGAATATTTAGTTGATGAGAAACTTCTGAAACCCATGTTTTAAATTCATTGGGAATGGTAGATTTTGTTGGAAGATAATTAGGGTTTGATAATATTGTCTGAAGTGATATATCTATTTGTTCATATGGCATTCTGCTTAAATAATCAACAAATTCTAAAACTACGGGAATTTCTCTTGAACTTTGCTCTCGTTTTTTAATTAAATTATCTTTTAAAGTATCTTGAGTTTCTTCAGCTTCTAAGGATTTTAAGTTAATTAATCTTGGATCAACTTCCACAATTTCTTTTGGTTGAAAGGTTTCCTGAAAAGCTAAATCTAAATAAGTTGGATGAATCTGAGAGAGTAATTTATATAACTTTTCCCATTGTTTTTCGGTAATGTAGAAAAGTTGATAAGTTATGTTTTTAATTGGCAAATTATGGGGATTTTGATCATTAGCTCCCCAAACTAAGTCTAATAGTTTATTTTGACTTTCAGCCCATTCAATTAATGCCAGAATAACATTGTCAAGAGGGTCTCGTTTAACAATCTCCTCAAGATTTTTTTCTAGATTTAATCTAAACATTATTCTAAGTTGATCATAGCTTCGATAGCCATCTTCTAAAGCTTTAAATAGATATTTCCTTTCAGATTTAGACAAGTTCATTATTGTGATTGTTTAATTTAATCAAGTTACATTTTTTCTAAAAATATTAGAGCTATAAATTTGGATTAATTTGCTTTAAAGTTTTAGCTATAAATAGCCTGCAAATAATTAATATAAATATTTTTTTAGAAATAGCGATCGCTCAATAGATATTTGATTTTAAATTGAGATTGGTTGATTATCATTGTGCTTATTTAATTAATTTAATTTACGTTGTATTCAAATAAATTATAGGCATAATTTTGTATTAATTTGCCTTAATATTTTATCTATAAATATCCTGAAAATAACTAATATAGATATTTTTTTAGGAGTAGCGATCGCTAAATATATATTTGATTTTAAATTGAGATTGGTTGATTATCATTGTGCTTATTCAATTAATTTAATTTACGTTATATTCAAATAAATTATAGGCATAATTTTGTATTAATTTGCCTTAATATTTTAGCTATAAAGATCCTGAAAATAACTAATATAGATATTTTTTTAGGGGTAGCGATCGCTCAATATATATTTGATTTTAAATTTAAATTAGTTGATTATCATTGTGCTTATTTAATTAATTTAATTTACGTTGTATTCAAATAAATTATAGGCAAATTTTGTATTAATTTGCTTTAAAATTTTAGCTATAAATATCCTGAAAATAACTAATATAGATATTTTTTTAGGAGTAGAGATCGCTCAATATATATTTGATTTTAAATTTAAATTAGTTGATTATCATTGTGCTTATTTAATTAATTTAATTTACGTTGTATTCAAATAAATTATAGGCAAATTTTGTATTAATTTGCTTTAAAATTTTAGCTATAAATATCCTGAAAATAACTAATATAGATTTTTTTTTAGGAGTAGCGATCGCTCAATATATATTTGATTTTAAATTTAAATTAGTTGATTATTATTGTGCTTATTCAATTAACTTAATTTACGTTTTTCTAGAGGAATTAGAGGAATAACTACTGTATAAAGCACCATTAATATTGAGCCATAAATAGGCTGATACCAACTAATAGAAATAAATGGTTTTCCACCAATAGCGATCGCCCAAACTATAAATGCTCCTACGGAAATAATCCCTTGTTTAATAGTAGGTTTCTTCTTTGAACTGACTGGTAATAAACAAATATAAGCGAAAGTTAAGAACAAACAAAAAATAAATATTCCCCATAAAATACTATTTTCAGGAACATTATTGTTTCCTTCTACCATAGTTTTAATAGTAATCCATACTCCTACTATTTCTGAAGGAATATATTTCACTATCTTGTCGAAATAATTATCTATATCAGATTTTGTTTCTGATGCTTGTAGTTCAGTTTCAATAATAGAACGGTTCATATTTTTCAGTAATTTAATGATTTAATAAATAGAATTTAGTTAAGTTGAATTGATTTTTGTTCTAAATCATGATGAATAGAACTAAACAAAATACCTTCACGAATAGTGCCAAAATATTTAGAACGTTGAGCATGATGTAAAGCTACTAATTCTCCATTTTCATTAAAACAGGGTGAACCACTGGAGCCTCCTGCTGTTCTATTAATATACTGAACTAATCCACTATGAGGATAAACTCCTGTAATTCCATCACAAGTAATAGAAAGTTTCATTGATTCTCCATTGGGATGTTGTAGAATATTAATACTATCAGCTTCAGAGAGGAAAATATGAGGCTGCCATTTAGCAGGTTTAATCTTTGTATCTTCTGAATCTAAAGCTTGACTAAAAGTTTTTTCAAGCTGTAGTAAAATATAATCAAGTTCTCCTACAGGACTAGAGGAAATAATAGGTTTTTCAGAATCTAATAAAAAGGATTTTGATGTGCTTTCTCTACTGTTATTTAAACTAAAACAGCCAAAACTAATACGAATATTCTTGGCATTTAACTCAAGATTATTATTGTTATTTTGTTTAAGCACATGATAATTAGTTAAAACATATTTTGAAGCAATTAATACCCCTGTTGCTGTAATATTTAGATTTGGTACATCAAGCCGACAAACTGATTTAGCTTGCTCAATAATTTTCTGCAAAAATCCTACATCATACCAATCTGGTTGTTTTTTAAATAATCCTTGTAATTCAATTTGGTCAGTTTTTCCATGCCAATCAATATTCGGACCAAAATCTCTAATGGGAGTCAAATCATAATCTAAAATTGCTCTTTTCTGAAAGTCTTTTGAGATTGTGTGAAAAAATTTTTTTAACTTTTGATTATCAGGATTTTGTTCATAAGCTCCTATAATTAAAGACTTTAATTTTCCCCGAGCTTCTGCTGAGTCAATTAAATTAAAAACGACTGTTTCTAAATCACCTTTCCCGGCAAATCTTTCTAAATTTTCTTCTAACTTAAATCTAACCATTCTTTGAAGCTTGCCATAGTCTCTATAAGAATCTAATAAAGCTTCAAATAGTTCTTCAGTTTCAAAACCTGATAATGTCATATTTAATTCCTAGGGTGATAAATATTTTCTAACTTATATAAAGCTACTAATTTTCTATGGAATATCTAAGTATTTAGCTGAAGTTTAGAGTTTTCGTTTTTATTTTTCATAATTGTTAAGACAGGAGCCTGAATCAAAATTTTTCCTTGAAAATAAAAATCAAAAAATCACAAAACCAATTTAAAATTTGGCTATAACTTAGGCTTAAATATACCCAATACAATAGAATATTTTTGTAATCAACCCTTGTCAAATTGCTAGTAATTGTGGTAAAGTTATAATATAATAATATGATTAATAGTTTTGATGTATTAATTGGGACGACTAAATCTATATTTTATTTGATAATAATAGTCAAAATTTAACTATATTTAAATGTAGGAGCATCCTCAAATATTTTAGAAATTCTATTAATTTTTCAGATAAAGTTTTTGATTAAATCCCCTAATTTAAAATCACTGTAAGCCATTATTTTTATTTACTTGGGCAGTAAAAAAAAATTATATAGCAATCTGCCGATAAGTCGTAATATATGATATAATTTAAATGAAAACTAGATAGGGTTTGCTCAAAAAATCTTTTTAAGGAATAAACCCGTCACGAAACCCCTCAAAAGAGGGGAAAGGATGGGGCTGTTTTATAATAAAGCTTCTAAAGATGATTATTTAGTTATGGGAAAGCTCAAAGTGCTAAATTTTTCAGCTTGTAAGGAGGGAAAACCAGGAATTTTTCTTCGACAAAAAAAGGCTAATACTTTTATGTGTCAATGCTTTTATATTTAATCAGCAAGCCCTAATTAACCAAAGAGTCCATGACTTACAAATAGCAGATTCAAGAAACTTTGAACTCATAACTAATAACTGAACTACCTTTTGGCATAAAAAGCTCTAGTTCCTTTAGCATTAATTGCTTGTCCTAATCTATCTAAACCATGCACATAAGCAGCAGTTCGCATAGAAATAGATAACTCCTGAGATATTTGCCAAATATTCTCTGTTTCTGCGACCATTTTTGCTTTCAATTTTTGATTAACTTCATCCAAAGTCCAATACAAACCACTACGATTTTGTACCCACTCAAAATAACTGACAGTCACACCACCAGCATTTATCAAAATATCAGGAAATACATAAACTCCACGGTCTTCTAAAATTTTATCTGCACCAGAAGTAGTCGGACCATTAGCAGCTTCAAAAATAAACTTTGCCTGAATATCTTTGACATTTTCCTCAGTAATTTGATTCTCCAAAGCAGCAGGAATTAAAATATCAACATCCAAAGCTAAAAGTTCTTCATTAGTCAAAACTGTATGCTCAACAATATTGCAAACACTATCCTTGCAATAAACTGCTTGTATCTGTTTATTAACTTCCTTATATTGACGAATACTTGGAATATCTAAACCTTGTGCAGAATAAATACCTCCCTGAGAATCACTAACAGCAACAACCTTATAACCATGAAGACATAGTAACTCAGCTAAAAACGCCCCGGCATTACCAAACCCTTGTATTGCTACTGTAGTTTTTTCAGGAGTATATTCAAACTTCGGCATAATAGTTTCAATAGCAAAAAAAGCACCCATTGCCGTTGCAGTATTTCTTCCCAAACTACCACCGATGCTCACAGGTTTACCCGTAATAACTGCCGGACTTAGTTGTCTGCGAATAATGCTGTATTCATCCATCATCCAACCCATTATCATGGGGTTAGTATACATATCCGGTGCAGGAATATCGGTATCAGGACCGATAAAATCAGCGATCGCATCAATATACCCCCGACTCAAACGTTCCAATTCCATCCGAGATAATTCTTTAGGATTAACAGTAATGCCACCTTTGGCCCCTCCAAAAGGCAAACTGACAACAGCACATTTAAAAGTCATCCAAAAAGCCAAAGACTTTACTTCATCAATAGACACATTGGGATGATAACGAATGCCACCTTTTGTGGGTCCTCTTGTATCATCATAACGAACTCGATAACCTTGAAAAACTCGTAATGAGCCATCATCCATCCGGACAGGAATAGAAACTATTAAGGTAGCTTTAGGGTATTTGAGACGTTCTTTTGTATCTTCTGAAAGAGAAACATATTGTAAAGCCCTTTCTAACCTACGACTAGCATCATCAAACAAAGAATCTGACATCAATACCTCTTTCTATAAATAAAATTATGTTGGTATTTAGGGCTTGCTGATTAACTTTTAAAGCATTGACTGATATTGGCAAGTGCTTTTTTTACCTGGACAAAAGTGTTAGCTTTTGGGTTGCTCAAGATCGTGTATGTTAGTATTTTGGGCAAACACCAGATAGAAGAATCAAAAAAAGGGCAATTCTGGGTGCTACTTCCTAATTAATTCCCATTTATTCTGAGTGATGATTTCTATCTTCACTTGTCAAGATTTTTCAGCAAACCCTATTCAGATCATAAATCTCTTGATTGATTGTAATGATTAAGAAAATTTAAGAAGATTTTATGCTAATTAATTTATTGTATTACGTCCGGATCATAACTTATCAAAAAACATCAGGACAGTAAGTGCCAATTCTATCTTTCTGCTCCAGAGCCAGAGGGTCTCTTGCAGAAATTCTCCAAAGTGTTAGGTATTCAAACCGGAGATGATATTAATTATCCACAGGAATTGATGGGTCTTGTAGGAGTGCATTTTTTAAATTTAAATTTATACTGAGGTTGAAATCTTGATCTTCTCTTGACCAAAAAATAAGTTCAATAGTAAGTCTTTTCAAGATTTAGGAAAAAAACTTGACTTTGGGTATTTCAATTTGGAGCTGAGAGGTTCTAGTTGCTTGTAATTGATAAGTGATCTTAAATATGAGTGCATCTATAGCAAGGTTTGAGAATTATTGCCACAGAAAATATGAAAAGTAGCGATCGCTTCACTACTCCGCTTTAAAGCCAGGCCTTCTCTAAATTGTTTCAAAGCTGGTCAAATAGGCATTTTCCTAATAGCTTAGGCTTTTTGAGTAGAAGCGATCGCTTCGTCTAACTTTCCCTCTGGTGAAAATTTATTTTCTATAGCAAAGGCGTTGGTAATTATGTGATTTTTTTGTTTTTGTTGTGTTTTTGTTCTTTTAAAGCGGATAATTTGGGCTAATTTTAATAGAGTCAAAAATTTATCTAGAAAGACTTTTGTTGTGCTTATGGGACTACATAGGATTTAAAGATTGTCTTTTCTCTCTCATCAGAGGTATGATTTGTCTTACGATTATATAACTTGACGATATCTTTTGATTAGTATTTACTTATGCGACGATCTTCACACTTTGTTTTATGGGTTGAAACTCCGTTATGCTTCGCGATCGCTTGACTATTGATTAAAAACGCTTGAGTTATCAGAGTCACATAAATTTAATTTTCATTGAAGAATATTTAAATTGTGATGCCAAATAGTCTGATCACAATTCATCCCTGTTTTTAATCAATAGTTTTTCTTATTTTCCCAATCTATTTTTTTTCCTCACACTAAAATTTTGCAAGGTATGAAGATTAGGGTTTATTGTTTTCAGACAATATTTACAGGAGCCCGGAGCTTATTAATTGCTTAATTAATATGTAAAATTCTTGGATTTTCCATCTAGAAATAGATGCTAGTTTACATCATATTTACTGTATTAACTAAGGTTATTAATAGTAGTATATTCTGTCCAAGTTGTTAGAAAAAACTCTATATGAGCTGCTTTTTTTATTCCGAAATAATTCCTTTAGTGCTAACTATTTTTACCTGATATTGTTTCCGAGCTTTTATATTTTTTTATACTACCAATTCCATTTACGGGACTAATTCTTTTTTAATAGACCATAATATTTTTTCACAATTTGTAATTAATTAAACTTTTATTGTATCATATTTTTGATTTTTTAATAATTAATGTTACATTTTAGTAATTTTTTAATAATTAATGTTTTGTTTTAATACAAATATTTTTACCTATACAAGAACGCTACTTATGTAGTACTTGAGTAATTCCTGTTGCTATAAATTTAAAAATTTTACCATTACCGAAGCTGTACTATTGTCACAAACCAAAGCCAGTATAGACATTCCATGAAAAGTCCTGAGTTTGGTCTACCGAGAAAAATCAAAAGTAGGGGATAAATACCTGGTTACACTTAAACATAATAGATAATTCCCAAAATACCAACTTGATAACCATATAATCAGGGTTTGAGAACCTTTTCGGGAAAAGTCTAATAACTAGATCCCAAAGTGCAAAAATACTGGTCATCACCTTTATACCCCATGCCCCTGAGGTCTTAAACCCCTTAAACTCTTAGTAATTATCAGAAAAAAAAAAGGGTAAAATAGATAGTAATGCTTTTTTTGTACTTTATGTTTGTACTATATGCTAGAAGTCCTCGCTGCCTTATCTGCATCAGCTGCGGCAGGCATTAGAATAGCTCTACCCCTACTGCTAATAGGCTTATTACAAAATGACCTATGGGCAAAAGTGCCTATGCTTTCTAAAATATCGCCGCAAATAGTGGTGGGAATTTTGGTCAGTTGGTCTTTATTTGAAATATTTGCCTCAAAACATCTCTTAGGCCAACGCGTTCTCAATTTAGTTCAAATTATATTTTCTCCCATAGTAGGAACAATTATGAGTATGGCGATCGCTGAGGCTACTCATTCAAAGGGCTGGTTAATCATAGTTATTGGAGTTGTCGGAGGTTTATTGGCCTTAGTGCTACAAATAGTTCAGGTTGGGTGGTTTTTTCGGTGGCGCGGTTTACCTGTTTGGATGCTTTTATCTCAAGACATTCTCTGCATTTGCTTAGTAATTTTTGCGTTGGACGCACCGCAACAGGGAGGATTAATTGCCTTACTATTGTTATGGCTAGCCATTCATAGCTATCAAGATTGGTACAAATTATATCAAGGAAAAACAAAACGAGGGAGTAGTCTTCAGCCACAAACTCATAGTAGTAATTTTGATTAAGATTAATAGAAGCAAGGGGCCCAATGCCCCCAGATTTATAATAAACCAGCAAAGTGTAAGGGACCATAACCAGTAATCAACTCCAACAACAAAGCCATAAAGCCCACCATTGCTAATCGTCCATTCCAGACTTCTGCTGTAGTAGTTAAGCCCCATTGCCATCTTTCTTGGGGATACATTTTAATAATTTTTTTCATCTGAATAGCATCAGAAAAATCACGGCTTGGAGCATCTAAAGCTTCCATAACCAAATCTGCTAAATCATTAATAAATACTGGGTGAGTATTCAGAGCAGGTACTCGGTAAAAATTACTAATTCCAGCTTCTTCTGCTAGTTCACGATATTCTATGTCAATTTCTTGTAGAGTCTCAATATGTTCAGAAACAAAACTAATAGGAACTACCAATAAATCTTTAACTCCACCAGCAGCCAATTCTTCGATAGCATCTTCGGTGTAAGGCTTCAACCATTCCACTGGGCCAACCCGACTTTGATAAGCTAAAGTATGAGGGTTAGAGCAATTCAAAGTTTTCATTATCTTATCTACACACTCTTCAATTTCTGCCTGATAAGGGTCTCCGGCTTCTTCAACATAGCTGACCGGTACACCATGAGCGCTGAAAAAGATATGTACTTGATCTGGGTTGGGAGATTGGTCTAATTGTTGAGTAATTAATTCTACCATTGCCTGAACATATCCTGGTCGTTGATGCCAAGAGGGAATAACAGTGTATTCAATTTTCTTCAGTTCTGAGTCTTTTTCCCAAAGTTTATCAAGCAATCTAAAACTTGAACCACTTGTGCTGATAGAATATTGAGGATATAGTGGTAGGATTACTAACTTTTCTACTTGCTCGCGCTTAATTCTAGTGAGAGCTTCTTCTGTAAAAGGATGCCAGTAACGCATTCCTATATACATTTGAGTCAGTAGTCCTTTTTGTTCTAACTGTTGTTGAATAGCCAGAGCTTGCTCTTCTGTAATTGATCTTAATGGAGAGCCACCGCCAATTTCTTTATAATTTTCCTGAGACTTTTGAAAACGCATAGTGGAAATGAACCATGCCAAAGGTTTCTGTAGCCAAGGAAAGGGTAGACGAATAATTTCTGGATCAGAAAACAAATTGAAAAGAAAGGGACGTACATCTTCAAGTTGTTCTGGCCCACCTAAATTAAGTAATAATATTCCAACACGACTCATAGTGTTAATCAGGCTCCCATTTTGATATTTGTTACCAAACTTAAAATATTTATATTTTTTTAATTATATTTTCTGAATAATGTAGAGTCAACCATAAGCCTAAATCTATTTTCTTTTAGTGATTAAGTATAAACCTAATTTATATACTTGCGACTTTTGTTTTTTTATTTTTGACTTTTGACTTTTCAATCCAATGGCAACAATTTTAAGAGACTGGAGCTATAGATATCAATGGCTGTATGACGGAATTTCCCGTTTAGCATCCCTAAGTGTTGGGGGAGAAACTCGCTTTCGCCAACTAGCTTTAGAAGGATTAATCATTGAGGAAAATACTCAGATACTTGACCTCTGTTGTGGTAGTGGTCAAGGGACTAATTTTCTGGCTAAATACTCCCAAAGTGTTACAGGGTTAGATGCTTCACCACTATCAATAAATAGAGCTAAAAAAAATGTGCCATCAGCTAAATATGTTGAGGGATTTGCTGAGGATATGCCATTTTCAAGTAATCAATTTGATTTAGTACATACCAGTGCGGCTTTACATGAGATGAATTATGAACAATTACGGCAAATTATTCAAGAAGTTTATCGAGTTCTGAAGCCTAGTGGAATTTTTACTTTTGTTGATTTTCACAGTCCAACTAATCCTTTGTTTTGGCCTGGGTTTGCCATGTTTTTATGGTTATTTGAAACTGAAACTTCTTGGAAATTTATTAATACAAATATATTGGAATTATTGACAACAATAGGATTTAATTTAGTTGATACTAAGTTACCATTACCTATTTTATATGCTGGTGGTAGTCTTCAGGTAATTCAGGTTCAAAAATGAATAGATAGTAGTTGAATACTAACTCTGGGTTATCCAAAAAATTATAATTTTTCCCAGATTCAACTGTAGTTTTAATCTTGAGTTATAATAAGTCAAATAAAAGGAAGAAAGAAAACAAGCAAAATTCGCATTTTCAATTTTTTTGAGAGTATCTTATTTAAGAATATAAGTGATAAATTGACATAATTTGGTCAATAATTTATAAAGTTTTGATAGAGGCTATAATTGCTACTAAAATCTGAATCTAGATAATCCTATCTCAAGATTAAACGGTTTAGCCTGCTTGAAGACAGGAAGCAAGAGGTAGTTGTGGCAGAGGAAATGGATTTGGAGTTATTTTTTTTATAAGTTCAATGGATGTGCATAACATTGAGGATTGGTATATATTCTAAAATATTAGTCTCTGAAAATATCTTTTTTCCTAGCTTACTAAGTTTCAATTATAATCCGATTTATACCCCAGAAAGTATTTCTCTTTGTTAGCCTTATTGTAAACCCATTTTAATACCTATTGTAAGATTTTTTTCTACTCAAGAGATTGTTGCAAAACTGCCATATCATACCTCATAATTTTCCCAATGAAATTATTTTAAGATTCTAGTTTTCAAGGTTGGGAAAGAAAACAAAGTTTATTGTTAATACAAATAAATCAAGTTCCACCCACCTGATTAATTTTAATATACAGCGCTTTCCTTTGTTATAAGGTCCACCCACTCAGGCAAGATGCCCGGAATACATAATTTTCACTATTTACTTTGTATTTTATATGGCAGAAATATCTTGTAAAAATGTACATCTTGATGTTGCCTATAATCTCATATTAATTATGAGTAAAAAATGAAATATGATAACAAATCTGATGGAATAAAAGCTGATTATATATTCTGTATATCAGACTAATTTAAATACATTAATTATAACTTTTTTTTACTTCAGTTATTAAATAATTAATACAAAAGGAAGAAATTTTTGGCACGAAAAACTAAGTTAATGCTAATTCTTATAAAGCCTAAGTTAAAAAGTTACTGAGAATAGTATTATCTCACCCTGTAATCAGTCTATAATAATCAGATTTAGTATGATATCTTGCCTTGTATGGTCGGAGATACTGATAACCGATAACTGATAAATAAAATGACTAACCAAGTTTTAATCATAGGTGGATACGGCAGAATTGGGAGTAGTGTTGCTCGAGATTTAGCAACTTATACCAACTCAGAAATTACTATTACCGGACGTAAACCAGAAGCAAATATCCAAGAAATTCCAATTTCTGGAGTTAAATATTTAGCTCTAGATTTAGCAGACAAAGAAAGGGTAAAAAATATTATTAATTCTTACAATAAGTCCTCTAAAAATTTAGTGATTAACTGTGCTGGTCCGTTTCATTATAGAGATGCTAATGTTTTAAAAAATTGCATCAAAGCTGGCATTAATTATATCGATATTAGTGACTATAGAGGTTTTACTTGTAAAGCTTTAGAATATTCTGAAGCTGCCAAAAAAGCTGGAGTTACAGCAATTATTAATACAGGAATTTTTCCAGGAATTTCTAATAGTTTATCCCGTGAATCTATAGAAAAACTTGATGAGCCAGAGGAGATACATTTAAGTTATGTTGTAGGTGGTTCCGGTGGAGCAGGAGTAACAGTTATGCGGACAACTTTTTTAGGTTTACAAAGTCATTTTGATGCCTGGATAAATGGTAAATGGCAATCTGTTAAACCTTATAGCGATCGCCAAGTTATTGACTTTCCAGCTCCCTATGGTAAAATTGGAGTTTATTGGTTTGATATGCCAGAATCTTTGACTCTAGCTACTTCTTTTCCTGTGAATACTGTAACTACAAAGTTTGGTTCTTTTCCTGACTTTTATAATCATCTGACTTGGATGACTGCTCATTTATTTCCTGTTAGTTGGTTAAATAATTTAGGGGTAATAGAGTTTTTGTCTCAAGTAAGTTATAAAATGACTGAATTTACTGATAAATATAGTGGTACTGGTGTAGTAATTCAAGCAAAAGTTATTGGGAAAAAGTCAGGGAAAAAAGCTGATTTTTCCTCGTCAATTATGCATAAAGATACTGCAACTGTTACGGGTATTGGTGCTGGTAGTATTGCTGAATTAATTTTATCTGGAAAGTTGAATAAACCTGGTGTTTCATCTGTGGAAAATAGTTTATCTACGGAATTATTTGAACAGGTAATGCAGAGCCGTGGTTTTGTGAAAAATTATGGTGATAACTGTGTGATTTATCAACCTTTGAACTGAAGTTTTACTTCTACTTATAAGTTGTCAGTAACTCTGATAAATATTTAAGGATGATAGACTTATAAATTATGATCAATAATATCTAAGTTTTAATTCTAGTAGAATTAAATAATAGTTTACAAAATGTATCTTGCTTTGGGGTACTGAATAATAGGTTATACCAAATCCGATTGACAAGGGAGATTGATTAAAATAGTAAGGCAGGAAACTGGAGGCAATTATGCTGAAAATTTAGAAGGATTTGGAGGAACTAGCCTTTCATAACCGGATTTGGTATTATATTATTGATGAAAAAGTTTTAAAATTGGCACTTTAAGTCAGTAACCTACCCTTAATCCCGACAGTGGAGGGGTAGGAAAGTTGTATGAGAGCATCTCTACAACATAAGAATAATTAACATTAACTGAGCTAAAATTAGCAAGAAAGTTATTCTTTTGTATGAATTAATTAATGACTAAAGTATTCTCTAAGCGTAGCATTAATGCATAGAAATTAGTATAACTTTGAAGGGCTTTCAAACATAAATTTTCCCTCTTAAAACTTTTGACTATTGTTGGGGAATTTATGGTTTTTATAATAAGGAAAATTTATCTCTCAATAAAATTATAGAATATCATTCTCTCCACGGTGCAACAATAAACATCATACTGCTTTTGCCATTGACTTAACTGATGTGAACTTTCCTAAAAAGGGTATGACTATCAAATTTGAAAAGCCTAAAAGTTACCGGTGGTTAGTTAATTTATCTTGCTCAGGAGTTGGGTTTTGAATACTTAATTCCACAAAAAAATTCACAAGGAGTAAGCTACGAACCTTAGCACTGAAGATATATTGGCTCGTGGCTAAGATGCTGCTGCTTTTGCTTAAGGAAGAAAGTTTGAGCCCAGGAGAGATAACAGTTGAGGTTATATAAAATGTATCTATTTGAGAGATAAATGAGTCAACCCTTTATCTCATATAAAATCCGATGAAAAGTTGTCATTGCCATGAAACCCAAGCAATAAACTTCCACTCTTAATTATTGCTTCTTTCCACTCCGTTCAAGTCGCTGGGGACTTGCAGTAAGCTGATTCAAACTAAGTTATTTCAACAAAGCGCGATCGCTTACAATTATTAAATACTTTGGTAATTAACTTATAGTTATAGCATATGAAAAAAAAATATATTATTGTGTATAATATAGTCCAATTATTTAACTTCAATAATTAGTCTTATTAAATTATTCATGATCCCAATTTAAAAAACTCACATTAAGGACAAAAAATCAAGATGATTACAACAACTGTAGCCTTACAACGACCAAAAGATATTTCCCTAGGAGAAATAGAAGAAGAACTAAGTAAAATCTGGCTTAGTCAAAATCAAGGTAAAGTAACTTCCATTGCTACTAAAGCTGCCACCTTTAGTATAGTAGTTTATGAACCGGAAGAATTCCAACAATTGCTAGGAGGACTAGGATTCTATAATGGTCCAATTGATGGTATTCATGGGCCAGAAACTAGAAATGCAGTTAAAGAGGCACAAAAAGCCTATAAACTGACAATTACAGGTAGAGTAGATCCTAAAACCCTAGCTAAATTGCGGGAAGAATTTGCCAAAAAACCAGAAGACTCTCAAAAAATCACAAATGTGAATCTGAGGGGGTTTAGTATGTCAAATGTGATCGCTGCTCAAAACCCTAGTCGTGTTATGACCCTATGTCCAACTATGGGGGAAGAAGATACAGGGGTTACAGCTCAAGTATCTGCCTATTGCCCAATTCAGAAGCAAAGTAACTCAAATCTAGTTTGTAGTGAGTATGTCACCCTCCGAGGAACAAAGTCAGCAATGCAAAGGGTAGATGAAACAATAAAATCATTAATGGTTCCCGAACTACCAAAGTTTGTCTGGTGGAAAGCGACCCCTAACACAGAGCAAAAATTATTTCGTACTTTGTGTGAGACGAGCAATTGCATGATTATGGACTCTTGTTACTTTTCCGATCCCGAGTCAGAATTTTTAAAGATGCAGGAGTTGATAGAAAAGAAAACTTATATTGCTGATCTCAATTGGCATCGTCTATCAGCTTGGCAAGAATTAATTGCTGCTAGTTTTGATCCTCCCCAACGCCGGGCAGCTTTATGGGAAGTTGATACTGTGACAATTGACTATGAAAAAGGAAATGCTGCTCAAGCACTAATGTTTTTAGGTTGGTTTGCTAGTCGTCTGAATTGGGAACCAGTATTTTATAAAGAATTAGGTGGTGATTATGATATTACCCATATCAAGTTTAGTGGGAATAAGGATCAAGAAATCTTGGCTGAGTTAGGAGCTATTCCTACTGCTGACTTTGGTGAGGTTCCAGGAGATTTGGTGGGTTTACGTTTAGGTTCGAGTAATCAAGATGCTGATGTTAATTGTTGCACAATTTTGTGTTCTGAAACTACTGGTTGTATGCGGTTAGAGTCTGGGGGTAAGGCGCAGTCTTGTTTGACTGAGCAGGTGACAGCATTAAGCGATCAGAAAGCAGAAGCTTTGATGGCACAACAGTTACAACGTTGGGGACAGGATGTTTTGTATGAGGAAAGTTTAGCATTGACAGTACAAATGCTGAAGTTAAGAACATAGGGAGGTATAGCTGAAGTAAGAAACTGGTATAAGTATCACTAGGGGAAACATTGGCCTAATAAAAGAGTCACAGTATAAGAAATGATCAAACAATTAAATTTAACTGTACTCAATCTCAATGAAATCAATCAGAAGTCAGCCTGTAGATAAGCAACTGCTGAGGGTATCATGGTCAGCAGGAAGGGGAGCTATTTTGTATCATTTTTTATATGAATTTATGATTCCTAATGCTATACTATAGGTGGCACTTCAGAAATTTAGGTGATTAACACAAGGTAAATAACTTTTTTGCGTGCTTTAATTTAAGTCAAGTTAATATTAATTTTTTTATGTTGTATGAACGGCCTTATGCAACTTCCCTACCCCCACCCTCATTCTCTCGGTGGTAGGGAGAACTTTTGGAGGGAGGTCCACTGGGATGATAAATGTAGAAAAGTTTTTGAGAAATGGTATTGTAGAGCAGTATTATAGGAGTAACAATTACTAGGTCGGATATTCTTGCGCCTCTCAAATTTAGTCCGTGGTGGGAATGTACTACAAATGGCCATTCAACCCCCTACTGACTTCTGACTTAGCGCCTTCTATTTCAGCTATACCTCACTAAACCTAAATCTTGGAGGATTTTAGATGACAACGAATAAAAAAAACACAGAAAATTTACCAAACAATAGGCTGAAAGACCATAAGAGTGTAGATAGTCTTGCTGAAAATTTGATGGAAGACTTGTTCAATGATATTGACCGAGTATTAGATGGTGGTAGTCGCTTACCAAAGGAAGTAACTCGACCAGAAATTGTTTCTTTGACGCCAATTAAAATACCTCAAATAGTTTTGCCTGACAAGAAGACTGAATCTCAAGATGCTGAGAAAGAGAAACATATCAAATTAGCTAAGACACAAGTAGTAAAAAAAGAAAATCAATCATTAGATAAATTGCTTTTAGGGGCGGCTTTTACATCTATATTAGTAACTCTGTCTTTGTGGTTAGCAACTAGAGGAGGATTTGATAAAATTTTAGGCTATTTAGGCTATGTAGAAAAGCCAGATTCATCATTAGAAACATTAAATCCTAAGGCAGCAGCAGATGCTAAATTTGCAGATTATATTGAGCGATCGCTAAATATGATTGAGCAACAAGAGGCAACTCAGAAACAACAAAAAAATCTAGGTGTACCACCTGCTCCATCTAGTAGTAACTTACCAACAATACCAGTACCAGCTAACCCACCCATAAATACTAGCTTACTCCTACCCCTCTATCGACTGGTGGACTTGATGGAGGCACAACTAGCAAAAGAACCTCTAAGGGTTCCTGAAACTAAAGTAGTAGTAATTCCACCTATGCCTACAGCGGTAGCAGTGACAACCCAATCTGAGGTAGCTTCCCCAAAGCTATCAGCAGCATCTGCATCTAAAGCTTCCGCAGAAGCTGCTGAAAAAGTTCAAGAAAAACCGGAAGCGCAAGTAACTGCCAAAGCAGAAGTCAAACCAGAAACTAAAGCTAAGATTAATAGCTCTAGTTCGGCGAAAGTTGAAACAAAAACAAAACCGAAACCTCCAGCCAAAACAACGGCACAAGCTAAACCAGAAAAAAGCTCAGAACCAGAACTAGAAACAAAAGTAGAAGCTAAATCAGAAATAGAAAAGCCAACACAGCCAGTATCATTGCCTCCACCTATGCCAGCAAAAATACCTGTAACAGAAGCAGTATTACCCAGTCAAATTCAAACCCCTATTAATCTTTTAGTAGGGATATTAGAATTAGGGGAACGTTCCGCTGCCCTATTTGAAATTGATGGTGTAGCGCGTCGGATATATGTGGGAGAAAATATTGGCAGTAGTGGTTGGACTCTTGTGAAGGTAGTAAACCAGGAAGCTGTGGTTCGTCGTAATGGTGAAGTTCGTTCTGTTTTTGTAGGCCAACAATTTTAGTTATTGACACAGCCAAACAAGAAACCGGGTTTATACCCCTGATTATTGTTTTTCGTACATACAATTAAGTGCATCTGGGAAATTTTGTTGATCAACCTGGTTTCTGTCTCAGTCTTAATACCATACATTAAAAAAGAATGTTTTCGAATAATAAGCACTATTAAAATACTTTAATTTGAAATGTCTATTTTATTATGACTCTTGATTCCTGACTCTTAAATTATAAGAAATACTCTAACTATTTATAAGAAAAATTTATCAATTGGGCATAACCATAAAGTATATGATTTCGGGGAAAACATTAGATGCCCTACTATACTTACAGATGTATCCCATAAACTCCGTTTCTTATAATACTCAAATTAATTCGCAGATTTGATATCAAACCTTGCCCTTAGAATTAAGAAAAAATAATATTAGCCATACATCTTTGAAGGCTCTAACTAAGGGCAGTCAGTGCTAATAACTGATAAGGTTTAATGGTGATAACTGATAACTGGAATAACTTATGGGTTTATTTGACGATTTCAGCCAATTTCTCGAAAACAGACTTGAAGAGTTCCTGCAGAATAACCCCCATTTAGAACTACAGGCACTTGAAGAGCAACTTCGCCAACAGGAAGAAGACACCCTGCGTCTCATTGTACAACTCCAGCGCCAAGAAAAAAAATTAGAACAAGATATTCTCTCAACGGCTCAAGAAGTTAAGCTTTGGCATAACCGAATTGAAAAGGCACAAACAGCTAATAGAATAGATTTAGTTCAAGCGGCTCAGGAAAGAGAAGCATCTTTTTTACGACAAGGTAATCAACAGTGGGGACAGATGCAAGGATACAAGCAGCGTATTCAGCAGGCGACAGAACTATATCATCAGATTAAACAACGTCGTAAGGAGGTACGAGCAAAAGCTACTCAAGCTGAGACTAGTAGTTATACTGCTAGGAATGAAAAACGTTGGGAAACTGATGGCTGGAATCAAAACAGCTCCTATAATTTTGATAATTTATTCGACGACTTAGAGGAACAGTTTAAAAGCATGGAAACAAACGAAGAAATTGAAAGAATGAAGCGGAATATGGGAAAGTAGTTGGATCTTTAGTAGGTCAGGAAATTTAATGATTTCCTGACTTTTCTACCCAGGAAAAATACAGTCATTATGTCAACTAGGCATGTAAATGCTAACGTTATCCCAGAGATGAAAACCTCAGAAGGATGAGAAAAGTAGGAGGCAAAAAATGAAAACGTGAATTTGGCTAGTAGCTACTCTCGTTGTCATAAACCACAATGAGATGACTTAAAGCCCTATTTGGAGGTGACGACGATGAAAAAACGAGCAAGTCGATTTATATTGGCGTTGCCAATATCCTTGATAGGATAAGATGGAATTGACTACAGAAGAAATGCTATTTAAATACAAGGGAAAACAATCTGTTGAAAAAGATTTTAGTTTTTTTACCCCCCTAGAATTAACTGATAGCATATTTCTTAAATCCCTTCATAAAGTAGAAGCTTTAGGACTAATTATGAGCTTATGTTTATTAATTTATACTTCAGGCCAACCTCAAGTACGTCAAACTTTAAACTGAACTAAATCTACTGTAAAAAATTAACTAGGCTTTTCTACTAATAAACCTACAAAATGATTAGACATTTCAGTGTTTTCAGTTGATTTATTGATTGATTAATTATTGATTAATTGTGGAGTTAGGAGTATCTCTAATCTAACTTATTGGCCCTGAGAATTATTGAATTTTTTTCCTCTAAGTTGTCAAAGATACTATCTACTCAGTTGAGAAACTTGATACAAGAACAGGTACAACGTGAAAATCATCAATGATTGAGTGGCTTGACCAGCAAGTCAAGTGATAGAGAGACTTTGGCTATTTTTGCAGATGTTTATTGGCGATTTAGAGTAACTGATCTCATTCTCAAAGCTGTGTAGGAGGAGTTAAGGGAGTTACAAGTAAGTTAAAAAGCTGAACCCAAAAACTTTTTCGTCTACGTCCCTCAATAAAAATTTAGGGTAGGGAATAGGTCATTGATGTATTGGTTTGGGTTGTTGGAGCCTAGGGGTAGCGATATCACCTCCTACTACTTACTATAAATTTAAGTACTTACTCAAGTTTTCTCGTCTTTTTATACTACATTTTATAGTGTAACATGTATGCTAAATGATTTTGAAGATAAATGAGGTATCATGAAAAAGTATAATTGTTTAGCAAATCTGATTTGACTACATATGATAGATACTTTTTCTAATATAATGATAAATTTCTATAAAACCAAAACTAATTTTGATAGAGATAAAAGTAGTGTATGTACCATAATCTTTACTAAAGGGAAGCAAAATATAGGTAAACTTAATTTTTTTAAGGTGAAAAATCTTTGTAAGTGGGTAAATAAAATAAATTACAGACTTAAAAAGCTAAAATCTAATCCTTGTGTAAATAATTTTGTGTAGGTACTTATATGTTTTCGAAGACTTTCAGATTAAGTTGGTTAGGAAAAATGAGCAGATAATTTGGATATTTGTACGATTTTATCCACTGATATTAATACAACAATATTTTCAATAATTTAAATCAGACAATTTATATAAGAATGCTATAATTATAAATTTAAACAGCTTAATTAGTTGAGGATTGAGGGAATACCACTATTTTTGGTAATGATTTCAGGTATGGCAATCTTCTGAGTCAGATGTTCTATCTGTTTGTTTTAGCAGGGATTTTATATGGAGTGTCCTTAAGGCTTTATATGTAATTTCTGTAAAGATTAGTAGCAGGTAAACAAAATAAATTACACATTGAGTGAAGCTAAATTTATTACTGTATAAACATCGTGTTTTGTAAATATATAAATAATTATGTGTAGGTGCTAAATTTGGTAAACAGACAATAAAAAAGAAGAAAAATAACTGTATCTAAGTAACTTAGAAAATGCTCTAAAATTGACTTTACCTAAGTTATGTAGTTGATGAAATTGTTATTATATAATTGTTATTATATTATTATTTATATAATAATTAGTCCATTTTTAAGACGATTCCAAACCCAGATATTTATAGAAGCAAAAAAAATGTCAATTAACGATGATTTTCTATACCCTCGCAGTCGCTATTATGGTAATTTTAGTCCGGAAAATTTAGTATTTAATGCTAACTTACAAGAATTTTCTCAGGAAGTTAGTTTTATCTGTGGCTTAGAAACAGGTGGGAAAATTTCTCAACAAGAAGCTTACTGCCAACTGAAGAAGCTTTGGAAAAAGTTAAAAAAGTCTAGGAAAAAGTTAGGTATCGGTGAAAATGATCAGAATAGTTCGGAGGAATAAAATATTTGAAATAAGTAAAAATGTTGAGGAAAAATATGTAATATAATATGATCAGGACTTACGCACTGACTGCCATATCAAGTAGGGGATACAGACAATTTACTACCTACAGATAGCGTATTATCTATGAGTTTGCCTAAGTCCTGATCACAAAAAATCAAAACTTATAAACCATAATGTAAAGATATAGTAATTTCCACAGTTTCACAGTTTACTGGTATAATAATAACGATGGGAAAACCATTTGCGGATATCTTTTTGGGTGACTTATAACATAGTAGAGATAGAGGAATAAAAGCCTGATTTTAACATACCCTTTTACCAATAACATGTTTAATTGGTTAATCTGCAACAAAAGTTTAACGTTCATGATATATTCTCAGCAAGTCTTCACTTTTGAACAGAGCGATCGCTTGAAGCAAAGTATGAGGTTTAACAACAAAATATTTCCACTTGCTTATCTTCAGTCTGTCACTTCTCTGATATTTAATCAATTCCTTGATGAATATTCTGGCATAACTCTTGTTAAATTTGAATATAAACTGATGTAGCATTACGAGGCAAGATATTAGCAGGTTAAGGTGGAATAAGAGAGACAAGAACAGAGTAGATAACCAGATACCCGATGCCAGCAACCTATAGCCATTATTGGCGACAAAAAGCGATGGAATTTGTTGACAATGGCCAAAGCTAGAGGGAAGTTATCCGGAATTTCGGTATCAGTAGAAATACTGGTAGTGCATGGATAAAAGGCAGAAAAGCAACAGGAGAATACAAAGCTTTGACAAGATTTTAGAAAGGATGTCACCGGAAAATCAAAGACTTAGAACAATTCGGAGAGTTTGTGAAATATAGTGGTCACATTATCCAGGAGAAATAGCTCAACTGTGGGAAGAGAAACTCAGACAGCAGAATGGTGGCGATGATCTGAAAAATTTGGGAATAATTTTGGAAAAAAAACTTGGTAGTTCTGATATATGTAGTGATAAGTTAATATAATTGATTAGTTCTTGACATTATTAAAAATTTGAAGATTCAATTATTGGCGATCGCTACATATAATCAGCTATCAAATTATCAGGAATTAACCCCAGGTATTCGGACTTAAATATACTATTATCTCATCATAGTAATTGTCAAAAAAATCTCTATAACTCAAATGTCAAATCACCAACTAATCTATACTATGTTTAATAGTAATATTATGGTCAAAAATGGTACTATTCACAACAAAAAACCAAAATATTAATCTCAAAATTGTCAAAGAAATCATATTAGTAATGAAACCAAAGAATTCCGAAAATAAATTACTGGCAGAAAAAATTAGTGCAGTGGTGCTTCCTCTTAAAAAATTGGAAGCTTCAGAGATATGATGAGTTTAAGGACTTTTGGCATTGTGTTGATGCTTCTTTCAAAAAATGCCACAACGTATCTTCGTAATGCTTAATTTTTCTGGTTTTAGCGTTTTGAGAATCAATTCGGTCTATGTGAGATAGAAATATTAACGTTTCAACCTCTTGAGTGTAGAGATATTCTCACTGCTCAAAAGTTGATCACCATACCAGATGAAATTCCAAAATGTTACTAAAAGCTGAATACAAGCTAGTTGACATCCTCCCAGACCAGGCTGGAGGAATTTAGCAGATTTCAATCCTAAACCAAGACAAAACTCCCTTTATGAGTAGTAAATACGTCAGTGTTTTCATCTAATACTAATTTCCTAAAGTCAAACTAAATATACCTTGACATTTTGGTTTTAAAGCTTAATAAATTACTTTTACAAATGTTGTTTAAATTTATGAAAAAAGCTCAAAAAATCAAAAAAGAATACCCAGGTGCTGAATATCTATATGGTTTTGTTAGACCGAAAACAGAAAAAATATATTAGCTATTTAATTTCAACAAGTTAATACTGAATGGCTAAATTTAGCCTATAAAATTTTGGCTCGATCTCTAATAATTTCTGAAAACAAAGTAATTTTAATCCAAGATAATGCAGGTTGGCACCGTAACAAAAAAGTTAATATACTAGAAGGAATGATAGTATATTTTATTCAGGCTTATTAATCTGAATTACAACCAGCATAAATATTATGGAAATTAATAGATGAACCTCTGGTTAATCAAAGCAAAGCCTTGAAACTATAGAGGAAATAGAATAATTTTTAGTAAAAAGATGTCATACTCTGATCAATCTGAAAGAAGATATAAAAAATTTGACTAATTACGATTGGTTTGATTTTGTTGAATTTATAACTAAGTTTTATGAAATAGATTTAGGATGATAACTATTCTCTATATTTAGTCTTTTTAGCTTAAGTAATAAACTGTTTTTTGTAGCGAGTAAGTTAACAGACTTTTTCTCTCCTAATTTGTAATTTTTAGTAGAAATGAAGCTAAATTATAATTCCAGACAACACGGACACAACCATGTTTATTTTTAGGCTATCGGTCTTTTTGCACCTGGATAGATACGATACTTAAATCTATCGAGTCATAATTTGAATTTTTAACTAATATTTAGGATCATAGGATCACATATTTATTAAAACAAAATCTACTAAAAATTACCCCGATTATGGATGGGTCTTTAAACTCAACTTTTTGCTAAATACTTACCTTAAATTTTTCTTAAAGAGTAGTTAATATACTTAAATTAAAAATCAATTAGTATAATTTTTTTATAGTATTCTAAAAAACCATCTAAAGTCTGCAAATAAATTTAGTTTATGTCCTTTTTCCTTCCGGCTTTTTCCTTTTACCTTACTCATTAATATTCTGCTTTTTCTATTTGGTAACGAATATCATTTAAGTCCACATATTGGTCTGTAGCATTTCGTAATTCTCTAGCAATCATTCCTTCAGTTGATACAACTGTAATATGAGTATTTTTAGAGCGCAATAGCTCAATAGCTCTTTCAAAATCTCCATCTCCACTAAACAAGACTACTTCATCATATTGGTCTACTGTATTAAACATATCTACAACAATTTCAATATCTAAGTTAGCTTTTTGAGAATAGCGACCTGAAACATCATCATAATATTCTTTCAAAATTTTAGTCCGTACTGTATAACCCAAACTAATTAAAGCATCTCGGAATCCTCTTTGATCTTGTGGGTCTTTTAATCCTGTATACCAAAAGGCATTTATTAATTTTACTTCTGGTTTATTGAAGTATTCTAATACTCTTCTTGGGTCAAAAAACCAACCATTTTTTTGTTGAGCATAGAACATATTGTTCCCGTCAACAAATATAGAAAGACGGTTCATGGAAATTTTCATAGAAACTTAATTTAATATTTATTTTAGATAATTTAGACTCAACCTATCAATGTATCAATATTTTTATCATTTATGCAATATTTAGCTGATCAAAACTTACTTTTTTTCTAGTATATTTCATATTCATACTACTAAAAATTACCCTAATATTTATCAAGGGATAAAATAATATTTTTCTGTACCTATAATTTTAATTAAGCTAGCAATCAGTTATTCTATATTTTAGGCTTTTTTTTATAAAAGAATATTATTTTTATACGGAAAAATTTTTAGTTCTCCTCCTATATTTCAATACAATACCTTTATTTTTTTATTAAGATAATAAGATAATAAGTTAATACTTGATTAACCTAATGGCTAAATTTAGCTAAATCCAAAATAATTCACATAATAAGTACCTTAGCCAGATTATTTACCTATTTTAATTATCTATGCTTTGTAGAAGGCAAATAATTCGGCTTGTATAAATAAAATATGTAATTAATTTTGCACGACAACTTAAAAGCTGTGTATGCAGAATTCTAAATATAGAAAATTGTGGGCAGTAGAAAATTACAGCCCTATAATTCAGAAATTAGATAGATAAAAACTTAAATCCTGATAGATTCTTGGAAACTTATATCAAAACTTAAGCCTTCTTACTTTCAATTGCCCAACGAGCTAACTCGGTCCGATTATGTAGACCAGTTTTACCAAGCATATTGCTCACATGACTTTCGATCGTTCTTTGACTAACTTCCATAATTTCTGCAATGTCACGATTAGCCATTCCCTGGGCTACTAATTTGACTACTTTTAACTCTCTGGGAGTCAACTCTACGTTTCGGCGTACCTTAATTGTTGGCCTATCGCTAAAACTGGAATTGTGATGTTTAATTAGGCGAGAAGCTTGTTTAAGAGAAGATTCTACTTGAGCCACAAGTTCTTCAGGTTCAAATGGCTTGACAATGTAGACGTCAGCTCCAGTATTAAGACCCTTAACTCGATCCTGAATTTGACCCTTTGCAGATAAAAATAGAACTGGAACCCATTCTGTAGCTAAATTTTCTCTGATATGCTGCACTAGGTTGTAGCCATTCATTTGTGGCATCATCACATCACATATAATCAGGTCAGGAATTTGTTCTTCTAAAAGTTCTAGAGCTTCTCGGCCATTTTCTGCTGTTATTACCTGATATCCGCGAAATTCTAAATAATCTTTCACTAATAAGATTAAATTAGGGTCATCGTCAACTAACATTAAATGTTTTGTATTTATAGCGTTTGTTTCCTTCATAATTGAAGAACTCACTTTTTTGATTCCTAAAAATATTAACTTTACAGAGGGGTGAGCCCACTTATTTCATAAGATACAGTTGGAAGTAGGACAGGTTTACATCTTTCCTTGAAATTAATAATATATATTTTTACCTAGAAGGGTTGGACAGTATCTAATGCTGAAAGGAGGTTTATCCCCTATTTATTATAGATTATAGATTTTATATTCAATCAATAGTTCTATAATTTAGGTAGATATAGCTAGATAATAGTTTTATAGTTGTGGAAAATAGCTCCTACTACTTTTAATAATAAATAAAATATGATAATTCAACTATATTCCCTACTAATAGTATCATAAATATTATATATAAATATAGTTTTTATTAACTAAAAAGTAACCCTGCAATGTAAATATTTAGACATATTTTTTCTATAAATTTTAATAATTTACTAAGTCACTATCTATTTTGACAAGAGTATAAAAAACTGTTGGCAAAATTAATTAAGTATCAAGAAAGTGTTTAGTAACTAAATCTTTCCGCTGGAATAAGCCTATTGTTCTTCATATCCCTCAAGTTATAATAAAAAAAAATTAACAAGTAATTATGTCTTCAGTTATTACCTAATATTCCTCTTACATATCTCCAAATTCTACATTTTCTTTTGGCAAAGGATGAGTTATAAAAAAATATTTATCTACAACTTGAGAGCCGATGATAGATTTTTGAATAATTCTTTCAATTATAGGGTTAGTTGCAGAATAGTAGGATACTTCTTTAGGAAAAATAACCATAGTTGCACCATGAAACAAACTCGTAAACAGTTAGCTTTAGCGTGAAATATATAACCTTAGCTGTTAAGGCCAGGGTCATTAAGGTTTAATTTTTTCACAAGTTTTTTGAGATAATTTCATGCTTCTAAAACAACTTTTTTTAAGCAAAATTTTGGTTTAGTTTGGTAAGCACCAATAAAAATATGTCTCTGAATTTTACCTAGTCTGAGAAATTGGACACAAATATCTAGGGACTCTTGACAAATATCTGAGTCAATATTCGACTGTTGAAAATATCCTTGGGATATGGCTAGCTGAACGTCAGTCCCATGAGCTTTTTCTCCTGTGTTAAATATATTAACTCTCATCAACTTTCAAGACGCTTTGAATCTGGTTCTACTACAATAGTCCCTAGTGAGTTAAATGTCTAATGGAGAATGTCAAATGACTTACATTTCTAGAAGATCAAAAGTTTGACTCCCATAATTTTAGTTTATAGTCTTCTGAGATTAATTTTTGCTCCACCGTTGTTAAGTCAAAAGTTAAAAGTTAAGACTTAATAAGTATACCAAACCCAGTGAGCGAAAAGCTAGTTTTTCCAAATCCTTCCAACCCTTCTGCTTTCTGCCTTGCTCTTTTAATAAAGCTTCCAGATTTAGTATTACGGCATGGGATCAGACATTATAACTATAAGGTTTGAATAGTAAAGCTCTTGTAGTGCTAACATCTTGCTCAGTAAATCTTTGCCTTATAGTAGAAGGAAGTGCTGTCAAAGTAATTTCTGAAAAAGTAAAGGCAATACTCAGGTTAAGTAGCAGGCAGGAGGAATTGATCCTGACACTGAAGGAAGTAGCCTTGTGACAATCTTAGGAAGCAGGCAGCCAGTCTATTTCAATGGTTCCTTTTCAGGAAGTCCTAAAGGTCAACTTCAGCTAAAGCGCCTCCTATCTCTTGTCTTTTCAATGAGTTTTCAGTGCCAAAATGTGGAGCAAACAGAATTTATCAATGTCCTTAATACTAACTGCCAGGCAGCTTAAGACATTCTTACTACTCTCAGATTTAATACGTGCTGTGAATTTAACTTCTGATTTTTAAGTTATGACCTTAGCTTATACTTTAGACTTTTGACTATTATATTATAACTTTTGGTAAATACCCAAATCCTCAGTTCGGGAACCCGTACAGCTTAGTTAGTTGCCATTGCCATAGTAATTCGGCTAAATTAGCACTCAGATAGTAAGAGTGCTAAAAAAGAACATGAAACTGAGAAATTTGTTTCACCCTTAAGGCTCTCAACAATAACAAAATATATTTGGAGGTAATGTAATGGCAGCTGTAACACTGAGTGTTTCCACTGTTAAGCCGTTGGGCGAACGTGTATTCGTCAAGGTTAGCGAATCTGAAGAAAAAACAGCAGGTGGCATTCTTCTACCTGATTCTGCAAAAGAGAAACCCCAAGTAGGAGAAGTTGTCTCAGCAGGTCCTGGTAAACGGAACGATGATGGTACCCGCGCAGAAATGGAAGTCAAAGTAGGAGACAAAGTTCTCTACTCCAAATATGCTGGTACCGATATCAAGCTCGGTGGCGATGAATACGTCCTACTAGCAGAAAAAGATATTCTTGCAATTGTTAACTAATAATTCTGAAGTTATTCTCCAGCATGGGCAAACTTTTTCTTCATACTTGATGTTTGCTAAACTGCTAAAACAACTAACTATCAAAATACAAAAAATAAGTATCCACAATTACTAATCAACAGAAATCACAACTATGGCTAAACGTATTATCTACAACGAAAATGCTCGTCGCGCCTTAGAAAAAGGTATGGATATTCTTGCGGAGTCTGTAGCAGTAACACTCGGTCCTAAAGGTCGAAACGTTGTTCTTGAGAAAAAATTTGGCGCACCCCAAATTGTTAATGATGGTGTAACAATTGCTAAAGAAATTGAATTGGAAGACCATGTAGAAAATACTGGTGTTTCCCTAATTCGTCAAGCAGCTTCCAAAACTAACGATGCAGCAGGTGATGGTACAACCACTGCAACTGTACTTGCTCATGCAATGGTAAAAGAAGGTCTACGGAACGTGGCTGCTGGCGCAAACCCTATTGCTCTCAAGCGTGGTATTGACAAAGCTGCTGGTTTTCTAGTAGAAAAAATTGCTGAACATGCTCGTCAAATTGAAGATTCCAAGGCGATAGCTCAAGTTGGTGCTATTTCTGCTGGTAATGATGAAGAAGTAGGTAAAATGATTGCCGAAGCCATGGATAAAGTGGGTAAAGAAGGTGTGATTTCTCTTGAAGAAGGAAAGTCAATGCAGACTGAGTTGGAAATTACTGAAGGTATGCGCTTTGACAAGGGTTACATCTCTCCCTACTTCGCAACAGACATGGAACGGATGGAAGCTTCTCTTGAAGAACCTCAGATTCTGATAACTGATAAGAAAATTGCTTTAGTACAAGACTTAGTACCAGTATTAGAACAAGTTGCTCGTTCTGGCAAACCATTATTAATATTGGCTGAAGATATTGAGAAAGAAGCTTTGGCAACCCTAGTTGTTAACCGTTTACGGGGTGTAGTGAATGTTGCTGCAGTTAAAGCTCCTGGTTTTGGGGATCGTCGTAAAGCTATGTTAGAAGATATCGCGGTATTAACTGGCGGTCAAGTTATCACTGAAGATGCTGGCTTGAAACTAGAAAATGCCAAGTTAGATATGCTTGGTAAAGCACGTCGCATTACGATCACTAAAGATAATACTACTATCGTTGCTGAAGGTAACGAAAAAGAAGTTAAAGCACGTTGCGAACAAATTCGTCGTCAAATGGATGAAACTGACTCTTCCTACGACAAAGAGAAATTACAAGAGCGTTTAGCTAAATTAGCTGGTGGTGTAGCGGTTGTTAAAGTTGGTGCTGCTACTGAAACAGAAATGAAAGATCGCAAGTTACGCTTGGAAGATGCTATCAACGCAACTAAAGCTGCTGTAGAAGAAGGTATCGTTCCTGGTGGTGGTACAACTCTAGCGCACTTAGCTCCTGAGTTGGAAACTTGGGCAAATGAAAATCTACAATCTGAAGAGTTAACTGGTTCTTTAATTGTTAGTCGTGCTTTATTAGCTCCACTGAAGCGCATTGCTGAAAATGCTGGGCAAAATGGTGCTGTAATTGGCGAACGGGTGAAAGAGAAGGATTTCAATACTGGTTTTAATGCAGCAAACAATGAGTTTGTTGATATGTTTGAAGCTGGTATTGTTGACCCAGCGAAGGTAACTCGTTCGGCTCTACAAAACGCTGCTTCTATTGCTGGTATGGTGTTAACAACTGAGTGTATTGTTGTTGACAAACCTGAGCCTAAGGAAAACGCACCTGCTGGCGCTGGTATGGGCGGTGGCGATTTCGATTACTAAGTTTTTTGAGATTGGGGACAATTTGAGAATTGTTCCCATCCTGTTTATTTGTGTAAATAGTGTGTATTATTATGTCAGTCACTTCCATTTTTTTGGAGGTGGCTTTGCTGTTTGACAGCGGTTTTTTATCCCTAGACTATACTCAGCGGTATTAAGAGCAAATCCAGGTATAACAATAGACTTGCCACATCGCCAGATATGTTAGCTATAGCAACGGCTATAACTTTTACAAATACTCTCTTACACTTGATGGATTTCGTATAGTATAGCAATGAGTTGAGGTTATCAAAATTCAAAAACTAGAAAGAAAGTCCGAAACTCTTACCTATTCATTGCCCATTTTTTATTTCTCATACCTAAAAAGCAGCAATATTAGATAATAAATAAGTTACGGACTACCCTCAGTGGTTATCATAGAAACGGGAAGCTATCTCCAAAGATTTAATGAAGAACAACTCATGGGGATGTATAATAGAGTTTTGACTAAATAGAGGGAAAAATTACTCCAACCTAGACAGAGCAATAATTTCAATTCTTTTTACTTACCAATAGTTACTACCAATAGTTATAATCTTTACACAACAAAGTTTTTTGGTGATTTTTTAAGTTATGAAGCGGTAAGTCTAATGAAATTGCTAAGGAAATGGGTATGACGGTTGGGGAATTAGATGACTATGTAGTGAGGAAAGGTGATGATTAGATATGGAGGGATAATACAAGAAACGAAAAAGCTGACTTGAAAAGGTTTACATTTCTTCTTCCTGTCTGATAACTGAGTCTTTTTTAATTATAATTGGCCATGATTTTGGTGGACAACCCATTCACTAACAATCGAAAACCATAAAGTTTCAAATTTCATTTGATCCAAAGATAAAAACCTTTGTCAAACACGAGGACGACTTTCAAATTTAGTATATTTTGGTATTTGATTAGCTAAGGTTTTGAAGTGTACCTATCTATCGTTTTGTATCAGGGTGATAAAAATTTTTAGCATGACCCAGATATTCAAGCTGAACTGATTGATTTTCTGTGTGTTAATGGTGCAATTATGGTAATTTATTCATTTTTATTAAGATGTTCATAAGCCGCTCAGTAGATATATAAAAACTAAAAGGCTTTTGTCTTCGGAGGTTTGTGAGAAGGCTATCACCTAGGCTTGAAGAAACCCTCTGGAGGTTTTTTTTCAAGTTAACAATTCAAACATATTAAAAATAGATAAAAATTCTTAAATCGGAGGATAAATAGGGTAGAATTTTGCTTTTTTTATAAACCTATTATATATGTAGCAATCCTAAATAGGTTATGGTAATTATTATGATAATTAATTTTAACTGAAATCCTGCGAAATTTTGACTTCTAACTACCATCAAAATATTCAAACATATTAAAAAGAATTGCTATACAGTATTACCTATTGAGATTACAATTATACTAACTGATTCTTAAGAATAGAGGAGTGTTTTGATGCCAGAAGCAGTAGGTGTCATAGAAGCTATTGGTTTTCCAGGAATCTTAGCTGCTGCAGATGCGATGGTCAAAGCTGCACGAGTTACCTTAGTTTACTATGGTATAGCCGAAAGAGGCCACTTTTTAGTGGCAGTTCGGGGACCAACCTCTGAAGTTCGTCCTTCAGTCCAAGCTGGTATTGAAGCAGCAGAAAAAGTTTATGGTGGTATAGTGGACAGTCATTATATTGTTCCTAATCCCCCGGAGAATGTAGAATCTGTATTACCACTAGAATATACAGAAGTTAGCGAACAGTTTAGATGAATTTTGTCCTAAATTATATTATAGTTTGGCTTAATAATAGTTGATTTATGGCAGACATCTAAAATTTTTACAATTAATTGAGAGAATTTAATTCTTAACTGAAATTTAGGAGAAATATAATGGCGCAACAAGCTGTTGGAGCACTGGAGACTAAAGGTTTTCCTGGTATCTTAGCTGCTGCAGATGCAATGGTCAAAGCTGGTAGAGTTACTTTAGTTGGTTATATTAGGGTTGGTAGTGCGAGGTTTACTGTTCAAATTAGAGGTGATGTTTCGGAAGTAAAAACTGCTATGGATGCCGGAATTGCAGCAGTAGATAAAGCTTATGGTGCTACCTTAGAATCTTGGGTAATTATTCCTCGTCCTCACGAGAATGTTGTGGCAGTTTTACCAATAGACTTTAATCCAGGTGTAGAAGAGTTTCGCCAACAAGTAGAAGGAATAACTGTACCAGGATTGCGTAGTAGTAGTATATAAGTTTTAATTAGCTAAAATATATACTAATTTTTTTTAACCGTCCACATTACTGTTGTATTGCTAAGAGTTATCCTCAGTATAATTTCAGTTAGTATTAACTAGATGGACGGTAAATATAAATATAAATTTAAGACCTTAATTTTGATGTCGCTATCTGTTATGATTTACCTTTTAACTATTGGGTGTAAAAGATTCAAAGTAAGCATAGCAAAATAAACTGTAATTGAATAAAATAGACATATTTTTATATAATAAATACCCAAAAATAAATTAACTGTAAGTATTAAAATCGGCAAAAAAAGTGATTAGTAAAAACTTTATGTATATGAAATACATTATGTTTTTTTTGTTAAAATAATAAAAATAATAAAAATAGTAATGTAGTTGCTGAAAATTGAAGCTATGCTAAAAAATATTATGGCTACTATTATGGACAGTTAAATATAAATCAATAGAACCTTGAATTAAAATGGCTAAAATCAACAAAGACTATCCTACTGGCATAGTCTTTATTTGTTTTAGATAAATTCTCTAGACTAAAACTTATCTATAATAGAGCCGAAAAATATCACTATTAATTTGCTATTAATTATATAGAAATCCTAAATGGATACTAGTATAATTAATAATTTATACTTAAATAAAGCAATCTATTGATCATTTAGAATGAATCAAATACTTTCTTAAGATAATAACTCTAACTCCTGTTTATTTTGCCTTCTGCCTCCTGCCTTAAAGTAGTATATCCTATTTCTTTTACCAATCAGATAGGATTATTATAGATAACTTAATGTTTGCCTACCTAACTAATTCTCATTTCCTGATATTTAATCTTATATCTGAAGTTATGAACACTTGGATTATACAACTACACAACTCTACGAATGAAACTACTTTTGTGACAATTACTGCTTTGATAACAGTGGTTTTTTGCTTTGGTTTGATTCCTACTGCTACAGATATTATGGTAAATTCTGCCGCAGGTTTAGCAGGTAAATATTTAGACAAAGACAAACGCACTATAGTAATCAATTCCAGTACAAATAACCCGGAATTATTTTTGATGTTGCTATCATTAATTCTTCGACGACTAGGTGGTATAGCAACTCCTCTAGGCTCAAATTTGGCTAATATTTATCTCATGTTTATTGTGGCGCCAATAATTGTTATTAGTAAATGGATATTGATGGGCAAAATATCTGCTATTAAAAATTTTATCGAAATTTTTAACAAAGAAAAAATGTTGTTTTTATGGCATCTTTTTATGTCATTATTGATGTTTACTTTTGCTACTACAGCTTACTGGTGTATTACAGGTAAATCTCAGTTTGCACCTTTGCCAGAAGGAATTAGTACTCGCACTTGGCCTTGGGTGGTTTTTGGTGGTTTAGTTTGTTTAATAGGGGTGTTAATTTTCTTATTTTATGAAAAACAATTTCAGAAAGAAAGACCAGAATTGTTTGATGATATTAGTACAGATGATTATACAGCAAGCTGGTTACAGTTTATTCTAGGGACAGCTTTATTAATTTTATTATCCTATATATTGAATACATTCTTTATCGCCTGGACGGAAATTTATGATGATTTACTTAGTAGATTATTTGGTGATGCAGTTTTTGCAGCGCTGCATTATTTTTTGGGAAGTTTAATATCATCTTTACCAGAAACAATTGTAGCTGTAAAAAATTATGAACGTTTAACTTCGCCAGATTTGAATACTGCAATGGCATCTGCAAGTCAGTCAAATATGACAAATTTGGGCATAGGATTTTTTGGTAGTGTTTTAGCAAGTTTGCTGTTAGTTATGGGGATGAATTATCAGTTATAAAAATAAAGCGATCGCTATTTTTAGGGAGTAGAAATTAGCAATTAGGGAAATATAGCTACTTGAGCAAATAATCAAGTCACTATAAACTAATACCATCTCCCTTTTGAATTAATTATTGGATCTCCTTAGTTGATTTAGTTATTTTTTTTGAGTATTATTCTTGGTAATTTGCATTAGTAAATACTACTTTATCAACCATAAATGTTGAATTTATATAGAAAAGTTTCTTGATGTATTTATAGTAATTTTATCAAGTGCAAAAATTAAAATTAATTATATTCACGGGATATAAATATAATTAATTTATTGACACATACAGGCTTGAATATAGGGAAATTGATTTAACATTTTATTACTTCATTGTTGGATAATGAGTAGAAGTTTTAGAATTAGGTAAGCCATGAGACTAGAATAGATTTGTCTGCTAATACCATTGACATTTTTGGTAATTAATCTATTTAGTTTTAAATGTATCTTTGAAAATTTCCATAGCAATTATACTTCCCACTTTTTTAGTTTTTCGGACTTATATCTCTGATATTTATTATTTAACTGCTGCCTCGACCTTCTCTAATAAATTCGCGACTAAGGTAAATTCTATTTTAGTCTCTACATCACAAAAATTAATTACTCTATAAGCAAGATTATCAGAGAATAAACTAATTTTACCTAGCCAGATTAGAATTGAAACTCTAGTTTTTAATTATTCTTAGTTCGTACTATAAAATATTTGTCTTTTTGTCGTAATTATGCCATAAATCTGAGTCCGGCAAATCCCTTATCCATTACTACTACTGCATATAGTGGTAAATTAGACATCATAGTTGCACCCTCTTTGTAATCATGATTATATCCAAAATTTAGAAAATTATCTTCGGGACTTTCTGTAGATAGATTCAGGGAACTAAAAAGTTTGACTTCATGAATACCTCAAACCCATAGCAACTTAATTGTTAGGGTAATTACTGTTGAATCTATTAGACAAATTGCATACTTGTAATATAAATTTTTATGATTATTTGTATGGGATAATTGATATAATTTGCCATAAGTTTTTGGAAATATATATTGATAATTCTATCTATATTGGCTGATTAAAATGTTGAGATTATAAAGTTAATTTATGTGTTATTTATATTTTCAATAAGTCTTTCAAACTTGTTAAGTTCATATCTAAAACTAGAACTCAATCTAAATACTGATATTAAATACATAATCATCATTTTTGGGGAATGCTTTGAGAATGTATTTGAGAATCTTAGGATAATAATTAAAATTATTATTGACTAATTTATTCTAATTATTTGGCTAAAGTTTATGAGATTAAAAATATTTGTTGTAATTTTTGTTATGATTACTGTAATCTAGATAATAGTTTAATTTTTAAATAATTATTTGGAGTAAATTATTGATGATTTTATAGCTGATTATATGCAGCAATAGTCTAGACAATATTTTTGATTTTTTTTAAGTAATAAAGCCATAATTTTTTGCAAATTTAATATTAATCACTAATCATTTATATTAATTTATTACTAAATATATATAACTACCAGTATTTTTCCCAAAAATTTACAAAATAAGTCAAGCATATACCAGGTTGTAATGTGATATTAGCTGATATAATAAAAACATCAATTGTAATAAATTGAGGAAATAGTAATAGTAAATTAGAGGTAATAAATTGAGGAAATAGTAATAGTAAATTAACTCTGATTGAAATTATTCACTTTGATTTAGCTTCAAGCACAAGAATAATTATAGGTATTTCATTATCAGTATTTTGGGACTAACTTTCAGATATAGCAACATGGGTATCTATTAAGACAATACCAATTTTAGTAAGCACACAAAATTAATCATATATCTATAGTTAAGCTAATTTTTTTGCTTTCTAAATATGCTAGAAAATAAGAATACTTAAATAATGAGTATAATGGTACTTATTCTAGTTTTATTTACTAACCTTATTTATACTTATATAATTACTAAATAACGGTTTTATAGAGATAAATCATTAATTATGGTGCGTTAACTTGTTTCAACGCACCTACTAAACTTATATCTCAATTTTTGCTTTAATTTCTCTCAACTTATCCCTAACTTTACCACTATTTAATAAACTTTCCGCTTTCAACAAACCTTCATTAATATCAGAGCAAATTCCACAACGCCACAAATAAAAAGCGCCATTCCAAATAACTGCTGACATTAACTTACTGGCTTTACCCTGTAGTATTTTTTGTATCTCTTCTACTAACTCTGCAGTTGAACCCAATACAACTTCCTTCCCTCCACAACTATAGTCACTCGGATGTAACAATAGACGTTCAAATGTGGCATCATTCCCAGATGACAACGATACCCCAATAATAGCTGTCCGATCGCGGGGCAAGTCACAACTTCCCTCTAACCCCTTCACCGTTGTATAATTCCTCAAACCATGTAATTCCAATACTTCACGAAACATACCTTCTGTGGGAGGATGAACATACCCTGCAGCTAAATGAACTTCTCCCGCCAAGGGTACCCAAATTAATTCCATTATTGCGATAGGAGGTCGTTTACCAATATCTCGACGATGTTTTACTAAAGCATCTGCTTGAGGAAAATGTCTTGGTAAATAGACGAACCCTAGACCAGTTTCCTCAAATACTCGTTGAACCTCCACCAGCGATAATTTTCCCCACTCAACCCCTAGTCCTTGCCAGATATCAATAAAAGGTATGCCTTCTTTTGTCGGCATCCGCCTTCCACCGTGGATGACAACAAATACTCCTGCTGTTGCCAAAATTAAAGCTGTGAGTAAGGTGACAGGTGAAGTCCGCGATCGCCCATCATAAGGACAACCTAAGACGGTTACTGTACCCATAGATGGTTGACTTTTAAGTTTTGGCCCCAATTCATTATAGGTATCTAACATTCCTGCTAACTCCTCACCAGTGGGGCGTTTAATACGGTGAGCAATAAGAAAAGCACCTATTTGTGTAGGTGTTGCTTCTCCTAATAACATCATGCGCATTGCTGCTGCTGCTTCTTGGCGAGTTAAATTTTTACCTGTGTGGGTTCCACTGCCAATGATTTTGAGTAATTCTCGAAAGCGATCGCTCATCTAACTTCTCTCTCCAGTTAATTAGTTAGTAGTTCTACATATAGTTAAGAATACCAAAACTGTTCTCGATCATTACTTTTTTTATGACTGAGACTTGAGGAAAAAATAGATGTTTTTCTTTTTCCAAACCTAAAATTAACTGTTTTTTTGATATCTTTAGGTTTGAGTTTTTTTGAGCTTTTTGGCAGTATTTCCTAATTTAACTGGATTATATCAAATCTGCTTAATTTGGTGTGAAAAAATATTTCATTTTCAGCCCAGCCTGTAAATATTCCTAAATTTTTGACTTCTGAGCTTTGAGTACTTACTCCTAATTAACTATCTAATTTTATCAATGCTACCGAATTTTATGTAAAAAACCTCAAAGTAGCGCTAAGAATTAGTTGATCAATAAAAGTGCTTATGGCAATGCTAGGGAGGCAGGCTTTCCTCTCTGTTTCAGTTGTTGCGGAGTTCTCAATAAGTAGTTATCAGGATTTTAGTCAGAGATGACTTTGAACTTTTAACTTTGAACTTTTAACTTGAGTGACTCTTGGTGGAATTATTTCTTTAACTAACTTGCAAAAATATTTTATTGGTGGAATTTTCATCCTATCGCTAGTTGTGACTAAAACTACATCACGACTCCAAACAGAATCTTTAGTTGAAGAGATCTTAGAAATGTTAGGAGTTTTAGCTATTGTTCTAATTGCTAGAGTGGGATCAACTCTGGCATCTAGTAGAGCTGAACTGGGCAGTAAAGCAATTAAATTTCCTTGTCTAACTACTCCTCGGAAAGCATCAAGGGTATTTAACTCTAATGTTGCGTTCAGTTTTGCCCCTAATTGCTCAAATTGTTCTTTGACTAATCTCTGCATTCCATACCCATCTTTGAAGATAACTTGAGGGTAGTAAATAAGTTCTGCCCAGGGTATTTCTTTGTATTTAGCAAGGGTATGGTTTGCTGCCATTAATACTTCTATGGTTTCAGTGTATAGATGATGTACTATCATTTCTGAAGTGGGGGTAAATAAGTCATTATTCATAATGATCGCTACATCTACTAGACCGTCTTTGAGAACTTTGAGGATGCGATCGCTTCCTAGGGCAGTTACTCGTAATTTAACTTCTGGATAGTGGCGACCAAATCTTTGCAAAACTGGAGGTAGGTAGTTAGCACAGACAGAGTGAATAGTTGCAATACATAATTCTGGTTGTTTTCCGGTGAACATTTCTGCTATTTCTTGAGTAGCATTTTCCCAAGCTTGACAAATTTTTCTAGCATGAGGCCACAAACATTCTCCTGCTAAGGTTAGTTTAGCTTGGTTGCTACGGTGAAATAAGATAGCACCTACTTCTGCCTCTAAGGCTTGCACTTGCCGACTGACTGTTGATTGGGTGACATTACATTTTTGTGCTGCTTCTTGAAAGCTACCCGTTTCTGCAACCCATAGAAACGCTTGCAATTGCTCTAGACGCATGGAGTTTTTTATGTGTTATTTTATACAAATATTATCATAACTTACGCAGGAGCACTGTATAGATTACCAAAAATATAAATATTTCATTTACATGACAATTAGAACCTTTAAGTAAGTTCTGTTATTGCCTAAACTTTTCTATAAATGCATTATTACCTAAACTTTCTTATAAATGCAAGGGTTTGAACAACTTAAAATTGTACCTAATTGAAACAATTATGTCTCAAATTTCACAGGTAAAATGGTCCATTTTCGTCCATTTTAAGTAAAAATTAGCTAAAAGGAAGTTGATTTAATGTAAACAGATAATTTTTGAAGACATAATTCACACAATTATGTCTTTTTTGATTTTCTGATGGTATTGAACCACAATAAAAGCAACAAAAAAATAGGCCCATAGTTTAATGGACAGGACTTACACAAATACACTATATATAGTGCATGCTAAATATAGTGATGTAGCTCCGGCCACCATTCTCCGCCAACGCTTAAAAATATAGAGGGATATAGCTGCCTAGCTGCTCCGCCAAGACCTCAATACAAGTACCATTGTTAAAACTAAATAAATTACCTTGAAAATAAAAACAGCCCTGAATTTTATTGTAAGCTTCTTGAATTCTTTCCTCGGATAACCTGAGAGTAATTTGTGTTTGACTTTATAAATAGTTTTTCCTATTTTCACTGCTTTTCACTGCTAATATTTTGAAAAAATTCTAGACTAACATAACACAGGCTACAAGATTTTTTTTAGTTTGCCTAAGACAATATTGACAAAATTATCTTGCCTTTAATTGTTTAATTGTGGCGTGAAATTGCTCAGTATTCTATCTACTATGAGACTCAAATTATACAGTATCTACTGAAGATTAACTTCAGTCATTAGTAACAACATATTCTGCTGAGGTTGGTAGAAACACTTACACATAAGGAGATTAACTTTTTTATTTCCAAGAAATTACTTTTATTTTAATTATTTTACCTGATATTTTTTATGATTCATTCTCAGTTAATTCTCCAATCTTTTTATACTTTTCTACACCACCAGTGTCGTCTACTAAATGATTAATTTTTAAGCGTTGGCGGAGGATGGTGGCGGCAGCTACATCGCTATATTTGTCTACACTATATATAGTGTCTTTGGATAAGTCCTGATTATGTAATAGAGTTGTTTGGTGTGGAAAATTTTAAAATACTCAAAGGTTTACCATGTAATATTTTCAGCATTTTAGAACTCAAAAGCAAGCTGAAACTTCAACTGATAAAGGCTTTAACCATTTTTTTTCTTTAATTTCCAACAACAATATCAGCAGATTAGTTATTTTAATTTTGTCAGTTATAGTAAATATTGCTAGTATTAATTATAAGTACCTCTGGCTAAATCAAAGGGTTAAAATACTGAAATTATTTTTTTTGATGACTTTCTTTATAATAACATCAAGTGATTAGAGATATAGGAATGGTTACTGATATTTATTTTCATTAAAAAAATGAACAATTTTGGGGAAAGCTTTTCCGAAATAACAGCTATATTTATCCCTTGATTTTTCCTTTCTTATTTGCTAAAAATACTAATATGTGTGAGTAAATAAAACTGAAAAACCGAATTTTTTTTTAACTTTTTTGATGGTTTTAACCTTTATTTTTCAGCCCTAACTAATCATAAATTATTATATTTTGATCAGTAGTGGGAAAAGCACAGTTAAACATAATAAATATAATTAAGATCAGCTTATGAATAAAAATCTAATATTGTTATTTTTCATTGTGGCTATAGTTTTTGTCAGTTTTGGAGATAGTTTAGAATTTATTCCTGAACCAATCCAAAATGCCAGTTTCAAAAGCCGTAAATTTGCGGTTGGGTTATGGCCTGATTGGTTGAAACCTAAAAATAGGAATGAACGTACGGAAGAAGCTTTAGAAAAGTTAGAAAATCCTGATCAAACAGAATAGTATTTATAAAGATAAGGGAAGAGGAAAATATAAGTTGTATCTTGACCAGAAAGTTAGATCTCAAGTTTCCAGTTGGAAGTAAGAGGTACTGATAACTAATGACTGGAATTACCTCTTCCCTTTTCCTAGAAAATTTTTAGCGTTTCTTTAACCAGCTAAACATAGCGCGTAAGTCTTTCCCAACTTCTTCAATAGAGTGTTCTGCTTCTTGGCGGCGCATGGCAGTAAATACAGGTTTACCGGTTTGGTTTTCCATGACAAATTCCCTGGCAAACTGACCAGATTGAATTTCACTTAAAATTTTCTGCATCTGAGCGCGAGTTTCATCTGTAACGATGCGAGGCCCGCGAGTGTAGTCGCCAAACTCAGCAGTATTGGAGATACTGTCACGCATATTAGCTAGACCACCTTCGACAACTAGATCGACTATAAGTTTAACTTCATGGAGACACTCAAAGTATGCTAGTTCTGGTTGATATCCAGCTTTTACTAAGGTTTCAAATCCAGCTTTAATTAATGCACTGAGGCCACCACAGAGAACAACTTGTTCACCAAAGAGGTCTGTTTCAGTTTCTTCCCGGAAGGTAGTTTCTAGGATACCAGCGCGAGTACCACCAATACCTTTAGCATAAGCCATAGCGCGATCGCGTCCTTGACCAGAAGCATCTTGGAAAATGGCAAATAGACAGGGGACTCCTTCTCCTTGTTCATAAGTACGCCTGACTAAATGTCCAGGGCCTTTTGGTGCTACCATTACTACATCCACATTTTCTGGGGGAATAATTTGGCCAAAGTGAATATTGAAACCGTGGGCAAAAGCTAAAATTTTTCCTTCTTTGAGATGGGGTTCAATTTGATTTTTATAGACGGTTTTCTGCACTTCGTCTGGTAATAGAATCATGATTAGGTCTGCTTTTTCCGCAGCTTCATCTACTGGGTAAACATCTAGACCTGCGTCTTTGGCTTTGGTAGCAGATTTACTACCTGAATAGAGGCCTACAATTACCTTTGAGCCACTATCTTTGAGATTAAGGGCGTGAGCATGACCTTGAGAACCATATCCAATGATAGCGATCGTTTTGTCATTTAAGATGTCCAGGTTAGCATCAGAGTCATAGTACATTCTGGCCATTATTTTTTTCTCCTATTAGCAACTGTTATCATATATGAGAGATTTTTATCATATCAAATATAACTTTAAGCATTTAAATATCGACAATATAGCCAAGACTCTTGGCTGTAAAGGGAATAATCACTGGTATTTTTGTCCTCACACTTTTTTTGCTAGCACCTTTCTTAAGTAAGAAGGAAGAAAAAATATTAATTATTTGTTACCTTAATTCAAGACTTTTACTATTAGCATGGCTCTAAATTTATATATCTGATTCCAGCCTTAATATTTTGTTGTTCAACAGTCTCTAAAATATCCTCACTCTATGAAAAATAAATATTTTATTTTTAGCCAAAATTAACCTTATAGCTAATACCTTTTTCAACCATCAATATCCATTAGGATTGATAGTAGTATGATCGTATTCTGCCATTGATAAATCAACAATTCTTGCTCTAAATAAATTACACCATCCCAATTTAGCATTATCTAACTTAGCTTTTTCTAGGTTAGTTCCTCTCAAATCTCCATACCTTAAATCTGTATCTCTTAAGTTTGCATGGTATAAGTTTGCACCTTGTAAATTAATTCCCCTCAAATTTGCACCTTGAAGATTAGCATGACGCAAATTAGCTCTTGATAGATGTCCCTGTTGAATATTAGTATTTGATAAGTTGGCTTTATAAAGTTGAATATCTCCCATTTTTACTTCTAGTAAATTACATCCTTGGAGGTTAGCTTGATTCAAATTTGCATAAGGAAGATAAGCTCTTGTTAAATTACAACCTTCTAAATTAATTCCTTCTAAATTAGCTTCAAATAACTCTATATTACTTAAATCAATACCAGAAAATTCTCTTTGACCCTCTGCATATCTCCATAGTAATTCCTCTGCATTCATATTCTCTATCTTAATATTTTTAGAGCTAATCTCGATTCGGTTGATAATCATAATTTATTGAATAAATGATGATTATTTATGTATTGTATTTTTATAATAAGTTATACTAATATTGTTGGGCAAAAATTACTACTATCCTAATCCTTTTTTAAGATTTGTAAAATTTTCATTTTTGATGTTCTCTTGACCCTGACTCTACTCTAGGAGAAAGTATGGTACTCGAAAATTATTGATAGGGGCTTTCTACTTCAATGTACCTGCTTTGAGAGACCTATTCTCCTCAAATATGCGATCGCTCCACAAACTGATACTGGGAGAGTCCCCCAACCAAAATATTAGTACTTAGGTATATATCGCAATGATAGTAAATACCAAATTCTGGGCTATCTCACCCTCTGATACTTAAGGGTAATTTTGCTACTATGTAGCTATAATTAGAGTAAAACTTAGAACTGGAGAAATATCTGTCAATTTTGATTAACTTATACCCCTAATTTTTTACTTTATATTCTAACTATCATTTTCTCTTGTAAGGGGATAGAGGTACTACTAAGCCTGAACCACAATCAATTAATTTTCTCTGATTATTTAAGTTTTCAGTTTATGGGCATCCTCAAGTATTAAATCTTTAATTTTTGCATGTATTGTTGCTAATTTGAGTCGTAGTTTATGATAATTACTAGAGCTTTTTGTTTTTATGAATAGAGACTTTTGAACTAATCTTAAATTTTTGTTTAATACCAAACCTGATAAATGTTTGGTACAAATAGCTAGAAGATTTTTTTAGAATTAATAATTTTCAAGGTGAATGGCTATCATCCTGTACAGAAGTTATGAATAAATAGCTTTTACAGCAATAATAGTTCATAAATTATCTGATTTTTAAAAAATATATCTTGTCAAATGTTTTGATATTTATAGCCAAAATCAATTGAAATATATTCTTTTTTTACCCTCTTGTTTTAATTCTATATAATTTTTATTATTAGCAAATACTGATAGTTAATAAACTAGTATTTTTCAAATAAATATACAGATAAAAAAATAAAAATTAAGCTCAAATAGTAATAATATATTATATATTTAAATGAACTATTAGAGTATATTTATAAATATAAATTAATCAAAAAAAGACTTATTATTTTTCAATACAAACAACTAATACTACTAATATAAATTGCTCAAAATTTTGCTAGCTGTAGATTAAGGTTGCACAACCTATTATTCTCCTTATTTCTCTTGTTCTGGAGTCGCACAAAACTTAAGTTTTTCAGTTCAATTAAGGATATAGAATACTTGCTTATTATTTTCTATACAGTTTAATATGTTATGTGTAAAACCACAATATTGCTTGCGATTTCTTGATGACGCTTCCTTGTAGGAAAGTAGTGGTCTACTCGCAACATTTAGATAAAAAGATGGCAGAAGTTAAACAATCTATCGCTCAATATTATCATGAACAGACAAAATATGACCCAGAAACCATTGGGAGGAAAAATCACCAACTAGACTGGGAAAATCAACCAATACAATTTAAAGAGTATAAATTTGGGACAACTATTGACCTGAAACCTTATCTACAAGAAAAAATTCAACAAAAAGATCCTAAAGAAGAAGAAAATCTATCCAACTTACTTGTATGTACTTATGGCTTAACCGGTAAGATACCAACAATGATGGGGAATCATTACTTAAGGGCGGCTCCTTCTGCTGGTGGGTTGTACCCAGCAGAGGTTTACTTAATTTCCCGTGGCACACCCCTATTACCTACAGGATTATATAACTATCAGGCCAAAACTCATTCCTTGCTCAAATTTTGGGACAATAGAGTCTGGCCAGAATTGCAGGATGCTTGTTTTTGGCATCCTGCTCTAGAAAATACAAAATTAGCGATCGCCATCACTGCCATATTCTATCGTTCTGCTTGGCGTTACGAAGATCGGGCTTATAGACGAATATTTTTAGATGCAGGTCACTTACTAGGTAACGTTGAACTAGCTTCTAGTTTCAGTAACTACCGATCACATCTAATTGGGGGGTTTAATGATGAAGCAATAAATCAAATGCTTTATTTAGATAATCAGGAGGAACAGGCGATCGCCATTGTCGCCCTTGCAGACTTATTAGATATTGAACAACATCTGCCCCACTGGCAAGCTGCTTTACCTTCTGGGACTCAAACAGATTATCCGAAAATTCAAGAGGGTGACCTCTTAAAATATTTACATAAAGCTACTCATATTAACTCAAATTCTCCAAAAGTATCTGCTTGGAAAACAAGAGCAACCCTAGAACATTCAGAAGATAAATATAACTTTCCATTTTGTACAAAAATTTCAACTGTAACTCCTCCCATTTCATGGGGTCAAGACTTACAAGGTCTCAGAAAGACAATTCTCAAACGACGTTCAACTCGCAGCTATTCGGGAGAAACTATTGCTTTGAATAAACTCTTGGCTGTCTTAGATTTTACTTATCAACCCCACCATTACATTAATCAAGAATTAGATCGTAATCCTGATTATTTTGATATAAGTTTGATTGAGACTTTTATTGCAGTTTCTGGAGTAAATGACTTAGAAGATGGTTGTTATTATTATGCCCCAATAGCTCAAGAACTACGACAAATTAGGTTTAAAAATTTCCGAAAAGAATTACATTTTATGTGCTTAGGGCAAGACTTAGGTAGAGATGCTGCTGCTGTTTTATTTCATACTGCCGACTTAAAAAAAGCTGTAAGCAAATATGGCGATCGCGTTTACCGTTATCTCCATTCAGACGCAGGCCATCTAGGGCAAAGACTAAATTTAGCAGCTATTTATCTAGGTTTAGGTGTTAGTGGTATCGGCGGTTTCTTTGACGATCATGTGAACCAAGTTTTAGGTATTCCTGTAGATGAAGCAGTTATTTATATAACAACTTTAGGTTCTATTTAATAACAAGAATAACAGTTTTCATAGTTATGGCTGGCTAATTAATTCTTAAAGCATTGACAGATAAAAGCTAGTACAAATTCTGGGGGGGGGTTGAGCAAGGGTAATAACCATTTTTAGGGCCTTGACATCTAGGGGAGCAAAAAAGCCCCCTTTCCATTTAAAGAGAAAGCGATCGCTTTGTCAAAGTCAGGGAATCTGTATATAATAGTATTGTCTGATATAGGAAAATTTAAAATGCTCAAAAGTTTACTCTATAATCTTTTCAGGATTTCAGTTCTCAAAAGCACGCCCTCCTGGACTTGTGTTAGATGTTAGCCATTTTTTCCCCTTAATTCCTAACAATTTTAATATCAAATTCCCTTAATTCGGTGAAAAAAATATTTTATCTTCAGCAAAGGTGCAAATCTTCTTAAACTCTCTTTTCTCGTATCTTCCTGAATCCTAATTTTTTAACATTTATAAATTTCCATCTACTCATTTGGCAATCATCTTTCCCTTTCTTTTTTGGAATACTTTTTTCCAACTAAACCAGTACTTACCCACCTATATGAAATTATACCCAAATGTAGAGTTAAAAAGCTATTAACCCTTACTATATATAGTAGTTATAGTTAAGTTCTATAAACCTGGTATTTTCCAAAGTGTAAGTAATATCATGCCCGGTTGAATATTTAAAGGTAGGATAATTATGGCATAAGGCTCTCTGGCTCTCGGCAGGAGGATAGAATTGGCGCTTGCCACCAGAATTTTTTTTTGATGAGTAATTATCCGGACATGATATAACCAAAGGGAAAAAAGGATAAAGTTTTTTGATCACTGATCATAAACTTCAACAATACCTAACCCAATTTCATAAACACTATCGATTAATTCATCTGGTTTTTTTACTTTTACATGACCGCCAAACCCAATAACCCAACTTAAAAAACTCACATCTTCTATACACCAACAAGGTAACTCTACTCGAAACCGATAAGGAAAATGTTTATTTTTTGTACCTTCCAAATCAAAAATTTTTTCATATTCCTTCTTCTGGATAAAACTACTACCTTGAGGAGGAGGTGACATTTTCAATGTTCCTGATGGAAACAGTTTAGTTTTTTCACATACAAACTCAAATTTCTCCTGATTAAACCACAACTCAACTGTTACTATTACCTCCTTTTTTTTCTTCTTGTCTTTACTTAAAAATTTACTTTGATCCTCAGCTTTATAACCTAAAAATATCCCAAAGCTGGCATCTAAAAGTTTTTGTAACCGTTCTAATTTTGAGCGCTGTTTTTCTGGGCAAGACTTTCCTAAATCTTGACTAATACGTAAGCGATCTAAACGTTCAAACCTGAATAAGCCATTGAAAGTACCCCCCTCATATTCAAAACCTAAATACCAAGCATTATTAAAAAATACTATCTGTAATAACCGAACAGAAAACTTTCCTTCTTCACCTCCACTAAATTTTCCTTTGCCTTTTAACCGCTCTAACTCGACTAATTTTCCATGAATAATAAATTCTTCAATTTGATCAAGTTTCCGAGATAATACATTCTCATCAACGAACTCTAAGTCGATCATTGATTTATGAGCGATCGCTCTAATTGGATAAGGTTTTTCAATGTTAATTTTAGAAGAAATCATCCGTTGACAAAACTGGTCATAAGTAGATAAAGCCATCGGATCTTCTATACTTTTAACTTGCCCTTGTAATATATCCTGCAAACGTTTTAATTGCTCCTGGGACAAAATTCCTGTCCCGGCAAAATAACCACGTCGCATGGGAAATTCTGGCAATATATGAAAGGGTTTGAGAATATATTCCACATCCTTGCGAAATTTGTCTCGACAGTTGCCTCCTATTCCTGGTTGTTTGGATAATTCTTCTGCAAAAATGTCTAAACTTTTTTGATCGTCGTTTCTGAGAAATGGTCGGTTTAAGATCAAACGAATGGCGGTTATTAACCTTTTAAACGGAGCAATATCTGAATAAGGATGGGGAATGATGTCTTGCTCTGAATTGTTTTCACTTCTCGCTTTTATCTCCTTCCCTTTTTTTCTTTTAAGGGGAAGATCAGATGTTCCATTTTTCTTTTTCCCCCTTTTTGTCAGGGGTTGGGGGGATATTTCCTGACGTAATATTGCCGGAGTAACAGTTTGTCCTTCTGCTACGATGCCGTTTTTTTCTAACCAAGCTAAGTCAGTAGCGATCGCTTCTCTGTCTGCATAAACTTCTCCTTTTAATAAGGCTATAACTGCTACTATTTCTGCTAAAGCATCTGGAAATTCTGGTACTTCTTTAAATATAGCAATTAGTATATCGGGTTCTGTTTGTTCTAAATTGCCAAGGCCTGGATATTTAATGAATAGGGCAATTAAATGCATGAGGCGCTCGAAGTCTAGGAGTCGGGAATAGGAATGAAATTCTAGGCACGAGAGACGGTTTTGGCGGTTAACGCTGCTGCGGGTTAGGGAGTCAATTTTTTCCTGTATTGTTTTGGGGTTAAAGTTAGGTTTTTGAAGAGTATGTACTGCTGCAAAGCCTTCTGCTATTATGGGCTGAAAGTTTTTCAGGGATAGAAACATTTTTTTGACAGTAGTTTCTGGTACTTTACGAGTCCGTTGTTTATTCCATTTTAGGCAGGTAGGGAGAGAGGTTTTTAGATGCCATGCTATCCATGCACAGTTTTTTTGGGGTAGTTTCTTTAGTAAGGCTATGCGATAGGGGCGTATGGCATTGGTGGCATCGTAAATGATGGGGATACCTGCTTTGATGCTTTGGGTAATTTGCTTGAGTAAGGTGGCTTCTATTTCCCTCCATTCTCCTTGGATGGTTTCGTTGCCATAGAGTTTGGAGCGTATTGTGTCTGTAGAAATGATGGTATAATCTCCTAATGTTGACAGTTTGGTGGCAAAGGTTGATTTCCCTGATCCTGGGGGACCGATGAGGAAGTGACATATTAAAGGTTTGTTCATTTGTGGTAGCGGTGTTAAAAATATCAAGTTTTACACTATTAAACTTTTGTTTGAAAGAGTCTGAAGACATAGACTCACCCCTAATTTTTTCCCTTGAGGGAGACTTTGTTTGGAATGTCCTTAAAACATTTATACAATTAATACTCTTTTAGCCTGCTAATTATCAAGAAAAGCTATCGGCTAGTGTTAATTGCTTAATTATTGAAGTTTTACCTAGATTTAAAAAATTTTTTTTATTTTTGGTATAACTAATTCTTTGGCAATGGGCATAATTTTTACAGAAAAATAGATAGTTGTCACTCGCATAATTTTACATAATAATGATTGCGGTTGTCAAAAAAAATATGCTATTTTAAAAATGTCAAAAAAATTAAGCAAATTATCAAATATGTAATCTAAGAATAGAAACTTTTCACTCGCATATATTGTCAATTCCTTAATTATTGAGGTTTTAGCTAGATTTAATTTTTTTTTATTTTTGGTATAACTAATTCTTTGGAAATGGACGTAATTTTTACAGAAAAATAGATAGTTATAACTCGCATAATGATACATAAAAATGGTTGCGGTTGTAAAAAAAGTATGGTATTTTAAAAATGTAAAAAAAGTCAAGCAAATTATCAAATATATGATCTAAGAACATAAACTTATCACTCGTATAACTTTACATAATAATGATTGCATTTATTAAAAAATGATGCTGCTTTCAGAATATTGAGAAAAAAATTAGCAAATTATCAACGACATTATCTAAGAATAAAAAACTTGTCTCCCGCATAAAATTATATAAGAAGAATTGTGATTCTCAAAAATGATGCTATTTTCAGAATATTGATAGTTTAGTTCGGGGTTTATACAATTTATTTGGGATAGAAACTCTGAGCAATGAACAGTTTCATCAGGCTCTAAAAGAGGGTCGAGGAGATTTTATAAAAACTTGATTAATTAACCCTAATTTAGCGAAGAAAAATTTAGATGGTATTAACCTAAGTGGAGTTAATTTAAATAAGGTTAATCTTAGGGAAGCGTCTTTAATTAAAGCGCAGTTACATAGGACTAAAATGGTAGGAGCTAATTTAGATTCGGCTAATCTCAAAGGAGCTCATCTTAGCCGAGCTAATTTAAAAGATGCTCAAGCATCTTGGGCAGATTTAAGAAATACAAATATGAGCAATACTGTACTTCATAATGCTAATTTAACCGGTGCAGATCTGGATAAGTCATAATCAATTTTGGAAGCTAAAACAATGTTTGCCAGAGAAACAATATTTAAGGATTATAAAAGCGCTGCTTATAACCTAGAAGCATCTAAGGCTATTGAAAACAGACTGAAGAATCTAATTTTATTAATAGCTATTTCTTATGCAATTAGTTCATTTCAAGGAAAAAAAATTAAAAATAAAGGGCTTCAAGAATATATATCAAGAACTAATGAAAGAGGTAGAAAAGAAAGAAGACATAATAGTTTTTTTGTGGGATTATCTAGGATTTATTGGGCAATAAATGATAATTTTATCTGGGAATTAGTAGAACATTTAATGAGTCTTAATCCTCATAAATTTCTCTATTATCGTAGGGAAATAAAAGCGATGAATACAGTGGTTAATTAGACTGTAATTTTTGATTAACTATCAATTAATAAAAGTGATTTTTTTCATAATATTATTCTCTAGTATAACTTGAATAATGATTCAACAATTTTAGGGGGTGCAGTGCGAGCACTCTGCCCTGGCACTGCACCCCTTTCCCAGTCCAATAAGGATTTTCTTTTAGTTGAAGTATTCCTCAGTTCCTGAACGCAAATTCATTTCTATATATAGCCTTCAACTAGCTTGTCACCCCATGAGGGAATTTTCACTTAGTTTTTTCTAACCAGCTTTCCCTGAAGCGAAACTAATGGAAACTTTATCGTTATCACACATTTATATCTGCTTATTCCTTGAATAGCGATCGCTCTTGGGAAGCCAAAACTTAAAAGTCACCCATTCAAAAGTCAGACTTGAAAAAAATTAAAATTTTGACGCGCTCAATAGCTTTAAATAATTATAGCTAACTTCAAAAAAATAATACACAAAGTAAATATTAAAAATCACATAGTTTGGGTACATTGTGTAGGTACATTGCCGCCGTGAGCATCTCGCCCCCGTGGGTGTACCTCTCTTTTCTACCTAGTTTTAATAAAAAGCTGATTGAAATAATACATTCCTTGAGAATTTTGAGCAATACCAATAGCAGTTAAATTATAGTCCCCCACTATATTTTTATGATGACCAGGACTTTTGATCCAACCCTTCACTGCTGCTTCTGCAGGGTCACTATAACCTTGGTTAGAAGCTATATTTTCAGCAGCACCCTTGTAAGGAATTTTTTGACTAATTATTTCTACTCTTTTTTTAAAACCATCATGGCTAAAAGTTGTTTTTCCACTAGCCATTTGTTGAGCATGAATTCTTGATTGTTGAACAATATCATTATTCCACTGTAATGCCGGTAAATTTTTAGATTGTCGATATTGATTTATCAGGGTAAATGTGTTTTTTTCTAACTCTTTAATATTTTGTGATGCTGCTAGATTTGTACTGGAAATATAATTTTTTTTTGGGTATAAATTGTCTTGCATTTCTGAAAAACTTTGGATTGATTTTTGATAATTACAACTACTCAAAAATATTACCATAATCCAGACAAATTGTTGTAAATATTTATGATTCATGATTTTAACCTATTCCATACCATTACTAATCTTTTTAAGTCTCTCTGCTTTTTGAAGCTATCCATTTCAGGAACTCCTCAAACCCTTTTCTGATAGAAATATGAGTTAATAGAAGCGCCAAATTATCCCATTTCTCAAAAACTTTCTACAAAGTAATTTGAGTAGGAGTAGGAAAATTGCATACAACATCTATACAACAGAAACAACCTAATTATCAATATTATAACTCAACATAATTATACTAATTTAATTAACTTAGGCTACACTTCATAACTATTAACAGCAAATGTCAAATAAATGTCAAATAACTTACTTAAACAACTGAAGCCGTCAAAGTTTAAATTTTAAAAATTTGACTTTTGAGGATAAATAAAAATCGGAATTGAATGGAGGATAAATACATAAATAAATAACTTCATTAAAACGGTATTAAGAGCATCTATATAATCTCAAAACTAAAGACTTTTAATAATTAATATTTATCACATAAAATTTCCTAGCCCTACTTGACTAACACAGCTAAAATAGTGCATTAACGCTTTTAGTATTATGGCAAAGCTTGACCATTTTTTTTCTAATGCAACAGTTAAATTTAAACCGTGTCAGTCAACCACCTAAACTTTTACACCTACTTAGGTCGAAAAACTGCTACTCCATAAGCATCAACAGATAAATACTTCAACGCTGCTTGTTGAATATCTGATGACTCAAATGCCTGAATATTCTGGGGATAGTTAATAGCAGATCCTAAGTCTCCGACCATTGACTGATAATAACTATATAAACTCGCGCGATCGCTTGGTGTCTCATTAGCAAAAATAAATCTCTTCGCCACCAACGTGCGAATACGTTGCATTTCTGCATCTGTTACCGACTCCTGTTGAATAGTATAAATATGATGAGCGATCGCTGCTTCCACTTCAGCTAAATTTTCCTCTGGCAGTCTTGCAGAAACATAAAAAAGACCTTGATAACGATGACTTACATTACTGATACCAATAGAATAAACTAAACCTCGTTCTTCCCGTAAGTCACGCACCAGGTGAGATGTTTTCCCCCCACCCAAAATAGTTGCTAACACATCCAACGCATAAGTTTCATATAACTCGGTTAACCCAGGTACCCGCCAAAACATAATTAACCTTGGTTGCTGAAGAGCTTCATCAACCACTTCATGGCGAACTATTTTTGTAAAAGGTGACTCTGGTGTAAAATTGATATTCGGTGGCAATAAAGTTTCTGAAGTACTTTTACCATTATTCGCTTCCGTAAACGAGTCTGTAACAATATCAATTAATTCTTCCACCGGCAAATTTCCGACAACAGTAGCAGTCATAGAACTCGGTTTATACAAACTCTGGTGAAAATCTCGCATTTGTTGAGTTTGTAGTTGAGAGATAATTTCTGGCGGACCCAATACTGGGCGACGATAAGGTAATTTTTCAAAAGCAGTTTCAATGACTTTTTGGTAACAACGACGGCTAGGGCTATCATCTGAACGCCGAATTTCTTCAAGTACAACAAGCCGCTCTTGTTCAAAAGCATCATCAGCAATACTCGGGTTGAGGAGTATCTCCCATTGCAAAGGTGCTAACTTAGCAAAGTCTTTGGGAGCGGTGGTAATGTAAAAGTAAGTGTAGTCTTGACTGGTGGCAGCATTCATTAAGCCTCCTTTTTGTTCTACTAAACGTTCAAATTCTCCACTAGGAAGCTTGGGGGTACCTTTGAAAACCATATGTTCCAGAAAATGGGCCATTCCGTTGATAGATTCAGATTCTAAAGCGGAACCAACATTAAGCCATATATTGAGGTTCACAGCTTCAACTGCCAGGTGTTCGGCGATGATGGTTAGTCCATTTGGTAATTGACGAACAGTGGGGGTATTAAGATAGGAGAGGGTCGGTGGGACTAAAGTTGAAGTCATTTTTAGTTTTATCTTTGGTTAGTCTTTAACTATATATAACAAAAGATAGAAAAAAGCGGAAAATGAGTAATAGTATGGGAGGTGAGCAGATAGAGAGTTTACTGGGGGAAAATAGGAGTTAGGAGAAAAGTAGGAGGGGTAATTATTTTTATGAGTTGTATCAGTAATACTACTATTTTGAAGCCTCACTCTCACAGTAGAGTAAACCCTAATTATCCTAAAAAAGCTCTATTCTAATGGTGTATTGAAAAACTTTCAAAATCAGTTTAATTATGCTTGAGTCTATAATTTTTTATAGCTATTTTTATCAAGTTATAGTCTTTTTTATAAGTGTTAATACGGAGTACCTTATTTCTGGTTAGTCAGAATATTTCTAATAATACTTAAGAATAGATGTAAATTTTTAAAATTAACTAATTAGCTATACTTTTAATCTGAAATATTTTCAATATAAAGTATGTAAAATATACTTTTTATGTTACTAAAAGTATAGAATATTTATACATATACTTTTTTTGATTAAACATTTAAGTTTTTTTTCAGTTATCTTCAGATATTGTAGTTCATCAAATTATCAAACATTCTGGAGAAATATTTAACTATAAGCTGTTGTATTTTTTTTAAAAAAATCAGGATTATAAATGCTAGTACCTAACCACTTCACTAAAAATTTAATGGATAGTCATTTGGGGAAAGGTTGAAGCCTCTAAAAAATAACGAATAATCGCAATTATTATTGATAATAACAATTTTCATAAAATCCAACATATTCCTCAACAAATCGAAGGATAAATACTAAATAATCGACAAGAATACTTACTAGAATACAATTCAGATTCTAACTTAATAGAATTACTAGGCTACTTAGCAAAAAAATAGATTACTAAACATTATAGTTACATCAATTGAATAATTATAAGATTTCCTCAAAAGATTGTTAAATGAAAAACACTAATTATTATAAACAAAAATAGCCCTATTTATTAAATCTAAATGCATAACGCCTTAGAAACAATAGAAATCCATTACAATTATGCGATCGCCAAGCTTTGTGGCCCTTTCCTTGCCAACTACCATCGGGACAGATTATATTAATATTTAGTTAAAAAATGTTAACAATGATCCTATGTCCTCTAAAAATACTAGACAAAAATCTAAAGTTGTGGTATGTGGTGCAGGTATTGGTGGCCTCACAACAGCAGCTTTACTGGCCCATAGAGGCTACGAAGTCCAAATATTTGACCAAGCTATTATTCCCGGTGGCTGTGCCTCAACTTTCAAACGGCGGGGTTTTACCTTCGATGTCGGTGCAACTCAAGTCGCAGGCTTAGAACCCGGTGGCATCCATCACCGCATTTTCTCGGAATTGGAAATAGACATCCCGAACGCCACCAATTGCGATCCTGCCTGTGCCGTATTTCTCCCCGGAGAAACAGAACCCATAAATGTTTGGCGAGACCCTGAAAAATGGCAAGAAGAAAGACAACGACAATTTCCAGGCAGCGAACCCCTTTGGCAATTAATGACAAAACTGTTTGAGGCAAGTTGGAAATTTCAAGGTCGCGACCCAGTTTTGCCTCCCCGAAATATTTGGGATCTCTGGCAGTTAGTCAAAGCAGTACGCCCAGATACTCTAATTACAGTACCATTTACTTTAATGACAGTAGCAGATGCGTTACAATTATGTGGTTTAAATGATAACCTAAGGTTAAAAACTTTCCTAGATTTACAATTGAAACTTTATTCTCAAGTTGGTACAGAAGAAACAGCTTTACTTTATGCTGCCACTGCTTTAGCTGTTTCTCAAGCTCCTCAAGGCTTGTACCATCTTGAGGGAAGTATGCAGGAATTGAGCGATCGCCTAGTTGCAGCCCTAAAAAGAGACGGAGCCAAATTGTTCATGGGTCATACTGTTGAAAACATACATGTAGATAATGGCAAAGCTAACGCTGTCAGGATCAGAAATCAGAAAACTGGGGAAACTTGGGTAGAAACTGCCGACCATGTTGTGGCAAACGTGACTGTACAAAACTTAGTAAAATTAGTAGCCAACGAAAATCAACCACACACTTTAGACTCAATGGCTGGTTACAAACGGCGAGTTGATAAACTGCCATCTCCCTGGGGTGCATTTATAGTGTATTTAGGGGTCGATGAAAGCGCTATTCCCACAAACTGCCCGCCTCACTTGCAATTTTTCTATAATTATGATGGTCCTATAGGGGAAAATAATTCTTTGTTTGTATCAGTGAGTCATCCTGGAGATGGTCGCGCTCCCACTGGTAAAGCAACAATTACTGCTTCAAGCTTTACTGATACTCAGATATGGCGACATAGCCAAAATTATCAGGAGTTGAAACAGAAATATATGGAGGAAGCGATCGCTCATTTAAGTGGATATTTTGACTTAAGGCCAGAAACAATAGTTTATCAGGAAGCTGCAACACCTCGTACTTTCGTGAAGTTTACAGCACGGGATGAAGGTATTGTTGGTGGTGTCGGTCAGCGTCTGGCAAACTTCGGACCTTTTGGAATTGCTAATAGGACTCCCATCCAGGACTTGTGGTTAGTAGGAGACTCAACTCATCCGGGAGAGGGTACAGCGGGAGTTTCTTATTCAGCATTGACTGTAGTGCGACAGATTGACGCAGAGGAAGGGTTTACAGGGTTTTTCAGTTGATTATATTCAAATAGGGACATTCTTATAAATGTCCCTAAAACAGTGGTAATTTTGACTTTGTGGTTTATATAGAAGTAACTAAAAAAGCCTTTCCTATCAATAATTGTCAATAATTTCAGTGACTTCAAACCTTTATTCCAAATAATTCCTCTGTGCTGTTGAAAGCGATCGCTATCTAATATCCTCAGTCGAAGAAATTAGTTATTAAACTTTGTAGACTTTCTTGAAAAAGAAACTGCCCAAACTAGTTACTCATAAACCGATCATTGTGGCTCGATCGCTATCTAATATCCTCAGTGGAAGAAATTAGTTATTAAACTTTGTAGACTTTTTTGAAAAAGAAACTGCCCAAACTAGTTACTAATAAACCGATCATTGCGGAAGGCTCAGGAACATGCTTTGTTAGTTTATTTGTTGGTTGATCAGAAAAAGTATTTTCCGGAATAAACACGGCAGGATCAGCGGAAGGCTCAGGAACATACTTTGTTGTTTGAGTAGAAAAAGTCTTTCCCTGAATAAACACGGCAGAATCAAGAGAAGAATCTCCTCCATCAGCTATCGCTAGTTTGATATTATGAACACCAGGATCTAGTCCAAACGCTTGGGCAGTAAAGACATCAGTGAACCCATCAAATGATATATTGAACCTTTCTCCATCATTATTATTGAAAAACTCAGGGTTACTCCCATTAGTTCCAAAAGGGTTGCCTCCGTTTACTGTGCTAATTGCAACTGGAGTAGATGTATTAGGAATGAGAGCAATATTTTTTCCGTTTAAAAAGAAGCCGAAGACATCGTTGAAGGCACTGCCAACATATTGGTTATATTCTTCCGAGGCAAACACATAATTAAAGAAAATATTGCCTCCTGCTGTTTTAAACTGAAACTCTAGAATAGTAGCATCACTAGTTGAAACCCCAGGCATCAAGGCACCCAAATCAGGATCGCCAGAGAGCCCATTCACAGTACTTCGTTTACTTAAGTTATTCGGACCTACTGCATGTTCTGCTAAACCTGTACTTAGAATAATACCTTCATCAATACCTATTCCTGATTTAATTCCATTTTGGAAAAATCCTGAAGCACCAGTAGCACCAATATAATTAACAGAACCTGGCATTAGTGTAATTCCACTTCCGAGAATCTTCGATGCTAAATCTTGTTCATTATTCCTAGGGGCTATAGAAATTGCCTCAGCTACAGTTGTTCCTGTTATGGAAAAAAAACTTGTTCCAGCGACGATAACTGAAAGTTTCTTCAGTAATTTTGACATATCCATTACCTTATTACTCCAATTAAATAAAGTATACCATATTATTATATCAAACAACATCAAAATTTGGGCGTTTGTGAATTAAGGTATCATTTGAGTTTATAAGGATCGCTTATCAACTCTATTAAACAAGTAGGAAAACTATTACCACGTTCTTAACTCTTCTCAAGAAACTCCTCAAGTAGGAGAGCTAGAAGAATTACAGACATAATTAAGCTCAAAAAAAAACCAAATTTGGCTGTAAACCGCAGTAAATCATTTTAAACAAGGAATTTTAGAATTGGTTATTGGAAGTCATAGTGGAAAAATCTTTTATTCTTTATGGGAACCAGTTAAAAAATGGGAATGTTGTTTTTATTTTACAGATGGATGGAAAGTATATGCCAAGACCTATTAATGATGGGGATAAAATTATCAGCAAAACCTTTATGACCAGAGTAGAAGGAGAAAACACTAGACTTCGGCACTATCTTGCCAGATGACATCGAAGGACTCTTTGCTACTCAAAATCTCACGAGAAGTTAAAGCATTCAATTCCCTTACTGATCCATTAAATATCAATTTTGGAATGTTCCAGTTCTTTATAGATATTCACAGTGATCGCTATCACCTCAAACCATATCCTAAGTCACCAATGCCAAAATTTGTATTATTTGTATATTTTTTGCAAATATTTTTTGCTACCTTAATCAAATATTTGACAAATAAATCACAACTCTATATTTATTCAGCAAACCATGTAGAAGTAATTTAGAAGCAGTTCTCTAGAGAAAAATTCAATTATTTAATAAATTTCTTGGAGGTATTTCTCGTCCTTGATAAAACTGTTTTTCTAATTTACTTAACAGTAACCAAAAAACAACTCCAACAGGCAAACTTAAAATCAAAAAAGTCATCAAAGTCATATTAAAATCATCTAATATTAACAGCATAAAAAAAATACTTGCCCAGATAAATGAAGTCACAAGCACGACTCCAACCTTTATTCGTTGTAAATTTTTTAAAGCTCTGCGACAACTACTACATTTTTTAGTATGAGAATGATACCTATCTAACAATATTTCTGAGTTCAGAGCAGAACTTAAAGTTGCATTAGGAAATAATTGAGCATTATATTTATTCACCCAAGAACGCAATTCAAATACAAATAAATCTGCTTTTGTAGGTAAATAAAAAGCCTTAGAAAAATTAGCACTACCACCCTTTGCTTCTAAATATCGTTCTTGATAATGTAAAAATATTTGGTCATCTTCCAATACTCCATTTTGCCCAATATGAGAATACCAACGGGGGCTTAACTGAATAAAAAATTTCGGTAAGGGAGAAGAAAACTTAAAAGGGAAACGGGCAAATAAACGACATTCTCCTTTACGAATAGGTGTTGCATATACAACTGTTAATGTACGACCAAATTGTTTAGAAGTAAGGTCATGCCACATCATTCCAGGAGCAATAAAAGTAGTCTCTTGTCTTCCTAAAGTTCCTTTTCTTGGACCTTCTTCCCAGACCCCTTTAAAACCCCATTTTCCAGATTCTAAAACTTCTAATTCTACAGGAGCAACATTAGCGCGGTTTCCCACAGTACGATGATGAGTATAAGGAATATGACTAGCATCTAAGACATTTTCCATTAATGTTAAACCATCATAAGGTACATCTCGAAAAGTATTTAAACAAATCCATTCATTAGAATTTTCATCTAAAACATCAACTTTAGGAATAGGTGTTTGAGCAGCATTTTCGATTTTTCCTGCATAGACAAATAAAAGACCTTGACAAACTTTTGTAGGTAGAGATTTAACTTTTGCTCTTGATGATTTTTCTGCCTTTCCTCCTGCAATTTGTTGAGGAATAATTTCACAATTTCCTCCCCCTGAAAATGCCCAACCATGATAGGGGCATTCTAAGCATCCAGCCTCATTAATTCTACCTTGAGAAAGGGGTGCTAAACGATGGGGACATTGATCTTCAAATACCCGCCATTGATTGTTTTTTTCTTCCCACCAAATCACAAGATCTTGTTCTAATAATGTAAATGTTGTAGGTTTATTTTTCTCTAAGTCTTCTATATAATAAATTGGATACCAAACTTCTTGCCAATCAAAATATTCTGGGTCTGTTCCACCTGCACTTACAGGAATATTGTCGGATTTTTTGATGGTATTAGCAATCATTAGAATATCAGTTATTTTACTTAAGCTACTTAATACAATATAGCTTTATGTGGGAAGAAAATTCTTAGTTTAGTATTTTGATGGGTCTTCGTATTATTAATCAATATCATTTCAGTTATTAGTTATTACTACAGACCGCTGCAGGTTTATATATCTATTTATTTCAAATTTATTAAATGACAAATTGTATTATAGTAGTTTTGATTTCAGTCAACTACAGTATAAACGTTTCAGAAAAGCCCCTAAATAATTTTATAAATGTGACGCGAAGTTATCAATTTTAACATCTCTGCCAGTCAATTTTTTAGTTAGCATTCAGCTAATTTTAAAAAAATGATTTATGGCTGTATTTGGTAAAAATTATGTAGTGCCCCCACCTGACTCCCGTAGGCATGTTTCATTAACCTGAAAGATGCTGTATATAAATTCAAGATGAGATAAGCTTATCACCTATCCCATCTTTTTGACTATTAGATTACAATTTAGTCTGGTAAACAAAGATCAAAAAATTAAGTTTCCTACAAACCGATACTTAATTTTTAGAACCCGTTACGACCCCAAACTACCATCGAAATAGAGAAACCGAACAGAACTAAAATGGAAACCCAACCTAATGACAAAATATCCATAATTGCTTTCAAAAAAAATAAAAATTTACTCCAAATTCTATAATATTTTATTTATGGTATTTTGACTACGAGATAATCACATAGAACAAAATATTCATAGGGTAGTCAGCAAAACAGAGTAATTCTGTTAATATAGATTCTAGTTATATAGTATATCTCTATGCTACATTTTGTAATGTAAAATATAGATCAATATAGCACATATCACTTTTCAAATAAATATCAAATCATATACCATAACTCAGTATAATACTCCCCATACCTAACAGCGGGGCAAGATATAAAACTGATTTTTCCTATTTATCACTATCTAGTTGCTAGAGGCAAAACCCAGCTTGTATGGTTAATTCCTAATCAAATTTTACCTTCACAGAAAGAATTGAATTTCTCAACGCAGAAATTCTTGTTGGTATTTTACTATTTTTGGCTTTCGGGGCGATCGCTTACGGCTACAGTTATCAGGCAAAAACAATTCTTTCAGAAAGCTAATTAATCTTCAAATAACAACTTATTTGGTCAAAAAAGCCACGACTCATAAAACTTGCAATGTTATTGAAAATTTAACAGATATTAGAAATAAAACTTATCCAATACATTGTTGTAGAATAAAACGAAGACTATCTAATAATTAGGCATTTTATTCAGTATCCCATAGATAATTAGGGAATAGGTTAACTATTTCTTAACTCAAGTCAGTAAAGAAGTATTCAATAGTTTAGACCACTTTCAAAGGAAAAAAATATGGCGTTTATCTTCTAAAAAACATTCAAATAAGTCCGCTACTAGGGAAAAGAAAAGACCTAGTTTAACTAATCTTTGATTTGAAGAAAAACAAACATTAACTTGCACAAAACACTAAACTCTGATTAATTAAGTTTATGGTTAAACTAATTTGTTAACAATAATGACTTTTTATTCAACAAAATAAAAAATTTATAGTTCTTTGCCTCCTTAACATGAATAACCCCAAAATCACGATTACTTTAAAACTATTTGCAGTCTACCAAGAAGCTTACAAAGTTCCCGAAGTCCAACTCAGCATTTCCCATGGAACAACAGTATCTCAACTTCTAGAAAGGGTCATTAGCCAATACCCCGAACTAGAAAAGTGGCAAGATGTCACAAAATTTGGCATTAACCTCAATTTTGTCCCTCCAGAAACCATTCTTCAAAACGGCGACGAAGTTGTCCTCATTCCTCCAGTCAGTGGTGGCCTTCATGATTTTAGAATTTAGAGATTTTTTTTTAGAAAATATAATTTACTCCCTATCTAGTCATAGATTATAGACTTAAACAAAATTAAAGTTCATAAAATGATACATTTACTATAACAAAAAGTAATATAAATAAACTAAAATTAACTATTTATCTGTAGCATCAAATTAATGAAAAAATGCTCAAAAATTATACCCGACTGTTTTTGTCGGGTATGGTTGACGGTAACTTTGACCCATGCTAGTATCTGAAAAATCTAAATAGTTCTGAGAAATGAAGTAGGGAGTAAAGACTATGACCCATGCCACAAAAACTCATAACCAAATCGAAACGACAAACACAGCCGTAGAAAACCTTAGATGCAAAGAATGTGGAGAAGAATACCCCTTAGAAGCAAAACACATATGTGAAGACGTGTGCTTTGGCCCTTTAGAAGTTAAATATAATTACGAAAAGCTCTCTCAAATAGTAAGTAGGGCCACAATAGAAGCAGGCCCTAAGTCTATCTGGCGTTATCGACATTTCCTACCAGTGGTAACAGACAACTTTATAGATGTAGGAACAGGTATGACTCCCCTCGTAAAATCAGAACGTTTAGCACGTCGCCTGGGTCTAAAAAATCTCTATATTAAAAATGATGCAGTAAATATGCCTACCCTTAGTTTCAAAGATAGGGTAGTATCAGTGGCCTTAAGTCGCGCTAGAGAATTAGGTTTCTCTACAGTATCTTGTGCAAGTACAGGTAACCTAGCTAACTCTACCGCAGCGATCGCGGCCAAAGCTGGATTAGAATGTTGTGTATTTATTCCTGCTGACTTAGAAGCAGGAAAAGTTCTTGGTACCTTAATTTACAACCCAACACTCATGGCAGTTAAAGGGAACTATGACCAAGTAAACCGCCTTTGTTGCGAAGTAGCAAATAGCTACGGTTGGGGCTTTGTAAATATTAATCTCCGCCCATATTATTCAGAAGGTTCAAAAACTCTTGGTTTTGAAGTTGCTGAACAACTAGGATGGCAACTACCAGATCATGTGGTTGCTCCTATTGCTTCTGGTTCCCTTTACACCAAAATTTACAAAGGGTTCCAAGAGTTTATCAAAGTAGGTTTAGTGGAAGATAAGGCAGTTCGTTTTAGTGGAGCCCAAGCTGAAGGTTGTTCACCAGTAGCTCAAGCATTTAAGGAGGAGCGTGATTTTATATCACCAGTTAAACCTAATACTATTGCTAAGTCAATTGCTATTGGCAACCCGGCAGATGGTGTCTACGCACTAGAGTTAGCTCGTAAAACAAATGGTAACATTGAATCTGTGAATGATACTGAGATTATTGAAGGTATAAAATTATTAGCAGAAACAGAAGGTATATTTACAGAAACAGCGGGTGGTACAACTATTGCTGTATTGAAAAAGTTAGTAGAGGCAGGTAAAATTGACCCTGAAGAGACTACTGTTGTTTACATTACAGGCAATGGCTTAAAGACTCAAGAAGCAGTACAAGGTTATGTCGGCGAACCTTTAACAATAGAAGCAAAGCTGGATAGTTTTGAAAGAGCATGGGAACGCGCTCAAACATTAGAACGTCTTGACTGGCAACAAGTTTTGGTTTAATTTTTCGTTATCCTATGGGATTTTTATGATAAATTCCTAGGAAACTTAAGGTTATATATAGTAATCCTATTTTTATGTGGTCTAAAATATTACCATTTTTTGGCAATATGTAATGAGTAATAGTTTTGGAGTTTATTTCTAGTTTTTGAATTTTTGCAATAGTTTGATAGGATTACTATATTAGTTTTGGAAAAATAATTTTTTTGTGAAAAAGATAACTATATTATTGAATTAACCATAATAATAAGTATCTACAAATTAAGCGTTATTTATACGAGTTAATTAACAAGTTATGGCAATCAAAGTTTTAATTCCTACTGCATTGCAAAAGTTTACTAACAATGAATCACAAATTGAATGTAGTGCTGGTAATATTTTAGATTTAATTGAATCTCTAGAAGCTAAATATCCTGGTATAAAAAAAAGTCTTTGTGATGATAAAGGAGAACCAAGAAGATTTTTAAATTTCTATGTTAATAGTGAAGATATTAGATTCTTAGAAGGAACAAAAACATCTATAAAAGATGGGGATGAAGTTAGTATTGTTCCTGCTGTTGCTGGTGGTTGAGTTAGTTGGGATAAAAAGTGTTGGAAAACCTACCCCATGGGATATCCTATGAAAGAAATTGGCGATCGCTTTTAACTTAATACATTACTTCCCTCTAAGGGTATATATCATGGCTTTTGAGCATTATACCTAGGTAATTTTTATTGTAATAGTAGTGTATTGTAGTTATTTTTGTGAAGAGACAAGGTAGTGGGAGCAAAGTGCTCCCGTACTATTCTATTTACCATTACTATATAAAGAATACTAAAATTTATAATACAAGAGTGTGACTATTCATACCTTAGTACTTTATTACTGCTTTTCAAATTTGCGTTTCAAAAATGTCCCATACTTTGGTCTAGCCCAAGAGATGGTATATCATAGCTGCTGATTACTATTTCCTATTATGTAAAGCTAATATGGAACTTAAAGATTTTCTCGGAACAGACCTTAAATACGACGTAAAAGCCCTCGCTGATGATGAATACTTAACTTGCGAGATTCAGGCCATACTAATTGACTTAAATATGCTTAACCCTCCAATAGATGGCATATTTGGCCCATTGACTACGGCAGCACTTCATCGGTTTCAAGTAGAGCAAAAAAGTGGTGAAGCGGGATATTTAGGAGAAAAAACTATCAAAAAATTGTGGGATGCAAAAGAAGCAAATATTTTTGCAGCTCCAATTATATTAAGAACTACAAAAGAAACTATTCTGAAGTTAAGACCTCTTCTATCTTCTCAATTATCTGATTCAGAAAAGCATCAAATGTCTGCTCATCAAGAATTTGAACTTTTAGCTTACACTCCAGTTAGAAATCATTTTCGGGTTGCTTTTCGTAATTATAAATATAATGGTTTAGGGGTTTGGTATGTTGATGAAAAAAAGGTTGAAATTTATGAAAATAATCAAGTTGTACATCCTAAGCTGAAGCCAGAAAGTATTAAAATAAAAGTTCCTTACAAAACAAAATTAGATGATTTGTATAATCCTACAGGTTTATGTAATATTACTTCAATAGCTTCATGTTTAGAATTTTTAGAAGTAAATCGTAAGTCGAATTATGGTGAGTTTGAAGATGAACTTTATGAGTATGCTTTAAGTCAAGGTTACAGTCGTCATCATCCATATCATTTAGTTAAAATTATAAGGGATTATGGATGTAAAGATACTTTTAAAACTCATGCTACTATTCAAGAGGTTCAAGACTCTCTAATAGCAGGAAACCCTGTGGCTATACACAGTTATTTTACTTCTTTTGGTCATCTAATTGTTGGTGTTGGTTTTGATAATAAAGGATTATTTATCCATGACCCATATGGGGAATGGTCTTCTACTAAATATCGGACTGACCTAAGTGGTGCTTGTCTACATTGTTCTTATGAGTTAATTCGTAATGTTTGTATGCCAGATGGTAATTTCTGGGTACATTTTATTTCAAAGTAGAAGCGATCGCGATACATAGACTATTAATAGTTATTATTAATAATAGAGGCTGAAATAAACTCTTTCTTCAAATAATATCATCTCTTCCGGTACAAAACACCTCAGGTAGTCTCTCTAGTCTCACTACTTCAATAGTGTTTTGTGCTTGAGCGGCTTGCAAGGCTGAGAACAATTCTATTCTTAACTGAGTGGTAATAACGCTCAGGAATAATTTGCCAGAATAAAGTTTAGTGTTTATGGCGGCAAGCGATCGCTAAACCAGAAAAGGATAGATATGGCAATTCTATTTTATTTATGTTGAAAATCCTGCCACTTTTTGAGAATAGGTAATGGTGTAATGGTCAATAGGGAAGAGTTTTAGAGTTTATTTCTAGTTTTTAAATTGTCACAACTTACGAGGGAATTGCTATACAATTTGATACATTGTTTATAGCTACTGAAAAGCTAGCACAATTTTATTTTGTATTCATTAGCAGCATGTTCATTTCTGAGCTTAACTCACTCTTTTTCTAGCTTTTCGATACGAGATTCCAGAGAAGCACCACTAGCATTAGTGGTAGAGTTGATAGCTTATTCAAGTCTAGTAAAAAACATAATTAGATATCTCCTGTCAATAATTAATAACTAACAATTAATAATTTATAAGCAAAGTTATGATATTTGATTGGTTAACAAATATAGCCATAGTCAAAGCAGAAAAGCTTAGACATAGCCTAGCTAAATGGAATAATTATTATTCAGATTTATTATCATTATAAGGTAGTTTTTTTTATTTGACAAGATATCTTATATTTGACTTTTTTATGGGAATAATTATTGTTTGAAAAGCAAAATTTATTGGTTAATAAAAAGGAATAACATTTGATAAATTGAGGAATACTAAAATCACAAAAAAGAATAATATTTAATCTGGATTTTGTCTTATAGTTTGTGTCTAATTCTATTCGTTGAATTTTATATTACAAATATATTACATTGATTTGAAAAAATTTTTCGACTCGCCAGAGGCGAGACTCATGAGAGAAAAAAAAACACAGAGTAAAGGGCAAAAGAGGAAAAGAATAAAGGGTTAAAGAGTTCTCCCGCCATCGCAGACAAGACGAAAACCAGTATCGTAGTTGAGGTCGACGCGCCTATAAAAGTAGTTGCGAACCGCAGAACGGCAATTAATAGGAAGGTTGAGCCAAGAACCGCCCCGCAGCGGTGATCGTTCTTTATTTCCATTTAGCCAAACACTGCCATCTGTAGGCGCACCAGCATAGTTATTATGCCATTCATCCGCACACCACTCCCACACATTTCCATGCATGTCATACAAACCAAAAGCATTAGCAGGAAATTGACCTACAGGAGTTGTTTGTTCTCTATATTTTCCTTTTGGTCCATTGCCGTAAGTGTAGTTACCATCATAGTTAACTAATTCAGTTGTTATAGTCTCTCCAAAGTAGAAAGGTGTAGTAGTTCCTGCGCGACAAGCATATTCCCACTCTGCTTCACTCGGTAGTCTATAGTCTCTTCCTGTTTTCTTAGAGAGCTTTTGACAAAACTCTGTAGCGTTATTCCAACTTACACATTCCACAGGGCGATTTTTTCCTTTAAATTCCGAAGGATCATTTCCCATTATTGCTTGCCACTGTTGTTGAGTAACGACATACTTTCCCATCCAAAATTCTGGCACATCTACATAATGTTGCGGACCTTCCTTGTCAAGTCTTTCTGCTTCCGTATCTGGAGACCCCATTAGAAACCTACCTCCAGGAATTTTCACCATTTCTAAAGACACTCCATTACCCAAATCTTCAATTATCTGTCTAGCGCTTTCTTGCCTACGGTTAACAATACTTCCAGAAGCATTAACCCTTACAACTTCAAAAGTAAATAATTTTCCTTTTTCTGGTTGAGATGTTTGTGGCTGAGATATTTGTGGTGGAGAAATATGCTGAGTTTTCCCGCCATCGCAGACAAGACGAAAACCAGTAATGAAGAAGTGGTCGTCGCGCCTAACAGAGTAGGTGTCGCGAACCGCAGAACGGCAATAATTAGGAAGGTCGTACCAAGAACCGCCCCGCAGCGGTGATCGTTCTTTATTTCCATTTAGCCAAACACTGCCATCTGTAGGCGCACCAGCATAGTTATTATGCCATTCATCCGCACACCACTCCCACACATTTCCATGCATGTCATACAAACCAAAAGCATTAGCAGGAAATTGACCTACAGGAGTTGTTTGTTCTCTATATTTTCCTTTTGGTTCATTGCCGTAAGTGTACTTGCCATCATAGTTGACTAATTCAGTTGTTATAGTCTCTCCAAAGTAGAAAGGTGTAGTTGTCCCAGCACGACAAGCATATTCCCACTCTGCTTCACTCGGTAGTCTATAGTCTCTTCCTGTTTTCTTAGAGAGCTTTTGACAAAACTCTGTAGCGTTATTCCAACTTACACATTCCACAGGGCGATTTTTTCCTTTAAATTTCGAAGGATCATTTCCCATTATTGCTTGCCACTGTTGTTGAGTAACGACATACTTTCCCATCCAAAATTCTGGCACATCTACATAATGTTGCGGACCTTCATTACTATGTCTTTTTGCTTCCGTATTTGGAGACCCCATTAGAAACCTACCTCCAGGAATTTTTACCATTTCTAAAGACACTCCATTACCCAAATCTTCAATTATCTGTCTAGCGCTTTCTTGCCTACGGTTAACAATACTTCCAGAAGCATTAACCCTTACAACTTCAAAAGTAAATAATTTTCCTTTTTCTGGTTGAGCTCTTTGTGGCTGAGATATTTGTGGTGGAGAAATATGCTGAGTTTTCCTTTGAGAAGTCGGTTGAATAACAGACAAAATTTCTCCTACATTTTGAAACCTTTTCTTAGTTGCTCCCACAATCATTTTATCCAATATTTCCCCACATTCATTACTCACATTTGATTGTAAATAATCCCGCCATACCCAATCATTTTCACTCACATCAAATAAGTCAAAAGGTTCTATTTGAGTTAATAAATGAATACAAGTTACACCTAGACTATAAATATCACTTACAAAACTTGCTTTTCCTACTGACTGTTCTGGTGCCACATATCCCGCAGAACCTATAACCGTTCCCGTTCTTCCTAAAGCTGTCATTGTCGCATATTTAGCTGCTCCACAATCTACTAATACTAATTGATTATCTTTTCTTCTCCTAATAATATTTTCTGGTTTAATATCTCTGTGAATAATTTGTTGGGAATGAATAAATTCTAAAACTGGTAATAAACTTTTTAATAATTCTAATATTTGATTTTCACTAAAAGCACCTGACTCTTCTAGTTCCTGCTTTAAATTTTGCCCATCAATAAATTCTTGCACTAAATATTGCCGATTATTCTGAGTAAAATATGCTAAAAGTTCTGGTATTTGTGAATGCCTACCTAAACCATCTAAACGTTCTGCTTCTTGAGCAAATAATTTCGCAGCTTTTTCCAAATTTTTAGTTCCTTGTGCTTGAGGAAAAAATTGTTTAATTACACAAAAAGGCTTTGAAGGTTTATCTTCATCTACAGCTTGAAAAGTTCTACCAAAACCTCCTTCTCCGATTATTTTCAGAGGGCGATAACGTTCTCTTAATACTAATTTTTCACCACAGCTAGTACAGAATTTTGTTTGTGCTTGGTTAACTTCTAAACAGTCAGGGTTTAAACATTGAGTCGTTTCAATTTTTAGAGTCATTTTAATTTTTAGTTATAAAATTATGCAGATAAATTATATAAAGCTATAATTATAGCAATGCTATTTTATTTGTGGCAAAAATCTTACTGCTTTTTAGGTAACAAGCAACAGGCAACAGCCAACAGGTAAGAGACTCAACTTTTTGATCTACTTTTTGATTTGCCGGAACCTATGGGCGGATGGCTATATCTATTCTCATCATTTTCACACAGCCCTACTCTAAGAACTCTTAAAACTGCTGGGACCATAGAAACCGGGTTTCTTCTTTCGAGTCTCTTGTTGTTACCTTTATAGCTGTTGTGAGATTCTCCCACTGCGACCATAAGGACCTTGTATACAACATCCTCAACATTAATTCATATTTTTTACCTAGAAATGAAACACTTATGAAACCGCTTTTGTTATTTTCATACTTAAATCTAACCAAGTTGACCGAGTAATAGGAGCACTAGTCGAAATATAATCAACTCCGGTTTCCGCAACATTTCTAATAGTTTCCAGGGTAATATTTCCCGAGGCTTCAATTTTAATCCGACTATTATTTTGCCGAATCATTTTAACCGCTTGCTCCATCACTTCAACAGACATATTATCAAGCATAATAATATCCGCTTGATGCTCCAAAGCCCTCTCAACCTCCACCAATGTTTCCGTCTCCACCTCAATAGTCAAAGGATAAGGTATCCTTTCTCTCACCTTAGCGATCGCTTCCCCAATACCTCCAGCAGCAGCAATATGATTATCTTTAATCATCACCCCATCATCCAAACCCATCCGATGATTTTTCGCCCCACCAACTTGAGTAGCATACTTTTCCAAAATTCTCAGACCAGGGGTTGTTTTCCGAGTATCAACCAACTGTACTGGCAGACCAGCAATTTTCTCCACATATTTACGAGTCATAGTTGCTATCCCACTCAGACGCATCCCCAAATTTAAAGCCACCCTTTCCCCAGTCAGTAAACTATCTAAAGACCCATCCAACTTAGCAACTACAGTTCCCTTCTCACACCATTCTCCCTCAGCAACAGTAGGTAAAAAGTTTACCTGCTGGTCTAGAAGTTCAAATACCCTAGCGGCTATAGGCAAACCTGCAATAACCCCAGGCTCCTTTATTAACCAATGGCCTGTTCCTACAATTACCTCATCTTCTAGTAAAAGGCCAGAAGTTGTGCGATCGCCGCGACCAATATCTTCTAGCAACCAATCTTTTAATAAATTATCTAATATTATTTTTGGAGGTATGACCCCTTTCATAGTTTTCCCTATTTGCGAAAATCAAACAAAAAATTTTTTTCCAGTACAATCAATAATAACCATCTTGTACATTCCCCATATCTCTACTACTTTAAGATTAAAATACAGGGTCGATCAAAATATCCATGCTGAACTGAAAAAGCATTAAATCCACCCTTTCATTTTCAGTTAATTGTAGTTAACCTTATATATTTGCTGATATGCTCCAATAATTGATAATACCACCTGATTCAGAAAATTAATGATTAACTCAGCAATTCATTTGTCCAGTACTAAAACCTCCATCAACTCTAGCAATAGTTAAAGTAGATAGCCATAGTTCAGATTAGCAATTTTAGCCAGCACTGGAGCAACCATATTCATCTTTTCCCATCCCATTAAAAATATAGGAAACTCAAATTTTTTTTTTCAGACAAACTCTTCATCATTATTAGTAACTAGATGAACTTAGGGATAACTCATTTTGTAAGCTCGTTTAACTTCAAAATTAATTTTTCAAAGTTACTTAATCATTTTTGAGGGTCAATGTCCCTTTGTCTTAACCCTTGTCCACTCCCGGCCAAGTTTGATCAACAGACATCTGGGCCAAAATAAAATATTTTAATTAGCCTGATTACTAATTATTATTAGGCCAGGAATTTTGCTAAATTCCATTAAACTAACCAAAAAAAAACAAAGGTCCTTTTGTATCGTTAAAAGGACCTTTGTTTATATTTAACCTGGCATCGTGCTATTTTACCGGGCAGCTACCCACCGAGTATCTTCACCACTGCAGCGTTTCACTTCCGAGTTCGAGATGGATCGGAGTGGTTCCACTGCGTCATAGACACCAGGAAAAGCTAGTTAACTATAATCTTTTTTGTTATAATTACCTTTGACTGTTCAGGTCGCCGGTTGCTTTCTTTTCCTTACATTTACTACTATAAATACCTTTTCCATAAATGTCAACCCCCTAAGCAAAATTTTTTTTTCACCCCCAACTTTTCCCTAAAATCGGCCATTTTTCCTAAAATCAGGCACCCAAAAACTGTCATCTAGGGGCCATCTGTATATTTGTGGCCCAAATTAAGCTCTAACCTTTCTTCTTTACTGAATTTTCCCTTTTTTCTCAAACCATTTAACAACTTGTTGGACAGTTAAATCCTGAAGTGCTACAGCAGATTCTTGAGCAACTTGTTTTAAAGGGGACAAGGAGGCCATCACCAATCTAGTAAAGAAGCTCTCAAAACTAGGGTCTGAATCTAAATTTTGCTTCAGACTTTTGTCCTTTTGCATCCAAGCCTTCACCTGTTCAGCAGGTATTTCCTCTAGAGTCAAACCTGTTTCCCTTGCTATTTGCCTTAAACACCTTAAAGAATAAATGGCCAAACGCGTTGAAAACTTATCTTTTGAAGTTAAGAGAGCTGCATCAACTTGAGCCGACTCCTCGGAAGTTAAAAAATTTAGAGATGATTCCATATTAACTTTATGATTTGATATTTTTTGACTGACGGGAAAGGGGCATTCTAACAAAAGTTAAAAGTCAAAGGTCAAAAAGAGGAGGTTAAATTCTCAGTACCCACTGTATTGTATTTAGGAATTTGAGAATATTCTCACAAAAATGGCCACTGCTGCGATATGTCACTTTGAGTAATCTCTTTTTAAAATTTTATTTTTTAGTAATTAAATAACCACAGCGATGTTCTCCATTAACAATTGAGTGGGTTCTTTCCACAGTACAATCAGGCAGTACAGCACCAAACATCTCTAATTCATGGCCACAAACAATGGGAAAAGATTCGGCCACATTAGATATGGCACAATTATGTTCTATTAATATATAGCCTTCAACTTCCTCTAAACTTGAATCACTTTTGAATTGTGAGTTTTGAGTTTTGACCTGTTCATTAGGGTACAATTCTGCCATGTAGCCCTCAGCTTTGCGAATTTCTACTAATTGGGCCATCCGCTCCTGTACTGAGCCTGTCCCCAATAGTTGGCGATAGTGCATTGCTTTGCGTTGCCATTGTTCGTGCAGCACTTGGCTGAGTTGCTCATGTCCCATAGTTTCGGCAAAGGTATCGAGGAAAGAAACAGCGAATTTATCGTAGCTGTGGGGAAAGCGATCGCGTCCCTGGGTTGTCAGTTCATAAATATGTTGTGGCCTTCCCGTTCCTGTTCCTACTGATTTGTATGTAATTAGTCCTTCTCGTTCCAGATCCTTCAAATGACGACGTATAGCTTGGGGACTAATTTCTAGGGACTTAGCTAATTCTAAGGCAGTAGCTTGAGTTTGCTTCATCAAATGTTGCAGAATTTCTTGTTTGGTTGAATTTTGTTGAGTCGTTTCCATCATTTCAGTTATCAGTTATCAGTTATTAATACCGACCCCCTTCAGCCAGGGACTTAAATACTTATGACAAAAAATCTTTGTCGTCCCCTATCCCAGGGCGGGAGACCTAATTTTTTGGTTTTTTGGTAAAAAAAAAATATTTTTACTAGACTTTGACAATATTAGTATTGTTAATGTAACATAAAAGAGAATTAAACAACAAATAAGTTGTTTAAGTATCCACCAAGTAAATATAACGAGGAAATTAAGTATAATGACTGCTAAAGTAACAAGTTTAGTCAATCAACCTTATAAATATGGTTTTGTCACTGATATTGAGTCAGACACAATTCCTCGTGGACTAAGCGAAGACATAGTTCGTCTGATATCTGCTAAAAAGAATGAACCAGAGTTCATGCTCAACTTTCGTCTCAAAGCATACAAGAAGTGGCTGCAAATGAAAGAACCACTTTGGGCACATGTTGACTATCCAAAAATAGACTATCAGAATATTATTTACTATTCAGCACCAAAATTGCAAGACAAGAAGAAAAGTCTAGAGGAAGTAGACCCTACTTTGTTAGAAACTTTTGAGAAACTTGGCATTCCCCTCTCAGAGCAGAAACGTCTAAGCAACGTTGCGGTTGATGCTGTGTTTGATAGTGTTTCTGTTGCTACTACTTTTAAAGAAAAGCTGGCTGAGGAAGGGGTAATTTTTGGCTCTATATCTGAAGCAGTACAGGAACATCCAGAGTTAGTAGAAAAATATCTGGGTAGTGTTGTACCAGTGGGGGATAATTTTTTTGCGGCTCTTAATTCTGCTGTGTTTAGTGATGGGTCTTTTGTGTTTATTCCTAAAGGTGTAAAGTGTCCGATGGATCTATCGACATACTTTAGAATTAATAATGGTGAGTCTGGTCAGTTTGAGCGGACTTTAATTGTGGCAGAGGAGGGTAGTTCAGTAACATATTTGGAAGGTTGCACTGCTCCAATGTTCGATACTAACCAACTTCACGCTGCGGTAGTTGAGCTGGTTACCCTTGACAATGCTGAAATTAAATATTCAACTGTGCAAAATTGGTTTGCTGGGGATGAAAATGGTAAAGGTGGTATTTATAATTTTGTGACTAAGCGCGGTTTGTGTAAAGGAGTAAATTCTAAAATTTCTTGGACTCAGGTAGAGACTGGTTCAGCTATTACCTGGAAATATCCTAGTTGTGTTTTGGTGGGTGATAACTCAGTGGGAGAATTTTATTCTGTTGCTCTAACTAATAATAAACAACAAGCAGATACAGGCACAAAAATGGTACATGTTGGCAAAAATACTCGCAGTACAATTATTTCTAAAGGTATTTCTGCTGGGAACTCCGCTAATAGTTACCGTGGTTTAGTAAAAATGGGGCCTGGTGCTAAGGGATCACGGAACTATTCTCAATGTGACTCAATGTTAATAGGCGATCGCGCACAAGCAAATACTTTTCCTTATATTCAAGTAGATAATAATACTGCTAAGGTTGAACATGAAGCTTCTACTTCTAAAATTGGAGTTGACCAACTTTTCTATTTTGCTCAAAGAGGTATTTCTCCTGAGGATGCGGTTTCTATGATTATTAGTGGTTTTTGTAAGGATGTATTTAATGAATTACCAATGGAGTTTGCTGCGGAAGCTGATAAGTTATTGAGTCTGAAATTAGAAGGTACAGTAGGTTAAATAAGGGAGTAGGGGAGAAGGCTAAAAAATATTCATGTTTGTAATTATACCATATCAAATTAAAGTTTGTTGTAATAATTAATAATGAATGAGTTTTCTGCCAGTTACTACTTCATGTTACTAAAAAACTTTCTAACTCTTTTTTTTGCAACTTTAGTTTGGGTTTTGCACTGCAACATGATTAAATGGCAAGGCAACCCAATAAAAGTTTATATCTATAGTTTTCAGCACATCGCGTATCAGCGAAAGTAAAAACTATAGTAAAAACTATTGGTTGTCGATGATAAGTTTTATTAATTTCCTAACACTTTGGGACTAGTTATATATGATTCTAGTAGATAAAACGTCATTTTCAAATAATTAAAATCAGAGTAAGGCTTACGTACCGACCTGGTGCTCATACAAAATTTCCAGATTTGAAAAACAGTAATCAGGGTAATAAACCAGGTTTCCTCTTTGGGTGAGTAAGTCCTGAAGATAATTACAATTTACACCCCACTTAAACTTAGCAGTAATTATTAATTATTAATTAATTACTAAAGTACTTACTTCTTAGAGAAATCAAGGGTAAATTACTTAATGAAAATCATTCATAACTCTTCTTATGTAAATATGATTAAAGAAAATAGCGAAGTAATTTTATCTGTTAAAAACTTAACAGCGAATGTAGAGGGAAAAGAGATTCTCAAAGGTTTTAATCTGGAAATAAAAGCGGGAGAAATCCATGCTATTATGGGGCCAAATGGTTCTGGAAAAAGCACATTTTCTAAAGTCTTGGCTGGTCATCCGGCCTACGAAGTTACAGGTGGAGAAGTAACATTTTTAGGTAAAAATTTATTCGACATGGAACCAGAGGAACGATCATTAAATGGTGTTTTTTTGGCATTTCAATATCCTCTAGAAATTCCTGGAGTTAGTAACTTAGATTTTTTACGAGTTGCTTATAATACGAAACAAAAATATCAAGGATTAGAAGAATTAGATGCTTTTGATTTTGATGATTTGGTACAGGATAAATTAGATGTTGTGAAAATGAAACCAGAGTTTTTAGACCGGAGTGTAAATGAAGGTTTTTCTGGAGGGGAAAAGAAGCGAAATGAAATATTACAAATGGCATTGTTAGAGCCAAAATTAGCAATTTTAGATGAGACAGACTCCGGGTTAGATATTGATGCTTTGAGGATAGTGGCAAATGGAGTAAATAAATTAGCAAATGAATCAAATTCTTTGTTAATAATTACTCACTATCAACGTTTATTAAACTACATTGTTCCGGATTTTGTTCATGTAACAGAAAGTGGTAGAATTATTAAAACTGGTACAAAAGAATTAGCATTAGAATTAGAAGAAAAAGGTTACGATGATGTGACTGAAGTAGCAAAAGTTGGGGTTTAAAAAGTATGCAAATATCCGTCAAACCAGAGATATTTTATTTAGACAAATTACTTGAAGAATCTTGTAAAAAAGTTTCCCCAGCTATAGCGTCAGACTTTTCTCTAGATGTAAAGATGGCAGCTTGGTTACAACAAGTACGCGATCGCGCAGCTGCCTGGGTGCGTGAGTTGAGTATTCCTACTAAAAAAGATGAGGAATGGCGCTTTACTAATTTGTCTTCAATGATGAAGCTAAGTTTCCAAGCACCGACCCTAGTAGACTTGGATGCTTTGAATATCGCTCCATTTATTTTGCCGGAAGTAGCAGACAGTCGGTTGGTGTTTGTCAATGGGGTATTTGCTCCTCAGTTATCAGAGGTGAAAGGTATAGAAAATCAGGTATTTGTGGGCAATTTGGGGCAGTTGCCTGAGGAATATCAAAAGCGCGTTGGCAATTATTTGGCACAACAACCAGGGAGTGAAGAAGTATTTACTTGCTTAAATACTGCTGGTTTAACTGATGCAGCAGTAGTATGGTTGCCCAAAAATCAGGTGCTAGAAAAACCAATACATCTATTGTTTATTGCGACTGAGACGGAAATTCCTATATTGACTCAGCGCCGTTGTTTAGTAGTAGCAGAAAGCAATAGTAGTGGGAAAATAATTGAGCATTGTGTGACAGCAGAAGTAATTTGTCCAGAAGCACCAAATTCTCATCCCTATCTGACAAATACTGTTACAGAAATATGGGTAGAGGAAAATGCAGAAATTGATCATACTAGAGTGCAACGAGATGCAGGGGCAGCGTTTCATATTGGCAAAACAGCGATCGCTCAAGCTAAAAATAGTCGTTATACTTGTAATGCTATTAATTTGGGAGGAAGGTTATCTCGTCATAATTTAGAAGTTGTTCAAATGGGTGAGGGAACAGAAACAAATCTTTATGGTTTGGCATTTCTTAGGAATGAGCAAGAAATAGATACTCACAGCAGCATTACTTTGAATTATCCCAATAGTGTGACTGACCAACTTTATAAGTGCATTGTTGATGACAAAGCACATTCTATATTTAATGGCAAAATATATGTTTCTCAAACTGCTCAGTTGACAAATGCTGCTCAATTAAATCGTAATTTGTTGCTTTCTTCTGGAGGGAGAGTTGATACAAAGCCACAGTTAGAAATTATTGCTGATAATGTTCAATGTTCTCATGGGGCAACTGTTAGTCAGTTAGATGATGATGAGGTATTTTATTTACAAAGTCGAGGCTTGAGCCAAGAGGCAAGTCGCAATTTGTTAATTGATGCTTTTGCTGCAGAAATTCTTAACAAGTTACCTTTACCTTCTTTGCAGCGTATTTTAAAACAATGTGTCGCTTGTAAAATTTAACATAAGAAAGGATAAATAAAGTGAGTTAATAAGTTTATTTAGATCTAGAGCTAACTCAAACTTAAAAGACTAATGTTAAATAATACCTTTGTCATGTTGGCATCTTGCCTGCTATACTTAATAGCTCAAAAGAAATAAGGCCTCAAGCAACTTTATTCAAGGGGATAAAAGAGGAAATTGCAGACTTTCTGACTTCGGTATTATTGGAGGTATTGTTTTATCACCTAAAATGAACAATACAGTTCCTCCTCCAGGAGGCTAACTGATAACTAATTTTCTGGCCTCCTTATTACTGGAGCACTGTTTAACTACCCAACATGAAAAAAGCAGTTTCTCTTCTAGGAGGCTAATTTATAACTGACCATTGATAACTGATAATTAAAAAGATGACTATTATTCAAGAAAGAACTTTGGCAGAAAAATTACGTGCAGATTTTCCAATTTTAAATCAGGAAATAAATGGTGAACCACTTATTTATTTAGATAATGCTGCTACTTCCCAAAAACCATTAGCAGTTATCAACGCTTGGCAAGAATATTACCTCAAATATAATTCTAATGTGCATCGGGGTATTCATACTTTAAGCTCGAAGGCAACAGATGCTTATGAAGGGGCAAGAGATAAAGTGGCTGCTTTGATTAATGCGGCATCTCGGAATGAAATTATTTATACTCGAAATGCTAGCGAAGCAGTTAATTTGGTTGCTTATTCTTGGGGTTTAAATAATCTTAAATCAGGAGATGAAATAATTGTCTCTGTGATGGAACATCATAGTAATTTTGTTCCCTGGCAAATGGTTGCTCAAAAAACTGGATCAGTTTTAAAATTTGTTGAGTTGAATGAAACTGAAGAACTTAATTTAGAACAATATAAAGCTCTAATTTCAGACAAAACAAAGTTAGTTGCATTAGCTCATGTTTCTAATGTTTTAGGTTGTATTAATCCAATTCAAGAAATTTGTTCAATTGCTCATAAAAATGGAGCTAAAGTATTAATAGATGCTTGCCAAAGTGTACCTCATTGTGTGGTAGATGTGCAGTCAATAGATTGTGATTGGTTAGTAGCTTCCGGCCATAAAATGTGCGCTCCTACTGGTATTGGTTTTTTGTATGGTAAGTTGGAATTACTAAAAGAAATGCCACCATTTTTAGGAGGGGGTGAAATGATTTCTGAGGTGTTTCTTGATCATTATACTTATGCAGAATTACCTCATAAATTTGAAGCAGGAACCCCAGCGATAGGAGAGGCGATCGCTCTTGGTGCAGCAGTAGATTATCTCACAAATATAGGTATGGAAAAAATTCATAATTATGAAGTAGAATTAACTACCTATTTATTTAATAAATTACGTCAAATTCCTCAAATTACTATTTACGGACCTCAACCAAATACCTATGGAGAAGGTAGAGGGACATTAGTATCTTTTACAGTAGAAAATATTCATCCTAACGATTTATCAACAATGTTAGATGAAGCAGGGATAGCAATTCGTTCTGGTCATCATTGTGCTCAACCTTTGCATCAATATTTAAAGGTTTCATCCACAGCAAGAGCAAGTTTATCTTTTTATAATACTCGTGATGATATTGATATTTTTGTTGATGCTTTGAAAGATACAATCAATTTTTTTGCTGATATTATGGGTTGAAAAAATAATTGATCAAATAATTAGTAATGAAGCCTTTGGTTGGGTTTAGCTATTGCTAAACTCAACGGAAATATTTGAGTTCTACTAAATTGGCAATAATTTATAGATTAATTTGAATTTTAACTATTTTTAGCCACTTAAATAAATGAAATTTCTGTGGTTTTCTCTACTCGTTACAGCAGTTTTTTGGCACCCTAGACAACAGTAGGAAGTTTACATACAACATCCCTATATGCAAGTCTCGACAAGGTTTTAGTTATGGCAATGTCGTTCATTAATTTGCATTAATTTGAAAAGCGCTGTTAATCAAAAATTATAACGGGAGCTTCTGAAACGAGGATAACTATACCCAAGTCTCAGAAGTTTCTGACTTTAGGGGCTGACTAAGGTCTAAGCTTTGTATAGCTATACAAAATGAGACCCACCTCCCTTCATATTTTATTTAATATGTTTCGTGTTCCATTCTCGTGTCTATCTAATACTTTTCTAAATTTATGACTATTGGGAGTTCTGAGTGATAGATATGAGTAATAAATTTTTAGGTACTTTGCTATTAGAATTGCTACAATAAGTGTGAAGTATTATGAAGATTTACTGTAAAAAAGGTGTTGCTGAACTAAGGGATGAGTCTTTGCAGAGTTTGCAGAAAAGGTAAATTCTATCTTTGACTTCCTATTTCTCTAAAACTGTAATTCATCCTGTAAATATGAAACGCTTTTAAAAATGACAGGCATATTTTGCTCCTACTGCTGGAAGTTTTATAAATTACTTGGAAAAGCTATATTATATATGTTGGGTTAATAGTGGGGATGAGCTTTCCTGCGGAATGGTGTGCCTAGGCTAATGCACCACCCAACCGCGACTAAAATTCCTAAATTTTTTTTCAATTAATAGAGGCGATAAGTATGAGAGAATGGAATCTAAATAAACTTATAGTTATTAACTTAATTGTTCTGAATGTTGCGATTATTTTATTAGCAATAGTATTGATTTTTTTTCCCTATCAAACTTTAGCAACTTCTACCCCTAAACCTCAAGGAAAAACAGAGTCAAAAACTGAATTTGTAAATTCAGAAAAGTTAAGTCAGGGTAGGAAGAGACGATATGAGTATAAGGTTGAATATCAATTTGGTTTTCCTCAAAGTGAGCAAGAAAGAGACAATTATACAAAAGCTTTAAATGAAGCTGGAAAAGATGGGTGGGAATTAAGTCAAACTAATGTTGTTTTTAATCCTACTAATGGACAGGGTTTATATATTTTGATTTTTAAAAGAGAGAAATAAACTTTGATTTTTATCTTGATATTTAATCAGGCTGCATAAAGTTAATTTAACTCTGGTTAGAATCTGCTATTCGGGTACAGTTTATATTGTTTTTTATAGTAATACTAATTCCCAGATATTAATACTAACTATTTGTAAGAATTCATAAATTTAAGTAATGAAGATAAAGGGAATAATTTTTTTTACGATTAACGCTATTGAATTGAGTTAATGTTATAAATCATGTACAGATGTTGTATGCAAAGTCTCTAATGTCATAATTTTTTATACAATATCTCTACAATTATTCCCATCTTCTGGAATTATTTCAAGTTAGGTGTTCTACTCAAAGTGGAAGGTTGAATTTTTTTTAATAAATAGTATTAGTTAGTCCTATTTTTGTGCTACAACTTCAATTATTTCTGTATCCATAATCATCTGGTTATTACTAACTAAATTTTCGTGTTTATTGGTATTCAGACTAACAGTTATTTTATTCTTACCTGGCTCTAAATTTCCGAGATAATACCAATTGCTATAAATTCTAGTTATTTTTTTGTCGTTGATGTAAAGATGAGCATGACCTTCATTAATGTTGCTATTTTGATTAACTGTTTCTGGGGAAAATTGAAAGTTAGTTAACTTGATATGTAAATTCCATCCTTTCATGGTATCTTGATAAACAAATAAATCTACTTTAGGAACTGGTTTTTCTGATGGAATTTCTATGTTTTTATGGCTATGATTTATGTGATTGTGAGACTTATCAGCAACTAAATGATTATTAGCATAATTTACTTTGATAGCAACTCCTAATCCAGTAGCTAAAATTAGTATTGTAGATACAATCTTGAGTATTTTGTTCATCTTTTTTTTCATTATTTATGATTAGTCTGCCTACCATAAAAAATGATAGTAACTGAAGCTTAGACTAAATTTTTTGGTATTCAAATAATCTACTCAGAAGCAATAAAAACTTGCCACTTAGAACCCTTGGGTAATGTAAGGGAGGCATATGTTTTATGTTTTTAGTGCTCTTGATTATTTTTATTTATTTGGCAAGTTTAGGTAATGCTGAGATTATTCAAACTATTTAAAAAGTTTTTCTAGGACACAATTACCTTGTAGCAAAAACTGTGGATAATTCTAATACAAAAATAGTTTTAGTCTAGTTGGCTTCTGTCACTATTTTTTTTGTACGCAAGTTTTTGAGTATATTTAGTTAATATAAACTTCAGTAATGAAAATGTCAAAAGACAAGTTGTCATACTTAATCAGTAAAAAAAAAATTAAGAATTAATTAAAAAATTATATATGTTGGTGATATTTTGGTCAGTAAAAAAAAAATTAAGAATTAATTAAAAGGTTATATATGTTGGTGATATTTTGAGCGGCTAGATTGTATAATACAAGGTGAACTGCTAGAAGCGATCGCTTTGACAGATAATCATGAAACGACTTCAGTTTTACCAATGGGCTGGGGAAGCTCAAAGACTAGAAAGATAGCTATTTTTAGCCATCGGTCATGCCACATCTATTGAACATTTGCAAAAACTAATTTTTTAGCTTGTTGTTTAGGCTAAAGAGAATTAAGTTATCAGTTTTTATTTAGAGGAAGTATTAAAATCATCAAAGGAAACTATATCAAACGGAAAATCTAGAAGCAGTTATTGGTTCTGCTTATTGAGAAAAGGAAGAAGGGACTTTAACAACTTTGGATAAATTATTAGAAGTTTCAGTTGATATGTTGACTGTAATTTTAATAGGTTATCAATTTACAGGAGTTTATAATAATTGGATGATTACACCTAGAGGTTATTTAGGGTTAGAAATAGATGAGCAGGTCGGGAAAACAAAATTGAATGGATGGAAGCATAATTTACCTTTCAGTAGAAGGCGTCCTTGTGATAGAAACTATTGCTTTACTGTTTTTTTATTGATTCTAATAAGTTGAGTGCTAATTCTATATGCCCATGTCGGTCCAGGTTATTCACAAGGGCGTCAATTTCTCTATTGTAGCCTGATTCTGCAATCTCAGAATAATATTTTTCTACAAATGTGCTTAAGTCTGTATCCTGGAGATAATTTTCGACTATTTTACAAAAATTACTTAAATGATTTCGTGTTTTCAAGTCTTCTCTGAGAGCGGCTATTGTATCTTCAAATTCGCTATATCGCCCTTGGTTAGAGTAAAGACCAGCTAAGTTGATGAAGCTTGAAGCAAGAGAGGGATGATTTGCTGGTAGGGCAATTTTATTAATTTCTATCGCTTGTTTGTACAAAGCTTCGGCTTCGCTGTATCGCCCTTGGTTAAAGTAAAGAGTAGCTAAGTTATCGAGACTCGAAGCAAGAGAGGGATGATTTGCTGGTAGGGCAATTTTATTAATTTCTATCGCTTGTTTGTACAAAGCTTCGGCTTCGCTGTATCGCCCTTGGTTAAAGTAAAGAGCAGCTAAGTTATCGAGACTCGAAGCAAGAGAGGGATGATTTTCTGGTAAGGCGATTTTATTAATTTCTATCGCTTGTTTATACAAAGCTTCGGCTTCGCTGTATCGCCCTTGGTTAAAGTAAAGAGCAGCTAAGTTCTCGAGACTCGAAGCAAGAGAGGGATGATTTGCTGGTAGGGCAATTTTATTAATTTCTATCGCTTGTTTGTACAAAGCTTCGGCTTCGCTATATCGCCCTTGGTTAGAGTAAAGACCAGCTAAGTTGTTGAGATTGAAAGCAAGAGAGGGATGATTTGCTGATAGGGCAATTTTATTAATTTCTATCGCTTGTTTGTACAAAGGTTCGGCTTCGCTATATCGCCCTTGGTTAAAGTAAAGACTAGCTAAGTTGTTGAGACTCGAAGCAAGAAAGGGATGATTTGCTGGTAAGGCGATTTTATTAATTTCTATCGCTTGTTTGTACAAAGGTTCGGCTTCACTATATCGCTCTTGGTTAGAGTAAAGACCAGCTAAGTTGTTGAGACTCGAAGCACGAGAGGGATGATTTACTGGTAGGGCGATTTTATTAATTTCTATCGCTTGTTTGTACAAAGGTTCGGCTTCACTATATCGCCCTTGAGAACGATAAAGAATAGCCAGGTTGTTAAGATTAGAAGCAATTTCTGGATGTGTTGCTCCTAACAGTTGCTTGTTCATCTTTAATGCTTCGAGATACAAGGGTTCGGCTTCGCTATATCGCCCTTGGGAATAGTAGAGACCAGCCAGGTTGTTAAGATTAGAAGCAATTTCTGGATGTGTTGCTCCTAACAGTTGCTTGTTCATCTTTAATGCTTCGAGATACAAGGGTTCGGCTTCGCTATATCGCCCTTGGGAATAGTAGAGACCAGCCAGGTTATTAAGATTAGAGGCCACATCCGGATGTGTTGACCCTAACAGTTGCTTGTTCATCTTTAATGCTTCGAGATACAAGGGTTCGGCTTTGCTATATTGCCCTTGATTTTCATAACAAATGCCTAAATTACCTAAGGCTTTACTTTCTGATTGCCGATCTTTTATTTCGCGAGTAATCGCCAATTGTTGTTGAAAATAATTAATGGAGCGTTCAAAATGCCCTAGTGACTGATAAACAATTCCTAAATTACCTAAGGCTTTACTTTCTGATTGCCTATCTTTTGTTTCTTGAGTAATCGCCAATTGTTGTTGAAAAGAATCAATGGAGCGTTCAAAATGCCCTAGTGACTGATAAACAATTCCTAAATTACCTAAGGCTTTACTTTCTGATTGCCGATCTTTTATTTCGCGAGTAATCACCAATTGTTGTTGAAAATAATTAATGGAGCGTTCAAAATGCCCTAGTGACTGATAAACAATTCCTAAATTACCTAATGCTTGACTTTCAGATTGCCGATCTTTTATGTCACGAGTAATCGGCAATTGTTGTTGAAAAGAATCAATGGAGCGTTCAAAATGCCCTAGTGACTGATAAACAATTCCTAAATTACCTAATGCTTGACTTTCAGATTGCCGATCTTTTATTTCGCGAGCAATAATCAATTGTTGCTGAAAATATTCAATGGAGCGTTCAAATTTTCCTAGCGAATGGTATGCAATCCCTATTTTTCTATATAGTTCTAATGTTAGTGGTTCTGGCATTTTAATTTTATCTACTGTATAACTCTGATTGTAATAACTTTTTTTGATTAAACTCTAAATGTTCTATTTTTTCTATTTCTTCTAAAATTTTTGGTTCTTTGCACTTTTTATAGAGCTTATAGAGTCCAGCTTTTAATTCTGATAATGTTGCTAAAGTATCAACTACAGTATCAACTACTAAGATTTCTGGCGAATTAATGTTATTAATGTTTTGATTGGGAATTGCTCTCAAACTTAATTTTATTTGATCCTCTATAATTGGTGGATGATTGCTCGGAATTGGCTTATTTACACTCTTATTTATACTTTTTATCGTAGATTGAGTAACAAACAATTGGCCCCCCTCATTATCCTGCCAGCGCAAATAAAGCACGGGACGATACCACTGATTTCCATCCACACCCATGGCTGCCCGCCCCTGACTAACAGCCACCGCTAGAGAATTTTTCTGTCCCAGAGAACGATAAAATTGTTCAGCAAACTTAGTTGCACTGTCTACCCTCACAGAATATTGCATGGCCACCACCGCCGGCACCCGATGAGCAATCAGACTTTGAGCAGCACCATTAAACACAGACTCTCCCACTATAGCCATTCCCGACTGACAAGCACTCAACACCACCAAAACCACACCCTCTGTTTTACCATTACCATCCCTCAAACCAGACTGTTGCAGCAGAGTACCCAATTCTTGACCACTAATATAATCAGCATCTCCATCCTTATCCTCAAAAACCAGATATCCCTGAGGCAAAGGCAACTCTGTCTCACACTTACGGCATCGTCGAGATTTTGTCCCCCCATTCATCGCCCCACATTCAGAATTAGGACAACGTTGGCCAAACAAACCATGTCCATCAAAATGGATCACATGGGGTCCCTTATCCCCCCGATGTTCTGTCAGATAATTTCTTAACTCATCCAAAGTAGGTTCTTCCAGTTGTGCCAAAAAAATATCCCCTCGATCTCTAGCTTTTTCCAACCCCTTAAGAACAGCCTTTTGTTCCTTGCGGGACAGAGGTTGGAGATTAAGTTTATGATCAGATGCGGCGGAGGATACCAATAAAACATTCAGTTTTTCCGCTGTGGGTAAGTTAGGAGGAACAGATGGATAGGCAATATACCGAGAAAACTCAACTTGGTAATGACAGAGAAAGCCTTGGTTGTGCAAAAGTTCCCAAGGATAATCTGCCAGTCGCGTTTTCTGGGCCACATCCCCGTCAAGTTTCAACCGCACCAACAGTTTAGTAGATTTAGATTCAGCAAAACTAATAGACTTCTGCAATAAATTTTCTACCTTACTACCTGGAGGAAACAGAGAAGAGTAAAGAGCTTTACCGATATTGATCAAATAATTAGGATGGAAATTTGAGCGATCGCTTCCTAAAATACCCGCTTGGCTCATCCATTCCTGTTCCTGTGCAGAAAAAAACTCAGGACGGAAAGTAGAAACCTCCAAACTTCTAATCACAGTAATGCGCCAGTCCCATTCAGCATCCAAAAAAGGCAACAATGACTCATTCCTTCCCTGTCCCGCAGGAGAGTCAGTCACAATAACCTCAAATTTAGTAGAGTCATCAAGGGGTGACAGGTATAACTCCAAAAGTTCCATAGCTCTAAAAGTCAAAAGTCAAAAGTTAAAAGTTAAAAGTTAAAAGTGAGATTTTAATAGATCAAAACTTTTACCCCCTCAGTAATTTCGCGAAATTATTTCAGAAATGGAGATAAGTGGTGTAGCCTAAGTTAATAAAATTGGTATTATTATTTAGAAATTTGGTTCCGGGCCTTTCATCCCAGCATCACTCACTTTTTCCAAAAATTCTGGCCAATTTTCCGGATACTTCTTTTGATACATTTTTAAAAGCTGTTCCCTATTCAAAAGTGGAGATAATTTCACCTTAACCTTCTGGACATCATCCCGACTGCTACCTCCTCCCATTTCTAGAACATATATTTTAATTCCAGCTTTTCCTGATTTTTTGACTGTAACTTGTAACTCTAATTCCACAGAATCAACTGCAAAAATAGGAATATCTGTTTCCCCATCTGGTGCTTGAGTTAGCAATTCCTCTTTTACTTGTTGAATTAACTCTGCTAAACCAATCGAACTTTCATCATTCATACTTTTTAACCTTATCCTTTTTTTTGTTTTAAACCAAAATAAATATTATAATTCAACACAAAATTAAATGTCAAAGAATTTGATAAATATTTACTTCTTAAACCCCTGTAGAATTGACCTCTAATTTATGGAAAAAATGCCTACATTATTCATGTTAAACTAATTTAATACAGGTAGTTATTCTATAGTCTGGGAAAAAAATTATGAATAATATAGCAACAATACTAGAAACAAAAATGGCTTTGAGAGAAGCTTTAAAAACCTATGATGGAGACGTGAAAAACCAGAAAGTTAAGGCAAAAATTGAGCAACTTTCTCAACTTAACCCCATAGAAAAACCGACCCATAGCTCCCTACTAGAATCTCATTGGTTATTAATTAGTGCCCCTTCTTTTCCTCAAGGGCAAAAACTTTCTAATGGCAAATATGCTTATACCTTGGGTAAATTAGCATTTAATATGTTTCAACCTACCAATTTAAAATTAGTTATTGACTCTGTTAAACAACCTGTTGTGTTGTTAGGAGAAAAATCAAAACGTAGCCATGATATTGTAGTTGAATTTAGTATTATTGATGAATTATTCCCACCATTAAAAGGTATTGTTCGTAATTTAGCTGTTTGTTATCCAGTGGATAATAAAAACTTACAAGCTGAATTTACAGGAGGTATTTTTGCTCCACAAAAAGGTGAAAATTTATCAACTTGGAAAGATATATTTGTTCAAGCAAAAGCATCAAAAAAAGGATTAAAAGAACAATTAATGTCTGTATTTTTCAAGTTGATGTTTGGGTTAACACCTCCCCAAGGTATGAATACAGAAACAGGAGAAATTTCTTTTACAATGAAGCGATCGCCTAAAGGTCGTTTAGAAATACTTTTTTTAGATGAGGAGCTTCGCATCACAAAGGGAAAAAAGGAAAATATTTTAATCTTTGAACGTATGGTATAGCTTTTACTTAATTCATCATTATTAACTGACCATTAGCACTCACTCATCTGTTAAATTTTAGTAGGTTTCCGGTTTCAGGTTCTAGACAAAAATAAAAATGATTGAAGTAAAAAGTTGTCAAAATTTAACAGGCAAAAATTATCACTTTGGTCCTAAAATATTATCAATTTGTTGACTTTTAAACTTAACACCTAACATCTGACACCTAACACCTTAAATTATAAATACAACTTCATATACCCAAACAGCTAAAAAATGAATGTAATTGGCCAAGAATTTCAACCAATAGCAGCGATCGCGACTACCCCTACAGGAGCAAAATTATTACAACCTATTTGCCAAAAATTGGAAGGTACTCTCTGGATACCAGAGTCTTGCCGAAAAACCGTAAACCTCTCTCTTAACACTCAGGTTTACACCGACTCTCTGAAAAACCATCTGGCAAATATTTGGCTAGACTATAATGCTATTATTTTTTCTCTTGCTAGCGGTGCAGTAATACGTTTAATTTCTCCACTCTTGCAAAATAAATATCACGATCCAGCAGTAGTTATCGTCGATCAAACAGGTAAATTTGTCATTAGTTTATGTAGCGGACATCAAGGAGGCGCCGATCAACTAACCAATATCCTCGCTCCCCTCCTCAATGCTACCCCAGTTATTACAGGCGCATCTCATAATTTAGAATTACCTGGTATTGATATTTTGGGCAAACCTTTTGGTTGGCAACGTGGGGAAGGTGACTGGAATACAGTTAGTGGAATTATTGCCAGAGAAGAAACTGTACAAGTGCTTCAGGAAGTAGGTTCCATGTTGTGGCAAAAACATCTACCACACCAACATCCATTTTACTTTGGGTTTCCCAAAATGGGTGAAACATCTCCAACTCCTAAAGCCAGAATTTGGATTAATTTTTATCAACATCAGTTTTCGCCAGATTCAGATTTACCAAAGGTCCAGTGGCACCCGCGAGTTTTATGGGTAGGAGTTGGTTGCGAAAGAGGAACTTCTAAAAAGTTAATTGCCACTGGTATTGAAAAAATATTGTCCACTTATAATTTAGCAGTAAAAGCGATCGCTGGCATCGCCACTATTAATATTAAAGCTGATGAAATAGGACTAATAGAATTTTGTCAGGAAAAAAACTTACCTTTGCAGACCTTCTCAGCAGAATTATTAAACTGTGTTGAAGTACCTAATCCTTCTGATATTGTGGCCGCAGAAGTAGGAACTACTAGTGTGTCTGAAGCAGCAGCAATTTTAGCGGCAAAGCAACAGCAAGACACAGATTTTAAACAGAAATATAACGTGTTTGAACAGGAAGAAATAAGAGACAATAAACAGGAATCAAAATTACCTTTACCTGGAGAATTTCAACAGGAAAAACAACAATTAAAATTATCCACAAATTTATTAGTTAGTAAAGAAATATTCCGCCTAGAAGGAGAACCAGGAGCAATGACTATTGCCATTGCTTTATCGGAAAAAGAATATACAGGCAGAACCGGAAAATTATTATTAATTGGTACAGGTCCTGGTCAACTAGACCAGATAACATCCGCAGCTAAAACTGCCATTAGTTATGCAGATGTTGTAATTGGTTATTCTCTTTATATTGACTTAATTCAACCCTTATTTAATCCCGGACAAATAGTCGAAAAAATGCCAATAACTCAAGAAAGACAACGAGCAGAAAGAGCAATTGAATTAGCAAACTTTGGTTTAACTGTGGCGGTAGTTTCTTCTGGAGATTCTGGAATTTATGGTATGGCAGGGTTAGTTTTAGAACAGCTTCGAGCTTCTTATTGGGATGGCAAAAATCCGGCAGTAGAAATATTTCCGGGAATTAGTGCTTTACAATCTGCTGCTTCAAGAGTTGGTGTGCCTTTAATGCACGATTTTTGTGCTATTAGCTTGAGCGATTTATTAACACCTTGGGAAGTAATAGAAAAACGTTTAATTGCTGCTGCAATGGCAGATTTTGTAGTGGCAATTTATAATCCTAAATCTCAGAAGAGAACCGAACAATTAGTTAAAGCGGTCAACATTTTTTTAAAATATCGTCAACCAAAAAATCCAGTAGCAGTTGTTCGCTCTGCTTATCGAGAAAATGAAGAAGCAACTTTAACAACTTTGGATAAATTATTAGAAGTTTCAGTTGATATGTTGACTGTAATTTTAATAGGTAATCAATCTACAGGTATTTATAATAATTGGATGATTACACCCAGGGGTTATTTAGGGTAAGTAGGGAGTGGGGTAGTGCATAAAATGACTCCCTATTCATGATATAATTATTAATATTAAACTCAAATATTCAAAAAATATTTTGCATTTCACAAGTTTAATATTAGGAATAATTAATTATGGATATCTAGATAGTATTATTAGCATTAGATGGAAAACTTGAATTACTCCCACCAAAAAAAAATTAAGCACTAAGCAAAATTAAAAAATCAAACTAACTATTAGCGATCGCTAAGTTTATATCAGAGAAAGTTTAATAATTTTAGAAAAAGTTCAGCAACCCCTAAACTTAAGTCATTGGTGTCAACATATTGAATATTTAGCACCAGGCTCAAATAAACCTTCTCTTTAAGAAATTAGTGAAATAGTAAAAAAAGTCGACGGGAACGGAAGTTTGATCAATGAGAGTTTTTCTAGATATAAATATTTTGATTTCGGCTTGGTTGTGGGGTGGTGTTCCTGGTCAAATTATATTCATTACTAAAAATCAGCAAATTACTGCGTAAGCTTTCTCAACCAATTTGATAGGAGTTAGAAACTACTTGAAAAATAGCAAAACTTCAGGCAAGAATAGAGTTATGAGAATAGTGGAGCCTTTCATTTCCAGAACCCAAAAGTAATCACAATTTTGTCTAACAACTGTTGTCAATTTTTTTCTACTCTGTGACCTAGATGATACTGTGATGTTGATCACTGCCCATGGATCTCAAGTTAATGTTCTTCTTGCTCGCGATTTAAATTTACTAAGTTTGTCAGAATTTTGAAGCATTCCGATCTTGAAACCCATAAATTTGATCACGGCTTATTTTCCTGCTACATAAAATATGATTTTCACTTATAAAGCGATCGCTCCTGGGTAGTCCTGTAGATCAAGTGATATTTACAGGTAAACTCTTTTTCTCTCTCATGAGTCTAACTGCAAAAATCACTACTTGTACACCACTACTCACTCCTAAAACTAGGAAGCGATCGCTCTGACCTAACATTTATAGTCATTTCAATTGAAGTCAAGACGAGGCTTGATTTTTTGTGAAATAGCTTCAGAACAAAAAGTGTTATACTCTTATTTGAAATGACCATATAACTTTAGTTATTCTTTTTCTGTTTTAACATCGAACCAGTACCAACAGCGCCTATAGCCAATAAACCTAAAATTGAAGTTGGCTCAGGTACCGGAGTAGACTTACTAATCCTGACTGGACCAACAATAGCATCCATTGACTCTGGACTACTAATGTCTAGTTGAATTGCCCCAACATTAGTGAAATCTGCAGTACCAACAAAATCTTGAAAGAGGAAAGTTTCTGCTTTTGAAGTCAACGTACTGCTGTTAAGGATCCGTGAAATACTTGAACTGTTGCTGTTCATATCATAGATAGTAAAGGTCATATCTAAACCAGCAGCCTCGGCTAACATGATATCCATCGAAATACTATCTAGATTACCCTGAGTTATATTTATTCCTCCCAAACCCTGAGGATTTAGTGTTTGAGAATTATTAACTCCATCCCAACGTATCATTCCAGTCCCAGTGATGCCAGCATCGTTGTTAAAAGATCCTTCTCCGTTAACTACTGAGAGATTACTGCTGAGATATGGATTATTACTATTGTTGTTTACTACCTCAACAAATATATCCCGGTAACCACCCAGAATATTACCTGTTGGTCCTACTTGGCTGTTAGTTAGTGGACCAGTACTCTCAACCATCTGAAAATCGAGAAACTCGTCGATAAATATATTTTTTGTATTTGCTTGAGCGTTACCTACTCCTAACAGAACTGTACTAGCTAATGCAGCAACTGTCGTTTGTACTGTCTTAGTTAGAGTATTTTTTTTTGACACTTGAGCTTTATCCTTCATAATTATTATGATCCTTAGAGTTGTATTTCCCCGGACTGAGGCAAAGAAAGCCGATTTCTAGGATAAATGGTTATTTTACTAAGCTAGCCTGCATAAGTCCTATTTATTTAACTACTCGTTAAATATTTTTGATTAATCTAACATCAATTATAGCAGAAATAAAAATAATCTACATACTTGCCCCTTTTGTCAATCTTTTATTTTACTTATTTCTCCTAATAATTATACTTATGCTTTGTTTTTTTGTCAATGCAAAGCCCCTAGAGGATATTATATTACAAACCAATACAATATTTAGCATCTGCTTCATCCCATTTTTATTAAATAAACATAAAAACTAGAAACAGGAATTCAGTTTCATAAACATTCTATTTTATAAATAGTATCATTTTTTCTATGGATACAGCTACTATAAAATATATGAATTGATTTTTTTTTAGGTCTATTCATAATAATCTATAAGTGGAAATAATAGTAAACAATATGATTTTATATTAAATATTATATACATAGTTTTATCTTTTGTAAGGTAATTATAAATCTACTATATCTCTACTAAAATCACCATTCTCATAATAGTAATTAGTCTGTATCTTATTAGCACCATTGATATTAAATGTAAGTTCAGCTTCTTTTGCTTTGCTTACAATATTTAGAAAAGACGATAAAGCTATATCTGATAAAATCCTAATAATAATAATCACTACAAATCACTCAATACAAGTAAATAAATAGTTATTATTTTGCTTGTTTAAACCTTGTAAAATCACCTAATTGTTCTTCTAAATTGAATAAAAATGAAAACTTTTATGTGATATCTCTATTAACATTCATATTTTTACCTTTGATATAAATATGATTTTTTATCAAGTTTGACCTTCATCTCTTCTATTGATATTCTTGTCTGCAATTTTATAAATTATGCAGTTATTTAGGTAAATATTTCCTGAGTAATATTGCGCAAATAGCCGTTAGCAATCAACTATAAACCATGAATTATTAATATTATTTCCATTTGAATAGTTCAGTTAAACCTCATCCCAGAGTTTGAGTAATAAGATAGATAAAGCTCAAACCCTACTACAAACAAAAACTTTTTTATTGCTTCCCCATCCACAGTAACAACTTTCACCTTGACAGATATCCCATACTCTGAAACCTTACTATTGAGTGTGGAACAAGAAGAAAACCCATATCAAGAACCTGGAAAAATTGTTGTTCTAAATTAATAGAAACAGGACTTACGCAAATTCACTGAGGCCCAACCTCTATAGGGACAACAGCCATTTGACCTCACAATTAATACCTGCCCGTGCCGAAGTCCTGAGAAATATATTATTTTCTATTATTTCACTAAACAAGTGCATAAATTTTCCTCCTCAATAAAAAAGAATTAATAGAAACTCGAAAAACCTATATATAGGAGTTATCCAAATATTATCTTTTTTCAACAGAATAGTTTTCTTGACCAATATTATTACTTTGATAGCGATCGCTTCCCCATCAATAGCAACCACGTTCACCTTGACAGATATCCCATACTCTGAAACCTTACTATTGAGTGTGGAACAAGAAGAAAACCAATATCAAGAACCTGGAAAAATTGTTGTTCTAAATTAGAAGTATAATATTAAATATTGTCAATTTTCAACAATTTTTTTTAATCTTCGTTTTTAATATTTGTGCCTTATGATTAAAATCAAGTTATTGCAAGGAGAAAACTATTCAATGATTTCCATAAAATAGTTATCAAGACTTATTATGGGAGCTCCAACTATTGCCTCAATAACGACAATGTCAGCTTTAAGTGCCAAAGCAGGAACATTTACTTACTCCGACTCAACATTTAATAACGAAGACTGAGAACTAACCAGAAAAAACACTGGTTACTTAAGTGGTTCAGCAACTGTAACCCAAGTCAATTCAGGAGATATTGATAGTAAATTTCGTCGTATAGTCAACTCTGTTAACTCATCTTCCCCTTCTCAAAAATCTACTGTTTGGGGAGTCCATCTTTAGAATAGCGATACCCATAGCCCACAAACTCAAGGAGCAATTTTTTCTATTAATTATTCTGAAAACTCTATTATCTATTCCGTTGTCTGGTTTTGGCCAAAGACAAAGTGTAGGTTTAGCTTTGAAACAAAACGGCAATTTTTATCTAGGGGTGGGCAATAACTATTTTATTAAGCCAGAGACAAGCTGGACTAAAAAATATTTAACAAATTTGACAGAAAGCAATTTTCAGTTAATAGGCGGCGGGGTTAACCAGCATCCAGACTTTTCTGAACAAGACGTAGACATTCAATGATGATTTTCCCGTGGCAATACCCCAGGTTTTAATGCTAATGGTTATTCCATATTTGGTGGTATAGACAACTAGTCAGTGGTAGTCACAATAGAAAAACAAGAAACAGCACCAGTTCCCGAACCAACAAGCACAGTGGGAATTGTGGTTTTAGTAGCGATCGCTTTATTCAGACACAAACGTCATAGTTAGAAATTCTAGCCCACCCATCTCACCAACACCTGAGTCAGATAAAATTCACTATATAATTTTATCTTCTCGGATACAAGAATAGTCCTGTTATTAATTCAAACAGGACTTACCTACGGGCACTACATGAGCGTGAGTGCGAACGCCTAAAAGCCTATACATATCGCGGACCTAGGTAAACTTGTACAACTACAAAACAAATGCCGTAAACTACTAAGTGCATCCTGAAATTTTCTAGCCTGTGTCATCACTAGGAAGCTCCTGGAGAAGGAAGTTACAATAACTAAAGGTATAGCTATTTTAGGATCGACAGAGGTTGCTATAGTAGGCAAACATATATTTAAAAAACCCAGTCATCTTATTCCTTTGAGAAAAGCTGCAAAGAAAAACAATAAAAGTATGGAAATTATTGCCTAGAAATTCATATCAGAATTTACCCACACACATGAAGTTATATAACATTTGTAGGGGTTAACAGCCATTAACCCCAAGCATCATATAGAATAGTTATCCGTAACTCCTGATATCATAGTGCTATTTATAAAAGCCAATTAATTAACTGATAATCATTTCACGAATATACACCAAAATGTCTACAAACATCTGGACTCCTCGTCATATCCTCTCTCTAGCAGAATTTACACCCACTGAATACAACATCATATTACAAACAGCAACCAGTTTTCAAGAAGTTCTGGGTCGCCGAATGAAAAAAGTACCTGCATTACAAGGTCAAGTAGTAGCAAATTTATTCTTTGAACCCTCAACACGCACTCGTAATAGTTTTGAATTAGCTGCCAAACGCTTATCTGCAGATACCCTAAATTTTGCTCCAGGAACCTCCTCTCTTACTAAGGGAGAAACTATTCTTGATACAGCAATGACCTATCTAGCAATGGGAACAGATATGATGGTCATCCGACATCGAAATGCAGGAGTTCCAGCAGCGATCGCCTCTGCCATGGATCGAAACGGTCATCAAGTTCGAGTTCTTAATGCTGGAGACGGTCAACACGAACATCCTTCTCAAGCTTTACTGGACCTATTTACTATTTGTAAATTATTAAATTCAACTGAACCCAGAATAGAACTTTTAGAAACAAAAAAAATTGCTATTGTAGGAGATATTTTGCACTCTAGAGTAGCACGATCTAATATTTGGAGTTTAACAGCTTCTGGTGCAGAAGTACATTTAGCAGGAACCCCCACTTTACTACCTAAATATTTTGGTGAATTTGGAAAACTAAGACCCTCAAAATTATTTGTACATTGGGATATCGAACCGGCCTTAGAAAAAGCTGATTTTGTCATGACTTTACGTCTACAAAAAGAAAGAATGAGTCAACATTTACTGCCAAGTTTACGGGAATATCATCAACTATTTGGAATTACACGTGATCGCCTAAAACTTTGTCAACCAGGAGTCAAAATATTACACCCCGGACCTGTTAACCGAGGAGTAGAAATTAGCTCTGACTTAATGGACGACCCACAGTTAAGTCTAATTTCTCAACAAGTCACCAGTGGCATTGCTGTCAGAATGGCTTTACTATATCTTTTAGGAGGAGGCAAAGCTGATCAATAATTAAAAACAATTAAAGCCTAAGTGCAAACATTCAGCAGTCATCTATTATCTTGAGCCGGTGATCAGGTAGAAACATTACATCCAACCTCAGTACTAAATAAGAATAATTAACATGAACTAGGCTCAAATTAGCAATAATATTCTTGATTTTTTTTCATTACTTAATAACTGAAATTTGACCTAAGTATATTATTAATTCATGAGAATTGGTATCAAATACCCACCCCAATTCATCTTTAAATTATCTTACTATATTATAATCTATTTTTATTTCAAATTAAACATACAGCATATTTAATAGTTTATGAAGTGAAATAGCAATAAATTTTGAGTTTTTGAAATATGCAATTAAGTTTTTCTTCTGACTTTCCCCAACCTACTATAACACTGCACCCAAATTACATGAATGGAAGCTATAAATCTTCATAACTCCTCATTTATCCTCTGAAAAAATCACAATTTTGCTATAATTAATATATTTTTGATATTACTGAAAAAAAAATATTTATACTACCATGAATTCTAATTTTACAGCACCTTTCTCTGGAGAACTGAAAGAAGAAAAAGATAACTTTTCTATTACTATAGCTCCTTTATCTATTGCAGAAATATATGCTTTAGCAGATAACCCTAGCAATGGCGCTGTAGTTGTAATGAGCGGAATGGTTCGTAATATAACAGACGCTAAATCTGTTATTGCTTTAGAATACCAATCCTATCAACCTATGGCTATCAAAGTCTTCGAGCAAATTGCCACAGAAATTCGCCATCAATGGCCAGAAGTTAATACAGTCGTAATTCATCATCGGGTGGGACGTTTAAACGTTGGTGACATCAGCGTATTAGTCGCAATAGGTTGTCCCCATCGCTCAGAAGCATTTGAAGCTTGTCGTTATACTATTGACACTTTAAAGCATACAGCCCCTATCTGGAAAAAAGAACATTGGGCCGATGGATCAAGTAGTTGGGTAAGTATTGGAGCTTGTGAAATAGAAAATCAGAATAACTCGGAACCTCTTAAAAATATTCCACGCCTATAAACATAGTTGCACTGTATTATATAACCCCCGTTCTAGATTCAAAAAATTCTAGTATAAAATGCAGGAGTCAGAATATGCAATGGTTCTGGCTAATAGCCATTCCCTTGTACAGAAGTTAGGATAAAATCATAGTCGTCCATAGGAATAAATATTTAACAAGCTGTGTATACTTGGGTAAGTCTTGGAGCTTGTGAAATAGAGATTCAGAAGAAGTTAGGAACTCTTAAAAATATTCCACGTCATTAGATATAATTACTTTTTTTATAATAAACACCCATATCTATATGTAATGTTCGTATGAAACCCGTTGTAGTGTAAAAAAAAGTCCAGGAGTTGTAAAGGCTGATAGCTATCCGCCTGCAAGCGCAGTTAGGATAAAATTATAGTTGTCTTACTTGAGTAAGTATTTTAACTAACCTATTTATATCTAGTATTTTCTTGAGGATATGACCAATAAAGATAAAGTTAATAAATACAATATATATATTAATTATATATACCTAACAAGCAACGGATTTTTATAGTATTTTTAATATTACAAGTTGACGTGGGGAATGTGGGTTGTAGTGAAGTAGGAAAATAAAATTATTAAGCCAATTCCGCCAATGAGTCAATATATGTATGTACCGTGGTCTAAGGTAGAACAAACCCTTTCGCAAGTGGAATTGCCACCAGAAAAACTCTCTAACTACGATCTAGTATTGCGCTGCCAACAAGGTAGTCGCCCAGATCGTACAACTTTTGCAGAACTTCTACATCGATACCAACTCCATGTAGATAAAATCTTATATCACTTGGCCCCCGAATGGCAAGATAGATCTGATTTGGCCCAAGAGGTTTGGATCCGTGTATATCGTAATATTAGAGGCCTACAAGAACCAGCAAAATTTAAGAGCTGGCTCAGTCGGATAACAACTAATCTATTTTATGACGAGTTACGGAAACGAAAACGAATTACCCCACCTCTATCGTTGGACGCTCCTTTGACTTTAGATGATGGTATAGTAGATTGGGAAATTGCTACAGATAAACCAGGACCAGAAGAACAATTAACCACACAAGAATTTTACGATCATCTTAGAGATGCGATCGCTCAATTACCTGAAGTATTCAGAGTAACTATTATCTTGAGAGAAATTCAGGGTTTATCATACGAAGAAATTTCAGAAATTACAGGAGTTTCTCTAGGAACTGTTAAATCAAGAATTGCTAGAGCTAGACAAAGATTACAATTGCAGCTCCAAAAATATTTAGATATTTGATGATTTTAATAAGCTACATTAAGTTCTTACATTCTCTTGTAAATTATTCAAAAATCTATCCAAAAAAACTAACAATATTAAAAACTAACAATATTTCAATATATACCTAAAGTTTAGCTAAATTTAAGTAAAAAAAACTAATTGCCAAACAAATTTATTTTTTGATAAATAAATCTTAACTCCATAATTTACAAGTATGAGTAAAAAATTGAATTAAGATGAGTTTTGTCATCATCTTCAAAGTAGGAAAAAAACGATGAAACAAGAAAAAATTGAACTAATAAGTGCATACATTGATGATGAGGTGACACCATCACAACGCAGAGAAGTAGAAGCTTTATTAGAGACAGATCCAGTTGCTAAACATCTTTATGAAAGACTACTACAACTACATTCTGAATTTCAAAGAATACCAATAGATATAACACTAGAACCTGTCGACAAAACCATCGAACAAGTATTTAATAAAATTGACCGTAGATCGAAACGCAATTTTGTGTTAGTTGGTAGTGCAGTTGTTGGTCTATGCATAGCAGTTATATCAGGATTTATTTCTACTACTCGCTCTCCTGTAACTAAGTTGGCGGAAGTATCTGATTCTGAAACTTTACAAATTGCCTTAAATGAACCCGTTATAGAAACACTTAACCCAGATAATGTTATTTTAACTGTAAATGAACCATTGCTACAAATTCCCCAAGCATATTAAACCTAAAAAAAATTAATAGTAGTTTCCGCTCCTTATGAAGTAGACTGAGAAACAATAGACATTTCGACCTCCGAAAATAGTCAAAAACTTCTTAATAGAACTTTCTTGTAGGAAGTGATAACTAAACCGAAAATAATAGTTGATTTGCAAAATATAATCATTCTTAAAAATATAGATATTTAGTATAACAATTACCCCTAAAATACCATCTATTTTTTACTCATTTTTATATTTTATTGACTAATTTATTATTACAAAATAAATATACCTATCCGGAAACAAACTAAAAAAAAGTTAAAAAATAACTTGTTTCAATATTTATTCTAGCTGTTCATACTAAAAAAAAGTTAAAAAATAACTTGTTTCAATATTTATTCTAGCTGTTCATACTTGATAACTAGTAAAGGTTGCGTTTCTTCGGTAATTATTTTGAATATATTCAACTATACTACTCATAATCTAGTGGAAAATTTATATTTTTTACGATTTGATCACGGTCTATTTGTTTTTCGCAGATGTCTAACAATATTTTCTGGGAGCTAAAAGTCCTAAGTTTATCTCTACACTCTCCTGAAAGTTATCCTATTGAATTATGATGCTCCTAACTGAAATCTTTTTTGGGGCATAGTTTTTCTCCCACTTAATACAAAAAATGCTTGATATAATCATCAGGCATTGCAGTGGAGTTAATAATCCTCAACATTTAAAAACTGGTTAACTAAGTGGTATTAGCATACCTTATAACAACAGGAATTAAGGTATAATTTTACTATAGCTTTAAGGTTTCCAAAGCCCACCAGGTAATATTTGAGACCCAAGTAACTCTACCCTTTCTTGTGACATTAAATAACTCCAAGCTTTACCTAGATATTTTCCATCAGAGCTAAAGGTATTAATAATTTGTCTTTGATATTCGTTTTTCTCTGGAGAACGTTTCGGATGATAATCTTCTAACTTATCAAGTTCTGATAAAACCAAAGGATTTTTAAATAATAAGACAAATCCATGCACATTACTATCTCCTTTAGTCATTGCCGGATAACCAATAGGTAGTTTATACAGCACACCCTTTGCCACCGCTGGAAAAAAGTGCACAACATATTCAGCACAGTAAAACTGATAATTAACCTCCCCTGGTTTGAGAGTGCCATAGACAAACACTTTAATATACTTCACTTTAACATCCTTCTGGGGAACCAGTTCCTAAACTTCAAGCTAAATTGAAGATACCCTTAAAAGATTTTCTACATAAATTGTCTACTGAAATAATTTGATAATTCCTTGGCTTATAGCAGTGAGCTATGGCATATTGACAGTCCAAATCCTATAAAGTAAGTCTTCATAACAAAAATTGTCAATACACAGCGAGAACTTTACTATATATAGCGTGCCATAGTATAGCAGTAATGTAAAACTTAAATTAAACTTGTGGTAAAGTCAAAAAAACCTATTTATAATAATACTTTATATCTGATTGAATGATGTCAGTAAATGTTATGGCTTTATTGCTTCCTAAGTTTCACATAAGTGCTTTTTTACCACAATTGCCCCTTGATAGTCTATTTTCTACTCAGGGAATAATGGTCATGCTATTAGCTGCTTATGCTGTAGCTATGTGGATGTTTCTGACTAGCGCTCCAAAAGTTCATACAATAATGGTTTCCGACTTAGCTATCGCCCAACAATTATATGAAGGGATGCTAGAGTTACCAGTAGCAGAAGTACCTTTACATTACTACTATAATTATGAACAAACATTAGGAGCAACTGGTATGGATCCACTTTACCTATCAAATGATTATACCAGACTGAGTACTACTAACCAAGGAACAGCAGTTTCAGATGGTTTGTGGTATCAATTAATGAAAAACACTCAACTACATATTATCAGTGGAGCGAGTCTCGGTGCTAAAAATCACCAACGTCATGTTTGTTTTGATAAAGACTGTTTAGAACAAATATTAATGCGTGTACAAATAAGAGGTATTAAGTACAAAATTAGGTCTGAAAAGCCCCTGAATTTATTAGTTAAAGACTGGAATAGTCGAGTAATAGAAATAGCAGAAGTTAAGAACTAAAGATCGATTAAGTAGTTTTAGAAAAAATATAGCAGTCCGCCTATTGGTCGTGGCAAGATTTCATACTGAAAAAATTTGGTAAAGTCTAATATTCAAACAGATCCCCAAAGACTTCAAATAACTGCAAAAATATTCAAATTATCTGATGAAATTTTTGCCTGGTTACCAAACATCTTCAACGGATTTTTGCTCCGGGGCATTTGGAGTAAATTATGTACAATTTATCCATCATTCTGCTTCGGGTTTTTCTGTATTAATGATAATTAAATATTCTTGCAATTCTCTCCAACTATGATCAGTATCTTCATCCCCAAGTATTGCCCATCTTTTTCCCAGCCTTTACTTCTGTAAATATGTAATAAATTTCATGGTCTTTTCGGTATTTCCAATTCTTTTCAATAGGAATAAATTATTAGCTTTGATAGTCTAAGGTAGAAGAATAAGTAAGCATTGATTTTTCATTTTTTATCAGAATTTTTCTTCTTTGATATATTTTTCCTAAATATAACCTCAAAGGTGTCCTCATAGCAGATTACATTCCTCAATCATAAATACTGCTTGCTGTCTGAGTTCTATTTCTGGTTGCTATTTAGTCAATTTATCCCCTCTAACTTTTTTTGCTTTCACTAATTCATTGTTTTTGGTAGAATTATTTTTAGTTTTTTTCCAAGTCCTAACTGCCCTTTTCAGGTTCGTTATCATAACTTTGATTAGACTCAAAAACTACATTATGTTATTTGGTAGAAATAGTTTTGCCAGCCTGAAGAGTCATTGAACAAATTTTAGTACTCCAATTGCTTCTTTAAATTGGATTTGGATCCATGCTCTTAAAAACAATACAGCAGCAAAAAAGGCAGGATGAGCGATCGCACCCTAAACTTGGAACGACTTAACTCATCATCCCACACGTTACCCTCTGCACCACCGTTATTTCTTTGGCCTCTTTTCACTGAAATATAAAATCATCTAGTTCATCTATAATATTCATTTTTTATCTAGTGAAGTAGAGATATTATTTTTACCATGATATCTTTTATGACCTATTTAGAATTGCTATTTACTCTAATAAACTCAGAAACCTATTGGCCAAACTTTATCATTTGATTAAGCTTTGCTGATTAAATCTTAGAGTATTCAATGATATGGCCTCAAACCCTTTTGTGATTGAAAAAAGTGCCTGAGCACATATCTAAAGCCCTCACATAAGTTAGTATTTTGATGAGAATAGTTACAGAAAAGTCAACAGACCAATATACCTAACTATTTCCTCCTTATGGACATTGCATAAACTATCCTTACCAACTGCTTTACTCCCTCTCCATAGTTAGAAGAGTGAGTCCTGAAAAAACTTAAAAAAACCCTTATAAAAATAAAATCATCAGCATTCAAAAATTATCAGCATTTAGTCATTAGTGGTCAGCTATCAGCTAACCAATGAATTAAGTAAGCATTGGTTTCATTTCTACTATATTACTTTTAATTCTTTGAAACCTCTAAAGGTAATGAAGCTGATAGCTGAGAGCTGAATAGTTACATAAAATCATTTTTATGATCATAAATCAAAGAGTGAGTAGTCAAATTCAAAGATACTCCTAATATTTGAGAAACCCATACTTCAAAAGAACGAACTTTATAGTTAGAAAATTCTAAACCATTACTAGATATAGGTTCAACAAGAATAGTAAACATTCCTAAACGATTTCCTGCTAAAACATCAGTAAACAAGCGATCGCCTACCATAGCAACTTTTTCTACTGGTAAATTCATCGCATCAACAGCCTTTTTTAACTTACGACGAGAAGGTTTCCCAGCAGCAGTAATATAAGGTATATTGAGTAAATCACCAATTCGACCTATTCTATCTTGACTAAGATTATTACTGACTAACCATAAACTTGCTACACTTTTAATTTTTTCTACCCACACAGCTAATTCAGGAGAAGCTTGACTATGGTGAATTGGCACAATAGTCTCATCTACATCTAACACCAAACCTTGAATTTGATATTTTTGGAGAATTTCTAATGTTAGACTTAAGACTGAGTTACCCAGAACTAAATCTGGTTGTAAAAGTTTACCCCAACACATAATATTAATATTTATAACAATAATTTTCAGCTGCTCAATTATAAAGTAAAAAATTAGCAGAGTATAAATAGAAAAAAATATTTATTAACAAGTCGCTAATTTTCACTTTTTTAAGCATCAAAAAAATCTACAAAATTACTATTTACTAAAGTAATCCCAAGCATAATAAAATGGATCACAATTACTGAGATGATAACAATCTCTCTACCTCTGCAATAGCAGCCTCATGTTCTCTAGCAGTACGACTAAAAATATGGGTACCATCATAGCGAGCCATAAAATACAAATATTCTGTATCTTCTGGATTAAGAGTTGCTTCCAAACTGGCCTTACCTGGACTAGAAATAGGAGTTGGTGGTAACCCAGTATTCATATAAGTATTATAAGGTGAAGGAGTTTCAATCTGACTATAAGTAAGAGGCTTATCTTTCGTTTGACGAATACCAAGACCATATTCTACTGTTGGGTCTGCTGCTAACCTCATACCCTGTTCCAAACGGTTATTAAACACCCCCGAAATTAAACCACGTTCTTGTGCAACTACAGCTTCCTTTTCTACAATACTTGCTAAACTTACCCATTCATGAAGACTCAATTTTGTTGTATTGTTCTGGTTTTTCTGATAAACTGGCAAAGCTACTTGTTCAAACTGTCCTATCATTTGATTGATAATAGCTTCTGGAGTAATATTATCCGCTACTATTTTATAAGTATCTGGGAATAAATAACCCTCTAGATGAGGTATATTAGTTGGTAACCATGGAAACTTATCATAGGGAATATTTTTTGTTGCTGCAATAAAATCAGCAGCTGGAAAAAAACCTTCATCATCCAAATATGCAGCCATTTGTTGAATTGACCATCCTTCACGAATGACATAGCTGAGTTTAACTACATCTCCCTGTAGAATTTTATCTGCGATCGCGCTTAGTGGTTCTGTAGGCAATAAATTATAAGTTCCAGCTTTAAACTCAAGATTGGGATTTTGTAGACTCAACCATTTTACCCATAAATTCCAAGCTGTTGCAGAGCGAATAATACCAGCATCTTCTAAATACTCACCTATTTGTTGACCATAAGTTCCCACAGGAATTTTAATTCTTATAGCATTAGCTTGTGAAGACTGAGTAGAGGATGTTGGTGAAACTACAGGTCTACTTACCCAACTCCACCAACTCCAACCCTGCCAAGCAAAAACACCACAGCTTACAGGTAGAATGGCCAAGTAAAATAAGGCACGATTGGAAATAAGTTTAATACTTTTTTTCATTTGATTGGTTAATATGGGGCAACAAAATTGCTCTAAGCTTAAGTTTGTCGTAAAAATTATGATTCGACTATTCTAGAGTATTACTAAGTGCTAAATCTTTGACCAAAGGACTGAATTTACTAAAACCTACAAATGCTTTACTCCATATCATTAAACAATTGATTTTCTAGCATTGTTTGAACCATTGGCTGAATTTGCTTAAACTCTTCTTCTGAAAGTAATTCCAGTTTTCCATTATCACTTTTACGAGCTGGAATCAAAAATGGATCTAATGGTGTGTATATAGCGTATTTCCGATCTTCATACAAAAAAGTTGCCAATTCTTCATAATATTCACTGGCCTCATCATTTTCATCTACTTCATCTAGTTCATCTTCACCCCATTCTGGTAACTCCCCAGTAACAGTTAACGTTATTGCTGTTCTTTGCAAGACTAGGTTTTGTTCTTCAAGGACAACTTTAGCAGTATCAAAAATTTTATCAATTTCTAATTCATTATCTACAGGAATACTTGCTTGTTCTACATCTTCTGGCCCCCAAGTAAATATTTCAACAGGTAAGTCTAATGGTAGTAACATTACATACTCTTCATCATCTGACTCTAGAGAATACTCTATAGTACAACATAGTATTCGTTCTGCCTCATCAGTTAAAGTGATATAGGTTTCTTGAGATTGTCCATTTTCTTGTGATTCTGGGGATGAAAACATTTTAGGCATTTTAATTATTTGTTAATGTGATATAACCCCATACTAACCTTGCGGTATAGTTTGGGTCTCTCGCTTCCCAGTTCCGCTGTTGCATCAGACAAGCGTGTATTTCAAGGAGGGGTCTCTGCCCTGTCTTTAATATTTCTGGCTGCGGAGCACGACATACCACAATTTTACAATGTGGATAGTGGATAGGAATGGGTTATCTCTAATAATTTTTTAGGGTATGTGTTCTGACAATATGAGCAATCTTGACTTGTGCTTTTTGGATTCACGCCTATAGCTTTCTGGCCAGCATTTAAGTCCTGGGGACGACCTAATGCTAAGGCTTTGATCATTAAAATAGTTAGGAATTAACTCCCACCTGCATTGTAGATTGATTTGCTTAATCTTATTTTTCCTAATCTTTTTATGTTTAAGTTTTCGTAGGTAATAAATTCGTGCTTTAATTATAACTTATTAGCAGAATAGAAAGTGGAAATATATTTTTTTTATTTACTATTTTTGTATGTTATTTTGCCAACTCCTATCATAGCCATAGCTGTGATTCACCTTTCACTTACTTTTTAATTACAATATCTCCAAAAATGCCAATTTAGGAAAGGGGGAGCCAGGGGCAAGAAAACGTTTTTTTTGAGATATCTATTGTAATCCAGTGTATGATTTTAGCTTACCTTTGTGTAATAGTATTTTTCACTATACTCAATAAGCACTAATAAGGTGTAATATAACCAAAGTATTTAACGAAAAATAAAATTATTAAAAAACCTCTTTAATTCTGCATTTTACACTTCCTAAGTTGAACATAATTCGTCAATTAAACAGCTACCCTAACCCTAACCAATTATATTTTTATTGCTACTTATCTATCAAAATTAGCCTTTACTCAATATGTCAATGAAATATTGCAATGATTAGCTTGTCAACTGAGTATTTTTTTCTCTGCGTTCATCAAGCCATTGTTGTAAAATCAATGCTGCTGCCTTTCTATCAATTAAGGCCTTATTTTGAGAAGGAGAAATATTAGCAGCCTTGAGCATTTCCTCAGCTTGGACCGAAGTTAAACGTTCATCAACGTATTCTAGAGGTAATCCGAGAGTTTGTGACAACCTTTGAGCATATCTTTGTACTTTTTTAGCTTGGAAACCTATAGAACCATTCATAGAATAGGGTAAACCAACTATAAGAACTTGTACCTGACGTTCCTGGACAATCTTTTGCAATTGAAATACATCTTTCTCAAATGAAGCCCGCTTGATAGTCATAATACCAGTAGCAATTAAACCAGTACCATCACATCCGGCAACCCCCATACGTTTTATACCTACATCCAAACCTAGGGCTGAAATACGCTTTTGAGACATTTGGTAATTGTACTCCTTTTTATATTAATAATTGAATTTATAGTGTTATTTACATTGATTATATAAAAGTCTTATCCCCAGTATAAGTGCGTAAGTACCTTTAAGCAAAAATCTCTGTATTTTTGAATAATGAAAACTGCTATAGTTGTATGCTAAAAAATTGTAATTATTAGATTTTTTTATCATCATTATTCTCTGCACTTTTTGAATGATGAGGTATAAACTCCGATACCGAATTTAATTTTTCATTTTTCCCTTTCCAATCATGATTATTATCAGTATTAGTATTTTTCTGGGAGTTACTACGCATCTCTTTTTTATTTCGCATCATTTTCAACCAAGAACTACGACTAGGAACTGGTTTGCGAACTGGTTGTAAACTTTGAAGAACTCCTGAAAACTGGAGTTCGGCAATAACTAATCTAGACTCCCGAATTTTATGCCAGACAGAACGAGACATTAACAAAGTATGTTCAATTTGTTTTGCTTTTATCTGTTCTAAATAAGCTTCACGTTCAGGTTGATAATCAGCACAAGCAAGTTGCAAAGATTGATTAGGAAAATCTTGAGCCAATGTTGCCATTTGTGATAATAATTCTGGATATAACCAAGTATAAGCTGGATGTACAGTTAACTCAGCTATGTGTGGTTGTGTACCGTCACGGCATAATTTTACTTGGAAGTAACCTATTGCGGCCTTACGTTGAGATTCAAACACATAACCACTTACCAACTCAGTATGATTAAGCCATTGCCTGATTCCTTCTATCAAACCACTAACAAAACTAGTTTGAAAATCTTGGATATGGCGGTCAAATACTTGGCGTACCAGGGGTGGCATTGATGCTGTGTCTAATTGATAGAGCAACTGAGCATCAGCATTACTAACAGGTAGTAAGTTGGGTAAATTTGGCTGTGAAAGGGCTAAATCTTGTAGTTGTTGGGGAGTAATTGTCCAGTAAGTAATTTGAGCCAATGGCTGAAAACCATTTTGGCGATACAGTGCCATTGTATCTTTATCATTAACATTAACTTGCAACAACCATGTCCGTGCTTCCCAAATTTTTTCAAAGCAGTATCGAAGTAATTGAGAACCTATTCCTCTTGTATTTCCTGTTTCTTCGATAAATATCTTTTCTACCCGCCAACTGCTGCGAGTGCGATTACTTGGACAAACTTGAATTACCCCCTTGACTTGTCCATCTACTTCTGCAACATAAGAAGTTAACAAATATTTACAGGGATTAGGGAAAAAGCTCAACAGCTTTATAGGCCAGTACCAATGATGAATTTCTGGCAATTTTTGGCTAAGGTGAATGGGAGAGAGATTAAAAGTAACATCTTGGTGGCAATTCTGGGCTTCTGGAGTTTCCCGACATAGCTTTTTGATAGCTTCTAGGTCTCGGTACTCTAGAGAACGGATAACCACCTGGCTTTGCTTTTGGCGGATAAAAGGTTTCATAATTTTGTATTCTTAGTAATGGGGATGCTTACTTGACATTCTCCCGTGACTCAAGCTAAGGGGATATCACCGAGCCGAAGCTCTTTGGTTGATTGAGGTTTTGCAAACCTCATGAGCTGCGCTAACAAAGGATATTACTACCTTGGTGGTAGTCTGATGCTTCCTAGGTAAGGTCCACTTTTTGTCTCCGTTTAGCTTTTGAACTAATGAAAAGGGAAGCTAGGAGCTAAGGATGCATAGCCCTTGGAGCGACTAATATATTTATTGTTGTATTACCAACTAAAAAGTTGTCCTCAAACAAAAGGCTTGGCTATTGACTCAATTTTCCAATCAAATTAATTTGTCCCAAGGGTATAAACAAAAGTAATATTAAAATGATGATTGGGAAAGGGTTAAAACTTCTGGCGCTTCCCCAGGATTTTAACTTTTGGTAAGCTAAAGTTCTGGGGAAAAATCAAAATTATCCTAGTCACTCCACTCAAATCAAGATTGAGTATTGTAATTACTTTACTAATGATATTAACCAAAACAGTTAGAATAGATAGATATCGACAATACCACTTCAGGGGAGCAAGATACTTTGACTGTTTCCTTGACCAAAATAATTACAATCAACTCCCATTAGAATCAACTTTCTGTCTTATTGTCTTATGATAATGATGGACGAATTAGAACTACAGGGGTTTGCTCGTCAGCATTTCCTGCGGGATTAGTTCTCAATGCTTCCTCTAGTAAAGAGTGGGATACATTAGAGGTTGCTGCTAATATTTTAACTGCTTTCAAGTCGTTCACATCTACTATTGCTGCACTTAGACCTGTTGCTTGTTGTATTTTTTCTACTACTTCTTGAGGATTTTCTGGACCTAAAACTATAAATTGGTCATAAGGAGGTAAAGTTCCAGTAACATCATCTATTAGTCTGGCTTGTTGTCCAGCAAATTGGTAGAACATTCCTGATTTCCCTAATATTTTAGCAATAGAGCCTCCAAAAAAAGCTATTAATACTCTTATTGGTCCAACAATATCTACTAGAGTTTGCATTCCACAAGCTGTGGCCAAGCTTGAGGTGGGCAGGAAGAAGTAACAAATACGTTTAGCAACCCATCCTAGTTTTATATCTGTGGGGTGACGAAAACGACCTTGTATTAAGGCTAGGGGTGTTTCTCCTATGGTAACTATGTCTCCTTTTTGAGCATGAGGAACTACATAACGTTTAATAATTTCTATTGGATCGTCTAGTTGAGTTAATAGGTGAGTGGGAATAGGAAATACTTTGGCATTTGTTACTTCTCGCACTTTGGGCGTAGAATTAGGGTTGGGAAATTTGAGGGGGACTATAATATGCTGCACTTTGGGAATTCGACCCTCAGGTCCATATGTAATATAATGTACTTTAATCCATGCAGAATTTAGTTGCTTTAGGTTATTACCTTGAATATCAATTGATATTTTGAGTTTTGTCTTTTTTCCTACTTTTACTATATAAGCAAACCAATAGTTATCGTATCTAGCGGGAGCATCTTTATGGAAAGGAATAATTCTAGTTTGATAATTTACTCCTTCTAAACTTCCACTAGATAATAGTTTTACTTTTGCTTGTACTTCTGGCACCATAATTTCTAGGCTTTTAGTACGGTTGCATAATTCCATTTCACCCACTAAAAGATACCTTTCTGGTTCTGCAACTGCTAAATTCCAATCTTGAGAGGTTAATTCTAAGGCATTCCCTGGACGATTACGATATTGTAATTCTATTGCTAACCAGATTAAAGTTATAAGTATAGCTAAAACAATAATTCCTGTTGTTAAAATATTTGTAATCACCTAATCTCCTACATTCATATAATTTTATCTAAGTTTACTTCATATAATTAATTCCTTTATTTTATTTGAAAATCCTGCTTATTTTACATAAGTCTAGTTGATTTAAGCGACTATCAGAATATGTTCATTATTGACATATACTATAAAATATGACACATAAAAAATGTTGTTGATGTTGATGGAAAAAGTAAAACTAAATTTAAGGCCAAAAAAATCATCAGCCTAGTTTTTTCCTCTCACTGAAAAAGAAAGCAAAATCTAAAAATATCAACAACAAAAATATCTAAGGCTATTCTGGTTATTTTTTTGTAAAGTTTTGTAAACTACATAAATACCCTGTTGTGGAATTGATTAAAAGAAAAAATTAGTCCCACTATGAAAAAATGGTTCTAAATTTCTACTGCTGATGCTAAGGATGTAGATTTAAACTATTTTCCCGAAAGTATAAACTTAGTAACTTTTGACAACAAAACAAAGCCAATAGTTTTTTTTGCTGAGAGTGAAAAAAAAATCAACTTCAGTATCGCAATAAGAGTGAGTGGTTTTTAGGAGTAGATGAGGATACTCAACCAGCTCCAGGGGTAGTACCTAGTTTGGTTAAAAAGGCTGAGGCTGAAGGATAAGATGTGATTTCGCTGTCGCCACGGTTTATCCTGAAATATCCAGGATAACTTTGGCTACAACTTGCTTTATTAAAAATGTTAGTTTATAGGTTTGGGCTAACGGGTACGGGGATACAAACACCAGGAAGAGTTATGGCTAATGGTCAGTATTTTTTGTGCGACGTTCGGTGTTATCGAAGATGGGGAGTTACATTGGTGCTCAGGGTTCTTTTTGTGATCATGTGGCTCTGGCTAGAAATATTGCTGCTGAAGGGTTTAAGGTGCTTCGTTTTGATGGAGCGGAGGTTTTGGGAGTGAGAATGTATGAGGGGATGGTGAAAATTTTGCAGTAGTGGGGGCGATCGCTTGACCTAAAGGATGCTTATTCAACCGTTCAAGTTGGGAGCGATCTTTGGTTATTTTGGGTAACTCAGGGTTTACCTTTATTAGTGCTATTGGTTTATTTTCTTTTTGGTCTCCCTATTTCTATTTCTGTGTCTGCTAAATTTTTGTTATCTGCTTTGAATTTATTTTTATTATTAATTAGGTTTGTTTTGTTGTTAGTTATTCCTTCCTCCTATGACTTCAGTCAAGCTCAAGCTAGTTGGTTATTTTTATTATCTCTTTTAGCAAGCTCTTTGGCAGTTTTACAGATATTTTTATCTGCTATCAAGACTCCAAAAAATGGCGGGGTAGAGTTTATGGAGAAAATTAGGCTGTTTGGTAGAGTTATGACTTAGGAGTCAAGGCTCAGGAGTCAGAATGAATAGTCTAAATATTCGTTACATAGTGAGGTTTATTAGTATTTAACTACTGAGAGTTAGCACATCTATTGTCAATGGGATAAGGGTTATTGCAGTTCAGCATGTCAGCAGGTCAGCACAGATAAATTGCATGGTCACCAGGTAGGGGTAGTAAGAATTGTCTCCTGATTTTTCTACCTAGGTATGCCCAAAATTTTACCCATGCATGAGCTTCAGCGACAGATATTTTGGTACTTTTTGAAACTTCTTAATTTGGCGCATAATTTGTGTGAATGCTTTGAGAGTTAATTAGTAGGGTTTACTTAAGTCTGATGAGTTAGGGTTAAGCTTTTGCTCAAATATAGTAAACTCTTCAGCATAAATGCCCTAGATCTTCTTGACGCCACAGTATAATATGAAATACGTTAATGTTTGCTACAAAAGATTGATACTTTGGTTTTAGTTGTGAAGTGAGACTGAAATGCTAGTTTAATCAGGCTTAGGAGTTCAGTCCCAAGGGTGTGTTAGGGGAGCTAGATCAGGCCGACTTTGCTAGGGTAAAGCAGGAATAGAACTGATATAGGCGAGGGTATTCAATGATTTATGTAGATAATTGTAGGTTTCTCAGAACAGAAATGATATTATTAACTAATCAAAATTAAACATGTCTAAAAATACTTTTACTATTTGGAAAATGTTTAACAAGTTTAATGGAGGTTTCCAGTACATTCACATAATTATTTATGTAATTAAATCCTACAATGTAATAATTTTAATAAATAGGCTGAATAGAAAATTGATTTTTTCAGATGCTATTTAACCTTTTATCAAGATATCTATTAATCTAATTAAAAATCATGTCTACTGTTAGTTTAATCCGAGCTAATTCCTATAAAATTCAAGAATTAGAAAAATCCATAGAGAATCTTTTAGAGCCATTAGGGGGAATTAATGCTTTTGTCAAAGCAGGCGATCGCGTTTTACTTAAACCAAATTTGCTGACAGGTTCTCGCCCCACAAAAGAATGCGTAACTAGAAAAGAAGTAGTTTATTGTGTCGCTAAAATGGTAAAAAAAGCTGGCGGTAAACCTTTTTTAGGCGATAGTCCAGCTTTTGGTAGTGCTATGGGTGTGGCAAAAGCAAATGGTTACTTATCATTGCTCAAAGAATTTGACTTACCAATAGTTGAATTTCACGGGAAACGTTACGACATAGTTAGTGAAGAGTTTAATCATTTACTATTAAGTAAAGAAGCAATGGCAGCAGATGTAATAATTAATTTGCCTAAGCTGAAATCTCATGTGCAATTAACTATGACAATGGGAGTCAAAAATTTATTTGGTTGTGTACCGGGAAAAATGAAAGCTTGGTGGCATTTAGAAGCAGGTAAAGATGCTGATCGTTTCGGTAAAATGCTAGTAGAAACAGCAAAAGCAATTAATCCAGATTTGACTATTATTGATAGTATTATCGGTCAAGAAGGTAATGGTCCTATTGGTGGAGAACCTAGAAAGTTAGGTATTTTGGGAGCATCTATAGATGTATTTGCCCTTGACCGAACATTAGTAGAAATTCTCAAAGTTAATCCTGCAGAAATTCCCACAGTGGCAGTTGCTGAAGAAATGGGGTTTTGTTCTGATTTAAAAAGGGTTAATTTTCCATTATTACAGCCTATTGAAGTTGAGGTAGAAAATTGGCAGTTACCCACAACTAAGAAACCTATTGATTTTGGAGTTCCACGCATAATTAGGTCTACTTTTAAACATCTATATGTTAAGTTTATTCAAGAACCAATGAATATTTAATAAAGTGGTGGTGGTGCTCCCAACTCGGGTAAAAGAGATGGGAGGGTGATAGTTTTTTTGTCGGAGCCAGAGAAAACTCAAGATCAGAGTCCCGTGAGTAAATGCTTCCTATCACCCCTTGAGCTCCATCTTCTAGTCACTTCATGCCCATTTTACTCAAAAACTATTACCCAAAAATAATTATCAATCAAGTTTATTAATATAGTCATTTTACCTAACTTTTCTGTACAGGTATATAGTTAATCTTATCTTAAAAAAAAGACTAAATTATATTATGTTTGGTAGCATTGTTTCTGTATAAAATTCAGTCACGATCAAAATAAATCCTTTTACTTTTTATCTTCTGTCTTCCTGTTACAAAAGTATAATTATTCCGAAAAAAATAATGCCATACTAAAACCATATCGGGAAGACAGGTTACCAATAAAATGTATTAAAGTTTATGATATGGTTGTAATTCTCATCTAGAAAGTATAATAATTTTTTTGATACATAATAATGGAAAATTATGAAAATAAGAAATTACATAATCATTGCAATTAGTGTCATTCTTTTAGTTGTTTTTTCCCTTTCTCGAACTTTAGTTCACTTATTAACTGAAGCATGGTGGTTTAATACGGTTGATTTTGCTAATATTTTTTGGACTAGATTAAATTGGCAAATATTTCTGTGGGTAGGTGCATTTGTTATTTACTTTTTGTTTCTATGGAGTAATTATTGGATAGCTGAAAAATTGACAAGCGATCGCTCCTTTAATATTTTATTAGGAACTGAATTAGCTCCCTACAGAAATATTTTTGTGAAAATAATTTTCCTTGTCAACATTACTTTGATATCTTTAAGCGCAGCCACAGCTACATCTCCAGCTTGGGAAACTTTTTTGAAATTTTTAAATGCTGTAGATTTTCCAAATCAAGATCCAATTTATCAACGAAACATAGGTTTTTACATATTTAGATTACCCTTATATGAAGGAATAAAAGAGTGGCTATTTACTCTGGTTTTCGCTGGTTTAATTATTAGTATCATAGTATATGCTTTGAAGGGTAAATTTACCGCTGGGCGACAATGGCAAAATTTTTTAACAGGTTCAATTAAAACTCATATTAGTCTCCTACTGGCAGGGGTGACAATTTTAATTGCAGTAGGATTTTGGTTTGAACGTTATGAATTACTTTTTGACTCTAATGGAGTAGTTTTTGGGGCTGGATACACAGACGTTCATGCTAAACTTTTTGCCTATTGGGCCATGGCAATAGTGGCATTATTATTAGCAGTAGTTTGTGTACTTTCTGTTTGGAAAAATAACATTATTTGGCCAACTTATGGAATAGTTATTTATATAGTTTTATTGGGATTATTTAATGTTTTATATCCATGGTTTCAACAGAAATTTATAGTTAATCCTAATGAACTACAAAAGGAAAAACCATACATAGCAAATAATATTAAATTTACCCGTGAAGCCTATGGTTTAGATAATGTAGAAACTAAAAGTTTTCCAGCTAAATTTGAGTTAGATAGTCAAACATTAAAAAATAATCAAGGCACAGTTCGCAATATTACGCTTTGGGATTATAGACCACTTCTCAGCACCTATCGTCAACTTCAAGAAATGCGGCTTTACTATCAATTTAATGATGTAGATATTGACCGTTACACTATTGATGGTAACTATAGACAAGTAATGCTTTCTCCAAGGGAAATGGTTTATTCTCAAGTTCCTAGAAAAGCACAAACTTGGGTAAATAAACATTTAAAATATACTCATGGTTATGGGTTAGTAATGAATCCTGTAAATGAAGTAAAGGCAGATGGTTTACCGGTTTTATTTATTAAAGATATTCCACCAGTTTCTCAGGTAAATCTTCAGGTAAAAGAACCTGCTATTTACTATGGAGAAAAAACTGATACTCATATTTTTACGGGTATGAGTACTGAAGAATTTGATTATCCTCGGAGTGGTGAAAATGCTTTTACTTTTTATAGTGGTACGGGGGGAGTTCCAGTAAATTCTTTATGGCGAAAACTTGCCTATGCTTATGACTTAAGCAGCATTAATATTTTAATTTCTGGCTACTTTACTGACAATTCAAAAATTCACTACTATCGAAATATAAAAGAAAGAGTAAACCAAGTTGCACCCTTTTTAAGATTTGATAATGACCCTTATATTGCTTTAATTGATGGAAAAATTCAATGGATATTAGATGCTTATACAGTGAGCGATCGCTATCCCTATTCGGAACCACTTTATCTGAGTAATAATGCCCGGGCAATATTAAATAGAGGTAACATTGAGCGAATAGCTAGGGGAAATGTTAATTATATTCGGAATTCTGTGAAAGTTATGGTTGATGCCTACAACGGTACGATGAAGTTCTTTGTAGTAGATGAAAATGACCCAGTACTAAATACTTACCGCAAAATTTTCCCCCAGTTATTTACAGAAAAATCGGCAATTCCAACTAATGTTAAAGCCCATTTTCGCTACCCCTTAGACTTATTTAAAATTAAAGCTCAAATGTATTTATCATATCACATGAGCAACCCTCAATTATTTTATAATCAAGAGGACTTATGGAGGTTTCCTACAGAAGTTTATGAAGATAATAAACAATTAATGGAACCATACTATTTAATTATGCGTTTACCAGAAAAAAAGGGTGAAGAATTTGTTTTAATTTTGCCATTTACTCCAGTTAATAAAGATAATATGATTGCCTGGATGGCAGCAGAATCAGATGGAGATAATTATGGTAAATTATTGCTATATGAATTTCCTAAACAAAAGTTAGTTTATGGTCCCAGTCAAATTGAAGCTCGCATCGACCAAAACCCAAAAATATCCCAACAATTAACGTTATGGAGCCAAAAAGGTTCTAAGGTAATTCGAGGAGATTTATTAGTAATTCCTATAGAGGAATCATTAATGTATATAGAACCAATTTACTTAAGGGCTGAACAGGGAGAATTACCAGAATTAAAGAGGGTAATAGTTGCTTATGATAAAGAGGTTGTAATGACAGAAACTCTCAGTAAATCTTTAGAAACAATTTTTGGTATGGAAGTTAAACAACCAGAAGTTAAAGTTACAGAGAAAACCCCAGAAACAAAAAATATTTCTGAGTTGATTAATTCAATAGTAGAAGCTTATAGTCAAACTGAAGCAGCAAGACGAAAAGATAATTGGGTAGAATATGGTAAGTCTAAACAAAAGTTTGAACAGCTACTTCAACAGTTAAAAAAGCAAACAGAAAGTAATTAGGGTTTACTACTCTTTGTCTTTTTTTAGGAGTAGGAGAATAAGTAGGGATATTTTGATTAAAATCCCTATTTTTTATTTCCTATTCTCTGAAAAAATAGGAGATTTTTTTTGTCTAATTTTTAGAAATATTACTTCTACAATTAGGAGAATATCTGCTCAAAGGAAAGACTGTTTCAGACTATAAAAATTAGATATTAGCAGCAGCTAAAAATGGTGTATCTATTTTGGAATAACTATGATAGTAATGGTTAATGTTTCCTATTTTTTTCAAAAAATTAGGTTATCCATAGGTATATTATATTCTGTGATTATATGACTAATATCAGGAGTTAGTACTTCCCAACTTTTACACTGATTTTCTGATATTTTTGATGATGATTTAATATTGACTTTTGTTGGAGATGTAGATATAATTTTTAATTGCTGTTTGACTCCAAACTATTTTTATGATAAGCATTCATCCATTATTTATTAGCTATTGCTTTTGGTTTTAGATAACAGTTTGTTTAAACCCTTTTCTCATCCCTAAGATATCAAACCTAATTACTGAATGCTGAGTTTATAATTAATTATAGCAATTTTCATATTAGTTGGGTACAAAATTATAGGTTTTAAGGAACACAATTACTGGTAAAATAGCAGTAACCTGATATCATTACTGAGTTATTTTATAAACAAAATAATGATAAATTAAAAATTAAAACTGATAAATTAAAACTGATATTATGTTATTTGTCTTAGCTTCTATAACCTCAAACATAGTAGGTAGTATTTTTCTGTTGACTGGTATTGCTAAAGTTATAGAACCTTGGAAATTTGCCCAACATATTACTAAACTTAATTTAGTAAATCCTAAGTTAATAATACCTGTTGCTTTAACATTTACTGCTATTGAATCAGCTTTAGGAGTGGCTTTAATCTTAGGAGTTTTTCTGAACCTAATAATACTTGTAAGTATTTTATTATTATTTGGTTTATCAATACTCACTTACTGGAGTACATCAACTGGTAAAACAACAGACTGTGGCTGTTATAATGGTTTGTTTGAAATTACTCCTACCCAAAGTTTAATTCTGAATGCTATTTATATTTTTCTGTTAATATTCGCTGAATTTTTTGGTAAATATCAACCTACTATTTTCTGGCAATGGCTAGTGGTATTAATAACTTTGATAACTAGCTATGCTTTGGCTGCTGGTTCCCTAGAATACATACAAGAAAATGGTCGTCCTTATATTGATTTTACTCCATTACAAGAAAACCGGATGTGGCAAATAGAATGGCTAGGAGAGGATTCAAAATCTTTAATGTCTGGGTCTGTAATTGTGGTTTTTATGAGTCCTGAATGTTCTCAATGTAAACATTGGTTAAGTCTTTTGAAATTGGCACAATTGCAAGATAATTTACCAGCAATAGTGGGATTAATAGATACTGAAAATCTTCAAATAGGACAAAATTTTGTAGATAGATATTTTTTGAATTTTCCTGTTGTTGCAGTGGATAAAAGGTTGTATAAAAAATTGAAGATAGAGGTAGTACCTACTGCGGTTCTTTTGAAAGATGGTGTTATTCAACAGAGATGGATAGGGTTAATGCCGATGTGGTTTATTAATAAGATTAATCAAGGGTAAATAATTACAAAATTAGCTTAAAGTTAACTCATACCGTTTCACAGAAGTCATACATTAATAGCACTTTTGAAATTGATGAAGTACATCATGATAACCAAAACCTTATATATTCTTACTAATTCTTAAAAACTTTTCTTTCCCTATATTGAGGATGAGAAGTTCTTCCAGGATCTCAGTAGGAGGAGTGACAACACTATCCTCCTGCTGAAAGCCACAGAGACTCCTGTCAACATTCTCCAAAGTGTAAGCATTCAGACGGAAAGTTTACAGCTGAGAAATCAAAACTATAGACTTATTTACCTGAATATTTATCCACAGACAGCAATAAACCATGCCCATCATCCTCTTCTACATACCATAACAACTTAAGAGTAGTCAGGTCGAAATGTGCTGCTAACTTTGACATTACCTCTAAATATAGCGGGAAGCGTTCATTAAACACCCTATAAAAAAAGACAAACTCCCCCCCAGGTACTAATACTCGCCCTACCTGCTCGATCGCCCGAAACACTAGATCGTCATTTCTTAATATTCCCATTTCATAGGAGTCTGCATTAATAGGGCGATCAATAGAACGACTAGGAAAAGGCATAAATGCTAGATCGTAAGATTTGTCTGCTTCTCCCACACACAAATTTTGTACTTTGACCTCATCTTGTTCTCGAATTAGGGGATTATTTTTGAGAGGCATAATATTCGGATGAAGATCCGAAAAAACTACTTTATTGCTGTCTTTAAATAGGCAACACAAACCAAGAACTCCAGAACCGCATCCAAGATCGAGTACCTTTTTTCCCTTAACATTAATTATTTGATTCAAAATACCGCTCATAAAAGCTTGAGCAGCTATACCGCCATAAGGGTTAAAAACTCCTTGAGGAACTAAAACATTAAAAATTGGTTTATCTTGAAATAAGATCGTAATTTCTCGGTCTTTTGATGAAAGTTCTTCGTGAAATTTTAGATAATCTTTTCGGTCGTATTTGAGTACTTCTTCCTCTTGAAGAATAATTTTAACGTCTTCTTGTCGAATCATTTTAAGTTCTTTTACCGGATTAAATTATTAAATTAGAATATACAGCATATTTCAGACTAACATACTACAAATGACAGGATAAATATCTTGGGATTTCTTCCTATTTTATGGCTCATTCTTTTAATCTGTAAAGACATTGCATTTAACCTAACTACATATTTTATAAAATAGTTAATAGATCGCAACTTACCCATAGATTGTAATATTTTATCGCTAGGGTTTTATCTCCAACCCCTACAGTTTTCTTTTATAAATTATGAGAATTAGTATATCTAGCTCATAACTTGACAAACTGCTCTATACATTGATATAGCTCGATTAACTCTTTTGACAAAGATAAAACCACCATCCAATCTCCTCATTGTTGACAGCATCCCTAGTTTTTTCATAAGCAATACTTCGCTCTGGAAACTCCTTTTGAAATCGCTTTGCTTGAATACCATAAAACTTTTTCATATGGGGGGATAAATCTAAAGAATCTAATATTGTAAAGCCTGCTTTTTCCAGATAATTTTTATAATCGTTAGGAGAAAATAACTGACTGATTTGCATCCTCTCATAGACATATTTTAAAGTAGAATCAGTGACTTGGGAAACTAGGGTTACTAAGTCATCAAATATTAAAATTCCACTTTTATTTAAAAGGCGATAAAATTCTCTTAAAGTGAGTTCTCGTTCGTGAATATGTAAAAGAGTTCCTTGACTCCAAACATGAGTAAAATAGCCATCTGAAAAAACTAAATTTGTTGCTGATGCTTTCTTAAAAGAAAGGTTAAGATCGGGAAAGCCTGCCGCTTTCTTTTGAGCATTATTCACATGAGTTTGGCTAATATCTATTCCTACAACTTCGCAGTTAGTTTCATTCCCTAAATAAATAGCCGTGTTACCATTTCCACAACCAACGTCAAGAACGCGAGATTTACAACATATTTTACTTTGATTTAACATATATTCGTTCCAGCGATCGCTAGCTTGAAATAATTCTTCTTCGTGATCGGGAGCGTCTAAATTATCAAAGTATCCCCAATGCTTACTACCATCTGGGTTCCAAGGAACTTGGTATTTAATTTCTACTGTATTATAATAATTTTCTGTATCGGCATCCGTGAAATTTTTTTTCACCTTTGATCTCCTTTGATTTCTTAAAATTTTGTAACTACTAGAACTTTGGATATTAGAGCAGTTTTAGAGGGGTTAGTTATTTGAAAATTCTCAAGTTTTAGGAAGTTTTGACATTTTTTAATCTTACTATTAGGTTAACAGAATTAGAGTTTAATATAGTTAGGTGATTTCTATGTATACTTAGTTTTAGGAATAAAAAAATTATTAGATCATTAAAGCAATTTAATTGTATTCATTTCAAAAATTTAGTCACTTTTTGAGAATATATTTGAAGGGAATGATTAATGGGTAATATTAACTACCATCAACTTTATTATGCCTTAGTCTTTCTTTTTTTTCAATACTTTTATTCCTTATTTTTTTTATGTCTCAATAGTTATACTTTTTTTTATAACAAACCAGTTAACATAATGTTAAGTTTTGTTATAAAGAACATTTATTTTGCAACCTTATAAATATAGCATGAACCTTGAAAATTTGTATAAAACTTTCAGAGCTTATATCTGGTTTTTGAATTGTTACATTTTATTAATTATTATTCAAATGACCTAAACTCTATATCCTCTAAGTTCTTTCACAAAAATTATAGACTTTACTTAATTTTTATTCCTTTTTTTTGTCAACTTAACTTGCTTTATATACTTAGAATATATAAACTATAAACATCAAAAAAAAATAACCAGGGAAAAAAAGGTAATGACAATTGATACAAAGAATCAAACTATTGGTTTGGTTGAATTACCTCAGTTGAAGCTGTCTGATCCAGAGGGTAACGATTTTTATTCCTTACGGAAGTTTGAACCAATTATTAGTAAGCAAATTTTAATATCAAATCTCCAAGCAGGAGGATTTAAAACTAAATTTATAAACCTTCGAGATGGAGATTATGTAGAAAATTATGGACACATAACTTGGAGAGGAATTGAGCTCAGTAAAAATTACTGTGGTGTTGATATCAAGAGCATAGACCCAGAAAGTTGTGAAATCTGGTGTATAACAGTTAATTTTACATTATATCGTGAAATAGCAATGATGCTCTTAAAGCACCTAGCAAGCAAAGGTAAAGCAGTAGTTGTAGGTGGTTCCGATCCTTTTGCTGCTCCTGAAGTTTATCTTCAAAACGGTGCAGCAGTAGTTGTTAAAGAAAAATCCGGTGCTGCAAATTGGCCGCTATTTAATTATCTCCTAGGAAAAGGTTCAAAAGAAGCACTGACTGGTGTAATTTTGGCTGATGGAACTGAGTATCGGAGACCAAGGGTTCCCCTACAACCAGAAGAGTGGCCTTTACCTTCTGTAGAAGTGGCAAGAGAATGTTTGGGAACCCAGTATTGGATGGACCCGTTTCCGGAAGAATTAAAGCCTATTGGCGCTATATTTCCTGATATGGGTTGCGATCGCCACTGTGATTTTTGTCAAACTCCCACTTACGGTACAGGATATCGCCGTATGACACCCAAAAGAGTAATGGAGTGGCTAGATGTACTCTGTGAAGCAGGAGCTAAATCAGTAGTTAGTCTCTCCGATCAATTCTTGGGGCGGACAATTTTCCCTGGTGGCCGAGAAGAAATTCTAGAAATTATGCAAGGAGTGCGAGATCGGAACTTAGCAGTTCTCTGGCCGAATGGTCTAGAACTGAGAAAAATGACCATGGGACGTGGGCATAGTGGTAAAAGAGAAGATTTAACCCCTGATGAAGAGGTTATCCAAGCAATTTACAGTTGGGATGGGCGAAAAGGAACTCTTGCCGGTTATCTTCCTGCGGAACGACCTATTTTTGGACGGGAATCTTATGCTAAGTTAGTTCCCTGGCAGCAACATAAACGAATTGTGCGGACTATTGTACAAACTGGGGTTCCTATGATTAGCTATGGGGTAATTATTGGCTTGCCGGATGATGATGAAGAGGCGTTGTTGAGACTCGAAGAGGCCTTATGGGAAGTATATCATGAAGTAAAGGCAATTAACCCATCAATCATATTTCAGGTCAGTCCCTTTGTTATTTCTCCAATATTGGGAACACCACAGGGGGAGACAATTCGTAAATCTGGTCTGCTGCGGTTTGAGGATCCAGCACTTTTTGCTGGATTCTGGACCGCAAGTGTTGATACGAAACATTTGAGTTACGAGGAAGTATCTGATTGGCAGTTTCGTTTAGCCCGGGTTGGGGATTCAAAAAACCTGCAAATTCCTCAAAGATTTAGAACTTTGTCTACAGGGGGAAAGGATAAAGTAGCAGTACCGGTATAGCAATAAGTTGTAGAGGTCTAGATTGTATTTTGCTCTCAAGAGTTGATTTATTACTCTTTTACTATTAGACCTCTCCAAAAATGCCAATTTGGCAAGAGCGGGGTAAGGGTTTGAGAGCCTTTTCTGGATATATATAGAGTTGTCGGCTTTGGTGAAAGAACGGAAACAAGGTGCAAACATCGGTAAAAAAAACTATCAAAACTTTACCCCAATACCTCCCTATAAGCTAATTCAACAGATAACTTATAAATGTCAACTAGCTGGGCTCAAAGTCATTGAAACGGATATTGTTACACCAGTAAAACTTCTGCAATTGATCTTGAGCTACTAGTTAAACATAAAATTTCTGGGGGTAAACGAGTCAAACGTGGTTTATTCAGAAGTGCAACTGGTATAGTCATTAATGACGATATCAATTGCAGTCTTCAAATTTAAGACAAGAAATTCCTAGAGGTATTTACTGCCGAGGGAATAGTGAGCTGTGCCGCACAGCCTGTATTGGTTAATCCAATATCAAGATAAAAGCTGTTAGGATTTTCTACAGTTTTTTTCGTACGGTAGATTTTATTTAACCCATAAGTAACCTGGGAGAAGCAATACATATTTCCTCACTATACTATCTGCCACAGAAATTTAAAAATCTCTGTATTGTTTTCTCTTACTACCTAACCTTAAGATCCGTTTTTGGAATTTAAGCTTTATCAAAAAGTCAATGAATCCTGAATAGACTTTTTGATCAGCTCAGTTCCTGTATTTTTGAGGAAAAATAATAAATTGACATAAATAACCGTAGATTTATCAAAACGGTCATAAACCATTAGAATAACTTTTGTCGGGTCAAAATCTCCTCAAGCTGGTTTTCATAGAAAAATTTATCTTCCCCAAAAGCAGGTTTGAGATTGTTCAACCAAGTAGCATCTGGATTAAAACTAGCAAAAAACGGTCGCTTACACCAGTCAGGGTCGCGACCTTGCAAAAACGACAATACAAAAACCTTTTCCCCAGCAATTTCAGCAACACCATCAATAGCTACTTTTCCGGGCAAAGCTGACATTAATGGACCTCTTATAGTTCTTGCTAAACCAGACACTTGTTTTACAGCCTCTCGGTAAATTTCCAAAACCCGCACCAAAGGAATTTCAAAATATTTCTTTGCACCTGTTTGTCGCTCCACAAACATATAATAAGGAATACAGCCTAAACTCACCTGCATTTGCAACATTTTTGCCCAAGTCTCAGCAGAATCATTGATATGGCGTACCACGGGCGCTTGAGTCCTAATCTGGGCCCCTGTAGAGCGAATCCGTCGAATTGCTTCAGTTGCAACTGGAGTATCCAGTTCCTGCCAATGTTCATAGTGAGCCATTATTGCTAAATGTTTCCCCCGTTTGACTATTTTTTCAAATAAGCGCAAGGTATTATCAGCATCTTCATCGGTGACATAACGATAAGGCCAGAAAGAAATTGATTTTGTCCCTATCCGAATTGTTTGGATGTGATCGAATTTAGCTTCCAGTAAAGGATCGATGTAAAGACTCAGTTGCCTTGCTTTCATAGTCATTGGATCCCCACCTGTAAATAAGACATCCCTGACTTCCTGATGTTGCTGTAAATATTGTTGAAACATTCCTGATTCACGGGTGGCAAATTTTAAACCTTCAAGCCCCACAAATTGTGGCCAGCGAAAACAGAAAGTACAATAAGCATGGCAAGTTTGCCCCGCAGTCGGAAAAACTAAAACTGTTTCGCGATACTTGTGCTGAATTCCAGGAACAGGTTCGCTATTAAAGGTAGGAACGTTGTGCTGTTTTTGTCCTGACGGATGAGGGTTTAGTTGCTGACGAATCTTGTTAGCTGCCTGTTTTAAAACAGTTTTAGGAGCATTTTCTGTTAAAAGCTGAATAATATGGTTATAGTCTTTTGACTCTAACATTTCTGGATGAGGGAAGGTCAACCGAAACATTGGATCGTTAGGAACATTATTCCAATCAATTAATTGTTCTAATATATAATTATTAGTTAGGAAGGGTAAAACCTGAGCAACAGCTTTAATACCTAGGCGATCTTGCTCGGAGAAATTACTTAATTGGGGTATAGAATCTAGATTTTTAGCCCCATAAAAACGTATTTTTAAGGATTCAATTTTGCTACTCATAAGTTTTACAGCACTTTCCTAGTTTATTAGTTATTACCATTATAACTTTTTAGCAGTTTTTAAGATAACACCATAATAAGCAAAAATGATTTATTTGAGGTTAATGCACAGGAATTTTTTAACACAATTGATGTTATAAAATGTAAGTTCTCTCAACTTATACCCAACCCATTTCTGTATCCATCGCCTTTTTGAAATTTCCCTCTAATCTTTCTAGCTTCTGAACTTATTTTGACCTTACCTCCATAATAATAGCTCTGTTTAAACCCGATGAACATATCAAATATTTAGATGATTTTAATAGCTACTCAATAAATATTACATATTATTTTTATTATAGGTGCAAAGAGATAAAATCTTAATCCCCAGTTTCTATTGTTCATCTCCATATACTATTTTCCCAAGTATAACACCAATTAATCTTTAACCAAAATACAACCTTTTCTTCCTGGCAAATATAACTCTAATTTACTAGCTTCATCTCCTCCTTGCCAGGAAATTTTACAACTACCATAAACAACTTTATTAGGTTGAGATTTAAGCTTATTAAAAATAACATTTACTTTTGCTGCTTCTATACCAATGTTAACAGCTACAATAATTTCTTCCTCTTCTAAAATACGAGCAAAAATATAAACATTTCCCTCGGCAAACAACACTTCGTAATTACCAGTGCGCAAAGCTGAATATTCTTTTCTAATAGCAATTAACTGTTTATGATATTCCAGAACTTCACGATCCCATTTTTCAGTAGTAGGAAAACTACGACGACAGTCAGGGTCAAACTTACCCGGTAAACCTACCTCATCACCATAATAAATACTTGGTGCTCCGGGAAAAGTCATTAACAACAGAGTCGCTAATTCAACACTTGCTTTATCCCCTTTAGCAATACTCAAAACTCTAGCTGTATCATGACTATCTAATAAATTGAGTTGAGTTAATTGAATTTCCCAAGGGTAAAGTTGCAGTAACTCCTGCATTTTTTGACCGTATTCAACAGCAGATATAGCCGGATAAGCTACATAGTCACGGCCTTCAATTTGCTCAAGATCCACACGATCGCCTACAGTAAAAGCAATAGTTGGACCAGTAAATAAGTAATTCATCACTCCATCAAACTGAGTACCATCCAACCATTGTGCGCAGTTACTCCAGACTTCACCCACAATATATGCTTCTGGGTTAATAGCCTTAACGCGATCGCGAAATTCTTGCCAAAACCCGGGAGTCTTCACTTCAAAAGGTACATCCAACCGCCAACCATCAATACCAAATTTTAACCAATATTCTCCAATTTCCATAATGTATTCTTTGACCTCTGGGTTGTCATGATTAAAAACAGGTAAAGCACGGTTATCTAACCAACCCACATAATTAGCAGGTAAACTACCATCGTAAGCAGACAGAGGCCAATTTTCTATTTTGAACCAATGCAACCAGGGAGAATAAGGACCGTTTTCCAGGATATCGTTAAAGAAATAAAAACCCCGGCTAGCGTGGTTGAAAACTCCATCAAGAACCACTTTAATATTGCGATCGTGAGCAGTATCTATTAATACCCTTAAAGCCTCATTACCTCCTAAAATTGGATCGACTCGATAATAGTCATGAGTATGATAGCGGTGGTTACAGGTTGACTGAAAAATTGGTGTAAAGTAAATAGCTGTGATACCAAGTTCCTGAAGATAGTCAAGTTTTTTAATGACACCCCAGAGGTTCCCTCCTTTATAACCTTGAGGAGTAGGATATTCATCCCAAGGTTCTAGACTGCTGGGATACCAACCTTTGTCTATTCCTTTTCCAGTTTCAGTCGTTGGTTGAGCTTTAGCAAAACGATCTGGAAAAATTTGGTAAAATACAGCCTGTTTAACCCATTCTGGTGTTTGAATTTGCATAAATAATTTTCTCTTTGAACAAAAACCACTACTATTTTGACAGTCAATTAATCTTATAATATTATACAATTAAAGAGAAGTCAAAAGTTAAAAGTTAGACTTGATCAGTAATTTCAGGAAATTATTTCACAGATAAGATGACTATTGTAGCCTAAGTTCATGAAATTTTATGGGAGAAATTAATATAACATTAAAATTTATGACAATTACTAGACAATCAATTTATACTTTTCCTAAAATGAAACTCATATCCTTGAAATACTTGAATAAAAACTAAGTCCCCGGAGATATATTTTATAGATAAAAGTGATAGATAAAAGTTAAAATATATGGGTTCTAAAATTGGTAAAGGAAACTGACGAAATCAATTCATAATTTATGATTACCAAACAATTGGGTCTCTATTGCCTTGCAGTCAGAAAAGTAAACTTTTCCCTTTATCCCTGCCCATCGAGGGAGTTCAACGCTTTAGCGCCCTCAGTAATTTCAGGAAATTATTTGATATCTGGATAATTAAGATAAGAGGATGTCAAATAAGTTTCACTATAGTTAATCTTTACAGAAAAATGAAAAACTAAAAATGGTGAAACCACAAAACCAGAATTTGCCATCTATTATTTATGCTGAAGTTTCTGTACGTTCTCAGAGTGGAGATTCACTTTTGAAAACATCAGAGATAATTACCAGCAAGAATGTAGAGCGGTTTTATTCAGAACCTCAGTTAGTTAATGCCACCGCAGAAAAGTTGCGTGCTGAAGGTTTTAATGTTTTCTCTGAGGGACCAATAAGTATTACTATTGCTGCCCCTCCAGAAGTTTATGAACGGGTTTTTCAGACTAATATTATTACCCAAGAAATTCCCATAATTAAAGGAGGACTTTACCCAACAAAAGCAACATTTTTATCTGTTCCCAACGCAGAAATATCAGGGTTAATAGATGCCTCTGGTAGCTCTTTAACTAACTTGATAGAAGGAGTGGCAATTAATGAACCTGTCTATAATACGGCCTCAGTTACTCCTCCAAAACCCAACTATTGGCATCTCAATGTACCAGATGATATTTGTCAAGGCATAAATGCTCATCGACTTCATGACCAAGGTATCACAGGAAGTGGTGTCAAGGTAGTCATGGTTGATACTGGCTGGTATCGTCATCCTTTTTTTGAGTCTCATGGTTATCAAGGTAAGGTGGTGCTGGATGGGGGTGCAGTTAACCCAGAATTAGATGAAAATGGTCACGGGACCGGGGAATCAGCTAATCTGTTTGCTATTGCACCAAATGTTGAGTTGACAATGGTTAAGGCTAAGTCAAAAAAATCTGCATTGGTTAATTCAGTAGGAGCATTTAAAAAAGCGGTTTCCCTAAATCCTGATATTATATCCTGTAGTTGGGGTGATGATCAAAGAGACCCTCCTCTTTCTGCTTTTGCTAAAGTAATGTCAGCGATAGTTTCAGATGCAGTAAATCGGGGAATTATTGTTGTTTTCTCCGCTGGAAATGGAGGCTGGAGTTTTCCTGGACAACATCCTGATGTGATTTCTGCTGGCGGTGTTTATATGTCTTCTGATGGCAAGTTGGAAGCTAGTGACTATGCTAGTGGGTTCAGGAGCAGAATTTTTCCCCAACGAACTGTGCCTGATGTTTGTGGTTTAGTGGGCAAACTACCACGGGCAACTTATATTATGTTGCCAGTACAGCCGGGGAGTCTGATGGATGTTACTCGTGGAGCACGAAATATTGGCTATCCTTATGGAGATGAGACTTTGCCGAAGGATGGTTGGGCTGTGTTTAGTGGTACATCTGCAGCAGCTCCTCAGTTGGCGGGTATTTGTGCTTTGATGAAGCAGGTATATCCTCAAATTTCACCCCAACAAGCTCGGGATTTTCTGAAAAAAACTGCTCGTGATATTTTTACGGGGAAAAGTAGTTTGAGTACGGGAGGAAATCAGGCAAATGCTGGCGTGGATCTGGCAACTGGGTCTGGTTTAGCTGATGCTTTTCAGGCAACAATGATGGCAGCTAAGGCTAGCGGCAAGACTATTTTAAATAGCACTCAATTAGCACAGCAACAACCAGAGAAATTTTTAGTTACAAATCAAATTCAAACAAAGGAGATTATTATGGACTGCAAACTTGGAAAATATTACGAAGAAATTCTTTGGGCTTTAGATAAAGCACTGCAAAATGTAGAAGGAGTTGAGGGTGAGTATCAGTTGGTTATTAGTCAGGCTAACTTGATTTCTCGCACACCAGCAATGAAGGCAGCATATCGTTTGAGGATGTTGCTAGAGCCAGTGTTATTATTACCAAAGGATCCAGAAGATAAGCCCCCAAAGGATAAGGAGGAACATAATAATTTATATCAATGCCTTAAGAGTGGCGTTTCAGCTGCTGAAGGTTTATTGAGTATGAAGCAATATCAGGAAACTGCGTTAAATGGTCTTGTAAAAATAATTGATTATTTAAATGCTTCATGGTGGGAATTGAAAGATAAATCAGATGTGCAGTCGCGGGCAATTAAAGCTTTAGGGGAAATTAGTAATACTAATAATATCAATAGTCGATTAATCCCTAAAACTATATTAGATGGAGGAAGATGTTACTGTGAAACGGATGAACAAGGAAACTGCTACCCGATATGCGAGGATTGAAAACAATAAATTAGCTTTAGCTATAGTCCGCATCTAAATAATCAATTATCGAAACAAGTTCCTCCAAGAAAAAATCAGGTATTTGAACTTTATCTTTTTTAGCTAAACAGCATTCATGCAAAGCTTTTAGAAAGCCTACGCTAGAATTAGGTTGACCTGATAAAGTATGTACCTGTGTCAAAAAGTCACGCCATAAATTGCCATTATCCTGGTAAGTGTCGACTAGGTAAAGACTTGCAAGATACTCAGCTAAAGGATCGAGAGAATAACGAATTTCATTTTCCTCTGGTTTAATTGTCTTAATAATACCAAGGCGATATTCCAAATATTTTAACCTGGCTTCTGGCTCATCTCCACCCAGTTGAGCCAGTTGAGCGATTACAATATCTCGTGTAGCCCTTCCTGGTTGATATTTTTGTCTGATACATTCCCAAGCAACAACTTTAGCATCACGGTGTACAGACGGATTATCCAAGTGATTCTCTGCTATATTATTTAGCCCGCTTAAATAATATAGCATAATGTCAGGAATATTACTTGGTAGATCATCTAAAATTTCATTCGTTTTAACTGCAATCATTTGTTCAGCGTAGAGTTTAGCCAACATAACAGTCATGTGACTATTACCTGCCATTGCTGAAAGCTTGCTACAGCCTTCAAAAAATTCTTGATTGTCGAATAAATCTCTTTTTCCCCGATGTACTAAGTATGTGTCCATAAAATCGGAAAGTCTATTACCTTCAATAGGCTTTAATTTGATTGTTGTTTTGTTTACACTTCCTAAGCTTTCGTCACGGCGAGATGTAACAACTAAAGCATTAACAGGAAAATCAGGTAATTCTGGTCGTATCTGATTTCTAGTGGTTTCGCTCATTTCTGAAAAGCGGTCAACAATAACTAGAAGGCGTCGCTTTCTCAGAAGCTGTTCCAACAATTCTTCAGACAAGGTATCTTCCTCATCAACTAAATCTCGTAGGGCACCACGAATTGCTTCAAGAAAAACCTTTTTTCCTTTTTTGACTTCAAAATTCAATTCTTCTTCTAGTAAAATTGGCAACATCTGGTGTTTACATAAACGTTCTTCTGGAATATTAGACATTGCCCAATGAGCTATCTGACAAGCCAAACTTGTTTTTCCTGAGCCCCCTTCTCCGTAAATAAGTATGCATTCTTTTTGTTCTGCAAAGTTTCGTTGCAAGTCTTTTCCAGTTAATTGTGAAATAGATTTTTTACCTATATCAACAGGTATTCGAATATGAACTTTTCGCTGCTCAACAGTAGGCTTCTTTTCAAATTCATGATTAGCTTTGTCAATTTTTAATTTAACCCATTCATCAAGCACCCTAGGATGGTAGTGAATATCAAACAAAAATTTTCTTAATGAAATCTTGATTCCTCCCAAAATTTCAGGCAATGGAATATCAGTGTAACGTTGTAAAAAGTTATTAATTCGCAACAACTGAATCGGATTAATCAAAAATAAAAATGAAATTGATAAAAACCATAGGAATAAAACAAATAACGGAATAGATATTGTCCGGTGAGTAGCTATTAAATTAACAATTATTTCAAATGGCAGATTTGGTGTTGTTTTTTTAATAATTGTAAGCGTATTTTTTAAATCAACTTCTAATTGATTTATTTCTTCTATTTTGGAGAATTTATCTTGATTATCCTGAAAAAACTTTAAAACTGTTTCTAAGCCACTTATAGCATCTTTCCTTTCTTGGGAAATAAGCAATGGTGCTCTGCTAGGAAGTAAATTGGCTATTTTTTTTAGAGATTCAAGGGATTTTTTCAGAACTTCTTCATCAGTTTCTTGTAAAAGATTGATCAGAGTTTCTACCGCTAGTTTAACATCTCTACCACTACTTCCTAGTGAATGAGCTGCTCCTAATCTTACCTGCCAATTATTTGTTTTGTTAGTTAGTTTTTTAAGTTTAACAAGAGTTTTATTTAACCTTTCTGAACTTTCTATTTTTTCAATAGCAGAGGCAATAGCACTAGTAGCACGAAGACGCACATCATCATCATCATAATTTTCTAAAGTATAAATTACAGCTTCAACAGTTTCTGGCTCTGTTGGCGAAATTTGCATTAGAGCATGAATGCTATAAAAAACAATAGGCTGATACTGATTTGTTTTTAATTCCTGAATCAAAGGTTTAACAGCAGCTTTAGCTTCTGAACCAATTTGACCCAAAGTTCTAGCAGCAAACCAACGACTTTTTACATCTTTTTGGTCATCTTGTAGTACCTTAGTCAAAGGTTGAACAGCTTTTTTAGCTGAAGGGCCTATTTCTCCTAAAACTTTAATAGCAGCTTGACTATCTCTTAATTGACCCCTATTTAATATTATGATTAATCCATCAATATCATTAGTTTTCTTGATTTTTTGGATTGCTTCTTTATCGTTGCTAGGGTTATCATCATTTAACTGGTCAATATATGGTTGAATATTAGGAGCGATCGCCTCTTGTGACCAAGTATTTCTATTCATCAACAAAGACAAAGAAATACCAATTAAAATAGCACACCCCAACCTAGATAAATTTAGCCTGCGATACCCCATGATTAAATTCTCCAATTTCAATTAATCCATAATTTTATATAGTCAACAATTTTATGGACATTTATTCTAACTAACTAGCTTTATAAAATTTTACTCATAATAGCTTAACGACAAAGCTCACTATCGAAATAATATTCTCAGTGAAAATATTAACTTATTTTAGGTAATAAATGCTAAATTATCTAACCCTAAATCCACATAATCTGAAAACCATGAAACTTCACTTTGTTCTTCAGTCTACTCGGAAAATATTTCTACTATATAAACTCTCGTTATGGGGATTAATCTTACCTCTAAAATATTTTCTACTTTTTTTTTCGACGCTGAATTAACAATTCCAATATCTTTCTATTATTGATTTTATCACAGTTTTAAATATTTCAATCCTACTCCAGTTAGCCGAGCTTTATCTTCACAAACAATTATTGAATCATTATTTTTTTCTAATAATTGAATAAGCTTTTGGCGATAAGAATTGAAACCACTGCTAACCCCCTTAACAATATGCTTGATTTAATAACTTTTAGCTATACAGTAAAACTTCATTCTTTCTAATTGGAAATCTAAATTAGATTTATTTGCCCAACTAGATACACAAGTATAGATAGATATACCTTGAGAATTTTGCTTGTCAGTGCTGACAATAATTGTAGCGATAAGAAGTTGAGAGGTTTTAATTTCACCTCACTTCCACATTCTCCAAGCAGTTTGGTCAGATATTCCCAAATTTTTAGCACCATCAGATAGCCTCTCATTGACAGTAAGAATATAACTATCTTTGCTCTAACTTATATAACTTTAATTTAGAATATATTTATCTATTCTAACTAAAAAGCATGACAATACAAAACCCCTGAGACTAACTCTTCTGAAAAATCAACAATACAGAAAACTTCTAATTTTTGACTTCATCAACAGCGATCATCTATCCATAACCAAAAATTAACCTGATCATATAAACACTTACATCAAGACACTAATTGTACTGAAAATATCTCAAATAATTACCAAAAATACACTATGTATAGTGCTAATACCTAAATCCTGCATATCTCAAAATACAGCAGTTCCTATCAATAGCACGGACACTCTTGCCCTTCTGAATTCAGTCACAACAATAATATAGGGGTAAATAGCCATTCCCTCCTACTTCTGACTTCTCCTATATTTACCCCCTTGTCAAGGATCCCTAACCGTTGGAAACTTAGAGTATGAGTGTTTTTGGCAGTGAGGTTTAACCGTGAAAAACGTACTAAGTATAATTCTAGGCGGTGGCGCAGGTACCCGTTTATATCCCTTAACAAAACTACGGGCCAAGCCTGCAGTGCCCCTAGCAGGAAAATATCGTTTAATAGATATTCCTATAAGTAATTGCATAAACTCAGAAATCCAGAAAATTTATGTTTTGACCCAATTTAACTCAGCTTCTCTAAACCGCCATATCACTCGTACCTATAACTTCTCAGGTTTCAGTGATGGTTTTGTCGAAGTTCTAGCAGCTCAACAAACTAAAGATAATCCAGAGTGGTTTCAAGGAACAGCAGATGCTGTCCGTAAATATATATGGTTATTCAAAGAGTGGGATATTGATTATTATCTAATTCTCTCTGGAGACCATCTCTACCGTATGGACTACCGAGACTTTGTCCAACGCCATATCGACACCAAGGCAGATATCACCCTTTCTGTCTTGCCTATTGATGAAGCACGGGCCTCCGAGTTTGGCGTCATGAAAATTGATAACTCAGGTCGAATTGTTGAATTTAGTGAAAAACCGAAAGGTAATGCCCTTAAAGCTATGGCAGTTGATACTTCTATTTTAGGAGTCAGTCCAGAAATAGCTACAAAACAACCTTATATTGCTTCTATGGGAATTTATGTATTTAATAAAGATGCAATGATCAAACTTATAGAAGATTCAGAGGATACAGATTTTGGTAAGGAAATTTTACCCAAGTCGGCTCAATCTTATAATCTTCAAGCCTACCCATTCCAAGGTTACTGGGAAGACATCGGAACCATCAAATCATTTTATGAAGCTAATTTGGCTTTGACTCAACAGCCTCAGCCACCCTTTAGCTTTTATGATGAACAAGCCCCTATCTATACCCGCTCTCGTTATTTACCTCCGAGCAAACTTTTGGACTGTGAGATTACAGAGTCAATTGTGGGAGAAGGTTGTATTCTTAAAAAATGTCGGATTGACCATTGTGTCTTAGGAGTGCGATCGCGTATAGAAGCTAATTGTATAATTCAAGATTCTCTGCTAATGGGTTCAGATTTCTATGAATCTCCTACAGAACGTCGATATGGCCTAAAAAAAGGTTCTGTACCTTTGGGTATTGGTGCTGAAACGAAAATTCGTGGAGCAATTATTGACAAAAATGCCCGCATTGGTTGTAATGTCCAAATAATCAATAAGGACAATGTAGAAGAAGCCCAACGTGAGGAGGAAGGGTTTATCATTCGCAGTGGTATTGTTGTTGTTTTGAAAAATGCTACTATTCCCGATGGTACAGTGATTTAGTAAATGTTGTTAGTATTAGTAGTTCAGTTGATTAGTAGTTATGACTAAATACTACTAATCACTAAATACTAATTACTAATTTATGACCAGAATAATTATTTTGATTAGAATACCAGCTAGTGGTAAATCCACTCTAGCCATGAAAATAGTTTCTAGATATTCTCAGTATCAACTAATTTTTACTAATGCTATCTGTGCTAAATTATTTAGTGACCGAGCAATTCAGGAGCTTTGGTTAAAAGCTTGGCAGCAATAACAGCAACAGTCTCACCAAGCTGTCAGCAAAACATCTCTAGCCATATATAATGCTACTAATACAGAATGTCGGGGACTCAAATAACTTATTAATCTTGCTAGAGAAAATGGATTTAGCCACATACCTGGTTTATTGCTTGACAAATGATTAAAATTATGCATATAAAAGAATAAATAACGACAGCGCCAAGTATCAGAAGAAGTAATAATGAAAATGTAGCGCTAGTTAACAGATACTTCTCCAATTTGTGACAAAGGGTGGGATAAAATTCAACGAATTACTAGGAATTACAAAATCTAAATAACATTGATTTCTAAATATTTCTCATGATTTCTCATTATTTATTAGGAAAAAAAGATTTCTACTTAGACTAAATTAAACATATCTATTACTAACTGTTTAGTCATAAATGATTTCAAATTGGGGAAACAAAAAAGTTGATTACTAATAACTAAAAATTTGGGTACGGCAATTGCTATTAGTCTTTCAGGAAAAACCGAACTTAGCTAAATGTTAATCTTATGATAAATTTAATAATGAAGGAAATCAACTTTAATATTGACTATAGTGTATTATTTACCAATATCAAAGGATAGTTTTTACCATAACATAAAAAGTCTTGAGGGGATAGTAGAGAAAAGTATCGTCAACCTCGATCTGAGGCTTAAAACATACTCATATCTGAGAAAGCATAACTATTAAACCGTAATAATCGATATTTAACCACTACCTATTTAGGGCGCTGAGGTTAGTACATCCCTAAATTTAAACTTACTCAGAAATTACTTTTCAATTTTAACTGATCCATAGGGCTATACATATTACCCAAGTAAACTATTATAATGCTATTAATATAGTATTTACAAATTAGAAAATTTTATTTTTTTTACTACTAAAAACTATCTTATTATCTTCCATTTTTTCTAAAAATCACTACAGATATTACCTTAAACATTTAACTTTATGTTCATCTCTCAAATGTCAACTTCAACTCATTACTAAAATAAAAAAAATCATATATTAACATTAAGTAACTACTCAAAATATAAGATAAGGATGAGAATAAATGGCGAAAACTGATTTTAAAGACTATTACTCAATTCTAGGCTTAACCAAAAGTGCTAGTGCAGAAGAAATAAAAAAAGCTTACCGGAAGTTAGCTCGTAAGTATCACCCAGATATGAAGCCTGGCGATCGCAAAGCAGAAGCTCGTTTCAAAGAAGTTAATGAAGCTTATGAAGTTTTATCAGACTCAGAAAAACGCCAAAAATATGATCAATTTGGTCAATACTGGAAACAGGTAGGCTCTAGTGGTAGTGGATGGCCTGGTGGGAATAGTGGTAGAAATGTAGATTTTAGTGAATTTGACTTTAGTCAGTATGCCTCCTTTGAAGATTTTATCAATGCTTTATTAGGACGTGGTGGTAACCCTGGTAGTAGTAATAGCGGTAGAAGAAAAAATAATAGCTACAAAACAAATACAAGTTGGCCAGATGGATTTAATAATGGGTATTATAATCCTTCTAGTTTTAATAATCCCAATTGGGCAACCTCCCTAAATTTAGAAGCTGAAATTACCCTGACTTTTGCAGAAGCTTTTCGGGGAACACAAAAACGTATCGGTAGTGGAGAAGTTTCAATTCCCCCTGGAGTAAAATCAGGAAGTAAGATCAGAGTTAAGGGTAAAGGTAAACTAGACCAATATACTCAACAAAAAGGAGATTTGTATTTAAAAGTAGAAATTCAGTCTCATTCTTTCTACCAGTTTGAGGGAGATAATTTACTTTGTGAAGTGCCAATAACTCCCGATGAAGCCGTATTAGGCACATCTATTAAAGTACCAACTCCTGATGGGATGGTTAATGTTAATATTCCTGCAGGTATTCGTTCTGGTCAGTCTTTGCGGTTACGGGGTAAAGGATGGCCTAAACCTAAATCAGAGGAACGTACTGACCAATTAGTAAGAATTATTATTACTGCTCCCAAAAATATTAGTTCTTTAGAAAGAGAATGTTATGAGAAAATAACAGCTAATCGTACATTTGATCCTCGTAGTCATTTAAAAAATGTATCTCTTTAGTTAAGAGGGTATCTGTAAATAAAATATTAAATCATGGTGTAGTTCGGGTAATTTTGTACGCTTCCCCGGTTAGACTTGATAATATCTAAGATTCCTTATAACCTACTGAAGCGTAAGTTTTTAGCAGACCTTAAGACTTATTTTATAGATACCATTAAAGTTAATAGTTTCAAACCACTTTCAAGTCAAAAGTCAATTGTAGGACTTTTGACATTCTCTTTAAAAAATCTATCCTTTTTAAGGTTATTGTATGGAAAAAAATAATAAAATACGTCAAAGTTTAACGATTAGTATAACCGTAATATTAAACATATTATTATCTAGTCCTGCTCAAGCAGAATCATTTGAAAACTTATTAAAAACTTCATTAACTCCAGCAGAGGTAGAAATACATAATATAATGGGAGATGAAAAAGCATCAGAATTAGCTCGTGATGCTTGTAAAAGTTTTGAAAAAGGTACTTCTGTAGAACAAGTTGCCAGCCAAGCAGCCATATCACTACTTCAGTTAAATTTCACACAAGAACAATTAAAAACAGCAGCTCATTATACAGGTAAGGTGATAGCTAAAGGTGTAAATTCTTTTTGCCCAAAACATAATTTAAAGTTACAAGAACTGAAACTATAGCGCTACGTGCAAATAAAAAGTTAAAAGTAATTTTTAACCCTGGTATTATGTGTTTAAATACTTCTCTAAAGGAAGCGAACTATTCATGTAGCTGAAGTTTTCATACCGACAACAGCCAAAAACGCAAACGAGATTGAAGCTAAGTCCATCAAAAATATATTATCATCATTTTCTTAGGAAGTCAGAATAGTTGTAGCCCGTAAACGAGCCACACAAAAAATATTAGGAATTAATTAGTAGAAAAAATTCCCCGTTCTCGGAGTTGCTGCATAAAATATTCTTCCAGACTAAACCTTTCTATATTCATAGTAATTAGTGTAGCTTTCATTAATCCCAAACTAACTAAAAATTCTTGGGGGTCTCCCTGTAAATGACCATGCCAAAAATTATTCTCAAATTCTAAATCTGGTATCCATTGTTTAAGTATCTCAAAATTACCATTTCTACCTTTAACATAACAGCAAGATTCATCTGTACTTAATATTTCTTCCATTGTACGGATACAAATTAATTCTCCTTCCGCAAGAATAGCTATTCTATCACAAATTTTCTCCACATCTGATAAAACATGACTGTTAAAAAAAATAGTCTTTCCAAGTTTATTAAGGGAAACAATAATTTCTCTAATTTGATAACGACCCATTGGATCTAAACCTGACATAGGCTCATCTAAAAAGACTAATTCTGGGTCATTAATCAAAGCTTGCGCCATGCCAACTCTTTGCAACATCCCTTTAGAATATTGACGTAGTTGCTTTCTAATAGCTGTTGATCTGGATAACCCAACTAGGTCAAGTAACTCTGAAATTCTTTGCTTTTGTATTGATTTAGATATTTTAAATAATCCTGCTACAAACTCGAGGAATTCCCATCCAGTTAAATAGTCATAAAAATAAGGATTTTCTGGTAAGTAGCCAATTTTTGCTTTAACTGAGCGATCGCCTATTGGTTGCCCCAACAAAAATCCCGATCCAGAGGTAGGGCGTACAATTCCTAGTAAAGTTTTGAGTAGAGTGGTTTTACCTGCACCATTCTGTCCCAAAAGTCCAAAAGTTTCCCCTTGATAAACTGTTAAATTACAGTTTTTAAGAGACTCTATTTTTTGATTCATCCAAAAGCCAGTGCGGTATAATTTACTTAGATTAGTAGTTTCTATGACTGGCAATTTTTCTTGTATCTTTGGTTCTGTAGGAAAATTGACAGCAGGTTCCATAAAAGTTCAGCTTGGGTCTAAAATTTATTATTAATTATAATAAACTGATTAGTTAGATATTAGCTAGGAGGAATAGCTCAAAGGATTCACTCAGGGAGAAAATGATCCAAGATCAGACCCTAAAATAAACAAAACCTTAAGCCCTTATTACGTTAGTTAGACGGGCTTATAACTCCAATTTTTCCTGAGCAATATATGCCCTAGCCCAGCAAATAGCAAGATTTTTTTTGGGGGAAGATTTACTTTATAAGCCCTTTCTAAGTAGAATAAACTTACTGAAGAAGATTGATGCAATCAAAAAAAATTGCAAGTTTATTAAGTAACTCTAAATCAAATAATTCAAGCTACAAGTATATCAATCGGTTTTTGGACTTGAATTGCAGGTGATAATAAACTTATGTCCGTGTTAAAGTAATCTAAATAGTGACAGAAAAAAAATTAATTATTAACTATAGTTTTGCTAAAACTAGTTGATTTTTATTTTTATTTACGGGTAATGGGATACCAATTCTATTTTTAGATTGTCCAAAATCTTGTCGCTTTTTGGGAAGAGGAAATAGATAATTGACAATGGACAATAATTTTAGAGTGAATTTTTAGTTTTTTAATTTTTACAACCGTTTGATTGGGTTGCTATATGTTAAGGAAGTAAGTTAAGTAAGCAAAAAATCCCAATTTTTTCAGGACAAAAATCAAAACATTATGCTGATAATTTTAACAAGAATAGTATTTTGTGCACTATTAATTTGTATAGTTAAATCACTTTGGGACAATTCAAGTGGCGATAAGAAAAACTTAATTTCTAAGTTGTTACTGGTATTTTCAGTTATTTTATTAATGCTGGCATTTTATGCCCCAGATAGTCCTGTGGGGGCTGCAGTTTTCAGGTTTCTGGCTTTTGCATTTAAACCACTTGGTTTTTCAATTATATTGTTGGTTTATGCAACTACTCTAATATCTGGTGGAGGCATAAAAAATCCGGCACCAGCACTGATTATTACGGCATTAATAGTTATGATAATTTCTAGTGCACCAGTATTTGCTGTATGGTCAGCTCAACAAGTAGAAGAAGATGCAATAGAGATTGTTTCTGTTTCAGCTTGTTGTGATGAAAAAGCAGATGCAATTGTATTATTAGGTCAAGGAACAACTCAACCAATAGTACCTGATAGAATACAAATTCAGCTAACTAAAACTGCGGAGCGAATTACATATGCTGCTGAGTTATATAAAAAGGGTTTAGCTCCTTATATTATTGTTAGTGCTGGTCCAAGAATTGGAGAAGATATTAATACAATTGAAGCTGAAGATATTACAAGAGTTTTAGTTTTATTAAATGTTCCAAGAACTGCTATTATTATCGAACCTCATAGCTCGACGGTTTATGAAAGTGCTATCGAAACTCGTGAAATACTAAATGAAAGAGGTTTAGATCCTACAGTTATTCTTGTTAGTTCTGCTATCCAAATTCGTCGTGCTAGTTTAACTTTTACTGACATAGGTATGAAGGTTATTCCGGCTCCTACAGATTTTAACACTGTTAATCCTTATGAAAACTCTTCCTATCGTTTTGTACTAGCAGATTTTTTTCCTAATACAGAAGCTATTTCATTAACTACTGAAGTTTGGGAAGAATATTTGGCATTATTTTATTACTTCTTGCGTGGTTGGTTAGCCCCCAGTTTCTAAATTACCACCATGTAACTACTGGTTTTTGCTTTTAGTTAAAAGCTTTATTGAATTATTGAATTAAACTCTGCCCGATCGGGCGGGGTATTATTATCCAAGACTAAATTATACTACAAAAGCCGGGTAATATACCATTTCTCAAAAAAAAAAATTTAACGCGGGCTTTTGAGCAGAGAACTCACTCCTAACCTTCAAGATAAACCCATCTAATTTGCTCATTCCTCCTGTATGTAGTTTTTTTTAAGTTGAATAAATACTATATGTAGAAATTTGCGAGTCAATAAATGCAATAAGCTCAAGTTTATTGATAATTTATCCCGGTTTATTGACAATATACCTTTGGCCTACACCTAAACCTGACCGTGTAAGGAAAATTACCCCGACCGGGCCCTGGTATAGTAACGACATTTAAAAATTAACACCATTCGATGGCATTCATTGTGCAGAAAGGTTATTACCTTTGTGTTAATTACTTAAATTTCTGAAGTTTGACAAAAAATTAGTATTAATTATTTGCGGTCAATTTAATCATTTCAACTAAGAATTGAATAAATGATGATAATTTAAAATTATCATCAGTTTTTTGGGGAATAAAAAATTAACTGTTTTCCGATTTATTCAGCAAAACCTAATTAATTTATATATCTCCAAAATACTGATATTGGAATAGTTTTATAAGGGATTCATAACTTTTTGAAGTATATGTATAAATGAAAAATTTACTGTCAACCAATATCAATATTCTTCAAAATACATTTTTACTGGCTCATAATTATTAGAAGATTTAGCAGTTGAATTATTGGGAGAATTAGTAGGTAATGGTTCTGGTGATTGTTCGCTTGTATTCTCTACACTAGATGAGATTAAAAAATTAACAATAAAGATAATACCTAAAATTATAATTGACAAAGAAATCACAAAATCTTGTCCAGGAGGTGGTTGTTTATTTGGAGGTGGTGGTGAAGGAGGAACAGGTTTAACCTTAATAGTGCCATCGTCTTCTAATGTAAGAGAAAAACGTTTACTCATATTTGTTAATCCTAATTGCGACAAATATTATAGTCAATATATTAAGATAATTGTAGTAATATTTTGAAATTAACTTGAGACAAGATTATTTAGTATTGATACATTTACTCGTTACTTGATACATATTATTTTGATTGAAAACTAACTACCAATGTATATTAAATTGAAAATCAAGCTTGTGTCTATTGAACTATTTACAATTATAACATTATCTAAAATATAACATTACTACTACTAATATGACTCAATCTTCTCAACTACGATTCCAAAAATTAGCCTCCTACTTACGTCCTCATTGGCGAAAGTCTTTCTTAGGAATTCTCTCCCTGCTAATAGTCAATGGCTTAGGAATATATATTCCTAAATTAATCAGTCAAGCTATAGATGATTTGGAAGTAGCAACTCAATTTAATGAATTCTTATACTATGTGGTGACAATTGTAGTTTTTGCTTCCATTATGTGGGTAATTAGAATACTCTCTCGCATTCTCATCTTTGGAGTAGGGCGACAAGTAGAATTTGACCTTAAACAAAAGATTTTTAATCGACTTTTAAAATTAGAACCATCCTACTTTAGTAATAATACAATTGGAGATTTAATTAATCGCGCTACAAGTGACGTTGATAATATCCGTAGACTATTAGGTTTTGCAGTCTTAAGTATTTTTAATACAATTTTTGCTTATGGTTTAACCATACCAGTTATGCTTTCTATTGATGTGCGATTAACTATATTAGCAATTTCTGTTTATCCTATTATGCTAATAATGGTACAAATATTTAGTCATAAACTGCAAAGCCAACAATTAGCTGTGCAAGAAGAACTTTCTAGTATGAGTGATTTAATTCAAGAGGATATAAATGGTATTTCTCTAATCAAAATATATGCTCAAGAAGAAAATGAAATCCGAGCTTTTGGTGAATATAATAAACGACTTTTAAATTGTAATTTAGACTTAGCAAGAACTCGTAATACTATTTTTCCTATCCTCATTAGTTTAGCAAGTTCAAGCTTATTAATATTATTAGTTAATGGTTCAAGTTACTTGGAAGCTGGTAGATTAACAGTTGGTAATTTTGTAGCTTTGATTCTTTATGTTGAGCGTTTAGTTTTCCCGACTGCATTATTAGGTTTTACAATTACTGCTTATCAAAGAGGAGAAGTAAGTATTGACCGCATAGAAGCTATTCTCACAGTTGAACCAAAAATTCAAGACTATAAATTACCTCTAGCTTTTCCACAAGTAGTAAAAGGTTCGATAAAAAGTCAAGGATTAACATATACTTATCCAGGCAGTCAAACACCGGCTTTAGAGAATATTAATTTTTTGATTAAACCAGGAGAAACTATTGCTATTGTTGGATCTGTTGGTGCAGGTAAATCAACTTTAGCAAATATATTACCTCGGCTTTTAAATATTGATGTTGACCAATTATTTATAGATGGTTGTGATGTGACTAAACTAAAATTAGAAGATTTACGCAAGGCGATCGCTTATGTTCCCCAAGAAAGTTTTTTGTTTAGTACAACTATTAAAAATAATATCTGTTATGGAGATCCATTAAAAGAACAAAAAGAAATAGAATTTGCTGCTAAACAAGCACAAATTCATACAGAAATTATGAATTTTTCCCAACAATATGAAACGATAGTCGGAGAAAAAGGGATTACTTTATCAGGGGGACAAAGACAAAGAACGGCATTAGCAAGAGCTTTATTAGTTGATGCACCAATATTGATTTTAGATGATGCACTTTCTAGTGTAGATAATCAGACAGCAACTAATATTTTGCAAAATTTATCAACAGGAACTCAAAAGAAAACTGTAATTTTTATTTCTCATCAAATGTCTGCTGCGGCTACTACTGATAGAATTTTGGTGATGGATAAAGGAAAAATTGTGCAAGTAGGAAATCATGCAGAATTAGTAAATAAACCAGGTTTATATCAGTTACTTTGGGAAGAACAAAAGCTAAAACAATTATTAGAATAGGAGGTATTTCAATTATCAGTTATTAGCTTTCCAAAAACTTATTTAGGTAAAACTTGAGTCAAAAATTAAAGGTCAAGAGAATAATGTTAAGACTCCATTTAGTTAATGTTTAAAATAGACTAGATAATATTTTCATCAACCTATGAGATACGGTGCTATAGTCTGTTACAGATAAGTCTACTTCCATCAAATTAAATATAAATTTCGGAAATAAATCATAAGGGTTTGTCGTCGAGGCTAATTACGCCCAAGCTATTCAGGGAGACCATTTATTTAATAGCCACATCACTGTAAGTATTCACATAAGTATTCACCTTCTCCCCTCTCCCAGTTTTCTGTTGGCTTACCCACTACTCTATTGCTTCAGCACTGAGTCAAAGTATTAGACTCCCTTAGTGCTTTAGGTAAGGATCTATCCATAAGATTAGTTCCTAACCCGGTACTTGGACTTAGATTTTGCTGCAGGTTTTGCTTTCAATGCACTATGATTTTTGTTCTATTTTCTTTCTTTGTAACGCAAAGCTATCCTTACAAGGTCTTAAAGCTATTACTACCAAAGTCAATATATGGCAGAAATTGCAGTCTTTTCTTCAGTTTGATCCTGAGCTATACTGTTAAGAGGAGCTAAACTAACTAGTACAATAAATACAGCCAGAGCCAGTAATTAATTGCTTCATTTTGAATTTATTGAATTGAACGGGGTATTTAATCAGCAGGTACACAAAATTAATTATACATTTTTTGATAGTAAATCCCCTACATTGCAGAGTTAACATCAAATTAGGATAAGTAAACATTTTTATAATAATACTTATTATACTTTAATAACTTTATGAAGACCGAGAAATATTTTCTTAGCTTTCTATATTGCCTCCAACCTGATATTATTAATACTTTACTTACTCACTCATAGAAAATTCAAAATTAAAGAACATGATAAACTGCCGCATTACTCTACTTCCCGGTGACGGCATTGGCCCTGAAATTATGGCAGTGGCGGTAGATGTCTTGAAAGTAGTTGGCAAGCAATTTAACCTCGAATTTGAATTTCAAGAAGCTCCTATTGGTGGAGTAGCTATTGATGCTACAGGAGAACCTCTACCTAAAGAAACTCTGGAAATGTGTCGTAATAGCAATGCAGTGTTATTAGCAGCTATCGGTGGTTACAAGTGGGATAATTTGCCCCGCCATCAACGACCAGAAACCGGACTATTAGGACTTAGAGCCGGATTAGGATTATTTGCCAATTTACGACCTGCTAAAATTTTCCCCCAATTAATAGATGCTTCAACTCTGAAACGAGAAATAGTTGAAGGAGTGGATATTATGGTGGTGCGAGAATTAACTGGTGGGGTATATTTTGGTACACCTAAGGGTGTGTTTGAAACGGAGACTAAAGAGAAACGGGGTGTCAATACAATGGCCTATTCTGAGTCAGAAATTGACCGTATTGCTAAAGTAGGATTTGAGACTGCCCAGAAACGAGGAGGTAAGTTGTGTTCCGTGGATAAAGCAAATGTTTTGGAAGTGTCTCAGTTCTGGCGCGATCGTATTAATCTAGTTGCCCAAGAATATCAAGATGTAGAGTTATCTCATTTATATGTAGATAATGCAGCTATGCAGCTTGTTCGTTTTCCGAAACAATTTGATACTATTGTCACAGGAAATTTATTTGGGGATATTCTTTCTGATGCTGCTGCCATGTTAACAGGAAGTATTGGGATGTTACCTTCTGCCAGTTTAGGTGCTTCTGGACCAGGAGTATTTGAACCTGTTCACGGTTCTGCGCCAGATATTGCTGGTCAGGATAAGGCTAATCCTTTGGCACAAGTTTTGAGTGTAGCAATGATGTTGCGTTATGCTTTAGAGCAACCTGTAGTAGCAGATAAAATTGAACAAGCGGTATTGCAAGTATTGGAGCAAGGTTATCGTACTGGTGATATTATGTCGGAAGGAATGAAACTCGTGGGATGTAAAGAAATGGGGGAGGTTTTGTTAAAAATATTGAGTTTGTAGCGAAAGGAGTAGAGAGTAGGGAACAAGGGAAAATTTGAAAAATATTCTGGCTTCAACACCTACAAAAATCTTTATTATGTCTAATTAATGAGGCTTAATATCCTATTTTCCCAGAGGAACCCACCAAACCCAGTTTTTTCCTAGATGCCTATTTAGACCTCTCCAAAAATACCAATTTTAGAAAGGTAGCAGATGGGTTTGAGAATTTTTTATGGAGAGGTCTATTATTAAAAATAACAATTTATCCTAACTCTTTTATAAAGCTGGAGTCCGTCTCCGTAAATCCTAAGTATTATTTGTAGCTTAATTATAAAAAATTGGTATTAGATATTTGGCTTGTTTATTTGCTGTTTTTTACCAATAAATACATTCAAGCACTATTAAACTCATTTTTTTTCCGATAAATATATGTAAGCACCATTATACTTATTGTTTAGCTACTCTAGTTTTACTTATAGTATATCCTATAATAGGTTAAGTCTTAAACCTAGGTGTAGTTAATTTTGTGTGACTGCTTAATAATTTAATCACAAGTATTCAAGTATTTTTTGATAGCCAATTAAGTAAATATTATCAGCTTAGAGTAATTAAATATACTTTAACAGAAAAGGATTGGATGAATAGGCAATTGCCACCATAAAATGTTGATCACAAATAAAGTCCTTACCTTGATCCCCAACCCTAATCAATCCTGTAACTCTAGCCAGCTTTCTTAATTTTCTTTGGCATCCAACTCAAGACTAGGTAAATTAGTCCCAAGTAAATTGTAGCTGTCAGTAAAATGTAGAAGCAATCAAAGTTAGCCATAATAAATGCCCTCCAGCTATAATTTTCTTTTTGCTCTGCATAGTTTTATTTTTCTTTAAAATTATGAATGTACCATCTCCTAATTTCGTATATCAGAGCGGTGAAAACCAGATTAGCTAGTTATGTTAAATTAGATGCAATTATGTATCTATGCTTACCTCTAATGAATTTTATTGTCACCTCATCTCCAATATTAATTGATGACTCATCTCATAAATAATTTTGAGAAAGAAAAATAACTTTTCTTTGTAACTATCATAATTAATTTTAACACAAATTATTTTTCTTTATGTTATTTATATAAAGAAAATTTTTCTACTAATCTCTCAACTTAGAAAGAAAGATTAAGGGAAAATCAATATTAATTATAAAAAATCAATATTAATCATAAAAAGTTATATTTCTTAATATCAAACTGATAGTTTGACCAAAATCTTACCATATCAGGATTATTCCTAAATATTTAGGGTTTGTTGAAAAAGTCTTTGGGTGAGGGTAAGAAACTGGAAATAAGGAATTAATTTTTCTGCGTTTTCCCACACAACCCAGGTAAAATCCTAAATGAGGGAAAATTAATTTTATAATTGTTTGGCATTTTTATCAAGCTAAGCCACCACTTAAATTGATGTCTCATCAGAATTCTATATTTATTTAGACAGGCCTATTGAGCTTGGCATATTAAAGATATTGACAAAGATATTGACAGGACTCACCTAAGCAACACTACATATAGTAGAATTCCCTAAAAATAATGTATAATTTTTAATTGGTGCATAAGTTCTATATTATTTATAAGTCTAGAGTAGAACTAATACCAACTAACCTGGGTAGTGACGATCCAGAAGTTGGACCTTTAACAATTCACTGGATAGCGATCGCCAATCTGACACTGGAAATATGTTCAAATAGAAATTGGATAGCCTTACAAATATCAAGTTTGGTATCAACTTTGGTAATGAGGGCTTACCCAAAACTACTATTCCAAGTAGGGGTATATTATTTGATATTTTGCTCAGGTCCTTGTAATCTGTTAGGAGATTATTAAATTCTCAGATATAGTCCGTCCTGGGTATGTACTGAGGAATTCCCACTCGCTTCTACTGAATTTCCTCGTTAAAACTTAGGGGTTTACAAAGATAGGTTTTTGACAATTAAGGGAATAAGATAAGACAAAGTAAATAACAGGTGCAGAGTAAACTTGAAAGGACAAACACCAGAAAATTAAAACCTTTTATGTTTCAAAGTTATCTATCAAAAACCATTTGATGTAGCAATGACAATTTTTGAGCTATTACCCATAGTTTCTCACCTAACTAGATAGACTCACATATATAGCTAATTTCCGGCAAATGATGTATGGAGTAAATGGTAAAAATCATGTATTGGGAGCATATTTCCCGTTGGGAGTACCTCATAAAGCTAAAATATGCTGTAATTATTTGTCGTTCCTTTCCTTAAAGTTTGTAGGAAAACTTTGCGCAAAATTTTGATAAAAAAAATTGTATTACTCCATTACTTTTTTCTAATTTGTTACCGTATCTTCTAACTCTATTTTGTTTTGTTATCGTCACAACTAGAAAAGAAAAAACCTCTCCTAAATCTTTGAAAATAACCTGTATATTTAATCAAGTTTTATTTTAATAAAGATGTTTATAAAGCATAGACTTATAAGTGGGGGTTAACTTCTGACTTGCCCGTAAGACTATATTTCCTTCTTCCTTGTTGAAAATGCCAAAAAAACAAAAGTTTCCTTATCTTCTTGGTTCTAAATGGACAGCAACTAAAAAAACTTGGGGATGGCGACATTTCCAAGTAGTAAATCGTAAAAATCAAGGTCAATGGGTATTTGCTGAAATGGTAGCATCCTGTGACTCAAATGTGAGATTTTGGCTAAATGCTAAACAACTAAAAGACCGCTCTCTTTGGCAGCCAGGATGGCAATCAACGCAAGAATTAGAACCTATTGAATAATAATAATAATGGATTATAAGCATCTAAAAAAAGCAATTGAATTATTAATCAATGCGACCAAATATTTAGAAGATATTGTCAGTGAAAAAAACACAAATAAAGTTAATAATCAAACAGTTAAAACTGCTCAAACAACTATCAAAAAAGCTATGGCAGAAATCTCTGCTGCAGTAAATCCGTGCCTCACAAATCATATTCCTGATAAATTTTTAGCCCAAGCAGAAAAATTAGGTATTCCCTTAGATGATATTGAGGTTATAGTTGCTATTTCTGAACATCATTCTAGTCAGTTAGCTGGTGTATTAAAAGAAATTGAAAATCGATCAGAAAATATTAAACGTAGGCGAGAATATTTTTTGCTCCGATTACCACAAATGCCAATAGAAAAGTTAGGTTCTCGACTACCAGTTATCAAAGCTACTGATTTTAATTGGCCGGAAAAACCGATTTCTAAAGAATATAAAGAGGCAATTAAAGCTAAATACAAAATTGATAGACTGATGACAAAAAAACCTGGTTCTAGAACATCTTTTTTTGCAAAAATTGAGGCTGCAGAGAAGAATTTAGCTCAATCTCAAGCGGTTGAAAATGATTATGACTTAGATCAAGAAATTCCATTTTAAATGTTATTATTCTCTCAAACTTCTAATTCAGTCGGAGACTATATCATGTCGGGTTAAATAATTATAATGAAAGCTGCTACTAGAACAATATCTCTATCTATCTTAGGGTTCTTGTCTTACTACGAATAAATCGAATCTCCGTAATTATCTTACTTGTATCAAACGAAAAACTCTTTGTTACTCTAAGCCAGAAATTATGCTGGGATATTCAGTGAAATTATTAATTTACGCTTCTGAAATTCAGAGATGTTCCTCTACCATTGAGGGATTAGCTACGGCAGCGATCGCTTGTCCTCCAGTGGAAAAAAATTACTAGAAATCTATATTTCCTACTTTCAAAAAAGTGGTTATTTTCCGACTCCTTCAAATCAATTTATACCACCTAATAAAGACATTGGGTCTTTGGAAATCAATTAAAACTAATATCATATAAAAAAATTGATCCTTTGCAATTAAACTAACTTTTCCCAACAACAACTTCCCCTTTCCCTTCGCTGAAGAATGACTAGCGATCGCTCATAAGTTTTCTTATTTTTAGTGTTAAAAGAATTAACAAACTGTACTTTATTATCTAGGTAAAGTGCTGTAATTTTAATAATTTTAATGGTCGCGATCGCCTATTGTTACATCGTTAATAAAATCCATCAATAAAGTATTAAATTTCTCTGGTGTTTCCCAATAAACTATATCTTGGGTGCCAATTTTGACTTTTTGTGATTTAAGTTCTATTTGATATTAAAAAATTATAGTCAGTACTTAGGCACACATCACAAATCAAAGTTATTGGGGATATAAAATCACAAATTATCAAAAGTTTACTCTATAATGTTTTTAGTATTTCATAACTAACAAACACTATAAACTTTGACTTAATTTGGGTTTTAGCCTTTTTTTTGCTTAATTCTCTATAACTTTATTATATAAAACCTTTAGGGGTATTTCATATTGCGGATATCCACAGCGGTTCGCTATTATTTGAATCAAAACCATTACGCGAGCAGGACTAATTCTGAAATATCTCCTTCAATGAGCTGAAACCTCTCTGATAAATATCACTTAATAATTTAATCAGATTCTTTTCTTTTTGGGGGTCACAGTCGAATGTGCTTGTCCATTCAGCATAAGTTAAATCTCCATCTGTGATAGGCTTAAACTGTAATGTTGCTACATAGTTCCTGAGAGGGAAGGAAGATTCTAGAATTGAGTAAGAGTATAAATAATTTAAGTCGCTCAGAACTAATAGCTTTTCGCGAATAGATCCGCCTTCTATGAAATTTACACTACGAACACAGCCAATTTCATCAGCTGCCTTATTATCTTCTATGAAACTGGTAGCAACAACTGGATGCCATCTAGGTAGAGAATTAAAATTTCTAGTCTTCATCCATACTTGATCAATATGAGCATTGATAACAGAACTTATAAAAACTTTAACCATTATTTAAATATTTTTGATACTCTATTATCCAATATGTAGATCATAAACTAAGTTTTTGTGATAGTACTACAAAAATTTAAGCTTAACTCTTTGATATTAAATCCCGTTTAGACATAAGCTTGATTTTGAAGACTAGACACTTATCTTAAGGTCTGAATAAAAAAGGGTTAGAGATAAATTTGAAAAAGTTACTTTTGAGAACTAAGTTTGGTCTAGTATCTCTAATTATAAATAATTTAGCGGATACTATAAAAAAAACAGTGGGACAGACTATCGCCTATCCCAGGATTTTCTAAATTAGTAAATTAGTATCTTCTTTGATTAGGCTTGTGTACGATAAAGCTCAATACTTGACATTGCTTCACATTATCAAAACCCATTACACGAATAAAGCAGTCAGGATTTTCACTACGGCAAGCATCAATTTCTACTAAAACTTCATCAATTGTTCTGGCTTGGAACAGAGGTAACTTCCACAAAGTCCAGTAGTGCATTTCTGCATCAGAAGACTCACTAAACTCTACACCAGCAATAAACCCTTGATCCAAAATGTATTGTAGTTGTTTACGAATTTGAAGATCAGTTAGAGGAGGTAAATAGGAAAGGGTCTCGTAACGACGCTCTTTTGGTAATGTTCTCATGTTTTTTTTTACTGTTTAATTAATGTACAACCTGCTTCATTAAACTGATATAAAACATCACAATTAGTGAAATATTAATGTTTACTTCCTGCTTCTGGTGTCGCTCTCGGCAGCACAATATCCACAGGCATCAACTTTCAACCTAACCGCATCTCTCACTATAAAAGTATGCTTTAAAGCTCATCAGTTCCTTGTTCAGGATCTAGACTAGGGTCAGCTATTTCCAGTTGCGTTATCTTCTCGAGATACCCACGACGATGTTCAATATTAGCTTTTTGAATGCTACTACGAACCATTTCCGGTAAATAATCAGCTACTTCCTCTGCCAAATGCTGTCGAACGGTCATCACTCTAAATGCTAATTCTTGATTTTCCTGAAGTAGCTCTTGTAGGTAAGCTTCTCCATCTTGAATTTTGCCTGTTGAGGAAAAACCACTTAACCAGATCCCTAAGGGAGGGTTCGTCTCTCGTAACTGATTCGTTACAGTTCGTACAGCTTGGTAAGTTAGGTAGCTTGTTAGTACCTTTGCAGTATCTTTTGCAACTTTTTTTATATCCATTTTTGACCAAAAAATAGGGTCTCAAATCTACCTTTTTCAACGAATGAAAAAAGTAAACTTCAGTATTTCTTGCCTTCTACTTTAGTAGAAGGTATTAATAACTGATATTTGATAACTGAAATGACCCTAGCCTGAACTTATGGTTAGACTTTAGATTTTAGATTAAGGATTGATTAATTTCTTCGTACTTAAGTTTGACGCAATTATCTATCTGTTGACCTATTCAATCTAAAGTCTTCCATTTTCCATAGACTTAGAGGGTGTCCATAGCCTCGAACTCGAACTTAATTTCTTTCCAGAGTTCACAAGCAACGGCCAAATCAGGAGACCACTTAGCAGCTTCACGAATTACATCGCCACCTTCACGGAACAAGTTGCGACCTTCGTTACGAGCTTGGATACAAGCTTCCAGAGCTACACGGTTAGCTGTTGCACCAGGAGCATTACCCCAAGGGTGGCCTAAAGTACCACCACCGAATTGTAAGCAGGAATCATCACCGAAGATTTCTACTAGAGCTGGCATATGCCAAACGTGAATACCACCAGAAGCTACTGGCATTACACCAGGCATAGAAGCCCAATCTTGAGTAAAGTAAATACCACGTTCCCGGTCTTGCTCAACGTGGTCTTCCCGCATTAAGTCTACAAAGCCCATTGTAATGCCTTTTTCACCTTCGAGCTTTCCAACCACAGTACCTGAGTGGAGGTGGTCACCACCAGACATTCTCAAGCACTTAGCTAAAACCCGGAAGTGAATACCGTGGGCTTTCTGACGGTCAATAACAGCGTGCATTGCCCGGTGAATGTGTAATAATACACCATTACGACGGCACCATTTCGCTAGAGTTGTATTAGCTGTAAAACCACCTGTTAGATAGTCGTGCATAATGATTGGAGTACCAATCTCCTTAGCAAAATCTGCACGCTCTAACATTTCTTCACAGGTAGGGGCAGTTACGTTGAGGTAGTGACCTTTAATTTCACCTGTTTCGGCTTGGGCCTTTTCAATAGCTTCTTGAGCGAATAGGAAGCGATCGCGCCAGCGCATGAAAGGTTGAGAGTTAATATTTTCGTCATCCTTGGTGAAGTCTAAGCCTCCACGTAAGCACTCATAAACTGCTCTACCGTAGTTCTTAGCGGATAAACCTAACTTAGGCTTAATAGTACAACCTAATAAAGGACGACCATATTTATTTAATTTATCACGCTCAACAGTAATACCGTGAGGAGGGCCTTGGAAAGTCTTCAGGTAAGCAACTGGAATCCTTAAGTCTTCCAGACGTAGTGACCGTAGTGCTTTGAAACCAAATACGTTACCGACAATAGAGGTTAACATATTAGTTACAGAGCCTTCCTCAAATAAATCTAGAGGATAAGCTACATAGCAAATATATTGATTATCTTCACCAGGAACAGATTCAATATCATAACAACGACCTTTGTAGCGATCAAGGTCAGTCAATAAGTCAGTCCATACTGTTGTCCAAGTACCAGTAGAAGATTCAGCAGCCACTGCAGCACCAGCTTCTTCTGGAGGAACTCCAGGTTGAGGACTCATACGGAAAGCTGCTAAAAGGTCTGTATCTTTTGGTATGTAATCAGGGGTATAGTAAGTCAGTTTATAGTCTTTTACTCCAGCCTGATACCCAGATTTAGACTGAGTTTGTGTTTTAGCGTAACTCATATCTTAATTTTCCTAAGAATTTCTTTACTGCTTCATAAACTCATAAAGCTCATACAAAAAGTCACAAAAAGTGACAAATTGATGTTTAATTCCTGTTTCTACTGAGGCCGTTGACGGTTGCTCATCCACAGGTGTTAACGGTCAAGTAGACCGCATTTCTTGAGTGTATCTTGCATTGTATCTTAGATAGTATCAAGAATTGTAACTTTTTTACTTAAAAGATTTTTTTTTTATTGATAACTTTTTTTAATCCTTTTGTTACATTTGTTGACTTTATCGTAGTAATAGTTATCAATAAATCAAGTGCATAATTACTTATTGACAAACAAACATAGATATGCACATCAAAACTTACTTCTGACAATAAGATTAAATACTCAGTGAGCTATTAAGTAAGCTATAAGGGATCATAAGAAAATAACATACTTAGGACAAACTCAAGACTCTGATGATTAACTAATCTCAGCAATTATACTTTGATGTTTTCTAGTAAGTATGACTAACGATTAAAGGAAATAATCGTTTTTTTCATAAACAAAATCACCAGCCAATATAGCAACAAAAAAATCCCTAAATTAATTTTCATGGTGGGGTTAATTATTTAGCATCTATCTATTAATAACTATCCTGTGAAAATACTCAACTATCCTACATTTAATCTGCATTTTTTTACTACAAAAATAAAAGTTACCAAAATGGATTATTCTTAACTATAAAGATTTCCTTAATTTGACTCGTACTAAGCAAATTAGATGTACGTTAGTGGAATGAAAAATATTTTTAGATCTGTTAAGGATAGATTGTTAAATCTAATCTCACATTCCCCAAATATACTTGTAACGTTTAAAGTAGTATAAAAAAACCTAAGTATTTATACTATTATATTTATATTATATAAATCATCTTCATTGAGTAGATTCAGGAGGTCTAAAGTCTCCCCTTTCAAGGGAATAAAAAAAATAAATCTGCCCTTTAGCCTCTGCCTATTGAGGATTTCTTGCCTCCCTATTCCATTGAGGTAATGTAGCTATTGACTTTGGGGGAGTAAAACAAAGCAAACCCATCTAATTTGCTGATTCCTAATATATATTTTGAAAATCAAATAAAAGCCATAAATGGAAAGTCTTTTATCAACAAGCGCCATAAAGCATGACTTCTTCAAAATTACCCCCTTTATAGACAAGATACGTTTGCCCTGGGGAGTGAAAAAATTGAATAATCATCAAATAAAACCCACAGAAACTAAGGGGGATGAGGGAAAAACCAAATGCTGAAACCTTAAACGGTCAATCTTTTCCTTTCTGCCTTTTAGCCTCTGCCTTTTGGTATATCTCCGAGTTTGGAACTGTGGGAATAACTTCTTATGTCTTCAGAAAGAATCTCTTGAGAAAGCGCTTCCATTTTATAATTATCCTTTCGGAACTGTTCTGAGAAATCTAAGATTATCTACATAAATCTTTGAAGAGGCTCGCTTATATCAGTTCTATTTCTACTTCACCTTAGCAATGTCGAAATTATCCAGCTCCTCTAGTACACGCAGTCATTCGCAGAATGAGAAGCATACCTGTTTGTGAACTCCATTGCTAAATTTAACATCGTTTGTCGCTGATTTGAAGATGTATACATTAGGGAAAGTAACTCTATATATTCCTAATAATTGCCCTATTCTTGATGGCTACTTCCATATCCAACTAGTTATCAATTCTTGTCAGCTACTAATTTCATAGATGTTCTTTGTATTTTAATATATTAACCTACATTATTCTTTTATACTACACTTAGTAAAATTATCTAGCCTTTGTCAATTTGATAATAATTTTTAACATTTCTTAAAATTTTCAGGAGAGATGGTCAGGGGGAATTTTGACAGAACACCTTTTGATAACCGGATGTTGTTATGAAATACCCGTTGTATTCTTTAATGAAACGCTATATTAGTTTTGTGTAGCTAGGTTCGATCGAAAAAATTGGGTATAAAACTCTGCCTTTTAAGGCGAAATGTTTTTAAAGAGTTGCTCAAAATTTCTGTGACAAACACAACTTCTAAATTCTAACTTCTGACAATGACTGTACATCAGTCCCTATTATCAAAAATCCACTGTATAAACCCCCATTGTCCAAATCCAATCCAGATATGGGGCAATAAATTTTGCCAAAATTGTGGCACCCCTGTGCTACTCAAAGATCGCTACATTCCCCTGAGAAAAATAAGTAAAGGTGGTTTTGCCAACATCTATATTGTTTGGGACAAAAAAACTCAAACCGAACGTGTCCTAAAAGTATTACTAGAAACTTCCCCAAAAGCTCTTGAGTTGTTTGATCAGGAAGCTTGGGTTCTAGCAAATTTGAATCATTCTGGCATTCCCAAGGTGGAACCAGAAGACTATTTTCACCTCCGCAGGCGAAATAGTAAGTCAGAAGTTGGCCATTCTAGCCAATGTTTTTTGCCATGTTTGGTGATGGAAAAAATTGATGGTTGTACCCTAGAAGAAATTATCGAACAATATCCCCAAGGATGTCCCGATATTTATGTGATCGACTGGCTTCTCCAAGCAATAGAAATTTTTAGGGAACTACACAACCGAAAAATTATTCACAGAGACATTAAACCATCTAATTTAATGTTACGAGGATTGGAAATTTCCTCCCTGACAAAATTATCCCCAACTTTTTCTCATCATCAAAGAAAAAAGAGGGGTCAACTAATAGTAATTGACTTTGGGGGAGTGAAACAAATGAATAACTATAGAATCAAACCTACAAAAACTGTGCCAAAATGCAGTACAACTCGGTTAGTTTCCCCTGGATATAGTCCCCCAGAGCAAATTACTGGAGGTGAAATAGGTCCTTTTACAGATTTTTATGCTTTGGGTCGTACTTGCATTCATTTATTAACTGGTCAATATCCGACAGACTTGGAAGATCCCTCCACTGGTAAACTGAAGTGGCGACAGTTAAAGCCTGTGAATTCGACTTTGGCTAATTTACTTGATGATATGGTTAGTTTAGATGTATCTCAACGACCAGCTACGGCAGCAGAAGTTCAAGTCCGTTTAGCTAAAATTTATCGACAACAAAAGAGGTCTCTGGGAATATCTATTTTTGCTACAAGGATTAAAAATTTCCTGAAGCTTCAGTTGATCAACTTGGGTAAGAATATTAGTAGGCTGTATCTTACTGCATCTCAAATAGTTCATCAAATAGTTGCAGGTTGTGTAGATACATTTTGGGAAATGATACTGGGAGGAGTCGGGGGAAGTCTTGGGGCGATATTCGGATTAATTTTTGCTTATTGGTCAGGAGTTGGCGATCGCTTTGCTGGTTTATTTTCTAATTTTTTGTTTCTGGTGTCAGATGTTCCTTTAACTATTGGTCCGGAAATAGTTGTCTTTGGTTTGGCAGGCTTAGGGACGGGAGTTGGTTTAACTGATGTGGGAGGTTTTGGTCAGCGTCGTCGTTATTGGTTGGCTGCATTTGTGGGAATTATTGGTTATATTTTAGGTGGGTTATGTTGGCAATTTTCTCAAGTTGCTAACAGTGTCTATACGACAACAGAGGATTTAATTATTCTAGAAATTATGGGTAAGTTGTCTGTGGGAGTAGCGACTGGTGTTATTACTCTGGGTTTAGGTTTAAGAAGGTATCATTCGGTTTATGCTTTGTTGGTTGCTGGTTTGACAGCGATCGTTTTTGTTGGTTTTGAGCAATTAAATATATTTCCAAAGCTATTTTTAGAGTTTATTGTGGTGAGTCAAAGTCAGCCTAGTTTATTAGAATTTTTTGCTAGTATAAGTTTTTTTGGTTTATTAGGTTGTATTGCTGGTTTTTGTCTGGGTGTAAGTCATTATATTATTGTTCCTCTTTTACAGAGATTAGGTTTATAGTATAATAAGGAATCAGAAATTTAGAATAAAATAAATAAGCATTCAGCTAGCAGAATTATTAATTCTATAAATCTGTTATAGCTGAATATTTTTTAATTGTTGAAATTCTGTTTATTCCTCTTCTTGCTATTGAAATTTAACAGGTTATTTGTCAGTGTTATATTTCTTATATTTTCCATATTTTGCACCTGTTTATACAGCTAATTTAGTAGCAAAATTATTAATTATATAAATCGGTTTTGGCTGGATATTTTCTAATGGTTAAAGTTCTGTTTTTTCCTATTCTTAATCTTGAGATTTAACAGATTATTTATCAGGGCTGTCTTTCTCATATTTTCGATATTTTACACCTGATTATGCAGCCAGTTTAGTAGTAGAATTATTAATTATATAAATCGGTTCTGGCTGAATATTTTCTAATAGTTAAAGTTCTGTTTTTTCCTGTTCTTGCTCTTGAGATTTAACAGATTCTTCCTCAGGGTTGTCTTTCCCATATTCTTTATACTTTTTACCTGGTTCTGCAGCCAGTTTAGTAGTAGAATTATTAATTCTATAAATCGGTTCTGGCTGAATATTTTCTAATGGTTGAAGTTCTGTTTTTTCCTGGTCTTGCTCTTGAGATTTAGCAAATTTTTGGTTGGGCAAGTTATCCTCTGGAGTTTTTACATCATTTTCTTTCTCATAATCCCATTTTACTCCAGGTTCAGCTACAGCTTGAGCGGCTGGATTATTAATTTCATAATTAGGTTCTGGTTTAATAATTTCTAACTGCTGAACAACGGAATTTTCCTGTTTTTCATCTTGATCTTGATGAGACTTTTTCCTCTTAATTCCAGCTCTACGTCTGCGAGAAGTCTGCTCTTCAGTAGTATTTTCTGTAACAACTTCATACAAAATTGCTAACTTATTTTTATCACTACCTCGACGCAAAACTCGACCTAACCTTTGAATATATTCTCGTTCGCTACCTGTACCAGACAAAATAACTGCTACCCTCGCATCTGGAACATCAACACCTTCATTTAAAACATGAGAAGCTACAATAGTTTTATATTCCCCAGTCCGAAATTTACTTAAAACTTCATGGCGTTCTTTTACAGGTGTTTGATGAGTAATTGCCGGGATTAAAAAGTCATGGGAAATTCGATAAACTGTAGTATTATCAGCTGTAAAAATTAAGGTACGTTCTGGGAAATGTTGAACCAGTAAATTACTTAAAGTTCGCAATTTTCCCTCAGTACCAAGAGCAATTTCTTTAGCTTGACGGTGAGCTAGCATTGCTCGACGACCAGCAGTAGAACGAGCACTCGCTATAACAAAGTTTTTCCAACCATTTACCCCACCTAATTTAATATTTGCCTGTGTTAAAAAGTCATTTCTAATTATCATTAACTTGTTATATTCTTCACGCTCTTGTGGCGATAGTTTAACCATTATTTGCACGATTTTATGGTCAGCTAAGGCGCTACCTGCTAACTCTTCAGGAGTTTTGCTAAAAACGGTAGGTCCAATTAAATAATTTAGGTCAGAATGACGACCATCGGAACGGTTAGGGGTAGCGGTAAGACCGAGGCGATAAGGAGAGATCGCGTATTCGGCTATCACCCGATAAAAATCAGTGGGCAAGTGGTGGCATTCATCGAAAACTAATAGAGCATATTTATTTCCGATCGTCTCGGCATGAATAGTTGCACTATCGTAAGTTGCTACTAAAATTGGTGTTTTATCCCTAGAACCACCTCCGAGCAACCCTACCTCTACATCGGGAAACGCTGCGTTTAAATGTGCATACCATTGGTGCATTAAATCTAGGGTAGGCACTACTACAAGGGTACTGCGGGGAGTTGCCTGCATTGCTAGTTGTGCCAAATATGTTTTACCCGAAGCAGTGGGGAGGATAACAACTCCATTTCTATTATTTTGTTTCCAAGCTTTTAATGCAGCTTCCTGATGGGGGTAGGGTAGCATCTCGAAACTAGGAATGAGCTCAAGAGGTGCAAACTCTTTAGCTTTGTCAATAAAGTCGATTTTTTCTGCTTTTAACAATTCTACTAAAGGCCGATAGTCTATTGCCCTAACCCGGAATTTTTCTACCCGGTCATCCCAGGTAGCGTAGTCTATCCAAGTTTTTCCCTGGGGTGGGGGATGGAGGATAAGAGTCCCGCGATCGAATGAGATAGTTGGTTTACGATACATTATAGGGTTTTCAAGTTAAAAGTCAGGAGTGAAAAGTTAAAAGTCATGAACTTTAACGCTATAGTAATTTTAGGAAATTATTGGACATCTAAAGTTTGAAACTATTTGTAACATTCTTTTTTCAAGTTAGTATTATACCATTTTAATAAAGTTATCTGGAAAACCCTTGTATTTATTGGTAGCTGCTACTAACTTTTCCACAGTATCAGCTTGCATGGCTTCGACTATATCTAGTTCATGTCTCCACTGGTGATATTTTATGACAGCTTCTTCTAATCTATTTCGCTCAGCATCAGGTAAGGAAGGATTATTTAGATAAGCGGCTTTGTTGTATAAAGATAGAAAATATGGTAACAATAAGCGTGTGGCACAAGAAACCTATAGTAAGGGTAGAGATGAGTAAGTCCAAGTCCAAGTCTAAGTACCTCTTCAGCAACTGGTCGTAGGTCTGATGCGTCCCTAAGACAGAGAGGGAGCCTCACATTTTGGTTGAATGATGAAGTCATAGAGCAGTGGGTAAATCAACAAAAAACTGGACGTAGGGGGGCATCAAATACCTATAGCAATACGGCCATTGAATTTATGGTCACTATACAATCATTGTTTGGTCTGGCCGGACGACAGACTGAAGGTTTTGTCGAATCTATATTTCAATTGATGGACTTAGATTTACCAGTACCAGACCATAGCACTGTATCCCGTCCCTTGCTCAAACTGAATATCCAACTGCCAGTTATACCAACTAATGAAACTATTCCGTACAGTAGTAGACTCTACAGGGGTGAAAGTTTACGGAGAAGGTGAATGGAAAACAAAAGTTCATGGTGTCAGTAAACGGCGTACATGGGGTAAATTACACCTAGGAGTAAATGAGGCTACAGGAGAGATTGTCAGTGGAGTAGTGACTACCAATGATGTCAGTGATTCACAAGCATTTTCTGAACTTGAGAAATGGAGTAGATGGGGAAATAGCCCAAGTATCAGGAGATGGAGCCTATGACAAGTATAAATGTTACCAGAAAGCTAACCAACTAGGAGCAAAAGTAACAATTCCACCCAGGAAAAATGCAGTAATAGGTCAACACGGCAACTGCAAATGCCCACCTCATCCCAGAGATGAAAACCTCAGAAGAATCAGAAAGGTAGGACGCCAAAAATGGAAGCATGAAAGTGGTTACCATCGGCGTTCTCTATCAGAAACCACAATGTTTAGACTCAAAGTGAGCTTTGGAGGTCAGTTACGACGAGGAAAATTCGAAAGCCCAAGCAGTAGAGTTGTTCATACAATGTGCCATGCTGAACCGTATGATTCAAACAGGTAAACCCAAAAGTCACAAAGTGAAAATCTAGTTAACTTCCTGATGGAAGTTTTTGGCGATCACTACTTTCATGCAACAAAGCCCCTTTAGATGGAGGCTTTCCATTGACAAAGGTTCAACTGTACGGTTGTTGTTGACATAGACATTGGTAAAAGAAGTCCCGAAGTCCACTCCTATTTTCCATCGATATTGGAGCCTAATTTCCTCGGGAGTCTTCAGCAAAATTAAACCAATGCAGTTTCCCGAACTATCCTGGCACTCAATAAAACTGGGAAATTCTTCTAGGCGATCTATTTGATAAGCACCCCGACCATGCACAAGGGTGACGCTCTTTTGCTTCCGGTAGATACACTTGGAAAGTATCTTCTCCAAACTCAGCATCGTAATAAAAAGCATAATAAGAGTGCCATCCCTCTCCTCGGAAATTCGGCCATATTTCCAATACCTGCACTTCAGGCAAAGCATTTTCCTCTTTTATCGGATAATTTTTATAAATTTGATAATTCTTCGGCTGCCGAGGGTCATCTTTGAGCTCCGAAAGGGGCAAGTCTAGGATGACTCGCACTTGGGGTCCGTCGCTGCTATTTATTTGAGCTAGCTCGACCTTGGCAATTAAATCTTCTGGAGTAAAATAGTGGAGAAGTATAGGCTTGAGGGGTATTAGGGGCGTAATGCTTTGACCCTGAAAAATTAACTTCGTCCCTTGGGGTAAGAAAGCTCCCGGCAGGGCATCCTCTTGGTTTACAAACCGGAATTCTTCTAGGAATAAGTTCTGGGAATCTTTCCACTCAATATCTGGCAACATAATTTCTTTTTTAGTGTCTATAATTGTAAACAAGCTACCTGAAATTTACTTATTACATAATATAGGAGTCTACAATGAAAATTTCAGATCAAAAAAATCCAGCTAGACCTCAAATAGGTGTTTATGTAGTCGCTATAGCTGTAAGTACAGGTTTGACTTTAACTGCCATACGCGCTTTTCCTAGAATATTTCTACCCACAGATAACAGGGAAACGAGTCAAAATAAACCTCAAAGTCAGCTAGTAGTAAATACAAAAGTTCCTCAGATAGCACAAGTACCAATAAAAGCTGATAGTTTTGTCGCCACTGCGGTTGAGAAAGTAGGACCGGCTGTCGTACGCATAGATACAGAACGTACAGTAGCGCGTAATACACCCAATTTTTTTAATGACCCATTTTTCCGTCGCTTTTTTGGAAATGATAGTTTTTCCCAAGTTCCTAAGAAGTTTCAACAACAGGGACAAGGCTCTGGTTTTATTACTGATAGTAGTGGTATTATTTTGACTAATGCCCATGTTATTAAAGGTGCAGATTCAGTTACAGTTAAGCTTAAAGATGGGCGGAGTTTTGAGGGAGAAGTAAGAGGTCTTGATGAACCTTCTGATTTAGCAGTGATCAAAATTGATGGGGAAAATTTACCTGTTGCATTTTTAGGAAATTCTGCTCGGGTCAAAGTCGGCGACTGGGCGATCGCTGTAGGAAATCCCCTGGGGTTAGATAATACGGTAACTTTGGGTATTGTTAGTTCTCTAAACCGCGCTAGTTCGGAAGTTGGTATCCCTGATAAACGTCTTGATTTTATTCAAACTGATGCTGCTATTAATCCTGGTAACTCTGGAGGTCCTTTGGTAAATTCTCAGGGAGAAGTTATTGGTATTAATACAGCTATTCGTGCTGATGGGCAAGGTATCGGATTTGCTATACCTATAGATGAGGCAAAGGTGATTCAAGAAAAGTTAGTTAAAGGTGAAAGTATACCTCGTCCTTATATTGGGGTGCGGATGGTTACTTTGACTCCAGAAATTATTGAAAAAATTAATAAAAATCCCAATTCCTCAATACAGTTGCCTGAGACTGATGGTGTTTTAATCGCACAAGTAATTTCTAATAGTCCAGCAGCTAAAGGGGGTTTACGACTTGGGGATGTGGTTACAGAAATTGATGGTCAAAAAATTGCTACTGCTGAAGAATTACAGAGTATAGTTCAGAAAGGTCAAATTGGTAAACCTCTAAATATTACGGTAAAACGTGGTAAAGAGACTCAAACGTTTTCTGTGAGTCCACAAGAATTACAGGATGCTAATTAATCAAAGTTGTTTCTTAATTTCGTAATTATTATTATAGTTATCGAATGCGCTTACTTTGGAGTTGGAAGATTCTACTATCATGGCAAAAACTCCAAGTAGGGCTTTTGTTTTAGTGACAAAACTCCTACGAGATATGAATGAGACTGACACTAAAAGATTTGATATTACTTTTCAGCAGAAATAGTAAAGGTAGAGTGGGCAAATATGAATGGACTCACTATCAAGCTAGAGTCATAGCTATTTTGCCACTTGTTTGTCTGGTTCATAAATGGGTGAAACTGACTGCGTTTTTCAGTCTACCTAAAAGTTACTGTTGACTGATGCTTTTCTTGAATTAACCTGGTAGATATATATCTACTAAATCATTACTAGTTATTGTTGTTAGTTCGGGAGTTCAATTATAGAGAGGAAAGTATTACCACTATCACTAGAAAAACCTATTAACACTAGGGTATAATCTACTTTGCTTAAAATTAAAGGTATTAGAAGTGATACCATTAGCTGTAAATTTTGGTAGCTCTGCATTTAACACAGTATTATTATGGATATTCTTAGTGAGTAGCTCTGCATTTAACACAGTATTATTATGGATATTCTTAGTTTGCCTATAGTTGACAAGTATAGTTGAAGTTTTCTGCGCTCTTAAAAAGACTTGTCAGTTTACAACTTAAAAAAAACTACCAAAAGCCTGATTCTGTAAAGATTGTACATGTTGGAAAGTAATAATCCTTGAATTATTTTCTCTGTCTAGGTTAGAGTGTTTTCCTTGGTTTAGCAACACAACTCTCAAGAATGGGTAAAAGACAAGTTCGCCTCTAGAGGGAAATATCCTATAAAGTTATGACTGTTTAAAAATCAATTACTTTGACTAAAAGTTAAATCACTAACTGCAAATAGGGTATTGACGTCTTTGCTAAAGCCTTAACTATGATACTGAATATAATTTGTGGAATATTTATTTATAGGAGTGTCCTAAGTTCTTCTTTTATTTGTCCCATTGTTTTCATTTGAGAAAGATACACCAAATATTTGAGCAGGTATACTAAAAAAAAACCAGATGATGTTCCAAAAATGGGTTGAGATAATCAACTATTATAATATTCTCTTAATCTTTATTGGGTAGATATTTATTGTAAACTATTATTGAACATAGCTATATAATAACAGTACATATGACCAGTATAAATAGATAAGGTGAATTTTGAGCAAGCCTTCGTTTTTTACTCTGATAATTCTGAATATTGATCTGGTTGAGATTAAGAGCTGATTTATAGATAATTAATTTGTTCTATACAGAATACAGCTAAATATCTTGATGTATAAAATAAATTAATTATATTAACTGGAGTAATTTAGTAGTTTAGCCTTTCACTTGACTTGAAAAAAAACTCTTAGTTAATTCCTTTTGTGGAATGACAATAATCAGCTTTTGTGATACCTCTCTTCTTCCCCATTTTCAGATAAAAGCTGGCCAAATTATAGGTTAATACTCCTGAATATCTAAGCTAATGTTACATTAAATACTTTTTGTTTATTACCTATGTAATATCAAAACATATTAGGCATAGAGTAATATCAAAACACATTAAACAGAAAAATATTGTTGATAACAAGGACTAATTAATTCATGAAGACTACTTTTCGACAACAATCTCTAATTACAGCTTTTTTAATGACTGTTTCTATAATGTTTTATTGTAGTTTATTTTTGAATGAAGCTAACAGTCAAATGCCCAAGTCCTCGTCTGGAAACAAGTATCCTAAAGGTTTTGTAGATAGTTATCAGGCAAGTTGTCAATTTAATGCTGTGGCAAAAGGCTTGTCTCAAGAAAAGTCTAAAACTATATGCGATTGTACCTTAAATCACTTTAGATCTAAATATACTTTAGAAAAATTTCAACAACTATTGAAACAATCAACAAAGGACAAAACACTAGATGAGTTAATAGAAGTTGGAGAGCTTTGTGCTGAACAATTAATCAATTGATATAGCAGTTCTCAAGTTACGATCATTAAAAACTTGGGCTTACTTTGTGGTTAACTGAATTACCCTTGATGAAATTTCCTAAATCTACTTGCTTAGGGAAGGCAAAAGGTAGAAGGGAAGAAAAAAACAAGAAGGAAAAGCTTTTTTGATGACTTATTATCTAAATATGATAGGACTTAGATAACTGCACTATATGTAGTTGACTTGTTCCTAGAGACATTTATCACAAAATGTAAAATTAATGCATCAAAAAATCCCTATTATGAGATGATAAAATAATGACTAATTTTCCGAAAAATATGGACTTTGGTTATATTTATCCGACACTAATATTTGCTCAATTCTGACAGGAACTACAGTTTAGTTAATTGATATAACTAACTAAAAAAAATTAGCTATGATACAATAAATTCTTATGGAAAAATATCAGATTTAAGTTAACTATGGGCTACTATGCTAACATAAGATTTATGGCGAGATCTCAAAGGGGACTTGACAGTTACATAAGAACTAACTATATGGATTTTAACTTACACATATATAGGGATAAATGCCCTTAGATGAAACAGTCTTCAGAAAAAAATCGGCGACGGCGCTGGAATATTTCTAGGTGGGCGATCGCTAAACCTTGGCTAACTATCTGTTTTTGGTTAACTGTAACTATAGCAGGGTTATTTGCTTTTACCAGTCTCAAATATGCTTTATTTCCAGAGGTCAGTTTTCCTGTAGTAGTGTTACAAGCTCAGGGAAATTTTGACACTGCGATAGAAACAGAAAATGCAATTACCGCTCCTATTGAAAATGCTGTAAAAGTCCTGGAAAAGAAAGGGATGTATGAATTACGTTCTTCGACGTATCCAGGTCAAACAGTTATAAACATGGCTTTTAGCACTCTCAATAATTTAAAGTCGGCAACAGCAGATGTGGAAACTGCCCTCAAACAAGTAACTCTACCTCCAAAAACTAGTTTAGAAATAATTAGTCTGGACTTAAATGAGTCGGCAGCTATTAGTTATGCTATTACCAGTGACAGTCAAACCCTGAAAGAATTGACTGAAGTTGCTCAAAATCAAGTTATTCCTACTATTGCAGAATTACCAGGAGTTTTAAAGGTTAATTTACTGGGTGATACTTCCAGAAAACAAAAGGATGGGGAAAAATTAACCTCTAGGTCTGTGCCTACTTTAGTTAGTTTCAATGCTAAAAATGCTATAGCTTTTCAAGTAGTTAAACTTGCTGATGCTAATACTCTAGAAGTTGTCAGTAGAGTAGAAGCAACTGTAGAAAAATTGCAGTCTGACTTACCAGAAATTCAACTCGTTTTAGCAGAAACTCAGGCAAATTATATTCAGGAGTCAACTCAAGCTACTATTGATGCTTTATTATTGGGAATTATTCTGGCGGTGCTGGTGATTTTTCTTTTCTTACAGAATTTTCTGGCAACAATAATTACAGCTTTAGCAATACCTGTTTCCCTATTGGGTACTTGTATTGTGATGGGGATCTTTGGGTTTAATTTGGAAACTATTACTCTTTTAGCATTGGCAATAGTTATTGGAATTATTGTTGATGATGCTATTGTTGATGTGGAAAATATTGTTAGGCATATTGAGGTAGGAAAAACTTCTAGGCAAGCAGCAATTTCTGGTACTGATGAAATAGGTGTAACTGTTGTTGCTTCTACTTTGACTATTGCTGCAGTATTTCTACCAGTTGCTTTTATGGGAGATACTCTTGGTCAATTTTTTCAACCTTTTGGTTTGACGGTTTCTGCAGCAGTGTTAATTTCTTTGTTGGTTGCCCGCACTTTATCCCCCGTATTGGCAGGTTGGTGGTTGGGAAATGGAGCCAGGAGCCAGGGTGGAAAAGGCAGTCGGCTTTCTGCAGGAGAAATTAAACTGAGGCATAAGTCTGGTTTATCAGGGAAATTTGCTGATTTGAATAATGATGACAATAAGCCAAGTTTATTGTTTGGTCTCGTCAGTTCTGAGGAAAATTATGCCGCTTTGAAGGAAGATAAATTGAGGCGAAGACCAGAGTGGGAAAAGATTTTATCTAATCAATACCAAAGATTACTTAACTGGTCCCTAGACCATCGCCAAATTGTTATGGCAATAGCTTTATTGAGTTTTGTTGCTGGTGTAGCAATGATTCCTCTAGTTCCTAAGGGGTTGGTGCCTCAGCTCGATCGAGGAGAATTTAATGTTATTTACTCTTATCCTCTGCCTAATTTTCTGAGTAATACTGAAAAATCTCTCCCTCTCGAAAAAATTCAACCACCTCCTAATAACTCAATTTTTGGAGAGGGTGCATTTAATTGGATGAATAATTTAACTGGTTCTCCCACTAGAATATTGTTGAGAAAATCTCGTAGAATAGCTCAAAAAATTGAGAAGGTAGTTTTGTCTTCCCCAGAGGTGGAGTCTGTTTTTAGTATTGCGGGTTTCCATGGTGAACCAAATAGTGGCAAAATATATGTGAAGTTGAAAAATGAGCGATCGCTAACTACTGCTCAAGTACAGGAGCAAACTCGCATTGCTTTATCAGAATTAGAAAGGGTAGCTATCAGTGTTGAGGATATTCCTTTTGTGGAGACTGGTACTGGAAAACCTTTTGAAATTATGCTGTTGGGAGATAACCGGGAAATTCTCTACAAAAGTGCGACGGAAATTCAAGCTCAGATTGAAAAAATACCAGGTTTTGTAGACATAACTATAACGTCTCAGTTTCAGAATTTTGATAACCCGATGGAAATAACTCGCCGTGGTCTGAAACAGGTTGTGTATATTACTGCTAATCTTTCTGATACTCTGGGGTTGGCTGATGCTATTAATTTAACCGTTCCAGCGGCTCAAACTATTTTACCAGATGGTGTGGAATTAGATCTGGGAGGAGATTCTCTGAGGGTGGGAGAAGTTTTTGGTAGTTTTGCTTTGACTTTGGGTTTGTCTATTGTTTGTATGTTGGCAGTGCTGTTGTTACTATTTGGTAGATTTTTGGAGCCTTTGGTGGTAGGTTTGTGTTTGCCCCTGTCTATTGTGGGAGCAATGTTAGGGTTGTTAGTGACTCAGAGTTATTTTGGTGTTATTTCCCTACTAGGTCTGATTTTTCTTCTTGGTTTGCTTGACAAAAATGCTTTGTTGTTGATGGACTATATTAATCTATTACGTCAGTCTGGTTTCGACCGGAAGGATGCTATTTTGGCAACTGGTGTCGTCCGACTGCGACCCATTTTGATGACGACAAGTTCGACGGTTTTAGGAATGTTGCCTATCGCTCTGGGGTTAGGTGCTGGGGCAGAGTTACGACAACCTCTGGCGGTGGCAATTATTGGGGGGTTGATTACTTCTTCTTTGTTGAGTTTGGTTGTAGTTCCTGTTTTGTATACTTTATTGGAAGATTGGTTGGATAATCAAAATGGTTGATTTTTTGGGCGGCGGAACTCAAAAGTTAAGGGTTAAAAGTAAGGTTTGATGGGTTTAGAGATTCAACGTCATTTCTGACATCAGATTAAATGGGCTGGGTTTGGTGACAAAACATGTTTAGTCAAACTACTCTTGTTAAATCTCATGTCAACAATATCATCCTTTGAAGTTTTCAGTTCTCAAGGGCTGATCGATTTTGGTTTGCGTTTTTCTATGCTCCCGATCCCTTAAGCTTAACTGAAAATAGTTTTTCATTTTGCTAAATTTAGGTTTTTGATGTTGAGCCACCAATATTGTCAAAAAGCTTTAGTGATTTTGGTTTGCGTTTTTCTATGTTCGCGATCGCTTAAGGTTAACTGAAAATAGTTTTTCATTTTGCCAAATTTAGGTTTTTGATGTTGAGCCACCAATACTATCAAAAAGCTTTAGCAATTTTGGTTTAACTTTGCAGTGATCGCTATCACTTAACATTAACTGAAAACAGTTTTTCATTATTTAGGTTCCCGACATGGAGCTACCAAGGTCCGTGATTTGAAAAGCTTATAGAGCGTGACTTACAGCAATTTTTATGTTGGTCAACCACAGTAGAGACATTGCATATAAGGACATTCCCTGGAAGGTCTTTATGGGGCTTTGGTTATGGTTATGTGGTTCATCAATTTGAAAAAATTATATGGGAGGCTTGACGGATAATTTTTTATAATCAAGCTGAAATTATCAGTTAATGATGCTATAATTAATATCGAAAATAACTATAAATATAAACTATTCTCAAGAACTCTATATATACTCTAGAGTTCTCCTGAATTATTTATTCTAACCGTTAACCTGCCTTGGAAAAATTGGCATTTATTGAGACTTATAACTTATGTCTATTATTGAAATGAGCAAAACTGTCACCCTTAATGAAGCTAGTGCAGTAGCAGAAACTTCTACTATAGGAGCCGCTACAATGGATAGTACAGCAACCACTGTTACCTTCAAGGAAAAAAAAGGTGGGGTTGTTATTGCAGATGGAAAAACTAGTGGCATAAAAATAGTTTCCAGGGACAATATGATAACCGATGCAGGAGGGACAGTCGCCCTCACTCTGACAGAAAAAACTACAGGAATACACTTAGAAGATAATGTGATCTCAATGACTGGGAATGAAACAGAGGCTGTGGTAATTACGGATGAGACTAACCTCCAACATCAAGAAGCAGGGATAAATAAGAAGGCTATCTCTACTAACCTCAACCTTGGTATCTCTAATGAGTTAGACTCTCCACAAGAAATAGTATTTATAGATTCTAGTGTAGGAGGTTACGAGGAGTTAGCTAATGGAGTTTTACCAGGAAGAAAAGTAGTTATTCTGGACTCTTCCTTAGATGGTTTCGGGCAAATTGTTAGAGTTCTCGAAGAGCATCCTCAGGTTTTATCTATACATATAGTTTCTCATGGTACGCCCGGCTCTTTATTTTTGGGTAATAGTGAATTCAATCTCAATAGTATTGATAGTAGTAATACTCAGACTCTGGAGTTAAAAGCCCTCTCAGTAAAGAATATATTGCTCTATGGATGTTATTTAGCTGCGGGACCTTGTGGTAGGGAATTTATTGAAAAAGTACATCAGCTGACAGGGGCGAATATTGCCGCTTCGGCGAGGTTAACTGGTGGTAAGTTTTTGGGCGGTGACTGGGAGTTGGAGTTTGTTAGAGGTGAGTTGGAGGTAGTTCTACCTTTCACAAAAGAGATACAAAGAACATGGGGTTATGTTCTTTCAGCTTTTGAGGACAGACCAGCAGTATATCAAATCAGAGAAGGTGTACTCAAAGAGCTAAACCCATTAACAAGAGAGTTTATCGACATTGGTGATACTGGCATCGCAAGCATAAATGCAGCAGGTCTTAACCGTGCTGATAATTACATGTATGCCATGGAAAGGGTGACTGGCACTAGTCATAGACTTGTGAGAATAGACTCAACCGGTACTGTTGAATATGTCACAAGCAGTGGTGGTACAAGTAGCAACAGCGCCGATGCTTTTACTCTTACTACAGCTAACAGCTCAAAACCTGCTGCTGGAGATGTAGACGACAAGGGTTATTTATGGGTAGTCTTTAAGTCAGAGGATGAGGATAGTATAAACTCATCTGTGTACCGGATCAAACTTACTGATCCAAGTCACGTCTCTACAGGTGAGATAAATACTATTTGGACTAACGTGGACTGGCATGAGATAGCAGAAGACGTAGCCTATGTTAACGCTGATGGCAAAGACTATCTTTTTGGCGTCAATAGTGTCGGTCGAATTTTCGAAATAGATATCAGCGCTGCTGCTGTTGATCAGGACGTAAACACAATAACCCAGCTTGTGCCCGACATGAGTTCAAGCGTAAACATAAGGGACGCTAATGGTAATAGTACCACAAATCGGCTTATAGGCGATTTTATTAGTTTTGATCCCATCACTGGTGTTGAGCGGAGTAATTTTGAAGCAGCTTGGACTGGTTCTGAAGGGGGGTTATATGTTAGTAAGAATGGGCAAGCCTATAACATGGCTAACTTTAGTCCGGATGAACAACCGGACCGAGCGGCTGAAGAACTTGTTTCTAATACAGATGGACAGAATATTAGGGAAACTGATGGTGTGTCGACGAGTGACCTAAGCTCGGTTTTCCATATCCCACTAATAGACTTAAATGGCACGGAGACAGGTGATAAGAATCTTGATGATGTAGATTATGATGCAGGTACGTTTACAGAAGGTGATCCTGCGGTTGATATAGTCGAGACGACAACTGGCACGGTTCCAAATCCAGAAAATCCCTCAAATCCCGTTTTTAACAATGGTCTAATTATCAAGGATTACATAAATATAAGCGACCCTGATAATATTACTACTGCTACTAATAATAATAACAGTGGTGTTGTTTCTGCTGGCGATAGGTTAGCTACAGCAACTGTTACCTTGACTAATGCCTATGATGGTGACGAGCTGTTAGTTAGTAGTGCTACCGTGGCAGATGGAGCATCAACAACCGTAGGAAGTATAACTATTGCACGTGCAGGTACAGGAAATACGGCGGGAACTAATAATATAGCTCTGACTCTTACACCTACAACAGGAACTACAGCTAGTGTAGATGATTTTAACGCAGCAATTAAAGCTATTCAGTTTAAAAACACTAGCGAGGCTCCAAACAATACAAACAGAACTATACAGTTTGTCCTCACAGATGCAGATGGTAACACATCAGATGAAATTTTCGGCCCAGATAGCGGCGGTCGGAAGCATACTACAACAGTCGCTGTTCAGGCAGTCAATGACGCTCCCGTATTAGACTTAGATGGGAATAATAGTAGTACCGCTACAGGCAGTGACTACAAAACAACTTTCACAGAAGGCGGAGGAGCAGTAGCCATAGGAGACAGCGATGTTAGTATCACAGATGCAGATGATATCAACATAGAGTCAGCCACAATAACATTAGGCAGTCGACCAGACGGAGATACAGTAGAAAGCTTATTAGTCAACGGTACACTACCAGGAACAATATCAGCAGGTGCTTATGACAGTAGTACAGGAGTCATAACACTCACAGGCAGCGCTACATTATCTCAGTATCAGGCAGCCATAGCCCAAATACAATAAACAACACCTCGGAAAACCCAGACACCAGTGCTCGGACCGTGACCGTAGTGGTGAACGATGGTAATGTTGATAGTAACACAGCCACAACAACAATAAATATTACTCCAGTCAATGACGCTCCCGTATTAGACTTAGATGGGAATAATAGTAGTACCGCTACAGGCAGTGACTACATAACAACTTTCACAGAAGGCGGAGGAGCAGTAGCCATAGGAGACAGCGATGTTAGTATCACAGATGCAGATGATATCAACATAGAGTCAGCCACAATAACATTAAGCAGTCGACCAGACGGAGATACAGTAGAAAGCTTATTAGTCAACGGTACACTGCCAACAGGAATAACAGCGAGCAGTTATGACAGTAGTACAGGAGTCATAACACTGACAGGTAGCGCTACATTAGCTGACTATCAGACAGCCATAGCCCAAATACAATATAACAACACCTCGGAAAACCCAGACACCAGTGCTCGGAGCGTGACCGTAGTGGTGAACGATGGTAATTTTGATAGTAACACAGCCACAACAACAATAAATATTACTCCAGTCAATGACGCTCCCGTATTAGACTTAGATGGGGATAACACAGGGAATGACTACACAACAACTTTCACAGAAGGCCTAGGAGCAGTAGCTATAGGAAACAACGTTGGTATAGCAGATGAAGATGATACCAACATAGAGTCAGCCACAATAACATTAGGCAGTAGACCAGATGGAGATACAGTAGAAAGCTTATTAGTCAACGGTACACTACCAACAGGAATAACAGCGAGCAGTTATAACAGTACTACAGGAGTCATAACACTCACAGGCAGCGCTACATTAGCTGAGTATCAGACAGCCATAGCCCAAATACAATATAACAACACCTCGGACAACCCTAATACCACCGATAGGACAGTGACCGTAGTGGTGAACGATGGTGATGCTGATAGTAGTACAGCCACAACAACAATAAATATGACTCCAGTCAATGATGCTCCAGTATTAGACTTAGATGGGGATAATAGTACGACAACAGGCAGTGACTACATAACAACTTTCACAGAAGGAACGGCAGTAAACATAGGAGACAGCGATGTTAGTATCACAGATGTAGATGATAGCAACATACAGTCAGCCACAATAACATTATCGAACATACAAGACGGAGCATCAGAAAGCTTATCCGCCGGTACACTGCCAACAGGAATAACAGCGAGCAGTTATGACAGTAGTACAGGAGTCATAACACTGACAGGTAGCGCTACATTAACTGACTATCAGACAGCCATAGCCCAAATACAATATAACAACACCTCGGAAAACCCAGACACCAGTGCTCGGAGCGTGACCGTAGTGGTGAACGATGGTAATGTTGATAGTAACACAGCCACAACAACAATAAATATTACTCCAGTCAATGACGCTCCCGTATTAGACTTAGATGGGGATAACACAGGGAATGACTACACAACAACTTTCACAGAAGGCCTAGGAGCAGTAGCTATAGGAAACAACGTTGGTATAGCAGATGAAGATGATACCAACATAGAGTCAGCCACAATAACATTAGGCAGTAGACCAGATGGAGATACAGTAGAAAGCTTATTAGTCAACGGTACACTACCAACAGGAATAACAGCGAGCAGTTATAACAGTACTACAGGAGTCATAACACTCACAGGCAGCGCTACATTAGCTGAGTATCAGACAGCCATAGCCCAAATACAATATAACAACACCTCGCAAAACCCAGACCCCACGGATCGGACCGTGACCGTAGTGGTGAACGATGGTGATGCTAATAGTAACACAGCCACAACAACAATAAGTCTTGTTCCAGTCAATGACCCAGTCCACTTTGATTTTAATGCTGATGGAGTGGCAGACATTCTCTGGCGTCATAAAAGTCTCCAAAATGGACCTAACAGGATCTGGTTGATGAAGAATGACGGCACACGGGATAGTATCGTTAACCCTGGATCTTTTGGTTCAAATTGGAATGTAGAAAGAGTGGGAGATTTCAATGCAGATGGAGTGGCAGACATTCTCTGGCGTCATCAAAGTCTCTCATCTGGACCTAACAGGATCTGGTTGATGAAGAATGACGGCACACGGGATAGTATCGTTAACCCTGGATCTTTTAATTCAAATTGGAATGTAGAAGAAGTGGGAGATTTCAATGCAGACGGAGTGGATGACATTCTCTGGCGTCATAAAAGTCTCCAAAATGGACCTAACAGGATCTGGTTGATGAAGAATGACGGCACACCCGATAGTATCGTTAACCCTGGATTTTTTGGTTCAAGTTGGAATGTAGAAGAAGTGGGAGATTTCAATGCAGATGGAGTGGCAGACATTCTCTGGCGTCATAAAAGTCTCCCACATGGACCTAACAGGATCTGGTTGATGAAGAATGACGGCACACCCGATAGTATCGTTAACCCTGGATTTTTTAATTCAAATTGGAATGTAGAAGAATTGGGAGATTTCAATGCAGATGGAGTGGATGACATTCTCTGGCGTCATAAAAGTCTCTCACATGGACCTAACAGGATCTGGTTGATGAAGAATGACGGCACACCCGATAGTATCGTTAACCCTGGATTTTTTAATTCAAATTGGAATGTAGAAGGAGTGAGAGATTTCAATGCAGATGGAGTGGATGACATTCTCTGGCGTCATCAAAGTCTCCCAAATGGACCTAACAAGATCTGGTTGATGGAGAATGACGGCACACGGGATAGTATCGTTAACCCTGGATCTTTTAATTCAAATTGGGATATAGCTGGAATGTAATTTCTTGCATAGGAATTACGCAACTAGAGAGTACAAAGTTTTTCTCAAAAACGATTAGCTGCTCCAACTGAAAGCTTTATTGGATAAGGTTGATAGCACTTCAAGTTGAGAACATAAATTTTCTGATCTTGACATTGCTGAAAGCCTTACCTTCCAATATTTATTTCCCTAGTTTTGTACTCTCTAGTAAAACAATAATGCTTCAATGCTTCAATATTTATTTGCAGTATATGTGGATGGTAATAGGAATGTATATGTTATCAGTACTGCAAGCTCTGTAAACTAAGTCGCCCTGTACCTCAACAATAGCAGGAATAATCTCAAATTAGCAGACTTCTGAGTGTGACCAGAAACCAAATTGATGGGAAACAGGTGTCAGTATGGTAAAGCCTTTCATATCAACTCGGAATTATCTGCTTTATTGAGGGCTGGCTGATTAATTTTCAGAGCATTAACACAAATTATCCTTGAGCCAAATTCTCCACCACGAGTAAAAGTACCAGAAGTTCAGTAGCTCAAGCTGATGCACAGATAGAATTTTGCGTATACCTATGCCGAAAAATTAGGTGACAATTCTTACTAGACCGGACCTGGTGACTAAGCCACTTATCTGTCCCTCTGTCCTTCCCTCCTTCCTGAGGTAATTTTTATGAAAATATTTTTATAAAAATATTGTAACTCCCATTTTACTATATGTTTAGGTAAATATTTAAACTTTTGTTTTTACTCCCATTGTTGACGATATGAAACCTTGAAATATTATATGGTATAAGTAGAAGACGTTAAAATATTCATAGTACCAAACAATGAAACGAAGAAAACTCATTAACCATATCGCAACTGCTACAACTGTCGCAACTTTAGCAGCTTGTAATCAAACTACCACTCAATCTGTTTCTACTGATAGCTTACCTTCTGTAAAATGGAGAATGACCACAAGTTGGCCTCGCTCCCTAGATACAATTTTTGGTGGGGCACAAACAATATGCGATCGCGTCGCAGCTATGACCAACGGCAGATTTACCATTACTTCCTATTCTGCAGGAGAAATAGTCGGAGGTTTAGAAGTTCTAGACGCTGTCCAACAAGGTACAGTACAATGTGGCCATACTGCAAGTTACTACTATGTAGGCAAAAACTCAGCCCTTGCCTTTGGTACCTCTGTCCCCTTCGGATTAACGGCCCAACAACAAAATGCTTGGTATTATCATGGTGGAGGACTAGAAATCATGCATAAGCTGTACTCCGACTTTAATATTATTAATTTTCCTGCTGGTAACAGTGGAGTCCAGATGGGAGGTTGGTTCAGACAAGAAATTAACACTGTTAGTGATCTAAATGGTTTAAGTATGCGCATCCCTGGTTTCGGTGGTGAGGTCATGAAAAAATTAGGTGTAAATGCTCAAGTATTACCTGGTGGTGAAATTTATTTAGCTTTAGAACGAGGTGCCCTTGATGCTGCGGAGTGGGTAGGTCCTTATGATGATCAGAAATTAGGCTTACAAAAGGCAGCAAAATATTATTATTATCCTGGTTGGTGGGAACCCGGTCCTACTTTTGAGGTGCAAATTAATCTCAATGAATGGAATAAACTACCAAAGGAATATCAAGAAGTTTTGAAAACTGTTGCATACCAAGCTAACATTAGTATGCTTGCCCAATATGATGCTTTAAACGGAGTAGCATTAGCAGAATTAATAGCAGGCGGTACAGAGTTACGCCCCTACAGTCAAGAAATTTTACAGGCAGCACAGAAAGCTGCTGTTGAATTTTACGAAGAAAAAGCTACTCAGGATACAACTTTTAAAGAAGTCTATGAACAGTGGAAAAAGTTCCGAGAACAGATTTATAAATGGAATACTATTAATGAATTGAGTTTTGCTCAGTTTACCTTCAATAACTCCCTAAAGTAAACTCAGAATTCATTTCTGTTATTAGTTATCAGTGCCTAACCCTGAAGTCAGAGGACTCATATACTCAATCAAATATTTTTTTGACTGTCCCAGTGCAGACTATTATCCTAGTTTTTCCTCAGAAGTAAAATTCGTAGCACAAACTAAATTTGAGAAACCCGAGAATGTTCTAACCACTCTAGGGGTTGCTATAAATAAATCATACATAAATGAACAATGAAACGTCGAAGTCTAATTAGTTATACTACTGTTGCTGCTACAACTGCCCTGGCTTTACCTGCATTTAGTCAAACCAAATTCCCACAGATAAAATGGAAAATGACGACAAGTTGGCCAAAAACTCTCAATACTTTATTTGGTGGAGCCGAGAAGATTTGCGATCGCGTAGCAGCTTTAACCAATGGTAGATTTACTATTACTCCCTATCAAGCTGGTGAAATAGTAGGAGGGTTAGAAGTTTTAGATTCTGTACAACAGGGTACTATAGAATGTGGTCATACTTGTAGTTCTTACTATAAAGGCAAAAACTCGGCCTTAGTTTTTGCTACCAGTGTTCCCTTCGGTTTGACTGCCCAACAACAGAATGGGTGGTTATATCATGGAGGGGGTTTAGAAGCTATACAAAAAGTTTATACTGATTTTAATGTGATTAACTTCCCGGCGGGTAACACAGGGGCGCAAATGGGTGGTTGGTTTAGGCAGGAAATTAATACTTTGGCTGACCTCAATGGTTTAAAGATGCGCATTCCTGGTTTGGGAGGAGATGTAATGAGCAAGTTGGGAGTAAATGTTCAGGTTTTACCAAGTGGGGAAATTTATTTGGCTTTGGAAAGAGGTGTCATTGATGCTGCTGAGTTGTCGGGGCCTTATGATGACCACAAATTGGGTTTGTATAAGGCAGCAAAATATTATTATTATCCTGGTTGGTGGGAACCTGGTCCGACTATTGATATATTGGTTAATCTAGATGCTTGGAACAAACTACCAAAAGAATATCAAGAAATTTTTCAGACTGCTGCTTATGAAACTAATTTGAATATGTTGGCTCAATATGATGCTTTGAATAGTAAAGCATTGCTAAAATTGATGGCAAAAGATGTCCAATTCAAGACTTTTAGTCCAGAAATCATGGAAGCTGCTCAGAAAGCTACTTTTGATATCTGTGAGGAAAATGCAAGTCAAGATGAGAGTTTTAAGGAAGTTTATCAACAATGGAAAAAATTTAGAGAACAAGTTTTTAATTGGAATAAGTTTAATGAATTAAGTTTTGCCCAGTTTTCTTTTAATAATTCCTCAAGCTGAACTCAGAACTCAGAACTCAAGTTATAGCTGTGATACTGTTAAGATTTGAAAAATTCCCAACTTTGAGCCTATTATACTAATTTCAAAAATACGTTACACATAGTCAAACCAAGAAAATGATTTTACAGGAGATGCCTATTTGACAAAAAAAAAGAATTTATGGCATAAAAAGTGGTATTGAAACGATTTATTATGAATTATGAACCCATACTCCTGATTTATAAAAAATTTCCTATTTATTTGTAGCAAATATTTATTAAATTTAGTAATATTAATTTAGATGAAGGAGAGTAGCGATCGCTCCAGTCAAAATAGTTACAGTAAATGCTTGATGCTTTTGGGATGGGTCTATTTTAGGAAGAGTAATTTTAATTGCATATCAATAAAATTTCATTTTCATTCATGATTATGCAGAAATTAGTAGGGAGCAGTATAAAATCTGCTTTGAAACAATACACATTACTTCATCATGAGTCTGCAATAACTAGTAATTTACCAAAAATTACTGTGAGTTGAAAGCCTCACCCTTCTTCGGCGACTTTTTACTTAACTTTCTTTACAATACATAAGTTATTATATTATTAACTTAGTCACCTTTTGGGCATTCACTCCTTCAAAAAATGGACGTAGAGGTAACATGAGCAAAGGTAAAACTCACGATGGTTTGGAAGTACCGAATCTAGTTTATCATATTCTGTAGTGGTGCATGGTATTAAGTTCAAAATTGTTAACCCGCACCTTCTGAGCTCTACTATGGTGATGGTGGTTGAGGAAATTTTCTTTTCTTTACTTCTAAACTATATTCTTTAACTGCTTGAGTAATAGTCTCTCGCAAGTTAACATAAGGTTTAGCAAAAGGTGGCTGCCAATGGGAAAGCCCTAAAACATCATTAATCACTAATATCTGACCATCACAATAGGCACCTGCACCAATACCAATAGTAGGAATAGAAACTTTTTCTGTAATCTCTTTAGCTAAATCTGCTTTAATATGTTCTAGAACTAGGGCAAAAGCACCAGCTTCTGCCAAAGCTAGAGCTTCTGTTAAAATACGCGCACTAGCATCAGGAGCGTTGCCTTGTTGAGGATAACCTCCAAATTGATGTACAGATTGGGGAATTAGGCCAATATGACCCATCACAGGAATACCTATTGACGTTAGTTTCTTAACAGTTTGAGCGATCGCTTCATTACCACTTTCTAGTTTGACAGCTTGAGCTCCTGTTTCTTTTAGTATTCTTCCTGCTGAATGTATAGCTTGTTGGGGACTTTCCTGATAAGTTAAAAATGGTAAATCTACCACCATTAAAGCTTGTTTTACAGCTCGTCGTACTGCTTTAGCATGATGAATCATTTCCTCAAGAGTCACTGGTAAAGTTGTTTCATAACCTAAAGTTACCATTCCCAGAGAATCTCCCACCAGAATTAAATCTACTCCAGCATTGTCTAAAAGTTGAGCGATCGTATAATCATAAGCTGTCAGAGCTACTATTGGGCGACCTTTTTGTTTCCATTGAATTAATTGTTTAGTTGTAACTGCCATTTTCAGTTAAGTTAACCGCTTTGCGGAAGTTAAAAATCAAAAATCAAAACATATGACTTGATTGATTAATCAAGGACCTTGCAAAAACGACAGAGGTTTTTCCATCTCCACTGACGAATTTAAGAACTTGTGTAAGGCTAAACACAAGTCAAAAGTCACAATTTAAAATTCAAAAATTATCTCTCAAAGAGTTTTTCCTCCAGAAATGCTCCGGAAAAAGAATTTACCAATATCCGCGCCTTAAGTGAATAGTACTATATCAAGTAGTTTTTTTGCTCAAAAGTTAAAAGTCAATTTTTCATCTAGAATTCAGACAAAATACTTATAGGGAGTTGAGCACAAATTTTAATCATCTAAGAAATGATCAAAAAAACCTTAAGCTCTTGTAGTGTGGGTTAGGCAGGTTTATGACTGTAATCTTTTATAATGCTATACAGGCCGCAAGCAACCAAATAGCAGGATTTTTTGCTTAAGGTTTACTGGGATATACCCTTTCTAAATAATACTAAATCCAATTTAGACAACCTTGCCAAACCCAAGAAATTATAAGTGGTTCATATAGCTCATGTTTTGACTCAAGGTTTACTGGGATATACCCTTTCTAAATAATACTAAATCCAATTTAGACAACCTTGCCAAACCCAAGAAATTATAAGTAGTTCATATAGCTCATATTTTGACTCATAGAAAAAAAGTACTAATCAAAATTTGAAAGTTCAATTCAATTTTAAAGCACTAACAGGCACATCATCCCAAGACTCAACAATTCGCAATGTAGCTTTCCATCCTTGTTCTTTTTGAGTATCAGTTAAATTTTTTTTAAAAGATTCATGGCATTCTTGGGCTTGCAATTTCTCACAACAGGCAATACAAGAGTAGACAATACCAGATGGATCTATCTGTTCATTTACCCAAATAGTCATAGTTAATAACCTCAGTATATATTTTTCAATTGAAATCCTCTACAACCTAATAGTTTTAACTTGAGCTGATAGTTCAAACCCCAAAGGCTTAAAGCTATAAAATCTGTTTGTAATATGCATATCCACATTCTGCCAATTGTAAAAGGGTATTTTTTCAAGTTATAGCTGTTCAGGAAATAAGGCATTAGGGAATGGGACAATCCTATTTTTATACCCAAATTTAGTAGATACTATAGATGTTAACAATAGTCAAGTTAAATAGATTTAGCCACTACACACAAAAAATTCTGAATCCAAATAGACTCAGAATTTTATAGTAGCAGTAAATTTTTAATTTTGATCTTAAATCTGATATAGCAATTTCTACTACCCTTCGGACATTCTCGATCTTCTTTTGCCTGAAGCACAGAAATGATTTAACTTTTAACTTCAGCTATAATTCCTGTTGAGATGCTAACTTCCCGAGAGCATTGTCAGTAACACGACAGATACGCCACTCGTCTAAAATTGACGCACCCATATGTTTATAAAATCCGATCGCAGGTTTATTCCAATCTAAAACGCTCCATTCTAAACGTCCACAATTTTGGGATACTGCCAACTGGGCCAAATAACTGATCAGTCGCTTTCCTATACCCCGCCCTCTATAATCAGGTAACACAAATAAATCTTCAATATAAATACCGGGTTGGGTTAAAAAAGTTGAATAGTTATAAAAGAATAAAGAAAAACCGACAGGTTTGCCTGTCAATTCAGCAATAATGGCTTCAGCCATGGGACGATAATTGGATCTATCGCTATCAGGTTCGCCAAATAAATGAGCTTCCAAGGAAGCAACATTACCTGTAACAGCATGAGATAAATTTTCATACTCAGCTAGGGCCTTAATTAAGTCAAATAGAATAGATACATCTGCTCGTTTAGCAACACGCAGCTTTAGTTCATCGAGGGACATAAATTTAACTACTATAGCACTATAAAAAAGTGTTAGGATATTGATAAAATTGGAGTTCTTGACGACAAATCGTTGGGACTTTAGCTGACAGCGATATGATTTTGAATTTAATTAAAAACGATTCAACCATCCTTTTAAACGTTCAGCCACTTGAGGGCGACGTAACTTTCGCATTGCTTTAGCTTGAATTTGTCGTACTCGTTCCCGAGAAAGATTAATCATCCGACTAACTTCATCCAAAGTATGAGGTTCTCCTGTGATTAAACCATAGCGGAGACTGATGACATCTTGCTCACGATTGCTTAATACATGATTTAATACCTCCAAGATATCCTGGCGCATCATCATATCATTCATTTGTGCTTCTGGAGTACTATTTTCATTATCTTCTAAGAAATCTAACAGTTCAGTATTTTCGTCAGTACCTAAACGATGATTCAGAGAGAGAGTTTTCCGACGAATTTGCTGTAGGTTGCGCAGTTGTGGGAGAGAAATTTCTAGTTCTTGAGCAATTTCTGTGTCATTGGGAATACGATTTAAACTCCGTCTTAGGTCGCGGTAAACTCGTCTAAGTTTGTTAATTTGTTCAACTACATGAACTGGTAGACGAATAGTACGTCCTTGGTTAGCAATGGTGCGGGTTATTCCTTGACGAATCCACCAATAGGCATAAGTAGAAAACTTATAGCCCTTATCTGGATCAAATTTTTCAGCGGCGCGATTTAATCCTAATGCTCCTTCTTGAATCAAATCTAGAAAAGGTACCCCACGGTTTAGATAACGCTTGGCAATTGAAACTACTAGACGCAGGTTAGAACTAATCATTCGACGTTTGGCTGTTCGACACTGATGTAAGCGATGATCTAGTTGTGATTCTGTGAAACCTGCTGCGACTGCTACTTCAGATTTTGTAGGTGTTCGTCCTAAGTCATTTGCCAGTTTCTCTGGCAGTTTTTCAAATACTACTAACTCTTGAATTAACTTCGCTAATTCTATTTCTTCTTTTTGATTCAGAAGAGGATAACGAGACATTTGCTTAAATAATGCTCCTACTGCATCATCTATATCTTGTTGATTTTCTGAGACTGGAATGGTTGTAGCTGATATATTCATACTAGAATTCTCCTGATTTTGAGTTTCTTTATGTAGAGATTCGGCAACGATCAAACTGATTTGTTTCATCTGATCTGCCATGTCTGATTTATTATTGGAGTCTGGTGATGAGATTTGATGCTTACCTGAATTATTGGGAAGTAGAATTTTCATAATTCGTGTTTTTTTCTATTATATAGTTTGCTGATCGTAAATAGTTTATAAGATATAATGGAAGTGTTAATTTATACCAGAAACCTCAATTATTACTTGACAATTTAACTTAATATCAACAACTCAATATCAAAAGAAACTAGTAAAAATATTGAACTACCACATTTTTTACTTTGTGTCAATAAACAACTAAGAATAATCTCAATCCTGAATTCAACTTAATTCCTGAGATTTATCTTTAAAGATATTTACATAACTAAATAATTGTTTAATAATCAATTAATATATTAATATTTAGTTATATCAGCCCAAGCATGACACCAGGAAAACGAGAAAACTTCAAAGCAACTACCTGTAAAGTTTTAACTAAAGCTGAATACTGAATGCGATATCTGTTGAAAAACAAATAACAATATCTATTTCAAAACTTTAATCTGTAATTGGCTGTATTGATAAATACAAATTAGATATTTTATGCCGGAATTTTTAATTTTAAAGGGAATAGGAAATAGGGAAGAAAAAATCAACATTCATATTAGATTATATCTCATTATTTTCCAAAATGCTGTAATGATTTTGATTAAAAAAAATTAGGCAAACCATATTTATAGCTATTTGTAACAAAGTTAACTGCTTTATTTTTCTATTAATGCACTATTAATTATACTGAACTTTGGAAATAGAAGTGGATAGGATCGAAATCATATTATAATCAAGACTTACACACCCAAATAAGAAAGCGGGTCTATTGTCCTGAGAATTATTTTTGAAATCACCAAATTTTATTGATCAACCCGGGTTATGGATAAGTCCGAATAATCTCATATTCAGTTGAAGAGTGAACTCTCTACTCCCTACTCCTGTTAAACACTTTTGATAGAGTTGATGGGTAATTTCGCTCCCTCACCTCTCCTTCACGTTCCATAGATGAGAGCTTCGCTCCTCATAGGACTGCTGATACTAGATATACGTTTAAGAATTTGCCGTTCAGAAGACTAGCTCCGACCCTTCTAGCAGTTCCACTAAACTCACCCAAACTTATATAAGTGCGATGGCATAATTTTGATCTGGCTTCAGTGTTTACACATCTACCACTGACCGCAGTCTGTAACTTATCTTCGTACACAATTTAGCCACAAAATACCAAGGAAGCTAAAGCTACTTATACACCTAGTTTTCCCTTGTTAACCGTAGCATTAAAGTTTCTGTCTACCTTCAAACCGCAGTTGCTACATTCATAAGTTCTCTTATGCAATGGCATTTTCTGTTTAAAACTAAATTGAGAAAAGATTTGAGAACAGTAAAAGCATATTTAGAAGTAACTCAAACTACTCGAACCTAAAAGTTGGGCTCAAAAATTTACGATCCTATTTGTTACTCTACTCCCAAGCTTTCCTTATTTTTTTGGGGGGAGGTTAAGTTACAGTAACCAGAAAGTAAAAAGCAAAAACCTACCCTTGTGAACTACTCACTAGATCTGCAACCAAGCAAGCTAATTCCTCTGTTGGACCAAGAGGAGTAGTCATATGAAACTGAATAGTAGGATATATTTGGGATAGTTGATTAACTGTATCCGCGATCGCGTCAGTAATTCCCCCATTAAACAGAAAGTAAGGCAAAATTCCAATTTTTTTATATCCCTGTTTCATTAAGATATCAACCCTAGACTTGAGATCAGGAGGAACAGACCAATAAGCTGTACACACTAAAACTTTGCAACTACTACTGAGAAACTGGGAGATTTTTTCCACAACTTCATTACTCTCAGTGCGGCGACTACCATGAGAAATAATGACCCAAGCTTCAGCTATAACAGAAGTCATTTTAGTTGCGAGTAGATTTACCATTTTGGGATGGGAACCAATATAAGGGTACAAGTTTACTTTAATTGGAATATTAATTTCTAATTTCTTTTCAAGCTTCAAGTGACTCTTTTCTTCGTGCAAAACTATCTTAGAGGTTGCATTTGCTTTTACTCGCTCTCGGAATATCTGAATTTCCGCGGGAATATCTTCGGTGACATGAACTCCCGGCAAAAGAAATAAAGGTATAATTTGGATTTGACTAATATGGAGTGCTCGTATACTTTGCCAAAAATCCTCTATTTGTTCATGTAAAGGTTTCGGTCCAAGTTCTAATACACCTGTAGTAATCATAGGATATCTTAGTATATTGTTATGCTGCCTAAAATATTTACTTAAAGTTGTTTGTTTAGATAAAAGATTAGCTAGTGTCTGTAATTCTAGCTTTGGTCGTGGGTCACGGCTACCATGAGATACTAAGAAATATGTTGATAAGTAGTTATTCATAAATAAGTCGTTGACAAAGTTCATTTAATGTTTAATACTTAATAGATACTCTCAAAACTTTAAAATTAGGTTTTTTAGTACTCGCTAAAAGCTGATTACTCTAAGAAAATAATAAAAAGCAAATATCAATTTTAACTACTAATTAATCTCTTGATAATTATTTGGAGAAAATCACATTTACTAATCATAATTTTTTGATCACATTATTGCTCCCTTTAAATATAAGATTATTTCATATACTTTTTATTTTGTCAATTATGTAGTAGTTTTTTGATTGTAGGGAGGGACAAATATATTTTTTTACTTTTAATCAAGTCGGGATTAATTCTTTAGCTTGTAATTGAGTAATTAATTTTACTCATTCTGTTGTATGTGGCAAAGGAAAGCTTAATCTTTATCATTGTAGGGAAGTTTGAGTAAGTTTTTTTAGAAAAAACTACTCAAAAAAACTACCGACGGCAATGCTAATAATTATAATTATTTCTAAATTTATGCGGCTGATAAATAGTTCAGCTTCAGGTAATTATAAATATTTATATACAGGTGAATATAAAGTGATTTTTATAATTATAATTCATGACATTTAGGAGTAAAAATGATACTTATATTTCATTGATAAAAAAACTGACTTTTATCGCAATATAAAGCTAACTAGATAGATTGTTTATAACAAAATAATTACTAATGTCAGGTTTTTCTATATAAAGATTATGCTAATTTAGAAGTTTTATTAGATGTATTTTGCTTCTAAATTATTTTTCCATTTTGTAAATATATTTCTAAGTTTTTAATATTTATTTATTGGCAATAAATTAATTACTGTTAATTATAAAATCTCAAAAAACAAGAGTATAAATTGGTATAATTACAGTCTTTTTTAATAAACTATATATACATAAAACTTGTAATCAAAACTGTTTTCTGGGAAGATTAATTACTATAGTAATAGAGATTTCCTCTACAAAAAAATCTATTAAAACTAATTAATAATCTTATTGAGGTACAATAATATTTTCCAGCTTAATATTCTGGCGAATAACATTTTTACTATGTATATAGTTAATAAACTATAGCAAACTAATCAGTATTTTCTTAACATAACTATCTGTAGTTGTGTCTTATGTTGCTACTATTTTAGCGAGAGTTTATCCTCTTATCTAAGTAAAATTTATCTGCTCTATCAGCAAAATTAGCATATAATTTATATATGTGGCTATGAGTATCCCCTAATTCTGCCAAAATGCCTGCTTCTCCTTGAAAGAATTTTGCTGTTTTTTGGTAAAGATGGAGATTATTGGTCACTACTTTAAGTTGCTTAATTACCCAGGAGCAACCACAAGATATTTGGGTATTTTTACTAAAAAGATTTTCCCAAATCTAACACTACTGATGGTTCATACAACTCTTTGCAGGGATTGTTTAAAACTAGAGGTTTAAAATCAATAAATATTACCAATTTTTTATTATTTAAAATCACATACTTATAGGCTATATAACAAATAAAAAAATGAGAAAATTATTAGGGTTAACTTTTTTAACAGTGGCAATATCTGGCTTTTCTACAGTAAAATTTCCTCTTGGATTAAATAGTTCGATGTCTTTTTTCAGTCTGGTTAATGCTGCTGAAAAAGATGACAAGATTCAGACAAAATATCTTCCCAATAATCAGGATAATAACAAAATAAAATTTGGTGGTAAAAAGTTAATTAATCCCATAGTACCTATTTCTGAAAAACCATTAAATTTGCATTACCTTAAATTTGACAATATGACTTTAAAGTCTTTAGATTTATTTGGTAATGCTTTCTTAAAATTATCTATTTTATCAAAGCAAAACATTTTCAAAGAACTACCAGTCGGTCCGTCTCAGCCTCCCACAAGACCGTTAATTGATGTTCGCTTAAATAAAGGTAGTCAAAAAAAAGAAATTAATAAATTACCAGCATCAAATATTCAAGAAGATCCCAAGTTTAAATTAGTGATGGAGTATGCCATAAAACAGAATCTTGCTCAACTTTCTATGGCAGAAATTATGCAGGCGATCGCTGCTTATTTTATTGATACTCCTTACAAAGCTGGATTATTAGACCAATCAAATAAAGAGTCCTTAATTATTACTTTGGATGGATTTGATTGTGTATTATTTGTGGAAACTGTATTGGCAATGGCTAGGGGAATAGCGATGGAAGATTATTCTTATTTGACCTTTATTAATCATATTAAAAACCAGCGTTACTGGAAGGGTAAAATGGATGGATATTGTAGTCGTTTACATTATTTTTCTGAATGGATTGCTGATAATCAAAGGCGTGAAAATGTTATAGATATAGCTATTAAATTAGGTGGAAAAATGGTTAATAAGCAATTATTTTTTATGAGCAAAAATAGATTAAAGTATCCACAAATTGCTAGGAATGAGGTTAACTATCAGTGTATTGTTAGTATGGAAAATAGTATTAGTAAACTTAAAATAAATTACATTCCTTACTATAGAATTAGCAGTATTTATTCTCAGCTAAAACCAGGAGATATTGTTGCTGTAGCGACAGAAATTAATGGATTAGATGTTACTCATACAGGCTTAGTTTATCGTAATTCTGATGGTAATATTGGTTTTATTCATGCTTCTCCTGCTGGAAAAGTAACTGTTGCTTATGATTTAGAAAGATATATTTGGAATGTGGAAAGTGCTATTGGTATTTTAGTGGCAAGACCTGTCGATCCAAGGTTTGAACTTCAGCACTATAATTAAAGATGTTCTAATACATTTATTACTATTGGTAGGCTTTTTTCAGATTGCGCTTGCTCATAAGCAAACTCTAAATCAAACATTTAAACTGATATAATATAGTTTTTATGATTTTTTTTTGCTAATATTTTCTAAGGCTACAGAGATGACTTTAGTATTATCTGTAATTAGACAAAGATACTACTATAAAGCAAAAATAGGAAGATAAAAAACTTTGTATTTTTCTTCCTACTTCTTATTTCTTCCCTCTTACTTTTTTATATAATTTCGCTACGAGAAGTTTTAGTTTTTCTCTGAGGATTAGCTGTTAATTCTGGTGACAATGACTCAGCATTACCCCACTTTTTCACAATATCTCTTAGTAAAATTTCTTGTTGATTTCTTAATTGAGTTACACTAGGTCCTTTATTCAGAATTGTAAACCAAATAACTCCTTTTTCTTTGGTTGGTAAAGCACCTGCTAAACTACTAACATAATTTAGAGTACCAGACTTAACTACTGCAAAATTTGGAAGTTGTTTACGTTCATCTAAAATACCTTTATCTTTACCAACTATAACAAACGCATCTGCCACACTCATATTGTATTGCTGAAGATAATTATTAATTGCTAGAAACATTCCTGTAGCAGCCCTAGGAGAAATACGATTTTCTTCTCCTAAACCAGAGCCATTAATTAATTGAATTTCTTCTTTTGGTACTCCTGTCAATTCAGCAGCTTTTGTTGCAACTACTTGATAACCTCCTACAGCTTCAGCTAACATATCCGCCATTAAATTATTGCTATATTGATTCATTTTTTTGACTAGTTCTACTAGGGGAAAAGAATAATGCCTAATTAATAGTTTTATATTTTCAGGAGTACTGGGAGAAACTTCTACAACACCATCAATTATGACTTGAGGTTTTGGGGTTTCTGGAGGTAAAGTTTGATATTGAGTTAAAGCTTCTCTCTGCCAAATTTGACTATTTAATCCTTGTTTAAGTAAATTACCAGCAGTCTTAGCATTAGATTCAAAGTTCATATAAAATTTACCAGTAATAATGAGATTCCCAGTAACTCTTTGAATGCCTATTTTATTTAAAAGATTACCAATAGCGATCGCTTCTTCCCAAACAAAAAATGGATCTTCTCCTCCTTGAATAATTAAATCCCCATTTAATACACCATTTTCAATTTTTCCTGTTGTGGCAATTAAGGTAATAAATTGATGGTCAGGATTAAAAGTTTCTAAGGCAACTAAAGAAGTTGCTACTTTAGTAATTGAAGCTGCTGGCAAAGGAATTTTACCTTGATGATTTGCGAATAAAGTATCATTTGATTGTATCCAGACTCCTTGATTTTGTGGAGAAAAACCTTGAGTAGTTAATCTTTTTAAATATGTCTGTACTTCACCAGAGGTTATTGAATTTGAGTTATCTGTAGGTAATGTTAAGGGTTTTTCAGGAATTTTAATTGATATTTGTGATACTTGTGGAGAAAGACTTATTTTAGGGTTAGGAGATATTATTTCCGGTTTGGGAGATTGACATCCAGTTAGATATAAAAAAATACAGATAGTAGTTAAAGGTACTTGTTTTTGCATTAGTTTAATTTGAAATTATTATGGTAAAAATTTAGTAAATAAGTTGTAGGTTCCTTGATTTTAGAAAAGTAGCTAGCTTCTCCCTAGGAGTAACCAAACAGATAATATCATGTATTTAAATTTATCTGATTAGCACTTACAAATAAACTCGGTTGATCGAAAAAAAATTGTGAAGCATGAAAAACAATAGTCAGGGCAATAGACCCGATTTATTGTTTAGGTATTTACTCACTTAAGTTATATTTATTTTAGTTAGTTATCAAAAACTATAATTTAATAATTTACTTAATTTCACATAAATTTTATCATAAAAATAATATCTAATTTCTGCTAAAGTTAAAAGAATAAATAGTGGGTTAAACTATAAAAGTTGATCCACTTCTGATTGAATATAAATGGTTTTTGTCAATCTGTGCCAAGGAATCTAAAATCTAATATTATTATGAGTAATAAAATAGGTCAAACAACCCTGTTAAGTAATAATCCTTATATAGAATTAAATAATCAAGGCCAAATTATCACCTTCCAACTGACACAAAAGCGCCATATATTAGGACGCGATCGCCGCCGCGCCAATCTAGTAGTGCCCTCAAATTGGTTGCCCATCTCTAATTATCATGCCCTCATCAAGAAATCTGACGATCGCTACCATATTTATGATGGTGACGGTTATCGACCAAGTACAAACGGATTATTTCTCAACCAGACCCGCATTACTCCTTCAGAAGGTCATCCTTTGGAAAATGGCATAGAAATCAAAATCGGCCTAGAACCCCAAAATCAAATCTTGCTCAAATACTTTGAACCGAATAATTCTACAGCTTTAACATCTTTACCAAAAACGTCCTCAATATCTTTGCAAAATAGATCAGTATTACTTGGTCGGGATCCTGACGCTACCCTAGAGTTGAATGCTCCTATTATATCCCGTCATCATGCCACCATTGAGCCCAATGCTCAAGGTGAGTACGTTTTACAGGACTATAGTAGCAACGGTGTGTTTGTTAATGGGGTCCGAGTTCAAAGTACTATTGTTGTGACGGAGGGAGCAGTAATTAAAATCGGACCTTTTACCCTTATTCGTCGTGGGGATAACTTGGAAGTCCTCGACCCCGGTAACGAAATTCGTCTTGATGCCTATCGCCTCTACAGAATAGTTAGAGACCAACGGGGGAAAACACAAGTTTTACTAAATGATATCTCCCTTGCGATCGAACCTGGGCAATTTGTTGCTTTAGTCGGAGGAAGTGGAACTGGTAAGTCGACTTTGATGCGAACATTATTAGGAATAGACCCGACAACTAAAGGCCAAGTTTATATTAATGGTGAAGATTTAAGGAATAATTTTAATATTTATCGGACTCAGATAGGTTATGTTCCTCAAGATGATATTATTCATCCCGAATTAACAGTATTGGAAGCTTTAACTTATACTGCAAAATTACGCTTACCTCCAGATACTAATGTTCAAGAAGTAGTGGAAAAAACTATCGAACAAATAGAGATGGCAGAGAGAAAAAATATATTAGTTAGTCAGTTAAGTGGAGGGCAAAGAAAAAGGGTAAGTATTGGCTTAGAATTATTAGCAGATCCCAAATTATTTTTCTTAGATGAACCGACATCTGGACTCGACCCAGGATTAGATAAAAAAATGATGCAACTATTAAAAAAGTTGGCAAATCAAGGACGAACAATTATTTTAGTTACTCATGCCACAGCTAATATTAGAATTTGCGATCGCATAGTTTTTTTAGGTAGAAGTGGGCGTTTATGTTACTTTGGTTCTCCGAAAGAAGCTATGAATTTTTTCTCAATCAATACTGGTGACTTTGCTGATATTTACAATGAACTAGAAACCAGTGATGAAAATATTAATGAATGGGTCAATAATTTTCGTCAATCAGAATATTATCGGCGCTATATTTCCAATCATTTGAGTGTTAATAACTTAAAACCTCCTACTAACTTACCCCCCAAAAAACAACTCCCTTCTTTTGCTAAACAACTATTTATTTTAATTCAACGATATTTAAAATTAATTTTCCGTGACCCGATTAATTTAGGTTTATCTTTATTAACTGCTCCTATTGGTATTGGTTTAATTTTATTTGCAGTTAGAGATAAAAATCCATTAATTGGCGACCCAGAACCTACTTTAGCCCCTTTAGCTTTGCGAGTATTATTTGTATTTACTTGTGCCTGTTTATGGGTTGGTCTTTCGAGTTCTCTGCAAGAAATAGTCAAAGAATCAGCTATTTATATTCGAGAAAGATTGGTAAATTTAGGATTATTTGCTTATCTAGCTTCAAAAGTCATAGTTTTAGGATTATTAGCAATTTTTCAAACTTTATTAATAGCAGGAGTAATTATCTTGGGATTTGAAAGCCCCCAGCCAGAAATAATTTCATGGTCAATGGGAGTTAGTATTACTACTTTTTTAACTTTAATAAGTTGTATTAGTATGGGATTAATGATTTCTTCTATTGTTAAAAACGCTTCTCAAGCTAATAGTGCTTTACCCTTAATATTGCTACCTCAGATTATTTTTTCTGGAGTTTTATTTGAGATGAAAGGTATAGCTAGTAAATTTTCTTGGGTAATGTTAAGTCGTTGGTCTGTAGCTGCTTATGGGGCTCTAGTCAATGTCAATAAAATGGTTCCAGAAGCAACTAAATTACCAGATGGTAGTAGGGTTTCTTTACCATTTTCTGGTTCAGATATTTATAACCTTAACTGGGGAAATTTAGGTTTAAGTTGGGGAGTTTTATGTTTACATTCACTGATTTATTTAGGTTTAACCATTTGGTTTAAAAAACAGAAAGATATTATATAAATAAAACTTTTTATGAAAGCTGTAAAATTTGAAAAAATTTTAAAATATTAATGCTAGACTATTGAAGGTATGACTTTTTAAGACATAGCTTTCGTGAAAAGGTACTATTTACTACTGTTTCTTATTTCCTTGATTATGAAATATTGGCTAATAAAATCAGAACCAAAAACTTATAGTATCTCAGATATGAAACAAGAAAAAAATTGTATTTGGGATGGAGTCAGAAATTATCAAGCGCGGAATTTTCTCAGACAAATGAATCAGGGAGACTTAGCATTTTTCTATCATTCAAACACTAGATTTCCAGGCATTATTGGGATAGTAAAAATATGGGAAAGTGGCGTTACTGACCCCACTCAATTTGACCCAGAAAGCAAATATTATGATCCGAAATCTACTCCTAATGCACCTCGGTGGCAAACTGTTTCTGTGGAATTTGTAGAAGAGTTTCCTAAGTTAATATCTTTAGCTGATTTGAAACAACAATTTACTGGGGATGAATTGTTAGTTGTGAGGAGAGGAAATAGATTATCTGTAATGCCTATTCATGAAAATGTAGCAAAGAAAATCTTAGACATGAAAAATAATTAACCCTAGACATATTCGATATTGAATGTAGGAAAGTTTCATGGAATTTTCCTATCCTGTGGAATACAGGGCCAACAGCTATCGGCTAGACTCCTGAGTCCAAATTTTGCCATTCAGTTATGAGTTATTAACTCACTTTTTTCTGCCCCTAGTTATTCTGCTATTTTATGATAAAATAACTTAAACCATTAAATATTATCAAAAGTTTATGGCTGTAACAATCCCTATCCTTAATCCTTTCTTAACAAATAATTTCGCCAAGTTAATCTTGCTGTGCATTGTTAACAATTTAGTATCGGCTATTCAATATTCATAAATTTATAACCAACTGTTAAAACTTAAAAAAACGATCAAGATTATTTATTGGAGTAGGAGGTTTTTGAGAGATGAAAAAAATCTTGTATATACATATAGGAACTGGTAAAACAGGAACCAGTTCAATACAAAATTTTTTATCTGAGAATCAAAAAAATGGCAGGTTATCAAAGCACTTTAATACAAGGTATTGTTTCTCGGGTCGTCCCAATATTCATAATATATTGTTGTGTAAAAATTACCAGAGGGGAAATGAGAAGACTCAAGAGTTGATAGATGCAAAGATTCGTGAATTGAGAAAGGAAATTTATCAAAGTTCAGAACAGTTATTTATTATTAGTTCTGAGTATTTTCCCGGAAACACTCAAGATGAGATTCATGAATTAGTAAATACTGTAAGTGATATATGTCAAGTTAAAATTATTGTTTATTTAAGAAGGCAAGATGACTTTTTATGGTCTTGGTATACTCAACTTGTCAAGACAACTAATATATTTCTTGATATATACAAATTAAAAGATAAATTGTATAAAGGCCCGCAGCAGGTTTTCAACTATGAAACAAGTTTAAGAAAATGGGAGAATATCGTTGGGAAAGAAAACATATTAGTCAATATTTACGATAGGAATAATTTTAAGGAAAATTCAATATACTTTGATTTTATTCACAATTTAAATATTGACTTAGATCTGAAAAAAATGATAGTTCCAGAAGAGGTAAATCTAAGCCTTCAATGTGAACAAATATGTCTGATACGAACACTTATTCCTTATGTGAGTGAATGGAATGACGAACAACTAAAAATGTTGCAAAAACCACTTAATATCCCGTTTTTGTATACCAAAAGTCTCCTTTCCCCAAGAGAACGAAAAGAAATTTTAAATGACTTTAGACAACACAATGAATTTGTGGCTAGACGATATCTTAATCAAGAAAATTTGTTTGATGAAAATATTGAAGATGAAGACACATGGAGAGAACCAAATATATTTAGTTCTGGATATTTTGAAAAATATATTGATTATATCAAAACCGAAAAAAAGACGTTGTTTGAATTACTGCAACCGATATTAAAGAATGTCAACAGAATGAAAATCAAAACAGTGAGAAATATGTTATTAGTTAATAACATATTTATAGTTGATTGGACGGAGAAGGCGGGTTGCACCATAGTATGTAAAATGTTTTTTGATGTTATGGGGATACTCCAAGAAGCCTTAGACTATAATAGTTGGATACATAATTATCGACAAGATAAATTTTATGAAAAATTTGGTAAAGTAACGGAGGATATGCTTTCTGGGGACAAGTTTGTGAAAATGAAATTTGTCAGAAATCCATATACCCGTGCAGTTAGTTCTTATTTTGCTGCAAATGAAAACAATAAACAATATTTAAAAGGATATGAACATCTTGATTTGTCATTTTATGATTTCTTGCTTTTAGTTAAGCAGAAAAAAATAGTTAATGATCATTGGAGAACTCAATATCAAGAAATTGAATCCAGATTTAATTTTGATGAAATAATTAAAATTGAAAATATTGAACAAGAGGTAAAAAGACTGAATCAAAAATATAGTCTTAATTTACAACTCCATACACATTCTAGCCACCATCATAAAAAAGATAAAAATAAAAGTGAATTTGTTGGCAGAAAAAAGTATAGTGAGTTGGAAATTTCTGGTACTATTCCAGATTATAGAAACTTCTATGATGATGAAACTAAGTTACTTGTGAGTGAAATTTATGAAAAAGATCTTAAAACTTATAAGTATACATTCGATCTGGAAAAAAATCAGGAAAGAATTAAAGCAGAGAATACGGATAAAGATAAAAAAATGAAACACAATATCAATTACATTACAATTTGGGAGAACGAATGGAATTCGGTTTATGCTGACGAATTTCTAATTAAAGCTGCCAATTCTGATATTAATACTGTTGCCTTTGACATGCGGTGGCACAAGCACGAAACAAATGAAGGAAATTTTGATTTTTCTCATACTCAAGACAGATGCGATAAACTCATTGAGCATGGGTTCAAACTTATGCCATTAATTTCTATCTTTTATTGTCCGAATTGGGTTCATGAAAAATATCCTGATATAGTTGAGTTGAACGAAACCTTCGGTGCCATAGGCTCGGGTCATAAAGGTGTAAGTTCTGCATACGAAAAGTCATTGCCCTTGGCACTCAATTTTATAGATAAATGCATTGATGCACTGGAATGCTATAGACAGGATATAACAGCAATAAGTGTTTCGTGGAATAATGAACACGAAACAAAATTTACTCAAACACATGATTTGTTTAGACCCTATGAAAAGTCTGCTCAAGAAAAATTCAGATTATTTATTGAGAAGAAAAATAGTTCAATAAAATATTGGAACGACAGGTGGAATACTTCCTTTGATTGTTTTGCAGAAGTAACTTTACCCACATTACGATGTGAGAACAAAAAACAAATTGAGCAATTTCAACTCCAGGGGCAATTTATATTTGATTTTTACGCATTTAGAAGATTTTTGCTTGTTAACATATATCAAGGTTGTTGTGAACGAATAAAATCTCATCAGTATAAAACATGGCTGCATTTTGGTGAAATATTTACCTGTATTGATGCAATATATCAAGGTGATGTTGTGTTTGATATGATCACAGAAAATTGGTTGGATATCGTGGTTATAGATTCAAATTTATCTAAGATAGGGGTTGAAACAAATGACCCGTTCGTTTCTTATGTAATTGTTTCTGCTTGTCAGCAATACGATAAACCAGTGATATTTGAAGTTGCGGTGGAGCGCGATAAATCAATTGAGGTGTATAAAGAAAGTATTCTTTGGGCACAAAAAAAGAATGTAGACGGGCTAGGACATACAAATTTTATGAACCGGAAAAAATTTCATTGTCTTTTTCAGAATTCATCTCTTGCCGCAGGTATGGATGGTGTTGAGTCAACAAAACATTTGCTTTTGATACATCCTATTCGTGGATGTGGTGTATTGAGGCAAAGACAACATATTGTGGGAGCAATATCAGTAGATCCTGTTCAAGATTATTTGATGGGTGAAGTTAAGCACTGGTATGACAGAGGATTTAATGTAGATATTATCGGAGATCCTTTACTATTAAATAAGATTAATCAAGATGTTTATAATGAAATAGTTTATTTGGAACCATTGGCGTTATTGTCAGTTGACAAGAAGCATATTTCAGATTTTGTGGAAAGGTTGCCGAGTGACAAACCGTATTATCATAAGAAGTTGGATCGAGCATTCTTTGAACATCAAACCGGGTTTGATGGTGAACCTTTGGAATTTTTATCTTTTGAAGAATAATCATTATGTATTTTATTATTTATTCAGAAAGAAAAATAATATTTGGATGGTCAGCAAAATGTGGTTGTACTCATTTTAAAGGAATTGTTTGGAATCTTTTATACGATGAAGAATTAAAAGGCGCAAGAGTACATGAAAAAAAGGCTAGAGACAAGCTTCCAAGTGATATCGAAAATTATATTTCCGTTTTAGTCATACGAAATTCTTATGAAAGATTAGTTTCAGGTTTTTTGGATAAATACAAACCACGTGGACAATACAGGAATATATGGAAATGCGAACCATTGACCTTTACCAAGTTTGTAGATGAATTGATTAAACCAAATTGGAAGGTTATAGAACAACATCATTTTACTCCACAAATAACTGAAGATTTCAATGCAGATAAATTATTAAAAAGCAAAGGTCTAAAAATTTTTGACGTTGTTGATATTGATTATAATTTTCTTGAGAAACTATACAACAAAAAAATATCAGATTTTTCAATAAAACAAAAACATCAAAATTATCGCAAAGCAACGGTTGAAATTAAACAACCAATATATGACTTGAATATTGATGATTTTTTTGATAATTATGTACCAACACAATTTTTTTATAGCGAGGACATTAAAAATAAAGTTTATAATTTTTATATTGACGATTTTACATTTTTCAAAAATAACGGATTTGATTATATATAATTTACATTTAGAATTTTTATCTTTTGAGGAAGAATAATGGACGCATACGTATCACATGACAAAAAAATTGTCGCATTTTGGACTCCGAAATGTGCCTGCACTGCGGTTGTGTTATGGTTTTATTATAATGTACTTGGACATAAGCACGCCAAACAGGATCCTAGAATTTTACTGCATAAAAATAAGCATCTCATTTCTTTTGAAGATGGAAAGCATTTGGTTGAAAATGAAAAATACACAGCCATAGGGTTTGTCCGTGATCCAATAACAAGAAGTGCATCGGCATTTTTAAGTAAGTTTTTATATCGTTCCTGTGGTCAAACATTGCTAACATTTGATTCACTTGAACCTTTTGCCAAGAATTTATTTAAACAATACAAGCAACACAATAAAATAAAAGACAAGGAATATTTTGGATTTTCCTTTTATGATTATTTAAATATAGTTTACCATTTACAAAATACAGGTGCAAGGATTAATCCTCATTGGAATGTACAATTTTCCGGCGACATTGACTTTGATTTTCTTGTCAGGGTAGAAAGCTTTACTAAAGACTTGAAAAATGTTAATCAAACTCTTGGTCTTGGAAATTATATTCCTCGAGAGGCAAATAAACTGAAACCTTCGGGATGCCATAAATGTGAAAAAATGGTTGATAAAGAACCGTCCGTAAAACTTTTACAAGATAAGTTGATTGTTGACAAGAAGAGTATATTATCAGATGAGTGTATAGGTTTGATTAAGAAGATTTATTTAATTGATTTTGAAAAGTTTAATTATTGATTCAAGAGAACATTAAAAATGATGAAATACATACTAACTAATATACCAAAATATATTATTGACTCAAAATATGACGATCTACTCTCCCCTGAAATGCCATCTGAATCTATTGTCAAAAGATTTGGAAATGCAGGAAATTGCATGTTTTGGGAGTCTACAAAAAAAATCATAAACAATCAAACAAATTTGGAACTTTTGAATTTATTACATGATTTTAGAGAAAATAAAAATTATTACAAAAATAAAATTGAGATGGTTGTCATTGTAATGGCAAATGGCATCAATATCTTACCTAGGTCTTTTAACATTTTTAATGTTTTTTTTAATTCAATCAAGGATCTCAATTGTAAAAAATATTTGTTTTCCATTGGTGCTCAATCAAGCACACTTGAATTCAGAAAATTTTCCGATCAAGAGAAAAAAATATACCTTAATTTTCTTTCTTGTTTTGAATATGCATTCCTAAGAGGTCAATACACATATGACTTGCTTAAATACAACGATATCCCGTTAACGAATTGTGAAGTTGTTGGATGTCCTTCAATTTTATTAGAACCAGTTGATACGGACGAAATGAAGATTAAATTTGAAAAACTCAAGAAACAAAACGTAGATGAAATTAAAATAGGAATAAATTATCCAGGCCATCATCAGCACCCTCAATTGCGCAAGCATTTTGTCTGTATTATGCATGATCCAAATGTTTACACTTTAGCAGTTAATGAGCCAAGAATGTACGACTTTATCAACAAAGGTAAATCATTTCCATTACTTAAATATTCCGATGAAAAAAATATTGAAAAAAATAGAAACAACTTTATTTTTAGTGGTAATGTTTTTGAATCAATAGAGTTTTTCAGAAATAATGCCAACCTAATGATAGGAACTCGAATTCACGGAACCATTTTGGGTTTAATGGCAGGACTACCCTCTATGTGTTTAGTTATAGATAGCAGAACCTATGAATTATGTGAACAAATGAGAATTCCTTACATCAATTGTATTGAAAAAACAATAGAATTTCAGACTAAAGAGGAATTACTTCAAATATTCTTAAATAATTTTGATGCTACCAAATTAGATGGTCTTAAAGAAGTTATTGATAAAAACAAAAATAAATATTTAATCTCATAATTAGGGCTTGCTGAAAAAGTCTTTTTCAGGAGTAGGAGACCCACCCATAATATCTCCCAGGAGGAGAAGTAGGGACGTTGCATAACCAAAATGGGAACCTCCCTACAGAGGAACGGGGAGTTGGTAGAGGAGGTAGTTGGATATATTTGTCCCTTCATTTGTCTGCCATGGTCAGCCCTAAACCCTAACTTTTCTAAACCCTAACTTTTTAAGATTAAACGAGCAAAAAGCTGGTGTTTGACCCCAATAAGGCTAAAGCCTTTATATGTCAATGCTTTTATGATTAATCCAAAGCCATAATTAGTCATAAACACAAGTACATTTTGCTCCTGTTCATCGTCGGTAGTGGCTGTCCATGGAACATTCCTACTACTCTCTATTGCCTATTCCCTACTTCATAAACATTCCACCTCATAATGATTAAAATTATCCCTAAATTGATCAATGCCGAATTCTAATATTTAGATTTGTTGTTATCAAAGAATAAATTCCAGGATAACCCTCTACTTCAAAGCTGCCATATAGCCATGTATTCTTGCCTCATTATTTTTTTGTCTCATTATAATTACTTTTTCATCTAAATTTTTATCCCTTCCCCACTGGCTATCATGTTCATTTAGCAACTTTATTTGTTCGTAAATGTTGTCTTTATTAACCAACTCATACCCAAAAGTTTTTTGGAAAAATGAAGCCTCCTCCAGACTGCGACTGAAAATCTCCTCCGGCAAAAAATTATGTGAATGATACACCACTGCATCTCTCCCATACACCTTTCCATACCCCGCCTCAATAACTTGCCAAGCCCAAGCCTGATCCTCTCCAAAACTAATCTCTGGATATGGAATTTTTTCCCAAACACATCGACGCATACAGGAATTATTGTCGCTGTAAAAATGAAGTTTTTGTTTCCAGGACAAATCTTTGTTCTTATATAGCTTGAAATTTGTATTCTTATCAAGGTACACTGGTAGTTCATCAAAAATCTGAAAATGGTTTTCCAGGTCTCGCTTAGTAAAAGCATCTGCATCAGGATATGCTAAATGCTTGCCAAATATCCCTGCCGCATTAGGAAAATTTTCTAGTGTAGTCACCAGATAATATAACCAATTTTTATCCACTGGCAGAGCGTCATGGGTCAAAAAAGCAATATTTTCCCCTTCAGACAAAGATGCCCCCAAGTTCCTAGTCTTACCATGCTGAAACTCGGACTTAGGTATCTCGTAAAGTCTAATTACTGGGTCTGCCTTCATCCATTCTAAGGTTCCATCTGTTGAGCCACTATCAATAACTACAATCTCAAACAACCACGGTGTGACTTGCTCCTTCACCCTTTCTATTACCTGTTTAAGCAACTCACCACCGTTCAAGGTTGGTATAAAAACAGAAGCTTTTGGTTTAGAGGGTTTTGCCTTAACAACTATGGAATTTGGCTTTTTTTCAAGAAGCCTATTTTGAATAAAACCGTTTATCTTAGCTACTTCTTGTTCCCATGTAAACTGTTTTACCCATTCTGTTGCTAAATGTGCTTGTTCTTCACGGGGAGTTTTTGAGTCCATTAACTCTACAATAGCATCAGTGATATCCAGAGGAGCCGGACCGGCTAACCTTACTACCCCTGGGGGAAATACAACTTCCGTACTTTCACCAGCCAGTTCTATCACTGGTAAACCACAAGCCATCATCTCTTGAGGAACTAATGAATAATTAGTTGATGAAAATACAATACCAATGTCACTATCTTGGTAAAGTTCCCTTAGCTGTTGGGCAGTTAAAATTCCATGAGACTTAAACTGAAAAGGTGCACGATCAAAATTAGTATTCCCCCCAAAGAAATGCACTTCAAAATCTTCTCTATAAGTTGCTAACTTTTCTAATGCCAGCAACCCCAATTCAACAGCTCTTCTCTCTGTGCCACGACGATAATAAAAGGCAATTTTGACAACATCATTAACTTTTTCATCTGTTTGAGGAAAATAAACCGAAGTATCCACTGCTAGCCAAAACTTACAAGCCCAAGAACCGTATTTTTCAGACATTATTTTTTCTAGCCACGGCCCTGCACAAATGCAATCTAGTTTATAACTATAAGTCAAATCAGCCAAAAGTGCTTTTGTTCCTTGGGGAGAAAAGAACCGCTCGTAGTCTTGAACAAAGTAAAATCTGTTGTGGAAATTAGGATTGGAGACAGCAAACTGGACCGAACCCCAATCTGTGGCAATAATAACATCTCCTGCTGCACTCTCAAACTCTTCCCTGCCGATAATAAACTTGACTTCTACCTGTAAAGTTTGAAAATACTTTAATATAGTCTCTAATGCCTCTGTTTCAAACTTATGAACAACTGGTTGGTATATCCAGAGAGTATTGTGATGACCGAGTTGACCTAGTAATTTGATAAATCGGAATATTGTCATGTGTCCCCCAGCACCGGGAGAAAAGTCACAAGTCACCCAATGTAGATTAAGACAATTTAAGTCGAAATTGTGGGAGGCGGATAGTTCTGTGTATGAGTAGTCTATAAAAGCTCGCTTATCAGCTTCGTGTACTAACCGAACAAACCGATCTGTATTATTTATTGTCCCTATCTCTGACTTGGAAAGTGCACTTGCCACACTTTTTGCTTTTGGCAAATTAGCCATGTCAGGATTTAGTTCTGTCGCCTTTTGATAAGCTTCTTCAGCCTCCCCATCTTCCTCCAACTGCCATAAAACATCTCCCAACTGCTGCCAAACTATAGCCGACCTAGGATATAACTCCACAGCTTGACGCAGCTCAATCACAGCCTCCTCCCAATGCTCCAATTGCATCAAAGCATACCCAAGCTGGTGCCGAACTGGTGCGAACTTAGGATCAACCTCTACCACCAAACGATACTCAACAATAGCCTCCTCCCATTTTTTTAACTGTAGGAAAGCATACCCCAGAGAATGGCGCACCTCCGCCCCATCAAAACCAAAATCTATCCCTCGTCGATACTCAACAACAGCCTCCTCCCATTGTTTTAACTGTCCCAAAGCCTTCCCTAAACCAAAGTACACCTCACCAGACTCCCCAGAGAAAGCTACAGCTTGACGATATAAAGCCACCGCTTCACTCCATCTTCCTAACTTACCTAAAGCTACTGCCCAACTGATACAGCAGTTAACCCGATATGGATAAATTTCCCAACTCTGAGAATATAACTTTATTGCATCAGACCATTGCTCTTGACCAGACTTAGCTTCTGCCAAATAAAAATAACCCTCTGCCTGTAGAGCTCTTTCATATAACGTTCCTACTTTTTCATCCAACACCCTCAATGCCTGATGAATACATTCAACTGCTTCAGACCATTGCCTCAACTTCACCAAGGCAGCTCCCAAACCTAGATAAAACTCAGGCACATTTTTGTTTAAATCGATCGCCCGACGTAAGTAACCCACAGCTTCCTGAAACTGGCCTTGCCGACTCAATGTTATCCCCAATTTGTATAGAAAACAGTGGGATTGCGGATCTATGGCCACAGCCTGACGAAAAGAAGCGATCGCTTCTTCTATCCGCCCAGTTTTCTCAAGAGCTTCCCCTAAATTTTGGTAAGACCAGGTAAACTGGGGATTTTCTTCTATGGCTTTTTGATAATAAGCGATCGCCGACTCGAATTTTCCCTCCCGTAAGAGTTTGTTTCCTTTAGCAAAAGAAGTAAGAAGCATATTGATTTTAAATTTGCTATTTTAGATATAGACTTTAACTTCAAAATTCAATTTATCTGTAAATATTTTAAAATTTTTAAACAATTAATTATTTATATATTTAGAATACACCAAATTATCATAAAACCCAATCATGTCTGAGCTTCCTAAAACACGTTATTCAAAATTAATAGCTTATCTAGGCTTTGTTGCATGAAAGTAGTGATCGCCAAAAACTTCCTGATGGAAGTTAACTAGATTTTCACTTTGTGACTTTTGGGTTTACCTGTTTGAATCATACGGTTCAGCATGGCACATTGTATGAACAACTCTACTGCTTGGGCTTTCGAATTTTCCTCGTCGTAACTGACCTCCAAAGCTCACTTTGAGTCTAAACATTGTGGTTTCTGATAGAGAACGCCGATGGTAACCACTTTCATGCTTCCATTTTTGGCGTCCTACCTTTCTGATTCTTCTGAGGTTTTCATCTCTGGGATGAGGTGGGCATTTGCAGTTGCCGTGTTGACCTATTACTGCATTTTTCCTGGGTGGAATTGTTACTTTTGCTCCTAGTTGGTTAGCTTTCTGGTAACATTTATACTTGTCATAGGCTCCATCTCCTGATACTTGGGCTATTTCCCCATCTACTCCATTTCTCAAGTTCAGAAAATGCTTGTGAATCACTGACATCATTGGTAGTCACTACTCCACTGACAATCTCTCCTTTAGCCTCATTTACTCCTAGGTGTAATTTACCCCATGTACGCCGTTTACTGACACCATGAACTTTTGTTTTCCATTCACCTTCTCCGTAAACTTTCACCCCTGTAGAGTCTACTACTGTACGGAATAGTTTCATTAGTTGGTATAACTGGCAGTTGGATATTCAGTTTGAGCAAGGGACGGGATACAGTGCTATGGTCTGGTACTGGTAAATCTAAGTCCATCAATTGAAATATAGATTCGACAAAACCTTCAGTCTGTCGTCCGGCCAGACCAAACAATGATTGTATAGTGACCATAAATTCAATGGCCGTATTGCTATAGGTATTTGATGCCCCCCTACGTCCAGTTTTTTGTTGATTTACCCACTGCTCTATGACTTCATCATTCAACCAAAATGTGAGGCTCCCTCTCTGTCTTAGGGACGCATCAGACCTACGACCAGTTGCTGAAGAGGTACTTATACTTGGACTTGGACTTACTCATCTCTACCCTTACTATAGGTTTCTTGTGCCACACGCTTATTGTTACCATATTTTCTATCTTTATACAACAAAGCCCCGAGGAATTGCAAGTTACCACAGGAATTGAACACTTTTGTCCAGAAGTAGATAATTTAAAATATTTTCGCAGCAAGAACGCCGCTTTTGCCCAATATTTTGCAGATATGGAAGGTTTCGATCTAGTCCGAACGACTTGTATTTATATGAGAAGAGAGACTTCAGATATTTCAGTTTGGTACAACAACGAACTCATTCATCAATGTTCTGTTTTATTCGCTGGTCGTCATTTGTTATCAGATTTCTTAGAATTAAATCCCAATTTTTTTTCCCAACTATTCGAGCAGAATTTGAGAGACTGGAATCAATTAACAGAAGACAAATTCAGGGCAACGCTGGATGTATTTTTACGTCGAAAAAGCCAAAATTGGCTGAAAAATAAAAGAGACTTTGCCGAGGATGATCCTAAGTTCCAAGGCTTTATCCGCCTGATGGCAATTGGCATAGGGGGATTATACTACTATGTGGGAACAACATTGGGAGTGCTAGAACAGAAAGGAAAATACCAGAGTCGCGAAATTACTCCTGTTTATATTGGCGGAAATGGTTCTCAAGTGTTAAATTGGTTGGTTGAAGGGGGTAGGCTTCTTGCTGATTCAGAAATTAGCGATCTCCTGAGTCAGATGTTGAATAAAGGGTCTGGATTTAACGATCGCATATTGGAAAAAACGCGATTAAGTCAGAGACCAGAAGACGAGGTAGCTTGCGGTTTAGTATTGGATCGTGCTAAACTAACAGGATGGAATAAAAAGACTAAAGAACCGTTGATAGAATGGATAGAAACCTTGAAGTTTGAGGGGAATATTCGGAAATTAAAAATTCCTGATTTAGTACCGTTAAGAACATTTCTAGATTATTTTCATGTATCTTTAAAGGAGTTAGAGATAGAGGAAATTCTCCCGCTACAGAATTACGAACTGGGAGACGAACCAGGGGCAGAACCAGAATCTACTTATAACCAGACTCTCTGGCGAAATACCCAGATGGAGTTGACAAACATTTCATTGAAGATGAAGAGAGAAACTAATGACATTCTCCTAGAACCGCCCTTTATTATGGGACTGAAAGCTCTGTTAAAAGTTTTAGCTAAGGAGTGGGCAGATAAATAATCGTTTTTGGTTAGGAGTCTGGAGAAATTCCGCGTATGGTCTAATTTTCCCATTTGACTAACTACGTTAAATTATATCATTTTTTCAGCTTTTGCATTGAATTCAACAACCGTAAACCTATAGCTCAGGGGTGGGGAGTTGAATGCTCCCACTATCTAATAATTAATTTAATTTTGACAGTCCTAAATTAGTTAGGCTTTTCTCCAACACGAGTCCAACTAGAATGGGCAAACTGATGCACCTTAATGTTAACAAAGCCTGCTTCTTGCAGTAACTTATCTGGGTCAAGTTTTAGCCATTGCTCTTTATAGGGTTCAAAAAAGCCTCTGTATGAGTGTAATTCCCCAGTCAGCGCATCTGTTACAACTAACCGACCACCTGGAGAAATAATTCGCCAGCATTCTGCTAAGATGACTTGCTTAACTTCGTCAGGGCATTCATGGAGAAGATAAGTAATATTGACGGCATCAACTGAATTATCTGGCAGTTCTGTTTTTTCCACTAAGCCGTGTTTCCAATGTAGATTGGGAATATCCTGGTGGTACAGGCGACCAACTATAATCATAAATGGAGAAGCATCCCATGCGGTAACTGTAGCAGAAGGGATATAACGAGCAATAGCTGCTGCATCATCTCCAATACCTGCTCCCAAGTCTAAAATATAGCGAGCATCTTGGGGAAATAATTGGGCAATTTCGTCTCTGACTCCCAGTGATTTCCGTGGGTGGGCATTTTCTAATATGGCTTCCATTGCTATTCTATTGCCAACTGCGGCAGTTTCTGACAAGTATCCGCCCAGAACACTATGAAAAGGCTGAAGATAGTATTGAGGGTATTGAATTGTTTCAAAAGTAGATAATTCTGATTCCCAATCAATTTCGGCCAAATTTGGTGCTTCCTGAAACGGTATCCTTGTCATCACTCGCATCATGGCATCCTTAGGTGCACGAGAGTATAATTCATTTTGAATCTGTTTTCTCTGTCTATCTAAGTCTAGAGTTTTCCAACGAGGGTCAGGTTGTGATGCCAAATTGCTGAGAATTTGATCGACACTAGTTGCTGCAATTTCCATAGTTTTGTTCCTTTGAAAATTTCCTTTGAAAAGTTTTTGAGCTGAACCTTTATTATTGTAAATGAGACTTACGCAAACACACTAATTATAATGCAAATAAATGTAAATATCTGAAATTACAACCAAAAATACATCAGATATAGAGGTACTGCGTAAGTCCTGGCAAATACTTGTAGTGAAGCTTTCCTAAAGTATTCTGCCAATTTCAATTATTAGTCATCAGTTTTCGAGTTCATATGTTAACTGCTTTAACGTTTGACCAGTTTTTTACTCATCTTCCGCAACCGAATTGACTCTGGTGTGATCTCAACCAACTCATCCGGCCCAATATATTCCAACGCCCGCTCCAAGCTCATTTCCACAGGAGCTTGTAACTGCACTAACTCATCCCCAGTTGCAGAACGATGATTAGTCAACTGCTTAGTTTTACAAACATTCAAATCCAAATCTTGAGGGCGGTTATGCTCTCCCACAATCATACCTTTATAAACCTTTGTACCAGGGGTAATGAAAAATACTCCACGGTCTTCAGCATTTTTCAAGGCATAAAAAGTCGCCACACCTTCCTCAAATACAATAATTACTCCATTGCGTCGAGCTTCAATGTCACCAATTAAAGGACGATAATCTAAAAAACTGTGATTCATAATGCCTTCCCCACGGGTAAGACGCATAAACTCACCCCGGAAACCAATCAAACCACGAGCAGGAACAGAAAAATCTAACTGAGTTCGACCATTTGTACTCACCTGCATATTCTGCATTTCCCCTTTGCGCTGACCTATTCTTTCGATGCAACCACCGACAGCATCTTCGGGAACATCCATCACTAATAGTTCAAATGGTTCGCATGGCTGACCATTTATTTCCCGGTAAATAACTTGAGGTTGAGAAACTTGAAACTCATAACCTTCTCGGCGCATAGTTTCAATCAAAATACCCAAGTGCAATTCCCCACGACCTGAAACAGAGAACTTCTCTGGAGAGTCAGTTTCTTCTACTCGTAATGCCACATTAGTTTCTAACTCTCGCATCAGGCGATCGCGTACTTGCCGAGAAGTTACAAATTTTCCTTCCTTACCAGCAAATGGAGAATCATTTACAGAGAAAGTCATTTGTAAAGTCGGTTCATCTACTTTGATCAGAGGTAGAGCTTGAGGTTCGTTAGGACAAGTAATAGTTTCACCAATATTAGCATCACTAAAACCAGCAACTGCCACAATACTACCAGCAGCAGCTTCTTGTACGTCAATGCGTGCCAAACCTTGGAATCCCATTAATTTTGAGATTTTTGACTTAACAATTGTACCATCTTCTTTGACAATAGCAGCTAGTTGCCCAGATTTAATCACACCATTGTGGATACGACCTACCACTATTCTGCCCAAATATTCTGAATAGTCCAGAGTAGTCACCTGTAACTGGAGAGATTTTTCAGGGTCTCCCACTGGAGGGGGCACATGGTCTAAAATAGCATCGAATAAACACTGCATATCCTGTGATTCCGTTTCCAGGTCTTTTTTCGCGTAACCTCCCAAACCAGAGGCAAATAGATAAGGAAAGTCACATTGGTCATCATCTGCACCTAGTTCAATAAATAGGTCAAGAACTTTGTCAACAGCCCTGTGGGGATTAACTCGGGGACGGTCGATTTTATTAACAATAACAATGGGCCGTAAACCTTTTTCTAGAGCTTTTTTGAGCACGAAGCGAGTTTGTGGCATTGGGCCTTCATTGGCATCCACAATTAGTAAACAACCATCCACCATACCCAGAACTCGTTCTACTTCTCCTCCAAAGTCAGCGTGACCAGGAGTATCGACGATATTTATGAGAGTATCTTTGTATGTAACTGCGGTATTTTTAGAAAGAATTGTAATCCCACGTTCCCTTTCTAGGTCGTTGGAGTCCATGACACAATCAGGAACTTCTTCTCCTTCCCGGAAGATGCCAGATTGTTTGAGGAGCGAGTCTACTAGGGTAGTTTTGCCGTGGTCAACGTGGGCGATGATGGCTACGTTGCGAATAGGAAGAGACATAAGAAGTTTTTATTACGGATATTGGTTTTAGATTTCTTTAATTATTGTAGTTGATCTAAAGCACTATGGTGCTATCCGTAAGTCATAAGTTCTTAGTCAGAAGTCAGAAGTAATTCCTCAGAGAATTTAAGCATCTATAAATGTCCGCACCCTATTCCCGTAGTGCTATAATTTAAAAATTACTAAAATTCAAAATTAACATATTAAAAATTAGGAGCCAATTTTCTATTCTCTGACTTTGCCAATACCAGTTTAATAGGGAGTCATAGAGGTCAGAACTACCCTCGTATTCTGAGGTATTGTGAGTACAATAACATTTACTGAAAAAAATTCAGGCTGTTTGACCTTTTCTTGGACAAAACTCCACGCTCTACAGACTTTACCCACCCCTGGGGGTGATTTAGGGCAGGTTACCCAACCTCTGTGGATCTGTTTTTTTGTCTCTTAAGTCCCTGAAAAAGATTAATTAATATTTTTTAAAAATTAAGATATGCATTCCCAAAAACAACTGAAAAGCTCTCCATTTATAGGGGAAGTTTTAAACCCAATTTTTAGGTGAAAAATGGTAAATGTGATTCAGAATTAATTATAAAAGTAATCACTTACACAAATTATTACCATCCTTCTTACATATAGTTTTAATTAGTAACTTTAACTAAATTGCCAACACAAATAAAATTTATCTTTAGGTTCGGTGATTAGTTTAGTGTTGTATAATTCTTAATAGTAAATATTTTTTTCTCTTTTCCTATCCTACTCCCAATTCCCAATTTTTGATTTTTAATCTATGTCTTTACCATCTTCATTAGAACGTATTGTTAAAAAATTTAAACGGGCATCTTCCAATAAGTTACGTTATGAACAACTACTTTGGTATGCCAAAAAATTACCTGATTTTCCTGAGGATAAAAAGACACCAGAAAATAAAGTTTATGGTTGTCAATCTCAAGTATATATTACTGCTAACTTAACTGATGGAAAAGTTTATTATCAGGGGGATTCTGATGCTCAGTTAGTTAAGGGATTAGTCGCTTTATTAATTGAAGGTTTGAATCAATTAACACCTCAAGAAATCACTCAAATAACTCCAGATTTTATTGAAGAAACAGGTTTAAAAGTAAGCTTGACTCCTTCTCGTGCTAATGGTTTTTACAATATTTTTCAACTGATGAAAAGTAAAGCTAATTTCTATTCAAATTTAAGAGAGTAATAAGTGAGCAGGAACTTTGTAGCTTAAGGTAACTAATTATTAGTAATTTGGGAAACAGGGAGTTTAAAAGAACAAAAACAACTGTACTGAGGTACCTCAAGAAATCCTATATAATATGTTCACTAAAGCCAAAGCTGAAAAGTCTTGACCCTTGTTTATACTTATAGTGATTGAGACAAACTTAGGATGTTAGGCCATTTTTTTATGGCCATAAGTTAAGTATGTTGAGGTGATTAAGGATCAAAGAATTTAAAGATGAAAACTGTAGCCTTTTTTTTGTAGAGAAAGTCCTAGCTTTTGAAAGATAAGTGAAAAGCCGAAAAAGCTATCATTTCACCTCAAACCAGGGAAAAATATCAAGGGACAATTCCAACTCCCACCTCCAATTGCCTCTATATTATAGATACCTCCTATTCCTCCATACTACTCCCTACTGCCAGCAAATAATAATAGAGTCTTTTTTTTAAAAAACTAGACAATTAAATTTTAACGAGCTTAGAATAAAGTAGTTTGATTTAATTATCCAATCAGTTTTTAAAAAATACTATACTATATATTGTATTGTAAATGATTGGTGGAGGAAACATTAAAAGTATGGACATGGAAGCCCTGAGAGAACGTACGGGGCTTACCCGTGCTGAGGTAGCATATCGCCTGGGTATCAGCGAAACCAGTGTTCGTAACTGGGAGACGGGGCGTACAGAACCAACTATGACCCCCCAAAAATTTCTAGAAATTCTGGATATTTTAAAATGCAGTCCAGAAGAATTAGCTTTGGCCAGCGATAAATCTATTAGTCAACGTCACAAGCGTAAACCAGGTAGACCTAGAAAATTTATAGACAATAATGATGAACTAGATGAGGCCAAAACCACAGAATCGGCAACTGGCCATTAATGAAGTACTCAATAATCAGTAGGATATTTTTTTTAGGGTTGACAAGAAGATTTTAACCTTTCCTAAACCATCTAGCGGTTGGAGTTACCGGAGATGTTAACCCCAAGCTACTAAAAGCTGTTAAGGTAGTTCCTAGGCATAAATTTAGCTACTTGTGGAGAATTCCTGTAGAGAAATACTAAAAGTTGATAGCTAATTAATTAAAAATTGGCTGAGTAATATTTACTCTAGAAATAGGTTTTGAGCGCCGTAACAGGGAATGTAACAAAAGTGATGCCGGGGGTTTTTCAGACTGTTGGTCAAGCAAAAAAACTTACAAACTATTAAGGAGTTTTAGGTGAAAATTTTGAATAAGCTGGGTTTATTAAAAAAAACACCAGATGAGGCAAAATTACCAGTAGATGATATTCCTGAAGCTGTAAGAGATGAAGAAGAAAGTGCCAAACACCAATCTTTTAAGCCTCAGAAAATCTGGCAAATTTGGCAATTATTAGCAATGGGGGCGATCGCTCTCATAATTAGTATTAGTTGGCATTTCCAATTTAACAAAACTCTCAACACATCTCCTGTCGTCCAAATGAAACAAAAAATCAGCACAAAAGCAGTTGAAACATCTCCAACTCAATTAGAAACACCTTCACCTTCGCCATCTTTCAATTCTTCCATTAAGCAGAGAGAAAATATCCTCGGACACTTGCCCTACAAAGAAGCATCTTGGCAAGAATTAACACCAGTTTTTGGCAATCAAAATATTAGACTGCGTTCAATTGCAGCAGAAAAATTTGATCTTATGGCAGATGTAGCTTGGTCTGCAAATATCGAGTTGGTTCCTCTCTCAGGGTTTAGAACTGTGGGAGATCAACAATATTTATTCTTTGAGGTGAAAGCAGAGCGGGGACAGGAAACATCTAAAAGAGCAGAAGTTAGTGCCCCTCCAGGTTACAGCGAACATCATACAGGTTACGCTATTGATATTGGTGATGCTAGAATGCCAGAGACTCATCTCGAAGTTAGTTTTGAAAACACAAAAGCTTTCCAGTGGCTGCAAGAAAATGCTGAGAATTATGGTTTTGAGTTATCATTTCCCAAAGATAATCCTCAAGGTATTAGTTATGAACCTTGGCATTGGAGGTTTGTAGGAGATAGTCATAGTTTAAAGACTTTTGAGGAGGCGAGGTCACTCAAGGAGTGAGTAGCAAATAGAAAATTAAGATTATAGCTTTCAGCATTTAGTATTTAGCTAGCCTCTTGCAGAAAAACTGGGTATATCAGCTCAACTCAAAAATATTGCTTGTTAAGGACTTTAATAAAATTAAATTGAATTATGAGACAAACTTCACTTAATATTATTGCTATTGGTATCTTTGTTATGACCATGTCTAGCTTACTTGGACCGATATTTAATATATCTCCATTTTATATCGCGATCGCTACTTTTTCTGTGCTAGTATTAGCAACTATAGATACCTTGGGATGGCAAGGTCAAGGAAGTATGATTCTTGTAGATTTAGTAGCAGGAACATCCTCCGAAAAACGCGATCGAATTATTTGTCATGAAGCTGGACATTTTTTAGTAGCTTATTTATTAGAAATTCCTATAAGTGGATATGCTCTGAATGCCTGGGAAGCATTTCGGCAAGGTCAGTCATCTCAGGGAGGAGTTAGATTTGATGACCAAAAATTAGCTGCTCAGTTATACAGTGGTGTAATTTCTTCTCAACTTGTAGACCGATATTGTACAGTCTGGATGGCTGGTATTGCTGCAGAAAACTTAGTTTATGGTAATGCTGAGGGTGGAGCAGAAGATAGAACTAAGATTACAGCAATTTTGAGACAATTAAAACGTCCTGGAGAGTCTAAACTTAAACAAAGTTGGGCATCTTTGCAAGCTCGTAATTTGTTAGAAAATCATCAGTCTGCCTATAAAGCTTTAGTGAAGGCCATGACAGAAAGATCGTCCGTTTCTGATTGTTATCAAACCATTAAGGAGCATCTTTCTGTAGATCAGGATTAATTTACTATTTCCCAGCTCAAGGACTAGCAATTCATTTTTGTACTTAACTCTTTTTGAACTCTTTCCCATTCATTTTTGCTTTGTAAGAAAATTTTCGTAGCTTTTTCTAAATCAAAATCTTCTCTAGACTCAATCACAGCAAGAGCCATCTTCTCTAACTCTTCACATAGTTTAGAAAAATTAATTGCCCCCAATAAAGCACTGCTAGTCTTGAATTTCTGAGAAGCTGTCTTTAATGCATTAAAATTACCCTTGTTGATATAATTCCTAATCATATTTATATTTTTATTCCCATCAGTAAGATAATCTTGTATCAAAATAATTGGGGTATCTGGTTCATCATAATAAAGATTGCAAAATTTTTCTATAATTTTAGGATCGACAGCCAGTTGTTGATCGTTTAATAAATCTAAACCTGGCATTGTAATTTCTTTAGTTTCTGGTACATCTTCTATATTGCTTGGTATAACAATAGGCAACGTACTTTTGAGTGATATTATTTCATCTGACTGAGAAGTTGACTCTACCTGAAAGTTAGTAAAACTCGGCTTCTGAATAACTGGTTGCCTAGAAGAGTTAGTTTTAACTAATGTTGACCTGATAACAGAAGAATGACTCCTAACTGCATTTTCTAAATCCGTTTTGGAGCCTAATTTTTGGTTTCGTATTCTCTTGAATTTATTTAAAACTTCTACTAATTTTTCCTGATCAACTGGTTTAGTCATATAATCATCCATACCAGCATTTAGATACTTCTCGCGATCGCCCGACCTTGCATTAGCTGTCATAGCAATTATCCAAGGGCGTTTTTCTTCAGAGTATCTTTGACATATTTGATTAGTTATTCCTATCCCATCTCCATTATTCATCTGCACATCCATTAATACCACATCATAGGATATCCGCTTCAAAGCATCCAAAAATTCTACTTTGTTAGCAGCTACATCTGCAAGGTAACCAATTTTTTCTAGTAAGTGTATTACAACTTTTTGATTCACTACATTATTCTCTGCTAACAATATACGAATATTAGTATAATCCCTATTTTTTTCACTTAAATCTTGAAAATCTTCCATATCTAAACTAGGAACTTTGTCGTTTACCTCTTCTTCCTTTCTAGTTCCAAATACTTCCAATAAAACATTATAAAACTGAGACTGTTTGATAGGTATATTCAAAAATCCAGCTAGACTAACTTTTGCTTCCTGAAGTTCTCGGGAAATATCTACTGTATCAATATAATTCAACATTAGTAATGGTAAAAATGACTTATCATTCTTATTTTGTTTTGAGTTTTGTTCAGCTTCCAACTTGCGAATCTTTCTAGCTAATGTCAACCCATCCATATCTGAAATATCCATAGCAATAATTCCAAGATCAAAAACTTTTCCCTGTTCCAAGTCGCTTAAAGCTTTGGTAGCAGAATCAGCAACTATAGGTATCATTTCCCATTGCTTAACTTGCTGTTTAATTTCCTCTTGATTAATAATATTACTTTCTACAACCAATATTTTCTTACCTCTTAGTAAACCATCAACTATTTCCGGAGAATACATTGCAATTGCCTTAGCTTGAATAGTAAAATAAAAGATTGAACCTCTGCCACTTAGTTCTGGTTTAACAAAGTAATGCGGTGGATTTCCGGCAATATTTACTTTAGATTCAGGAGAACTAGAATTATAAACATTTATTGGATTTTTTGGGAAATTAATGTCCCTACTATCCTCAATTTTTAAGAGAGATATTTGTTTTTTTTCCTCTGACAAATTCTTAATTTCTAATGGCTGAGAAACTACCCACATTTGACCACCCATCATTTGACTCAATCTTTGACTAATAACTAATCCTAAACCTAAACCATCATATTCTCTATTCGTGGCAGGAGACACTTGAGAAAAATCTTTAAATAAGTGATCTATTTGGTCTAGAGGAATACCAGCACCTGTATCCTTAACAGCAAATTGTATTTCATAGTTATCTGTGATTTTGCCAGCCCCTTTAAAATCAGATATTTCCTCATAACTTATTGCTTCTAATTGACTATATTCCTGACTTTTTTCCGATTTTTTTATAGCACTAATATAAACAACTATTTCTCCTGTTTTTGTGAAATTAATACTATTTTTTAGTAAATTAAACAATATATTAACCAGTTTTTTATCATCTGTTAAAATTATTCTAGGCACATTTTTATCAATTAAATAAGCAAGTTCTAATTTTTTATTTTTTGCTATTATATCTAATGATTTTAGCAGATCTTCAACACAGCCTCTAATATCCAAAGGACTTAGTTCTAATTCTACTTCCCCAGATTTAATTTTAGTAAAGTCAAGAATATTATTAATCATATTTATTACTACATCTCCCCTGGCGAGAATAGTCTTCACAAAATCTCTTTGTTTAGGATTTAATTTCATACTTAATAACAAACTTGTCATCATCATTACATCATTCATATTGGTCTGAGATTTGTGACTCATCATTGCTAATAATTCCCCTTGAGCACGGTTCCTTACTTCTGCTACTTCTCGTGCTTTTTCTAAGGCTTGATTTTCAGCCTCTAATTCTTCTTTATGGGTAACTTCTGACTCTAATATTTGTGCTTTAGCTAATGTTAATCCTACCTGAAATGCCACCTCTTCTAATAAACTTATTTCATCCTGTTTCCACTGACGTATATAATCACATTGATGTAAATGAATAATACCATTTGGTTTTCCTTGATAGGAGGTACGAATTGCCAATATTGATCTAACTTTTAGTTTCTGGTACATCGGTACATCTGAATTTAACAGAGGATCTGAAAATACATCTGGAGAGGCGATCGCTCTGTCTTCTCCTAATAATTTTTCTGTATAATAATTAGAAGTAATAATCAGATCTAAACCCAATATTGATTCATGGTTTGTTTCCAAATACTCAGCCATACAAGGTAGATGTAAATCAGGTTCAGTAACATAACTATGAATTAAACAACGGCTCACTTTAAATGCTCGTCCAATTTGAGTAACAGTAGTCTGAAAAATTTCTTTAGTATCTAACTTCGAGCAAATTTCTTGGGTAATTTGTTTAAGTAATAAAAAGTGCTGATATTTATTTTCTAAAGCTTTTCTCTCATCTTCTCGCAACAACTCACCACCAATATAATTTGCCATTAGTTTTAAAACTTCTATATCTATAGAACTCCACTTATTCTTAGTAAGACGACTGGAAAAACTAAGAGTACCATAAACTATTCCTGATGCCAAAATTTTAGTGCCAATATAAGACTCGACATGACGCACTGTGTGAGCAGGATGATGTCGCCATTGTGAGTTTTTCGCTGATTCAATAACGAAGGGTTCATCGTATTGTAATGCTTCCTGGTCAAATGTTTGTTCCAGGGTAAAAATGTCTCCTTCAGCTATTCCAAATAGAAAATTTTCTGGTAGATGAGCTGCAATAACTTTATAAAGTTCTCCTAAAACTTGCCCTAATAAACCTATATCCATCCCAAAACGATGGCATCCCATTTCCAGTAATGCCACTATTTTGCTTTCAAAGGAAATATCTGCATTTGTAGTCACTTCATACAATTCTTTGATTGCTTTTTGACTAGCTTGTAATTGTTGTTGGGTGGCAATATCCTCAGAAATATTACTTAGAGTACTTACTATACCAGTAACCTTGTTTTCCCTATCAAATACCAATGTACTCTTCATTTTTACTGGACAATAGCCTCCCGTTTTGGTTAACAACTGTAATTGATAGGAATCTGCAACTAATTTATTATGAATAATAGCTAACTCTGTATTTTCTGGATGATTTTTTGTAAGAAAATTTAACTTATTTATATCTTCTGGATGAATATAGTCTAAAAAATTTTTTCCCAAGCTATTTTTAGGTTTAAAACCAGTGATTTTTTCCCATGCTTGATTTAAAAAAATTAAGTTGCCGTGAATATCAGTTTCCCAAACTATTTCCGACAAATTATTAATTATTTGGATATGCTTTTCTACTAGAAAACTTTGTTTTATTTCTGCCTCTTTTTCCTTAGTAATATCAACAAAAATTCCTACCATTCTCACTGGTTTTCCTGATTTCCATAAAGTTTGTCCACTATCAAAAATCCAGATGAAATTATTGTCTTTACCTTGAATCCGATATTTGATTTTATAAATAGTATTTTTTTTAGTTAAGTGTTCTTGAATAGCAGTATTAACTTTATCCCTATCCTCTGGGTGAATTCGACTTAACCATTCATCAAAACTAATTTTATGGGAAATTTCATGTTCTGTATAACCTAACATTTTTTCCCCCAAAGTCGAGTAGAAAATTTCGCCAGTTTCGATGTTCCAATCCCAGATTCCATCTTGATCTAATTTTAGAGTTATGCCTGTAGTTTCTGGCGCTGCTAGTTGGCTTTTTTCTAAATTGTTCTGTTCAATGGTGTATTGCTTAAGTTTTTTATTAGCTTGATGTAATTTTAAATATGTTTTTTCTACATAACTATAAAAGCGAATTAATGATTGATATAATGACTTATTTAGAAGTATTTGCCGAATAACTTTTGTAGGACTAATAAAATAATCAATTTTACCTATATAATTTTGCACAATTAGGGGCAATAAGCAATATTTTTTGTTGATCAAATCTACAGCTAATTCTAGGGTAACATCAGAACCTATTACTATTGGTGATTTATTACAAACTATCCCCGCTTTAACTTTATTAAAATCTATTTTTAATGCCTGTAGTTGTACTATATCTCTACTACTAATTGTACCTATAATTTTGATTGATTTTTGAGAATTTGAACTTTCTTGATTGAGATAAATATCAGTCTCATTTTGATATTTTTTTTCTGTGGCTTCAATAATCAAAACATAACTCACATTATGGGTAGACATCAGTTGGGTAATTTGTTTGATTGACAAAGAAAACGAACCTTGAATAACTTGAGATTCATGGGTTTTTTCTAGGTGATTAATTGGGATAAAGTTGCCTGGTAACTCTAAAGATGAGTCGAAGGTTATTTCTTGAGGTAATAGTTGATTATTTGGATTTTTTAGTAAATTATTCTCAGATTTTAAACCTTTATTTACAGTATTATTTTGATTAGCAGATAACTTTTGTTGACTCTTAATTTTCTTTCTTGAGAGGATTGATTTTTCACCCTTTTTTTTGATATTGTTCAGATTTAAAAGAAAACTGTGACCAGTAATTAGACCTATAAGTCTCTCTAAGTTATCAACAATTGGTAGATGGTTGATTTTATGTTTTTCAAATAGTGCGAACAGAGCAAAGATATCTGGAATTTCTGATAGTTGTGCTGTTACTATAGATCTAATCATAATTTGAGCAATTGGAAACCCACTTAGAGGAGCTCCAATAGAGGCTAATTGCACTAAGTCTCCCTCAGTAAATATACCAATAACTGGCCCTAAATATTGTAGCTTTGCATCTGGAGAATTGGAATGATGATTTCCCTTTGGGGATCCAGGACTGCGATCGCCTGGAGTCACTATTTTTATAGAAGTAGAAAAAGATGGTTTTTCTGTAATTAGTACACAACTTGAACCTGTACTACTCATGGAAATAATTATATCTTCTACAGCAGTTTCTGCCGTAGCAGTAAGGGGATGGTAATTAATAACCTGACTGATAGAGGGAATAAGCATTTTGCAGTTACTCTGGTTATTTTGCTAAAAATTGTTAATGTGGGTTTATGTCCCGAAATAATGCTATTTTTGAGGTTTTCTTTACTGGGATTCTATAATTCTTAGGTCATACCCATACCTACTTTGGCGGTTTCCTAATTAATGTTAATTCCTACCTTTTGCGACTAATTATTTTAATTAAGAACGTAATTGTTAATTAACAACTTATCTAAAATTAATAATAAGATTTTTTAGACTATTTTATGTCGTCTGTACTCAATGATTTAATTTTCTATTAGACTCTCAGACTCGTCACTATCTCAGTTATCGTTTAAACTTCTGGGCACGGAACTTCTTTTTTATATCGCGTAGAGAAACAGTACCTTAGATTGAAGCTAGAGGCTTAAGACCTAATTTTTTGGTCAAAGTCAGTATTGAAAATATCCTGAAACTTTATATATTAGTCTTAGCATTATTAATAAATGTTAATATTCACTCACCTATTACATATTATTTGCCATAAATATAGTTAATATATTTTTTATAGCATATTAAAGTTTAGTATAGCAATCCTAAATATAAGTTTAAAATCTAAGTTTAAAATCACTGAACTTATTAAAAAATAGTTCCAACTCCAATTCCTTCACCTAAAGTGTTTCCTACTTCCTGCATTAAAGCAGCCTAAACCTTTCACTTTTTAGATATCATTGCTATAAGTTTCTCAAAACTTAAATAAGAAGCAAACAGACAAGTATCAAGTAAATAATGAGTAAAAAACTGTTGGAGTAAATATACCGTGACTTTTGAAGAGCTGATTCAGAAGGGAGGCCCCGCTATGTGGCCTTTGTTAGTTTTATCAATCTTGTCCCTTAGTACCATAATTGATCGCATCTGGTTCTGGACAAGTCTATTAATTAAGGAAAAACAAACGGTTAATAGGGTATTAGAGTCGGCACGCCGTGACTGGAGCATAGCAACAGAAATGGCAAGACGTAACCAGAAACAACCTATAGGTCGTTTTTTATACGCACCTTTACGACTACAACATCCAGAACCGGAAGTATTTAAGTTGGCACTGGAGGCTGCTGCTGATGATGAGTTGGCCTCAATGCGAAAGGGAGATAAGTTACTTGAAGGAGTAATTGCTTTGGCTCCTATGTTAGGCTTACTGGGTACTGTTTTAGGTCTTATTGGTTCCCTAGGATCAATTCGTCTAGGTGATCTGGGTACTTCTTCCACTGCTGGGGTAACAGTAGGTATTGGTGAAGCTTTAATTAGTACAGCTACTGGTTTGGTAGTAGCTATTTTTAGTCTGGTATTTTATCGATTATTTCAAAGTTTATTGTTTAATCAAATGAAGGTTTTTCGGAAGGCTGGCAATGAGTTGGAGTTGCTCTACCGACAATATTGGCAACAGGTATTTTTAAGTAGTTCATCAGAAAATCAAAATCCTGGTTTTTCTACTTCATTTATTCAGAATACTCAGAATAATATAAATACTTTAGAACCAGATCAAAAACCCACAGATTTTTTATCTGAAAATGATCCTGAACAATCTCAAGATAATTCTCATGATCAATGATTCAAAAGTTAGCAAATACTAAAAAAAAACTTATTGATTCATTAAAGCAAAATCATCTTTAATTTTCTTTTATCAATTATTATATCAAGTCTCATTTATTAGCAATAATAAACATACTTTTGTCACATCAATTGCTCCTAATTCCTAATTCCTTTTTTACTACAGTCGGTATTTAAACAGATTTACACTTTCAAGGTTTGGGAAAAAAATGCTTAATTTAGTATTTCAATGAGAATGCTGAGTAGCAGAAGTACTGATAACTAATAACTGATAACTGATAACTGAAATGACTGCTATGGATGACTATAATTTCTCCTAGATATCTAAACCTAAAAATTATGAAGCTTAATCAAGAGTCTATTAGTGAAGAAATTAGGATTGAGTTAATACCTCTAATTGATGTAATTTTTTGTATTCTGACTTTCTTTCTTTTAGCTGCTTTGCAGTTAACCCGTCAACAAGCAATTAATGTTAATTTGCCAAAAGCTACCACAGGTAAACCTCAATCACAAGATATGTTACTTGTGAGTTTGGATGAAGTAGGAAAAACTTTTATTGATAAACAACCTGTCAGTACTATAGAATTAGAAAAGTTTGTACGTAGATATAATAAGCTTTCTCCTAGGGGGGTTGTTGTATTATATGCTCCTAAGGAGGCCAAATATAATGATGTTGTGCAAGTTTTAGATTTGTTGCGAGAGGTGGGAGGCGATCGCGTGGCTCTAGCAACTTTGCCCGGTTCTCCTCAAACTGGTGCTGGTAATACTTCTGAGAATCCTGTGACTCCTTTTCAAGAAGATAACAAAAATAATCCAACAGGGACAACTGATGCTGATAATACTTCAGATAACTTGGTGACTCCTTCATTTCCAGGAAGAACTGTTGATCCTAATAAATATAAATTACCAAAAGCTCCTGAATAATCTGAATCATCTACACAATAGGTTTATTTTATTTGTCAATTGTTAGCTTCTATTTGTCAATTGTCTGTTTTGAGCTGTTAATAATTTTCACCTTCGGTTGGTTCTGCTCCTTTATTAGTAGATCAGAAGCAGTAATGCTTAGTGCGGCGATAAGGCCCACTAGTAGTGGAGCAGGATGCTCCCACTACCATGGCTCATAATAAATATAATAATAATGGAGGACTATTCAAATTTACCATCACCGACTTTTGAAGGAAACAGGTAATAGAATTCCCTACTCACTATTATCTATTCTCTACTCCCTATATGATTTGAACCGACTTCGAGTAATTTTTCCAATCTTGCTGTTGACCAGTATTCTGTAGGGTAAGCGATCGCAAAAATAGAAGAAAGTCGAATTAACCAAGTCACCTGCTTAAAAGAATCATCTTCTTCGTCGTATTCATCTGGTGGCACTAGTACCATAATTTCTACAAAATCTTTTGTTAAAGTAACAGGAAAACCATAATAGGTTTCCTCGGCTTCGATGCGAACTTTATTACCATTTTCTAATGCTTCTTGCAACCTTTGGTAGAGAAGATTAGACTTTTGACATTTGTCTTTTTTGGCCACAATTATTCTCCCTAAGTCTTAATCTGGCAATTTAGTACTTTTCAAAGCACCCATGTAAAACTGCGGAATTAACTCAGTAGCAGTCGCACTACTTTGCTACTCACCAAAGTTAATTGTCAAATGCTACGCATTTAGGCCGCGGACATTGGTAAATTATGAAACTCATTCATAGATTACTTTTGCCTTTTTCCTACTCCCTCAAAAGGTTAAGGGGGCTGGAACTTTAATTGGCGCCTAGTTTTTTATCTATTCTTAAGTTTTCACTTTGTTGGTAATTTGTTTGACTATCTTATCACTTAACTAAATTATGTTATTACAAAATGTGTAAATGCCAACATCTCTAAAAATTAAACTTAATTTTTTTTTAGGTAAGTGTTAAGAATGTTTTAGCAAATGTCCCATTTTTAGATGAGTTTTAAATTTGTTTACCATAAAAATTGATAATTGCTGGTTTATTTATCATAAAATTCGAGAATTATTCTAGTCATTGTTGCATAATTTTTGATAATTTCCATGGTTTGGGTCTGGGTATCTAATTTTTCTTGATTCACAGGAGCAAAATTGGTTAATAAGGTAGTTATTATTGCTATTGCTATTTTTAATAATCTATGCCATCTAATTTTTGGTTTTCTTTCCCAGGGTATTTGATTATATTGAAAATAAATATCATCATTGGGGGACTTCAATAATAAAATGGGTTTATTACCGTGATTTTTGTTTTTCAAATGATGATTTTTTTTCGGATCACCTAATTTTGGCTTAAGTCTTAAAACATAATAGTTATTATTACTGTTGTATTGAATCAACAAGCAGTAATATTTTTTACATAGGTTTTGTTTTTTCATATTTTTTTTTCTAGAAATCTGTAATTTCAAGATATGAAATATTTTTTGATTCCGTAAGCCCCAAAAATTTCCCTCTGAAGAATCTGGTTAAGGGGAATTGGGGGAATATTATTTACCCTAGGCAAGTCAAAAGTTGAAATTTACAAGTCAAGAGTCAAGATTCAAAAGTAAGAAAAAAGTGAGTTGGTATTAAAAGGTATATTTTTCGCTATACTAAGTAGGATCAAATATAAGTTTGGCTGATGAATAATGGGCTACAATGGGATGATTTTCTGATAATAATTGCTAATGAATATCGTTTGACTAAAGTAGAAAAAGAGTTCTTTTTTAAAAGATTTGCCAAGGAAAATTTGGAGAAGAAAGATGGAGAGATGTCTCGTCTTGTAATGGGGAATGATAGTCAGGAGCAAACTTATAGAAAACGAAAGAGTAATGTATATAAGAAATTTAAAGACATCATAAATCATGATGGAAAAGACAAGTTTCCAATCTTATTAAAAAAGTTAGAAAAAGAATATCAAAGTCGGTATTTTTCACAAGAAATTACTAAGTCTCCACTAGAACCTAAAAATAAAGTTTCTAATCCTTTTATTCCATTAAGTGGAGTTATAGATAATTCCTGGTTATTTTTTAATAGAGAGGAAGAAATTAATAGCATTTTTGAGGTACTTAATAGTGGTAGTAGTGTTGCTATTATTGGGGAGGGTGGAGTGGGAAAGTCTTCTCTTTTGAAGGCGATCGCTCAAAAAGCTGATAAATATCTTGAAAAACCTCGGAAGTCAATATATATAGATTTGCAAAATATTCAAAGTGATGATGATTTTTATACTGCTCTTTGTGAGAAGGTTGGTATTGAAATTTCTCGGGGATATCTGTTACAAAGAAATCTGAAGTTACACCGAATTTTGCTTTTGCTTGATGTGGTAGAAAATATTAGTTATGACTGGTTTACTAATAAATTGCGTAGTCAGTTACGAGGGTTAGCAAGTAATTTTGAGCCTCCTTTACGTTTAGTTATTGCTGCTTCTAAATCATTGGATACTTTGTTTCCAGATAGCGGGGATAAAACTTCTCCATTTGAAAATATTTGTATTGAAGAACATTTGAAACCTTGGAATGAAAAAACTATTCGTAATTTTATTAATGCTCGCCTTCAGGCTGATTTTTTGGAGCCAGAATATCAAGGAATTAAGTTTGGTGAGGATGAGATTTTACAAATTATTGAAAGTAGCAAAGGTTATCCCCGTAAAGTGATACATCAATGTCATGAATTATTTAAGTCGAAGAGTTACAATTCTGGTTTGCTGAACAAGTCTTTTCAGGAGGGGGGAACTGAGTCTTAACCTCTATTCCTGGAGAACCCACCCCTAACCCAGATCGTGGAGGGGGGTAAGTAAAAGCCTCTAAAACGTCTCTACAGAGGAACAGAGGATGTGTAAACCCCTAAATCGGACCCTGGAGGACCTGCCCCAAATTCCGACTAGGAGGGGAAAGGTCGGTAGTCAGATACATTTGTCCTTTGATTTTTCTGCCATGGGAGTCCCTAAAATACCAACTTTTTGACTTTGAAGGACTGAAAACTAGGGACTAAAAAAAAGGCTAAGACTTTTATTTGTCAATGCTTTTAGATTTAATCAGCTAGCCCTAAGAACCTGAGTCCTTATTTAATTTCTAATTTCTAAATTCTTAATTATGTCCCAGCATTCTATTCTTCAGGAAAATAAGTCTTATACTTTCGGTTCTTATGTCGAGTTGCCTGATGAAACGGAAGATATTTTGGCTGAGTTTAACTACAATTTTAAAAGAGCAAAATTTTCTTTGCCTACATCACATCGGCAGTTGAAGGGTTTACCGGAATTAGGCGGGCGAATAGAGGAAAGTTTGCCTTTGGTAAGTTTGAGTAGCGAGGCGGCACGGCCAGAAGTTTTAATTGCTCCGGTACTTTTGCAAGTGGCTCGCTATTGTCAATGTTGCCTCAGAATTGAATATCCTTTGAATATAAATGAACGATTAAAAAGTAATCTTGATTATTTACTACAAGCTAATTCTCAACTGTTAGTAATTGAGGCTAAAAATGATGATATGACCGGAGGTTTTAGACAGTTAGCTGTTGAGTTAATTGCATTATCAGAATGGGAACGGGAACGGGATTTAATTTTTGGTTGTGTAACTATGGGAGAACTTTGGATATTTGGGTTTTTGGATAAAAAACAATGTTTAATTCAGCAAAATATTGATTCTTTGAGAGTTCCTGGAGATTTGGAGGTTTTAGTTGATGTGCTTGTGGGGATTTTAGAAGGTTGAAGGTATGGGTAAATTCTCTGTTTTTCTGTGCTTTAATGTTTAATCAGCAAGCCCTAATTAAACACTTATTAGTAAGAATATTTTTCTATGTTTTATAATGTTTTGGTGATATACTAAGATAAAAAAATTTATATTTTGAGGAAGGTAATTTATCTGCTGGTTGCTTTCCTGACAACACTAAATATAGGTGATAGTGTGACTCTGCAGCAACTAATTAATTGATGAAAAAAGATAATGACTCGGTTCCCCGTCTGGATCTAGCGCCACAGTTAAAGCGCCCCCTTTCTATTTGGAATCTTTTGGATTATTTGCGGTTGTTGTATTGGGTGTTTTTCTTTCCCCAGGCGTTGCCGTGGTATGTGGAAAAGCATGGGGGGGGAGAAGGTTTGGCTGAACAAAAAACTTGGGAAAGCCAGTTAGAATTTCTGCGGCAGCATCCTAACCAGTTGAGGTTATTGTTTCAGGGATTAATTTTGATTGTTTGTGTTCCTTTTTTGTTTTGTATGTTGCTGCAGCAAATAGGTTTTACTATTAATTGGTCCGACGTGGCGTTAGGCGTGGCGTTAGGCGTGGCGGTTGGCGTGGCGTTCGGCGTGGCGTTCGGCGTGTCGGAAGGCGTGGCGTTCGTCGTGGCGTTAGGCGTGGCGTTAGGCGTGGCGTTCGGCGTGGCGGTTGGCGTGGCGTTCGGCGTGGCGTTAGGCGTGGCGGGAGGCGTGGCGTTCGGCGTGGCGGTTGGCGTGGCGGTTGGCGTGGCGTTAGGCGTGGCGTACGGCGTGGCGGGAGGCGTGGCGTTAGGCGTGGCGTACGGCGTGGCGGTTGGCGTGGCGGTTGGCGTGGCGGGAGGCGTGGCGTTCGGCGTGGCGTTAGGCGTGGCGTTAGGCGTGGCGGTTGGCGTGGCGTTCGGCGTGGCGGTTGGCGTGGCGGTTGGCGTGGCGGTTGGCGTGGCGTTAGGCGTGGCGGTTGGCGTGGCGTTCGGCGTGGCAATGTGGCGTCCGGAAAACTGGTTAATTGGTGTGCCACTCAACTCGATCTCAATTCAAAATCGTAGTTTCCTCCTACCTAGAGTTACTCCTATTCCTTTACCCTTGCTAGAAACTCGCTTAAAACTTTGGTTGAAAAAAGATTGGCAACTAGGTCTAGAAAACATTGATCAGCTTTTAAAATATAGTTTACAGTTTATTCCAGTGGTTAATGCTATTAATGAGGTGTTAGCAGAAATTCCCTCAGAACAGATAATTTATCGAATTTCTCAGCTAGCAGAACATCCCTATGATTGGAAACTTGTAAAATTTGCCTCTGCATCTTTAGTGGAAGAGTTAAAATTAGAGTTTATTAAAGGATTAAATTGGTTTTTTTCTTTTATAAGTATAAGCACCTCGTCAGCACCAACTCGCTTAGATACTCCACCCCACGCAACAGCCGCAGGTTTCTGGCATCTCTACGAAAAAGAACCAAAAAAAGCAACAGCAGCGTTTGAGCAAGTACGGGATATCCTTTACGGCGAGGAAATGTTTCTACTAGCTCAAACCCTAACTCAATTTCAAACAGCAACATCTCCTGATACCATTGCCGAAATAAAAATTCCCAACTTTCCACCAGAACCTCATCTACGCCCCATCACCTGGAAAGCTATCAAAGACTTACATCGTGTTGTTGAAGATACCCGACTTATTTTAACAGCAACCTCAAAGTCAGCTCGTTCCTTTGCCCTTGCCAGAGCTATCGGTCAATTAGCAGAAACCCTAAATAATGCAAACACACTTCCCCAAGCCGAAAAAGATTTAATTGTCGATATCGCTCAAAATTGGAAAGAAGCTTTAGAAAAAATTGCTAAAGATGTCGGAGATATATCTATTACTAAACCCGTAAAAAATCCCTACGTCATTGGGGACCCAGTAGAGGGAGACCTGTTTGTAGGTCGGGAAGATATTATGAGAGAACTTGAGCAACTGTGGGTTATGAGTTCTCAAGCACAGTCAGTTATGCTCTACGGTCATCGTCGCATGGGAAAAACATCAATTCTACGGAATATTGCCAAATCTTCCGGTGCAGATGCACAAGTTATTTATGTCGACCTCCAAAGTTTAGAAGCCATTTCCCTGGGAATGGGTGAAGTATTTTTAGCCATTAGTGATAGAATTTCAGATAATATAAGCCTTCCTTCACCAGACACAGAGGAACTACTAAGACTTCCCCAACGAACCTTTGAACTCTACTTAAAACAGGCAATTAAAAAATTAGACAACAAAAGCTTAATTATTGCCCTGGATGAATTTGAAAGTATTGAAAACCTAATCAACGCAGAACAACTTCCACCTAACTTCATGGCAGTATTACGGAGCTTCGTGCAGATGAGTCCGAAAATAGCCTTTGCCTTCGCCGGACTGCACACTCTCGAAGAAATGACACAAGATTACTTTCAGCCATTTTTTGCGGGCTTCATACCCATCCCGGTCAGTTTTTTGAACAAAGCCACAACCAGTCAACTCCTTGCCAACCCAGACCCAGACTTCCTCCTCGAATACGAACCAGAAGCAATGGATCGTATTTACGACCTAACATTCGGGCAAGCCTACCTGGTGCAACTCCTAGGATTTTTACTTGTCAGACGCTACAACAAGCAAGTATTCGAGGAAGGAAAACCCAAAAAAGGTATTTTTACCGTTGCCGACGTGAATACCATTATTGAAGAAAATGAACTATTTGAAACAGGGCGCTATTATTTCACAGGAGTTTGGGGGCAAGCCGGGGAAAATGCACCAGGACAACAAAATATTCTCAGAGCTTTAGCCAACCATTCAGGAAACTGTAGCCGCGCCATGGTTCAGGAAGTTACAGGTTTAGAGCAAAAAATTATTAATGATGCTCTTGATACCCTTTTTCGCCACGATGTCATAGTCGAAACGGAGGAAAACCTAAAATTTGCCGTAGAATTATTTCACCGTTGGGTAGTGAAATATCAACTTGAAAAATAAGATCAGATCCAGAACAGCAAATTCAAAAAAAGTCTTTATTTGTAGTTGAGTTTTAGCCCTGTTCTCATATCCTGTTGAACACTGACACTTGAGAGAATTTGGTCAGGAGAAAGGATACAGTAAGCAGGAAGAAAGAAAAAGCATCTGGTCGGGGTTCGGGGTGGGTACATTTCCTGTTTTTCTGTAGGGAAGTTTTGGTAATTTCTTAGTAAGCATTCAGCTATCAGCATTCAGCACTCAGGAAAATTCCCCTCCAAGAATAATTCCAACTCTGACAGAAAAAAAATGCTGAGTTCAAGTTAGTAATTTATGAGAATGGTGATTAAATAGTTTCCTGAAATTACTGAAGGGGTCAAAGTTTTAGATATCAAAAAATCTTACTTTTAACCTTGAAAATTATGACTTTTAAGCTCGGTGAAACAGTATAAGTTTTGTCAAAAAAATTGAGTCATGAAAATATATCCACTGAGTTCAGGAGCTTACCCGAGAACCAAAATATTTCTCATTCAAAAGTTTTAACAGCTCAAATCTTTATACTTAGTTATATTTTCAGCCCTACTATAAAAAAATCGTTATAATTAAATGAAATAGTTATAATTAAATGAAATATCTATACCTATCTTATGACTTTTAGCCGACTACAAACAAAAACTTTTTTTTTAGTAATTATCCCGAGAAAATATTATTTAATATGTAGCCAAAAATTGTAAAAACTCAAAAACTAGAAATAAATTATCAAACTCTTGCCCATTGCCCATTGCCCTAAAGCATAATCCTAAAAAGTGGTAAAATTTTGGAGAGAAATCAAAGAAAATTACCATGTTTTTCAAAGTGCTTTTATAGGCTCCTAGGTAGTAAATCTTGAGTTCCTAGTCCTACCTAATCATTTATAAGTAGAAAAAAATCAATGTCTCGACCAACTTTATATATTGCCATTACTAATCATGGTTTTGGTCATGCGGTCCGTGTATCATCAGTAGCGAATTTGGTACAACAAATGTGTCCAGACGTTTTATTAATTATGGTGACAACTGCTCCCTATTGGTTACTAGAATCTTATATTTATGGTGATTTTATTTATCGTCCCCGTAGTTTTGACGTAGGAGTAATTCAATCAGATAGTATAACTATGGATAAACAAACTACCCTAGAAAAATTGCAAGAAATTAAAAAGAAAGAATATTCAATTATTGCTGGAGAAGTAAATTTTATCAAGCAAAATAAAGTAAATTTATTATTAGCAGATATCCCGCCCATAGCAGCTAAAATTGCTAAAAGTGTAGATATTCCATGTTGGATGTTGAGTAATTTTGGTTGGGATTTTATTTATCGTCCTTGGGGCGGTGAGTTCATAGAAATTGCTAATTGGATCAGTGAATGTTTTGCTCAGTGTAACCGTTTATTTCGACTCCCATTGCACGAATCTATGAGTGCTTTTCCTAATATTTTTGATGTCGGTTTAACTGGGGGAATTCCACGTTATCAACCCGAAGAAATTAGAGCAAAATTTAATATTCATGCAGAGAAAGAAAAAACTATTTTACTGACCTTTGGAGGTTTAGGTTTAGATAAGATTCCTTATGAAAATATTGGTGCTTTTCCCGACTGGCAATTTCTTACATTTGATAATGATACCCCTGAAATTCTTAACCTTATAAATGTGAGAAAAGAATCTCAAAAAAAAGAGATAAACTTGCCAAATATTCGACCTGTAGACTTGATGCCAATTTGTGGTAGAATAGTTTCTAAACCAGGATATAGTACTTTTGCTGAAGCCTTGCGTTTAGAAATACCTATTGTGTCATTAATGAGAGAAGGTTTTGCCGAGTCAAAATTGTTATTAGAAGGAATTCAAGATTATAGTTATCATCAAATTTTGCCTCCAACAGAATTTTTTCATGATGATTGGGAATTTCTCAAACAACCCCTACAAGCACCCCGTAAATCTGATAAATTAGATAAAAATGGTAGCGAAGCGATCGCTAAATTTATTGTAGATTATATACAATAATTAAGTTTAACCATCTAATTATATTAGGCCTCTAATATTAAACCTCAAAATTCCTGTTATATCTTCTTAATTTGAGAATAGGGGTTTAGGTACAAAGTCGATAGGGAGTAGGTTTCTTAGGAATAAGTAACTTAACCCTTAATAGCTAGAATAACAAAAAACATTATTCTTACTTAATTATAAATTAATGACTTAAATTTTGAGGAATTGATATTACTTGAAAATCTATTGGAGGAAAACAATTATGATACCTGAAATTAACCTGAATAACTTAATTCAAATTGATCTAAACAGTATCATTTTAACTGTAGCTGAAGTCGGAGCCATCATATTAATCTTTTTGGTAATTAGATTTTTTTTCGGCAAAGCATATAAACAATTAATCAAAGTATCATCTATCAAAACAAATAAAAAAAACGTTGAAATTATATACAAAAATATTCTAACTTTTTTAACTATAAGTTGCTTAATCTCATGCTTATTAGTAGTCGGAGTTAATGGATGGCTGCTTTTTTATCAAAGAGAAAATTTAATCGAATACCAAACTTCTTTAATTAAAAATATTTCTTGGAATTATCTTATAGCCATAGGAATTAGAATCCTAAAAGTCTTAGGCATACTAATTATAACTAAATGGAGTATTCCATACATAAACAAATTTATAACCGGGTTAAAAGAGCGGATAAAAAAAATTGAATCTATCAACGCAAGTGACACCAGTATCGAAAAATTATTTGATTTTTTAAAGAGCAACTTTAATAATCTTATCTGGGTGTTATATTTGATAATATCAGCTCAAATAATGCTCTTACCAAAAGTAGTTATTAACTATTTGTATATAGGTTTAAAGATTTACATAATTATTATTATAGGATTAATATTTACTAAATCCAATGCTACAATTATTTATACTTTTGATGCTTTTAGCAAGAAATATTCCGAGAAAAAAAATATTTTTGGTTTCTACGAACGCCTAAAAAAATTAATACCTCTTGCCAAACGATGTTTTGAATATATAATCTATACTGCTACAGCTACTTTAGTATTTAAACAAGTTGATTTTATTGCTTATTTAGCTCCTTATGGCACCAAATTTATAGGAGTTATTGGGGTTATATTTATGAGTCGTGTTTTTCAAGAAATTGGTCAACTTTTACTAGCACAAATACTCCTCAGTCAAACTGATGCAGATGACTCATCTCAACAGAGAAGAAAAACATTTTTTCCTTTATTTAAAAGTTGTATTAAATACCTGATTTACTTTTGTACAGGCATAGTAATTCTTTATACTATTGGCATTGACCCGACTCCTATTTTAGCAGGTGTAGGAATCATAGGTTTTGCAGTTGGAATAGGAGCTCAAAGTCTCGTCGAAGATATAGTTGCAGGTTTCTTTATTTTGTTTGAAAATTATTACTTAGTAGGAGATTTTGTAGAGATAAATGGTATATATGGTGTTGTAACGGGCATAGAATTAAGAACAACTCGTATTAATTATGAAGACAAAAATCATATTATCCATAACCGTGATGTTAAAGATATAGTTAATTATCCCAGTTTTGGTAATGCAGTAGTCATGCTCAAAATTCCTTATCAAGTCAAGATAAGTCAAGTGCATAAAATTATAGAAAAAGTAGGAAATAAAATCCTAGAAGATTATTCAACAGATATAATTGAACCAACAATAATAGAAGGAATAGAAGAGTTTTCTGAACATCAAATATTAGCTGAAATAGTGACAAAAGTTAAGCCAGGAAAACATTTAATGATTCAAAAAATTGTAGGTTTGATGATTAAAGAAGCTTTTGAGGAAGAAAATATTGATCTTAGAGTGGTTAACCATATCAAACTGAATAATAGTAAACCTATTCCCATATTTTTAAAAGGTATAGAATAAAACTATATTTTCTTACTAGAATGTATAAACAGTTAATTAAAGTTACATTAATTTAAACAAGGCAACAATATGTAAAAGTTATCTGCAAAAATTTTTAGGTATTATGTAAGTATTCAGCTATTAACTGAGTCCCTAGTAAAAAAACCTGATTCTTAAGTATATTTTTATTTAAAAAATATCCTTTAAGGTCAAAGGATGCGGCTTTTGTTGTAACATTTAAATTTAGCTAAATTAATAAGGCTTTGAGCAAGCTTCAAAAGCAATAGCTGATAGCTGATGGTTGAACCTTTAGAATACTACTAACCAAAAATAATATGACTCACTATCAACAATTACTGCAAGTTAATACTTCTGGTAAATCTTTATCTAAAATTACTTCTAAAGTAAAGGAAGCTGTACTTAAGTCAGGGGTAAAAACTGGTTTATGCAATCTATTTTTACGCCATACTTCCGCCAGTTTAATAATTCAAGAAAATGCAGACCCAGATGTATTACTTGACTTAGAAAAATTTATTTCTAAATTAGTGCCAGAAGGCAATTATTATATTCATAGTGCAGAAGGACCTGATGATATGCCGGCTCATATTCGTAGTGTTTTAACTCATACTTCTGAACAAATTCCTATTAATAATGGCAAATTAGTATTAGGTACTTGGCAAGGAATTTATGTTTGGGAACATCGCCAACGTGGTCATCAGCGAGATTTAGTAATTCATATTAGTGGGGAGTGATTTTTGATTAATTAACCGATTTTATTCAATATATAGGATTTTTTCTCAAGTAATACTAACCAGGGAAGGCGATAACAATAACCAGATAAATAATACTATTTCTCAAAAATTTTATTCCTAGGTCGGAAATTGAAAATAAGTTTGGTTTCTTTGGTATTACACAAAAAAAAAGGTAAAAAATCAGTTAAAAATATTAGAAGCCAGAGGTTTTTCCCTCTAAATAAAGCGTCTATTTTTAGATTTTATTATATTAATATTCTTTGTAATAAAAGCTAGAGAAACTGTTTTTAATATTATCAAAAAAACACTTTCTCTAAACCTTAATAATATCAGGAGAGCAACTTATTAATCTCTATTCTATTGTGGATAAAAATTAGGGAACAAGTCGGGGAAAACCTATCTAATTTTCTGATTCCTATATATAGTTTTTTTCAAATTAAATCAACACCATAAATGGAAAATATACATTCCCAAGAAACTCCATATAAACCACGGTTTATTAACAAGATTCTTTTCCCCAGGGAAAGAGGTTAAATTTTTACTACTTCTCAATTTTAGTAGCACTTCTTAAATAGCTTTTCAATATAACTAAACTAGATGAAATTGACTATAATAAACCATGTTTCAATACAATTTTTTTTCTCAACCAGAACAAAAAATACTTGATATTTTCTATGGCTTGATCATAAAAAAAAGTACAATATTATTTCGCACTGCAATAGCGATCGCTCTCTTAGGCATTGTAAGTTGTAGGACCGAAATTAAACTTGAGTCATCTACTGCTACTCAGACTCAAAACAAGTCTAGGATAAACTCATCGGTCTCTGATGCTGAAAACATGACCTCTATTTCAGACTACCAAAAAATAACTTTAGTAAAAAACCTAGAACATCCCTGGAGTATTGCCTGGTTACCAGATGGAAAAATACTAATTACTGAAAGACCAGGGCGGTTGCGAATTTTTCGTGATGGAATTTTAGAGCCAACTCCTATTTCAGGTGTTCCCCAAGTCTTTGCTTTTGGTCAAGGTGGTTTACTCGATGTCTCTGCTCACCCGCGTTTTGCCGAAAACCGCTTTATTTATTTAACCTATTCCCACGGCGATCGCTCAAACAACCGCACTCGCATCGCCCGCGCTCGACTAGAGAATAATACCTTGGGGGATCTAAAAGTCATCTTTGAGGTTTCCCAGACGAAACCAGGGGCACAACATTTTGGTTCACGCATTATTTGGTTGCCTGATGGAACTCTAGTAGCAAGTATTGGTGATGGCGGCAACCCACCTATTGAGTTCAATGGTGAATTTATTCGGCAACAGGCTCAAAACCGCAATAGTCATTTTGGCAAAGTGATCAGGTTGAATGACGATGGATCTATACCTTCAAATAACCCTTTTGCTACCTCTACAGATGCTAAACCTGCTCTCTGGAGTTATGGGCATCGGAATATTCAGGGTATCACCTTAGACCCCACAAAAAATAGAGTCTGGGCTACTGAACATGGTTCCAGGGGTGGTGATGAACTGAATTTAATTGAGAGGGGAGAAAACTATGGTTGGCCTGTAGTTACTCACAGTCGTGAATATTCTGGAGGGCTCATCTCTCCAGAAACATCTCGCCCTGGTCTGGTAGACCCGAAAGTGATCTGGACTCCTTCTATAGCTCCCTCTGGTTTGGCTTTTTATAACGGCGATCGCTTTCCCCAGTGGCGAGGCAATTTGTTTGCAGGTGGGTTAGTCTCCCAAGATATTCGTCGCATTCAGCTTGACCCTGGGGGTAATGTTATCGCTCAAAATTCTATTCCCATAGGTCAGAGAGTGCGGGATGTCCGACAGGGACCTGATGGACTGTTGTATGTTCTCACCGATGACCGAAACGGGCAATTAATTCGACTAGAACCTATGGGGAAATAACATGGCGCTACACACTATTCAACAGGGAAGCTCCTGACTTTCCAGATGAGGGAATTCAATAATTTGAATGCAGAATACTTTTAATTATTTCGGGAACATTAGTGATCAAAAGTGTCTGGTTTGTAGTGGAGCTTTAGCCCTGGAAATATCTATCAAGGCAGGAAGTTACTCATAACTCCACCATATCTAGTAGGGGTGTTTTCCTCGGAAATGCTACGCAAATATATTGCCGAGTACTCGCGGATCTTCCCCCCTACAGATAGTCATATTTTGGTAAGTCTTGTTAGGACTTTTGCCTGACTACAAATTTTAATTATAAATATTAAGTCGGATCTGACGTTATCTGTACCTAATATACTTAATAATTTGCAGTGTTTAGAATATACCCTACTTGACCTAAAAGAGGATATTAAATTATGACTTTAAGCTGATGGCAATTTGCACTTCACTCCGTTTCAAGTCTTCCGGTGTCATTGGCGAGTTATACAACAAACGTCTCGGGGCGCTCACAACTTCATATTCTGGGTGCTGTGTCAACCAATGTTTTAACTTTTGCAAATTTTGTTCGTAGCTCTCCCAACTGTAAGCACCTTGCACCCCAATACTCACAACTGTCATTGGTGAAGTATCTCTCACCGCCACCTGAGAATCAATTTTTTGGGGGGTTAGCTCTGGGGTGGAATAAAGAAAGGATACTTCTGTTTTTTGATTTTCTTTAATATAACGAGCTTCTACAGGTGTTGTCATCGCAATTTGATTAGTGCTGATATGTTGATATAGCGGGTCAAAAGCGACTCTAGTTGCCATCCGGGAATCACCTGTATGGGTATAGGTAATGCCGCGGTATTGGGGATATTCTTTAACTTCGATGATGTTTACCTCGGTGGGTTGAGGAAAACCTTGGGGTAAGGACACAGACATAATTTTTTGTATGATTTATTTAAGGGGATATTTTGAGTTTTGGTCTCTAAATGGCCATGAATGCTCTTAAACATGTTTCCATGGCATTCCGAAAGCAAATACTCTGAGTCATTATATGATAATAAATATGTGGATAAAAGGGTAAGCCTAAGCAGAATAAAGGATAAAGGATAATGATAAGTTTACTGAAAATTTGGCAAGGATAATTGTGGTTTTCAATTGGCATATTTTGAGGTTTTTGATGAGCCAAAATAAATAATTTATTTAGCTATTAATTGCATACTTAGATTAATGTCTTAAGAAGATATTGAGAGTAGGAAAGTTGTATGCGGCGTTCCTACATTATTTCTAATGCTCAGGTTATCGGAAGAGGCTATTAATTTTTGCTGTCAGTTTTTTATCTAGCCAGAAAAAAAGATACGGCTGGTTTGGGTAAAATGATGTTTGGCTGTTATGGTATTATGTAGTGTGATTATCCAAAAAATTAGACCATGTAGACTATGTATAACCTAAAACCTGCTACCTAAAATCTAACATCTAAAACCTGCTACCTAAAACCTAATACCTAACAAAAGATATCAACCAACTAATAACTAAAAGTGGACAACAAACGCATAGAAGCATACACCAACCTCGTTAACCAACTGCTAACTTCCCCCAGCGGTGAGAAAGCAAAAATCCTCGAAACAAACCTAGACTTGGTAGATGAAGGGTTACTGGAAATAATGGAACTTTACGCACAACAACTGGCAGAAAACGATGACGAAAATGCTCAAAACGCTGCTAATTTTTTACGTCATCTCAGGAGTCAGCTTGTAGAGTTACTAGAAACTTCAGAATTTTCTCCCTCAACTCATTACTCATCGGCAGAATATTTGAATTTCTGGAGGGAGGTGTTGCTGGCAACTGCAGAAAGCAAAGGTGACCCGAAAGTTGTCTACCCACTCCTACAAGAAAACTTAGATAAACTTGATGATAACTTTGCTGATATATTGCGAAACTGGGCAACTGCTAAATTTTCTGAAGTGGAGGCGGGTGTAGCAAAAAGCATTGCTATAGATATTATTTATTTCAGTGTCTACATTAAGCAATTTCCTCTGGGCAGCAAAGCAAACAACATGGAAATTAGCATTGCAGGTTATGAAGTAGTGCTAAAAGTTTTTACATATAAGAGTCACCGGGAAATTTGGGCAATGACTCAAAATAATCTCGGCGCTGCCTACAGTGACAGAATAAGGGGAGACAAAGCCGAAAATATTGAAGCTGCCATTGCTGCATACCAACAAGCTTTGCTGGTGTACACCCAAACTGACTTCCCCATGGACTGGGCAATGACTCAAAATAATCTCGGCAATGCCTACAGTGACAGAATAAGGGGAAACAAAGCCGAAAATATTGAAGCTGCCATTGCTGCATACGAACAAGCTTTGCTGGTGTACACCCAAACTGACTTCCCCATGGACTGGGCAAGAACTCAAAATAATCTCGGCATTGCCTACAGTAACAGAATAAGGGGAGACAAAGCCGAAAATATTGAAGCTGCCATTGCTGCATTCCAACAAGCTTTGCTGGTGTACACCCAAACTGACTTCCCCATGGAATGGGCAAGAACTCAAAATAATCTCGGCATTGCCTACAGTAACAGAATAAGGGGAGACAAAGCCGAAAATATTGAAGCTGCCATTGCTGCATGCCAACAAGCTTTGCTGGTGCGCACCCAAACTGACTTCCCCATCAACTGGGCAGCAACTCAAAATAATCTCGGCGCTGCCTACAGAGACAGAATAAGGGGAGACAAAGCCGAAAATATTGAAGCCGCCATTGCTGCATGCCAACAAGCTTTGCTGGTGTACACCCAAACAGACTTCCCCATCAACTGGGCAAGAACTCAAAATAATCTCGGCATTGCCTACAGTGACAGAATAAGGGGAGACAAAGCCGAAAATATTGAAGCTGCCATTGCTGCATACCAACAAGCTTTGCTGGTGCGCACCCAAACAGACTTCCCCATCAACTGGGCAACAATTCAAAATAATCTCGGCGCTGCCTACAGAGACAGAATAAGGGGAGACAAAGCCGAAAATATTGAAGCTGCCATTGCTGCATACGAACAAGCTTTGCTGGTGCGCACCCAAACTGACTTCCCCATGGACTGGGCAAGAACTCAAAATAATCTCGGCAATGCCTACAGTGACAGAATAAGGGGAGACAAAGCCGAAAATATTGAAGCCGCCATTGCTGCATACCAACAAGCTTTGCTGGTGCGCACCCAAACTGACTTCCCCATGGACTGGGCAATGACTCAAAATAATCTCGGCAATGCCTACAGTGACAGAATAAGGGGAGACAAAGCGGAAAATATTGAAGCTGCCATTGCTGCATACCAACAAGCTTTGCTGGTGCGCACCCAAACTGACTTCCCCATGGACTGGGCAGGAACTCAAAATAATCTCGGCAATGCCTACAGTGACAGAATAAGGGGAGACAAAGCCGAAAATATTGAAGCCGCCATTGCTGCATACGAACAAGCTTTGCTGGTGTACACCCTAGAAGCAGACCCCATCAAACATCTCGGAACCACCCGCAACCTAGGCAACCTATATTTCGACAACCAAAACTGGCAACTCGCCGCCGACAACTATAAAAAAGCCATAACCGCAGTGGAACTCAGCCGCAGTTGGGCAACCACCGACGATCGCCGCCAGGAAATACTCAAAGAAAACATCAATATCTATAACAAAGCCATCCAAGCATACATACACCTAAAAAAGTTAGAACAAGCACTAGAAATAGCCGAGCGCAGTCAAGCCCGAAACCTAGTCCAACTCCTCACCAACCGCGACTTAGTTCCTCAAGATAATGTACCCCCAGAAATAACCCAACAACTTCAACAACAACAAAAAGAAATTCGCGTCAACAAAGGAGAACTAGAGAAAGTCAGAAAACAACTATCACAGCAAAACACAGAGGAAAAAACATCATTAGAAAAATCTGAGAAACAGCTAAACGAAGAATTACAGAAACTCAGACAGCAGTTAGAAAAAACATTCAATCAAATTCAGGAATACGACCCCACCTTCCGCCTGACCCAGGAAGTGCAACCAATAGCTTTTAGAGAAATTCAGCAACTTGCCACAGAACAGCAGACAGCAATTATTGAGTGGTATATTATGGGAGAAAAATTCCTAGCATTTATCCTAGTTCCCCCAACCTCAACAGCAACATCAGAATTATTTATGTGGCAGTCTACCGAAGACGACAGTAAAAATTTAGAGGAGTGGGTAAAAGAATATCTAGAAAAATATTATGAACTTCAGGAAGCAGAGCTAGAAAATCAGGAAAAAGCCAAAAAATTACAACAAGAATGGGAGACAAAAATAACAACTCGCCTAGAAAAACTAGGAGAAATTTTACATATAAAAGAAATACTCCAACCCATCCTCGAAAGTGAATGTCAAAGACTCACCTTAATTCCCCATTCCTTCCTACATTTTCTCCCCCTTCATATCTTACCCATTAATAACCCAGAAAATAGTCAAGAAAACCCAGAAAAAAAATATCTCCAGGATTATTTTAACCAGGGAGTAAGCTATGCTCCAAGCTGCCAAATATTGCAAAAAGTTAGAGAACGAAAAAACCAAGAATTTCAGAGTTTATTTGCCATTCAAAACCTCAACGACACCGAAAATTCACCCCACTTAGGCATTATTTCAATAATCAAAAAACAATTTAATAATGTGGAAATAATCCAAGAAAATCAAGCCACAAAATCAGCATTAATTAACCATCCCAAATTATCCCTTGCTAACTCCATATTATTCTTCTGTCATGGAGTATTTAACCCTACTTATCCCCTAGATTCAGGATTAATATTAGCCGATGAAAAACTCACATTAGGAGATATTATTCAAAACCTAAATTTAAGCAAATGTCGCCTAGTAACCCTAGCCGCTTGCGAAACAGGATTAACAGATATCTTCAATCAAGAATATGTAGGTTTACCCAGCGGTTTTCTCCTAGCAGGAAGTACAAATATTATTGCCAGTCTTTGGAGTGTGAGAGTTGATGCAACAGCGTTATTAATGTTAAGATTATATCAAGAATTAAAAAAATATGATAATATAATAATAGCCTTAAAAACAGCCCAAAACTGGTTAAGAGATATAAAGGTGCAAGAATTAAAAGAGTGGGTCAGAAAGTCCCCTCTAAAAATAAAAATTCATTGGCAAGAAGAATTAGAAAAAACATTTACTAAAATGGAAAATCTAGAAGGAGCCAATTGTAAACCATATAACTCACCTTATTTTTGGGCTGGTTTTTGTGTTGTCGGAAAAGGAGAATAAATTAAGTAAAAAGTAAAAAGTAAAAACTAAAAAATTAGACTTGAAAAATTAAAAACTTTGAGAGAAAAGTCACTTCAGGAAATTATTTGACATAGCTACAAAAGACCGTAACTATCTCTACACCCCTAGTATAATTACAGCCTTTTCAAATTGATCAACAACATCGCCATAACCAAAACCTTAAACTGACCCTCCATGGAACCTCCCTAAAGAATAAAAAATCAAAAAAGGTAAAAACCTGTTGATAAATTAGTTGTAGATTTTTTCCAATTATTTTGACTTTAACCCTTACTTATACTTAGCTACTCATTAAATCAATTATTTTTAGTTCTGATAACCATCATAATAAATAATCGACTCCTTGAGTTTACGCTTTTCCCAGTTAGTAATTTCCAGTAAAGGACGCTCTGTAAACTCTGTAACATAGCCTATACATAAATAAGCTATTAACTCATTTTCCAGAGGAGCATTCAGAATCATTTTCACCTCTTTTTCATCTAAAATACTCACCCAACCCAAACCTAAATTCTCCGCCCTAGCCATCAACCACAAATTTTGAATTGCCAGACAAACACTGTAGGGTCCAAACTTCTCTTGACTAGTTTGACCAACAACAGAATTAGGTGAAGGTTTATAGAAAACAGCAATATTAACAGGAGCCGCAGTAATTCCTTCCAACTGAAGCTGATTATAGAAAGGTCTATCTTTAAATATTTTTTTAGCCTTTTCATTCTCCTTAATAAAAGAATCTTTAACCTTAGCCTTAATTAATGGATCACGAATAATTATAAATTCCCAGGGTTGAGAAAAACCTACAGAAGGAGCGTGTAAAGCAGCAGATAACAACCGTTCAACTATTGAATCAGGAATTTCTTTACTAATAAAATTTTTCCCAAACTCTGTGCGGCGATTTATAATAATATCTGCAAGTACTTGACTTTCTTGTTCAGTAAAAGCTCGACCTTTCATATCATTTTTCTCCGTTTTATTTGACAAATTTTTTAACATAAAACTGAATCAACTAATATAAATTAAAGTTTTTGTAAATCAGATCTTTAATTGTTTATATTATACTCTAACTTAGTCATTATTATTGTACAAATCTAGCTTAAATATGTCACAAATAATGTTAAAATGTTAAGATATAAAAATAATTCATTAAATCACCATAATCTCAACACTTTGAACCAATAAAATCTTAATCAATAACTTTTAATTTTAACTTTCCCCTAGTGGCGCTAAGGGGGGTAACAATGCCGTCTATGCAAAAAAAATACAAATAATTTCAACCTGTTAAACCTGAAATAACTTTTTTCAATTACCGTAAATTCAAAGACTTGAAACCTTCAAAACTTACTTTAAACCTAAATCTAATATAGACATCATCCCAAAACAATCATTACTCAAAAAACTAACGACCCCAAGAGCCAACTCTATCCTCCTAGTTCCTGCTGAAAACCAAAATCCTCCCAAGTGTAAATATTTAACCAGACATGATATAATCTCAAAAATAAAAAAAGATACTTAACCTAAGTGAAACTTCAATTATTCAGAAATAAATACTGGCCGAAAAACTTTTGTACTAATTTGCTCATTAGCACAAAAAAGCATTAACTTTATAAATCTTCTACAGAGCTTCCATACAACCTTCCGACCCACTCGTCCACTTCCCCTCCACCATCATAACTAGAAGTAGACTTCCAACTCAAGAAACTTTAACAAACATTTATTAAACTAGTATAAAGATAATACTTTACCTTCACCCTTGGGGGTTAACTCCCATCAAAGGTTATAATCTTTGTATATTCTTAAGCATTAAGCATATTTTAACAAAAATCACAAAATCTAGGAATCTACCTGTGAACAAACAACAAAACCAAAAATTTAAATTTGACCCCATTGATACTGCCCTAGCAGACATTAAAGCAGGTAAGTGCGTCGTAGTAGTTGATGACGAACATCGAGAAAACGAAGGAGATGTTATTTGTGCAGCTCAATTTGCTACTCCAAACATGATTAACTTTATGGCAGTAAAAGCCAGAGGTCTAATTTGTCTCGCATTGACAGGCGATCGCCTCGACCAACTAGAAGTTCCACTGATGGTTACCAACAATACTGACAGTAACCAAACCGCTTTCACCGTTAGTATTGATGCCTCCCCAGAATTGGGAGTCTCCACAGGTATCTCAGCAGAAGACCGAGCCCGAACTATCCAAGCTGTTATTAATTCTAACACCAAACCAGAAGATTTACGTCGCCCCGGTCATGTATTCCCCATTCGAGCCAAAGAAGGAGGAGTCTTAAAAAGAGCAGGTCATACAGAAGCTTCCATTGACTTAGCTAGACTATCAGGTTTATATCCAGCCGGAGTTATTTGTGAAATTCAAAACCCAGATGGTTCCATGGCAAGATTACCTCAACTAGTAGAATATGCCCAAACTCATAACCTCAAACTCATTAGTATTGCCGACATCATCAGTTATCGCATCAAACACGATCGCTTTGTCTTCCGAGAAGCTGTTGCTAAATTACCCTCTCAATTCGGTAACTTCCAAATTTATGCTTACCGCGATACTCAAAATAATTTAGAACATATAGCTATTGTTAAAGGCAACCCAGCAGAATTTTCCCAAAGAGATATAATGGTGCGGGTCCACTCTGAGTGCTTAACTGGAGATGCTTTTGGTTCTCTGCGTTGTGACTGTAGAATGCAATTACAAGCAGCAATGAAAATGATTGAACATGCAGGTGCAGGAGTCGTTGTTTATTTACGACAGGAGGGCAGAGGGATAGGGTTAGTTAATAAACTTAAAGCCTATTCATTGCAAGACATAGGATTAGATACTGTGGAAGCTAATGAAAGACTAGGCTTTCCAGCAGATTTACGCAACTATGGTGTAGGAGCCCAAATATTACATGATCTAGGGGTCAATAAAATGCGTTTAATTACAAATAACCCCCGTAAAATAGCAGGTTTACATGGTTATGGTATTGAAATAGTAGATCGAGTACCTTTGTTAATTGAAACGACAGATTATAATTCTGCTTATCTAGCCACTAAGGCTCAAAAATTAGGTCATATTTTGTTACGGAGTTATTTAGTAACAATTGCTATTAATTGGAATAATCAAAAAATCGAAGAAGAAACTTTCGATAATTCTGATCATATAAATATGAAGTCTTTAGCTCAACAGCGGTATCAATATTTAGAAAAACTACGCAGTTTGATCAAAGAATATGATTTTCTGTTGCAGGAAGAAACAAGGCCAGTAGCAACTGCAGTCTTTGCCCAAGCTCCTTTAATCGTTAATTTTGGTTTAGAACAAGCAACATTAACTACATCTAAATGGTATCAAGAATCAAATAATCCTTATTTGGTAGCGATCGCTAAAGTCTTAACAGAAATAGCCCAATGGCAGAATATGTTAAAATTAGAATTTATCATTGCTTCTGGTTTAGATCCTATGATCGCCTTACAGATAAAACTAGAACGTCAGACCTTAGAAATTACTGAATTATCCACAGCTATGGAACATTTAGAAACACAAAAAATTTACAGTTTAAAAATTTAGCATTTTGGGCAAATAATCTTCCCGACACTGAGCAGGTAATATCATGTCCGGTTGAACGTTTACACTTTAGAGTCTTTTAGCAGGAGGCGCTCACCATGAGGTAACAGGATAGAATTGGTCATTACGGTCCTTAGTTTTTTGTCATTACCCGGACATGATATTAAGAAAACCGGAATTAGGAGAAAAGAGAATTTAGGAATATTTGCATCCTTGCTGAAGATGAAACTTTTTTCGGCCATTTCACCAAATTAAGCAGATTTGATCTGATATCAGAAATTACTTTTAACTTTTAAACCGATCAAATCTGACCTTTTAATTTTGACTCTTGACTTTTATTTCCATAATTCCTCAAGCTTTACCACAACCTTTCATTAGAACTACTCAACCGAAAATAATATGAGCCAAACAAAGTAGAGCCTAAAAAACTAATGAATAGTTTTAAAACTACCATAGTAAATATTTACAAAAATCAATATTTTGTCATATTATGAGATAAATGATGAAAGCAAGTCCTCTTTAAACCCAAATGAAAATCCCTGACTTAGACAACCAAAATATTGATCGTATCGTTGAAATGGCTTGGGAAGATCGAACACCCTTCGAGGCCATCAAAACTCAGTTTGGTCTCGAGGAGAAACAAGTCATTGTATTAATGCGACGCTCTATGAGTATCTCAAGCTTTAAGATGTGGCGCAAGCGAGTCACTGGGCGCAAAACGAAGCACACCCACAAAAGAGCCTTTGAGCTAGGACGTTTCAAGTCAAAGAACCAAAAAAGTTAACTATACTCTTATCCTCTTATATCATGTCCAGTTAAATACTTACACTTTGGAGAAAGTAAGGTCCTCAGAAGGCTCCTCGACCTTAATTGAATTATGATACTTTCTCTAATATCATTTAAGAAATTTATATATTATATCTAAGCTGTCAATAATAGAATTGTGCGACGTTGGAAAATTGAAAATTCTCAAAAGTATACTAATATAAGCCTTTAATTATTTTAATACTCAAAAGCACACTTAAACCTGAACTTGTTTTGGGTTTTAGCCATTTTTGGGGCTATATCCCCATCTCCAACAACTCCAATATCACACAAGAAATTAATTTAAAGAATAATTTTTGCAGGAAAAAAGCACAAATACTTTAAAATTACTATACTTTCAATTCTACATGAAAAATAGTCAAACTTATTTCTTTGTCTATGAACATTAAACGTAGAGAATTTCTTATCTTCCTTGGAGCAGGTGCCGGAAAAATTGTCCTGAGTTCTTCTCAGCAAGAACCTTCAGCCAAGCTAGCTAAAAAATATCCAATTAACAACAGTTCAACTAACAATATTAACTTCCAACCACCTCAAAGCCCAATACCTCTAGTAACCAGTAATCAAGAATTCAAAATAGATGACTATACTACATACGAAGTAGTAGATGATTTAGTCATTCCAAAAGGCTTTACCTACGACATTATAGCTTCTTGGGGAGACAAAATCGGTGATTCTCGTTTTGGCTACAATAATGATTATCTCTCCTATATTGAAACAGGAGAAAACGAAGGGTTATTAACCATAAATTTTGAATATATTAGCCCCTTACCTTGGGTAACAAGTTATCAAAAAATTATTGGTAAATCTTTGCCATTTTTAGAGATAGCATCAGAATTTCAGGAAGCAGTAAAATCCAATATTAACTCTCAAGAATTACTAAATAAAAGCCCTCTAAAAAAACAAATAACTACAATTGCTAAGGAAGCAATGATCGATATGGGAATAGGCGTTATTTCCATTCGTCGCCAACCTGATGGCCAATGGGTAAGAACAAACTCAAAATTTGACCGCCGAATAACAGGTATTTCAGGATTAGAAGATGGACACTATTTAAAATCAACAGGCCCAGCAGTAGCAGTATTTAAGAAAAAAGGCAAAGGTTATGATGATAAATTAGGCGATCGCATCATTGGTAGTTTTGCCAACTGTGCAGGTGGTACTACACCTTGGGGAACAGTCTTTAGTGCCGAAGAAAATTTTCAAAAGTATGTAATTGAAGCAGTTTATTCTGATGGTACTTCTATTGACCCTACCCAAGACAAGTCTCTCTTTATTGGTGAACAAGGAGTAGTTGGTCTGGGCAGTGCCTTTGGTTTAGCTGGTAATAAATATGGTTGGATGGTAGAAGTAGATCCAGCCTTACCCGATGATTATGGGACAAAACATACTTGGTTGGGCCGTTATCGTCATGAAGCAGTCGGTATTAGGGCACAAGCAAACCAACCTTTAGCTTTTTATTCAGGATGCGATCGCCGTAGCGGTCATCTCTATAAATTTGTCAGTAAAGACATTGTCAAAGACCCCACAGACAAATCCAACTCCCAACTATTGACAAATGGAATGTTATATGGTGCAAAATTTAATTCTAACGGTACAGGTAGTTGGATTCCCTTAAAAGAGGATACCCCCGTTAATCCAGATTTACCAAGTGTCCATGTGAACAATATGATTAATCTACCCCAAAGACCTGATGGTGGTAGCTTCAAAGTAACAAAAGATAGAGATATAGAAGCTTTTAAACAAAAATATCAAACTTTGGGGGACTTATACCAAGGAGACCCCGAAGCAAAACAAGGAGCAATTCTGATAGATGCCCATTTAGCTGGGAATGCTGCTGGGGTTACTTGTACTGCCCGTCCCGAAGATACTATAGTGGCCAAAGACGGCAGTCTATTTATTGCTTTTACTTCTGGATATCCTAGTAGTTCTGATGGTAGTCCAGATCAACGTATCTTTAAAGGTCCAGATGGTGAAGCTTATGAATATGGCTGGATTATGCGTTTAGTTGAAGATAGCGATCGCCCAGATGCTATGACATTTCGTTGGCAAATGTTTGCCACAGGAGGAGAACCAACATTTGGTGGACTAGGATTTTCTAATCCTGACAACCTAGAGTTTGACGATCAGGGTAATCTCTGGATGGTCACAGATATTAGTACCAATAAGCATAATCAAATAGTGCCTGAGAATCGAATAGACAAAGATGGCAAACCAATTAACCAGGCAAGTCTTTGTGGTTTATTCGGTAATAATTCAATCTGGTATATTCCCACCTCTGGCTCTAATGCTGGTCAAGCATACTTATTTGGCATTGGACCAACAGAATCAGAAACTTCTGGGCCTTTCTTTACCAAAGATGGAGAAACTTTATTTTTGGCCATTCAACATCCAGGAGAATATAACGGCATCCGTCAAAACATGGCCTCAGAAACTCGTCGGTTGGCCATGAAAACCATAGATGGTTCAGATTTTATGCAAAATCGTATAGTCCCCATGGGTTCTAACTGGCCTGAAAAAAAAATTAACCACCCTCCGAAACCTTCAGTAGTTGCTATTCGTCGCTTAGATTCAACAAGGATTACATGAAAAAATAAAAAACTGAAAAACAATTAAGTAGTAAAAATTTGGTGGTTAGATAAAGTTATTTTCTAATTTGCTAATTTATTTGAATTTCATATTCAACTACCATTTTTTTCTAATATCCTTATCCTATATTCGTTTTTGGATTTTTTTTCCGAAAAAATTATGAAAATTTAGGTTGCAAATTATCAGATTAGGTGTAAAATTTTGCACGAGAGTACAACTTTTTCTAATCAGGTAAAATCTAATTTCTAAGATGAAATCCTAAACTCATCATTAAGAAATATAGTATATAGACAAATTAACAAAACTATGATAGAGAGAAGGGAACAATGATAGATATGTTGGCATCTGAAATTCTAACTTTTGACTTTCATTTGGGGGAAATTCAAATTACAGCATAGCTTAACCATTGAACCATTCTCTAAGACTTTTAAACTACTTTGGCAATAAGTAACTTAAAACTTAGAAGCTCAAAAAAAATATTTCAAATAAATCCCAGATCTGTTTGTATTTTTTTGTAGAGCAAAGAAGTAAATGTAGTCTTAATTATTCCTCAAAAGTAGACTAATTTAAGTCTAGATTTATTCAGGCACCTATATTGCATCATAAGGTTAAACGATCAATCTAAAGTCGTAACCCAAATGAATGAATAAGGTGACAAGAAAGAAAGTGTTACTAAGATTATGTTAACCAAATTCTAGTTAGTTACTACCTGAGTGATGCTAAATCGGTGTGAGGATTGGTAAAAATATGATAAAACTTATATGGAATACTTTTAAGCACAGTCCTAGTGTTTTTAGTATAGCATTATTGATGGCAGGCTCAGCAATCGCTGCTGAGACTCCTCTACAAAATTTAGGAACTGATGAAAGTCCTGTAAATCAGAACTTAACCCAAGGCAGCATTGAAATTGCTCAAAATTTTGATACTCGGTTAATGCCAATGGATGACCCTTCACTTACACCAGTAGGGGTTTCAGACTTAGAAAATGGCGAGTACATGGACCAGGTAACATCTGTAACTCAGTTATCAGATGTACGACCTACTGACTGGGCTTTCCAAGCTCTACAATCCTTGGTAGAGCGTTATGGTTGTATAGCAGGTTATCCTGACGGTACTTATAAAGGAAATCGAGCGATGACTCGCTTTGAGTTTGCAGCCGGTTTAAATGCCTGCTTGGATAGAGTCACAGAATTAATTGCTGCTGCAACTTCAGACCTAGTAACTAGAGAAGACTTGGCAGTTTTACAAAGACTACAAGAAGAGTTCAGCGCAGAACTAGCTGCTTTGCGGGGACGAGTTGATTCTTTGGAGGCCAGAACATCAGAATTAGAGGCCAATCAATTCTCTACTACAACAAAATTAAACGGTGAGGTATTGTTCTGGTTAAGTGATACCTGGGGAGAAAGAGCCGCCGGTCGTGGGACAAAAAAGAGTGAGGAGGACAAAACTGAGACAACCTTTGCTTATCGAGTTCGTTTAATCTTTGATAGTAGTTTTACTGGGAAAGACCGCTTGAGAACTCGTTTACAAGCTCGTAACGTTCCAAAATACGACAGTCGAGATTTGACGAACACTATGATGACTCGTCTAGGTACTGACGATGATTTTGATGACGATTTTGTTCTCAATAAATTGGCCTATCGTTTTCCTTTACTAAATGGTAGAGGTCAAATAGAACTAGCAGCTAATGGTTATGGTCTGGACGACTTCATGGGACCCATTACACCTTTAGATAGTAGTGGTTCTGGTTCTATTTCAAGATTTGGGCGATTTAACCCTACTTTTTATCGTGCTCCAGCTGATGCTGGTGTTAAATTTGCTTATGCCTTCAACGACGCAATTAAGTTGACAGTTGGTTATGCTGCACCAGATCCAGAAGACCCTCAAGAAGGTAAAGGTATTTTTAATGGTGGCTTCAGTGGATTTGGCCAAGTTACCTTTGAGCCAAATGATAGGATAGTTTTTCAAGCAGGTTATGTGCGTGGCTTCCATCCTAAAGGAGATGTGAACTTAACTGGAAGTACAGGTAGCTTTAAAGCCAAAGATCCTTTTAAGGGTATACGGACTAGTGCAGATAATATCAACTTTGAAGCCCAGTGGTTAATTACTGAAGGTTTCCAAATAGGTGGTTGGTTTGGTGCCTCTTTTGCCCGTCCTGAAGATAACAATGATACAGATGATATCACTATTGTTAATGGTGCTTTGACTTTAGCTTTCCCAGACCTACTCAAAGAAGGTAGCTTAGGAGGTATTATCATTGGTGTACCACCAATTATTACTGATGGTGGTGATGATGATTCTCTGAAAGACGATGATACTTCTATTCACGTTGAGGTACTTTATCGCTTCCAAATGAATGACAATATTGCCATTACTCCTGGTGTATTTGTGATTACTAACCCTAATCACATTGAGGATAATGAAACTCTCTGGGTTGGTACAATAAGAACTCAATTCAGATTCTAGATTTTTGGCAAAAAGGAATCGAAAATTAAATAGCAGTCAACCATCAACAATTCCTTCATTATCAAAACATTGGTATTTATACCCCCATTCTCCTGAAAAGGAGTGTCGGTTAAATGCCAATGGATATTGCCTTTAGTACGAAAGAGAATTGGAAGGTTGATAGTTGAAAATTTTATTGCTGCTAGCTACATGCTAGAATCTTACAAACACAATAGTTAGGGTTGCTGGGATCAGACCAAACTTGTGGCCGACTTCCTGATAACTAACTCAACCGCCTGGGTATTGCCAATTAAGATATTTTATTTCCGCCTACATACAAGGAGATATAAGTTAAAGAGTTTTAAAAATTTTTTGGTAAATATTAGGAGATAGTCTCCAGTATACAAACTTTAATTTAACCACACATTTTTAACAAATGTTAGCACTTAGAATATCGAAATTGGTATAGTCAATAAATTCCTAATGAACGCTTCTATAAATAACCCTTAGCTAGGCTCTAGCAGTGTTGATTAGCTAATATAAAAGCTAAGGAGTATTATTCTGGTGAATTTTTTATTGTTCTCTCAAGTTGTATTAAAAATTAAAATCCTCAAGATACTTGCACTATGGTAGAAGAGGTGCTAACGTGTCATATAAAAATTGTATTCTAATATATCTAAATTATCTAACCAAAACTTTGGAGGATAGTTGCACTATTATTCACTTGCTCTAACTGTTGTCTGAGTGCAAACCCTAGCTTGAATCTAGTAATGGCAGTCAGGCAGCCTATAAGATTTCTGCTGCCATGCAGTTCCGGTTAAAGCAAGAACAGAGATAGACAATCAATCAGATAATTTAAAATTTTATTGATTTTTGTAGATTTCTGGGAACGGAACAATAGTTTCCTAGTTTAACTAAAAGGTGTGAGGAAAAATCAATATGACTAAAATAATCCTGAACGTTCTTAAGCAAACTCCAGGTGCGTTCAGTGCAGCTGCATTATTAATAGCTAATTCGGCTTTAGCTAATCAGGTTTCTGTAGAACAACTGGCTAATGCTCAAAATATCAATACCAATACAACTACTCAGTTACCTGCAGAGCCACAAAATAATACTACTTCAGAAGACGTAGTATCAGGAGATAGTCGGTTGCAAAAACTTCAAGACCCTTCCCTCAAAACTCCAGGAGCTGAATTAGAGCAAGCAGACCCAATGGGACAAGTAACATCTGTATCTCAGTTATCAGATGTACGACCTACTGATTGGGCTTTCCAAGCTTTGCAATCTCTAGTAGAACGTTACGGTTGTATTGCTGGTTATCCAGACGGTACTTATAAAGGTAATCGGGCAATGACTCGTTATGAGTTTGCAGCAGGTTTAAATGCCTGTTTAGAGAGAGTTACAGAGTTAATTGCTCTTGCAACTGCAGATTTAGTAACTCGTGATGATTTGGCTGTTTTACAACGACTTCAAGAAGAGTTTGCTGTAGAATTAGCAGAGTTGCGTGGTCGTGTTGATGCCCTTGAAGCTAGAACAGCAGAACTTGAAGCGAATCAATTCTCTACAACTACTAAGCTCAATGGTGAAGTTCTATTTTGGGTGACTGATACTTGGGGAGAACGAGCAGAAGCTCGTGGTGAACCACAAAGTGAAAACGATAGAACTGAAGCTGCATTAGGTTATCGGGTTCGTTTGAACTTTGACACTAGCTTTATGGGTAAAGACCGCCTCAGAGCTCGTTTACAGGCCAGAGATATTCCTAACTGGAGTGCCCGGGATTTAACTAATACTCTTATGACCAGATTGGGTACAGATGAAAGTGACCCTGACGATACAGTGGTTCTTGATAAATTGTTTTATCAGTTTCCTGTTGGTGATCAATTACAGGTAATTATTGGCCCTCAAGGGGTTGAAGTCGATGACTTTCAGACTGTCTTATCTCCCTTTGAAAGTAGTGGTTCTGGCGCTACTTCAAGATTTGGACGATATAACCCTACTGCCTATCGTGGACCTGATGATGGAGGACTAATTGTTCAATACAAACCTGCTAAACAATGGCAAATTAATGCTGGTTATTTAGCTGGAGAGCCAGAAAATCCTCGAGAAGGAAATGGTTTATTTAATGGTGAACATAGTGCGTTTGGTCAAGTTGCATTTGAACCTAATTCCAAGCTAGCTTTTACAGTTAACTATGTTCGTAAGTATTTTATTAAGGATGAGGTTAATGTTACCTCTAGTACAGGAAGTTTCCGAGCACGAGACCCTTTTGATGGCAGACGAACTACGGCTGATAATATTGGACTTGAAGCTCAGTGGAAGCTTAACGATCATGTCCAAATTGGGGGTTGGTTTGGTACTACCTGGGCGCGTCCTGAAGATGGTAATAATGATGATGATGATGACATCACTATTATTAATGGCGCACTTACAATTGCTTTTCCTGACTTATTTAAAGACGGTAGCTTAGGAGGAATTATTGTTGGTGTACCACCAATTATTACAGATGGTGGTAATGATGATAATTTGAAAGACCCTGATACTTCTGTCCATGTTGAAATTTTCTATCGTTATGCGATTAATGACTTTATAGCAATTACACCTGGTTTGTTTGTGATTACTAATCCCAATCACGATGAGGATAATGAAACTCTTTGGGTAGGTAGTTTGAGAACCACCTTTAAGTTCTAGTAATGTTGATTAATTAACTAAAAATAAAAGTAGGGTAAGGATATAATTTAGTCTATACCTACTTTTTTCTTATATATTAATTTCAGCATAAAATCAGGTATTAGATTATGTCTGGTAACATCATTTGTTTATAAAACTTAAGTATGGTTTCCTCTTTTTTGTCTTTTTAAAATGATAACTGAAATGATATTTATGATTTGATCCCACAAAGGATAATTTTGGGGATTTCACGATTTTTGATCTTACCTGAATATATTGGTTTCAGGAATAGTGAAATAGGTTTATGGTATTCGCCAAACTTTGAGAGTTTGATCTAGACTACCACTTATTAAGGTTTTGCCATCGGGAGTAATAGCAAGAGAACTTATTTGTTGTGAATGACCAAAAAATGTCTGTATTTTTTCTTTGGTAATTAGATTCCAAATAGTAATTTTGTCACCACTACAAGCTATCGTTTGGCTATCAGGACTGAAAACAAGAGCTTTAACTTTACCTACATTTGCTTTAATTACAGTTTTCTCTTTTCTTGTATTAAAATCCCATAGTTTAATGGTACCATCATTACTCCCGCTAGCTAAGATTTGATTATCTGGACTAATAGCGATCGCATTAACTGCCTGTGTATGACCTTGTAAAGTTTGTCTGCGAGTAAGTGTACTTGGATCCCACAATCTAATGGTACCGTCACTACTACCAGTAAATAAAGTTTCCCCATCTCGGCTAAAAGCTAGAGCATTTACTTCAGATTCCTTATCTGGTAAGCGAGTAAGTATTCGACTACCTGTTTGAATGTTCCACAGCTTCATTAATTTATCACTGCCAACACTTACTAATGTCTGTCCATCTGGGCTAATGGCAACTGTATTCAGTTGACCATTATGACCTAGGATATCCTTTAAGAGTTTACTATTTTTGAGATCCCATATTTTGATAGTTTTGTCTGTACTGCCACTTACTAATATTTCATCATTAGGACTTATTGCCAGGGTAGTTATTTTATCTGCATGAGCATCTTTAATATTGTTTTTTAGTTGCCGAGTCTTGAGGTTCCAAATTTTGATGGTATTTAAGCCACTACTGACTAAAGTTTGACCATCTTGTGTCAGAGCGATCGCATTTACTTCTCCAATATAACTATCTAAGGTTTTGTCTAAAAATCGACTACTTTTCAAACCTCGCAATAAAAAAACCGGATTAGTCGGAAATATGTTGTAGCGCCAAAAGCCATAAAACTGAAAAGTGGCCCCTCCCAATAGCAACATTGTTAACCCTATGACTAGGTTATTTATTAATCTAATTATTGACTTATTACTAAATGTTTTTGTAGTTGTTTTTGTTTTTGTTTTTGTTTTTGTTTTGAATTTTGTCTTGACTTTTTGCTTAGTTTTAGTTCTTTCTGTTAATACTTTTGGATCTTCCCTAGTTGCATAACTTTGTTGACCAGCAGTATAACTCCGAGAATTATCAGTTATGCTATTTTTTGTTTTGATCTCTGCCAGACACTTCAAAATCACTTTTGGTTTTTGAGGTCTATTACCCGGAAAAGGTGCCATTAAATAATCTATGACATCTTTCAATTCTGTTGATATTTCAGGGGCATATTTTTGCCATTGTAGCTTTCCGGAGCGTGGATTTTCGGGAAAACTTGTTGGGGATTTACCTGTTAATAAATATACAAAAGTACGTCCTAAAGCAAAAAAATCTGATTGAGGTACTGCTTTGCCATTCGTTTGCTCTGGAGCTGTATAACCTGGAGAAACAATTCCTGTAACATTTTGCCCAAGATCAACTTTTACCAAGTAAGTCTCAGATACCTCTCTCACTGTGCCAAAATCTATCAACACCAATTGACCATCTGGCTTGCGCATGATGTTTTGAGGCTTAATATCTCGATGGAAATACTTTTTATTATGAACTTTGTCCAATATTTCCGATAATTGTGTGAGCCAATCTATTGCTTGAGTTTGATTGATGGACTTATGGCGTCGACTCTTCATCCAATCCATCAAATTCGAGCCGTGGATAAATTCCATTACCAGGCAGTGTAAAGGCTCTTTACTATCTGCTGTTTTGAATGTAAAATAACCATCTTTCTCTATTTTAGGAATACCTGGATTTCGTAAACTGATAAGTACCTGTGCTTCCTGTTGAAACAGAGATATAGCTTTTGGATGATTTTTCAGTAATACCTTAAGAACTTTTTGTACCCCTCGATCTTCTATAAGATAAGTTTTACCAAAACCTCCACCCCCAAGGGGCTTGATAATACGATACCGATTTTGCAGCACCAGTTGTGAGCCACATTGGCAACAGATGCGTTGACCACTATTAAGTGGATCGGAGGGGTCGGGGCAATTGGGATTAAGGCAGTAACTCACAGAAGCCGGATACCCAGATTTATATAGCTTTGCTTTATTATAGTATACCTTGAATATAGTCTGATTTTACATTTCTGCTATTTTTTTGACATAAATCTACATATTTTTCAGAACTAGTTAAAATTATCAATTTTTTATAATTTTAAGTTCCAACCACTGATCGCTATACAACTCCATCCCACTATCAATGCTATTCCACCTATAGGTGTAATGGCTCCTAACCATTTTATTCCAGTTATACTCAGAACATATAAACTACCAGAAAAAATTGCTATTCCAGCAATAAAGGCATATCCAGACACCACCATTGAAGATGATGGTGGATCTTCCATTGTTAATAAAAAAGATACCATTAATAATGCTAAGGAATGATACATTTGTATATTAGCCCCTGTTTGAAAAATATCAAGAGAGTATTGACTTAGCTTGTCTTTCAAAGCATGGGCAGCGAAAGAATCAGCTACTACAGATAGACCTCCCAATATAGATGCAATTACTAAAAAAATCTTTGAAATTTTTGTCATTAATTGTGTACTGCTTCATGCAGCAAATAAGGAGCAAATGATGTATAAAGTAGATAGTGAGTTATGTATTATGGGCATATTATTCCCCTAGCTGTACCTTAATAACATAACAAAGCAAAGGGCTGTAAGCGCAATTAGTTAAGTACTCAGTTGTCAGCTATCAGTTATTGACTCTCCTTCTTTTGGTTTTAGATAAAAGCAGAGTTGAATATACGACAAAAACATTGCCTTATTACTGATAGCTGAATTCTTACTCAATTAGTTTCTGAACTCTTCTCAACTTTTTAATTCTTCTCTCAGTTTCTGTGATTGAAAAAAATCCAGTCTCAAAGTTATCCTTTAAAAGTTGGGGAAAAAAATACTCAATTAAATATCAATTAAATATTTGAATCTGAATACTTTAATTAGATGTACTATTTTCGTAGGTACATAAAAAACCCTGTTTCGTACCCAGGAGAATAATATCAAGGATGCAAAAAAAATGTGTTCAAATAGTAAGAGCGACAAAAAGAATTTATAGGCTCTCTCCATTTGACAAAAAAAATAATTTATCACCTGAGAATGGTATTGAAGCCATTCATTCTGACTCATAACTCATGAGGCCTAACTCCTAAAAAGTTCTCTATTCATAAAGCAAATATTGATAAACCTTGGTATAACGAATAATTTTTTTCCTACGCGATATAAAAAGCGAAGCTTTGACCAAAGATACTAACTGATAACTTAAATTACTTTTGTATCTAATTTTATAAATATTAAAACCTTTAGATAACTACGATTATTTTGATTTTTATTCATGCTTTACCCATGATTTTTTCCTGAATTCATAACCTCCTAATTATCATTAATAATATTGATATTTTATTGACTATTTTTCACTAGAGTTTTACTTACGACTTCTCAGAAAATTTTTATTGATATTAAATACAGTTAAAACTTAATTAAACTATAATTTTATTAAACATTTTTTTTACTTGCGAACAGTTTCTAGTAAACGAGAATAATAGAAACTTGTGCTGGTCATTGATTGTCTTTGGATAGAAAAACCATTACTTTCAATAATTTTGATAATATCAGTTTCCCGATGCTGATAAGCACGAGTAGTTTTACTTGGCCCAGGAAATAACTCTCCAACTTTTTTCAATATACTTAAAGCGAGAGTTTTTGGTGCAAAGCTAATAATTAACCGTGACTCTGCTAGAGAGATCAAATGATTAATCATAGTTGCAACTTGGTCTTGAGAATAATGAATCAACACATCTAAACAAACAACTGTATGATACTTACCGCTTAAAGTTTCTAAGTCTTGAGCTACAAAATTAATATTATCTATATTGATTAAACTAGATTTGGCACGCTGATATGCCTCCAATACCATTTTTTCTGATATATCACTACCATAAATAACTGCTCCAGATTTAGCTAAAGGAATACTCAAACTACCAACCCCACAGCCAGCATCGCATATTGATAACCCTTGTAGATTATCATCTGCTTGCAACCAATTGAGGACAGTATCAATGGTTTGCTGATGCCCTTTCCTAATATCTAATTGTACCTTATTTACTTGGCCATCTCCATAAATTCTTTGCCATCGGTCAAAACCAGTGGAATTAAAATAATCTCTAACAATTCTTTTGTCGTCTGTTTTTGTCATTTTTCTATTTAATTTTACAGTGATTCTTAAGTCAACCTACAAAGTGTTATATCATATCAAAGTCAGCTTTGATATTACAAGTTTCTAAGTGGGAGCCCATCAATGGTATACAAAAAAATTAACTTGATTATTATGCCTGATTTTGGGAAAAAAAATTATCACTATTAAAATTGAATTAGCTAACTTTAGTTCTGAGAAATGCTTAACAAACTAAATTTATTTACTTTTATTGCTATAAGCTGTGTCATTAATATCTTTTTACCAGCGCAAGCCGAAAAATTACGAGTTGGTGTAGCTGGAGCCGCTCCTTTTGTAATCAAGGATAATGTTTTTAAAGGTATTAGTGTTGAGATATGGAAAGAATTAGCTTTATCCGAAGGACTGGAATATGAGTTTGTGCCGCAAAATAGTGTAGCTAATAGTATTGACAGTATAAATAAAGGTGAACTGGATATTATTATTGGGCCAATAAGTATAACTTCTGAGCGCTTAGAAAAAGTTGCTTTTACTCAACCCTACTTTTATGCCAAAATTGGTTTATTAGCTAGCCCTGAGAGTCCTACTGTCTGGAGTATAATTAGACCTTTTTTTGGCCTGGCCTTTATTTCTTCAGTTTGTTTGTTAACAGTTTTATTATTTATAATGGGTAACCTTCTGTGGTTAGCCGAAAGAAGGCGTAATAAAGAACAATTTCCTCCAAATTATTTCCATGGAGTAGGCAATGCTATGTGGTTTGCTTTGGTAACTTTAACCACGGTAGGATATGGCGATATGACTCCAGTTACTAAATCTGGGCGTATTATTACTGGAGTATGGATGGTTCTTACTACAGTGACAATTTCTTCTTTGACTGCTGGTATAGCTACGGCTTTAACTGTTTCTTTAACTAATCAAAGAGTTACAGAGTTTAGTTATCCTCAAGATATTAAGGATGCAAGAGTTTCTGTTATTAAAGGTTCTACTGGAGAGAAGTGGGCTAAGCAATATGAGGCGCGTATTAATCAGACTGAGACTTTAGTAGATGCAATTAATTTACTCAAGTTAAATGAAGTGGATGGTGTGATTTTTGATGTTCCTGCTCTTCAATATTATTTACGTAATGATCGTGAACAGCGCTTAAAGTTGTCCCCAGTTAATTTTGCTGATGAACCTTATGGTTTTATTGTATCTCTTGATAACTCTTTTATCAAAAATCTTGATATTAAACTTTTAGAAATGCGAGAAAATGGCAAGATTAGAGAGATAGAATCTAAGTGGTTGTCTAGTTCTAAAGATAATTAGTAAGAGGTGCTAAATCTTTATTTAGCTATGGATAAATGGGTGAGTATACTATTCTTTGTTTAAGCCTTTTTTCCTAATAGTTATTTATGTAAAATAGTTCAGATAAAATAAAGTATTAGTTAACTATTCTAATTTTTTTATTCCCTGTAAGTTGACTATGTTATTCTATATACTCAATGTTCGCGAATAGAACTGTTTTATATATAGATTTTTTACGTTTTTTTCAAGCATTTTTTCCTGATAATATTTAAGATTAAATTAGGTATTAATTAACTATTATCAATCTTTTTTCCTAATGAATTAACAATTTTATTCTATATTTTCAGGAATAAAACATAGCTTTACAGGGATTTTTATACGGAAAACTGATTAGTATATAGTATTTTTTAAAGTAGTTTAATATTAATAATAGTCAATATTTAATCAAGTCTTAATTAATATAAATAGAAAAATTGAAAAGGATTTTAAGAGGAAGAAACGGATTAATATATAGTATTTTTTTAAAGGATTTTGCTATTAATAAACGGGTTAGTATTTAGTATATAGTGATTTTTTGAAGTAGTTTAATATTGCTCATAGCCAAGATTAAATAAAGTATTAATTAAATAGAAAATTTTGATTGCATATAAATTGAATATATTATTCTATATTTTCATAAGTTAAATATTACTAAATCAAGATTTTTCCACGGATAAACGGATTAGTATATAGTTATTTTTCTAAGCATTTTTATCTTGCTCGTAGTCAAGATTAAATAAAGTATTAATTAACCATTCTCGAAAACTTTTATTACCTGTAAATTGACGATATTCTTCTATATGTTCACGGGTAGAACGCCGTAATTCTTGATTGAATTTATTTTCAAAGGTAAGTTTGGCATTTTGCGGATCGCTATAATTTATAGCATTTTTATACTCCCCATTTCCTCTGACTTTTTCTGGCAACTCCTCTAATAAAAATTTCCATGCCCTACCCTCATTTTGCCAAACAATATTACCACCGAAGCGGTTATTAAATTCTTCGATTATTTGACTAACTTTATCTGACCTACTTTGAGAATTTCCACTAACAATATTCTTGGCAATGGGAGATAGGGTATTTTCTCCACTTAAATTAATACTTTGACTAGCTAGAAGCTCTACTCGATAACTCTCAATATCCACACTATTAATAATTCCTGCCGATAAATCAGAATTATCTAATTGTGGCAGTTTATTAACTAACAATTTCAGAAAACTATTTAAACTCTCCCAATTGGAATTTTTAAAACTTTTTACTTGCACCAAAAATTGATAATTTTTCACAAAACTCCTGGCTTTACTTTTAAACTCTATTTTTTCCTCCTCTAGCAAATCACAATTATATTTTTCCACACAAATATCTAAAATTGACTCCCAATTTTCCCGTGACTCACAATTCAAAAAAAGCTTCATAAATTTCTCTACATTTTCTTGAGAATAAATCTGAAAACTTGCTAAACTATCCTCTAAATCATAGAGGCGATCGCTATCTGTTTCTTCACTCAAAATAGTTGTTTTATAATAAGGTTCAAAAGCTCTCTGAATTTCATCAGCAGAATTAACAAAATCTAAAACAAAAGTATCTGTTTTTCCCTCACAAGAACGGTTTAACCTAGACAAAGTTTGTACTGCTTTCACATCAGATAAAACTTTATCCACATACATAGTATGTAACAACGGTTCATCAAAACCAGTTTGATACTTATTAGCCACAATTAAAAACCTATATTTACTATCATTAAATTTTTCTGTAATCTTACTACTAGAAAATCCATTCATAGAAGACTCATTTTCCTTTTTGCCGTCTATTTCTTTACTTCCAGAAAAAGCAACAATAGTCTGATAATCAGATTTTTTTTCTCTCAAATATTTATCAAAAGCTTTTTTATAATAAATCGCACTTTTAATACTATTACTAACGACCATAGCCTTAGCTTTTCCATTAATTTTTCCCTGAGCAATTACCTTTGATAAAAAATGCTCAATCATCACTTCTGACTTTTTGCGGATACTCTCTTGATCCTCTTCTACATATTGTTTTAACTTCTTTTTTGCTTGTTTACTATCAAATTCAGGGTCGTCTATAACTTTCTTCTCTAATCGACAATAGGTTTTGTAGGTCGTATAATGCTGCAAAACATTCAGAATAAATCCTTCTTCAATTGCCTGCTTCATGGAATAACTATGGAACGGATAAAATTTTCCATCTTCTGGATTTTTGACACCAAATAACTCTAAAGTTTTATTCTTTGGCGTGGCAGTAAATGCATAATAATTAGCATTTGGGCAAAGTTTTTGTGACTCAATAATTCGGATTATTTTATCCTCTGTGGTTTCTTCTACTTCCGAATCTTTTTTGCTCAAAGATTCACTCATGCTGGCTGCACTTTTGCCAGTTTGACTCGAATGTGCTTCGTCGATAATAATGGCAAACTTGTGATCGGATAAAGATTGAATTTCTTTGACAACATATGGAAATTTTTGCACTGTTGTAATAATAATTTTCCGTTTGTTTTCCAAGGCTGATTTTAATTTTTTGCTGTTTTTGGTTGCTTCTACGACTTTGTCTTCTTGAGCGAATTGTTGAATATTTTCCCTAATTTGTTTATCTAAAATTTTGCGGTCTGTCACGACTAAAACTGAATCAAAAATATTTTCTTTCTCGGTAATATTTTTCAGTTCTACGAGTTGATGACTCAGCCAGGTTATAGAATTACTTTTGCCGGAACCTGCAGAATGTTGGATTAAGTAGCGGTTGCCGACTCCATGTTTTTTTGCACTTGTTAAAAGTTGCTTGACTAGGTCGAGTTGATGGTAGCGGGGGAAGATTAGTTTTAGCTTTTTGACTGTTTTTTTGTCTTTGTCTTTATCTTCTTCTTTTTCTATCAGTTGGGCGTAATGTTCGATGATGTTTCCGAGACTTTCTATGGTTAAAATTTCTTTCCACAAATAATCTGTTTTGATGTGGTTGGGGTTGGGAGGGTTCCCTGCTGTATCCGGAAAAGGTAGATCAGGATTTGATTTTTTGCCTTTGTTGAATGGTATGAATTCTGTATTTTTGCCGTTGAGTTTTGTTGTCATCCAAACTTCATCGGCGTCGAGGGCAAAATGTACTAGGCAACGTTTGAATTGAAATAATAATTCTCTGGGGCGTCGGTCATTTTTATATTGGTTTATGGCGTCTCGAAAGTTTTGTTTGGTTAGTTGGTTTTTTAGCTCGAAGGTAATAACTGGTAAACCGTTTATAAAAATTACTAAGTCGAGGGAGAAGTTACGGTTTTCTTTGTATTTTAGTTGGCGAGTGACTGAAAAAACGTTTTCTTGGAAATTTTCGATAGTGTCGGGGTTGAGTTGGGAAGTGGGAAGTTTATAGTAAAGTTCGAGGTGGGTTTCTCCAGTTTTGATACCTTGACGTAATATATTGACTATACTTTTCTCTTCTATTTGGTGGTGGAGGCGTTCATAAAGTTTTTTCTCCCAGTTGGCGCCGTGGTAGTTAGAAATTTCTGTTAATTTTTCAGGTTGGGTGTTTTGGAGAAACTGGAAAAGTTTCTCAGTGTCGATACAGTAGGTTTGGTCGTAGTCTTTGGGGTTACCTTCTAAATATTGGCAGTCGTCGATGAGACTTTGATAGATAATATTTTCGAGACCTTTTTCAGTAATATCGGAAGCCATTTGGGTTATTAGTTATCAGTTATAAGTTATAAGTTATCAGTTTTGGCAAAGTCGGAAAATTCAGCACATATATATATAGATATGACTGGGAAAATTTTGGGAAAAATATCGGTTAGCTTCAGCCATGAAACCCAAAGGATAGGAATTTTGCAAAGTCGGAAAATTTAGCACATATATATATAGATATGACTGGGAAAAATTTGGGAAAAATATCGGTTAGCTTCAGCCATGAAACCTAAACGATAGGAATTTGGCAAAGTCGGAAAATTTAGCACACATATATATAGGTATGACTAGGAAAATTTTGGGAAAAATATCGGTTAGCTTCAGCCATGAAACCCAAAGGATAGGAATTTTGCAAAGTGGGAAAATTTAGCACACATATATATAGATATGACTGGGAAAAATTTGGGAAAAATATCGGTTAGCTTCAGCCATGAAACCTAAAGGATAGGAATTTTGCAAAGTGGGAAAATTCAGCACATATATATATAGATATGACTGGGAAAAATTTGGGAAAAATATCGGTTAGCTTCAGCCACGAAACCCAAAGGATAGGAATTTTGCAAAGTGGGAAAATTCAGCACACATATATATAGATATGACTGGGAAAATTTTGGGAAAAATATCGGTTAGCTTCAGCCATGAAACCCAAAGGATAGGAATTTGGCAAAGTGGGAAAATTCAGCACATATATATATAGATATGACTGGGAAAATTTTGGGAAAAATATCGGTTAGCTTCAGTCATGAAACCTAAATGATAGGAATTTTGCAAAGTCGGAAAATTCAGCACATATATATATAGATATGACTGGGAAAAATTTGGGAAAAATATCGGTTAGCTTCAGCCATGAAACCCAAAGGATAGGAATTTGGCAAAGTCGGAAAATTTAGCACACATATATATAGATATGACTGGGAAAAATTTGGGAAAAATATCGGTTAGCTTCAGCCATGAAACCTAAACGATAGGAATTTGGCAAAGTCGGAAAATTTAGCACATATATATATAGATATGACTGGGAAAATTTTGGGAAAAATATCGGTTAGCTTCAGCCATGAAACCTAAATGATAGGAATTTTGCAAAGTGGGAAAATTCAGCACATATATATATAGATATGACTGAGAAAATTTTGGGAAAAATATCGGTTAGCTTCAGCCATGAAACCCAAACGATAGGAATTTTGCAAAGTCGGAAAATTTAGCACACATATATATAGATATGACTGGGAAAATTTTGGGAAAAATATCGGTTAGCTTCAGCCATGAAACCTAAATGATAGGAATTTTGCAAAGTGGGAAAATTCAGCACATATATATATAGATATGACTGAGAAAATTTTGGGAAAAATATCGGTTAGCTTCAGCCATGAAACCCAAAGGATAGGAATTTTGCAAAGTGGGAAAATTCAGCACATATATATATAGATATGACTGGGAAAATTTTGGGAAAAATATCGGTTAGCTTCAGCCATGAAACCTAAATGATAGGAATTTTGCAAAGTGGGAAAATTCAGCACATATATATATAGATATGACTGGGAAAAATTTGGGAAAAATATCGGTTAGCTTCAGCCATGAAACCCAAACGATAGGAATTTTTCAAAAGTGGAAAATTCAGCACATATATATATAGATATGACTGGGAAAATTTTGGGAAAAATATCGGTTAGCTTCAGCCATGAAACCTAAAGGATAGGAATTTTGCAAAAGTGGAAAATTCAGGAATTTTTGTTAGTTATACAATAGACATAAATATAGATATAGATATAGAAAATTGGCTTTTTGTTGGGTTAACTTGAGGGCAACCCAGCCTACTACATTATAGCTTCGGTCCGTTATGGTTGCCATGAGTGAATTTATTGGGGAGGATGATATTTTCTAACGTCTATTTTGCCTGTTACTGTTTCAGAAATTAGAGTTGTTCGATATTCTTGGATTAATTTTATTTCCTTTTCTATTACGGTGAGCGATCGCTCAATTTTTTCTAATTTTTTTTCAATGAATGACACTATTTCTTTTTGTTCAGAAACTGGAGGAAAAGTAATAGGAAGTCTTTTGAGGTCTTTAAATTTCATATTCTGTCTTACACCGCTTCCCATAGAATAAAAAATTTTCAAAATATCATAGATGTGAAGTAGGGTATACACATATTCTGGAATTACGTTTTGAGGGTTTAAACAAAGGTAAGCAGATGTTATTATTCCTTTTTCTTTAACCAACCCTACTCTCAAACTTCTTTTATCGTTTTGCAAGTCTGTTAGTCTTAGTATTATATTACCAGGTGTGACTATTTGGTAAGTTTCAAAAGACTCTGGAAGTAAACCAAAATTGTTAGTAAAACTTTTTCTTATTATTTTACCGTAGCTAAGAGACAAAAGATTTTTTTCAACTAAGTCTCTGTTGATTACACATTGCTCTTTGAAAACTGCAAATGCTGGTAAAACCTCCCAATGTTCCGGTACTTCTCCTAACCATTCAATACCAGAATATTTCATCGAAACATCTGGGTTAATACCTTTAGTAACTGCCTGATTAATAATAACAGTTTTCTGTTCTTTTAGTAGTTCTATTATCCGTTGTTTTTTGGCAATATATTCATCTATTTGGGCGAGTTTTTCGTCTAGGAAATTAGCGATCGCTTGTTGTTCTGAAAGGGGAGAAACTGGAACTAATTTTTGATAAGCTTTTTCGCGAGATAACCCTGGTACACCTGTATCTTGGGAAATTTTATCAAGCTCTAATATTTGTAGAGCATAGCATAACCATTTGAGATTTTGTTTGGTTTTTCTTTGGTCAATCAAATAAGCTGTATCAATACAAAAACAAGGAAACAAAGAATATTGAATTTTACCAAAAGAACCTTTTCTACCAACAATAATTACTGGTGAAAGAGTATTCGCTTTTGAATGCAGACCTATCATTCCATTAGAACCATATACATTAATATTACCGTCTTCTCTATTTTCTGAACCTAGAGAGTCACCATAAACAAGATGAGATATAAACTTTAGTCTTTTCATCTCCCAATGTTCCGGTATTTCTCCTAACCATTCAACACCAGAACTTTTATAAACCGGATATTTTTGCCAATTAAAATTAACCATATTTTCTCAAAATCTCCTAGTTAAAAAACTCAAATTTTCCCCAATAGATAATCTACCTATTCTCCCCTCCTAAAATTATAAATCTGTAGGGAAATTGCATACAACCTCCCTACAATTCCTACTACTCAAAAACAATCTCTCTCAATATTCCCTCTGTCTCTTTTTCCAACTCCAAAAGTTCCTCCACAATATCCTCCAAACTCCGCAACTTCTGAAATTTATAAAAATACTTAGTAAACGAAATCTCATAACCCCTCACCACTTTATCAAAATCTATCCAAGCATCAGAAACATGAGGCAAAACTTCCCTCTCAAAATACTCCTGAATATTCTCCTTCAAAGGCACATTTTCAGTATCCCTCAATTCCGCATCTGCTTGATAAACAACTCCCTTTTTTGTCTGCTTCAAAATAACAGCCTCTCCTCGCTCATCCTTCTCAGTAAAAATTTGATAAATCAAATCCAAATCTCGCTTTTTCAAATTCCACCCCTCCACCTTCAACGCCTTCTCAAAATCTCTCTTCACCAAATTAAAATCCCACTGCACCTCCTCACCAAATAACCCCCGCAAAATATCCACCACTCCCAACAAATCATCCCCCATTTTTTCACCAAATTCCTGAACCCTTGCCGCCGTAACTTGAAAACTAAAACGCAAAGGTCTCTCCACAACAATCTTATGAAAACCAAAATCCTCATTATCAAAAATTCGACTATTATCCGACTCCGAAAAATCCAAAAACTCCTCAGTTATCCTGTCAATATCTTCCCCCCGTAACTCACAACTTTTACTCCCCAAACTTTTCCTTAATTTCCCATACCATTCCCTCCCATCTATCAACTGCACCTTACCCCGACGCTCCACAGATTTTTTATTAGAAATAATCCAAATATAAGTAGCAATACCAGTGTTATAAAACATATTTAACGGCAAACCAACAATACATTCCAACCAATCATTTTCAATAATCCAACGGCGAATATTACTCTCCCCACTACCAGCATCTCCCGTAAATAAAGCCGAACCATTATGAACAATTGCTATCCGACTTCCCAACTTTGTCGAGTCTTTCATTTTAGAAAGTTTATTGACCAAAAATAATAATTGCCCGTCACTACTGCGGGGAATAAGTTGTAATTCTTCCCCCTGATGTTTAACCAAAAACCTATTATCTTTAACCTCCTTTTTTCTCCCCACTAAAATTTTATCCTGATCGACCTTCCAAGATTTTCCATAAGGAGGATTAGCCAACATAAAATCAAAAGTAAAATCCGGAAAACCATCACTAGCAAGAGTCGAAGCATACTTAATATTATCGGTTTCTTTTACCTTAATTAACATATCCGCCTGACAGATAGCATAAGTCTCAGGATTAACCTCTTGCCCAAATAAATGAATGACTACTTTTTTCCCCATTCCTGTTGCTAACTCCAGCAAAAAATTTTCTGCTTCTGTCAACATTCCCCCAGAACCACAAGCACAGTCATAAACTAAATAAGTAGTATTTTTAATCTGGTCTTTCACAGGCATAAAAATCAAATTAACCATCAACTTAATAATATCGCGGGGAGTAAAATGTTCTCCTGCCTCTTCGTTATTTTCCTCATTAAATTTTCTAATTAATTCCTCAAAAACATAACCCATACCCAAATTAGATAAACCAGGTTGAATAACCTTACCTTTTTTATCTTTTCTCGGTTCGGGACTGAGATTAATATCTGAGTCAGTAAACTTTTGAATTAAAGCATAAAGGCGCTTATGTTCTACCAAAGTTTCTAACTGGTTGCGGAACTTAAACTTATTAATAATTTCCTGTACATTGTCACTAAAACCATTCAGATAATCTATCAAATTTTCCTTGATAGACCTAGGTTCATCCAGTAATTTTTTAAGAGTAAATCCAGAAGTATTATAAAAAGGATATTTAGTAAATTCTGTTAATCCAGATTTATCAGAAATTTCCATATTTTCATAAAAATTATTCTCTTTTAAAACTGCTGCTTTTGTAGGTTCAAGCAAACAATCTAACCGCCGAATAACAGTCATTGGTAGAATCACATCTCGGTATTTTCCCCTAACATAAATATCCCGTAAAACATCATCAGCAATTCCCCAAATAAAGCTAACAATTCCGTTATGTATATTTTGATCCATTTGTGTTATTTTTAGTGAAAAGTAACTAAAGTAAATTTTTTAATTTTATCATTAGTTCGACAGAAACTAAAACAATGCAGGGCGACAATATCATTATTCAGTTTATTAGCTGGAATAACTAAATCACCGTTTATCTAATAAAACCCGGTTCATATATAGCAGTCTTAAATATTATATAAATTAAATACCTACTTAAAAAATAGCTTCTTTTGCTTTCTTCCTTTTACTCTCTATATTAAAGCATTCTATTTATTTCATTATTCAGATAAGATTGCTATAGTAACCAAACCAAAATTAATTTACTTTTAAATCTAATTAGATAATTTTGATATTTTTTTTTACTTTATTTTCTTGAGTTTAATTTTTTATCTTAAAAATCAAATTTAAAGTTTTTAGGTAAAAATCAAATCTAGAAATAGAGAAACTAAAATCATTAAAATTTTGCCTAAATTGTGAAATCCCTAAAGTTCCCTATATCCTGTAATTAACCAACTCAAAAGTATGCTGAACTAGCTAGAAAGCAGCAGATAAATTCAGCATATTTTTTTTGTTTATATAAAAACCTACTTCAACTCAATATTTATAAAGTATTTGACCGATAAACTATATTTAACTATCTTTTAATTAACCAACTCAAAAGTATGCTGAACTAGCTAGAAAGCAGCAGATAAATTCAGCATATTTTTTTTGTTTATATAAAAACCTACTTCAACTCAATATTTATAAAGTATTTGACCGATAAACTATATTTAAGTATCTTTTAATTAACCAACTCAAAAGTATGCTGAACTAGCTAGAAAGCAGCAGATAAATTCAGCATATTTTTTTTGTTTCTATAAAAATCTACTTCAACTCAATATTTATAAAATATTTGACCGATAAACTATATTTAACTATCTTTTTTTTTAACTCTCATTTAATTTGAACTTAGACTAAGAGAATACCTCTAGATATTATAAAAAAATCTGCAAATTTAAGCACTCAGCCCTTAACCATAAACTAAAAGCTGCATCCCTAAACTTATGCTTTAATTTCTAACAAAACCATCAATACTTTATTTATCTATCTATGTAATCAACTCCAAATATTCTCTGCCAAACCAACTCTATCTCCTTATTAAATAACTGACTATTTACCCGCCACCTTAATAAACTATTTCCAGACTTCCCAATAATTTTACTGTCTATTCCTAAAGCTTTCCGAGGTGCAATAGTCCCTAAATTAATTGCAGTTTCAATATCACAAACCCCCCACTTTACCAAATTATTAACTCCAACCAATAAAGGTAAAGTTGTTCCCGCTAATATTCCATCTTGTAATCTAACCGTACCATTTTTAACTTCTATTTCTCTAGCATCCCAAGGGTAAATTCCATCAGGTAATCCCAAAGGCGCCAAAGCATCACTAACCAAAAATATTCCTTGCTGATATTGACTTGCTTTTAACAAAATTTCTATCATTGTTGAACAGACATGCTGACCATCAGCAATTAAACCACACATAACCTCAGAATTTGTAATTGCTGCTCCTAATAATCCTGGTTTTCGATGATGTAAACTGCCCATAGCATTGAAGGCATGAGTTACCATTGAAGCTCCTAATTTAAAAGCTGTTTCTGCTTGATTTGCTGTCGCCTGAGAATGCCCTAAACTAACTATAATTCCTAGATTTTTTAGGTAAGGAATTATTGTTTCTGTACTGTCTAATTCCGGTGCTAAAGTGATAATTTTAACTGTCTGACTATAATCGCCGATTACCTGCTTGACATTTTCGATGCTTAATGGTAGCAAATATTTCTGAGGGTGAGCGCCCCGCTTTTCTGGATGCAAAAAAGGCCCTTCCAAATGTACGCCCCAAATTTTAGCTGTTTTTGGTTCTTGGGGTTGTGAGGCCAAATAGTCGAAGATTTGGAGCGATCGCTGAATATTATCTATAGAAGTTGTGACAATAGTAGGCAAAAAAGCATCTATTCCCTGGTGCCATAAATATTGACAAATTTCATGTATTTTAGTTATTGAAGTTTCATCTACTTCCGGAAAAGGTAAACCCAAAGCACCATTAATTTGTAAATCAAACCCTCCGAGAGAAACCCAGTCTTGTTCCACATCAATAGTAGTAGATGTGCTAGGCAAAGCCTCTCCATTTTGAGGGATAATTTTCTCAATATTGCCAGTAGAATTGATGAAAATTTGCTGTAGGTTTTGATAACCAGGGACCTTAGCATTAATAATTTTAGTAGTTAAGTTCACGGGTTTAAATTCCAAGTTATATTTTATCAACTATAAAAAATTATGTTAAAATAAAAGAGAATTTTAGATTTTTTTTGGGAAATCAATATCCCAACATGGAAATACATAAACTTAAAGTCAAAACTTTAATTACTATATATTTTTTAAATTTTACATTCCCTAAAATATCTATACTGTAACATCTCAATCCTTCATTTTTTTCCATAAAACAAAAGGCAAAAAAAATATTTAAAAATACAAAAAAAAGTGCTTATTAACTAGATTTCATAAAATTAAATTCATAACTATTAACCTTAAATTTCTTAAGTATGAATTGATAAAAATACAAAATTATTAATTCAAAAAAATAGGTAGACTTTCTTTTCAGGTGTTTACATAAAAAACTGATATCTATTAACATATTTAACATGAAAAATAAAATATTGAATTGACTATATAAAAAATATAAAAATAAAAATAAACATTATAGATGAATGATATAATTTTATACTTAAAATAAAAGAGATAAAATAAATAACCAGAAACTTGGGAATAAAAATAATTTTGCAGTAAAAAAACAAAATTAAAATACAAATAATTATTCAAGTTTTCTCACAATTTCAGGTTTGAAAATAAAAAACTCAGCACTTTTTATACGTGTAGAAAGTTTAAAGCTTTAGCTATAGCAATCCCATATTGGTCGCAACAGATATAATAGTAAGAATAACAGATCTAAGAAAAAGACAAAAAATGAATATTATAGATAAACTAAATGATTTTATTAATCAAACAAAAGAGTCTAAAGAAATTAAAAGGGCCTTGGCCGTAAAAATGACCTTGTCAGGAAAATCCTACCATGAAGTCAAAGAATTATTAAATGTTTCTCACAGTTTTATTAGTGAATGGAAAAACCAAGCATTATTTCATGGTGTAGAAAGTTTAAGGCTTCAGTATCAAGGGAGACAAGGTTACTTAAAAACGGTCGAAAAAGAGAAAACAATTGAGTGGTTGAGAGCACAAGATTATCTTAGGTTATCAGATTTAAAAAACTACTTACAGGAGCAATATGATGTGGTTTTTGAGTCTAATCAAAGTTACTATAACTTGTTTAAAGAAGCGGGCATAAGTTGGAAAAAAACTCAAAAAAAGAATCCTGCTAAAAATGATGAATTAGTAGAAGTTAAAAGAAAAGAAATAGAGGAATTTTTAGCTAAATGGCAACCAGAAATAGAAACTGGAAAGCTTACAGTGTTTATGATTGATGAATGTCATCTTCTATGGGGAGACATATTAGGTTATGCTTGGGGAAAAACAGATGAAAGAATAGAAATTGCAATTAAAAATGAAAAAGAAAGACAGACTTATTATGGAGCTTTAGACTATAAAACCAAGGAATTTCTTGTGCAAGAATATGAGAGTGGAAATACTAAAAATACTATTGAATTTATTAAATATTTGCAGAAGCAAAGACCGGGCAACAAATTGGCAATATTTTGGGATGGGGCAACTTACCATAACTCTCAAGAATTTCGAGAATATTTAATGACAATTAATCAATACTTATCAGAAGAAGAATTGTTGATAAATTGTACAAGATTTGCTCCCAATGCTCCGGAGCAAAATCCTGTTGAAGATATTTGGTTACAAACCAAAAATTTCAGTATTACTTTTTATCATCTTTGCAGTTCTTTTAAAGTAGTTAAGTGGCTATTTAAGTTTTTTGCGGATGGTCAAATATTCAATTTCCCAAAACTTTTTCAGTATGAAATTTTGCCGCAACCTACTTAGGATTGCTATATCAAGGATGAACATGCCACATTAATGCTATAAACATAGATAATCTTAGCTGTGAAATTAACCAATACTTGTTTTCTAATAGCTATGGTGGAAGCAAGGCACCAATGGGTTATTTGTCCAACTTTTCACTCTATTTTAATTAAGCCTAATCTTATTAAGTCTTTAACTAATATATGAATGCCATAGTCGGAATTATAATGGGCAGTGACTCAGACTTGCCCACAATGAAAGAAGCGATCGCTATTTGCGAAGAATTTAACATACCCTCAGAAGTCGCCATCCTATCAGCTCACCGCACACCCCAAAGAATGTTTGAATATGCCCAAACTGCCCATAAAAGAGGATTAAAAGTCATCATTGCCGGAGCAGGAGGGGCAGCACATCTACCAGGAATGGTCGCATCTTTAACGCCACTCCCTGTAATAGGTGTACCAGTACAAACTCGAACCTTACAAGGAGTAGACTCATTATATTCTATAGTGCAAATGCCAGGGGGAATACCAGTCGCCACAGTAGCCATCGGCAATGCCAAAAATGCTGGCTTATTGGCCATTCAAATCTTAGCATCCCACCAACCAGAATTATTAGAACAAGTGCAAAAGTACCGTCACACCTTAGCTGAGTCAGTAATAGATAAGCAAAATAAACTAGATCAAATTGGATATCAAGAATATTTAATATAAACTTAACCATTACACCAACTTATGATGGTAAAAAACTCACAAATACTTGTTATTGTAACTGGCAGTAACTGTTGTAGAAGCACCGCAAATACTACTGATAAATAAAAAAAGTAGCATTTGATACAGAAAGTTAAGACAATTAACAGTGCGATATTTTTTTTTGTAATCTAGCTAATTAACTCAGTCTAAAAAATGACATCTAAATTAAAGTTTAGGATCAACAAAACAAAAAACAGACGGTTATTATCAGCAAAATATAGCCGTTTCTTAGAACCGACAAAACTGATAAATTATCTAAGTCGGACAAAGTGGTTTTCCCCCACCAAATTAGCTTGCATACCTCTATTATGCCTAATTATCGCTCTGTGGGCAGGAGCAGCAAATGCGCAAGACCAAGAATTAACCCCAGAATATATAAAAGGGGTTTTAGATGCCATTTGGATTTTAGTAGCTTCAGTCTTTGTAATTTTTATGAATGCTGGTTTCGGAATGCTAGAATCAGGATTCTGTCGCCAGAAAAATACAGTTAATATATTAGCAAAAAACCTAATTGTATTTGCCATAGCCACATTAGTCTATTGGTCTATAGGATTTTCCATAATGTTTGCTGGAGACCATCCCTTTATTGGTGCAGGTGGTTTTTTTCTAACTGGAGAATCTAGCACCTATGGACTAAATCCATTTCCAGCAGGTTTGCCAGTACCTGTATTTTTCCTCTTCCAAGCCGCTTTTGCTGCCACTGCCGCAACTATTGTCTCTGGAGCAGTAGCAGAAAGAGTAGAATTTTTAGCCTTTTTACTTTTTAGCATATTAATCACAGGTATTTCATATCCTATTACTGGACACTGGATTTGGGGCAGTGGTGGTTGGCTAGGAGCAATGGGCTTCAAAGACTTTGCAGGTTCAACAGCAGTTCACTCAGTAGGTGGCTGGGCAGCATTAGTAGGAGCGTATATACTTAGACCTCGGAGGGGTAAATATGATGAAAAAAACCAACCCCAAGCTATTCCTGGCCACAACATGGGTTTTGCTACCTTAGGCTGTTTAATTCTTTGGATCGGCTGGTTTGGCTTTAACCCTGGTTCTCAACTTGCAGCAGATGAAAACGTGGTTTATATTGCTGTAACCACAAATTTAGCAGCAGCAGCAGGGGGAGCTACCGCAGCCATTACATCTTGGTCTAAAGATAAGAAGCCAGACCTTTCAATGATTATTAACGGAGTTTTGGCTGGCTTAGTCGGAATTACTGCAGGTTGTGATGGGGTATCTTACTTAGAAGCAGTAATTATTGGTAGTATAGCTGGTATGATAGTAGTCTTCTCAGTTTCCTTTTTTGACAAGTTGACAATTGATGATCCAGTAGGAGCAATATCAGTTCACTTGATCTGCGGTATTTGGGGTACTTTAGCCGTTGGTATTTTTGTCGAAGATACTAGTATCATAACCCAATTTATAGGTATTATCTCCGTTGGATTATTTACAGTTATACTCTCCAGCATTTTCTGGCTAGCTTTAAGAGCTACTGTCGGTATTCGTGTTCATCCAGAGCAAGAGTATAAAGGGTTAGATATTTCTGAACATGGAATGGAAGCTTATCATGGCTTTGTGAAAGAACCTGATTCCCTTGCAACTGGTGTTTCTCATGATCATATTCAGTAAAATAGTCAAAGCCTAGGTTTTTTAGATAGATATAGAAGCCATTTGGTATCTTTTTAAGCTAAATACCCTTACTAAAGTAACTAGCAGCTCAAGTAAATAATAGTATTTGTAATGGCTAACTGAGAATTACTTATGTTAACAATCATTAAACCCAAAAACTGTAAGGCTGATAATTAGAAAAAGATCTATCAAATGGATTCTATATACCTGGGAAAAACTTTAACAGAGTAAGGTAAGACAAAAAAACTCCCATCTCTATGAAGTGAAATCTTGCACACTACTCAAGCATAAAGTACTTGTCGCCGATTTTTGAGGTTAGTTAAACATTACTGATTTGATAATATTTATTCATATAAGTTGAGATATGCTAATCCGGCTTACTTATCAAATTTTATAGATTGTGGTAAAATTATACTATAGGCTTCAAAGCTTCAAGCTCAAACTACGGTTCTTGTGGCTATCAGAAAGACAATGACTGCAACAGCCATCACTTTAACTGGTGATGCCACAGAGATTCAAAGTTGATGACTTGTGCATTAGCTTTGTATCAGTTAAATGTTGCACTAATTGAATTCAGCTAAGGTGTTTACTTTCTCTAGAGATTTTCCAGCATGGGTTTGGTTTTCTTTGGCTGCTAATGGGCTACTGTCAATGACAGTAGCTATACTAATTGTAACTGATTACAACTTGCCAGAAGACCCTCAAGTAAGTGCTATAATCACATCAACTACTACTAATAGTATTAAATCGAACAAACCCAGCCCATTATTTGGGGAAGCTCGAACAAAACTTCTAGCTATTGGGAGAAACCATAAATGGACTTATAAACAATGGGTGGAACAGTTGCAGCGAGAAGCGATCGCCGCAGCTAATAACCGTCCCGAACGTCTAACTATTTTAGTAGGAGATTCTTTGAGCCTTTGGTTTCCCTCAAAACTTCTTCCCTGGGATAGAAATTGGTTAAATCAAGGAATTTCTGGAGAAACAACAGCTGGTCTATTGAAAAGATTATACTTATTTGATAGTACCAGGCCAGAAACAATTTTTGTGATGATTGGGATTAATGATTTGTTAAATGGGGTGGATAATCAGAAAATTCTGGCCAATCAAAGAAAAATTATCAGTCAACTACGAACTGTTCATCCCGGAAGTCAAATAGTTGTCCAATCTATTTTGCCCCATAGTGGGGAGTTAGCTACTTGGGAAGGTCGCGATCGCCTCCTGCAACTATCCAATAGTCGTATCAGAAAAATTAATCGTAGTCTGAAAGCTTTAGCTGATGATGAAGGAGCATTCTATTTAAACCTTTACCCACTATTTACAAATGCTCAAGGTCTTCTGCGATCTGAACTAAGTACCGATGGCCTGCACCTGAATGATAAAGGTTATCAAGTCTGGAGTACAGCCATCAAAATGTATATCAAAATTAGACTGGAACAACCATGGTAAATAGTTGTAAGTATTATTTGTCAGTTTTTAGTGCTCCCTTATGCTCATTATAGAGCCTCATTGAATTGAGGATTTGTCAATCAAATTAATGAGATTTTCTTATTTATTTTGTCCAAAATTTTCAAATTCTACTCCACAAACTTTATGATCGTACTTAGTTAAAAAGTACTGTAAGATTAGAGAAATTTAAGTCAACTCTAATAAGAAAAAATAATGGATACAAAAGCCTTTACCAGAGCACTAAAAAAATCTGAAAATTATAACCGTCAAGGATTTGGTCATGCTCAAGAAGTAGCCACTCTAATGCAGTCTGCTTACAAAAGTAACCTAATCCAACAAATTCGAGAAAATAATTATACCCTACAAAGAGGGGAAGTTACCATTAAACTCGCAAAAACTTTTGGCTTTTGTTGGGGTGTAGAAAGGTCTGTAGCAATGGCTTATGAAACCCGTCAACATTTCCCTAACCAACAAATTTGGATTAGTTACGAATTAATTCATAATCCTTCTGTGAATCAGGATATGAAGGACATGGAAATTAAGTTTATTCCTGTAATTGATGGTCAAAAAGATTTCTCTGTAGCCGGGAATAACGATGTAGTAATTTTACCTGCTTTTGGTGCAAGTGTTCAGGAAATGCAAATCCTAAAGGATAAAAATTGCCAAATAGTTGATACTACTTGCCCTTGGGTTTCTAAAGTGTGGAATAGTATAGAAAAACATAAAAAGAAAAAATTTACCTCTATTATTCATGGTAAATATAGTCACGCAGAAACTATTGCTACTAGCTCTTTTGCTGATAAATATTTGATAGTTCTAAATATGACACAGGCCCAATATGTCTGTAATTATATTCTCAATGGTGGCAACCGTGATGAATTTTTAGCTAAGTTTAAGCAGGCTTATTCTGAAGGTTTTGACCCTGATTTGGATTTAGAACAAGTTGGTATTGCGAATCAAACAACTATGTTGAAAACTGAAACAGAAGAAATAGGAAAGTTGTTTGAACGAACAATGATGAAAAAGTATAGACCAGATCAATTAAACGCACATTATCAAAACTTTAATACTATTTGTGATGCTACTCAAGAGCGACAAGATGCAATAGCAGGCTTATTTAATGAAAAGTTAGATTTAATGGTAGTCATAGGAGGTTTTAATTCTTCTAATACGACTCATTTACAAGAAATGGCTATAGAAAATGGCATTCCTTCCTATCATATTGATGGTGCTCAAAGGATTTTATCTAGGAATAAAATTGAACATAAACCTTTAGGAAGAGAAGTGAAAATATCGGAGGGTTGGTTGCCTGAAGGTCCGGTAGTTGTAGGTCTCACTTCTGGTGCTTCAACGCCGGATCAAGCTGTTGAAGATACTATTAATAAAATTGTGGCAATGAAATTGGTTGTTATGAATTAAAAGCGTTTCCGAATTGAGCTATGAATTTCTCAACAAATGAGGATTTATTAACTTCCATATTTCTAGCATAGAAGCATTTTAGTGCCATACTTAAGGCAAATATTTGTGGTTTATAATTTGATCCTCATTCCTAAATTTGCCTTTGATGAATAAGGGATGAAACTAGAGCAAACAGGGAAATGCCAAAATTTAAAGTAGTACATTATTCACTTGTTTAGGTATAAAAGTCTACCTAATAGTTGAGGTTAGTGACAGGCATGAATTGTTGCGACAGTCGTAGCGATAGCCACTTCTCTCCCTACAGCTAATAGACCTCTCTTAAAATGCCCATTTAGGAACTGCGGAGTCAGGGTTTAAAAACATTTTATGTTGATATCTAATGATTAGATAGGTCAACAACAACTGCAAGAGTAAGAACTTCGTCATTATTAAGCAGAATTTGACATCCTCCTCGGCTATTAGGCACAGGAAAACAACCGAGTCACAGCCAGGAAGTTTCAGAAGCTACAGCTACTTTGGCTGTATTCTTACCCTTGGCGACCCGTCCATTTTTCATATTGTAAAAGCCTCAAAATAACATACTTTTTAAAAAAAATCAAATAAAAAGTTGCCCACTTATGGGGGAGGCTTTAAATCCAAATTTTCAGTAATTATAACGATGATAATTTTCTGCTACTTCTAAAAGACCATCTATAAGCCACCAGTTAATACCACCAGATACAACCCCTCCTAATATTAGAACCCATGAAGTTTCAGCCTTTGCAAATAATTTAGCAACTAGCTTTGTTATTGCGAATGAAGTCACGAGAATAAATAACTTGGCCTCTATGGGTAACTCCTGTAAATCTAGAACATTTGATACTCTAATTCTCATTCCTCATGTAGCGACAACTATCACATTGGCAAGGTAACAGTGATTCTTTCAAATAAGGATGCCATATGATTTCTCAAGTATCGGTACAGCTCCGTCGTGAACACCGGGAAAGTTATAGAAATTTCAAATCTAAATATTTTACAAAAACAGGACTTACTAAAAGGTAATATGTATATACTTATATAGTATATATAACTGGAGAGTACTACTACTTATATAGTATACATAACTGGAGAGTACAAAGTTCTCCTAAAAAACTACTCGGTTTAAAGGCTGAGAGGATTATAGAAATTTGCTTACAGAATTTATAATTATTTTGTTTTGAGGAAGTTTCTAAGCTTGAGATAGCTGTAAGCAAAAGCTCGTAATAGTTATTCCCAGAACTTCCCACTATCTAGTATATAACTATAGTTCAAAAACTATGTAACTTATGGTCTCTGCGTAAGTCCTCAAAAAAATCATGGGAAATTATGATCATAAGAGTTTATTTTCTTGTATGACTCCATCTTCAAGATAAGCCACTCTATCAGCATAACTAACTATCCTAGAATCATGAGTTACCATTAGCACAGTACAACCACCTTCTTTGGCTAGCCGGCGTAGTAACTCTATAACTTTATGGCCACTATGAGAATCTAAAGCTGCTGTTGGTTCATCGGCCATAATAATTCTAGGGTTTCCAGATAGGGCACGAGCGATAGCTACCCTTTGTTTTTGGCCACCGGATAAATCCCGTGGATGTAGTTGAGCTTGAGGAGCCAAACCTACCTGTTCCAAAAGCACTTGAGCTTCATGTTTTGCTGCCTTACCTTTGATACCCTTCATATTCAGAGCTACTTCTATATTTTCTGCTGCTGTTAATGCTGGAAATAAGTTAAATCCCTGAAAGATAAAGCCGATGTTTTGGAGTCTAAACTTGGCCAATTGATGCCTAGACATTTTGGTAATTTCTTGTCCCAAGAGACACACTCTGCCAGATGTTGGTGTTAATAATCCTGCTAAGATTGATAGTAAAGTAGTTTTACCAGAACCAGATGGCCCCATCAATAATTGCACATCACCCTTTTGTACTGTCAAGTCAATATTCTTGAGTACCTGGTAGGACTGCTGTCCTGTTTGGTAGGTCATTGTTACCACACAAGAGGAAATTGCAGCTATTCTTAAGCCAACAATATCTCTAGGGTTACAAAGATATAGGTTTTTAGTTTTAGTGGCAGCAGCCATGTACATATTGAAAGTAGTCATAGGTGCGACTTTTGGTAAGGTAGAGTGTTTGGGGAACATGAGGAATATACCTCTAATAGATAGTTCGCGCGCGTAGGATATTTCTATTATTTTTCTTTGAGTTGCCTATAGCCTTTAGTTTAATCTTCCTAAATTGAATCTCTCTGTTAAAAATGAATTTAATATGAGGGGTTAATTTAAGTTGAATGGCCTTTAATATCAAGAGAAACTGAGGCAATTTATTTATATTGTATTTTAGCTTACTAAGTTTTAAGGTAATTAAGAACACTTAAAACTTAGATTAAAATTACTAGAATTTGTCTAAGAATCTACTCAGAAATGATTTAGGATAAATTCTAAGTTGTGTTTGACTTACTTAACACATTTTTTTTGAGTTATTTATGTTTGATTTTTAGAATTTTACTGGTTTCACCTCCATCAACATAATAGACATTAAGAAAAGATAAATTTTTCCTGTTTTGGAGTTACAACCAAGTACTTTTATTAATTTTGAAATTAAAATATTTATATTTTTTAACCGTTAATTAATAGAATGAACTTGGCAAATTTAAAATTTTAGTTATTAACACTATTAATAAGTCTACTCTATTATTTAAATTATTTCAATTAGTTGAGTCATAATACTTAGGCTAAGTCTAGTCCCTAGAAAAATCGTTTGTAGGTATTGTCCTCGTAAATTAATAAAGAGTTTCTTGATTGGGTATAAAAACAACTAATTATTAGTGTATCTATATAACTAAGATAGCATAGTACAATGTTCTGGTTAACAATAAATTATCGTATAAAAAATAGCAGATATTAATCTCTGATAGTGCTTAAATTGTATATACATTTTTGGGAAAAATAAAGAATGTATGGTGATCCTATTTCAGTGATAATATTTCGGTGGTAGTTAGGTAGGGAAGTTGTCGGAGATACGGCAAATAAAAAATTATAACTTAAAAGGTTTCCCGTTTAAATTAACTATTATAAAAATTTTTATAACTTTTTTTTGTCAATTTACTTTCTGCTAAACTGTTGTAATTAGTCGATAATATCCAGATATCTCAATATTTTTATGATAGTAACGTTTTTATTAGAAATTGGTACAGAAGAATTACCGGCAAATTTTGTCTATGAAGCCATACAACAGTGGCAAGAACTTATCCCGATGACCCTCAAAGAAGCATTCCTGACAAATGATTCAGTTAATGTGTACGCTACACCTAGGCGTTTAGCAGTGGTAATTGACGCTTTGCCAACTAAACAACCAGACCGAGAAGAAGAAATTAAAGGACCTCCGGCTAAGGCGGCTTTTAAAGATGGTAAACCTACTAAAGCGGCAGAAGGATTTAGTAAAAAACAAGGAGTACAACTTAATGATCTACAAATATGTACTACAGAAAAAGGTGATTTTGTTTTCGTAAATAAAAAAATTCAGGGTAAACCAACAGCAGCAATTCTGACAGAATTAATACCAAAATGGATCGATAAACTAGAAGGTAAAAGATTTATGCGTTGGGCAGATGGAGAACTTAAATTTCCCCGCCCTATTAGATGGTTAGTAGCATTGTTAGATGATGAAATCTTGCCGATAAATTTAGATAATGGTTCGCAGAAAATTACAAGCGATCGCTTCTCTTATGGTCATAGAGTTTTGCATCCTAAATTAATAGAAATTTCTCAAGCAAAAAATTATGTGGAAGTATTGAAAAAAGCCTACATTGAAGTAGACTATAAACAAAGAAAAAGCAAAATTGAACAACAAATAAAAACTGCAGCTGAAGAAATTAAAGGAAAAGCAGAAATTTCGGAAGAATTATTAGCAGAAGTCACAAATTTAGTAGAATGGCCAACAGTAGTAATTGGAAAGTTTGATGAAGAATTTTTAATTTTACCTGGGGAAGTAACAACAACAGTAATGGAGACACATCAACGTTACTTTCCTGTTTTCAAATCTACAAAAACTTTTAAAGACATGGAGTTGTTGCCATATTTTATTACCATTTCTAATGGCGACCCAGAAAAATCAGAAATTATTGCTATAGGGAACGAAAGAGTAATTAAAGCGAGATTAGCAGACGGACAATTTTTCTATAAAACAGATTTAGCTAAACCATTAGAAAGCTATTTGCCTGAATTAGAAACAGTTACATTCCAAGCCAAATTAGGCTCAATGAGAGAAAAAGTTAAACGTATTGTTAGTATAGCTAAGTTAATTGCTGGACAGTTACAAATAACTCAAGAAGAATCCAAAAATATAGAAAGAGCAGCTCTTCTTTGCAAAGCTGACTTAGTAACTCAAATGGTTTATGAATTTCCTGAATTACAAGGAGTAATGGGAGAAAAATATGCTCGCGCTGCTGGAGAAACTGAAGCAGTGGCAACTGCAATTTTTGAACATTATTTACCTAGAGGTGCCGGGGATATTTTACCCAAAACTATTAGTGGTCAAGTTATAAGTTTGGCAGATAGACTTGATACTTTGGTAAGTATTTTTGGATTAGGAATGTTACCTACAGGTTCCGCGGATCCTTTTGCTTTACGTCGGGCTGCAAATGGGGTGGTTAATATTAGTTGGTCAGCTAATTTGCCATTAAATTTACATCAGTTATTAGAAGAAATTGCTACAAATTTTTTCAAAACTTATTCCCAAACAAACTCAGATTTATTAGCACAGTTATCTAACTTTTTATTGCAGCGAATTAAAACTATTTTACTGGAGGAAAAAAATATTGATTATGATTTAGTAAATGCGGTTTTAGGCGATAACGATGCTGAATATAAAGAAAGAGGATTAAAAGATTTATTAGATGTGCGTAATCGGGCAATTTTCTTACAAAATATTCGGCAAAATGGTATGCTTGGTAAAATATATGAAACTATTAACCGTTCAACTCGCTTAGCTGCTCAAGGTGAGTTGGATAAAATACAACTTAAGCCTTTAAAAGTTATAGATTCAAAACTGTTTAAAAGTGAATCAGAATTAGCTTTTTATAATGCTTTGGTTGAGTTAGTTCCTCAAACAGAAATATCTCAAAAAACCAGAAATTATCAACAATTAGTCGATGCCTTATTGAAAATAGCTCCTACAGTTAGTAATTTCTTTGATGGGCCTGACAGTGTATTGGTAATAGACCCTGACCCGAAAATTAAAAAAAATCGCTTGAATTTATTAGGTTTACTCCGCAACAATGCTAGAGTGTTGGCAGACTTTGGCCAAATAGTGAAAAATTAAGGTAGAAGCTATAGCTGAAGTCAGAGGTTAAATTCTTGCTGTAAATGTATTTTAAGAATTTGAAAATATCCGCGCTAATAATGGCGAGTCTTATAATATTGAAATTTGTTCCTAAGAAGCTTTCCTAGTAATTTGTCTAGTTGATTTTGAAAGAGCTTCCCCAGTTTCCAGAATAAATTGTTATTTTTAATAATAGATATCTAGAGTTAGTACATCTATTGTCCAATAGAATAAGGTTTGTTGCAGGTCAACACAGAAGTACAGGAAGTAAAGAAGTAGGTCAGCGCAGATAAATGGCTTGGTCACTAAGTCCAGTATAGTAAGAATAGTCCCCTAATTCTTTGGTCTAGGTATGCGCCCACTTATCCGATCCATACAGGAGCTTGAGCCACCGAACTTCTGGTACTTCTCGTACTGGGCAAAATTTGGCTAAAGTATAATTTGTATGAATGCTTTAAGAATTAATCAGCAAGCCCTATCTCGGAAAGAACCGAATTGAAAGGTTGGCCTGAGTAAATTCTGGAAGTATTAACTCAGTAAGGTGCTCTAAATAGCTAATATAGTAGTTAAAGTATAGGGTAGAACATTCCTAAATGTTGAAACTCACCTAAAAGGTTGCTTCTAGTTTAATAGGGTTAAGATAAGACGAAAATTTATAAGGTATCGAAGCATTAGAGTAACTCTTAAAATAGACAGAACTGCAAAAAAAAATACTTAAGTGAACCGTATTGACTTCGTGCTTTCTGACTTCTGAGTCCTGTTATAAATACTGCTCCGGCTATCCTTAAAAATTCAAAATAATAAGGCCTGGAAATTTGTTCTTCTTAGAAAATTCACTATGTCAAAAGCTCATATTATTGGTTTCGGAAAATCAGGTGTAGCTGCTGCGCGACTACTGAAAAAAAATGGTTGGGAAGTTGAATTGAGCGATCGCAATACTTCCGACTCCTTGCAGCAAAAAGAAAAGCAGTTAACTCAAGAGGGTATTACTGTTAAGTTAAATTATTCATTTGAACCAGAAACCTCTCTAGATTTAGTCATTGTTAGTCCTGGTGTTCCCTGGGACCTACCTGCATTGCAACGGTCTAGAGAAACTGGAATTGAAACAATAGGGGAAATGGAGTTAGCGTGGCGATATCTCAAGTCTTCCTCCTGGGTGGGTATTACCGGTACTAATGGCAAAACTACTACTACTGCTTTAACTGCTGCGATTTTTCAGACGGCCGGATTGTATGCCCCTGCTTGTGGTAATATAGGATATGCTGCTTGTGAATTGGCCTTACAGGACACTCTACCGGATTGGGTAATTGCAGAAATAAGTAGTTATCAAATTGAGTCTTCCAATACTCTAAGTCCACAAATTGCTGTATGGACTACTTTTACTGCGGACCATCTTAGTCGCCACTACAATTTGGAAAATTATTTTAATATTAAAGCTGATTTATTAAATCGCTCTCAAATACAAATTCTCAATGGTGATGACTACTACCTTCATGAAAATGCAGCACATCTTTATCATAATTCTTACTGGACAAGTATTCAGGGAAAAGCTAATTTAGTGGCAGATGTGACTAGAGGAATTTATCTTGAAGATGGATGGGTAGTAGCTTTGCAGGAAAAAATAATTCCTGTGGAGTTGTTGCAAATGTTGGGAAGTCATAATCAGCAGAATTTATTGATGGCAGTGGCAGTGGCGAAGTTTGCAGGGATAGAAAATGAGGCGATCGCCGAGGCGGTGAAAAATTTTCCTGGTGTCCCCCACCGTCTAGAATATATTTGCAGATGGAATGGAGTAGATTTTATTAATGATAGTAAAGCTACAAATTATGATGCTGCAGCAATGGGTTTAAAAGCTTTAGTAGCACCTATATTATTGATTGCTGGTGGTGAAGCTAAAGAGGGTAATGATAATGATTGGTTGCGACAAATTAAGGAAAAAGTTGTTTTTGTTTTGTTAATTGGTAGTGCTGCTGAGTTTTTAGCTAAGAGATTACAAAAGATTAATTTTCTGAATTATGAAATAGTAGAAAATATGGAACGTGCAGTAATTAGAGGTGCAGCATTGTCAAAAAAATATGATGCTAAGACTGTGTTATTATCTCCCGCTTGTGCTAGTTTTGACCAGTATCAAAATTTTGAAGAAAGAGGAGAAGTTTTTCGCCAGTTATCTTTAGGATTAAACCATAAGAAAAAAAATGACATAAGGTTTGGTTCAAGCAGAATTTAAACAAATAGTAAGTATTGAGGAAAAATCTATAGCATCTGCAACCCATAAAAAATTTTTTTCCAATGTTATCATTTTTGTGGGGATATTAAACAATTTGACAACCACGAATGGTTAAAATAAATTGGTTTACAAGAAATAAATTTGGTAGTAGGATGTTCTCCGTGTTAGGGTTTTTCAGTAGCAGGAAAAAAAAATCTATATGACCTAAGAAATAATTTATTTGGAGAGTTTTTGAGAGTAGTTTCTGAAGTTTGTCTTTGGTATGTTGTTATGGAAAATGTGCCAGGAATTATTACTATGAGAAAAGGTGCTGTGAAAAATGATATTTATCAAGAATTTTTCGATATTGGTTATTCTGATTTATCTGTAGAAATTTTAGAATCTGCTGCCTATGGAGTAACACAAATTCGTCCTATAAATTTTTTTATTGCCAATTAATTTGGTAAGGTTAATTCTTACCCAAAACCTCAACTATTACCTCACCAATATAAACCAATAGAATCAGCAATTTCTGAACTTCTAGAATTAACTCCTATTCCAAAAATTAATCATCAGTGGAGTCGACATTCACAGGAATATATGGAAAGACTTGCTTAAGTAACTCCTGGTGGTTATTTATATAAAACTTATGCTGATGGTTTACTTAGCTTCACCCGAAGCGGAATTAATGGAAACAGTGTAACTTTCGATAGTCCGAATTTCTTCTTTCAACTACCCAACTTCATCTGAAGTAGAATTAATGAAAACCTTAATATCCATCAGAAAAGGAAGCTCCAACAAAGAATGCTACTCAGCTTCGTCTGAAGCGGAATTAATGGAAATACTGGAAAAGTCAAATATATTATTAGTGGTGATATAGCAAATCCAACAACTAGAGCGAACTAATGGTATAATCCTATAACAGAAGTGTCTCGGAGATTAACGACAGAATAAATTTTTCAAGGTTTGGAGGCAAACTGAAGCCACAGTTAGGTTGGTGGTTAGTTATGTCAATGGGATTTTCGTTCATAGCTGCAAGAGTAACACAACAACACAAAAATCTAGTTTAGCGATCGCTCCCATCGTTGGTATTACTTGATCACTTTCCCCACACTTTCTTGATGTATTAACCCAAATCTGATGTTTTCATGATATTTTTCTAACAAGTAGAGATCATATTTTTAGCATTAGAGTTCTTCAAAAAATATACTCGTCAAATCAATTTTTATTCATAAATTATCAATTACTTCTCACTATTACAGCGATACCTCCAAACCTTCTAACCTTCTGATGTTTTTTTTATAATCCTTCTATTTCTGAATCTTCAATAACTTGCAAACCTCTAGGGTCTCCCACTCTTAACAAAGATGATTTAGCATCTTCGCGTACACCCATATCCTCATCTTCCTCTAATGCTTCTATCAAAGCATCAATTGCACCAGCATAAACAATATTAGAAGGTAATTCGCGACATAACTGACCAATAGCCCATGCACAATTACTCCGCACTACAATCATTGAGTCTCGTCGTAAACCTTCAATTAACGGTGGTATTGCTCCTACTACCACCTCATAACTTACTTTAGCCATTTGCCCTAAAGAACTAGCAGCCCATAAACGTACTGCCGGAATATCTGTTCTCAAGGCATCGACCAAAGGTTCCAGGGATCGTTGATCGCGACAATTCCCCAAGGCCCAGACAATACCTTTACGAACATAGCCATTAAAGTCCAAATTTAATTGTGCAATTAGGGGTTCCACAGCATCTGGACTAGGGTTTCGGCCCAAAGCATAAGCAGCACTTACCCGTATTAATGGACAATCATCCTTTAATAACTGAATTAACGGGGAAATAGCTCGTTGATCCTGAAGTTCACAGAAAACCCGAGTAGCCATCATCCGTTGGGAAGATTCTGAGGATGTCAGCAATGGTAAAACTTCCTCTGGATCTGGCTTCAGGACTTCTTCTTCTCCAATATAGTCCAGAGGACTTTCTGCTATTGACTCAATATTTGTTAAGTTAAGGTCTTTATTATGCATAAAAGTAATTTTAGCAAAAAATTCGGTTTAAAGCCTTATCCATAAGTGATAAACTTTTTAGTTTTTTTTATACATATGTTATGATATTATTGACTGCTCTTTGGTGAGTAGTTCAAGACAAAAAACAGACAATGAAGATAAGTATAGCCTACTCCTCCAACCCTCTTGTGGAAGTTTTTTGAAAGTGAGTGAACAGTCTATAGAGCCTAGAGCCAGGAACTTTCACCCGTAAAACTTTAAATCGTCCTTGAGCTTCACCTCGGTAAGTATTTCTCTCTATTTTCCTGCCTCACAGCTGGGGAGAATGTTAAAGCAGTTCTTATTAGTAGTAAGTGGGGACATTCTTCCTACTCTCTCTTTTAGTCCGTGCTGCGAATTGAATATCTGTGAGTCCTCTATCTGACCTCTCGAATTCTGGCTGCTGAGTTCATCTATACCCCGTTAGTTCCACCACATTAATTACCAAATATGCTGTATGACTTTTTGAGTCTTAAGTTTCTGTCGCCAATTCTTGAACTTAGGTGGAATTCTTGAAATACAAATATATCCAACTACTAGATCCTAACTAATTCCCATCTCTGTTGAATTCACAGTTCTGAGTTCTTAGTTCTCAGTTTTATCCTTACTCAGAAGGTTTACTCAACAAACTCTACAGCGCATTTAAGATAAATAAACCACAATAATACAATCTACTATTGACATTATCTTCGGTAAAGTGAAGCGATCGCTTCACTAATAATTAGACTTTGAGCTGCTGAAGTTCGGGCGTTGCCAAAATTTTGTGGTGCACCGTGTACTAAAAATCTAGTAATTAATGTTTGGGGTAACTCTTGAGTTGCTCAAATGGGTATGACAAGTCTGTATTAACTTTGGACATATTGTTTATGATCATTAGTGATAGCTGTATCTACAACAATACCCAAATAAGTATTTAACGTTCTATGGAAACTAGTATACTGGTAACAAAATGCCTACTGTTTTTCCTGGTTAAGATAACAGTCGGCACCGAGACAGAATATATATAGTAATTTCTATTTGAGTTGGGTAAAAAAACTAGCTACTTTTAGGAAAAAGGCAAGAGGTAATAGATAAGAAAGTTTCCCAGACCTTTTTACTTTTAGTAAATAACCAACTCTTATTTTACATCTCAGAGTGAAAATGTCATATTATGCTTACTTTAGAACTATTTATTCAAGAACTTTTGAAATTGTTGCATAGCCACAACACCAATATTAAATACAGCCCAACCAGCAGCAGCAAGTATAGGTAATAGAACAATTAACAAGCGAAAGTCAAAATCCATTTATTTTTCTCCTCAAGACTTAAAAGTATCTTTCTTTATTGTTTAATCTATCGCAATTTGAATTTTATGTTAAGCTTTCTCATCAAAAAATTTTCATATTCTTAACTGGTGAGTAAGAGTATTCCCTAGAAAAGGAAGACCCAAGAAGAAAAAAAGAAAAAGGTTAATTATTAATACAGCAGATGTCATCAAGGATAAAACACAACCATAGTATTACAAAATTTTCACCTTACCCTAATGTATTTCCTTCAATTAACTTTTTAATTTTGACAATACTAACTAAACCCAATATCAGTTCCTTTACCAGAATGAACCAAAGCTAACTTTTCATAATGTTCAGCGTGTTTCAGTAAATTAGTAACCTCTTGCTCCGAAAGATCTCTCACCTTTTTTGCAGGTACCCCGACTACTAAACATGAAGGAGGTACATCCTTAGTTACAATAGACCCAGCTCCAATTATACTACCTGCTCCGACTCGTAAACCATTCAAAATTACAGCTCCAATACCAATTAAACAACCTTTTTCTATATGGGCCGAGTGAATCACAGCTCGATGTCCAACTGTCACATAATCTTCTAAAACAGTTACTAACCCGGGGTCTCCATGCAAAACTGCCCCATCTTGAACATTAGCATGGTTTCCAATAATAATCTTTTCCACATCCCCCCGGACTACAGTTCCGTACCAAATACTGGCTCCTTTACCTACTTCTACTTTTCCTATAACTGTAGCGTTATCTGCAACAAAAGCGGCTTTCGATAAATCTGGAGAAGGCCAAAAAAAGGGCTGGTTTGACATTACTTTATTAATATTTATCAATATTATTATAATTGTAATTTAATCATCATTAATTACCTACTTTATAATTTAAATCATTATAGGTATCCATTACATCAACTATGACATAGCTGATGTCAGGTAGGGTGATTCTTAGATTAATCACCTAAAGAAGTTAAATTCCCAGCACAGACTAAATTTAAGAGGCGCGAAAATATCTACCATGGCCCTAGTGGCTACTATAACTGATAATTAATAACTGAAATGACCCAATTTTCTATTGACCCCCTTCTCAATTATCCAATATTTGGCCCTGAAATCCAGTGCCCCCACTGTTGCCAGACCATTCCAGCCCTCACCTTAACAGATACTTATTTATGTCCTCGTCATGGAGCATTTGAGGCTGACTCAAATACTGGTAAATTAGTTCATCTTCACTCTGGCCGTAGCTGGCGTCTCTGGAATGACCAGTGGTATCGGCAACATGCCCATGCTGATGGGATTAGATTTGAAATACATGAGGCTTTAGACCAATTATATACTCAAGGATATCGGGCTACTCGTGTAATTATTGCTCAAAGATATCGAAACTTAGTTAATGCTTATTTGGAACGGAGTACCTCCTGGCGTCATGATTCCGACTCTTGTCAACCAAAACTTTATGGTTTACCTGTAGAATTTAGTCCAGACCCACAAGATGAAGCTTGTTGGGAAGTAATTAATTTTAAATTGGAGAAAGAACAAGGGGAATTAGCTAGGTATCCTTATTTTCGGTTGTTTGAATAACTTTACTTTGAGTAGCTTTAAGGTGGAGAATTAATCTGGAAATCAAGTTAAAATATTAAAATCAATGCACCATGCCTCAATTAAGACTGCTGATATTCATAAAGCGATCGCTTTCTATGAAAAATTAGGTTTTACAGTCTGTGAACGCTTTACCACAGGCTACACTTTAGCATGTTGGATGGAAGGATTAAATAGTATAATTGAACTAATTCAAGTTCCTGAACCATTAACTGTATTTGATGCTTTTGGGGATGAACATTATGTTGGATATTATCATTTATCATTTGATTTAACTGAAAATATTCCAGATTTACCTAGTTGGTTAAATGCATTAAAAGAAAAGTTTGATTCAGCAATAATAGAACAACCAAAAATGTTTCAACCATTAAAAATTCTCTTAGAACCTACTCAACAAATGATTGGAAATAATGTTTATGAGGTAACTTTTATTGCGGATAGTGATGGTTTACCTCTAGAATTTCTTAGGAAATTAAATTCCTAGGTATTTATCTATCAAAATAAAACTTGTATTCAAGTACAAAAAAGTGATTTAATATGAACAAGTTTAATTCTTCTAAATTATAGATTCAACTTAATTATCATTAGGGTTTATTTATGAAAAAGATTAAACTTTATCTATTTAATTAGACTTTAAAACTTGATAATTACTATATATTTTTGAGCTTTAAAACAAGATTTAATATAGAGATGATTAAACAAAAAATTCGTCAATGGCACAAAGTATTTGCTCCCATAGTTTTCCTACCATTATTTGTAACTGTAATTACAGGAGTAGCTTACAGACTAGGTAGAAATTGGTTTGGATTATCCAAAGACCAAGCACATATTTTAATGGTAATTCACGAAGCTGGATATCTTGGTGAAAAAATTAAACCTTTTTATGTACTATTAATTGGTATCGGCTTAATTTGGATGTTAGTAACAGGTATTATGATTAGCGGTTTATTTAGTAAAAAGAAACCAAAAAAGAAGACAAGTTTAGAAGTTAATTTAACAGATTCATAACTAATAAAAGTAAATAAAATTAACTTAAAATTATACTGTTGTATGATCTAATATAGATACCAATAATCAAGATTAACTATCTCAAAGATCCTGACTTATAATAAGTTAATAACTAGTGTCAAAAAATGAAAATTTTTAGAAATAAACTTACAAATGCTTTCATACCTAAGCCACGCCCTGTTAACAAAAAACAACAACGTCGTGGTATAGAAATTAAATCTGAAAAAGAAATAGAAATCATGCGACAATCATGTAAAATTGTCGCAACGGTACTCAAAGAAATTTCTCAAATTGTTAAACCAGGAATGACTACTGCAGACCTAGATGCTTATGCTGAAAAACGTATTCTGGAAATGGGAGCAATACCAAGTTTTAAAGGTTATCTAGGTTTTCCTAGTTCTATTTGTGCCAGTATAAATAATGAAGTTGTACATGGTATTCCTAACAAAAAAAAGGTTATTCGGACTGGTGATGTTTTAAAGGTAGATACAGGTGCTTATTATCAAGAATTTCATGGGGACTCTTGTATTACTATTGCTGTAGTTGAAGTTGCTCCAGAAGCAGCTAAATTAATTCGCGTTGCAGAGGAAGCAATGTATAAAGGTATTGAACAAGTAAAGGCAGGTGCTTATCTACTAGACATTGCAGGGGCTATTCAAGACCATGTGGAAACAAATGGTTTTTGTGTGGTTGAGGAGTTTACTGGTCATGGTGTGGGCAGAAACTTGCATGAAGAACCTGCAGTATTTAATTTTCGGACCTTAAATTTACCTAATGTTAGGCTCAGAGCAGGTATGACTTTAGCTATTGAACCTATTGTTAATGCTGGTTCAAGGTTTACAAAGATTTTATCTGATAGATGGACTGCTGTTACTCTTGATAATTCTCTTTCTGCTCAGTTTGAGCATACAGTATTAGTGACAAATACTGGTTATGAAATTTTAACTGCTCGCTCTACTCCGGATAGGTAATACAAAAACAGAAAACAGAAAACAGAAAACAGAAAACAGAAAACAGAAAACAGAAAACAGAAAACAGAAAACAGAAAACAGAAAACAGAAACCAGAAAACAGAAACCAGAAAACAAAAGCTCAGTTTTTATTATAATAGATGTCAGTATGATTTAGATATCTTTGCAGAAAGTATTAAGCTAGCTACAAGTTTTATACTACTTAGATGTTAGTAATTTTAAGTCTAAATGAACTATACCTCTTTCAGTTTAAGTATAAAAAGATAAGAGTCTATTAATGTTTATTTTATAAATCAGCTTGAATACATCTGGTTTCTTAGCAACAGAAGAATACAAAACAAGTCAATATTCTGGAATATCTTAAGCTAAACCTGGTTTTGCTTTGAAATATACAACTCATAAAAAAAAACTTTAGTCAAGTGTAGTAAACAATATATTTTGTTCATTCCATTAATGATAAAAATTAGCTAAATTAGAACTAAAAATAATGAGTAAGGATAATCTATATTGATCATATTATTTTACTTAAGATAAAAATGAACTAGAGGAAAAATTAAAAATGTCACAAGTGTCAGGAAAAATATTATTAGTAGATGATGAACCAGGGTTACGCGAAGCCGTACAAGCTTATTTAGAAGATAGTCATTTTAATGTAGATGTTGCTAGTAATGCTAATGAAGGATGGGATATACTGGAGAAAAATTTACCTGATTTAGTAATTACAGATGTTATGATGCCTCAAGTAGATGGTTATCAATTTCTGCAAAAATTACGAGAAGAACCAAGATTTAAAGCTTTACCTGTAGTGTTTTTGACTGCCAAGGGGATGACTACAGACCGCATTCAGGGTTATCAGGCGGGTTGTGATGCTTATCTTTCTAAACCTTTTGACCCAGAGGAGTTAGTAGCTATTGTCAATAATTTGTTAGAGCGTCGAGCATCAGCACAAACAGCTAATGGAGACGAAAAAACTTCGGATATTGCTGCTCTAGCAGGTCAAATTGCAGAAATAAAGGCAATGTTGATGGGAAAAAATGCAATCGCTAAAACTACTTCAGTGATCAAAATAGATTTGACTCCAAGAGAACAGAGTGTTTTAGATCTGGTGGCTAGAGGGCTAATGAATAAGGAAATTGCTAGGGATCTAAGTACCAGTGTTCGGAATGTGGAAAAGTATGTGAGTAGACTATTTACTAAAACTGGGACGAATAGTCGAACGGAGTTAGTTCGCTATGCTTTAGAGCATGGGTTGACTAATTGATATAGCACTACAGGTAAGTCAAAAGTTAAAACTAACTGCATAACTAAAATTCTTGACCTATTCTAATTATGACAGGCTTTCTGGAAGTTTGATGGGTGAGGGTAGGAGGGTTGGTCGCTATGATCGGAGCGAAGAAATAGAGGCAGAAATAAATAAGGAATTCCAGAGGATGCGTCGAAAGTGTTTTCTTTGAATACTTCTGCTTGACATAGCTCAAAATTGAGGATTTTGCTCCGTTTGTTCTACAAACTTATACCTTTTTTGCACGAAAAAAAGCTCAAGCATTTATCTGTAAATTTTTTTAGTCTTGGAAGATTAGCTGATTTTATTATCGCAACAATGAGGCTAATTATGGACATATTGTAGTAGGAATTTAAGTACCACCATTAACAGTAACTGAATGGTACGTTTTTTCTCCAAAGCTTAGGTTATCCATCTTGGTAAGAACGCCAAAATACAGTTGATAAAAGGTTCTTAGTCTATTTCAAGAAAGTTTTTGTGCTTAACTGCTCCCTAATATGATAGTGTATATACTGTTTCGTCTTCTACTAGTTACTTGTTAGTCTTGTAAAAATAGTGTCGCTATTTGTTGTAACTCTCTTTGTCTTAAAAGGGACATATCAAAAACCGTGATTGGTTTACTACTGACGGCTATTTTTCTGAGGCTAATAAAATTTGCTTTAATTTAGTCAAAATGGCATAAATTTCTATCCATTTTCTCTCTATTAATTCAGCAGAGCTAGAAGTAATTTATGGAAACTTAATCTGCTCCATACCACTTGTGAAAGATGAAATATCGGTCATACTAGATAAACTGAAAAAATTTAGTGCAATCAAATACTGTTCTTGATCAAACAAATGATACAAAGTCCATAGAGTTGCCCTTTACTCTTCAAGAGGTGAAAGCAGCTATTCCTGCCCACTGTTTTAAATCTTCCCTCTGGAGGTCTCTTAGCTACTTCTTTCTGGATATTGGCATTATCGCAGGTCTATATGGTATTGCTTACAGTTTAGATTCATGGTTCTTTTTTCCCTTCTTCTGGTTAATGCAAGGAACTATGTTTTGGGCTTTATTTGTAGTCGGGCATGACTGCGGTCATGGTTCTTTCTCAAAATACAAATGGGTTAATAATTTAGTTGGACACTTGTGTCATACTCCTATTCTCGTGCCATTCCATGGTTGGCGTATTAGTCATAGGACTCATCATGCTAATACAGGAAATATTGAAACTGATGAAAGTTGGTACCCAGTTTCTGAGAGCAAGTACAATATGATGCTCTGGTATGAAAAGCTATTTCGCTTCTATTTATTGTTATTAGCTTATCCTCTCTACTTATTTAAGCGATCGCCTAACCGCGAAGGTTCCCACTTTGTCCCCAACAGTCCTTTATTCCGTCCCCATGAAAAATCGGATGTTTTAACTAGTTCAGCACTGTGGATGTTAATGGTAGGTTTTCTCGGTTGTCTAACTTATCAATTTGGTTGGGTCTTTCTAGTAAAATATTATCTAGTTCCTTATATTATATTTGTTATCTGGCTAGATTTAGTAACTTTCCTACATCATACTGACTCAGATATTCCTTGGTATCGTGGAAAGGACTGGTATTTTCTCAAGGGCGCGTTATCAAGTATTGACCGCGACTATGGTTTCATTAACTCTATTCATCATGACATTGGTACTCATGTTGCTCATCACATATTCCTAAATATGCCTCATTATCATTTGAAGACAGCAACGGAGGCAATTAAACCTATCCTGGGTGAATATTATCACAAGTCAAGCGAACCAATATGGAAGAGTTTTATTAATTCTTACATGAATTGTCATTTTGTCTCAGATACAGGTTCTCAAATATATTATCGATCAGCTTGGAAAAAGCCTTCAGAGGAATTGAGCTGAAGATATCTTTGATATTCAACTCTGATAATTCTGATTTACTGATTAAGTCTTAAAGTATTGATACATAAGACTTTTGACTTTTTTCAAGTTAAAAAAAGTGTCTTTTTTTCAGTCTTTAAGGTTTAAAAAGTTAGTATTTTGGTCTCACTATGGTTGAGGGTGACAACGGATAAATATATCTAGCTCCCCTCTCCCAGGTATTACAGGAATGGTTAGGGATAAGTAAATTCTCTGTTCTTTTCTATGAACTTTGGATATAATTTCCCTATCCATTTCCTGGTCTATTCTTTCTCTTGAGGGTGCTTTAGAAGCAAAAGATTTATTAGTTTTTGTCTAAGCTGTTTCTATTCTTTCCCTTCAGTTTTTGGCTATCAGTTAATAGCTGCTTTCAAATTTTGACAAAACTCGCCGATCGCTTTTAAACCTTCATCGGGACTTCCCTCTGCTAACCGCTTTACTACTGCACTACCAACAATGACTGCATCGCTTCCCCACTTTTTGACCTGTAAGGCTTGTTCCGGTTGAGAAATACCAAAGCCGACGCCTATGGGTTTATCTGTAACTTCCCGCATTTGTGCTAGCAAGTCTTCTACTCTGGTCTGCATTTGAGCACGCATTCCTGTTACTCCGGTTACACTTACTAAATATATAAATCCTTGGGACTGATGAGCGATCGCCTTTATTCTCTCTTTTGGACTTGTGGGTGCTACTAATAAGGTTAGCTCTATGCCAATATCTTTTGCTGGTTCTAATAAAATATCGGCTTCTTCTAATGGCAGGTCTGGTACTACTAAACCTCTAGCTCCTACATCATAAATTTTTTTTAGGAAGTTCTCGACTCCTCTGTACAAAATTGGGTTGTAATAAGTAAATAGGATAATTGGCGATCGCAATTTCGGACTAACGGTCTGGACTACCTCTAATACTGACTCTAAAGTAGTCCCTCGGTTTAAGGAACGGGTGGCAGCGGCTTGAATTACTGGACCATCAGCTAAAGGGTCAGAATAAGGGACTCCCAACTCAATCATGTTGGCCCCACTTCTATCCAATACCTCTAGAGCTTTGGCTGTCGTTTCTAAGTCTGGGTCCCCTGCGGTAATGAAGGGAATTAGAGCACACTGACTACTATTATTGCGTAGAGATTCAAAACAATCGGAGACTGAAATCATTTTTTAATTTTCAATATTAGATAGTAAATAATTCAGAATTAGGATAGGGGAGTATTTAGGTTTGTAATATACAAAGGTTGTTTTGGTGGAATTGAACAAGGTCTGAATTTAGAGGGTCTGAAGTCAGAGTTTGTTTTTATTAGGAGGATGAGTGAGCAATATTTGGGAAAGTTTATTATTTTTGCTCTGCATTCTCATGGTTTTATATTACTGCTATTTTATGGCAGAAATAACTGAAGGTTTTTTATGTGTTCAGTTTTTTTTTGCCTCAGTAATAAATTTTTTTATAGCTTAGAATTATTTAGTTTTTTTCTCTTTTTGAGAGTACTTTTTTGGGCGGGAAGCTGGGCTATTTTTTTCCGAAAAATATGGATATAGTCATACTTAAGATAGCTAAATAGTATTTTTTTCTGGTTTTGGATATGTACGGCGCTTAAATTTAGCTTTCAGAATTTGACTTTCAAAACTTTCAAAATAATGACTGATGTTTTGAAAAAAATTAATTAAAAAGTCGCCCTTGAAGGGCGAGACTTTCAACCCAATTTTTTGGTAATTTTTCTCAGATTAAATACTGAAGTTGATTTTTATTCAGTGACTATCTAAGACTATTATTATTTTGATAGGTTATTTCTGTTTGTGAGTCTTTGTGGCCTTTTCCTGCTCAACTTCAGCTTGCAACTGGGCTAATTCTTCTGGTGTCATTTCTTCGAGACGTTTTTGCATTACCGCCTCTTCATAGTCTTTTAACTGTTGATTATAAGTCATGTCACTATTGCTGACCCGAAATAAATAGCTCAGTAGCCAACCTACTAAACCGATGACTAAAAATGCTTGTGTCCAAACACCAGCGTCCATACTATCTATGCCTACTACTTGTAGTATTAAGTAGGTCAGACCACCAACAACAAAAATACCGATACTTATTCCAATAGCATCAATTCGTCGCATTAACTTTCAATTTGTTGTTTTCTAGGGCGAAAATTTAAAAATGGGGACAAAACTAACATTCCTGGGAAGAATAGGAACATCAGGAAGTACATGAATACTCTTTCTATGGAACTAACTACATACCAACGGGTCTTTAGGTAGGCATAAACTATGGCTGGCATTACTAGAAAGTAGGCTCCGGCTAGGGCTGCATATATGATCAGGATGATTAGGTTTGTGTCTAGGTCTAAGTTCATAAATAAGATGAGGACATTACAATAGTTAATAATAATTAATTATATTAATTGTGTTAATTGTATTCTGTTTAATATATTATTATAACGAGATTGTTTTTCTGGCTAATCTCAAGATTATTTCAATTTTTTGGGAAATATACTTGCCAAAATTTTGATGTTGTGATTAAATAAAATAATGATTGCTGACAACCTCGGGCAATCCTCCCAGTATTTGGGGGTGTGGCGGAATGGTAGACGCTACGGACTTAAAATCCGTTGACCTTAACAGTCGTGTGGGTTCAAGTCCCACCACCCCCATTTGAATTTAGGCCTTTCTTTTCTTTTTTTGAGTTTTGCTTTTAGGGCTGGGCCTCGGATTTGGTTTTATTGAAAATACTCTATTTTATCACAAAAGTTTGACAAGTGTGATAAAAATATTTTATGGCTTTCCTATTTAAAGGTGGTTTTGGTTATGGCTTTTTGTTGTTAGGTTTTATTCTGGGTTTTTACCTAACAATAATGAGCCTGGCATGGCTTTTCTGATCCAGTCTGTAATTAAAATTTGTTCGCGATCGCAGGACTGGACTATTTGACCATTTAGGTTGCGCAATACTATTTCTGCAGGAATTTCAATTTCTTCCCCGGTAGGTATTATTATTTTCTCTATTTGACTGGCGGCAAAAGGTCGCAAGCTTTGAAAGACAATATAATTTCCGCTTTCTCCGGCTACAACTTCGGCTAAACCAAGATTTTGTCGATATTTAACTAGTTTGTGCTTAGACTTCATTCGGGAAAACATTGAGTTAGTGCGGTTGCCTTTAAAAAAGGTTGACTGGGTTGGTTTCCCCCAGTTTTTCCGCAAAGAAACGGGGTCGGTTAAAATATGAGTACAAATTTTGTCAATGTCTACTGCTATATCTCCATTTTGCCCTAAATGTCGCAGGTCTAAACAGACTGTATGCAAACCACTTTTTTCTAAATTTTCAAGTTTGTCTAAAATAAATTGATCTTTATCCAAAAACATAAATGTGCCGTGGGCTGTTTCTAAGGTGGAAAAATTTCGGTTATTGCTATCCTCCGATGAGACTGTGGTTTCCAGGGGAATTTTTTTTTCTGAGTCTGGGTCTAACAAATGTGGAGACAGTAGGGAACGTGGGGAATAAAATAACAATATTTGCCCGACTCCCAGAATTTCACAAGCAACCGGGAGTTTTTGACAATATTCAATTAATTTTTTTTCTGGGAGCTCGATAGATAGTATTAAACGTGCCAAAGACTGAGAAAAAATTTCACACCAACCCCTCAGTGCTTCTAAGTTGTGGTTTCCTGTTTCGACAATGAACTGTAGTGCTATGTTTGGATGATGAGTTTTTAACCACCAAGCTGCTCCTGGGTCGCAAACCCGCACTGTTGGAAATTTGCTCAGTTCCCACAGACTCAGTTGTTGACAAATATTTTTCATGGTTTGTTCTGGCATCAAAATATCCCACACTAATACCGGGTGTAAACCATATTTTGTTGCGGTTGATGCTAGTGAATGTGTTTGTTGTTGTGAAAGTTGCCCTTGTCTGGCTAGGAGAGTGGGTTGCAGTAAAACTTCTTTTAAGTTGGCGGCCTTGACACACCTTTCTAGGTCGTTGATGGATGAGACAAAAGTATTAAATTGCATTTTGTTTCCCAAAAGAAAAATTTGAGCTTAAGTTTATTTATTCTAAAACCAAAAACCAAAAATCAAAAACCAAAAGTTTAAAACTTCAAACTTAAAACCAAAAACTTGACGCCTTTTCAAATTTCAAGTCAGCTATTATAATATTTAGTCAAACTATACTCTAAATTTCCCATGGACGAATTTTCTCCAGATGACCATTCTTTATTTCCCGAGGAACCAGATGAGACATCCCTAAATGTCCACTATCTCCCTGGGGCTGACTCGAACCCTGAGGTTACAGACCCGATGATACAAGGTGCCTGGGGTGAGGTTCGTGACGAATTGGCTGATTTTATCTTGGCCCCGGAGTTCGATGACTATATTAAAACGGCTTTTGGTGAAACTGTGGACCCGGAGCTGGCAAAGGAGCAGATAAAGGATGTTTTGACTGGGGAAAATTTGCCGGAGGTTATTATGTTGCCGGCGGCGGATATGGAGCCGGCGGTGGGTGCCTATGATCCTTTGACTGGTTCAATTTATTTGGCTGATTCTTTATTGCCTGATACTGATGGGGTTTTGGTGGATGTGCTGTTGGAGGAGTTGGGGCATTTTTTGGACTCTCAGTTGTCTGAGTCGGACTCCCCTGGAGATGAGGGTGAGTTATTGGCTGCTTTGGTGAGGGGTGAGGAGTTGACTCAGTTTCAGGTGATGATGCTTCGGGGTCAGGATGATCGGGTAGATATTTGGGTCGGGGGTGTTGAGGTTGAGGTTGAGGCTAGTGAAAAGGTTGATTTTGAGAAGGCTCGTAATTTTAGGGCGGGAGACCGACCAAGGTCAGTAGCAGCAGGAGATTTTAATGGAGATGGCATTCCTGATCTGGCTGTGGCGAACTACAGTTCAGACAACGTATCAGTGTTATTAGGAAAAGGTGACGGTAGTTTTGGTTCAGCTACTAATTTTCCGGTGGGAGACGGACCTGTGTCAGTAGCAGTAGAAGATTTCAATGGAGATGGCATTCCTGATCTGGCTGTGGCGAACTGGTGGGATGACAACGTATCAGTGTTATCAGGAAAAGGTGACGGTAGTTTTGGTTCAGCTACTAATTTTCCGGTGGGAGACCATCCTCTCTCAGTAGCGGCAGAAGATTTAAATGGAGATGGCATTCCTGATCTGGCTGTGGCGAACTGGTGGGATGACAACGTATCAGTGTTATCAGGAAAAGGTGACGGTAGTTTTGGTTCAGCTACTAATTTTCCGGTGGGAGACTCACCTAGATCAGTAGCAGTAGGAGATTTTAATGGAGATGGCATTCCTGATTTGGCTGTGGCGAACTTTTCGTCAGCCAACGTATCAGTGTTATCAGGAAAAGGTGACGGTAGTTTTGGTTCAGCTACTAATTTTCCGGTGGGAAACGGACCTTTCTCAGTAGCAGTAGGAGATTTTAATGGAGATGGCATTCCTGATCTGGCTACGGCGAACTTTTCGTCAGACAACGTATCAGTGTTATCAGGAAAAGGTGACGGTAGTTTTGGTTCAGCTACTAATTTTCCGGTGGGAGAATCACCTAGATCAGTAGCAGTAGGAGATTTTAATGGAGATGGCATTCCTGATCTGGCTACGGCGAACGGTGGCGATGACAACGTATCAGTGTTATCAGGAAAAGGTGACGGTAGTTTTGGTTCAGCTACTAATTTTCCGGTGGGAGACTCACCTAGATCAGTAGCAGTAGAAGATTTAAATGGAGACGGCATTCCTGATCTGGCTACGGCGAACTTCTTTTCAGACAACGTATCCATCCTCATCAACAAAACCCCCATAACCATCATCCCCAACATCACCATCTCCGACACCAAGGTCACCGAAGGCAACACAAATAAAACCGCCAAATTCACCGTCACCCTAGACAACCCCACAACCACCACAGTCAAAGTCAACTACACCACAGCCAACCAAACCGCCAAAGTCAACCAAGACTACAAACTCACCAAAGGCACCCTCACCTTCCGACCAGGAGAAACCAACAAAAACATCACAGTTCCCATCTTGGGAGATAACCGAGACGAACCCGAGGAAAAATTCCGAGTCGCTCTGAGCCGCCCCCAAAATGCCAACATCAAAGATGGGAGAGCTACAGGCACCATCGTTGATAACGACCCAGTTCCCCAAATATCCATCGGCGATGCCAAAATTACGGAAGGAAACAGAGGTCAGAAAAACATGGAATTTGAAGTCAAATTAAACAACCCCAGCGGGAAAACAGTCAAAGTAAATTATGGAACCCAAGAGGGCAGCGCCAAGTCAGGAAAAGATTTTCGAAATCAAAGGGGAGTCCTGACATTCCAACCAGGGCAGACGAAAAAAATAGTGAACATTCCCATTTTGGGAGATACCCTGGATGAAAATAACGAACAGTTTCAAGTCAAACTCAGCCGTGCCCAAAATGGAAAATTTTCAGACAACACAGCAGTCGGCAGAATTATTGATAACGACGAAACATTACCCCAGAAAACCCCCCAAATATCCATCGGGGATGGGGAAATAGTAGAAGGAGACCGGGGTCAGAAAAAAATGACATTTCAAGTCAAACTGAGCAACCCCAGCAACAAAACAGTCACAGTAAATTATACGACAGTAGATGGGAGCGCTAAGTCAGGAAAAGATTTTCAACGGAAAAGCGGCGTAGTGACATTCAGACCAGGGGAGACGAAAAAGACAGTTAACATTTCAGTGTTTGGAGACGTCTTCTTAGAAAATCTTGAGTTGTTTCAGGTCAAACTCACCAGTGCCCAAAACGGAGAATTTTCAGGTCAGAGAGATCAGTTTGCCACGGGTATTATTCAGGATAATGACAAACCACCGCAAATATCCATCAGTGACAGCAAAGTGACAGAAGGAAATAGGGGTAAGAAAAACATGGAATTTGAAGTCAAGTTGAACAACCCCAGCGACCGAACAGTGAGAGTAAATTATGAGACCGTTGAAGGCAGCGCTAAGTCAGGAAAAGATTTTCAAAACCAAAAGGGAGTGGTGACATTCAAGCCCGGGCAGACGAAAAAGACAGTGAATGTTCCCACTTTAGGAGATACTTTTGTTGAAAAGACAGAGCAGTTTCAGGTTAAACTCAGCGGTGCCCAAAATGCGGAACTATCAGACAGCAAAGGAGTAGGCAGAATTCAGGATAATGACATAGTGCCTAAAATATCCATCCGTGATGCCAGAACTACGGAAGGAGACCGAGGTCAGAAAAACATGAAGTTTGAAGTCAAGTTAGATAATAGTAGTAGTCAAACAGTGAAAGTTAATTATGAGACGGTTGAGGGCAGCGCTAAGTCAGGAGAAGATTTTCAAAAGAAAAAGGGAGTCCTGACATTCAAGCCCGGGGAGAGGAAAAAGACAGTGAATGTTCCTATTTTGGGAGATACTGATGATGAAGCGAATGAGAAATTTGAGGTCAGACTCAGCGGCGCGAAAAACGGTAAGTTATCGGATGGGAAAGCAGTCGGCATTATTCGGGATAACGACAGAGAAGCTATTGACTTAGGAGTTCTTTCGGAAAAGGCAATTTTTAAGGCTGATAATATTGGGTTTACCACTGGAGTCAACCGAAATATAGAAGACTATTTTCGTTTTGAGGTGAAAAAAGAAGGTTTAGTTAATATTTTTATGGATGTTTTTGTGCAAGATATAGGAATGGAATTATATGATCAAGATGATAGTTTACTTTTCCAGTCAAATGTAGAGGGTCTTGGTTTTGAGGCTATTGAGAATGTCTTGGAACCAGGTGTTTATTATTTGAGAGTTTTTCCAGTGGGACCCAGTAGAACTAAATATAATTTGAGTATTAATATTATTGAGAGTTGATAAGGTGTCTATAAATAATAAGTTGGAATTTCTCAATTTTTAACTGATGAAAATATCAGCTTTCTGAGGTTTGAGCTGATGTCTAAATAAACATAATTTCCTAATAATTTCCTAATATTATGTTAGATAGTATCATTCGTGTAAAACCAGGCATTGCAACCAAAAATCAAAAATCAAAAATCAAAAATTTAACGCCTTTTCAAATTTCAAGTCAGCTATTATAATATTTAGTCAAACTATACTCTAAATTTCCCATGGACGAATTTTCTCCAGATGACCATTCTTTATTTCCCGAGGAACCAGATGAGACATCCCTAAATGTCCACTATCTCCCTGGGGCTGACTCGAACCCTGAGGTTACAGACCCGATGATACAAGGTGCCTGGGGTGAGGTTCGTGACGAATTAGCTGATTTTATCTTGGCTCCCGAGTTCGATGACTATATTAAAACGGCTTTTGGTGAAACTGTGGACCCGGAGCTGGCAAAGGAGCAGATAAAGGATGTTTTGACTGGGGAAAATTTGCCGGAGGTTATTATGTTGCCGGCGGCGGATATGGAGCCGGCGGTGGGTGCCTATGATCCTTTGACTGGTTCAATTTATTTGGCTGATTCTTTATTGCCTGATACTGATGGGGTTTTGGTGGATGTGCTGTTGGAGGAGTTGGGGCATTTTTTGGACTCTCAGTTGTCTGAGTCGGACTCCCCTGGAGATGAGGGTGAGTTATTGGCTGCTTTGGTGAGGGGTGAGGAGTTGACTCAGTTTCAGGTGATGATGCTTCGGGGTCAGGATGATCGGGTAGATATTTGGGTCGGGGGTGTTGAGGTTGAGGTTGAGGCTAGTGAAAAGGTTGATTTTGAGAAGGCTCGTAATTTTAAGGTGGGAGTTCTACCTGTGTCAGTAGCAGTAGGAGATTTTGATGGAGATGGCATTCCTGATCTGGCTGTGGCGAACTTTTCTTCAGAAAACGTATCAGTTTTATTAGGAAAAGGTGACGGTAGTTTTGGTTCAGCCACTAATTTTCCGGTGGGAGACGGAGCTAATAGAATGGTAGCAGGAGACTTTAATGGAGATGGCATTCCTGATCTGGCTGTGCCGAGCTCTAGGGACGACAACGTATCAGTGTTATCAGGAAAAGGTGACGGTAGTTTTGGTTCACCGACTAATTTTCCGGTGGGAGACTGGCCTTTTTTCTTGGCAGCGGAAGATTTCAATGGAGATGGCATTCCTGATCTGGCTGTGGCGAACCTTAGTTCAGACAACGTATCAGTGTTATTAGGAAAAGGTGACGGTAGTTTTGGTTCAGCTACTAATTTTCCGGTGGGAGACGAACCAATATCAGTAGCAGTAGAAGATTTTAATGGAGATGGCATTCCTGATCTGGCTGTGGCGAACGGTGGCGATAACAACGTATCAGTGTTATCAGGAAAAGGTGACGGTAGTTTTGGTTCAGCTACTAATTTTCCGGTGGGAGACCGACCATTCTCAGTAGCAGCAGAAGATTTAAATGGAGATGGCATTCCTGATCTGGCTGTGGCGAACGGTGGCGATGACAACGTATCAGTGTTATCAGGAAAAGGTGACGGTAGTTTTGGTTCAGCTACTAATTTTCCGGTGGGAGACCGACCTGCGTCAGTAGCAGTAGGAGATTTTAATGGAGATGGCATTCCTGATCTGGCTGTGGCGAACAATGGTTCAGACAACGTATCAGTGTTATCAGGAAAAGATGACGGTAGTTTTGGTTCAGCTACTAATTTTCCGGTGGGAGACGGACCTATATCAGTAGCAGCAGAAGATTTAAATGGAGACGGCATTCCTGATCTGGCTACGGCGAACGAATTTTCAGACAACGTATCCATCCTCATCAACAAAACCCCCATAACCATCATCCCCAACATCACCATCTCCGACACCAAGCTCACCGAAGGCAACACAAATAAAACCGCCAAATTCACGGTCACCCTAGACAACCCCACAACCACCACAGTCAAAGTCAACTACACCACAGCCAACCAAACCGCCAAAGTCAACCAAGACTACAAACTCACCAAAGGCACCCTCACCTTCCGACCAGGAGAAACCAACAAAAACATCACAGTTCCCATCTTGGGAGATAACCGAGACGAACCCCAGGAAAAATTCCGAGTCGCTCTGAGCCGCCCCCAAAATGCCAACATCAAAGATGGGAGAGCTACAGGCACCATCGTTGATAACGACCCAGTTCCCCAAATATCCATCGGCGATGCCAAAATTACGGAAGGAAACCGAGGTCAGAAAAACATGGAATTTGAAGTCAAATTAAACAACCCCAGCGGGAAAACAGTGAGAGTAAATTATGGAACCCAAGAGGGCAGCGCCAAGTCAGGAAAAGATTTTCGAAATCAAAGGGGAGTCCTGACATTCCAACCAGGGCAGACGAAAAAAATAGTGAACATTCCCATTTTGGGAGATACCCTGGATGAAAATAACGAACAGTTTCAAGTCAAACTCAGCCGTGCCCAAAATGGAAATTTTTCAGACAACACAGCAGTCGGCAGAATTATTGATAACGACGAAACATTACCCCAGAAAACCCCCCAAATATCCATCGGGGATGGGGAAATAGTAGAAGGAGACCGGGGTCAGAAAAAAATGACATTTCAAGTCAAACTGAGCAACCCCAGCAACAAAACAGTCACAGTAAATTATACCACAGTAGATGGGAGCGCTAAGTCAGGAAAAGATTTTCAACAGAAAAGCGGCGTAGTGACATTCAGACCAGGGGAGACGAAAAAGACAGTTAACGTTTCAGTATTGGGAGACGCTTTATCGGAAAATCTTGAGTTGTTTCAGGTCAAACTCACCAGTGCCCAAAATGGGAAATTTTCAGCTCAGACAGATCAATATGCCACAGGTATTATTCAGGATAATGACCAACCGCAAATATCCATCAGTGATGCCAAAATTACAGAAGGCAACAGGGATAAGAAAAACATGAAATTTGAAGTCAAATTGAATAGCGCCAGCAACCAAACAGTGAAAGTAAATTATGAGACTATTGACGGCAGCGCCAAGTCAGGAAAAGACTATGAAAAGAAAAGCGGAGTCGTGATATTCAAACCAGGGCAGACGAGAAAAACCATCAACATTTCCACTTTGGGAGACACATTATCAGAAAATCTTGAGTTGTTTCAGGTCAAACTCAGCGGTGCCCAAAATGGAGAATTTTCAGCTCAGACAGATCAATATGCCACGGCTATTATTCAGGATAATGACAAGCTCCCGGAAATATCCATCAGTGATGCTAAAATTACGGAAGGAAATACAGAAAAGAAAGAGATGGAGTTTGAAGTCAAGTTAGATAAGAGTAGCACTCAAACAGTGAAAGTTAATTATGAGACCGTTGAGGGCAGCGCTAAGTCAGGAAAAGACTTTCAAAAGAAAAGGGGAGTGGTGATATTCAAACCAGGGGAGACGAAAAAGACGGTGAATGTTCCTATTTTGGGAGATACCGATAATGAAGCGAATGAGAAATTTGAGGTCATACTCAGCAGCCCTAAAAATGCTAACTTATCGGATGGGAAAGGAGTCGGGACTATTCAGGATAACGACAGAGAAGCTATTGACTTAGGAGTTCTTTCCGAAAAGCCAATTTTGAAGTCTGATAAAATTGGGTTTACCACTGGAGGAGCCAACCGAGATACAGAAGACTATTTTCGTTTTGAGGTGGAAAAAGAAGGTTTAGTAAATATTTTTATGGATAGTTTTGTGCAAAATATAGGAATGGAATTATATGATCAAGATGATAGTTTACTTTTCCGGTCAAATGTAGATGGTCTTGGTTTAGAAGCTATTAATAAGACTTTGGACCCTGGTATTTATTATTTGAGAGTTTTTCCAGTGGGCTCGAATAGGACTACATATAATTTAAGTATTAATATTGTTGAGAGATGATAAAATGTCTATAAATAATCAGTTTGAACTTCTCAATTTTTAACTGATGAAAGTATCAGCTTTCTGAGATTTTATCTGAGGTCTAAATAAAGATAATTTCCTAATAATTTCCTAATATTATGTTAGATAGTATCATTCGTGTAAAACCAGGCTGGGAGCTGCGGCCTGCTAACTAAAACTTGCCGCCTTAATCTCATCCTGGTGGGAGCTAGGGGTGGGTTCCCAACTTCTTAAAAAGGCTTTTTCAGCTAGTGGGGGCAAATAATAGCTTGATATTTAATTTGCTCCCTATTTATTATGTTAATTCATCATTATTAGATATAATACTTATCCAACGAAATTGTTTAGTATTATCTGCTATAGGTTTACTATCACTGTCCGGGTAAATAATAGTTAATTTTTTGTCAGATTTTAGCTGAGATTTTAGTTGATAAATTATCTTAACTCCCATCATACCTTGTACTTTAAATCATAGCATTTTTTAGGTTAGCGATCGCTAATTATTCAAACAATATAAATCTAGTTTAATACCCATTTCCCGTAATTTTTTTCAGCCAAAATTCAGAAATATTTTTGCCATTACTATAAAGCTATTTTTTTCTGTTTTAAACCTTAGTAAATCCGAGAGTAAAAAGCCACTTAATTCATTTTTATCTAGGTCATAAACATAATATTATTCACATCTAAAACCCAAAACCTAACACCTAACACCTGCCACCCTGACCACATTTAATTTTTCAACATTATTTAAAACCCCAGGCGCCACAGCCTTAGGAATACAAACCACATTCCCCGCTCGCATTTTCTCCAAGCGATCGCCAACCACAGAAACAAGCTGACTCAACCGCCAGCGCATAACCTCCCCATGCACCGGAATAATCTCAATTTCATCTCCCAGCGCCACAGACTCAACCAACTGTAAAACAATACTTTCTGACGTCGTCTCCATTACAATTCCTAAATACTCATGAGTACCCCTACTACTTTCCAACTGCTTATATACAGAATCACTCCCTGCAGGACTTTCCAACGAAGCAGAATCATAGTCACGGTGAGGAATAGACTCTAACTCAGCCACAATTTGACTCAACATTTCTGGAGTTAACCTCCCCTCCCCATAAGCATCGATCGCTTGCCGATAAGCCCGACAAGTCACCGCCACATAAAACGACGACTTCATCCGCCCCTCTATTTTCAGAGAACAAATTTGATGCTCAAAAAACCCTCCTACCTGGTGAATACCCCATAAATCTTTAGAAGACATAAAAGTCACCGGGCGATCATCAGTTTTTTCCCCCAACTGATAGGGAAAACGACAAGACTGAATACAACCACCACGGTTAGAGTCTCTACCAGCAGTAAAATTAGAGATTGTACAATTACCCGAAAAAGCCATACACATAGCACCATGCACAAACATTTCCACATCAACGCCAGTCTGCGCTCTAATTGCCCCACCCTCTACCACACTAACTTCTCGCCCCACTATCAGACGCTTCACACCAAACTGTTTCCACATTTGACCAGCATAAGAATTCAGACAAGATGCTTGAGTCGAGAGATGAATATCGATATCAGAACTACGTTTCACCACTCGCAAAACCCCCAAGTCAGAAACAATAACCCCATCAATACCAATATATTCTAGAAACCGACAATATTCTGCCAAACCCTCAAAATCATCATCATGGAGAAAAGCATTCAGAGTCAGGTAGACCTTAGCATCATTTTCGTGAGCAAAATTTACCCCATATTCCAAGTCATAGTCAGAAAAATTATCCGCTCGCGTCCGCAGACCGTATTTTTGCCCCCCCACATAAACAGCATCAGCACCATAAGTAACCGCAACCTTTAGACGTTCAAGATTTTTAGCAGGAGCTAACAATTCTGGTTTCCACATATTATTTATATATATTCATAGTCATGAACTTATATATTTTAGCTCCCTCCCTAAATCATGCTTTAAAGAATCAGAATTAACGCTATAATTCAAAAATACAGGTTTTGCAGAAATTTGCAGCAAGAAAAACCATGGTGAAACAACTCAAAACCGAAACCCATCAAGAAATTGTTTATCCCGATAGTGATGGCCAACCAATAGCAGATAATACAGTTCAATTTCGCTGGATAGCGGTCCTCTACCATAATTTAGCTTGGCTATTTGCCGAAAATCCTCAAGTCTTTGTAGCTGGAGATTTACTTTGGTATCCTGTAGTTGGGGATAATAAGTTGCGTCAAGCCCCAGATGTTATGGTAGCGTTTGGAGTACCTAAAGGAGATCGAGGTTCTTATCAGCAATGGAAAGAAAATAATATTGCTCCCCAAGTAGTGTTTGAAATTCTTTCTCCAGGAAATACTTTGAAGGAGATGAGTAAGAAACGCCTATTCTATGATAATTATGGAGTGGAAGAGTATTATTTGTATGACCCACAAAAAAATGATTTGACAGGATGGTTGCGTTCTGAGTCCTTACTGGATGTAATTGATGAAATGAATGGTTGGGTCTCTCCAAGATTAGGAATTCGCTTTGAGGTCTTGCCCGAAACTTTACAATTATATCATCCAGATGGTCAATTATTTGCAGATTATCTGGAGGTTCAAAAACGGTTAAATGAAGTTCAAGAACAATTGGACAATGTCCAAGAACAATTGGACGACGTCCAAGGACAATTGAATGAGGAACGTCAGGCTAAAGAACTTGCTAAGTCAGAGCTCCAACAGGAACGTCAGGCTAAAGAACTTGCTGAAGAACGTGCCAAACGTTTAGAAAAATTACTTCGAGAAGCAGGAATAGATACTGATAGTGGGACTTAAAAAAAATAGGGGGCTCAAACAGACTTAAATATAGACGGGGGAAGGCTTCTATCTCAAAAAGGTATAAATCCTGAATAAGCGAGGGTTCTAGCCATTTTTAGGGCATAGACATAATTTCCTTTTCTAGAACGACCTTTCCCCATCTTTTTCACCAGAAAATGTTTACAGCAACTTTAATTTTAGTAGACCACAGTAGGGACGTTCCATGGAAAGTCTTTACAAAGTTTTGTTTTGGTTGTGACCATATTTATCAGTCTGAAAAGCGCTGTAAGTACCAATAGCTGAATGTTTATAATTCAAATATAGAGGTTTTGCAGAAATTTTCAGGGAAAAAAACAATGGTGAAACAACTCGAAACCGAAACCCATCAAGAAATTGTTTATCTGGATAGTAATGGCCAACAAACCTCCAGATGGTCAATTATTTAGAGATTATCTGGAGGTTCAAAAACGGTTAAATGAAGTTCAGGAACAATTGGATGATGTCCAAGAACAATTGAATGAAGAACGTCAGGCTAAAGAAGTTACTCACTCAGAACTCCAACAGGAACGCCTCCCTAAGGAAGTTGCTAAAGAACTTGCTAAACGTTTAGAAAATTTACTTCAAGAAACAGGAATAGATTTTGATATTAAATAATGGGAGTTCAAAAATAGAGGTGGGGTGAGCAAATAAGTGGGGGTTAAGCATCAAGACTGTAGCTTCTCACTTTATTCATTCCATCCAGCATTAGGTACCTTTTGCTCCCTGTCTTCCTTTTGTAAATATAATTTGTAAATATAATAAGTATTTAACTGGATTTTATATTACTAGTTATTAAAAAAAAAATTGATGTTTTCAAAAGTGAATTATGGCAATCATACTAGATTTGATATAGTACTAATATTATCATGTATTTATTCTAGTTTTGCAGTATTTAATTTGAGGTTAAATTCTGTTTCTATATGTCTACGACCTAATGTCGAAAAAAACTATCTTAATTCCATATTTTTACTTCAATTTTCTCTAATAGATATTCTTTTTCTATTAGTTGAGACCAGATAAATTAAAAAATAGCTATGAAATAGTCCACTTCTTGAAATAGGCGATCGCAATTCCTCAAATATAATTCTGGAAAAAATTCTTTTAACTAACTGAAATTATTCAATAATTTCAGCAGTATTGTTTGTAATATTATTATCAAAAATTACTATTTACCAGGAAATATTTTTGGTGATAAAAATTGCGATCGCAGCTTTTTCAAGAGTAATAGTAGACATTTTCTCTATTCTCGGCAGGCATTGCCACAGTAAAGCTCAAAATAAAACCTAAAAATTAATATGTATATGACTCAAGTAAAATTTCAAAATACTTGAATTTGATTAATAACTCAAGGAACCCTAAATTATTTTGAAAGCCTTGTAAAAATTGCTTCTATTGATGGAGGTAAACGACGCATAATTTTACCTTTTTCCCGGTCAACAGTTACTAAAGTCACTTTGGCAGTCGTATATAATTCTTGATTATCCAAAGATTGAATTTTGTAATCCCATTCTAACCTAACCCCTTGAGTATTTCTCATGCAGGTCTTGACCACAACTACCATACCCAGCTTTATAGGTTGATGATATTTTATCGAAAGATCGACTACTGGCAAATCACAACCGAGGTTAACTAACTCAGCAAATTCAATACCAATAGAACGTAAACTTTCGACTCTCGCCTCCTCCATCCAAGAAAGATAAACTCCATGCCAAACAATACCACCATAGTCAGTATGGTGTGGATAAACCCGAACTACATATTCAAACCAGACTTCCGGCTTTTCAGTAGGTTGATTTTCAATTGCACTTGTAGGTAATTGAGGTTGAAATTGTTCTGATGAGGCCACTTTACAAAAATTTCTAAAACTCTACATTTCTCAAATTTACCATTGCAATTAGGAATATATGCTAGTTTAAATGACTATTATTATTTGGTTCACTTAACTTAAGATATGATTAATAAAATTTTGTTAGCAGTAGGTGGTCGGGGATTATGTGAAGAGATGCTCAATATGTTGATGGATATCCCCTCTTTCCAAAAAGCATCTGTAACTGTCCTACACGTTATACAGCCTCAAGTTACTTCAGAAGGTATGTCAAGAAAATTAGAAGAAGGCGGTAAAATTTTAGCTGAAGCTGTTAAATCATTAAAAGTAGCTCCCGAAAAAATTAATTCTCGACTCAAACAAGGAGACCCAAAAGATATTGTTTGTCAAATAGCTGACGAAGAAAAATCTGACCTAATTATTATGGGTTCCCGGGGTTTAGGCAAGCTCCGAGCCATTCTAGAAAATTCAGTTAGTCAATATGTTTTCCAGTTAACTACTCATCCCATGTTATTGGTAAAAGACGATGTCTATATCCAAAAAATTAAAAATGTGATGGTTGTCTTAGACCCATCAGAAGAAGGAAAAAATTCTCTCAAGTTGGGTATGGACTTAGTCAGTCAAGTTTCTGGAGGAAAATTAATTTTGAGCTATGTCAAGAAAGACATGAGTGGTAAGTCTAGTCAAGACTACACATCAGATGCAGAAAAAGAGCCTATAATAGCCGAAGCTATAGCAGAAGCAAAAAAAAGGGGTATTAAATATAGTTGTGTTACTGCAAGTGGTAAACCTGGGCCAGAAATTTGTAAAATCTCTCAGGAATTGAATGTAGGTCTATTAATCTTGGGTTCACCAGATCGTCGTCCATCCGTAGCCAAGAACCTTGTAGACCTCGATAAACTATTAGGAAACTCTTTATCAGACTATGTAAGAGTTTATAGTAGTTCTCCTGTACTTTTAATCCGCTAAAGAGCGCCACAGAAAACTCAAAATTTAGCCCCCTTTAACCCTCCTCTATTTTTGCTACCATAAACCTACTAACTATCTTTATCCTCTAGCGCCAAACCACCAAAACTACTATAACTTAACAGATGAATGAGTGCTAATGGTTAGTTATATAAGTCTTCAAAAGTAGGAGCATAATATAAAATACTCCCACACTAAGCTAATGCTATGGTGTGGGCTCTCCTTTAAGAGTCCCAGTACTCCGTCAGACTTCAACGACCTTAAAGACGAAATGCTTTACCGCCCTGTTTTTTATACTGATCCTTGGGTCTACATTACCCTCTATTAACATACCGCAGTACTCACAATTTGGGAGTTATTTTGGATAATTATATAGGGACTTTTTCGCCACAATTTGACCATCAAAAAAACCCAGAATAATATTGTAAATTAATGGGACATTAAGTCCCATTAACTAACCATTGATTCATCTCACGCCATAATCTTTAACAAGAGCGTAAAGCTTCTCGACGATAAAGCTAAAAACTTTACTCCTACTTGATTTTTTTCTGTGATCAACTCCTAGCTTTTTAGCTTTGTTGACTATTATTGGTTTGAATGTACAAAATGATCAAGAAAACCGCTGGCACAAATATAAACAAAATGGTTGCCACAAAACCCAAATCATTAACTTCCATAATTACCCACCGAAGAATTTAAATACCATAAATCCAGAATACCATTATTTACGTTTTGGTTTTGTTTTGACAACCACAGGACCGTTCACTAGGACCTGACAAGCTAATCTCCAGTTTTCAGGCCTCTTTTTTAACTTTTTTTCTTCCACCTCAGTACGGGGTGAAAGATTTTCCAGACCTTCAATAATTTCTACAACACAAGTGCCACACTGTCCATAGCCACCACAATTCATCAATTTGGCCGTAAAGGTGTAAATGTCAACGCGATTTTCTAGAGCTTTGAGCCTTAAATTGGCTCCATCAGCAGCAATTACTTCCTGATTTTCGTTTTCAAACTTAATGTTGGCCATCATGAATTATTAATTTATTGTTATAAAAAAATATTAACTAATATTAAGAACTTTAACTTAATTTTTAAGTTTAAAGTCTCCCACCCGCATCAGGCAACTTTTTATTAGTTTTTCCTTATCTGTGAGCAATTAATTCTGAGATAAACTAACCAGTTCCTAGGCCGACCCATAGAGGCCAAAACTTATCCAGATTCTGAATATTTAAATCATCCAAATCTTATAATATCCTTGTATCAAAATACTTTTGAGATTCATGACCTCAGGTCATAACCAAAACCCTATAAAGTTGCTTTCGGCATTCTACGCAAATATGTTGCGGAGCATTTTATGGTCACTGGTCACTCACCCTGTGGTCTAATGAAATAAAAAGCGCCTTCAATTTATTTATCTGAAACTATTTTTGTTTGATTTGGACTATTGACCCAAACAAAAAAAACCGTATATTTAAAGTAAAAAGATTACACTATAAGTTTTAGAGCTTATTTTTAACCTATTTTTCTTAAAGTCCCCCAACCTCTCCATCTCCCCTCTCCCCAGATATCTTTTCAGAGAAAAGTTAGTAATAACTCTTAAAGGAGTTAAAAAGCCTTGACTTATAAATGGGTGACTTTTGACTTTCTTAGTTCAGGCCTACATTTTACACCTTAACCTGTCATCTTAAAAGTAGTAGAAAAATCCCTAAAACTCTTACCTATTTATATTCAGTAAATTAGGTTCACTAGACAAAGCGATCGCCAAACCATCACCAATAAATTAAACATTGATACTAAATTTATCTAGATAAACCTTGGCCTATTATCTGATCCAGAACTTCACAAACAATCCTAAATTCTAACCCCTGACTTTCCATACTACTTTTGAAAGTGCAGAACATAGCTTAAGGATTATTTGACAAACTCCCATCAGGAAGATTACTCACAGCTCGTTGCAGTTCCGACAAAGAACGATTATAGTCAATTATCGCCCTTAACAAATTATCCTCAGCCCTAGTCAAATCCGTCTCCTGTTGAATAACTTCTAACTGAGTTCCCACACCTGCTTGAAATCGTAATCTCGCCAAACGTAAAGCTTCCTTCGCCTGCTCCACACCCAACTCAGCAGTATCAATATTCTCAAAGCTAGCTTCCAAACCAAAGAAAGCTTCCTCAACTTCCCGACGAATCTGATTTCTAACCTGCTCAAACCTAGTCTCTGCAATCTCCCCATTCAGTATACTTTGTCTAGCAGAAGCCCTTGCTGCACCACCATCAAAGAAATTCCATCTAAACCTCAATCCTATTGTACTACCATCAGCCCAACCCCTAGCTGCTCGCCAACTTTGGTTCTCAGTAGTTAATGCTAAAACATTGTAGGTAGCAAAAAAATTCAAGCTTGGTCTAACTGATGAAAGAGCTAGTTTCCGCTGCTCATCACTTAAATCTCTTTGCACTAACTGCTGTTCTAACTCAGCTCGGTTCCGAAAAGCTGCCACAATTGTTTCATCTAAAGATAAAGGCCAAGACCCCACTGGCTCAATTGGATCGGCAGCCGTCAAATTTATCAACTCATTGGCACTTAGTCTTTCTGCCAAACGACGTTGGGTAGTACGTTGATCTCGAAGAGCATTTGTCAGACTTTGTTGTTCATTAGATAATGTTACCTGAGCTTGCAATACATCAAATCTAGTTCCTACTCCTGCTCTTTCTAAAGCTTCCGCATCTTCCAAACTTTTGCGAGAATTTCTAACAGCAGCTTCTCCAATTTTAACCCGTCCATCTGCTTGTTGTAAATTATAATAATCGTCCGATACATTCAGACGTAATTCTTCTGAAAACCTCTCTAATTCTAACTCCCGTAGACGTATTTGTTCCCTAGCAACTCCAATTCTTGAAGAACGAGCTTTACCAAGACCAAGGTCATAATCAAATCGAAATGTATTGTTAAAAGTTGTAGTCGGGAAATTTTGAATATCAGTATCTATGAGCTCGTCTCTTCCTGTTACCTTATTGACTCGTTTTTGAGCCTGTGCTTGCAAGTCACCAAAAGCACTTTCTGTACGTTCTATAACTGATTCAAAAGTCAGACTAGGCCACAAAGCAGCTTGAGCTTCTCGCAGAGCAGCTTTACTCCTGTCAACTTCTAGTTGAACAATTTGGATATCTGGGTTATTGCGTCGCGCTAAATCAATAGCTTCCTCTAAAGTAATTGGTATTGTTTCTTTTATCTGTACTTGATCAGGAGTAACGGGAAAGTATAGTGGATTGGAATTTGGTTCTATTTGAGGAGGAGGATTTGTTTGTAAGGTTCCATTGGGTACTGGTGGAGGAAAACTTTCATTATTTTGTTGAGCAATAATCAAGCTACTATTATTTGATAAATGTTTTTGATTCTCAACCCTAGCTAAATTAGGAACAGTATTCATAGTTGAAGTTTGATTGAGACCAGTCTTTATCTGAACAGAATTTTGCTGTTTTGAAGTATTTCCAAAAGTAGGTGGACGCTGAATAATTGAGACTAGACTATTATTGGTTCTTCCTACTAATCTAATTGGATTATTTTTATTTTTTTGCGGATTATTTAATACAGATGCCTGGGTTTCAACCTCTGATAAATCATTTATTGTTGCCATTGTAGGAGCACGATTTATACTAGTCATCACTTGGTAAGAATTTCCTAGAATTGGATTTCTTTCGGATATTTTTTCACTATTATTAGTCTCATTTTTTTGATTCTTAATTTCTGGTGTTGATGCCTTTAAGTCTGTCTGATTTTTTCCATTTTCAACTTGATATTTTTCTAAATCCAAGTTAAATATTTCTGCATGATTTAATAAATTAGTTGATTCTTGAAAGCTAATTTCTTCAGAAAAATTTATTTGATTTGCTACCTCTAAATTTCCAGATTTTGACTCCAGCAATTCTAAAAATATAGAATTTGATTTACCCAGATTCTCCACATTATTTTCTGAATCTATGCTTAATCTTTCTGGATTATTTGAAAAAGTAATTGATTCTTGAAAGCTAATTTCTTCAGAAAAATTTATTTGATTTGCTACCTCTAATTTTCCAGATTTTGACTCCAGCAATTCTAATAAACTGGAATTAGACTTACCCAAAATCTCCACATTCTTTTCTGAATCTATCCTAATTTTTTGATTCTTGTTAGCTGCAAGATTATGATTAATATTTTGTTTAAATTGTAATGCTGAAGGAGAGATATTTTCTTCAGAATTTTCTGATTTTGACTCCAACAATTCTAAAATACTAGAATTAGATTTCCCCAGACTCTCCACATTCTTTTCTGAATCTATCCTAATTTTTTGATTCTTGTTAGCTGCAAAATTATGATTAATATTTTGTTTAAATTGTAATGCTGAAGGAGAGATATTTTCTTCTTTTATAGGGAATTTTAATTTTGCCAATAAACTATCTTTATTTTTGTATAGATTTTCGAGTTCTTTTAATGCAGAAATTCTCTCTTTATTAGGTTTTAACTTAGGTAGTTGTTTATTTATATTGACTTCTGAGTATCTGTTTGATGGTACCTTTATACCTGAATAATTTGACTTTAACTTTTTTAGTAAACTACCTTCAGGTTTCAATTGAGTAACTTTTTCCAAAGAGCTAACATCTGACTCTTCTCCTTGAGTTTCTTTAACCTCAACAGATTTTCCTTTGACCTCTTCTGGGTCCAACATCGAATTTTCAGGAGCATTACTTTGCAGATGAATAGGTAATGGGGCTGAAAAACTCTCCCCTCCATCTGAAAGAACTACTCCAATAACTCCTACTACCAAAATATTACGAAAAACACTCATGGATTTTTTATTAGTTTCCAAGTCCAACTGATATTTTAAACTAATGGGTTAACAGTTTTGCCAATATTTTTTCAGTTATTAGTTATCAGTTAGTCTCCCCCAGCAGGAACTACCTTAACATTACCCCTGGTCAAAACCAGAGGCTTGAAATACTGAAGTTTATTTTTTTTCATCCCCTTAAAAAAAGAGGCTATTGACCTGATTTTTTTGGTCAAATTTTAATAGTTTAACTCTCAAGTTCTCTCCAAGACCTTACTTGAACAACCACAGCAGTTAATACTAGTTCTTCTACTCCGGCTACTGGCCAAATATTTGTCTGGAGTTATACTGATAAATATTCAAGGCTTATATCGTCTCAAAACAAATTATCCTTGAGTTTTCAGCGTCAGAGCAAACCCATCTTATTTGCTAATTCCTATATATAGTGTTTTTAAGATTCAAGAAACACCATAAGTAGAAAGTTAATTGTGAACAAGTACAATAAACCATGAGTTATGAGAATTACCCATGGTTTATTGACAATATTTATTTACTCTAGTTTCAGCATTATTAAAAGTAACAAAAACAATTCAGTTGATGGAACTTACTGAAAATATAGTCTTATTTTATTTTATCAGAATATTATGAATATTACTGATTGAAATATGAGTTTTCTGTCAGTCCAAGTCTAATGTGTCGCCAAGGTCCCAAAAAGCTGTTATCTTTTTTTGAGAAAAATAGGACTTAATCCAATTACAGAAATCAGTGCTAATATATTAGAAGATTCAGGAATAGAATTTTGTTCTGTATTCTCAGCGGCAATGCCAGCAGTAATTCCAGAAACAAAAATTCTTTGATAGCCAGTACTTCCCCAGTCTTTAAATACAATTGTAGAAAGCTCTTCATCGTTAAAAGTTACTGGTAAATTAATTAATTGTTTATCAAGGCGATCTTCAGTCCCAATTAACCCGTAGGGATCACTAAATACTTTAACTGTTGTCGTGTTATTAACATTATTTGTCCAATAGTATTGATTATAATCTCGAATATCAGAGTTGCCATATAAGGTTTTTTTATAATAAGCATCATCTGAACCATGAAATTCAATAGAAGCTAAACCTGCTGTTTTCCCCCAATAAGTATTAATTAAAGTATGAACTTCTGTGACTCCGAATAGCCCCACATCAACTGTTAACATCCTCAGATTAGGGCCACCAGCATGATGGCTGTGCCAAATATTATTAGTGGTATTAGGAATATTAAATGGAACATTACCTAACACTAAATTACCACTAGGAAAATCAGAATTAATATTCTGTAGACTGCTATTAAACCCATCAGAAAAATCAATTGTTTAATATAATTGTACTGCGGTTGCTTTCAAAGATGATGCCAAAGTATTGCCAAGTACTAAACAACAACTAATAAAAAAAGTTGTAAAATTTATTTTTGTTTTTAAAGTACTCATCATTACTCCCTAAAGATAAAATATTTTTAATTTTAACTTAAAAACTACAACCCAAATATTTCGCACAAATACTGAGAGTTATCTCCTGATGGGAATTTTTTGGTCAAGTTTTAATAGTTTAATTAGCAATTTCTTTCTGGAACCCTGCGCGATCGCCCACAGCAGTTAATACTAGTTCTTCTACTCCGGCTACTGGCCAAATATTTGTCTCAAGTTGTACTGATAAGTCTTCAAGGGTCATATCATCTAAAAAAAGATTATCTCCCTGTTTCAGCATTACTGAAGGTAACAAAATTCCTTCTCCTAAGTCTCGCCCCTGCAAACCTTCTAACAAATCTTGACCTGTTAATAGCCCAGTTACAGTAATATCTTGTCCCCAATAACTGCTAGATAATGGTATCATATTTACTTCTAAACCTTCAATTTGATTTAATTGATTAGCGATCGCTACAAATGCTTTCTCTACTGCATTCCCTACCACCCAAGTTAATTTTCTTTGGGTGCTTAAGCAAATGTTTAATTCTAAAAACTCTTTGACATAAGCCTCAAATTGTGATATAAAATGACGAATTGAACCAACACCATTGCCAATTTGAGGATAATCTTCATATTCTGAAGCAGGGGGCAACTCTCGACGGCCAATTAAAAACCATTCGTCAGCTAACCAGATACAATTAGTTCCAGATGTGTATCTAACCTTAGCCTGAATTTCCTGTACTTGGTCAATAACCTCCTCTGCCTTTGCAGTAGTGACAGGTATTAACTCATCTTCCACAGGGCGAAAGCGAGTCAACCCCACCGGAACAACCGCAACAGATGCAACTGCCGGAATTTCTCCAGAATGAAACTTTGCCAAATCTAATAATGTACGTTCCAGAGAAATACCATCATTAATTCCTGGGCAAACTACAACTTGAGCATGTATTTGTAGTCGTCGTTCTTGAAACCACCGAATTTGTTCGAGTATTTTACCAGCCCGGGAATTTTTTAAAAGACGCGATCGCAACTCTGGTTCTGTAGCATGAACAGAAACATACAAAGGAGAAAGCCGCATTTGTTCAATTCTTTTCCATTCCCTTTGTGTGATATTAGTCAGAGTTAAGTAGGAACCATAGAGGAAACTGAGACGATAGTCATCATCTTTGAAATATAGAGTATCTCGTTTACCTGGTGGTTGTTGGTCAATGAAGCAAAACGGACAACGGTTGTTACATTGAATGAGACCATCAAATAGAGCAGTAGAAAACTCTAACCCCAAGTCTTGGTCGTAGTCTTTTTCTATTTCAATGTAGTGAGTTTTACCTTTAGCGTCGATGACTTCTATTTCTAAATATTCATCAGCACAAATGTATTGATAGTCAATGAGGTCTCGTGGTTGTTGTCCGTTAATAGCAGCGATCGCATCACCAGACTCAAAACCAATTTCAGCAGCAATAGACTCAGGTATTACCTTAGTTATTAGAGCAGGTTTGATAGAAGTTTGACTCATGTAATATATTTAATAGTAGATAAATTTTAAACTTTTTATTATATCATTTATCAAGTATACCTTAACCTAATTAAGTAAAGGAATAGCTATTCTAAATAGGTTGTATAACCTTATCCTAAAAGTTAGTTATATTAAGATTAGAACGAGCCATGACACCAGTGAATTAACTTTTGATTCTATTTAGTATTGGTGGGAAAACTATGGGTTAATTAATTATAGAAGAGCGAAATGCATATTAATTCTGTGTGATGGTGGTGGTAGTAATAGTTCCCGTGAATAGTATTTCAAGCAAGACTTACCAAATTTGGTTAATGAACTAGAAATTGAGATTCCCATCGCTCATGATCCCACTTATCCTTCCAAATATAATTCCATTGAAAACCCTTTATTTTCAGATGTCAGCCCTCTGCGCCAAGGTGTAAAATTTTAATCCTTAGAGAAAAAAAATAATACTGGTCTAAAAGTATTTACCATTTTCTTAGATCGAGCTTATCAAATAAGAAGCAAAGTGAAAGAGGAGTTCAAACAAACTATGAAAATTATTTTTAATAGTTATTTACCCTAATGGAATTATACTGCTCAACCACAAGCGTTATCAATTATCAATATTATTTAACCCTTGTTCCATAGCATTTTTTCTAGTAAGCATCCCTAGGCTATCCCCACCTTAAAAATTTTCAAAATTATTTTTTTTCAAAATTATTTAGTAATGTAGCCCCAGTTAAAAATACAAAAATACAGGACTTGAATAGTTAAATTCTCCGCCCTGTATACGTTAAAATGGACTAAGCATTCAGCCAGTTCTCAAACAGCTTTTCCTACAAAAATGGGTGATAGCCGACACTAACCGCTGAGTGCTTTTACCTATTTAGATTTAGCTTCCTGACGCTCTTTAGCTTCCTTAATTACCACTTCCGCCACATTAGCAGGACAAGGCGCATAATGGGAAAACTCCATAGAGAACTGACCCCTACCAGAAGTCATAGTCCGCAAGTCGCCAATATAACCAAACATCTCACTCAATGGCACATCTGCTTTGATGCGACTACCAGTTGCAGCCGAGTCTTGAGATTTGATCATTCCCCGACGGCGGTTAAGATCCCCGATCACATCACCAACATGATCATCAGGAGTAAACACATCAACCTTCATTATTGGTTCAAGTAGTTGAGGAGCAGCTTTAGAAAAAGACTGACGATAAGCAGCCTTCGCAGCAATTTCAAAAGCGATCGCCGAGGAGTCAACCGGGTGAAAAGCACCATCCATTAACGTGAACTTCATATCCACACAAGGATAACCAGCTAACATACCCTTTTCAAAGCTAGTCTCAAAACCTTTTTGCACTGCAGGCCAAAATTCTCTGGGTACATTTCCACCAGTCACCTTTGACTGGAAATCAAAACCAGTACCAACTTCACCAGGTTCTATCATATAGTCAATCTTAGCAAATTGACCAGAACCACCAGACTGCTTCTTATGAGTGTAGCTATCTTCAAGGCGCTTAGTAATAGACTCCCGATAAGCCACCTGTGGCTTACCAACTTCTACATCTACCCCATAAGTCCGCTTCAGAATATCAACCTTAATATCCAAATGTAATTCACCCATACCTTTAATAATGGTTTCATTACTTTCAGCATCCGTCTCAACTCTAAAAGATGGGTCCTCCTGAACCATTTTACTCAATGCCATACCCAGTTTTTCCACAGAACCTTTATCTTTTGCCGCCACAGCAATAGAAATTACTGGATCAGGGAACACCATCGGTTCCAAAGTAGCAGGTTCTTTAGGGTCGCAAAGAGTATGGCCAGTTTGCACATTCTTCATCCCCACAATAGCAACAATGTCCCCCGCTTGAGCCGATTCAATTTCTTCACGGGAGTCAGCGTGCATTTCCACCAAACGTCCAATTCTCTCAGTCTTGCCGGTAAAAGTATTTAATACTGTGTCACCTTTAGACAAAGTACCAGAGTATATACGAGTAAAGGTCAAAGCACCGTATTTATCGTCCATAATCTTGAAAGCTAAAGCACGCAAAGGTTTCTCTGGGTCAACGTAGGCAAATTTACCAGTCTCGTTACCTTCAAGATCAATCTCTGGTTGTGGTTTAATTTCAGTGGGGTTAGGCAAGAAATCTACAACTGCATCAAGTACCAACTGCACGCCCTTATTTTTGAAAGATGAGCCACAATAGGTGGGGAAGAAAACCAGATCCTTAGTTCCCTTACGGATACAACGTTTGAGGGTATCAAGATCTGGTTCTTCTCCTTCAAGATATTTTTCCATTACCTCGTCATCTTGCTCAATAGCAGTTTCAACCAACATTTCCCGATATTTTTCTACATCATCAGTCATGTTCTCTGGAACATCTTTAATCTCGTATTTGGTTGGGTCTCCAGAGTCATCCCAAACCCATGCCTTGCGGGTAAGTAGATCCACAACTCCCACAAAATCATTTTCAATACCAATGGGTAATACCATTACTAATGGCTCGGCCGCGAGTACATCTTTCACCTGCTTTACAACTTTGTAGAAATCAGCTCCTGTGCGGTCCAGCTTATTTACATAAATAATCCGAGCAACTTTAGAATCATTAGCATAACGCCAGTTAGTTTCAGATTGGGGTTCTACACCACCAGAGCCACAGAATACACCTACACCACCATCGAGAACCTTGAGAGAACGATATACCTCGATAGTAAAGTCAACGTGGCCAGGGGTATCAATAATATTTAATTGATGGTCTTTCCAGAAACAGCTTGTAGCAGCGGACTGAATTGTAATGCCCCGCTCTTGCTCCTGTTCCATAAAGTCTGTTGTTGCGGCACCTTCATGGACCTCACCGATTTTATGGATTTTTCCGGTTAGTTTCAGAATTCTTTCTGTTGTAGTGGTTTTGCCCGCGTCAACGTGGGCAAAGATGCCAAAATTGCGATAATTAGTGAGGTCTTTTGCCATATTTAACTCTCTTGTTGGATATTACAAACTGTACTCTCTTAGTATTATACATAGAGTATTTATTTGACCAAAAAATAAGGTCTTACCCCTTGGATAAGGGATCAAAAAATATTCGATTCAGTATTTCAAGCCTCTAGTTTCAGGGGGAGGTACTGATAACTAATAACTGAAATGGCCTTGGTAGCTAGGACAGAAATCACTAAATAGGTTTCGGCTAGCAGGTTGGCCCCTAACTGAGGCTGAATTTCCAATATTTGGTTTCAAATCCTGCTTTTATTTCCTTAGCTATATTGCTGATTTTAAAGTATCTTGACTAAAAATCAGCGTTGGGTGGGCAAAGATTTGTCTATTATAGCTAGAATTATTGGCCACTAAAACTTTTGTAGGTAGGTATTATGGGAGAAGGTAGTAGTCGCCATGGTGTCCAGAAAGTTAAGGTAAAGTTATCCTCTGTTTTGCCCATTGAACAGCTTTTGAAAATCTATAAAAATAACTATCCGGAACGTTGGCCAAAATTTTGGGACAGCTTGAGTTATTCTATTAGTAAAGACTCGAATAAACCCCATTATGTTAAGCTTAAATATTAACTTTAATTATATAAAGAAATCCACAATAGAGAAAGCGTCCTAAGCTTTTGTTCGGTATATATTACCAACTTCTATAGCAAACCCTAAGGCAATTTTAATTTCTTATCTCTTTAGTCATGGGTTCCTAAACCAGCCATTGTTCTGGAGTGTCTCCTGCTCTGGTGACTTTTGAGGATCAATTACACGGTAGTGCGAATAATATGCGATCGCTAGTTTGCCCATCATAACTATAGGGTATCAAACTAGAAACTGTTGATATTGATCCATTCTACCTTCTCTACAGAGCAAAAAGTTGAATTTAATTCTTGTAGCATCAGCGATCGCGGTCAGCCGTTTGCTAGAAAACAAGAACGAGCGCCCAAGCACATCATAAAAAAATGATTTTCATAAATCAAGCAATGAAGGCAAAAGGGAAGAAGTGGACTTGATTTATTCTTGCTTCTATATTTTTTGGTGGCAATAGATCACTACCATTGCTTCACACTTCCAGTATTTCCTCAATAGAAATTACCCAAGCACTGTTATATAAATTAGTAATCAATAAACTCAACATAGTACCAAATAAAATTTATCTAGTGACTTCTAAATTATAACTTAGTCTTTTTGGAGATTCTCAAACCTTCAAATTTAGTCAAAGCAAAAATTTAAATTCCAAGTCTCAAGTGCCAAATTCTGAGTTCTAAATTCTAAATCCGTGCCTTCTTGCCTTCATACCTTCTGCTTAGAAATTATCGATCCTCAGAATTATTAATAGGTTTGATAAGCTACCAAAAGTAACAGATGATGGCTGAATGCTTACGTTCAAACCATTATTATATTTATGAAAACTGCAAATTTTCTGACTTGGTTAATCTGTATTAGATCAATAACTAGCATTAATATTGGTGCAATGATATATGCTTATCGTGGACAAGAAAGTATTTCTGTCCTATTTACAAAATCAAGATCATCACAAGCAGAAGCAAAAGTAAAATTTTAAATTTTAAACAAGATGTGAAGCTTTTTGCCAAGGAAATTATCCACAAGCTATAAATAAGTTTACTGAAGTCATAAAAAATAATTATAATATTGCTGAAGCTTATCATAACCCAGATTTGGCTTTTGCTAATCTACGTCAAGATCATGAAAGTGTAGCAAATTTATTACAAGCAGGAGAATTATATCTCCAAGAGGGAAATCAAAAAGCGATCGCTATTGTCAAAAAAAATCTAGAGTTACTAAAAGCCAGAAAAGACTCTAGGAAAATTGTAATTTAATTGCTATGATCTGAATCAGATTTTAGGAGGCAACTATGGGTTTAGGTATTTTAATTGATGGTAAGTGGATTTCTGAAAGGGAACAAGAAGATGCTCAAGGTAGATTTATTCGTCCTCAGACCACTTTTCGTCATCAAATTACAGCAGATGGGTCTAGTGGCTTTAAGGCAGAAGCAGGACGTTATCATCTATATATTTCTTGGGCTTGCCCTTGGGCACATCGAACTGCTATTATGCGAAAACTTAAGGGATTAGAAGATGCTATTGGTTTGTCAGTTGTAGGTGCTGTTATTGATCAAAATAGTTGGGAATTTACAGATGAACCAGGCTCTATTGGAGATACTCTTAACCATCATAGCTATCTTTGGCAGCTTTATCTTCAGGCAGATTCTACTTATAGTGGTAGGGTTACTGTACCAGTACTTTGGGATAAAACTGAAGGTAAAATTGTTAATAATGAATCCCGTGAAATTATTCGGATGTTTGATACTCAATTTAGTGGTATCGCTAAAAATGATGTAAATTTATGTCCTGACGATTTATATAATCAGATAGAAGAAACTATTGATAAGATTTACCAACCTATTAATAATGGTGTTTATCGAGCTGGTTTTGCTGGTTCTCAGTTAGCTTATGATGAGGGAGTCAAAGACTTATTTGCAGCTTTAGATCATTGGGAAAATGTCTTGTCAAAACAACGTTATTTATGTGGTGATCGCCTAACTGAAGCTGATATTTGTATGTTTACTACTTTGGTTCGTTTCGACCCAGTTTATTATGTTCATTTCAAATGTAATTTACGCCATATTTGGGAATATCCCAATTTGGGGAATTATCTGAAAGATATTTATCAATATCCAGGGGTAAAAGAAACTTGTAATTTTGACCATATTAAACGGCATTATTACATGAGTCATCCTAAAGTTAATCCTACTAAAATTGTACCAACTGGTCCAGAGATTGATTTAGATTCTCCTCATAACCGCGCATCAATTTAAGGTATAGCAATAAACCTAAGACAAAAGTAAAAAATAATCTCTGGCTCGTTTTGAGAAGTTAGAAATTTTCTCACCTTTTATTCTCTTATTATTAGACGGAAGAAGGAAAAAGACAAACTTTAAGCTCTTTTCCTTTTCCCTATTTCCTTCACTATTTATCTTCATTTTTTCCAAATATTTTCAATCTAATCACTGAATATACTCCCTAAATATATTTTTCATAATGCTGTCCAACTAAAATAAAAAAAAGAATAACTCATAATAATTATAAAATAAGTTGCCCAAAGATACTATATATAGTACATAATAAATAAGAGGAATCTTTACGCTCTTTTTTTGTGTTATCAAACTCTATTTTGCCTTACAAATGCTTGACTCTTTATTAAAAAGGCTTTGATTATTAGAATTAAATAAGTTCGATTTTAACTCAAGGTTTTTTCAATTAGAATGTCAGATAATCAGATAATAATTAATACTTAAAAATATTTTAGCCTTTTTTTTGCTTAATTCTCAACAACCCTAGTGGTTAGAGGATGAAAATAGGAACCAAAATCAAAGTTACCCAACACCCCAATATACCAGCCTTTAGTAGTTTACCTGGGTAAGTCCTGATGATTTATTTGGCTTTCCTCAAACGATAAGCAACAGCACCAAATATCAATAAACCTATTGCAGAAGTTGCTTCGGGAACTGAGGTATTAGGCTCAGAAACAAGTCTGTAAGCATGATTCTCTGTTTCCAAAGCAGGATTAGAAGAAGATAGAATTATTCGGTCAAAAGACTCATTTTCCTCAGCAAAGAAATTAACGTATCGACTTTCACCATAACCAGCAAAATCTGTAGCTTTCCAATATGCAAGTAGCTGATTTCCTTTGTAGAAAGCCATCCTATTATCATAGTCTGCTAGACCCCCAGTACATACCAAAATAATCTAGTTGTTCCTGAGAGCTAATTGTAACTGGATTATTTCCTAAAGCATTACCAAAGGGGGCAACTGTTAGATACTTTGTCAAATCATCATCAGGTTGAGCATAATGACCAGGTACACTAACTAAAACAACTGTTGGGCCAACACCAGAAGCAGAATAAATAACAGGACCATCTGTCGATGCACCTGATTCAAAATCTATAGTTGTTACTCCTGGCAAACTGGAGAATTGACCTTACCCTACAATAGTTGTACCCCCAATAGTAAAGGTAACTGCATTTAACTGTTGGACAATAGTAGTTAAAGCTACTGCCCCCGCAAAACCCATCACTATTTGTTTGATTTAATTCATAATTATTCTGTCAAAATACAAAGTTTACATTAGCAATTCTCATTTTGAAGAAAAAAGGTCTAAAGTTCTCTAATTTAACAACATAACTAAAAGGAAATTTTACTTTTCCCTGTCATTTTTTTGAGTAGAGAACTTACATTGCATTAGTTTTTTTTAACAATAGATTTTCTTGAGTTGACAAATTTTATTACTTAATGACTTGAACTAGCCCATTGATAACTCTTAGACTTCTAAATTTTGAGCTAGCTCAAGCCTCCCCCACTAGCTTAGGGACTTTCATACAAGGTATCTACTCCCTATTTCTGAGTACAAGCATCATAAATTCTTTGACTATTCTCGCTTAAATTACCCAACCATTTTTTTCTAATTCTTTGGGCTTTTTTATTATGAGCAAGAAAGTCATTAATATACCTTTGCCAACTAGAATTATCTTCCCCTCCTGGAAGTATGAAGCCATAACCAGCACAAAAAGGACGGCCATTTTCTTGATTAATAGTAATAAAAGTATAATCATTTTCTATATCCAAGTTCATCATCTCCGCTGAACCTAACAAAAGAGTTCCATCACTAGCAAAACCACTAACTTCACCATCCATCACAGCTTGAACACCTTCTTCTCTACTTAAATATTTATTATCAATTTTTTCTAATGGATAAGCACTCTTTAGATCGCTTTCATTAGTAGTATTCCTAACTACACCAACTGTGGCATTACCCACTTTCACATCTTCTTCTTGTCTACCTTTTTTAGCTAAAATTTGTGTTGCTGTGATAAAAAAAGGTGAAGAAAAATTAATACCATGCTTGGCTTCACGCTCAGCACTAATAGAATTAGGACCGCATTCTAAATCTACCCTACCACTTGTTACCAAATCCCAACGACTTTGGGTCGTTGATGTAACTAATCTTACCCTGATAGGATCGAGCTGGTTGGCACTAAGGCGGTCCGCTAAAGCATAGGCAATATCTATACAATATCCCGTCCATTTTCCATCATTTCTGAAGCCAAACCAAGGGGAATCTCCCCTAACTCCTACTACTATTAACTCTCTTCTAATGATTGTTTCTTGTGTTTGTGCATGACTAATTTTTTGAGGAAAAATAGCCGCCAAGAATGCTAGGGATGAAGCAATAATAATTTTTAGTTTCTTGTTCATAATTGTTAGTTTGAAGATTAAAATCTCAAAGTGCTTCGAGTCACAAATACCCAAATAGGGTCATTTCGATCATCATGTTCCGGCTGGGTCTCAACAAAAAAACCAGACGTTATATCTATATTATTTGAAATGCGATAATTGTAGAAAAGTTGAAATTGTATAGAAGTATCTGGGTCATCCTCACCATTGTCAATATCAGTCAATTTTGGCTGTTGACCAACTGAAAGACCTAAACTTCCATTTTCAAACACTAAGTCATTTATCGCTACCGTCACTGCCCAATGCCAAATATCTGCTTCATCTCCTTCGCGATCGCCTGCTTCAGCTTCAGCATTGCTATAGCCAACCCAACCAGAAATCGTAAATGGTGCCCAGCGATAGCTACTTTGAAACCCAAAATGGTCGGCTGAAGTTGGCACTTTGCCAAAAGGTTTTTGAGCATTTCTACTACCTGTAAAACCTGCTACATTAACTAAATCTGCCGTATAATATGCTCTTACATAAGCAAAAGAAAAATCCAAATCTAAATTTGGTGAAACTGTTAACTGAGCATAAGCACTATTTGTACCGTTAAAAATTCCACCTCCTTCTCTTGGATCGTTAACTTTTCCCGTACCACCCCCAGGAGCACCCCCCAGATAAGCAACATCTAACCTCAAATTATCGTTAATTTGATAACTATAACCCAAACCAGCACCCCCTACTTGAATATAGATAGTGGGACTATAAGCAGGGAACAAGGCCAGACTTCCTGTATTACCACTAATTAGTTTAGGATTAAGTGCAGGAGCAATCAAATCGAAGTCAAGTCCAGCAGCTCCTATATAAATACTCATTTCCTTGTTGAGGGGAAAAATATAGTATATTTCTGTTAATCGCGTTATATCATTAGGTGGAGAGCCATTGTTTAAATTGGTCATGGCAGTATCTGTATTTACTCCAGGTAGGTCTCCTGCTCTTAACCTAGTTCTGAGGAAGTCTCTACCTGTAAAACTAGTATCAAAGTTCAACGTTAAGTTATGACCAAAGCCTATTTGGCTATCATCGGCGCTTGCTGTAGCATCCTCTTCACCATCATTACCAAAAGCATCATATAGAGCCAGCACTACTTCCCCTTTTAGCAAAGTTGTGGTAGAAAACTGATTAGCTTCCAGAATGTCTGTTCGAGTTTCCAAGCCATTGAGGCGAGATTTAATATCGGCGATTTCAATAGCAAAATCTTCCTGTAATCTTTGGCTTTTGGCTAAGTCTTCTTGAGTAATATAAGTTTCATCGAATTCTTCAATCAGATTTTGAATAACTTGTAAACATTCGTTAAGATTTACTGCAAATTCGTAACGACTGATAGCTCTATTACCACTAAATGTAGCATTTGGAGAGGTTAATAAACAATCATAACGTTCTGCTAATCCTTGGAGAGCACTATAAGCCCAATCTACAGGTAAAATATCACTAAGTTGATTGACAGAGTTAACTTTTTCTAAAGGGGCAGATATTTCTGTATGTTGGTCGAGTTGATTATATTGTTCTATTTGTCCTAAAATACCCTCATTTGTCTCTTTAACTATGGTTGTGCTTTCTTCCTTCCAGTTGGCAAGCGGTTGAGATTTTGGCGGAGGTTGGTTGAGAGGGTTGTACTCCTGCATTTTTTCTAAAATATGGGCAGCTTGCTCAATGTCCTGACTTGATACTTGTTTTTCGGCTTTACTGCTGTGGGCAATAGATAAAACCCATCCCATTCCTAGAACTAGGGGAAAAATTACAATGTTGCAAAACTTCAGTCTCATATTTTAAGTTTGATAATTTTATTGGCACTACAATTAAGTATTATGATTTTAAAACACAAATGACACTACTAAATACTTTTCTTCTCATGTTTACATCTCATATTTGAAATTTGACTATATAAAAAGCGACTTCCTTTGACAAATAGGAAGTATTGTATTAATTTTTTGAGGAAAACAATAGTAGGAAACTACCTATTTTAAAACTCTAGTGAGTTTTTCTCTGACTTTATGGAGTTTCCCTTATTTGATTACGGCAAGGTCGGGACTATTTCAAAGAGCTAGTATATATTTTTCTTTCGGTTCTCTTTTTTACCTCAATTTATCTTTGAACTTGATGATTATCACCCTATTGCTTCTCCATTTAAATATGAAGCTGTTGATAAATCTATCTTGACTGAAGCTGCTACACAAGTAGATAAAAATACTACAGTTAAGTTAAGAGCTTTAAAAGTAATGATTAACTATTATCGTACATTATATTTTTCCTAGCTTTTTAAATCATTAAAAGTGGAGAGATATACAAATTTCAAATTATCTTTGAACTTGATGATTATCACCCTATTGCTTCTCCATTTAAATATGAAGCTGTTGATAAATCTATCTTGACTGAAGCTGCTACACAAGTAGATAAAAATACTACAGTTAAGTTAAGAGCTTTAAAAGTAATGATTAACTATTATCGTACATTATATTTTTCCTAGCTTTTTAAATTATTAAAAGTGGAGAGATATACAAATTTCAAATTTAATTATTTTGGGAAAAAATAATACGCTTTAAAAACAGTTATTACTTATGAGACTCAAGAATATCTAGAAATTTTTCAAATTTGTTATATTCCTGACTGTAGCCATTGAGTGCAATAAAACCTGAATTAGTCAATCAATATAATGTGAGACAATTTTGAAGTAATAATGATGAATCAGTTGCATAAAATTTCCCGAAGTAAGTTTATAGTAATAATTTTAGTTCTGATTATAAACTGTTTTTTACTATCTAATAATACTTTAGCTCAACCTATTAACAATAGTCAGCGAATTCAAAAAGTTTGGGAGTCTATAGAATTAGATACAAACTTAATTTTATCAGGTGCTGAACCCCAGAAACGACAAGAGTTAAAAACTGAAAAATATGCCCGAATGTCTGAATCAGTATTTGATTTTTTTAGAGCAACAAACTCTTTATTTTGGCAAGACTTTATCAATGATAGTAGACTTGGTAAATTTGGTAATACTAAAACAAAAACTTGGATTTTAGGTGATTGTCACATTGGTAATTTTGGCGCTTATAATAACGACAAAGAAGAAATTATTTTTGACCTGAATGACTTTGATGAATCAATAGTTGCTGATTATCAATATGATTTGTGGCGTTTAGCAACCAGTATTATTTTAGTCGCTGAGGATAATTCTCTTAAGAATAAATCTGACCAGAAAGAAATAATTGATAATTTTAGTGACAGCTATCTACATAGTCTAAAAGATTATGTAGGCAATGATCATGAAACTGAGATATATTTTACTCAAAAAAATACTTATGGAGAGGTGGAAAATACCATAAAAAAAGCAGCCAAAGACACAAGAGAAAAAATGCTAAATAAATGGAGTAAAGTTGTAGAAAATAAAAGATTATTTGATATTGATAATAATGAAGATTTAGGAATAGCTAATGATGCCGAAAAAGCTATAAAATCACAAATAATATCTTATAGTGATACCCTTTCTAGCAATGTAAGATATAGCCAAAAATATTTTACAGTTAAAGATGTTGCTCAAAGATTAAATGCTGGATTAGGGTCATTAGGAACACCACGTTATTATCTGTTAATAGAAGGAAAAACTGATGATTTAGATGATGACCATATTCTTGATATTAAACGTCAGTATAAACCTACTGCTTATGGATTATTTAGCTTATATGACCGCTTAAATTATGACAGTATTTTTGTCAATACTGCCCAACGTCATGCTATAGCTTATAAAGCTTTAATTAAACATACTGATGACTTTTTAGGATGGATGAAACTTGTGGATAAGAATCTAACTGACGGAGATTTTTCTGGTTATTATTCTGTCCGAGAAATATCTCCCAATAAAGAGTCTCTTAAAACTTACAAATTAGAAGATAAAAATAGCTTCATAGAAGTTGCCAAACAATTGGGAGAAATTTTGGCTACTGATCATGCTAGAGCAGATCAAGATTTTGATGAAAAATTAATTCCTAATTCTTTAGAAAAACAGGTGAAAAAAATTACCGATGGTAGGGGTAAAGAATTTAGAGAATTAGTCAGTGACGTAGCCCTTCACTATGCAGAGCAAGTAAATATTGATTATTCTAGTTTTGTAAATAGGTATAATAGGTATAAGGAAAACTGAAGTTTAAATAAACTTTGAAAAAAAAGGAAAAATACTCAAGGTAGCTGTTTTAAGTAAACTGAAGCAGCTATTTTTTTTTAATTAAATTTACTGCTCTAGTTGGCAAACTCAGCTAGTGGTGGCACATTACAATTGTAATTATTTTGATTTAAAGTATAATAGTAGTACCTTGCTCTCTGGAAGTAATATTATCATTCAAGATATTAAAAATACTGGATAATTATAACTTATATTCTACACTTCAAAATCTAGTAGAAAAATATTGCAAGAAAGCGATCGCGATAAATTAAATATTAACACTGAAAGTCAAGAAAAATTGGCACTACTAGGGTACATTAGAAAAAACAGTAGGCAAGTGGCTAATAAAAATCCCTCAAAGCAAAAATTTCATGGAAAAATTGAGTCTTGGAAGAAAAAACCTATCTATTAAAAATTTTCAAGTGCGAGAAAAACTCCGTAGGTACCCCCTTAATAAGAAGATAATAATCCTGAGAATATAGGGGAAAAAACTTAAGTAAATGTAATCGTTTATTAGTTAACAGAACTTACCCACGCGAAACTATATATAGTGGATAAAAAAATCGTCTATCTTCACTATAACTTCATGGGATACAGTACTCCGAGTGACAAAGCGATCGCTTCACTATCTTTATTCAAAAACACTTTAGTTATTCCCCATTAAAAATTACTTCATTTTAATTGAAGGATGTTTCAATTCTGAGGCTAAACTCATCTTGATAAATACTTTTTCCTATTTTTACAGCAAATCTTTTTAATTAGTTAAAGTTAGTAGCAAAATTTCTACCACAAAACTCAGAAAGTATCTATTAGCTAAATTTTTAATTACTGTTAATGATCATGGAACTAATGCTAGTTCCCTTGAGCAAAAAATTTTCAGCTTTCCTATCTTGGCCCTCATATACTTTATGTTAACCAACTTTAAACTCACATATTCGTAAACCTTGCAGTTTGCGCGCGACTTTCTCGTTTGAAATTACCCACTCCTCTTACTACCCTCCCTCCGAGGGAATGGGGGTAGCTTACCCTTTCTCTTACCTAGGGAGGTTGCATAAAAGCGTCCGTACAAAGTATAGCAGTCGAAGTATAGGACTATAGGTAAGAAAGAAGTAAAAGTAATCTCTGACTGAATTTTCAGATTTCGCAATATCCTAATCTTTGTTTCGACTGCTATAAAGAAATTTTCATAAGCAATGCAAGCAACGACTCTCTAGTGAGAGACTCACAACATTCTAACTGTTGAAAAGATGTGTTTAAAATTTTCTTTTATTGACAACTACTTCAATTCAAGAAGATCAACTCAAATTCAAATTCCAGACTATATTGTGCCATTATCAATTGATATAGAGCATTAAGAATTATATTCTCTTCAGAAGAAAAGTGGTTTTTCCAATCTCCGACTATTCCGTTCTGAAAAAACTATGATTATTTACATAAATCTATTATTTTCTTGGTTATATCAGTTCTATTCAGTGCTTCACCCAGCCAACGTCAGCGTTATCCAGCTCCCCTGGCACACCCTTAGTAACTGAACTCCATTAGCTAAATTTAACCCTGCATTCAAGTCTAGCTCACGACCTTTAATTACAGTGTTCGCAATTTTAAAACTTTATGTAAGATTTAGCACCTGGAAATACTTTACCAGTAGATAACGTAGCCAATTATTTTACACCTAAATTAACACTAACTACATCCACTGACTTCTCAGTATTTTGAGTTATAGTTTCTACTTTAAAGCTGACAAACTATTTATTAGCTTTTCTGCTAATAGTTACAGAATTGGGATTAATATTATCAGGTAAGATTTCATAAGCTTTCACTTTCACCCATCCAATTTGAGGTAATTTTTATGACCCACTCCCATCTCCTCCTGAGAAGGACTGGGGGTAGGCATGGAACCATCAAGGGTGAAACTATCATCTCTACCTTTTTTCTGAAATTTAGGCACTTCCGACACTTTAGTGAATCTTCGTTTCCAAGCAACTGAAACAATACCTCAAACGATATTACAAAGATGTTCAGTGAAACCTCGTAGTACCAAAAGTTTTTTCGGTTTAACCATTGCTACTAAAAGTTTATGCAGGTCAATTGTAATCAGAAATTTGATTTTGCTCTCAGGTATACCCTAGTTATGATTCAATATCGGGTTAAATATAATCCCCATCCCCAGCTTCCTTACATGACCTGCTACACCCGCGTACGCGGGCTAAGTTTCGTTTTTCGCTGGTTATTTGGGTGCAGTTCAGTTTTCAATTCAAGCAGCACAAATAAAGATAATTACATCTGATTATAGATTATACCAGATTATAGCCAACAGCTTATGTACCCTAATGCCAGTATGGCTACCACTGAGCTGTCTGATTTTGGAATTCAGCAATTTCTTTATTTAAGATGTCTAATGCTTTTGCGTATTGAGGATCTGCTTCTATAGTACCTATTTTGTCACGATTTTTTTGCAAAGTTTCTTTTTGTTTTTCACTCAGGGGTATTTTTACATCTGGTTGAATTCCCAATTTGTTAATATCGCGACCATTAGGGGTAAAGTATTTAGCGATCGTCACCGCTATCCCTGCACCCTTACCAACACTACGCACTGACTGCACTAACCCTTTACCAAAAGTCTTTGTCCCGACTAATGTCGCTCGCTTGTTATCTTGCAGTGCACCAGAAAGAATCTCACTGGCACTTGCAGACCCCCCATCTACCATAACCACCAAAGGCTTATCTGTCAAAGACCTATTATTAGCCTTTTGGCGATCAGTGACACCATTGCGGTCTACCGTGGAAACAATATCTCCCCGCTTTAGCCACATCCTAGCAATTTCTATGCTAGCATATAGCAATCCACCAGGATTAGAACGTAAATCCAGAATATAACCTGATACCTTCTGAGTTTCCAAATTACCTATTGCCTCTCGCATCTCACCAGCAGCATTCGCACTAAATTGGCTTAAGCGAATATAACCAACTTTGCCTAAAGAATTGTAACTCTCTTTCTGAGAATACTTAACAGGATGAATTTCAATTTTTGCCCGAACAATAGGAAACTCTATTTCCAGATTTTCTCGTTTAATAGTTAAAATTACTTGACTACCAATTGGACCGCGAATCAGACTTACCGCCTCATTAATATTCATTCCCTTAGTGCTTTGACCGTCAATTTTGCTAATAATATCCTTAGCTTGAATACCTGCATCAAAAGCTGGAGTATCTTCTATTGGTGAAATAACTACCAATTTTTTTGAATCTGGGTCTTGGGTTAGCTGAATACCTACACCTGTTAGTTCCCCAGAAGTATCTATTTGCATATTTTTAAACTCTTCGGGATCCATAAAGCGGGTGTAAGGATCGTCTAACTTTTTTAGCATTTCCTTAATCGCATCATAAGCTTGTTCTTCACTGGTATATGTTTTATCAAGATACTCGTTGCGAGTTGCTTTCCAGTCTACTTGATTGAAAGTACCATCTACATAAGTTTTATCAATAATTTGCCAAACTTCGTCGATTAATTCTTTCGGAGCATTATTACTTAATGATGCTTGAGAGGAAAGATGAATACCAGCGCCAATTACAGTGACGCCTGTTAACATTAATGCTGTTACACCAAGGATAAGTCCACGTTTTGCTATAACCATTTTGTTTGTTGAATGTTGAATGAATTTAAACAATAATTACTACATCTAGGCTAAACCTAATTTAGCATATGTAACTATTGCCTAGAAGCACTTCTCTTTGCTAGGTTTATAGTCAAACTTCTTGACTAATAATTTATACTTTTAAAAAATATATTGAGTTTTAGTTAACTCCAGAGTAACATTGAATATCTAAACAGGTATTAAATCTACTTAATTGCTGCTAATTCATATTACACAAGCATCACAAATTATGGAGTGAGGCTCAAGAGTAATTTCAGCTAACTTTTATTCCTCTATCCGATTTTTACCTAAGTCCTAAGATTTATTTTTTTTACTATCCTGATTACCTAAATTTAGTTGTTCTCAACTTTTTTTAAGACCTCTAAAACTACTATTTATTTGCAAAATTTATAGAATATTCCTCACTATGAATATTAATTACAAGCTTTTATCGTACTCAATCACACTAATAAATTGTCATTTTATATATATCCAAACCAACTAATTTAGATTCCGGATAAGTGATATAATGAAATTTTGAGTTTACAGGAGTTTTCAGCTAAATAAGCTACATAAAAAAAACGATAAGTCACTGTGGTAAATTGTATGCAACCTCAAGCTATTTGTGTTTTTTTTATCACTAATAACCATAATTTATTATATTCCATATTTTATAGGATAAAAATACTACAAGAGTTATTTTATGTTTAGAAGCTATATAACATCCTATTTTATTAAAAATAAAAGCATCATATTATAACAGAATAATCTATTTTTACCTATATATTTTCATAATTATTAAATATTATCAGGCCAGACTTTGAATGGTTACTCTGAGATACTAAATTTTAACCTGTGTAATTTCGGTTAGATAATTACTGGCCATTAGTACTTCCAAATATGTTACGTTTTAGTAGGTTTAGTGGTAAACAGCAAAGATAATTAGTAAGTTTGGTGGTTTTAGGTTTGGTTAAACATTCGCCAGATAAGTTACCCTAACCGACTCCTCTTCAAAACCGTTCGTGAGACTTTAACCTCAAACAGCTCCTCTCTTAGACCTCCTTTGTCATAGGTACATCCTTTCTCTTCTAGTACTAAAATATCGTTTACCCATATATATCCCTCAGGTAAATCCTGTAATTTTGCTTTTTGATATGTTTTACTATCTAAGGCTGTCTTAGTATCGTAGCAATGTCGGTCCAACAGTTATTTGTCTTTGTATGTATTGTCAACACCTTTAGATTTAGGTGTTATATGCTCTATTTCCATCAAGTCTGTTGGTTTGAATATAGCTACACATAATGCGCATCTGTTCTTTTATCGTTTTAATCTTACCGTTACCTATTTCCTTATGCCTTGATATTTCCGATTCTATTGCTCCAATAAGTCCATTCGCCGTCATCAGGGGATTTGTTATCCTTTACCTTAACATACCTTGCAATAGTTACATCTGAGTGTAGGCTTAGTATATATCCTTTGTCATTTAATACCCAAACTCGGGTGTTAGAGATAGAGGGTAAGTACTTTTCTGTCACCCATTTGGCTAACTTATTTGGATGCCTTCTATTTGTCCATCGACCTAATCTTTTCCAAAGAATATTATCTAATTTATGGAATACTTCTTTGCTGACTTGGGCACAGAAGTAGTTATCATATTATTACCGAATTTAGTTTGACTATTAGAGCTTTTACTAGAACAGTTTTATGTGTATTACATATTTCTGCCAATTTCCGATAATGAATTTTTATACTCTAATTAGATGGTTTTATCAGTATCTTAAATCCTTGTTTGATTTACTTAACTTTCTATTACCTCATAATGAATACTAGGAAGTAAAATCCGAATCCGGGTTTATTTCCTTCATATTCCTCCAAAGTATGGGTAATTCTAGTTTTTTCTGGTTTTAGTTCTAATTCTATCTGGGTTAACCATTCCTGCATTACGGCTTTTGCTTGTAAAACTACTTTGAGGTCTTTGTTTAGGATAACAAAGTCATCAGCATAGCGAATGAAGGATAGTGCTTTTTTATTCTCTAGCTTTCTTCCTGAAAAGGATTCGGCAAACTTATTTAAGCATTCTTCCATCCCGTGTAGGGCGATGTTTGCACTTTAGAAAAATTACATCTCCCTGTGGTTTACCTTCCACAGTGTTTGAGAACTTTGTACTATCGAATACCTCAGATTTTAACCATTATTTGATTAATTTCCTGTAGGGTTTTTGACCTATTTTTCTCAACAGTGCATCATCGTTAATTTGGTCAAAAAATTTAGATATATCAGCATCAAGCACATATTTAGTTTTTTATTAATGCTTAGGTATATTGCTGAAGTAGCATCATGTGTTGATCTCCAGAAAAGACTATAGCTATTAGGTTCAAAAATTACCTCCGACTAGCTGTGACCTAACTAATTTAACCAGTGTTTGAAGTACCAGACCATACATTGTTGGGATGCCTAATGGGCGTTTTTCTTCTCATCCTGGTTTTGCTGTCGGTGACTCTGCGGGTAGGGCTTGCTTTCAGAAAATCCGTTTTTAGGATATCTACCAAGTTAAATCTTTCCATGGGTGGCAAATTCTTGATTCCATTAATTCCAGCAGTTTTCTTACATTGGTTGTCTTGGGTCACACCTCTAACAGTTAGCAACCTTGTGTACTAACTTTTGCTCAGAAGTTTTTGGTAATTACCCACTCTGGGAATATTGCCACAGCTGGATCCTCTGTAAATTAACTTTTACAACTTAAAAACATATTTTTCTACCCTCTTCAAGTTAATGTCTCTCCATTTAATATTTGGGTTAACACTAGCTTGACTGGATATATCATAAGTATCAAATACTACACTTAGAAAGAGTTTTGTGTTATTCAATTTTATTTTAAATTTTTAGCTTTATTCATTCCTAATAGTTACCATTAATTACTTCTAACAGTGGGTACCTTAGCATTACTGCTTTTTACCCAATTCTATTCCTTCTAAAACCTACAACCATTGTGTAGTTTTACCAAGAGTGCACCTTTGTTCTCCACCAATATTCTTAGCTATCAAGATAGGGGTTTTCTCATTCTCTTATTCCTTTTTTATGACTGACGAATATGGGGTAAAATCCCCTGGAGGTTTCGTATTTGTTGTTGATAATCTCTATCACATAAGATTATCCATTGCCCCTCTGATTTTCGTCCTACATCCCATAGCTACCTTTGAGATGGTTGTGCAGAATAAGTGTTTAATTACCTTCCTGTTCGTCCACTTGTCAGTCTCTCCTAGAAGTCTCACTCATTTAGTAGTTAGAGCTTTGACCCCATTTAGACCAGCTTCGGGGATTGATATTTAGCTTCTACCCCGTGGCCTACCCTGTCAACCTAACAACAAGGTGATAGGAATTCCACCCATAAGGTAATAAGAGTTATTTTCAACTCGAGGTTGTCCTCATGTATTGACTTCGAACGGTCATTTATATCTTAATTAAAGGCTTAGTGGCCAACGATTCTCACATACTATAGAGCAAAGGTAGAAAATGATTGAAGTAAAAAGTTATCCAAATTTAACGAGCCAAAATCAATGAATTTGGTAGTTAAGATGTTCAGGACTTACCCAAAAGGCGCTACATGAGAGTGAGAGCGAATCCTAGAAATACCTAGAAATAGCATTTTCCAGGTTAATTTGTGGTGAGTCTCGCCCATGTTGCTCAATTTGTAAAATTTTCACCCCTTAACCTGACACCTCAGAGCTGAAACATTCATCAACAATTAATTTTATTTTGGCAAGAGCATCAGATAATTAGTTTAGGAGTGTAGTAAAAATACACTCCTAGCACAAACAGATTGATTAGAAACTACGGTTCAACCCAACGCCCATCAGCTTTAATTAAATTAATCAATTCTTCAACTCCTTGAGATTCGTGGACTTTCTTAATTTCTTCCCGCCCACGATATAACGAGATATAGCCAGATTGCTTGCCTACATAACCATAATCTGCATCAGCCATTTCTCCTGGACCATTAACAATACAACCCATGACAGCAATATCCAATCCTGTTAGATGTTTTGTTGCTTCCCGCACTTCATGAAGAACATTTTCCAGATTAAATAAGGTTCGGCCACAGGAGGGACAAGCTACATATTCTACCATTGTTTTTCGCAGACCCAAGGCTTGCAAAATACTGTAACAAACTGGAATCTCTTTTTCGGGTGCTTCAGTTAAAGATACGCGAATTGTATCCCCTATTCCTTCTGCTAACAGTGTGCCAATACCAGCAGTAGACTTAACTCGACCATAATCTCCATCCCCCGCTTCTGTCACACCCAAATGTAGGGGGTAGGGCATACCTAGTTCATCCATCCGCTTCACCATTAATCGATAAGCAGCTAGCATTACCGGCACCCGTGAAGCTTTCAGAGAAATTACCAAATTGTAGTATTTTAAAGATTCACAAATTTTGATAAATTCTAAGGCAGACTCTACCATACCTTCTGGGGTGTCCCCATAAGTAAACAGCATCCTTTCAGAAAGGGAGCCATGATTAACTCCAATGCGCATAGCTTTGTTTTGGTCTCTGAGAGAGACTACTAAGGGCTTTAGAGTTTGGCGAATTTTATCACCTATTTCTTCAAATTCTGCCTGAGTATATTCGTTTCTCTCAGCTTGTGGCTTTTCAAATACATATAAACCAGGATTAATTCGCACTTTATCAACCTGTTTGGCCACTTCTAAAGCAATTTTCATGCCGTTATGATGAACGTCGGCAACCAGTGGGACAGGTTTGTAGGTTTCTGCTAATTTTTGCTTGATTTCTCCTAGAGATTTAGCATGGGCTATACTAGGGACAGTGACACGAACAATTTCGCAACCTATTTCATGTAAACGCCGAATAGCAGCTACGGATCTCTCAATGTCAAGAGTATCTTCGTTGATCATTGACTGAACTACAACTGGATGGCCACCACCGATGGTTATATCACCCACTTTGACAGAACGAGTTTTTCGCCGATGGATAGTAGTGTCAAATACAGCTTGGTTTATTGGGGTTTTGCTTGGGTTTGCTAGGGTTTGCATAATATAATATCTTTGTTTTTCTCTAGCGAACGGTTTAGTAGTTTATTATTTTCCTATATTTCAGGTTGACATATAACTGCTGAATTTGATCTTTATAATTTGGATAACTGTAGCGATCGCTTACATATTATCTACATAGTTGTTAAAAATGTAATTGATGTCATGCTATAATTATAAGCTATTTGATTTGAGTTTTGGGTTTTCTATTTCTACTTTCTAAGCTTCTGATCTCCATATTTCCTTAGGTTTAAGTTGAAATTTCTCCCTATCGTAGATGAGGAATACCATGACGATTATAACCCATTAGCTGATCGTAAAAACATTTGTAGCCCTACGCGCAAGTCATGCAATAGTCGGTTACGTCATTTAGATTGCCTTAAAATACCAAGTCTGTCATACCAATTTAAAAATGTAAAAAAAATAATGTTACAAATAGTTTCTAACTTTAACTATTAATTCATCACATTCATTGCATTGAGGTCAAAAATAATTTCTTCTTTGTCGTTATTAGACACGCCAAAATTATCAAAGAAAAAATAAGTTTAAATACAAGTTTTTTTAGTATAACTAAATTTATAAATATTGTCAAAATCTAGACTTTTTTGCTCTTCAAAATAGAAATAGTGATTAAAGCATTAGAGCATATTTTTAGACTTTAAAACATTAATTATCAAAGAAAAAATAAGTTTAAATTCAATTTTTTTTAGTATAACTAAATTTATAAATATTGTAAAAATTCAGACTTTGTTGCTCTTCAAAATAGAAATAGTAATTAAAATATTAGAGCATATTTTTCAGCTTTAAAACATTTTCAATTATGGGGATTAGAACCTAATAATATTTTGTATCTATCTAAATCTAATTCTATAAATGCCTAATTTCATTTGAAGTAAGCTGACTATTGTTAATAGATAGATATCAAATATTTTTAGATAGCAAAAACAACAGTTTATTGCCAGCAATAAAATTATTACTATTAACTAACTTCGGAATTTTTTTTATCATTATTACTCAAAAATTCTCCCATATATTGATTTACTAATTCAGGTTGTTCTTGTTGTACCCAATGGCTACAGTTAGGAAGATAACGAATTTGCCAACTTTCCACATATTTTTCCGTACCATAAGTTAATTCTATCCCTAAAGCCGTATCATTTTTACCCCAAATAATTAAAGTTTCAATTTGTAGCACTCCCCACTCTTGCTGATTTAAAAAGCAAAAAAAATATTACGATAATAATTAATCATTGAAGTTAAAGCACCTCGTTTAGCTGCAGCACCTTTATCTGCTTCTAAATCTGCCTCAGTAAAGGCAGATTTAGAAGCAGCCATCTTTTTAAATGTAAAAGCAATAGCGTGATAATCATTAAATCTCCAGATAAATTCAGGTAAAAAAGGCAACTGGAAGAAAAATATATACCAACTTCTTAAAAGTTGTTTTGGAGTACCTAATCCTTCCATAAATTTTGCCGGATGAGGAATATTCATTACGATTAATTTTTCTACCATTTATGGATGTGCATAAGCAAAATACCAAGCTATTGCTCCCCCCCCCCATCATGTCCTACTAAAATACAGTTTTTATAACCTAATTCTTTGATTACTTCTTCTATATCTTTGATCAACTTTGCCATAACATAACCAGACTTTTATTGAGGTTTATCGCTTTCATTATAGCCCCTCAAATCTAGAGCAACTACTTTATCATCTTGAGCAAATTCAGGTATTCGGTATCTCCAAGAATACCAAAATTCAGGGAATCCATATAACATTAACATTAATGGGCCTGAGCCTTGAGAAACATAATGGAGATTAATACCATTTACTTGAATAAAATTGCTTGGAAAAAGATTCCCTTTGATTGACATGAATATTTTCCAACAATTACTGTAATTTTAAATGCCTATGCTCACAGGAATAATCAATAAAAAATGGGAATATATTTTTTGATTTGTTGAACACCTTTATATCTAGAGTAATTTATTAATCATTTTATTGTCTGTAATATAGGACTTTTTATCATTTTTTACCAATCAAATAATTATTACTTTATTTAATTATTTAATCCTTTTATTTCTATCAATATAAGGAGGTAAAAACTTAGTTGGTTTCTGGTCATGAATTGTGTATTCCCAAGGAACATTAATATTTTGAGTCGTAGTCTTATTATTGTAAGAAGTTCGGCGTTGAGGTTGGGCAAATAAAATAATCATCCCAATTAAAATAATCCCACCACCTAAAAGTAAAACAGCTAAGATTATTCCCGCAATAAACCATAGTAAACCTTTTTCTAAATAACTTGGAGAACTATTTGAAGATCTTCTATTATAACTATCTATACCTTGCTGTAGACTTAAGCCAGAAATTAAACGTTCTTGCTGTTGGACTTGAACCAATAGTCGGTCATTTTCGAGCCTGAGTTGATCTTGTTGCAGTCTGAGTTGTTGTATTTCTCCCCACTGTTGTTCTAATTGAGTTTTTAACTGTCGTGTATCAAGTAATTGTTGTTGTATTTGAGTTTTCAGTTGATCGTAAGCTGAACGTTGTTGTTCAGATTGATTTCTAATTTCTTGTTCCAATCTATAATCCTTAAAATTAGGAGTAGAAGGAATTGAAATAGGTGGTGGTGGTAGTGGTAATGGTTGAGGTAAAGTACTTACTAGAGGAGAAGGAGAAACTTTTGGAGGAGAAGAAAATGTTACTGACGGTAAAGGGGATGGTATTTGCAAGTTCATCTGCTCATCAGGGGATGACTTGCCAAACACCATCCAACCCATAAGCAAAAGGACAATTAAAACCCCTGTGAGAACACATCCTATTATAAACGCTACAGTCTGATTCATTATTTAATTTCACTGTATGATCAAATCAGCACTATTTACTATTTAACAAAAGACAGTATATGATATCATCTTTATCCAGAAACAAGAAAGCTACAAATTAAAGGGTCAATCATACTAGGAAATATCAGAGCTATAGTAATCTTCGGTTTTCATCCTCCCAACTACATCTATATCTTGATTTATAGAACCTTTTACCCCATTTATGGACATATATATGGGCAGATAAACTCCTATAGCTTGTATCAAGTATGAGGTAGTCCAGAAAAAGTAATCCTTGAGCTCCACCCACTATTTTGGCTTGACACATTGGGCAGATTTCTTGTTGACTTTCTAACATAGTTATTATAATTTCAGCTCCTATTGACTTAATTTAGAATTAGTAAAGTAAACACTCAACAGTTAGCTATTAATTTCATTACCTTGAGTTGAAAATTAAAGCTGGTCGTTCTTGTTGAAAATTCTAAAATAAAAATTTAGCATTAGTTAAGCAAATGGTTGCTTCATTCGTGGTTAAGCTCAGAACTAACGATGAGTTAGTCCAATGCTTATTTAGTAAGTATATAACGGTTTCCCTGAAATTTTACAAATATTAAAAATAGGGAATAGGGAATAGCAGAAATATTTTTTATAATTAATGTTAACCTTTAAACAAAGATAAAACAGTTATTCAAATCATAATTTTTCCTTTTATTTATTAGTGAAGGCAAACATAAGTATTTAGTCATTAGCTATGAGCTATTAATTCATTATCATACTGAAGGGGGATTAGTCTCTAGGAATAATTAAAAGTTATTAATAAAAAGGTTATCAGCTAATCTTATATGAACTACATATATAAAATAAATCATTTCCTTAAACCATCTATTAATCAGGCTAATTTAGTTATCGATATATTTGCTGGGTGTGGTGGTTTATCTCTAGGTTTTGAAGCACAAGGTTTTACAACTCATGGTTTTGAAATGAATGCTGATTGTTGTGCAACTTATAATAAAAATTTAAAAGGTAATTGCACTCAAATTGCTCTGACTTCAGAAACAAAATTACCTCCTGGAAAGGTAATAATTGGTGGTCCTCCTTGTCAACCTTTTAGTGTTGGTGGAAAGCAAAAAGGTTTACAAGATTCCCGAGATGGTTTTCCTATTTTTATTAATGCCGTGGCAAAATTAAAGCCCGAAATTTGGTTATTTGAAAATGTACGAGGGTTGCTTTATCGGAATAAATGGTATTTGGATGAAATTACTCAAGCACTTCAATCTTTGGGTTATATTATTGAGGTTAAATTGTTAAATACTGTTGATTTTGGTGTACCTCAAAATCGTCAAAGAGTCATAGTTATTGGGCATAAAGGTGAGTTTACATTTCCTCAAGTTTTAGATAAAAAAGTAACTGTTGGAGAAGCATTAGAAGAAATGGCATTTCACGCCCCTCCAGAGTCAAAATTTCTAACTCCAAGTATGGATAAATATATAGAAAAATATGAAAAAGCTTCTAGTTGTAAACAACCTCGTGACTTATATTTAGATAAACCTGCTAGAACTTTAACTTGTCGAAATATTTCAGCTCCTACTGGCGATATGCACCGAATAAAATTGCCGGATGGGAGAAGAAGACGTTTATTCTTAAGAGAAGCTGCAAGATTACAAAGTTTTCCTGACTGGTTTGAATTTGTAGGAAAAGAAGCTAGTTGTTTTAAGCAGATTGGAAATGCAGTTCCTCCTTTATTTGCTTTTCATTTGGCGGGCAGTATTAGGAGTTATTTAGAGTCTGGGAAAAAATTATCACCAGAGGAAATTTCACAAAAAATTATTCCTGTACAATTATCTTTACCTTTTTAATAATTTAAAATGTCTGAAATTCCCCAGTATTTTATTAGGTCAGATAAATCTCAACAACTCCAAAAGTTAATCAATGAAGCTTTGTACATTATTTCTAAATTTGGTATACCTATTGAGGGAATGACTCAAAGACAATTGGAAAGAATGGCCATGGCTTTTTTGGCTGTGGCTAACGTTAAGAAAATTAATGAATGGGGAAAAATTAATAATTTTCATGCTTTAAGAACTAGAGAAATTATTAGGTACTGGAATAATTATTTTGATGAACAAATATCTGAAAGTTCTTATGACGATATTCGCCGAAAAGATTTAAAATTAATCGTTCTTGCCGGAATTATTATTCCTAGTTCTGCTAATCCAAATTCTGCTAGAAATGATGGTACAAGGTCTTTTGCTTTAAATCCTAATTTTGCAAATCTAATTAAAAATTTTGGTTCAGATAATTGGGAAGAAGAAGCAAAGGTTTTTTTGTCTAATCAAGTAACTCTAAAACAACAGCTTTCTAGTCAACGAAAAATAAGTTTAATTCCTGTAAAATTTCCTTCTGGTAAAATATTTAATTTTAGCCCTGGGAAACATAATGAATTACAGAAAGCAATTATTGAAAAATTTTTACCTAGATATGGTTATGGTGCAGAAATTTTATATGTCGGGGATACAGCTAAAAAGTTTTTACATTTAGAAAAAACTAGACTTAGAGAACTAAATTTTTTTGAATTATCTGATGGTGAATTACCGGACATAGTAGCTTATTCAGAAAATAAAAATTGGCTTTATTTGGTAGAAGCTGTTCATAGTTCAGGCGTAATTTCTAATGTACGTTTGTTAGAATTTAAAAAGTTGACAGAAAAATGTAAGGCGGACATAATTTTTGTCACTGCTTTTTTAGACCATCATACTTTTCGCAAGTTTGCTGTTGATATTGCTTGGGAAACGGAAGTTTGGATAGCTGATGTACCAGACCATATAATTCATTTTAATGGTGAAAAATTTTTAGGTCCTTATCCTCAAATAACTAATACTTGAAAAAAAATAATGACTGAAATTAACTGGCAATTATTTTGGATATTAATGATTTTGCATCTCTTTATTGGTACTGCTGCTGCTTTTGTGGCAAAACGCAGAGGTAATAATTTTAATTCTTGGTTAGGTTTTGGTTTATTAGGAGGTACTATTGCTTTAATAGCTGCATTTTTGCTACCTGCTAAAAGTCTAGATTCAAAAGGAGATTAATTAACTCAGAACTACAGAAATTTATCTAGTTGCTCAGATAACTATATATTTAGTTGAATAAAAAGTCATGTATTAGGGCGAGTATTTACCTACAGTTATTACTATATCAAAATTTTTCTACAGATGCAACTGAAAATCCTTTGACTTGCGATTTTTTTTGCTTAAGAAAATGAAAATGTTTGCGGTACATGGAAGTCAAATTTTCCATATTTTTGCTACCTGCTAAAAGTCTAGATTAAAAAGGAAATTAATTAGCTCAGAATTACAGCAATTTATCTAGTTGCTCAGATAACTATATATTTAATATTTAGTCAGAAAAATTAGTTGAATAAAAAGTCATATATAAGGTCGAGTAACCCCCACAGTTATTACTATATCAAAATTTGTCTGTAGATGCAACCGAAAATCCTTTAACCCGTGATTTTTTTTTGCTTAAGAAAATGAAAATGTTTTTGGTGTATGGAAGTAAAATTACTTCTAGATAGAACAAATATTCTCAAAAAGTATCTGGCAAATTTTCGGCTATTTATATAGATGGTAAAAATGGCAAAAAGTTGAGGGTAGGTAAGAGGCGATCGCTCCACTTCAGAAAATATTTACTATAACCAAAATTCTCAAAAAGTATCTGGCAAATTTTTGACTATAGAAAATATTACTAGAACCAAAATTATCGAAAAGTATCTGGGAAATTTTCGACTATTTATATAGATGGTAAAAATGGCAAAAAGTTGAGGGTAGGTAAGAGGCGATCGCTCCACTTCAGAAAATATTTACTATAACCAAAATTCTCAAAAAGTATCTGGCAAATTTTTGACTATAGAAAATATTACTAGAACCAAAATTATCGAAAAGTATCTGGGAAATTTTCGACTATTTATATAGATGGTAAAAATGGCAAAAAGTTGAGGGTAGGTAAGAGGCGATCGCTCCACTTCAGAAAATATTTACTATAACCAAAATTCTCAAAAAGTATCTGGCAAATTTTTGACTATAGAAAATATTACTAGAACCAAAATTATCGAAAAGTATCTGGGAAATTTTCGACTATTTATATAGATGGTAAAAATGGCAAAAAGTTGAGGGTAGGTAAGAGGCGATCGCTCCACTTCAGAAAATATTTACTATAACCAAAATTCTCAAAAAGTATCTGGCAAATTTTTGACTATAGAAAATATTACTAGAACCAAAATTATCGAAAAGTATCTGGGAAATTTTCGACTATTTATATAGATGGTAAAAATGGCAAAAAGTTGAGGGTAGGTAAGAGGCGATCGCTCCACTTCAGAAAATATTTACTATAACCAAAATTCTCAAAAAGTATCTGGCAAATTTTTGACTATAGAAAATATTACTAGAACCAAAATTATCGAAAAGTATCTGGGAAATTTTCGACTATTTATATAGATGGTAAAAATGGCAAAAAGTTGAGGGTAAGTAAGAGGCGATCGCTCCACTTCAGAAAATATTACTAGAACCAAAATTATCGAAAAGTATCTGGGAAATTTTCGACTATTTATATAGATGGTAAAAATGGCAAAAAGTTGAGGGTAAGTAAGAGGCGATCGCTCCACTTCAGAAAATATTACTAGAACCAAAATTATCGAAAAGTATCTGGGAAATTTTCGACTATTTATATAGATGGTAAAAATGACAAAAAGTTGAGGGTAAGTAAGAGGCGATCGCTCCACTTCAGAAAATATTTACTATAACCAAAATTCTCAAAAAGTATCTGGCAAATTTTCGACTATGTATAAAATAGAGACTTTATTAAATATCAATTTTTTCAGCTTCAGGTGGATACTTTTCCAATACCTCCCGCAAATATTTTCCAGTATAAGACTCAAAATTATCTGCCACCTCTTCAGGGGTTCCACAAACAATAATTTCTCCTCCTTTATCTCCTCCTTCCGGGCCTAGATCTAGTACCCAGTCGGCACAACGAATCACATCTAAATTATGCTCAATTACTACAATTGAATTTCCTTTATCTACCAATCTTTGCAAAACATTTAATAACTGATGAACATCATAAAATGATAAACCAGTTGTTGGTTCATCTATCAAATAAATAGTTTTTCCCGTTGCTCTCTTAGACAATTCAGAAGCTAATTTTACTCTTTGTGCTTCTCCTCCAGAAAGAGTCGGTGCAGGCTGACCTAATTTGATATAACCTAATCCCACATCCACTAAAGTTTGTAATCTACTTGCTGCCCTGGGAATATTTTTAAATATTTCCAAACCTTCCTCTACAGTCATATCTAAAACATCAGCAATTGACTTATCTTTATATCTCACCTGCAAAGTTTCTCTACTATATCTTGCACCCTTACAAACCTCACATTGTACATAAACATCTGGCAAAAAATTCATTTCAATTACATTTACACCTTGTCCGCTACAAGCTTCACATCTGCCACCTTTAACATTAAAAGAAAATTGCCCTGGCTTATAACCTCTAGCTTTTGCTTCTATAGTTTCTGCAAATATTCCTCGAATTACATCAAATACTCCTGTATAAGTTGCAGGATTTGAACGGGGAGTTCTGCCGATAGGTGATTGGTCAATTACTATTACTTTATCTATTGCTTTTAATCCTTTAATTTTTTCTAAATGTTTAGGAAAAGGAACATTACGACTGAGATAATGTTGCAAAGCTGGATAAATTAATTCGTTCATTAAGGTCGATTTTCCTGAACCAGAAACCCCAGTAATACAGACAAGTTTTCCCAAAGGAATCTCTATATCTATATTTTTGAGATTGTTTCGATGACAATTATTCAAAAGTAAAGATTTTCCATTTCCTCCTCTTCTTTCAGATGGAGTAGTAATATTTTTTTTGCCAGATAAATAAGCACCAGTTAATGACTCTTCCGTTTCTAATAATGTCTGAAAATTTCCCTGAGAAATTATCCGCCCGCCATGAACTCCCGCACCCGGACCAATATCAATAATATGGTCGGCTGCTTTAATAGTTTCCTCATCATGTTCCACAACTATTAATGTATTTTTTAAATCGCGAAGTTTGCTTAAAGTTTGCAACAGACGATTATTATCTCTTTGATGCAAACCAATACTTGGTTCGTCTAAAACATAGAGAACTCCTGTTAAGCCAGAACCAATTTGTGTTGCTAATCTAATTCTTTGAGCTTCTCCTCCAGAAAGTGTCATTGTTGCTCGGTCTAATGTTAAATAATCTAAGCCAACATCTAGAAGAAAATTTAGTCTGGCTCGAATTTCTTTCAATACTAATTCTGCTATTTTTGCCTGGCGATCACTCAGTTGTAAGCTATTAATTTTTTCCAAACATTCTCGAATTGAAACTTCTGTAAAATCAGTAATTCTATATTGCCCTATTTCTACGGAAAGTGCTTCTGGTTTTAATCTTTTTCCTTGGCAGGTTTCACAGGTTTGATTAATTAAATATTGCTCTAATTTTTGTTTCATTAAATCTGAACCTGTTTCTTTATATTGCTTTTCTAAAGTAGGGATAACTCCAGGATAGTAACGATAATCTCCTTCTCCATTTTTCATTTCTATCCAAATAGGTTCGTCGCTACCTTCAAGCACTAACTTCTGCTCTTTTTTACTTAATTTATTCCAGGGAGTTTCTATATCAAAATCATAAGCTTCAGCTAAACTATAAAGCAGAGAAAAATAATAAGGATTTTCTTTGTTCGACCAGGGAGCGATCGCTGAATATAAAGGTGCATTAGGGTCTGGTACTATCAACTCCGGGGAAAATTGCTTTAGACTACCCAAGCCGTGACAAGTCGGACAAGCGCCATAAGGAGAATTGAAAGAAAACAGCCGGGGCGACAACTCCTCCATCACGGCTCCATGCTCCGGACAAGCAAAATTTTCCGAAAAGACTATTTGAGTCTCAAACTTTTCCATTTCTACTTCTAGTTCCTGACTAGAATTAGCTGAATTATTCCCAGATCTAGAATTAGCTGAAGTTGCTATTTTTTCCGGATTTAGGTTATACTTATTTTTTGTAGGTACTGCCCCTGTGTATGCTGATGTATTATTTAATACTTTAATCAAAGCAATTCCAGTAGATTGACGTAGACAAGTATTTAAAGAATCTGCTAAACGTTCTTCTATACCTGGTTTTTTGATTAGCCTGTCAATAACAATTTCTATAGTATGTGTATGATTTTTATCTAATTTGATGTTTTCAGCAATTTCTACAACCTCTCCATCAACTCTCAAACGAACAAATCCTTGAGCAGCTAAACTGGACAAAAGTTTCTTATGAGTCCCTTTTTTGCCTCGAACCACTGGGGCTAAAATATAAAATTTAGTGCGGTCTGGCAAAGCCATGACTCGGTCGCACATTTCATCAATAGTTTGGGGGGCAATATTATGGTGGCAGATAGGGCAATGGGGTTCTCCGGCTCTACCAAATAGTAGTCTTAGATAGTCGTAAATTTCGGTGACGGTTCCAACTGTGGAGCGAGGGTTATGGGATGTGGATTTTTGGTCGATGGAAATGGCAGGGCTTAATCCTTCGATGAAGTCCACATCTGGTTTGTCGAGCTGTCCGAGAAATTGTCGGGCATAGGCACTGAGGGATTCGACGTAGCGACGTTGCCCTTCGGCAAAAATTGTGTCGAAGGCGAGGGATGATTTGCCGGAACCGGATACTCCTGTGAAGACTATGAGGCGATCGCGTGGTAGGTCTAGGTTGATGTTTTTGAGGTTATGTTGTCTGGCTCCTCGGATGCGGATGGTATTTTCATTGCTGGGGTAAGAATGATGTCCGTTTTGGATATTGGTCATTTTTGTTATTAGTTATTAGTTATTAGTTATTAATTATCAGTTATTAGTTATTCAACCAAGTTGTCTGGTTCAGAGATAATCGAATATTTAGAAGTTTTTCCCCAGAAACAATAGCTTAAATATTTTCATTTTTTTAAGCACTAACAAATATATGTCTGCTTTTTTTCAAGGTTTTCCATCCATCCTCAGTGGAAAATTACCTCTTTTTTTCATTCTCTGGAGCTCCGGAAAAAATGCCGCGACTTTGGAAAATCTGATTCCATCCTCATGATTTTTGTGATATTATACATGTATTGTGGGTTAAGCTTGCCTATATACATGACTTTTTATTCAACCCATTTATGGCCGCAAATCACAGACCATGGAATATTGGGAAAATTTTTACAGGAGAAAAGAGCAGATATATTTTCACTTTCTGAAGCACCCATAAATATATGTTTGTTTTTTTTCAAAGTCTTTCCATCCATCCTCAGTGGAAAATTACTCTGCTTTTTCATTCTCTGGAGCTCCAGAAAAAATGCCGCGACTTTGGAAAATCTGATTCCATCCTCATGATTTTTGTGATATTATACATGTATTGTGGGTTAAGCTTGCCTATATACATGACTTTTTATTCAACCCATTTATGGCCGCAAATCACAGACCATGGAATATTGGGAAAATTTTTACAGGAGAAAAGAGCAGATATATTTTCACTTTCTGAAGCACCCATAAATATATGTTTGTTTTTTCCCAAAGTCTTTCCATCCATCCTTAGTGGAAAATTACTCTGCTTTTTCATTCTCTGGAGCCCCAGAAAAAATGCCGCGACTTTGAAAAATCTGATTCCATCCTCATGATTTTTGTGATATTATAAATGTATTGTGGGGGTAGTTCGCCTATATACATGACTTTTTATTCAACCCATTTATTTTGGCAAATCACAGACCATGGAATATTGAGGAAATTTTCCCAGAAGCAATAGTAGGAATATTCTCATCCTGTGAAGCTCCAAAAAAATCCTGAACAAATCTTTCCATCTATCCCTGAATGTGGAAAACCACAAATATTAGGAACTTTGTGCTATGTCAGTCAGGCAGCTAAGACGACTATTTAAGCTCAAAGAATATAACAAAATGCCTTAAGTAGGTATTTTGAAAGAGGACGAGAGAGTAGAACTAATTCGAGGAGAAATTCTGAAAAGGTCCCCAGTAGGTCGTCAACATGCAGCGTGGGTGAACCGCTTAAATAAACTATTTCAAAAATTAGGCGATCGCGCTTTAGTGAGCATTCAAAACCCAGTTGAATTAGATAACTATTCCGAACCAGAACCAGATGTAGTTTTATTAGAACCAAAAGCAGATTTTTATGCATCAGGACATCCCCAGTCTCAGGATGTATTTCTCATAGTTGAAGTAGCAGATAGTAGGATTAAATTCGACGGTGAAATTAAAGTTGTTCTCTATGGAGAAAATAATGTAGTTGAGGTTTGGTTGGTAGATATTAATGAGCAATGTCTGGAGGTGTATCGACAACCTATTGGTAGTATTTATCAAGAAGTACAAAAGTTAAAGCGAGGGGAATTTTTATCTGTTCAAAGGTTTTCAGATATTAATATTCAAGTCGATGAAATACTGGGGTAAGATACATGATTTGATGTTGATAAATATGGTGGAAATATTGAAAAAGATCATAATTTTTAGGGATGAATTTTTGTCTGACTGAGAAAATAAAAAAGTTATCTGTTATGGCTAACAAAATGTTTACGCAGAGAATCATGGATAAAGCGAAAACGACCTCCAACTTGTTGAATTAATTTTCTTTGAGTAGCATATTTCAAAAATCTGGCATAGTTCCAAGGAATTAAACCATTTTGGCAGAGAATAAGTCTTAAGCTAAAGTATTCAATACATGGTGTGCCGCCAGTAATAAACCTACTATTATTCCTAGGGCATATCATCAATTACAGAGATTGACATGCAGGGGTATTATATGCTGTAGGTAGATAGGGATCCCTATGCTAATAAAATTACTGAGGCTACCAAATAAACCCCTCCCAGGAAGTTAACCGAACTTTTATCGTATCTTGTTGCGATCCCTCGATACTGTTTGAGTTTGGCAAAGAAAGAAATTTTCGCTCAGATGACGTGCTTTGTACAAGCCTTTGATCATAATTACGCTGTTCTTTTTGGTTTTTTTTCGGAGGAATCACTACTTCTATGCCTCTTTGGGTTAAGGCCCAATTGCCCGCTCTTGAGCATCATAAGCTTTATCCCCTAATAGCGCTTCTGCTTCCACCATCGGTAATAAAACATCTGCCCCCTCCAAGTCAGAGGCTTGAGCTATTGTCATCTACTTTTTCAGCAATCTGTTAGTATGGCAGGCCTTCTTCAATTGGGAGGGCAGGATCACGGGACCATTCATTCCAGGATCCAAAATATATTTTCACGTCCTTCACACCTGCCTCTTTAAGAGCAAGATAGGTGTTGGAGGCCCGCGCACCCTTGAAGCAATAAAGTGCAACCGGCGTTTCTGGTGTGATGCCTACTGTGGCGCATTCTGCAAGGACTTCTTCCTTGTTCTTGAGCATTAACCCTGTTGGGGTTGGCTTCATCATCCGATACCACTCGATCCACTTAGCTTCTGGAATACGGCCTTTGCGTGGGCAGAAATCCTTACCATAGGGTGAAGAGCTTTCTCCAATCCATTCGTCGATGTCACGAACGTCAAGCTTGACTACGCTCTTATCTTTGACTGCAGCCAGCATATCAGCAGTGTCCATCATCAGGCTTGCGCCAGCCTCTGAGGATGGAAATATCTTCGGTTCCGGAGTGACAGCTTGCGATGACGTTGGCATTCCAGCTAAAGTCCAAGCTTCATAGCCGCCGTGTAGCACCTTGATTTGTGGATAGCCGAGATATTGCAGTAGAAAATAGCCACGGCAAGACTGGCCGAAACCAGTGTTCATGGATTGTTCATAGATGATTGCAGTTTCTTTGCCCGACAGGCCAGCTGCACCGAATTCAGTTTCAAACTTACCCTTCAATTCTGCTATGCCTTCAGGGGTAGAAGTCGCCAGATAGGTGAAAATATTATGCAAATTTACCGCATCCGGAATATGACTTTCTTCATAGGCTTCGGATCTCCGGGTATCGATAATGACACAGGGGACTGTCTTTATAAGATCAGCAAGTTCTGCAGGGTTAATTAAAATACTATTACTCATTGTGGTTTTCGTGGTCTTGTAGGTTACTTTTTTGTTCAACATTTTCCTCTTGTTACAGAGGTCTGGTTAATTCAATGTAATCCATCAGATAAAAAGTATTACATTAGCGCAATAAAATTCAGTAGACCTCATATACCAATAAATCTTTTGGTTAGGACTGGGTGAGTAATTTTAGGTTGCAAGGGAATAGGGAATAGGTAATAAGCATTGGAACATATAGAAAAATGTCCTAACGCATTTTCGTAAAACTATATCACTAAACCAAATCTTGACAATACACTATTACTTGTTTAGCATACAACTTTAAATGCTGCAATTAAAGAATAGTATAAAGTATACAAAGTTTGTTGATAAAATATTGTTCCAGGAAAATCTAGCTTAATTAGAACTGCAATGTTTCCATTCCCAATTATCCTCATCTTTGTTATAAGTATAGTAATAATTATCGTAAGATTTTAAAGGTTGTTTGGGGTCTGTACCTAAGTATTTATAGACGTAATCTGAAATGTCTATTGTTGACTCATTTATTTACCTATAAATATCAGGATTCATTCGTATTGCTATGTTCTCTATCCAGGTTGTGTTAAACTAAGCCAGGTAAGTTACCCTGCCCGACTCGTCTTCAGAACCGGACGTGAGACTTTCACCTCATCCGGCTCCCCTCCTGAGCGTCCCTTGTCATGGGTACATCCTGCACTAGGGTTAACATATCGTTGATCCATTGGTAATTATCAGGTAGGTCCTGTGCCTTAAATTTTGGATATGCTTTAACGTCCAGTGCCGTTTTGCTGTCGTGACAATGTCGATGTAATAACTAATTATCCTAACAACTTTAGCATTGTCTTTTACCGTACCAATACTTTGATGGATACTTTGATGACCCACTCCAACTAAGCCTTTTTGGTCGTAGGTATTTCCGTTTGGTTCCATAAGTTTTAAATTAATTGATATACTCCCATCAAATCCAAATTTATGATGGGTAATTCTGATCATAAATGATTCTATATTTACCCAAATAATTTAAGTTGACAATATTTTTATCGTCTACTCAACTGATTTTTTCTATCATTAAATCTTACTGTTTATCCCCTTTAATAAAAAGCTCGTAACATTTTCATTTTCTGAAGCTCAAAAAAATCAAAAAAGGGATGGGGTGGCATACGCACAAAATTTATGATATAGTAAAGGCTATAAGGGTAAGCTCGATCGTATGTATGACTTTTTATTCAACTAGTTTTAGAAAACCTCAAGTTAGAGGCCGTCACTAAACATATTTAATTTCATTCTCTGAAGCTCCAGAAAAAACAACAGCTTATGCACTCATTTTTTTTTAGATCATCAAGTCTTACTATTTTATCCCCCTTAATAAAAAGCTCGTAACATTTTCATTTTCTGTAGCTCAAAAAAAATAAAAAAGGGATGGGGTGGCATACTCACAAAATTTATGATATAGTAAAAGCTATAATTCTAAGCTCGCCCGTATGTATGACTTTTTATTCAACTAGTCTGAGAAAATCTCAAATTAGAGGCCGTCACTAAACATATTTAATTTCATTCTCTGAAGCTCCAGAAAAAACAACAGCTTATGCACTCATTTTTTTTAGATCATCAAGTCTTACTATTTTATCCCCTTTTATAAAAAGCCAGTAACATTTTCATTTTCTGGAGCTCAAAAAATTAAAAAAGGGATGGGGTGACATACTCACAAAATTTATGATATAGTAAAGGATATAAGGGTAAGTTCGCCCATATACATGACTTTTTATTCAACTTAAATAGCCAGAAAGCTGAAACCAAAAAGAAACTTGGGGTTTGTTGCAGTTATCCTAGTAATTTTTTTTGCAAGTCCCTTAAAAGTTAACAATTAAAAGTTAACGAAGAGCCAACTCATACCTACGATTAACCTCCGGCCAATTAACAATATTCCACCAAGCATTCAAATAATCACGGCGACGATTTTGATACCTCAAATAATAAGCATGTTCCCAAACATCATTACCCATAATGGGATAGTTCCCAGTCAAAAAAGGGCTATCTTGGTTAAGAGTGCTAATAACCTTCAACTTTCCATCATTACCCAAAACCAACCATACCCAACCACTACCAAAACGAGCAGCACCAGCAGCATTAAACCTTTCCTTAAAACCATCAAAATTACCAAAACTCTCATCAATAGCAACAGCTATTTTTCCTTCAGGTTTACCCCCACCATTAGGAGCCATAATTTCCCAAAACATTTTATGATTAACATAACCACCACCATTATTTCTGACAGCAGTACGAATATCCTGAGGCAAACTATTCAAACCAAGCAATAGCTCCTCAGCAGTAAACTCCTTAAGTTTAGGGTATTGAGCGATCGCCCCATTTAACTTTTTAATATAACCAGCATAATGTTTACCATAGTGAAACCCCATAGTTTCCTTATCAATATAAGGTTCCAATGCATCATATCCATAAGGTAAAGGTGTTAGTTGAAATACCCCTAAATTTTCTGAAAACTTAGTATCATTCGGTAAAGTAGATTCTATTACAGATCCAGAAGAATTATCTAGTGATATCTTACAACTACTTACAGTCATAAACCCTAAAGTTGTACTTAGTAAAAGCAAGAAATGACGACGATTAATATTCATTATTAATTACCCAAAAACAACAATTTACCTTAATTAATTCCGGATAAATTTTTAGAGAATTTAGATATAAAAAATGTTATAATACTATCAACCACTTACAACATCCATGGTGGAGCCAACTCCAATTCCATTTCTATTTGATCGTGATTACCAGTTTCATCAATATTAAGAATTACCAACTCATCATTTGGAGTGCGAATTTTAAGATTTAAAGACTTTAAATCTGTAGTAGCATTAATATATCCTTCATATTTAGAACCTATAGGTAATTTTAATAAAATTTCCTCAATTTTTTCAATTAATCTACTAGAATTATAGCAATACTTGGTAGCATTTGCAAATTTTTGCTCAACCTTTTCTCGACTAATTTTTAAACTCTTAGCCAAACCAAAAACAAAACTATCCTCTTCCTCAGTTAACTTATTATCTGCCATAGCAACTTCAACAGCCAAATCAAAAGCAGTTTCTATTTCTTTTTCATTTTGAAGTACCTGTTTAGCTGCATAAAATAATGCTTCATTTTTCTCTTGAGCAATAATTCTTAAAACCTTTTCTCTAGCTACATTTACTTCTCTAGCAGTAAATCCTTTTCTAACTAAGAAACCCTCAATAATTTCTACCTCATTCATATCAATATCACCATCAACCGCCATAACCATTAAACCAATAGCAAAAATTGCTTCATTAGGGGTTAGTTCTTCAGAAGATTTTACTTTACTATTGAAAATATGTTCATAAGACATAGATTTTTTTTAAAGCTCTGAAATGTGAATAAAAAGATAAATCAAAACGAATAAAGAACAAAAAATTAACCATATAAATTATCTACATTTTTTGGAAAATCAAACATTATAAACAAATTTTTATATAAAACTAAATTATTTTGAATAATAAACTTATTATTAAATAATTAAATAATTAAATATTATCAGGTTGCACTTTTTAAGTTTAAATTAATCTGAAAAAAATCCTAATTTTCACTACTAACTCATCACTACCATTACTTAATAATACCAAAGCTAAAAAAAGAATCTTGCAAATAGTTTCAAACTATATATGTAAAACAATTTATTGAAATTACTAAGTATCTCAAAGTTTTAAGCCTATAAAATCTCAATAAAATCTCAATGTATTACTTCCGTCCTTGGGGTGTTAATGTGATTCAGGAGATAAGATAAAAAAGTATAACTTGTACCTTGTGCAAAAAAAGAATAGTTAACTTGAGTAAAGCTTCAACTCTTAAATAATTAAAACTTACTGAATAACTTTTTTGATAATTATTAACATTTCAGTATTAATTATTATTATGTTTGCTTTTCCCTTGCTCCCCTACTCCCTTATCGAAGAATCTACCCATCGCTCTTATTCTTAAGCATAAAATAACCAAAATCTTAATCTTACCTAGAACATTTTCTAGAGTATGCACATTAATTTACCAAGTGTTATATCAAATCTCACTAATTAGCCATCATCAAAATACTCTTCTCACATATATTATTCTCAATTCCCAGTTCCTAATTCCTAATTCCCCAAAATTTTCCCATAGTGAGTATCTAAATAGAGTTAAAATTATACCAGCTTGATATTATCTATCAGTATTTTTATTGACAAGGGAAAAAAATTAAAGTATTTACATTTATTAACTCATATATTACTTAATCAATTTGAGAATTTTCCCTTATTTGTAAATAAGCTAGAAGTAGTCAACTAATCTAATAAAAAAAATGCTATTATATAGATTAAGTGCTAGACAAAAGTTCTACTGGAGTCCCTACCAGTAATTGATGAGCATCTTGAAGAATATCTGGAATTTTATCAGCATGAGGACTATTCACAAGAAATTTACTCAAGTTATATTTTTCTACTTGTTCAGCATTTGCACCAGGAAACCAATGACTACCATTGCCCAATAAGTTATAGCGTACTTTAGCATATTCCCACATATCGTAGGCGATCGCTAAATTTCTTAACCATAAAATCACAGGAATATTAATATTTCCTGGAGTATTTTCTGGAGTAGGCAAACCAATATGCCAAGTTTGGTACCAATTTTCTCCTAGTTTAGCGATCGCTTCTTTTTCTAGACTATTTAATATTGGTTGTAATATCTCATCTGGTTTCTCTAAAAATTCCAATGTTTTTAAGTGCTCATCAAAATCTGTTGGTTTTGAAGCTCCCAAACTCAATGTATGAACTTGGGGATGACTCAAACAAAATAGATTATTAAACACCATTGGGCTTAATGGATAGCACAAATCTATTAATTTTTGTGGCGGTTGATACAATTTACCACCCTTATCAGAAGGACTAATAATAAATACTCCCAGATCAAACTTATTAGCAACCTCTATTGCGGACCAATTCTCCTGATTAATGTAGTACCAGTGTAGGTTAACATAGTCAAATTGATTGGTTTCTATAGTTTTAATTATTACATCAGTTGGCCCATGAGTAGAGAAACCAACAAACCTGACTTTTCCCTGCTCTTGTAATTTTCTAACTATATCTAAACAACCTCCTGGTCTAATAGAATAGTCAAGACGTTCTAACGTGTTAATCCCATGTATGGCCAGCAAGTCAACATATTCTAGTTGTAAAAAATGGAGAGACTGATCAAACTTGGATTTGAATTCTTGGGAGTCAACGCTTGGGCTAATTTTTGTTTGGATAATCAATTTTTCCCGTGGTAGTTGAGGTAAAATTTCTCCCAGTTGCATTTCAGATGTGCCATAATTACGGGCCGTTTCTATGTGGTTAATCCCACATTCTAGAGAGCGACGGATTGTATTTTCTAAGTTTTGTTGATTATTAAGTGGGATTTCATTTTTAGGAACATCTTGCCATTTATATTTATACCTCATTCCGCCACAGGAAAACACTGGTATTGATAATTCTGTGCGCCCAAAGCGTCGATATTGCATCATCTGAATACTCTCTATTAATTTCTATTAATTTCGGTGAGAAGGTTATTCTTTTACCTCTATATTATTTATTGTAAAATTTGTTCTAGCTAGAGAACCATAATATTTTCTTGCTGCTTCATCGTAAGCAATAGCTGCATCTTTTTCTACCTCAAAACGACCTAAACGTATTTGCTTTTTGTAAACTTTAATTTCTGCTATCCATTTACGTTTATCCTTACACCAATACACTCCTCGGTATTTAGATGAATGTTTAACGCTAGGTCTTCTGTGCATTCGCGCACTTCCTTTAACTAAGCGTAAATTTTCTCGCTGATTATCTAGTTTATTGTGATTAATATGATAAACAGATACACCCATAGGAGCATCCATAATCACTCTGTGCATATATATAGTAGTTCTCTTTTCCTCTTTTTTTATTGTTCTAGCAGCAAACCCATCTATTAAGTACCATTTATGCTTTGATAATTCTTCATAGTCTTGTTCATCCACTATTACTATCTGCCCTCTAGTAATCAAAATTTCTTTAGACATTTTTGCAGCTTTCTTGTTTTATTAATCTATAGAAAATCCTTAATTTATTTAAACATTTGAGGTCAGTACAAAGTTTTTGAGAATATAATTATGTAACTTTTTCTCTTTCAGCGCTATCGCCAGTTTAATTATTCTTAGCTGCACCCCAACTGTAATTTATCAATTAAGTTTTCAAAAAATCATTGACTTTATGGTTTTTTTACTCAGAAGTCTTAGTAATTTTATTCATGTTTTTACTTAACGACTCAAGAGCATTTAACCATTCGTGTATATAGTGGTTTTACTTTTTTTTTGTGTTAATCACCTCCTCATGGTTATATCTACCGATAAGTCTCTTAAAATAATTATTATAACCTCTCTTTAATTTTTTGACTACTAATTATCCAACAAATAGGTATATGTTAAATTTTATTCCTATGTAAAAAGATGTAAACTTTCTTTCCAGTCTACTGTCAGATATTTAGCTGAGAGTAACTTGACAAAATTTAATACAGTTAAACTTTTTTGTGCTTACTAGTAGTAAGCCAGAAGATTAACAGACTTATCAAGCTTGACTTTAAAATAGTTAAAAAATACTCTCATTCCTAATGATAAACAAAAAAACAAGTTTTTCTAGATTGATTTTTCATCAACAAAAGCTCATACTTGTTTATCGTCCATGAGATTATTCAAATATTCTTAATCATTAAGATAGCACATACTAACAGAGTTAAGCCAAGTTAAATCTCTAATTTTATAGCTAGTTAAGCTATAGATACCCCTTTTTTTCAAAAATATTGACCCTAAAATTGATACAAAAGTTGTTCAAAAAAACCAAAATCTACTTGATTTTGTATTTTGAATTTTCAATATCAAGTATAATAATACCACTGATCAAAAACTTTTATACCCAGGTTTTTAAACTGGGAAGAAGTTGATATTAGGAAAAGTCAATATTTATAAAATCAAAACTCTAATATCTAATAATGATAAAAAGGTTATCCTGCCGATGTTACTTAAAATAATTGAAGTATCATCTAAGAATAACCAGACTTTTTTCTAGTTAAGACTTAGGCAGTACCACTAAATATAGTATATTTTTAGTAATTATTTCAGATATTTTCACTACAATTAACCCCTTTATATAGGTCCTACTAGTATCAGTATAAATAAGTAAGAGGAATGTTTTTAACAATTCATTCTTAATCCTAAATCCTACTCCTTACCACTAAATTTTTAATTCTTAAGTGAAGGCCACCAATACTGACAAAAAAAATTGCTTAACCAGCCTGGCCACAATAGCTACTGTTATCAGTAGAATCATTGCGAATCACTTGAAAATCCTCAATAGTTTGAAATACATTTTTTGTGAAAGTAAAATTATCGAGAAGTTTCTCCACAAAGAATTAATATCAAAATTTCACCATGAGTTTAACCACCTCTAACTTGTACTATAAACCCCTGGATCAACCAATAATTATCATTCTTATTTGCAGAGCGATCGCCTGCGCCTAATTCATAAACTTATGAGTTATCGAAACAATAGGAGGATCAATAAATTTAAAGTAGCATTTCCTGATCAAACCACATAAATGATCAATACTAGGATCATCGACTCTATTCAACTTTTCCAGAGCTATCGGTTAACCGAATTTTAGTAACTCTTCTATCAGGGAGTTTTCATAAATAGAGTCTAGTTCATAGAGATAAGCAAAAACTTAGTTAACAAACACATCACTGCAAATCAGAATCTAAAATTATGTTATGTTTTGAGATGCTCAAAGCTTTAGCCTGTTTCGGTAAATTATAACTCCACCGAAACAGGATAAGTATTTGTAGCCAAGATTTTAGTATTTGATATAATGGAGAACACCAATAAAGTTAAATTTAAGCCACAGCTAACTCCTCAAGTTCACAAATATATCGCCCTACTGCAGTAGCAATAGGGCGTAAACTTTGAACTAACTTCACCATATCTTCCAACGACAATGCTTGCTGGGCATCCGAAACCGACTTCTCCGGTATAGGATGACACTCTATCATCAAACCATCCGCTCCGCAGGCAACCGCAGCTTTTGCCAAGGATGCCACCAACTCCCTTCTACCAGCAGCATGAGAAGGATCGACAATAACTGGCAAATGAGTCAACTGTTTCAATGCAGCTACCGCACCCAAATCTAAAACATTACGAGTATAACTATCAAAACTACGAATACCTCTTTCACATAAGACCACATTAGGGTTGCCATAACTGAGAATATATTCAGCTGCCATTAAAAATTCCTCAATAGTTGCAGCTAGCCCCCGTTTCAAAATCACAGATTTGCCAGCTTTCCCAACTGCTTTGAGTAACTCAAAGTTTTGCATATTGCGACTACCTATTTGCAGCATATCTGCATAAGCAACTACTGACTCTATTTGCGGAATAGACATAACTTCTGTTACTACTGGGATATTGTAGCGTTGGCGAACGGATGCCAAAATTTTTAATCCTTCTATTCCCAACCCCTGAAATGAGTAGGGAGAAGTGCGGGGTTTGTAGACACCTCCCCGGAACATTTGCACAGGTGCCATTATTAACTTATTTGCTACTGCTGTCATTTGTTCCATACTTTCAACAGTGCACGGACCTCCAATAATTAAAAAATTTGTACCTCCTACCGTTGTCTGTTCAGAAATATTGACAACTGTTTGATCTTCCGAGTGAGACTTGGATACAAGTTTAGTTTTAGACATGAGATTTTCTCCTTGATAAATTAAGTAGGGTAAAAAATAAAAAACCCGGAACCATTATCAGTTCCGGGTGAAAAGTAAAAGTCAGCATAACAAGTTACCCGGAACTATATCGGGGCCAAAAATAAAAACTGTAATACCATTTGTTAACTTGAGTCATGGCTGTTCGTGTCTTTTTTTGATACGTCGAGTTTGTGAACAAAAAACCGCAGTGTTTATGCTGCGGTTCACTCAGAGATTTATAGAAAAAAACTATATTCACTCCAAGTGAACCTATTTATACCAAAAATAAAGGTAGAAATTATGGATAAACATCGGCTTTTTATTAGTGTAAAGAAATGTACTAGTTATGGAATCTTTTATGCTTAGAGCAAGAATACTTCTTTTTATTTATTAATAAACAATCATAGCAGACACTTTAGATAGTGTCAAGCCCCTATAGGATTTTTTTTTCGGGGCTAGATGTAAAGCCACCTTTAGACATAGGGGTGAAAAAGAATGCAAAGCTTCTCTAAAAGGTTTACTCGGAAAAGCTTATGTAATTTCTGTATTAGTGGTAAACAAAGAAAGAATTTTTGCACCTTAAATGAATGGATGACAGGGATATATAGTAATCCTATTTTGGTTATAATATTGTGTAGTAATTAGGATTCATAATTAAAAATATTTTCAGTTCAAGTCAACTATTTTAATATGATTATAGCCAATTTATGGATTGCTATAACATTATTAATATCATTAAACATGAACTAACTACCAAAAAATTGAGGTGATTTTGCTGTTAATTATAATTATGAATTATCCTAATTTACAATTTATTCCTGTTCAAAATCTGCCTCTTTTATTTATTTTACCTAGTGTCATTTGTAACGCTCTATTATATTTTTTTTCATTCTCCTTAACTGACTGCCATAAATCAATAATTGGTTCTGGATAATCTACCCCTATTTTGACACCAAATCTATCTTGTTCAACAGGTAATAATTTCCAAGGTTCATGTACTTTAGCAGGAGGAACTTTTCCTAATTCTGGTAACCAATGTTTAACATATTTTCCTTCTGGGTCGTAATCTTTTGCTTGTTTAGGAATATTAAAATAGCGAAAACCTCGCCCATCATTTCCTACTCCAGCAGTGTAATTCCAATTTCCCCAATTACTACAAACATCATAATCTATTAGTAAAGACTCAAACCATTCAGCTCCCATTTGCCAATTAATTCCTAAATTTTTAGTAAGAAAACTAGCAACATTTTGTCGACCACGATTTGACATAAAACCTGTAGCTAAAAGTTCACGCATATTAGCATCTACTAGAGGAAATCCTGTTTGACCTGCTTGCCACTTTCTAAATTTTTCCCAATCCTCTTGCCAAGGAATAGCTATACCTTGTAAACCAGATTTATGAAATATTTTATTCCCATGTTTTTGACAAATAAATCGGAAGTAATCTCGCCATATTAACTCAAATATTAACCAATAAGTTGATTGATTCTTGACTCTTTGATATTCATATTCTTTAACTTCTTCATAAATATAACGAGGTGACAAACATCCTAAAGCTAACCAAGGGGAAAATTTAGAAGAATAATTGGCACCTAGCATTCCATTTCTGGTTTCCTTATAAACTTTTAAATAGTCTTGCTGCCAAAAGTAGTTTTTTACTCTTTCCTTAGCGGCAGTTTCTCCACCTTTAAATTCTAAAACTCCCTGTGAATTTAGTGGCGGTTTTTCTAGATTTAAATCAGATAATGTAGGTAATTCTCCCACATCAATTTTTGGTAAGGATGATAATTTTTTAGGGATTGAGAATGTAGGGTTTACACTAGAATTTTTCTCTACATCTTTACGAAAAGTAGTAAATAATTCTGGTAATTGTTTTATTTCAAAAGGTAAATCATCTGGATGGTAAAGTGTATGACCCCAAAATGATTTTAACCTAACTCCAATTTGTTTTAGTGCTTGATGAACTAATCTTTCTACTTTAACTTCGAGCTCAGTAACTTCTTGATGAAAAAATACTGATTTAGCAGATAATTGTTGAGCTAGTCTAGGAATTACTATTTCTGGTTTATCTTGAAAAATAACTAAATTACTACCTAATTTTTGTAGGTTGTTACGCAAATCAGCAATACTTTCTAGTAAAAACTTTGCTCTAAATACACCTGTTTTAGGAAAACCAAAATCTGTTTGACTAAATTGCCTTGGATCTAAACAATAAATCGGTATAATTTGAGCATTAACTTTGAGTGCTTTATATAGTGGTTCATGGTCATGGATGCGTAGGTCATTACGATACCATAATATAATTACGTTTTGACTCATATTAATTTTTGAGGGAATAAGGAATGGAAAATAGGAAAAACTAGGATAATTGAATAATGTTGCTGATATCCTTTATCTTTAGTATTTTGGATGATACCAAAAGTAGCTTTTAAGACAATATGGTTCAGATCAGGATTTTTTTTCCATTTCTACAGTTTTGAAAATTTCATAATTTTACCTTTATATTATAACAGTTTTGGTATTATAGTAATTATTAGATATTGATACTATATTTAGTTTATATTACCTGATTAAGTAATTAATATCTGCTCAATAACTTTTTTTGATAATTACTAGCTAGTAGGGCGTTAATTATTCTTCATACAGTAGGGAGGTTGTATGCAATTACCTACCTATTCTCCTACTATTAGGAAATGTAGAATTTTTTTTGATAAATTATAGTATCTCAACCATAAGGGCTTAAGGAAAATTTAAATATTTTATGTGATTATCTATAATTGAACTAAAAGAGATATTTACCATAAAAATGATATTTTAGCTATTTATTATCACTTTTGAATCTATATTTATATCCTCCTATAAACTGTTTAACTATTTGTGGTCAATACTTATTAAATTTTGCTATTTTGCTTTTTTTATATTTACAATAAAAAAAGCAAAAAAAATATGATTTATAGCCTATATTCTTAATAGATATTAATAGTTTATGTAGTATTTTTTTGGAGATATGATTTTGCTAATTATTTTTAATAAATACTTTTTGTTCTTAGGCATAATTCAGGTAATAACATATAGTTATGAACTCAATTTTGACAAAAAAAATTAGGAGTAAATTAATCTGTTTGATTAATATTGGCTGAATTTGATTAAATCTTTGACATTTTAACAAAATGCAATATTTAATTTTGGAGTTGCGATCGCTTCCAATATAAGTCGTTTTTTCTGCTTAGTATTGTGTCTAAAATACCTAAATAAATTTGTGGAAAAAGTGTTGACAATTACCGGTAATTTATAACTCAAAAAAATAGAACAACTTATAGGTATATATAGGAGTTATAAATATTGTAAAATATACGGAATTTACGAATTTTATATTTCCTATTATCTCTTCCATATAACCTTAAATTTTGTATTTGAATAAAATGATAATTTCTATGGAAATTTATAGATTGTAAATTTTTGTTTCATTTAGGAAAATCAGGGTTGCTCTAAATCTCTAAAAGAGTTAGCTTATATAATACTTTATCAACCATAAAACTCGGAATTAAAATTAGGATTGAATATACCAATTACAATATGTCTAATACTAGTACCGTTGAAATTCACACTGTTGAAATTAACCACCAAGGAAAAACTTACACTATAAAGGTGTCAGAGAATAAGACAATTTTAAAGGCTGCTGAGGAGGCGAAACTAGATTTGCCTAACTCATGCAATGCAGGGGTTTGTACTACCTGTGCAGCTCAGATTCTGGGAGAGGGTACTGTAGATCAAAATGATGTTATGGGAGTTAGTCCAGAACTTCAAGGGGAAGGTTATGTGTTATTGTGTATGGCATATCCTCGGTCTAATTTAACGATAGAAACTGAAAAGGAAGATGAGGTTTATAAGCGTCAATTTGGTTCTCCATAAATTATTGAACAAGTAAATCACGAAAAGGACTTTTAAGACATATTTACGAGTGAAAAAAAGTGGGGAAAGTTAACAAATAATTAGTATTGATACTTGATTCTTCTCTACTTAGTATCTTTGTTATTCTAAAATTTGTCTTTTTTTGATTAACTAGTTTAAGTATAATATATATTTTATAGCTGCAAGCTTAATGCAACTAAGTATGAACTAACTAATTGTATAATTACCATGACTACTCATTTTATTAATGCTGAAATTGATTTGCAAGAATCACCAGGTAAACTCAATCAAGAAATTGAAAAGGAGTTGGAAAAATTTGGTATTCCTCTACGTTGGGCAGTGACAAAGGTAGATACAGAAAAACAAAAAGCTAATGTAGAAGCTGTAGTGCTTGAAAAAATAAATCTCAAAACTAATTCCCAATAATTAGTTATGCAGAATTAATTACAAATACTTTCAAGCCAAAAGGCATATATTCTCTGTGATTTGATCATAATATTAGGTAATTAATTTGGTCTTTGCACTTAAGTAGTTATACAAAATTAATTACATATACTCAAGGTACTGAAAAGCCTATAAGTGTAAAAATCACAGGGAATAAATAATGGTAATTAATTGGGCTTAAAGACTTAGAACAGATAATAATTTTATAGGTTATTGTAGTGGACTGATGCTATTAATCAAAAAATTTTCGACTTGGCACTTTGAGTCGGGGTCTCACCCTAAGCCCCTAAACTGGAGTAGGAGGGGGAGTAGATCGGAATTTTCTATAGAACGTCCCTACTGTCAGAAGAATAATTAATTGGTTACTGACTCTTTATTATTAATATACTTCGGACGTTGCACTGACGTGACAAGGGGAGATTTTTTAGTTAGGGAAGCCCTAAGGGCAGTTTTCAGTTGAGGTGATGTCCTCGCCTTGTATCAACTTTGATTTATACATCTATATATTATAATGAATGTATATATAATTTTGGTGGTCCTGTATATGTAGTGATAAGCCAATATAAATGATTAGTTATTGACATCAATCTTGAAAACATTAAGTTTTTTATGCTTAATAATTCAAAATTTTTATCTAGGCGATCGCTACATAATAATCAGTCATTAAACTATCAAGAATTAAACTCAACTATCATGAAAAAAGTATGCTATTATCTATGACAGTAATAAGAAAAAATCTATATAATTCAGATGTCCATTCATAAATTAATCTGTCCTAGTTGTGGCAGTAATCATATTGTCAAAAATGGGACTATTCACAACAAAAAACAAAAATATCAATGTCAAAATTGTCAGAGACAATTTGTCGAAAATAGTCAAAGAGATTATATTAGTAATGAAACCAAAGAACTTATTGATAAATTAAAATAGAGAAAAAATTAGTTTAGCTGGTATAACCCGTGTAACAGGCGTGTCAGAAAAATGGCTCCAGAATTACGTCAATAATAAGTATGCTGAGGTTTCACGCTCTATTAAATGTACTAAAAAAAAACAGGTAAACTCACCATTCAATGTGATGAAATGTGGTCATTTGTAGGCAATAAAAATAATAAACAATGGCTGTGGTTAGCGATTGATATAGAAACTAAAGAAATTGTGGGTTTTTACTTAGGGGAAAGAGGAGAAAAAGGGGCAGCATAGATTATGGAATTCTAACCCACGGTGTCTTAAGGCCGTGTGCAGTTTGTTATACAGATTTTTGGTCAGCTTACGAGCTTGTCTTTCCTGAAGAGAGACATAAATCAGTGGGGAATATTCAGGTTTAACAGCTTATATAGAAAGATTGAATAATACTTTGCGTCAAAGAATTTCTCGGTTGGTCAGAAAGACTTTATCCTTTTCTAAAAAGCTTCGGTCCCATCTAGGAGCTATTTGGTATTTCATTAATCATTATAATGAAGCGATCGCTTCACTGTAATTTTATCACTACATATACAGGACTACCCATTAATCATTATAATGAAGCGATCGCTTCACTGTAATTTTATCACTACATATACAGGACTACCTATAATTTTTAATAGCTACAATAGAAAGTCAGGACAAACCCCACGGATAACCCCCGGTTTTTATCCCGAACCTCTGCTCCGGAAGAGTGCGGGACTAGAGTTCGGGGGAGTTCAAAATAAATCAAGATTATTAAATAGTTGTGTAGGGAGTAAGGAGTAGGAAGAAAAAGGAAAAAATGATAAATTTAAGTGAAAAAGTTATTTTAATTACAGGTGCATCTAGTGGTATTAGTGCCGCAACAGTGCAAACTTTAGCTAGTGCTGGAGCTAAAGTTATTTTACATTACTATCATAAACAACTTGTAGCAGAAACTATAGGTGATAAAATTGGTAAAGATAAATGTTATTTATTAAAAGCAAATTTAGCTGAGAAAAATGCTGCTGTGAAATTATGGCAGGAGGCGATCGCCTGGAGAAATCATATTGATATTTTGGTGAATAATGCTGGTATTTTTGTTGGTGCTAGTGTAGAGGATGAAATGGATATTTGGGCTAATGCTTGGCAAGAAACTTTGCAAGTAAATTTAATTGCAGTTGCGGATCTATGTCGAGAAGCAATTCGTCATTTTCAGACTCGTAATGGCGGTACTATTATTAATATTGCTAGTCGTGCTGCTTTTCGGGGAGATGACCCTCAACATATTCACTATGCTGCTAGCAAAGGTGGTGTTATTTCTATGACTCGTACTATTGCTCGTGGTTTTGCTAAGGATAATATTTTGGCTTATGCGGTGGCACCAGGGTTTGTTCGTACTGAGAGAGTAGAAAGTTATCTGCAAGAAGTAGGCGAAGAGTTTGCTACCCGGGATATTCCCTTGGGTAAGTTGGCAACACCAGAAGATGTTGCTAATGTAGTAGCTTTTTTGGCATCTGGTTTAGCACCTCATACGACAGGAGCAACTATTGATATTAATGGTGCTTCTTATGTACGCTAATTTTTGTGGTTATTAGTTATTAGTATCTAGCAGCGCTTAACCTGAGAATTAAAATACTGAAGTTTATTTTTTTCTCAAACCTTTAAAGGGGAGTTTTAATACCTTGTTTTTTGGTCAGAACTGATAACAGTTTTCATTATTCAAAAATACAGAGATTGTGCTTTAAAGGCATTTATGCTGATGGTAGAGGGCATAATTTTTGTAGCTATAAGGTGAAAATTGCTATATATGGTGTCCCTATCTCGGAGCTATCAAAAAGTAGGTATTTCTGTATATGTAGTCATAAAATTCTGTTCAGTTGATATGGCTGCGGCTAAAAATAGAAGGTGCTGAAGTTAAAACTATTGCTTATTGAGAATGTGAAGTTAATGTATTGCTTCATACTAGTTATGTTGGTTTGAAACTGCTTTGTTAAAATATTGTACTGAAAGCCAAAGTGAAGAGTTATTGTGGCAACTGAACCAGGTATTATTCATCAAGTGCAGAGCAGAGCTGGGAACAAAAATTTTATTCGGGCACCAGCTATGAATAATTAATTGTACTTGTAACGAATTTTCGCAGATGAGGTTGAATACTTTGGAAAAGCTCTATCTGGCGGCGATAAGCAAGACTCCAGAAATTGTGGTTTCTCAAGAAATACGGGTGGTAGCATTGAAACCTATTCAAAAAATGTTAGAGCTGTCATTTAGCTAAGAAGTCTACCCCTAACTCCTCCGAAGGGGAAGCAGAGGTAGAGATGTTGGATGCAAGGTCTGTACAATATAAAAATAATTAACAACAATAAATAACACACTTTTGGCTTTTTATGATCAAAAAAGCTATTTGCTATATGCTAATTATCACGGGGTGACAAGCCAGTTGAAAGCTATATATAAAGGGATTTGCCTTCAGGAGCTGAGGAATAATTCAATAAAAAAAAATCCTTATTGGACTGGGAAGGGGGTGTAGTGCGAGCGCTCTGCGCTCGCACTACACCCCCTAACTGGGTTGAATAATAATTCAAGTTGTGCAGTAGAATAATATCATGAAAAAACTTAACTTTATTAATTAATTTTTAATCAAAAATTACAGTCTAATTAACCACTTTATTCATCGCTTTTATTCCCCTGCGATAATATAGTAATTTATGAGGATTAAGGCTCATTAAATTTTCTACTAATTTCCACATTAAATCATCATTTATTGCCCAATAAATACTAGATAACCCTAAGCAAAAACTACTGTTTCTTCTTTCTTTTCTACCTCTTTCATTAGTTCTTGATATATATTCTTGAACTCCTTTATTTTTAATTTCTTGTCCTTTAAATGAACTAATTGTGTATGAAATAGCTATTAATAAAATTAGATTATTAAGTCTAGTTTCGTTGGCTTTTGCTGATTCTAGATTATAACCACCAGTTTTATAATCCTTAAACATGGCTTCTATGCCCATTCTCTGGCTATATATTTTTTTAACTTTTCCACATTACTATGATAAATTGGAGAGAGTATACCATTTCTCTGAAACAGAATTGTGACGATATTTCTGTCTTTTATATACAAGTAAATTATATGTTCCTACCTTCAAAATTTTGGTAATTTTTTGATTCAATAATAGTTGGGATTCACCGATATTTACTTTTAACTCTGAGAGTTGACAATATTTTCTCCCTCGTTTTATCATAGTTGATTTTTTTTGTCTCAAGACAAAATATACGTCTTTTTTTTATATTCTTTCAACCAATGGCACAGGAAAATACTGTGGAATTCTAGGGTGCTGTGAGAATTATTTTGTGTGCTTTCAATAATTTTAATACAGGGCGAATTACTGATTTTTGTTCGGTTAAATTACTAGCTCCTTTATGAGATAAAATCTTCCAATATATAGGTAAAGCTCTCTTTTTCCAAGCTACAGTTATCATTAAAATATTAATATTTTGCCACTGAGTGCGGTCTAAAATCAACACTAACTCTGAGGTAAAGTTGAAGAGATTTTTTACCATTATTTTGACTAAAGGGAACCAAAATATAGGTAAACTTAATTCCTTTAGGGTTAAAAATCTTTCGCATAACGGGACTTTAGTGAAAAAATAGTAAAAAAAAGGGTATAATGTATACCTGATATGTATTTTACGTTAATTACTGGCCTGGGAAAAGTTTGATGAAAGAAACAACTTCAGTGGCCATGCCCTCTTGTTTCCATCGATGGTGCGATCGCTTTAACAATGTCTTTAAAACAAAAGCCCAAAAAACAGGGTTTAGGGAATATATAGGAGGATTACTCTTGAGAAAGCGATCGAAAAAACTTGTCTCAAATTGCCAACAACACTGTAGGTCACACGTACCACAAATTACGGCATTTTCTAGTTCGAGCAAATTGGTCTGTAGATGCTGTGAATGAGCGTCGTCTTCAAGTAATGTGGGAACGTCGCCAAACAAAACCTTCTCGATCCTATTGCTTTAATTATAGACGATTCAGGCCACAGAAAAAGTGGTAATTTTACTGCAGGAGTAGGGCGGCAATATATAGGAGAAATAGGAAAAACAGATAATGGTGTAGTCGTGGTGACAACTCATCTTTATGATGGAGTTAAAAGTCTACCTTTAGACATAGCTTTGTATCAGAAAGCTGATTCTTTTCCAAAAGGAAAAAAAGACCCAGAATTTGTCAAGAAACCAGACGAGTGCAATGTCTCTAGTAGATCAATGTTTGTCCAGAGGACACCAACCAGAAATTGTGTTAATTGAAATTTGGCTATGGTAACAATACATCATTCTTAAATCAACTAGAGAAAAGAAGTTTAACTTATATAGGAGGATTAGCTAAAAATCGAAAAGTCATCATTAAAAAACAAGATGACATTAAAGAGGAAATTAGATTAGACAAGCTGGCAGAAAGTATACCTCAGAAAGCTTTCAACTTAGTTCAACTAAGTACAAAAAATGCTAGAGAAGTTTGGGTAGCTACATTAGAAGTAGAAATATCTAGGATGTCAGGTCAAAAAACTATAGCTATCGTTATGAATGCTAAAAGTTTTTCTGAGGCCACTGATATTAACTATTATATCACTAATAGAGAAGACAAATATGTAACTCCTGAGTGGATATATTCTACTTATTCTCAAAGAAATTGGGTGGAAGTTTTCTACAGGGAAGCCAAAGGATGGTTAGGATTAAGAGAATATCAAGTCAGAGATAAAATCAGCCTTAAAAGGCATTTTATTTTAGTATTTTGTGCTTATACATTTATTATCTGGCATCAGTTAACAGGAGGTATAAGAAGGCGTTGGGCTAACAAACCATTAAATACGTTTACTGATACTTTAGAAGCATTTCGTACCGCAATATCTTATCGTTTTGTTGAGTGGTTAGATGAAAACATCGACGTATTTACCGCTCATAAAGAGAGTTTAGGGTTTGTTTGGGCTTGAAATTTGCTAAAGTCCCGATAAGTTTTCGCTTACTTTCTGATTTAATTGGTAGCTGAAAATAATTGGTTAGCTTTGATATTTGTACAGTTTTATGTACTGAAATTAAGTATAATAATATTTGTAATGTTACTACTTGAGATGGACTCAACTTTTGCTTAATATGGTCTTGATAAAAGCCTAATATATTCACTTTTTCTTCTTTTTTTTTTGTAATTATTAACCCTTTTTTATCATATTTTTAACAGTTTTTTTTAATGTTTTAATGAATAAATAATCAACCATGGGTAGGGGGTGTAGTGCGAGCGCTCTGCGCTCGCACTACACCCCTTCCCAGTCCAATAAGCGTTTTCTTTTTGTTGAAATATTCTTCAGTTCCCGAACACAAATTCCTTTCTATATATAGCTTTCAACTAGCTTGTCACCCCGTGAGATGCTAATTATATCATGTTTGGATAATTAGTGTTCAAAAACTTTCCCCCGTCAGTGTCAGTTCTATCCTTTCCCATACTTTTCCATCCCGGCGTTCCATACTACACGAAATCCAATAAAGTGTTTGTAGAAGCTGCGCTTATAGTCGTTGATGCGAGACGCAGAACGACAATGATGAGGATAGAAGTTCCAAGATCCTCCTCGCAGTGGAGAAAAGTTGTCATTTCCAGTTTCCCGAGCACTTCCATCTGTAGGAGCTCCTTCATAGTTGTTATGCAAAACATCTTGACACCACTCCCACACATTGCCGTGCATATCATATAAACCAAAGGTATTGGGAGGATAAATTCCTACATTTGTTGTTTCTTCAGGATGTTTTCCTTTCGGTGCGTTACTATAAGTGTAGTTACTGTTGTAGTTAACTAACTCAGAGGTTATAGTTTCGCCAAAGTAAAAAGGTGTTGTTGTTCCTGCACGGCAAGCATATTCCCACTGACTTTCGCTGGGTAGTCTGTAGTTCTTCCCGGTTTTCTCGGATAGCTTTTGACAAAATTCTGTTGCGTGGTACCAGTTTACTTTTTCTACAGGGCGGTTTGCACCTTTGAACTTAGAAGGGTTATTTCCCATAATTGCCTGGTATTGGTTTTGAGTAATGGGATATTTGCTCATATAAAAGGGTTGAAGAGTTACTTGATGTTGGGGGCCTTCACTACGGTTTCTTTTGGCTTCATCTTCTGGGGATCCCATGATAAAGCTTCCACCAGGAGTATAAACTATTTCCAATTTAATGTCGTTACCTAAGTTTTCTATTTTTTGTCTGGCGTTTCCCTGGCTACGATGAATAATACCGCCAGAGTTGTTGACGCTTATAATTTCAAAAGTGAATAGGTCTCCTTTTTCTGATTCTGATATTGATGGTTGAGTCATTTCAATTACAAGAATTAATTATTTCTATATGATCAGGACTTACGCAAGTACGCTATATATAGCGTACTGTCGATATGAAATTCTCCATACTATAATTAGTTTTTTTTCAGATAGATATTACTTTTAATGTATCTTTAAACAAAGTTACAATTAGGTTAAATTAACTTGCTAAAAAGCTTTAATTATTAGATGATAATGACAGGATTATATTATTTCAAAAATATGAATTTTAATTTTGTTGACTACTGTCAATATTTACTTAAATCTCACACAAATTTTACTATAACGCTCCTTGGCAAATCCAGAGTAAAAATATTAGCCATGATATAATAAATCGCTATTTAAGAGCAGAGTCTTTAAATTCAGAAGATTTATGGCGAAATGTTCAAGAAGAATTTGTTTGGTGATACCGAAGCTTATTTAATTTTTGATGACACAGTAATTAATAAAAAGTATGGATATAATATTGAACTTACACGACGACAATATAGTGGTAATGAACATCAAGTTGGTCGTGGATCTTGGAATAGTTAATTGTGTATATTTTAATCCCCAAAATGAACAATTATGGATTATAGATTATAGAATTTATGACCCAGATACTGACAAGAAAACAAAAATAGAAGAGTGTTGAAGAAATGATACTTAATGCCATAAATAATAAGAAAATACCATTTAAAACAGTATTAATGGATTTGGGTATGCAACACAAAGATTAATGGGACTAATAGATAACTTAGGAAAAATTTACTACTGTCCTTTAAAAAGTAATCGCGCGCGTTGATGATACACGAGGTGCAGAAAAATACAAAAAAGTTCAAGATTTAAATTGGAATGAAGCTGAAAAAAAGTCAGGAAAAATAATTAAAATTAAAGGGTTTCTACTCTGCCAAAAGGTGAAAATATTTTGGATTAGGTGTATCTGCCAACTTCAGCAGAATATATTGTCACTAATGACTTGACTCAATCATCACTCTTATGATGTAGAGTTTGAATCTCAAACTCGATGGAAAATCGAAGAATTTAATAGAGAAATTAAGCAATTAACAGGTTGAGGATTTTGTCAGTGTCGTCTGCGAATAATTCAGAAAAATCATATTGTTTGTGCAATGTTAGTGTGGAACTTCTTCAAAATATTTGCTACTAAAATAGGCAAAAGTATTTATCAAGTTAAGCATGAATTATTATCAAAATATCTAAGGGATCAATTGAAAAATCCTTCAATTAAAATGAAAGTTATTTGACTTGAAAAACTCAAGGTTTTTTGAGTCAAAATAGTTAGGCGATTGCTAACGCAAAGCTCCGCTAACGCACATGACTATAGTGAAGTTCGTCGAAGTTGTCATGCGCTATATATAGTGTCTTTGCGTAAGTCCTGATGATAATTGATTTGATTGTTGATTTTTTGAGATGTCTATTAGTTTTCTGCTGAAGTTTGTCTTGGTCAGAGGTTTATCGGGAGGGGAGCACTAAATAAATAAAGCGCAATAGTTAATAGAGTTGTTGGGAAATAACTTAGGAGAGAAAAAACTCAAACGAAAACTTGACATATTTCCCTAGTAATTTGACTACTTATGCTGTCATCAGATATAAGTTCCACTCACCAGTTGCTGTTAGCATTAATTTGTCATCAAAATCATACTTGTGATTACGAGAAATCTGACTGACAGCTCCATAACGCTTGACGCCCGCCAAGGCGTTTTCACAGACTACCCTTGATTGACTCAATTTCCGAAAATCTGGTTTTTGTTGCTCACTTAACTCTCCCCCTTTTGGTTTTTTATGGGGGATTCGGATATTTTCATACTGATGCGTGGAGACCTTGGAAACCACTGTCTACTTCTATCGGAATCTCTAGAGGTATATTTCCTATCAATTTTTCCTGGTCATGGAACTTCGACTTCATGCAGCTTTCCTTCTCGTGCCTGACTCAATACCAGCACTTTCTTGTTTTGATTAACTGCTACTAGATGTTTGCGAGTGTGACGCTTTTTTTTTCCTGAATAATTCAGTTTTGGTTTTTCAGAGTGAGTTGGTCTTTGTACTGGCCGTTCTGTGCCATCCATTATCACTCGTTCTACTCGAGGGAAACGCTCTATGAATCCTTGGACGCTGTTAATTTGACGCAATGCATCGCGCCTTTTTTTCTCCCAAGGCTGCTTCTAACATAGTTTGTAAGCGATGAACCCAATAATGTGCTTGACTACGGTCGATATCAAACAAGATACCAGCTAAGTCAAAAGTCGGGTAACATTTAAAGTAGAAGAGAATGTCAAACAATTTGTCTTGTAGAGTGCGTAAACGAGCCAAAAGACCTCCTCCAACAGAGCGTTGACGAGGTGAGCGAGTGCAATGTTTGCTCATACATTTGCCCAAAGGACTCCAAGAAAGATTCAAATGCTTTACGGTTTAATGGGTGTTAATGCTCTGAGTAATCTGTCTTGTTTTAAGGCTCGTTCAATATTTAGCATTTTTATGGCAAATTTTTTCTGAAATTATTTTACCTTATTTCCCAACAACTCTTATATAGCAATGAGCGCTGGCATCTTTACATACTACCAATGTCAGTCATGTAGTATACATCCTGCTACATGACTGACATTTTTTCTATGCGATCGTGACAACGGAACGGAGGCGCAATCGCACTACCGGGACTTTAGCAAATTTCAAGCCCAAACAAACCCTAAACTCTCTTTATGAGCGGTAAATACGTCGATGTTTTCATCTAACCACTCAACAAAACGATAAGATATTGCGGTACGAAATGCTTCTAAAGTATCAGTAAACGTATTTAATGGTTTGTTAGCCCAACGCCTTCTTATACCTCCTGTTAACTGATGCCAGATAATAAATGTATAAGCACAAAATACTAAAATAAAATGCCTTTTAAGGCTGATTTTATCTCTGACTTGATATTCTCTTAATCCTAACCATCCTTTGGCTTCCCTGTAGAAAACTTCCACCCAATTTCTTTGAGAATAAGTAGAATATATCCACTCAGGAGTTACATATTTGTCTTCTCTATTAGTGATATAATAGTTAATATCAGTGGCCTCAGAAAAACTTTTAGCATTCATAACGATAGCTATAGTTTTTTGACCTGACATCCTAGATATTTCTACTTCTAATGTAGCTACCCAAACTTCTCTAGCATTTTTTGTACTTAGTTGAACTAAGTTGAAAGCTTTCTGAGGTATACTTTCTGCCAGCTTGTCTAATCTAATTTCCTCTTTAATGTCATCTTGTTTTTTAATGATGACTTTTCGATTTTTAGCTAATCCTCCTATATAAGTTAAACTTCTTTTCTCTAGTTGATTTAAGAATGATGTATTGTTACCATAGCCAAATTTCAATTAACACAATTTCTGGTTGGTGTCCTCTGGACAAACATTGATCTACTAGAGACATTGCACTCGTCTGGTTTCTTGACAAATTCTGGGTCTTTTTTTCCTTTTGGAAAAGAATCAGCTTTCTGATACAAAGCTATGTCTAAAGGTAGACTTTTAACTCCATCATAAAGATGAGTTGTCACCACGACTACACCATTATCTGTTTTTCCTATTTCTCCTATATATTGCCGCCCTACTCCTGCAGTAAAATTACCACTTTTTCTGTGGCCTGAATCGTCTATAATTAAAGCAATAGGATCGAGAAGGTTTTGTTTGGCGACGTTCCCACATTACTTGAAGACGACGCTCATTCACAGCATCTACAGACCAATAGACATCTCCAAAAATACTCAAACGCTTATCCTAACTATCTTTAGTGGTGCGATCGCTACTTATGAAGATAGTTAATTTGTACAGTTTTATGGGCATCAGAGATACTTTGTGTTACTAATTCAAATATTTATTGTACTTTAATTTATTCTTTTTATCTCAGCTTTTGATGGTTTATGCTAATATAAAAGATCCAATTCTTAGTCGCACTAAACCACATATTGTTAAGATTACTTTTTGATAATTATTATCTTTTAATCTGAATCTTTCTCTAGCAATTCCAAATATTTTAATTAATCTTATTACATGTTCTACAAATATTCTCTTTCTGGCTTTTTCTTGATTTTCTTCTTTGATTTCTAGCGGCATTTCTTTTTTTCTTGGTTTCTTTTTTGGTGTAGTAGTTCTTTCTACTCCTTCATAAGCTTTATCTCCTTGAAATTTTTGTTTTTTATCAAATTTATCCTGTTGTTTTCTTAATATTTTTACATCACTTACTGGACCTTTTTCTCCTACTATTACATCTACTATTTCTGTTCCTTTTGGTGTCGTTATTATTTGATTTTTAAAAGTATGATTTTTATTTTTTCATATTTTATATTTTTATTGGTCTTTATATTCACTTGGTCTTTCTCTACTTTGTTCTGTACTATCTACAATTAATTCTAATTCTGTTAATATCTCCTTTACCCATTCCAATTCATTTTCTTTTTTTTTTACTTGTTCTAATAAACTTGCTGGCAGTAATTCTCTGAGAATATCTATCCAGTAATGAAAAATATTATTAGCACTTGATTCACTTATACCAAAGTTAATTCCTAATGTTTGAAAAGTCGGTATTTGATGTAAATAAAATAACGTTAAAATTATTTCTTCCTCCTTTGTTAAATTCTTTTTTCTGACTCCACCTGCTTTAATTAATCTTTTTTCTGTTTTAGCGATCGCCTTCTTTTTCTCTGATTCTATTATTTGGGCCTTTGCTATTAATTTTATTAGCTGTTCATAAGTAATGCCAATAATTCTTTTTGTTTCTTTTGGATGGTTATAAATATATTCTAAAGTTGGATTCATTTGGGAGACTTTATAAATAAATGGTTTTGATAATTTTACCTTATTTTTTATTTTGGAGATGTCTAATTTGCTCGAACTAGAAAATGCCGTAATTTGTGGTACGTGTGACCTACAGTGTTGTTGGCAATTTGAGACAAGTTTTTTCGATCGCTTTCTCAAGAGTAATCCTCCTATATATTCCCTAAACCCTGTTTTTTGGGCTTTTGTTTTAAAGACATTGTTAAAGCGATCGCACCATCGATGGAAACAAGAGGGCATGGCCACTGAAGTTGTTTCTTTCATCAAACTTTTCCCAGGCCAGTAATTAACGTAAAATACATATCAGGTATACATTATACCCTTTTTTTTACTATTTTTTCACTAAAGTCCCGCTACCTTAAAGTTTTATGCCATGCCTGAAAAAATAATGTGACATAAGGATGTGAGAAAATCCTTGCCAGGCAATAATTATAGCATGGCAGCTCGGATTAAAATTTGGTATTATAGACTCCCGCGTTGCACTTTGATTTAACTGACAACAAAAGAATCACAGTGTTATGGGAGTGTATTCGCGAAGCCTCTCGAGTGAGAGAATCGCCTCAAAGAGCAACTATATTCTATATTAATAATTGATATCTTTCACCACTACGGAAAAACTTGAGGATTTTCTATAAAAGCTGCATCCACACAGTCTCTAAAATGATCAAATTTCTTCAGTCTTTGTTTGCAGATCGTTTTTTAACACAAACCACCAACGTTCTATCTTATTAAAATCTGGTGAGTATGGTGGTAAATACCAGATTTCACACCTTTGCTTGGCCACTAATTCTTCAATATAAACTGATTTATGAAACGTTGTGTTATCCAATATAATCACTTGCCCTGGTTGTAATTTTGGTATGGGAACAATTTTCCAACCAGTTCTCAAACAAGTCACGATTACAACTTCCTGTAAATGTTAAAGGAGCAAACATTTTTGATTGATTTATAGCTGCAATCCAACTAACTCTCTCAGTTCTTTTTCCGGACTTCATGCCTGGTACTATGAATGCCTTTAAATCCATAACCATAAGGATAATCTTCTCTATTATCTATTCCGGCTTCATCTACATAAACAATATCTTTTTTGTCTATTTGATTCAGTTTTAAGGCCAACTTTTCTCTTTCTATTTCGTCTCTTTCTTGATAACCATATGTTTTTTTTTACGAGTAAACCCAAGTTTTTTTAAACTTCTACTAATAGTAAAACGACTACAATTTCCCCATTTTGCAGCCATTTGTTTTTGAGTTTGCTCACTTAGTGTCCTCAACAAACTTTTCACATTCTTCCCAGTTTTTAATTTTAGATGTCTGAGGGGGAGGTATATTGGCTGATTGAGTTGTTGAACCTGTGGTTAAATATATCTCTCGCCATTGATGAAGAGTAGGCCGACTTATATTTAATAAACCACTCATAAGACTGATAGACATACCATTTAAGGTGGAGGTCAAGAGCTCGCATGTCGCAAATCTTGACTGTAAGGATATACCTAAGCACTCAAACAATAGATTGAAGATAGAAATATCTTAAAGCTATCAACTCACTCATTGTCAATACCATTACACGCATCCTTAAAACTTTAACGTTTAGCGATCGCCTAATTTATGAAAAATGCAGGTCATACTGCAAGTCATACTGCAAGTCATATATTACATTGTAGCTATTTATGTAGTATGTAAAGATGCCAGCGCTCATTGCTATATCTTCTGTTTGAGACTGAAAGTATTAGACATCTCCAAAATAAAAAATAAGGTAAAATTATCAAAACCATTTATTTATAAAGTCTCCCAAATGAATCCAACTTTAGAATATATTTATAACCATCCAAAAGAAACAAAAAGAATTATTGGCATTACTTATGAACAGCTAATAAAATTAATAGCAAAGGCCCAAATAATAGAATCAGAGAAAAAGAAGGCGATCGCTAAAACAGAAAAAAGATTAATTAAAGCAGGTGGAGTCAGAAAAAAGAATTTAACAAAGGAGGAAGAAATAATTTTAACGTTATTTTATTTACATCAAATACCGACTTTTCAAACATTAGGAATTAACTTTGGTATAAGTGAATCAAGTGCTAATAATATTTTTCATTACTGGATAGATATTCTCAGAGAATTACTGCCAGCAAGTTTATTAGAACAAGTAAAAAAAAAAAGAAAATGAATTGGAATGGGTAAAGGAGATATTAACAGAATTAGAATTAATTGTAGATAGTACAGAACAAAGTAGAGAAAGACCAAGTGAATATAAAGACCAATAAAAATATAAAATATGAAAAAATAAAAATCATACTTTTAAAAATCAAATAATAACGACACCAAAAGGAACAGAAATAGTAGATGTAATAGTAGGAGAAAAAGGTCCAGTAAGTGATGTAAAAATATTAAGAAAACAACAGGATAAATTTGATAAAAAACAAAAATTTCAAGGAGATAAAGCTTATGAAGGAGTAGAAAGAACTACTACACCAAAAAAGAAACCAAGAAAAAAAGAAATGCCGCTAGAAATCAAAGAAGAAAATCAAGAAAAAGCCAGAAAGAGAATATTTGTAGAACATGTAATAAGATTAATTAAAATATTTGGAATTGCTAGAGAAAGATTCAGATTAAAAGATAATAATTATCAAAAAGTAATCTTAACAATATGTGGTTTAGTGCGACTAAGAATTGGATCTTTTATATTAGCATAAACCATCAAAAGCTGAGATAAAAAGAATAAATTAAAGTACAATAAATATTTGAATTAGTAACACAAAGTATCTCTGATGCCCATAAAACTGTACAAATTAACTATCTTCATAAGTAGCGATCGCACCACTAAAGATAGTTAGGATAAGCGTTTGAGTATTTTTGGAGATGTCTATTGGTGCGTTTTCTGCTGAAGTTTGTCTTGCTCAGAGGTTTATCGGGAGGGGAGCACTAAATAAATAAAGCGCAATAGTTAATATCTTCTGTTTGAGACTGAAAGTATTGGTGCGTTTTCTGCTGAAGTTTGTCTTGGTCAGAGGTTTATCGGGAGGCGAACGCTAAATAAATAGAGCGCAATAGTTAATATCTTTTGTTGGAGACTGAATGTATTGGTGTATTATATCATGTCCGGATGATTAGGTATAATAAAAATGAACTGACTATCGCCAGTCTATAGAACCCATTTGAGATCTCTAGCCAGAGGCTACAAGTCTCTTAATCATTAGTATGACAAAGCAAAGATTCAGTTTTGTCGTCGCATTCGATAGAGTTCTCTCAAAGTTCTTCACCAGAATCTTACATCTTTCCATGGCTTTGTTGCATGAATGTTGCGCTCGCAACTTCTCCCCAGAAGAGAAGTTAATTAGTGAAGAGCGAATTCTACTTTGTAGCTTTCTGGCTGACAATTCTGTATCATACGATTAAGTATGGCACATTGTACGAACAATTCCACTGCCTGATTGTCGAATTTCCGTCGTCGCAACTTACCTCCAAATATTACTTTCAGTCTAAACATAGTTGTTTTTCACTTTCGACGTCGGTGATATCCACTCTCACGTTTCCACTTTTTGCGTCCTACCTTACGAATCTCTCTGAGGTTCTCGTCCCTAGGATGAGGTGGACTATTACAATTACCATGATGCCAGATGACTGCATTTTTACGGGGTGGTATGGTTGGTTTGGCTCCTCTGTGACTTGCTGCGGAGTAGCACTTGCGTTTGTGATATGCTCCATCACCTGACACTTGACCTATCTCGCTTTCTACGACCTCTAGTAGTTGGCAAAATACTTGGTCGTCACTGACATCGTTGGTACTAACCACTGCAGTTACTATTTCCCCTGTGGCCTCATTCACACCTAGATGCAACAAAGCCCCATGTACGACGTTTACCTACTCCATGAATTCTTGTTTTCCACTCTCCTTCTCCATAAACTTTGACTCCCGTCAATCTACCACCAGGTGAATTGCTTCTGTTGCTGGAATTACTGGTATTTCTATGTTCAATTTACCCAAGCGACGAGAAAAAGTACTGTGGTCTGGGACTGGTAACTCTAGTCCCATTAGAGAAAATATAGATTCTAAAAAGCCCTCAGTTTGACGTCCTGCCAAGCTAAATAAAGTCGAAAGTGTTGCCATCAATTCGATCGCCACATTACTGTAAGTATTTGATGCTCCCTTGCGTCCTGTTTTCTTTTGGTTAAGCCATTGGTCTATTACCTCTTGATATAGCCAAAATGTCAGACTGCCTCGTTGCTAACTGGATGCATCATACTCAGGCCAATTCTTGACCTTGTACTGAGACTTAGACTTGGACTTGGACTTACTCATATCTACTGATTCGTATTATCCTGATGCTATTTATAGCCTAAACGTCACCTTTTGTGCAACAAAGCCTCTTTCCATCCAACTATTTGAACGTTCAATTACCCATCTGGCGATTGCTGGAACAAATCCTGATTTGCCTTGTGCTGCTTTCTCTTGTTTTGAAGGTTTTGTTGAAAGTTCAAACTTAATTTTTCTCATAATTTGTGGATAGATCTTTTCTAATTCCTCTCTCAAGTGGTCTGGGTGATAACCATGATCTAAGAGAATCGTAATCTTCGGAATATTCACTGGCTTGGATTTGAAATAGTCAATGTTCAAGCTCAACATTTCAATCAATCCTGCATCATCAGTGACATTTGCCCGGGTACAATGAGTAAAAAAGGGAAATCCTAATGTATCTACAGCTAGATGCCTTTTAATACCATTGGTCGACTTGTAGAAACAGAAACCCTTTGAGTCTACACTAGCATTACAGGTATTTTTCACGGCTTGGGAATCAATGATGATCAAGGTTGTCCCGGAGCGCTTTTTTTTTCACTTGCTGACGCACTCTTGGATGTAAAGCATCCATAAGTTTCTCAATCACTCCGGCATCTCGCCATTGTTTGTAATACCAATAGACCGTGGAATAGGGAGGCAGCTCCTTGGGCAAATCTCCCCAATTGCAGCCATTCTTAAGTTGATAGAAGATACCATCGAGGATTTCTCGTTTTGTCCAATCAGGGGGACGTGTTTGCTTTTTTGGAGGCAATAGCTCAAGCAACAGAGGTTCAACGATTTCCCATTCTGGGTCAGTAAGACAGCTCGAATATGTCATTGTGATTAGATTAAACTGCTGTCATTAGCTTAACTTTATACCGGTAAAAGATCTCAAATAGGCTCTATAGGAGGGAGTTATGCCGAAGCTAGTCACAATTGAAAAACACTTAAGAGTAGAAGATTTAGAGGAAAGATATCGTAATGCCCAGGAAGTAACTGAGAAAATTCACTTGTCTTACAATTTGGTTATTAGCCACTGGTAGGACTTGCTTAGAGGTCTCTGAAGTAACAGGTTACAGTCGAAATTGGATATACCGATTGGTACGTCGTTATAATACTGAAGGAACAAAAGGATTGGGAGACCAAAGAAAAAGAAATATCGGCCGTGAATCATTACTGGATGATGTAAATCAAACTCAATTGTGGCAGCTACTACAGCAACCAGCTCCAGATGGAAGACTCTGGAATAGTAGAAAACTAGCAGATTGGTTGAGTGACAAGATTGGCCGTCAAGTCTCTCGCCAGAGAGGGTGGGAATATCTACAACACGCTGGACTTTCGGCTCAAGGTACCACGTCCAAGTCATCGTGACAGTTGCCTTTCAGAAACATTTGTTGTGAAAAAAAAACTCTCTCAACAGTTAGCTAAACTTCAAAGTAAATACCCACAAGCAGATATAGAAGTGTGGTGCTCAGATGAGCAAAGATTAGGACTACAACCAAAAGGTCGTCGAGTGTGGACAAAACTTGGAGAACAACCAGTTGCTGATGTGAAGACTCAATACCAATGGCTATGGCTTTATGGTTTTCTCCACCCTGAGTCTGGAGAAACATATTTCTGGATTTTACCTCAAGTCAATACAGAGTTGTTTAATCGTGTTTTAACAGATTTAGCACGAGAATTTGACCTCAATCAAAATAAACGTATACTGCTGGTGTTAGAACAAGCAGGATGGCATACCACTAACAAGCTGGTATTACCTGAAGGTATTGACCTGTTTTTTCTGCCTAGCCATTCACCAGAACTACAACCGGCAGAACGTTTACGGCCTTTAACTAATGAGGCGATAAAACTCCGTTTCGCTCCGCGATCGCTAACCACTCACCAGAAAACTTAGATGAATTAGAACATCTGCTGATCTATCGCTGCCAGAAAATTATGGAGCAGCAGGAATTTGTCCGGGGGTTAACCTATTTTCACTCTTTGCCTCACACTAGAAATACTTAATCATCACTAATCATCCGGACATGATATAACGCTTATCATACGTATTATCATTTTACTATTAGTGTGATAGACTCATGGATCTTATTTAATTCTTATTCCTAAAGTCCTTATAAGGATAGTCAAGATTAGCGATCGCCAGTTCCCAAATATCTGGCTCTTCTGACTTCCCCTGTTAAAAAAACTGTGCTAAACGACGTAACACTAAATATTCCCAACTAAAGATCGAATATCCATAACCTTGTTGTTTGACTGCTGCAACCTGTTTTTGCACTGTATTAAGTGAGAAAGGAACAACATTCCAGGTTGCTGAGATACCAACTCCAACTGGCATATAATAAGAAGCAGTGTAAATACCAGAATTTGATAAACTTGCTACTACTGCTTCTGGTGTTGGGCGATAAATCTGTAATACCACTTCATCTACTATCTTTTGTTTTACCCACCATAACCAATCTTGATTATATCTAGAAACAGCAAAGTGGTAAGGATTAGGGGAAATACTGACTACCAGTTGGGGATTTTTGGCTTTAATGTGATTATAAACCTTCTGGGTTAAGCTGGTTAACGCCTGACGTTGATTAATATTACCAAAAGCCTTGGGAACAGCCCAATGATCGTCTAATTGAATGCCAGCTAACCCTTTGATTTTAAGAATATCATCTATATGGCCTAAAATATATTCTTGAACTTCTCGATGAGTTGGATCTAGCCAGACATTTCCATCTTCTACAATTTCCCCTTCTCCGGTTTTTAGCAACCAATCTGGATGTTTCTTAACAATAGCATTTTTAGGGTAAAGCATTAAACCATATTCAAACCAGGCATAAGGCTTTAATCCTTGACGGCGAGATTCTTGAACTGCCGCTTTAAGAGGGTTAGTCAAAGGAGGACGCAACAGAAAGTAAGTGGAACTATGAGAAGTCGGGTAAAGAGTTCCTTTAAAACCATAAACACTGAAATAAACACGGTCATATCCTGAGATGGAAAGCTGATGTAGGATTTCATCTAAGTATGTGGTGTGATGTAGAAATGCTGTGGCAATATTGGTTAACCAAATTCCTTGCATCTTGTCTTTAACTACAGGAGAACGAGGAGAGGCATGATGAGTTACCACTAATAATAAACAAACTCCTATTAGGATGCTTAACCATCTGAGGAATTTTTTGATGATTCTTTTCATTAGAGTTATTGGGAAACAACTTAGGTTAGGGAAAAATGAAAACTCAAATTAATTTTGGCTAGTGATTTTATTATTTATGCTGGCATCAGGTGAAAGTTCCATAGTCTAGCTTTTGTTTCCATTCATTTGTCATCAAAATCATCCTGATGATTACGGTAAAATGATTAACAGCCGCATCGTGCTTGACGCCAGCGAAGGCATTTTCATATATCACCCACTTATTGACTCAATGTCCGATTCTCCTACTTTTGTTGTTGCTGTTAATTCTCCCCCTTTGGTTTTTTGTAAAGTTGGAGATTAGTTTTCGCAGAAGTCTATTTTGAAGTTAAGTTTTTCTCTCTGATTTTTTTGTTTCTACAAAACCCTTAATATACTGGGAATGCTATTAATAACATCTAATGATTGAATTTCCTCTAATGCTTGCCGGAAGTTGCCTTCTCGTACATCACGGGTAACAACAACTATTTCTGCAAGTTGATTATGTATTCCTGTTTGTACCACAGATTCTAAACTAACACTATATTTACCAAAACAACTACCAAGTTTACCTATTACTCCTGGTTTATCTTGAGTTAAGAAACGAGCATAAAATCTAGTGATCAGTTCTTTTATGGGTACTATTTCACAATATTTTTGATGAGTACAACTTAATAATGGATGGGGAATGGGTTCGGTTTCTGTTTGCAGAATAGCCGCAATATTCATAATATCAGAAACTACTGCACTGGCAGTTGGACCAGCACCGGCACCAGGACCAAAAAACATAACTTGTCCGATGGGTTCTCCTTCAATGAAGATAGCGTTGTCAACATCGTTGATACTGGCAAGGGGATGAGTTTTGGGAATGAGGGTAGGATGTACTCTGAGTTGAAGTTTATCAGAGGTGAAGTTAGTATTTTTAGGAGCTTGCTTGGCGATCGCTAATAATTTAATTACGAAATTTAGTTGAGCAGCGTAGGTAATATCTGCTGCTGTTATTTGACGAATACCTTCGCAGTAAATGTCTTCTAATTTTATGAAACCACTAAAAGCAAGGGAACCAAGAATGGCGATTTTATCTTTGGCATCTAACCCTTCCACATCAGCAGTGGGATTTGCCTCTGCGTAACCCAGCTTTTGAGCATCAGCAAGAACATCTGCAAAGTCTGCTCCCTCTTTTTGCATTTTAGTAAGGATGTAGTTAGTTGTCCCGTTGATGATACCAGTAATAGAATGAATGCGATTTACTGTTAGAGATTCTTTGAGGGGTTGAATAACTGGAATTCCACCTCCTACTGATGCTTCTAACATAACATAGACACTTTTTTTATTAGCTGCATCAAAAATTTCTGGACCGTAACGAGAGATGACAGCTTTGTTGGCAGTGACTATATGTTTACCATGTTCGATAGCTTTGAGAATTAGACTTCTTGCTGGTTCTAACCCACCGATGAGTTCTATTATTATGTCTACATCTGGGTCAGTAGCTATCGCCTCTAAATCTGTTGTTAAAATATTTGGAGATATATTAATATCCCTAGTTTTGGATATATCACGCACTCCAACTCGGTATATTTCCAATTCATTAATTAAAGGATGACGACCTTGTGGGGATAGCAAAATTTTTGCTGTCCCTATACCGACTGTTCCTAATCCCAACAAACCGATTTTGAATACCACAATTATTAACCTTTCCTAAATAATTTTTTTTGAGCAAAGTTCAGCTATTATAGCTGAATACTTTTTAAGTTTAACAGATAAGTATAAAAAAAAATAGTCTATTCAAAAAAAATAGTCTACCCTGGAATAATATTATCTCTATTTAAATAGTTATTATTGAAATAGTCATTGATTTCAGTTATTAGTTATTAATTATTAGTACAGAGGTTAAAAATGCTAAAGTTTATTCTTTTAATATCCTGAAAATAGAAAACTTGATGGCTGATTTGTTTGTCAGTAGTACTAGTAAGGAGTAGAGGATAAATTTGAATATATTTTATTTATCTGGGAATAGAGAATAGGTAATAAAGATTAATTATAAAGTATATAGTAATCTAAGTAAAGGGCTAGTAAATTTCTAAATTCTCAAACTCATTCAAATAGCATTTTTATTTGAGATATGAAAACTGAGTACTATTAAAAAGGCAATAAGTTTGGAGGTAATGAGAAATAATTAAGAAGGATAAAAGTATTAAATAGTAGTTAATAAAAGGATACATAATATTCAATACAGCTCTTTTTTATGAGAAAAAAACCTGAATATAGATTTACATCTTATTTGAAAATACTATAGATTATTTTTGATTTTTACATAAGTGATTTTTGCCTTGGGTGTAGCCCTAACTTCGCCATCTGCCAAAAGTACTGTATGTCTGATGACTTACTCATTAATTTTATCTTTTAATCCTGATTCAATTTTTTTATTCTTGTTTCTCTGGTCTTCCTTATTACTTGCTTAATAAATACTCTCAGCTAAATATTTAAACAGCTATCATAAATTGAGAAAGTTTATCAACTTTTTCCAAGTAACAAAGACTATTTAGGTATTTATGAAAACTTGGGTTTAGTAACTGATAAATGAATTTTTGTTTATTGTATTTATCTGAGTAATTCAGAATTTTAGATACTTTCACAAGCTGTTTCAAATATTGCATTTTTACAATATACAATCTATTTTTAGACAGTGTTTTACTTTTACTAAAAAGAGCAATATATAAAAATAATTCATAATTCAGTGCAAATAAATTTGGTAATATTTCAGATGTGGGAGGCAGTAATATATTTTCAATATTTAAAACCATGAATGATGCTTATAATATTTCTCAAATACAGGGAAAAATTTCTCATATTTTCAAGTTTTTTTTCTAGCTAATCTGGCTATTTTAGGAGTAGCAATATCTTTATCTCTGGAGGATAAAGTTGGGAATTTTTAGGTGGGAAAATAAGCATATTTATTATAAATACAAGAGTTTCTCCATTATTAAAATTGCCAATATTAAAGTTGCGAAAGACTAGAAATAATCCTGATTTATTAACCGATATTGTTGATGAATTATTTAGTCTAATAATATTAGAGAATGAACAGGCGTTTCAGTCAATTTAGTTTATGAAATTTAAGTTGTGTTGTAAACTGACATACCTTAAATATTGTATTATAAAAAATCTGAAAGAAAACATAAGATAATGATTATTCAATATCTCAAGAGGTAAGTTTTCCTAAGAAGCTCCCCCACTCTTTTCCTCAAGATTTCCTACTCCCTGAATAAAAGGTAAATCTTCATTAATTCTCTCCATTTCTAGCTGCTCCATTTCATTGACTTGCCCAATATAAGATAAAAATATTTTGGACAAACGGTTATGATAAAATCTGTGCATACTATGGTTAGGTGTGGCGGGAAAACCACGGCGTTTTTTATGTCGCCCTCCAGCACCAGGGTCAAAACTCTTAATACCATTTTGGATCGCCCATTCTATCGGTGTATAATAACAAGCATCAAAATGTAAACAGTCTATTTCATAATTACTACCCCAGTAACGTCCATAAAGGCGATCGCCCTTGGTAATACAAAATGACATTCCTACTGGAAACCGATCATTTTCTTCACTATAACCAGCAACAAATAATACTCGATGGCGAAAGTTGTGATGTAATTGTTCAAAAAACCGCCTCGTCAGATATTTACTCCCCCACCAACCAAATTTATCGCAGGTACTCTCGTAAAAATTATACATCTTAGAACAGAGGGCTTTCGATATCTCATCTCCTGTGAGAGTCTGCATTTGTAAACCGGCTTTTCCTACCGCTTTTCGTTCTCGCTTAATATTACGACGTTGGTTAGCATTAAATACCTTAAGGTAGTCGTCAAAAGTTTGATAACCTTGGTTTTGCCAAATATAGCTATGATGAAGCCAATTGGTAAAACCATTGCGTTTAATTATGGGGTGCCATTCCGGATCGACATAGAGAAAATGACATCCAGAAATATTATGGCGATCGCAAAAGTAGTCAATTTCACTGACCATCATGGCTGTTATTTCATCCTCATCTTCCCCAGATGCTATCAAAAACCTATATCCCTCAGCTGGAGTAAAGGGAGACATTCCTAATAACTTCGGATAATATTCAATACCTAAGCGATAGGAAATTTCGGCCCATTGATGGTCAAAGACAAATTCACCTTGACTGTGGCCTTTAAGATATAATGGTGCTGCTGCTATGAGTTGTCTGTCCCGCCATACTGTTAAATGTTGGGGTAGCCATCCACTTCTACCACCCACACTACCAGATTTTTCCATATTGTGGAGCCAGTCCCATTCTAGAAAAGGAGTTTTGAGGGGTTGGGCCAGAGCATCCCACTCGGGTTTGGGGACTTCTGCAATTTTACTTATCCAGGCTATAGAATATTGAGGTTTAGGCTGTTGGATCATTTTTCACTCTTATTGGCATATCTGATATCTAAGTTAATCTATTATTTGCTGAGTTGAGGTTTTCAGTCAAAAGTCAAATATTTAAAGTCAAAAGTTAATGAAAGGTTTCTCAGTTGGTTTCTGTTTATTGGTATTGTGGTTCTATGGTTTAGGTAATTTTGAATAGGGAAGAATAATTTGAGGAAATTATTTTACATTTAAAGTTGGTAATTATTTGTGATATTTTTAAGGTAAATTGGTACAACTAAAGTTAATTGATTAACCAAAGCGATCGCTGGAATTTATAAATAAATTGTAGAGCTTGACGGAAGTTCCTAAAGCTATTAACTCAGCACAAAGTTATCGACATAAAAGAGTAGTTTGTTCGCTTTATGTAAAATAGTAAACTGATTTAAAACATAAAAATTAGTATAAAATCTGTACCTTAGTTAAAAATTTATAATATAAAAATTATCTTCAATTATTTTCATTAACCTGGATAAAAAGTCAAATTTTTAGTAAAATATTAAGTATCAATACTTACTAAATTCCTAACTGCTATTGACTACTATAATTTTCTCCTTAGTTTAGTTCTTAGTTTTTACTTTTTGCTTTTTAGTTCTTAGTTTTTACTTTTTACTTTTTAGCCCTTAGTTCTTACTTTTTAATTTTGACTTATTACCTAAAAAATAGTTAATAAATTACTATCCGTAAAACAAGCTATCTAATTCAGAATAATCAGGTAAAGTTGTATCAATAACTAGACCATTTCTTAATACTACTCTATCATGCTGAGACCGTGATAAAAGTTCACTAAAATTCCGACCTTTAAATAGAATTAAATCTGCGGGTAATCCAACTTTAATTATTCCCACATTTGGCAAACCAATTAAATCTCCAGGAGTCTTAGTAACAGCACAAGGCCAATCCCCATAAGGCATATCTAAATGAGCAATTCTCACTGACATATTAAAGACTTCTAAAACATCATGGTCACCAAATCCAAAAAACGGGTCGCGACAATTATCACTGGCAATAGCAACTGAAATTCCCTGTTTTTTTAATTCATGTAATAAAGTCACACCCCGCCATCTAGGAGTATAATTTTCTTGGCGATTTTGGAGATAAAGATTACACATTGGCAGACTAACAATACTAATACCAGCTTCCTTAACTAACTTAATAGTTTCTGTTACTTTTTCAGGGGTTTGTACAGCTAAACTACAACAATGTCCGCAGATAATTTTGCCATAAAATTGATGACTAATTGCTTTCTCAGCAACTTTGTGTAAAACCCGGGAATTAGGGTCTCCATTTTCATCAGTATGTAAGTCTAAATCTAATTGACGTTCTTTGGCTATACTAAATAATCTATCTAATTGGTTATCTAAGTCTGAATTTATAAATGGAACCCCTCCTAATATCCCACCAATATCAGCAATTTGATCGGCTAATTTTTCTCCAGCTTCAGTAAGATAATAATCTCCAGTAACCAAAGAAACAGGTTGTAATATTAATCTACTTTCCCACTTTTTTTGTAATGTTTGAAATACTTCCAAACTAATATTTGCCTGTTGTGCAAAACAGTCAAGATGAGTCCGAATAGCTTTTGTGCCATGAGCATAACTGCATTTCAGGCCAAATTCCATTCGACGGTAAATGTCTTCAGCATTCCAATATTTTTCCCCATCCCTAGCACCTGCATCTAAAGCGCCATTAAAACTACCATCTGGGTTAGGCGATCGCTCCCAAATATGGCCTTTATCTAAATGGGTATGCATATCTACAAAACATGGCCACACCATACCACCTTTGAGGTCAACTCTAGGAATGTCCCCATTGTTCAGAGAAGGCAAGTCGGCTAACGAGTGGACAATTTGTGTTATGACTCCCTCTTTAATTTCTATATCTACTAAAGACAAACCAACTCTTGTTTGATCTGATATCTCTAATTCTCTTTCTATGAGACATGCAGGTACATGAGCATTTTTTAGCCAATAGTTAGAAGTCTCAGGCATGACTGAAAATTGTTGATGGTTCATAAAATATATAGAGAATTTTGACTTTTGACCTTTTAATATTAACTTTTGACGGCCCATAGGGCTATATCTACGTGGCACAATAATGTAGAGAAAATTATCGGTTAAAGGATTAAGTTCAATGATAACTGAATCTAGATTACAATCTGCATTAAAAAATGGCCAAGCTCTCAAAGTGATTAGTGGTTTGACTAATTTTGACAGAGATAGAGTCGCCGCAACGGTTAAAGCGGCAACTTTAGGTGGAGCAACCTTCCTTGATATTGCAGCGGATCCTAATTTAGTAGAGATGGCGCGGAGTTTAACTAACTTGCCTATCTGTGTCTCTGCTATTGAAGCTGCTAAATTTGTGCCAGCAGTAAAAGCAGGTGCTGACTTAATTGAAATTGGTAACTATGAGGCATTCTACGCTCAAGGAATGCGCTTTGAGGCAGAAGAAGTTTTGCGGTTAACTCAAGAAACTCGCGATCTGTTACCTAATATTACTCTTTCTGTAACTGTTCCCCATATTTTAGAGCTAGATCGGCAAGTACAACTGGCTACTGAGTTAGTAAAAGCGGGTGCTGATATTATTCAAACTGAAGGTGCTGTCAGTGCTCAACCTATTCACCCTGGAACATTAGGTTTAATTGAAAAAGCTGCCCCTACTTTGGCAGCAGCTTATGAAATTTCTCGGGCTGTAGATATACCTGTATTGTGTGCTTCTGGTATTTCTAATGTGACTGCACCATTAGCTATTGCTGCTGGTGCTGCTGGCGTTGGTGTGGGTTCTGCTATTAACCGCCTGAATGATGAAGTAGCGATGATAGCGGCAGTTCGTAGTTTGGTGGAAGCTTTGGCAAATGTTAGTCATATAAAAGTGGGTTCAATGTCTATTTAATTAGCTTTACTTGGAGAGTTTTTAAGTTAATGAACCACGTTAAAAAGTGATAACTCAGTAGGGATGTTCTATGGAACTTCCCTACTTAAATGAAAACCCTTCATGGTACAGATTTAGGAACTACTTTTAACTTTTAACTTTATATTATGGTTAGGACGATTATAAATGCTCAAACTGATTCAGGGACTACGTTTGATTTTTTTAACTGTACATATTTTTTTAGTTTGAAATAAAAATAGTTAACTTTTATTTAACTGTCAAGTCTTCTACACTAATAGACATTTCTGATTAGCCATAATACTTCTTCAGCAAACCCTAAGTGTTAATTTATAGAGGGTTTTTATCTCACGCTCGTTGCTTATTGTCAATCATCGACAAAATATAAAAATATTTATTAATAAATAAACATTTCCCTAGATTACAATATACGATTTGAGTAGTTTATTAGCCATAAAAATTTTTTTTAGGGAGACTATTGTGAGTGATATTTTAGGAGACTTTAGCAACTTTGAACAAGACTTGAGCAACCTAATATTAATTGGTGATAAGCAAGAAAATTTCGATGATGGGCAGAGATGGACTAGTGGCATTGAGCCAACTGGGAATAATTCTAAACTAAAAGTCGAAGAATTCAATACAGGTGGCGATGAACCATCACAGCCCCTTCAGGGACAAAAATTCTTTGATTTAGGTGAACTTAACCATTTATCTGCCTCAAATTCTCCACCGGGGAAGAAAGACCCACTAGTAGGTGAGGACAATGAAGCAGTTGTCAAAAAAAGTGACAATTTAATAAATCCAAATCCAATTAACCGTCGAAGCGGTAACAGTAGGAATAGGGCTGATAATATTGGAACTCTCAGCAGCAGTAGTAGTTTCACTGGTTTTGTTGGAACAACAGATACCAACGACTATTATCGCTTTTATCTGAGTGGGGAAAGGGAGTTTAACCTCACTCTCAACGGCTTAAGCGGTGATGCGGACGTACGATTACTCAATAGTAGTGGTGGTACTATTAGTAGTTCTACCAAGGGTGGTAGTAGTTCCGAGAGCATCAGTGAAACTCTCAATTCGGGTACATATTATATTAGGGTTTATCCAATGAGTGGGGTGAATACTAATTACAATCTCAATATAGAAGCAACTTCATCTTCATCTGATGAAGAGGTAAATATTACTTCCCCAAGCAGCAGGACCAGTATTGAACCGGGAGAAAGGTATAATATTCGCTGGACCGACAACTTTAGGGATAATGTCAAACTGGAATTGTACAAAGGAAGTTCCCGGCAACAAACAATTGCTCGTTCCACCTCCAGCGATGGCAGTTACTCTTGGAGGGCGCCCACATCTTTAAGCAGCGGTACTAATTACAGAATCAAGATTCGCAATGTGAACGATAGTAGTGTTTACGACTACAGTAGTTATTTCACTATTGAACCAGATGAACCAGATGGAGTGGTAAATATTACTTCCCCAAGCAGCAGTACCAGTATTGAACCGGGAGAAAGGTATAATATTCGCTGGACCGACAACTTTAGGGATAATGTCAAACTGGAATTGTACAAAGGAAGTTCCCGGCAACAAACAATTGCTCGTTCCACCTCCAGCGATGGCAGTTACTCTTGGAGGGCGCCCACATCTTTAAGCAGCGGTACTAATTACAGAATCAAGATTCGCAATGTGAACGATAGTAGTGTTTACGACTACAGTAGTTATTTCACTATTGAACCAGATGAACCAGATGAAAAGGTAAATATCACTTCCCCAAGCAGCAGTACCAGTATTGAACCGGGAGAAAGGTATAATATTCGCTGGACCGACAACTTTAGGGATAATGTCAAACTGGAATTGTACAAAGGAAGTTCCCGGCAACGAACAATTGCTCGTTCCACCTCCAGCGATGGCAGTTACTCTTGGAGGGCGCCCACATCTTTAAGCAGCGGTACTAATTACAGAATCAAGATTCGCAATGTGAACGATAGTAGTGTTTACGACTATAGTAGTTATTTCACTATTAAACCAGATGAAGAGGTAAATATTACTTCCCCAAGCAGCAGTACCAGTATTGAACCGGGAGAAAGCTATACTATTCGCTGGACCGACAACTTCAGCGATAATGTCAAACTGGACTTGTACAAAGGCAGTTCCTGGCAACAAACAATTGCTAGTTCCACCTCCAGCGATGGCAGTTACTCTTGGAGGGTGCCTACATCTTTAAGCAGCGGTACTAATTACAATATCAAAATTCGCAATGTGAACGATAGTAGTGTTGACGACTACAGTAATAGTTTCACTATCCAAAGCACAACATGGCCTCCAAGCGTTACCAAGGATTTGAAAACCTATACTGGTCGAGAAGAGTACAGTGGCTATGTAGGCAACGATGACTACTACAAATTTTCTGTTGACTCCCCTGGATACCTACAATTTGCACTGCGGGGAATGAGTGCAGATGCTAACTTGCAATTGTTGAATTCTAGCGGTAAAGTCTTAGAAAGTTCCAGCAAATCAGGCAATAGTGATGAATATGCAAATGAAAACCTCGGCATTGGCACTTATTATATGCGGGTATACGGCCATAATGGTGCCGATACCAACTATCGCTTAGTACTGAACCTCGACAAAGCAAAAAATGACAGGAGTAATGCTCGTTGGCTCGGTGAGCTAGCAGGACAGCGTAAAGAATACAAGGACTTTATAGGAACCAGCTCAGGGGATCAGTATGATTACTATAAATTTACTGTACAAGAACCTCGTTTCTTGGAATATGCGCTTCGAGACTTGACAGCTCCTGCTGACATCGATATACTCAATTCCAGTGGCGCTCGAATTACTCCTAAAGAAAATGATAAAGATAATCATCGATATAACCTGCACGAAACTATGGGGTTACAAGCTGGTACGTATTACGCGAGAGTTACGGCACCAACTGACTCTAGTCAGCAAACTAACTATAAATTAGTGCTGAATCTTAAAGGTGAGTATAAGCCCTTACACTCTAACCCAACAGAATCTAACCCCCTGAAGGGATTCCAATCTCCTGTCAGAGGTGAGAGATGGTATGTTTCACAGTCACCTGGTGGCAGTTATAGTCATACTGGCAATTTGCGTTACGCTATAGATATCAGTATTCCAGGCTGGGATGATTTTGGTGAACCAATATATGCCATGCGTTCAGGAACTGTTAAAAAAGTGGTCGATGATCATCCAGATATCGCCGATTCTAAGCGAAATAACTTAGTGGAAATCCAACACGAAAATGGCTATGTTGCTAGGTATTGGCATCTTCAGCAATATTCTAATTCAGATGCAGGGTTACAAGTCGGTCAAAAGGTGGATGCAGGTCAAATGATAGGTCGAGTAGGAAACTCTGGTTTCAGTACTGGTCCTCATTTGCATGTCGATGTTGTAGATTCTAGCTTGATAACAAGGCCATTTGAGATAGAAGGAATTTTTGATTACTAAACTCGAAGATGACACTTTTGTCGGTCGAATTCCATGCTGCAAAGGTGTTGTCGCATTTGTCTCCACACTGCGCCATTGCGAGAACAGGTGATGACGATTCGATAAATTGAGGAAATTATTGCTCGTCCTATATCCCTTGATGAATGGTTGACTTTATAGTTCCCCCAAAGCGATCGCTCTTCCCAAGCCAATCATGTTTAAGGAGCGATCGCCTTTTTCCCTCTTGGAGATTTATAGTTATTTTAATTTAGATTGAGACAAGTTTTTTATTGCTATAACTAAGTTTCAGCAGAAAAATTTTTCCCTTCTTATTTGAAATGACTATAGCATTCATATCATATCCGGATGAACGAGGGTGATTATTCTTTCCCAAACCAAAAGTGATTTCCCCACTAACAAACCATTCAGAGCCAAACCCTCATAACTCATTACTCACTTAATACAACTAAAGTTTTGACTACAAACAAGCGATCGCTATTTTATCTCCCAGAAAGCGATCGCCTAATTTTTATAAATTAACTCCAAAGCTTTAAGTCTGCTTCGTACTCATTTTCCAGCCACAAAAATTGAGCCTCATCATAATTATCTTTCTTAAGGATGAGACCATAGCCTTCAGCAGGCTCAAACCTTCCGTCTGAAGTTCCGAGCCACAAAAACAGATACAGAAGAGAACAAGCAGGATCTATCCATACCTCCCTAAATTGCAAAGTTTGATCAGCGATCACCTTTCTCAAATATAGAAAAGCCCATCACTCTTTATTGTCAATCTTTATGATTGATTTTTCGTAATTATTTCAGATATTTCCACTATAATTAGTCCTTTTGCATAAGTCCTAATTAAAAAAAAAAATTTAATACCATAATTTAATAATCTTACCACAAAACTTTAACTTTTTTTTATAAATCATTTATAAATCACTATTTATACACCACTATCCCTAATTCAACAACCGAATTTGAGCCAAAACAAATACAGCAGGAACCACACGACCATAATTTGTAGCGATCGCTCTCCAACCCAAATCAGCCAAAAACCAAGTCCACAACATCGGACCTAAAATCCCTAAAGCCGTCCGTAGCGCCCCATAACGAGCCGTACTAATAGCCATCCCTCGATTAGCCATTTGCATAGCGACATGACCTTGAAACTGAGTTACTCCTGCTGCTCCCCCCCTAACTAACGCTGCTTTTGCCATTTGATATTTAGCAAAATGAATCGCGAATTGACGAGCTAACTGCTTCAGTAATATTGGCTTCAACACCGAAGTTACAGCACAAGCAATGCCACCTTTAAATAATAAACTTAGTGGATTATTTTGTATTAATTTTGGTAGAGGCTGAGGAAAGTTACACTGAGCCAGAGAACTTTGTATATTTTTCCTTAACACATTCCGTTCCGATCTCGGCAAACGCTTCCAGGTTCTGCCTAAAACATTGAGAAATACCTCTGCTTCTAAATCTGTAGTCGAAAGTTTTTGAGAATAGGGAATCTTTAGATAATCACATACCTTGATTAAAACCTGCCGATAAGTTACCTTCTGGGTCTTTCCCCGTAATACCGTCATACCATCCGCTGCCAGATAACGAAACCTCTGGTCTAATGCATCTAACCAAACATGGCGATCGCGACTTTGTACATCTATTGGTAGAGGAGTCTGGAAATAATCCAAAGGATTGATCCCGCGCCCAAACAAAAGCTCTGTTAACTGCTGTAACTCCTCTTCTGTTGCCAATTCCAGTACTGCTCTTAGTTCATTCAATTTATTATGTCCTCCAGGCCTATAAAGCACTATGATCATAAGATTTTAAATAGGCCAATTACAAAATTAAGCTTATAAGCTTAAATGATTTATTATTATAACATAAAATATCTATTCTAATCTTAAAAATATATGAACAAATCACAAAAATTTGATATTGCTGTTATTGGTGCAGGTATAGCCGGTTTAGTCTGCGCCCAAGAACTACAGCAGGCTGGTTATTCAGTGCTAGTCCTAGAAAAATCTAGGGGAGTCGGGGGTCGCATGGCAACTCGCCGAGTTTTAGGAAGTCGCGCTGATCATGGAGTACGTTACCTCGAGCCTACAAATAAATTTTTGCAACAATTAATTAATAATCTCGAAATTCAAAAAAATAGCCCTGATGCCGAACCTATTCTCCGACTTTGGACAGATAAAATTTATCAGTTAACTCAACCCCAGAAACCACTATTTCCCATTGCCAAAAATTGCTATGTTGCACCCCAGGGAATGAACTCTGTCGGCAAATTTCTCGCCCAAAATTTAGATATTTGGTTTAGTCGGCGAGTACAAACTATACAACCAATAGCAGAAAAAAATTGGTGCCTGAAGTTAGAAATTACTAATGATGCTGCTACAGAAAAACCTACAGAAGTAATCGCAAAAGCCATAGTTTTAGCTATTCCTGCACCTCAAGCTTTAATGATTTTAGAAAAACCTGTTGCTGAAATACAACCCGAATTTATTCAGCGTCTGGGTTTTGTAGAATATGATCCTTGCATTACCGTGATGGCAGGATATTCTCCAGCATTACAAAAAAAATTACCAGAATGGCAAGCGATCGTTCTCCCAAATGATGAATATCTCGACTGGATAGGTCTTGATAGTAGCAAAAGACCTTATCCTACTCAGCCTATATTTGTGATTCAAAGTAGCGCCAAGTTTGCTACGACCCACCTTGACTCCCCAGACTTACAACCATTAGGGAAAGAATTATTAGAATATACAGCACAACAATTATTACCATGGTTAAGTAGCCCAGAATGGTTGCAAGTTCACCGATGGCGTTATGCTTTCTGTCGTCAACCTTTAGATGTTGCTTGTTTGACTACAAAATTACCGTTGCCATTACTGGGTGCTGGTGACTGGTGTGGTGGGAATAATATTGAGAGTGCTTTTGCCTCTGGGTTGGCTGCAGCAAATTCCTTGAGTCAGCTAATTGCGAATAGCTGAATGTTTAACCAATAATTAACTCAGATCGCGCTTTTTCTGTACCAATAGCTACAGCTAACGGTAAATAATATTGCAATGGTTCTGATCAAAATTGAATTGTTAGAATTGCTGGCAAATAATTAAAAATTTCCAGGCTCTCAACTATAGTTAAATTAAAGTTTTTTTTCAAACTCTTCTATAGTGAGTTAACCTTAAAGTATTGGTTAAAAATTTTGAGATATTTCCTATTAGTTATTATTTCAAAGTACCTCCTACTTCAATAGGAGGATTTAAATACTTAATTTGCTTTTTTTATCATCTTTAAAGGGAAAGCTTAAGACCTTATTTTATAGTCAGTACTCGCCAGACAATAAAACCTGCAAATAAAACATAACCTACTACCCCTACCCAGTCTTGCCAACTTCCTGATAATTGAGTTTCCATTGTTTAACTTAATTGTTGATTTTTTCTGAGATTATCATACAGCAGTTTGCAACTTGATTAAGTATAAAACTCTAAGTTTTAGGCAATAGTTAACTAGAATAGGCAATAGTGATGGCTAATAATTAGTATTAGGGAAAAGGTGATACCAAAGTTACAGAATACTTCTGGTACCTTTTACCCTTACTATGTTAGGGATACCAACTGGGGAGTAAGGAGAAATAAAACCTTTAGCTTTGCTATAGGTGAAGTAACTAAATAATAACTAATTAGCCAAAACCATTACTTACTATCTCCTTCCTTTTCACTTAAAAATTATACAATTTATCCCACAATTCCCTAAACTTTGTATCTAAATATTAGGAAATTTTATTCCTTTTTTAAGATAAACTGATTTTGATGAACTCCTTCAACAGTAACCAATCCTGTAGCGATAAATTCATTCACCGCTTTTCTAATTGGAAAATTTTCTTTTTCACGCCAATTATAATCGTCCCCTGCAATCAACCCACCTCGTTTTACCTTATCAAAACATAACTCTAAATCTTGCTTGACAAATTCATAACTATGATTCCCATCAATATAAATCCAGTCTAAATAATTATTTTCCAAATTAGGCAGAACATTACTGGAAAAATCGCGATGAATAATTACGTTTTTCCCCTCTGTTTTTTGTACAACTAATTGATAAATATTGTCTATATCTTCCTGGCTTTTAACTACTTTTCCACCATAAAGTCTATTCGGGTATTCTTCTTGAAATAGCCAAGGATCGATTAAGTGTAATTTTTCTGGTTGGACCATATTTAAAATTTTTGACTAAAAAGACCTTTCCCAACACCAATTTCTGCACAAATAGAGTTTTTCGGCATTTTTTTTAATAAAAAATTTCTCCTCTGGAGACTAGGTTTAACTTTTTTCATTTTGTGACCTCTTGCTTAATTTTTTTTATTATATCAATTAGATAAATATTTGCCACAAATTATTTTCCACAAACCTTATATTTTCTATTCTCTATAGCCAGAGTTTTGTAAATTATTTTACCTAAATCACTATTAATAGTTATGACTTTTTAGATAAAAAAAAGTAATCTAATAACTATCTTTTTTGTCTACCTCATGACCCATAAATAATTAAGATAAAATATTCTATAATACTTATTCTATAGTTGGGAGAGATAGGCAAATATGAAATTGAATATTTAGATATAGATAAAGTTATAAAAATATATTATATAAAACATATTATATAGCCGTATTTACCTGTAAGTAAATATATGAGTTTTAATAATTACAGAAGCTTTCCGTCACGGTAGATCGCAGCAAATAATTTATGGCTATTTACCCCTAAATAGTTTTGGTTTTGACTACATAATTTATCAATCTCAAAACCGCTATCATGATAGGTAACTAAAAAAAATTGAACCATAATAATTGAATAATTGAATGTTTTAATTATTCAATCATTCAAAACCTGTAAAATATTTCCCACTGCTACCACTCCATCACTCTCAACAGTTGCTAATACTCCTGTGTAAGAGTGACCATATTTTTCTTTCAACACCGACAATAATGGAACATCTCGATCGCCTGTTTCTGGGTCAACCTCAATATTCATACACCGCCCAATTTTAGCAGTAACAGTAATTTGAGCATCACCCAAAGATAACTGTTTCCCCACCAAATCAAATTCTGACCAAGCATCTATTCCTGTCACAACTATATTAGGGCGAAACCTCCGCACGTCTAATATTTGACCAGTCTTTTCTCCCAAATCATCCATTGTTGCTTGACTAATAATAGAAATATGTACGGGTTCCCGGTCAGGATAACGACTGGTTTTCCCATTTCCCACTAACTGCAGAGGTGCTTTTTGAGGATGACGCCCTCCTTTATTGGGTTCTAGAGTAGTCAAATAATTTGTAAAAAAACCACTAAGGCGATCGCGCCCTTCAGATAAACTTGTATTTTCCCTGACCAACTCAACCCCTTGCCGTCCCACAGTTAAAAATTCTGTTTCCTCATCAAAATTACAATCTAAAGCCGCTAAACCAGGCCAGTCATTCTGCACAGCAAAATGCTTTTTACTCATCCAAGGTACAACTTTAGGTTGCTTGGGTTTCTCAGAGTCCAGAAACATCAGAGCAAATGCGCGATCGCCTTGAATGCCATGACCTGCAGTTAGGGAAAGATGCTGACAAACTTGAGGAGTTAACCCCTTAACTGGATGAATAAATAACTGTTTGACTGTTGCTATTTTCATGTTATTATATAGTATTGGTTTAATAACTCATAAAAAAGTTTTTATTTTTAGTATTGTTCCAGTAACAAAAAAGATAGATTTTTAACTTACTAGAGCAATACTACCAGCTTTAATTATAACTACTTAACCAGACATTTATATTAGCAAGACTTACGCAGAACTAACATATCTAGTAGAGTCTTTCTGACACTTGCCCTCTAAAGATAGAATATTATCAAAGTTAAAGGTAAGATTTTAAAATTCAAAGCTTCGACGTCCTCAGTAGTTGTCAGAAATTATTTTACATTTTAGTTAATAGTCAGTAGTATAGCCTAAGTTGATGCAATTAGTATAACTTTAAAAAAATTGAACTATCATTCTGACTATTATTTACACAAAGAGTGGAAATTAACTAAGCTAGGAATATTAATTTTCCCTTTATTACCAACTTTTGGTATATTAACTCTAATTTTTGCAATTATTAGCACTTTCATACAAAAATGGCGCAGCATTATTAGCAGTTTCCACAATATAGCTTTAGCTTGTCTAGGCCTTTGGTTAGCGATCGCTTCTTTTTTGGCTTGGAGTCCCCAGGAAGCCTGGCTGGGGTTAGCTAATTTATTACCTTTTTTCCTGGCGTTTGCTGCTTTTAGTACCTTAATTCAAACTCCATCCCAACTACGACAGCTTTCTTGGATAATTGTAATTTCTTCAGTACCTGTTACAATTCTAGGTTTCGGGCAATTATTTTTCGGTTGGTCTGGTCTGCTAAATTTACAGGTTATTTTGGGTTGGATGCTGGCACCGCAAGGTAACCCTCCCGGAAGAATGGCTTCAGTATTTATGTACGCTAATATCTTGGCAATTTATCTGACTGTTGTACTTATTTTAGGGTTGGGGTTGTGGATTGAAAAATGGAAAAATTTATTTGCCAATAGGGAACAGTCCTACCAGCCGCAGTCCTTGATAGAAGACAAGCGATCGCTACAGGAACTTCCCGTCAAGGAAACTTCCCCAACTCCAGACAGGCAGACCCCATCAACAGATTACAATTTACCATCAACAGCAAGTTTTTTCAGAAGTAATGGTCTGATCAATCTTTTTCAGATCAACTCTGGTCAAAAGTTTGTTTTTTTAACAGCTGTTATCATTGCTAATACCCTGGCTTTAATCTTAACGCATTCACGCAATGCTTGGGGATTAATTGTATTTGCTGGCCTGGCTTATGCTATTTATCTGGGTTGGCACTGGTTGGTAGCATTGGTTATGGCGGCGGTGGCAACTGTTTTCGGAGCCGCTTTTGCTCCTACACCTTTGAATAAATGGTTACAAGTAATAGTTCCTGAATATTTTTGGGCGCGACTCACAGATCGGAATTTTGACCGACCTGTAGCCATTTTACGAAGCACTCAATGGCAATTTGCGTGGAATTTGACCAAGAAAAAGCCTTGGAGTGGTTGGGGGTTGCGGAATTTCACCCCTTTATATGAAGCACAGATGCAAACATGGGTTGGTCATCCTCATAATTTGTTCTTGATGCTGACAGCAGAAACTGGAATTCCTGCTACTTTATTTTTCTTTGTTTGGGTAGGTTCGATATTGGGAAAGACAGTATGGTTATTAATTAATTGGTATTCTGTTAATTCTAGAAAAAACCGTTTAATTGTTTTTAGTTATTTGGTAGCTTTTAGTGCCTGCACTATATTTAATATGTTTGATGTGAGTTTGTTTGATTTACGAGTTAATACTATTGGATGGTTACTTTTAGCTGCAATTTCTGGAAGTCAAAAGTTAAAAGTCATGGATTAAGATTTTTAAAGCCTCAAACTTTCTTACCTTCAGCATAGGGATAAATATCTCCTGTCTCTTGTGTTGCCCTCTCCATTCTATTTTTATCAGGACTTACGCAGAAACAACATATATCCTAGAGTTTAATCTATATTAACCTCTACAGATAGGGTATTATCTACGAGGTGTGGTAAGTCCTATCTATATTTGGCGTAAGTCCTCTTACCAAGAAATATTTTCAATCAATTTTCAATACCCAATACAAAAAGCCAAGCCTGGGGATGAATAAGAAATTTCTTAGAGACTGTTTGTAAAAAAAAGCTAAAGATTATTATAAAAAAGTGTTGAAGGTAGGAAAATATAAAAACGATTCTCAATCTCAAATAAATTTTGTAAAAAGTCGTGAAAATCTTTCCCTAGCGGTCAGGCGCGATCGCGAGTGGAACTACTCGAATCTCTGTTACCGAAACCTCTCTCAACGAGGACCCAAACCAAATGCTAATCTCACAGAAGTAGTAAATGGTATATTCTATATAATTTATTCTGGTTGTCATTGGCGTTCTTTGCCTCAGGGACTAACACCTTGGCAAACTGTGTTAACAAAATTTTGTAAATCGCAACGACATAGTGTTTGGCAAGAAATTAATCATACTCTACGGCGAGAGACAAGAGTCCAAGAAGTAGGACACCCAGAACCGACTGCAGCAGTTGTTGATTCTCATAGGGTAAAAATAACAGCAAAAAGGGGGAGGTATATGGCTATGATGGTGGTAAAAAAGTAAAAGGTTGTAAGCGTCATATCTTGGTTGATACTCAAGGAATACTAATAGGAGTAGTGGTAAGTAAGGCAGATATGGGAGAAAGCTTAGGGGCTAGAGCGCAAGTTTAGGAACAGAGTGAAAATATTCCAGAAGGACGAATTATTTTGGATCGAATTCAGTTGAAAACTTAAATTTTGTACACCAAGAAAATAGCCTAAATTATCAGACAAATTGAATTAATTTTCCCAGTAGCTAAATTTTACTATTGCCGGATAATTCGTGTTTTTTATTAAGTTTAAAAGATTCTAATTTTGTAGCAATAGCAAAATAACTTAAGAACATTATTTCATGTGGAATGAGCATAAAAATATTTTTCTCTTTCCCATAATAAATAAACTGATGAATGATATCTGATAACAGGGCAAACACAAATGTGTTGCCCTAATATTTGATTTTATTCTTCACTCATAATCTTAGGAACTTTAAAAAAGTCACCATTTTGTTCTGGAGCACAAGAGAGAATATCTTCTCGGTAAGGAAAAGGTTCCAAACTATCCTTACGAGTAACATTATTAACATCAATTGCCCGAGTAGTAGGAGGTACAATTTCCGTATCTAACTCACTCAACTGTTCAAAATATTCCAGAATGCTACTTAATTGAGTAGTAAACATTTCTTCCTCTTCCGAGTCAAGCTCTAACCTAGCTAAATGTGCAACTTTGCGCACTTGTTCATTATCTATAATCATCACTAATTTTTCCTGTTTTCTTAACTTAAAAATTAACTAAAATTAGAAAAATACCTCTTTATTTGAACGCCCAGTAGTTTTCAACCAATTTTGAGCTTCAATATAATTATTAGGAGCTAAACTAATTGCCTGTTTCCAATATTCTGCAGCTTGATCAAAATAACTATTTGCATCTCTTGAATTACCTGTTTCTTTTGCCTTTTCTCCTCTATAGTGAAAAATCACAGCAATATTATTTAAAGCTTGAGGCATTCTGGGATTATTTTCTAAAGCTTGGTGATAATATTCTAATGCCTGATCGTGTTCCCCATTACTAGCATGAATTAAGCCTATATTATAAAGAATATAACTCCGGTCATTAGGGTCATCTTCTAAGTTTAAAGCTTCATAGTAATTTTCCAAAGCTTCAGCATATTCTCCATCAGCTTGTGCAGACATTCCATCACGATAATAGGCAAAAGCCTCTTTCGCCTGATTATTTGTTGGTAGTAGCTTCAAAATTAAATCTGCCATAACCGTAAATGACTTATCAATGAAGTTATCATTACGTTGAGTTCTGGGCATATTACAAATATATATTTTCAGGTACATAGACTAGAGTAGAACAATTTTGAGCAGTATGTGTAACTTCTCATAAATATCAGCCTAAAATTTATCTAATCTTTAGATCACAAATTATTTTTTACATTCTATTCTATATGAGAATTATTAAAACTTATGCAAAACTTAATATCATTCAAATTATTTATAATCTAGAATATAGGAAATAATAAAATAGAACTTACCCAAAAGATAAGATAATCATAGTTATAAATAACTCCTGTATAATTAATTTTAGGCAGGCATCAAAGGCAAAAAAAATCAAAAAATAATTATTATGGAAATTAGAAAAACTCGAATATTTTCAATTTTACTATGTAGCGATATGCTTTGGAGTGCTACTTAGGAATAAAAATTAAATAAGAGCCAAAAATGAATATAGTAATGATAGGTTGATTGTTATACGATTTTAACTTCTAATTATATTAATTCTATGAATCCCTATCCTAAAAAAGTATAGCTAAAAATGAAAAAAACTCTATAAATCATTATCGGAAAAAAAGTGTCGTCGCTATGCTCGGATAGAAGCCCTCAAACTGTTATAGAGAGGCATAAATTATATTAGCCTACTATTTGGATGTAATTACTATATAATTCGATTGGGAAAAGATGAACTTGATAATTCTTCAGCAATGAGCATTAGGTTCGTTTCCAGTGGAGGAGGACGAAAATAAACGATATTAAGCATAGAAGGATTTAATGAAGCATTTTTAAAATTCATTGCCGAATATACTGCTGGTTCACCAACAAATGAACAACTCAAATAGACAAATCTAACTCGACTCTACAGTAATCATTAAAATATTAATATCTTGCCACTGACTACGGTCTAAAATTAATACTAATTCTGAAGTAAAGCAGAATAAATTTTTGATCATAGTTTTAACTAAAGGAAACCAGAATAAAGGTCTGCTAAACTCATTTAAAATCAAAAATATTTGTATGTTTTTTCCTGAGTTTATAATTTTATTAGCAGGAGAAAATAAATACTTAATTTTTATATTTGTACAGTTTTATATACTGATACTCACATATAATAATATTTGTAATGTTACTATTTAAGATGGACTCAATATTGGCTTTATATGGTTTTGATAAAAGCCTAATATATTCACTTTTATTAATTTTTATTTGTAATTTCCACCATTTTTTATTATGTTTTCAAAAAACTTTTGAAATGAATAAATAATAAATTCAAAATATCGCATCAGCAACTTTTTTCACATTTAAATTAATGAAAAAAAATGAATCAATTTTCTCTATATTATTAACCATTATACTATCTAATAAAAACGGTTTTATCAAAGATTTTTTCATAGAATTTGATTACATATAATATTGTCATTATTTAATAAGTAGTCAGAAAATTATACTATTACAAATCTGGCGACTCATCTTCAACAAGTCAGTCACGATCAGATTAATCCTGGTTGAAAAAATCTTGAATTAAGGACTGAGTTTTTATGGAAAAATGTCAAAGAAGAAATTCAAACTACTAGGGATGAATATTTAATTTTTGACGATACAGTGATGAATAAAAAACATTATATTTAGTGACTAATGACTTGAAGTAATTCTCTACAAATGATGTATAATATGAGTTACAAACTAGATAGAAAATATAATATTTTTACAGGTAAATCAAGCAATTAAAAGACTTGAGGAGTGACAATGTCGTAGAGCTAGAATTCAAAAAAACCATATTGCTTGTGCCATGATAGTTGGGAATTATTTAAAAACTAAAGCTAGGAAAATGGGGAAAACTATTGACCAAATCAAAAATGAATTATTATCAAATTATTTAATAAATGAAATTAAATATCCAGCAATAAAATTCCAAATAATTTAAATTTTATAGTGGATAAATGAAGTATAAAATCAACTGTTTTTAGGGATATTTTATTAAGATAAAAATTGGAAGCGATCGCTACAATATCTAGTCTGATCCCATGTCATAAATTATGGATATTATTTAATTCTTGTTCCTTACTACCTTCGGCCATAGTTGGGTGGCAGCTACTAGTATAAAACTAATAATTTTTACTAATCTATTTACCGTGTAAATATCATTGAGTTTACCACCAAGCTCTTTTATATCCTCTAGGGAGACTATTTCAACTCTCATCTTTTTCTCGGCACACCTTTCCCTAGCTTTTGAAGAAGTATCAGAACCAGACAAGCCCTTAATTGAATCGAATAATTGCCAGCTTGGCAGTAGTGCAAACCATTGTGTTTTTCATATTATATTTTGGTATTTTATTACTATTCTAACTAATACTTATATTCACAATCTCTTAAATATTTTGCCCATACATAACCCTCTATTGGCCGAATAATTCTTGTCCAATTTTCACCCTCACTACCATCAGTAACTCCAAGAGCAACTACTCCACCATTTTCCAGGGTGCCAATTACTTTGCCATTTGGTCTTTCTCGTACATTCAGAGGTGAGTCAGTTGGGTCTGATATTGTACAATAACCAACAGGAGTTTGAGCTATTTGATATTTTGGAATTGGCACAATTTTTGTTTTGGAAGTAACAGCTAGGACAACTGTATTAAACCCTAATAAGCATAGAAAAGCGCAAATAGTATTTATTAGATATTTTTTCGATTTATTCATATTTCGTTTCCTCGTTCAGATTGATTATAAAATATAATTATACCCTCAGTATTTCCATTATTTATTCTGCTCAAATAGCCCTCAGTAGAGAGCGAGCAACAAAAAGAATTATATGATTCTCTAAAAATTACCTTGACTTTACAAAATCAATTTCAGTTTAGCTTTTATTGTCAATTAATTATATACTGGAATCTAGACTAAATTTTAGGGTATTCAAATAATCTGTTCAGAAAGCTTTGAATACTTGGAACTTAGAACCCTTAGCTAATATTAAGCGGGGCAGATATTTTCGTAATTAATTGATGATTTTTCTTTTTTGGCGAGTTTGGGTATTGTAAGTTTATTCAAACTATTTAAAACGTTTTTCAAAGGCACAATTATCCTATAGGAAAAGCTGTAGATAATTGATTTAAAATTCCTGAAAATGCTGCAAAATAAATATTTGCCAATAAAGTCATGCTTCTATCACTTTAGTCTTCCATGTGCAAGTTTATAACAACCAATAATAAAGTCTAAATCCCAGTTATATAAGCAGTTACACAACATTAATTATACATCTATAAAAGCTGAATTCTTTACATTATAAAGATATCAGATAATTTGAATAGGTAAATAATTTTGTAATGGTATTTAGTCAACAATGGAATGCCAGAGTTAATCATATCAAAACTGATATTTATGAATAACAACATAACAGAAAAAACAACTCCAGAGTCAAATCAAATTACAAACATTTTAGTTTTAGGTGCAACAGGGGGAGTAGGTCAAATCGTAGTTGCCAAATTAATCACCCAAAATTATCAAGTTATTGCCATAGTTAGAAATATGGAAAAAGCTCAAAAATTATTTGGTAATTCAGCAAATATTAAAATTTTGCCAGGAGATGTTCGTGAAAAAAAACCTCTAGAAAAATCTCTAGCAAATCAACAAATAGATGCCGCTATTTCTTGTGTCGGAACTACAGCTTTTCCTTCAACTAGATGGTGGGGGGGTAACACACCGGAAAATATTGATTATTTAGGTAATCAAAATTTAATTAATGTAATGCCTAATAATTTAAAAAGATTTATTTTAGTTTCTTCCGTAGGTGTTGAACATCCTGAAGAATTTCCTTATAAAATTCTCAATTTATTTAGAGTTTTAGATTATAAATTCAAAGCAGAAAATATCTTAAAGAGTTCTAGTTTACCTTACACAATTATTAGACCAGGTAGACTAACAGATGGTCCTTATACTTCTTACGATTTAAATACATTAATCAAAGCAACAAGTGGAAATCGCAAAAAAATTGTTGTTGGTCAAGGAGATAAATTACTCGGTGAAACCAGTAGAATTATTGTTGCTGAAGCTTGTGTAGAAGCTCTCAAATTAGACTGTACAATTAACCAAACTTTTGAAATAATTAATCAGGTTGGAAAAAACGAAATTTCTGATGATGATAAATCATTATTTTGGCAAACATTATTGACAAAAGCACAAGAAAATAATTCTTGATCATAGTAGGTGGGGTTAAGCAGTAGCGCCACTAAACAAATACAACGTTATTGTTAATGGTGCTTAAAAAATTTTCAATTGAGTTTCCTGAGTTAACCCTACCTAAAAAATGCTACAGAATAAGGAGAGAAGTAGGGAAGGTTAATGATTTTTTCATCACAATTAGGAAATATTTTAGTTTAGTCATTTTTCTTTTTTTTGTTGAGTATTTGTTTTGAGTTTACTCCAATTTAGTTTAGATAAAAGCTTTGTGGAACCATGAAGAATCCTAACTTGTAACTATTGATTTGTGTAAGTTTGAGCTACAAGGTGAAATAAAACAATACATTTTTTATCCCAGTTTTAGTAAGAGCATTAAGCTATTAGCAGTCAGCTCTCAGCTTTTGAATTTATGAACTACTAAGATTACCTGATAACCAATTACATATCCTTTCCTTTCCTTTCATAACATACGAAATGGGTAGCAAACGGAATCCTGTGCAAACATAATTTTTAACTCTTCTTGAAGGGTAATTCCTCCTTCTAGCTGATAGCTGATAAATGGCAGCCAAATGCTTATATACGAGATTTCAAAGGAAACAATTTTTTTATAGGGAGAATAAATTCACCATGCTTGAAAAAGGGAGGCTTGAGACTCTATTTTTTGTCATTAATAATAATCTAATTTTCTTTGATTTAAGCATTTTTTACATGATCATGGAAAATATCTTGAGGAGCTATAAGCTTACTACAACTTTAACACTTGATATTGCACACCTGTTTCAAAAATTCTTACCCCTCCACCTTCAGCAACAGTTTGTTTTAAAACTTCAACATTACTAACAGTAACTCCTGCCAAATAATTAATCCCAAATGCCTTTAACTCTAATAACCAAGGCATACTTGGACCCATCAAAACTAACTGAGAATTTTTTGCCAACTCTACCAACCGCGGAAAAGTTTTATTAGCAATAGAAGTCGCTGTTAAAAAGACCCATTCGGCCTCCGGTAATAAATATTCTGATGCAGTGTCCGGAAAGTCCTCTGCTCCCGGTTGCCGTTCAATGACAGTCATCTCCATTTCATTCTGATAACGAGACAACTTAGGATACCTACCAATAATAGCAACTTTTTTTCCACGGATCATTGGTAAAAAATATTCAAATACTGCCAAATTCCCAGGTCCATAAGGAGATAAGGGTTCTGCTTGAGTCGGAGGTAGCTTTTCCTTTCGCACAGCAGATCTTCGATTTATCTCTGCATTAATAGTTGCCATTCCCACAGTTGCCTCAAAGCTATTCCAAGACCGCAACCATGATGCCAACTCTTTCGCAGGTTTATTTACTAGAGTTCCTGACCAAGGCAATGTGCGCGTAGTTGTACCCGGGCTCATACATAAACCAATACCTTCAGTTTCACATAAAGTCCAGGTTAAACCTATTAATATTTTTTTGATAGGAGTCGTAGTGTTGCCATATTCTAACAATAAATCATATATTTCTTTTGGATGTATGATAGTCATTGCAGTTATTAGTTATAAGTTATTAGTTAGTCTTCTGTAGAGGAACTGGATGAACTCCTCCATAAATTACGTAGAATTACTATATTTAATAGGGTTTAATGGCAGTTAAACTCTACATCTAGTGTATATTTATCTGTGTAGTTAAGTCTTGACCTGATCAGTCTAGTAGACTGACACATATTTAATGGTTTAATAAGTGTAGGTTTGGCAGCATCGAACGTAGCAAGAGCCCGTCAGGGTAACCCAACCACAATAACACTTATATTTATATAAGGCTTACATTTTTATATCTGTTAGTCCGTGAAAGGGAGTTGGATGGCTAAAATTTATAACAGTTTTCACTTTATAACTACAAAACTTTTGCCTGACTCCAAAAGTGCATAAGTGTCTTGAAGCAAAAATATCTGTATTTTGGAATAATGAAAACTGCTATAAGCTGTGAAAGGCATTTAAAAATCTCTCCTAACGCACCATTTTACTTATGTCAGTTTAGTATTATTATATAGGATATTATATAATATATGTCTATAATTCTATATTTAATTTTAAGGATTATTCTTTAAGTGTTTAAGATTATACTTAATTTCAAATCAAAACTCCACTCTTCAATTTGAGATGGGGTATAAGCATTCAATCAGCAGATTTGATATTAGCGTGCCTAATTCTCTAACTTTGAGTAAGTTTACTTGTTATAAATTTTGATATTCAAAACTCATCAATTCAGACTGAGTCATAGTAATAATTAACCATTAAGTTTGCAGGGATTTATACAAAGATTCTAACTTAGCCGAAACATCAGGTGGTTTAGCCGTAAAATGAATATAAAAATTACCATTTTCTGCTTTTTTATCTAAAACTTTGCCATAAACATCCTCACTTTCTTTTCCATCCCAGAAAAAATTAATCTTAATATTAATCAAAGCATGGGGAATATTTTCCCCTGAATTTACTACCTGAATTTCTGCTTCTTTTTTCGACAACTTTACCAAACTTCCACTCTGACCACAAGCACTAACATTTTTGCCATCTAAAACTACATAATGTAAAGAAATTGCTTCTTTTAGAGGCAAATAAATTTCTTCTTCTTTCGGTAAAAATAAATTATATTTACCACCAATACCACCAAGGTCATAAATAGTAATTGGCTTTTTTACTCCTTTTGGCATAACCTCTTTTTTACCATTAATTTTAATTATTGATCCTACTTCATTTAAAGTAGTTTCAGAAATTAAAATTTGCCCCCCAGTAGTATAAGATTCAATTCGATAAGTTAAATTTACTTGATTGCCAACAATACCATATTTTGTCCGTTTCCAGGAACCAATATTACCAACAACAACTTCTCCTGTATTAATCCCAATTCCCATTTCTAAAGGTGTCAAACCCCACTCTTTCATTTGTTTATTTACAGGTTCCATTGCCAACTGCATAGCAATTGCACAAGCAACAGCTCTTGTCGGATCGTCTCCTCTATAAGTAGGAGCACCAAATAAAACTAAAATTCCATCTCCCATAAACTCATCAATAGTTCCCTGATACTCAGTAATTACATCTGCCATATATCCCAAATAAAAGTTAAGAATTTTCACAACTTCTTCTGGTGGCAAACGTTCTGATGTAGCAGTAAAACCTCTGAGATCGGAAGTTAAAATTGTAATTTTACGGCGCTCGCCTCCTAACTTTAACCCTTGCGGACTTTCTAATAAAGTAGCCACTACTTCATCGGTTAAATAACGACCGAAAGTTTTGCGAATATTCTGAGCAGTACGAGCAATATAAGCTGTAATCACAATTGCTGATGTAATCATACCTAAAAACGCAGGAACAACAGGCAACCACCAGTTCCACAAAAAAGCAATATAAGTGCTAGCAAATAAAACTCCACCAGCCACAAAAATCGTAATTACTTTCCAAATAGAAAAATAACTAACACTAACACCAGTTCGCCATTTCCAAGTTGTTGCAGATCCTACTCCAGACCAAAATAAAATCCATATCCATTCGTAGGTATCCCCCCAAATTTTAATCATGGAACGACCATCAATAGCAGAACTAATCAGTTGACTAATTAGATTAGCATGAACTTCAACCCCACTCATAGGTTCTAAACTTCTAATTAAGCTACTACTGTAGGGAGTAGAATGTAAATCATTAAAACTTTGACCCACCGCTCCAATCAAAATAATTCGATCGCGACCCCAGTCAAGAGGTACTCGATCTTTTAAAATATCCATCATGGAAACAGTCTCGAAGGAGCGACTAGGACCACGGTAGTTCAAAATAATTAGAAAACCACCTGCATCTGCCCGTACATAGCCACCATCATCAGCTTCAAATGGTTCTAATACAGCCTTGCCTAACTGATATTTGTCACCCTCAATTTGCTCTGGGCTAATATCAAAACTCTTTAAATACCGCAAAGCAATATGAGAAGCAAAACTTAAGATATTTTGTCTATTTTGAAGGGTCACAAATAAATAAGCCCGTCGAATTTTTTGATCTGAATCTACTTTTAAATCATTAGCACCTGCCCGCTTATTCTCCTCCAAAACAGGTGCTGCTTCTGTAACGTCCGCTTGTCTTTCTCCCACTACCTTTTTAATTCCAACTATATTGGGGGTAGACTTGAATACTTCCACTAATTTCTGATGACCAGGTTCCACAGGTAAATCCCGATAAATATCTAAGCCAATAACTTTTGGCTTCATTGCTTTCAATTTATTCAGCAAGTCCGCATAAACAGCATCAGGAAAAATTGGTTGCCCAATAGCTCTAAGGTCGTCTTCATTAATGCCCACAATAGCAATTCTATTGTCTCGACTTTCCAAAGGCCGCATACGCATATATCCATCATAAGCGCTCCACTCCCAAAACTGTAGTAAGCCCAAAAAACGCAGTAGGATTATTAATCCTGTTATACTGGGTCCAGTTATCCAGACACCATACCATTGATTAAAAAAACAAAGAAACTTACTCCATAACATTCTTGATTAGCACCTTTTAGAAAAAAACAGGTTAATCTTACTAACTTTACTACACAATCAAACTGAGGCTGCCCTGAAAAAATTTAGGGGCAGTCCTGTTCCATCGTAACTAAATTTATTCTTCTACTTGACAGCAAGGTGCAAAAGGCTCAGAAGCAATTTCTTCTAATTCTACTGATCTTAATAGCTCTTCCCACTCTTTAGGGTTAGAAGTACGTAAATCTGCTACAGTTGCGATTGTATCATGCCAAATTTTGGCTTTTGCGTATATTTTTGCTTGTTCAAGGAGAGTGGCATTTTTTAAGCTATTTTCTAACTCTGAACTTATTTCTACTTTTTTGATAGTTCCCTGAACCAAATTGTCAGTACCGCGATCCAAAGGGTCGCAAACTATAGCAAATGTCCAAGTGTATTCTTTGTTTGTTTTCAAAGAAACATTTTCTGGTAGAGTCAGTTTCACAATACCAGAAGTTGTAGAAATATTTAATTCCGTAGAATAGAGACTTTTACCAGATTTGTCTTTAATTTCAAATTCTGCTAACTTGGCTTTGTGTTCAGGAACATACAGAAAAAATTTGGGATTAGTAGATATTGTAGTTCCAGTATTATCTGTTGGCATTAGAGCTATCAATTCCTTCTTTTTCTTCTTTTCTCCTGTAATAGCACGACAATATCCACGAGAACCTCCGCCAGTTGTGCCTGATGATGGGGGTCTTGAAGTATTACCAGTAGGAAACTCTACACTAATTAGCTCTGGGGTTAACTGTGCTTTTGCCAATTGCCAAGCTGAAAAGGTTACAATTATTGGAGATATTACTAAAGCTAAAAGTCCCCAATCCCAATATTTAATATTTGGCTTACCCATAATCACTCATATTTCCTTTAATCAAATAATTTAAGTTTATTAGTCATTCTAACATATCCCTTAATCAGTTAATTATCTATATATATTAAGAGCTCCCATCCATGGTATTTCTCAAGGAAATTTAACTCTCGATAGTGAATAGATGGTCGTATTAAATTAATTACACATTTATATAAGATAAACTATTTGCTTTCCCAAAAGCACAGATAATCAAAATAGGTCAATAATTTTGCTGAGGTACTTATCTTCTCATTTTAGATAAATATTAATTTTTCACAGTTAATAACAGACAACATTTCATCTAAATATCTCCTCTTAATAAGTAGGGATACTCCATTTTTATTCCCTAGTATTGATTGTAAACCAGGGTACACTAAGAATCACTTAGCTTTTATCTTCCCTATTGTCTGTTGGATTCGAAAAAAATTGGATATATGATTGAAATACTAAATAGCTTGTAGGAATTATTATATTAATGAGGTCAAGTATCTTTTTCTCTTTCCTATTCCCTAAAATCCAAAATTTGCATCTCGCCAATTTTTAAATTGCTAATTATTATATAAATAATCAGGCTTTGCTTTCTAGGTTTTTTTTAGGTCTAGGGAGTAGTTAGGTGAAATGAGAAATGCAAAGGAAATAGCCGGATATCTTTGTCCCTTACTGCCCTCTTTTTAGTAAGCCCAAAATACATTCTATGAATGAGCTTTTTGGTACTTTTTTCGACAAAAAAGCCTAAAGCATTGACAAATAAATGCTTTGAGTTAATCAGTAAGTCCTAAGCCCGAGTTTGCTCTTCTTTGTCTTTTTAAGCAGCTAACCTGAATCCTGAAAAGTTAAGCTATAGAAACATTATATGCAATCTCCCCATAGAGGAGAGGGGAATCTATAGAGGAGGTAGTCGGATATATTTGTCCCTTGTGACCCTCTGGGATAAGAAGGCCAAAAATGCTAATTTTTTTAGCTCTGTGGACTAAACACTAGCGACTTTTGTTCGACTCCAAAAAGGTATTAACCAATATCAGTCAATACTTTGATACTTAATCAACAAGCCCTAAGCTTAAAATTTATGTATTAGATTTATGGTCAATAAACTAAGGTAAATAGCTTCCTCTTTCAAGAGGATAAAAAAAAAGAAAATTCTAGATTTTATTGCCTTCCTATTACTGATATTACTGATAACTGATAACTAATAACTGAAATGACAAATCCACAAAATGAAATTACTCAAACTTATGCTCAAGATGATGTTCAACAAATTCTCCAGCTTGCCTTAGTCAATCGTTCTGAAGGAGGAGAATTTACAAAAGTACAACTATTAGAAATTGCTCAAGAGATGGGTGTTTCTCCTGAAGAATTAGCAGTAGCAGAGCAGGAATGGCTTTCCCAACGGGGAGAGTTTCAGGAAAAACAAATTTTTAATCAAGTTCGCCGAGAAAAATTAAAGCAAGGTGCTATTAAATACGGTATTGTTAATTCATTTTTATTATTGCTTAATTTAGTAACTTCTCATACTTTTTCTTGGTCTTTACCAATTTTATTATTGTGGGGATTATGGTTGGCTTTGGATGTTTGGAAAACTTTTCAAATTGAAGGAGAAAACTATGAAAATGCTTTTCAAAGATGGCGTTTAAAGAAACAGTTAGGGCAATCTATTGGTTCTTTAGTTGATAAATTTTTCAAGATTGTAAAATCTTGAATAATAATTAGGATACTTCTATTAAATCCAGTTACTTCATATTTGAAATATTCTACTATTAGCTTTGCTAAAACTATAAGTTTTGTAGGGATTTGGTAACTAAAAAATAAAGTCTCAACCCTTCCCTTTCAAGGTTAGGGAAGAAAGTATTTAAATCCCAATGCTGAGGGATGCTCGGTACTGATAACTAATAACTAATAATTAAAATAACCAAATTCCTACAATATTTAATTCTACTAATAATACTATTAAAGAATTGAGATAAAATCAATAATATTTTGACTATTTTTAGTCAAATTAATGTTAATTATTATTATGTTTACTTATTCCTATAATGATGTACTTTTCTAATTTACTGCTCAGGAAAATGTATATTTTTTTTGACCAATCAATGGTATTAAATGATTTAGTTCAGGCTATTTTATATTTTCATAATCTGGATAAGGTATTATAAATAGTTTATGAATTTTTTTGAAAAAGAAGATATTTTTTTATTATTAATTTAGCTAAATTAATATTATAGTAACGGTGATAAATATTTGCCACAAATACTTATTTTACTACAAATACTTGTATCATTTATATTAGTTAGTAGTTAGTATTTAGTAGAAAGATATGTTATTATCATTTTCTAGCCTGAAACAATTCTATGATAACAAATATACCAATAAAAAAGTACTTTTAGGGAATTTCATTATTGCCCCGATGTCTGCAAAACTATCCCTTTACAATCCAAATTAATTGCCTTAGCTAAAATACATAGTGCTATATATATCTAACTTTAACTATTTTTGCCAACTAAATTATTCAAACATATTCTTTTTTTATCCATGGTTTTATATGAATAAAAAAATCTACATATCAGCAATAAAATAAGCGATTGCTCACCTAAATTATGAAAAAAGCGACCGTGCTAAATTTATCAATAATTTTTTGAAAAATTGAATTGCAAGTATTCAGATATCATCTTTTAAAAAAAATAACTCTCAGATTAACTAATGACATTTTTATTTATAACTTTTAATTTTCTTTAGAGACTAATTCCTCCTGAATTATGTGATCATGAATTAATAACTAATAGCTAACAGCTCTTTATGCAGCACAATCCAATAAATGCTGATATATACCTAACTAAAACCTATCAATTCGTCGCGCTTTATCTGGTAATCTTGCTTCTTTTTGACCGATAATTCTTGCCCTACCATTTAGCAAACCAATAGGAGTATTAAATAACTCCACTAATTCGGCTTTACCTGATATAATTTTCACCGTTGTTAACGGTAATTCTTTTAATAACCATCTGCTCAAACGATACAAATATTCTTTAGTTTTCAACTCTCTCATTAAATCAACACCGTACAGTTCATGCAAATATTTATTTGACTTTCCATACCTGCGCCATTGACTTTGTAAATCCTTCCATGTTGAACGATGTCGATGTCTAACTATCGCATTTTCTACAAATTTAAACTGATAAGATGTTTCTCGTAAAATCCGCCAACAAATATCAGCATCTCCACCTGTTGTTAAGTAAGAACGAAATAATCCTACTTCTAAAAATACTTGCTTTCTAATAGCTAAATTAGCAGTTTGACCATAAGGGCAAAATGGATGAGCTAAAGTATATTTTTGGGAGAGAATCTCTTGTTTATCTGCATATTTTTCTAATAAACTTTTACCAGGCAAAGAAATTACTTCTCCTACTACAATACCAACATTAGGGTCAGAAAATGGCTGAATTAAATTTTCTAACCATTGAGGTTGAGGACGACAGTCAGCATCAGTAAAAGCAATTATTTCGCTATTAGCTGCCCGAATACCAGCATTACGAGCAGCATAAGAACTTTGAATCTGATTTTCTTGCAGTGGGCGAATTGTATTTGCCTTTGACTCTGCTGCTGCTTGAATAATGGAACTACTATGATCGCTACTATTGTTATCTACTAATAAATATTCTACTTGCTCAAGAGTGTAGGTTTGCGATCGTAGACATTCTATCAAGTCTGGTAAATCTTTCTCACCATTATAAATTGGTATAACTACAGAAACCAACATTTTCAGTCTTTCAATTACTAATATAATAAGCAGAAGCTAACTAAAATTAAACTAACTAAGTAAAAAGTTCCTACCACTTGAGTTTCCAACCAACCTGATAGCTCCAAATGATGATGAAAAGGAGCCATTTTAAATAATCGTTTGCCTGCTCCATCATGTTTTTTTGTTGCTTTATAATAACTCACTTGAACAATAACAGAAAGAGTTTCAATTAAGAAAATTCCACTAACAATAAAAAGTACCCACAGAGTATTAGTCAGCAAAGCAACTGCTGCTAAACCACCACCCAAAGCTAAGGAACCCGTATCACCCATAAACACTTTAGCAGGATTACGATTATGAGCAACAAAACCCAGACAACTACCACTCATACAAGCACAGAAAATCATTAATTCTAAAGAGGTAGGGGCTAAATAAGCTCCTAATCCAAAAAAAGTGATTGCCCCTAAACCCCCCATTAATCCATCTACGCCATCAGTAAGATTTGTAGCATTACTTTCAGCAACTAAAACAAAACCTGCCAGAGGCCAAAATAGCAATCCCAAAGATAATTGTAGACCAAAAGGTAAAACAATATTAGTAATCGTACTAGGCTGACTCCATGCTAGCCACCCACAGAATAGAATAGCAAAACCAATCTGCAAAGCCAGTTTTATTTTCGGGGATATTCCTTTATTTGTCCTGCGTTGCAAAATTTGCCAATCATCTAGCCAACCAATAAACCCATAAGCCAAAGTAAGGAAAGATACCCCTATTACATCTGGCTGAAATCTAGATAATACCAGAGCGATCGCTACTGCCACTGGTACAAAAAATATACCTCCCATTGTTGGAGTCCCAGCTTTTTGTAAGTGGGCTTTCGGGCCATCTTCCCTGATTATTTGTCCAGCTTTTAGCTTTTTTAGTATAGGTATAACCCAGTAGCCTAAACTTATAGTTACTAGGCCACAAAGAATGAGTGGAAAAGTAAGAGATCCGATACTAAAAATCCTATTAGCCATACCATCTAGAATCAAGGCAAAGCAGCTTAACCCTAAACTCAGAACCAATAATAAATTTTTTCCCGTAATGGTGAAAGACTTACCAAAAGTTAGTTTATTTTGCATAAAAACACTCCTCAACACACACTTTTTCAAACTTAAAATTTAATGCATAACTGTTAAGTTTAGCTAATAGGTGAATAGCTTTTTAGTAATTAAAAATCTTTAGTCACCTGAGTCATCTGCATTTTCATCCAAAATTTCATCATCATGAAAATTATCATCTACAGCTATCAATTCTGATATTTCTTCTTCCTCTTCTGTATATTTTTCTAATTCAGAAGGGTCTCTAGGCAACATCTTGCCCGATGCTTCCAACCAATCAATAAGAGATGAATCCCGTTGAGTAGAAATTACATCTGCTGGTTCATGCCGAGGTATGAGGCGCAAAGATGGATTATACAATAATATTGGTTCTGACTGGGGTTGATTATTTCTACGGCTAATAGTTACTGCTTCTTTTCCTACTGTTTTTCCTGCTATTTCTTCTGCAATACTTGTTGAAGCTAAAGGTTTTGGTACTAGTATTTCCTCTTCTACAGTAGTTTGTGGCAGTCCTATTTCTTTTGCTGTGGTAGTTGGAAGTACTACAGGTTGCACCACTGTGTCCTGAACTGTAACTGCTTTTCCTGCTATTTCTTCTGCAATACTTGTTGAAGCTAAAGGTTTTGGTACTAGTATTTCCTCTTCTGCAGTAGTTTGTGGCAGTCCTATTTCTTTTGCTGTAGTAGTTGGAAGTACTACAGGCTGCACCACTGTGTCCTGAACTCTAGTAGTTTCTGACACTTCTGTTTTCTCAACTGTAGTAGTTTCTGACACTTCTGTATCCTGAACTGTAACTGCTTTTCCTGCTATTTCTTCTGCAATACTTGTTGAAGCTAAAGGTTTTGGTACTAGTATTTCCTCTTCTGCAGTAGTTTGTGGCAGTCCTATTTCTTTTGCTGTAGTAGTTGGAAGTACTACAGGTTGCACCACTGTGTCCTGAACTCTAGTAGTTTCTGACACTTCTGTGTTCTCAACTGTAGTAGTTTCTGACACTTCTGTGTTCTCAACTGTAGTACTAGTTTCTGGCACTCGAAATTGTGTTACTGTTTCCTGTGGTGTAGTAGTTGATGGTCCTACAGGTGGTGCCACTGTTTCTTCTACTGAGTTAGTTTGTGACTCTGCAGTTTGTGGTATAATGTTTGTTTGTTGTTTTTCTTCCATATATCCTCAGTTAAGGAATTTTAGTAAACGTATCCCAATATTTTAAATTTAGCTGCTCTGTTTGACCCGGTATCTTGGATTTTAAGAGATTTGGCAATAAATTCTCTAGAGAATAATATATATAAATATTTTTCCTGTATTTATTTAATATGCCTAAACAGAAGTACTGCGCCTTATTTATTAGTTCAGTTTTGGGATAAAGTTTTGGCATAATATAGCATAATGTACTGAGCTACATACTGTCACTATGGGTAAGTCAAAAGTTATGCCTCACTAAGACCCTAACAGATGCTTAAATAAAGCAGATTTAATTCATTTAATACAAACAGAGCATATTTCAGATAAATGATTTACAAAGCGTGAATAGTAAAACTCTTGTGGTGCAGTCATCCTGCTCGCTAATTGTGTTCCTCATAGCAGTAAGAAGTGCTGTATTTATATCATTTCCCCCCTCCTCCAAAATTTACTGCAACTTCGGTTTGACCTAAATCTTCTGGATATAACCTCCCTACCTTATGTGAGCTAAAAGTCTGAGGGGCTTGGGACAACTCCTGACTTTTAATAAATAGCTTAGTCATTTGTAGCAAATATTTATCACCCTTAGCATTAGACCAATTCCTAAAAATAATGGGATACTTTTTCAATACTCCAGTTATTAAGTAATTCAGTTAAGCTTCAGTAATGTTTTTAACTATTAGTTTCCAATAAAAGATATTTTATTAAGTCCAACCCTAAGACTTAAGTCTGTTCAATACAATGTCTCTATCTATTTTCCAGAATATGTGGCAATACTTTTGAGATTTAGTATTAGTTTTATTTAGATTCAAATTAATCGGTGGTAGTGAGCTAATGCAATTTTTTTACCACAGTTAAGAATATCTTTAAAAATGCCTAATACCCGGATAATCAAAAAATATTTGATAAATTTTTTTCACTTATAAATAGTAAATAGATATAGACTTTATTGATAGATATAGCAACCCAATTTGAGTTATCATCCAAATTGTAGTAGTTATGGCCCTAGAGTCAGGAGTCATAAATTCAAAGGTTTCCAGTGACAATTAACTGTTGTAAACATTATCATAACTAATGCGCAAATTGCGAAGTGCCGTTGCACTATTATTTACCTATTCTAATTAGGACTTACTGAATAAATTTTATGTGTGAGAATAGGGGACAGATCGGCACGTTCAAGTTGAAGCATAGAGGCACTGATAAATGGGAATTAATCAATGTTTCTCCCCTTAATAGATTAAAATCATCAACTTTAAGCCAACTTGTGCCAAAAGATTGTACATTTTTCACACAAAAAAAAGTGAAAGTTCCGTGGTGAAAATGCTTTCAGTTTTTTCACCTGACCCTAACGATTTAAACTCACAAGAAGGCCAATAATTTAACTTGTATAGATGTATAATTAAATATTGCACGACTACTTACAAGTATTGTCATCTTAGAATTCAAGCAATATTGACAATAAACAGGAATTATGATAGAAAAATCTCAATTAATTGAAATACTTACAGGGAAAAATCGTGGTTTACTAGCAAGTAAAAATGATCACGAAGAAATTTTGGGGGCGATCGCTCAGTTAGAAGAAAAGAATCCTCATCCCCACCCATTGGAAAAAAAAGAATTATTGAATGGTAACTGGAGGTTACTTTATACTACTAGCCAAGAATTACTACGAATTGACAACTTTCCTCTCCTGAAACTAGGTGAAATTTATCAATGTATTCGACTTCAAGATCAAGCAATATATAATATTGCTGAAGTATATGGTAAACCATTTTTAGAAGGAATTGTAAGTGTTGTTGCTCAGTTCAAACCTGTTTGTGAAAAACGAGTAAATGTTAAATTTAATCGTTCAATTTTAGGTTTGCAAAGCTTGATTGGTTATCAATCACCTAACAAATTAATTTCGGAAATAGAATCAGGAAAAAAATTTACTGCTATTGATTTTAATATACAAAATCGCGAACAAAAGGGATGGTTAGATATTACATATTTAGATGAAAACTTACGCATTGGCAGAGGCAACCAAGGAAATGTATTTGTACTAATTAAAGTATAAGTAGATAGGCATTCAAATTTGTCGCCATATAACAAAATATAAATTTCCTCTCAAGTCAACTGTCTAGAGGAGCTTAGGGTTAATTGACAAAATTTAATATAATTAAGCAATTGCTGTGCCTACCTACTTAATATTATCCCCTCAATAACTTCTCTCAATAAGTAAGTATGGCCCGACAGGCTACTCAAAAGTTCAAAGTAATCATTCATGTAAGCTTCCTTAGGGAAATGTACACATTCATTTAGCAGAGCTTTTCATATCGGCGACAGGCAAAAACGGAAACGGGATTTACTAATATCTAAATCCTAAATGTATAGTGCTTAAATAGCTATGAAAAATATCTAAATTATTTCTACTTTATTGTTAATTCTTGATGTTCGAGTCAATTTTTCCTACTAAAAAAAGCCTTTTAGTTAATCCCACTATTTTTTCTAAAGTAATCACTAATTATTTTTTTTGTTAGAAATCTTCTATTAGAGAAGATAAGCGCTTTAACAAGGGGTCAGATTCTGTTATTGGTTGTTCAACAGGTATATCTTCTTCTACTTGGTTTGTTGTAGTAGTGGTTAATTCTGACTCTTGATTAGGTTTAACAATAGATACCTCTACTTTATTAATAGCAGCTTCAATTTTTGGTAATTCTTTCTTGAAAACCTCCAAAGTTTCAAGATGTTTAGAGTCAAAAGATGATTGCATTTGAGTCAATTGTTCATTCATTTGACTCAAGTATTTTTTAAAATCATTTAATTGATTTATCTGATTGTATTCATTTTGTTCACTAGCAGTCAATTTTTTTTCCAACTCAGAAATTTTCTGTTCTAGACTTTGCAAACTTGATACAGGTTGAGCTAACTCCGTAGACGAAGATCCATACAAAAACTGCCATAGAGCTTGCTTACAGAGATTACTAAAAGTTTGGTATTTGTGAACATTGAACTCTTTTTCAATAGCTGCCCATAACTTCTTATCTGCTGCCTCTTCGGTAAAAAAGACTTCTTTTTTCTGATTTTTTCCCACAGCATCAGGTCACACTTTAATTAACTTAAAACTTATCACAATATCAAGTATTTTCGTAAATATTGTTTAAAAAACTTCTTAGCTACTAACAATAAGAATTCAGTTTGTAATCCCAGATTAAACTTTACTTTATCCTTCTATAGGGGAAAAATAAAATTTATTTTCTACTTTTCCCCCATTATTTCTGACTTTCAGATAAAGAAATAACTACATATTAATTTGAGACATTTACCGTCAATCTTTTAGATAAAACGAGTAATTCAATGTATATCTATTAAGTTTAACAACCTGGATTTTTATAAGGGTTGATTACCTTTTAGATTTATCTAATTATAGGTAAAAAGTTCCCTAAAAAGGGGAAACTTTAAACCCAATTTTTTAGTAACAACTTACTTAGATATAGCTAGTTGAGCTTCTCCATAAATATATTGCCCCAGAGCATTGGCTTCTCTTGGTGGTTGAGCCAGGTGAGACTTGAGACCTGCTTCTTGAAGTAGCTTTTCCAAATCTTCCCGGAAAAAATCTGCCCCACCACCAGTGAGAATAACATCGCTTACCCTTTCTGGTATCCACTTAATTAAACGGTCACAAAGTTTAGCAGCAAAAACTTTACGCAGCTCAGGTATAATACCATCAAGATTAATAGGTTTTGTAGCTCCTTTGGGACGATAGGAACGCTGACCTTCAGGTTTGTGGACTGCTTCTAATAAATACAAAGATTGAGAGTCTGCCCCTTCAATCTTACTAGCTACATCTTCATAAAATTGGCTCATAGCAAAAGGTTCACTCTTAGAGGCTGCTCTGGCAAACCGGAATCGATCTACCATCAAGAAATCAGTGGTTTGATGGCCAATATCAACAATAGCAAGAGATAGTTTAGGTAATTGTGGTTGAAATTCTTTGCCATGATTAGCCTCAGTCCATAGTAAACTACCATATCCTTCTGGCATGACCCAAACCTTGTTAATTCTAATTTCTACTTCTTCACCACCTCGATAAAACATTTGATGAGGAGATTCTAATTGGCTAATAATTTGTGCTTTTTCCTTTTCAAATTGTTCTTGGTTATAGAATGGTAAACCTATAACAACCGAAAATTCTCCTTTGAGCTGAAAATAGCCAGCACAGGCCAAAACTTTAACTAAAGCATCTTCAATTTTAGACTTGGCAAAAGATCGTTCATCACCAAATAGATTAGCTCCAAAGTCAGCAGCTAGTTGACCTACAGCATATCCATAACCTTGATATTCCAACCACATATCTAATAATGGATCTGTAGGTTTAGACTCAAAATTGCCTGCTCTGACCTGATCTACACTCAATTGTTTGACATTGGACGGAATAAAAACTACGCCATTTTGGGTTCGACTGACACAAGCTTTGGTAGCTGTTCGTCCTAGGTCTGCACTAAGAATAGCTTTTTTATTAATATTAGATGGTTTTTGGGTCAGCATTGCTGCTGCTGCTGGCTGTTTAATTACCATAATGGTAGTATTACCTCATTAAAGTTCTTAAATAAAAATATTACCGTTATTAAGAGTTCTATTTGCTGATTTCCATATATAGTATTTTGAAAATCCAATAAACACTATAAGTAGAAAGTATATTATCAACAAGCTGAATAAACTAGGATTTATTAATAATTTACCTAGGTTTATTAACAATATACATTTGACCTTTTCAAGGGTGGGTCACGTTTGTTTCTTGTTTCAACCAGGGAGGTTATCCTCTTCCTTTTCACAAGCTTAATTTCCAGTCTTCCGACTAAAGTTATAGGGATTAATTGTAGGGGTTTGGTGACCAAAAAGTAAGGTCAATAGCTTCCCCTTTTCAGGTGGTTCGGGAAAAAACTTCACTATGGGTTTTTCTTGGTTCTGATTTTCAGCATAAGGTACTAACAAGGTGATAACTGGAAGGGGCAAACTACTACTACCCGAAAAGAGTAATTATCTTTTTGGCTTTTCTTCCCTTGTTGGCCACAGAAATATGCTTTGGAAACTCTTTAAAATATTCCTACACATTTAATTTGGGTCTAAACCTATTTTCTCTATTAAACTAATAGTATTTACTGTTATTGGACTACAGGTGGAGAGATTTAGGAGGTGGATATTGGTACATCCAAAAACTCAATTTCTGAGATTACTTTTAACTTTTGACTTTTAACTTTTGAGTTGTCCATAGCTCTATACCTTCTCACCAAAGAGTATAAGTCAGGGTCTAATTTATAGAATAGAGTAGATAAGCTATTTTAAGATAGTCCCTCCGTTTTTTCTAAAAGGCTTAGGCTTGTGGGTTGAATTCCAACAGTGACTTAGGATGTTTAGCATTGATTAGGGTTTGAATCTAAGGGCCAATATTGATACGGGACTTTTTTACTGTCTATTGATTCTAAATTCCATGCTTTAACAAACTCTACAGGGCAAACCCATATAATTAGCTAATTTCTATATATACATATTACTTTTTCAAATTAAATAAACACCATAGTTGGAAATTCTATTTTCAACAAATGTCATCAACCAGAGTTTGTTGACAAGATACGTAGGCCCTACTTACCTCTACCAAATATTAAATTCGTTTTACTAATGATGCTTTGAATCAACACTATTTGCAACTAGAGGCCAAAAAGTTGCCCTAATGTCTATTGTTAAGTTAAATTTAGTTAAGATTATTAAATCTTAAAAATTACAAGGCCTACTTAAGATACGTAATTTTACTAAAAAAGGACATTTTTTGATGAAAATTTCTTGGAGAACAATTGTACTTTGGACTATACCAGCTTTGGTCATTGGTTTTTTTCTTTGGCAAGGGACATTTGGTCAGACACAAGTCAATATGGGTAGTAACACTGCAAGTACCCGCATGAGCTATGGTCGATTTTTAGATTATTTACAAGCGGATAGAGTCACCAGTGTAGACCTTTATGATAATGGTCGTACAGCTATTGTAGAAGCAGTAGATCCAGAATTAGATAATCGAGTACAAAGATTACGAGTAGATTTACCTGTTAATTCCCCAAGCCTAATTTCTCGTCTGCGAGAAGCAAATATTAACTTTGACAGCCACCCTCCACGGAATGAAGGGGCAGTGTGGGGTTTATTAGGAAATTTGATTTTCCCAATTTTATTAATTGTTGGTCTGTTCTTCCTATTCCGTCGTTCTAGTAATGTACCTGGTGGCCCTGGACAAGCAATGAACTTTGGTAAGTCAAAAGCTCGTTTCTCAATGGAGGCCAAAACAGGTGTTTTGTTTGATGATGTGGCTGGGGTTGATGAGGCCAAAGAAGAGTTACAAGAGGTTGTGACTTTCTTGAAAAAACCAGAAAGATTTACGGCTGTAGGAGCGCGTATTCCCAAAGGTGTGCTTTTAGTTGGTCCTCCTGGAACTGGTAAAACTTTGTTGGCTAAGGCCATCGCTGGTGAAGCTGGTGTACCATTCTTCAGTATTTCTGGTTCGGAATTTGTGGAAATGTTTGTTGGTGTCGGTGCTTCCCGTGTACGGGATCTTTTCAAAAAGGCTAAGGAAAATGCTCCTTGTATTATCTTTATTGATGAAATTGATGCGGTTGGTAGACAACGGGGTGCTGGTATTGGTGGGGGCAATGACGAACGAGAGCAAACTCTTAACCAACTACTAACTGAAATGGATGGTTTTGAGGGTAATAGTGGAATTATTATTATTGCTGCTACTAACCGACCTGATGTTTTAGACTCTGCATTGTTACGCCCTGGTAGATTTGACCGTCAAGTTACTGTTGATGCTCCTGATATTAAGGGTCGTTTATCAATTCTAGATGTTCATGCTCGTGATAAGAAGTTAAGTAGCGAAATATCTCTAGAGGCGATCGCTCGTCGGACTCCTGGTTTTACAGGTGCAGATTTAGCTAACCTATTGAATGAAGCTGCTATTCTGACTGCTCGTCGTCGTAAAGAAGCAATTACTATGCTAGAAATTAATGATGCTGTAGACAGAGTGGTTGCAGGTATGGAAGGTACCCCGCTCATGGATGGTAAGAGCAAGCGACTTATTGCTTATCATGAAGTTGGTCATGCTATTGTTGGTACTTTACTTAAAGAACATGATCCTGTGCAAAAAGTGACTTTGGTGCCTCGTGGTCAAGCTCGTGGTCTTACCTGGTTTATGCCTAATGAAGATCAAGGTTTAATCTCTAGATCACAAATCTTGGCTCGCATTACTGGTGCTCTTGGTGGTCGCGCTGCTGAGAAAGTCATTTTTGGGGATGCTGAGGTGACAACTGGTGCTAGTAATGACCTTCAACAAGTTACAGGGATGGCACGTCAAATGGTAACTCGTTACGGTATGTCTGATTTAGGCCTGATGTCTCTGGAAACTCAACAAAGTGAGGTGTTCTTGGGTCGAGATTTAATGACTCGTTCAGAATATTCTGATGAAATTGCTTCTCGTATTGATTCTCAAGTCCGCACTATTGTAGAACATTGCTATGAAAATGCTTGTGATATGATGCAGGATAACCGGATTGTTATAGATCGTTTGGTTGATTTGTTAATTGAAAAAGAGACTATTGATGGTGACGAATTCCGGCAAATTGTGGCTGAATATACTAATGTTCCAGAAAAAGACCGTTATGTTCCTGTTCTCTAATATACTTTTATTTGGTAAATCAGAGATGATTGAGATTAGTTCTAGGAAGAATTGATTATACCTTCTCTGAAATAACTAATTAGTATCTCAAAGGTCGAACTCTCCAGTTGTGTTCGGCCTTTGATATCTAGTTTCCGTTTGAAACATTGGATATCCGATATAGCAATGAGCGCTGGTATATTTACAAATTTCTGGAAAGGCCAAATAGCTAAAAGTCTTATATTATCGTCAATTGATTCCCCCTGTTGCCAGATGAGCTTTTGCCTGCGCACAGCGCTATAAATGTAAGCCAACGACTATAACCAAATTGACTGTCCTACCAACATTTTCCCTTGATGCTCTTCACACCATTTTTTTGATATTCCCATTTGATATTTGATAGTTGCTTTTGGAGAAACTCCGAAAACATCCATGATTTCAGACTCAGTTAGAAGAATAAGTGTGCTTACTTTATAAGTTGGTGGTGGTGCTAAAGCAATAAGATAACGTACCTGATTAACTTTAATCTGTAATTTTTGATTCCAAGTTTCATTAATAATCTCCTCAGAACCGGGATGATGACGACCAAAATCAACAGTAATACTTTTACCAGTATGATGCTTGATTTCCAAAGCTTGATGACGAATATCAGGAAATAAACCAGATGAAGGTGGATAATTTATCCCAAGCATTTAGCTACCTCAAATTCAAACCAATTCCCTTTTGGTCGAACTTCTAAAAGTCTACCATTACTATCTCTTGGTGAGTCTATTTCCATTAGTCTTTCTATCAAAATCGCTATTTCTTCTATTGTGTAGAAAAGAGAAGTGTCTAAGGCAGGTTGAATTGCTAATACATTACCATCCTCCAAATCCTTTTGGTAAATTAATTTCTTTTTTCTCAAAGCTGATTGTAAGAGTTTTTCTCTTTCCATATTGTGATACCTTATGGCTTGTTTAAAAGTAAAATTTGTTCTATTTGCTGAATATCATCATCGACTAAATCAAACCAGTTATAAATGAGTTGATCGTTATTTTTTTCAAGAATTTGTTGTTCTTTTTGATCGGTAGATTGTAAAATTAGGCGGGTATTTTCTATCAATTGATTGACAGTAGCTAGCGACTTTGCTTGTCTAAAGTTAGGTATGGGATAAGATCTTAAATAAGATGCCCAATAGCGAAACCTTTTAGAATAAAGTTTATTACCACTGGTTACTTTATGAAAAAATTCCAAAACCTTAGAATTTAATAAAGATAATATCAGCAAGTAATGTTCAAGTGACTCTTCTTTTAGCAAAATATAAAAACAAGTGCCATTAACAAATAATCCCTTGTTATCTATAGCAAAACAATTGTGAGTTGAAATGTCTGGTGTAACAATCTTAAGATGTTGAAAATCGGTGGGTGATTGATGTACCCAAATCTCGTACCATTGTCGTCCAGTTTTTTTGATATAAATACGCGCTTCTAGTTGTTTTTGATGAGACAGTAAATATTGTTGAGTATTTGGATATAAATTTAAGTTAATGGGTAAAAGTTTATTGTTTTGATATTTGTAAGGATATAAAACATAGAGATCGCTTTTTTCCTGCCAGTCACAATACTATTTACAAACATTATGGCTTTCCAAAAGTGGAAAAATTACTGTTGACTCTAAATGGAGATTATTAATAAAATCAAAGGTCATAGGTTTGATAAAAACATTATCAGCCGTTGTTTTAATTCCTACACTGATTTTGTGACTAATATCAGCTAAGGTGCAAAATGTATTTTGTTTCAGTTTTTCAATAAGTTTTTGTTCTCTAGTAGTATGAAATGTCCATATAGATTGATTTATTTTTGGTAAAGCGGTTTTGAATTGTTTAACCTGAAAGTAGCGTTGTTGCCACTGGATAAATTCACAATGAGGTTGTTGGTTTAATAACTCGAATAAATTCTCAACTTTTAGATAGTTAGTGGCTGGTTTTCTCATTTGTTGAATGGAGGTGTAAAGAAAATAATCTGAAGCAGGAATTTGTTTTTCCAAAATTAATATCGTAGGTAAAATTGCAGCTTCAAATAATTTAGTATCCCCAAGATCGATAATTTCAATCAGACTATAATGTTTGAAAATATAAGTTCTTAATGCTTTTGCTCCTTGAGTTGTTAACAGCTTATTAGAGATAATATAACTTAATTGACCTTGTGGCTTGAGTAAATAATGCCCCAATTCAATAAATAATCCGGCTATATCAAAGTGTCCACGAGCCGTTTGATATCTTTCAATGTAGTGATTTCGACGTTCTTTTGGTTGTAAATTTTGAATCCGAATATAAGGAGGATTGCCAATTATACAATCAAATCCACCTTCTGCAAAGACTTTAGGAAAGTTTTCTTGCCAATTAAATATCTTAGGATTTGAGAATAGCAAATTAATTTGATAATCGGTAAAGGAATGAAGTAAAGCATCACCTTGAAAAATTGGGATATTTACCTCTTTAACCCCCAGTAAGTTTGCTTTATTTTTGAGTTGTTTTTTAGCTTCATGTACAGCATTATTTTCAATATCAACACCATACAAATTATTTTCTAAAATATGGCGAATATCTTGAGGTTTTAGTTGTCCAAACTGCTTTTGCCACAATGAACAAAGTAAATCAAAGGCTTTGAGCAGAAATAACCCAGAACCACAAGCTGGATCGAGTATTTTGATTTTGTCCAACGGCGTGAATTTGTTTTTGTCCAAATAAGAGAATAGGGTGTGACTAACAATATAATCAATCAGGTTATCAGGGGTATAATGAACACCTAATAATTTACGCTGTTGTGCTGAATATTGAGTTTGATGATTCCAGGCTGAAGATTCTATTTTCATCGGTAAAAATTATGTTATACACAAATATTTATTATGAACTAGGCCATTAATATTTTTTGATTTAATATTTCAATTGGTAGTGGTTTTAATTGCTTTTTAGTTCTAGTTTAAATAACTAACAAAGTGTGATTATTTTTTGAACTAAATATAATCAGATAACTAAGTTTAGCTAGTAGAAATCTAAAGTATTAATTGTGGTAATCGTCTATAATAATAGTACATAAAATTGTCTGGGGTTGGAATCCATAAGCAATTTTTCCTTCTGCCTTCAGCATGGCTGCCTTCTACCTTATTAAAATATGTTTTACATGATAAAATACTACAGATATTCTATAATTAATGAGACAAGCTTAAATTAATCAAACATGGCAATTTCAACAGAATATAAACAACGACGCAAACAATTAATAACAAAAATTGGCAATGGTACGGCTATATTTAGAAGTGCGCCAATGGCTGTAATGCACAATGATGTAGAATATGCTTATCGTCAAGATAGCGATTTTTTTTATTTAACAGGTTTTAATGAACCGGAAGCTGTGGCAGTTATTGCACCACACCATGAAAAGCATAAATTTGTTCTGTTTGTACAACCAAAAGACCAATTAAAAGAAACTTGGACTGGTTATCGTGCTGGAGTGGAAGTTGCTAAGGAAAAGTATGGTGCTGATGCAGCTTTTTCTATTAATGAACTGAATAAAAAGTTGCCTGAATATTTGAAAAAGGCTGATAAAATTTATTATCGTTTGGGACGCGATCGCAACTTTAATGAAACAGTATTTAAACATTGGCAAAATTTAATGCGAGTCTATCCGAAATCTGGCACTGGTCCAATAGCAATTCAAGATGCAGGGACAATTTTACACCCAATGCGTCTTGTTAAAAGTGCTAAGGAATTAGAACAAATGCAAAAAGCTGCTGATATTGCTGTTAATGCTCATAATTATGCGCTCAAGTTTGCTCAAGCAGGTCAGTTTGAATATCAAATTCAAGCGGAAATGGAGTATATATTTTCTCGTCATGGAGCTACTCCTGCTTATCCTTCTATTGTTGCTTCTGGTGCTAATTCTTGCATTCTTCATTATATAGAAAATAATCGACAAATGCAAGAAAATGATTTGTTATTAATTGATGCTGGAGCTGCTTACAATTATTATAATTCTGATATTACTCGAACTTTTCCCATAAGTGGGAAATTTACCCCAGAACAAAAGATTATTTATGAGTTAGTTTTAAGGGCACAGTTAGCGGCAATTGAACAAGTAAAACCAGGAAATCCTTATAAGCAAATTCACGAGACAGCAGTGCGAGTTTTAGTGGAAGGATTGATAGATTTAGGAATGTTAAAAGGTAATATTGATGAAATAATTGAAAAGGAAAAATATAGGCCTTTTTATATGCATAAAACCGGACATTGGTTGGGTTTAGATGTTCATGATGTAGGTGTTTATCAGTGGGGAGAAGAACCTCAAATTTTACAACCAGGACAAGTTTTGACTGTGGAACCTGGTATTTATATTGGTCTTAATATTAAACCTGCTGAAGGTCAACCGGAAATATATGATCGTTGGCGTGGAATTGGAGTAAGAATTGAGGATGATGTTTTGGTTACTGCAGAAGGATGTGAAGTATTAACTGCGGGAGTGCCTAAGTTAGTTGAGGATTTAGAAAGTTAAATTATGATAGAAATTTTATAGCAACATTAGGAGTATATATCTTAACTTCTTGACTTATCCAATTATCAAATTGTTGGTGAACAATTTCACTACGAGGATCGTTATTCACAAGAGCTATTAGTAAATTAGAATTAATAACAATATTCATTAATTATTAGCTAAAAAATAGACCTTTGTTCTAACTATTCTCGAATTTCTTCGACAGTCAGTAACTTGGATTCAGTGATACATTACTTTCTTTTTGTATTTTTTCCTTACGCTTAAATAATTCTACCACTACTTGCTCACAGATAAAAATGTCATAATTGAACTTAGTCGTAACTCACTAAAATATAGGCGATAACATTAATATAAAGATAATTTGAGTAAATTGGAAATAGGAAATTCAAGTTTAAATAAGGATTGATTTTTCACTTTGGCAATTAAGTATAATAGAGAATTATAGAGCAACTAAAAAAGCAGGGAATATGAACAGTATCATAATCGAAAGCTTTGATGACGACCTCATAATTAGGTTATAAAAGCGAGGGGAATATAGTGGATGTTCTCTTGAAGCGGAAGCTAAAGAAATTATCGGTGTAGTCTTAATAGAAAGCGAAGAAAATTCTTTACGTCTTGCTGACAAAATCAAGGAAGGTTTTTACCATTTTGGAGATATTGAAATGCCAATTACATCTAAACACTGCCTCTAAATTAGTTAAATTTGGTTTAACTACACAGCAAATCTCTGAAGCAGTAGATTTACCATTAAATGAAATACAACAGCTAATGGAATAAAAATATTACTATAAGTTAATAGAATAAATATGATTGTTATATCAAGTTATTTGGTGTCTAGCAAACACTTTACATTTATAAATTAACCTCTCTCCATAGTGATTTGTTTCTAATTTATTAAACGTATTATTATCAAAATTAATTCCTTCTTATTCTATTTTTTTACTAAGTTTTTAAGACGCTAACTAAAAATGATTAACCTCTTTAATTGATATTAAAATTTCTTGGTTATCTGATAAATTTACTTCCTCTAAGAACTCGATAATTTTTTCATTTTTTAATTAATTTTACCGAAATCAATTTAACTTATTAAATATACAGATTAAATATACAGAAAATTTTAGCTTAATTCTAACACTTATTTATTATAAATAAACATAGATTTAGACACAAGGTTTTGGCATAAATTATTTGTGTTGGGTTTCGTTGCCTCAACCCAAACTATAATAACTGATTAATTATTAATTACTTCCTATTTCTCATAGATAAACCAATACGTTTCAACTTTTCATTTACTTCCAAAACTCGCACTTTTACTACTTGCCCAACTTTCACAACTTGCTTGGTATCTTTAACAAAATAATCTGCTAATTGAGAAATATGCACTAATCCATCTTGATGAACCCCCACATCAACAAATGCACCAAAATTTGCCACATTAGTTACTATTCCCTCTAACTCCATTCCTACTTCTAAATCCCTAATTTATTTAATGCCTTCTCGAAAATTTGCATACTTAAATTCTGCTCTAGGATCTCGCCCTGGTTTTTCTAATTCACTAATAATATCTTTTAGAGTTGGTTCCCCAATTTTATCAGTAACATACTTTTTTAAATCCACATATTTTATTTTATTATAAATTTGGTTAATTTGATTTATTGGCACTCCTAAATCTTGAGCGATCGCCTCAACCACAAAATAACTTTCTGGATGTACTGCCGTATTATCTAAAGGATTTTCACCACCACGAATCCGCAAAAATCCAGCACAAAGTTCAAAAGTTTTTGCTCCTAATTTTGAAACTTGTAAAATTTCCTGACGACTTTTAAAAGCTCCATTTTCATTCCGATATTTAACTAAATTTTTTGCCACTGTAGAACTCATACCAGAAACAAAAATTAGTAGTTCTTTAGAAGCAGTATTCAAATCTACTCCCACATAATTAACACTACTTTCTACCGTCTCATCTAACTTTTTTTTCAACAATTTTTGGTCTACATCATGTTGATATTGACCGACTCCAATAGACTTCGGTTCAATTTTCACAAGTTCTGCTAAAGGGTCTTGTAAACGTCTACCAATACTAATAGCTCCCCGGACCGTAATATCTAAATCAGGAAATTCTTCTATGGCTACTTTAGAAGCAGAATAAATCGAAGCTCCAGATTCATTAACCATAACTTTTATTGGCTTTTCTTCCAAAGTAGAAATTACCTCAGTAATAAACTCATCTGTTTCTCTTCCTGCCGTACCATTACCAATAGCAATTAGTTCAATTTTATACTTTTGAATTAACTCTTTAATTGTAATACTAGCTTGTTGCTTTTTTGCCACAGATTGATGGGGAAATATAGCTTGATATTCTAAAAATTTACCTGTTTCATCTAACACTGCAACTTTACACCCGGTTCTAAATCCTGGGTCAATTCCTAAAGTTGGTTTCATCCCTGCAGGAGGAGATAATAATAACTCCCTAAGATTAGTTTCAAAAGTTTTAATTGACTCAATATCTGCCTCTGCTTTTTTTTGGGTTCTTACTTCATTAATTAGGGAATTTTTCATCAAACGATTAAAAGCATCTTTAAGCATTTCCTGATAAAAAATTCTGATTTCTTTGACTCTAGTACGAATTTCTGAATCTGCTAAATAAGATAGTATAAATTCTCGGTCAAAATCAATATCTAAACTTAATACTTCTTCCGTTTCTCCTCGTAACAAAGCCAAAATATTATGAGGAGCAATATCTTTAACATTTACCCGAAAATTTCGGTACATTTCAAATTTAGTCGTACCTTCTGGATAATCATTTTTTATTTTGGAAGTAAAACAACCAGAGTTGAGAAAATATTCTCGAATATAACTCCTTAACTCTGCCTTTTCTGCCACTGCTTCTGCCAGAATATCAGACGCTCCTTGGATAGCATCTTCTATATTTTTTACTCCTTTTTCTTCAGCAATATATTTAACTGCTTCTTGTTCAAGAGATATAATTTTTGCTTGAGGATGATTTTGAGATTGGATAAATTCTGCCAAAGGTTCTAAACCTTTTTCTCTAGCAATAGTTGCTCTAGTTCGGCGCTTTGGCTTGTAGGGAAGATAGAGGTCTTCTAATTCTGTTTTCTGCAAACAAGACTCTATTTTTTCCTTTAATTCTTCTGTAAGTTTACCAGTTTCACTAATTGCTTTTAATATAACTTTTTTTCTTTCTTCAAGTTCTTGAAGATAAGTATATCTATCCCAAATATTCCGCAATTGAGTTTCATCCAGGGAACCAGTATATTCTTTTCGATAACGAGCTACAAAGGGAATAGTTGCTCCTTCGCTTAAAAGTTTTAGAGCATTTTTAGTATTTTTAGGATTAATATTTAATTCTTGAGAAATATATCTATTTATTTCCATCATGAGCTATCTATATAAACATAATTTTTGATAATTTTATACCAATTTATAAAAAAAATACAAATAATCAAGGTAATAAAAAAACTTTAGAGAGTAGTGGCTTGATCACGAATTAATCACGAAAAAGATAAGTTATGACCTAAAGATTATATCGTATTCATTTATAATAACTTCATAAGTAGGTTGTATATGACTTCCCTACTCCTGAATTCAAATATATATAATCAGAACTAAGTATTTTTAACCAACATTTATCATACTTGACGTGAGAGTTATTGGGAAATAAAGTAAAAGTAAAATAAGTTAAGAAAAAATTGGCTAGCTTGAGTACTAAATATTAAGGGGACTTTAAAGTAGCATATATTACTCAGATCATTAACACCGATTAAATTGTAAAGCATTTCAATGCTTACTCTTAACCTTCACTCAGATATATTAGTAAACATTGAGGGATAAACCTCCTCAGCGCTCTGTTGGAGGAGGCCGTAAGCTTCGTTTACTGACTTCTAAAAACAAATGATTTTATATTCTCTTCTACTTGAAATGTTACCTCGCCTTTGATAGTATCTTGTTTGATATAGACTGCAGCTAGGTATATAATTAGCCTCATGGTTTACAGCCTATTTTAGAAGCATCCTTAGGAGAAAAAAGCAGTATCAGAATGCCATATACCCACCCCATAAAAAACCAAAGGGGGAAAAATTAAGCGCAACAGCAAAAGTATAGAAAAGGGAAAGTTGAGTCTATTTAGGGTGATATTTGAAAACGCTTTCGCGGGAGTCAAAGGTTATGGAGCTGTAAATGAGATTTACTGTCGTCATAAGGATGATTTTGATGACAAGTTAATGTTAATAGTAACTGGTGAATTGAATTTGTACCTGATGGCAGCATAAATAATAAAATCACTAACTAAATTTAATTAGTTTGATTTTTCATTTTTGCTAGCCTAAGTTATTTCCTCACAACTCTATTTTATGCCAAATTAATTATATATTAGATTTGTTTTAAATTCAGCAAAAAAAATTGCTAAAACTATTATTAGTCAAAGTTAATAGTGTTTTTTAGAAAGAAAATACTGAAAATTTTATAGAGTAATTTTTTGAGCATTTTCAATTTTTCTACACCAAACAAATTTATCCTTTTTCGTAAAATAATTCATTTTTTTTATTCATTAATGCCAAAATATTTACTGTTTAACTTTGACAAAATTTACAAGTTATTATTATGCCTTTATCCTGCTCTCCATCAAGAATATATGGTTTCAAATAAAACCTAGTTTTATCTAAATAAATTAAATCAATTTATCCTTTTTTATGTTTAAATTTGAGTGCTATTAATTTTATAAATTAGATTTATAGCCTTGAGGAATTTGAATCATGATTTTTCCTCATTGCTTTATTTATCATTTTCCATTTTATAGCTAAATTTTTGATAATTCTTTTTATAATATATTTTCTGAAATTAATTTTTTTTCGATATTTTTAAAGTCTGTTTTTATTTTTTTTATTACTTTTAAAAAATTATTGTTTTACATCACTGATGTTTTTTTGATTATCAGTTTATTTTTGTCGATATATTTTTCTGTAATTATACTTAATTATATAATCTTAATGCCCCTATAAATTGCTATTAAATCAACCAATCAAAGATAGATTGTTACTCATTTTTAAATTTTCATTACTGCCTTTATAGGAAATATTTAACTTATCAATATTATGCATTTAACTTAGTTCCTAATTTGATAAAAATTCTTATGGCTACTTATTCTTTATAAAATATTTTACAATCTGGTATAAAGTTGATGATAAACCTCATATTTCATAGATATGTTTTAAGCTTTCACACTAGATATTACTTATTAAATATCTGTAATTAATTTAGCACAATTACTTATAATAATGTTAATATTAATTATATGGTGATTCTCCTTTATGTTGTAATAATTGATAATTACGGGGTGAAAAAAATGAGATTGAGAGACTAAAAAAAACAGATTTTTTTCTCACAAATCATTTATGAATGCTATAGTTGATATTTTTTTAATAGGTAAAAATGGCTCATTTAAAATTACGGCGTGCAGAAAATATTAGTGGTGATATATTTGTTGATAATACTTGTATAGACTGTGATACTTGTCGTTGGATGTCGCCCAAAATTTTTCATCGCAATGGAGCAAAATCAGCAGTTTACTATCAACCTAAAAATCAAATAGAAAGATTAGAAGCAATGCAAGCTTTATTATCTTGCCCGACGAATTCTATTGGTACTGTTGAAACTCCAAAAGATATTAAAAAAGTTCAAGAAACTTTGCCAATTTTAGTTACAGATAATGTTTATCATTGTGGTTATCATTCAGAAAAATCTTTCGGCGCTGCTAGTTACTTTATTCTGAGACCAGAGGGAAATATTTTGGTAGACTCGCCTCAATTTTCAGCTCCGTTAGTAAAGCGTTTGGAAGTAATGGGAGGAATTAAATATATGTATTTAACTCATAAAGATGATGCAGCAGATCATCAAAAATTTCGAGAGCATTTTAGTTGCGATCGCATGCTCCATGTTGATGATATCTCCCCAGATACTAAGAATATAGAAATAAAGTTAACTGGTACAGACCCAATTTCCTTAACTCCAGATTTATTAATTATTCCTGTGACTGGTCACACTAAAGGTCATACAGTGTTACTCTATCAGAAATTTTTATTTACAGGAGATCATTTAGCATGGTCTAGTCACTTAAATCAACTTTATGCTTTTCGTCGCCACTGTTGGTATTCTTGGTCAGAACAAATTATCTCTATGGGTAAGTTAATAAGTTATAATTTTGAGTGGGTATTACCTGGTCATGGTCACCGTTATCATACTGATAAAAAAACTATGCAACAAGAGTTAAAAAAGTGTATTGTTTGGATGGAAAAATATTGAGCTATATTAGTTTTAATTTAGTAAATTTGTCGAATATATGTTATTATAAATATGTAGATAAAGTTGAATTTCTACTTAATATTTATTGCTCAAAATTATAAAGATTTGAGAATTACTGCATATACTTTAGTATTACATATCATAATGATAAGGGGTTGAGTAATTTTAGAATTTATGATGATGGGTAAATAATCTATGCTAATATACAAAAGCAAATAAAATTAAGTGTCTAAGAACCTAAGAACCTTAGAAGCAATAGTCATAGGAGAGTAGTCTTGGTTTATAAAAATGGCACCAGACTAATTACTTTTGCACCAGAAAAAAGAAGAAAAATCTCAATAATTGGAGGATGATACATTAATGACGCAAGTGATACTAGGAGAAAACGAGGGCATTGAATCTGCATTACGTCGATTTAAAAGACAGGTTTCTCAAGCGGGAATATTCCCAGATATGAAAAAGCATCGTCACTTTGAAACGCCGATTGAAAAACGGAAGCGTAAAGCAATGGCATTACAGAAGCAAAGGAAGAGACGTTCTCGCTATTAAGAAAAAAGTTTATTTTCAGCGATCCCCACCCTAAATTGGTGACTTTATAAGTCGATAGGCGATACTTGAAGGTATTAAAAAAGCTTGTTTGGAGACGCAGATAGGCGTCTCCTATGGCGCTAAAAATATCAAGCTACATATTGAAATATTGTACTTAATACAAGTGCTTTTGTATTATTATTTAACTATCCTAATTAGGGCTTGTATACTGAAGTTTTATCAGTGAGGATAGCTGATAAGATATTGAGGCATAGAGGTATAGAAAATATAAATTACAGAGGACATGCTCGAAAGTATTTTATTTCAATTTTTATCCCCTTAATAGCTAAAAATCCTCTATTATTATCGAACTTAGTAATAACTTATTATATATTTTTCTCACAAAAAAAGTACTTAGTAATATTTAAGTAAATGCGTTTAGTTTTTTTCAGCTAGTCCTAATTACTTGAGTCCATAAGAAGGTTAATAATTTAGCTTATATGGATGTGTTATTAATTTGTAATAACTACTTATAACTAATTTTCTGTTAAATTTAAGATTAATTTAATTACTGAATCTAACCCTATATTTTGATAGAGAAAAAACTATGGTTGTAGATCAGCAAGCAATTGATATTGCTCCTTTTATTGACCACTCCTTATTAACTATTACTGCTACCCCAGAGGAAGTGTCAAAATTTTGTATTGAAGCTGACAAATTTCGATTTCCATCAGTTTGTGTATACCCTTGTCATGTAAGAAAAGTAGTAGATTTACTTAGTACTAAAAGTCCTAAAGTTTCTACAGTAATTAATTTTCCAAATGGTACTGCTACTAGTAAAACAAAACTATATGAAGCTTTAGAAGCGGTAGAAAATGGAGCTTCAGAATTAGATGTAATGGTTAATTTGACTTATATTAAAACAGGTGAAATGTCCCAATTACATCGGGAAATAGCTGAAATACGTGAAGAAACTGGTAAAACAGTTAAAGCTATTTTAGAAATGGCTTTGCTTACCAAAGATGAAAAGTATTTAGTGATAGAGGTTTTGATGGATGCGGGTGTAGCTTTTATTGCCACAAATACTGGGTGGTATGGTGGGGCAACAGTGGCAGATGTAAAACTACTCAAAGAAATAACTAAGGCTAATGTTGGAATTAAAGCGGCAGGAGGAATTAAAACCTACGAGCAAGCAGTAAGCCTAGTTTTGGCTGGTGCGACTAGGTTGGGTACATCCCGTGGTCTAGAATTGCTCAACCAACAAAATAACCAGTCGGAATTGGAATAAGTCAAAACTCAGAATTAAAAAGAGGTGAAGGTAGGAAAGCTCATAAAAGTTTCCCTATTTTTTCAACTTGGGACATTTAATCATATCGAATTGTTCTCTCCCCAAGGGTTGGGTCTTTTCCTTGAGCCATCTCTAGTATGTCCTGCGCTATAGTTTAAACCTGAAAAAAACTTTGATTCTCTGTTACTTGTTGCTTAGAGCAATTATTACTACAAGTATTATAAATCGAACCCCATAGCTCTAGTTTAATAGGTGCAAACACTAAAGTTATGTACCCGCTTGTTTTTAAAGCTGTTTAGGATGATATTTTGATTCAGTCCAACCCTACTTAGGCTAATGTTGATATTTATAATACTCGCCTTAGTTTCCTGAGCCCAAACCATACACCTGGGAAGTATTAGCACTAAGTATTTAGGGTGTACACACTGATTTTAATCATTTTTGGGGAAAATTTCCGCACCTGTGCACCTGAGTCATAAATTAATTTTGACTTTCGAGTTGTGAGTAGTACTATAGTTACTCTCTCATCTCTAATGCCCTACTCCTAACTTCTACTAATTATATGGCCAAACTCTATAAAGCAACAGGAATAAACCTCAAAGCTATGGCTTTAGGAGAATCAGACCGTTTATTAACTATCTTAACTCCAGAATATGGCTTGATTCGAGTAGTAGCTCCCGGAGTGAGGAAACAAAAATCTAAACTGGGGGGTAGAGGTGAACTATTTGTAGTAAATCAATTATTAATATCTAAAGGGCGATCGCTTGACAGAATTAACCAAGCAGAAACCATAACCTCTTACACTGGCCTTAGTCAAAACCTGGGAAAACTAGCGGCAGGTCAATATTTAGCAGAATTAGTTCAACAAATAGCTCTGAAGGAAAATCCTCAAACTGAACTTTTCCATCTACTAAACGAACACTTGGAACGTATAGAACAACTACAACATAAAACTGACAGACTCTGGTCAACCCAACTCATAGCATTTTTAGCTCATGGTATCTATCATTTACTCGCCATAGAGGGAATAGCACCCCAAGTCCATCAGTGTTGTGCTACAGGAAATGAATTACAGCCAGATTTTAATAATTCTAAATGGCAAGTCGGATTCAGTATAGATGCAGGAGGAATTATTAAAGTTGATGAGACTTCTGTTGTACAATCTTTCTGTAAAGATTTGTCAGACTATTACTTAAGTACCAAAATTAACACTCTCATTAATGCTAATCAACTTTCACTACTTCAGCAGCTACCACAACCTCAACTTCAGACTATAGTTAAACTTACTTCTTATCAAGATTGGGTAAAAGTGGAACAACTTTTAAGAAAATATACCCAGTATCATTTAGGTTATTCTATTCGCTCTGCAGAATTGATTGATACTTATTTAAAATCCATATCTCCTTTAATAAACAATGCAACTATCTGATTCAGATTTAACAAATAAACCAAAACAACTTAAAAAAGAAAACTCATCTAATACAGAACCTATTTCTCCAGCATTATTATCAGTTAAAGAACCCGAACGTGGGTTTTTACCAGTTCTGAAAAATAGTAAATTCTTAATCCTCTGGGGCGGTCAAGTATTTTCTCAACTGGCAGACAAAGTTTACCTGGTATTAATGATTACTATTATTGCTAATCAATTCCAAGCAACAGACCAAACTATAAGTGGGTGGGTCTCAGCAATTATGATTGCTTTTACTATTCCCGCAGTATTATTTGGAGCTGCAGCTGGTATCTATGTGGATAGGTGGCCAAAAAAAGCTGTTTTAGTTGTGACAAATATTGTCAGAGGTGGTTTGGTTCTGATCTTACCAATGATATTGTGGCTATCTAATGATTTTAATCTAGGTAATTTACCTTTGGGATTTTGCCTAATGTTACTATTAACTTTTTTGGTTTCTACTCTGACTCAATTTTTTGCCCCTGCGGAACAAGCAGTTATTCCTCTAATTGTGGAAAAGCCATATCTACTTTCGGCAAATTCCCTTTACACTACTACAATGATGGCTTCTGTAATTATTGGCTTTGCAATGGGAGACCCTTTGTTAGAATTTGCAGATAAAATATTTGCCCAAATTAGTTTTGGGAAAGCTTTCGGTAAAGAATTTGTGGTAGGGGGAAGTTACGCGATCGCTGGTTTACTATTAATTTTACTCAAAACTGGGGAAAAGAAAGACAGGACAGAAAAGGAAAAAACCCATATTCTGGAAGACTTGCGAGATGGCTTGCGTTACCTGAAAAATCATCATCGAGTTCGTAATGCCATTATTCAGCAAATTATTTTATTTTCGATTTTTGCAGCTTTGGCGGTCTTGGCAGTACGTTTGGCAGAAATTATTCCTGGTATGGAAGCTGAAGAATTTGGGTTATTATTAGCTGCTGCTGGAGTGGGTTTGGGTATTGGTGCTGGAATAGTAGGTCAACTTGGACATTGGTTATCTCATTTCCAACTTAGTTTGATAGGGTCTATGGGAATGGCAGTTTCTTTAGTTGGTTTATCTATATTTAACCAAGAGTTTTGGGCAGCTATGGTGTTAATTGGTATTTTAGGAATGTTTGGTGCAGTAGTAGGAGTGCCAATGCAAACTACTGTTCAGGCTGAAACTCCTGAAGAAATGCGGGGAAAAGTATTTGGTCTCCAGAATAATGTAGTTAATATTGCTCTGAGTTTACCTTTGGCTTTAGTGGGAGTGGCAGAAACTTTTCTAGGTTTATCTACTGTTTTGCTTGGGTTAGCAGGAGCTGCAATAACAGCTGGTATTTTCTTCAGTCTCTTTTCTATACCGACTTTAGAATAGTTGTTATAGCAATCCTATTTTATTTGTGTATAAAACAACTCGACGCTGACCTATCAGTAGAGCGCGCGACTACTCGACGGAATAGCTAAATACCTATAAACATTCATTTAATCCATCCCAAATTTGATTATTATCTAAATAAAAACTAATAAATACTAACTGATTTTTGTTAGGTTTTAAACAAGTTTCATCTGCTTCTAATGTCTAGTTTTGTCACTAATTTGAAAGATATGTCTAAACTCAATATCATCTAACCAAAGAATACCTTTTGCTCGGAATAAATCACCCCAAATATGTTAGAGAAACTTTTCAAACTTAAATACATTTATGGGGCGATCGCTCTCAAAAGATACAGCAATAAATCCATCATTTTCTAAATGCTCAGACTGATATTTTTGAGACTGAATATATTCCGACACAGGTATCAAACCTACATCTAAAATTTAGGGTAATAGCAGTTGACTATACTCAGTCTGCAATATCTTTGCTTTCTCTTTTATCAATTTAATATTTGACTCTAACTCCCCTAGTCTTTTTGCAGAAAATAAGTCAGTTTTATTCAGGAAAACAAGTCGGCAAAAGCAATCTATTTTAAAGCCGCTTCACTGTCAAAATAATTGGGAAAAAAAGTTTCAGCATCCACCACAGTCAAAATCGAATTTATTCTATTTAATTCTCTCAAATCTGTCTCCAAAAATGTCAAAATAATTGGAAAGAGGTCAGCTATTCCCGTAGTTTCTATTACTAAATAATCAATCTTTTTATCTATACCTAAAGCTAATACTCAATAAACCGCTTCTACTAAACCATGATTTAGACTAAAGCAAATACAACCATTATTGAGCTAAACCATATCCTCTTCAATAGATATCAGAAGTTGACTGTCTATATCAATATCTCCAAACTTATTGACGAAAACAGCAACCCTTAAATCTTATTTATTTTGAACAATATGATTGAGTCATATTGTTTTCCCACTACCAAGAAAACCAATAATAATACTAACAGGTATTCCCTCTTGAAGGAATTCTCCTATTTCTTTTTTGGTCATTAGAATTTCTTCCTATTTCAAAATTAATGCAACTTCCTTAGCAAAATAAGTCAAAATCAAATCCGCACCAGCCCGTTTCATACTGGTTAAAGTTTCCAACATCACCTTTTTTTCATCTATCCAACCCTTCTCACCAGCAGCCTTAATCATGGCATATTCCCCACTAACGTTATAAGCAGCTACAGGTAGATTTGTTGTCTTTTTTACCTCACAAATAATATCTAAATAAGCGAGGGCAGGCTTGACCATTACCATATCTGCACCTTCGGCAATATCCAAAGCCACCTCTTTGAGGGCTTCCCTAGCATTAGCAGAGTCCATTTGATAAGTCTTTTTGTCCCCAAATTTCGGTGCAGAGTCCAAAGCATCCCGAAACGGGCCATAATAAGCTGAGGCATATTTAGCAGAGTAGGCAAGTATTCCCACATCAAAGTATTCAGCAGCATCCAGAGCTTTGCGAATTGCTCCAATACGCCCATCCATCATATCTGAGGGAGCGACGATATCGGCACCTGCTTCGGCCTGAGATAGTGCTTGTTTAACCAAAACTTCTACAGTAGGGTCGTTGAGAATGACTCCATTTTTCCCTACAATACCGTCATGACCTTTGCTGGAATAGGGGTCAAGGGCTACATCAGTAATGACAACAATATCTGGTATTGTTTGTTTGATCGCCCTTACAGTTCTTTGTATTAAACCCTCTGAGTTGTAGCTTTCGGTGCCAAAATTGTCTTTTTTAGCTTCCGCAACTAGGGGGAATAAAGCGATCGCATTAATTCCTAAATTATAAGCATCCTCTATTTCTTTGAGCAGTAGGTCTAGAGTATAGCGATAACTGCCTGGCATGGAAACAACCTCGACTTTTTGCCCTTCTCCTTCCATTACAAACAATGGATAAATTAGATCGTTGACTGTCAACTGGGTTTCTTCAACCATGCGTCGCAAAGCAGGAGTGCGACGAAGACGACGGGGACGTACGACGGGAGATTCTGTGGACAAATTTACTTCTGTCATGGGTAGATTACTTGCCTAATAATTTTGATAGTGATTAATCATAATCAAAAATTCACATCTAGTCAATAGAGATAAGGGATAATCTCCATCCGATCTCAAATTAAGTAGGATCATATAATTATTGCTCTGCTGATTAACTATGAAATCATTTATAGATAAAAGCTTTAGTGTTTATGAGTAGAAAAAAGTACATGTTTTGCGATTGCTCATAGCTACAAAAAATCAGCATTTTTATCAGACAATGGCGATAAAATTAATGAAAAAATATATAAGGCTAATTCCTCATTTTTTGGGAAAAAATTAACTTTTTTTTCAACTAAATAAGCTATGTATTTTTATAAGTTACGCTTCTAAAGGAAACCTCATTAGTATTAGGGTTATAAAGAGTATAAGTAGCATTTCCCGGCAAACTTCCCACATTACCTACCCCTATAACCTGATAGGGTGTCGTCAAAGTTTGAGTAGATGATGTTGTCTCAATAGCACCAACTTCAGCTCCCAACTTTGTCACTCCACTACTCACCGAACCATTTTCCAACTGATATTTAAAAGCTAAACCGGAGCGACCACAAAATAAATTATTAACGCCAAAACGCATTAATCTATCTAACATTTGTATCGGTGGAGTATCGGGAGTCAATTTATCGCTGACCCCCAGAGTGCTACCATGAATTAATAAACAGTCAAGTTCAGAAAAACCAAAGGGCAAACTTCTTAACCATTCTACTGTTTCTCTATCCACATTGTCCCATAATATTTTCACAGTATTCATACCATATTCTGCTATTAATTCTGTTGGTTCGGCTGTGGTAGTTAATCCATGTAAAATTAAACATTGTTCTTCCCACCATCCCATACATACTTTGGGTTTAAGTTCGTTTTGTTTTGGATAACGTACTCGCTCTACTAATTTTTTGCAATCTATATTTAGCCCGACAATATCCCCCAAAATATATAAGTCTTCTACCAAATACTTCTGCTTTTTTATATCAGCTATTACAGCATCATAAGCTGTTATATTTCCTTCTATCTTAGTTAAAATTGCCCAGTAACTCATATAATTTTTTGCTTTTTTTTTAGATTAGATAAAGTGACATTAATTAGTTTTTATCAGCCATAAAACAATAATACTTGTTTCAAAAAATATTGCTTTGCTTGGTTATAAGTCAATACGGTTCAGATAAGATTCAAACTCTTATGATTTCATACCATAAGAGTAAATATTCAGATTACCGAAATGTCAAAAAAATTCTTAACTTAACCTTATCGTTATTCTAACTAACTCCTAAAACATGAATAACCATGGGTTGATTTTCATCAATAAAATAATCTATGGGTTTTAATCCTCCTTTTATAGCCTGATTTTTAAAATAACCTACGGGATATTTATAATAACTTAATAGATGAAATTTTGTGCCTTTCTTAATATTTATCGGAATGCCATCTAGAACAAAGTTGTGTTCTTCAGTTGCTCTGACATTATGTTCTAAACAATGAGTTTCAGCTACCCAATTAAAATCATAATTAAATGTAGTTGGATCGAACCCATAAACTGGTAGATCGCCATTGATCAAATATCAAATACTAAGTATCAACTTTGCCATTTTTCTATCATTATAAGCTTTTCTTAATGACGACTAATTTTGATTAGTATCCTGTTTCCTAAAAATAGAAATTTTGCATCAGAAAGGCATCAGGCATTAAAATCTATCATAATATTTGCTCTTGAGATACACTAAAGCTCAATACAGTTTAGTTAAAACGAAAACTCATAAGAGATGGAATGATTATATAGAATTTTCCAACTACAAAAATGCCAAAAAAATCCTTAAGTGAACCGTATTGAAATATAAGTTTTAGTTAGTAAGTGGACTGTAACTATCTTTGCCTGAATTTCCTAGAATTTTATCTTCAGATAATTTATAAATTGTTTTTGGGGCTTTGCTTTCCAAACTCTCAAGTTAAATTAGCATCTTTTTTTTCATAATCTAAAATAGATAGCACTTTCAACTCAAAACTTGTAATAATTACAAGTCAACAACCAACTCCTAATTAATTATCTCTCACAAATATGAGTAGGATCATCAGCTTTTTCAGCATATTCTAAACCCTTTGCCAAACGCCAAGCAAAAATTTCTGGCAACCCCTTATTAACTATAGCTTCACAAGTAAGTTGATAATCATAGGGAATCTCTCGAATATTTACTTCCCCTGTTTCATTATCATAAATAACATAAGTAGCATTCGGTCTGCCATGGCGAGGTTCTCCTACAGAGCCAACATTAACAATTTTTTTCATAGGAGCAATACAAGTATTTGACTCTAAATTTTCCCTCCCAAAACTACTAACTTTAACTGATAGTTGACTAGCATCAAGAGTACGAACATAAGGCACATGAGTATGACCGCAAAACAACACATCAGCACCACTACTAACTACCCTTTCAACTGCTAAAAATCCATATAAATCTGGTAATAAATATTCATGGTTACTATGAGGACTACCATGAACAAAACACATATTTTCCTCTTTCAAACTATGAGGTAAAGACCCTAAATATTCTCGAGTTTCTGGGTGAATTTCTTGATTAGTCCATTCGTGGGCTAACTTGCCACGTTTCTCTGCTAATAAAGAAGGATAACTACATTCACAAGAATTTAATCCCTCCACAATATCCTCATCCCAACAACCTAAAACTGTGGGAATATCTAAACTGCGAATTTGCTCGACAACCGCATTAGGATGGGGACCATAACCGACCAAATCTCCCAGACAGAAAATTTTCTCTGCTTTCTGTTTTTCTATATCTATTAATACAGAATTTAAAGCTTCATAGTTACCATGAATGCAAGACATAACTGCAATTTTCATACTAATTCTTCCTCTGTAATTCCTAATGTTTCTTTCACTTGTTGTTGATAAGCTAAAATTGTTGCATCAGGCAAACAACAATCTTGTAAACTTTCCGCCAAAGCTTTTTGATTTAAGTTATGACCAAAAACTTCAATTCCACTAAAACGTTCTGGTCTACCTTTTAGCCACCTTGGTAAATTTAATTCTTGATATTCTGTCTCTTTTCCTAGTACAAAATCAAAGTAAAAAGCACGTCCATCAGCAATATCAAAAATTGCTTTAGCACGAATTATTTTACCATAAGCACCTGCGGTTAATTCTTCATACCAAAAAATATCTACACTGGCCGGATCAATTACTTGACCCTGGGTAGGCGATCGCCAGATCTGACAGTTATTAGTATTGCTCTCAATAGCCAACCCTTCTACAGTTTCGTTTGCCCACTGATGCCATTCACTATTTTTTGTTCCTGGTGGGATAATGGCAATACGACTGCTAGGAATAGTATCAAGCAGTGATGACATTGCATCTAATTCTAAATAAAATCCTAATTCGACAAAAGCAACTGCACCATTAGCAAGATATTCTATGAGCTGTGACTCTTGAGCATCAGAAATAATTTTTAGATGGGGAAATTCTGTAGCCAGACAGGTTTGGTCAATGGGAACATTGCCGGTACCAGGGCTAAAATAGACAGCGGAATTAGCTTTAGGGATTTGTTTTCGAATAAAACTTGTTTTGCCGACACCCGGTGGGCCAGCTACTACAGTAATTATAGGTTTTGACATTTTTCTTCCATAGCTCAACTTTTCAATGCTGATACAATGCGGCCACTTGCCATTCTTGCCCCCGATAGGTTTCTGGCGACAGGCCCTACTTGCAAAGCAGCTAGCCCACCCATAATAAATAGTTCGCAACCAGACCAGCGCAAATATTCATCTAATACTGGTAAACCATTCACTATTTCTAGTGGGTGGGTATGCAAAATTTCTTTTAAGATAGGTTGTTTTCTAACATCAAGTTTTGTACCTGTTGCTAACCAGATACGATGGTATTCTCTCATCATTCCATCATCACATTTTAATTGCCAGCGATCGCTGACAAACTCAGCACTTATTACTTGACATTCCTCAAAAATAGATAACTCATCTTGATGTTGGTAACGGCGTAACTTAGTCATTACTGCTGGTGTCATAGAACCGCCATCTCGTGCTTCTTGAATTAACTGCCATCGTTTTTGCCAGTCAGTTTCGGCGCTAAAACCTTTTAAATATTTTGGACCTAACCAACCGGGTTCCGCATCAAATAATTTCTCTTTGAGGTGACGTCTGACCATCAAGGTTACATTTGCGCCTCGTTTTAAGGCTCCTAATGCTAAGTGACCGCTAGTTAAGCCCCCACCGATAATTAGCACTTTTTCACCTCTGAGTCGCAAGCCTCGCAGGTCTACTTGGTGGGAGTGACAAAGGCATTGGTTTGGATAGGGAGTAGGAGTTTTTTTCGCCCATTCTGGAAGTTGAGGTTTTCCCCCACCATTGGCCATAATTACTTGACCAGCTATGGTTGAGTTGCCATCATCTAATTCAACTCGAAACTGAGGGTTCCCTCGGTAGGTTATGGGAACAATGTTTGTCACTGATGCTTTGTATACTTTGTCTTCTAACTGCCAGCGACTAACTACATCTTGGGAAAATTCTTGAAATAGTTTTGTTCCAGGTAAGTCGTAGGGGGGGAATAGTTCGTTTGGGCGATTTTCTGCAAACCGACGCAGGGAATAGGGATCTGGGTCTGGATGGTGAACGGCGGGGGATCGCAAGTGGGGTATTTCTTGGGCTGCAAACTGCTGTCGCCACTGACTCATCCAAGTGGCACTGGGGTCAAATACTATTATTTTATGGTGATACTTTTTCCGTTTTTGCAACAGATGAGTTACCAAAGTTAGGGCATGGGGTCCCGCACCTACAATGGCCATCTTGGTTTGTATTGGTAAGGACATACAATTAAAAAACAATAATTTTAAGAATGATTATCATTCTTTTTTTTATTAATTATATATATACCTGTAAGGACTCGCAAAGTAGATTTTTTCCCTGGTTATACTGCGTCAACAGCTCACATTAGTTACAAATAAGTTGTAAGCTTTTTGATGCCTAGACTAAAAACTGTGATACACTCCCGACTTTGATACAAGCTACAAAGCCAGCTTTTCAGCGCCTCTACTATGTAGACATAAACTGAACTAACAAGGAATGCCTTACCTCTCCAATTGATGCGTAAATAGGCTCAATTGAAACCTTTGTAGAATTAAAATTTGATTGGTGGTAGCAAATCTTTAATTAATAGTTTTGCTCTATTTTTGATGTTAATTGCAGCATTTAAGTCTCTACCAATTGATAAATTACAGTTAGGATATTGGTACTGTTTTTGAGCCAAAGTTTTATTGAATTTATCCCCACAGTTACTGCATTTAGTTGACGTTCTATGAGGTTTAATTTCTACAACTAACTGACCAGCTTTTTCGTCTTTGTTAGTTAAAATAGTCTGGAAATTTCTCTATCCTGCATCATCATATATAGACTTAGCTAATCTAGATTTAGCCATATCTTTTATATTTAGCTTTTCTACTGCAATAATGTCATATTTATATGACAAATTATTAGCAGTTTTCAAGGGTAAATATTTTCCGGTATGAGCTAGTTTTCTATGTTTGTTAGCTAAATGTTTAATTGACTTTTGTCTACGTTTATAACCTTTCTTTCTTCTAGATACTTTCTTTTGTGCTAGCTTGAGTTTTCCTTCAGACTTTATCAAGTATTTAGGAGCTGCAACTGATTCATTATTATAAATAACAAAAAAAAATTATAAGACCAACATCTACAGCTTATTTCTCAAATATTTTGCTAGTTTTTTTTGACGCTATAAGACTATAAACATTTTTATTAATTAAATTACTAATTACGTTAATATCTATTATATTTACTATTTATACCTAGAGCTAAATAATGTTGTAATTATTGATATTTAAAACCTTTTCATCTAAAATTTTAGTCAATTGATTCTGGGTTTTTTTATCAACTTTATAAGGAAAAATATTTCTGTAAATTGCATTGTTAATACATATTTAAAAAAATAACAATATAAGTAAATAATAAAGTCATTAATGTTTCATATATAGAGGGTATATATATTCAATATATATATACTGATTAATGAAGAAAAAAAATTTTTATATATATATTATTAACTAGAGAAAGCAAATCAATTAGGAATAACACTAGCTTTTACTATCAAAAAGGCAATGAATTGGACATTATATGGCCAACAATTAGCCAAAAACACTGTAATACTTTCTCTGTCAAGGTCATAGACTATTTGCTGTTAATGTGAGCCGTCTGGGCAGTATGATCCAGGAAAAATTCTGTTTGCGAGCTGGCGCAAATAATCTGAGTTTGTTTGTATATTGTTTTAAGTAAGTAATTTTTTTTATCATATAGTTATAAATAAGTCAAACAATTATAAGGATAACTTAGAAAAATTAGTTCACCATCGTTAAATCAACATGAGGAGATCCCCTGCCTAAACAACGAAATAGTTATTGTTGAGGCTTGAAAATCTTTTTAGGTACTAAACTCCATTACTTGAGAGTACAAAGTTCTCGTAAAAAACTATTGGCTTTAAAGGCTAAAAGTATTATTGGAATTTGCTTACAGCATTTATCGTTTTTTGAGAAAGTTTCTAACCTTGAGATAGCTATAAGTCTTAGCTAGCAATAGCTCTTTCTCGAAATTCCCACTTTCTAGTCCATTATTTCCTTCATTTATATAGCCATAGAAAAGTCGAAACTGTTGAAATTCTGTGACCTATTTTAGGAATTTTTTGCCTTTTTTTGTCAGAGATTGATGACAAAGTAAAAAAAGAATTAAACTAGAAGTAAAAATTAATAGTTAAAACCTTTAATTTTGGCGATCGCTGAAATAATGAATGAAGATTAAATTAAATACAGAAAAAATATGAGATTCTATCTGTCCTAACCCATGACTCCTGACTCATTAATAATGACTCCTGACTAATAGCTAGACTTATCTAACTTTTTAGATAACAGATGGTATTATTTACACACCCGAGATGTTTTTTTGTCTGTCCACGATAAAAATCACTCAATAATAATATCTGCCTGTTCATCTGAATGCATATTGCTTGGCTTGGAAAAAAATATCCTTTTTGTGGCAACGTTACCTACTCTAGAGAAATAACTAATGCTCTCTTAGATAGAGGTTATCAGGTAAGCTTCCTTCACTTTGCCACTGATGATGCTGACCTGGAAAAATGGCCTGTATGTGAAGAAGTACATCTACCTTGTATCTACAAGTCTCAAGGTTATACGATACCAAGTTTTAAATCTAGCAAAGTCTTAAGTCAGGCTCTACAAAAACTTAAGCCCGATATTGTTCATGCATCTCTGACCCTCTCTCCTTTGGATTTTTTGTTACCCGAAATTTGTGAGGAATTGAATATTCCTTTAGTAGCTACTTTTCATGCCCAATTTGATAGTAAACCACGGAATATTAAATCTGGAACCCAATTTTTGGCCTATCAACTCTATGCTCCTTTTCTGGCAAATTATGACCGAGTAATTATTTTTTCAGAAATACAGAAAGATTTACTAATAAAATTGGGGGTTCCGCGCAAAAAGGTTGCAGTTATTCCTAATGGGGTAAATATAGATAAGTATTCTCCTGGTGTCTCTAGTCTAAAAACTAAGTTAAATGCTAGCCTGATATTTCTATATTTGGGCCGTATATCTACAGCTAAAAATATTGAATCTCTGCTCAAAGCTTGGAAACATTCCGATATGGCTAATGATAGTTGTCTAGCGATCGTTGGAGATGGGCCATTAGCTCCTTCTCTACAAATGTTTTATGGAGATGTTAAAGGAGTTAGTTGGTTTGGGTATGTGAGTGATGAGCAACGACGAATAGAAATTTTGCGTGGTGCTGATGTATTTATTTTACCTTCTCTAGTGGAGGGTTTATCTTTGGCTTTACTGGAGGCAATGTCTTGTGGTTTAGCTTGTATAGCTACAGACGCAGGTGCTGATGGTGAGGTTTTGGAAAAAGGGGCTGGTATAATTTTGAATACTCATAATGTTACTAGCCAATTACAAACTTTATTTCCTTTATTTAGGGATCATCCTGAGTTAAATATTCTTTTGGGGCAAAAAGCTCGCCAAAGGGTTTTGGAGCGTTATACTCTGAGTCGAAATATTACTCAATTGGAAATGCTTTATAATGAAGTTTTGCAAGAAAGAAATTTGGAATTGAAAAGTTTAATTTAATGATGTGTAATAGTAAAATTTTTTGGGAAAACAAACAAACAAAAGTGTTATCTAACAAGCAACAGTGGAATATTTGATTAGTAGTAAATAAGTAGGTCTAATTCAATGTTTTAAGTGTTGAAAAAACTACAGGTGAGAGTTTAATTAAAGACTTAACATAAGTAAAATGTAGTCTGTTAAACTCGCAATAACCTCGTAACATTGACTTATGGGCAACTACTGAGCAAGTAAGTCGGTGTTGAAATTTTTCCCTCTTGGCAACTATGGCTTGCTAAAGATCGATTTGAAGAGCATCGTCTTCCTAGGTATTTGCCTCAAAAAAACTTAACCCCTGAAAAGATGGCATTATCAATGTTGAGACTTTTACTTGATATTATAACTCCTGCTAAAACTACCAAACCTCTTGAAAAATCGACTGATTAGAAAAAAGTTAAAAAAACTAAGAAGTACAAAAAAACCGTGATTTTGTAGTCAAAAAAAACGAAAAAATATCACCAAAAAAAGCCGAAAATCAGATAACATAGACTCAATTTTTGGTTAATTACCTTCTTTTTTCACAAAAAAATATTCAGAAATTTTGTCTTAACTCCAGTGAGTAAGTCGCTCAAACCAATTCTTAAAGTATGGAACAAAAAAATCTCGTCTTTTCTCATCTAATTTGAGTATTAGCGTCTTTTATTCTGTCCTCATGAGAAATTTTAATATTAACAGGACTTATGGAGACAGATCGAAATATACACCGTCTGTAGGGGTTAAACGTTCTTACACCCTATAAAGGCATTTTACCTTTAACCCCCCTAGATATAGTATTTCTGTATAAGTCCTGAATAAGCAACTTTTACTTATTGTCGCTTAACTTGGGTTCATCACTTAACTTAAAAAAACTAATGGAAATTATGACTATGTTTAATTAAACTCATAAATTCTTGACGAGTTTTCACGTCATCAGCAAAAACACCACGCATAGCGCTAGTAGTTGTCCAAGAACCAGTTTTTTGTACTCCACGCATGACCATACACATATGAGTTGCTTCAACAACTACAGCAACACCTAAAGGTCTAAGTAACCCTTGAAGTGCATCAGCTATTTGTGCTGTTAGACGCTCTTGAACTTGTAAACGTCGGGCATACATTTCACAAATTCGAGCAATTTTTGATAGCCCAATAACTTTTCCATTGGGAATATATGCTACATGAGCGCGACCAATAATAGGGAGAATATGATGCTCGCAAGAGCTAAAAAGATCGATATCTCGAACTAAAACCATCTCTGAGGTATCTTCACTAAAAACAGCTCCATTGAGCAGTTCATCTAGAGATTGATTATAACCTGAAGTGAGAAATTTTAGTGCTTTTACCACTCGTTTAGGAGTATCTAATAACCCTTCTCGATCTGGGTTTTCTCCTAGTCCTATTAATAAAGTTCTTACCGCTTGCACCATTTCAGCTTCTGTAACCGAAGTCTGATATTTCGTTTTCAAGTCATTGGGAGAAACAAAATCTGGAACTGTTGGTAAATTCATAGTTGAAAGGCTTTAAGCTTAATGTTTTGTTGAACGGTTTGACAGATATTTTCCCTCATAAAGTTTAGATGAACTATAAGGACTATTATCTGTGTTTATGAATAGCCAATATTAATTTATCACATAGTTAGACAATTTGTTAAGTTTTGTTGAATTATTAATGGATCCAAATTTCGCCCAATTAATACTAGCTGATTTGTCGGAGTGGTTGACCATTCATCTATTTCCATCTCATAGCGCTTACCACTCAATTGAAATATATGTTTTGATTCACTTTCTTGGAACCAAAGAATTCCTTTGGCTCTAAATACATTATCTGGCAATTCCTCTATAAAATTATGTTGGAATTTCAGGGCAGAAAAAGGTCTTGTACTTTGGAATGAAACAGACATAAAACCATCATTTATCAGATGATCTTTAGGATTTTTTTGTAGTTTTGAGTGATCGTTATTGTCCTCTAGAGAATAAGGCTGAAGCCTTGATATATTTACATCTAAAATTAAGTATGATGGTATATTACTGTGCTCACTTCTTAAAATCCTAGCTCCACTTCTTATAGTTTTAATATAAGAGTCTAAATAATCTACTTTATCTTGGGAGGCTAAATCTATTTTATTGAGTATAATAATATCCCCATAAGCAATCTGTTTAAAAGCTGCTTCACTATCGAAATGGTCTGGTGTAAAATTTTCACAATCCACTAAAGTCAGTACAGAATCTAAGTGAGTTAAATCTTTTAAATCTGTACTCAAAAAAGTTAAAATAATTGGCAAAGGATCTGCTACACCAGTAGTTTCTATAATTAAATAATCTATTTTTTTATCGCTTTCTAAAACTTGATATACTGCATCTACTAATCCTTCATTGATAGTACAACAAATACAACCATTACTAAGTTCTATCATATTATCGTTCATATCTGTTAATAACTGGGTATCTATATTAAGATCCCCAAATTCATTAACTAATACTGCGACTTTTAAATCCTGCTTATTCTGCAAAATTTGATTTATCAGGGTTGTTTTACCACTACCTAAAAATCCGGTAATAATAGTAACTGGCATCCCTCTTTTAGGAATATTTAATTCTAGTGAATTATTCATTACTGCTAAATTTATTTACGAGGGTAGCTACTCAAACAAAAACCTTGTTTATCATGAATAATACGATTGAGTAAGGTGGTTTTGTCACTAACAAGAAAACCTGTCATAATAATTGTCAATTATCCTTATAGATGAGTTACTAACTAGCTAGGTAGAAAATTTATATTTATAGTTTATTCAAGAGATTCTATTGGCTGATTTTCCTTAATTATGGCCATTAAGCCTATAAATTATTGCAATAATTATTATCATAATCAAAATATTACATCTAGTCAATAGAGATTCTGGAAAATCTTCATTGAATAGTAATAAATCACTCAATCTAATTTTTGAATAACTGTTTGTTAAGCTATATACATATTAACCCTAAGAGATGATATTTGATTTTCAGAAAGATGGAACGCACTCCTAAGCACAAAAACTATTGTAGGGGCGTTCTATAGAACATCCCTACTAATGCCTACCTCAGTTAAGACTAAATATAAAGTTCGTTGTTTTATCAACTAAAAAATCGTGAAAAATTTTGCTATCTTAAGGATTATAGTTATTGGACTTGGAAGGATGAAATTATTGCTCTGTCTTAGATTGAGTGATTATTTTATCTATTTAAGGATTACTGTATAGTATTTTCAAATTTTGACAAATACTCTTAAATATGCATCTCCGAGATTTAGTAAAACTAGAGTATATATTTAAGTTATAGAGACTATATGTTTAAATATTAGGTATGTTCAAATATTACATTTTTCATACATAAGTCTATTAATTCCAACGGTTTTCTGCCTGTTTCAATACATAGGCTGATACTGTTTGTATCTCTATTTCTGTTAAACGGTCTTTGTAAGCTGACATATTATTTTTCCCATTCTTAACTAAGTAAGCTATCGCCTCAACAGAATCTAATTTATTTCTTTTCAAAGTTCTTATTTTTAAGTTCTTCCACCATTTAACAATATTGCCTCCTTTGGCATGACAACCTGCACAATGAATCTGAAAAACTTCTGCGCCTTGTGTTATTTCTGTTGCTAATACAGTGGGTATTTTAATAATGTTTATTAATATAAATATTAACAAGCAAACTGTAATTATTTTTTTCATTTTTACCTTAATAAATTTAGACTAATTTCAGTAAGTAAGAGAAATAGTTTTAAGAATTTTATACAAACATAGGAATTATTACTATATATCTTGGTAGCAAACCTTACTCTCTACTTCCTACTCACATTAGCTAAAAACTGTTAAATTTATGACTATTAATAACCGAGGTTAATCTAAATTTTGGTCACCAAAAATCAATTTTTTCAAATAATTGACGCCATTCTTTCACAGCAAATATAGGTACTACTATTTCAGCTATACTAGAATCTTGTAAAGATAAATGTAGTCGCAGTGGAGTATCATAATCTAAATTTTTCATGACCTCAAGAAAATTATATTCTGCAACATTAGGAGGAAAAGATGAGTCTAACAAAACATTATCTGCTTTCCATACCTTACCAGTGCCAGTCGTAATTTGCAATTTTTGGGAATTAGCTAATTTTATCATTCCAGGAAAACCTACTAGTCGTAAATTTAAATTTTTTAATTGACCAGATTTGATTCTTTTGTATAATACTGCTTGCCATGCCCGGTCTGAAATATCTCGCAAACTTTGTTGAGAACGATACATTATTTGTATAGAAGATTCAGGGTATTTATGAATAGAAGCTAGGGCATTCTGAGGATTAAATATTATTAAATATAGGGATAATATTAGGGTGAAAATTAAAGTAATTTTTCTCATTTTTTGATTAATTACTTGATAATAATTAAGGTTACAAGTTAACTAGCCCAAGGGGTTAAGTAAAAATTACAATTCAAAGTTAACCTATTCAAAGGTTAAAATTTAAATTTGATATTTTCAGGGCTAAAAATTTTAATTAAAAGTGAAAATTTACCTATTTAAAATTTAAAAAATCTCCCCCTTTGTCTCCCATCAAAAGGTGGAAATTTAAAAGTTAAATCTTTAGGGTTCAAAGCTTTGGTGCTACAGTAATTTAAGTCTTTCATAGCAAATTTTTAAAGTCTAAAAAATGCTAAAATATCTATGCTTTAATACTTTTATATTTAATCAACAAGCCCTAAATAAAGTTTTTATTACAAACAAAAAGTAATAGATGTTTGGCTACGGAACATGAAAAATATATTTCCGACCAAGGAGGCTAGCTGAGGACTAAATGCTGATCATAGCCAATAACTTTCAATATTAAGAAACTTTTGAAAGATATTGGCTAAAACAAATTAATACTAATGAGTTAATACTCGTTCTTCTAACTCCAATTCAAAACGTTCTCCTGGTTTGGGTTCGATAATTTTTGTTGCTAAATTACTTTTAACCAACTGAGACTGTATTTCTTTAATATTTCCTTTTTCTTTGAGGAAAAATATTAATAGTCCTTGAAAGTCTATATCGCCCCCTGCTGCTGTAGGTAGCATAATTTGAGGTTCTAACCATTGAGCTACTTGTAATGCACTTTCATTTCCTTTAATTATTGGCCCGACTAATGGTAAGTTCAAACTGATAACTGGGGAAATGACAACATCTACAGGTGCAAATTCTTTGATTTTTTCAGAATGGCTGCCATGGGGCTCATAATATATTGTGTTCCCAGTGCTCAGGTCTTTGAGAATATAACCATTTTCTACTAAAGTTGGGCCCACTAGTGAGCCGGGAACTGCTCTAATTTCAATGCTATTTTCAAAAGCATAGGTATGGCCATGCTCAAGTGTAATTACTTGAGAGTAACCTAACTCTTGCACTACTTTTGCTGCGGCCGGAGAGGCAACAACAGGAATGTTTTTGTCTAGCTGCTTAAGAGTTTCTGGGTGAGCGTGGTCTTCTAGTCCTTGAGATAATACAATAAGGTCTACTTTTTCTGGAATATTACGGGGTGTGAGTCTTTCTCCTTTAAACAACCAAGATAGATTTCCGAAAACTAGGGGGCCAACGAGCCAAGGATCTATGAGTATTTGTTTACTTCTAATTTCAATTAGCCAGGAATTACTGTCTAACCAAGTTAAGTGCATAGTGTTTATATGAGTTACGCTTTATCATTATTATTGTAACGATTTATTACAAAGGCAGTAAGTAGGGGGGTTATGACAGGGGAAAATATTGGGTAATGATAATGAACAGAATAGTGGTTGATTTTTAATGCCTTTTAGGAAGTGATGGTTTTGTTATGAGTGCAAATAGATTTCCTAAATTAAAATCAAAGACTGTGGAGGTGTGAATAATTTACTAAGATGTATATTTTGTTCTCCATATTTAAGGCGGGTATTTAACTAATGTTGAGTTCAAAATTATTAATTTTAACTTGGCTAAAGGGAAGAAAAAGGTGATTTTATTTGTACTAATTATTGAATAGCTAATGTTTAATAGCTAATATTTAATAACTAATATTTAATAACTAATATTGAATCACTAAAGTTTGATAAAAAGTTAACATTAATGTATTCAAGTTTGTATAAGTCACCTTTGAGAGGGTAGCTAATAATAACAGGTATAACCCAACACAGTTCAGTTGAGATCAGAGCAAAACTCTTGTAGTGTGGAAGCATGAGATCAGCTTTTCAAATTACAAAACTACAAAAAAAAATCTTTAACTGAACCATATTGTTTTATGGATAACTTCAAAATTAACTACGGTTAATTTCTGCTAAAATTTGATCTAAGATTTCTTGGGCGCCTTGTTTTCTTAGTTTTTGAGCTAATTCGATGCCTATTTGTTCTGCATCAGCAGTGGCTCCAGTTACAATATCCTTAACTAATTTCTTACCATCTAAACTAGCGACTAAACCAGTTAAAGTTAGTTGTTCTCCTTCTATTTGGGTGTTAACACCAATGGGAACTTGACAGCCTCCTTCTAATTCTCTCAGAAAAGCACGTTCGGCATAACATCTCTGAGCAGTGGCAGTATGTTCCAGACTTTTCAATAAATTGAGAATATTATTATCTCCGGCACGACATTCTATTCCTAAAGCACCTTGTCCAACGGCATGAAGAGAAATTTCTGGAGGTATAATTTGATGAATGCGATCGCTCATCCCCAACCTATGCAAACCAGCAAAAGCCAATATTAGAGCATCATACTCACCAGCATCTAATTTTGCTAGTCTAGTATTCAGGTTACCACGAACATCTTTAAATTCTAAGTGAGGGAAGTGGTAGCGCAGTTGTGCTAAACGTCTTAGGGAAGAGGTACCAATGACAGCACCTTCTGGTAAAGTCTCAAGTTGTTTATCTTTTAATTTTTCATGGAGGACTAAAGCATCTGCAGGGTTTTCCCGTTCGGTGACGCAACCGAGAATTAGACCTTCTGGTAAGTTTGTGGGTAAGTCTTTTAAGGAATGAACTGCTAGGTCAGTTTCATTTTGCAGCATTCCTAATTCTAGTTCTTTAGTAAAAAGCCCTTTATCTCCTATTTTTGCTAAAGCTACATCTAGAATTTTATCTCCTTGGGTAGACATTTTGTGGACTTCAAATGTAATATTTGGGAAATTTTTTTCAAGTTTTTCTTGGACCCAGTAGGTTTGAATTAAGGCGAGTTGACTTTTGCGTGAACCGATCCGAATGGTAGGAGTAGAGGCAGATATTGTCATATCTTAATGTTGAAATAAATAAGTTTGATTGTTCTTTCTAGACTACCTTAAATTGAGGCTTAAATATTTGAAATCAAAAGTCAAAAGTTAAAAGCTAATGTTGGAAGGAAGACTAAAAAAACGAATGTCATAAACCCAGGAATTCTGATTTACCTAAAGATTTACCTTCTGAGTCTACAGCCTTTTGCCATTACAAACAGTGGGGTTATCAAGGAATTATAGAGAAGATTCCAGACCTTTTGCATGGCCAAGTATCCCAATAGGTAAAAAAAACCAAATGGGCAACTCTTATGATCGTCGCTCCAGAGGCAGTGAAAAATACTTGTAATGCTAGTGTAGACTCTAAAGGTTTTTGTTTTTACGAGGCCACTAACAGAATTAAGAGACATAAGGCGATGGATGGTCTCGGTTTTCCCTTTTTTGCCCATTGTACAAAAGGATCCGTTTCTGATGAAGGACGGGCTATTGAAATGTTATAAGACAACATTGATTACTTTAAATCTAAATCAGTTAACATTGCTAAAGTTACTATGGCGAGTTGACAATGGATACCACCCCGAAAAGGTAATAGAAAAGAAAATTTATCCGGCATATATTTGACCAAAATTCGGTTTTAACTATTCCTATTACCATCAAAGTTGGAGAAAGAAAATTTGGGAAAAACAGGTTAAGTTTGCGTTAAAGTTAGATGGGCCAATAAATGAAGCAACTCCTGGATGGAAAGATGTTGAAATAACCAAAAACTTTGAAAGGACTCTTAATAAAGCTACAACCAAGATTAATCTGTGTTTGATCCGACTGATGCTTAAGAGGTTGGGGACCCCATAGATACCTGTAGGGGTTCTATATATAGTAGTCCTAAATAGGTTGCGACCAATCAAAAGTAAATAAAACTGTTAAAACTCTTACCTACTCTCTGTTCCCTTTTCCCTGTTCCTTAAAAAGCAGTATGATTTTTGCTACGAACACTAATCTAGAAAATTTCAAAAAAATAATCGGGACAGGGCAAAAAAATTACTCTTAAGAAAAAACAAAGAAGAAATAACTTGTATACAATGCCTGGTAAATTAGGAAGTGATTTTTAAAACGTATGTAGGGTATGTAAAAGTCCTAGATAAGTTGCGAAAAATCAAAAAGTAAACGTATGTAGGGTATGTAAAAGTCCTAGATAAGTTGCGAAAAATCAAAAAGTAAATAAAACTGTTAAAACTCTTACCTATTTTCTATCCCCTGTTCCCTGTTCCCTAAAAAGCAGTCGTCCAAAATTGGATTATTACATACCAAACTATTGCTTCTCTACTCTATGAAAAATACCAAGTAGTTGAATAAGGAACTAACTAACAGATCTTTTTATTCTTTCTGACAAATGACAATTAACACAGTCAAAGAACTTAACTTTTCGACAACTTATATACAGGCGAAGTACGTGAAAAATGTGGAAAACTATCACATTCATAACCGAACTATCGTCATCAACCCCGAAGAGACAGATGCTTACCTTGAAGAAACTGATGCTTTCTTCAAGAGAAAAGTTAAAGGCATTGAAAAACATAAAAGCATTATTCCAGCTTTCTCGTCGACTATTCTCAATGATATAGTCGTTGAAAGAGCAAAATCTCTACTTTTGCTTGAAGTAATAAAGACGAGAAACATTGCTAAGATTATTTTTGAAGAAGGGTGGGCTTTATTGGGCAATTCCCCTGATTCTGACTTTCCTAAAGATGTACCCCTTTGGAAATCTCCCCAATATACAGCAGGTAGGATATCAGTAGATCCATTCTTTTTGACAAGGCAATCACCACATCCAACTACTCAAGAAGATTTTACTCTTAAAGTAAACCTATGGTATGCTCCTTCCCATACTGATTGTCTTATTCATGATGAACATGACTTTTTGGAAATTCATACACAAATCTTTGGACAGGGACGGATGCAAAAGTTCAAAGATCACAGTTTTGATAGTCTCTATGAAGATCTGCTGATGACTGAGGGATACACTCAAATTGTTGCCTTTTGTCAAATCAATGCGCAAGGAGAATATATTTATCCCTGGCATCAGTATTATTCAGAGACTGATTGCATCTGGATGGCGATCGAATATCATCCTGTGGCTAGAGAATTGTCCAGTCCAAACTAACCTTAAGAAGAATATAACTTACGCAGTAACACTAAAATTATATAGTGTACTTTGAGTTATGACTTTTGTTAACGCAAAACTCTATCAAGTTAAGTCAGATTTGCAATTTCAGTTGTCAAAAATTCAAGGAGTAAAACAATGCCGAGTGAAATTTTTAAAAGTGATCGCCTCTATAAATTTATCAAAGTCGAAGAATACTTCGATCACTACCAAGAATGGGATAAACTGGGACCTGCAAAAAATCCTGTGTTCGACGGGAAGTACACTTTAAGCCTTACCTTTGATAAGGCCGGCGGAGGTGAGTGCTCAATGTTGCTTGAGATCACTCAGAACGATGTCTTACGGATGCGCTTTAACCCCAACAAAAAATTAGCAGGGGATTATGCAAGGGGCACTCGCGTGGATAATGATGAAACAGATGAAGAGATCAAAAGGAATAATCAACGTACTGTAACTTACAGACAAGTTAAGGATATTAAGTTAGGAGATCAGGTTATATTGACGGCAAAAAGCAATTATAACCAGGTTGGTCGTAATACACCCTTCAATATGGAAGTAGTGATCACTTTAAATCCATTTGGTATCAAAGTATTCAACAAGTCCGAATCGAATTCAGAGTATGCCAATATTCCTGTCTGGGAAACCGCAAACACTTCAATTTACTATACCGCTAATGGCACAGATGATTATGCCATCATTCAGTCGGTCAAGAAGTCGGCCGATGCCAAATATATTGGTTTTGGGGAACAGGGGGGAACTAAACTCAGCAAAAATATGGATCAGTTGAATTATTTCAACTTTGATAATATGCGCTATCGACAGGTCTATAATCGTGGACCTTTAGATAACCGCGAACCTCTTTACCACTCTGAGCCTTTCTTTTATGAGTTCAATGGCGTTCCTGGTAGCGACAATGTTAATGCAGTTCTAGTGGATAACCCAAGTCAAGTATTCATGGACATAGGCTATAGTAATTCTGGTCGCTATATGTTTGGGACTCGCTTTGGTGATCTTGACTATTATGTGTTTTTTGGAGAAGACCCGAAGAATATTTTAGATAGCTATACGGCCGTGATCGGTCGCCCAGAGTTGAAACCGCGCTATGCTTTGGGATATCACCAAGGTTGCTATGGATACGAAAAGCGGAGTGACTTAGAATGGGTTGTGGCGCGATATCGGGATTGGGGTATACCCATTGATGGTCTCGCTGTTGATGTTGACTTACAAGCAAATTATCGGACTTTTACTATCAACATCAATAATTTCTGGGAACCAGATAAAATGTTTGATAACTTGCGAAAGCAGGGGATAAAATGCTGTACGAACATTACTCCCGTGATCAGCAGTCAAGATAAGCTTGGCAAGACAGATTATGACTACTCAACCTACGTTGAGGGAAAGAATAACAACTACTTTGTTGTTGATAAGCGCTACGATCCATATAATCCAATTAGTAAAGAGTATCAGATCTATAATGGGGGTATTGAAGATCGTTCCAACAAAGATGATAATTCCGATCCCGAAGGGTTTGATAGTAGTGAGCCTTACATTGGCGAAGTATATTACGGCAAGGATGCCAATGGTAAAGAGCTGGGAAGCCCTGGTCATTATCCTGATTTAGGCCGTCAAGAAGTACGCGAATGGTGGGGCAAGCAATATCAATATCTGTATGAAATGGGACTAGAATTTGTCTGGCAGGATATGACTACCCCAGCTATCCGTGACTTCCGTGGGGATATGAAAGGTTTCCCCTTCCGTCTGTATGTGACTGACGACTTCTATCCCTCGGATGTCAAACTAACCCCAGCTCTGAAAGTTTGGAATTTGTATTCATACAATTTGCACAAAGCCACCTACGAAGGACTCAATAACCTGTACAAACTATCCAAAGGACTAGAGTGGCGCGAAAACAAGCGCAACTATATCATCGGACGAGGGAGTTTTTCTGGTTCTCACAGATATTCTGGTTTATGGACTGGGGATAACTCTTCCGAATGGGCTTTTCTTCAGATGAATATCTCTCAGGTTCTGTCTCTAGGCATGAACGCTTTGGCAGTTACCGGGCAAGATATCGGAGGTTTCGAGCAAGAATATGGTAACGACAAACAGCAGTGGGCGAGTCCGGAACTGGTAATTCGCTGGACTGCTGCAGGTGCCTTCTTACCATGGTTCCGTAACCACTATGTCCGTAAGGGTCGTAAAGAATTCCAAGAACCATTCCAATATATAGAGTGGTTTGAGACATGGAACAAGCCAATTCCCGAGCCCCAGGACTTGTACAGGATGGTGCCAGAGATTTGTAAGCATTATATTGAATTGCGCTACCGTCTGATGCAGTTATTCTACGACACATTGTTTGAGAACACTCTGGATGGTCTGCCTATCTGTCGTCCTTTGTTCCTCAACGATCCCCAGGACAAGTCTCTTTACAATGATAAAGACGAATTTTTAAACAACGAATTTTTCGTAGGCAAGGATTTTCTCGTTGCTCCGGTATTGCTTCCTCAGAGTGAAACCAATGGTGGCAAGCGGGATATCTATTTACCTAAGCCTAGCTACTGGTACAACTTTGTCAACAACGTTATGCCTCTTAATAATGCTTTGGAAGGGGGAACAACGATACGAGATTTTGATGCTAATATCAATACTCGTGACCAGCACATTAACTTTATTGTACCCATCTACGTTCGCTCGGCAGCAATTATTCCCACAATTGAGTTGGAACAATATGTGGGAGAAAAGAACGCCAAAGGAGAAAAAAATCCTATTACCCTGAATATCTATCCAGACTATCAGAAGGAGAATGGAGGAGAATACCACATGTACTTGGATGATGGGGAGAGCCGTTCTTCTGCCCCGAAATCACAAGTGGACGATCCCAAGGCAAACGACGAATATCGCGAGATTTTGATTACTAATAAATACACTGGGGAAAAGACCAGAGAGATTAAAGTTAATCGTGTTCACGATGGATATACGCCTATGGAAGACTTTTTCTTTGTGGCAATATTGCACGATCCTACTGAACAAAAGGGAGAACACGGCCCTTTGCAGGAGGTGACTATGGAAGGTAAACCGCAACAGATGGTTAGTGACAATGGTGCCCTCTGGGGTAGCCCTAACAACGCATGGTACTATAATGCAGACATCAATATCAGTTTTATCAAGGTGTTTGATAATATGCCTAAGACAACTATCATGTTAGGTTATGTCTAAGTTACCGATAAGTTTGACGGAAAATCTTTGAATACCAAGCACTATAGTCTGATTTTGATGGTTAAGTTGTGTAAGTTCCAATAGGGATTTTTTGACTTTGTGTACTTAAAGTTGTCTATGATCATTACGTTTTGAGCTGGTTAATTTAAATATATAAGTAGTCAACATAGGTTGGGGGTGAGTGTAAACTATCTGCGTTTGCACTCACCCCCTTCTATTATCAATAAGTTTTATCTACTGCTTGAATTTTTATTCAATTCTATTTACTGCTTCATAAAACTGATATAATATTAGGTTTGGTAGAATTAGCTTTGGTATAATTAGATTGCTAATTACGACTCAGGAGCCGGGAGTTATAGGAGTTAACAATTCAGTCAATATTTATACTTAAGGTTTCCCTGAGAAAAGAAAGGCAGAGGGCAGAATGTTTTTTCTTATTTGGCTTCATTTTGGGGCAGAAAGGGGGGCTTTTGGGATAAAGGAGGAGCTTAAATTGTTAATGGATGACTTCTGTGAAAGGGTATAAGTCTTATCTATATAATTTGCTTATGACTAAAAAAATTAGGTTGATGGCCCTCTGCTGTTACTAACAACTAATTACTAATAATTATTGATAATTATGGAGAGAAAATATTTAAGGGAAGCTTTAGTAGTTGGAGTTAACCGTTATCCTATGTTGAAAAATAAAAAAGTAGGAGATTCGAACCTTAAGGCTGCTGCTAAGGATGCTGAAGCTATTGCTAATATGTTGGAAAAATATGGTAAATTTCGAGTTCAACGTTTGCCAAAAAAATATGATGAGGAAGGTAAAGAAACTTGTGACCATGAGGGAATAGTTAAGGTTGATGATCTTAAAAAAGCAATTATTAATCTATTTACACCTCCTGGAAAAAATGAAACTCCTGATGTGGCTTTACTGTTTTTTGCCGGGCATGGTTATGTTAATATAGAAGAAGATATTCGAGAGGGTTTTTTGGCTACTAGTGATGCTAAGTTTGCGAAAAAGCTCTCGAATAATGAAGATATTTTTGGTGTTCCTTTAAGTTGGTTAAAGGATTTATTGCAAAAGAGTCAGGTTCAAAAACAAATTGTTTGGTTAGATTGTTGTTTTAGTGGTGAATTATTGAATTTTGACGGGGTAGCTAACCTCAATACTCAAGAAAAAAAGGTCAGTCGCTGTTTTATTACTGCTTCTCGTTCTTTTCAAACTGCTACAGAAAAAATTGATGGAGAACATGGTTTATTTACTGATAATTTGCTGGAATGTTTAAACCCAGAAAATTATGTTGATGGTTGGGTAGATAATCATGTTTTGACGGAATCTATTCAAGAAAAGATGTCTCAGACATCTCAAGCACCTATGTGTGATAATTCCGGGGATACAATTATTCTGACTACTAATAGTCTGAATGAACCTCTGGATGAACGTTGGAAAAATGATCCTCCTTATCGGGGTTTATCTTATTTTCGGCAGCAGGAGAATGATGGGGTATTTTTTCATGGTAGAACTTCGTTAACTGATAAGTTAATTGAGCTAGTAAAAGATAATAATTTTGTGGCGGTTTTGGGGGCTTCCGGGAGTGGGAAATCTTCTTTGTTACGGGCGGGTTTGTTATATCAATTGAAGCGGGGGCAGAAAATATCGGGAAGTGATAGATGGTTTTATATTGCTCCTTTTACTCCGGAGGAGTCTCCTCTGAAAAGTCTGCTGAAAAGTCTGGGGAAAAGTCTGGGGGAAATTAAGATTAAGGGGGAAAAAGTTGAAGGTTTAATTCAGTTTGTTGATCAAACAGAGGCGGAACAAACAGAGGGGAAAAAGGTCGATTTTTTAACTAAGGAATTAATTGAAGAGAAATTAATTGAGTTTATTGATGTGGTTGAGGCGGAAAGAGTAATTATGGTGATGGACCAATTTGAAGAGTCTTTTACTCTCTGTAAAACTCACGAAGAACGACTGGATTTTTTTGATTGTTTTTTGGCTGTTTTGGAAAGGCGAGGTGAGAAGTTTTGTGTGGTGTTGGGAATACGGGCTGATTTTCTGGGCCGCTGTTCTGAATATGGAGGGTTGGCCAATAAAATTCAGGGACATCAATTATTAGTTACTCCTCTGGACGAGGGTGAAATAGAGGAGGTGATCAAAAAACCGGCGAAATTAGTGGGTATGGATGTTGAGCCCAACTTGGTTGCCAAAATGAGGGAAGATTTTTTGCGTAACCCTGGTAGTTTACCTCTGCTGGAATATACTTTGGATGCTCTGTGGAGTTTTGCGACTCAAGGGGAGAATAAAAGTCCATATTTAACTCTGGAAAATTATACAAGTTTGGGTGAAATAGAGGGTGCTTTGACGAAGCGAGCTGATGCGGTTTTTGAGAGTTTGAATGATGAGGAAAAGTCGGTGGCAAAGAGGATATTTTTAGAGTTGGTTCAGCCTGGGGAAGGGAAAATAAGTCCGGGGAAAATAACGGATACTCGGCGGCGGGTAATTTTGGAAAAGTTGCCTAATGAACGACATAGTTTAGAGCTTTTGTCTGCAGTTAGTGATAGGTTGGCTGACAAAAATAACAGGTTAATGACTAAGGATAGGTCGGAGGCGGGAATATTATTGGATATTGTTCATGAGGACTTAATTAGAAGTTGGAAAACTTTGAGGAAATGGGTGGAGGAATATCAAGAGGCTTTGCCGGTGGAAAGAAAAATTGAGGCTGATGCGGCTGACTGGGAAAAAGAGGGGAAAAGTGAGAATTTGTTGTTACGAGCTGGTCGGTTAACTAAGGCGGAAGAATATCTGGAAAATTATGGTGAAATGGCTTTATTGGATGGGTTGGCTTATGAGTTTATTGAGGCGAGTCGGGAGTTGAAAATTCGTGAGGAAGAAAAAGAGAAGGAGCGGCAAAGAAAAGAGAAGGAGCGGCAAAGAAAAGTAGAGGAACAAGCAGCAAGAATATTAGGAATGCTTTCTGACTCAATGATCAGACAAAAGCTATCTTTACTTGATAAAGGTGTATTACTGAGCGTGGAGTCAATGAAGCAATACTTTGATATCAAAAAACGTTATGGAAAAGCTGACTCGGGCCTACTTGTTGAACTGGATCAAACTCTACGGAATGGAGTAAGTCAACTACCCAAGCATCTCTATACTCTCAAACACCAGTCCGATGTATATGCAGTAGCCTTTAGCCCCGACGGCAAAACCATTGCAACTGCAAGTTTAGACAAAACCGCCCGCCTCTGGGATACTGAGAATGGCAATGTATTAGCTACTCTCAACCACCAGTCCTCGGTAAATGCAGTAGCCTTTAGCCCCGACGGCAAAACCATTGCAACTGCAAGTTATGACAAAACCGCCCGCCTCTGGGATACTGAGAATGGCAAAGAATTAGCTACTCTCAACCACCAGGACTGGGTAAATGCAGTAGCCTTTAGCCCCGACGGCAAAACCATTGCTACTGCAAGTTATGACAAAACCGCCCGCCTCTGGGATACTGAGAATGGCAAAGAATTAGCTACTCTCAACCACCAGTCCTCGGTAATAGCAGTAGCCTTTAGCCCCGACGGCAAAACCATTGCTACTGCAAGTTCTGACAAAACCGCCCGCCTCTGGGATACTGAGAATGGCAATGTATTAGCTACTCTCAACCACCAGGACTGGGTAATAGCAGTAGCCTTTAGCCCCGACGGCAAAACCATTGCAACTGCAAGTTCTGACAAAACCGCCCGCCTCTGGGATACTGAGAATGGCAAAGTATTAGCTACTCTCAACCACCAGTCCTCGGTAAATGCAGTAGCCTTTAGCCCCGACGGCAAAACCATTGCAACTGCAAGTTCTGACAAAACCGCCCGCCTCTGGGATACTGAGAATGGCAAAGTATTAGCTACTCTCAACCACCAGTCCTCGGTAAGAGCAGTAGCCTTTAGCCCGGACGGCAAAACCATTGCAACTGCAAGTTATGACAAAACCGCCCGCCTCTGGGATACTGAGAATGGCAATGTATTAGCTACTCTACTCCACCAGGACTTGGTAATAGCAGTAGCCTTTAGCCCCGACGGCAAAACCATTGCTACTGCTAGCTGGGACAAAACCGCCCGCCTCTGGGATACTGAGAATGGCAAAGTATTAGCTACTCTCAACCACCAGTCCTCGGTAAGAGCAGTAGCCTTTAGCCCGGACGGCAAAACCATTGCAACTGCAAGTTCTGACAAAACCGCCCGCCTCTGGGATACTGAGAATGGCAAAGTATTAGCTACTCTCAACCACCAGTCCTCGGTAAATGCAGTAGCCTTTAGCCCCGACGGCAAAACCATTGCAACTGCAAGTTCTGACAAAACCGCCCGCCTCTGGGATACTGAGAATGGCAAAGTATTAGCTACTCTCAACCACCAGTCCTCGGTAAGAGCAGTAGCCTTTAGCCCGGACGGCAAAACCATTGCAACTGCAAGTTCTGACAAAACCGCCCGCCTCTGGGATACTGAGAATGGCAAAGTATTAGCTACTCTCAACCACCAGTCCAGGGTATTTGCAGTAGCCTTTAGCCCCGACGGCAAAACCATTGCTACTGCAAGTTCTGACAAAACCGCCCGCCTCTGGGATACTGAGAATGGCAATGTATTAGCTACTCTCAACCACCAGTTCTGGGTAAATGCAGTAGCCTTTAGCCCCGACGGCAAAACCATTGCAACTGCAAGTTCTGACAAAACCGCCCGCCTCTGGGATACTGAGAATGGCAAAGTATTAGCTACTCTCAACCACCAGTCCAGGGTATTTGCAGTAGCCTTTAGCCCCGACGGCAAAACCATTGCTACTGCAAGTTCTGACAAAACCGCCCGCCTCTGGGATACTGAGAATGGCAAAGAATTAGCTACTCTCAACCACCAGTCCTTGGTAAATGCAGTAGCCTTTAGCCCGGACGGCAAAACCATTGCTACTGCAAATTATGACAATACCGCCCGCCTCCATTGGGCAACGTCAGAAGGCTTAATTCAAGAAGCTTGTAGTCGTCTCAGTCGGAATTTAACCGCAAAGGAATGGCAGCAGTATATCAACAGCGACTTGGAGACATATCAGAAAACTTGCGAAAACCTTCCCGTTCATCCGAGTGTAACTGCAGAAGCTGCGCTAACCTCCTCAGACCAAACCCTTTGGTTTGACCTTTGAGTTCGCCCTAGCACTATTATGCTCCTCAAAAAAACCAAGCGATCGCTCTGACCAGAAGTAGTTGTCTCAACAATGAACCAACCCCTAAATTATTAATTCCTCTGCTGATGCTAACAGCTAATTTGTTAAGTTTATCTTGCAGAAAAGCTGGGCTAACATTCTGAGACCCAACCTACAGGGCTTCCAACTTTTGACCTTTAAACCTTAACTAAAAAGACAATCAAACTATCAACTTCTGAAACAATTCATGGTCCCGAATATTATCAAAATCAGGTTCATTTTTTGCCATCTTTTGAGACTTTTTACCATTCAAACTAACAGCCTTTTCAAAACTTTTTAAAGCCATATCAACATCACCCTTTAAACTATAACAACGAGCCTGATTATACCAAGCACTAAAAAAGTCAGGTTGAATCTTTACAGCATTATCAAAACAAGCGATCGCCTCTCCATAAATTCCCAACTTCATCAAACAAGCACCGCGATTATTCCAAGCATCACCATAATCATTTTTAATAGCAATTGCCTGATTATAAGACTTAACTGCCTCCTGATATTTTTGAATTTTTGCCAAACAAACACCCCTATTATTCCAAGCATCTGCATAATCAGGTTTAACCTTAATTCCTTGCTCAAAAGAATTAATTGCCTCTTGATAATGCTGCAATTCTATCAAACAAACACCCCTATTATTCCAAGCATCCGCATAATCAGCCCGAATTTGTAAAGCTCGATCATAAGAAGAAATTGCCTCATCAAATATCTTTAATCTTGTCAAAGCCACACCCCGATTATTCCAAACATCCGCCATTTTTGGATGAATTTTTAAAGCTTGATTATAAGCATTAATAGCCTCCTTAAACTGACCCGAAAAGAAAAAAGTATCAGCTTTTTTTGCATAGTCTTTCGCCATCATTAAAGGCTCAGAATTATCACCTTGTTCAGAAGAAAATTGAATCAAAGTATCCTGTTGAAGTTGTTCAATTTTTTCCTCAGCCTTGCCACTTTCTACCCTCAATTCATCTAAAATAACCTGAGTATCAACAATAATTTGTTTAAGTTGAGATACTGTATCATATTTAAAACTATCAATCTCTTGTTTTGTAACATCAACTTTGTGAGCTAACTTTGCCTGAAGAAACCAAATCCAAACTGCCGCTGAAGCCGGGAAAAAAGTCAAAACAATTAGAAAAACACTAAGTAATGACATAGCATGACGAAAAGTATAATCTACCTCCTCTCGGACACCATCGCGAATTTCTTCTCTTAGTTTAAAATCTTCAACTTGTTCTTGGTTTTGACTCAAAAAAATCAAAGATTTTCTTTTTTGATAATTATCAAAACTTTGATTTTGACCATAAGCAATACTGTCACTCATAGAAACTATAACAGTTAAAATTAGAGTAGAAACTAACCTAAGCAAACTCAGAGTAAAACCCTTATAACCCTTCTCAAAATAATTATCATTAGGTCTAAAACCCCAAATTTTCCAGCCAATTTTTTTTCGAGAAATTATCAAACTCTGATTACAAAAAAAATTTCTGAGTTCCTTAACCCTGTTCCCTTTAATTATTTTCATTACCTTTTAAAAGCCCAGATTAACTAATAATATTTTCATCCATAGAATTAATTCTAATTAGGAATTGCCCATTAAACCCAAAGGCACTTAAATATAATAACTTTAGCCTTCGTATCAGGAAAAAAAGTAGAATTTTTTTAGATTATCAAACCAAAAATATCAGTATTTTAAGCAGACAAAGCTAGAAAAATTAAGAGATAAATTTCCAACTACATCCTCTGTAATTCCTTTAACTCTATACAGACATTCTATAGAAAGCCCCTATCTACTTTTGACTACCACCTTCAACCATAAGACAAACTTCAGCAAACCCTAATTACAGCATCAGATCGGATATGAGATATACAAAAAATCAATAGTCAAACTATTGTATTATAGGCATCTTATACCAATACCAACTTACTTTAAAGACGTCACAAATAGTTGCCAACTTTAAATGTAAAATAATTTCCTAAAATCACTGAGAGCATCAAAGACTTAAGCATATAAACCTTAAACTTTTAAATTTAAATGCATCACCTCCGTGAAACAGTCTTAGCCCCTAAAATTGTGCCTTACCAGCAAGAGAAATGCTGTATCAAACCCCTAATAAACTGATAGTAAAATAAATAACAGTAGATTCAACATTAACGTGATATAATCCGAAATAAATATATTTTTTATTTATTCTCTATTTTCTGATCCATCTTCCCTAATACCTAGGAAATTTATATGTAAAGTCCCTAAGTATTCCCTATCCCCTAAAACCATCAATATTATGTATTATATCAAGTATAAAATTGCAAATTAGCAATAGACAAAACTTAGGCAAAATTCTTATAGAAATAATGAATTTATGCAACTTTTGTTTAACTTTTGACTTTTAAGTTTTGAGTGAAAATAATGTCTGAATGGATTGAAATTGGTAAAATTGTTGCACCTCAAGGTTTGAAAGGAGACTTACGAGTATATCCTAGCTCAGACTTTCCAGAAAGATTCACCGAACCCGGAAAAAGGTGGTTATTATCACCGGGTCAAGTAGAACCGATATCTATCGAATTACTGAGTGGTCGTTATGTTCCTGGTAAAGGGTTATATGTAATAGAATTAGCAGGAATTAAAAGCCGCCAACAAGCTGAAGCATTAAGAAATAGCCAGTTATTGATTGAAAAAGGCGATCGGCCTCAACTTGAAGCTGATGAATTTTATGTACCAGACTTAATTGGTTTAACAGTTATTAATCAATTAAACGGGAAAACTATTGGCAAAGTTATTAATATTATTTTTGCAGGAAATGACTTATTAGAAGTCGAAAAAATCTCTACAGATACCCCTGTTATTTCTGAAGTTGTTGAAAATAATTTACCTTCAAAAAGTAAGAGAAGTAGAGACACAAAGAATCAGAAAAAAAATCAATCCCCCCCATCAAAAAAAATTCTAATTCCCTTTGTCAAAGAAATTGTACCGATAGTTAATTTTGAACAAAGTATCATTGAAATTACTCCTCCTGATGGCTTAATTGACCTGTAATATTATTTGACAGATATTTGACAGAAGTTAACACCATCCTTACCCCGTAAGAGGAGAAATTATGCATTAATAAATTAAGATATTATCAGCTCAAAACTTTGACAACCTCAGTAATTTTAGGAAATCATTTCACACATTATATTTTGAAACTATAACCTAAGCATTTAGCAGGCAGCTATCAGCTATCAGCTATCAGCTAAAAGGAGGAATTAACCTCCAAAAAGAATTAAAAATCTGACACCGAAAAGAAGATCAGCTCAACTGCATCTTGTTGCATAGTATGACCTAAGAAAAGCCCTTGAGCTGACTGCTAATAACTAAATGCTTATAGGAAATTTAATCAACTTAGTTTTTGAGCAAGTCTAGTATATTAGATTTATTCGTATATTCGTGCTAAAAATAAGCATCGTGCTTGACTCCTTCAAATTAGCTGAAATTCCTGAACAGCAGGTAAAAAATTTTTATTTTCATGGTTAGAACGACTAAGTTTAATCAGAACAAACCTTTGTAGTGGCGTCAGATTTTTCCATTGATCTAACTTAATTTTAATACCTACTTCTTGTGCTTTTTTCTGAACTATTTCTGGAATTTTAGTCTCATCCATCCAAGCCGGATTTTTTTCAACAGATAAATCTTTAGCAGGAGTATCTGTATGGTCAATTACTAACTGATGTAGCCATACTCGATAACTTTGAATTTCTTCTAATTTACTGCAAGGTTTATTCACTAACTCTTGACGAATTAAATGATTAAATTGATGCCAGTGGGATAATTTTAATTTTACTCCACAGGTATCTAATTTATAGCGTACTATCATAGGAATACACCGTAAAGATTCTACAAAGTCTTGCTCAAAATCAAAATAATTTTCACTCATATATATCATGTTCCTATTCTATAATTATTTGTAAAAGTTGAGAAATATCTACAAAGTCTTGCTCAAAATCAAAATAATTTTCACTCATATATATCATGTTCCTATTCTATAATTATTTGTAAAAGTTGAGAAATATCTACAAAGTCTTGCTCAAACTCAAAATAATTTTCACTCATATATATCATGTTCCTATTCTATAATTATTTGTAAAAGTTGAGAAATATCTACCTTATATTTAAGATTTTTCTCAAACTCAAAGCTTCTTCCTATTTCATGACTACCCAATAACTAAAGTGTTCTTCTTTACCTCCATTATAAAATACTGATGTCACCAAATTTTATATTATACCAAAGGTGAAAAAAGAATACAGATCTAAGCCAAATATCAATTTTAATAATGATATTAAATTTGTTATTTTTTTTTGCGACTAACAGTAAAAATATCTGCTCATATAAATCTCATCATAATCAACCCAATAGAAGCAGAAATTCCCAACATAAAATTATAGTTTTTGACTGAATATAGTCCAGATGAAAACCTTCCAAAGAGTATATTCCGGATAAAATTTTCATAGCTTACTATTACTATAATTTTTTATTTCATATAGTATTTTTTTTTGATAGTTGATAGATAAAAAATTTCATCAAAAACTATCCCTGATTTATAAATAAATTTCTGTAGATAAATTTCTGTAGATAAATTTCTATAGATAAATTTCTGTAGATAAATTTCTATAGATAAATTTCTGTAGATAAATTTCTGTAGATAAATTTCTGTAGATAAATTTCTGTAGATAAATGTCTGTAGATAAATTTCTGTAGATAAATTTCTGTAGATAAATTTCTGTAGATAAATTTCTGTAGATAAATTTCTGTAGATAAATTTCTGTAGATAAATGTCTGTAGATAAATTTCTATAGATAAATGTCTGTAGATAAATGTCTGTAGATAAATTTCTGTAGATAAATTTCTGTAGATAAATGTCTGTAGATAAATTTCTATAGATAAATGTCTGTAGATAAATTTCTGTAGATAAATTTCTGTAGATAAATGTCTGTAGATAAATGTCTGTAGATAAATGTCTGTAGATAAATGTCTGTAGATAAATTTCTGTAGATAAATGTCTGTAGATAAATGTCTGTAGATAAATTTCTGTAGATAAATTTCTATAGATAAATGTCTGTAGATAAATGTCTGTAGATAAATTTCTGTAGATAAATTTCTGTAGATAAATGTCTGTAGATAAATTTCTGTAGATAAATTTCTGTAGATAAATTTCTGTAGATAAATGTCTGTAGATAAATTTCTGTAGATAAATGTCTGTAGATAAATGTCTGTAGATAAATGTCTGTAGATAAATTTCTGTAGATAAATGTCTGTAGATAAATGTCTGTAGATAAATTTCTGTAGATAAATGTCTGTAGATAAATTTCTGTAGATAAATTTCTGTAGATAAATTTCTGTAGCCTTATCCTCTAAATGTACTGTTAATAATTTTGGAAAATATTTATTACATAGAGATTTTTTTTGCTGTTTATCATATAACACTTGTTGTGTAAAAGCAGCTAAGTGACTGTTCTTAAACCAGGAAAAATTCTGTTAATAAACCCATCAATTTATAAGTTTTAAAAGGATATTTTTTTACTCTTACTTAGATTCAATCTAAAAATCTAACTTGATATTAATTTAAATCTAATAACTAAATTACTAAAGATTGCTGTACTAATTATTTATCATAAAAACCCCATACAATTTTATTAACCATTCTCCAGAAAAAACTAAATTTATTCTTCAAAATTTAAAAATAACTTATTCATAAAATAATGCTCTTGACTTTAAGTATAGTATATGATAAAAATACAATAAAAAAAATATCTAAACCTTTGACTTTTGATTTAGTAAATAGGTATGATAAGAGAATAATCTGAAAATAAACAAAAGGAAAAAATGCGAATATTGATTATGGGTGGTACCCGATTCATTGGGGTATATTTAACTAAAATTTTGGTAGAAAAAGGGCATGAAGTTGTATTATTTAATCGCGGAAATAAACCAGCTCCAGTCTCAGGAATTAAAGAAATTTATGGGGATAGGACTGATATTAATCAACTCAAAGAAAAGTTAGCATCAGAAAAATTTGATGCTATTTTTGATAATAACGGACGAAAATTAAGTGACACAAAACCTCTAGCAGAAATCTTTAAAGGTCAAGTCAAACATTTCGTCTATATGAGTTCTGCCGGAGTTTATTTAAAGTCTGACCAAATGCCTCATATTGAAGGAGATACTATAGATCCAAAAAGTCGTCATTTAGGAAAATATGAAACAGAAACAGAATTAGCAAATCAAGGTTTACCCTGGACTTCTATTCGCCCTACTTATATTTATGGACCACAAAATTATAATGATTTAGAAGCATGGTTTTTTGACAGAATTGTACGCGATCGCCCAATTCCTATTCCTGGTAATGGACTTCATATTACTCAATTAGGTCATGTCAAAGATTTAGCAATGGCAATGGTAAATATTTTAGGAAATGACAAAGCAATTGGGCAAATTTATAATATTTCTGGAGAACGTTTTATCACCTTTGATGGTTTAGCCCGCTCCTGTGCTGAAGCCACTGGAAAATCTCCTGATTCTATTAAGTTAGTACATTACGACCCGAAGAAATTTGACTTTGGAAAAAAGAAAGCTTTTCCATTACGAATGCAACATTTTTTTGCCAGTATAAATAAAGCAATAACTGAATTAAATTGGCAACCAAAATATGACTTAATTTCTGGATTAAAAGATTCATTTGAAAATGACTTTATAGCATCTGGTCGTGCTCAAGCAGAAGTAGATTTTTCCATTGATGATGAAATTTTGAAAGTGTAAGTTTGAGGTAATTAATAGTAGGTGGTGCAGTGGGAATTTAAGAGTTAAACTAAAAAATGTACTCAACAATGTAATTTTGGTAGTCCTACTCCTGTAGGTTTAGCAATGCCTAGTAAAGGCTGCCCAACCCCAAAACCAAAATAATGACAATAGACCACCCAATGCACCACAAATATATTTCCCTTACCCCAAAATAGTAGTTGCTTGGCATTTTCGCCCTGGAAAAATATGAAAGTGCCGTTACATAAGATTTTATCTATCTGAAACACGACTATGGCAGACAAGATGGTCGTGCTACAGAGAGTCAAAAAGCTTCTCACCCCCTAAACAACCTCAGTTGATAACATTTTCATTGTACCGCTCGCCGTCTATATCCACCTCTACTCTCAAGGTTACTGTAAACTGATCCCGAATATAACCCATCATTGTACCATACCAAGCAGAAATACCCAGAGGTCAAATGTGATCGAGCAAAGCCTGCAATAAAGTTAAGGTCAGAAAATTATTTTCGCGATCAAAACATTTAATACACTGCGCAACCGTTCAACTACTGCAAAATGACAATTAAATTTAACTGAGTCAACATGCTATCCACCCGATCAACATCTTCTCCCACCTCTTCTACAAACAAAATTTTCCCTCACCAGTCTGGCAAAAAATTCGAGCCCATCATCCCTGCTAACACAGACAAGTTTCCCCCCAGTAGTCGACCCCTTCCTTTTCCATCTGTGATAGTTTCCGCAATATTTCTAGGAGCTTGTCAGCTCATCGCTTTTTCTTGGCAAAATGACAACTAAATTTAACTGAGTCAACATGCTATCCACCCGATCAACATCTTCTCCCACCTCTTCTACAAACAAAATTTTCCCTCACCAGTCTGGCAAAAAATTCGAGCCCATCATCCCTGCTAACACAGACAAGTTTCCCCCCAGTAGTCGACCCCTTCCTTTTCCATCTGTGATAGTTTCCGCAATATTTCTAGGAGCTTGTCAGCTCATCGCTTTTTCTTGGCAAAATGACAACTAAATTTAACTGAGTCAACATGCTATCCACCCGATCAACATCTTCTCCCACCTCTTCTACAAACAAAATTTTCCCTCACCAGTCTGGCAAAAAATTCGAGCCCATCATCCCTGCTAACACAGACAAGTTTCCCCCCAGTAGTCGACCCCTTCCTTTTCCATCTGTGATAGTTTCCGCAATATTTCTAGGAGGTTGTCAGCTCATCGCTTTTTCTTCAAACAGTATATCTTTGAGATAAGCAACAGAAAATTTATTCCAGATAGATGTAGCAGAGGAACCGTGAAATGTCACCAGACCACTGCCAGGATATATTGCCAATAATAGAGCAGTAATATCGCTGTAGTCGATGATAATTTTAGGATTTTTCCGAATTAAGTTATAGTTTAATAATGATAAGATACGACTGCTACCCCAACCACTTCTGCTTGTTATCAATGCTTTGACCTCCTCATCCGCAAACATAGTATTAATATCTGCTGCACAGTCTATATCCTTACCTGCTAAATATCCATATTTATCGAGAGTATGGGTAGCAACTTTGACTTTTAATTTTTGTTTACTTAAAATCAAGTTTATATATTTAAGTTCGTGTTTAAAAGCTATGCTGGTAAAACTAACTAATGCTACGGTATCACCAACTTTAAAGCGGGTTGCTTTCAGCATGGGTAAAGGCGATACTGCTGATATAATGATTTGGAAATGGTTATTTATAGCAGTAACTTTGGTCGTCAATAAACTTAGACCTAGAAATTTTAAAAAGTAACGGCGATGGTTAATTTTCTGGGAAAAGTTAGATGAGAATTAACTGAGTTCAGCAAGCAGCAGGAAGAATAGAAAACAATCATAATATTACTACATATTATGCCAGAAAAATAAATTGTTTACAAAATTTGCTCTTTGATGAATAGCTACTAATATTTATTCAGGATGAAGTACTCAGGAGTCATAATAAATAGTTTAAATATTATTTTATTGGTATAAATTTCTTTTTTTAATCAAAGGTAAATCAGATAGAATATAATTTTTATATCCCGATAATTGGCAACATTTTTTTCAGGAAAAAATCGTATTAATTTTGAGATGAAATAAGCAGTAAATTTACTAAGAAATAATCAGCATCTTAATTTTGAATATTCAGAATTTATTATGATGATTTTTTCATAATAGCGAAACTAAAATTAATAATAATTACTATGAGATATTTCCTCTAAATAATGAGTATATTAATTTTGAGTTGCCAGAATTTATTGTGATTATTTTTTCACAATAGCAAAACTGAAATTAACAATAATTACTATGAGATATTTTCTCTAAATAATGAATATATTAATTTTGAGTTGCCAGAATTTATTGTGATTATTTTTTCACAATAGCAAAACTGAAATTAACAATAATTACTATGAGATATTTTCTCTAAATAATAAATATATTAATTTTGAGTTGCCAGAATTTATTGTGATTATTTTTTCATAATAGCGAAACTAAAATTAATAATAATTACTATGAGATATTTTCTCTAAATAATGAATATATTAATTTTGAGTTGCCAGAATTTATTGTGATGATTTTTTCATAATAGCAAAACTAAAATTAATAATAATTACTATGAGATATTTTCTCTAAATAATGAATATATTAATTTTGAGTTGCCAGAATTTATTGTGATGATTTTTTCATAATAGCGAAACTAAAATTAATAATAATTACTATGAGATACTTCCTCTAAATAATGAATATATTAATTTTGAGTTGCCAGAATTTATTGTGATTATTTTTTCACAATAGCAAAACTGAAATTAACAATAATTATTATGAGATACTTCCTCTAAATAATAAATATATTAATTTTGAGTTGCCAGAATTTATTGTGATTATTTTTTCATAATAGCAAAACTAAAATTAATAATAATTACTATCAGATATTTTCTCTAAATAATGAATATATTAATTTTGAGTTGCCAGAATTTATTGTGATGATTTTTTCACAATAGCAAAACTAAAATTAACAATAATTATTATGAGATATTTCCTCTAAATAATGAGTATATTAATTTTGAGTTGCCAGAATTTATTGTGATTATTTTTTCACAATAGCAAAACTGAAATTAACAATAATTACTATGAGATACTTCCTCTAAATAATGAGTATATTAATTTTGAGTTGCCAGAATTTATTGTGATTATTTTTTCACAATAGCAAAACTGAAATTAACAATAATTACTATGAGATATTTCCTCTAAATAATGAGTATATTAATTTTGAGTTGCCAGAATTTATTGTGATTATTTTTTCACAATAGCAAAACTGAAATTAACAATAATTACTATGAGATAATTCCTCTAAATAATGAGTATATTAATTTTGAGTTGCCAGAATTTATTGTGATTATTTTTTCACAATAGCAAAACTGAAATTAACAATAATTACTATGAGATATTTTCTCTAAATAATGAATATATTAATTTTGAGTTGCCAGAATTTATTGTGATTATTTTTTCACAATAGCAAAACTGAAATTAACAATAATTACTATCACTTAATTCTCATTTTTATATAGAGCGATCGCTAACAGAGTAATACGGTTTATATCAAACTAAAACTTTTATGATGTGGAACCATAATTAGTAGCTATTCAGATTACATAAATGCAAAAAAACATCCTTACTTGAACTATATTAAATTATATCAGAGATATTTTAGCGATCGCCATGTCAAGGTTGATAAATGTTTATTACAAATAGTAAGGACGTTGTATACAACGTCCAGACAGAATACCGAAGTTTAATTAAATCTTGAAAAAAAGGGTAAGTGGGTTTTAATATTTATTCTATATTCAAATTAATTCTTCTCTTATTAAGTTAAATACTGAAATTTTAACTACTACTTAAAACCAATTTTTTTTGATGCAGCAAGAGTAATAGCACCCACAATAATTTTATGTTCTTGCACTTGAATTTTCTGGTGGAGAGTTTCTGGTGTATCATCAAGCAAAATTGGTACAGCAGCCTGCATTAAAATCGGACCATTATCGACTTCTACATCCACTAAATGTACTGTACAACCAGTTATTTTTACTCCTGCATTTAAAGCTTGTTCAACTGCTTCTATACCCTTAAAACTAGGCAACAAACTAGGATGAATATTGATGATTTGATTAGGAAAAGCATCTATTAAAATTTTAGTAACTATTCGCATCCAACCAGCCATAATCACCCACTCTACATTGTATTCTTGTAAAGTTTTGACAATTTGACTATCAAATTCTTCTCGGTTTTTGTATTTTCGATGATTTAACAATACTGATGGAACATTCCACTTTTCTGCTCGTGATGTAACCTTAGCTCCAGGATTGTTATAAATCATTACCTGAATTTTGGCATTTAATTTTTGATTACTTATCGCTTCTGCAATAGCCTCAAAATTACTCCCATTACCAGAAGCTAGAATCCCCAATTTTATAGGAGAAAATTTTGGCAAAGCATTTTCAGGAATAGCTGGAGAAACTAAACAAGAATTAGAATTAATTAGTTGAGTTTCAGTTTTCATTTTGTGTAAAATACAATAGTGTAAATTATTTAAATTATACAGTATTATAGTCATATTTACAACTAATAATCTAGGTTTTTTTATACATTAATAAAAATATGTATTTTTTAAATATTAAAAGTCAAATATTATGTAAGAATTAAGGCATTAAATTATTACAATTATTACTAGAATATTTTTGTCAAAATAGTTTTTCAAAATCTTTTTTTTGAGACAAAAATAGGCAATAAAATTGAAGTGCATAGTAAACATTCAGCATACTAGAAAGATAATTTCATCTTAGTCTGCTATAGTGATCATAGGCAAGATACCTGTGCTACTGAGATCAAATTCCCGATGCATACTAACTATATATAGTTTTAATATATAATATGTAAAGTTTTGGAGTAAGTATTAATATGCACTATTATATAGGTAAATAATTAGTATTAAGTATTAACCGAATCAGAGATTGTTTACAATGGATGAAAGCCACATACTGTAGTAGATATTTTAATAGGATAATCGTATTTTTTAGCACTAAATTCTTCCTTGAGAATCGAATAAATTTTTAAATCTTGATATTTTCCCTTCATAAATATACATTCTCGTAGAACACCCTCATATTTCATTCCTACTTTTTCCATGACTCTGGCAGAAGCTATATTTTCAATCAAACATCTAGCTTCAATTCTATTTAACATCATCGTTCTAAAGCCAAAATAAATAATAGCATTAACCACCTCAGTCATATAACCTTTTCCCCAATATTTCCGAGACAATGTATAACCAATTTCTGCCCTAGAGTGTTCTATCTTCCAGTCAATAAATCCAGCAGTACCAATAAATTTTTGCCCTGCTTTGTGAACAATACCCCAGTTAGAAAGCTGATTATTTTTATAGTTGTTAATTGTATATTGTAAAAACAACTTAGTATCTTTAATTGAGTTATGAGTATACCAACCTGTATATTTTGAAACTTGTGAATCCTGAGTATATTCAAACATATCTTTTGCATCTTTAAAAGACATTTTTCTCAACAAAATTCGTTCAGTTTCAATAGTTGGTAAATTCCTAAAAAGATCCAAAGTCTTCAATTTTTTTAATCTCCTAATTTTATAGACAAACTAAATTATTTAACCATAACAATATATTCTTAGTCAAGTATGATACTAATGGTCATTTTTTTTCATAATAAAAACATCAAATCTTCTAAAAATATCAATATTTTTTATTGGACAATATAAATTTATAAATATCTCAAAACCTCTGTTTTAAGCCATATTATTTTAGTATCAAGTTGTTGAAAAGTTGGGCGCAAAAGTTCAGATTGCAAATAGAAAAATGCGTCTGGCAAATCAGGTTTTGTATTATCTTTGCTTGGTAAGTATTACATAGTAGGCAAAGTCTTCTTTGCAGTCAGCCTTAGTGCTTCATATGGAACGGATATATTAGTCATATTATTTTTCTCAACCTAGTTTCTATAATCAGGACTTACCCAAGCACATTATATATAGTATGCTGTCATATTAAATTGTCAATACTATAACGAGTTGTTTTTCGGAATTAAAATATCCTTCAATTAAGTAGAACTATTAAAGATATACTTTATTACAGATTGAGGTGAGTGCATCTTATCTGTTTCTAACAACGCAAAAATTTGAGCGACAAGCTCAGTTGAATGAACCTTTAAACCTTCAGCAAGTTTTAAAACCACTTTCCAATGTAGAAATTTTCAACCCCCCTTCTAACTCATTAATGTATGTACGATGAGCAGCAGCATCAAAATCTTCTTGTAACAACTCTTCTAGTTATCTCTATGCAGCAAACACCTTACCAAAAACTTGATTAATAGATTTTTTCATCTCTGCATACTATTGCATTCGCAACCTATATTCTACAGGCAATAGTATGCAATTTATAACACAAAAAGTAAAAAAAAAACGATTTCAACCCTATATATAGTTATATTTAGCTATAATTAACCCTATATATACTTAATTATGTAAATAATTGTACCTCTATCAAAAAGTGGAGATAAACCTCAGCATACCCCCACTCAAAAACTAAAATTTTACCCCAACTAAACCGTCTCTGCAGCAGTAGTCTGTACAGCAGGTTGCGGTTGGAATTGGAACAAAGAATAAACCACATTTCGGCGAATATCCGTCATCATATCCAAGAACAACTCATAACCCTCACTCTTATACTCTATCAACGGATCTTTCTGTCCATAACCCCGTAAACCAACAGACTCCCGTAACGCATCCATCTGCTGTAAATGCTCCCGCCACAAAGTATCAATTTGCTGCAAAATAAAGAAACGTTCCGCATCTCGCATCAAACCACCACGAATCTGATTTACCTGTGCTTCCTTAATATCATAAGCATTCCTTACCTGTTCATGCATAAAAGTCCTAATATCTTCCATCGACAAATCAAACAATTGCTCAGGGGTTAAATCTGCCAACAAGTAAACAAACTGCTTCACCTTCTCTACCAACTTATCCAACTCCCACTCTTCCGAAGGTAACTCAGGATTAATATACGCCTCCACAATATCATCCATCGTTTGCTCCGCATACTTAATCACCTGCTCCTTCAAATCTCTACCTTCCAATACCCGCCGACGTTCCGCATAAATTGCTCGACGTTGATTATTCATCACTTCATCATACTCAAACACCTGCTTACGCATATCGTAATAATAAGTTTCCACCTTCTTTTGGGCACCTTCGAGAGAACGAGTTAACAACCCAGACTCAATTGGCATATCTTCCTCAACCCCAAACGCCTGCATCATTCCAGCAACGCGATCGCCACCAAAAATCCTTAATAAGTTATCTTCCAAACTCAAGAAAAATCTAGTCGAACCTGGGTCCCCTTGTCGCCCCGCTCTTCCCCGTAACTGATTATCAATGCGGCGTGACTCGTGGCGCTCAGTACCAATAACGTGCAATCCACCACATCCCACTACTTGGTTATGTTCTCTCTCTATGTAGTTTTCATATTCTTGCCGAATTAAGTTATAAACTTCCCGCAACTTTTCAATAACTGGTTCAGTAGTCGGAGCTTTTTCCGCAGCGATCGCCACCTTATCTTCCACCACCAACTCAGGCAGCGCTCTCTCTCCCCACTCTTTAACTGCCAAATTTACTGCTAGCTTCAACATTCCCTCCGTTTCTTGTGATAGCTTAACTGGAAATATCTGAGGTGAAACTTTCCAGGTCTTCACCTTTTGCTGGGGATCAAAACCTTTTGCTACATGAGACTTTTTCAGTCCTGATACTCTTACCATACCCAAACCATCATCATCTTCTGGTTTCACAACTTTAGGCATTAGATACTCCCGTAATTTCAACTTTGCCATGTACTCAGCATTTCCACCCAAAATAATATCTGTACCTCGACCTGCCATATTCGTGGCAATAGTGACTGCACCGCCACGACCTGCTTGTGCGACAATTTCTGATTCACGCTCCACATTTTCTGGTTTAGCATTCAAAAGTTGGTGGGGAATTTTCCCCTCACCTAGTAACCTAGATAGTAACTCTGATTTTTCTACACTCGTTGTACCTACTAACACTGGACGACCTTCTTTATGCATTTCTGCACATTCTTGAGCGATAGACTTCCATTTTCCTACTTCTGTTTTATAAACTACATCTGATAAATCTTTTCTACCAGTTGGTTTATTCGTGGGTATAATTGTTACTTGTAAATTATAAATCTTTTCAAATTCTGCTTCTTCTGTTTTTGCCGTTCCTGTCATTCCCGATAACTTCGGATAAAGTAGAAAGAAATTCTGATAAGTAATAGTTGCCAGGGTTTGGGTTTCTGGCTGAATATCCACCCTTTCTTTCGCCTCGATCGCCTGATGTAGACCATCACTCCATCGTCGCCCAGGCATTACCCTACCAGTAAATTCATCAACAATAACTACTTCATCATCTCGGACAATATAGTTAACATCTTTGATAAATAATTCCTTTGCCTTCAAAGCATTAAATACAAAATGGGCCCAAGGGTCTTCAGGGTTATATAAATCTTGTACTGCCAATAATTGTTCTGCTTCAGCAAAACCCTCATCACTCAATAGAACATTTCTGGCTTTTTCATCTACTTCATAATGTTCTTTTTCTTTACTTAAAGCTGCTGCAATTTCTGCTGCTTTGATATACTTTTCACTTGGCCTTTCTACCTGCCCAGAAATAATTAAAGGAGTCCTTGCCTCATCTACTAATACTGAGTCAACTTCGTCAATAATGCAAAAATTAAATGGACGTTGTACTACTTCCTCCATATTAGTTGCCATATTATCACGCAAGTAGTCAAATCCAACTTCGCTGTTAGTAGCATAAGTAATATCACAGGTATAATTTTTTTTCCGTTCTTCTGGATTCATACCCTGTTGAATTAACCCTACACTTAAACCTAGAAAACGATGTACTTGTCCCATCCATTCCGCATCCCGTCTTGCTAGGTAGTCATTAACAGTAATTACATGGACACCTTTACCTGTTAGACCATTTAAGTATGCTGGTAAAGTAGCAACAAGAGTTTTACCCTCCCCAGTTTTCATTTCTGCTATTTGGCCTTGATGTAAAATAATGCCCCCCAATAGTTGGACATCAAAGTGTCGCATACTTAGGACTCGTTTTCCTGCTTCTCGAACCACTGCAAAAGCTTCCGGTAGAATTTCTTCTAATATTGCTTTTTCTTCATCCTTAGTTTTTGCTTTTTCTAGAGCTTGTCTAAATTCTCCTGTTTTAGCCTTGAGTTCTTCATCTGAAAGTTTTTGAATATCTTCTTCAAGAATATTAATATCTGTTACCCAAGGTTGAAATTTCTTGAGTTTGCGTGCGTTGGGGTCTCCCAGAAGTTTTTTGAACATGGTTGGTATCTAAAAGTTAAATTTCAATTATTAATAGTCAAAAAAATGATTCTTTATACCATTTAATTTTTATTTTGTCAATATAATTCTTGTCTGAGTTTAATCAGTATTAGAACTATTTGGTTGTCAAAAAATTGGTATGAGTTATTTTATCAAAAATTTACGGGTCTAAAAGCTCGGCTGATTGGGTATAGGTGTTAGGATTACAAAAGTTAGGATCATGCGTTGCGTAATCAAAACTTTTTCTACTTATTCTGCCTGGGGACAGTTAGTAGACCTTCAAAAAAGTCTGTGGAGATTTCCGTAGTGCTTGAGAGCAATGAATGTTAGTCTGACTAATAATACCAATTAAAAAAATATTATAAATAGATATAGATAAGAGTAATTGAATAAAGAAAAGCAATACTCGATTTACCCAGGAACAAGGAGGGATTGATCCTGAGGCCGAAAATCTGAAATTATGGCCTTCTTAGGGAGCCGTAAAGTAATCCCAGTTAAGTGGCTCTCATTCAGGAAGTCCTGAAGATCAACTTCTGCATAAGCCCCTCCTAGCTTCTGCCAACTTATAAAAATTTTTTAGTCCTACTTAAACATTTTCTGGCCGCCAAAATGTATCAAAGTCAGTTAATACCAGGAAATTAGGTCAAGACCCTAAAAATGACTAAAATCCCTACTTATTAAGGATTTAGACTTTATTGACCTCACAGCCAATTTCCCTCTATATTTAAGTCTATTTTCTTCCTCCCTGGCCTTAATCCTCGGTATTCCTGGGGTAACCCTAAGTATTGATAGCAAAAAGTTATTAAAATAATTTGGTCCCCTAACCTCACCTTTGAAGATGAAATATTTTTCAAGGGTTGCTCAAAATTACTGTAACAAAAACAACCTCTAACTTCTGACTTGAATATTATTCTGGCCTTACAGGGTTAAGAGTCCGAAAGTCAAAATCTTTGACTTTGGGATGACAATAAATACAACCTTTGATACTTAATTGTTGAGGAAGCTGGAGTTGAGGATGAAGTGCTTTGAAGTAACGGGAACTAGCAATTCTGTAAGGAATTCTTTCATCTTCCTGAGATTTGCGACGAGAAGAAACCTGTAAATAATTCCAAATAAGTTGACGGGGTGGATCTATAAGACTAGGAAACTGTACACCGTAGTGTTGAGAATCTCGAAGAATTATTTGCCAACTTTCTGTAGGGAGGACTTGAGGTGGTACTGCAACATGACAAGTAGCACAATTCTCTAAGTATAATGATAGTCCTAACCTATGGCGTTGGGGAACTACATCAACATTGCTAATTAACTCAGAATTAATTTGTGAAATGGTCGTGGCAGTAGAGATTTTTCCTACAACCAAAACGCACCTCGTACTGCAGAAAAATATCAGTAGTAACAGAAAAAAAAGAGTTGGCCTTTGTCTACACCTATTCCTGAGATTAGATCTTGACATAAATATAATCTCTGTGCTATTTTAAAACGATTTTTTGAACCTGACTAAAGAATTGGAATTGTCATACCCTCTTTTGCTACTAACCCATTAGAGAATATTGACTGGAGAGCCACTTGAACTTCATCCAATAAATCATCATTATGACCAGGATCGTGCTGAAACATAGCTATTTGTTTCACTCCTGCCTTTCTTGCTATTTCTACCCCTACTTCCCAAGTAGAATGTCCCAAGCCAATTTTTGGAGATTTAACATCATAATACTCTTCATTTGTGTAGGTAGCATCATAAATTAGTAAATCAGCATTACGAGATAAATGAAGTATATTTTCATCAAAGTAACCTTCATAATGTTCTGTATCTGGACAATAAACTACAGTTTTACCCTGCCAACACACTCTATATCCAATAGCAAAATTTGGGTGATTTAAAGAAATTGTTTCAATTTCAATATCATCAACCTGAATTACATCTCCATTATTAAAATCATAAAACTTCATCTGCGAACCCATTATTTGTAAAGGAATAGGAAAGTTAGGATGTACCATTTGATCCGATAAAGATTCCTTAATTGTTGTACCATCAGGTGCTATGGCCCCATATATGTGAAATTTATTAATAGGTAAAAAGGCCGGAACAAAAAATGGGAAACCTTGAATATGGTCCCAGTGGGTATGACTAAAAAATATATGAGCTTCGACTGGCATTTCCTTAAGTAGTTCTAAACCCAGCACTCTTAGGCCAGTACCTCCATCAAAAATTAAACGTTTTTCCCCTACACGCATTTCTACACAGGAGGTATTACCACCATAGCGAACTGTGCTGCTACCGGGGGTAGGTATACTACCTCGCACACCCCAGAATTCAACAACAAAGTCAGTTGACAAGCTGTCTGAGGGAGTAGCTGTTTCCTCAGACTGTGATATTGGGGATGAGGACTCTGAAGATAGCATATTTCTATGTTTTAGAATTTCGCTTAGTACGAAATCTGTGGAAAATTTCTTAATTTTAAATTTAGCTTATTCTAGCAAAATGGGTTATTACTTATTAGCTAGTATATCTTGACATAATCTAATATAATTTAGTACATAAAGCTCTACATTAATCACAAAATTTTTATTACCGATGTAAAGATACCTGAGATTTGTGTATCTATAACTACTAAAATTCAATAATATTAATGCATAGCAAAGCTGCTAAATTATCAGGAATAGTGACTAATTTTAGAGTTTAGATCCCAACAATGAAATTATTTTAACGTTCACACTTAAGAATTAGTATGAAAAAAAATTAAGTCAAAAGTCCCTTACTAAAAAAATATTCCTACTGTAATTGATGTAAATCTGTAGGTAAAAGTTTTTATTGACAATAAACTTTGATCAAAATTATTACTTTGGAGTAAAAATAATTTCTATGAAAGCTGAGGAACTGTTAATCAAAATACAAAAATTAGACTGAGTTCAACTTCAAGAAAAAGTATTAAAATGGCTTTCGGTTCATGTCCTTCCCTCTAAGATTAGACATATTCTCATGTTAGAAAAAATGGCAGAGGAACTAGCTGGCTATTATGGTCTAAACCAAGAAAGGGATAAACCTGCAAGGCATGAAATTTGACCAAGCTAAATACTTAAGGAGGACCATAAGTCTATTACAAATCTCAAAGGGAATAAGGTTGAAAAATAGACTCAATACTTGCTTCATATATATGTTTATTATAATTTTGCCTAAAAAAGAATTTGGTATGGCAAAAATATCGACATTTTAGCTGTAATTTTTAACCATACATTAGGAACTCCGGCTATAAATCAGTAGCCTTGGCTAATTTTCCTAACAGATACGAATCGAACCTGGTAGAGTTAAGATCCCTCAGCTAGGTTATCTGAGACAACTAGCTCAAAAAAACCTTTGCCAAGCAGTTTGGTTAACCAGGGATTATACTATAAAAAACCTGCTTGACTTACATAGCTTGATTCACCCACGAATTCTATTAATGAGAAATTAGTTGATGGAAAAGGCCAAAAACAACTGGATCAGCAGAGGATGAAGCAGTCAAAAAATTAACAATATATGATCAATATAGAAATATAGAGGCCAAAGATTAGCCAATATAAATTAGTAATTCAATTAATTAAGGAAATAGATAATTTGATGTCAAATTACCCTTATATTCAATCCTTATCAACCGAAACAAGTGGGATAAATTTGGAAGCGGATAAAACTTTAGAATTGACATCCACAATTGTTAATGCAGCATTGGACCGCAAAGGAGATAACATTGTTGTTATTAGAGTATCAGAAGTATCTTATTTGGCAGACTACTTTGTAATTATTACAGGTTATTCTAATGTCCAAGTAAGAGCTATATCTCAGGCGATCGCCGAAAAGGTAGAACTTGAAAGGCAAGTAAATCCATTAGGAGTAGAAGGCCACAGCGAAAGTTCTTGGATATTAATGGATTATGCTGATGTTATAGTTCATATATTGAAGCCCGAAGAAAGAGACTTCTATAACTTGGAAGCATTCTGGGGTCATGCAGAAAGAATAGATATTTCATCTTTGATCAATTAGATTTAAACTGTCCATAACAATAACTTTTTTGCGGGTATAAAAATAGGTGAGGAAAAAATTTATCTATGATTAGACAAATAACATCTAGTTCTCCCGTTCCACCAGAACAACAACCAGTAAATGAATATGAAGAACTCAAAAATTCTTGGTTATTTTGCTGGGTGACATTAGAAAGATTTGATTATTTAAGGAAGCTAGTCTGGGTTTGGGTTTGGAGTTGGTTAGTATCAGGACCTGTAGCCGCGGCCAGTTTTCCACCAGAAAAATCTCTAGTGCAATTTTTACTGAGTGGTTCTGCTGGAGCAAGTTTGATTCTAATTTTGGTATTGTTGCGACTTTATTTGGGTTGGAATTATGTGCGAGCGCGTCTGGCGAATAAGACTGTTTTTTATGAGGAGTCTGGTTGGTATGATGGGCAAACATGGCTAAAAACACCAGAGGAAATTATAAAGGATAGACTAATACTTCAATATCAAGTTCAACCACTTATGCAAAGATTACGCAAAACTTTTTATAGTTTTACCTTAGTAATTTTTATAGGTGGAATTATTTGGTTATGTCTATGAAATCTGCTAAAGCAATTATTAAAAAGTCTGACTAAATTATCGTAGATAATCAAATTAGTAATTTTATTTTTTTACAACCTCAATTTTTGCTGAATAAACTCATACTAATAAGCAGATTAATTGAGAGCTTATTATAGTTAATACTATTGATAATTATATAAATAATAGCTATAGTTTCATAGGTATAAATCTTAACTTGATAAATACTCTCCCAAAATATAATTAAAGCATTGGAACGGATATGATATTGACAACACGTGAATAGTAAAACTATTGTATTGCCCGAATCTTACCTAACCTAATATGTACCTCACCAGTAGGGGTAAGTTCTGTAAATAATTGACTCGTTCAAATACTCCACTTACCCAAAAAAATAAATAAAAATGACCAATAAATAAGGTCTCAAACTTTCTTTTTAATAAGGGAGAAAAAAGAAAAATTTTAATTTTCTGGCTGAGGGTGAAGAAACTGATAACTGATAACTGATAACTGAAATGACCAGGGGAAAAAGAACACAAACTAAACAACTGGAAGTCAGACTACTTAGAGAAGGTATTGTTGAATCAACTCACCAAGTTCAGGCAACAATATGTGACCATAGAGGCAGAATTTTATCTGTGGCGGGAGATGCTGATACAGCTACATTCGTCCGTTCAGCTCTCAAACCATTTCAAGCTTTAACAGTAACTACCACAGGTATTCTAGAACAGTATAATTTAACTGATATAGACTTAGCTGTTATATGTAGCTCTCATCAAGGTACAATCGAGCAAGCAAGACAGGTATTTCATGTGTTATGGCGCTGTGATATTGATTCATCAAGATTACAATGTCCAACTCCACTAGAAAAAAATAGTCCTTTACAACATAATTGTTCTGGTAAGCACGCAGGTATGCTAGCTATTTGTCAACAAAGAAATTGGCCTATGGAATCTTACCTGGAAATGAAGCATCCAGTACAACAATTAATTATTAGCAAAGTTGCTGAATTGCTGGCCATGCCCGCACCAGAATTTATCGGCGCTCGTGATGACTGTGGTGCTCCAACTTATCTCCTACAATTAAGCCAAATGGCAACACTTTACGCCAAACTAGCTTCAGGTAATAGTTTGGATCTAGAAAGAATTGTCCGGGCCATGACCTATCATCCAGAAATGGTGGCGGGAAATGGGCATTTTGATACAGAGTTAATCCGCTTAACTTCAGGAGAACTTGTTAGTAAGTCTGGAGCTGAAGGAGTCCAATGTATTGGCCGGGTAGGTGAGGGTATGGGTTTAGCTATAAAAGTTAATGATGGTGCAAAAAGGGCAAAATATGCAGTAGCTATTCACTTATTAACTCAAATGGGTTGGATATCTCCTAATATTGCTGAAACTCTGGCAGAAAACTATATGTTACTCAGTAATGTTAAGCGTTTAGAAGTAGTGGGAGAAATGTCGATTTAAAATTTCCTTAAGAAGATTCCCAATAGCCAGAAAGTTAGAACTCAGAAAAAAAAGAAGGATTTAAAACGCGGAAATTATTTAAGAGTTTACCAATTGACATCCTATAGTGCTTTTAGGTACAGGGTATTCTTGTAATCCCAAGCTCCCATTTCGTTTTACGTTTCATTGACTGCTACACGCACCCCAACCTACTCCTCAACTCACAAGAGTTGCGAGTTGAGGTGATAGAGGTGAGTTAGATTTGGCCTGGTGGGTCTGTTTTTTTTCTGGGACTGCCCTTGGGGTACTAATTAATTAATATATATCTCTAGAAAAGGTTCTCAAATCCTGACTCTACCATTCTAAAACTAGTCTTTTGGGAGAGGTCTAATATACAAAACAGATATCTTTAAAAAAACAACTAAAAAGTCGTCTGATGGACAGGCAAAGCTTTAAGATCAAGTCAGGTTGAAGTGTCTTGTCCTTAAACAGCAAAACAATACTAGCAATAGTATTTCCTGGGGATAGGATGATGCTATATAGACCCAAGATGCAAGCTGGAAAAAAAAATTTGAAAATATTTGAGAATGGGGTTGCAATTTTTATTGAGTTATGATTATAATAGATGAAGTTGACGCGGGATAGAGCAGTCTGGTAGCTCGTCGGGCTCAAGTTATAGGGAAAGATAAATTAAACCAAGTGTAAATCGAAACCGCTATTGGTTTAGCTTGAATCTTTACCTTGTAAGGGGCGGCATATAAGGAAACTTATATGTGATTACTTGTCAAATTCGGGGAAGCCGTTAGCGGGGTAATCCCGAGCCAAGCTCCAAAGTTAAAAGGAGAAGGTGTAGAGACTGGTTGGCAGGTACTCTAACAGTTCTATTTTAGTTTTATAGAAGCTGAGGGTAAAGGGACAGTCCAGACCACAAACTAATTCTAATATTTTTAGAGTTAAGGCAGTTAAAGCTGTAGTGGTAAGCATAACCCGAAGGTCGGTGGTTCAAATCCGCCTCCCGCCATTAAAATTAAAAGTAAAAAAAAGCTAAGTAGTTAAATATTACTTAGCTTTTTACTATATGGCTGTTTGTCCTTCTATTAAAACCCACATTCCGCACAACAGAATTGTATTATGAGAGGTTACAAGATAATATCTATTTAATTTACGTATAATTACTTATGGTCTTTAGTCACTTCAAGTGAGATCATAAAACTTATGATTGCATCCTTATTGAGCATCAAAAAATGTCTTTAATAGAAGAAATAACAGTTGAAAATCTTGACCCGACAAAGGAATAGTTGCAGGGTTAATTGATGAGATAGAAATAGTGGAACTAATTAATCAAAAATTAGGAGTAGATAATGGAGAAAAAATTGCTACTGGACAAGTAATAAAAGCTTTAATTTTGAATGGGTTAGGGATGGTCTCACGTCCATTATATTTATTTAGTCAATTTTTTGAAGACAAAGCTATAGAAAAATTATTAGGCACAGGTATAAATAGTGAATACTTAAACGATGATAAAATAGGTAGAGTAATGGATGATATCTATCAATTAGGACTAACAAATTTAGGTAGTCCTGTATATGTAGTGATAAAATTATGGTGAAGCGATCGCTTGATTATAATGATGAATGAAATACCAAATAGCACCCAAATTGTTTTCTAATTTTTTAGAAAAAGATCAAGTTTTTCACAACTCAGGGATACATCCTTTGACCCAAAGTATTATTTAACCTTTCCATAATAAGCAGTTAAGCCAGTTTCTAATAATCCGATAATTGCCTACAATGAGGAAAAATCACATCATAAGCTGACCAAAAATCTGTATAACAAATTGCACATTGCCTATATATTCCTGGCCATGAATTCCACAATTGGTTAGCGCCTTTTTCTCCTCTTTCTCCTAAAGAGAAAGCCACAATTTCTTTGGTTTCTATATCAATGGCTAGCCAGAACCATTGCTGATTATTTTTACTCCCAACAAATGACCACATTTAATCACACTCAATAGTCAGTTTTCCCGGTTTTTTTTAGTACATTTAATAAACTGTGAAACTTCTGCAAAGTTCCGATTAAACTAGTTTTGTAGCCATTTTTCAGATACACCTATTACACGAATCATCCCAGCTCAACTAATTTTTTCTAATAATAATTTATCAATCAATTCTTGGGGGGAATTGTTGATGTATACTTTAGAGTTATTGGGGACAAATTGTCTTTGACAGGTTTGACATTGATATTTCTGTTTTTTCTGATGAATTGTCTCATTTTTAACAATATGGCTACTACCACAACTTGGACATTACTTAATCATCATTTGCCTCCCGAACTATATGTTAATGTGCATATTTAGTAAGTGTATGTTAGCACAATTTGTGGTATGATATTTAGAAGAAATTTATTGATAACTTAGTACTTGGTTATATTAAGGGCTCGCCTAGCAAATAAACTTTTAATTTTTAGTAGGCAAAAGCGCAATATTTCTGATATTAATATCTATTACTGACTGCTTATATGAACATATCACTACATATATAGGACTACCTATCGCAGAATTAATCGCCAACACAGAAGGGAAAACTAACTGTAAACATTGGTATACTGATGATTAGGGTGGGTACGAGGGAGTGCTCCATCCTGAAGTCAAGCACATCATTGGGGTAGACCAGACGCAGCATAAGGAGGGAACTAACGGGATTCTCAGACAGCAGATAGGTAGATGGCATCGCCGACAGAATAAATTTGGTAAGGTCTGGGCACACCCGGTGAGATAACAGTGAAGTTAGCGATCGCCTATTTCAATTAGATTTGAGTTCATAGTCGCAAAGAAAATACTGCTGCACAAAGAGCTGAGTTGGCGATCGCTCCTTGGAGTTGGCACGACCATTATACTTATCCCACACTTTACTGATGCACTACCGATATTACTTACACCCTCTAATCATCTTTTGTGTAACAACGCTGATCAAATCTGCTAGCTTCTAAGTAAAATAATTTATAACACTAATCATGAGACTTCTCTTCCAAAAGGTTCTCAAACCTTTATGCTCCATTTCAAAAACTGGTGTTTTTGGAGAGGTCTATAGATAAAAATGAAGCTTTGTAGGAGTTTGTCAAGCAAACTCCCACCATATTTAATTAATTATCAGGAAATACCCAGGTAGGGGCAAAAAAATTGGGGTCTGGAAACCAAACCCGCTTTTCAAATTGATGAACTACATCACTATAACCAAAGCCTTGTAGGAACGTTGCATTCAACGTCCCTACTGTGCTCTGCCGACATGAAAACTGCTGTCAGTAGCGATCGCCCAACTCAAGTTATTCCCAGTCATCTTGAAGAAGACTTCTGCTGTGAGCCGAGAAATTTATTTATGGAGGGAAACACAGTACGCTATATATAGCGTAACTGCGTAAGTCCTGGACTATACAAAATTGAACTGATTTGTATCTAAATCCATACCTTTTAGCCCTCTAACAATAGCAATTAGTTCATTATCACCGTTGTCATTGTTACTATAAATAGCTTTTCCAGTAGGTAATCCAGAAACATTGTTCTCAATAGTATAGTCAGAAATACTACCATATAGTTGAATCCGATCCCCTTGAGCACCATTAAAACCAAGAATCATAGCGTAATCTTCTGTACCATTATCATCATAGTAAACCTGACCAACCTGAGCATGACCTAAGATAAATGAATCAGCACCAGAACCGCCATGCAAAATATCTATCTCACTATTGCCAGGTTGAGTAGCAGTTAAATCGACTCCTATAAGAGTATCTGCACCCTTTCCACCCTTAAGAATATCGTTACCAGTACCACCAGTGAGTACATCGTTACCAAGTTGCCCGTATAATTCGTCATTGCCTGCATCACCGTTCAGTGCGTCGGCATCCTTTCCTCCTTTAAGGGTATCATCATTATCTCCACCATTGAGAGTATCAATACCATTACCACCATTGAGGGTATCATTACCATTGCCTCCGTTCAGTTCGTCGGCATCGTTTCCTCCTTTAAGGATATCATCATTATCTCCACCATTGAGAGTATCAATACCATTACCACCTTCGAGGATATCATGACCACTACCTCCGTTAAGTTGATCGTTACCAGGTTGCCCGTATAATTGGTCATTGCCTGCATCACCGTTCAGTTCGTCGGCATCGTTTCCTCCTTTAAGGATATCATCATTATCTCCACCATTGAGAGTATCAATACCATTACCACCATTGAGGGTATCACTACCGCTACCTCCGTTAAGTTGATCGTTACCAGGTTGCCCGTATAATTGGTCATTGCCTGCATCACCGTTCAGTTGGTCGGCATCTTTTCCTCCTTTAAGGGTATCATCATTATCTCCACCATTGAGAGTATCAATACCATTACCACCTTTGAGGGTATCATTACCACTACCTCCGTTAAGTTGATCGTTACCAGTGGAGCCCATCAGTGAGTCATTGTCCACTTCACCATTGAGAACATCGTCACCAGCTCCACCATTAATAGTGTCCTGGCCGTCGCCTCCAGACACAGTATCATCACCTGCTAAAGCTTTAATGTTGTTAGCAGTAGAATCTCCAGTGAGGTTATCGTCACCAGAAGTAGGAACATTTGGAGTAGGCTCTGGTGTAGGTGCGGGAGTAGGCTCTGGTGTAGGCGCGGGAGTAGGCTCTGGTGTAGGTGCGGGAGTAGGCTCTGGTGTAGGTGCGGGAGTAGGCTCTGGTGTAGGCGCGGGAGTAGGCTCTGGTGTAGGTGCGGGAGTAGGCTCTGGTGTAGGTGCGGGAGTAGGCTCTGGTGTAGGTGCGGGAGTAGGCTCTGGTGTAGGTGCGGGAGTAGGCTCTGGTGTAGGTGCGGGAGTAGGCTCTGGTGTAGGTGCGGGAGTAGGCTCTGGTGTAGGTGCGGGAGTAGGCTCTGGTGTAGGTGCGGGAGTAGGCTCTGGTGTAGGTGCGGGAGTAGGCTCTGGTGTAGGTGCGGGAGTAGGCTCTGGTGTAGGTGCGGGAGTAGGCTCTGGTGTAGGTGCGGGAGTAGGCTCTGGTGTAGGTGCGGGAGTAGGCTCTGGTGTAGGTGCGGGAGTAGGCTCTGGTGTAGGTGCGGGAGTAAGCTCTGGTAATTCGTCACTGACTACATCTAGTTTGACGTTTTCGGAATTAACTTGAACTTGATAAGTTGCTGTATCGCCTGCCTGACCATTCTGATCTAGATCACCAGAGAAGGTGACATCGTAAGTTACATTTGGGTCTACATCTAAACTATAACCACCTGCATCTAGAGTAGTGGTAGTAAAAGTATTAGCACTATTAGTAGTATCAACTGCCGTAACTGTTATCCCTTTTATTCCTTCACCGACTGTATAGAAATCGTCATTATTAACAGCATCAGTATAGGCCACACCTGTAATAAATGGGCCACGATCCCCAGAAAAAGCAAATTTTTGGGTAGTCATGACTGCGTTGTAATTTTCGAATTGTCCCTGTAGCGAAGAGATTCCGACTTCCTTAAAGTTACCACTCATCAGGTTTCTCCGATGACCCGGACTGACGAATAGGTTTTTGTGGTTACCCTCCACAAAAGTGGTTAAGTCTGGCGTACCTGTTGTTCCCCTGTAAGCGATATTTTCCCCAGTAGACCAGGGAGGTGCGAGGACATACCCCGCAGCCTGCATACGTTGGGTGGGGCTGCTACCACCTTCTCCTGTGTGACTAAATACGTTATTATTTAGCATCCATTGACTATGATCTTGAGCAGCACTATGGAGTTCGAAATTAAATACTAGAGGTTGTTTGGCATCGGTGGAAATTGTATTTGAAGGAAGTCCTTGATTTAGGTCTCCATTTAGATATAAATCAGCTTCTCCTTGAGGATTTGCTCGACCTCTGTTTACCAATTCGAGCATATATTGGTCTTGAGCAGTGGGTTGTGTCATGGTTTGTATTTAAATATAAACGATTGTAATTGACAAAGCAGGAATTATTTTCCAATAGACTCGCAGAACTAAATCACATATATAGTAGGGGCTTTTTGGCGTTTGCCCTCTACAGATAGGTTATTATTTATAAGTTTGAGTAGACCCCGATTAATTTAATGTTAGCATTTGAATCAACAAAAAGTCAATGAAAAATTACTTAATTTCAGCTAAATATTCGGAAAATGCCAAAATAGCCGTACCCTAGTCCCTTATTATCTTGGGCTAATTGGAAAATGCTAAAAGAGGCGATCGCTAATCCCTCATCACCTTGCACTCCACTCACCGATGATAAGGGAGAAGGAGGCGATCGCTAGTTCTTCTCTTCTGTACAGAAGCAAATTTATGAGAGTTTGGGTGGTACAAAAGAACAGGACTTACGCAAATTCACCTTAAAAACACCAAATGTAGGGGCTTTCTGGCATTCGCCTTCACTAGATATAGTGCCCGTGCGTAAGTCCTGAGGAATATGATTACGAGGTTTAGAAAAAGTTCGTAGACTGGCAGAAGATGGCATAAAGGGGGGAGTGGTTCTCCGGTGTTAACTTGTAATGATAAGCTTGTATGGGGAACCTGCCCAGTTTATTTCAGTTTGTATTTCGGTTTGGAACCGCGCGGATAGATGTTGGGCGATCCTTCTTCTTTCGTACGTGGGCTTGTAGCTACTAACATATAGTTATAGTAGTTGTCAATGAAGAAATTTGGGTTATGTTTTTTCCGGAAGTTTCCTTAACTCTACAGAAAAGAATTTTAAAACTAGTTTGAGTTTGAAGACCTCAAAAATTATCGTGACAACCAAAACCTTGTACAGACATTCCATGGAACCTACCTACTGTACCCGACTAAAATGAAAAACGCTGTAATTATCGGGATATTTTTCAGGTTCAAGCCCTACTACAGACTAGATTTTTTTGTAGGGGGTTTGGAAACTAAACGCAAACATTCAGCTATCAGCAGTCAGCTCGAACACTTTACCTAGGTCATGCTGGGAAAAAAACACATAAAAGTAACAAAATACTTGCATAAAGCTGATCATCTTTTTTGTGTCCGACCTTTAATTATTCAGGACTTACGCAAATTCACCTTAAAAACACCAAATGTAGGGGCTTTCTGGCATTCCCCCTCACTGGGTGTAGTGCTCGTACGTAAGTCCTGTTATTATTGGAGGCATTTCACCTCCTTCTAGCTAATAGCTGAATGCTTACAACTAAACCCCTAAAATTTAATCTACTAATTCGATAGCCCGCTTAGTCAAAGTTTCAGCAGTAATACCATTAAAAGCCATCACCTCACCAGCACTAGAAGCAGTCTCCCCTCGACGCCAAGCAAAGGTATCCCGCTTAACCTGACTCCGTAACATAATTGGTTCTAACATCAAACTGGCGCCACCAGTCACAGCAATTAAAGCATCACCACCGAATAATTCCTCAAAACCAGCATCATCCAAAAAACCGCCATCAGCTTCAGAACAAGTATTCCAACCTGTATCCTGGGGACGGTACAAGCGCCGGGGATTAATTACTGAAACTATCCGTACCCCAATACCTTTAGTTTCCAAATAGGCAGCAGCTTCAAATACTGGAATTAATGGCAGATCTCCCAGTACTGCAAACACAACAGTCTGACCCCCTTTAACCTCTTGAAGAATAACAGCACCATCCTTTAACCCTTGTCTTGCCTGTTCAAAAGTAGTCCGAATAGGTAAAGGTGACTTACTAGCAGTAATAGTCACACCCTTATTTTTAGTACTCAGCGCCCAGTCATAACAAACTTGAATACTATTAGCATCAGGTGGGAAAAGGGCGAACACATTTCCATTCCGCATCATCGCAGCAAAATAAGCTTCAATTTCCGGGCGTTGGTGAGTCCAACCATTGCGCCCCTGTTCCAATGCTCCAGCAGTAAATAATGTAATTGTCGAAGGAGTCAGGTGACGTAACTCCGCCATTGCTTGAGTAACAGTTTGCCAAATAGGTACCCCGTTAATAGCAAAAGATTCATAAGAACACCAAACTGTCCGGGCTCCCATCAATGCTAAAGCAGCAGCCATTCCAGCACAAGCGTCTTCGCTCAAAGGTTCATAAACCTGACCTCCTGGACCTTGGAAATAAATATCGTCAGGGGTGGGGTGAATAATTTTCAATGCTTGGTTAACATTATTAATACCTGATGCAGCGTTACCATCAGCATTTGTTAGCAAGAAATGAGGGTCTTTTTGACCGACATGAGCTATTAATGCTCCCATGGCAGTTGTGGCAACTTTGGGGTCCCCACCAACTGTATATTCTTCTAAAGGTAGTTGACCTAATTCTGTTAGTGGATACTCAAATTCAGTCACAACAGTCTTAGATGCCGGACCTCCACCAGCACGTTCGCAATTTTTTCGTACTAACTCCCAAGCTGCTACTGATAAGGCACGTTCTTTGAGAGTATTGATAATTTGGGGACTATCGAGGGTGTCTTTAGGATAGAGGTTGTGAGATTTTGAACCTCTGGCGTGAACCCCGGCCCCCTTGAGTTGTTTGATAATAAAAATCGTGAGTTTACCATCAAGAGCAGATTTTGCTGCTTTGTCAACATTTTCTAATACCGCTTTGGTAAATTCTAGGCGTTTTTCTAAAGAGAAGGCACTACTGTCAATATAGTCTCCTGGTTGGTTTTGGTCGTCGAAGTCCTTAGCATCTACCAGTATGACTTCTGCAAAACCGTTGCCTTTCCAGTAGCTAATCATTTCTGCATTACTTTTTGTGGAAACCATGCTGTGGTGTTCTTGACTATAACCGTTCCATACTAATACTGGTAAAAAGTTGGTAACATTAGGATAGGCAGTGTTAAAGTGCATCATACTGCTGACTGGATATGGTTCTCCCATACCACCGTCCCCTAAGGTGAAAGGAAATAGGGTGTTTTGATGTAATAATGCTGCTGCCATGGCGAAATGTTGACCTTGTCCCAGTGGCCCGGCAGGGTTGAGTAAACCAGGAATATAGCCAGATAGGTGTCCGAGGAGTCCGTGCATTTCCCGGAAGCGATCGCGCATTTGTTGGACACTGAAGATTTTCATATCTTCTAGGGAGCGGTCAAGAAATACAGCGCTATAAAATCCGGGGGCGTGGTGTCCGACCTCTGTGAGAATATTTTTGTAGCCTAACATTACTAGGGCTGCATAAGCTTCGGCTTGACTGGCAAAACCGCCTGGGTGTCCTGATGCTTTGCTGCCTGTTACTTGTAACATTAAATAACGCAGAGCATCAGCGTAGAGGAGGGTTTGATATATGCCAGTAGGGTCACTTGGTGAAGCGATCGCTTTACTTCCTTCTGCTATTGCTGGTGTTTTACCGTAGGTTTCAAAATCAGGCCAAGCTTTTCCAAAATATTGGATACCTTCACAAAAATCCGGGACTGTTGTTGGTTTTGGAGTTGTTGTAGTCATAGCAATTTTCCTGTATTTTGCTCTTTTTATCTCAATTTAACATCTACGGGGATCGATTTTAATTTCTTTTGACTAATTATTTGATGTAGTAATAATACTAATTCACTTTTAATATGTCACAAATAAATAGTTTGCAACTTTAAATTTCAAATGATTTCCTGAAAGTAGTGTATAATTAAGTGTTTGAGCAGATATAACCCCTACAGGTATCTTTTCGGTCCAAGGTTATACTAAGTAGCAATATAGCTGCCGCCACCATCCTCCGCCAAAGCAAATTATTTAACTAAGAGGTTGGTCAATGCCATATTCTGGTAGTTTAGCAGATAAAGAATGGGTTCTGATTGAACCATTGTTGCCAAAAAAAAAGAAAACTTGCCCCATACATAGGGAGTAAAAGATAAATATTGGACGGTATACTTTCTTAACTGAAAAACGGTTGTTATTGGTCTAATAGAATAAAGATTTAAGTCCTTACTCCATCGTATTTTGGCATTATAAACAGTGGCGAGAATCAGGAATAATAGAACAGACTAGAGATGTATTACACTCTCAAGTACATCAACATGTAGAAAAAACGCTCCGGGACAACTCTAATAAATTAATTCCCAGATAGTAAAAAAATACCTGTAATGTTAGTGTCAAGTTCAAGGGATTCAGTTTCAAGTAGACTACTAATGGAATTTATAAGGCACTTAGCAGAAAATATCTGGGCTTTCCTTTTTTTGCTTCGTAGCACATGCATCGTCAAAAACTGATAATATGGATTAATTGAAATGTTGTCAGACAACATTGACTACTTTAAGTCCAAACCTGTAAAAATTCGTAAAATCACTATTTTACTTGATAATTGATACTACCTCGAAAAAATTATACAGTAGTTAAAGACAGTTTATCCAGCAATTATGACCAAGATCAGGTTTCAACTTTCCGCTCAACCATCAAAAGTTGAGAAAGAAAAACAAGGAAACACGATATTTGTTACAATTCAAGCTAGATGGGTCATAGAAAGAACTAACTCTTGGATGGAAAGATATAAAAGCTTGACTAAAAAAATTGATGCGAACCCTAGAAAATACCACCGCCAAGATTAATCTTTGTTTTATCCAAACTAATGCTCAAAAAATTGGCGTTAGCGGAGGATGGTGGCAACAGCTATATCGCCTAATTCTCTAGAGAAACCTGTAGGGGTTCTATAAAATCTAGCTTTTAACTTTTAACTTTTGAGTTTTGACTTTCGTGAAACGGTTAAGTCTGGGTAATATTGGTAAAGTTGTAGACAATCAAATAAAAATTAATACTTATAATAATTAGTATAAGTAAAAAATCACTCAATTAAGAATATGACAATGAGGCAACTGCCAGGTCCAAAAGCTCCTACTGTGATTAAACTGCTCCAGTTGGTTGCTTAACCATTGACATTTATACAAAAATGTGCATAGCAATATAGCGACATATTTGAAGTAAAATTGGATTACCTAACAGTATTTATCAAGCATCCAAAGGCCATTGAATAAATTTTCCAGGCTAACCCAAAACAGCTCGACTATGGTGTAGAAAATCAATTGTTGCTAGCATTGCTAGGAGAGCGATCGCTCTCGTTGCTAGACATTACTCCAAAACTTAAGGTTAACTATTGATGCCATCTTTTCATGGGGAAAGGATGCAAGCTTGTAGGTAGAACAAATCGCACTTTTTTATCCTTATTAAACCATTTTTCTGCCATTCCCCCTACTATTCTCAAACGGTCTGTATTTTGGATAAATAAGGCAACTAATAGTTCTTTTATTCTTTTTCTTTTTGTTTACTTGATTCTTATTATTGTACAAATAAAAACCCTTAAATGATTATCTGAAAATTATTTAAGGCTTGAGGGTCAACAAAATTAACTCTGGTATAAAATGTTCTTCAAGATCTGCCCAGTGTGAGCTATAATTAAATTATATTGTGGTTTATATGTTTGAGGATAATGCTTCAATTATGGAAATGTAAATGGTATAATATTACTTATATTCACAAATAATTATAGATAGTACCTATACTTTGCATAAAACAAAAAATACTTGTGGAGAGATGTACTAAAAAAAATATGAAACTTAATCAAGATTCATTGCTAAGGAGAGCTTTGAAGCCTACTTTTTACAAAAAGTATTGGCTCAATTTGGCAGAGTATGCTAGTGTAGCCTTCTCTGTATTTGGTGCTTTTGGAGTAGCAGCTTCGGGGCAAGCATTTTATGCAGTTGCCCCTATAACATTAGCCTTATCTCTGAATATGGCTAACAGATACAGACTTGAACAGCAAATGCAATTATCTCAAATCTCTGAGATAGAAAAAATTCAAAGCTCAGTAGAAAGGTTAGAAAACAATGCTGTAAAGGTAATAGTTAAACTTCGTCAACAGCTTTCTATCGAAATTGAATCAGTTCGTGAACAATTTTCTACTGAATTAACACAAGCTGTAAATTCAGAAATACAACAGCAACTAACTGCACTAGAATACTCAGTTTCTTCTGTACAAAAAAGTTTAGCATCTGTGGATCAAAAATCTCTGAGTAAATCTGATTGGGAAATAGTAAATGGACGTATTTTGGTGATTGAAGAAGCGATGGCCAATCTACAAAGGGATACGGAAATATTGGTTAAAGAAGCATCTGTAGATATATCCCAGCTTCACACCAAAATTGACGATCTGGAAACACAGAATACACAGGTAATAAAACCTCACTTGAAACGCCTAATTATACTTATCAGGCAGTTACAACAAAAAAATTATTCTAGCCCATCATCTCATCATCATTCTATAATTTCAAAACAACCCATTAGAGAACATACTGGGGAATCAGTAAAACAATCTGAAGGTATATTTTAAATATATAATAATTTAATATAAAATTTCCGGCTGGAAAAATAATAACAGTTTATAGCTTATAGATATTAAATAAACTTGACCAGAAAACAAGGTTAATTTTTTCCCTTTCCAGGGTATAAAAAAAATAAAATTTAGTATTTCAACCCTCCTTTTTCCAAAAGGTAATTTTTCGCGACGGGATGTGAAAAACCCAGTTTCCCCTCTGGAAGCTAACTGATAACTCAAATCCAATCTGAAGGTAGGTTTTAAGTATATTATGATTGCATTTAAAATTTGCTTTATAAAAAATAGTAATAGCTAATAAATATCAAATAAACTTGACCAGGAAAGAAACTAAATAATCTTCTATTTAAAGGTAATAAAAAAAATAAAATTCAGTATTTAAATACTCCCTATTCCAGGAGTTACTTTTTGACTGTGGGATATAACCCAGTTATTACTCATAAGGCTTATAATATTTATTAAAACAATTTAAACTTGACTATTGAGTAGTAGATTAAGGTCGGGACTTGGCATGCAAGATCCATAAAATATAAGAATAATTAAGATTGAATTATCTTAATTGTGCGAAAAAGTAATTCACTTTGTGTTAATTATTTAATAACTAATAACTGAAGTGACAAACTAATATGAAAATTATTACAGTTTTAACTAAATGATTGAACAGTTTACCCTAATATTTGATGTTGATGGCACAATAGCCGATACAGAAAGAGATGGCCATAGAGTAGCTTTTAATCAAGCTTTTGCTGAAGCAGGTTTAGATTGGGAATGGTCAGTTTCCTTATATGGAGAATTACTGGCGATCTCTGGTGGCAAAGAACGAATTAACTTTTATATTAGTCAGTATAAACCAAAGCTTAAATCGTCAATTCCACTGCTAGAATTGATTTCTAATCTACACTCAAGTAAAACAAATTATTACCGAAAATTATTAAGTACAGGTGCTATACCATTACGGCCAGGAATAAAAAGATTATTAACAGAGGCACGAAATAATAAAATGCGTTTAGCGATCGCTACTACTAGTACTATTACAAATGTGACAGCATTATTAGAGAATACCTTGGGAAAAGAAAGTATTTCTTGGTTTGAAATAATTGCGGCAGGGGATATAGTTCCGGCTAAGAAACCTGCACCAGATATTTACTATTATGTATTAGAAAAAATGAATATTCAAAGCAATAATTGTATAGTATTTGAAGATTCACACCATGGTTTACAAGCTGCTTTGCAAACAGGATTAAAAACAATTGTAACTGTTAATAATTATACTATTAATCAAAATTTTACTGGCGCAACTCTAGTATTAAATCATTTAGGAGAACCAGAAAAACCATTTACTATTTTGGCTGGAAATGCTCTAGGTAGAAATTATTGCGATCTAAAGTTAATAGAGCTTCTCCAAGATTGAAAAAATGTTTTATCTAAATGGTTTTGTTCCTAATAATTTTTACAAAATACAGCTGTACATAATCTGCTCTGTATCTGCTATAAATATAAATAGCTGGGAATAGATGCTTATATCAACTAGGAAACTTTTGTCACATAATCAGTAAAAAAACATGAGATAAGAGAGAATAAAATTATATAATTAATTTTGTTAACCACTTCAAAATGTCCCCTTGAATAAATAGTTATAATTAAAGTTTCTATTGGGGTAATCTCTCTATCTGTATTGTTGATCAAGCTCTACTACAAACGGTATACTTATTTCTCTAAACATGATATAATTTAGTACTATATATTGTAGTTAAGCTACAATATTTTTAGACAAAAAAATGATGAGGATATCAAGATAATCAGTCTATGAGCCCTAATACAACAGTTACAAAAAAAACATTACTAATTGGTAAGGGATTACCCCCTTTTGAATCTATAAAACCAGAAGATGTAGTACCCGCAATAACAGAATTACTGACAGAATTAGAAAAAGAACTAATCAACTTAGAATTAATAGTTAAACCAACTTGGAATGACCTAGTAGAACCTCTACAAAAATTAGAAGATCGTTTAACCTGGAGTTGGGGAATAGTAGGACATTTAATGGGAGTTAAAAATAATCCTGAACTACGAAAAGCTTATGATCAAGTACAACCCAAAATAGTAGAGTTTATTAATAAACTAAATCAAAGTAAACCTCTTTATCAAACCTTTAAAAATTTAAGTAATAGTGATAGCTGGCAAAACCTAGATTCAGGACAAAAACGTATAGTTGAAGCTGCCATCAAAGATGCAGAACTTTCAGGAGTAGGTTTAAAAGGAGAAAAACGAGAACACTTCAATGCTATTGAACTAGAACTAGCAGAACTTTCTACTAAATTTTCTAATAATGTTCTTGATGCTACCAAAGCTTTTAGCCTAATTTTAACTGAAAAAGAAGAAGTAGACGGTTTACCACCCAGTTTGTTAAGTCTAGCTGCTCAAGCTGCCAGAGATAATGGATCCGAGAATGCTACACCAGAAAACGGACCTTGGCGGATAACCCTCGACTCTCCCAGTTTTTTACCCTTCATGCAACACTGCAAAAGACGGCAGTTGCGAGAACAACTTTATAAAGCCTTTATTAGTCGTGCTTCTAGTGAGAAGTTAAACAACTATCCTTTAATTGAACGTATTCTGGAGCTACGTCAGCAAAAAACAGAAATTTTGGGCTTTAATAGTTATGCAGAATTGAGTCTTGCCAGTAAAATGGCTCCTAGTGTGGAAGCAGTAGAAAAGTTATTAGAAGAATTACGCAGTGTTAGTTATGATGCTGCAGTTAAAGACTTAGAAGAACTAAAACAGTTTGCTGCCAGCCAAAATGCACCAGAGGCCAAGGAGTTTAAACCCTGGGATATGAGCTTTTGGTCAGAAAGACTGCGAGAAGAAAAATTTTCCTTTACTACAGAAGAGTTGCGACCATATTTCCCCCTGCCACAGGTTCTTGATGGGTTATTTAGTTTAGTCAAGCGTATATTTGGCATTAATATTACTGCCGCAGATGGGGAAGCTCCAGTATGGCATGAAGATGTGCGCTATTTTAAAATTAGTGATGAAACAAACAGACCCATTGCCTATTTTTACCTTGATGCTTATAGTCGTCCTGCTGAAAAACGAGGTGGTGCATGGATGGATGACTGTATAAATCGTGCTAAAATTGTAGAGAATGGTCAAACTACTTTGCGTTTACCTGTAGCTTATTTACAATGTAATCAAACACCGCCTGTAGATGGTAAACCTAGTTTGATGAATTTTAGTGAGGTAGAAACTCTGTTCCATGAATTTGGACATGGTTTACAACATATGCTGACAACAGTTGACTATGGAGGTGCTTCAGGTATTAATAACGTAGAGTGGGATGCGGTAGAGTTACCTAGTCAGTTTATGGAAAATTGGTGTTATGACCGCTCCACTTTATTCGGAATGGCGAAACATTATGAAACAGGGGAGGTTTTGCCAGAACATTATTATCAGAAACTTTTGGCTGCTAGAAATTATATGAGCGGTAGTGCGATGTTGCGCCAGTTGCATTTTGCTTTAGTTGATATTGAGCTCCATCACCGTTATCGACCAGCTGGGGAAGAAACAGTGCTAGATGTGCGTAAGCGTGTTGCTGAAACTACTACTGTTTTGGAACTATTGCCAGAAGACTCATTTTTATGTGCATTTGGGCATATTTTTGCTGGTGGTTATGCTGCCGGTTATTATAGTTATAAGTGGGCGGAGGTATTGAGTGCTGATGCTTTTGCCGCTTTTGAAGAGGCTGGTTTGGAAAATGAACAGGCGATCGCTACTTGTGGTCAGCAGTTTAGGGATACAGTTTTAGCTTTGGGCGGGAGTCTGCATCCGATGGAGGTATTTAAAACTTTCCGAGGTCGAGAACCTAGTACTGAACCTTTGTTAAGGCATAGTGGTTTGGTAGCTACAGCTTAAATTATAGAGCTTAAGAGCAAGTTTAGAACACACTCCTAAGAACAAAAACCTTTATAGAGATTTTCAATAGAACGTCTCTACTATAGTTTACTTCAGTGAAAACTGCTATAATTTAAAATTTATAGGGTGTGTGACGGCATCTTTTGTTAGATGTTGGTTTTTTTAGCTGTCTTTAACGTCACACACCATTAAAATCATTATGTGTCAGGGTTTTTCAATTAAGTTAACTATAAAACCTTTATTGCTTTAGGGAGACCTTAAACTTTTTGTTTGTAGTAGGGTCTTAGTCCTCGAAATATCTATCTTAGGGTTAAAACTTTATTTGAGCAGAGCAAGTGCAGCAGCTATATCGCCACAGAGTAGTCGCGATCAATTAATAATTTTATAGTTATTCTATTGTAACAATATTTTGGGAAATTGGTATAACAGACAAAAAGAGACTGAATTTTTTCGTGTAAGGTGAACCATAGTTTGGAGGTAATTTATATTTAAAAGACATATTATTGGTTCCAAGCGATCGCTCCTTCAATGTAGGAATTTTTAACCTTTGGCTGAGAATTTTCAGGACTTTTGCATGCTACACTATATTTGGCGGATAACAATTTGACAATTTTATAACTTTATGGGTGCCCTGCTAACGCCACTGGGAGTTAATACTTAACTATTTTTATTCTAAAAACCTTCAGTTATTCAAGTTAAAATTTATCTCATTTTAATTCAAAGACATTTCAATTCTGAGGTCAGAGCGATATAATAAGAATCCTTTTTATCATGTTTTTAAAGACTCTTTAGCAGTTGGCAACAGTTGAAATAGACACCTCTGAAAACTAATTGTCAACAGAGGTAGTCTAAGGGTTTGAAATTAATTATCGGACATATCTAATAGTCTTAGGGTAGACTTTACCTTAAATTTAACAAAATATTAACAGTCTCATCTAAATCTTTTCCAAAACAAATAATCCCATCCTCATGACCAGCCATTACTAATATTTTTTCTACTCCTAAATTCTCTTCATCAAATAAACGAAATATTTCTTTTGCCATTTGTGGAGTACCATAAGGAACATCTGGACTAGAAGTAGGAACTTTAAACATAAGTTTTTGCCAAAGCTGATAATTATGAATATGAATAATACCCATAATTTCAGGTTTATAATAATATATAGCGGCATGAGTTAAAGACTCAGAAGAAGCCTTAATAGGTCCGCAACAAGTTAGGCTATTTTCCTCTATATTAAAATCAGTAACAACTGTATAATATTCCGGTTTTAAAGTTGAGATATGACCAGTTTGAGTCCCAGAAATTATAAACTGATTGGAATTATTTATTCTCTGACTAACATTACCAAAACCAATGCCATTGTCATAAATACCAATTAATCCTAAGGAATGCATTAAGTCGCGTTTTTTCATTAAATCAGTGATAGGAGCGATCGCCACAGATTCTCCTTTTATCCAATCACAATGATATTTAATTACTCCCTCATCCATAACCATAAACTTAATAATTAAAATAATGTAGATTTGGTCTCAGAAAAAAACCCAATAAATTCGAGTAAAAAGCCAGCTTATAGTTAGGTTTTAGCCCACTTTAATGTATCATATCAATTGTTAGTATAAACGAAATATAATACTTGTTAGATTAATAAGCTATTTTATAGTTTAGCTTTAACCAAGTCTAGTGTATCATATTAATAGGGATATCTATTAGCCTGATTTTTTATTAATTAGGAATTTTTAGTTATTTATGCATAATTCCTTTCTTTTAAGAAATATTTAAACTACTCTAGAGTTAAACTTTTGAGCCCATAATAAAATCTTAAAATTTTAAATTTTGACTGTTAACTTCCGTGAAATGAGATAAGTCAATGTTCTTCACCATTGTGAGAATTGCTATATAACAGTTTTAATTTAGAATATTTTCTACTCCAACTACATTTTTTATTACTGCCTGAACAATAATTATTCTATACTGTAATCTCCATTATAGAGCATTAGAAATATTAATATAACCCTGCTGTGGAGGTTGCCTAATTATTTTCTCAGCTAGAACTTTACGTCCTATTTAATCTAAAGGGAGATTACTATATTCCAAAAATCCTATTACATCATCTTGATTACCATTACCACTGATAATTTCTATTAAACCCCGTATAGTTTGATAATTTCCCGTTCTTGCCTTTGCTACAAAAATCGCGTTTTGAATATTAAAACTTCCTGCCTGTAATTCGCAATTATCTATTTTTTTAGATACAAAAATAAGTAAATTATAACCTAACCCATAAACTTTTTGACTAGCATCTTAAAACGGACAAGATGATTGTGGTTGTCCTATATATTTTACCTTTAAATCTACTTCTAATTCCGGAAAATCTATGCCACTAGCTGCACTGCCTGGAGTATATAAATACTTCTTTCCTAAATAGTTAGTTCCCACTGCTTTACCATCAGTAATACCATACAAATCAAAAATTATAGTAACACTTAAATCTCTCACAAAAGTTATGGTCTCCGTTTTAAATAATAATAGAGTAAGTTCTTTCATATATTGATAAATATTGAATTAACTAAATAACGTTAACTGTTGCCAAGTTTGAGGCTTAAATCTAAAGTTTTGTCTGCCAATTCTTTTACATATCCATTCTACACAATCAGGCACAACCGAATTACCATATAAAGCATATTGGTGATAAATTTTAACAACTCGACACCAATTATCAGGAAATCCCATTAAACGAGCATATTCAATATTAGTTAAACGACGAAATTTATTACCTACTTGATATCTTTCATAATGCCTAGAAGTAGAAGAAGTTAATGTAGAAGTAACTCCATTAATGCCAAATATTGTATAGCCAAGACGCGCTCCTCCACCTTGATTATATAATATTTCCACACCATTATAATATCTATTTACTGCTTTACTCTGTTTGATTCTTTCTAGGGTTTCAGAAGTAAAATAAAATTGTGGGTTTATTTCTGATTCATATTGTAGAATATCTTTAAGTTTTTGTCTGGGTTTTATATCAGCCATTAAAGGCAAAGATTGACTATACATTTGATTTTGATAAGCAATACCCCAGTGATAGTTTTTACTACTAAAATCAATAATAGCCTTCATATATTGTTCTATTTCGCTATTTTCATTCCAAGGTAAACTCTGAATATCATTATCTGTTAAAAATACAGAAAGGTTTTCTAGATCGAGAGTTTTTTGTGTAGACTTAATACAAGTACCAAAAATAAAAATTCTGTCTCGGTTCTGGGGAATACTAAAATTTATAGGGTTAATGATTCGCCATTCAATAAAGTAGTCTAACGAAGCAAGGGCATTTAAAATAATTCGGAAATGATACCCTTTTTCCATAGTCAAAATTCTTTTAACATTTTCTAATAAAAAATATTTCGGCTTTTTAGCTTGGATAATTTCAATAATTCGTTCAAAAAGTGTTCCCCTGAGTCTATCTCTAATTCCCATTTTTTTACCAGCTTGACTAAATGGTTGACAGGGAAATCCCGCTGTTAAAATATCGTGTTCTGGAATTTCTAATAAATTAATTTTATTAATATCATCTAAGACTATTGAACTACTACCAAAATTACTTTGATAAACTTGACAACAAAGTTTACTAACATCATTCGCCCAAATAGTCTTAATATTCGCAGCCCTCATTCCCAAACAAAAGCCACCTATTCCAGCAAATAATTCTATGGCTTTTAGTCTATTTTGAGTCAACTTTATTCTCCCTTTTAGCCAGACAGAAATATAAAAAGCCCTGTAAATGTAGAGTATAAATTTCTCCATTTTTTACACACTTTGATACCAACGAGACTTACGGACTCCTCCAACAAAGTGTTCATGAGCTTTGTCCTTATATACTTCAGTAAAGGTGCTAAGAGCAAGGATTGAAATGCTTGATCATTTAATCAGAGTTAATACCCTTAGTAACTTATCCTGTTTTAAGGCCCGTTCAATATTTAGTATTTCTAAGCGCTAATTTTTTCTTGACATATGTTACTTTTTTTCCAAACAATTCTATTATATAGAACCTGCTTAGGAGCTATGTAAAATTTGAAATAAATTGTTAAATCTAGCTTCTATCAAAAAAACTTTTCAGGTTATTTTGATACGATTCCTTATATAATATATATTTATAACTCTATAGTAATTTCAATATTTTATCTCCTTAACTCCCTCTTTTCCCAGGATCTCCAACAACTCTAATAAGTATTAAACAAATTTGAGTCAGAGATTACTTCTAAGTTATGAGTTATAAGTTATGAGTTCTCAATTCTAATTCTATTAAAAGCGCTCACCAATACCAAAGTGGAAACGAGTGTCACCTTCATCATTAATAGCATAATCAATTCTAATCGGACCCAGAGGAGAATTCACCCGGAGACCACCACCATAACCTATGCCATCTCCTGGCTTCTCCCGCACACCTCCAGGATTACCAATAACAGATCTTTGACTATCAAATACTGTTGCAGCATCAACAAATAAAGCACCACCAAGAAATTTAAATACAGGAAAGCGATACTCAACAGTTCCTAAGACAAAAGTACGACCTGCTGCCACCGAACCCTCATCATATCCACGGACTGTATTAGTACCACCCAGAGCAAAAGCTTCATAAGGAGGTAAGTCTCCTATTATATGGCCTGCTTGTATATTAAAAGCTAAAGCTTGAGGTCCATCAGTAAAGTTAATAAAACTTACTGGAATAAAATAACTGAAATTACCCCGCAAACGATTCAAACCAATTTCTCCTGAGCCTACAGGAATAGACTGTTCTGCACCAAACCGCAACAAACTACCAGAAGTAGGTTGTCGGGGATTATTGCGTCGATCATTGACAATACCAAATTGAATAGTGAATAGATCATCTTTCCCAGAATCATCGACTGTCAATTTATTGCCCAACTCATCTCTAGGTTCAACTTCACCATCACGATCCTGAATTTCCACCCGTTCATATTTTAATCCCAGAGAAGCAGTCCAATCTGGATCAACAAATGGATTAGGGATAAACGGACGAGTAAAACTAACCCCACCTCCTGTACGAATAACTCGTGGGTTATCACCATTAGGCAAATCGACATCACGCTGATCGTCATCATCGGAATCAAAAATCACTGAAATAGTTCGCCGTCTGAAGGCATTCACCGTGTAAGAGAGTCGATGATCGTCTCCACCGATCCAAGGATCTGTAAAACTAACATCTGCTAATACTAATCGTTCACCAACCTGAAATTCACCACCTAATTTTTGGTTATTACCACCAATATTTTGTTGTTGATAACTTACTGTACCAAACAACCCACTTGCAGAACTAACCCCACCACCAAATGCAAGAGAACCGGTACTTTTCTCTACAATATTCACAACAATAACTGCCGTATTAGGATCATCTGGTGCTGGTTCTAACCCCAATCTCACATCTTCAAAAATTCCTAAATCAAACACTCTTCTAATGTCTTTTTCTGCAGTCTGTCGCTGAAATATATCTCCTGTTTTCAGTTCAATTTCTCTAGTGATAATATATTCACGAGTACGACCTTTTATGACATTACCTTCTTCATCTACTGTTTCTCCTTCTGAATTTAGGAAGCGTACCTGAATATCTTTAATTTTTCCCTCTGCAACTTCTAAGGTAACTGTACCATCATCACCAACTTGGGGCGCACCAATAACTTGTCCAAGAACATAACCATTGTCTTGATACCATTGGTCGACTTGTTCAACACCTTGTTCAAAAACTTTCAAGTTCAAAGTTTCACCATATTGCTCATTGAATATTCTCTCTGTTTCACTCTCAGGAAATACTTCTGCACCCTCTATTATTACAGAAGTCAATATAGGGTTTGGTTCGACTTTAAAAATAATTCTTACACCTAGAGGAGTATCTTCAGGTATTGCTTTCACATTTTGGAAGAAACCAGTAGCAAAAATAGCGTTAATATCTTTTTGTAGTTGAGAGCGAGTGGTTGTTTCTCCTGGTTGAGTGTTAATGACTCGGTAAACTTCATCTTGGAGTTCTCCGTCTACTCCAGTAACTACAACTTCGGCTACTAGCACTAGGGGTTCTTCTTCCTCTGTAGAGGTTTGTGCTTGTTGTGATTGAGGGGAAATATATTTTTCTGATTCTGTAACTATTTCCGTAGTGGGAATATTGGCAGTAAACTGTTTATTTACTAAAGGTTCAGATTTAGTTTCTGTTGATTTTGACAAAACCACATTCTGAGAATCAAGACTCTCCTTCTCAACTATTTTTCCTTGAGGAATATTGGCAATAAACTGTTTATTTACTAAAGGTTCAGATTTAGTTTCTGTTGATTTTGATAAAACCACATTCTGAGAATCAAGACTCTCCTTCTCAACTATTTTTCCTTGAGGAATATTGGCAATAAACTGTTTATTTACTAAAGGTTCAGATTTAGTTTCTGTTGATTTTGACAAAACCATATTCTGAGAATCAAGACTCTCCTTCTCAACTATTTTTCCTTGAGGAATATTGGCAATAAACTGTTTATTTACTAAAGGTTCAGATTTAGTTTCTGTTGATTTTGACAAAACCATATTCTGAGAATCAAGACTCTCCTTCTCAACTATTTTTCCTTGAGGAATATTGGCAATAAACTGTTTATTTACTAAAGATTCAGATTTAGTTTCTGTTGATTTTGACAAAACCACATTCTGAGAATTTTGACTATTATTCTCAACTATTTTTCCTTGAGGAATAGTTGCAGTAAATTGTTTATTTATTAAAGGTTCAGATTTAGTTTCTGTTGATTTTGACAAAACCAATTTCTGAAAATTTTGATTCCTATTGTTAAACATTTCCAGATTAGAAATGCTGACAGAAAATTGTTTATTTACTAAAAATTCAGATTTAGTTTTTGTTGATTTATTAGTTAGGATTAGTTGAGGATTTTCTAGATTTTCCAAAACATACAAATCCCAAAAATTAGCCAATTCTTTCTTATAAATAGAAGATGATTTTGTAATTTCTTTGATCTTTAATAAATTATCAAAATCTAACTTTATTTCTGCCTCCGACCAAGACTTACTCAACAAGTTATTCCTACTAACAAATAATTTTTGTGAAGGGAAACTTGATCCTAAATCTAAAAAAGATTTGGTAGAAAAAAGTTTAGCAAACTGTGTTTTTGAATTAACTGATATAAAAACTAAATCAGTATCTACACTACTCCCAAATATTTGAGCATTAGCAGACTTTGAGATTCCAAAAGTTGTTAAAGCCGCAAAAATGGCCACTAAAAACGGATACAAGCACATATAATTACTATCCCGTACAATCCACACACCATTGACATCCTCCCAGGCCTAAAGACACGGGAATTACTACTGAGCCCTAGCTCCTCGGGAGGTTGACGTTTCCTTGACTGCTTCACTCACCCTTTTTGGGGGTAGGTTAAGCTGACCTCCACGTCCATTTAATACCTCGGACTGCCCGCCCGCGACTAATATATCTATTGCTTTATGTTTATCTACGGTAGTTTTTGTATTAGTTGTTTAAGAAATTCCTATTCTCTAACTGAAAGGTCTAACTTATCGCCTATAAACCTAAAGTATAAAAAAGTTTGAGATTTTAATTCTCAACGACTAATTACTTTTAAATCACGACCGTATTTTTTTGTTTTTCCTTCCTTATAAAAAATTCCTACATGTTATTCAACATATCATCAGATACCTAACCCTTTTGCTCCCCTTCTAGAAGGAGATGGGAATGGGTTGCAATGTTTACCATACTAAAAATATTCCAAGATTTCAAAAAAATTGTTTAGTTTTTACTGGTTTTTACCAATTATTTCAGTAGATAATTTATGCAGAAATTCTGTCCTTATCTATTTTGATTTTGTTTTAAATTTATCCCTCCTAATTCGTGCATTTTCATATTATTTAGACACCCTAGTTTCGTGAGAAAAAGACTTGCTTAATGTTCAACACTTCTCAATCCGTTTTTTCAACAGTTTTGGGGTATCAATTTTTTGATCATGTACGGACATTTTATGCAATATCCCTACCGTAATCTATACCTACTGAATTATCAGTTTGAGGTAAGTTTTCTGGATTTATTTATACTATAAAAATTCAGAAATATCTATCAGCTTAGTTTTTAATAATAGTAGCTTATAATGGTTCACTAGGCAACTCAAAAAAGCCAAATATTTTGAGTTTGTCAACTTTAGCTACATAGACTTTATGTTGATTAAACTTAAACCCTCCTTTTGTAAACATTGGCGTTGGTGCATGACTTTCTAGTTTTGAATTTAGGAGGTAAAATATATCTACTTTTCCTCTCACCTTTGGTTGACTTAGAAAAGCTTTTATCAGCTTAGTTTAAATCATTCAAAGATTGCTACAAAGGCGCTGCAAAGATGTAGCAGAAACTTCTGATAACCATTCTCTATTTTCAGTCTTTTTAGTTTGAGTAATAAACTGTTTTTGTGGCGAGGGAGTTAGCAGGTTTTTTCTCTCCTAAATTGTGTTTTTTCAAGCCAGAAAGCTAAACTGTCATTCCAGAAAACACGAACAGAACCAAATAGCTTGGCCAATCGGTATTTTTGTCCCATTATTTGGATATGTGCAATGCTTAAATTTAGCTTTCATCATAAGAATTTAAGAATAACATTTAGAATGACATATTTATTCAAACAGAATCAACTAAAAAGTTACCCTAAAAGGGCAATGCTTCAGACCCAGTTTTTATGTAGAATTGTACACTGTTGAGGGTTCTCTCAACCTTGATGAGCTAAAATCCTTTCTAGGACTTGTTGATACCCAGTTTCTACTTTACCAAGATCCCGACGAAATCGGTCTTTGTCCATAACTCGCTGGTTTGGGTCGGTTTGATATTGGTCCCAAAGTCGGCAGCTATCTGGACTTATTTCATCCGCTAGAATTAGATTCTCATGCTTATCTAGGCCAAATTCGATTTTGAAGTCCACAAGAGTAATTTGGCACTGGTTAAAGAAATTTATCAGAATATCATTAATTTTCACCGCAAAAGTTCGTATTTGCTCTAATTGTTCTGGGGTAGCTAATTCTAGTATTAAGAGGCGATCGCGTGTCAGAAGTGGGTCTTGTAGAGTATCATTTTTGTAACAATATTCTACTAAGGGAAATTTCAAGATAGTTCCTTCTGTTAAGAGAGTTTGTCTGCAAAGACTACCAGCAGCAATATTTCTCACAATGACTTCTATTGGTAGAATTTTCACCCTTCGGACTCGCATTTTATCTGATGCGGGACAATCAATAAAATGAGTAGGTATCTCATTAGTTTCTAATAGTTTAAATATATGACTGGAAATAGTACAGTTAATCTTACCTTTCCCTGTTATTGTGCCTTTTTTTTGAGCATTAAATGCTGTAGCATCATCTTTAAAATAAGTTAGCAATATTTCTGGATCGTCAGTAGTATAGAGAATTTTAGCTTTACCTTCGTAAAGTTTTTGATGAGATGACATAAAATTTTTGACTAAAGAATAAAAATAGAGTAGTGATAAAAAATTAGTATGAAGCTATCATATTATGAATTTAATGTCAATATTTTGACAGAGATTTTAGAGCCACATAATGTTTTGATTTTGATGTAGAGTTTATGTAACAAAGAATAAGTTAGAGAAAAAAAATACTATACCCCATTAACTTGAGTTCCACTATTTATAGTAAGCACCATTACAGTCATTATTTAACTATACAAGGTTTGAGTTGTGGTATGTAGTGTAAGAATTTAAGGCCTATACAAAATATGTAATTAATTATGTAATTAATTCTGTGTACTTGTTTAGTTTATTGCTAAGTTATTTTTGTGGGTCCATTATGACTAAAATAGGGACAAAAAAACATAGATGACAGCATCAAAAGAAAATATCTTGTTCAATGGACAGATAACAACATTTGATTAAATAAAATTAATATTAAATGTCATGTCTTAGGTCATCTTTTCTGAGAGGATAAATAAGAAAAGTAAGATATTGTGAAATCATAATTGAAGAGTAGAAAATGAAACACATGATGAGTTGGACAAAATCTGTAGCAATGAGTACTATTATATCTATTGCTGCTGTTTCTGGTATTAGTCTTACTTCTACAGCAGCAGTATCATCTCAAAAGACTCCCATTGTTGATGAGTCAGTAACTAAAGTTCCTGCTGAAACTAAAGCAGAAGATAAACTCGCTCACCGATATCATGGTAGGTATCATGGCGGGTCTTATAGGAGATCTTATGGCAGGTGTCGTCGAGTAACAACTCGTTACAAAAATTTGCGGGTGAGAACATATCCTTGGGGTCGGGTTATAAATGCATTATATCCTGGTACCCATGTCCGTGTTACTGGTTACCATGATGGTTGGGCAAGAATTTCATATCCTTGTTATGGTTATGTATATGCTAGTTATTTGAGACATTGCTAGACATTAATTATCTTATCTATCTTAAAAAGAGGCGATCGCGGATGAGTGAGAGATATTAGAAAAATAATCTGCATCTTTACCGCGATCACTTAACTATTGTTAATTTCCTAAATCAAAACAAAAGTAGTTAAGCATTAATCAAAACCATAATTTTCTATCTTTAATACAGAAATAATAACTCAATATAAATCAAAAAAAATACCTGTAACTGTGCCAAAATTTTTCACAAAAAAACAGGTAAAGTTTACTGTATCTAAATTAATTAGGATTTACGCAAAGAAACCCGGTTTCTACGATAAATCCTTGTTTTGAGCAATAGATGTCTACGAGAAACTGGGTTTTTGGGTTCACCTGCATAACTGCTGTTAATCAAATAATTTCAGAATGCTAAGAATTCTATCAAAAAAACTTTGCTGACAAGACCAATATACAATCAATAATAATAAAGTAGCTCAAATGCAAACTATTAAAAAAAAAGAAAGAAGTGAAAAATGAGCGATTCAATTATTGAATTACTGAATGAACTACCAAGTGATAATTTAACGGTAAAAACACTCAATGCTCTAGATTTTGTAGTTCCGGGAGAGTGGGAAAACGTAATAGGTTTTCACCAAACTATTGAAATAATTACAGGGGAGTCTGATGCAGACAGAATTCTAGATATCGGCAACAAAGCGCTCGAACTATACAATGACGGGGATAATGGATACCAGGGAGCTATGTGGTATTACAACCTAGTTGATAATGTAGACAGCGCCCTTGCTGCAGCAGCTATGGCCGAAATAGTCAGTGAAAAAATCCCCTTTTTAAGCTTTTTAGGTGGCTTAACTCCCAAAGCTGACACCATTCAATCTGTTGACCTGTGCCTAAAAATTGTAGCAGAATTGATAGCTTATAGTAAACTTAATGGCCTGCCCATTCTTCAGCCAGGAGAATTTGTCACAAACCTAACTGAGGAATATAGTGGTCCATCTCTAATGCGAATGGCAGCTTTAGTTTCTCTTGATGGTTTAATACCTTTGGGTCCAGACTTCCTGCAAAAAGTACAAGATACCCTTGACGGAGAGGGTGAAAGTGCTTTTGCAGGTAATGCAGTTTTTGGAGCAATTAGCGATGCTATTCCTGGAGATGACAAATTTGGCTTTATTACTAATACTTTTGGAGCTGTTCAAGGATGGATGGATAACTTGGTCGGGTCAGTTGGTTTAACGCCAGAAAGTATTTTTGGCAGTATTGGTGGCTTTATCGACTTTTCCGATGACGCTTTAGATATTGTAGCTGCATTTCTAGATAAGACTACAACCTACTTCAAGCATACAGGCACTCAGTCCGTTGCTCGAAAGTTGATGCAGCGTGCAGCAGAAGAAGTATAGATTTAACGAGGTTGTATCAAAGTTGGTTTCATAATAGTCAAGACTTATGTAAACAACCAAAAAACCGGGTTTATTGCCCTAATTATTACGCGGTTTGCAGCTTTATCTGAAAATACCAAGGCTTATAGATATAAGGCTAAAAAGGTTATTTTCAGAACTCCCTAAATTTCGTAAGTTAGGAAAAGTTGTACATCGCGTTAATTATTGTCTGTCAAACAACAAATTTTGGTGGATAAAACTGATTTCTGTCTAAGTCGTGACTATTTTTTGTAATTTACTCATTCAGTTTATAGAAAGGAAAATGAGCAATCAATATACGGGGTTCACTGAGTATTACGATATGTGGGTTACTTCTGGTTATTATGACTACCAGAATATCGCTAAGGAAATACATTCTTGTATTGGGAATGGTTGTCAGACGCTTCGCCATTTACAAAAAGCAATAGTTAACTTTTATCCGGAAAACTTCCTTGCTCAAGCTTAGTAATGTAAAAAGACTATCCATGACCATTTCCATTCAGCCGGTTAGTACCTCTGAGCAACTAAACCTTTGTTACCAGATGCAAACAGCAATCTTTCATCACGAACTAAATTTGTTGGGGATGCAGATACCGGACAACTATGATCGCTTATCACTTTATGTGCAAATTATTGACTCTAAAGTTGTTGTTGGAACTTACCGAATTGTCCCTAATACATCTCTTGGATTACCAATAGAAGAAACTGGATTTAACTTTAACCAAATTGATCAAAATAAGGTCTGTGAAATGTCACGCCTAGTCTTAGTAAAAGAAAATTGAGGTAAAATTCCTTTTAGCAAGGTTTTTTCTTTTGCTCGTAAGGTTGCTAAAGAGCATTACAATGCTTCTACTCTAGTTGTTGCCATTCTATCACAATTTGTCTCTATTGAAGCGGTATGGTTTCTCAAGGGTGGGAGAAGCACTATATGATCCAACTCTTAAGTCTACCGACAAGAAAGAGTCAGTAATTATCCCCATGCAAATGCCTATTTAACAAGCAATGTTTCTGATAAAGATGGACTTCAGCAAAACAAAAAAACTGGGTTTCTTTGTGTAAGTCCTAATAATGTGGTATTTGCCAGTTCTGCAAATATTTTCAAGACTTAAGCGAAATGACCTATTTCTGTGTAAGTCCTGTTCAAAAAAATAGCATTGGATATGGCGTTACTGTGATAATATAAAATATTAGCCTTTTTACAGTAAAATTATGCTCCTCAATAATTTTAGGAGTGCAGTTTTCTGTTGGTTATCAAATAAAGTCAGTAGACCTATACATATAGCACCTGCCAGGTACTAATTATGAATGATTCAATTCGCTTTCTCTTATGTGCCCCTGACCACTATGATGTGGACTATGTAATTAATCCTTGGATGGAGGGCAACATCCATAAATCCTCGCGCGATCGCTCTGTCGAACAATGGTATAAACTCCACGACATTATCAAAGAACACGCTATTGTAGACCTAGTAACACCCCAAAAAGGTTGGCCTGATATGGTATTTACTGCCAATGCAGGTCTAGTTCTAGGAAAGACAGTAGTTCTGAGTCGTTTCTACCACAAAGAACGCCAAGGAGAAGAACCCCACTTCAAAGAATGGTTCCTCAGCCAAGGTTTCATCGTTCACGAACTCCCCAAAGACCTGCCCTTTGAAGGAGCAGGGGATGCTCTCCTAGACAGAGAAGGTCGTTATCTCTGGGCAGGATATGGTTTCCGTTCGGAATTAGACTCTCACCCACTTTTGGCAAAATGGCTTGATATTGAAGTGCTATCCCTGCGACTCATAGACGAGCGTTTCTATCACCTCGATACTTGCTTCTGTCCTCTAACTGGCGGTTACTTACTCTATTATCCACCCGCATTCGACTCTTATTCTAATCGTCTAATTGAAATGCGAGTACCCCCAGAAAAACGGATTATAGTAGCAGAAGCAGATGCAGTGAACTTTGCTTGCAATGCAGTTAATATTAATCAAACCATTATAATGAACAAGGTTAGTGATGACTTGAAATCAGGTATTACTGAAGCAGGTTTCAAGATCATAGAAACACCTCTAACTGAATTCCTCAAAGCAGGTGGTGCAGCTAAATGTCTCACTCTTCGAGTCACAGAACCAATTATACCAGATAGCTATGCCAGTGTACAGGTCGAAAGTCGCACTATTCGCATGGAAGGACATTTGCTTGATGCTGGCTTAATTAACCAAGCTTTAGACTTAATAGTTGAAGGTGGTGGTAGTTTTAAAGTCCTTAACTTTAATCTGGGAGAACAACGTCAAAGCACTTCCCTTGCTGAAGTCAAAGTTTCTGCCCCATCCCATGGAATCATGGAAGAAATAATGAGCCAGCTTATTGATATCGGTGCAGTAATTCCTACTGAAAATGTTCAGGATGCTAAATTGGAGCCAGTAGAACAAGATGGTGTAGCTCCTGATGATTTTTATGTTACTACTATTTATCCCACTGAAGTTAGAGTAAAAGGTCAGTGGATACAGGTACAAAATCAAAGAATGGATGGAGCGATAGCTATTACGGAAGCCGATGGTCATATTCAAGCTAAATGCAAGGTGATAAGGGATCTAAAAATTGACGAAAAAGCAGTTGTGGATGTGGCAGGTATACGCACTATTCGTAAAACTGAATCCCGTGAAAAACGAAATAAAGAAGAGTTCAGTTTTATGTCTGCTGGTGTTTCTAGTGAACGTCGTGTAGAATTAGTAGTTGAACAAGTAGCTTGGGAATTACGGCAAATACGCGATCGCGGAGGCAAAGTAGTAGTGACCGCAGGACCAGTTGTTATTCATACTGGCGGTAGCAAGCATTTAGCAAGTTTGATTCGTCAGGGATATGTACAAGCTTTGTTAGGTGGTAATGCGATCGCAGTTCACGATATTGAACAATCACTAATGGGAACTTCTCTCGGTGTAGATATGACACAGGGAGTTGCTGTTCATGGTGGACACCGACATCATTTGAATACTATTAATACTATTCGGCGTTGTGGTAGTATTGCTACAGCAGTAGAGAAGGGCGTTCTGACGAATGGGGTGATGTATGAGTGTGTTAAAAATAATGTGCCGTTTGTTTTAGCTGGTTCAATTCGTGATGACGGACCTTTACCTGATACTCAGATGGATTTGATTAAGGCACAAGAAGAATACACTGAGTTGTTGAAAGGTGTTGACATGGTTTTGATGTTGTCAACTATGTTGCATTCTATTGGGGTAGGGAATATGACACCTGCTGGAGTGAAGATGGTTTGTGTAGATATTAATCCAGCAGTGGTGACTAAATTGAGTGATCGAGGTTCCGTTGAGTCTATAGGTGTGGTGACAGATGTTGGTTTATTCCTCAGTTTATTGATAACACAATTGGATCAGTTGACCAGTCCTTATTTTGTAGGAAAAGTGTAAGTTTAGGGTGATAGTAGGGTATAAGGGCTAAAGTTTTGAGCGAGCGAGCATTCTCTCGTTCCTAGAAGACATGAATAATTAGACTCGTAGTCGGACTTTAGTCCTAAAACCTACTATATTTTTGCCCAAGCTTAACTACAAACATAGATTTTAATTATAGCTAATTATCGAAACATCATGTAGCTTCCCAAATTTTGTGTTGAAGATCGATAATATTTATCTTCGCTGTCAATTTTCGACCTAGCTTTAATTAGCTTTTGCTATACTTTCCTTGGTTGTAGATAATAGCAGTAATCGTATTTTTTCCCCCACGAAGTTTTTGTTCTTTGAGAAGCCTCCCCCGTTCATAACAGCTGGGAAAGATTTTAAAAAGGTGTTTCTACATTTAATCTAATTGGGCTAAGTAGATAGGTGTGAAAAAACTTAGCTATATTAAAATTTGTGTACTGACTCCAAGCTTCTGCACACAATTGATTTGAGGTTAATCTACATTGTGTTACATAGCGACAAATTTCAACACTAACCTACTTATATAGCAATCCTATCTGATCTGAAAAGTGAAAGAGATAGGCGACTAGAAGACACTTATGCTGAAAGCAGAAAACAAAAGGAGCAGGGGTTGGAGTTATTTTCAAGAAAACTAGCAATAAAACTAGCAATTGTCACTAATGATTTAGGATTACTATATATAAAATAGCTCATTATCAATTCAAAGCTCAACTTAAAATTAAAATGCCACCTCCAGTGAATATTAAACAAGGAAAAGATACGATAAATAACTTTAAAAAAACTCCCAGAGCTAATTGAATATATGTTCAATAAAAATCAAAATTTGCTCAAAGATGCTCAACAAATCTGCTACTAGTATCAGTATGAAAGTCGTTTTAAATTAAAAACTATTTCGAGGTAAAAAATAACCTCTTTTAGGGTAAAGCCTTTTGGAAAATAGCAATTGAAGTTTCTTTATCGATAGTTATACAGCTTAATAGAACTATCAACTGGTGAAAGTTTTTGTGGGGAATTTACTCATTTAAATAGTGTTTTTTTGATCATTTTTTATAATTATTTACAGGAAAGTTTAGCCATAAAATCTACATAATTAAACTAGATAATGGTAGACTGTATAAGGCTTTAAACTTAAATATTCCTAGACAATATTATTTGACTATTTCAACCTGCTTATAGCCAGAAAATTAATCCAATTGAGAAGTTATACCAATACATTAAGAAATATTTGAGGTGAATTAAATTTGACAACATAGAGGAGTTAAAAAATGCTCTGACTAAAAGTTTAAATAAGTTAACCCAAAAAGTGGTACATCAAATAAATGGATGGGAATTTATCGTTAATGCTTGATAAATAACCAATATTTAGGTTATTTCTATAGTACTATGGCCAAAATATATATTTTTTATACATTTTTTTACATCAAAAGAACCGCACCCATCTTCGTAATGCTATATAAGTACGAACAGAAATAAATTAACAACCAAAAGAAACTGAGTTCTCTTGGTTGCTCCAAATTAAATATTATTTGGTAATCAAAAGTCTATAGAGACTTATGAAGCTGTAGCTAATAACTGTGGACTAAATGCTTGCTTTAATAACTCCACTTTATCTGTTTGCTCCCAAGGTAAATCTAGATCGGTACGTCCCAAGTGACCATAAGCAGCAACATCTTGATAAAAACGACCTCCTCTTTCTCCAGGCAAGTTCCGAAGGTTAAAATTCTGAATAATTCCTGCTGGACGGAGTTCAAAGTTTTCTTTCACTACTTCTAATAACTTATCTTCATCAACCTTAGAAGTACCAAAAGTTTCAATCATCATACTAACAGGTTTTGCTACACCAATCGCATAACTAATTTGAACCTCACACTTTTCTGCTAGATCTGCTGCAACAATATTTTTAGCTATATAGCGACAAGCATAAGCTGCTGAGCGGTCTACCTTAGTGGGATCTTTTCCTGAAAAAGCACCGCCTCCATGACGGGAATAACCACCATAAGTATCTATTATGATTTTACGTCCTGTCAGACCACAATCTCCCTGTGGACCGCCAATAACAAATTTACCAGTGGGGTTGACAAGAAAACGAGTTTGTGAATTAGGTTTAATCTCTGCGTCTTTAAATATTGGCTCAACAACATACTTCCAGAGGTCTTCTTTAATCTTAGCTTGAATATCTGATAATTCTGTGATTTCCCCAATTTTAGCAGTATGTTGGGTAGAAATTAAGATTGTATCGATACCAACAGGACGGCCATCTTCATAAGTAATAGTGACTTGACTTTTGCCATCTGGCCTTAAATAGGGAAGTTGACCTGTTTTTCTCACCGCAGTTAGTTGCCGGCAAACTCGATGTGCTAAACTTATAGGTAAAGGCATTAATTCAGGAGTTTCATTACAAGCAAAACCAAACATTAAGCCCTGGTCTCCTGCTCCCACTGCATCAAGTTCTTCTTCACTTAAGAGTTCACGAGTTTCTTGAGCTTTGTCTACTCCTTGAGCAATATCTGCTGATTGCTCATCAAGAGCTACTAAAACGGAACAACTATCAGCAGAAAAACCATTTTCGGCATGGACATAGCCAATGTCAGCAATTTTTTTTCTGGCCAATTCTATATAATTTACTTGGGCCTTGGTTGTAATTTCACCAGTAATTAGTACTAACCCTGTGTTCACTACTACTTCAGCAGCTACACGACTTTGAGGATCTTGGGCTAGTATAGCATCTATAATTGTGTCTGAAATTTGGTCGCAAATTTTATCTGGATGTCCTTCTGTAACAGACTCAGAAGTGAATAAGTAACGACTAGACAATAGTAATTCCTCCTTATATTTTTCCACGAATTAGCCGAACAGGTAATAAACTTTAACTTAGGGATAATATTTATCCAGAATAACTACTTTTTTCTACTGTCTACTTTCTGTGTCATCGAATATTGTGAACTACTCAACTGCAAACTTAGTTTCCAGTAAGCTATTGTGCCTCTTCTAGCATTACCTTTCTGTAGGAAATAGCCTAAGTTAAACTTTAAGCTGAAAACTGTCTCATTTTATCCCATTTGACATTATATTCTTTGGTCCATAACAAATTTTGACCAGAAGCAGAAAATTCTGAATTATTTTTTTACTCTCCCTGAGTTAATAGCTTACTTGACTATATCAAAGATTGTATGCAAATACACAAATAAATAATTAATTAATTTTCTAGATAAGACCAAGAATTTTGGAGTTATACCATGTCCAATTCAAGATTTTTGATCAATAATTAGGCAAATCCTAATTAAACCGAAAGCTGTCATTTACAACACTTTAATTTCTTCTAACTTAGCGATCGCCACATCTGCTAGTTGTAGATGCTCAGCTTCGCTTTTCCCAAAAAAAATACCAATACAACCTGCTGCTCCTGCTTTTCTCCCCATTTCTATATCTGTGGGAGAATCTCCCACAATTAATGTCCTAACTGGTTTACACCCTAATTTATGACAAGCTTGTAAAAATAGTTCTGGATCTGGTTTACTAAGACCATCATCAACCCCCATTTCTAGTTGGATATAATCGTTAAGTTGATAGTATTTAACAAAATTTTGCACTGCTGTTGTATTATCTGCAGACAATATACCCAGTTGTATACCTGCTTGAGAGAGATACTTTAATACTTCTTGGCTACCCTTAAACAGAGAACCAGGAGTAGACTTTGGCAGTATTTGGTCAGCTTCTGTAAAAGCTTCTTTGGCAATAGTTAATGATTCTAACCAACCCCGACCAGTCTCAGCAATATAAGCTGCTGCTGCAATTTCGTTTTCTCGTCTACTGCCAACCGCCATTAATCCTGTAGAGTTAATATTATTGTCATTAATCCCAAAAGCCATGAGTAGTGGTTCTCCTATCCCAGGAATTTTAGCATCAATAAGGCGAGCTCGCTTTTGTCCTAAATTTCTTAAAAACTCTTGAGAGTCTTCTAGGGTACCATCTTTATCAAAAATAATTGCTTGAATATCATGGAAAATTAGACCTCCACAGTTAATAGCTACCATTTTGTTATATATGCAATATTTTATGCTACTCTTGTGTCATACAGCAGATTCCAAGTCTATGAGGTACAATTATTAATAATAATACCTTTGTATCACAGATATCTTATCGGCGAGGGCTGTACCTCACCCTTGATGAAATCTACTGTATTTTTTGATTTGTGAATATTAAGAAAGCAAAATACGAGGTTTATTCTAAAGCTGCTGCTGATGTCTCTTCATCTACGATAGCTATTTCTACTGTAGTCTCAGTCTCCTCTGTTTTTTGCGATGCTTCTGTTGCTAACTCTTCTGGCACTTCTAGCGCTTCTGATGTTATTACCTCTTCCGGTACTTTTAGTGCTTCTGATGTTGCTACCTCTTCCGGTGCTTCTAGCGCTTCTGCTGTTGCCACCCCTTCCGGTGCTTCTGTCGCTTCTGCTATTACTCCAACTTCAGGTGTTTCTACTGCTGTTTCCCCTCCCTGAGGAGCCATCATTTTTTCCCTAAACTTAGCAGCCATTTCTTCTGCTTGGTCATATACCATTTGTGGATTTTTCACCATCGCCCCTGGTTCTGGTTCTAGTTGCTTTGTTGACAAAGATATACGACCTCTGTCAGCATCTAGATCGATGATCATAACTTTCAGTTCATCATTAACTTTTAGTACACTGCTAGGAGTTTCTATATGGTCATGAGAAATTTCTGATATATGGAGTAGGCCACTTACTCCTCCAATATCAATAAAAGCTCCATAAGGCTTAATACCACGAACTGCGCCTATCACTACTTCCCCTACCTCTAGGCGGTTCATCTTCCGCTCAACTAGGGCGCGACGATGACTTAAAACCAGACGGTTACGTTCTTCGTCTACTTCTAGGAATTTTAAAGGTAATTCTTCATTAAGTAAATCTTCTTTTGGTTTGCGTGTACTAATATGTGAACCAGGAATAAATCCACGCAAACCTTCTATCCTAACTAATGCCCCACCACGATTTGTTGCAAATACTTGTGACCGCACAGTTGCATCTTCTGCTTGTAATTGTCGGACTCTTTCCCAGGCCCGCATATATTCTATTCTTCGGATGGACAAAGTTAACTGTCCATCTTCATTTTCATCTGTGAGAATAAAAAATTCTCTTGTTTCATTAGACTGTAGAACTTCTTCAGGGTTTTCTACTCTATTAATTGACATTTCTTGGATGGGAATATAAGCAGCAGTTTTAGCTCCAATGTCAATTAATGCTCCCCTTGGTTCTAAGCTAAATACTGTCCCTGCTACAATATCTCCAGGACTAAAGTGATAGTCATATTTATCTAGTAGGGCTGCAAAATCTTCGTGAGTAAAGCCGACTTCCTTGGCTGGTGTTTTCAAATTTGTCATGCGTGTATTTTCTTGGGATTTCTCTCCTTAATGTTTTTTACTTGTCTTGATAGTTTCCCTGCTACATAAAACTGGTATAAAACGTTACAAATTGTTACATTTTAATATTTACTTCCTGGTTCTACGGTTACTCTAAGCAGCAATATCTCCACAGGCATCAACGGTTAAGCAAACCGCATTTGTATACTTGTACTTTAGTAACTTATATATAATACCAATCCGGTTTGATCAGGAGATATTCACCAAATTTAACACTGTTGTATGATCAGGATTTGGTTACTTAAGTAACTAACCCAATAATAACCGGATTTAGTATGAGACGAAACTTTCCTTTACAAGAACTATGGTTTTATAGAAAAACCAATTTTTTCGTATAATTTACGCAAGTAACTGTTAATTTTTCGGCCATTAGAGCTTTTGTAAAAAATACCATTTTCCTATTTAAGGCTTGGACATTTACCTCATTTTTCTGACTTACACTCGATGTGTTAATTTACCCTAGTGAGGTCGGAATAATTAGTAGAATGGAAATTTTACCAAGTCAAGGTTAGTTTCTATACTTCTACTTAGGCCATTAAAACTTTTGTAAAAAATACTACTTCCCTAGTTAAGGTTTGGATATTTACTTCATTTTTTTGATCACTCTAATTGAGAACCTGACATACACTCAACGTGTTAATTTAGTCTAGTCAGGTCAAAATAATTAGTAGAATGGAAATTTTACCAAGTCAAGACAAGTTTCTAGAATTCAATTATGATTCAAAATATTTAATTTTACCACAAATCTACAATTATGACATTAGGTACAATTTCTACCATTTGTTACTAAGTAAATTTCGAAATCTATGTTTTTGTTATATCATTTCTAAATCAAATAACTACCTTCTGTGGGAAACCTTTCGGAATGACTAGAAAGTAGACAGCAGAAGGAGACTTCGCAGCAATGTATTCCAAACAGAAAAGATACTCTGTTAACAGAGAAAAACATTTTTATTATGACTAATTAACAATAATTAATATTATATCAGAAAAAATTATCCAACTCATGTTTCACCGTAACTAATTTCTATTTCTAACTTTCTATCTTTACATTAGGCACAAGGCCTATTCCATAAACTATGCTATGTTTGAAATAAATTCTGAATAATATCTTGCGTATCGTGCCAACTAAATGTTAAAACTTTTTTACCATACAGTCGCTATAACTTTTAGGACATTCCCAAATTGTAAAATATAGTCAAAGCAAGAATTTAATTTATAACTTTAGCTGTTTTACACATTAATTACATCTTGTTGTAGAGAAATTTCAGAATTTTGTGGCACAGTCGCAGTAAACTCTAAATTCTCTTTTTGATTTTGCAGATGATTTAAGGTATCTACAAAATCTCGAATACCTTGAAATTTACGATAAACAGAAGCGAAACGGATATAGGCAACTTCACTAATGCCACTCAATTTGCTAAGAACAATTTCACCAATCTCAGCACTAGTAATTTCTCTCTGGCATTTACCTTGTAATTCAACCTCTATTTGATTGACAAAAGCTTCAAGCTGACTAACTTCAATACCAGTTTTTTCACAGGAACGAATAATACCTCGAAGTAATTTCGACTTGTCAAAAGACTCCTTTTTTCCATCCCTTTTAATTATTGTTATTGTCAGAAACTCTATTCTCTCATAAGTAGTGAAACGATGCTGGCAATTCATACATTCTCGCCGACGTCGGATGCTCTTGCCAGATTCAGCTGAACGAGATTCTAGAACACGACTATTTGTATCTTGGCAAATTGGACATAGCATACTTTAAATTTTTCATACAATACATGAATAAATTTCCCCTATTTGGGGTGATGGCCACTAAATACAGGTAATAGATATGAATGCTGGGATCAAACTCAGCACTCATAACTAATTAAAAAGGTAATTTGTTAGAGAGGAAACTAATCAAGAATAATTACTTTCCAATCCTAGGTGGATCACGGAAGGCGATGGCAAAAAATATTACGCCTAAGGCCAAAGCTAGTACCAAAATGTAAGCTGCACTTTCCATAAGCTAATTTCCTGAAAATCCAGTTCTTTATTAGTTTACCAGTTCATAGTAAATAAAAGTCCAACTAAAATACTTTGTAAATTTTTTCAAAGTAATCGTTGGACTTTTATCAAATTTTAAGATTAATTAATTGGACAACACTCAGCACTCAGGAATCAGTAGGATAATTTTTTTTTAGATTTAGAAAAATATCTCTTGCCGTCCTAAACAATTTATCCTTTGGAGTTCTCGGGTATTTTAACCCCAAGCTGCTAAAAGATATTAACTTAATTTCGACCCAAGAGACTAGCTGTTTGTGTTTTTGGCTCTCACCGACGTGAAACCCTGAGTAAAGTGAATGAATAGTATTCCGTTACGGAAATCCTAAAAGTTGATAACTATTTAAAGATAGTAGTTTAGCCTTGTAGCCAAACTTTAGTACTTATTTTGTTTGTTATGTTTCCTTCCTACGGGTACTCAAGTCACCCAGTTTTTGGAATAAACCAAACTCTACTTGTTCCTCTAGGTCTGGGTCAATACCTGCAAACACATCGCGGAATAAGGTCCGGCATCCATGCCAAATATGACCGAAGAAGAATAGGAGAGCAAAACAAGCATGACCAAAAGTAAACCAACCACGAGTACTAGTTCGGAACACACCATCAGAGCCTAAAGTTTCTTGGTCAAATTCAAAAGGTTCACCAGTTTGGGCTTTACGAGCATACTTTTTAACATCGGCTGGGTTAGTAAAGGTTTGACTATCAAGTTCACCACCCAAGAAGCTAACTGTTACCCCCCGTTCCTCAAAACTATATTTTGACTCTGAACGACGAAAAGGAATATCAGCCTTTACTACACCTTCAGAATTGGTCAAAACTACTGGGAAAGTTTCAAAAAAGTTAGGTAAGCGACGTACAAATAATTCTTCACCATCCCTATCCTCAAATATAGGATGACCAAGCCAAGCTTGAGCTAAACCATCTCCATTATTCATAGGACCAACACGGAAAAGACCGCCTTTTGCTGGACTATTACCAACGTAGTCATAAAAGGCTAATTTTTCGGGGATAGTTAACCAAGCTTCAGAGGGAGTTTTTCCTGCTACTATTTCAGCTTGAACACGACGATCAATTTCTTGCTGAAAGTAACTATTATCCCACTGATAACGAGTAGGGCCAAATAATTCTATAGGAGTAGCTGCACAGCCATACCACATTGTACCAGCTACAACAAAAGCTGCAAAGAAAACTGCTGCAATACTACTGGAAAGAACTGTTTCAATATTACCCATCCGCAAGGCTCTGTAGAGACGTTCTGGCGGTCTTACTGATAAGTGGAATAAACCAGCAATAATTCCCACAATTCCAGCAGCAATGTGGTGAGCAACAATTCCACCAGCATTAAATGGGTTAAATCCTTCTGGTCCCCATGATGGTGCTACTGGCTGGATCGAGCCTGTTAACCCATAAGGATCTGATACCCACATTCCTGGACCAAATACTCCGGTCAAATGGAAGGCCCCAAAGCCAAAGCAAAGTAAACCAGATAAGAATAAGTGAATGCCAAACATTTTTGGCAGGTCTAGAGCAGGATCTCCTGTACGTTGGTCAAAGAATAAATCTAAATCCCAGAAAACCCAATGCCATACAGCAGCTAGGAATAGCAAACCAGAAAGAACGATATGAGCTGCTGCTACACCTTCAAAAGACCAGAAACCAGGGTTTGAAGCTACTTCTCCTGTAACACTCCAACCACCCCAAGATTGGGTAACACCTAGACGGGCCATGAATGGCATAACAAACATTCCCTGACGCCACATAGGGTTTAGCACTGGATCGCTAGGATCAAAGATTGCCAGTTCATAAAGGGCCATTGATCCGGCCCAACCTGCTACAAGAGCAGTGTGCATTAAATGCACGGATATTAGTCGTCCTGGATCATTCAGAACAACTGTATGTACACGATACCAAGGTAATCCCATTTACTACACTCCTCCTAGAAATGATGTCTACTGCTTTGTAAAACTGACACAAAGCGTTCAGTAAAGTAACTGTTTGATTTTTACTTCCTGCTTCTACGGTCACTGTCGGCAGCAGGACCTCCACAGGTAGTGACGGTCAAGCAGACCATACCAATATTTCTGAAAACTTTTTTCTTTTGCTTGTTATGCTCTCCGAAAAATAAATCGTCCCAAACATTAGTCCTATTATCAAGATTATTTCGGACAACAATATGGCCAAACTTACTAGATGAGGGCATAAAAATTAATACTTTTTCAAGAATTGTATAAAGTTTTGAAGTTAATAGCAAGTGAATTGAAAAAGCATTTAGGGCACGGACATTGGTAAATCCTGTTTGCAGAGTATGGACCTATGGCAGTTTAAGTGCTTATGGCTTTATGGTTGTGTCCATCTCTAATCAGAAGATACCAATTAATAGAGTGTTGGTTGACAAAGTTTGGGTCAGAGATACTTGGCAATTGATATTTCGTTTTAATCGTAAAATTTTAGCCTACAGTGTTTGTGTTTGGTTAAATAATCATGGCCATTTTCCTTTAAGGTTTGAATAAATTGTTAGTTAATAAGTTTTACATTACGTAATACTTAATATTTTTCACAAAAAAACCCCCTACTAAAAGCAGGAGGTTTAACTTAATCTAACCTACTAAAAAAGAGTTCAGCTAGTCTCTAAAAATTAACCAAACTTACCAGCAGTAGAAGCTATCAAAAATGCGGCGTAAGTCAGAACATAGCCAATAGTAAAGTGAGCTAAGCCAACAACACGAGCTTGAACAATAGAAAGAGCAACAGGCTTATCTTTCCAGCGAACCAAGTTAGCTAGAGGAGTACGCTCATGTGCCCAAACAATAGTTTCGATTAGCTCTTGCCAGTAACCACGCCAAGAGATGAGGAACATGAAACCAGTTGCCCAAACTAGGTGTCCGAATAAGAACATCCAAGCCCAAACAGACAAGTTACTAGTTCCATAAGGGTTATAACCGTTAATTAACTGGGAAGAGTTCAACCACAGATAATCACGCAACCAACCCATCAAATAAGTAGAAGATTGATTAAACTGAGCCAAGTTCTCTTGCCATACAGACAAGTTTTTCCAGTGCCAGTAAAATGTTACCCAACCAATGGTGTTTAACATCCAGAACATAGCTAGATAGAAGGAGTCCCAAGCAGAGATATCGCAAGTACCACCACGACCAGGGCCATCACAAGGGAATGCATAACCGAAGTCTTTCTTGTCTGGCATTAACTTAGAACCACGAGCATCCAATGCACCTTTAACCAAAATTAAAGTTGTTGTATGCAAACCTAGAGCAATGGCATGGTGAACCAAGAAATCTCCGGGTCCAATGGTTAAAAACAGAGAATTTGTACCACTATTGATAGCTTCTAACCAATTTGGTAACCATACAGCACCAGCAGTGGAAGCAAGACTATCAGAGTTAGATAACAGAACATCCATGCCATATAAAGCCTTCCCGGAAGCAGCCTGAACGAACTGAGCAAATACCGGTTCAATCAAGATTTGCTTTTCAGGAGTGCCGAAAGCTACCATTACATCATTATGGACATAAAGACCTAGAGTATGGAATCCTAAGAATAAAGAAACCCAACTCAAGTGAGATATGATAGCCTCTTTGTGATTCAAGACACGATCGAGAACATTACCTTTATTTTGCTCAGGATCGTAATCCCGTACTAGGAAAATCGCACCATGAGCAAATGCACCTACCATAATGAAACCAGCAATATACTGATGGTGGGTGTAAAGTGCTGCCATTGTAGTGTAATCCCTTGCCATAAAAGCATAAGGAGGCAGAGCATACATGTGCTGTGCTACCAAGGAAGTAATTACACCAAGAGAAGCTAGAGCTAATGCTAACTGGAAATGTAGAGAGTTATTTAGAGTTTCATATAACCCTTGGTGAGGCAAGTTAAACTGACCTTGACTTTTTCCACCAATTAAACCAGCTTTGGAATCAAGCATTTCTTTGATACTGTGACCAATACCAAAGTTAGTGCGGTACATATGACCAGCAATTATGAAGATAACTGCGATCGCCAAGTGGTGATGAGCCATATCAGTCAACCACAGGGACTCAGTTTGAGGATGGAAACCACCCAAGAAAGTCAAAATTGCAGTTCCCGCACCTTCAGAAGTACCAAACACATGGTTAACGGTATCAGGATTTTGAGCATAAACGCCCCAATTTCCTGTAAAGAAGGGACCTAAACCTGCTGGGTGAGGCATAGTCGTCAGGAAGTTATCCCAACCAACGTGCTGTCCACGAGATTCAGGAATTGCAACGTGAACCAAGTGACCAGTCCAAGCTAAGGAACTAACACCGAATAGACCTGCCAAATGGTGATTGAGGCGGGACTCAGCATTTTTGAACCATGCTAGGCTAGGACTAAACTTAGGCTGGAGGTGTAACCAACCAGCAAACAGCATGATGGATGCTAATATCAGGAGAAAAATAGAACCCTGATATAAGTCTCCATTTGTTCTCATGCCGATAGTGTACCACCAATGGTAAACACCAGAATAGGCTATATTTACTGGATTAGAGGCTCCAGCTTGGGTGAAGGCATCTACGGCCTCTTGACCAAATTGAGGATCCCAAATCGCATGAGCGATGGGACGTACATTCAGAGGATCTTTAATCCACTGTTCAAAGTTTCCTTGCCAAGCCACGTGGAAGAGGCTACCAGAAGTCCAGAGGAAAATGATTGCTAGATGGCCAAAGTGAGAAGCAAAAATCTTTTGATAAAGATTTTCCTCTGTCATGCCATCGTGGGTTTCAAAGTCATGGGCTGTAGCAATTCCATACCAGATCCGACGGGTGGTTGGATCTTGTGCCAGGTCTTGGCTAAATTTTGGGAATTTTGTTGCCATAGATCTTTATATCTAAGTCTCGCAGATATTTAAGAGAATTTAGATTGAATTAGGGTTTTGCCACCGTTAAATCGTAAAAGGTATAATGGTATTTTTCTCAATCTCACTGATAGTAGCTTTCTGCCTCAATAGCTCAGGAATATCTAAGCTTGGACAAGCAGTAAGGATGAGACCCACGCCGTTTTTTACTAGTACTTTATAACGGGAGACCCCTTGAAAGATTAAGTTGGGGATTGAGGATAAGTCAATCCCCAAGGAAGAATCTTAATATGCTATTGCATTCTATCCTACTGCAATTATTCGAGCTAGGAAGAATGCCCAGGTTGTGACAATTCCGCCGAGGAGATAATGAGCTACTCCTACTGCTCTACCCTGGGTTATGCTTAAAGCACGAGGCTGAATTGCTGGAGCAACCTTTAACTTATTATGAGCCCAAACTATAGACTCTATCAACTCTTGCCAGTACCCACGACCACTAAACAAGAACATTAAGCTAAATGCCCAAATAAAGTGTGCGCCAAGGAATAACAAACCGTATGCAGATAATTCTGAACCGTATGATGTAATTACGTTTGAAGCTTGTGCCCACAAGAAGTCACGCAACCAACCATTGATAGTAACTGCACTTTGGGCAAAGTTGCCGTAAGTAATGTGACTCACTGTACCATCTGGATCTACTGTTCCCCAGACATCTGACTGCATCTTCCAACTAAAGTGAAAAATCACAATTGACAGTGAATTATACATCCAGAAAAGACCCAAGAATACATGGTCCCAACCAGAAACTTGACAAGTACCACCACGACCAGGACCATCACAAGGGAATCGGAAGCCTAGTTCACTCTTATCTGGAATTAGTCGAGAGTTACGAGCATACAGTACACCTTTAAGAAGAATCAGGGCTGTAACATGGATTGTAAAGGCATGGATATGGTGCACCATAAAGTCCGCCGTACCCAAGGTCATTGGCATCATTGCCACTTTGCCACCTACTGCTAATACATCGCCACCAAAAATTGGGCTGACGGATGCTAAAGCATTAGGAGCAGTATTGCCAGGAGCTAAACTATGAAGATTTTGTACCCACTGAGCAAAGATTGGCTGTAGTTGAATACCAGTATCAGAGAACATATCCTGGGGACGACCTAAAGCCCGCAGAGTATCATTATGAACGTATAATCCGAAGCTATGGAAGCCCAGGAAAATACAAACCCAGTTCAGGTGAGAGATAATTGCATCCCGGTGACGAATGACTCGATCCAACACGTTGTTAACATTCTTTGCTGGATCATAATCCCGCACCATAAAAATAGCACCATGAGCTCCAGCTCCCACAATCAGGAATCCTCCAATCCACATATGGTGAGTGAACAGAGATAACTGAGTTGGGTAGTCAGTCGCAATATAGGGATACGGTGGCATTGCATACATGTGATGTGCCACAATGATGCTAAGAGATCCTAGCATAGCCAAGTTAATTGCTAACTGGGCGTGCCAGGAAGTTGTTAAAGCTTCATATAGACCTTTATGACCTTCACCACCAATTATGAGTGGATCTTTATGAGCTTCTAAAATTTCTTTCATGCTGTGACCAATGCCCCAATTTGTCCGGTACATATGGCCAGCAACTATGAATAATACTGCTAGTGCTAAATGATGATGAGCTGTATCAGATAACCACAAGCCACCTGTTACAGGGTTTAAACCACCTTTAAAGGTCAGGAAATCAGCATATTCACCCCAATTCAATGTAAAGAATGGGGTTAAACCTTTGGCAAAACTAGGGTACAACTCTGCCATCAAGCTTTTATTAAATAGAAATTCATGAGGTAGAGGAATATCCTCTGGTGCTACCCCAGAATCTAATAACTTATTAATAGGCAAAGAAACATGAATCTGGTGGCCTGCCCAAGACAGGCAACCTAAACCTAGTAAGCCTGCTAAGTGATGGTTCATCATTGATTCCACATTCTGGAACCATTCCAATTTCGGTGCTTTCTTATGATAATGGAACCAACCTGCAAACATCATCAGGGCTGCCATTACTAAGCCACCGATAGCCGTGCAGTATAGTTGGTACTCATTAGTGATGCCAGAAGCGCGCCATAATTGGAATAATCCGGAAGTAATTTGGATGCCATGGAAACCACCACCCATATCACCATTTAAGATGCCCTGGCCTAAAACTGGCCATACAACTTGAGCACTTGGTTTAATTCCTGTAGGGTCTGCTAACCAAGCTTCATAGTTGGAAAATTTAGCGCCATGAAAATATGCGCCACTCAACCAGACAAAGATTATGGCCAGGTGACCAAAGTGTGCGCTGAAGATTTTGCGCGATACATCTTCTAAATCAGAAGTGTGACTATCAAAGTCGTGAGCGTCAGCATGGAGGTTCCAAATCCAGGTAGTGGTTTTTGGTCCTCTGGCTAGAGACCGACTGAAGTGACCAGGTTTCCCCCACTTTTCAAAAGAAGTAGGTACAGGGTCAGTATCAACAGTTACTCTTACTTTTGCCTCACGCTCTGGAGGACTTATGGTCATGAAGACTCTCCTCTCCCAAAGACAATTAACTAAATTATTGATGTTGTAGAAGCTGATAAAAGTTGTAAAGAATTATCAATATCTTTTGCAAGTTTACAGATTGTAACTGCTTTTTGCTAGAGTGCAACATCACACTCCAAGTTTTCTGCCAACTATAATACTTAAATTTGGCTAAATTCTTAGAAATACATAGATTGGGTTTTACCAATTACCTGTAAATGCTAAGTTCTTTAGGTGATTATAGACTTGCTTGAGATGTTTAAGTTATATGTTTACAATTATTCAAGTTTCTTGATCAAGGATTATAGAGTAAATTCACATTCTCTCAAGATTAAGAAAGCTATAGTCTTTGATTTGAATTGGTTACGGCAAAAAGTTAAAATTTAGCTATCAAGAATATACATTGTCGGACTACCCACCCTAATGGACTGACACACCTTAAATTTTGCATAATAAAAATGGTCAAATCTTTCTCTTTTCAATAATTATACGAAAAAAATCTGATGCAAGGTTTTAGCTGTCTCAATCTACTAGAATAAAATTTAATATTCTTTTAACAAATAGTCTCTTAATCAAGTATTTTTTATAACTCACAGCAGAGAAAAAAAGTCAAAATATATCGGTTCAAATTTTACAAAACTTAAAGTTAATTAGCTATCAGCTTTTATAGCTCTGAGTATCCCCAGCAACTATCTATTGCGCCAGATCTTTAAAAGCAGTTGAAATCTTGTGCTCGTCACTAAAAAAAATGGTCCTACTGAGTTGTGACCATTGACTACTTCTTTAAATTAATTTTTAAATTTTATCGTAGTTCATAAGGATATTTTGGTATTTTCTCAAGTTCAATAAGTCCATCTAGTATGTTATTAAAGACGTAGTTTAATACTAAATCTAGTTTATAAAGTATCCCTTTGCGCAGATAGTGAGATGGGGGAGAACTCGGTGACAAGGGAGAAATCAACCGTGGACATTAAGAAATATTTACACAAAACTCAAGAATAGAGGTACTCTATTCCATGGGAAGCTGTGGGTGCGATGATCAAAAATTATCATTGCTGCATTAATTGTTTGGGTGATAAATTTGTCTTCTATATTATGAGTTTTAATCCTCCAAATTTCTACTTCCTTGTCCACTTTATCTTCTTGCCTACTAAGTCTTACCCATTGCTGCATTAATTGTTTGGGTGATAAATTTGTCTTCTATATTATGAGTTTTAATCCTCCAAATTTCTACTTCCTTGTCCACTTTATCTTCTTGCCTACTAAGTCTTACCCCATGATCTCTTTATTACCCTTGTGAGGTAAGGGAGCAGGTGAGATACTTAGAGAAGATTTTGACAAAGTACATGCATTGAAAAACAGATTTGGTATCAATTATATCTGCGACTGAATTACAAGACTTTCGTACTTAAGTATAGATAAAATGTATTTAATTCCTTAATTTATTCTAAGTAAAACCCTTTATTTTTGGTTGAAAATTCTAGGAGTATCATCAGTGTTTGCCATAAATTTGCATTTCAAATATCTCAGAAAAATTATCACATTCCTAATTACAGTAGTGATAATATCAGGCTTAGTCAGTTGTAGCGATGACTTATATGAATCATCTCAAGTTCATTCTCAAAAATCTGTAACCACCTCTACCACCTCTAAAATATCTGAAGTTTCCCCACCGGAGATAATTCAACAACTGCGCCAAGGGATCAACAGATACAAACCCCAATTAGCAATACAAAGTCCGCAGCCGGAGCAAATATTTGAAGACAACTATATTACTGTGCAACTCCAAGTCCAAGACTTACCTATATTCAAATCAGACCTAGGCATAGGACCTTATATAGAAATTATCTTAGATAACAAACATTACACAAAAATCTATAATCTTAATGAATCCATTGTACTATCAGACTTAGAAGCAGGAACCCATACCCTCAGAGTTTTTGCCTGTAGTCCCTGGGATGAAAGTTTTAAGAATGAAGGTGCTTACGCTCAAACTACATTTCACATCTTTACGAAAACTGCAAATAATAATCCCGCTCCAGACCTACCTTTGTTAACTTACAATAGTCCGGTAGGTACCTATGGTGCTGAACCTATCATGCTTGACTACTACCTTACTAATATACAATTGCCCTCAATAGGGGGAGAATATCCTCAAGATGAAATAACTGATGGGCATCTTCGTGTTACTGTTAATGGGACTAGTTTCATAACTGATCAGTGGCAAACAATATATTTACAAGGGTTCTATCCAGGAAAAAATTGGGTTAAGTTAGAATATATTGATAAATTAGGTAATCCAATTAATAATGTTTATAACAATACTGCTCATTTGATTACCTACAAACCAGATGGGGAAGATACTCTAAGCAAAATAATTCGAGGAGAAATTTCACTTAAGGAAGCGCTTAGTATAGTTGATCAGGAATACATTTATAAGGAACCACAACTAGAAATAACTTCAGAAACAGAAGAAATATCTAGCGATGAGAAATTAGAAGTAGAAGACACTTTTGAATTAAAAACAGAAACTCCTATTGACCAGGAAGTAGAAGTAGAAGAAGTTTCTGTTGAACCAGAATTAGAAGAAGTTCCTACTAATGAAGAATTAGAGGAAATTCCCAACATGGAACCTACTACTGAGGAATTAGATGTAGAAGAAATTTTTGTTGAACCAGAATTAGAAGAAGTTCTTACAATTGAGCCTAAAACTGAGGAATTAGAATTAGAAGAAACTTTTTTTGAACTAGAAACAGAAAAAAATACTACTGATGAGTAGTTAGAAGTTGAAGAAGCAAACTCACAGACTCAAGCTCTTGAATCTGACAAACCAAACACATCGAAAGAAAAAATAGGTAAATTAATAGATTATGTATAAGGTATGTTTAAAGATATAAATCAAGTTACTAACAAACTGGAAAAACAAACTGTTTTAGCAACTTTAAATATTACAAAAAAGAATTGATATAAAAGAATAAACTCATAAAAATGAGCCTCTTTATCTACTATAAATAGTATAGGAATTAGTAAAGCTAGGGTTAGTAGAATAAATGCCTCTGCAATAAACTTCTAACCTAACTTCAAATTTAGAATAATTTACTGATTCAAGAGAAGATTACTATATTAATACCAGCGCCAATTATCAATAATAATAAACAACGATATAATCATAATAAATTATCTATAAAAAAGTCTGATTTTTTGGTGGATTTTACTTTGCAAAAAAGTTATGATTTTGCATTAAGTATTCATGAATAAATTGAACATGATTATCTTTTTTAATCCATATAATTACAAGAAATTAGTCAAGATAAATCTGTATTTTTTTTCAAATTTATACCATTAAAAATTTATAATTCGGCATCAGATATTATTCAATAAATTGAAATGGAAAATATTTTTATTTCAGTTGAAGATATAACAAAATTCAATTATATTTAAGTTACAAAAATAGGTTTATAAAAATCCAGTTTTCTTCTAGAGAATTGGTTTTTTATTCGTAAAATAAATAGTTAACTGATGTCTAAAGTTTTTGAGTGTAATCTCCTAAATCTTTTGGGTTCTATAACTTATGAGTTAGCTGTCAAAAAATGGTTCAAACAATTGAATTGGTAATATCTTTTTGAGTAACTTGTGATATATCTCATGGGTTCCCATTGATTAAATCTGGATATTTTATGAGAATAATATTTTTTTGAGAATAGCTAAAACCTAGAGGATGTTTATATATGGTTACAGTACTAAAAAAACTAACCTAATATTTAAGATGGCAAAAAATATAAAATCTAGAATCAGGTATTAGTACTTTCAAACAACCTGAGAATTATTTCTACATTATCAAATTCCCCAACAATTCTACGGACGGGAAGAGGCCAAACTCTTATCAAAGTAGGAGTTGCAGTAATTAGTTCTACTTCAGCTTGTTCAGGATGTTGAAGGACATCTATTACTTTTAAAGTATAAGGAAGAGAAAGATATTCCTCTAATATTTGGTGAAGACTTTGAAGAGTCTGTTCAGTAGCAAAACTTTTACCAGATACAAATAAGTGGAGAACATAACCTTGAAACTTTGATTGTGAATCAATAGTAGACGTTGAGACTACCTGTGAAGTAGAATTGAGATTAATATCTTGTCGTTCAAGACATATAACAAAGTTATGATTTTCCCAGAGTTGAGGAAACTTGTCATAATAAGAAGAAACTACTATTGGATTACAAAATTCCTCTGACCATGGAGCACATTGCCAAATCATCTCACCAGTATAAAAAATTGCATTAAGTAATGCCTGATATCTTAAGACTGGCATATAAGCTTCGGCAAAAACTTGGACTTCTTGAGTGTGAGGGTTTAGCCATTTATCAATAGTTGCAGTGTATCCAGGTATTAAGAAATGGGGTGGTTCAGTTAGTCCCAATACTGCTTGTAGCTCTAGACATAGGTGTAGATGCCATCGTTTTTTTTTGCTTGGGTCTATACAATAAATTAGATCTCCCCCTGGTGTAAACAAGGCAATACCTTTGAATAACTGGGGAAATTTTAAAGGAGTCAGCTTCAAGAAAATAAATGTAAAATCAACTGCAAACTTTGGGGTATTTCGGTTAAGCTAGCCGAGTTAAGACATCTGCTTTAGTTAACTTAGCTATATCTTAGCAAAGATTTAGCTGTTGTTAGAACTTACCAAACAATTGGGTTTAAAGCCTCGCAGGCCAATCGTGGGATTTTTGGTAGTGCATCAAGAAAGTGTGGGAATGGTAATATAATAGTTGTCCTTAAATACTTTCTATTATCATAGAATTTCCTCTATGTGGCCATCAGAAATCTCATAAACATGGCCAGTAATGTTGTCAACGATATTATTGTCATGAATGCCTACAAACTTTCACCGATACTTTTGACACTCTCTACTATCGTAACAATTCAACCTGAACAAATGCCCATGGTTCTATAGGCTCACGTTGAGGGCAGTAGTTGAAGAGGGATTAGTCGAACAGTGAATTTGGCCTATAATACGGTAGTTAGTTTGGTGAGAGCCGCCTCTGAAAAAGGACAAGTGATTCATAATGCTCATGTCCAAAATATCAATACCTCAAAAATCAGAAGTGATGAGTTTTGGTCATTGGTCCAAAAAAACGAAAACAGTGCCAGTATCAGGAATTGACAGAAGGGAATTCTTGGGTTGGCAAGCCCCTACGAATCAAACTTATTTAAGTATAAGAACTGAATATTTTTTAATGAGTAGTCAATGGTTCGCGCAAAACTATAGTAAAGATAACTCTTATTTATCATGTATTATATGTAGTATTTTTCCGTAACTCCTGAACATTTTAAATTCTGCCGCGTAGCATTTGAGACATTTCGTTTGGGGAAGGTGACTGATTTATTGCTATCTCTTCAGTGATTCTACCATCTCGATAAAGATCATACAAAGACCTGTTCATAGTAGTCATGCCTTCATAAGTATCTTTAAGCATGATCTGCTGAATGTCTTCATACTGGTCTTTGAGAATATACTCTTTCACTACATCAGTATTAATCAAAATGTCATGGAAAGCTGCTCGTTTACCATCAGTAGTTTTACACAACAACTGAGCAATAATCGCTACCAGAATTTCTGAAAGAGCTAATTTAATTGCTGGTTGTTCTTCAGCAGAAAACATATCCAGAATACGAGTTATAGTTTTAACTGCACTGTTAGTGTGCAAAGTTCCCATCACCAAGTGTCCTGTAGATGCTGCCTTAATGGCTATTCCTACGGTTTCCTTATCCCGAATTTCTCCAACTAGCATCAGGTCAGGATCTTGACGAAGAGCACCTTTAAGGGCATTGAAGAATTTCAGAGTATGTCTACCTACTTCTCGGTGCTTGATCAAAGATTTCCGACTTTCGTGGACAAATTCTACAGGGTCTTCAACAGTTATGATGTGATAAGGAAAAGTATCATTCATATAATCAATCATGGCTGCCATGGTAGTAGATTTACCAGAACCTGTTGGTCCTGTTACCAAAAGTAATCCTTTATGGTAGTGGCAAACTTTCTTAAAAACTTCTGGCAGCCTGAGTTGATCCATCTTGAGAATTGTTGCACCAATAAGTCTTAAGACCATGGCCGGGCCGGCAAGAGAATCAAACAAGCTAATCCGTATTCGGACAAAACCTAGGTCAGCGGCACCGTCAAAGTCTAAATTTTCCTGAAAGACGCGAATTTCTTCATCTTTGAGAATTTCTCGCAGCCAACTCATAAAAGTGCCTAAGTCAGTCTCTGGATACTCAATTGGTATGAGGTCACCACGCTTGCGAAATCTTGGTATTTCATTTACACCCAAGTGAATATCTGAAATTCCCTCTTTTTCAGCCCGCCGGACAATTTCTGTCAATCTTACTTGTCCAGGTGCAAGTTCTGGACTTAGAGGAGTTGCTCGTTGCTTTGGTACAGTTTCCTTTTGAGGAATGATTTCCCTAGAACTTGGAGGTGATGCTGGTGAAGAATTGGAAGGTTTTAGAGAAACTGCTGATTGTTTTTTTACTCTTGGAGGTGGTGGAGCTGGGGGACGATATGTTAGATCACGGCTTCCTGATCGTGATGTAGGGGGAGGAGGTGGCGGTGTTTGTGTCATTTCAGTTATTAGTTATTAGTTATTAGTTATCATATCAAATCTGGTTGAATACTTTTGATTATAGTTGGAGGAGATGGGGAGATTGAATGTTGAAGTAATTATATAATTATCAAAATATATTATTCTGCCTATTTGTTGTGGCAAAATTCCATACTGAAAAAGTTGGGGAAAGTTGAATATTTGACAAGAGCACAAAGAACTTAAAATAACTTAACTATTCTAAAAGAACTGCAAGGATAATCAAGTTGTCTTATGCAATTTTGGGCTGGTTACCAAGTATCTTCAACGAGGTTTTGCTCTGAGGCATTAGGAGCAAATTTTGTACAATTTATCTACCATTCTACTTTGGATTTTTCAGCTATTTTTTTGTTATTAAATCTTATCGAAATTCTGTCAAATTATGATCATTGGCTCTATCCCGAAATATTGCTCATCTTTTTCTCTGCCTTGGATGCTGTAAATATTTCAATATTTTTCATGGTATTTTCAGTATTTCCACTTCTTTTAAATATCAATAAATTCTTGGGCTTGATATTCTAAGCCACCAGAATAAGTAAGGCTTTTTTTTATTAGTGAAGTAGAATTTCTATTCTTCTATCTGTTGCTCCCCAATCATAACCTCAAAGGTTTCCCTATATTAGATAACATTCAAAGGTCATAAACAATGTAGGCTTTCTGGGTTATATTTCTGGTTGCTATTTTGTCAATTTATCCTGTCTAATTTTTTTTGCTTTCACTAATTAATTATTTTTATTGGCGTTCTTTTTGGGAGTTTTTTCAACTTCTAACCGCATTTTTCAGAGTCGTTATAATAACTTTGTAAAATATCACAAACTATATTAGGTGTATCATTTATGTAAATAGTTTTTTTCAGTCTCAAGTGTAAAATATTTACTTGTGCTCAATACCCATAAATCGTTTTATCTTTTTATACTGGCATTAATGTGATATGTTTATTCTTGATAGCTAAATTCTTAAACTTTCTATCCCTATAAAAAGTGCTAGGGGTTTCAATTTTACGCTAGAAACTGTTATAAATATTTAATATTTATTTGACTTTATATAAGGATTTATATACAAAATAATTTTTACTGCCAAGACTCTTTTAATTTTTTTTGCTATCGATGTTTGACTTGTAAAATTATCTACTTCATCTATAATATTTATTTTTTGTATTTTTTCTAGATATGTTCTTCTTACTATTATATCTTTTGCGACCAATATGAGATTAGTATATATATGGTAAGAAATGGTATTAAACCTCTGATATATACGAGTTATATATTTATTAAGACTGACTTAACTACAGTTTTGTTTGATTTTGAGGTTCATACCATTTCTTAATCTCAAGCTTTTGATGATACAGCCATCTTTAAATACTACTATTCCATTTTTCGTGTATGTGTTTGAATGTTGATTTATATTTTTTTTGACAGACGGAGTTTTGTTAAGTGTAAATATCTGATTTTCATTAGCTGATTTTTTCTGATTTTTAGTATAGTTTTTTGATGAAGAAGGATACTCAAAAAATATAGTTAAAGATAAAAGGATAAACGTCACAAAACATAGTTTTTTTAATAATAAAATAATCATTCTAAGAACCTGGATTAAATTAATTTAACTGAATATTAATTACCTTAACTAATAATTGGCCTGACTTTAAAGTAGGCCTATAAAGGATTTATTTCTATCAATATACTCTATCCCTTTTTCACCTATTTTATCTACGATAATAATACCTAAAAATAAAAGCTATCTAGGTATATTAATATAACTTTTCTACGAAACATTCTCTAAAAAAAAATATTTTTAAGAGACTCTCTTAGAGATTTTTTTGTCACTCAATATGAAAGAGAAAGTATGAACAGCAAGCAATATAGACTATTGCATATATTAAGTGCATAAGCAAAATTAATTACATATTCTGTTCGATGTGTGATCAAGCACTTTTTTTTAGCTTTTGAAGTCATATTTTTCAGTATTCAGGCATCTCCTACTTCAATTGATTGATATTTAATAAATTTCCTATTTCTATTATATTTGATTTTGTTGAGTATGTCGACAACCAAAATATTTATAGTTTTATAAATTCTATTTATCTAATTTATTCAGTAAAACATTCCTAGTACTAATTTACACTTTAAAAATAAAAAATATAGTTTTTTAATAAAAATAAAAAATAGATTATTATCAAAATTAATCAATATTTAAATATTAATATTTACCTTTGCTATTCTATAAATTAATTCTTCTTTTTGAATTTATTAATCTTCTACTATTTATTTGTTTATTTATGCTTAAAAAGCTGACAAGTTATTGTTGTTTTTTTGAATGGCTATCTATAAAACAAGTAATGCTTTAAATAAAATCAATTTTTATATAAAATATTCAAGTAATTACTTTTTTATTATTTATTTTTTAGTGATTATAGTCTATTTTTTTACCTATTACTCCCATTAATTATAAATTTAATTCTTCTTATTTTCATCCTTTATTACCTCATTTATAATTTTTTTTATTTTTTTGTTGTCTATTTGCGCATATTTATTTCCTAAGTATGATGCATAAAATTAATAAATTACTAAGTTTAGCTGATCATCTTTTTCCTGTCTGGCTTCCAATAATAATTGGAACCTAATTCCTCTTTCTAGCTGATAGCTAATAGCTGATACTTGAATACTTACTTTATTTTATATATTTTGAATTTTTATTTTTAGTTATATTAAGTATTTTAGGCTCCAATTTTATCCAGATTTTAACTTGTTTTTTTTTCATAAGTTTAATTTTTTCTGCCTTTTATTCTTTGATTATATAGTCCTAATATTCTTTGTTATGTCCATCAATTTAGCAAATTTAAACAGTTTTTATACTAACTTTAAATATTTTAATTAATTCCTTAAGAGGAAATCCTTAACTGCTCAATATTATATATTTAGCTTGATCTCTAACTTAATTACAATTACTATAGTTTTATTTATAGATATCTTCTAAGAGATAGTTAAACAGTGATAATTTCAAGTTTCTTAGGTTTAATATAAAATGCTTAAGTACTAGATTTTTTGCTTAGTACTGAGGAGTTTGGTTTGTAAGGGAATAGGGAATAGAAAATAGACCACAGAGAAATGCCCTAGGGTATTTCCGTAGTGCTATATTTAAAACTTTTAAATATACTTAACCTAAAATTAATATCTCGGATAAATGGTTAAAAATTTATTATTTATTTTGGTTATTTAGGAATTTATAAATTATTAATATATTAGCTAATTTTTGGGGATTTTAATTAAAAATCAAAATAATCTCTCACTATAACAGTATGAAATTATTTGTGAAAAAACTATAGGGCTTTGGTTGTATAAATGCTATTTTTGCCCTTAGTTTGGAGACAAAAGTCCCTAGGATCAAGTCTGAAAACTGATTCAGGATTGCTATATTTTAAATATTTGGTTTATCAAAGGTATTTCAAGCTATAATTTTTTTAAATATTCAACAACCTAACTAAAAAAAATATGCCAGTCAAGCGAAAATCTACTAATAGTAAACCCCAAATAACTAACAAACAAAAAGAAGCTGCTGAAGCTGAGATTAGGGAAAAGCAAAAAGTTATTGATTATCGAACAACAGAATATCCAGTAGAAGTTCTTGTTCAGAAATATATGGAAGGAAGAGAAAATGATACTAACGAGTTATTTATTCCTGATTATCAAAGAGAAGAAGCCTGGCAGGAAAAAGAGCAGTCAAAGTTTATTGAATCTGTACTTTTAGGATTACCAGTACCTCCTATATTTGTTGCAGATATTTACGACCAAGAAAATGACTTAGGGCGCTTAGAAATAGTAGATGGTACGCAACGCATTCGAACTCTATCTAAATTTTCTAATAATGAACTGACTTTAAGAGGATTAGAAAAATTAGATAAGCTGAATGATTTCACTTTTACTGATTTACCACTTCCTCGTCAAAGACGTTTCAATAGAAGTACCATTAGGATGATTCAACTAACAGAGAAAGCGGATGAGGAAGCACGACGAGATATGTTTGAAAGAATTAATACTGGTAGTGTTGTTTTAAATGACATGGAAAAACGTAGAGGAATACAACGCGGACCTGTTCTAAATTGGATTGATAAATTATCAAAGAATCCCAAATTTCTAGAGCTATGTCCGTTTTCTGAAGCTCTAATTCGGAGGCGAGAACCTGAAGAATTTGTATTGCGTTTTTTCGCATATCTAAATAAATATCAGGAGTTTGAACACAGAGTAAATGTATTCCTCAATGATTATTTAAAAGAACAGGATGAGAAGAATAAGAATAATAAATTTTACCAGAATAAAATGGAGAAGGAATTTAAGTTAATGCTAGATTTTGTGGAAAAGTATTTCCCTGATGGGTTTAAAAAAGGCAAAAACTATAACTCAGTTCCCCGGATTAGGTTTGAAAGTATTTCTGTAGGTGTTGCACTTGCTTTAAGGGAAGAAAAAAATCTTAAACCAAAATCAACCGACGAGTGGCTAAATTCCCAAGAGTTTAAAAAATACACTACTTCTGATAGTAGTAACTCTAGAGTGAAAGTTATTCGACGTATTGAATATGTTAGAGATCAACTATTAGGTAAATAATGGGAAGAATATCATTTGTAATTCAAGATTTTAATGAACTTTCTGAAGAGGTAAGTAAATATTTTATTTTCTTGCAAGATTTAGAGCAAGGAAAAGTAAAATTAATCAAAGAAATTCAAGGAAATAATAAAGCTAACAAAATAGACGTTGAGTTAGAAAATACTCTAAAAGCAAGTGCTTATTTATTACTTTACAATTTAATAGAATCTACTATGAAAAATGCTATAGAAGCAATCTTTCAGGAACTACAAGAGAAAGATGTTTCTTTTGATAAGATTAGACCTGAATTAAAGAAAATTATTTTGGTTAATCTGAAAGGTAGAAACCCTGATAAAATTTTAGAAAAAATTCAGGACATATCTCTTGATATTGTTTCCATTGGATTTAATAAAGAAGAACTATTTACTGGAAATATTGATAGTAAATTGATTAGAGAAACAGCTAAAAAATATGGATTTGATTCGCAAACAGATGACAAAAAAAGAACTAATGATAAAAATTCATATCTACTTCTAATTAAGAATAATAGAAATGATTTAGCTCATGGAAATAGACCTTTTGGCGATGTAGGAAAGTCGAAAACTGCTGATGAACTGATAGAAATTAAAAAGACAATAGTCGAATATTTAAAAGGAATATTGGAGAATATTGAAACATATATAGATAATGAGGAATACTTAGACTCAACAAATACTCCCTAACTTATTTCTTGAACATGTTTAAGAATACTTTTTGCTACTACTTGACCTAACTTTACAGGGACAGCATTCCCAATTAAACGCCCTATATCTGTAAAAACAAATGATTTATTAGGAGGAAAAAATTGGTATTTATGAGGAAAAGTTTGCAACAATGCTGCTTCTCTGAGGGATATGGCTCTATCTTGTTCGGGGTGTCCAAATCGACCATTACCAAAACCAAAGCACTGAGTCGTTATAGTTGGACTGGGACTATCCCATTCCATCCTGCCGTAAACCGATGGATATGATTTACCACTACTCTTAGTATGGCATTTAGCTATTAAGTTTTTGGGCCAGTCTCGCCAAGTGCCTCCTGGTTTAGAAGCACGAATACGACGTAGATTCAGTGCTGAAAGTTTGCTACATTGATGAAGTGGATCTATTTTCGATGATTGACCTGCACTCAGAGCTTCAAGATGCTCAATAGTCTTTCGTACAGTTTTGTAATTATCCTGATCGCAATTTGGGGGAATTAAATCTATATTGCCAAACTTGGAGGCAAAAAGTACTAACCGTTTACGATTTTGAGGTATACCGTAGTCTTGACAGTTAACACGATAAAATGTGATGAAGTATTTGAACTTTTTGAGTTTAGTAATAAATTCCTCAAAAACTTGATTTTGTTGCAACTGTGGTACATTTTCCATAGTCACAATATCTGGCATACATTGTTTGATAAGACGGGCAAAATAATAGAGAAGCTTCCATTTTGAGGAGCTGTTTCTGTAGCGCTTGGAGTAATTAGAAAATGGTTGGCATGGAGAGCATCCGGCTAAAACTTTAAGGTGACATATTGGAAAATGCTTTGCTAGCTCCATACTCTCAATGTCTTCAACGCTTTTTAGTATAAACTTGGCTTTATTGTTATACTCATAAGGAAACTTACATACGGGATCAATATCATAACCAACATTTACAGGAAGACCAGCTTTCTCAAAGCCATGAGTTAACCCACCTGCTCCGCAAAATAAGTCTATCGCAGAAATGCCAATCATTATTTACCTCTACAGATTTTATATAAGTCAGGCTTAAATTATAATTCAATCAAGTTACTAATTTCAAGTTCAAATAAGAGGGAAGGTAATTAGAAAACTGCCTCATTCAATCATAAGTAATTTTTTCATACTGTATTTTTACAACATAAAATGCTTGATAAGTAGCGGCACATTCGTAGTTTTGTTTCTGAGAGTGAAAAGCTTGAGAATATAAAGTTTATTCTCAAAAAACGATCAGCTTATCTGAGTGAAAAGTATTACAGAAATTTCCTGACAACATCTACAGTTCTTTGGAGAAAGTTTCTGATATTGAGGTTCCTGAAAGCCAAATCTCACAATAGTTATTCCCATAATTTCCCACTGCGGGTGTAAAAGGAATTTACTTATAAATATAATTATATCTACAGGACTACCAAATAATCTATATTACTCCTACTAACGACCAGAACGAAGAATACTAATAATTAACCACAACCTAAGAAAACTAGTTGTTGCAAATAAAGCTTCACTTAATACAGATAGCTGACTACTTTGAGAACCGATAGTTACAATGGCAACAACAATAGTTAATTAACTTACAACTACACTAAAGGATAATCTATTGGCTGAATTATCTATACTATGACGCAAAGGTTCAATTCTTGTAGAGTCAAATTCCACTTTAATGTTTCGGAAGTAAGTCTATCTAAAAATAAGTCTAGCTCGCGAGGGAACTTTAAAGATAAATTCTTCAGATCAATAGCTGTTCTTAAGAAAGTTTGTACCAGATCATCCCCTAATAACTGTCGGCAAAATAAATCAGTCATTAATGGTTTAATCTCATCTAAAAGATTAAGTTGGAAATAAAAACTATGAGCGATCCCTTCTAAGTTTGCTAAAGTTTTGGAAAATAAACCTAAATTACTTGGTAATTTAATTTTGTTGTGACAACATAATTTTAATATGTCATAAAATACTTGATAAAGGTTGATTTCAGACAAGCTGAGGTTATAATATTTTCGCAATATTTTGCTGTAATCATTTTTCAATTTAGCTAAGTTTGAGCCAATATCTACTTCTACCATTTGTAGAGTTAACTGAGTACACCTTTGAGCATCTAAGTCAATGATCCCCAATAGTAGTTCTGTTAAATGCTGTTGACTCTTAGGGTCGAAGCGACTGAGTATTCCACAGTCTAGCAGAGCAATACACCCATCTTCTAAATAAAATATATTGCTTTGATGGGGGTCGACTTGAAAAAAACTGTTGAAATAAAGTTGTTGAAAGAAAGCACGGCATAATAAATGGGAAAGTGCTTGCTTTTCTGAATTTATACCCCCATTATAGTTAGCACCTTTGACTTTTGTCGATAAAATTGGTTGATCATGAAGCCATTCCAGAATTAAAAGCTTTGGGGTGGTTAGTGCCCAATATACTTTCAGAACCATAATTTGCTTGGAGTCAAATCATTTACTTGTGGATAGGTTCTGAGGTAGTTCGTCAGTATAACTACCTTCTTGAATAAAATTCAGTTCTTATCGCAAAGTATCACCAAATTCTTGAGCTACAGAAAGAATATCATAACTTTTTTCAAATTTTGTAAATGAGACTAACTCACCTAGACCTTTGAGCAAAGCAATATCTTTATCAACTATTTTATCAATGCCTGGACGTTTAACTTTGAGAGCTACTTCCCTGCAGTCTTTTAAAGTGGCTTTATAAGATTGAGCAATAGAACCTCCTGCTACACATTAAGTATTAATGTAGCTAAATATTTCTTCTAGAGTTTGGGAGAGTTATTGACGAATTAAGGTTTCGACTTCAGACCAAGATATTGGTGGTACATCTGCCTGTAAACTTGACAATGTATTGATGTACTTTGTTGGCAATAGGCCTGGACAGGTGCTCAGTAGCTGACCAAGTTTTACATGTATTGGGCCTAAATCTACAAATATATTGCGCAGAACTGCTAGTGTTGGTAAGTCTGGTTGACCAGTTTGGCCTCCTGTAACGAGAGTTTTTATGTAGTCCCAACCATTGCGGAGGAAATTTTCCACTATTTCTGCTTGACTAGAGCTATGCAAGGCTAGGTAATACTTGGCCTCCCTCTAGTGGTGTTGATATTTAATTCAGGTTTAAAGAAAATTTAATTATTTTTATATGTATAGGATAGTTTTGACAAAAAAACTGATATTTTTTTAATTTTTAAGATATGTATTATACCACTTTTTTTATGATTTGTCAATGATTTTTGATATTTTTGATAGTAGTTATAGGTTTAACTATGTGGGATGGGAAGCTGGAACTATAAAGGTTATGTGGTGCTAGGGAACACTCAGATGTATGAAGTTAAAAGGGTAGTCTTCCTCGTGTCAGGGTAGATGTATGTAAACAATGCTACTTCGGGTATATACCTTTTCTCCTTGACCAAAATAATTACAATAGACTACCATGAAAATTAACTACCACCACCCATAAGGTTTGAGGGTAGTCTGTACTAATTGATTAATAACTGAGATGACTTTTAACTTGATGAATAGTATTCATTGTCACAAAAATCAAATTAGAAATTAAGAATCTAGACAGATTTATCCTTTACATAATACTCAAAGTTTTTTACATTAACTTTAGAATCAGTTTAAGATTAAAATGAATAACATAGAATCTATAGTAATTGAGCGGTTTCAATCTTTAAGTCCTATTAACTTAGACAGTTGTCAAGTAAAGCGGGAGTTAGTTGGCTCCAGAGTAGCAATGGTAATTGACTGCCCATCCACAGAAAAGTGTCATGAATTGTGGCGCGATCGCTACTTATTAATGCGTCGTTGTTTAGATCTATGGTTAGCTAATCAAATTGTAATTAGTTATAAAGGTCATCCTTACGGTCGTACTCCAATACAACATCCTTTGGTATAGAATAAATTTTGATTTTTGGCACGATAATTCTATTTAATTAGCAAAACTTAAGTTTTATAGTGCTACGCGCAAGTTAAAAGTCAACTCCCCCAAGGGGGTAAGTCAAAAGTAAAGGATAATCTTTAGGTGAGTTTTCCCATCTGATAAAAAGTTAAAAGTTAGAATTTAAAAGTTGTCTTGGAGCCAAAAAAAATTAGCTCTCCAGTCTCTTTTAAGGAGATAAAAAAAATATTCGTATCAGTATTTTAATCCTTTGACTTTAGGAGTTTGTACTAAAAAGTATTTTTTATAACAAAATTGATGGGTTAGATAATATGTTAGATATTACGATAAATTAAAAATATTAGCACTTATCTCCCGTCTGAGTAAGTCTGAAATTATAGACTATTGTAAAATTCATCGCTATTTAGATTTCGGGAAAAGTATATTGGGGATGAATATATTTTATTTAGGTAAACTTATTATCCATCAATTATTGATACTTTACGGGATACTTTAGAAATAATTGATAAATATACGGTTTTAAAAGATATAGATTATTTATATTTTTATTGTGCAATTGATAATTTTTTATTTGGAGAATTAGATAACACAAAAGATGGCAAAATTGGGAATTTAATAATTTTCATAGTGTTTGGGAGAGAACATGTTTAACTGATTTACTCAAGCACACAGATTTATGTTTTGTTTCTTATCTAAATAGTAAGTATATTGCCTCATAAATAATTGCTAATTTGAAATACAAACACACAATAATCGATCTGAGGAATATTTTTCATGTCAATGGTAAAGATATTTTTCCTGATGCTGTAATTATTTTATTTAAGGTTAAATATAACTTCTTAAACTCGCGGCTTTCAGATTTAGTTTTACCTAAAACTTTATATCAAATTGAAAAGTTAAAAAATGATGACTTAGTCGACTAAACTAGCTTCAAATATAATAAATATAAATTAAAAATTGCTGTTATTAACCAAGAACATAAACTAGACCAAGAGGATAGGCTGGTAAATAATACTTTTATGAGTTAGCTAAATCATCGAAAATTGAGGGAGATATACTAAGAGTTTGTTATTTACTAGAGTGATTTTATTCTTACTGGGAAATATTGGATGATTTTAATACTGAAGAATTACAAATGATGAAAAATTTTAATTATTGATTTTATCTAGACGTGAAGTTTGGTCTCTTGTTATCGGACAGTTTTTTTCAACGTTTCATTCATTATGTATTGGGGTCAGAATCTCTAGTGAAAGATAATATATTTTATTTGTCATTATTTTGGGTTTAAGATAGACTCTGCTCTCTTAAAAAAATTAATCAAAGCTTTAATAATTTCCTCAAAAAAATTATGGGCAAAATTTATATCCAAATTATTAATATTAAATCTGCAAATTTTGACTATGATCTGAACCCAGGAAACAGAGAGGAAAATAAGAATAGAAGTATTAGAAAACAGTTTTTCTATGAATATCTGATTCAAAATTATCTGGTAAATTTTCAAAATATTGTCAGAAGTTGAAGTATTAATAGTGAGTTTTGGTTACCTATTTATATAAAAAATTTGCTACTGTTTACTTCTGGTGCTAAATATATAGATAATTATGTGAAGTTAACAGGAGTTAATATTATGAAAGTTATTGATAGTTATATTGATGGTTAAAAACTTCATAAATTCAAAGTTAGAGTTACAGCAATTTCGATTTTTATAAGGCAGAGCTACGGGGAAAAATGCTTGCACTAAATAATTTTCATTATTTACTTTGTACCTCATTTGCCCGAAATCTGCTGTATTCTTTTCAGGCAAATAAATAATTTTAATATAACTTACACAAGGGAATTAATTATAGTATTTGTAGGTTGGGTTGAGGCAAATAAACGAAAGATATTTAGTATTTATTGAGGGATCTTGTGAATTTCCTTAAAGGTAATTGTATTTTACTTGTATAAAAAACTGAGATTTTGATTATTAATAATGAATATCTTTACACAAATATTCTTTTTAAGAGACTAAATTAACTGAGTTAAGGGAATAGCGATCGCTTAAATAAATAATAACTCGACAATATGTTTAACCATGATAATTTTCTAATCATTCAACCTATTGTTTGAAACTGTTAGTCTTATAAAGATTTAGCTTTGATAAATTTTGGGCTGAAATTATCTAAAAAAAAAGACTGTTAACTGGATAAAATTCTCTATAGCTTCTTAAGTTAAAAGATATCCTAAAAATTAATCAAAACATTAGTTATATTTCTCAAGCAAGGTTAGGAAATCACATTAAAGATAGCATTCGTAAGTTGGGTTGAGGTAACGAAACCCAACATAAGACTGATTTCGGGCAAATGATGTACGGCTGTATTTAGTAATAATTATTTAATGCGAAGAATTTAGTTTTTTAAGTATACTTTATAAATCTAAAAGATGCTGTATATATCACTACGGATAAAAGTTAAAACATCCTAATGTTAATACTCAGATATAGCAGTCCTAAATTATATTTAAAGAAAGTATGATATGTAGTCAAATCAGCTATGCTAAACAATTGTACTTTTTCACGATATCTCATTTATATTCAAAATCATTGAGGATTAGTATATTTTTTCTTTTCAAATTTATTATATTACAGCGCTTTTAAAATTCATGACTTTACATCAAAAGCAAAATCTGGTATCGAAATTGCATAGAATGCTTTGATTACTGTGGCCAATGAGTATGAAAACTGCTGTCGCTAAAAAATGTACTCCAAAATTTTTATTGGGTTCCCCTATCTCTCAACCAAAGCTACAGCTAAAAAACGGACTCTAAAATTTTTGTTGAGTTGCCCTATCCCTTAGCCAAAGTTACAACTGTTCCCTATTCCTTAGTCTTGAAAAACATGAGCGATAAAAAACCAAACCTAGAAAAAGACATTTTCAAATATCTCAAAAAAAAAGGTACAAAATTTGTTCGTATCCTCTTTTGTGACAATGCTAACATTATCCGCTCCAAAGCATTCCATATTGACCAATTACCAGAACACTTCGATACAGGAGTTAGCATTACAGTCGCTCAACAAGCATTTACAGTTATGTCTGATGTGGTAATACCTGAAACAGGTCTGGCTCCGGTGGGAGAAGCTTGGTTAGTTCCTGACTGGTCTACCCTCCATATATTACCCTATGCTCCTACTCATGCTAGTGTAGTTAGTGATATGTTTAAAGATGGCTCCCCTTGGTCTTTGTGTCCTCGTAGATTTCTCAAACAAGCGATCGCTACTGCGGAAAAAGTAGGTTTACAAATAAAAGCTGCTTTTGAAAATGAATTCTATCTGTTGAAATCTACTTCTGATGGTATTGCCCCCACAGATAATACAGTTTTTGCCTCTACCTTCGGAATGGATATTAACCGTCTAGTCATTGATGACATTGCTGAGTCTCTCATTGCTCAAAAAATTCAAGTGGAAAAGTATTATCCAGAGTCAGGTCCTGGTCAACAGGAAATTTCTATCCGCTATACCGATGCTTTACAAGCTGCTGATAGACAAATAAGTTTTCGGGAAACAGTGCGAGGAGTAGCTCTCAAATATGGACTTACTGCTTCTTTTCTGCCGAAAATTTTTGCTAACAAAGCAGGTAGCGGTTGCCACTTACATCTAAGTCTCTGGGAAGGAGAGCAAAATATTGTTCCTGACTCAGATGAAATAGGGAAAATTTCCAAAACTGCTCGTTGTTTCATTGCTGGTATTCTCAAACATTTACCTGCTTTAATGGCACTGACAACTCCGAGTGTTAATTCTTATCGTCGCATTCGCCCTCATTTTTGGAGTGGTGCTTTTCGTACTTGGGGGTTGGATAACCGGGAAGCTGCTGTGAGGGTGCCGAGTAATTTTGCTCCCCCTTCTCCTACTCATTTTGAATTGAAAACTGTTGATGCTTCTGCTAATCCTTATTTGGCTTTGGGTAGTGTTATTGTAGCTGGTTTGGATGGTATTAACTGTGGTCTTGATGTGGGAGAACCTGTGTCGGTTGACCCTGGTAATATGATGCAGGCAGAAAGGGAGGCGCGGGGAATAGATGCTTTGCCTAGTTCGTTGGCAGAGGCGATCGCTCATCTGAATAATAATGATGTGCTGAAAAATGCTTTGGGGTCTGAGTTGGCTCAAGCGTTTATTGCTGTTCGGCAAGCTGAGTGGGAGGAAATGAAGAATATGGAAATAGAAGAGGAGGTTAAAATTTTGTTGTCTAGATATTGAGTTTTTGTCGGGGAAGATCCCTGATCACAGAAGTTTTATTATCAGTGCTTTTGAGATCATAGACCTCTGGGACTAAATCTTAATTCTGAACCTCTTGAGCGATCGCTCTACTTAATTTATTGCTGTGGATGTCTATAGTTATTTTAAATAAGAATGAGACACTATTTGGCATAATAATTACGCATAATTTCCAAATCAAGAGGTATTGATAGGTGAATACATTCTAGCTCTTTTTAATACACTAAAATCATGTTCTATATCATTTAAATCAGGAGAGTATTTTCGCAAAAATAGTAATTGATGACCCCCTGCTTCTACTAATTCTCTAATAACCTTTTTTCTATGAATTGGTTAATTCTCCATAATTAGTACACTGGGAATTTTTAATCATGGTAATAAATGTTGAGCTAACCATTGTTCAAATACCACGGCATTTAGGGTTCCTTTAAATATAATTGGTGCTATTAAATTTTTATTCCTTGTTTATGATAATATTTTTTCTTTCTTCTCTATTTCTTTCCCTATAACGAAGTTTTTTTTCAAGGAAATTTCATTTTTTTCAAAGCATAAAATATAGCTGGTTGATTAACTCCAAATTTTTTAGCTCTGTCTGCTAATTTAAACTCTGGATTTGGTTTTACATCTTTTTCTAATTCTTTCCAATCTAATTTTATTCGACGACGTTTTACCTTAGTTGCTTCCAATTTTGTGCGAGATAACCATCTATATATCGAAGCTATTCCTATCCGAAATACATGAGCTGCTTCGGTAAGCCTACCACCATTTTCTACAAAATTTATGACTTTTTATCTGAAGTATAAACTGTAAGGTATGGTTAAAAATAGTTTCTAGTTGACTTAAAATTATTCTACTCAATTTTTTTATCAATCTTAATTTAAACAACTATAACTCGAAAATAGACGAAAATAAAGCTCAATTTTCTAGTTAATTTAGAGTCTAAAAATTAGTTGAATCTAATTTTTATTTATAATTAAATACTTGTGTATTTGTGTCTCATTCTATATGAGTAAGTTTTGTTTTATTTAACCTATTTGGGATTGCTATATTTTCTGATAATAAGCATTTCAAAAAACAATGTCAGTATTATTTATCTGCCAAAAACTCAACTTTTGATTTTTCTCTGCTACTACTACGGCAGCTATATAATTGGGTTGAGGAATAAATTGATATAAATACCAATGAGATGCTGCCTCAATATCTCCATTAATACTAAAAAATTCTACTGGTTTTTCTGGGGTTAAACAAATTTCTACTTTTTCTAGATGACCTGCTAGTCCATCTCCTGTTGCTTTTAAATAAGCTTCTTTGCAAGTCCATATTTTAAAAAATGTTTCTTGTTGTTTTTGAGGAGGAAGTTGACTAATAAGCTTGTATTCTTGAAGAGAAAAAAAACGTTTTGCTAAATTTACAGCATCATTCATTGGGCGGATATATTCTAAGTCAATTCCTATTAAGTTAATTTTGGTAATGCCATATAAGGCTAAGTCTTGAGAGTGGGATAGGTTAAATAATATTGAAGTATTTTTTAAGTAGGGTTTGCCGCGATCGCTATAAGTAAATTGTAGTTTTTTTGGTTCAATGTTTAAGTAACGGCTGAGAATTGTTCTGAGTGTTCCTCTGGCAATTATAAAGCGATTTTTGTCTTTTTCAAAATAAAATTTGTTGGCTCTATTTTTTTCATCTGGCGATAATATTGTTGATAATTCCTCAATTTTATCAGATGATAATTTTAGGTTTGTACTCCATATATGAACGTTATTTTCTGATAGCTCGAATTTTTTTTCTGCCTGATCAAGTAACATTTATTTTTGGAATGTATTTTTTTTAGTTGAATAAAAAATCATGTATATAGACGAACGCCCCCTTATATCTAGACTACTACAACTGATTGCTAAATGCAACCCTCTTTTTTGATTCGGCACGGGGAGCTTCATAGAATGTTGAGGCAAATTCTGCATTGAGTGCAACTGCGAAAATACTTTTTACTTGTTCTGTCAAGTTTTCTGTGGCGACTATTTTTCTGGAGCTTAAGAAAATGGTATTTAGCTTTTTCTCAGTAATTTCTGGGTTTATGGTGAATTAGAAAAAAAAAGCGCTTAAATCTTAGCCAGATCGGGAATTCTAGAAAAAAATCTCACCGACAGCTTTAGCTGTATCAAACTATTAGAGTTACTTTTTTGGCGTTGAATAAAAAATCATACATATGTACAATAAGCCTCTACAACTAATAATACTACAAGTGATTGCTAAATGCAACCCTCTTTTTTTGATTCGGCACTGGGAGCTTCATAGAATGTTAAAGCAAATTCTGCATTGAGTGCAACTGCGAAAATAATTTTTACTTATTCTGTTAAGTTTTCTGCTGCGGCTATATCTTTTAGAGCTTAAGAAAATGATGGATAACTTTTTTTTCAGTGATTCAGCCTAGAGCCAAGATTTTTTTAAGTTGAACAATAAGTCATACAAATTGGCGAGAAAACCCTGATGTATTTTTACAATACTACAGGCGATCACCAAATGCAACCCCATTTTTCGGCGCAACTATTTTGTTGTGGTGCTTGATAAAATGTTAAAGATTTTGCTTTGAGAATAGTTGAGAGCAAAAAAATATCAGTAGTTAGCAAACCTTCTGCTTCCCTACCTACCTTCCTAGTTCTTGCTTATTCCGGCACTGCCTTCATTCTTCAAAAATCTACTCCAGGTTTTAATTCCACTCCATGATTAGCATAATGCTTATGGCAAAAGACTTCTGAATGAACACTAGCTAAATCAAAATAATCAGGCGGGTTAAGACAACGACCAGTAATAATGACCTCTGTATCTTTTGGTTTGCGTAATAAAGCTTCAACTATTGGCTTGACAGGCAATAACTCTAAATCTACAGTAGGATTAAGCTCATCTAAAATAATAGTCTTATACAAACCAGATGCAATAGCAGCCCTAGCTATTTCCCAACCTCTTTCTGCTTCAACAAAATCTATTTCTTTTTGTTGCCCACGCCAAACAATGGCATCTCCACCACAACGTTGATGATCTACTAAATTCGGATAACTTTGGCGCAAAGCAGCGATCGCTGCATCTTCTGTATAACCAATACCTCCTTTAAGCCATTGTATAATTAAGACCCTATGAGACTGGTCTTGACTAATACCCCGACCTATTGCCTGTAATGCTTTTCCCAAAGCACTAGTAGATTTGCCCTTACCAGCACCAGTATAAATCTCAATCCCAGTTATACCATGACTTTGAGCAGTGGAATTTTGATGGGGTTTCATTTCTGAATGTAAGTCAGCTATGTCCAACAAACCTTGAGGAGCTGCACGACCTGTAGCGATAATTTCTAATTGTTCTGGTTTGTTCTTGATAGTATTAATTACTTCATCCACTGGTAATAAACCTAAGTCCAAAACAGGGTTTAATTCATCTAATACGACCACTGAGTAGAGGTCAGAAGCGATCGCTCCTTTAACCACATCCCAACCACGTTGTGCTTCTTGATGGTCAAATTGAGTGATTTGTTCAGGCCCAAAGTACTCAGAACGACCTGTGCGTACTTGGTCTATCAGATGAGGAAAGCCTTTTTGTAGTGCTTCTATCGCAGCATCTTCATCATAGGAGCGGTCAGGACCTTTGAGAAATCTCAGTAATAATACTCTAGTAGGAGAGTCAGAATGTATGCCAAGGCCAATAGAACGTAAAACTACTCCCAAAGCTGCCTGAGATTTACCTTTACTTGCTCCATCGTAAACATGAATTTGCCCCACAATTCTTTCTGACATGAGTTGTGCAGTGCGTATACCAATGCCGTTTCTTCTCATAAGGGTTATTTGAGGTTTGTGATTTTTGATTTTGGTTATCTAGTTAATATAGCGCTTCTCAATGGGAATGAGCTAGAAAGGAAGGAGGATGAATGAATGAAAAATGAGTAAACTTTGAAAAAAGGGAAAAATTATTAAGATGTACCTTGTAGCATCTGACTAGATAGTTTTTACTTAATTCTAACATTTTTATTTAACAATGGCCTTAATAATTTTTACTCATATCTTATTATAAATGTTTTATAAAGTTAAAGATTCACCTGTAGAAGTAATCTATCATGGCTTGAAAGCTAAGATTTAAAGTTATATGCAGTCTGACTTGAAGAAATTGGTATTAAACTTTTTATCAGCAGTTATGCAAAATTAATTAAACACTTATACATATAAATATAGCGGTGTAAAAATTAATCAAGTACAGTCATATAATGTTCTAAAAGTACTCTGAATGCGGCTGCTCATGAACTTTACTCATGATTATCTACCTCAGCACATGGTCAACATTTATAAACAGGGAGATACTTGCTTGTGCTGATTACCTACATATGTAAAAATCACAGGGAAGCAATAATGGTAATTAAATTTGCCTAGACAAAATTTAAGTTTAACTTCATGGATAAATAGTATCATCAGTATAATAATTATTATATCTAATATGAAATACCCCACTATGTTTGCTACCAAAAATTGATAAAAACATACAGAGGATGGGGAAATTGTTTGCTCATCAGTAAAATTATTATAAATAATGTTTAAAAATAGATAATTATATGGACATATATAACAGATGAGCAAGCAAATAATTTACAGGGTAAATGGTGAAAATATTTTATTGCAGGGCATCATACTCTCAATTAAAGTAACTCATAGGTAACACCAAGCCTCTGTATCTGTAATAAACATTTAGCCTTGGAAAGAATAAAGCATAAATTAATTTATATAATTTAATTTATAATTTTCAATTCTTCTGAAGACTAGTTCCTCCTGAAATGTGAGAATAAGTTAATAACTGATAGCTAAACTACTATCTGTTCTTTTTTATTACTTAATGCTAATTTCTGAAATATTAGATTTACTAAATAGGTGGTAACAAGAATTATTAACTATATTCAATTTTGTCAAGTAACTTCTAGCTTAAGACGAAAATTGATTTAAAATAAAACTGACATTTTGTTACATAGCTGCAAATTTAAACACTTACTTAATTCAAGTAAATTTTAGTTCCTTGATCTAGGAAAATTAACTATGAGCTTAACTATTTTGCCTTTAAGGGCAATTCTTTCTGAATCTTTAATATTATTAGTAGCAATTGCCATTGAATCATGGTTTTTTCAACTAAAACTTAATTTTACACCAAAAGCTAGTGTTGAATATGCAACTGTAATGAATTTAATTTCTAGTTGTATAAAATGGGTTTTATTTTTTTCTGCTGTAAGTATGCTAACAAATACCTTAGAACAAAAAATAGTGGCTTATATTTTATTTGGTAAGATTGGTCCTATTTATCCTATATTTATACTTTTTATATTTTTGTTTTTTTTAATTTCTCTAATTATCAAGTTAGTCAGCTTTAATTTGTGTGATTCATTATGGGGTGCTGGTATGAAAATATCTCAAGCTTGGAGAAAGTTAAGAACACCAAATTCTATTGTAATTATAGTAGCTCACATTTGTAGCTATTTAGTAATATGTTTAATTTTACTTTTACAGAGGTATGAACTAACATGAAAGAAATTTGGAAAAGTATGACTGGTTTGTTTGGGGGCATTTTTGGTTTTCTGAAGGATGCACTAAATTTAATTTTACCACCTAAGTTTTGGCACTGGCAGACATTTTCTGTATTGACGATAATTTTATGGTTACTGTCAATGATTATTAGCGAAGTTGATAGTGACAAGCAAGAAGAAATTAATTTTATTTCTAGTTTAAGTTGGCTATCTTTAACGATTGCTGTGGGATGGCGTACTAATCAAAAACCATTTGTTTTTGGTGAATTAAGTTTGTCTCCTTGGATGACTGGAGGATTAATTTGCTTTCTTTTATCTGAAAATTTGGCAACTAATATTCAGCATATTGCTATTGTTATTTGGCCAATAATTTCTATATGTATAGCAGGGGTAATTTTAGTATTAACTTCTTCTGAAGCAGAAAAAACAGCTAAGTTTTCTCAATTATTAAAGCCAAATTTTGTAATTTTAATTTTGGTAAACTTTTTGCTTAGTTGTTGGTTAGGATTACATTTTATGATTCAGATGATGGTGGAACAATACCCAACAATGGGAGAAAAAAATTTAAGTAAAAGTACTTTTGTTTATAGATTAAAAAACCCTTCAATAAATGATTATCGAGGTGCAAAAATTTTGAACTTAATGGAGCAAAAGTTAAAAAATGATTTGGGTAGTCAAAAGTTGGGGTTATCAGTACCTAAGATGAAGTTGAGATTGGAAAATATTAAAGATGAAGTGACTAAGGAAATATCTGTAGTTAAAGAAGATGATTTATGGAAGTTACAAACACCAATAGTTGCTAACCAGTCTGGATATCAGTTGGAGTTACAATTATTTTGGATAGGACCTACAGTAAAAGATGAAAGTTATTATCTGAGTAAAAGTTGTAAAATAGGGGAAAAAGTTACTCAAAGAAATTCTGGTTCTACAACACAAAATGAGGCTGTACCAATTAGGGTTGGTAATGTTGAATGTGGTGTTGTAGAGAAAAAAAATGTTACATTAGAAAGCCAACAAGAAAATATGAAAAAGATTTAAATCTGAATGAAAAAAAAATGAAGTGAGAGGTGAGAAAATATTCTATGAATATGGGGAGAATTGTTAAAATTGCGAAGAATGTATTTGGGGAAGCAATTCGCGATCGAATTCTTTATATAATCGGTTTATTTGCTTTATTAATGGTAGCTGCTGTGAGGTTAATTCCAGAATTATCTGTAGGTACAGATGATAAAATAATTTTAGACTTTGGGTTGGCAGCTATTAGTATTTTAGGTTTAATTGTGACAGTTTTTATTGGCACAAATTTAGTAAATAAGGAAATTGAAAAACGTACTGTTTATATTTTGGTTGCTAAACCTTTGAGTCGTTCAGAATTAATTGTTGGTAAACATATTGGTTTATCGGCAGTTTTAGCTGTTTTATTGATAGTTATGACTGTAATATATGGATTGATTCTTAGTTTAAGTGGAATTTCTTATCCTATAGGTAGCATTTTAGTAACTGTAATATTTATATTTATTCAGTTGTCATTACTTACGGCGGTGGCAATTTTATTTGGTGTATTTACCAGTTCTTTATTAGCAACATTATTTACATTTGGTATCTATTTGATGGGAAATTTAAGTAGAGATTTGGTGAAGTTGGGCGATTTAAGTGATAACCCTGGAATTAAAAAGTTAATGATGGGATTATATGTTATATTGCCAGATTTAAGCAGATTAAATTTGAAAAATGATGCAGTTTATGGTTTACTGCCAAGTATGGCTAATTTAGTTAGTAATTTTGGTTATGCTTTGCTCTATATAATATTGCTTTTATCAATTACTATTGCTATATTTGCTAGGCGAGAATTTTGATATAGTAATTCCATTTTTTTTAGGGATTAGGGATTAGAAGAGATGGTGGTTTAGTAAGACTTTTGAGAAAAAACTTTTCTAAATTTATCAAGAGTGGGAGGGTAGGGATGTTCCATATAATATCCGTAATTTTAGAACAACAATTAATCTGCTAATAGCTATTGATTATCAAAAAGTTATTAGGATTATATTTATCATAAATAAGGAGTATAATATTAACATGTAATAATTAATATAAATTGGTAAAGAGGATAGAGATAAACTAGAAAAAAAATTATTACTTAGTAATTTTAAAAATGCTATTTATTTGATAATAAAAAAGATAATGTTAACAAAAAAATTAGAAGAGCTGAAAAATATATTTGCTGAAATGGAGAAAGCTTTAATTGCTTACTCTGGTGGAATAGATAGCACTTTAGTGGCAAAAGTTGCTTATGATATTTTGGGAGATAAGGCTTTAGCTATCACTGCTGTTTCTCCTTCCTTATTACCTGAAGATTTGGAAGATGCTCGCATTCAAGCAGCAGTTATTGGTATTTCTCATGAAGAGGTAAAAACTAATGAAATGGAGAATAAAAATTATACTTCTAATCCCATAAACCGTTGCTATTTTTGCAAAAGTGAATTGCATGATACTCTCAAACCTTTGGCTTTAAAAAGAGGTTATTTTTATGTATTAGATGGAGTTAATGCTGACGATCTACGAGATTACCGTCCTGGCATTCAAGCAGCAAAAGAAAGAGGTGCAAGATCGCCTTTAGCAGAAGTAGGAATTAGTAAGTTTGAAGTTAGACAACTTGCGAAAGATTTAGATTTACCTTGGTGGGATAAACCTTCTCAACCTTGTTTAAGTTCCCGGTTTCCTTATGGAGAAGAAATTACTTTAGAAAAGTTACAAAGGGTGGGGCGCGGAGAAAGATATTTGCGAAATTTGGGATTAAAAAGTTTACGGGTACGTTCAGAAAAAGATACTGCTCGAATTGAAATTTTGCCAGAAAAAATTAAGGAATTCGTGTTGACAATAGATTTGCCTAAATTAGTAAAAAAGTTTCAAGAGTTTGGCTTTATTTATGTGACTTTAGATTTAGAAGGATATCGGAGTGGAAAGTTAAATCAGGTTTTGTCGCCGGAGGTATTGGGAGCAGGGTTGTTTCAAAGTATTAGAAGTTAACTAACTAATAGTCAGTTAAGCAAATGCTTACTTCATTGATGAAAAATATAAGAGCTGATGGCTAATAGCTGAAAGCTACAAAAAGGAAATAAAAAACTTGTCTCTATAATCAACTATTCTCCAATACCAAATATTATTTATATTTTTTTATTCTTCTTTATGAAAAGTAGCGATCGCTCTGATATAACTATGACAATTAAACTCAAAAAAAGTAATTCCTTGGGGTAGGAATATTAAGGAATATATTTTCAGATATATTCTATCTATTACCTGTTAATACTGACTTTTTAGATAACTGCATAATTAGCTTTTAATAACTGAGTTTGGTATTATTTATTGTAGTTTAATTTTCTGAATAATCCCGTAAAGTCTATAGTAAATGATATACTCTAATTAACCAGCAGAAATTATTTAATTAAACTATGTTTACTTTTATTCGTTCAAACCTTAATAACCTTAAAGCTTATACTCCTCATTCTGCTGGTAGTTCAGAAATACTTCTGGATAGATTAGATACGAATGAATGTCCTTATGATTTGCCAGATAATTTGAAACAAAAGTTAGCAGAAAATTATCAACAGTTAATTGAAACAAACCGTTATCCTGATGGGAGTCATTTAAAACTTAAGGAAGCAATAGCCAAATATGTCAATGAGGTAACTCCCTCAGCTAATATTTCTGCTAATAATATTTCTGTTGGTAACGGTTCAGATGAATTAATTCGCTCTCTATTAATTGTTACCTGTGTAGGTGGCGAGGGTTCTATTTTGACAGCAACTCCTACTTTCTCTATGTATTCTATTCTGGCTCAAACTTTAGGTATTCCTGTGGTAAATGTGGGGAGAAAAGAATCGAATTTTGAAATAGATATTACTGCTGCTGAAGATGCTATTAATCACACAAAAAATCCCTCTATTAAAGCGATATTTGTTGTTCATCCAAATTCTCCAACTGCCAATGCTTTAAATTCTCAAGAATTAGTATGGCTACGAAGTTTGCCTGATGATATTTTAGTAGTAATTGATGAGGCTTATTTTGAGTTTAGTCAGACTTCTTTGGCTGAAGAATTAAATCAACATCCTAATTGGGTAATTTTAAGAACTTTTTCTAAAGCTTTTAGGTTGGCTTCATTACGGGTAGGATATGCGATCGCTCACCCAGAAATTATTATTAATTTGGAAAAAGTTCGCCTTCCTTATAACTTACCAAGTTTTTCTCAAGCTGCTGCTCAATTAGTACTTAATCATAGTCAACATTTACTATCTTTTATCCCAGAAATTTTGAGGGAAAGAAGTAAATTATTTGCTACTTTTGGGGAAATTCCTGCTTTAAAAGTTTGGAAAAGTGCGGCTAATTTTTTATATATGAGACTGACAGATGAAGGATTAAAGTTAATGGGTAAAAGTTCCCAAGATCAGAGTTTAAGTAGTTTAATGCAACGACTTAAAACTCAGGGAACTCTAATTCGTCATACTGGTGGAGGATTAAGAATTACCATAGGAACTTCTGAAGAAAATCAACGGACAGTTGAAAGAATTAAAGGAATTTTCTGAAATTTCAGTAGTCGGGTAAAACTAGTATAAATTTTATTTATAAATACGAGGTTTTTACTATGATTTTTTTTTATTTGTTTCATAAATATATGACAAAATTCAAGAAAAATTTTCCCAACTTTCTCAGGAAATTTCAATATTTTTGGAATTTTGCCTCACTTATATGATATTATTAAGAGTAGTATGATTTATGCTACTAATATTCCCGAAAAAAAATTTGAACCTAAAAATGCTTATAATTTAGTTATTTTGAGAGGCGATCGCTTTTAACTTGCTTTTAGATGAACAACTAATTGTTCTATTCTCATTTTTCATAATTGTGGATAAATTGACTATTTTGTGGTAAGCAAATTTTTAAATTCAAATATGTCAAAAGCTCCAGTATTTATTTATGTCTCTCTAAACTATCTAAATGTTCAACTTATTAAGCAAAAAATAGAGTAATTTTTTTGATATTTTACTCTTCTTGATTTTGATAAAAAAATTGTTTAATCACAAAAAAACTTTCAGGATTTAAACTAATCCAGAGCTTAAAAAACATCTATAGTTATAAACAAAAAATAATGCGTTGTAGTAGTTTTAAAAATACAAAAGAGCCCCAATATAATTCTCGAATTTTTTAGAAAACTAACAGATTTTTTTTCAAAAAAAATAACATATTTATTGAAATAATTAACGAAAAAATTACCCAATTATGCATGGGAAATACTTTAAACCCAATTGTTCTGTTAGATAATTTTGTGGTGAGGAAAATTTAAGTGCAAGTTCAACAAGTTATTGAGAGACTAAAATTAGATTTACCAACTTTGTTTGAAAAAGATATTTCTTACGATATTTATACTAAAGATATTTTCTTTAAAGACCCAGTAAATACTTTTAAATGGAAGTTTAATTACCGAATAATTTTTTGGACTTTGCGCTTTCATGGAAAGCTATTTTTTACGGAACTTTATTTTGATTTACATGATCTTCAGCAAACAGCAGAAGATATAATTGTGGCAAATTGGACTGTGCGTGGTATCTTAAGAGTTCCTTGGAAAGCTAAGATTTTTTTTAATGGTTATTCCACTTATAAGTTGAATCAAGATGGATTAATTTATGAGCATATTGATACATGGGATAGGAAACCAAGTGAAATACTAAAGCAGTTTTTTCAGCAGAAGTAATATACTCAAATACAAAGTTAAAAATTAAAAGTTTAAAATTAAAAGTTTAAAATTAAAAGTTTAAAAGTCATCGTATAAATTTTAGTAGTGGGAGAGCAGTCTGTTTTGAGGACTAAGAGAAAACGATATGATGAGCTTTAATTAATAGTTAGTTTGAAATTATCAGAAATTATCGTTGTAATTATATTATGAGCCCAAAAACTAATTATGTATCTTACTCAAAAGAACAAAAAATTTAACTTCACAAAGAGAAGGTATCTATAAAAATAAATCTTACACCACTTTTATTTAAGTAGATCACAAAAGTAGGGACGTTCCACCCCAAGTCCCTACAAAGTTATTATTTTTTTATTTAGTCTCTAATTGGAAATTGGAGAAATTTCAGCCATATCTAATATTTGGGGAATTAAGTCTTCTCTCTTGACTGCCATAAGATGAACTCCATGACAAATTTTGCTTGAAATTTTAACTTGTTCGGCAGCAATTTTTATTCCTTCTTGTAAAGGTTTTTCTGCATTTGCTAAACGATTAATAATATGTTCTGGTATATCAATTCCGGGTACATATTTATTAATAAATGCAGCATTTTTGGCAGATTTTAGCAAAAATATTCCAGCTAAAATTGGCTTATTACTATCAACTGCAATTTGATTCATAAATTTTTCTAGTTTATCAAAATCAGAAATTAATTGACTTTGAAAAAATTGAGATCCTGCTAATAATTTAAGTTCAAACCGTCTTTTTAATCCTGACCAACTAGGAGACTGAGGGTCTACCGCAGCACCTACAAATAAATCTGTTGATCCATCTGGTAAAGCTTTTTCATTCCAGTCTATGCCTTGGTTTAACTTAGCAATCATTTGTAATAGACGAATGGACTCCATGTCAAATACACTTCTGGCTTTTTCATGGTCTCCTACTTTGACAGGGTCTCCAGTCAAGGCCAAAATATTGTGAAGTCCTAAAGCTGAAGCTCCCATGAGGTCAGCTTGTAAAGCTATACGGTTACGATCGCGACAAGCTACTTGACATATTGGTTCTATGCCCACATTCTTCAAAATCATAGAAGCTGCTAATGAGGACATTCTTAATACGGCACGACTACCATCAGTAATATTAACTGCATGAACTCTACCTTTGAGAGTTTCAGCCATTTGAATCATGTGAGTTGGGTCAGCTCCTTTGGGTGGTGCTACTTCAGCAGTGATTAAAAATTCTCCTGATTTAACCGCATTGCGAAATCTATTCATATATTCGTATTTATTTATTTAGTTATGGTTAAGTTGGTAATTTTTGTTATGACTATTGGATAAATTAACTCTGATAAAAATTGCTGTTAGTTATTAATCAATAGTAAGCATTTAGCCTTAAGTTATCAGCCATGAATTATTAACAAATAATTTTTTTTATATGCCCTATTCCTTATTGCCTATTAACACAGAATAACCTAAAGCTTTTTTAACTTTTTCTAGAGTTTGATTAGCGATCGCTTCTGCTTTTTGTTTTCCTTGAGCTAAAACAGATTTGAGATAACCTTGATCATCCATTACTGCTTTATATTTTGTTTGAATTGGTGTTAAAGCTTCAATAGTTGCCTCAGTTAATAAAGGCTTAAACTTACCCCATCCTAGGTCTTGACATTCTGTGATTACCTCTTCCTTTGTTTTAGCTGAAAATAATTCATAAAGAGTCAATAAATTATTACATTCAGGTCGTTCAGGATTATCAAATTCCAGGCCTTTAATTACATCTGTTTTGCAACGTTTAATTTTTTTAGTAATTACATCTGGAGGGTCTAATAGATTAATTCTACTCAATTCTGAAGGGTCAGATTTAGACATTTTGCTAGTACCATCTGTCAAACTCATTACCCGCGCACCCTCTTTTCTAATCAAAGGATCTGGTAATTTTAATATAGTTCTTCCCTGACCAAATTGATGATTAAACCTAACTGCTATATCGCGGGTAAGTTCTAAATGTTGTTTTTGGTCTTCTCCAACAGGAACTTTATCTGCATCATAAAGTAGAATATCTGCAGCCATTAAAACTGGATAATCTAATAAACCTGTACCTACATTCTCTCCTTGTTTAATTGCTTTTTCCTTAAATTGAATCATATCTGTCAACCAATTTAGGGGAGTAATACAGTTGAGAAACCATGTTAATTCACTATGAGCAGGAATATGAGATTGAACGAATATGGTAGAATAGTTCAGGTCTATACCGCAGGCCAGATATAAAGCGGCAATAGTATAGGTATCTGTAGCTAGAGTAACAGGATTATGGGGTACTGTGATAGCGTGCAAATCTACTACACAGAAAAAATTATCGTATTCTTTTTGCCCTTCTACCCAGTTGCGAATTGCACCTAAATAGTTACCAATATGAAGGTTTCCAGTTGGTTGAACTCCAGAGAGTACTCGCTGTTTACCCATTATTTTTTTAACTTTAAATTGTTCAAAATTAATTAATAATTAACAATAACATATTTAGTACCTCATTAAATATTCTCTGCACTGAAGTCAAAAAACAAAAGCCAAAAGTTATTTAACTTATCAGTTATTAGTACCTCCGGCTTCACTGGAAGGCAAGAAATGCTGATAAAATCAAATTTTTATGGTAATTATTTGGATGAGAGTAGATTCTGTGGATATGAGGTAAAAATATTAACCTTAAAGTTTTCATAGGGTGTGCTTCGTGCCATCTTTAGAATCTACCTGACGCTAGATAAGATTCTCTATAACAGTTAATAATTAAATAAAAAATTAGGTCAATAGACCTCTCTTTTAAGGTTTGGTAAAAAATCTTCGCCATTACTATTTCAGTTCCGGATAAATATGCTTTATTTTTAAATCAAAATACTGCCTTAAATTTACTATAAATTGCAAATAATTATTTCCAAATTAAGATCAGAATATTTATAAATAAAAAAAATGAGGCCAAAAATTAATAATATTATAGCCTGGGAACAAGCAGAACTACTAATGCAGCCTGCTTTTATTAGAATACTAGATCATATTCGGAAAAAACTCGAAAATTCTACTTGGAAAGGTACTTATGAAGAAGTAAAAACACCAATTCCAGGTTATAGATTAGATTTAGAACATCAAGACCAAAAAATTAGTATTAATCTCTGGGAACTTTGCTATCAAGTTTGTTTTAGTAACTATTTTTCTACTCATTCTGCTGATGAAATAGTAGAAGTTGATATTGACATTAACCTACTTAATCAAGAAGGAAATGTTAATTGGGAGCTTCTTGATGAAAAGGCTCTGAAAGTAGTAGAAAATATGATAGCAGATTTACCGTCATAAGTCATAATTTATAAGTTAATAGTTATAGTATGATAAAAATATGTAAGAGACAATTTTTAAATACTGCATCTATTTTTATCTCACTGTTTCAAACTCTGAAAATCTTGGTTTAATCGATATTTTTTATGGCTGCCCACTAATTTTCTATTTTATTATTTTCAGGTGAATAGGGAGGTAAATAATATATAGAATATTCTCCTAATTCCACCACTTATTCTATGCTTTTACCATGATAAAAATGTATCCGCTTAGTAAATCGGGGTAAGAAAATAAAAGGTACAGCTAGCATTATAAAATATGATATATGAAACAAAAACTATTATCAGATAAATTAGTGGAATATGATACAATTAATTGACCTAGAACAGATTGCAGATGAAAAAGTGCGTCAAATAGTAGAACTATTACTCCAACTATAAAAAGAAAACCAAAAGCTACGGGGAGAATTATTTACTTTTGAAGTGTTTAGAAGTAAATAATTCTGGCAGTATTATTAATCGTAACAAGAAAAGCGCTAGACAAAAAATATAAGACTTGGGCAATGGAATTAAATTGGCAATGATTTATATTCCTGGGGGAAGCTTCATTATGGGATTACCTCAAAATGAAGCATTCGAAGGGGATAGGAAAGCTCTGCAACATGAAGTAACTCTCCCACCTTTTTATATGAGTAAATACCCTATAACTCAAGACCAATATCAAGCAATTACAGGTAGTAATCCTTCACATTTTAGAGGAAGAAACCGTCCTGTAGAATTTCAGATTTCTACATCTTTCCCATTTAATAAAATAATTCGGGATAATGCCACAAAATTTTGTCAAAAGTTATCTGTAAAAACAGGTAAAAAATATAGTTTACCTAGTGAGAGTCAGTGGGAATATGCTTGTCGCGCAGGAACAACTACACCTTTCTATTTTGGAGAAACTATAATATCTGAATTAGTTAACTTTGATGGCTACGGGTGTCCTTACGGCAATGCTCCTAAAGAAAAATATAGAAGAGAAACAACAGATGTGGGTATTTTTCCAGCCAATGCCTTTGGTCTATATGATATGCACGGTAATATCTGGGACTCGCAATTTAATTATCAAAAAAGTTATTTAGCCCATGTTCATTATTTAATAAGGTAATATACTTAAGTATAATATTAATTTAAAATAAAAGGTATAACTAAATATCCAACAAAAATTCTCTCTGAGCCACTCTTAGCCTCCAAGATTGGAAGTCATGTATTAAGACTTTAAAAATTCAAAAATTTGACCTGCTTAGTAATTTCAGAAAATTATTTCACATTTCAATATAAGATAAGTAGCATAGTTCAAGTTAATAACATTGGTATAACTTAGCTAAATTTATTTGATTTCTAGAGAAATTATTTGAGAAAAAACAAATATTTGTACAAAAAAAATCCAGATTAAATTAAAACGATGAACCAGAAATTACAAAATATTCAAATATCTCATGGAGCAACTTTGGAAAACTCCATTCCCATTAGTTTTGGTAACGATACTCAAGCAATAAAAGCGACAAAAGAGGGAGTAGCTCTATGCGATCGCTCACATTGGGGACTAATACAAATTTCTGACGATGAGCGTCTACGGTTTCTCCATAACCAAAGCACCAATAACTTCAATATTTTGCAACCAGGACAAAGTTGTGAGACAGTTTTTGTCACACCTACTGCTCGCACCATTGACTTGGCAACAGCTTACGTTACCGAAAGTTTGGTTTTTTTGCTGGTTTCTCCCAGCCGTTGTCAAAAGTTAGTCGAATGGTTTGACCGTTATCTCTTTCCAATGGATAAGGTAGAAGTCAAAGATGTCAGCAGTGAATATGCCATATTTAGTCTTATCGGAATAGAAGGCAAAAACTTGATAGCAAAATTAGGAGCTACAACTCCCTCAGATATAACCCATGCTAGTCATCAGTTAATAAGTCTGAAAAATTTAGAAGTTAGAGTCGCTGTTGGTAGTGGGTTAACAAAAGAGGGGTACACCTTGATAGTACCTGTAAATAATGCTGCTGAAGTTTGGCAAATGTTGGTAGAAGCAGGAGCAACACCAATGGGCGATCGCCTTTGGCAACAACTGAGAATAGAACAAGGTCGTCCCGCACCAGACTATGAACTTACAGATGACTACAACCCTCTCGAAGCAGGTTTATGGAATACTATTTCTTTTGAAAAAGGTTGTTATATTGGTCAAGAAACCATTGCGCGTTTAAACACATATAAAGGTGTTAAACAAAGACTTTGGGGAGTGCGTTTAAATGGAAAAGTAGAATTAGGAAATGTTGTACAAATTGGGGATAAAAAAGTAGGAAAACTCACAAGTTTTACGGAAACTAATGAAGGTTATTTTGGTTTAGCTTATATTAAAACAAAAGCGGGTGGAGTTGGTTTAAAAGTACAAGTAGGAGACGTAGAAGGGGAAATAGTTGAAGTGCCTTTTCTAACACATCAATATCTTGATAGTTAGGAAATTTTTGGCACAAATTAATATTATTTATTACTTTTTAGGAGGTACAGGATCATAACCACCTGGGTGAAAGGGATGACAACGTAAAATTCGCATAACTGCCATTGCAGTACCTTTAAAAATGCCAAATCTTTCTATCGCTTCCATCGCATATTCTGAACAAGTTGGTTGAAAACGACATGATGGGGGTAATATTGGCGAAATAAAAATTTTGTAACCTTTAATTAATCTAACTAATAATACTTTCATATTCACATAAAAAGTCAAAAATCTTTGTTAATTATCTATGATATCAAATTTCAAAAGTCTTGCTAGATTTTGTTGATAATTATGTAGAGAGGTTGTCTGCAACGTTCGTAAGGCCTAGGATTATTAGAAATAAGTTATCTCTACTTAGTCGCCAGAATCATTAAAAAAATTACTCTTACTTAGTAACTGAAACCTTAAGGAACTATACCATGATTTTGAGGAATAATAAAAGATAGCATTTTTTTGAGAAAATTGCTATAATTTAAGACTAATTATTTAAACTCTGATGCTCTCTTTTTTCGTCAAACACATAGCAATTCCTTTTTCATAATAAGCTGCCTCATTAATAAAAACTGGCCAGACAGGACTTTCTTCTTGATAATAAATTGTTTGATTATCAAAAGTCAAAAACATGGGCTCACCTGGACTTAATTTTTGATAATCTCTTCCTTGTAATTGAGGATGAATCATTGCTACTATTTCTCCATCCTTAGTTTTAGGATAATCCACAACTTTTAAATGTTTATAAATAACAATATCCCTATTGATATGATCTAGCTTACCTTCATTAAAATGTTCAATAAAATCTAAACTTATCTGAACTAATTTTTCAGTTTTATAAAATAAATCTGCCTGCAAAATACCTTGAGCGATCGGACCAACCTCAATCGCGAAACCACGCTCACAAATAGAATTTATAAAAGTATTTTCTACTTCTGGATTAAAACAAGTATAAATTTTCAAATTCGGCTCAACTGAACTTAAATAAGTAGCAATTTTTAAGTTAAAGGGATGATAATTTACCAAAATAATTGTTAACCCCATATTAGCAGTAGTAGTATGCAAATCCAAGATAAAATCGAATTTAGGGTTACCTTTTGGTCCAAGCATTTGATTAATAAATTTTGCTCTACTTTCTTCGTAGTTAAGGCTTGTATTATTTTCTAAATCCTCAACTTTAAAACAACGATTTAAATCTGTATCAATGTATCTTTTAACTAATTCAAATCCTTGAGGATTAGCTAATAATGTTTGAGTATCAAAATTTCTTCTGCTAATCAATTCTGGAAACTCTTCAAACTTTTTTACAAGGTATATGCCTGTAAATTCATTTCCATGTGTTCCCCCGACAATTGCTAACTTATTAATTTTTTTCATTCTCTTAAATTATAATTATTTACCCCTATTTAATCAGGAATTTTATCGCACTAAACTCTAATTATTTAGAGATGTATTAGGTAGATTTTTATAAAAAGTTTCTAAACTATCGCGATTGCCTACATAACGCCAATGCCAAGGTTCATAACCAACATCTTTTTCATAATCAACAGGCATCATTTCAAAACTAAAGTAAGCAGCATTATTTTTTAGCCACTGAAAAGCTCCTGTCTTTTCAAAAGCTAAATTTTGGTGAGTTTCAGGTGCATTTTTATCCCCAATATCAACAGCATAACCTGTTATATATTCTCCAGAACTTAGAGGTGAAAATTTGTCCGTATAATTTTCCTGAATAGTATTAATATTGCTGATCAAAGCTTCTAAATCTGATTTAGACTGAAATCCTTTCAAAGCCACTAAATTAATACCATCATTTCTAGCAGCATAAAGCATTTCTTGAAACTTTTTTGCTGCATTAAATTGCAATCTAACATCACTATCAACAGCTATATATGCTAATTCTGTTTCTACTATTTGTGAATAAGGCAAATCTGCAAAAGGACTTTTCTCTATTTCAATTATAGGAGATTCTTCCATAGAAGAATTAGGCGCCTTAATACTATCAGTTTCAGTTTGAAGTAATGAAGCATTGACTTGCTTAAGATTAGATTGAATTCGTAACCCTAGATTAACTACTCCCACCAAAAAAATCACTCCCACCCAACTCCAAATCCATTTTTTGTTGTTAGTTTGATTTGGGATAATTTCTTCATCCTTTTGAGGATCTCGCACTGCTTCTGGAACTTCATCCGTAACAGTTTCCTGAACTAATAATAAATTTTTTGACAGACCTTTATTTTTCAAAGCTTCACTCCTGCTTCAGATTTTGTCATTATTTTTTTGACAAACTATTGATGTTATGAAGATTTTTTATCCAGCTTTAAAGTTACTGATAATCCTGCTAAATCTCCTGTAATTAAATTCGCTTATTCCAAGAATAATTTAGGTAAATATTCACATGCTATTAATAGCTTTTTCATTCGGTTTAAGTTGAATATATTTACCTTGCTTTAACCAAAACCAATCAAATTATCCATCATAAACTCCCTAAACTAAATATTCTTAAGCTTGATTACTTCGATCAGCTTTTAACTTATCATGTATATCAAATTAGGCGGTACTAGCTAACATTTCTACAATTAACTCTGGGGTATCTTATACATAGCCATCTTTGCTAATTTATAGATTATCCATTCTTAGTGATTTTCAATAAAGCATTAAGTTTAGGTTTATTGTCAGCATTAAGACACACTGTACAATTATCTACTACTTTAACTCCAAGTGTAGCTAACCAATATTTACTATACCTCGCCATAATTTAGATCATGAGGTTCTCTATCTTGGCTAAATCTTAAAGATAATGCCATATAAACAATTCATTCAATTAATTCAATTGATTTGGCTTTTTTAACATAAAACATTTGCTCATAACAGACTGTTTGTCAAAAAAAGCTAAAGATGGCCATGAAGAAGTATTGAAGTTAGGAAAAATGGAAACAATGAGCACTATCAAATAAATGTCCCGAAAATTTTTAGTTAGGGCTCTAAACTCTCACCAGTGGTAACTACTCCAACCTCTGCTACCAAAACCTCTCTCAACGAAGGCCAAAACCAAATGCTAATCTCAAAAAAGTAGTAAATGGTATATTCTATATCCTTTAGCCTGCTTGTTATTGGTGTTCTTTGCCCCAGGAGCTACCTCTTTGGTAAACTGTGTCAAATTACTTTCGTAGATGGTGGTAAAAAAGTAAAAAGTCCTAAGGGTAATATCTTGGTTGATACTCAAGGAAGACTACTAGAAGTAGTAATAAGTGAGGCAAATATAGGAGACCATTAGGGTCTACAGCCCTGGTCTAGGAACAGGGTGTAAATATTCCAGAAGGACGAATTAGTCTAGACTGAGTCTGGTTATAGAGTACCAAAATTTGCTATGGCGATCGCAGACCTGATTTTAGAAGAGTGGAAATACTCAAGGTTAATACTCAAGAATTTGAAGTCTTAGCTAGACGATGGGTAGTAGAGAAAACTTTTCCATAGCTCGTTCAGAACCGACCTTTAGCTATGAGCTATGAACAATTATCTAAGATTAGTAAAGCTATTATTTAGACTGCAATGATTACATTGATGTTAGGAAAGCTTGGTACTAAAAACTCAGGCCGTTCTTAATATTTGTTTTACAACCAGTCTCTAACGCTGTTAAAATTCAAAAGTCATTAGTTATTCTCAGTTGTCTTGAGTTGGAATTGTTTTTTAAGTTTTAATATAGTTTTAAACATAATAATTACCTTTTAATTAAATGTGCCTTTCAAAAATATATATTCATAGGTTTTATTGCTGCATTAGCTATAATAAAATTTTTGTTTTTTTACCTATTTTTTTTGAGTTTCCTAACGTCAATAAAACCGACCATTGTTAATTATTTATAATCACCATAAAAAAAAACATAATCTTTGATATTACTCATAACAAAAAAATAAAGTCTCAAATCTATCCTTTTCAAGGGATGAATAAAATGCCATACATATTTCAATTCTTTGCTGAGTTCCCTTAGTACTAATAACTAATAACTGAAAGAGCTTATTTCTTCAAATGACTCCTAATATTAATGTGCAATACTAATACCACTAGAATTAAACTGTGCTATCCAAAATTCTAAATCTGGGTCAGCCATTTTCTCTTTTACCGCTGCCCTCACTTCTTCTGCTTGAGATTGAGATTCTGTTAAAGCAAACATAGTTGGTCCTGAACCAGACATCATAGTTCCTAATACATTTTCCGAGGCAAAAGCCTCCCTTAATTTTAATAATTGGGGATATTCTGACAAAGCCACCTTTTCTAGATCATTATGCAATAGTTCACCAACTTCCTTATAGTTGTGCTCAACGATCGCCGATACCATCGGTCCAGAATGTACTCTTTGCCTACTACTTTTCTGACTTTCTGTATCGCTAATATAAGTATGGCCAAACTTTTGACGATAAGTTTTATATGCCCAAGGTGTAGAAATAGAGAGATTTTTGTATTTAGCTAAAACCACATAAATATGGTCTAAATTTGGCAGTGGAGAAAGTATTTCACCTCGCCTCGTTCCCAATGCAGTTCCCCCACCAATACAGAAAGGAACGTCTGAACCCAACCGTGCTCCCAACTCTTGTAATTCCCTGTGAGTTAAACCCAGTTCCCACATTAAGTCTAGACCAACTAATACTGCCGCTGCATTTGTCGAACCTCCTGCTAACCCGGCTGCCATAGGAATATACTTATTGATAGTAATTTCAACACCTCCGTATCGAGCAAATACTTCTGGAAATTCTTTGCTCATCAGGGAAGCTGCTCGGTAAGCAATATTGTCTACATCTTGAGGCACTAAAGGATGGTCGCATCGCACTACAATAGTCTCAATGCCAATCGAACGAATATGTATTTTGTCTGCTAGACTAATGCTTTGCAAGACCATTGCTAATTCGTGATAACCGTCTGGGCGATCGCCGATAATTTCCAGATACAGATTAATTTTGCCAGGAGCAATTAATGAGTAGGAACGCATTTTAAGTGGTTTAGTTTAGATAGTTTTATTATTTTAATTTATATTAGTATGGAGCTTTGTTGTACAAAAAAGAGAAATTAGAGTAATATTACAGCAGTAAGTTGCACAATAAAATAAGGCCAAAGTCCAGAGAAAATTACATGGTCAGGGAAAATGGAAAACCATGGTTTATTGTCTAGGTAAGCGCCTGACTCTACTTAAGTTGCATTTGGGAGTAGATTAGGCAATAGGAGAAATTGTTATGTGTCACAGCTGTGGTAACAACTAATTATGTTAATGATGACGAAGTTTTTTGAGACTTACATATCCGAAGCTGAAGGTAAGATTTTCCAAGTTTGATAGGGATAGTGCTGATGATAAGTACAAATTTTAAAAAGTAGCTAGCTAGCGGAGAGGCAAACCAACCATTTCACCTCACAAAAATGCCGTAATTAGGCAACGCCCGAAATTGTAATGCTCCACCTCAGCTGAGATACGAGATGCAAGAGAGATATCCCTCGGGTAGGAGGTAAAAAATGGAAACTTGAGAGCGAATACTATCGGCACTCCTTATGGTTTTGTGTAGTATTTGGTAAGGAAAACAACAACAATAAGAATGAAATCGGATGAAAGATTTAGACGATCGCTTTATGTTAGCTGCTGTAGGACTCTGAAATTTCTACTTGATAGTAGCCTAGGTTAGTGGGTACAGCGGAAAATTTGACAATATTATTTTCCTAGTTTTAAGATCTTATTTAGCGACAAGTCTAATGTTGATATATATTCAAGGGTATTTGCTGCTCCTATTTTTAACCAATATAATGCTTGTGCTTTTTGCTTGAACAATAATTGCTATCTGTTAAGATAATATTTTTTAAGTTCTGCGACTGATTCAAGAATATCTAGTTTAATAAGACATACCATTGATAGATCTCAGAAACCTGATTTTTCTTAACGAAACAGGGTAAAATTAGGTAATTAATAGAATATATGCCAGAAGCCTTGCATGAGAAAGGATCAATAATAAACGCCGACCGAAATCAAAGAAAAAATGTGACAATGGTTGGGGCTATAAATGATTCAGGTTTCATTGCTACAATGACTTGACCAAGCGGATTAAAAACAGCCAAGTAAGTTGGTCTTGAAATTGATTGCTATGTAACAACATGTAAATTCACCTCTAATCAACTCTGTAGATGAGCTTGAAGTCAGTATACAAATCTTAATATGGCCAAGCTTTTTCATGCCTAGCTACTTAATTTTTGAGTTGATCTGACGTATAGTGCCTTTGGGTATGTCGTGACCAATCTTAAAAAATAGCCATAAAAAAAATAGCCAGAGAATATCATCCCTGGCCAAAAACTTACGTATCAGAAAATTAAATTACATTTGGTTAACAGATATTATGAGTGCTAACACTTTTCTATTAGTAATGTATGTACAGTAGAACTTTATCTACTGAGGGGAGAGATCCTAATGTTAACAAAGTTTTCTTATTTGAGCTTTTACTACATATTTCATCTTGGTTGTGGGCTCTCATAGAAGTTGATTGCTTGACTAGACTAGCAGTTATTTATCAAAATAGGGGAAAACTCATCGTTAACTAGAGACAGAACCTCTAACTACTCTGGCGTATTAGACTATAGTATGGTTACTAACTTTGGCTACAAAACTATAAACCTTATCAGCCAGATGCTTAACACTCACTGCTAAGGTAGTATCAGTACTTTATATTCACAGAATAAATGGCTTAATATCTTCCACCGGCACCGGGATCCCTTCGATTGCTTGGTTTACGTTCTTCACGAGGCTTAGCCTTATTAACCTTTATATCACGACCCATCCATTCAGCACTATCAAGTGCATCAATAGCTTTCTGTTCTTCTTCTTCACTGCTCATTTCTACAAATCCAAAGCCACGGGGACGTCCTGTTTCTCGATCAGTTGGTAACTGAACCCTCTTGACAGTACCATATTCTGCAAAAACCTCAGATAAGTCCTCTTGTGTGACATCGTAGGATAAGTTACCTACATAAATTGACATAGATTTTCTCCCAAATTTAGAGATGTGTAGAGATTTAGACTTCGGAGAGAAGCTTGTCAATAACGACAGGACAGTAACCCTCAATATGAACAAACATTATAACCGATCTTTTTCTCATTGTCATCCCATATCTTAACACAAGAGATACTAAACATTCAGAAATTTCTGTGAAAATATATAAACTACAAGATGGTCGGGGGTTATCTCTCAATGTTTACAAGAAAATCTTGTAAACACTTTTACTACATATGTCGCCTTGGCTTTTGGCAGTCATAGAAGTTAATTGCTTGACCAGGATAGCGGTGTGAGTTATCATGAGAGGGGCTACAAGCGTGGCCTGGCGCCGGCACTCCTAACTACTTTATTTGTTAGAGCGTAGCATGATTAGTAGTTTCATATCTCGGCGTTGCTGATGGGTGGGTATGATTTGTATTTTTTGGCAGTTACTAAACTATTGAATAACAAGTATTTGAAATTATTCAGTTTTGATTTTCATACCTTGAAGAAGCAACGCCTTTCATATCTCAAACTATAAACATCAGGACTCATATCCCTATCACTGCTGCTGACTACCACGGTCTCGGTCTTCTCGTGAAGAATTATTGAAATTTACCTCCTCGTGAATAATTAGGACTATTGCGCCGATTACCACCAGAACCACGATCTTCACGAGGCTTAGCCTTATTAACCTTTATATCACGACCCATCCATTCAGCACCATCAAGTGCTTCAATAGCTTTCTGTTCTTCATTTTCACTGCTCATTTCTACAAATCCAAAGCCACGGGGACGCCCTGTCTCTCGGTCAGTTGGTAACTGAACCCGCTTGACAGTACCATATTCTGCAAAAACCTCGCTTAAGTCATCTTGTGTGACATCGTAGGATAAGTTACCTACATAAATTGACATAGATTTTCTCCCAAATTTAGAGATGTGTAGAGATTTAGACTTCGGAGAGAAGCTTGCCAATAACGACAGGACAGTAACCCTCAATATGAACAAACATTACAACCGATCTCTTTCTCATTATCACTATATATTCTAACACAAGATATACTAAATATTCAAATATTTTTGTGAAGATACATGAACTCCTATAACATTGAAACATTTTATGAAGCTCTAAGATTGATAAAAAAAGGTTATCACATCATTATATATAATATGATAACCATTAAAAACTGAACAATAGCTTGCTGAGTAACACTTGCAGAAGCATTCAGCATTGTTCATTAAATATAGATAGGGCAGGATTAATAGAATAAGTTATTCTAAATATTAAAGTTGTTTGACCTCAGAAACCAACTTAGCAACCATATCCTTAGCACTGCCAAACAGCATCATAGTCTTGTCCTTGTAGAACAAATCATTGTCCACTCCAGCAAAACCAGTGCTGAGGCCGCGTTTAATCACAATAGTATGCTTAGCCTTATCTACATCTAGAATTGGCATTCCATATATAGGACTATTCTGGTCCGCACGAGCTGCCGGATTTACCACATCATTAGCCCCAATCACTAAGGCCACATCTGCCTGGTCAAAATGAGGATTGATGTCATCCATATCGTATAATTGAGGATAAGGGACATTTGCTTCTGCTAATAATACATTCATGTGTCCAGGCATCCGGCCAGCAACTGGGTGAATAGCATATTTAACCTCAACCCCTAATCCTTCCAACTGGTCTGATAATTCCCGGACAGAATGTTGAGCTTGAGCAACGGCCATACCATAACCAGGCACAATTACTACAGAGCGAGCATAACCCAACATCATTGCACCCTCTTCTGGGTCAATACTACGAACCGTATTATCAGTCTTGCCACCTGTACCGGCAGCAACGCTACCACCTTCACCAGTACCAAATGCAGCAAATAGTACATTAGTTAAGGAACGGTTCATACCCTTACACATGATAACTGTAAGAATAATACCAGAAGCACCAACTAATGCACCAGCGATGATTAACATATTGTTCATCACCACAAAACCAGCAGCACTAGCAGCTAATCCAGAGAATGAGTTCAACAAAGAAATTACCACTGGCATATCACCGCCACCAATGGGAACCACAAACATTATACCTAATACCAAAGACACACCTAGCAATGCCAAAAATACGGGTACATTAAATGGTGTGACACACATATAAACACTGGCAACAATAAACCCACCAAATAATAGAGCATTAACAGGTTGTTGCAATGGGAAAGTAATCGGAGAACCACTTATAATTCCCTGTAGTTTGGCAAAAGCAATTAAGGAGCCGGTAAAAGTTACCCCACCAATTAATACCCCTAGTAATGCCGTAATAGTAGTGGGTAATGGGGGTGAGCTCCCAACAGCTAGAAACCTCCAAAATTCACCGACTGCAACCATTGCAGAAGCAGCACCACCCAAACCGTTGAATAAACCAACCATTTGAGGCATGGCAGTCATTTCTACTTTCACTGCAGCGATCGCTCCAATAATTGAACCGATGACAATACCCAATAAAATCATCTCATAGTTCAAAACTTCTTTTTCTAGTAGGGTTGCTACAATAGCAATCAACATTCCTACTGATGCTAACAAATTACCATTCCGGGCCGTAGCTGGAGAACCCAGCTTTTTCAGGCCTACAAAAAATAGAGATACCGCTACCAGATAGCTTAACTGAATTCCAGTTGGTATAAAGTCAGTCATGATGTAGCCTCCTTCTTCTTAAACATTTGCAACATTCTATCCGTTACCAAAAAGCCACCAACTACATTAATGGTGGCAAAGACTACAGCAATTAAACCTAAAATTACAGTGACATTCCAATCTTTGTCACCAGCAATAATTAATGCCCCTAAAACTGCAATTCCTGAAATAGCATTAGCTCCAGACATCAGGGGTGTGTGCAGAGTTGGCGGTACTTTGTTAATAACCTCAAATCCGGCAAATGAAGCCAAGACGAATACAAATAAAGCTGCAATTAATGTTTCACTCATTGTTTTTTTTAAAGTTAATTATTGATTTTTTTGTTATTGGGAAAGCTTTATAGCAGTTTTCATTATTTAAAAATACAGATATTTTAATTGAAAAAGACATAAAGTAAAAGGTAGAGTGCAGAAGTTTTTTGTAGTCTACCTTTGTGAAAATCTCCTTCTTAACAATAAAAAACCCTCCTGCTGAATGCCGATCACTTAATACTTTTTTGATCAACCACCAATAGTAACTCTTAGAGCATCTTTGACTTTTTGATTGCGAATTTCACCTCCATGGGTAACACAAGCACCAGCAATGATATCATCTTCAAAGTCAAGATTGAGTTCTCCATCTTTAATCATCAACTTGAGTAAAGCAGAAATATTTTTAGCATATAATTCACTAGCGTGAACTGGCATAGTTGCTGGTAAATTTAAAGGACCAATAATAGTCACGCCATTCCACTGTACATCTTTACCTGGTTGAGTACATTCACAATTACCTCCTTGTCCAGCTGCCATATCAACTATTACTGTTCCTGGTTTCATTTGCTCTACCATTTCCTTAGTTACTAGCAATGGTGCTTTTTTACCAGGAACTTGAGCAGTGGTAATGACAATGTCTGAAACAGCAACATGCTGTGTCAGAACTTCACGAGTATGCTGTTTAGCTTGCTCGGAAAGTTCTTTTGCGTATCCTCCCTCAGCAACAGTATCTTCTTTGAGGCTCACATCTACAAATTTTGCTCCCAAACTTTGTACTTGTTCTTTAACTTCTGGACGGATATCAAATGCTTCTACTACAGCACCAAGACGACGAGCAGTAGCGATCGCCTGTAAACCAGCAACTCCTGCCCCCATCACTAATACTTTAGCAGGTTTAATAGTACCTGCTGCGGTAGTTAACATTGGGAAAAACTTAGGTAAAGCAGCAGACGCCAGCAAAACCGCCTTATATCCACCAATATTAGCTTGGGAAGATAAAGCATCCATAACTTGTGCTCTACTAGTACGAGGAATTAGCTCCATACTAAATGCAGTTACTTTCCTTTCAGCTAAACGCTTTACAATAGTTGGGTTTCCTAGGGGGTTGAGGAAACTAATAACAATGCTGCCCTCCCGTAATTTGTCCACTTCTGATTCCTCTAGTACTCCAATTTTTAGGAGCACCTTAGTTTTACCCCACAGAGCATTACTATCAGAAATGATTTTTGCTCCAGCTTGTTCATAAGCTCTATCAAAGAAAAAAGATTTTTCTCCTGCACCTGCTTCTACTTGTATTTCTAGCCCTTGTTTAACTAATTTGGCTATAACATCAGGAACTAAGGCCACACGACATTCATTGACCAAAATTTCCTTAGCTACCGATATTTTCATAAATTCTCCCTTAAAGCAGTCTTTAGATTATAGTTTTTTACTATTTGCTTATTATCTAAAATTATCAGGCTTATATTTCGTTGCTCATTGCTATCTTTAACTTATCTTATGAATTCAAAGTGGCCAGCTAAAAAAAATGGTTACTTTATAATTCCCAAAATCATTATTACAGCACTTTTCAAATTGATGAATTACATAGCCATAACCAAAAGCTTCTAGGTATGCCCTAATACAAGGTTTCTACTGTGGTCTACCTATATAAAAACTGCTGTAAAATATTTAACAAATTTCCATTCAATTAATTTCAAGGGGGTATTAGGTATGAGATTTTTGTTGATAGGTGTCAAAATCAAGATTTTGACACCCTAAGTCATATTCATGATTTCATACCAAATATCCAACTAACTTTGTGAGAGGGTATTTTTTTTAGTTACATAAGATAGGTAGGTGTTAGAATTTATTGTTATTTAACAAGATATAAATTTACTCTCAAATCAAATTTCTAGATAGGCTTCAAGTTACTTGATAAAATTTGATAGAGTTGTTTGGTGTGGGAAAAATTAAAATTATCAAAAGCTTAATCTAGAAAGGTTTGATAATTTTAGATCGATCAGATTACTATAAACCTCATAAGGGTTAGGGTTTTAGCCATTTTTTTTCCTTAATTCCCATTCCCAACAACTCTAATATGGTTAAGCAATTTCCTTGTATACCTATTTATTTATTAAATCTTGTTTATTTATCAAATCTTGATAAAGTCTTAATAAGGAGATTTTCAAGTAAAAAAAAATCTATGAAACGTATACTTTCTACATTGATGGTTAGCAGTTGCTTATTAACAGGCTTCTCAATGGCAAGTTTAGCTCAGGGAATGCCAGGCTTTACACTCTTTGGTGGGCCAGAACAGAAAAATCAGTTAAACTTCCGTTTAGATTCTGGTAAATCTGGGAGTTGGGATCGTTATCGACTAAGAATACCAGCCAAAAAATTAAATTTAGCTGTTGCTCAGTTATCAATTTCTTATCCTAATTATTATAAAGGTATATTTGATACTGATAAAATAGAAATTCGTGTTGGGACAGGAAACTCTAAAAAACCAGAGTCAATACCTATAGATGATGTAGTATGGAACCAAGAAGATAATTTTATAGAAATTTATCCTTCTGAACCAATTCCGGCTGGTAATAAAATCGAAGTAGTTCTCCACAATGTCAAAAACCCCAGATTTGGGGGAATGTATCACTTTAATGCTAATATTAGGACTCCTGGAGATGTACCTTTACTACGTTATATTGGCACATGGCTTTTGAGTATAGAGTAAATAAATACTTCAGCAATAGAAGTTATGGTTAAGAATTAACTTGATCTAGATATTTATGCTATGATTAGGGATCGTGAATTTGAAATTATTATATTGATGGTTAAGGAGTAGAGAAAAATGACTCAGCGGACTTTACATGGTACCTGTAGAAAGAGGAGAAGAGTATCTGGTTTTAGGGTAAGGATGCGTACGAGAAATGGCCGAGCAGTAATTAGAGCTCGTCGGAAAAAAGGGCGTGAGCGTCTGGCAGTATATTAGAAATTTACAGAAAATTCTGATTGGTGGAAAAATATTAGAAAATCTTACCATGTTGCCAGATGAAAGTAGGCTTCGTCATCATAAAGACTTTAGTGCTGTATATCAGAAAGGAATTCGTAAGAATACTTCTCATCTAAGTTTAAGGGCTCTGCGTCATATGCAACAGCCTCAATTAATTGAACACTCAGATCAATTATATCCTGACAGACCTACCCGCATAGGAATTTCTATTAGCAAAAAGGTGAATAAAGGAGCAGTAGTCAGAAATCGAATTAAACGCCAAATTAGGGCAGCTTTACGACAAATGTTGCCGTATATATCAAAAGGATGGGATCTAGTAATAGTAGTAAAACCAACAGCCAAACAGTGCAATTATTATGAATTTCTGCAACAATTAGAGAAGTTATTGGCACAAGTGGAGGTGTTGCATGGGTATTCGAGAGGAAGCCTTCTATGAGGGCGGCCCCCATATAGGAGATTTAATCTTTAATTTATTAATTGGCCTGACAATCATTGGCCTTCCTCTAACGGTTGCGGCTGTTGTTCGGGCCTTATGGTTAAGATATCGGATTACTAATCGCCGAGTTTCAGTCACAGGTGGCTGGATGGGACAAGATCGTACAGATATTATTTACTCAGAAATTATAAAAGTTGCAAAAGTACCTAGAGGATTAGGTGCTTGGGGTGATTTAGCAATTACTCTGAGAAATGGTACTCGCTTAGAATTAAGGGCAATACCAAGATTTAGAGAAATTGAAGATTACATAACTGAAAAAATAGTGGCCAAAACTCAAAAAGCGGATAGTACTACTAATTGATAGGAATTTAACTAATTATTAGTAGATAAATTTTTCAATTAGCTACTATAATATTAATCCAGATAAAATACTGATAAATTATTGGATTTACAGATAGTTAACTAGATATTGGGATTAGTAGTAGTAAATAATTTAAAATCGTCAAAATTAGAAATATAACCAGCCCCAAGGTAAACATAAAATAATGGATTTTGGTATAGGATTTATTTCCAACAACATAATGCTACCGATCTTAGACTTTTTCTATGGGATCGTACCAAGCTATGGTTTAGCAATTGTAGCCTTAACTCTTGTAATTCGTGCAAGTCTCTACCCATTAAATGCTGGGTCAATTCGGAATATGCGTAAGATGAAAGTTACGCAACCTTTGATGAAGAAAAGACAAGAGGAGATTCAAAAACGTTATAAAGATGATCCCCAAAAACAGCAGGAAGAAATGGGTAAACTGATGAAAGAGTTTAATCCATTAGCAGGATGTTTACCTCTGCTATTTCAAATGCCTATACTTTTTGCTTTATTTGCTACTCTGCGTGGCTCACCTTTTACTAATATTAATTATACTGTAGATTTACAAATATTTCCTCAAGAACAGTTAGAACGAATTCAACCACAAGCTTATACAACTTCACCTCAAAATATATATATTAATGATGGTGTTCACTACCAAATTTTGGCTTTGAGTCCTAATGGGGATAAGTTAATTGTTGGAGATAAAACTAAAGTTGAATTTCAAACAGTAGAGGGTAAGTCTTTAAATACTCTCATGGAGGAATATAATCAATCTGAAATTAAGCCTTTATGGACTGTAACCAAAGGTGCTGAAAGAGTTCAAATAGATCAAGATGGTAGTTTAGTAGCTTTAGAACCAGGGGAAGCTACAATTCAAGGTACAATACCAGGAATTGCATCAAATAAAGGATTTCTATTTATTAAAGCTTTGGGTCGTGTGGGCGCCTTTGATGAGAATGGGAACATTCATTGGGATATATTAATTATGGTGATTGGTTTTGGAGTTAGTATATATGCTAGCCAAACAATATCAGGTAAAGGACCTGGAGCTAACAATGCTAATCCAAATCAAGACTCTATAAACAAAATTACTCCAATTTTATTTTCAGGAATATTTCTGTTTACTCCTCTTCCTGCAGGTGTCTTACTTTATATGCTGATAGCTAACATATTTCAAACTATTCAGGCATATATCTTATCCAAAGAACCATTACCTGAAAATCTTCAGAAATTAGTAGAAGAGTCACAACCAAAAACAACAAAAATAGGAAAGGGAAGACAAGCACTGCCCTTTGAACCAGGACGTTCTAAGAAGAAAGCTTAATGCTAGTAATGAGCGATATTTATAATTATCAAGGGTTAGATGAAGGACAGCAATGGCTAGAGAAACTGCTAAATTTAGCAAAAATTCCCGCAAAAGTCATAGCTCAACAACAAGAAGATTCTTATTGGCTGACTATAGATCAAACTAACCTGACACAAGAACAAGTTTCTGTTTTAGTTGGAGTTGATGGTAAAGTAATCGATGCTATCCAGTACCTCACCAATACAATTCTGAATATAAATAATGATAATTCAGAACAACATTTGGCTTATACTGTTGAAATAGCAGGCTATCGAGCTCGTCGCCAAGAAGAACTATTATTAATGGCTGAGTATGCAGCTAAAAAAGTACGTTTGACTGGTCAGGAGTATGAATTAACATCTCTATCTTCTACGGAACGTCGTCAAATACATACTATGCTTAAGGACTGTGAAGACCTAGAAACTTACAGCCATGGACAGGAACCGGACCGTCGTTTAGTAGTGAAAATTAGAAACTAGTAAAAAATTATAATAATTGGGAAAAAAATATGATTTGTAAAGATTAAAATTATTAATTTGAGTACAGAAAATTCAGAATTCTGTATTAAGAATTCTGAATTTCTGGTTATGAATTGAGTGAGGTGAAGCTAAATGGAATTAATATCTATTCCCAGTCTATTGAAAAAAAACAATCAGACTGAATTTATCAGGTTTGAAGAGTTTATATTAGATTTGGAAACACTGAGTCCAGTTAGGGGTTATTTACAAGTAACTCATTGTGGAAATTATCTGGAAGTTAAAGGAAAATCAGAAACAATTATTACCCTCACTTGTGATAGATGTTTAAAACAGTATAACTATAAATTAGTGATTAATCCAAAGGAGTTAATTTGGTTAAATAAAGTTACAACTCAAAAAGAGTTATTCCACATAGAGGCGGAAAATTCTGTGGAACATTTAGTAGAAACTTTGCCTCCAGAGGGAAATTTTAACCCCAAAAAATGGGTATATGAACAGGTTTGTTTAGAAGTTCCTTCAAGAAAGTTATGTAAGAATAATTGCCAAGGGATAAAATTATCTGGTACGAATACTTCATCATCGGTTTTAGATAGTCGATGGGCAGCTTTAGAGGCGGTAAAAAAACAACTGAATAATAGTTGATAGTTTAATATTAAAGTTGCTTGTTAATTATGAAATTAAAAGGAAGGCAGGAAACAGAAAAAAAAGGTGAGAAGGGAGATTTTTTTGATAACTAATTATTGGGATATCAGATTAGTTAGTATTGTAGAAAACAGGCTGTACAAATGTTTTGTGAACTCCCAACAAGCTAAATTTATCTGAGTATTTGTTTCATATAGTATGAGCTCAACCGATGGTGAGCAATATCTTAATAAATTAAAGACTTTATTATTAATATTTACTGCAACTTACCTGCAACTTACCTGCAACTTGCTGTAAATAGCGACTGAAAAAAATATTATGAATTTTCAAGCAGAGTTTGAACTACTATTACGTTCGTGCTATTCAATAATTTATGTCCAGACAAGGGAGGAAGAACGAGTAGAAAAGACAATTGCTGAATTAGCGAAAAAACAAGGTAACAGAGCAGTATATATTTGGGATTTTGTAGAAGGATATGAAAATAATCCTAATGATATAGGTTGGGGAAAAAGAAATCCTCTTCAAGGTTTAGAACTTGTGGAAAAGTTGCCGGAGTCAGCTCCGGCAATATTTATATTGCGAGATTTTCAAAGATTTTTGGAGGATATTTCTATTTCAAGGAAGCTGAGGAATTTGGCAAAAAAGTTAAAGTCTCAACCTAAAAATTTGGTAATCTTAGCTCCTAAAATATCTATTCCAGAGGATTTAAATGAAGTTATTACAATTATAGAATTCCCACTACCAAATAGTCAAGAAATTTCCCAAGAGGTAGAACGTCTTTTAGTGGCTATGGGTCAATATGTGGAAAAACGTTTATTAGATGAAGTAGTTCGGGCTTCTCTTGGATTATCTCTAGAACGAGTTAGAAGAGTTTTGGCTAGGGCGATCGCTACTCACGGAAAATTAGAGCTTGATGATGTTGATTTAATTTTAGAAGAAAAACGCCAAACTATTCGTCAAACTCAAATATTGGACTTTTATCCTGCTCATGAAAATATTTCTGATATTGGGGGTTTGGATAACCTCAAAGATTGGTTATTGCGACGGGGAGGGGCGTTTTCTGAACGAGCTAGGCAATATGGTTTGCCTCATCCTAGGGGTTTACTTTTGGTAGGAATACAGGGTACTGGTAAATCTCTTACTGCTAAGGCGATCGCTCATCATTGGCATTTACCTTTATTACGTTTGGATGTGGGCCGTTTATTTGGAGGTTTGGTGGGAGAGTCGGAGTCTCGTACCCGACAGATGATTTCTATTGCTGAAGCTTTGGCGCCTTGTGTTCTCTGGATAGATGAAATTGATAAGGGTTTTGCTGGGTTTAAAAGTCAAGGGGATGCAGGTACTACGAGTCGAGTTTTTGGTACTTTTATTACTTGGTTAGCTGAAAAAATATCTCCTGTTTTTGTGGTAGCTACTGCTAATAATATTCAATCTTTACCGCCAGAAATATTACGAAAGGGTAGGTTTGATGAAATATTTTTTGTGGGTTTACCTAATCAGAAGGAAAGAAAATCTATTTTTGAAGTACATTTATCTCGGTTACGACCTTATAATATTAAGAGTTATGATATGGAGCGGCTAGCTTATGAAACTCCAGATTTTTCTGGTGCAGAAATAGAACAGTCTTTAATAGAAGCTATGCATATTGGGTTTAGTCAAAATCGTGAGTTTACTACTGAGGATATTTTGGAGTCTGCTAGTCAAATTATTCCTTTAGCTAGAACTGCTGAAGAACAAATTAAGTTTTTACAAGATTGGGCTGCGGCTGGTAAGGCCCGTCTTGCTTCTAGATATGATGGCTTTAAAGGTAAGTTTTAATAGAAAGACACTGAAAAATTATGAATTTGTATGCATTTTTTAAGTTTTTAGTAGGCTTTATTTTAGCAATACTTTTACTAGCTGGAGCTAGTGCAACAGCAGTTCTCTATTTTGCGGCTAAACTCACAAAAATACCTGAAAAACCAATCTTTGAAAATGAAAAACCTGTAGTGGAAAATGTTGCTAAGTCTTCTCAACCAATTTTAGCTACTAGCAATGAAAAATCAGAAAATCAAAATGAGTTAGAGACTGGAACTTATAGAGCTGTTGTAGTAGAACCTATTGGTTTAATTCTTCGCGATACTCCTAGTAGAAATGCTATTCGTATTGGAGGTATTTCTTATAAGGAGAAAGTTATAGTTCTTGAAGAGAGTTCTGATAAGAGATGGCAAAAAGTTCGGGTAGATGATGGGAGCGATCGTATAGGTTGGGTTTCAGGAGGTAATACTAAAAAGTTGGATTAGATTATTAATAAATTGCTCTATAAATAATGATTTTGAAAGATTTATTTAAGGATTTTAATAATTTTTTCGACAAACTTCTCTTGATATTTTCTCAAAAAATTAGATTGAATAATTAATCACTATATTAATCAGATTTTGATATTTATGAGATTAAATAAGGCAGAATATCCCCTGTAAGACTAATTTGTAGCTTTCAGTAATGATAATTTATACTCAAGTTACTTTTAGTCATTTCCTAATTTCCATTGCTCAAAAATTTTTTTTACTTTTGGCTTCTGACTTTATTATTAAGAAACCATATCTTCTTGATAAAGTTTATCTTTTTGGTGGATTATTTTGATGATTCCATCATTTTTTAAATCTTCAATATATTCTAACAAATCATTTTTGAACACCTCGGGATCGACTTCTTCTAATTCTAAAATATCTTCATAAGCTTCTTGAATAGAATCAGATCCTACTAAGGCAAATAACATTTGAGCTGCTACATCATCTAACAGAAAATCTTGACCTTCCTGTTGAGCATTAACTATAAAAATTCCTCCTTCATCTTCTGCTAGAAAAAAATTATCTGTTAATACTACTTTTTGAGTGAATGAAATGTTCACAACTTACCTCGAATACCAATTAAATTAATTTAAATAATACTATTTTACCTTTAAAAAATTATATCATACAATAGTTAAATAATTATTTTCTATTAGGTAATAGTTAAGAATATGAACGTTCGTATAGGTAATGGCTACGATATTCATAAATTAGGGCCAGAAAGACCATTGATTTTGGGAGGAATTAAAATTGACCATGAAATGGGGCTGATTGGCCATAGTGATGCGGATGTTCTGACTCATGCTATTATGGATGCAATGTTAGGGGCTCTAAGTTTGGGAGATATTGGCCATTATTTCCCTCCCAGCGATCCACAATGGGCTGGGGCTGATAGTATAGATTTATTGAAGCGTGTTAATGATTTAGTTAGGGGTGTTTGCTGGCGAATTAGTAATATTGACTCGGTAGTGGTGGCAGAGCGTCCTAAGTTGAAACCACATATAGAGAAAATGCGATCGCGCTTGGCTACTACTTTAGAGCTAGAAGCAGATCAGGTTAGTATTAAAGCTACTACTAATGAAAAATTAGGTCCTGTGGGCAGAGAAGAAGGTATTGCTGCTTATGCGGTGGTTTTGCTACAGAAATATACTGAGATCAGAAAAGCATAATAATGAAAATACTAGAATGATCTGGAGTTCTTTCGTCAAATTTTAAAGTTAAAACATAATGGAATATCTAAGAAATCCTTTCACTGTAGGTCAGCCAGTTGCTCCAGAACATTTTGTGGGGCGCAAGAGTTTAATCGCGATCGCATTTGACTAAATATATCGTCGCAGTAATTTGGCTGTTTGGGGCGGTCCTGGTATGGGAAAAACTTCTTTCCTTCAGCTTCTGACGTCTGAAGAAGTCTGGCTTTCAAAAAATATAAATCCATCTGAAGCGGTAATTATTTATCTAAATTGCCAAGAAATTAATCCTTTCACGCCTGCTAGTTTCTGGCGCAGGATTATTAATTTAATTAGAGAAAAAACTAAAGATAATTCTATCCTACAACCTATAATTCAAGATTTACTAAAAAAGCCAAAAATAACTAAAGATTACCTACGTTTTGTGTTGAAAAAATTAGGTGAGCAAAATAAATTTTTAGTGCTACTTTTAGATGATTATGATGCGACTTTTCGTTTCCATTCTCAGTATAGTGAAACTGAGGTAGAAATATTTTTAAGTGAGTGTCGGAATTTGGCATATCATTGCTCAGAGAGAAAGTATCTATCAATGATTGTGACTTCATTGCGACGCCTAAGTGAAACTGGTCCTGGTCTGACACCAGAGAAATCTCCTTGGCATAATCATTATGCATTTCAACCATTAAAACCATTGAATCAAAAGGAGGTCGAGATTTTGCTTAGTAAAATGGACATGCCACCTGGACTATGTGATGGGATTCAAGAAATTGCTGGCGGAAATCCACTATTACTACAAAATGCTGGATTTCTTTATTATGATAAAGTGCGGTCTGAAGAAACACTTAGTGCTGAGAAATTTACCAGGGATTTGATAACAGCAACAGACCATATTTTTCAAGGCACATGGCAACTTGCTAATGAGTTAGAACAGACTTTATTAATGTTAGTTTCTTTATCTAATTTAGAAGGTCGCGTACAAAATAAACGCTATAATTTAGGTGATATTAATGTTATTTTTAGTCAGAAATCTCGAGAATTAATAGATTTAGAGGAAAGGGGAGTTATTAAAGGAAATAGAGAACAAGAAAATACAGGTTATTTATTTTCTTCAACAATTATGGAGTGGTGGGTAATTAAAGAAGTTGAAAATACTAATGTAGAAACACTTAAAGAGAGAGAGAAAGTATTTCTCAATTTGATGAGTCATAAACAAGTAAAAAAAGTAACAAGTGTGATTAAGTATTTGTCAGAAAACAAAGAAGCTATAAAATCTGTTGTGAAATGGGTAAGTAAGCTAGCAACGTACTGCGCAAAGTTTTTATAATTACTTAATTTATATATTGTTAGATGTTGAAAAAAAAATTATGTTAATTGGTAATGGTAAAAATATAATCGGGATAAAAATTAATAATGAATATGACATCTACAGAAAATTGGCGAAATCCTTATAATATTGGTGGTTCTATTGATGAACCAAAATTGTTTTTTGGTCGAGAAAGTTTGTTTCGTGTTATTGAAGATAATTTGAATAATAATCAACGAATTATTCTTCTACATGGTCAAAGACGTATAGGTAAATCTTCTGTATTAAAGCAAATTCCTAAACAGGTACGTTTGGATAATCAATTTGTTTTTATTCTGTTAGATTTTCAAGATAAATTCCAATGGTCTCTCGATCAAATTTTCCATTATATTATCCAAAAAGTTGCTCAAGAAATTTTTGAGAATTCGGAAGATACCACACATAGTATTGATTTAGTTTCACTTGAAGGCTTAGAAAAAGATCCCAATGAATTCAGAGAATTATTGCATTCGATAGTCCAAAAATTGGGGAGTAAAAATTTAGTATTATTACTGGATGAGTTTGATGTATTTGCAGGCAACAATAATGACTCAACATTTGAAGATTTCTTTGGATACTTAAAGACAATTGTGTCTGAGGAAAAGCAACTTTTTATTATTCCTGTTGTGGGAAGGCGACTAGATGATATGCCGAAACTTCTAAGATTGTTTAAGGGTGCGCCTAAGCAGGAAATAGGATTACTAGAAAGAGTAAGTACGAAAAGGTTGATTACACAACCTGCTAGAAAATTTCTGCAATACAATGAGGGAGCAATAAACGAAATTTTTCGACTTTCAGCGGGCCATCCTTACTTTACACAAGCTATATGTTACGCTGTGTTTGTACAAGCACGGGAAGAGGAAAAAAGTGAGATTTTGGAGAGTGATGTAGGCAGGGCGATCGAGAAGGCTATGGAGTTAAGCGAAGGAGGGTTGGATTGGTTTCGGGGAGGTTTGCTGAGACTAGAAAGAGTTTTATTTTCAGCAGTAGCAGCAGCTCAAGAGAGTGTTAAGCAAATTCAGTCACCTCCGGAAAACTTCTTCAATTTGCTTGAAAGATATGGAGTTCAAATAAAACAACTACTTCGTGAGCAACTACTTCAGGCACAACAAGCTTTGAGTGAAAATGATTTTTTAGATCCATCTGGGTACAAAGTTACAGTTGAGTTTGTTCGTCTTTGGTTAATCAAATATTATCCACTACGCTCAGAAATATGGGAATTGGAGAAGCTTGATGATGAAGCTAATAATTATTACGAAGGAGCTGATAAATGGCGGATACGAGGGGATATAGATCGTGAGTTAGAGCATTATAATATGGCTTTAGAACTTAATCCTAACCACTTTAGTGCTTTATTCCGGTTGGCTGCACGATACAAAAAAAAGCAAAGATTTCAGGCAGCATTAGAACTATACGAGAGAGTTTATAAAATTCATTCACAACGTGGGAAAGAGGAATACATAGAGTTATTGTTTGGTTATGGTGATCATTTAATTCAAGAAAATGGTTCTATAGAGACAAAGTTAAGTGCAGTTAAAAAGCTATACGAAACGGTCCTAAAAATCGAACCATACAATATGGAAGCTCAAGAGAAACTTAAAGATATTAAAGACAAGGAAAATGCTCTATTTTCTGTCAGTAAGAAGTCTAAAACAATTCCAATTCGTAATGTATTTTTGACAGCAGCTTTAGCAGCTCCTCTGCTGATTGGAATAGGAATATTTTGGGGATTAAAAACTAAACAAGATCCAGATTTTATACTCGGAAAATCAGAGCTGGATCAGCTAGAAATAGAAAGATTTAGCAGTGGCGAAAAAAGAATGTTTGATTGGTATAACAACACAGATGATAATATTAAGTTTATAAGTTGTAATGTAAAATTTAAAGTTTCTAATTACAAAGAAGCAGTTAGTTGTTTTCAAGAATTTGTAAATTCTAATCGCAACGACCCAGAGCCATTGATTTACTATAACAATTCTCTAGCTCGCGAGAATAATAATAATCCTTTAAAAATAGCTGTAGTTGTACCAGCAGATAAGAACAGTCAAAGAGCTAAAGCAATTTTGCGAGGTGTTGCTCAGGCACAAAATGAATACAATAAAAACTACTATTTCTCAGGAAATAGTAGATTACTGGAAATTATTATTGTCAATGACAGTAATGATGATGAAATATCTCCAAAAGTAGCTCAAGGAATAGTCAGAGATAAAGAAATTTTAGGGGTAATAGGACATAATTATAGTGATGCTACTAAGGCAGCATTAGAAGTATATCAAAAAGAAAAATTGGCAGTTATTTCTTCTACTAGCACAAGTATAGAATTAAAAGGTGATACTTTTTTTAGAACGGTGATTGATGACTCTGTAGCAAGTAAAAAGCTAGCTGAATATGTCAAATTTCGATCTATAGAAAAGATTGTGATTTTTTATAACAAAGAAAGTTCATTTAGTAAAAGTATCAATGGTTTTTTTGATTTTTACTTAACAACTTTGAAGCCTGACATAAAGGTTAAAAGTATAGATTTGAAACAATCGTCTTTTGATCTCAATAAGGAAGTTCGGGTGGCAGCCAATAACCAAGTTGAAGCTGGAGCGCTATTTGCAAACATAGGAACAATTGACTTAGCAATAGAGGTTGCTAAAGCTAATTTTAAATTGCCAGAAAGCCAAAGATTAAAATTAATTGCTGGTGATAGTTTTTATAATTGTGATATCTTAGACAAAGGTGGGGAACCACTTAAAGGTTTGATTTTATCAATACCGTGGCATAAACAATTAGATACAGCAAAAGAGTTTGTAGCTAGAGCAAAAGAGCAGTGGGGAGAGGAGGAGGAGGTTGGCTGGCGCACTGCTACTAGTTATGATGCAACTAAGGCTTTTATTTCTGCGTTATCTAATTCTGGCGATGATCCCACCAGGTCTAAAGTGTTGGAAAAACTTAAAGAGGTAAATGTTCCAGCTAATGAAACCTCTGGAGAACATCTTAAATTTAATCCAGAAGGAGAAATTGCTGGTCAAGCAGTTCTTGTGGAAGTTGTGGAGTCTCAAAACCCAGCTTGCTCTAGTTTAGATTTTAGTTTAATAAAAGAGTAGAGTGCACCTGTTTAATTTTCAGCCTCAAACTTAGCTAAGATAATACGAATTCCTAATAGCTTTAAAGACGTTTTCAAAATCGGTAAAAGTGATGCTTTAACAACAGTAAAAAAAATTAATAATCTCCGCATCACAATTTTAATTGACTAATTATCTCCTGGAGAACTTGCCCTTGGGTTAAATAATTTCATTAGTGGCATTCTTCACCTGAGCAACAATATCAACGAATTCAGGATCACAGCTATCTGCCATACTAACTATTATCCAATTTTTATTATGGTCATTGTTGGCTACATTGAGAAATTCATGAGTACAAAAGATTAATTTCGAGTCATTATACCGAAGGGCTGATAGAGCAACATCGTTGGTGAAAGACATCAACTCTAAAGAAAATAATTATCTCTTCATTTTTTTCAGTTTCAAATAAATTATTCTGCCTAATATTATTTCTGTAAACTTGAACTAATAAAAAAAATAATTGTAATTCTTATTAAGAAAACAGCTATATTTGCTAGTAGTTTCACCATACTAAATGCAGTTTTGAGAGTATATTTATATCGATGAAAAGATTGGCTATACTATAAATATGAGATAGGCTTAGAGAGAATAAAAGATAGCTTTAAGTCACCATACTTGGTATTACTTATTATCAAGAGTGACAAAATAGTGCTAGAATATGAATTTAGGAAGTAAGCCTTAGAAAATTTCATATTATAAACTTGTTTCCAAATGATATTATGATAAATAAAAAAATCAAATGCGCAATTAAAACAGACTTTAGCTATAAGTAAATTAATAAATAAACTGACAGTTACTTAAAGATGATTCAACTTAATATTAAACAAAACTATTTTCGTAAATTAGCAATTTTATTCACAGTTATTTTAATATTTTTCCTGAGTTCTTGTAGGCAAGCAACATCAAATTATCAATCTCGTTTTGTTGTTTCTACTCCAAGTGATACTTCTACTTTTAACTATCCATTAAATCAGTCAGCATATAGTGTTTTTGGTTATATTTATGAGGGCTTAATTATTGAAAATGGTGTGACAGGAGAATTAGAACCAGCCTTAGCTGAATCTTGGGAAGTTTCCGAAGATGAACAAACAATAGTTATCACTTTAAAAAAAGATTTAAAGTGGTCAGATGGAGAACCTTTAACTGTTGATGATGTGGTATTTTCCTATAACAAAATATATCTGAATGATAAAATTCCTAGTAGCGTTAAAGACATTCTTAGAATTGGTAAAAGTGGTGCTTTACCAACAGTAAAAAAAATTGATAATCTCCGTGTAGAATTTTCTACGCCCGAACCTTTTGCTCCTTTTCTCAGATATGCAGGAGGGTTAAATATTTTACCTGCTCATGTTTTAAAAGAATCAGTTAGTACTACTAACTCGGAAGGAGAATTAAACTATCTAACAAAATGGGGAACTGATACCCCAGTCACAGAAATTGTTGGTAATGGTATGTATCGCCTCAAAAGTTATGCTCCAAATCAACGAATTATTTTAGAAAAAAATCCTTTTTATTGGCGCGAAGATGACCAGGGAAATAATCTGCCTTATATTGAAAATATTGTTTGGCAAGTAATCGAAAATACAGATAATCAACTATTAAATTTTCGTTCTGGAAAACTAGATACAATTAAGGTAGCAGCAGAAATGTTTCCTCTGTTAAAACGAGAAGAAAATCGAGGCAAATATACTATATATAATGGTGGTCCGACATCTACTTCTAGCTTTATTTGTTTTAATATAAATCAAGGGAAAAATGCTCAAGGAAAACCATTGGTAGACCCGATTAAATCTCGATGGTTTAATAATAAAGCCTTTCGACAAGCGATGGCCTATGGTATTAATAGAGAGGCTATGACAAATAATATATATCGTGGATTAGGTGCGCCCCAGTATTCTCCAATTCCTGTTACAAGTCCTTTTTATTTATCTCCAGAAGAGGGTTTAAAAATTTATAATTACGACCCGGAAAAAGCTAAAAAACTTTTGCTTAGTGCTGGTTTTAAATATAATCAAAATGGTGAGTTATTAGATAGTGAAGGTAACCAAGTAGAATTTACTTTACTCTCAAGTGCAGGGAGGAAAGTCAGGGAACAAATGGCAACACAAATTAATCAAGATTTGGCAAAATTAGGTATTAAAATAAATATGCAGTTTTTAAGTTTTAATACTTATGTAAGAAAGCTCACATTATCCAAAGATTGGGATGCTTATCTCGGAGGTTTTACAGGAGGAAGTATCGAACCTCATGGTGGTTATAATATTTGGTCTGTAAATGGTAGATTACATACTTTTAATCAAGGACCTCAACCGGGAGATGAAAAAATAGAAGGTTGGAAAGTAAATGACTGGGAACAACAAATAGATGATCTTTATATTCAAGCATCTCAAGTTTTTGATGAAGATAAACGAAAGGAATTTTATGGTCAAGCACAACAGATTATTGCTGAGGAATTACCTTTTATATATATGGTAAATCCTCTGGAATTTGATGCTATAAGAAATAGAATTAAAGGTATTAATTATACTGAGCTAAGTGGAGGATTTTGGAATTTATATGAGTTGCAAATTTCTGATTAAGTAACTATAAAAATGAAAAAGATGTGGAAATTAATTGATAATTTATTTTTTCCTTTGACTACTTAAAACTAAATATAGTATTTCTCTGTTTAATGAGGGTAAGCATTTAGCAATGCTGCAGTCAGCTCGAGCGCTTTTCCTAGATCATGCTGTGCAAAAATATCCATGAAAGTAATAAATTATAAAGGAATTGCTGATCATCTTTTTCGTGTGGGACTTTTAATTCTTCTTGGAGGTTAAATTTTCCAACTAGGCTGATAGCTGACAGCTAAATGCTTACTAATGAGGCATATTTTATCCTCCTAGACTTAAATTACACAGCCACCAACATATATAGTAGGGATTTTCATGTTGTGGAGCACTCCGGTGGTTAACCCCTAATTTTGGTATATAACTTTATCTTTTGTGTAAGTCCTGTGCTTCTTAAAAAAGGGGAGTTTGAAGGCTCTCCTCTTTTTAAGCCATGGTTTATAAAGATATTTATTAACATAAAATGTGAAAAAAGAGAGAAGTTATAATTAGGCAATTTAATAAATATTTCGGAAGAGTAGATGTATTGTAAAAATAGGTTTTTTGATAATTTCGTAATTTAGCGCTTATTCTCTCCTCAAAGGATAGCTTTTTAAGGGGGGCGAGGAAGACATAAAAATGTACTTCATATATTTAAAGAAATGCTATATAAGAGTATCTGATGGTCAAGAAATAAAGTTAAGATTATCAACTACTCACTAAATATTGACTACCCTATAGCAATAATCTTAAGTTACAATTATTGTGGTAATTATACTTAAAAGATTTCAACGAATACCATCAAATTATCAATCTTTTCTATTTATATCTATACATAGTAATACTTCTAATTTTAACTATCCATTAAATCCTTCAGTATATAAATTTTTTAGCTATATTTATGAACCATTAATTATTGAAAATGTTGTCACAGGAGAATTAGAAGCAGATTTAGCTTAATCTTGGGAATTTTCTAGAGACGGACAACAAATAATTATTAAATTAAAAGCATGATTAAAATAATAAAATGGAGAAACTGTAACTTCTAATGATGTGGTATTTTCCTATAATAAAATCTATCTAAGTTAGCAAATTATTGCCAGATTTCAAGATTCTATTAAAATTGGTCAAAGTTGTGCTTTACTAAATGTCAAAAAAATCGATAATTACCGTATAAAATTTTATACAGTAGAACCTTTTTCTCCTTTGATTAGATATGCTGGAAGACTACCAATTTTACCTGCACGTGCCCTACAAGAATCAGTTCGTACTATTAACTCTAAAGAAGAATTAAACTATCTAAGAAAATGGTTAACTGATACCCCGGTAAAAGAAATTATTATTAATGGTATGTATAGACTCAAAAGTTATACTCTACATCAACGAATTATCTTAGAAAATAACCCTTTTTACTGTCGTAAGAATGAGCAAGGAAATACTCAGCCTTATATTGAGAATATTGTCTGGCAAGTTATCTCAAATAGAGATAATCAAATCTTAAATTTTTGCTCTGGGGAGCTAGATACAATTAAAGTATAACCAGAAATTTTTAATTTATTAAAAAGAGAAGAAAAACGAGGTAAGTATATTATTTATAATGGTTGGTTTTCATCAGTTTTATCTCTTTTAATCTGAATCAGGGTCGTAATGCTCAAGGTAAGTCATTTATAAATTCGATTAAGTCTAAATGGTTTAATAAAAAATTTTTAGACAAGGGATAGCTTATGCTATTAACAGGAAAACAATAGTAAACAATATATATCGTGAATTAGGTGCCCTTTTATTCACTAATTCCTGTTAAAAGTAATTTTTATCTATCCCCGAAAGTAGGTCTGAAAGTCTATAAATATAATCTATAAAAAGCAAATGCACTATTAGTTAGTGCTGGTTTTAAATATAACTAAAATGGTGAATTATTAGACAGTCAAGATAATAGAGTATAATTTACATTGCTATTAACTGCTGGTAGAAAATTCGCAGAAAAAATGGCAATACAAATCAATCAAGATTTAGCAACAATAGGAATTAAAATAAATCTACATTTTCTTAGTTTGAATACCAAAGTGAAACGACTAAATTTGTCTAGAAACTGGGAAGCTTATCTAGGTGTTTTTGTAGGAGGAGGTGTAGAACTTCATGGTGATTATATGATCCGGTCTGTAAATGGCAGACTACACACTTTTAATCAAGGAAGCCAACCTGGAGAAAAAGTAATAGAAGGTAGAAAGGTAACAGAATAGGAACAATAAATAGATGATTTATATGTCAGAGCATCTCAAGTCCTAGATAAAAAAAACGGAAACAACTTTATACTAAAGCAGAGCAAATTATTACAGAATAGTTACCTTTTATCTATATGGTAATTCCTTTATAATTTGAGGCGATAAGAAATAGAGTTAAAGATATTAAGTCTGGTAAATATGGTAGGGGATTCGGGAATTTATATGAATTGCAAATCTCTGATTAACTCTAATTTTTATATCTAAGAAGTTAGCTATTATTTTTGTCCGAAAATACTTATAATTATAATTATCAACTTATAATCAAACTTTTTCCATGGAATCTAAAGCATTAAAAAAACTATTAGAGGCAATTGCTCTAGGTGATGTAACTCCAGAGGCAGCTTTTGAAAAATTCAAGAATTTTGATTTTGAAAAGGTCGAAGATTTTGCCAAAATTGATCACCATAGAAATATTAGAACAGGTTTTCCAGAAGTTATTTGGGGGCCAGGCAAAAAAACAGAACAAATAGTTAAAATTATGGAGGTTATGAGACAACATAATCCCGTAGTCATGGCAACTAGAATTGAACCAGAAATATATGAACAATTGCAAGATAAAGTTTCTAATCTTTATTATTATCAGGATGCCAAAATATGTGTAGTTATGTCAGATTTTCCTAGGCAAAAATATGAAGGTATAATTACAATTTTAAGTGCTGGTACTGCTGATTTACCAGTGGCAGAAGAAGCAGCAGTTACGGCGACTCTTTGTGGTTTTCAGGTTAAGCGTCTTTGGGATGTTGGGGTAGCAGGAATTCATCGGTTATTGAGCCATCAACATTTAATTGCGGAAGCTGATGTATTAATTGTAGTAGCAGGAATGGAAGGTGCTTTACCCAGTGTAGTGGCAGGTTTAGCAGATTCTCCTGTTATTGCAGTACCTACAAGTGTAGGTTATGGTGCTAACTTTAATGGTTTGGCTTCCCTATTGACAATGTTAAATTCTTGTGCACCGGGAATAGGTGTTGTGAATATTGATAATGGTTTTGGGGCAGCTATTTTGGCAGGACAAATTATTAGAACGGCTGAGAAGTTAGCTAATAGAAATTTAGCAGAATAATAAGTTGTAATTCTCATTTTTGCTCCTGACTCTATAGTGGGGGCATCTTACCTAGTAATATAGAACGCGTGTTAATTGATAGCTTTTATAACAGTTAATTTGAAGGGAAAACACCTTGAAAATTGTTAAAATTATGACTACTTACTCTTGAGTTCTAACTATCACAAAAATATTACAATTTTAAGATTGCTATAGTGTGCTTGAGTGATATTAAATTCTCTATATTTATTAATTTTAAGGCTGGCTGAACTTTAGCTGTATCGCAGGTAGACGACTAATTGGTTACAATATAGCTCGACTATACTCAAGGGTAACACTTAATTTGACTAGAAGTAAGCTTTCTTGAAATATTCTTTATGGATCAGCTGTGAAGATAGGTGACAGCCATGGGATAGTGGTATTCAACAAAAATAGGAAGCTTGTATTAAGGGCTAAAATATCGTTTTGGGTAGGTTCAGCAGAGCGGTATAATTCTGGTTTCCTACTCCTAGGGAGGAAGAAATAATAAATGCTATAATTATATGTTTTAGCTATGTTGCTAAAAATTATTAAAACTATAATAGTGCTATTATAATGGAATATATAGACTAAAACAAATTGTCAGGTTTTAATTATGTCATTATCTTTCAAAAAAGTCGCTGCTGCTCAAAAAAATCTGGAAAGAGGCAAAGAGCTTAAAAAAAAGGGTTCGTTTCAAGAAGCGATCGCCAAATACAATATGGCTCTTAAACTGATACCGGACAATATACCGGCTTTGATCCAGTTGGCTTCAGCTTATGAAGCTCAAAAAAACTGGAAAGAAGTGGTTAAATGTTGCAGAAAAATTGTGGCTTTCCAGCCCAATAATGCTAGAGCTTATCTACAACAGGCCAGAGCTCTGAAGCAACAAAATAAACTATATGGGGCAATAGCTGCATTTCAAGAAGCTATTGAAATAAATAAAAATGTACTGAGAGCTCGAAATTACAAAGAATTAGGAGATTTGTTTATTCAACTAAAAAGCTCCAAAAACCAAAAAGCTCGGACTAATGATGCGATCGCAGCTTATCAAAAAGCTGTGGAACTGAGACCTAATTTCCCCCCCCAGGTTCATATTAGACTGGCTGACACTCTGCAAAAACAGAAACGCTTTGAAGAAGCTATTGTTTCATATCAAAAAGCGTTAGAAGTAAAACCAAATTTGGGTGCAGGAATTTATGTGAAGTTAGGGAAAGCTCAACTCAAACAGGGGCAACTAGAGGAAGCGATCGCTACTTATGGAAAAGCCGTTGAATTAGATCCGAATTCTGTAGCTGCCCACAAAAATATGGGGGATGCTTTAAAACAAAAAAGATTATTCAATGATGCAATAAATTGTTATAACAAGGTGATAGAAATTAATCCAAATTCTCCCAGTTTATATCGTTTAATAGGTGATATTTTAACAGAACAAAATCGGACTACGGAAGCTGCTCAATATTACCAAAAAGCTGCTTTAATTTAGAATATCGCTTTGATTTCCCTCTAAAGAATACCGTTTTACAGGAGTTATACATTCATGCATTTATACATTAATATTTTAATTTTTTAAAACTTTGAAGCCCTCATTAATTTGAGGAAATTATTTCACGTCTAAAGTTTTAAACTGTTTGTAAAAATTTTCAAGTGAATTGATAAACCATATAAAGGTTCAATAAATTTTTGCTGTAACTCTCATTTTTCCTACTTAGTTTTTAACAAAAATTAGGAGGTTAAAAACGAGAGTTTTCTTTATTTATAATTGTCTTTATTCTAATTAATCTCAAAACTTTAATAATTCAGATGTAACTTGCTGAAACTTACTTAGAATATGCTAAAAACTATTCTGATAAAAGAAAATGGGAAAAGGTTATATCCTATTATAAAAAATTGGCTAAACTGCAACCTAATAACTGGGAAGTTTACCAAAATTTAGGAAATGCTTTGTTTGAGATCAAAAGTTGGTAAAATGCAGTTACTTCTTACCGTCATGCTATTTAACTTAACCCAAATTTCGATTGGTTTCATTATCAGTTAGGGGAAACATTGATTAAATTAGGACAGTGGCAATAGGCGATCACTACTTACCAACGCGCTTTAGAACTTAACCCAAATTTACCTAATATCTATCAAAAACTAGGTGATGCATTTCATCAAAAATTTACCGCATATCCGGTAGTAATGCTAAATACTTATAGACAAGAAACTCAAGAAAACCCTGACAATATTCATATTTATAATCTAGCTTGAGAAATTCAACCTAATGATGTCAAATTATGTTTTAGTTTGGCTAATACTCTAGAGAAAAAGGGAGAAATTCATCAGGGAATTAACACCGACAAAAAAGTACTTTGAATAAAACCCACTCACTCTGAAGTAGCTTTAAAATTAGAAACCCTATTAAACATACAAAAAAATATCTATCATCTTCAAGTTAACCAACTATTTCCACTATAATAATCTAAAAAATATCTAGATAAATTTAGTTAAATAGCCTTAGAAGCATGTTTAAATACAGATTAAAAAATTACTTTTACTGAAATATATAATCCAGTAGTTAGTATTATTCTGATTTTACATAATCGTGCAGAGTTAACCTGAAGCTGTTTAAATTCAATTCTGACAAATAGTTTTAGCTCCTTTGAAGTAGTTATTTTTGATAACTGTTCTACAGATAGAACTCAGCAACTACTGTCACAAATTAAAGGAGTAAATATTATCTTTAATCCTGAAAATTATCATTATATTCTAGCCTGTAATCAGGCAGCTAAGTTAGCGAAAGGTAATTTTCTCTTATTTTTAAATAACGATGATCAGATTTTAGGAAATAGTATTACTGCGGCAGTTGAAACCATAAAATCTTCAGACAATATTGGTGCTGTCGGTGGCAGAATTATTTTCCCCAATGGCACTCTTCAGGAAGCAGGAAGTATTATCTGGCAAGATGGTTCTTGTTATTGTTATGGAAGAGGTGACTATCCAATAGTACCACAATATATGTTTAGGCGATCGGTTGATTATTGGGTAGTGCACCAGTAAAGTGTGGGATAAGTATAATAGTCGTTCCAACTCCAAGGAGCGATCGCCAACTCAGCTCCTTGTGCAGCAGTATTTTCTTTGCGACTATGAACCCAAATTCAATTGAAATAGGCGATCGCTAACCTCACTGTTATCTCACCGAGTGTGCCCAGACCTTACCAAATTTATTCTATCGCTAACCTCACTGTTATCTCACCGAGTGTGCCCAGACCTTACCAAATTTATTCTGTCGGCGGTGCCATCTACCTATCTGCTGTCTGAGAATACCGTTAATTCGCTCCTTATGCTGCGTCTGGTATGCCCCAATGATGTGCTTGACTTCAGGAGGGAGCACTCCCTCGTACCCACCCCAATCATCAGTATACCAATGTTTACAGTTAGTTTTCCCTTCTGTGTTGGCAATTAATTCTGCGATGAACTGGTCAGTGTGTTTGCCGACACGAGTGGCCAAAATCAATCCACTTGATGATGCTTGAGTCATCCCAATCCAATAATCACCTTCTGTCAATTCATTCATCTGACAGTGTTTTTGTTTTTTTGGACGAATGACCAAAATTGGTCACTACTGATTTGTGAGGTTTCTATGTTTTGTACATGGGCATTATGAATTATTTGCCCTTTTTGAGAGGCTGCTCTACTCCAAACTAACTACTGTATTATAAGCCTTGTTAAATGTGGGACTAATTCCTCTCAAGGTAGCTGCCCTCAACATGAGCTTGTAGCAACCTAGGGCATTTTTTCTGGTTCAATTTGCCGACGATACTATAGAGTGTCAAAAGTAGAGCTTGAAAGTTTGTCCACATTCGGGACAATAGTATGGTTGAGTTCCTTTACTGGTTTTTCCGTGCTTATGGGGTTTATGATGACCACACAGAGGAAATTCCATAATTATTTCCACAATAATGGGACTATATTCATCAAATCATTCCCACACTTTCTTGATGGACTACCAACACATCAACAAAAAACTAAAATTATAAAGATAGGGTATTCCCTACGGAACCCTACGGGAACGACAGTCAAGAAAAAAGATTAATTAACGGAGTAGTCGGGAAAAAAAAGGTTAAAAGTCAAATAAAAATCATCTTAACTTTATTTTATTCACCTCATATGCTCACATTTGCTCATACTAGGAATATCTTTTGGTATCAGTGAGTCAACAGCAAATAATATCTTTCATTATTGGATAGATATATTACAATATTTATTACCTTGTAGTTTATTCAAACAATACCGAGAAAAAAAATGTGTGAAATCTATTGAATATTTAAATTATTTTTTCTTCTGATTAAGGTATTTTGATACTGTACATCATTGATTTTTCAATTCCTATATTGCTATTGATAAATTAGAAAACAAACTGACTAATCTAAATTTAGTATTTGTTGAAAGTAGCAGTTATCTCCTAGCAGTAACTTTTAGCCCTGAGTTAGTATATTTAACCATTGATATTATTGATGTAGCTGCTTGGTATAAAATACCTATAAAAGGAGAATTTAGAGATTACTAAATCTTGCCTACTTGTGATTAACAGGATTAACTTAGATTCTTATATAGGAGCTAACCTTGATATTATGGAAAAAGATGCTAGAAAAACTCTCGGCGATCGCCCTTTTGTTTTTATATTTCTTGAGTACAAAAGTCGGTTTATATCCAAGGTTATATTGTATCCAAAAGTATCTAATTTCAGATAAACTTTATTTTCTTAATCATACAAATCTAAAACCAATGAATAATATTTGGCAACATTTGAAAAAATTACCTTGGCCAGAACTATTTTTAGTTAGTTTTATTGCTACTTTAACAGTCTTAGCTTCAGAAGTATTATTAATTCTCAGCTATACTTATTTTTTGGTGATTATTAAACCATTAAATATGTTACTTTTATCTCCTATTTTTGGACTATTAATACCAATAGTAGTAGGAGTGGGAATGGGAGCATTAGCAGTTTATTTATTGGAATGGTGGCAGAAAAAATGGTTACTAAACAATTCTAGTCTTTGGGCCCTAGTTTTATGTTTATTTATCGGTTTATTATTAAAATCTTTATTTCCTTTGCCTAGTATATTAGTAGCTGCGTCTAAAGCTTCATTAATAAGTTTAGCTATAGGGGTTTTTTGGAAAGGACGACCTTATTGGTAAGGTTGAAATATTCCTAGCCGTTAACCCTCAAGGATGATGAATTTTGACACAAAAAAATCAACCATGATTAAGTGAGGGAGACAATATTATCAACTATCAGAATTAAAAGTAAATGTCGGTGAAGCCCAACTATTATTGAATCAAAAAATCATCTGTAATAGAGAGCATATAATTTACTCGTATATAAAAAGCAGAAATATTGTCAAAAATATTCAGAAAAATTTTTGTGGCATAAATCAATAATAAGTTAAACATCGCGTAAAAATCATATTTTTGATCTCCAAAGTCCTAGGATAGCTATATTAAATTCGCACAAGTAATTTAATCCACTTTACTAATAGTAGATAATCCTTCTACAATTACATGAGGAGTGTAACAAGATCCATTCCATTCCCCATCATTTCCTAACTCTACTAATTGCTTTAATGCTGTATAAACATTACCCGTAATCATAGTATTTTTTACTCTACCAACTATTTCACCTTTTCTAACACGATACCCAAGTTCAACACTAATAGAAAATTCACCAGAAATACCGGCACCACTACCTAGAATTTGATCCACTATAATTCCATCATCTAACATCCCTATTAGTTCATGTAGCGATCGCTTCCCTGGCTTAACTATAAAATTAAATAATTCTGGTGTAGGATATCTACCTAAGTCCGGGCGAAACCCATTACCAGTAGTCCCACTACCTAATAATCTCCCAGTAGTTGTGTCTGTATAAAACAGTTGTAAAACACCCTTTTGAATAAATTCTATAGAGCGGGTTGGAGTACCTTCATCATCAAAAGGACAACTAAATGGTCCTTTGTCTGGTTGTTGAGAAATAGTAATTTGCTGATTAGTGACAAGTTTCCCAAGGTGTTTGCTCCAAGGAGAAGCACCTTCTAGTACCTGTTTGCCATTCAAAGCTCCAGATATAGTATTCCATAATAAATCTGCGGCTTTAGCTGTAAATAAAATAGGTAACCTACCACTAGGGGACGTTACATTCTTATGTGCCCAATTTAATCGTTGTAAGATTCGGTTAGCGACCTTCTTAGGATCGAGGCTATTTCTTTGGATTTGACCATCAGATATATTTAATAAATCATCACCCCTTACCCAATTAGCCTCTACATAACCACTTAAAGTTGTATCTATATGATTACAATCTAGTCCTAATGAGTTAATCAAACGGGTAGATTCAATTTCATAATCCCATTCTCCATTACAAATCACATCTGGATAAAATTCTCGAATTAATGCAATTGCCTCTTTCCCCCACTTGATCAGTTGTTCTATGGGTACATATATACCTTGGCTAGGATAATGACGATTTTTGGCTTTTGAGACTAATTCAATATATTCTGGTTCATTCAAATTACTTATAGACATAGCTCGTTCTACTAAAGCTGTTGTTTCCACGGGTCCATAAGCTACAGCTAGTCCTGGACGTCCATTTCGCCAAAGTCTCAGTGCTATTCCTTCTGACTGGATACTTTCTAGTTGCTTGAGTCTATTACTCTCAAAAAATATGGGCCGGGAGTATAATCGCGCTTGAAATACTTCTGCTGCCTCAGCCCCTCCTTTAGCCGCTAGTTCTAGCAGTTGTTCTGCTAATTCGGTCATAACATTCTGTTTGGAATTTTTGATTTTAAAAAATCGAATTACTAGTAGGATTGTATCAGTGTCCAATACCCAAAGCTTAACTAAACATTAATTTCTTGTAATAACCAAAAACCAGCAAATGATTCTGATTCTGGATTTGACTGTACTGCCAGAAAATGAACTTCTTTGGCCTTTGACTTGGCTTCGGAAAATCTTTTAGCTTCGGCAATAGTAGATGGATTACTCAGATTAGCTAAAATCCAACAATCATTACCTCCAGTATTTAATAGTAACCTAGCTGGAGAGGCAGGTGAAAATTTGATAAAAGCTAACTCTAATCCTGACATCCAAGCTGCTAAAGCTTGTGCCCTAGATGAATAGATTATTAAACCAGGAATAGCAGATAATGGTGCTAGATTCATCATACTGAGGGGAAAAGCTTCCCCAAAATCAATATCCCACTCTGACATTTCCGTAAAGGCCCCTGCTTCTAAACTAACAAATGTCCACCTCTCTCCAATTAATGCATCTGGTAAAGGTTGTGGTGCAGAATTCATATATTGACCTGAAGGATTTGTTCCTGGTTGATAACCGGGGTAAGTTGGATAAACTTCTTCCATTCTTTGTTCTAGCCACTGATTAAGTAAATAAGTGCGACGACTTAAGGCTATCGGTATGGCCAGTTCTCCACAAGCTTTGGTAATCATGTTATTCATTTGGCGACGGAAGAACCGTATTCTTTCAGGGGGTTCGGGAGCTTGAGCGATCGCTTTTTCAATAGCACTCCGTAGCCAAATGGAGTTGACTTCTTGGCTATTTGTAAACTCTGAATAACGATATAAAGAGTCTGTAGTGTCATTAATACCTATGGGACTTTGGCAAATTAATAGTTCCCAAAGTTTTTTTTGTCTCTCATCAAGTATTGGACGACTGTAAAAGTCTAGTTCCCAAATAGTTGTCATGCCTTAATCTTAGAATATATTATGCTAAATCTAGTTAGTTATTATTCTCAAACTACCAGAGTTTGTGAAGAGTTTGGAGGGAGAAGATATTTTTACAATGAATTGAAAAAAGAAGTAAGTGAGTAGAGGAGTTTATATCATATTTCTTTAAATACCCACTTTGGGAAAATTTTAGGGAATTGGGAATTGGGAGCAATTGATGTGAGAAATGTATTTTTATTATGGCTAATTAATGAGACTTAATATTACAAAAGTATGTTTTTTACTTTTCTTCTAAAATTTTATCAAAAAATCTTGAATATATTAATTTTTGCATTAATTTCCACACATCTATTATCTTAAAAATCAGGCTTTTTTTTGATATTTTATACTAAATAAAAATGATTCCTCTCCCCTTTGTTCAAAACTTATCTCTGTAAGGAGTGGGATAGGGGTCAAGAAGTAAACATAAGAATAATTAATATATTACTAGCTCGTAATTATCAAGAAAATTATTTGTACCGTCTTAATTACTTATAATACTTTTGAGGATGGTTAGGTGTAGTTTAATACTTATCTTTATTCTCTATTCCCTAAATTCTTAAAACCTTTGTACCTGATTAACTCTGCTCTAAACTAATGAAGTAAGTTAGTGTTGAAATTAGTGTTGAAATTGGTTACTATGTAACAAAATATAAATTTATCTCAAATCAAATCTGTAGAAGAGAATATCTTAAACTCAGTCTACAAATCTTAATAGCTAATTTTTTTCATGGCTATTTACTTAACTCCAGAACTACTATAAGAATTAAAGCATCATATCAGTATACATTTTTTTGGGGAATTACTATTAGTTTAGTATTTAAGTAATTTTTCTAGGCTAGATATAATTGTTGATTACAAATAAAATATTCAAAGTCAAGTAATGCGACTATAGAAGCTTTTAATTTTAATATTTACGATGATACTATAAAATCTCAAATATCTAAATAAGTAATTAATATAAGCACTTAAAAAAAATTGTTTACCTACCTAATTTCATGTGAGATATGTAGTATAAGAGACTCCCTTTGATAAAATGTGTAATTAATTGTGTCTACCTACTCAGATATTAGATGTAAATTTCAGATTTATTCAACAAGACCCATATCCCAACTATGAAAGATAAATTAACTCAAACAAATGTCGCAAAAGTTCTAAGGATAGCTTTTCAGAGGGTTCATACTCTCAGAAAAATTTTTTTACCTTAACAAAAAGGCTTGACTAACATAACAATAATATTTTCAGACATATATTAATCAGAGAGGAAAAAAGAGTAGCACTCAGTATTCAAAATAGAGTTATATATAGAAATTTATTGAAGGGGTGACAAGCTAGTTGAAAGTTATATGTAGAGAATGATTTGCCTGTTGAAAGCAAGGAACACTTAAACAGAAAGGGAACGCTTATTGAGAATATATGTGAGTGTAGTGCGGTTGGACAGCGTTGCATTACCAGCATCATATCACACCTACTGCTTGTATTAAATAAATTTTCAAGTATAATCGCCAACAATATTAGAAAAAAAGTTACTTTTATTAATTTTAATTAATCCTAAAAAGTCAACAATTGTACAGCTTTTTAATCTTTGACATAGCTTTAATTCTTGTTCAATATTTTGTATATATTTTCCCTTACTTTCAGATTTGATTGGTAGCTGAAAGTAATTAGTTAACTTTGAAATTTGTATAGTTTTAGATCGGGAAATTAAATATAATAATAATTGTAATCTTATCAAAAGCTCGACTAAACCAAAAAGTGCTTGAGGAGATAATCAAAGAGATTGACTTCAAGATCAATGATGAAATTTAAGCTAAGAAATGAGAACAAAATAAAGCCATAAAAATTAATTAAGCTCAAGAAATTTCCCAGGCAAAAACTACAAATTTCCGGTATTATTTAATTTACGTTCCTAACCTAAAAATAAAATAGGAAGAAGAAAAACTCTGTGATATTAGTCTGGCTGTGAAAAATATAAATATTTAGTTGAATATAATCAAAATCATTTTAGCAATAGTCAATTATATGATTGGTATGTTAACAATATTAGAAATATTTACCGTTCCTCCTAATTGACTGAAATAGGGAAAATGGTGCATTAATGGTGCATTATAATAGTAAGTCATAGACCTCTCTAAAAGAAAAATCAAGGTAAAATTATAGTTGCTAATCATAAAGCGAAGTGATAATCTTTAGAGATTTTAATCATTAGAAGAGTTCGGGGTATTGAAGGTATCTCTGAAGATAGAACCAAAAGATAATCTAGAAAAAATTACTCCTTAAATAGTTTAAGTTAGATGCATAGTATACTATAATTATTTATTTGATGACAAAAAATTATAACTAATATATACTTTTAATGACTATTAATGATTAACTAGTATAAATTTGTAGTAAAAGTTACAAAACTTAGTATAAGCGATCGCTCCTCAACTGATGAAGATAAGCGATCGCTAATTTTAAAATTCCTAATTAAATAGGAAGTAATGGGTAAAGTTAATCTACCCTTTCTAATTGCCAGAGAAGTTAAACTAAGCAATTCTATCACCAGAACTGCTCGTCTTCAGAACCGGACGTGAGACTTTCACCTCATCCGGCTCCTCAGTGATTAGGCCCTGATTAAAAGAGTACCTCCACTGTCATAATAAACAGTTTTTACATCGTAGTAATGTCCATAAATTGCAGTTAGCACTTTGTCTTTTTATAGCAGTCATCAGGGAACTTAGGAAATTCTCACACTCTCAAATTTATTCACAGTAAGAATTTTATTTCTGACTTCTGCTATGCCAATTCTATGCTCCAATAAATCAAGTTTGCGTGCCTCAATAATCTAACTTGACTGCCATTCTTGTCACTACCAAAAAATTCTCTCTTGTTTTCCCCAATACTTTGCCAATATTTTTGATAAATCCAATGATTATTTTGATTAGGGTGTCTTCTTTTTGCCCAACCCCAGAGTTTTTGGAATATTAAATTATCCAAATCCTGGAAAATTTTCTTACTCACAAATAATTTCGAGTAATAGTTTACCCAACTTTTAACAATAGGGTTGAGTTTTCTGATTAAGACAGCTTGTGATGCAGACTTATATTTATCTATCACCTCAGCAATGTGACAATAATGACTTCTGATCATCCCCGTACTTGGTTTGATTTTGGTTTTAAAACCCAGCTTACTTTGGTTTTTACTAACCTTATGTTGTCTAATATTAAACCCCAAGAAATCAAATCCAGGTTCTTCTTCACCACACCTATATAGTGTGTGATAAATAATAATTTGACTAGGTTTTAATTCCAAACATAAGTCAGATAAGCACTCTCTAATTATATATTGGCATTTTTGAACTACCTCAATATTTTTGTGAGCGATCACCAAGTTACCTCCATAACGAATCAAACTTAAACCTTCACATTGATCACTCAGTGCTTTAGTGTAATGTTTGATTTTTTCTTCTGTATCATGGAAAGCTATATTTGCCAGTAGTGGAGAAATGACTTCCTCCCATTTAAACAAGTCTTTACCATTGATCAAACCATCTTTTAACCAAACTCGAATTTGTTTGCGTAAAGTGGGATAGGTATCTAATTTTTTTAATAGTTGTTCATGATCAAAACACTTAAAGCATTGACTTATATCAGCTTTCAGTAAATATTTCGGATGAAACTTAACACAATTAACAATTGCTTTCATAGCGTCCTGACATGACTTCGGTAGCTTAAACCCATAAGAAGAAAGTTCAAACTTTGCTTCCCATTGGTTCTCTAGAGACATCTTGACAAGTATTTGCAAGGGTTGGTCCTTAACAGTACTTATCATTGGTTTAACTTTGCTATTTAGTTTTAATCTTTTAGCCAAGGCAAAACATTTGTCTGGAGACAATAATTGAACACCACCAACTTCTATTATTTTCTCACCCTGGTTAATTTGACTAAACCTACGCACCGCCAACAACCTCCCATACCAAGATTTTATCAGCATTTTTTGGAGCTTACGAACTGCAATAACATCACCACGTTGAGAGGCTCTGTAGATTCTTTTCTGTAACTTGAAGACCCGACGCTCAACTTTTGTCCAATTAATCTCACGCCACTCTTTCCATTCCCCCGTAGTCTTTAAACTCGTATTAGACATTTATATTACTTACTCAAACTCTACATTCCAAATCACCGTGTGTCCGTCTGCATATCCCATTAAATTAACAAAGGGCTTTTGCTTGTGACACAATCCCTCCCAATCAAACATACGGTTAGCACCTACTTGAATTTACTATCTCAGTTATCAGTTATCAGTACCTCAGTTGATTTTTGTTATTCCCTTAAAATGCTTTATTATATAAACATCTTTCTTAAAAAAACTTGGGCAAAATAGACAAGTTATCTTTAAGTCTTTGAGAGACTTTTTCAGGAGAACAAAGTGCATTGAAAAATACATTTTTTTGATAAATTAAGTAGTTTTGCAGCAACCTGCCAACCTACTATACTCTTTCTCCCTTTTGCGCTGCTCCCTTTTGCATTGCTCCCCACAATATTTTCAGAAGTTTCTGATAACAGATAACTTCAAATAGGAAGCTTAAAAGCTTATTTTTTACTCAAGTATTGCACTAAAAAAAAGAATTATAGCACTTCCCAGAGTAATTGAGATTCTCGCGCCTCTCAAATATTGTCATAACAAGAATGTACGGGGTAATGGCCAGAAAGCCCCTACTTTTTAATTGTGACTTCTGTGGCTGAGTGTTAATAAATAGCTATTCAAGAGTTTTTCATGGGTTACTTCGTTCCAAATGACCTTATCTATATACCTTTAGGATGATGCTTTGCGCCGGGTTTAGGGGAAGTGCTTGTTAGTCGAACCAAATCTCGCTAACTCCCTATCCTTTGCCTTTTGGCTCCAGTGTCACAGCTTATTTCACTGGTTGAACGTAACGACGCTTCACTCACATCTTCGCACTATAGCTATCCAATGGGTATTTTGCTCGATGGGAACCAACCTAAGCTGTCAGTTGTACCACCTTTTCACCCCGCTTTACGGATTGGTTGGGTAGGAGAAAGTACGTCGCCGTATCTCTCCCCCCTAAGAACCGGACTTGACAGTTGTCCCATCATCCGGCTCAAGCCTCTTGCCTTACAGAACATTTGCCTGTGTATATATATTTGTGACAACATTTATACAAGTGGACTAGGCCATAAATTTTGTCCATGCCACCGTCTTTCACCCTTATTTTTTTGATGGGTGTGCAGTTTCTCTCAGTTAAATAAGTGTTCACCACTCATAGGAACATTTCCAGCTCTGAGCTTAGGTAATTTTGTAGTATTTTGAACCTTGACCCGATGAGCTTTGTCATATTTTGTATAACGTTATTTCAAATATTTGGTTAAAGAGGGGTTCTCCGGCTATGCCGTGCCTTTAATTTTTACATGACGTTGAATGGGAACTTTTCCTAGTCGGCAGATGGCTATTGTTTCCTTCTTGCCATACCTATTGCTTATGTTTGTTGCGAAAGTCCACTTGTTTCCGTTGACGGTTTTGAAGTATTTCTTTCGCACCCATTCCTTACCTTTTCCTTTTTGTTTCCCCACTCGCTTCGAGTGTCTTCTTAATGACCATTGCCAGAGTGATTTCCAAATTTCGTGGTCAACATAGGAAAATATTCGTTGACTTACACCATGTCTGTAGTAGTTCCCCCATCCTCTAATAATTGAATTAAGGTTTGCAATTACTGCTTCTTGTGTACTGGTCGGGTGTGCTTTGAGCCACCCCCGAATTAGTGTGAGAAATTCCTTAACTTTCTCTTTTTGTGGAACTATGAAGCAGCTACCGTTGAACTGGCGGACATTGAACCCTAAAAAGTTGAATCCTTGTTCAATATGAACTAAGTTGGTTTTGTCCTTATTAAGTTCTAATCCTCTTTCTGATAGCCATTTTTCAATAGTGGGGATTATCGCTTTGATGTCTTCCTCACTTCGAGCGGTGATTATGAAGTCATCAGCGTATCGGATAAATCCGTATTTATCTAACTTCTTTTTCTTGGTGTATTCCTCATCCGTTGTCGGCCTTGTACATTGATAGGTTTTCACTGTTTTGTACCTAGCTAACAATCTTTCCATCCCATCAAAGGCTATGTTGGCAAGTAAGGGGCTAATTATGCCTCTTGAAGAAGTCCCCCCCTCTGTCTTGTGGAAAACTTCGGCTTCTAAATACCCTGCTTTTAGCCATTGCTTGATTAACTCTCTACCAGGGATTTCTCCGATAGCTTTGAGGATGTATTCATGGGTAATATTGTCAAAATCTTGTTTAATATCGACATCTAGTATCCATGTATCCTTTCCTTTTTGGAGTCTAATCCAGAATTGTTCAAGAGGATCATGGCAACTTCTACCTGGGTGGAATCCGTAGGAATTTGTCTCGAATTCTGCGTCCCAAATTGGTTCTAACCCATTCTTAACAACTGCCTGAGCAACTCGGTTTTTGACTGTGGGGATGCCTAGTGGACCTTGTTGACGGTTTGCCTTGGGGATGTATACCCTTTTAGCTGGTTTGGCTTGCCACAGCCTATATGTCAGCATTTCTTTGACAAGTTTGACTTTTTCTACAGAAGTCTTTGCCGTCTGAGCGTCTCTCCCCATCCTTCGTATCCCTTGGTTTTCTTGAGTCACCCTTCGCACTGACAGTAGTAGGTTGGAGTAACTGCGTAGCATCAGTTTCATTAGGCTGCGAACCTTATTCCACTGACTGTTCTGTTTAGCACGATAAATTCTCCGTCTTAGGTTCCTAACACACTTTTTAATGGTCTTCCAATTAATGTCCAACCACTCTTTTAATGGTTCCTTAGCTCCGATTTCATTACTGAATCTATCTTTCACTTCGGCTCAGTTCCTTCTTTGAAGTTTTATCGTTTGAGACCTGGTGGAAGTCTGCCATCTTTCAATGTAGGGCAAATATTTTAGCCCTCAGGCTTCTTGAAGGGTACCCCTATCTCCTGTATTACACAGAAGCATTTGCTTTCTCCACCTTCCTTTACCCTCTAGATAATTCCGTCTTCTTTACAGTTGACCTACTCAAGTTTTGGACCTTCACCTGAGAACCTATAGGGCTTACTGTGTCCCGTACATCTGAACTTCAATTGAGTTAGGATTCCATCTCTATCCCGGCAGGAGTTTAGTTCTCTCATTATGACCAGCCATACTGTCATAACCAACCTGCTTACCTTTTGGTCAGAGTGTATCAACCTGGTTTCACTCTTAGAGCGAATTACGGGACTATCAATAATGGTTTACTTTCGTTAATCCTTCTCAATCTTCCCCTTGTCTTCCTTACAATTCAGGTTTTGTAGCTTGGACTTTTGTGCCTTGCATTCCGTCAGTTTCATTACTTACTGTTGACGTAGGCAGAGTCAGTGACTCCTTTACATGGGGACAAGGGGAGAGAATCCCTTGGAGGAGACAGCTCCTCATTCTTAGCGTGTTGTACACGTTGGATATACGATTTTCACATCGCACATGGCTAGTCGCTACCGTAGGGGTGATGCTGTCAACCCTGCACCTGGGCAGGAGGAATCACACCTCCAAGGTCATTTAGTTATAAGGCTAATGGCCTTACTCTGCTCACATCTTGGTACTATGACCCTAACTTTTAGCAGAAACGAATCGCACTTTGGTTCCCTTCACGACGGACTCTAGATACAACCCAGTTCCGCCATACCCAATGATCTCCACGACTAGTAACTGCACTGGCATTGATATCCATTAAATCTGCCAGTTCAGAGCTAGTGATTAGATAGCCTTTATTGGCCACTTCATCGGCTATATGTAGGGTTTCAATTAAGTTACGCAGTTGCCCAACCCTCTGCTCCCTAGGCATATTTTCGACTAATTCGTTAGTTGTTTCATTCATAGTAAGTTTCAGATTATATTGCCAGATACTACGGCTTATAATTCTATCGTTTTATCACAAATTTTGCTTAGTTGCTTAATTACTTTTGTATATTCTGGACTAACTCTGGTTGAGAATTGCCGTTAGAAGTGAAAGATTGTTTTATCCTCAGACATTTTTTTAAGCTTAAGAGTTCTGTAGATAAACTATAAAATTATGTCTATAAGTGCAAAATGATTGTTCCTTCAAATTTGTAAATATTGAGGTGAGTGCTATAGATTTTTCTTTCTATATATCCTATAGAAATTTCGGTACTGCATCAAGAAAGTTTAGGAATAATAGTATGAGTATTATCCCTAAATACTTTCAAGAAATACTCTCAATTATTATGAAATGTCCTTTTTGTGGCCATCAGGAAAATCATAAACATGGAAAGACTAGTAATGTTCTCAACGATATTATTGTCCTGAATGCCTACAAACTTTCACCGATACTTTTGACGCTCTTTACTACTGGCGAAAAGTTGGACATGAAAAAATCCCTATGGTTCTACAGGCTCATGTTGAGGTTAGTAGTTTAAGAGGAACTAGTTGAACAGTAAACCTGGCCTATAAGACGGTAGTCAGTTTGGTGAGGACGACCTTTTAAAAGGGAGAAATGATTCATAATGGCCATGTAGAAAATCTGAAAACCTCACAGGTTAGCAGTGATAAATTTTGGTCATTTGTTCAAAAAAACAAAAACATGGTCACATGAATAAATTGACAGAAGGTGACTGTGGGATAGGCATCACTCAAGCTTCATCCAGCCTATTAAATTTAAGTGAAGCGAGTAAATAAACATACTGACCAGTTTATTGAACAATTAATTGTCAACACAGAAGGGAAAACTAACTGTAAACAATGGGTGCGACTCGTTGGTCACTAAACCAGGAAACTGGGTATAAATGACCGTCCTAAATCAATACATGGGATACCCCGATTTAGAACAACTCTTATTACCTTGATGGTGAAATTCCATCCACCTTGTTGTTAGGTTGACAGCATAAACCACAGGGTAGCGACTGAACATCAATCCCTGAAGCTGGTTTAAAAGCGGGAAAATACCAGTTACCGAGAAACGATACCGCGAGCAAAGGTTGACAAGTGGACGAACAGGAAGGTAATCAAACTCCCGTCATACAGGACCATTCCAAAGGTAGCTGTGGAATGTAGGACGAAAGTCAGAGGAATAATGGGCATAAATATCCATTGGTTTATGTCAACAACCATTCAAGGCCTCCGGGAGAGTTTACCCCACTAAATCAATCGTAATAAAGGAATAAGGGAACGAGGAAACCTCTTTAAGACACCTAAGTAAATAGGTCGAAAACTTAGGAAGCCATTCAAGGTCAATCTACACAAAAGTTGTAGGTCTTAAAGGGAATAGGATTGAGTAAGAAGCATTGCAGATGCAGACGTACTCACTGTTGAACGTAATATAGAGTAATGATTAGTCATGAACAAAGCTGAAATACTAAAAAGAAAATTGGACAACCCAAGGCCCTTTTCAAGTGTGGCATGGGACGCTTACGATATACCTAGCCAAGCGTGTGTTAATCCAAACCTAAAATGGAAAGACATTAACTGGAAAAAGGTAGAAAAGTATGTGTTTAAGTTACAAAAGTTAATCTATAGAGCATCCAGCCGTGGCGAAATCCGCAAAATGCGTAAATATCAAAAACTTCTGACCAAAAGTTATTATGCAAGGTTGCTAGCTGTCAGGCGCGTTACCCAGGACAACCAGGGAAAGAAAACTGCTGGTATAGATGGCATAAAAAGCCTTCCCCCAATGCAAAGATTTAATACCAATTTCCTAAAGTCCGACTACACATAATGCTTCAAGAATAAAATCATATCCTGTACAAGAAGCAATATCTTTTTGACTAAATCCAGTTAATATATTTCTCAGGATTCTGCGTCAGAAATCTAAGGAATCGAAAACTCGATTTTTCAAGAATTTTTTCACCTCTTTCCACAGTCTTTCAATGGGATTAACTTCGGGACAATAAGGAGGTTGAAATAATAAAATGATGTGATCAGGGATAGATAAATCATTCCCTAGATGCCCTCGCCCGTTATCTAGTTGAATAATATGAATCTCTTCAGGATATGTTTGAGAAAAAAGCTCTAAAAATCTTTCAAAGCAAGGAGTATCTAGATGACTAAATTCATAAAAAAAGGAATCTCCTGTTTTTGGTTCTACTAAACCATAAAGCCATAGATATTTAAATAGCCATTGATATAAACCAATGGGCTTAACACCGCAAGCAGTAATGACTTTACCTGTTATAGTTTTTAATCCAATTCTAGTCTCGTCTTGACACCAATAGCGAATTGGCAGTTGATTTTCCGAATATTTATTAATTAACTTAATTTTCTCTTCTAGTTGAGATGAGAGTTTTTTTTAAAGTTTTCTTGAGCTTCTTTATTTTGTTTTATGTGATTTGGACGTGGAACTTTTAATTTACTTTTTAATTTAAATCTGACTAATTGATGAACTGTTCGATAAGACAGCTCGATGTCAAAACAAGTCGTTAACCACTGTTGAATTTCACCATAGCTTTGGAAACCTTCCGGGTTTTGCAATTCTGCTTCTAATTTCTCGATTACATTTGGTGGAATTGAACTTGGCCTCCCTCCTAGATTTTTCTTTGGTTCTAGTAAAAGATTCAGTCCACCTGTACGATATTTCCCTAACCATTTTTGTACTGTGACTCGATTGCGTCCTAACATTATCGCAATTTCTTTTACTGTTTCTACTGTTTGAGTTTTCAACCAGTAAATAGTTTGAAGTCTTTCCTTTTCTTGAGCTGTACTCGCACTTTTTAAAAGTTTTTTGAGAGTTTCTACCGATTCATTTATCTCAATTTTTACTACTCCTGACATGGGGACATTTTCTATAATAGGTTACTTCTAAAAGTGTAGCTTAAGTTTATGAAATTAGTATAACTTGGTAGAAATGTTAAGGTCACGACATCTTAAAGCAAGCCCAACCCGTAGAGTCTGGATACCAAAACCAGGGAGAGAAGAAAAACGCCCATTAGGCATACCAACTATGTACGACAGGGCACTTCAAGCACTGGTAAAGCTAGGTAGGTCACCAGAATGGGAGGCGCTTTTCGAACCTAATAGTTATGGTCTTTTCCGGAGGTCAACACATGATGCTATCGCAGCAATCTATGTCAGTATTAACCACAAACCAAAATATGTTTTAGATGCTGACATATCCAAGTGTTTTGACCGAATTAATCATGATGCACTGTTGAGAAAAATAGGTCGAACACCTTACAGACGATTAATCAAGCAATGGTTAAAATCTGGAGTATTCGACAACAAACAATTCTCAAACACTGTGGAAGGTACACCACAGGGAGGGGTAATATCACCCTTAAAGAGCAAACATCGCCCTACACGGGGAAAGAAAAATGCCTAAAAAATTACGCAGAAACTCTTCGAGGGAACAAACGTAATAATAAACATGCATTATCCTTAATACGATATGCTGATGACTTTGTAATCCTACACAAAGACATCAAAGTATTGTTACAAGCAAAAACCGTAATACAGGAATGGTTAAATCATGTAGGATTAGAACTAAAACCAGAAAAAACTAAAATTGCCCACACCTTGGAAGAATATGACGGCAACAAACCCGGATTTGACTTCCTAGGATTCACAATAAGGCAATGGAAAGTTAAGACAACCAAACAAGGATTCAAAACACTGATTAAACCGTCTTCCAAGAGCATAAAAACTCATTATCGGAAGCTGGCGGATATATGTGATAAACACAAAAACGCCCCTACAAAAGCTTTAATAGCTAAACTTAATCCGGTGATTAGAGGATGGGCCAACTACTTCTCCACTATAATCAGTAAAGAAACCTTTTCAAAGCTAGATTACCTACTCTGGAGAAGGTTAGGTCGATGGACAAGTAGGAGGCATCCAAAATAAGTCAGCCAAATGGGTCAAGAAGAAGTACTTCCCTCGCTGCAAAGTCACCAGAAACTGGATACTTAACGACGGCGAGTATATACTTAACCAACACTCAGACGTTGCTATAGTAAGACACGTCAAGGTTAAAGGTAATAAATCCCCATTAGACGGTGATTGGACTTATTGGAGCAGTAGAATAGGAAAACATCCAGGCATAAGGAAAGAAGTTACAACGCTGTTAAAACGGCAAAAGAATAAATGCGCATTTTGTGGACTAACCTTTAGATTAACCGACCTTATGGAAATCGACCATATAAAACCAAGGTCTGAAGGCGGTGATAACACAACTAAAAACAAACAACTGTTACACCGACATTGTCACGATACTAAAACTGCTTGATTATAATAAAACATACACAAAACCTAAGTTACAGGACTTACCTGATGAATACCTATGGGTAGATGATATGTTAATTCTAACACAGGGATGTACCTATGAAAAAGGACGTTTAGGAGAGGAGCCGGATGAGGTGAAAGTCTCACGTCCGGTTTTGAAGACGAGTCGGGTAAGGTAACTTACCTGGCGAATGTTTAACTATACAGATGATTGGGGAGGGCCTAAACGAGCCCTACCCCCAACAGTAGAGGATATTATTGGTGAAAACCAAACCCACCATAAGGATGGAACTAACGGAATTGTTGGGTAACTTCTAGGTCTCAAGAAAAGGAAATACTTCAAGTTATTTACTGGTTAAAAACTAAAGTAGTAGAAACAGTCAAAGAAATTTTGATTATGTTATACTAATTTCATAAACTTAAGCTACACTTTTAGAAGTAACCTATTATAGAAAATGTCCCCATGTCAGGAGTAGTAAAAATTGAGATAAATGAATCGGTAGAAACTCTCAAAAAACTTTTAAAAAGTGCGAGTACAGCTCAAGAAAAGGAAAGACTTCAAACTATTTACTGGTTGAAAACTCAAACAGTAGAAACAGTAAAAGAAATTGCGATAATGTTAGGACGCAATCGAGTCACAGTACAAAAATGGTTAGGGAAATATCGTACAGGTGGACTGAATCTTTTACTAGAACCAAAGAAAAATCTAGGAGGGAGGCCAAGTTCAATTCCACCAAATGTAATCGAGAAATTAGAAGCAGAATTGCAAAACCCGGAAGGTTTCCAAAGCTATGGTGAAATTCAACAGTGGTTAACGACTTGTTTTGACATCGAGCTGTCTTATCGAACAGTTCATCAATTAGTCAGATTTAAATTAAAAAGTAAATTAAAAGTTCCACGTCCAAATCACATAAAACAAAATAAAGAAGCTCAAGAAAACTTTAAAAAAAACTCTCATCTCAACTAGAAGAGAAAATTAAGTTAATTAATAAATATTCGGAAAATCAACTGCCAATTCGCTATTGGTGTCAAGACGAGACTAGAATTGGATTAAAAACTATAACAGGTAAAGTCATTACTGCTTGCGGTGTTAAGCCCATTGGTTTATATCAATGGCTATTTAAATATCTATGGCTTTATGGTTTAGTAGAACCAAAAACAGGAGATTCCTTTTTTTATGAATTTAGTCATCTAGATACTCCTTGCTTTGAAAGATTTTTAGAGCTTTTTTCTCAAACATATCCTGAAGAGATTCATATTATTCAACTAGATAACGGGCGAGGGCATCTAGGGAATGATTTATCTATCCCTGATCACATCATTTTATTATTTCAACCTCCTTATTGTCCCGAAGTTAATCCCATTGAAAGACTGTGGAAAGAGGTGAAAAAATTCTTGAAAAATCGAGTTTTCGATTCCTTAGATTTCTGACGCAGAATCCTGAGAAATATATTAACTGGATTTAGTCAAAAAGATATTGCTTCTTGTACAGGATATGATTTTATTCTTGAAGCATTATGTGTAGTCGGACTTTAGGAAATTGGTATTAGGACACAATGGGGTCACAGTACAAAAATGGTTAAGTATATAATATAGTGATTTACTAAAGTAAATTAAAATCCTGCGTCCAAAGCCTCACGGGATGAAAAGGGAGTTAAAAGCCATATTTAGAAGGGAATTTGCCTTCGGGGACTGAAGAATATTTCAATAAAAAAAACGCTTATTGAGAAATATTGGGGTGTAGTGCGTTCAAAGAGCGAACCAACTACATCCCCTAATTGTATTTAATTATTATTCAAGCTGTATCAGAGAATAATATTATGAAAAAATTCACATTAATTAATTGATTTTTAATTAAAAATTACTGTCTAATTAACCACTGTATTTATCCCTTTGACTCCCCTTCAATAATATAGTAATTAATGAGGATTAAGGCTCGTAAAATTTTCTACTAATTTTCAGATAAAATAATCATTTCTTGCCCAATAAATCCTAGATAATCCTACAAAAAAAAACTACTGTATCTTCTTTCTTTTCTACTTTTTTCATTAGTTTAGGAATTTTTGTACCTAAAAGCCAGAGAGGATTTAAAATAGATATACTTACTCAAGATAAGCAAGAAACAAAATAAATATAGCCAATCAGTAAATATATAAATTATTTTGTCCATACAGATATAATAAATTGATATATATTATTGAACCCCTTTATTTTTATTTTTTTGGACTTGAAATGATCTAAGTGTGTATGAAATAGCTATTAATAAAATTAAATTATTCAATCTCGTTTCATTGGCCTTGAGTGATTCTAAATTGTAACCACCAGTTTTATAGTCTTTAAACATTGTTTTAATTTCCATTCTCTGACTATATATTTTTTTTAATCTTTCCGGTAGATGATAAATTGGTAAGAATATACCATTTTTATGATAAATTGGTAAGAATATACCATTTTTATACAACAGATTTTTGACGATATTTCTGTTTTTTATACACGAGTAAATTATATGTTCCTACCTTCAAAATTTTGGGGAATATATAGTTCAATAACAGTTTAGTTTCACCGACATTTACTTTTAATTCTGAGAGTTGACAATATTTTGTACCTGGTTTAATCATCGTCGATTTTTTTTTTCTCAAAACAAAATATATATCTTGCTTCTGATATTGTTTAAACCAGTGAGATAGAAAATACTATGGAACTCTCTATCTGCTATCAGAATAATTGTCTGGCCTTTTAATAATCTTATAACTGGACAAATTACTGCTTTTTGTTAGGTTAAATTACTAGCTCATTTATGAGTTAAAATTTTCTAATGTATAGGTAAAGCCCTCTTTTTCCAAGCTAAAGTAATCATTAATATATTAGTATTTTGCCACTGAGTTATATCTAAAATTAATACTAATTCTGAGGGAAAAATAAATAAATTTTCTCTTGTTTTTTTTACTAAAGGAAAACAAAATAAAGCCAGGATAAACTATTTTAAATTTAAAAATATTTGTCTATTTTTTTTCGTTTATTTTCTAATTTTATTAGTAGTAGAAAATAATTACTTAATTTTGATATTTGTACATTTTTATGTACTGGCATTAAATATAATAATATTTGTAATGTTACTACTTGAGATGGACTCATTCTTGGCTTAATATAGTATCTATAAAAGCCTAATATATTCACTTTTATTGATTTTTATTTGTAATTACTAAACCTTTTTTATCATATTTTTAACTATTTCCAAAACTTTTTAAATGAATAAATTATAAACTCAAAGTGGGAGGTGTAGTGCGAGGGCAGAACCCTGGCGCTAAACCCCAACATTTCTCAATAATAGTTTTCTTTTAATTAAATTATTCCTCAGTCCCCGAAGGCAAATCTATTTCTATATATAGCTTTCAACTAGCTTGTCGCCCCGTGAGGTCCAAAGCATATAAAACAAGATAAAGGAGCTAAAGAAAACTTAAAAAAAACTGTCATCTCAAATAGAAGAGAAAATTAATTTAATTAATTAATTAATATTATTTTCCAATAATGTTCCAGAAAAATTAAAACAGAAGCGACCCATTCCCTATTGGTGTGAAGATTAAACTAGAATTGGATTAAAACTATAACAGTTAATAAAATCATAAAGCCCTTATGGAGTAAAACCAATAGGACTCTATCAATGGTTATTTTACCCATCCCTAATGCTCCTTTCCTACCGAGGCGATAGGGGTAGATGTAGTGTAGTTGAACCCAAAATAGGATACTCCTTTTTTGATGAATTTAGTCATATAGATAACCCTTGATTTGAAATATTTTTGAGAGCTTTTTGCAGAGAAATATCCTCTATAAAATCATATAATTTAGTTAGATAATTGATCAGTAGCACATCAAGGTTAAATTTCCTCTATTTGTGAGCAAATAATTTTATTATTTCAACTTCCTTATTGTTCTCAATTTAATCAAGCATAAAAGTTGTGAAAAGAAGTGAAAAATGGGAGGGAAAATCACATTTTTGATTCATTTTATTTCTTAAGAATAATCGTAACAAATATATTAGGTAGATTTAGTTAAAAAGATATCGCTTCTGTAACCAGGTATAATTTTCGACACATAGCATTATGTGTAGTTAGATTTTAGGAAATTGGTATAAAATATCTGCTAAGGTAGCAGCACAAATGTGAAAATTTATTCCACCAAGGAACTAAGGTTCGGTAGGAATTTTTGTACCTAAAAGCCAGAGAGGATTTCAAATAGATATACTTACTCAAGATAAGCAAGAAACAAAACAAATATAGCCAATCAGTAAATATATAAATTATTTTGTCCATACAGATATAATAATAAGAATAATATATCCAATCAAAATACCAAAAAATGAATATTCTAGACGGACTAGACGATTTTATAAATCAAACATGCATAGTCAAAATAAATAAAAAGATCCAAGACATGTCAAAATGATTTTGTCGGGAAAATCCTACTATCGAGTTAAAGAATTATTAAATGTTTCTCACATATATAGCGAATATAGCGAATCAGTAAATATACAAGTTATTTTGTCTATCTCAGTAGATGAGTCGAGTTATTCGTAAAATAGTAAGGTCGATTTGCGCACTGTGAGAACCAGTTGATAGCTTGCTTCTGGGTTTTTTTTAAGATTTTTTATCAAAAATTTATTTATACTTACTTAATACTTATTTAAACAGTTAACTAGCTATCAGTTTTTAGTATTCAATTATTATCTTAGTGGCTCTGGGTTAAAATCTCCAGTTTTTATTTATAAACTGGATGCTTTAGGAGGAGTTTAAATCCTCTTAGTTTATTTTAAATCATAAAACATCCTTTACCTGATTGCTTATAGTTTCTTTTAAAACTTTAATATTTTATAATGATTTAGGATTGCTATATAAGCTAAAATAACAAAAATATAGCTTACTAAGCAGGAATTTAATAGCAATTATTAGCAATAATAATTGCTGATACATATTTTACTAATAAATTATGGAAACAATGGTTAAATTCTAAGGCTGTGTGGCAACTGTAAACCAATCAAAATAGCAAAATAAAAAATGAATAACTACTTATTAATTAAAATAAATTGATGAGCCAGAATACCTAATTATTAGTTGTAAACCCTAATTTCCTGCCTGACAAGGGAAAAGTATAATTAATGCAATATTCAAATCAAAACCCCAAAATAAAAACACAAAAAATACTAACTTCAACAATAGAAAAAAGTCATTTATATACAGAAGAAAAATTAGAATCATTACCTTTACAAAGACCTTTGTTATTGATAGGTCATGGCACAAGAGATTCTCAAGGAAAAGAAACTTTCTTAGACTTTGTTGCAGCTTATCAAAATTTAGATAAATCTCGACCTGTAATACCTTGTTTTTTGGAATTAACAAAACCTACTATTCAAGAGGGAGTAGATAAATGTGTAGAACAAGGTTACACAGAATTATCTGCTCTACCAATTTTGTTATTTGCAGCTCGCCACAATAAATTTGATATTACTAATGAACTAGACCGAGCAAGGCAAAGACATCCTCAAGTAAAATTCTATTATGGGCGACATTTTGGCATTACTCCAAAGATTATAGAATTGTGGCGATCGCGTCTCAAAGAATTAGATAAAACTAACTTTAACTCTTCTGAAACTGTTTTATTATTTGTTGGGCGAGGTTCCAGTGACCCTGATGCTAATGGAGATGTTTATAAATTAGCTCGAATGTTATGGGAAGGCAGTGGTTATCTAACAGTTGAAACCTGTTTTATTGGCATTACTCATCCCCGTTTAGAAGAAGGTTTTCGGCGAGCAAGATTATATCAACCGAAGCGAATTATGGTTTTACCATACTTTTTATTTACTGGAGTTTTGGTTAAGAAAATATTTGATATTACCGCTCAACAGCAAGAACAATATCCAGATATTTCTATGACTTGTTTACCAGAAATAGGAGCCCATCCAACATTATTAGAATTATTGCGAGAACGGGAAATAGAGACACAATTAGGAGAAGTAAAAATGAATTGTGAAATGTGTAAGTTTAGGTTAGTTACTGTTACTAATAGGGAACATTCTCACGGTCATTCTCACCATTATCATGACCATTCTCACTCACTCAATATTCCCGAACATAGTCATTCTGTGGTTGACCCATACGCTGAACCAGAAAAATATCACCAACGTATTTGGCAAGTTCCTTAAAAAACATAGGGCATTTAATATTAGTAAGCTACATTTATAGCAGACAATATGTTTGTAATATAAAGACTTTGTTACTAATATTTGGACTCTAAATACCTTGCAAACTCTTATATTTAGGGTTTGCTTTCTAAGTATTTTTCAGGAGTAGAAAAGAAGGGCAATGGGGGAATAGTGCTCTTTCAATCTTTAATTGAGGATAAAATAAATTCTCAAAGCACTAATTAACTAGGTTTTCAAATTTTATTAACCTGTCATTTTTTTTTATTTACAGACCAGTAAGTAGAAAGGTTATATGCAATTTCCCTAAAGACTAAAGTCGAATTATAGAGGAGATAGTCGAATGTATTTGTTCCTTAGTATCTTCCGAAATTATTCTGCTCAAAATGCTAACCTATGTGAGGGTTTTGGAGTTAATACCAGGGACTTTTTAAACGCTTAAAAAGCCTAAGCATTAATATTAGTCAATGCTTTGATATTTAATCAGCAAGCCCCCCAGTAGTATTTGCAAAAAAAATTGGAGAGGGTTAGGGTTAAGAGTAATTTTTCTATAGGTAATAATTACAAATATCAGGATAAAGTAGAGGGTAAGCTCATCTAAAATTTTATTGACAAATCAATATTTTTATGACCTGCTTGCAATACAAGCTTTTAAATGCAATACAAGCTTTTAAAGGAATTATAAATATAACATAATTTTCATATCATTGGTTTTCGTGGCTTAACAATTAGAATATATTTTTGTTACTAAGTTCATCTAAAAATCTTTCAGGAAAAAATTATCAGAAAAGATACTATTTTTCAATGGTTGTTAAGATGATCTGACTCTATGTAAAATAGATCGTTATCAACTAAAAACAAAAGTTAAAGTACTACTTCCAGTTAACATTACAAAACTTCTGCTTTTTACCTCCAATATAAGTGCTTAAGAGCTAAAAATATTTGTATTTTTGATCATGAAAACTGCTATATCATTTCATTTGAGCTCTACTTAAGTAGTATCACTGAGGTTAATAAAGTTGCTGTAATAAAGAAAGTACATTTAGGTCAGTTTTTAGTGTTGGACTATCCGCATGCTACAATTTAATTATAATATATATTTTAGAAAAAATAACTAAAAATTTACTCGCTTATGGGCGATGTTTTAGACTAACTTTTTTGGTAAAATGTATTGTTGTTAATACTAAATAGTAGATTAGTAAAAAAATGGATATTAAACCAGGCTTTATTGGTACAGTTGGTAATACACCATTAATTAGATTAAATAGTTTCAGTGAAGAAACTGGATGTGAAATTTTAGGCAAAGCAGAATTTCTTAATCCAGGGGGTTCGGTAAAAGATAGAGCAGCACTTTATATTATTAAAGATGCAGAAGAAAAAGGTTTATTAAAACCTGGTGGAACAGTTGTCGAAGGAACTGCTGGTAATACAGGAATAGGTTTGGCGCATATTTGTAATGCGAAAGGTTATAAGTGTTTAATTGTTATTCCCGAAACTCAATCTGTTGAAAAAATGGATGCTTTGAGAACTTTAGGTGCAGAAGTTAAACCTGTTCCAGCAGTTCCCTATAAAAACCCAAATAACTATGTAAAAATGTCAGGTAAATTAGCATCAACAATAGAAAATGCTATTTGGGCAAATCAGTTTGATAATTTGGCAAATAGAATCGCTCATTATGAAACAACCGGACCGGAAATTTGGGAACAAACTGATGGAAAAGTAGATGCTTGGGTGGCTGCTACTGGTACGGGTGGAACTTTTGCTGGTGTGTCATTATTTTTAAAAGAAAAAAATCCGCAAATTAAAACTGTTTTAGCAGACCCCATGGGAAGTGGTCTTTATAGTTATGTGAAAACTGGAGAAATTTCTAGTGAGGGTAATTCTATTACTGAGGGTATTGGTAATAGTCGAATAACTAAAAATATGGAAAATGTTATGATTGATGATGCGATTCGAGTTGATGATAAAGAGGCGGTAAGAGTAGTTTATCAACTATTAAGAAAAGACGGTTTATTTATGGGTGGTTCTGTAGGAATTAATGTTGGTGCAGCAGTAGCTTTAGCAAAACAAATGGGTCCTGGTCATACTATTGTTACTGTGTTATGTGATAGTGGAACTCGTTATCAATCAAAATTATTTAATCGTGAGTGGTTAGCTACTAAAAATTTATTGCCAGATGAAAGATAATTTTGAGAATTTATGATGGAAAATAGTCAGGTCAAGAGACTTTTATTAGTCTGTCAAAGTCGTACTTGTCGTAAGCAAGGTTCAGCAAAAGTATTAGCTAATTTTCAGAAATTTGATATGCCTAATATTACTATTAAGAAAAGTGGATGTTTGGGAAAATGTGGCAATGGTCCAATGATTTTAGTTTTGCCAGAAGAAGTTTGGTATAGTCATGTTGAACTTCAAAATATTTCAGTAATTATGGAAAAACATTTGCTTGATTGATTCCAGGTTAAAGAAATACTTGATTATGAGTTAAACTGGGTTAAGTAGTAATTAAATTATAGATAAATAGTACTTTAAAAAGGAGGGTTAGACAAGTACTTTAAATTCTGTATTAACACCTGGATGAAATTCTTTTCTCTATTTTTAATAGTATTAGTTTGGGGATGGCGATCGCTTCTACAAAAAAATTATAGTTAAATAAATTAGGGTAATAAATTAACAATCTCAATAATTTAATAAACAGTGTATTCTCTCTCATTAAAATCTGAATGAAACTTTTGAAAAAACCATAGAAATGGTTAAACAAAGAATAATTGAAACTTGAGATAAACCCTATGTTACTGTTGCCAGATAATTAGAAGTTATTAATGAATTAGCAGATTTTCTTTTCGGGAAATTTTTATTACAAAATCGTGGTTTAAATGGCTATTGGACAGATTATGTAATGGAACATTAGTATCAAGGAATAGTTACTGGTATAGATACAGAGGGTATTAGTTTAACGAAACTTGAAAAGTTTGTTTTGGATAAAAATTCTATGGCTCTTGTGACACAAAAAAAATATTTCAATTTCGGTAAAGTTATTCATAATTATTTGTAAGAAGATATAATTTTTGCTTCCTTACCTTGTGATGTAATGAGAGATTTGTTGAAGTTGAATTTTACGGGAATAGAAAATTTTCGCTTAGTAGGAATTGATATTGACTCTGAAAGTTTAGAATTGGTAAAAAAATTAGCTGAGGAATATGGGTTATCTGAAAAAATATAATTTCATCAGAAAGATGCTTTTAAGTTGACTTTTAAAGATGAATTTACACTATTAACTAGCAATGGTTTAAATGTTTATGAACCAGATGATGAAAAAATAAGGGAGTTATATCAGCAGTTTTTTAAAGTATTAATTCCAGGAGGTATATTGGTTACTAGCTTTTTCACCCCATACCCAAATATTGACCCCAATTCCGAATGGGATATGAGTCAGATTAATTCAAAAGGTTTATTACTTTCAAAGATTATAATGTTTGATATATTAGATATTAAATTTGTGGCATTTAGAAGTTCATTAATTACAAAATTACAACTAAAAACTGCTGGTTTTAATGAGATAATTTTTTTTTATAATGCCAAAGTTTACCCAACAGTAGTGGCGGGTAAACCTAAATAGGCTATGGTGAAGCTATTAATTAATTTGATATATATTCATTAGTTAATAAATAACATTCAGCCTTCAGCTATCAGCTATTGCTTTATTTGATTTTCAGAACTTAGCCCTCAGCTATTAACTAACCTCTGGCTGAGAAAGTACCCAATTCAGCATTCTAAATTATCAGTTATCAATTCTAAATTATTATTTATCAATTCTAAATTCTCATTATTGTTATCTGCAACTATGGATAAAAAAACTTCTAAATTATTATTTATCAATTCTAAATTCTCATTATTATTGTCTGCAACTATGGATTAAAAAAACTTCTAAATTATTAATTCTAAATTATTAATTCTAACTTTGCTACCTCATTCCTAGATATTCACCCCAATTATGAATGAGATATGAGTCAGATTAATTCAGAATATTTATTACTTTCAAAAATTATATTTCTTGATATATTAAGAGTTAAATTTACAGAGTTTAGGAGTTCATTAATAACAAAATTACAACTACAAACTGTTGGTTTTAATGAAATATAATTTATTTGGGACAATGCTAGAATATACCCAAAAATAGTAGGGGTAAACCTAGATAAGCCGTGGATAAGTTTCTTATTTGAAAAAAAAATTTAGCTGGTATTTCAATTGGAGAAATCAATTTGGTTTAACAAAACTTCCTACCTAAAAAAAATTTTTGCCCAAGTAGAACCTCAATAGTTAAAACTGTTTACAAAATGTGATAATTTAAGCAAAATAAGTAAATAAACACAAAGATTTATTGTCATTATTATTGATATTGGAGGAAGGAGGAAACAAAGTGTTTGGGCAACATGACCTAGAAAAGCAATCACAAACTCTCGCTCTTAACTGAAAAAGTGGGTTTCACGCCTTGCCCTTATAGGGCGACTTTAATTATTTGATAAACATTTTTTCTTGTTCAGTTGCTTCAACAACAACTTCTGGCAAACTATCAATAACTTCTTCAATTACTTGAGTCATTGTTTTACCTTGTAGTCGTAGATATAATCTTAACTTATTCATACTTTTATCATTCATCCGCAATCTTAATTGATTATTTTTCACATTTATCCCCAATGTGTAACTAATTATACTACCTACATTCGGCTATTTTGCTCCACAACATTTGCTATTGCAATGATATGATTTAATTAATTCTGTCCAACGAGTTATATATAGCAATCAAAGGGTATTAAATTATGGCATACGATTATGATTTATTTGTAATAGGCGCAGGGTCAGGAGGGTTAGCGTCTTCAAAAAGAGCAGCATCTTATGGAGCAAAAGTAGCGATCGCTGAAAATGATCTAGTCGGAGGCACCTGCGTCATTAGAGGATGTGTACCAAAAAAACTTATGGTTTATGGTTCGAGATTTTCTCATTTCTATAAAGATGCGGTAGGCTACGGTTGGAGTGAAGTAGAACCCAGTTTTGATTGGCATAAATTAATAGATGCTGTGAATACAGAAGTCTTACGTCTGAATAAACTACATATCAGTTTCCTTGAAAAAGCAGGAGTAGAAATAATAGAAGAATATGCTAAATTTATTGATCCCCATACAATAGAAGTAGGCGATCGCAAAGTTACAGCAGACAAAATTTTAATAGCTGTTGGAGGTAAACCAGAGAAAATAGACATTCCCGGAATAGAATATAGTATTACTTCCCGTGAAATTTTCCACCTCAAGGAACAACCAAAAAGAATGGCAGTCTGGGGAGGAGGTTATATTGGTGTTGAATTTGCCGGAATTTTAAATGGAGTAGGCACCGAAGTGACTCAAATTATTCGTAGAGATTCAATTTTGCGAGGTTTTGATACGGATATCTCCAGCAATATTCAAGAAGGAATGGTAAAGCATGGGATTAATTTCCGGGAAAATACAAATGTGGAAAAAATTGAGAAAGTACCAGAAGGGTTAAAAGTTCACTTGAGTGGAGAAAACGCTGAACCTTTAATAGTTGATACATTCCTCTGTGCAACTGGTCGTAAACCAAACTTAGCAGGCTTAAATTTAGAAAACGCTGGAGTCGAAACACTTAGAGGTGCAGTTGCTGTGAGTAACAACTGTCGCACAACTCAAGCAAATATTTATGCTATTGGAGATTGTATAGATAAAGTAAATTTAACCCCTATTGCTATTGCTCAAGGTCGCGCTTTTGCTGATACGGAATTTGGCAATATTCCTAGATCAATTTCTCTAGAAAATATTCCTACTGCAGTATTCTCAGAACCTGAAGGAGGAACAGTAGGTCTGACAGAAGCAGCAGCAAGAGAAAAATTTGGTGACTCTATCAAATGTTATCGCTCTAAGTTTCGTCCCATGTTCCACAGTTTCACAGGTGCAGACGAGAAAGTCATGGTAAAATTGGTAGTTGAGACTAATACTGACAGAATTTTAGGAGTACACATGGTGGGTAAGGATGCTGGTGAAATTATTCAGGGTATGGCGATCGCTGTTAATATGGGCGCAACCAAAGCAGACTTTGACCGTACTATTGGTATTCATCCTTCTACTGCAGAAGAGTTGGTGACTTTAAATTAATTAGCTTAGAAGGCCTGAAATCAAATTATGACTTTATGATCGTGATTAGACCAAAAAAGAGATTTAACTAATAACTGATTTCAGTACAACTATTTTTGTTGGTAAATTTATAGAATACTTTTGCTAAAGCGTTCTAATTTAAAAGAGGCGCTTTAGCATTGTTTATGAGTGACTAGTTGATTAATTATCCATTCCTTCAGTTGCTCACGCACCCGCAGAATCATTCTCTACCCCCAATTATTGAGGGGATACACAAATATCCACCCTTGAATTCTACAGAGAAAAGGCAGTTAACGTAAAATACCTCTTTTCTTCAATCCTTCATCTAGATTTCTCAAAAACTTTAAATCTGTCTCTGGTAAATACCCTCCACTATCCTTTTCTAAAAAACTAAACCCTTGCCTAAACTCAGACCCACTTGCCTGAATAGGTGCATCAAAGTGACAGGGAATAACTTGCCGAAAATTCCAAGTTGCCACCTTTTCAACCCACTCCATCACCTGCTGTGGATCGCGATTTAAAATCAGAGTTTGTAATATAGGCGCTACTAACAACCGCCCATCTTGTCGTAATTGTGTAAAAGAATTCTGCCAGTCAGACTTCCAGCGCCACGGTAAAAGACCAAAATATGCACGCTTCGAGCGATCGCTTGCTTTCCAAACATTCTTTAACATTTCCTCAGCTGGAACTACATCTAAAGCATCCACCTGAAAATATAATCCAAATAAACATATTTTTTGCCACCCTATACATCTATTTGTGGGAGTATCTTCTACCACATCAAATACATCATCCTTAGCATGAAACAATAAAGGATATGGGTCTAAATTCAAAATTTCTGGCGGTTCAGCCGGTACAGATAAAATGGTGTCAACCGCCAGTAAAGTTTGGGATGGACTATGGCAGAATACTACTTCTGCAAAAGGTTTGATACCAATATCAAGGGGTCCGAGAGTCGCATATTCAAACTCTGCTGCAAAAGGTGTATCTTTACTATTAACAGGGAGCAGATATGTACGGTTTCTTGGCAAACCCAACCAACTTAGAGGTAAATTTAAAGGAAAGCTCCATTGGTTGGGCGTGACAAAAACTTCCGCCGTGGGAAATTTTCTGGCAAATGGCCCCACATATACCTTATGTTCTAAGCCAGAAATAGTTGGTAAAATAATGTAGCGAACTTCTCCATATTTTTCTACTAATTCATTGACAAAGCGCATACATTCCCGCGTTGGCGCTATTGGGGCATAGATAAATAAACCGCCTCCGTTCATTCTGACCACTGTCATCCTAATTGGCACAGTAACATAGAAGATACCCTGAAGTTGGTCAAAAGTCCATATTGTATCTTTAACTATTTCTTTTCTTAATGTCCGCCGTTGTCCATAGGGATATAGGGGTAAAATTGGCCATAGTGGCCATGACCAATCCCTAAAATTAGAATTTTGCTGTTGTATTTGTTTGCCTAAACGCACCTTTAATGCAGCTATTTACTACAATAGAGTTGTTGGGATGGGGATAATTTTCATCCTCCCCGGCTGTTAGGAACGAGAATTCCTATCGAGCCATATTTCAATGACGGTTTGACTTTTCCCAGACTGTTGCTACCTTTGGGGTAGTCTTAGACTGGCCGACCCGTCCATTTAAAGTCTCGGAATGCCTGAGGGCGACTTACCAAAAAATATTGTTGGTCTTTATTAGTGCTTTCAAGTGTGAAGTTCTCATTGACCTGAAAGCTTACCTTGCTTTACTCTCAACTGAAGGAGTTTCGACCTAATCTTATTTTCTACAGTATTTGTGACACAAGGCGGATATTCAAATCATTATTAATTATAGCATGGAAAGTTGTCCGATGGGCGGGCAAGGCTTTAAACCCAATTTTTCGGTAAAAATATTCAAAATCTTACTATATAAAATTTTCAGCATGGGAAGTGAAAAACACTATAAACTAATTGCGTGAATTAGAGTTTTAGCGTTTTTTTTGTTTAATTCTTAACAACCTTAATTACTAATTTATAGTATTGAGAAAAAATAAGAGAATGGCTGACTCAAATAAAATGATGCAAAAATGTAATTGTAGATTTAGAGACTCTTACAGGTGCCTGTTTTGTGACATTAGGTAATGGGTAATAATATTGCTGGTTTCTGGAGTCCTAATAAAAACTAAAAGATAGTTACCCCAACTACAGGGTCTCAAGTTACTTTGATCAATGGCCTACCCATATTCCTGACGAAGACCTTAGCCCATTCACTAGGGGTTACAGTAGTAGGGTGGACTTTTGGCCACTGACTTAATCACAAAAGGAAAAACAACACCCTAATCGTTTCTTCAGTTACTGGCTATTCTTTAGAGGCCTATATCGAAAATTGCAGATCGTGATTACTATTTTTAACCAAGTATTAGTCGACTCAGCTCAACATTTTTGTAACAGAAAAAATAACCACATCCTTCTTTCTAAATTTTCTATATTATTAACGCAAAGCATTATTAATAGCCTTGAGAATCTCATTATCTGAATCAAGGTTAAAGATGTCACCTTTTTGAATATATGTTACAAAAATATTAGCATCAAAGTATTCTGTAACATAACCTAAATTGCCTTGAAAAAGTATGTTATTGTTATAATCATCAAATCCTATTAATTTAAAAATAATACTACTCCATTCTTTCTTTTGTTTAATTCTAACTTTGATATTATGACCACTTAGACCCTAATTTTTTTACCTATATTCTTTGGTTCTGTCTCTCCACAACTGGATAACCGGGGATGTTCTCCTAAACTTTCAAAATATAAAGGTTCTCCATTAATTTTTTGAGCAGCAGTTATTAAATCTTTTAATAAGGGATGATTTTTATATTGCTTTAATTTTCCTATCTGTTTGCCATTAAAGTTTATCAAACTTTTACCAGATATTTTATAATATTTTTAGAGCAATAATTTTCTAAACATCTAATAATACTGAGGCAGCAAAACGAGGAACAATAAAATCTAAGTGCTTAACTAAACTAAGAATTACTCATAACTAAAATAAGGTTTTTTTCCTGATTTTTTTGAGATTAATAGATATATTTTTAATTATTTTTTTGATTGTATATAAAATATTTACTTTCTTATAATTAGCTTATATTCTGAATAAAAAATATAACAGAAAAACAAATCAAAATAATATTGTTAATCCTATAACAAAAATGCATATTACTACCATTATTAGGGCAAGATCATCTAAAATTTTATTGACAAATCAATATTTTTATTACCTGCTTGCAATAGAAAATTTTGCAGGAATTATAAATATCAAATAATTTTTATATTATCAGTTTTCTTCCTTAATAATTGGAATGTACTTTTATAACTAAATTAATCTCAAAACCTTTCATAAGAATTGAAAATTAGGATAATACAAAATACTATTTGTCAATAATTTTTAAGATAAACTGACCCTGCTACGATGATTAATTGATAATATAATATGTATAAAAAATCAAAAAATTACTAACTAAAAGAAAATTATGGCTAAGCATAAACTAGGTTAATTCACGAAATTTTATGATTTTAAAAGACAATAATTAGATCATCAAAAGCCTGTTTATTATTGTGGTGTATAAATCCTGTAAATATGAGAAATCATAATTTGATGAATTCCTAACTCGGTAATTCCACTGTAAAAGTTGTCCAACCATTACTACTTTTAACAATTATATTACCATTTAACTGTTCTACTAATTTTTTTACTAGAGCTAAACCTAAACCTGTTCCGCCTTGTTTCCAAGGATCTGCATTAGGTACTCGATAAAATTTATTGAATATTTTAGGTAATTCTGATTCAGGAATTTCTGATGGATTACTAACTATAAATTTGATGCTATAAAGTGTTTCTGAGAGACTCTTGTTGCTACTTTTTTGCTGGTTGATTTCTATTGAAAATTTAATTACACCACCATTTTGGGTATACTTACAAGCATTATTTAGAATTTCTGCTAAAATCCTCCCTAAACTATTATTATTAGAACGGATATTAGGTAATTGTTGAGGATATTTACTATTGATAATTTGTTGCCGTTCTTTTGCTCGGGATTTAAAAGGATCTACAATAGTAGGAAGCCAAGTTGTTAAATCTATTATATCTAAAGCAATAGATTTTTTACTCACTTCTAAATGTTGTAAATCTAATAAATCAGTAATTAATTCAATTTCTCTTTTGCACTCTGTATCTAAAATATTCAAATATTTTTGACCCTTTTCTGAAATAGGAAATACTTTCAGCATATGAATAGCCATTTTCATATTTGATAGAGGTGTTCTTAATTCATGGGAAACAGTACTTAAAAAATCATCTTTGAGAATATTAAGTTGTTCTAATTCTTTGACTTTTTCTTCCAATTCTATAGTGCGCTCTTGTACTTGTCTTTCTAGGTCTGTGTTGAGAATTCGTACTTGTTGATAAAGTTGAGCTTGTTGAATAGCGATCGCTAACTGAGTTCCTAATTGCTTTAATAGATCAATTTCAGATGCTTGCCACTGTCGCGTGCCTGAGCATTCTTGGGTACACATAATTCCCCATAGTGGCCCATCTAGACAAATGGGTACTATCAAGAAAGCTTTTACCTGTTTTTCCTTCAAACTCCTAATTTCTTCTATAGGTAAATCTGTTTGATCGATATCAGCAACTGCATAAGTCTTATTTTTCTTTACTTTTAAATTTGATATTAAGTAATCATCTATAGCTTGATTATCCATCCAAGAACTGCAATTATGAACTACTGATTCAGCAACTATCTTTGTTACTTTTGAAGATTTTACTTGAAATAAAACTACTCGATCGGCTGTCAATAATTGTTGCACTTCTGACACTGCTGCATTTATTATTTCGTTGAGATTAAGAGATTGATGAATCCTGAGAGCAATTTTTGCCAGAAGTCGATCACGCTCTAACTGCTCCTGTATTTCTGCCGTTCGTGCCTGCACTTCTTTTTCTAATTCTGCATTCCGACTGCGTAACAACTCCAATTTTTCTGCTTGTAGTTGATTCACATCAGCTCGTAATTTTTTGACCAACCCAAACATTACCGTAGGGTCTACAACTTGTAGTAAGTTTGCCTGATTCACTGTTCCTAGTAATTCTCCTTGTTGACTACATACTAACAATACTTGTACTTGTTCCTGCAACATTTTTTTCTGAGCATCCCATAGAGAATTTGTTGATTTCACAAAATTCAGTTCAGTATCCATAATTGTTTTGACAGGTATTTTTGCTAAATCCATATTCAGAAAATAAGCTTGTAGAATGTCATCTTGAGTAACTATACCAATAGGTTCTTCAATTTTTTTATTTTGTGTTTTCAGTTTTTTCTTCTGTGTAATAATCACATTATTCACTTTGTATTCTGACATCAGTTTACTAACTTGCAATAGTGATTCTGTTGCAGAAATTGTAACTGTTACACAATCATTTTTGATTTCATTTACCCGTCTTAATCTAAGAATATTAGAAGGTTGGAGCACTTGACGAATTTTTTCTGGTGTCACAACACCAACGATTTGGTTTTTCCTATCTAGTACTGGTATATGACTAATTTTATATTTTCGGAACAAAGACAAGGCTGTAAATAAATCTTGGTCTTCTGATTCTTTGAGAGTAATAATATTGGATTTCATGACCTCTCCAAGATATATTTTTTTTGATAAACTTTCTAAGTTATTAACTTTACCAGCGGAAATTAATTTGACAATATCAGTAGTAGTCAATATTCCTAATAAAGATACTTGTATATTCTGCTTTGGAGTCTCTTGAACAGGTTTATTCTCAACTACTAAAACACATTTTGTATTTATTGGGTTTAATAATATTGATGGATAGACTTGATTTTTAGATATACTCAAATTAGGCAAAAGACAACTATTCTGTAACTGACTTATTACTTGTAAGACATCAAACAGAAGAGTATCTGGAGTCATAGTTAATGGATGACGGTCAATTGCTTTTTGTAGAGGTGATGAATAGATAGTAGCTTCAGCAAACATAATTATATTTCCTGATTTTATAAAATAAGAACAATTATACATATCATATCAAACAAGAGTAAAAAACATGGCAGTCTGATGATCCTGAGAAAGTTACCAATTGAAAACAAATTCGTAAAAAAATTCCCAAAGAAGCCCTAAGTCTTTATCCAGCACTACGTCTTTTTTATTAGGACCGGGGAATTTGGGTTATAAGGGAATAGGTTTGGAGTAGTTGCAACAATAAGGAAATGTCAACGTAAAGGTATGCCTAAGACACTGACTCTGGTACTTATAATTACTTCAGTGATGTTATTGCAACAGAAGGCAAAAGCTGATGTAGGACTTGAAAAAGTGCAAAGGTGATAATGAATTAATGAAGTACAGGACCAAAAGCTTGACTTTCAGAATAGGAAAAGGTTTCATAGAACTTATAGCAGTTTTCACAAAGATAGACTACAGTAACTACAGTGAGTAAACCAATTGCGTAACATTTTAGGAGTAACTAAATCGATCAAAGTAGCGATAGCCTATTCTAATTGTTCACGAGCTGTGGCCATTTTTTAATGGGCTTTAAGACTTTAGCACCATTGTTCAATGGGGTTAAATTGAGGAGAGTAAGGAGATAGATAAATTAATCTCGTACCCACAGCCTCAATAGCTTCAGAGATGCCCTTAACCTTATGAGCTGGCAAATTATTTCAACCACAACTGCTCAAGGCCATAGTTCAGAGACCAGTAGTTCTTCCAAAAAAGTTTGAAATACCTTGCCACTGGTTCGGTGTATTGATGGTCATAGTGTTGAGGAGTTGTTTGAAACTGATTGCTTCGATGAGGGTAATCATTTGATCATGAGGATAGAATGCTACACTATACTACCATTATTGATAACTTGCTTACCCAGCCGGAGTAGACCAATTAAATTTGTTAATTATACCTACTTTTTCTAAAGCCTTAATGACAAACTGCTACCCTGTTAATGAAGCTACAAAATCTGGTTAATATTTAGGATAATTTCCTTAAATATTTTCTCAAAAAGTCTGATAAATCTCCAAATATTATCTACTTATTTTTTTGTTTTATTGCTAATTATAACCTCTATGTTTGGTTACATTTTCGACAATATATTTGTCAATATATGAGAATAATATTATCAGTAATTGTTAATTTTAATGGTTGATAAAATCTAGCATTATTTACTTAAATTATATGTAAATTATTAGGATAATTGTGGGGAAATACTTGCGAAAATATTCCCCAAAAAAAATTATCTAAATTACTAAAATTATATAAAAAACTTTCTCCTACATTTGGTTCTATCTAACCCATATAAACACAAATATTTATACTCCCATTGTTTAGTTCCCTTACCCTTGATTCCTTTAATATTTATTACTTTTCCCGTAATAGTTTTTAATCCCATTCTAGTTTTATAGTCATTTAACTTAAGAATAAAACATTAAGCGATACAATAATCATGGATGACTTTAAGGCTGTATTTGAAGGAATATAAATTCTGGCTCTCTTTAAGGCACTAAAATTATGTTCAATATCCTTCAAATCAGGAGAAGAATTAGGGAGGAATATGACCTGATGACATTCACTTAAACTATTTGTTTAATCAATGTTTTTTGATGAATTAGTGCATTATTTATAATCCAAACTAATGTGATGGTTAATGATAGTAATAAATATCTTTATATAACCAGCCTTCAAAACCTTCTGCATTCAAACTTCCCGTGAATATCATTGGTGGGATTAAATCTTTATTTTATTTTTCTTCTACCAGGGACTAAATTTTCTCTTTTTCCCCTCTTTCCTTGCCTATCTCCAGAAATTTTTTTCCCTCTTTTTGACCACACATCAACTTTTGATCACACATAAATACAATTTAGAAATCATTCAAATCCTGACTCCAAAACAAATACTAAACTTTTACTTCCATATATTTTGATTAATTTCAGTAAATTCTGATAATATTTTATCCATTATTATCTACTACTTTGCGCGATAACGTACTTCTTTTTTTCTGGTTATTTTCATTTTTTTTGATAGCCTTAAAAATTGAAGTTGTACTGACGCCGAATTTTTCAGCTGCGTGTTTTCATCTAGCTTCTGGATTTTCTTATTAATCTGTTAGAATTGTTGGGAAATAATAGACATCTCCAAAAATTATCACTTCCCTTACTGTAACTATCTTCTCCAGAGCGATCGCCAGCTCCTCCAGATAGTCATTTTTTATGATATTTATAGTATTACAGATAGTTATTGTTAATTATTTAGCATTTTTATGTAATTATTTCTTGCTTTTTACTAGACCTAAAGTTAGAATTTATGTTAACATTAGTGCTTAATCTCTTAATCTCACTAAACCACATATTGTTAAAATTACTTTTTCATAATTACTCTCTTTTAATCTGAATCTTTCTCGTGCCACTTTCAATATTTTTATCAGTCTTATTACATGTTCTACAAATATTCTTTTTTGAGCTTTTTTTTGATTCTCTTTCTTTACTTTGTATGACATTTTATGGTTTCTTTTTTTTCTTTGGCGTGTCAATTTTTTTCCCACCTTGATCACCTGTATCTCCTTGAAATCTTTGTTATTCATCAAACTTTTTTTGTGGTTTTTTGAATAAAATTATATCACTCTTTGGACCTCTTTCTCCTACTATTACATCAACTATTTCTTTTCCATTATCTGTGATTATTATTTGATTTTTTAACCTATGACTTTTTTGCTTTCCTGAGTAATATTTTTTCTGCTTTTCATCATTTTTTGGCCTGAATATATCCTGTTCTGTACTATCAACTATCAATTCTATTTCTGTTAAAGCTTCTTTTATCCATAAATATTCGTTTTCTTTTCCCGAGAATTCCTCTAGTAAACTAGATGGTAATAATTCCCTCAAAATATTGATCCAAAGCCTGAAAAATATTATTTGCTGTTGATTCACTAACTCCAAATATTGCTCCTAACAGTTGAAATGTTGGTACATGATGCAAATAATATAATGTCAAAATTATCTCTTCCGCCTTGCCTAAATACTTTTTTCTGACTCCTCCTGCCTTAATTAATCTTTTTTCTTCTTTCTTCGATCGCCTGTCTTTTTTTGTCTTCAACTTTTTGAGCATTTTCTATTAATTTTATTAGTTGTTTATCTGTAATACCAATAATCCTTTTTGTATATGGATGGATGATTATAAATATATTCTAATACATTATTCATTTGGGGACAGCATATATATAATTGGGCACTACAATTTTACCTTAATTTCTATTTTGGAGAGGTCTAATATAAAGAAAACAAGCTCAACCTTCAATCATCTGCCATAATATTGTCAAGGTCACAGCCCAGCGATCGCCTATAACAAACTTAATAATTCCTGACATTTGACTATTTACGACTGTCCAGACCCAAATTTTTTTTGAGGCTTTGAGCTATTTCAGGAGTTTCTAAGTTCTCTTCAGGCATTTGTGCTGCAGTAATTCCTACCCAGTTAAGCACTGTCCAACAGAGAAATACGAGTCACTCTCTCAATAGCTCGGAATCCCATGCTGTCAAGGGATATTTTGAAGCACAACTCTTTAATGTCATAATTATTAATAATACTTCATGATTTTAGTAACATTTTACTTTTTCTACTATTTCATACTGTTTGTACTAATAAAAACAATTTTGATGAAACTCTTGACTATTGCTATTTCATTTTGATTTAATAAATCAGGAAAAGTTTAATTCCTAAGCACTTATTTCAATTGTGAAGTTAAGTGGGAAATTTTAAGGTTATATTTTTTTCAAAAAACAACAAATTTTGTTTTCAAGTAAAGTTATGAATAAGCAACCGTCTCTAACTGTATGGGATAAAAGCATTACTTCCTTCTGCTCATACTCCTCAAAAGAAGTTAGTTATGCTGAGGCATTGATATCTAATGCTCGTGAACTTGTAGTAATAGATAAGGGTGTTGATGACTATCAACAGTTACTTCATAGTATTAAACCTGGTATTTATGGGGTAGTTTTAAACCCAGATAGGGATGGTGTTCAACAAATTACTCAGGTTTTACGGAACTATCGAGGGGTTGAAACTCTACACATTTTGTCCCATGGTTCCCCTGGATGTTTATACTTAGGAAATACTCAACTAAGCTTAGAAACTCTAGATAAATATGGTGAAGACCTACAAAAGTGGTTTATCGAAGTTCCCTCAGCAAATTTACTGATCTATGGTTGTCAAGTAGCTGCAGAAAATACAGGAACAGAATTTCTGTCAAAAGTACAAAGTTTAACCAAAGCTAATATTGCTGCCTCTGCCAACTTGACAGGAAATGCTATCTTGGGTGGTGACTGGGAACTAGAAATTACTTTGGGTCAAGGAGAATTTGTTCGCGCTTTTACATCAGAAAGTTTAGCAGATTATGCTTCAGTATTAGATACTGGTAACTTTTTAGTATCTGGACTTCCCCCATTCGCTCAAATATGGATCGATAAGAATAACCCTTTCCCTAATGTGTCACTTACGGAAACGGAAGATAAAATCACCGCATCCTACAATGGGACACTAGATATTACTACTCAGATAAACGAAATTCTCACGAGACTTAACTTAACCCCCATTACTCAACAGATTAGTGCTACAAATCCTACTTTAATCATTGAAGGAACGGCTCAGAATCCTACGGGTTATAAATTTTCAGGGGAATTTTCTCCCACAGAAGCTATAGAATTTCTGGGTGATACCTTGGGAGTTGAATTACCCAATAACATCCAAGAGCAGCTCAACAAAGTGGGTAAGGTTAATATACAGGCATCCAACCAAGGATTTGGGATTACCTATCTAGATAATGTCGTCTTAGATGTCAACAACATAGTTGGTATGATTAGCGACAATGATTTCCTTAAAGATGCCGCTAATACAGTAACTGAAACATTCTTAGGAGATGGTGACCCAGCTACTGAAGGGACTCAGCTAGTGCTGGCTCAACCGGGAATAGAATTTGAGAAGAAAAATAATACCAAAAAATTAAGCTTTGCTGGTGATTTTAACGGGGAAGTTTTTGACCTCAGTTTTGATGTGAGTGAGATTGGCTCCAAAGTGAGTGGCGCTCAGAAGAAAATTCCCAAACTGAGTGGATTTAAGTTCGGTTTGCCAGAGCTTGATGCCACGAAGATGACAAATGCCTTCAAGACTATTGCGGGAACAGAACTACCAGGATTTGCACAAGATTTGCTAACGACTTTGGGTGGTTTGGCAAACTTAAATATTGAATTGAATGATAATGGATTTGGTGTCACTTATGTAGGTGGACTCAATATTTCCAGTACTATTAATAGCCTTCTTTCTACCTTAGGCTTGGGTGAGAATGTCTTGTCTGATTCCCTAAGTGTAACAAATCCTGGTTTACGAGTTACTAAAGACGATACAGGGAAGAAAATTTATGCAGCCTCCATTGGTGAATTTTCTCCCACAGAAGCTATAGAATTTCTGGGTGATACCTTGGGAGTTGAATTACCCAATAACATCCAAGAGCAGCTCAACAAAGTGGGTAAGGTTAATATACAGGCATCCAACCAAGGATTTGGGATTACCTATCTAGATAATGTCGTCTTAGATGTCAACAACATAGTTGGTATGATTAGCGACAATGATTTCCTTAAAGATGCCGCTAATACAGTAACTGAAACATTCTTAGGAGATGGTGACCCAGCTACTGAAGGGACTCAGCTAGTGCTGGCTCAACCGGGAATAGAATTTGAGAAGAAAAATAATACCAAAAAATTAAGCTTTGCTGGTGATTTTAACGGGGAAGTTTTTGACCTCAGTTTTGATGTCAGTGAGATTGGCTCCAAAGTGAGTGGCGCTCAGAAGAAAATTCCCAAACTGAGTGGATTTAAGTTCGGTTTGCCAGAGCTTGATGCCACGAAGATGACAAATGCCTTCAAGACTATTGCGGGAACAGAACTACCAGGATTTGCACAAGATTTGCTAACGACTTTGGGTGGTTTGGCAAACTTAAATATTGAATTAAATGATAATGGATTTGGTGTCACTTATGTAGGTGAACTCAATATTTCCAGTACTATTAATAGCCTTCTTTCTACGTTAGGCTTGGGTGAGAATGTTATGTCTCAATCTCTAACGGTCAGTCATCCCGGTTTACGATATGCCACAGATGAGACAGGGAATAGAAATTATGAACTATCTGTTAGCGAATTTTCTCCCAAACAACTGATTAATCTATTGGTCGGTTTACTGCCAAGTTCTGTTTCTTTACCCTCCAATATTCGTGATACGATCAACAGCATTGGGAATGCAAGTTTATCTTTATCAAGTCAAGGGATTTCTATTACCTATCTGGACAATGTTACCTTCGATTTGAATGGTTTAATTGGCGATAGTTTTAATTCTCTTAGTTTCGTTGAGGACGCAGTTAATAAGATTGCCGAGATAGTTTTGGGTGATGGGGACAAGAATAAACCTGGAACTCAGCTTGTTCTAGCAAAACCTGAGTTCGAGTTGACAACAGAGTCATTAGGCATTGGTGGGTTGTTGAATGATAAGAACTTTGATATTGATTTTAAAGACGGACTTGAGTTTGAATATGAGTTTGGTCCTCTAAATTTGAATTCCATCTTAGGGGATATTCCAGGTCTAGATGGATTCCAGTTAGATGAGACTAGTTTATCTTTCTCCGATGGGTTTAGCTTGGAAGGCAATGTCAATTTTGCAAACAAGAACGATGACGTTTCTAAATTTATCAATGATTATTTAGGAGTAGATAATGTCGGTGTAGCACTAGAAATTGGCAAGGAAGATCTCTCTTTAGCAGGGATTTTAGCAGGGGATGTTCCCTTGATTTCTATAGGAGATTTTAAGGCCACACTGAAAGATGTTGCATTGGGATTAGAAATGAGTGCAACAAATCCTATTCCTAATTTCGGAATTGATGGCGGAATGACCTTAGAAGGCTATGATCCAGTTCAAAAGAACGAACCTCCATTAACACTTATTGGTGGATTGGAAATTGATCCCAAATCCCTCACTGGGCAATTTAATATTGATGCAGATGGAGTTTGGAAAAATCCCTTTGGTCTACCGGATAGTGAATTAAGGGAACTAGGCGTTCAAATTGGGGCGACTTATATTCCACCATTTATTGACAATGTTGGATTTGTTGGAGACTTACAGTTTGGCAACTATGATTTTGACGCTGCTTTCTTAGTTGATATTACAGATCCTCAGAAATTTGCTATAGAGTTAACTCTCAACGAGCCACTTGGCTTAGTTGATATGATAACAGGGCCAATAAATTCTTATCTGATAAACCAATTGGATAATGTACCCATTCTTGACGAAGTGACAGGGTTGTTTAATAGCTTTAGTGATCTTGTTCCGATTTCAGTTGTTTCCATTGATGGTCCTGATGACGATGAAGAACTCGATCCGTTGATTAAAATTGTCCCTGTTGAGACAGAAGTTCTTGAAAGGACTTTAGAACAGGGGATTGGATTTAATGCTGCAGTGAGGGTTGGGAGCAAGGAAGGAACCTTCAATTTTAACATGAATCCATTCTCGGGTAATCCAAGTTTAGAAGGTTCTCTGAAAATACCTGAGATTGATATCTTGGGAGTTGTTAAGATATCTGGCGTTCCCAATGGGAAAGATACTGACTTGAATTTAGACCTGAAAGTTAGTCCAAGTGAGGCATATTTCCGAGGTGATGGTCAGCTTGAATTTTTCGGAATTAACTTGGCTAAAGCTGATTTCGACTTTTCTACGTCTGGTATTAAAGTTAAGGAATTAAGCTTGCTAAATGGCACCCTCAAACTTTCGGATGTGGAAATTGGCAAACTAAACAATGTCGCCACAGCAAAGGGTGAGCTCGAATTCTTGGGTCAAAAATTAAAGGCTGAAATAACTCAAGATGGTCAGGGGTTTAAATTGACAACTGGTTTAGTACTGGATTTCCCGGATTGGACTTTTCTATCTGATACATATGCCAATCTGACAATTCGTTCAAACGGGACATTGGAAGGTTCACAGTTGGAACTTGATAGCCCACTGTTTAATTTTGAAGTATCACTAGGTGAGATAAAGAATGGAATTGGGGATTTAGTTAACTTTGCAATAAATGAAGTAAATAAGCTAGGGGAACAGGTAGCCGATTTTATTGCACAAGAATGGAATAATACTGTCGAATATGTGTCAGATACCTTCAAGTCACTAGGAAACGCCTGGAATCAAGGCATTAGCCTAGTCAGCAATATTTTTGAGACTGGTGTTCGGCAGGTCGTGGATTGGGTCGACAAACAAGTACAAGACGGGTGGTTGCCTTGGCCTCTAGATCACATAGTAAAATGGGTTACTAAGACAGTCAGACAAGTGACTAATATAGAATACACAAAAAATGATCCCAATTTACCTCAGAATGTATCGCTTGGTGACGGCAACCAAGAATATGATGGCCAGGGTGGAAATGATACTATTGATGGTGGCAACGGTAAGGATCATCTAATGGGAGGTGTCGGCAACGACTCTCTTAAAGGCGGAAATGATGAAGACAAACTTGAAGGGGGTGCCGGCCACGACTACCTTCATGGCCAAAGGGATAACGACTTCCTCTATGGTAATGATCATGATGACCGCCTATATGGTGAAGATGGAAACGATATGCTTGATGGTGGAAGTGGTAACGACCAACTTTATGGGGGTAACGGGCGAGATCAACTCAAAGGTGGAAGTGGTAACGACAAACTTTATGGTGAAGATAAAAGCGATGTCCTTGAAGGTGGAATGGGAAATGACGAACTTCATGGTGGTAATGATAATGATGTACTCAAAGGTGAGTCTGGCAAAGATACCTTAAGGGGAGGAAGTGGGAGTGACAAGCTTGAAGGTGGTGAAGATCATGACCATCTCTATGGGGAATCGGATAGTGACAAGCTCGAAGGTGGTCAAGGTGATGACTATCTAAATGGGGGTGATGGAAACGATGAAATAGATGGAGGTAAGGGTAACGATTCTTTAGTAGGTGATCAGGGTGATGATATCCTCTATGGTAGAGAAGGTAACGACACCTTAAAAGGTGATTCTGGCAACGATCTTATTTTTGGTGGTGTCGGCAATGATATTCTCTATGGCGGCACAGGGGACGATTATCTTGATGGTGGAGAAGGCAACGATACCATTTACCCAGGTAGCGGCAATGATACCATTAACGGTGGTGAAGGCAATGATCTCTTAGTCTTGTCCGGGGCTAAGAGTGATTATATTATTACTGATACCTCAACTGGTAAGGAGATTACGAACAAACGTGACAATAGCAAAAAAATTGTCTTTGGAATAGAGAATATTTCATACGAACAAATACAGCAAGGCAATGCCTCCAACGGACCGTTAGCAAATGCGACAGTCTTTATTGATACTAACAGCAACTTCCAACTGGATAAGGGAGAAACTCAAACCAACACTGACAGCAATGGAGAATATAGTTTACCCTTTGACTTGGAAGAGTTAGATCGTAATGGAGACGGAGAAGTTGACGCTCAAGAAGCTCAAGTCGTTGTTATTGGTGGTATTGATACCAACACCGGACTACCTGGGGAAATACCTTTAATTTCTCAGATAAGTGCCACAGGAGAATATACCAGCACTACTCCACTCACAACCCTCAAAGCAGTCTTATCCAGTCAGGGAATAAAGGAAAAACAAGTAGAAAGGCTACTCAACAAAATATCCGGATTTTCCCTAGAGTCTCTATCCCAACCATTAGAGAAATTCGATCCTTATAGTGCCATTGGAGAAGGGGACGATAGCGGAATAGAGATTACCTCTGGTCACATCAAAATAATGAACCTGCTACTCAACGGCACCACCTTCCTAGAAGCAGCATATTATACAGAATCAGATGGTCAAATTCAGGTCATTAATGCTCTAGGTAAGGTCTTAAAAACAGTCGAAAGTTTCGACTTGAGTAAAAAACAAGACCTACAGAAATTCTACAACCAATTAACCGAGGAATTAGATCTTTCAGTTAATAACAAAACCATCGCTGCCCTAAGTACCTTAGTCACTCAAAGCAATAACCTCATTGATAAGTTAGTAGAACAAGCATTATCAAGCTCGGTTGACGATGTATTGCCAAGTATCAACCCAATCAAAAAACAGGTTTACAGCATCTTACCGGACTTAACCCAACAACTGGTCGAGGGTAAAATTACAGCGGGAGAAGCTCAAACCGAACTCAAGGAAATACTAAATGCCGACACCTTCTTAGTTGAACACGCTCTCAACGAAGACCGCATAGTGAAAGTCGTTGCTAGCGATACAGTCAAGGAAGGAAAAGACAAGAACGGGCAATTTATTATTACCCTGGGCGAAGCAGCTCCACCCCAAGGATTAAAAATCCTCTACACTATCTCCGGTACTGCCACTCTAGGACAAGATTATCAGAACAAAGATGGCTTGTTTGGAGAAATAAACTTTGAACCTGGAGAAACGGAAGCAGTTATAGACTTAAAGGTATTAGACGATAAGATTTCTGAAAATTCAGAAAGCGTCACTATTAACCTGAAATATGTAGGGAATGGTTATGCATTAGACCCCATGGCGAAAACAGCATTTCTAGAAATTACCGATAATGACAAAGGTAACAACAATGCCACCAAGAATGGCATTGAAGAAACCGGAAGTTTTGGCGATGATGAGATTGCTGGTCAAGAAAAGAATGACAAACTCTTGGGTAGTTACGGTGACGATATGCTCAAGGGAAAGGGAGGAGACGATAAGCTCATGGGTGGTCAGGGCAAGGATACCATTCAAGGAGGAAAGGGTAACGACGAGATAGAAGGGAACTTTGGCGAGGATGTTTTAGAAGGCAACGCTGGCGATGATGTCATTGCTGGGGGTTCAGAAGACGACCTTATTAAAGGTGGTCCAGGTAACGACTTCCTGGATGGGAATACAGGAGACGACCAACTAGAAGGGAATAGTGGAAATGACCAACTAGAAGGTGGTAAGGGTAATGACATTCTGAAAGGGAACCGAGACAACGACTGGTTAGTAGGTGAAGCGGGAGAGGATATCCTTAATGGCGGTCCTGGAGTTGACCTACTTAGAGGCGGTGAAGGTGCAGACGTCTTTTACTTCCAAAAACCCAGCGACAAAGGTGATCTGATTATAGATTTTGACCCCACTCAAGGGGATAAAATCCAAATATCCCGCAGTGGGTTTAAAACAAATTCCCTCGAAGACTTTAAGGTTGTTGTAGGTACTCTTGAATTTAAGGGAGAAGAAATTGCCCTAATTCAAAACAATGGAAAAACTTACAATAACTTTGCCGAATTAGCAGATATCGTCGAACTCGTAGACGAACCTAAAGTCAAAACTACCCCAGAAAAGAGTAAGGCATCTATTGAAATTAAGCCTCAGGAAGCGAAATTAAACAGCGTGGCAAACCCCGAAACAACTATCCTGGATGACATTATCAAACGAGGTCAGATTAAAGTTGCAATTTCGGGTTCGGGAAATGAATTTGACCTAGAGTTTGCTGAGGTTATAGCTGCAGCTGTATTTGGGGATGCTAGCAAAGTTAAGTCTATTACCAGTAAATTCTCTAAATCTTTTGAACTGGTAGCAGACGGCAAGGCGGACTTGGCAGCGCAACGTATTACTGCAACATTGGGACGGGATGGAGAATTAAATGTGGATTTTGCACCGACCTACTTGTTTGACTATCAAACTGTTATCGTTCCTAATGACAGCGATATTACAAATGTTTCACACCTTAACGAGCAAACAATAGGAGTGATAGAAGGTACAACGGCATTAATCAATTTACAAAATCAACTAGAGGTTGAGGGCATCAAGTTTACACCTAAACTATTTGAAACTGCAGAGGAAATGATAGCAGCTTATGATGCCGGTGAAGTAGATGCCTATTCTCACGATCGCTCCTTAATATTAGAGAACTTAGACCAACTATCCCAGCCAGAAAATCACCGTCTATTAGATGTAGAACTATCTAAAGAACCTATTTCTCTAGCTTTACCAGAAAATGACTCCCAGTGGGCAGATGTAGTCCGGTGGGCAGGTTATGTTCCCATTCAAGCAGAAGAGTTTGGCATCAGCTCACAAAATATCGCTGAATTTATTGCCCTGAATACAGATGATAATCCCACTAATGACTCTAGTTTAGGAATTCGTCGGTTCCTGGGTATAGAAGGAAATTTGGGTGAAACCCTGGGACTGCCTAATGATTTTGCAGTTAATATCATTAATCAAGTAGGTAACTACAGCGAAATTTACGATCGCCACTTTTCGGGAATAGAAGGTGATCGCAATTCACTATGGAGTGATGGTGGTTTTCTCTATTCTCCTCCATTCTCTGGCAGCGAGATTGATATCGTTATTAAAGACAATGATGATCGCGACTTGCTAGCAAAAATCAAGGAGCGTGGAGTCTTAAAACTAGGACTTCCAGACAATGAGCCAGGTTTTGCGGTAAAAATGAGCAATGGAGAGTATGAGGGCTTTGATGTTGACTTAGGTAAAGCCATTGCGGCTGCTATATTTGGAGATCCTGAAAAGCTAGAAGTCAAGACTCAGTCATTTAAAGACAGCTTTGCTAACACTGCCAATGGTGTTGTCGATATCTCAGCAATGGGTATCACCCATAACCTAGTCCGGGATGCTAGTTTGGGCATTGACTTTGGTCCAATTTATCTCTATACCGGGCAGGGAGTATTAGTTCGCAATGATAGCGGTATTACTGTGTTACCTGCTCTCAACGGTCGTCGCGTTGGAGTTTTAGAAGGAGCTACTAGTTTACAAAATATTCAGGATACGATAACTGAGTTAGGTGGGGATATTATACCAGCAGAATTTACTACCAACGATGAAATGTTTGCTGCCTATGATGATGGTGATATAGATGCCGTTATCACAGATATGACCATTCTCAACGGGCGCGTTCAGAATTTATCTAATCCTAAGGAGCATAAAATTCTCGATGATATTCTTTCCAAAGAACCCTTAGGATTGATTATAGATGAAAATCAGTCAGAGTGGTCAGATGTAGTTCGTTGGGTAACTAATGCTTTAGTTCAAGCAGAAGAATATGATATTACTTCTAAGAACATCAAGCGCTTAATGGCCAATAATCTGGATGATGATCCTAATAATGATTCTGACCCAGTGGTCCGTCAGTTTTTAGGTATCGAAGGAAATATCGGTAAAGTGCTGGGACTGCCGAATGATTTTGTTCCCAACGTGATTAAAGCTGTTGGTAACTACGGCGAAATCTATGAACGCTATTTTGATTCAAACTTGCTACCTCGGGAACAGAACGAGCTATTCAGCAATTTTGGTTTGCAGTATGCTCTACCTTTAGGATCTGAAGTTTCTCCTACAGAACAAGAAGAATTAGGTAGTGAGGATGACGTTTACGAAATCCAACCAAGTACCCTGGAAGACTATCCTGATGGTTTCCAAGCTAAGGGAGGTAATGACCGAGTTACTGGTTCCATGCGTTCAGATTTAATATCTGGCGGCCAGGGTCAAGACACTATCAGTGGAAATGATGGAGATGATAGGATTATTGGTGGCCCTGGTGTTGATTATCTCTATGGTAAAGATGGTAATGACCTTCTAGAAGGTCGTACTGAAAATGATTATCTCTTTGGTGGTCCTGGAAACGATGCATTAATTGGCGGTCAAGGTCGCGATAAACTTAACGGTGGTCAAGGTTCCGACTTTTTGATTGGTGGGGCAAGTAAAGACAAGTTCATCTTTGCCACCAACGAGGAGTTTGATGTTGAGGCAATAGGTAGCGATACCATTGATGACTTTAATCCTGATGACGATATTATTTTGTTAGATAAGAAGACATTTACTGCTCTTGAGAGCAAGTCGGGAGAAGGTTTCAGTCTAGAAACTGAGTTTGCTAGCGTTACCAAGAATGTTGCGACTTCCGAGGCGTTAATTGTTTATAATAGCAATAACGGTAAATTATTCTACAATGAGAATGGTAACGAACCAGGTTTTGGCGAAGGGGGTGAGTTTGCCTTGCTGACTGACCAACCTGCTATTGGTGCTGATGATTTCTTGATCCGATAGAATAGTTAGGGTTTGCTGCAAAAAGCAGAGGGTGAGGAGTGTTGGTAGAGGGAAATCTTATCTACTTATGCGCACCAGCTTTTTGCAGCTCCAGGGACTGAAAAGCTTACAATTTTTTAAAGCTCCAATAAGGCACTTTTCTTTAAAATTTTTTGAAAAACAATGCTGCAAAAAGTTTGAAAAAGTCTCCTTTAAAACTCTGGTAGTCATGCATATTAATGGTCAAGTACAAATTGTGGCATTGTAATGATGCATGAAGTTCTATATAGATCCAATGTGATTACTTAACTTTTTAGAAAAGGATAATGTTTTTCTTACTAACCTTAACTCCCGCTGTCGCGTTGTATTGTTAAACCTTTCTATTAAGCTTGTTTGATCTGTATCCTTGCGGACAGTTTGATGTCGCTTTCAAGGTAGAACTTCCTCTTAGTTTCAGAAGTGAGAGCGTTGATGCTAGGCACTTTCAAGTTTTCATTAATACTTGTCAGACTTGTCTTATCTGTCTTACAGCGTTTTGAGATTGATAAACTACATTGTCACAACCCAAACTTTGTAGGGAGGTTCCATGGAACCTCCCTACTTTTTATTAGTAAAACGTATATGACCAGAGTCGAAAGAGAAAATAGAAGAGTTAGGCAGTATTTAGCTAGGCTACACCGAAAAAGCTTGTGTAAGTCAAAAGTCGGTGGAAATGTTGAAGTATTCTGTCGGTTTACTGATTCATTATCTTGATTGGAAAGATATTCCTCTTCTTTATCGTTCATAGCTCAACTCACCAACACCAAAGAATTAATCGTTAACACAGAAGGAAAAACCGACTGCAAACAAAGTAGTTCGATGATTGGGATAGCTGTGAGCGAGTTTGACCCTAAAGTTGTCAAAAATATTATTGGTGGCATAGCAAACTCAATAACTAGAACCAACTAATAGCATAGTCCGATAACAGAGGGGTCTCGGGCATCAACGACAGAATAAATGTCCCAAGGTCTGGGAACAAACTGAAGCTATAGTTAGCTTGGTGGTTAGCTATTTCAATTGAATTTGGGTTCATAGGTACAAAGGTAACACAGCAGCACAAAGATATGGTTTAGTGATCGCTCCCAGTCGTTGGCATGACTTGATAAATTTTCCCACGCTTTCTTGATGCATTACCGCGGTTTTCATGATTAGTAGATCACAGTAGGGGAGATATCTTAATGAATACTCGGCAAACGCCAATTATTCCCTACAAGATTTTGTTTTTGAAGTGAAGTCATATTTTAGCAAAAGCGCTGTAAGTTCTTGATGAATTATGTAGCTTTGTTACATGAAAGTATACGATCGCCAACCTCAAGCAAGAATTAAATGCTGTCATTCTAGCTCACTATTATTAAGAACCCGATATTCAATATCTTACAGACTACATTAGTGAATCTCTCAGTATTTCCCAACAAGCTGCCGAAACTGATGTAGATGCGATAGTTTTTGCCATAGTTCATTTTATAGGGGAAACTGGAAAAATGCTTAACCCTCATAAATTCATTTTACCCAATTTAGATGCAGGTTCCTCCTTCGCTAATAGTTGCCCACCAGAATAACTTCGCAAATTTAAAACTGCTTATTGATGTGCAATATCTGAAAAAGAACCTAGAAGCAAGTTATCAGTAAGTTTTCACCATTTTGAATATCTACTACTCTTCTACAGATAATTAAACTTACCTACTTAATTAAAATAACTTGCTCTAAAAATTCTCTATCTGACCTTGAATTTATTTTATTAAAGGTTCAACTATAGCTGAAAAATAGGGAACTAATTCTTCATTTCCTACAACCAAAGTCGGAAAAGGATGACTCAAATAATCTTTGCCTATTTTTAAAGGAAAAATATCTTCTGATCGTAATGGTATCCAAATTGCTCCTGCTGCCTTTGCAATTACCCAAGATGCAGCAATGTCCCAAATTCTTGGTGTAGCTTCAACACCACCAATAGACGCCCCAGAAGCTACAAGTAAAAAGTTATAACTTGCCACTCCTAACATTCTAATTTTTGTTGGCAGTTGGGGTAAAATTTTTGTACTTCGAGAGCAAATATTAAATAAATGATTACCAGTAATCACATCTTTAATTGGCTGAATTTGTCGATTATTTAAAAATGCCCTAGTGATAGGTCGATTAGTTAAATAGGTTTGATTTTCCTGGCAATAAAAAGCATAATAAGATTGAGATAATGGTGGCATATTTACATAACCAAATATAGGAATACCTTGATACAATAATCCCATACAAATTCCCCAAATTGGCACACCTTTAGCAAAGTTTGTTGTCCCATCTAAAGGATCAATAATCCAACACCATTCATTACTGGGAAATATCTGTTGACTTTCTTCTGTTAATATTCCGTGAGTGGGAAAACTAGAGGCGATCGCTTCTCTAATTACCCTATCTGCCCATTTATCAGCTTTAGTAACTAAGCTACCATCAGCTTTTTTGTCTGCTTTGACATTTCCAAAATCTTTTAAAAGTTGATTTCCTACTATAAAGGTAGTTTTTTCTGCAAAGTTTAAAATTTGGTTCCATAAGTCTGCCATTTAAATTTTTTCTCCTACTGAGTTTTGGTGGAAAAATTCTTAATTAACCTGCCAGTAAGTCTAAAGAATTACCTTAATTATAAATCTTGAACGGAAATATAACTTAATTAATATCCTTTTTTCCTGAATTTTTTTAGCAGTCTTTTGAGGAAGCTGATTTAGAGTGAAATAGGGAACACCTGAACAAAAACTAGAAAACTGATCCAATTCACTTCTTTCAAATGAGATTTTCTTGAGAAGATTAATACTTGTAAATCACTACCATTTATTTAAGAATTCGTCCTTTGAAAACTAAATTATCTGTATATCCATATTATCTTTGCTGCAAAATTAATTAATAACTTCGATTAATTATTTATTGTGCCTATTCAAGCAAAGTATCTGGCATATTTTAAAATAAAGCTTCTTGATAATTCAATCTAAAAGTCACTCTACCATCCCTTAAAATTATATTTTTTAGCAGAATTAATATCTCTATTTTATCTCCACAATTAAGAATTTATTCTAGCTGAATTTTGTGTAACTTTAAATATTTTTTATATATCTATATTTACCAAAAAAATTAACGCCTGAAACCATAAAACTCAAAATTAATAAATCACTATATTTTCTTGAGTATTAGAAGTAATCAGACTAATTACAAATCATGAATTCTATACTTAAAGCCTGCTGATTAATTCTCAAAGCATTGACAAAAATTATACTCATAGCCTTATTTAGATAGCAAAAATTACCAGAAGTACAGTGGCTCAAGCTCATGTATTGATCAGATGAGTGGGCATATCGGCAGCAGAAAAATGAGGGGACAATTCTTACTATACCGGACGTGGTGACCAAGCCATTTAACTGAGCACATCCTAATAGCTGGTAGTGCATCAAGAAAGTTTGGGAATGGTAATATAATCCTTGTCCTTAAATACTTTCTATTATCATAGAATGTCCTCTATGTGGCCATCAGAAAACTCGTAAACAGGGAAAGACCAGTAATGTTGTCAACGATATTATTCTCCTGAATGCCTACAAACTTTCACCGATACTTTTAACACTCTCTACTATTGTAGAACAATTTAACCTGAACAAACGCCCATGGTTCTGGAGGCTCAAGTTGAGGGCAGTAGTTTAAGAGGGATTAGTCGAACAGTGAATTTGGCCGGATAATACGGTAGTTACTTTGGTTAGAGCTGCCTCTGAAAAAGGACAAATGATTCATAATGCTCATGTCCAGAATATCAAGACCTCGCAAATGAGCAGTGATGAGTTTTGGTCATTCGTCCAAAAAAAACGAAAACAGTGCCAGTATCAGGAATTGGCAGAAGGGAATTCTTGGGTTGGGAAGCCCCTGGAACGCACAAATAGAATTATCAGAAAGCAGCTCGGTTGATGGCATTGCCGACAGAATAAATTTGGCAAGGTCTGGCAGCAAACTGAGGTAAAAGTAAGGTTGGCAAGGGCCTACTTTAATTGGATTTGAGTTCATAGTCCCAAAGAAAATACTGCTGCACAAAGAGCTGAGGAACGCGATCGCTACTTGGAGTTGGAACGAGTTAATTACTTATCCCACACTTTACTGACGCACTACCGAAGTATTGAAGTACAGGTAAAAGCAAACAGAAGAATAATTAGCATTGGTGGATGGCAGGATGAATTAGCAAAAAAAATAGCTTGTTGGTTTATAGAGCTGCCCATTCCAGCTTAATTCATCCCTTAATTTACCAATGCTTTTTTTGTGTTTAGGAAAGACTTTTATTTTCTAATATTCCCTATTAACTCCTCTCCAAAAAATGTAGCAAGACTTTTGAGATTTGGTAAACGTGATATTAGCCCTTATGGAAAACCACAGATAAATTATTTGCTGGCATTTGCACCTGCTCTTGAAATTTTAACCCCTCCTTCTCTGCTGCCGCTACCACATCTTCTAAGTTTCTTACTCCCCACTCAGGATTTTGAAATTGTAGAGACTGATCAAATGCTAGATTACTTGGTGCTGTATGTTCCCCTCTCAGTTTGTATGGACCGTATAAATATAGTACCCCATTCTGAGGTAACAAACGTCCCGCACCCGCCATTAGTCCCAGGCAAGTAGACCAAGGACTAATATGAATCATATTAATATTGACAATAGCTTTAATCTGAATGTCTTCTTTCTCCACCGCCCAAGCTGACTCCCGTGCATCAATATTAAGAGGTAGATGCAGGTTATCTGACGGACTATGTTTTTGCCATGCTGCTATACTCTCACGCAAGATGGGATCAGGATCAGAAGGAAACCACTGACGTGGTTTTAGACGGGGAGAAAAGAAAATAGCGTGTTCTCCTGTACCACTGGCAATTTCTAAAATGTTGCCCGTTGGAGGTAAAAGTCGTTGTAAGACTTCTAAGATAAATTCCCGATTGCGTTCAGTTGCAGGAGCATATTGTCGAGCATCATTAAAAGAGGTCATTTCAGTTTTCAGTTATTAGTTAAGTATTTAAACTATATATCCAATTTTGATCAAAGGCAAGAGGTAACAAACAGCAAAAAATATAAAATTTAATAAGTTTTAGTTTATAAATTAAGCAAATTTATATGTATTAATATTATGTTTAGGTGAAATTTAAGTTATTAAATAATTAATACAAAAATAATAATCTTATTACAGGATTAGCACTCTATAATTGTATTAATTATTTTTATGTTATACAGAGGTTTTCTGCAAGGTCCTTAACTACTCCCGCGCCATAAACAAACTTTATACTAAAAAGTATAGAGATTGCTATAGTAATTAATAATTAAAATAGAAACTAGGAAATTTAGAAATTACTAAACTCAGTCATAGATTATTTTTTACTGTTTTCTTTGCCTTAGTGCTATATTAGGGAAAAAAATTATCTCACTGATATCAGGAAAAAACTATAGTAAAAAGTAAACAAATTCTTAAATACTCCCTTTTCTAAAGAATTTAACAACAACTTATAATTGGGAAAAATACCAATAGTTGAATATTTTTTCGGAAAAAATAAATGATATAACTCTAAAAATATAATTGGCAAACTTTGTTTATAACCCCTGATATATATAACCCAGCAAAAAACTTATTTATCTCTTTTAAATAGACTTTTTATTTAAGCATTCAGCACTTTAAGAGTCAGCTCAATTGCTTTTGAATAACTATCAACTACTAAAGTTACCTGATTGCCAATTACACTTTCTAATATTTTTCTAACATACGGAATCCAGAGCCAAGGGAATGCCGTACAAACATAACTTTTTAATTCTCCTTGGAGACTAATTCATCCTTCCAATATAATGAGTTAATAACTTATAGCTGATAGCTGATAGCTGAAAATTTACCTTTTTATTAGCAAAAAACAGAGCGATCGCTTAGTTTAATGTCGGAGAAAAATCTCCCTCAACTATATTTTTTAAAAATTCCATTTTCAGCTTCCCTTAACATCCTCAACCTAGATAAAAACAATTATTTTTACCATAAAATTTATAGCTATTTACCACCTATCAGGCAGAATTAAAATCATGTTTATTAAGCTTAGTAAGTATAAAAAAATATGGATATTATACTTGAGCAATAACTGTGCTTCAGCCGAAGAATATCATCACTAATCAAACTCCCATAATGAGATTATTTTATCCTCAGTTTTGTCAACTTAGATATTTAATCCACACACCTTTACCTTTAGAGTTATTGGCAGGAAAGTCAGGAACAGAGTTAATTTATCTTGGCATCTTGAAGTTAAAAAAAAGTTAACTTTCCAGATATGATTCAGCACTTGGTAGCTTTATCCCCTCCAGCACAGATAATACAACGTTAGGCGTTAACGAAGCTCTGGAAGATGCTGCTTTGATCACAATCAGTAACTGAGATTAACAAGCAAAATCAGTGGAACGCTCTGGTGGCTATAGAAAAAGCTTTCCGTAAATATGATGCTTTGCGTTCCCAATTTATGGAGCGCTTTCAACAAGCAACTTTGACAAGGCTACCTGTTTCTTCAGAGCAGCATGACCAAGAGTACGCTCAACCAGTCTATCCTCGCAATATTTAAGAAATTATGCAAACATTATTATTATGCATACCATTACAATTCTTGTATAATGTACAATAATTATAGGATAATCAAAATCAGTATATGACTGAAGAAAACTCCATTCCCAAAATTGATTATGATGTAGTGATCGTTGGTGCCGGCCCAGTGGGGTTAGCAACTGCCCTCGGTTTATATCAACGTGGAATTGAAAATATTATCGTCCTCGACCAAACTCGAGCCTTTCGCCAGGTAGGTCAGACTATAAGCATTTTCCCAAATGGTTTAAAAGCGCTTAAATACATTGATACAGAAGCTTACAAGAATATCAAAGCTACTATTGACCAACCCCATAATTCACTACAAGTAAGTCAGAAAACTGAGGTAGAAAAAAAACAGCCTTCGCCCTATTGGAATCTCATAAATGTGAACGGGCAAAAAATTCGTTCTTTTCTCGTGGGATACAATGAATATTTTGAAAAGTACGGAGAGGGTAAAGTCTCAATTTCTTGGTACAATTTACAAACTCAACTGAGAAAACTATTACCCGTTGAGTGCGTCAAAGCTAATCATTGTTGTATTAATGTAGTTACTGAGCCAGAATTTCAATGTGTTCGAGCAGATTTTGTCTCTAATCAGGAAGTAGAAATTCACCCCTATGTTTATTGGGATGATCAGCAACAAAAGAATAAAAGCAGCAGTCTGAACTCCTCCCAATTTTCTGAATCGAAAATCACATCAATTCGTGCTAAACTATTGATAGGAGTAGATGGAATTAATTCTAGAGTCCGTCAAGTAATCTATCAAAATACTCTATACAGTGAATACAGCAAACCAAAATATTGTGGTGTTGGCGCCATATGCACTGGTAATTTTTTTGACAGTAGAGCAGTTCAGATAGCAGAAACACTTTCAGAAAAAATCAAGGAAAAATTTTTTCATGGTTCTCCTAGAGTAATAACAATAAAAAATCATCAAATATTGGAAAGTGATCTTCCCAGAATTATGTTATTTTCTCCTCAACCTTGTCAGTTTGGATATGTCTTCCATGGAGCTTTCCCATTAGATTTATTGCTAGAAAAATCGGGAGAAGAGTTAATTAATATTGCCATAAAAGAGTTAAAAAAAGCAGACTTTCCAGAGATAATTCAGCAGTTGGTAGCTTTATCTGACCCAGATAAGATGATACAACGTCTGTATTATACTCATCATGCTACTGTTTCTGCTCCAGAGCAACCCAAATGGAACATAGGGCGGGTTGTATTGGCGGGAGATGCTGCCCACGGTATGCCACCATTTCTTGGTCAAGGAGTTAATCAGGGACTAGAAGATGCAGCAGCGATCGCTACTTTAGTAAATCAAATTAACAAACAAAATCAGTGGGATGATATGGCAGCTATACAATTAGCTTTTAGCAAATACGAGGCTTTGCGTCGTCCATTTATGACCTACATTCAACAAGAAACTTTGATAGGTAGACCTTTTTCTTCATATGAGAAGTTACAAAAGTATAATCAAGTAGTTTTATCTCGTAATATTGAGGAAGTTATGCAAACATTATTGTAGGAAAAGGCTTTGTTGCATTAAGGTGGCGATATAGCTCCCGCCACTATGCTCCGCCAACGCAAACCACTCCCCTATTAGAAGTAACTAGATCTCAACTCATGTAACTCTTAGGTTTACCTATTTAAATCATTCGGTTTAATATTGCACATTATACAAATAATTCTACTGCTTGAGTATCTCTTTTGTCGTGATCGTAACTTCCCTCCAAATACGTTTCTAGTCTAAACATAGTCGTTAACTCAAAGTTACTATTAATTCAATTATCAAATCACTTGTATTATTAGATCCTCCTCTAAGTCTAGTCTTTTCTAGTGCTACTTTGGTAGAACGTTTGAACACACACTCTAGTAAACAAAAAAAATTTCAAGATGGGCGAGTCATTCATGAAGCGTATCTAGAAACTAAGTTTTTACCCAAGTATTCCAAAGGTTTGAGATTAACGATCCCAGAAGTCTATTAGAAAGCTGTACATTATGATTAGTTGCCATTTAGCGACAATGTCCCCATTTATTTCTTCCTTTAACTTTGGTCTTCCTTCTTCAAAGAGAGTACCATTATTAATATTCAAAAATAATGCTATACTCCCAGGACTTAACCATCCAAACAAGAAACCAGGTTTATTGCCCTCATGAAACTTTGGTATTTCTGATTTGGCTAAAGTCTTTTAGCCAAAGGTGACATTTAGGTCATGCACCGAGAGCAATGAGCCCTAGATCAAATTACCTGATCTACAAAGTTACTTCCTAACCAAGAAGAAAGGAATTTAACCTCCAAGAAATTGGGAGTTATCATCTCATATCATCCTTGTCATTTAGTAACTTATTTAACCAGGGAACACTACCGCCCAAAAACAGATAGCTAGTTGTAAGTTAAGCCACCTTCAAAAATAGACATCAGTGTTATTAGAGTGCTCTTGAGAGCAGGCAATATGCTCCAAACATTTCAATACTATGAGTAAAGTTGTCAAACAGCAAAACAATGCCCGCAACAGCAGTCACTTGGGATACGGTGTATACAGATTTAAGGTGCAAGTTTTGAACCGATTAAATTTTGCACAGACTACCATGAAAGAATTTTGTAGTAGGGGTAAAATCAATTATTCTTACTTCTTATTCCTTATTCGTTATTGCCTTTTTAAATGAAAATAGTTGATTATCCTCATCTGGAAAACGAATAATATCATCTTCCCCAAGATATTCCCCATTTTGAATTTCAATCATTATTAAGGGAATTATACCAGGATTTTCTACACGATGAGCTGTATTTGCAGGAACATAAGTTGATTGTTTTTGAAAGAGTAATTTTTCCTGATCATTAAAGGTAACTTTAGCAGTACCAGAAACCACAATCCAATGTTCGCTACGATGATAGTGCATCTGGGTACTAATATAATGTTTTGGTTTTACCTCAATACGACTAATTTTGTAACGAAGACCTTCTTCCAGAATTGTAACTGTGCCCCAAGGTGGTGTTCTGGTGGGGTATTTCTGTTCATTATTAGCTTCTGAATCTAAGAAAGGGGTTGAAGGCTGTTGATGATTTTCTATTTCACTCATAATATATTTTTTTTGGATGAAATTTTAGAATAACCTACTTTTACATTGTACCAAAGGTTAGATAAAATTTATTCTTACTATTAGTTCAAATTTTCGAGATTGTTTATCAACAAAATATTAAAACTTCAACATGGTTTTGAAATTTACATTCATAATTCATCAGAAAATTTCTCAATCTTTGAGAAATAGCTATATTTTATTTAATATTTCAAGACTATTTCATGATAGTTTTATATTTTCAATTATGCTTGATTGAATACTCTCTATTCCCTCTCCCAGATAAATACTAATAATAGTAAATACGAATAAAAAATTGGGCATAGTTAGCAAAAAAAATACCTTAAAAATAGAAAGATTCATCTTGAAAATCTAGATAAGGCTGAATTAGTGAGCATTAAATCATTAATAAATATTATTACTTTTATTTATCTATTCAGATTAGTTTTTCCTAAAAATATTTGATTATTTTGGCATTTTAATTTTTCTATTAAATCAGCCTATACGAATAAGCAATTCATTCTTTTTAGCATCAATTATCTGAGTTTTTAATCCTGCTATTTATAGATGATATTAAATCCTTTTGTTGAAGCTTTAAAATACTATTCATTGCTGTAATTTGATATTTTGTTAATAAAGATTATATGGCAATCCTATTGTTACTTTTTACGTTGTCTGAAATATAGCAAACATGGAGATTTAGCAATAGTCAGAGTCATGGGTAAGATATTCGGATAAGAGCTTTGGAGTTTATTTATACTTCTTGAATTGTGACAATAGTTGATAGGATGGCTATAATTATAACAACAAATCTATGCATATCTATAAAAGTATCTACCTATATAAGAATAAATAGGAATATCTCTGCCCGAGATTACTGATAAACCAATTATATACTTTATATTTATTCTATAAAAATTAAGCCTAAAAAGTGTTCCATTTTTATTTTAAATTACCAGGCTTTATTGTCTTAAAAAAAATCGCAAACTTAAATATAGGAAGATAAACTATTTTAAGTGAAAAGTATAATTTTTGAGTTTTGAATATTTCCTTATACTTGGCATTATAAGATCTTTCATTGTGGTCGAGTATGAGTATTTAATTCTCAGAAACAATATCTAAACTTCAATTGGATTAAGGCAAAAAAAAATGGAATTATTAGAAATACTTTGGAAAACTATAGAATTTTAGAAAAAATTATTTTTTTTTAATACTTTTTCCTATACTTTGTCATAGAAAAAATTTATTCTTAAAGTATAAAATTAGGAGATAAATAATATTGAATTCCAAGGTATAACTTTTGATTTTTGAATATTTGCTTATATTTCGTATTATACTCTCTTTCAGTATGTTATGCTTAATCAAGTATTTTATCCTGAGAAACAACCCGTAAATTCAAGTTTGATTGAGGAAAAAAAAAGAATGGAATTCTTAGAAACACTTTGGAGAAATATTGAAACAACTAATTTTTTTGGCATACCAGCATTTAAACCATTACTTGCATTTGGTATACTATTGTTAACAATAATATTTCAGGGAATTATTTCTAAAACAATTGTTAAGTATATCAAATATCTTACTGTTAAAGCTGGATATAATTTAGACGATAATCTACTTGAGCTTATCAAAAAACCTTTAACCTTTTTAATCTTTGCAGTTGCCTTACGGATAATACAGACCATTTTAGCAAGAGGTGCACTTGACCCTAACCTTTCTTCTTTAATTTTCCTTACTCTAGTTGCTTTTTTGCTTTACAATGCAGCTCCCTTATTGGCCAAGTTATTAGAGTTCCTCACTATGCAAACTGAGACAGAACTTGATGACTTGCTGGTTCCCTATGTACCTAAACTAGTGCGTATTGGAACAGTTGTTGTAGTAATAATTAAAGCATCAGAAGTATTTTTAGGAGCATCTGCAGGAGCCCTTATTGGTTTGCTTGGTGGTGCAGGTGTTGCTCTAGGTTTGTTGTTCAAAGATATTATCTATGACTGGTGTTGTACTATAATCATCTTTACTGATGGGTTGTACAAACCTGGTGACTGGGCAGTAGTTTCAGGAGAATTTGTGCAAGTAGTAGAAATAGGCTTAAGAACTACAAAATTGTATTCATGGGAATGGGGTAGCATAAAAAAAATGCCTAATTCTAGAATGGTGAGTGGTATCGTAGATAACTGGTCTCAAGACCAATCTGAAATTAAAGAATGGGGGTTTAAAGGAGCCATAAATATTGACTGTATTACATCAGATCAAGTAGAGATAATGTTAAAGGGAATGAATCAATTATTTGAAAGTATTGATGGTTTTTACCCAGGAAAATATAAATGTAAGTTTCAAGGTATTCAAGGTAATGCTCGTGTCTTATCATATATGGCGAAAATAGATCCTAATTATTACACTTCTGCTATCAATAAATTTCTTTTGGGCCTAATGAAATTAATGGAGAAAGAAGGTATTCATACTCAGAATATCCATTTCATTACTGACCAAGATACCTATGAAAGCAATATGAAAATGGCAAGCAAAAATTGAGAACTAAATTTATCTAAATTTTTGGGATTAAGCTAGGCTAATTTTTCCTGACTGTAGCTAAAGAAAAAGATGCTAAATATGTAGTTTAAGTTTCAGAAATTAATCTAGTAAGTAGGTAGTTTAATTATCCGTAAAATAGTAATTGAGATTCAAAATCCTGAGAAACATTATAATAAGTTACTACTTAGTTATTTTTCGTATTTCTTGTTTTAACGTTTATTTATGCCTACCTACTTAACCTACAAATCTAAGTCAGAAGTTCCAGCTACGTTTCACTAAATTTGTTAAGTTTAATTCTCAAGCTTTGATGCCAATTATCAAGTCAGTTATCTAATTTTTTTAAGTCTTATAGTTTATCTACTCTTTTTGGTCTACCAAAAATAATTTTTGCCTTTAACTATTTTCCTGTTCTATAAATATTATATTAAATATTATATTGGTTGGCATTAGGGCAATTAAGAAATAGATTTAATCCCTACAATTAGACTGTGAATATTATTAAAATATTTTCACTGGATAAAAAATAATTTAGCTGTAAAATTACCATTAAATTTTACTTGTATCGACTTATGAAAGTATTTTTTTTTAATCAGAACATACTTTGAGCGATCGCCTCACAACACGACTAATAATAGCATTTATCAAAAACTTTTCTACTTGGCACTTTCATTATAGGTAGGGATGTTCGATACAATGTCAGTACAACATTTATCAAATTAACACACTCTTAGCTCATCATTATCAAAAAGGTTATTCAGCCTGTATTAATTACTTAATAATTGAAAAGTAGGTAGGCATGAAAAAAAAACTTAGCTGTTAAGATATATGTACTTATTCTAAGCTGAACCACACAGTTTCTTTGAGGTGAATTGAAATTTTATTACATAGCGACAAACTTCAACACCGACATACTTATCACCTAAATATAGTATTATTTTTGGAAATTAGTATAAAAAAAGTAATCATTATTTGATTTGTTAATTTAACCATTTCAAAATAAAATAATCAGAAAAATGACACAAAAAAAATGATATTTTTTACCATCATGATTTTATAGCTTGGTGTGAAGATACTGCTCCTAAACTTAAAAGCAGAGAACTAGATGATTTAGATTCAATAGATTTAATTGAGAAGATAGAAAGTTTAGGAAAAAGCGAACGTCGGGAATTGAAAAATAGACTAATAGCTTTCCTGGCTCATATTCTCAAACTAATGTATATTAATGCTCTTAAAAAATCCAATATATAGGAGATGACTACTATAGAATAACGAAAAAAAATTAAAAGTTTATTGCAAGATTATTCTAGTCTTAAACCCTATTTACGATAAATATTTATAGAAGTCTATGGTGATGCTTTAGATATTACTCGCGTGGAACATAAACCGACATAATTTCTCCATATCTAGTAATTTGATTCTGATAAGAATACGCTGTTTTATCAAAATTACTAGCAATAAAAATAAGTAAGTATTCGCTTGTCAGTTTTAGCTATTAATTAGTCGCCTTCTGAAGATATTAGCTACTGATATAAATAAAAAAAAAGAATGCAAAGGAGCTGCTGTAAATCTATATTCAAAAAGCCTTAGACTTTGCAGTAATTATTCAAATTTGTATAAAAACTTATAACTGATAATAGTATGAGAAAAGTTAATTATATTAATAACAACCAAACAAAACGATATGCTTTTCCGGAATTGAGGCTCAAAATATTCTAAAATAGAGTCTGAAATTTAGTTTTTGGAGATATCTAATCTTAGTAATTTAAGACTAATATCATACCAGGCTGGAAAAAAGAATATTATATTTTATTGAGATTATAACAGAGAGCACAGTTGAAGAATAATCTCTTACTTATTTATTACTTAGATAACAGAAGTCTTGAGCAAGGCCTTACGTTATTTTGATAAATTTTTATTATTAACTATAATATAAAATATATGTAAAATCATATTAACTAAAGGTTAAATATGCAAAATATGAATTTAGAACAAATATCAGTTCAACTAGATAGCGAAAATTCTCGTGATCGCCTCCTTGCTCTTGCCCATCTAAGAGAAGTATCTGCTACTGAAGCAGTTCCTCTTATCAAAAAAGTATTGTATGATTCTAACTTACCAGTACGCTCTATGGCAGTATTTGCGCTGGGCCTAAAACAGACAGAGGAATGCTACCCAATTTTAGTAGAATTACTAGAAAAAGATCCAGATTATGGTGTCCGTGCTGATGCAGCAGGAGCTTTAGGCTATCTGGGAGATGTTAGAGCATTTAAACCTTTAGCCCAAGCATTTTACCAAGATACCAGTTGGTTAGTACGTTTCAGTGCAACAGTTGCTTTGGGAAACCTCAGAGATCAACGTGCCCATGATTTATTGATAGAAGCGTTAGACAGTCAGGAGTTAGTAATACAACAAGCAGCGATCGCTGCTTTAGGAGAAATTGGAGACTTAAAAGCTGTAGATCATATTCTTAAGTTTGCCCTTTCGGAAGATTGGTTGATCCGTCAAAATTTAGCAAAAGCTTTAGGAAATATATCTATTCCTAAGAGTATATCTGCCTTGAAATATTTAGAAAAAGATACTCATCCTCAAGTATCTCAAGCAGCAAGCATTTCTCTACAACATTTACTCAAACTTAGTTGAATAACCCTGCTCTTCATTGGAACTCTATTTGGGATATATCTAAACATAGAGCGGGAAATAGACAAATGGAGTACACCATTAGTCTTTTTTAATGTTTTTTTGTATTGCTGAGACTGCTCTATAAAACTGATAAAAAGCTTCAGGTAAGGTAAAAATTTTATTTATACAGAGGTATAGCACTACGTTAATTATTTAGGAAATATAATCATTACTAATTAATTGGACCATAATAAACACTATTCCTGCACCCTATAACTACCCTATAACTATAGATTTAGGAAAAAAAGATTTACGGAGTTTGAAACAGTAATATAAAACTAAATTCGGTAAGCCCTAAAAAAATAAAAAACACTCTCCATAAATGAAGAGTGTTTTTATTACCTAACTAAGAAATTAACCCTTAATAGAAGGTGCTTCTACTGCTGCTAGATCTAGAGGGAAGTTGTGAGCGTTACGCTCGTGCATTACTTCCATTCCTAAGTTAGCGCGGTTAATGATATCTGCCCAAGTATTGATTACGCGACCGCTGGAATCAATGATGGACTGGTTGAAGTTGAAACCGTTTAAGTTGAAGGCCATTGTGCTCACACCTAATGCTGTGAACCATATTCCTACTACTGGCCATGCTCCTAAGAAAAAGTGCAAGGAACGGCTGTTGTTGAATGAAGCATATTGGAAGATTAAACGACCGAAGTAGCCATGAGCTGCTACGATGTTGTAAGTTTCTTCCTCTTGACCGAACTTGTAACCGTAGTTCTGAGACTCAGTTTCAGTTGTCTCACGTACTAAGGAAGATGTTACCAAGCTTCCGTGCATTGCACTGAATAAAGAACCACCAAATACACCAGCTACACCTAGCATGTGGAATGGGTGCATTAAGATGTTGTGCTCTGCTTGGAATACAATCATGAAGTTGAATGTACCAGAGATTCCTAAAGGCATTCCATCGGAGAAGCTTCCTTGACCGATAGGATAGATTAAGAATACTGCTGTTGCTGCTGCTACTGGTGCAGAATAAGCTACACAGATCCAAGGACGCATACCTAAGCGGTAAGATAATTCCCACTCACGACCCATATAAGTAAAGATACCAATGAGGAAGTGGAAAATTACTAGCTGGTATGGGCCACCGTTGTATAGCCACTCATCTAAGCTAGCTGCTTCCCAAATAGGGTAGAAGTGTAAACCAATAGCGTTGGAAGAAGGTACTACTGCACCGGAAATTATGTTGTTTCCGAACATTAGAGAACCAGCTACAGGTTCGCGGATACCGTCGATGTCTACAGGAGGAGCTGCTACAAATGCAATGATGTAACAGATGGTTGCAGTTAAGAGAGTAGGGATCATTAATACACCGAACCAACCTACATATATGCGGTTGTCTGTGCTTGTTACCCAACTACAAAACCTTTCCCATACGTTAGCGTTTTCACGCTGTTGTAAAGTAGTGGTCATATTTATAATTGCTATTTATTTTTCAAGATTCTCGGTAGCGTTTTTGCTACCTTGAATACCATATTAATTAGTTAACATAGTTTTGTAAAGGGTTTTCAGAAAAGTATGTTTAAATTTTTTAATAAGTTATACTTATATTTTTTCTTTGGACTTTCAGTAGAGGTAACTATATATATGTTGAAGAGATTAAAAAGTCATAAATTAGAGATACTCAAATTAACTTAAACTTAGAGAGGGAAAGATTTTGAGATTAGATACTTAGTCGTCCTCTCACCTTTATAGCTGAACCTGCCCCTACTACATTATTAATCTTGTAATCTTGAATTAGCCTGGAGGCCACTGCATTGGACGACCTCCAAGAATATGAAGATGTAAATGAAATACGGTTTGACCAGCATCTATCCCATTATTAATAACCACACGATAGCCATTTTGTAGTCCTTGCTCTTGTGCAACCTGCTTTGCTGTTAACAATAAGTTTCCCATCAAAATGTGGTCTTCAGATGTGGCATTGGCTAAATTGGGGATAGGCTTTTTCGGAATTACCAGGATATGAATAGGAGCTTGAGGATTAATATCTTTGAAAGCCAAGGTTGTTTCATCCTCATAAATAATATCCGCTGGAATTTCCCGCCGTATAATCTTACTGAAAATAGTGTCTTGCTCGCTCATTTATCAATTTCAAACAACTTGTTATACAAATTTAAGAATACATAAAAATATGGGAATATGCTAGCTAGAGTATGGAGTGCATCAATAATAGGCATTGAGGCCATCAAAGTAGGTGTTGAAGTTGATGTATCTGGGGGACTGCCAAAAGTTGTCGTTGTAGGGTTACCAGATGCAGCAGTTCAAGAATCAAAGGAGAGAGTTAAAGCCACTTTGAAAAATTGTGGTTATTATTTTCCAATGCGGAAAATTCTTGTCAATCTTACCCCCGCAGATTTACGCAAAGAAGGCCCAAGTTTTGATTTACCTATTAGTATAGGAATTTTAGCTGCCTCTGAACAAGTCAAACCAGATTTGCTTGGGGACCATCTATTTTTAGGAGAAGTTTCTCTTGATGGTACATTACGACCAGTTGCTGGAGTTTTACCTATTGCTGCTGCTGCCCACAAAATGGGAATTACTGGTTTAGTTGTGCCTACTGGCAATGTTAAAGAAGCGGCAGTAGTGAAAGGGTTATCGGTTTATGGATTTGATAATATTTTTAATGTTACAGATTTTTTAAATAGTCCCACAAGCTTTTCTCCTGTAGAAATAAATACTGCCGACATTTTGGCCAAACGAAAATTTACAGGTTTAGATTTAAAAGAGGTTAAAGGACAAAATCATGCCCGTCGCGCTTTGGAAATAGCTGCTGCTGGTGGGCATAACTTGATTTTTGTGGGACCCCCTGGTAGTGGGAAAACCATGTTGGCCCGACGCTTACCGGGAATTTTGCCTCCGTTGAGTTTTGAGGAAGCCTTGGAAGTAACTCAAATTTATTCGGTGGCCGGGTTGTTGAAAGATAGGGGGAGTTTGGTGAGCGATCGCCCGTTTCGCAGTCCTCATCATTCGGCATCGGGACCCTCTTTGGTTGGTGGGGGAAGTTTTCCGCGACCAGGGGAAATATCTTTATCTCACAGGGGGGTATTATTTTTAGATGAGTTAACGGAATTTAATCGCAATGTTTTGGAATATTTGCGTCAACCTTTGGAAGATGGGTTGGTGACCATATCCCGCACCAGACTTTCGGTAGAATTTCCCGCTCAGTTTACTTTGGTTGCGAGTACAAACCCTTGTCCGTGCGGTTATTATGGGGACCCTATTCAACAATGCACTTGTTCCCCAAGACAACGAGAGCAATATTGGAGCAAACTTTCAGGACCGTTGATGGATAGGATAGATTTACAGGTGATGGTAAGTCGGTTGAAACCGGAGGAAATTACTAGACAGGAAACTGGAGAAAGTTCAGTAGATGTAAGGGAAAGGGTGAGAGTCGCACGTGATCGCGCTCAATATCGATTTCGGGAAGAGACTGGTTTAAATTGTAATGCTCAGATGCAGAGTCGTCATTTTCACAAGTGGTGTAAGTTGGATGATAGTAGTCGCAGTTTATTGGAGGGGGCAATTAGAAAATTAGGTTTGTCAGCAAGAGCCAGCGATCGAATTTTAAAGGTAGGGAGAACTATTGCCGACTTAGCAGGTGATGAGGAGTTAAAACCTGCTTATGTAGCTGAAGCTATTCAGTATAGGACAATTGATAGAATGCATTGATACTTCCTTTCCTCAGAGTCTGGAGATTCTTAAACAATCCAAAATTTGACTCTTAAAAACATTATTAAAATGCCTTTACTAACTCCTTTAAGATTTTCTCTTAAAGGGGTTAATACTTTTCTCAGAATTAGCTGCACTATTAACGTCTTAAATTGTTCTACGATAGTACATAGTGTCAAAAGTATCGGTGAAAGTTTGTAGGCATTCAGGATAATAATATCGTTGACAACATTACTGGTCTTTCCATGTTCATGAGTTTTCTGATAGCCACATAGAGGGCATTCCATGATAATAGAAAGTATTTAAGGACAACAATTACATTACCATTCCCACACTTTCTTGATGCACTACCAATACTTCTATAATTCTCTGTTCAAGAAAACGTAGAAAAGTTTTTAAGAAATGGTATTAGCTATGCTTTATCTGACAATTCGCCAGAGGGTACGGTTGTAATAATTGGCATCAGCTCCTACAATATCAGGACTTTTTAGCCAGCCTCCCTATTCACCAGGCTTTCCCTGAAATATAGGTCCATCAGAGAACAGATACCTGTGGGTCTCTTTATTTTTAATCAAACAAGTATCTGTATCAAATTTTTCGAGATACCAGACGGCACGATCATAATAATTGGCATCAGCTCCTACAATATCAGGACTTTTTAGTCAACCTCCCTCATCACCAGGACTTCCCTCAAATATAGGTCCAGAAGAAAACGCTAACCTATTCGTCTGTTTATTTCTGATTACAATACTACCCTGTCGCTTTTCAAGATACCAGAGGGCACGATCGTAATAATTGGCATCAGCTCCTACAATATCAGGACTTTTTAGCCAGCCTCCCTCATCACCAGGCTTGCCAATTGGAACTCCAGGAGAGAACAGAAGCCTGTGGGTCTCATCATTTTTAATTGTGACTTGCTTGTTGACTATGTCATTTATATCATCAAAACATGCAAGAGCATGAGGTTGACTAATGTTCAAGCAGGTAAATGCCATTATTACTGACATTAGCCATGTTAATGTTCCCTTTATACTTTCCTAATTATCCTAATCAAATATGTACTAAACTCACACTTTATAGCAAAGATATACTACGATAGTATTTTTAACCAAGGTTGAGGAATTTAGGGTTTAGCCGTAGGTTTTAACTTTTTTGTTTTTGTGAATAACCCATATAAAAGCTATTTGTCAAGACTCAAAAAAAAAATAGGGTTTAGCCGTAGGTTTTAACTTTTTTGTTTTTGTGAATAACCCATATAAAAGCTATTTGTCAAGACTCAAAAAAAAATTTTTTTAATCTGCTAATCTAGTAACAGGGAAGATTTTTTGTTCTATTTTACTATAACGACATCTCAAATTTACTAATTTTTAGCTGAGGAAAATAACCTCAAAAAAAGAAAATTAAAACAAGTACAAATATTCAATAAATTCTATAATTTTACTGGGGAAATTGGTATCTGAATCTAATACCTTCTTTTACCAACCAAATTTTATACCCAGATATTCCTCTAAACGCTGATTATGAGACTGAAAATAATCGTTTAATTTTTGTCGAAGTGATTTACTAATAGACGCATAAGAAGCAGCATTAAATTTTGGATAATCTTGTATTTGATAATCTGGCAAATCTAGAAAATTGAAAACTTGCTTCATTATGGTTTTTGGCTGACTATAAAATTTTTCACTAGGCAAAATTAATAATTGTTCTCTGGGAAAAATATTCAACCATTTCTTCAGCCAATCTAAATAAATACTAGAAGCTATATAATCTCCCTGATAATTCCAATAATCTTTTTCTGTGATAAAACTAGATGAAATTTTGTTCAGTTTTTCCAGCCTAGAATTAATTACCTCTTCAATAGACATGCTCTCTGCTTGTGAACGTACTTCATGATAGTAATTAGATATAGTTCTATCCACTGGATTTCTTAATAAAACAATTAGTTTAATTCTGGGGAAAAAATGAAATAGTCTAGCGGGAACATCTGGAGCATCAAAATAACTAGGACTTGCTTCTCCAGTTAAGTATTTTTCTGACTCTGGAATTGATGGAAAATGTGCCCGATACCAATCTAAACCTCGATGGAAATAGAAAGACCAAAAATCAATTTCTTTTTTGATTCCAGGTAAAATTTGTGGATGTTGAATTAGATAATGATAAATAGATGTAGTTCCTCCTTTCTTAACTCCAATTACTAGAAAATTAGGTCCTAATATTTGAGGGGACTTTTGGGATTTTAGAAAAAAGTTAGGATAGTTTTGTTGAATTTGTTGTTGAGAAGCATTTTGATAAATTTCTAGTGCTTCAGTATTTCTATTTACTTGAGTTAGAGCTTCAGCTAAATTGAGATAACGACAGAGTGAGTTATTTGGAAAACTAATAAATTCTTGAAACAAATCAACTATTTTTTGGAGTTTATCTTGCTTTCTAAAAGTTTCCCACAGACGAATATCAGACCACCAAGCAAAATCAGGATTAATTTCTATAGCACGATGGTAGATTATGGTAGCTTCTAACCATTTTTGTTGTTTAGTTAATGCTAATCCTAGGTGATAGTAAGATTGACTATTTCCGTCAGTTTTAACGGCAGAATAAAATGAATTTAGCTGTTGTTCTAGTTGATTTTTTTGCCGGAATATCTGGTCAAGTTGCTGATGAATATTTATTTGAATGGGTAATATTTCTAGCAACAAGTAATAAATAATTATGGCTCCATAAATTTGATTTTTTTGTGCTAGATAATTTCCTAATTCTAGATATATTTCTGGATTTGTTTTGATTAAATATAGTGATTTTTGATAAATCGGATATTGATTGGGATTTTTAATGGCTTGGCAATAGTAATTGATAGTTTCGTCTAAATTTGATTGACAAAGTTGAGCAAAAGCATCTCCTAACTGTAGGTGCATCCAAGTTAGATTATGGCTAACTTTAGCAACTTCTAAATAAGTAGCGATCGCTTCGTCTAATCTTTTTTGTCTAAGTAAAACATCTCCTAAACATTGGCGATACCAAACTACTTCTGGATTGAGTTTTATGGCCTTACGATATGCGATTTCTGCTGCTTCTAGCTGACCAATATGAAATAAAATATCTGCTAATTTTTGATGAGTTCCTTTAATTTCTGGATTAATTTTAATGGCTTTTTGATAGGAAATAATTGCGGCGTCAAATTCTCCTATTTTAAATAAGGCTTCTCCTAATTTATGGTAAGCCCAATAATTATCAGAATTAAGTTTAATAAAATTGTGGTAAGCATTAACTGCTTCTTCCCATTTTTCCTGTTTTAGTAAAGCATTTCCTAAGTGATGATAAGACCAAGGAAAATCAGAATTTAGTTCTATAGCTTTTTGGTAATTAGTAATAGCTTCATCCCATTTTTGTAGTTGAGTTAAAGCTTGCCCTAATTTGTAGTAATGCCAAGAAAAAGTAGGGTTTAATTTTATAGCTTGGCGGTAGCTAGTAACAGCTTTCTCCCACTGTTGTTGTTCTAGAAATTTTTCTCCTAATTCATAGTAGTTCATCTCTAGTTTCCCAATTAAATTTTATATAGAAGCATTTCAGATCTTTTAGATTTATTTTCTCTTATAATATTCCTTCTGAGTAAAATTTCTCAATAATTCGATTGTCTTTAAGTTCAGAATTTAGGTTGAATAAAAAGTCATGCTTGTATGCAAGTTATTCCTTCCAGCTTTTAGTATATCAAATTTTTTTTCAGGATGCAACTGAAAATCCTTTGAGTTTTTTTTAGGAGCTTAGTACAATGAAGTATTTGTGTTTTTCCAGTGAGAAGCTATAGATATTATTGATTCGGATCCATGAATTGAACAAGTATATGATCTTATATATTGAAGCTTTTCTGGAAGAAAAATTTCTACTCTTTCTTCTAGGTAAAACTCCTAAATATTTGATTATCTTTGAGCCAGAAACTTAGTTGAATTAAAACTCATGTGTATATACAAATTTCCTATTTTAGTTTTTAGTAAATCAAAATTTTTCTTTAGTTAAAATTTCTCCTAAATTTATATAAGTCAGAATAGATTGGGGATTAATTCAATTTTATAGCCATATATTTTTACAGCATAACTATCAGGCTTAACTTTAATATTTTGGCAGCAGGTAATGACAGCTTCTAACCATTTTTCTAGACCTTATAAGCCAAAAAATAGAATAGTTGAGATTTCTCGTTATGAGAAATTTCTGGATAAGGTAAACTATGATTCATGATTCAGGAATATGGCTTTTGAAAGTAGAATATTTATTCATATTAATTTTAAGTTATGGCAGGAGTAATTTCTATTCCCCTCACTCCCCCACCACTCTACTCCCATAGTAAAAAAGTGTATAAAAGTTTTCAATAAATGTTATGATTCCTAGTAATCTACCTCAACTTTCCCAGTTAAATTTCATACCTAAATACTCCTCCAACTTTTGATTATGAGGTCGAAAGAAATTGCTCAATTTTTGTTGCATTGATTTACTTGTAGAGGGATAATATCCTAAATTTAATTTATTGTATTCGGGAACATTATAGTTTGGCAAACCGAGAAAATCAAAGACTTCTTTCATGATAGTTTTTGGATTTCGATAAAATTCTTCTGTGGATAAAATCAGAAATTGCTCTTTCGGAAATATGCTCATCCAATTGTGGATAAAATCTATATATATGCCAGTGCCTAAATAATATAATCCATGATGCCAATAACTGCTATCTAAAGGAGAATTTTTATAAATCATTTTCCAACTTTCTAATTCCTGATTTAATGCAGTTTCTAACAAACGATTTTCTCTATTTATTCTCAACCAATAATGGTAGTGAGAAATAGCTCTATCTACAGGATTTCTCAAAATAATAATTAACTTGATTTTGGAGAAATAACTAAATATTCTACCTGGAGCTTCCAAATTTCCTAAATAACTAGGACTTCCTTCTCCAGTGATGAAATTTTGATTGCTAGGAAGAGCAGGAAAATGAGACAGATACCAATTTATACCGTTCTTAAAATTAATTGACCAAAAATCTACTTCTTTCACCACAGGAGGCAAAACTTGAGGATGTTGTATCAGATAACTAAATAAAGATGTAGTTCCTCCTTTTCCTACTCCAATAATCAGAAAATTAGGATTTTTAACTTCAGTAAAATCCCACTTTTTTTTGAAAAGATAGGGATAAGATTTTATAGTTTGTTGGTAACAAGCAGTTTGATAACAGATAATTGCTTCATTTATTTGATTCTGTTTTGTTAGGATTTTTCCAAGGCGTAAATAAGATAAAAATGAATCTGGATTTTTTTTAATAAACTGCCGATATAAATTGACTACTGCATCTAATTTATGGCAGCGGTCTAAGGTATTCCATAAATGATAATTTGACCAGGATAATTCTGGGTTAATTTCTATAGCACGCAGATAAGCAAAAGCAGCTTCATCCCACTTTTGTTGTTGAACAAAAGCATCTCCTAAAAATTGATAAATTTTCGAAATATTGGGTTGAATAGAAATAGCTTTTTGATAACAAGTAATTGCTGTTTCTAAATCTCCTTGTTTAACCAAAGCATTTCCTAAGTAAGTCCATAACCAAAAAGCATTAGGGTTAAGTTTAATTGCTTGGCGATAAATAATAACTGCTTCATTCCATTGATCTTTTTTGAGAAATATTTCCCATAAACATACATGAGACCAAGGAAAATCTGGATTTAACTGAATAGCTTTGAGATAATTAGGAATTGCTCCATCAATTTCACCTTTTTCGACTAAAGCATCTGCTAATAATTTATGAATTCTATCAAGGTGTGGTTGCTGTTGAAGTATTTCTTGATAATAGGCGATCGCTTGATCTATTTTTCCCTGTTTAATTAGAGCATTACCTAGATGTTGATAAGACCAACATAAATCTGGTTTAATCTCAATAGAACGTTGATAAGCAATAACCGCTTGATGCCATTTTTTTTGTTGAGTTAAAGCTTCTCCTAATTTATAGTAAGACCAGGGAAAATTTGGATTAAATTGAATTGCACGACAGAAGGCGCTGACTGCTTCATCCCAGCTTTTGAGTTGTATTAATACTAAGCCTAATTTATGATAAAATAATGATGCTTTTGGGTTATATTTAATACCTGTTTCATAACAGGCGATCGCTTCAGATAATTGTTCTTGTTTTACTAAGATATCTCCTAATATTTTATAAGTTTCAATTTGTTGAGGATTTAATTTTATTGCTTGGCGATAACTGATAATTGCTGATTCTATTTTTCCCATTGCTTGTAATACTTTTCCTTGAGTATTGTAGGCGGGAGCAAAGTTAGGTAAATCCCCTAAGATGTTTTGACAAATTTCATAAGCTGCTTCTAATTTTCCCTGGGATAAATAAAACTCTGCTGTTTGGTTAAAATTGATAGCCGATGTTTCCTGATTCACTGTAAATTTTCCTAGAAAGATGATTTCAGTATTCTTTAAAATTGGAAAAAGTTTATCATATAATATTCTATAAATATTTTTCAGATTATTTACTATTAGATTAACTAGAGATTGTGAGATATTTTTTGGAGATAATCTTTATGAATTAGAACCCATAAAATTAGCTGTATTAATTGTAGTTTAGTAAGTAAGAGAAAGTAATAAACTAGAATTATCAAAGCAGTTATTACTCCCAGTTAAACTTCATACCTAGATATTCTTCCAGTTTTTGATTATAGGGTTTAAAATAATCACTTAAAATAGAGTAAATTGATGGAGGAATATTAGGATAATAGCCAGAATTGAACTTTTGATAATCCTTGAACTGATATTTTGGTAAATCAAGAAATGTAAAAACTTTTTTCATAGTAGTTTCTGGTTCTTGATAAAAGTCTTTGCTCTTCAAAATCAGGATGAGATTTTAAACTTTGCTGGTAACAAGTTGTCCGATAAGAAGCAATAGCTTCATCTACTTTTCCTTGTTCAGTAAAAACTTCTCCTAAGTTGAAGTGGCAGAAAGTTGAAAAGTACGATCCACCTAAATATAGTCAGGATATTAAGGCTCTCTGTCTCAAAATAAAAGAAAAAAAATCCTTTTAGCTAATCCTCTTCTTTATAATCAGAGGTAATTATTAATTATTGAACAACCTTGTTAATCCCAGTTAAATTTTATGCCAAGAGACTCTTCTAATTTTTGATTATGAGGTTGAAATAACTCAGCAATTTGACAACGCAAACTAGCATCTATTGGAGCATAATAACCAGGAAAATATTTTTTATATTCTAATAGTTGATAATTTGGTAAACCTAGAAAATCAAAAGCTTTTTTAGTTGTCCCTGCCGGATTTTCATACATATCTTCACTTTTCAATATTAAAAGCTGTTCTTTAGGAAAAAGATTTATCCATTTTTTCAGAAAATGTATATATAAGCTTCCCCTGAAATAAGCTGACATTTCCTTAATTAGTCTTTGATAATTTTGATAGTTGTTGTTTAGTCGTCTAAGAAATTTCATTTCTTGGGGTACAAATTCTGTAAATTTCTTTGACTCTTGTCCCAATCTTTTAGCCATATAATAGTGAGAAATTGTTCGATCTACTGGATTTCTTAAAATCGCAATTATTTTAATTTTAGGAAAGTTATCTAATAACTTTTTTCCTATTTCATCAGAATACATATAGTTAGGGGTAGCTTCCCCAGTTATAAATTTTCCCTGCTCAGGTAGTTGAGGAAAATGTGCTAAATACCAATCTATTCCTTGATTAAATTTATTGTTAAAAAAATTGATTTCTTTTTGTAGAGCAGGAATTACATTGGGATGATGACATAGATAATTATAAAGTGATGATGTTCCCCCTTTAACTGTGCCAATAATAACAAAACTTGGTTGACCAAATTCTTGAAAATCCCAATGATTTTTGACAAATTCTGGATGAGAGACTAAAAGTTTGTTATAGGTAGCTTTCTGATAATAATTAATTGCAGTATCAAGTTCACCTTTGCCTGTAAGAATGTCTGCTAAATTTATATATACTTCTGGAAAGTTTGGCTGTAATTTAATAGCTTCTTGATAACATTTAACTAATTCATTTAATTGATGAGGTCTAAGTTGAGCTAATTTAAAAATATAGATACCTCTTAATTGTCGATAAGCTGCAGTAGCATTTGGTTGTAATTTAATTGCTTTTATATAACAAGAGATCGCCTCCTCTGAATCACCTATTTCTAGCAAAATATCTCCTAATAAAGAGTAAAACCGATGCCAGTCTGGTTTTATTTCTATTGCTTTTCGGTAACAAGCGATCGCTTCTTGTATTTTTCCTTGTTTTCTGAGTACAATTCCTAAATATTGATAATACCAGGGAGAATTAGGATTATTCTCAATTGCATAGCGGTAAGTTTCTACAGCTTTATCCCACTCCTGTAATTTGAGAAAAATTTCCCCTAAGTTGTAATGAGACCAATAAGAATCTGGTTTAATTTTAATTGCCTGACGGTAGGCAACTATAGCTTGATTCCATCTTTTTAACTCTACTAAAGCTACCCCTAAATTGTGGTAAGCAAAATATAAATTAGGGTCAATTTTAATTCCCCGTTGATAAGCTGTTATAGCTTCTTCATATCTAGATAGTTTACATAGAGCTTTTCCTAAACTATAATAAAACCAGTAATTATTGGGATTAATTTCTATAGCTTTTTGGTAGCTGTATATAGCTTCATCTATCAGACCTTTTTCTTTTAAAGCATCCCCTAATTTTTCGTAAACCCAATCCTTATCTGATTCTATTTCTAGAAAACAACGATAAGCTACAATTGCTTTATCCCATGCTTTATTTTGAGTATAAATATTTCCCATAATTTTATAAGGCCAAGATAATTTTGGGTTGATTTTTATCACCAACTGACAACCAATAATTGCTTCATTTAATCTTTCTTGCGCTAGAAGAATTTCGTTTATTTTTCGATGAGCATCCCAAACATCTGATTGGATTGCTATAACTTTTTTATAGCAATTTTTAGCGACATCTAAGTCTTTTTTATGGTGCAGAATATCTCCTAAATTTTTGTAAGAATAGATAAAACTAGGATTCAGTTCTATTGCTAGATTAAACTCAATGGTAGCTGTATCTAATTCTCCTATTTCTTGAAATAATTTTCCTAGTTTATAATGAACTATCCATAAGTCTGGTTTTAGCTCAATAGCTTTTTGATAATAATTTATTGCCTCATTGAAATCTTTTGTTTTCAGTGAAATATCTCCTAAATTTTGATAAGCATCTACCAAAGATGGATTAAAATTTATGGCTTTTTGGAAATAGGCGATCGCCTCTTCTCTCTCACCATTTTCTAAGAGCTTTTTTCCCTGTTTTAAATATTTTGAAGCTTGAGGATAATGTGCTTCTAAACTCAATGCTTGTTCCTGACAATCTCTAGCTAATTCTACTTTGTCTAGTTCCTGCCAAATTTTCCCTAAATTACGGTAAAAACCAGGAATATTTGGTTTTATCCCAATAGCTTCCCGGTAACATTCAATTGCTAAATGCCATTGTTTTTGTTGTGCATATATACTCCCCAAATTAGCATGAGCTTCCGCCAAATTTGGTTGTTGACTGATAGCTTTTATATACCATTCTTTTGCTTTATCTATCTCACCCATTCTTTGTAAAATATTTCCCAATATTTTGCAGGTAAGTGGAAAATTTTGCTCAATTTCTAATGCTTGATAGCAAGCTGTTATTGCTGCTTCCAATTTTCCTTGAGCTAAATAGATTTCTGCCTTTTGATTTAAATGAATTGCTGAGATTGTTTTCCCCATTATTTGATTGATGTTTTACCTTCTATATAAACTAATTTAGCCCATGTTAGTTTTTTGATAATCTAGATTCCCGTAGTTTGATAAATATTCATAATCTTTAAGTTTATTATTAAGCTGATAATTAAGGTAATATAATAATAATTATAGCATAACCTTAAAAGTTAAGGAAGAAAGAAGATGATAAATTCGGAATTTAAAACTCTATTAATTTAAAGTATAGCTAATATAAAATTAAGTCTGGGCTTGGAAGAAAAACTCCTATTTTAGTATTAAAATTAGGGTTAAGGAATGACGAATAGAGAATTTTAAAATATTTGTAGTCAAATTATTTTTGCTTAATCTATTAATAAGAATTCCTCCGACAAATAAAGCAACTACTAAAACTAAAACAGGGCAAACGCATCTTATTTTAAAGTTTTTACAGGGTAACGATGTCAGACTTTTGAGCATTTATACTCATTACTTCTATAAACCTTAACGACAGAAGCTTCCATGGTTTAGATGGGTTTTCCCTGGCTACTAAAATTAGATAATGACAAAACAATCATGTCTCAAGCTTTCCATTTTAAGGGGATAAAAAAATATTTGCCCCTATGTATTTAAATCCGAATGCTTCAGGAGTCCGTAGGGATAACTTTTTCCCGAAGCGACATCAAAAGTGAGGCTCCGACTTAGGAGGTTAACTAATAACTGAAACGACCTTTTTATTCATAACTTTTAATTTTCTTTGGAAACTAATTCCTACGGTAAAAAAATTAGTTAATAATTAATTGCTGATAGCTAATAGCTAAATGCTTAGAAATACATAACCATAATCTCACAAACTTTTATGAATCCAAAAGTAAGCGTAATTATTCCTGTATATAACTGCGAACTCTACATCGCTCAAGCAATTGAAAGTGTCTTGAATCAAACTTATACTGACTATGAAATTATTGTTATAAATGACGGTTCTACAGATAATACCCATCAGGTATTACAGCCATACATGAAAAAAATTCGTTATTTTTATCAAGAGAATAAAGGATTATCTGCTACTCGTAACCAAGGGATAAAAATGGCAAAAGGAGAATTAATTGCTCTCCTGGATGCTGATGATTTATTTCTCTGTTATAAACTTCAAGAACAAGTAGCTATTTTTGATGCTCAACCAAACATAGGTTTAGTGCAAAGTGGGTGGCGAGTTGTGAATGAAAAAGGAGAAAAAATTGAAGATATTGAACCTTGGTATAAGTCTCCAAAATTAGACTTAGTAAGTTGGTTAAAATGGAAAGCTACTAATCCTAGTGCTATGATGTTTCGGAAAGAATGGTTGGAAAAAGTAAATGGGTTTAATGAAAATTTACGCAGACTAGAAGATTTTGATATTGTAATTCGATTAGCTTTAGCAAGTTGTCAAGCTACTTGGTTTCCCAAAGTTGCTGTCTGTTATCGTCAACATAGCGGTAATATGACTCGGAATTTACTTGCTCAAACAGAAGTAGAAGAAAAAATTTTAGATGAACTTTTTTCTAATCCTAATCTCCCTGAAAAAATTCAACATTTAGAAAGAGAATTACGCTACGGTTCTCTAATTTGGAATTGTTGGTGTTTATATAAATCTGGCTACTTCGCTGAAATGGCTGATTATTTGCATAAATCTTTAAAATTTTCTCCTGTTTCTGTACTTAAAACTATATGTGAGTGGCTATATTATTTTCACTATTATGCTTCCTTAGAAAACTATTCATTTAATTCAGTTTCTTTGAATAAAATACCTGAGTGGCAACTTTTAATAAATCAAATCATGCCAAATGGTTTACCAGTAGTTAGCGTAGTTATTCCGACTTTCAATAATGCTGATTATATTCTTAAAGCTATCGAAAGTGTTTGTAATCAAACCTATACTTTGTGGGAAATTATTATTATTGATGATGGTTCTACCGATAATACTTATCAAGTTTTAGAATCTTATCTAAATACAACAGACTTCTTGCAGAACTCCGCCGCAAGAAATAGACAACAGAAAACAAAAATAAATACTCAGGAAAAAGAGAATAATCAAGATTTAATTTTAGATTTATTCCAGAATTCTGCCAAAGGAAATAGACAACAAAAAATCGAAAAAAATACTCAGGAAAAAGGCAGTAGTCAAGATTTAACTTTGACTTTTGCAAGATGTCTAATTAAATATCTATATCAAGAAAATCAAGGACCATCAATTGCTCGGAATTATGGTATAGAAATAGCTCAGGGAGAATATATTGCTTTTCTCGATGCTGATGACTTTTTTCTACCCGAAAAATTAGCTGAACAAGTGGGATGTTTTGCAGAAGATTCAACTTTAACAATGGTACAAACTGGGTGGAGATTTGTTGATGAGAAAGGTAATACTATTAAAGATGTAGAACCCTGGGAGAATAGTACGGAATTAAACTTAGAAAATTGGTTGATTTGGCAAGCAACTTTGCCTAGTGCCATGATGTTTAAAAGTAAATGGTTAAAAGTTAATGGTGGGTTTGACAAACGATATTTTGGGATTGAGGATTTAGAAATAGTTTTGCGGTTAGCTTTAACCGGAGGAAAAGCTACTTGGTTACGGAAAGTTTGTGTCTGTTATCGACAGCGGAATAGTAGTGTCTCGGGTTTAAAAAACCGAGAAAAAATTACTCAGGAATTAGAAAAATTATTAGATGACTTTTTCCATAAACCCAATTTACCTACTGCCATACGTCAAATAGAAAATCAGGTAAAATATCGCTCTCTACTTTGGAATTGTTGGCGTTTATATAAAGCTGGTAATTTATCAGAAATGACTACTTATTTGCAGAAGTCTTTGAGTTATACTTCTGATTCTCCCACAGTAGCAATTTGTACTTGGATAGAATTATTTACGAAGCTAGATAGTCAAGAAGGAAATCAATTTAATGCTTATAGTTTTAGTCAGTTACCAGAATGGAAAAAATTAATTAGTAATATTTTTAATCCCGTTGTGCCAAGAGTTAGTGTAATTATTGCAACCTACAATAATGCTCACTATATTTTGGAGGCGATCGCCAGTATTTTTAATCAAACTTATACCTCTTACGAAATAATAGTTATTGATGATGGTTCTACTGATAATACTCGTCAAGTTTTAGAACCTTATCTAGATAAAATTTGCTATGTTTATCAAGAAAATAAAGGAGTTTCCCACGCCAGAAATTTAGGCTTAGAAATAGCCCAAGGAGAATTTATTTCTTTTCTAGATGCTGATGACTTTTTCTTACCAGATAAATTAGCAAAACAAGTAGCTGTTTTTGATGCTCACCCCTCTCTGGGAATTGTCCATAGTGGATGGCGTTTAGTTAATAAAAAAGGAGAGAAAATTTCTGATATAGAGTTATGGCATAGTTCCCCAGAATTAGACTTAGAAACCTGGGTAGTTTGGAAACCTGTAACTATTTCTATGATGTTTAGTAAAAGTTGGATAAAAAGTGTCGGAGGTTTTGATACTCGTTGGCATCATGGAGAAGATATTGATTTAGTTTTGCGTTTATCTGTGGATGGTTGTGAAGCAATGTGGTTGCCAAAAGTTACTTATTGTTATCGTCAACATCATTGTAATGCAACGAGAAAATCTACTCAACAAGCTGCTAGCATGATGTCTGTTTTAGATAGCTTTTTTAGTAGACTAAATTTACCAATATCTATTCGTAAATTAGAGAGCCAATCTTATTATTATACTTTGAGTTGGCTAGGATGGCAAGCCCATCGAAATGGGAGTTTAATTGAGATGGATAAATATTTACGACAAGCTTGGAAATATACTCCTTTCTCTATGACAGAAACTATCGATTATTGGGTCAATAGTTTTAATAATCTTTATCAACAATATGGTTATGATTTTAATGCTTATGCTTTGACTAATTCAGATGTTTGGCAACAATTAATGTTAGACATGGTTATTACTCTTTGACAGTGAGTTTGTTTCAGATATTTACTATTTCTAATGGTTGATTATCCTAATTCTCATACTGGTGAAGTACAATTTTATAAAAATTAATATTATGAATTTATGTAAAAAAAAGCTGTTTGTATACTACCACACTTCAAATCATGTTTGCCTATATATTAAACTGATATAAATAGAAAAATTAAGTTCATATTTTAGTTTGTCTATTTTGAGGAAAGTACTTAGTACATAGGCTGTTTCATAAATCATGAATATACAGTCTCCCTCGCATTTGGTCAGTTTTTTTCCAATGCTTTGAATTATCTTTCAATATATCAATACTAATTCCGGCTGAAAAGCTAATAAACTAATAGTTGATAGTTGATAACTAATTGATGAATACTTTCCTTTTGAGACAAATGACAAATAATTAATTGGTATTGGCACCTATTAATAATGTTGAAAAATCCGAGAATTTCAATAAACTGAAATTATACAATGTTTAATTTGAGCAATAATTAATAGATAAGCACCTACACAAAATTATTTACAGAAGCGATGTTTACACAAGAATTAGATTTCAGCTTCTCAATATGTGTAATTTATTTTATTGACCCGCTGACGATGATAAAAAATCAAATGATGACAAAATAAACTAATAAGTTTATACTAGTTTATAGAATAGTAAAATCTTGGTGATATAGTCTCTCTCTAGGCATAGATCCCATAGGTAAAATTTTTGCTTGTTCATGAAACTCTGTTCACTTTCAGCTAGGAGAAATAGATCAAAAAAACAGGCGATCGCTCTATCTATTTCTCTGCCGCAGGAATATTATTAGAACTGCAAAAATTGGCACCGCAGACCGATATTATCACTCTTAGTGACCTGAGTTCTGAACTGACAAGAGTTTCTACAAGAAAGAAAACAATTAACAAACCAAACTACCTTATTATTAACAAATTTAACTAATCCTGCATTTCAATCAGCATTAAATTTAGTAGGAAAAGTATCAATGAAAATTGATACAGCTAACTAAAGACAACTAAAAAAAAAATTAATCGCCCAGCATAAACATTTAACCTATCGAATATATAGTTAGGAATATAAAAAATCAGAGAAAAATATTAAGGTAAATTAGCTATCAAAACAGTAATATTATCTCCTGAGAATACTTCAACAAAAGCTGAATATATTTAATTGATAAAATTTCTCAAAACTGATGAAAATTACAAATACGTTCTTACAGGCTTTCAATCTTTAAAACATCAACTATAACCTAGGGAAAACCATACATAATTTCATCCAAATACCGTATAAAAATTCAAGTGTGTTAATCAAGATATTTTCTAATAATTTGTGAATAATATTTATACAAATACAAACATTCAGGTTCGTTATAAACAGAAATAGTACTCACATTTTTTGATAATAAAAAAAAAGGAGTTAAATATGAATAACTTAACAACCCAATTGTCAACAACTGAATTATCAACAACAACATCAGGAGAAATTCCCCCAGGATATTTAAATATTATGGGGTATATTGATGAGTCAGAAGTAAATGGTCCTGGTTGTCGTGCAGTAGTATGGGTACAAGGTTGTAGAAAAGGATGTTCTGGGTGTTTTAATCCTGATTCTTGGTCTTTTGATATTAATCAATTAATAAGTATTGAAGAACTAGCAAATAAAATCTTAAATAATCCTCAAAATACAGGAGTTACCTTTTCTGGAGGTGAGCCTTTTTTACAAGCATCAGCACTAGCAGAGTTAGCAAAAATATTAAAATTTAGACATTTAAATGTAATGTCTTTTAGTGGGTTTACTCTCAGAGAATTGGAATCTAAAAATGCACCCGTTGGTGCTAAAGAATTGTTATCTCAGTTAGATGTTTTGATTGATGGACCTTTTATAGAAGCCTTAGCTATTCATTCTCCTAATTCTCTAGTTTCTTCAAGTAATCAAAGAGTGAGAGTATTTAATAAAGACTTAAAAAATCAATTAAATTGGGCAAGTGATCACCAAGAAATTCATATACTGAAAGATGGTAGTCATATATTTACGGGTTATTGGGGGCAGTTAGGTTTAGGAAGAAATTATAGCTAAAGTCATAAATTCAGATGTTAAATTCCTTGCATAGATAAATTTGATCAGAGACTAGTATAAAAAAGAGTTACCAATTAGTAAGTAAGCTAAATTGAGATACTGAGGGATAATTTAAATACTCGTAAAACCCCATCAGTTTACCGCACCCTATCTACTGGGGAAGTTCTATATTTTTTGAGGAAAATCTTAAAGACTGATATTATTCATAGCCATGTCTCTCTCATTTTTCTTGGCTACTACTAATAATTATTTCACTAAATGATTAAATAATTTTCATTCAAAATCATGTTAATAATTGGATGAGTTGTTCTACCTTAATAGTTAATTTAGCCAATGGTTTAATTCAATAACAAGAAATATAAGAAGCACCTGCTAAAATAGTTGATCAAGCAAAACATACCTGAAAACTAAAATGAAAATAAATTAAGCAGGTACACAAAATTAATTACACATTTTTTAAAACTGAATCTCTTATACTGTATATCTCACAGAAAATTAGTCAAAGCCTGCAATGAGTGTTTAAGTGCCTATTACCACTGAAATAAAAAATATAGCAATAATTAGTATTTTCAAAATTTAACCATTATGTAATAAACCTATTTACTGAATAGTTAATTTTCAAACCTAAAATTAAATTGCTATATTTTTAAGTCAATATTTTAATTAATAATCATTACTTGACCATATACAGGTGTGAATGGTCAAATTCTTGTATTGTAGACTATATTCGCCACTGAGTGTATACCTCACGGGCAGGGGGAAGTACTGTCAAAGCAATTATCTCTTTTTATTGATATTACGAGCCATGTTTTTAAAATCTATTCCATCACTAGAATTATTATTATTAGGAGTTTTTGAAGGAGTAGACGTAAATTTGGAAGGTTGTGGAAAACTAGAAGTAGATGTACTTGGAGTATAACTAGAAGAATAAGAAGAACGTTTAGTTTCTACTGTATTTTCTTGTTTTTTCGTAGAAGAAACAGACTTTTCTGTCTCTCCTTCTATATCATTAATTTTACCTGCTGCTTTAGGATAGCTCCTCTTAACTGTCTTAGGTTTCCTCATAAAGTCTACATCACCAAGACTACTTGCACTATCTGCATCTAAGAAGAAAGCTTCCTTTGGTTGATTATCATCTTTGTTCCCAAATAATCCTTTGATAAATCCAGTCATTTGTCTTTTCTTTCCTATTATATTTATTAATTTTGTTATTATTTTATCATAAATATTTCATAAAAGTTATTATGATCTTATCAAAATTTACGAGCAGGAATAGAAATAGACAATAATGGTGGACTTCCCATTGGGGACATAAGGCTACGGACAAGTCAGGGTAGCTCTGATTATGTAATAGTAGGATAGGTAGAAACAATATCTAGTAAGTGAGCTTGATGCTCTTACTACTGTTCTCAAATGTTCTAAAATAATTATCGAAAAATATGGACCTTCGATGCAACATCCCTACTTAACTATCAAAAAAAAATTACTTCCCAATACAAAAGCGACTAAAAATTATATCCAAAACAGATTCCGTTACATCCTCTCCCGTAACCTCTCCCAAAGCATAAATGCTTCCCCTTAAGTCGATTGTCCAAAAATCTAAAGGTAAGTTATTTTTAATAGTATTTAAACATTGCTCCAAAGCTATCTTAGCTCTAGTTAAAGCTGCTGCTTGCCTTTGATTAACTGCAAAATCTAAATTTTCTGGCTGCACATTATCTAAATTTACAGCATTAAGAATTGCTGCTTCCAGTTCCTCAATTCCTTGATTATTAATAGCGGCTGTAGCCACAACATTTTTAATAGTTTCTGGGTAAAAAATTGACCTAATTAATTCTGAATGAACCAAATCAACTTGATCAACTTTATTAATTATCAAAATTAAAAAACGATGTTTGACCTGTTGATAAATAACTTCATCTAACTCCGTCCAACCAACCTGAGCGTCAATCGTCAATAAAACAATGTCAGCAGACTCAGCTGCCTGACACGATCGCTCTACCCCAATTTTTTCTACCCGATCCTCAGTTTCCCGAATACCGGCTGTATCTAAAACCTGAACCGGAATACCACCTACCACCAACTGAGATTCAACTACATCCCTGGTTGTACCAGGAAGATCGGTAACAATAGCGCGATCGCTATGACTCCAAGCATTTAACAAACTCGACTTGCCCACATTCGGACGTCCGATAATAGCGACCTTTAAACCAGTACGTAATAACTCTCCCCGACTTGCTGTAGCTAATACCATTGACAAATCCACCAAAATATCATCCAGTTTTTGACTAATTTCAGATTCATCCAAAGGAGGTAAATCTTCCTCAAAATCAATGCGTGCCTCTATTTCTGCTAAAATATCTAGACAACAAGCTCTTAAGTGACGAATTGGACTAGCTAACTTACCCTGCAAACCAGCTAAAGCAACTTGAGCAGCAGCGGGAGATTGAGAACCTACGAGTTCTGCAATACTTTCAGCTTGAGTCAGATCCAATCGTCCATTTAAGAAAGCCCGTAAAGTAAACTCTCCTGGTTGAGCTAGCTCTGCCCCTGCCTCAATACATAATTGTAATACTTGTTGTATCGCAATAATTCCACCATGACAATGGAATTCTACCACATCCTCACGGGTATAAGAACGAGGAGCTTTCATAATCAATAATAAAGTTTCATCTACTAATTGCCCAGTGTGGGGATGACGGATATAGCCATAAAGAATATGGTGAGTCTCCCAAACTTGCTTCCCCGGTGCATGAAATAGGGTTTGAGCAATTTTCATCGCCTCAGAACCAGACATTCGGACTATCCCCACACTTCCTTGTTGGGGAACAATAGCAGTAGCGATCGCGGCAATAGTATTTCTAGGAGTCATTTCAGTTATCACCATACAGTTATCACCATTACAGTACCAACCGCTGAAGCTTCCGGCTTAGAATACTGAATTTGATTTTTTTGATTCTTTCAAAAGGGGGGGGCTTATAATTCTGATTATTTTCTACATAGTTAATCAGATATTTATGTAGAGGTGAATGGATATTTTGTTGAGCAATATATTGCTAGGCATTGGGAAGGAAAAGACCTCTACATTTGTGGTCGAAGATATACAAGATTTATCTTCCGTTCGACTAAACTTACCCAAACTTACATTGATCTGGAATTGCATAAGCTTTGGAGCTAGCTTCGGTGTTTCACCCTTATGCCACTGACCGCAGTCGTAACTTATCTTCAAGAGCAGGCTAAAAATCCCAAGTCAGCTCAAGCCACTGGTTTATATAGTTTTCGATTATTACTCATACTGCTAAAATATTCCTTTGTATTGTGTAATTTTAAATAACTGTAGTTAATTTTCTTTTAACTGTCAAGTCCCCTGTCAATTTTCGACAATACCTTAATTTTTCTGCTATAATTTAAGAACCATATAACATATAGGTCAAGCTAAAAGTCAGAAGTTAGAAGTTAGAAATTAAATTCTCTTATGAAATAAAATTGAGAAGCGTGAAAGTTTCTTAACCAGGACTTATGCAAAGGCAATAATTGTAGTCTAAATCTGGGAAAGATTCATGAAAACACACCATATCTAGCAGTGCTGCGTAAGTCATGTTAACATGAATGGCGACTTTTATATCATTATATACTTATCCAAAAACAAGTGATGATTTCCACAAAAAAATTATCAAGTGCTGTTACTGGAGCAATAATTATTACCACAATAACAGCAATGTCAGGCTTAAGCGCCAAAGCTTTATCCCTTCGGAAAGTTACTAATTTAGAGTCCATCACCTTTTTTGAGAGAACAGGCGGCACATTTCCTCAACCCTATACCTTCGGCCTATATAGTTCCCAGCTTTTAAATCGACTTTCCATCCTTAATTCCAGTTCTTATGACTTCTTGGGAAAATCAATAGAATTATATGATATATTCTATAGTGATCGCTTTGGCAATTTAGATATTAACCGAGAATACGTGACAGTTAAGAGCGTATTTAACTACGGGAAACCATCTGGAGGCGGCTTAAACCTGAGGGAGATGAGATTTAATTTTGCCGACGGTTCGACCGAGTTTGCGAATCTAGTTGCTGACTTCACCGTTCTCGGAAATAATGGACATCCAAGGACAGTAAGGAATGCAATAGATGGCAACTTGCTAACCCATACCACGGCAAAACTATCGGTCAAAGCGATCGGCTTTCAGTCACCCTAGGTTTTGTATCGTCATCTGCATCTGTCCCCGAACCCGGTTTCATCTTAGCTTTCTTGGCCTTGGGCGGGTTGGGTTTTCGTTCCCTATTAAAAGACAACTTCCAATAGTTCGGATACTTCGGTGTCAAATTTCAGGAATATATCTAGAGCTTGCTAATTAAATATAAAAGCATAGCATTGATGCCCTAGGTTAGGTAGAAATTAGGAGGTATACTAGAAACTTCAACAAGTATGTTTAGTTTGAAACAGATATAAATTTTTTCACCTAATATTTGACAATTACAGAAGTTTTCCTGCAAGGCAGAGCATAGTAGGGACGTTCCATCAAACTTAGTTTTGATGGTGACGATATGATTCATATATCTAGTAAAACAGTATCAACTATTTGACATACTTCTAGGGGTAAACCCGTGGGATATCTCGGCTCCTTCCTCCGTCCAATTCAATTTTCAAGGAGTCCACTTAAATTAAACTGTGATGGTGGCATCTAAATCGAATTGTTATTTTTATAAATTATAGGGTATATTTTTCCCTACTCCCTACTCCCTACTCGGTGAAAAATGTTAAATTAATTTTGCACAGGTAATTAAATAGTCAGCTAATATAAATTTATTGGAGTTATGATCAAAAATATCTCACAAATTCCTCAGCAAATACTACCATTACTAACTCAAAAAAAATCTCTATCAGAAAAAAATAAATTATCTTATTGGAATAGATATGGGCGATATTTATACTCGCGCTTTATCAGAATGCAGGGAACTCCCGAATATATTGCTAGAGGTTTAGCATTAGGAGTATTTGCCGGATTATTTCCAATCTTTGGTTTACAAACTATAGTTGGTATAGTACTAGCGACTCTATTCCAAGGTAATAAAGTTGCTGCTGCTGCTGGCACTTGGGTAAGTAATCCTTTAACTTATTTACCAATATATGCAATTAACTTTCAAGTTGGTCAATGGTTACTTAAATCTCAAGAAGAGTTTATACCTGAAAGTATACATTCATTTTCAGAGTTAATGCAATATGGAACTCAATTTATCACATCTCTATTTTTAGGTTGTTTAGTAATGGGTCTAATTGGTGGAATATTAAGTTATTTAATTGGGTTGAAATTAATTCCTTTGTGGCGTAGCGATCGCCGAAAAAATTTATCTTCAATAGTAGGAAATACTAATAACTAATCACTCAATTTGGATTAGTTAGTTGAGAAAAAGATGATAAAAAGCAATATATTGAATATTTATGTTAAATATGTTAGTTAATAGAATACTACTACGTTGCTATAAAATTATTCATGAATTAGCTGAAGGTGGATTTGGGTAAATTTATTTAGCCGTAGATACGGCTTGACCATACTATCCCCAATTCATTGGTGAGAAGTTAAGCTTGTAAGTCTTTTTTCAAGAGAGTTGGAGAAAATTGCTAAAAAAAAATTGTTCAGCTCCTCATTGAAGCTCAGAAAAAGGTGCGACAATTAATTTAACATTTGGTTTAAGGTGCTGCTCAATAATTCCTTTTACTCAATTTTGAGGGTCAGCAAAATATTTAATAGGGTCTTTTCCCTTACCTTTTTGGTGACCCCTCATAAAATGATAAAAACCACGATAAATCATATAATCATGAGATTTTATCAAAGGTTACAGAAAGTTCATCGGCTAGAGCATTACCTAAATTTACTAAGACAGCATAAAATAACCAAGTCGCCCAAACTTGTCACTTAATTCCATTAATTGAACCTGTCCATAAATATAAATTAAAGAGTATTTTGACAGTATCAAAAGCATCTTCAATTTTCCAACGCCACCAATATAAATCTGCTACTATATAAGGGGGTAAAGTATAAGGTTATAGGACACTGGTTAAATAAGAATTCCATGTTTTTCCTGACCTAATTTCAATTAAACGTAAAGTGATAAACGGAGTTTTATTAGTACCAGAAATAAGACATATATTTCTGTATTGCAATGCATAGCTATCTGTAAATACCTGTTGCATAGGGAACTGCTATCCCCCCTTTTTTTGTCAGTAATAAAATACACTTTTTTATCTATTAATTTTAACCAAAAATTAAAGTAATACAACCCTATATATAACAATAAAAAAGTATTTTCTGTCACTAAATTCAAAATATTTTCTTCAAGTTTAGTATTAGATGCTTTGGGATTTTCTTCAAACCAAATCTATACTGGTAATCTGATTATTAAATTAATAACTAGACTCATCTTTCTTACTAATTGTTATTTTTTCATTTATTATCAACCTTTTAATTTCTTAAATAAAACCTCCAATGTTGACCCATATATTATCCAAATATATATTTGGGAATTTTAATAAGGTAAATTAAAGACTTTCTAGCAACAAACCCTTATTTATGCTCTGCCAAGCTGCTCTTAAACTAGACAATAAATCTTTAAATACTTTCTCCAATAATTCATTGGGAAATGTCAAAAATATTTGTGATACAGTTTGTTAACTAACCTTTGTGTGATTACACCACAAAAAACCATCTTTAGCTAACATTCTTGTCAATTCTCTGACTCCAGCTACCTCTGGCGAGAATAAGGTTAATACCCCAGTCATTATCAACCATAAATTTAATATCCGTTCCCTAAGTCCTATTTGTCAGTAGTAGTTTTCTTTATTTGTAATGGCTAGTGCCAGTTATCTTTCCAATTGCTTGGCTATAACTTCATCTTCCAACATTGACCACTATTTCTTTTTTTAGGTGGTCTCTGTTGGTTTTTTTTACTAGTAGTCATGGCTGGCCTCAATTTCTCAATTAATTATCTAGATTGAGTTTCCTACTATTTTTGACCTTTAGAAAGACTGCCCTTGACAATTTTCTCTTTTCCTTAACTTGTCACCAATGTCCCCAATGTTTTGTCAAAATACTAAAGAAAAATTATAATCCATAAGTTTTACAGATAACACGATAGTTATTTAACAAAGAAGGAAAAAATTTATATTAATTAGGGCAACAAGAGAACATTTTGAGGAGGATAGTAAATTTTATTCAAGAGTCTATTAAAGGAAAGGATATAATTTAACTAAAGAAATAATTCCTGGCAAACCATTAGATGAAGCATTTACAATTTAAGTCCTTAAATAAATACTAGAAATATTAAAGTATGTTTATAATCATAATTTTCTTTATAAAGATATTAAACCATTAAATTTAACGGGTCGCGAGCTAGATAATAAGCTAGTGATGATTTATTTTGGAACAGTGAAAAAACTTAGTGTTTTCCCCAGGGACAAAGAATGAAAAATAACTCCTACTATTGTAGTTGTTACTCCCTACCGAGACTAAGTAATTTTCCTAAATTTTGTAGGGATATTCATGGTCTTAGGATTCTTGTATCTAAGCAATTACTAGTTGAAGCTATCAAGAAATACAACAGTAAAAGGAGAATAAGCATTCAAAGTTACAATAAAGCAATCTGTATTAACCCCGAACAGCCCATATATACTATAAATCTCATGGTAATAGGCTTCATAGTTGAGGATATTATAAGACAGCATTGGTAGATTTAAATAAAGCTATAGGGTAGTCCTATATATGTAGTGATATGTTAATATAAGCAATTAATTTATGATATTAATATCTGAGTAGCCACACTTATTTGACGAGGATAATAAGAGTAAGAATTTAATACATTTTGTTTTTTTCTTGGAAAAAGAATTTTAATAATTGTAGGTAGTGTTGAATTATAACTATTTTATCTAGTTTGTTATACTAAACATAACTTGGTAAATGAACTAATATCAATCTTTCTAATATAAATCTAATATAAAATTAATGTTTTGTCCAAAAATTAATATTAGAAAAATATTAACTTGATAGATTGCAATTAGTCAAAATAAAAACTATACTTTTTGTATAGATAATAATTATAAAAAAAACGTCTATTTAAAATTATAACCCTCACCAATCTATGTTAGAACTTTAGATATAACTATAGCAATCCCATATTGGTCGCAACAGATATAATAGTAAGAATAACAGATCTAAGAAAAAGACAAAAAATGAATATTATAGATAAACTAAATGATTTTATTAATCAAACAAAAGAGTCTAAAGAAATTAAAAGGGCCTTGGCCGTAAAAATGACCTTGTCAGGAAAATCCTACCATGAAGTCAAAGAATTATTAAATGTTTCTCACAGTTTTATTAGTGAATGGAAAAACCAAGCATTATTTCATGGTGTAGAAAGTTTAAGGCTTCAGTATCAAGGGAGACAAGGTTACTTAAAAACGGTCGAAAAAGAGAAAACAATTGAGTGGTTGAGAGCACAAGATTATCTTAGGTTATCAGATTTAAAAAACTACTTACAGGAGCAATATGATGTGGTTTTTGAGTCTAATCAAAGTTACTATAACTTGTTTAAAGAAGCGGGCATAAGTTGGAAAAAAACTCAAAAAAAGAATCCTGCTAAAAATGATGAATTAGTAGAAGTTAAAAGAAAAGAAATAGAGGAATTTTTAGCTAAATGGCAACCAGAAATAGAAACTGGAAAGCTTACAGTGTTTATGATTGATGAATGTCATCTTCTATGGGGAGACATATTAGGTTATGCTTGGGGAAAAACAGATGAAAGAATAGAAATTGCAATTAAAAATGAAAAAGAAAGACAGACTTATTATGGAGCTTTAGACTATAAAACCAAGGAATTTCTTGTGCAAGAATATGAGAGTGGAAATACTAAAAATACTATTGAATTTATTAAATATTTGCAGAAGCAAAGACCGGGCAACAAATTGGCAATATTTTGGGATGGGGCAACTTACCATAACTCTCAAGAATTTCGAGAATATTTAATGACAATTAATCAATACTTATCAGAAGAAGAATTGTTGATAAATTGTACAAGATTTGCTCCCAATGCTCCGGAGCAAAATCCTGTTGAAGATATTTGGTTACAAACCAAAAATTTCAGTATTACTTTTTATCATCTTTGCAGTTCTTTTAAAGTAGTTAAGTGGCTATTTAAGTTTTTTGCGGATGGTCAAATATTCAATTTCCCAAAACTTTTTCAGTATGAAATTTTGCCGCAACCTACTTAGGATTGCTATATAAAGAAAATACTTATTATTACTGATAACTTGAAAATCATACAAATCACTAGAAAATTATCTAGTTGATTAAAAACCTCACTATCAAAATTAAATCTGCAATGGGGACTATGGATACTCAGATAAGCAAAATTGTAGATCAACGGTATAGCTTGATCCAACCTATAGGTTTAACTATTTTAGGACAGACATATTTAGCACTAGATACTCACCGTCCTGGTTCCCCACAATGTGTGGTTAGAGAAATTCGATTAGGTAATTTTACCTCAGGAAATAGAGATCTAATACTATCATTATTTAAAGAAAAAATAGAAAATTTTTTTAGCTTGAGTCAACACGAGGGCTTGCCACATTTATTAGCTTATTTTGAAGAAAACAATAATATATACTTAGTTGAAGACTATATAGTAGGTATATTGTTATCAGAAGAATTAGCTGGTGGTAAATGCTTAATAGAATTGGAAGTAATCAAGATTTTAAAAGAGATACTAGAAATTTTAGTTTTCATTCATAATAAGGGGGAAGCTCATGGAAAAATTAAACCAGGAAATTTGGTCAGACAAGTATTAGATGGAAAATTATTCTTAATGAATTTTGGGTTAGAAAGGCAAATTAAGAGAATTTTAGAATTAAATGAGGAACCATTAATATCAGAAAATTATGGAGATAGCAATTATTATAGCTTACTTTATATCCAATCGGAAAAAAATCAAGAGCAAGTAGACAAAAAAAGTGATATTTATGCTTTAGGGATAGTTGCTATTCAAGCACTAACAGGATTATCACCTCAAGATTTACTGGAGCAAAAAATAATTAACAATACTCTAAGAATAGAAATACCTTGGCAGAGTTTGCAAGTATGTTCCCTACCACTATCAAATGTGATTGACAAAATGGTAAATAATCAATGTGAAGAAAATTATGAGTCAGCAACAGAAGTCCTAGCAGAGTTAAGTAAGATATTGGTATCTACTGAAACCAAATTAATTCCACAATCAGAAACTATAATTACAAGACCTAGAGCAAGAGAGATTCCATTACTACCAACATTACCCAGATACAAGAAAAAAAATATATTAATTGCTAGTTTAGTAATAATAACAGGAGTAGCGATCGCTTATTTCTGGCAATACCAATTTATAGGGCAAACACTCTATAAAAAAGGTCAAGAGTTAGCTAAACAAGGAAAACAGCAAGCAGCGATCGCCAACTACACTGAAGCACTCAAACTCAATCCCAAAAAGGCATCAATTTACTATAAAAGAGGAAACTCTTACTATTCTCATAGATCTTATGAAAAGGCAATAAAAGATTATACAGCAGGGATTAAAATCAAAGCTAACTATGAAGATGCTTACTATCAACGTGCTCTAGTTTATTATGAACTAGATAACAAAGACAAAGCTATGACCGATTTAACGCAAACATTAAGAATAAATCCTAACTACACCCAAGCTTACAAAAAACGAGGGCTAATTTACTACGAAATTGGAGACTATAAAAGTGCTATCCAAGACTACAGTGAATCAATTAGACTTAATCCCAAAGATAGTAAGACCTATATTAATAGGGGAATAGCAAGAGGAGCGCTAGAGGATCAAGTCGGTGCAATTAGTGACTACACTCAAGCTATCAAACTGAACCCCAATGATGTAAAAGCATATTATTATCGAGGTAAGTCTCTGTTTAAGATGTTAGACTATCAAGGTGCAATAGAAAACTATAATCAATTCTTAGAAGTTAAACCTGATGATGCCGATGCTTATACAAATAGATGTAGCGCTTACCTCCATAAGGGAAATGATTCATCAGCAATAGCAGATTGTCAACAAGCAATAGAAATAAATCCTCAAGATTTTCTAGCATATCATAATCTATGTATTGCCTATTTCAATCTAGGGGAATATCAAAGGGCAACAGAAAACTGTAGTATTGCTATTGGTATAGATAAGAACAATGCAAAAGCTTATACAAATAGAGCTTTAGCTCAGTCTGCTCGTGGCTATTTACAAGAAGCGATCAAAGACTTTACTACAGCAATTGAAATTAACCCTCAAGATGACCTTAACTATAGTCATCGGGGAATGATTTTCTCAGTTCTCAAAAACTATAATCAAGCAATTAAAGATTTTTCTCAAGCAATTAGACTCAATTCAAATAATGCTAAAGCCTATTATAATCGAGGAGTTATTCTACATAAATTAGAAGACTTACCAGCAGCAATAGTTGACTTTAATAAAAGTGCTAGTTTATTCTTAAAACAAGATCAAATAAAAAATTATCAAAACTCGCTAAATATGATTAAAAAACTACAGTAATTATAGGGAGTATGGAATAGAAAATAGAGAGAAATTGATGTGAGAAAAACACTTTTATGATCCCTATAGGTAATTAATTAGGACTTGGGCAGAACGACTATATCTAGCAAGTAGAGGTTAACGGCTGTCAACCCCTACATATGGTGTATATTTTTACCCTAAGTAGGTAAATCTTGTTAATGAGACTTAATATTATATTAATTCCCATAAATAATGCTATATGTTGGTAAAACTTCAGTTATTAAATAATTAATATAAAAGAACAGGATTCATTTCTTTTTTTGACCTAAGTTTATGTTAATTATGATTATGTTTACTTCTTCTCTACTACCAGACTATTTTACTTTTCTACTCAATAAAATGTAGAAAAACTTTTGAGAAATAGTGTGATTTCATACCCCTCTCTTCTGAGTAGAAGAATAACCAGCATGTATTATACAAATGCTAATAAAGCCAAAAAATAGTATAAAATAAATAACAAAATGTATACCACATGTATACCATGAAAATGATTGGTCAACTGCTAGATGGACGTTACCGTGTCGTTCAAATTCTTAATTCTGGTGCATTTGGACAAACCTATTTGGCGGCTGATACTCGTCGTCCAGGGCATCCTCAATGTGTAGTTAAGGTGCTAAGGACTCCTAGTAACAGTTTACTCAAAACTGCTCACCGTTTGTTCAAGCAAGAGGCAGAAATATTAGAAAAATTAGGTAGGCATTCTCAGATTCCTTTATTACTAGCTTACTTTGAAGAAAATAATCAATTTTATTTGGTAGAAGAATTTATTTATGGAACACCATTGGAGAAAGAAATTATACCTGGTAAACCTTGGTCGGAAAAACAAGTAATTAAGCTACTATTAGAAATCTTAGAAATCTTAGGGTTTGTACATAGATATGAGGTTATTCATCGAGATGTTAATCCATCAAACTTAATTAGACGCCAACTAGATAGAAAATTAGTTTTAATTGACTTTGGTTCAATTAAAGAAATGAGTCATCAGATAGCACAAGAAAATGGAGCAAGACAAAGAACTATTGCTACAGGTACCCCCTCCTATATGCCTATCGAACAATTTCAAGGTATTCCTCAATATAATAGCGATATATATGCAGTAGGTATGATTGGTATTCAAGCTCTAACAGGAATTCCTAGTGGTGAACTGCCAAAACTACAAGATATGAGTAAATCAAATTCTAGTGGCATACTCTGGCGCAGTCAGGCACAATGTTCCTCAAATTTAGCTGATATCCTGGAAAAAATGGTACATTGTCATTATGCTCAACGTTACCAGTCTATAGAAAAAGTTGTTATAGCCCTAGAAAAAATTAACCGCCGTTCTAAAATAGAGATACCACTCAAACTACCATTAGTTCAAAATCAGATAAGTAGTTCTCAAACTCAAACAACTGTATTTGAAATGCTATCGCGTTCATTATGGTTTACTTTATTTGGTTTTGCCAGCGTAGGGATCATTGCAGTATTAATTGCAGTAGTAAGTTTTTTTAATCGTCCCAACTCTATTAAAGCAGAGAAAGTATTTAAACAAGGGGAAGAACGTGCCAGAGATGGTGATATACCAGCAGCAATTTTATTATACAGCAAAGCGATCAAAGGTTTTGAAAAACCAGAGTATTTTTACGGAAGGGGGAATGCTTATTATGAGTTAAAAAACTACCAAAATGCTATTAGTGACTACACGAAAGCGATCCTTCTTAACCCTAGCAATGTTAATGCCTATTTTAACAGAGGTGTGGTTTATTTTGAGCAACAAAATTATCCTAAAGCAATTAATGATTTCACCCAAATATTACGCCTTCAACCTGAACATGCTGAAGCTTACTATAAACGAGGATTAGTTTACTACAAATCCCAAGACTATCTTAAGGCAATTCAAGATTACACTCAAGTCATTGGACTGCGACCGAATACTTTAGATGCTTATAATGCTTACCTTGGTAGAGGGGTAGCTTATGCAGCTAATAATAATTTACAAAAAGCGATAGCAGATTATACCCAGATGATTAAAATTAAACCCCAAAAAATAGATGGTTATTATAGAAGAGGTAGAGCTAGGTTTTTTATGGGAGATTATCAAGGTTCTTTAGATGATTATAATCAAGTTATTAAAATAAACCCAAAAAATGAAGACGCTTATGCTAGACGTTGTAGCACATACTTGAATTTAGCAGAGTATGAAAAAGCTGCATCTGACTGCACTGAAGCAATTAAAATTAGACCTAAAAATGAAGTTGCTTATAATAATCGATGTATTGCTTATCTAAATTTACAAGAGTATCAAAAAGCTATATCTGATTGTACTAAAAGAATTGAACTTGAACCCCAAAATGCTGAAGGTTATATTAACAGAGGTTTGGCTTATACTGAAGACATGCAATTGCAAAAGGCTATAGAAGATTATACTCAAGCAATAGGATTAAACCCAAACAAGCCTGAAGCTTATGCAAATCGTGCTAATGTTTACAATGAACAAAAAAACTATCAGCAAGCGATCGCTGATTATGTTCAAGCTATTAGACTTAACCCCGAATATGCACGAGCTTATTACAGTAGAGGATTAGTGAGGGTTAATATGGGAGATATAAAAGGAGCAATTAGTGATTTGGATACAGCCGCTCAACTTTATTTAGCTCAAGGTCGTGCAGGAGGTTATAAAGATGCTCAATATGAAATTGAAAAATTGAAAAAATTAGATTGCCAGAATTGTTGATAGCTTTAGGTATTTCCGTGGTGGAATGCTCTGCAAACAGCTATTAGCTTTAGTCAAAACTATTGGTTGTACAAAATTTATTTGAGCACAACTCTCAGGCTTTGTTAGCAAAAAAATCAAAGTTAGATTATAAGTAGGTTTTGCTGGTTAGCTCTCAAAGGATTGACTAATATTAACAAGTGCCTTTTTGTGTTTCAAAAAAGTCTCAACTTTATTAATAAAATAGTAACATATATGTTTAAAAAAACAACTCAAAAGTCTTCTGATCGATGGAGGAGGCTTTAAACCAAAATTTTCGTCGGCTCGGTTACCTATAATCTAGTATAATCTATCTAATAAAATAACCAATTCTCTGTTTTTTCCTACTAGGATTATTTAACTGAATTACACCCAAATAACCAGGGAAAAAACATTTTTCCTCCTAAATTTGACTTAGGATATTTTTACTTATAGCATATTTCAGGTTTATGAGGTAGGGCTATGCGGCCAAATGCCTGTACTACATAATTTTTATCATTTATTCTGTATATCTGATGCTTGAAATTAGTTGTATGTTTTGCCTAGGGTTAGTCTAAGTCTAAGAATGGTATACTGAATTTGTGATTAAAGAGAATAATGTCGGATAAAAAAATCATCACACTCTTAACTGATTTTGGATTAAAAGATGTCTATGTAGGTGTAATGAAGGGTATAATTGCTCAAATTAACCCTCATTTAAAAGTCATCGACCTGACTCATCAAATTCCTCCTCAAAATTTATTTGCTGCTAGATTTTGTTTGCTAAATGCTTATCCTTATTTTCCTTCAGAAACAGTTCATCTTGCTGTTGTGGATCCGGGAGTTGGGAGTAGAAGAAAAGCGATCGCTATTCAACTACCCAATGGTTTTTTAGTTGGACCTGACAATGGTATTTTTAGTGGAATTTTGGAAAATTTTGAAATACAAAATATCCAGGTAGTTACCCTTACTAATTCTGAGTATTGGCACACAGATAAACCTAGTGTAACTTTTCACGGCCGAGATATATTTGCTCCTGTTGCTGCTCATATTAGTAGTGGGGTGAGGTTAGAAAATTTGGGAGAAAAAATTAATCCAGAAAGTTTAGTGAAATTACCTTTAAATAATATTAATTTCACGGATTCAGGTCTTGCAGGTTGGATTCAGCATATTGACCATTTTGGCAATATAATTACTAATATTTCTAGAAGTTATATTATAGAAAAAAATTGGTTCCTTGTTGTTAATAATAATGCGGATTTTTCACCTGGTAAAATCATCTCTAGTGGTTATACTTATGCTGATTGTAAACTAGGGGAGTTAATTGCAATTATTGGCTCTCATGGTTTTGTCGAAATTGCTGCTAATGGTGGTAGTGCTGGGGAGCAACTTAATTTAAAGTATGGGGATAAAGTTGAAGTTCGTTGGTTTTAAGTTAGTCAGGACTTACGCAAAGACACTATATATAGCGCATGACAATTTCGACGGACTTCACTCTTTGTCACGTGCGTTAGCGGAGCTTTGCGTTAGCAATCACCTAACTATTTTTATTCAAAAAACTAATAGTAATTCAAGTCAAATAACCTTCATTTTAATTGAAGAATATTTCAATTTATCGGTTAGATATTTTGATAATAATCCATGCTTAACTTGATAAATACTTTTGCCTATTTTCGAGGCAAATCTTTTTAACAAGTTCCACACGCTCCATTGCACAAGCAATATGATTTTCTGAATTATTCGCAGACGACACGCTCCACGGGTCCTAAACCTGTTAATTGCTTAATTTCTTGATTGATATCTTCGATTTTCCATCAAGTTTGAGATTCAAACTCTACATCTAAAGAGTGATGATTGAGTCAGGTAATTAGTAACAATATATTATGTCCTGTTGGCAGATACACATAATCCAAAATATTTTTACCTTTTTGTATCGTGGAAACCCTTTAATTTTAATTATTTTTCCTGATTTTTTTTCTGCTTCATTCCAATTTAAATCTTGAGCTTTTTTGTATTTTTCTACACCTCGTGTATCATCAACGCGCGCGATTATTTTTTAAAGGACAGTAGTAAATTTTTCTATCATTATCTATTAATCCCATTAATCTTTGTGTTACATACCAGCTATCCATATAATACTGTTTTAAATAGTATTTTCTTATTATTTATGGCCATGCATGTATCATTTCTTCAACACTCTTCTATTTTTGTTTTCTTGTCAGTATCTGGGTCATAAATCCTATAATCTATAATCCATAATTGTTCATTCCTCGATTAAAATATACACAATTAACTATTCCAAGACCCACGAACTTCGCAGCTGATAGAACGCAAACAACTTGATATTCATTACCACTATATTGTCGTCGTGTAAGCTCAATATTATATCCATACTTTTTATTAATTACTGTATTATCAAAAATTAAATAAGCTTCTGTATCTGAAACAAATTCTTCTTTTTCATGTGCGAAGCAAACATTTTGCCATAAATCTTCTGAATTCAAAGACTAATATCTTAAATAGCGATTTATTGTATCATGACTAATATTTTCGCTCTGGATTTGCGGCGTAGCGTTATAGTAAAATTTGTGTGAGATTTAAGTAAATATTGACAGTAGTCAACAAAATTAAAATTCATATTTTTGAACTAATATAATCATGTCATTATCATCTAATAGTTAAAGATTTTTAGCAAGTTAATTTAACCTAATTGTAACCTTATTTTCATAGATATTAAAAGTAATATATATCTGAAAAAAAACTAATTATAGTATGGAGAATTTCATGTCAACAGTACCCTATATATATCGTACCTGCGTAAGTCCTGATTTCAAGAGAATGATGATGTAGTTTTGACAGGTTCAAATACTATGGTGCTTGAGATTCTTAGGAGGGTTTACCGGAAGTGAGTGAATCCTTTGTTAATATAGCCATGATTTCACTGATGTTAAATCGTCTTGTTACTTAAGGTTTTATTTACAGAGATGCTATTAGAAAATTTATTAAGCTTAGAAATATAGACGTTGCATATAACCTTTTTACAGGATGGGTAAAATATTTCTAATGTTAATATATACCCCCTATCTTTACCGGAATTATTAACTGGTAGTAGAGAAATAATTCAGGCTACATCTTTTATATTTAAAGAGAATGATGATGTAGTTTTGACAGGTTCAAATACTATGGTAGCTGAGATTGTTGGCAGCACAAATATTTCGGGAAATATAGATGTATCAACTACCGCTACCTCCCTCCAAGATGAGGGACGTATTGCTACGGTAGCTCAAGTAAATATATTATGCGATCGTGTCTATTTTATAGGCACACACATCAACACCGAATGTTAATTTTTCTGATTTTGTACAGACGCTATTATGCAACCTCCCTACTCCTACTCCCCTACCTTATCCCTTTGGTGGGAGGGGAGCAATAGTAGATCCCCTGATCAAAGTGCCAAATAGAAAAGTTTTTTAAAAATGATATTGGTTGCCACAGGCTCAAAAATGAATTCTAATGGGCAGCATCCCTGTATCTAACAATAATACTCGCCCAATAATTCTAGTTTCAAAATACTCCTGTTGTAGCGCATTCAAACAAGCACTCGCTAAATTAGCTGGCACTGTAGCAAGCAACCCACCAGAAGTTTGCGGGTCAAACAACAGAGGATAAAGAGGATACATACTCGCTTGTTCACGATTTTGAATTGATGCAGACATTTGCAAATTTCCCGGATAAAGAGAACTAAAAATACCTTGTTCCAAAGTTTCAGCTACACCTGGCAACACAGGAATAGCTTCCATATCCAATTCCACGCCCACTCTTTGCCCTTTTAACATTTCCAACAAATGTCCGACTAATCCAAATCCAGTCACATCCGTACAAGCAGTAACACCATACTCTAATAATAACTGTGCAGCATTCTGATTAGAACCCAACATTGACTTAATAGCACTTTCAATCCAACGCCCCCTTGCCTTCAGACGCATATCTGCAGCAAATAACGTCCCTGTTCCCAAAGCTTTCGTTAATATCAGCATATCCCCCGGTTGCATCCCTCCCTTGTACAATAGTTTTTTTTGTGACACTAAACCATTACAGGTGAGACCAAAAGCCAGCTCTTCTCCCTCTGTTGTATGACCACCTATCAGAACAGCACCAGATTGATTCAAAACTTCCGTTGCTCCCAATAACAATTGATATAAAGTATCCTCCTGTTTACTTGGGGCAGCGTAGGGAATAGTAGCGATCGCTAACCCACTCTGAGCCATTGCCCCCATAGCAAATAAATCACTCAAACAATGATTAGCCGTAATTTTTCCCAACAAATAGGGGTCATCAAGCAACCCTCGAAAATAATCGATCGTCTGTACCATTACCCTATCCGCTGGTACCCTAATCACTGCAGCATCATCAGGTGTATCCATACCAATCAAAATATCATCCCTCCTGATTTCCTGTGGAATTTTATGCAGCACATTTTCCAAAACCCTACTAGTAACTTTTGCTCCACAACCAGCACAGTACATTTGGGAATCTTGTTTTCTGTCTTCTGCCTTCTGCGTTCTGTCTTCCATTTTTAGATTAGAGAATTGAGCCATAAATTTACGGTCAATGCGGTTTTTCCAACGCCAAAGTAACTTATGAGGACCAAAACCTATTCTGCCACGGGAAGCGATCGCCCGTTCATCACCAGTACCAATTAAAATCAAGAACTTTTTCTGAGGTATAAATGACTTCAGCAATTTTTTCTTAAGAGCCCGTTGTAGATTTTCAAACAAAGGTTGTCCCTGTCGCACCGCAAACACTCCAGCTTTGGGGCGAGAATGATTGATTATTGTTGCCACATCTCCGGCCGCAAAGACTTGAGGATGAGAAATTGACTGTAATTTCTCATTAACCAAAACAAAACCTCTGGTATCTGTTGCCAAACCTGCTTTTTGTAACCAAGGAGAGGCCGATGCTTGAGTCACCCAAAACAGAATATCACACTCTATTTCCAACCCTGAAGCACAACAAATCATTTTGAGAGTAGAGTATAAAGAATGGAATGTTTTATTTCCCTCTACATTCGTGGGAAGCTCCTGGTCATCACCCCTAACCTCCTCAACACTTTCCTTTAAATGCAATAGCACACCGCGACTTTTAAGAATTTTCTCAACTTCCTTTCCTACCCAATGATGACGCTGTGGTAATAATCTCTTCCCTCTATGAAATAGATGCAATTCCAAATTATCAGTAGGTTGTTTAGCATTGCGATAAATCTGATGGAGATGACTTTGAACCGCGAAAGCTAACTCTACCCCCCCAGCACCACCACCCACTATTGCGATCCGCGTTTTCTGTGTTGGAGATTTGGAAATCATTGTAGTTATTTTATCCCAATAGGTGAGAAATTTTGATATTGGTTTAACCGCAATAGCATATTCTATTGCCCCCGGTACAGTTAAACTAGCGGGAGTGCTACCAATATCAATAGAAAGTAAATCGAAATTTACAGGGGGACGACTAGTGCAAAGTATCTGATTTTTCTCCAGGTCTAGACCTATAGCGTGGCTTAAAAATATTCTAGCCCCAGCAAATTTGGCGAGGGGGAGTAGATCTATGTGACATTGATCGAAGTTGTATAAACCTGCCACATATCCTGGTAACATTCCAGAGTAAGGAGTGTGATATACATCTGTGATTAGGGTTAGTCTAACCCCTGGTATAGGGTTCATGGCAAATTTTCGGAGAGCGATCGCATGGCTATGACCGCCTCCTATTAGGACTAAATCTGTTTTTGGTGGTATAGGGAATTTCATTATTATTTATAGTATTAAAACATTTTGTTGATTTTCAGAATAGATGATTTGAGCAAATATATTTGAATTTTATCTATTTGAATAATCTGTGTTTATTCATAGCTCATTGCTCAATCAAAATTGCAAAATTATATATATTTTTTATGATTATGGCCATACAAAAATTAAGTTCATGTTCTAATAATTAATTATAATAAATTAAGTGAATGAATTGTAGTGATTGCAATTATTTCTTCCCTGTTAATTTTATATCTGTAGGCTATTCAATACAAGCAAATATATATAATTAATTTGGCATAACTACTTAAAGTTTTTGTTGATAGTTTTCTCAGAGAAAATAGAGCTTTGTTAAGGTAATTGCCTAACTTCGTTCAAGCTCAATATAGTTTTTTATAATCATTGAGCTGTCAGCTATCAGCTAGAAGAAAAAATTAGCCTCCAAGAAGAATTCAAAGTCTGGCAAAGAAAAGATTATCGGCTTAAATTAGTGATTTATTACTTTCAGACATTTTTTGTAAGCATTTCAACTTTATATTTTTGTGCAGCTAGACCCTTGCCATTGTGCTCAAGCTGACGGCTAAAGTACTAAAAACTTAAGTTTCCTAAGTATTTTAATTAACTTAAAAAATAACTTTTAAGTGCTAAAATAAACTAATACTTGACTGAAAATAGAACTGAACTAAATGTTAGATTGGATTTCTGCTAATTTTTCTAATTTATTAAAAAATATAGATGCTATCATTTTTTATAGTATAGGAGGAGAGCAAGGCCTACCAATTATTGTACTGTGGCTCATTAGTGGTGCTCTCTTTTTTACTATCCGAATGCAGTTTATTAATCTTCGCGCCTTTAAACATGCTGTAGATGTTGTTTTGGGCAAATACGATGACAAGAATGAGGAAGGAGAAGTTTCCCACTTTGAAGCTCTCGCTACTGCCCTATCTGGTACCGTAGGGCTAGGAAATATTGCTGGAGTTGCTATTGCTATTAGTGTAGGAGGACCGGGTGCAGCTTTTTGGATGACCCTCGCAGGTTTTTTAGGGATGAGTACTAAATTTATTGAGTGTAGCCTAGCTCAAAAATATCGCATTTTTCACCCCAATGGTACAGTTACTGGAGGACCAATGTATTACCTGTCAATAGGCTTGGCCGATATAGGGCAAAAAAAATTAGGTCAAATTCTAGCAGTAATGTTCGCATTTTTAAACATTTTGGCGACATTGGGTAGTTCTAGTATATTTCAGTCTAATCAATCTCAAGTTGTTGTTGCCAATATACTACCATTTGTTGCCGAAAAAACTTGGATCTATGGATTGCTTTTAGTATTAATAGTAGGATTAGTAATTATTGGAGGTATCCAACGTATCGCTGCAGTAGCTGCTGCTATAGTACCTGCAATGTGTGGCATCTATTTTTTGGCAGGTTTATGGGTGATTTTATCTAACTTTACGGCTATTCCTAATGCCTTAGCTAGTATTCTTCACAGTGCTTTTATTCCCCAAGCTATGGTAGGTGGTTTTGCTGGAGCCTTAGTACAAGGGTTCCGTCGCGCAGCTTTTTCTAATGAAGCAGGGTTGGGAGTGGCAGCGATCGCTCATGCTACAGCCAAAACTGATGAACCTATTCGGGAAGGTATTGTCGCATTACTAGAACCATTTATTGATACTATCATCATCTGCAACATCACTGCTTTAGTAGTAATTATTACTGGAGCTTACAATAATCCAGAATTTGCCAATTTTGGTGGTTCTGAACTAACTTTAGCCGCTTTTGCTTCTGTGATTACCTGGTTTCCTTCTCTTTTGACACTATGTATATTTTTATTTGCCTTATCTACTATAATTTCTAGTAGTTATTATGGTCAAGTTTCCTGGCAATATTTATTTGGAGACCGGAGTGTAATTATATATAAAATTTTATTCTTAATAAGTATTTTTCTTGGTACAGTTATTCAACCAGAAACAGTAATTAAATTCGCTGACTCTCTAAAAATAGCTCTCGCTTTTCCTAGTTTACTTGGGGCTTACTTCCTCTCTAATAAAATCGCCAATGACCTCAAAAATTATATGAAACGTTTACAAACAGGAGAAATAAGTTCATAAAATTAATACTTTTATTTTTTATTTTTCAGGATGAGTAAATCCTCAAAACAACAAAGGTTTAATACCATTTATTTTTTTTTAATGATAAATATTTTGAGAACATTTTTTTCTAAAAACGTTTTTAAAATTTTTCCTAATCCTGAAAGTGATTCAATGAAATTGCTAAACAGACAAAATTATACTTTTATGGTATATGTATTTAATTAAGAAAATAATTTATTGGTAAAGTTGAAAATGAAAAGACAAACTTGGCTATATATACTCCTATTGATATTAACACCAACTGTTGTTTTAGCAACACAACCAGAACAAGGAGATAGTCTCATAAACATCATCGATCAAGCTTTTTCGAGTTTTGTAGATGTAATATTTAACATCCTCTTCTTTAGTATCGGTGGTTTTCCTTTAATTATTTTATGGCTAATTATTGGCGCATTTTTTTTTACTATTAGGATGCAATTTATTAATATTCGTGCTTTTACACACGCCATTGAGATCCTTAGAGGTAAATATGATGATCCCGAAGCTCAAGGAGAAGTTTCACATTTTCAAGCTTTAGCAACAGCATTATCAGGAACAGTAGGATTAGGAAATATCGCTGGTGTAGCTGTAGCAGTGAGTATGGGGGGAGCTGGTGCTGTCTTCTGGATGACGATCGCTGGTTTTTTTGGGATGACTAGTAAATTTATAGAATGTACCCTGGCTCAAAAATATCGCATTGTTAAACCTGATGGCACTATTTCTGGTGGGCCGATGCGCTACCTATCCGCAGGTTTAGCAGAAATGGGGCAGGGAACCTTAGGCAAAGTTCTCGCTGTATTATTTTCTATCTTCTGTATTTCTGCTGCTTTTGGTGGTGCTAATATGTTTCAGGCAAACCAGTCTTATGGCGCCGTTTCAAATGTATTACCAGGTTTACCTAGTTGGGTTTATGGCTTAGTGCTAGTAGTTTTGGTCGGATTAGTTATTATTGGTGGTATTCAGCGTATTGGTATGGTGGCAGGTACTCTTGTACCTTTAATGTGTCTGCTCTATGTTTTGGCTTGCCTATTTATTCTTCTGGCTAATTTTACCCAAATTCCAGGAGCGATCGCTACTATTATTTCTGGTGCTTTTGCCCCCCAAGCAGTAGAGGGTGGGATTACTGGTGTAATTATTCAGGGATTTCAACGTTCGGCTTTTTCTAATGAAGCTGGTGTCGGTTCCGCAGCGATCGCTCACTCTGCTGCTAGAACTGATGAACCTATTCGTGAAGGCTTAGTCGCCCTGTTAGAACCATTTATTGATACTATTGTGGTTTGCAATATGACCGCTTTGGTAATTGTTATTACTAAGGTATATAATGCTGAAGAATTCTCTGCTTTGCGGGAAGCAAATAAAGGGGCAGAATTAACTTCTGCAGCTTTTGGTACTGTTTTGGCATGGTTTCCAGTTCTATTAGCGATCGCTGTTTTCTGTTTTGCGTTTTCTACCATGATTTCTTGGAGTTACTACGGCGAACGTTGTTGGGATTATTTATCTGATGGTAAGGGATTAATTATTTACAAAATATTGTTTTTGATTGCTACTTTTGTCGGTTCAGTATCTAACCCATCCTCTGTAATTAATTTTAGTGATGCTACTCTACTTTCAATGGCTTTTCCTAATATTTTGGGTGGGTATTTTTTGTGTAGTCCAGTAGCAAAGGATTTGCAAAATTATATGGAGCGTCTTAGAACAGGAGCCTTGACTTAATCAAACAATAACAGTTTAATATCAAATCCCTTGGCTTCGGAGTAATATAATTCTTTTGATTGTGATACAATAAGTAAGGGTGTTTTCCTTTTTGATGCGACCCAAAGATGCGACCCAAACACCTTCGGAGAATTTATAGCTATTCCCCCCTCCCCCCAAAATATCAATTATACTTCTTTAATACTGAATAAAATCATATCCGGATAATTGTAACAAAAAAATAACAACCGTAAGCACCAGTTAATTCCTTCTGATGAGAGCTACAGATCCTCCTGCAAAAAAAACTCCCAGATTATAGGTTATGAGGCTTGAAAACCAATTTTTCAGTAAAAGTAAGGGGATAAAAATACAAAATTAGATTTTTCCTTTTTTTCCTTCTATTCGGGAAATCTAATTTCTCAGAATCTTCATCTCACCTAAATTTTATATTAACTTTAATGAAGAAGACTATCCTAAATGACTAGTTTGAACATTATAATACATATAACTACCTTCATGGAATAGAGGAGTAGGAAATATGTTAAGAACTACTACATTTGACAAAGACTAATACCATACACTGATTCGATATATTAAACAAACTATTCTTCATTGGCTGAAAACTTTTGGGAAATGTTTAGTTTGTTTGATAGTGAGTATATTGTTAGTCCATCTTGCTAAAAACTCTCAGATAAGCTAATGATAATTACCGAAAAATTTGTTTTAAAGCGTCGCACACCCATCGGACAACTTTCAATTGTTTAATAACTAGGGTTCAAATACCCCCCTTGTCTCATAAATATTGTAGAAAAGAAGAGGTTGGTCTAAATTCTCGGAAGTTGAGAGCAGAACTTAGAAGAGGAAACTTTTAGGTTTTGGATCAATTATATCCCCTAAAATCATAAATAGGTAGTGCTAAACAAGTAATGATTAATTGCGGAGCATAGCTTTTACTGACCGTTTTAGCTAGATTCAAGCTAGCACTTAAGTCTTTGGCACAACTGAAATTTGAATGGCTAATACTATACTAGATTATAGGCAGAAGCTTATCTGCCCCAATTATCCCCTCTCAGTAAGGGATAGAGTAAGTAATTTTTATTCTTTACTTTAACCAGGAAAATTTCTCTCTTCCAGTTCCCTAGCTGTAATTTCAAATGCAGCCAACCCTAATAAATTGATTCACTTACCCATATTGGGATCATACAATTTTCATATTCAGGTCAGGGTCTTTTTTCATTCTGATATTATGAGTGCTCAAAGTTGTTAACAATGCACAGAAAGATTCAACGGGTTCAGCGGGATCTCCCAATATCTATAATAAAACCTATAGACCCTTTTTAGTAACAGTCTCACCTTAGTGGCTTGAGGCTCACAGAAGTCTTAATTACTTGACTATGTGCGAATGGTAACTTATTAATAATTTGGTTAGGCGGTGGTTTGGTTTGATACCACAAACTACTATGTTTATTAGATTTTACTATAATCTACATAGCTTGATTAAGTATAACTATATCAATATATATAAACTTATATGAATAAATATTAATAAATTCAACAATAGTTTAACTAGTCCAAAATTGATATAATACTAGAATATTTATAAATGCTCCCGACGTTGCTCTTAAGTGACAACGCGGGATAATTAAAATTACAAATGAGAGTGATTTATCCTCACTCCTGTATCAAAAAAAATACTATAAATTAGCAAATTAGCTTTGATCTAAGGGTGAAATCAATAGATAAAGCCCTGGAATTCCAATCAGGAATATTAAAAACCTAAAGCTGCACGAGTACGAGGTCCAACAATACCATCTGCCCTTAAGCCAACATCCCGTTGGAATGCTTTAACTGCATACTTAGTCTTATGGCCAAAATAACCAGTTGCACGAGGATGATGAAAATATCCCATAAGTCCTAGTTGATGTTGCAACTTAGCAACCCTGTGTCCACGGCTACCATGGTGAAGATAATATCCATGACCATGGCGGTGACGACGATAAGAAGCATGACGATAGTGTGGACGACCATAGCGCCGACCTAAGCCACTACCATAACGATAATTAGGACTACCGCAGCGAGAGTAGCAATTAGCAGCAGCAGAATCAGCAGTTACGCTAAGAGAACTTAAAATAGTAGCGACTGATAGCAGACCCATCATCCCTAAGCTGGAAAACTTTTTCCAGTCGACTGCTTTCAACGTGGGTTCAACTATAAAACTTTCTTCGGTGGTAGCTAGATGAGAATATGCTAGTGTTTCCATGAATCCTCAACTCCTCTGATGAGTTATATTTGACAATTTTTTTGTGGGGTGAGCGTGAGCTTCTCGCTTTCAAGTCTTTCGCTTTGCACCAGACTCTACGAGTTTTAAGGACGGGTGCCACACCGCCCTATTTATATATTTCTGCACTAAACTACCATATCAGATAGATTTTTAATGCAGAATGTTTAAAAAAACTTAAAAAGTCCCAACCAACTCTGTATTTATTTGTGGACTTTTAATAAACCAACTTAGTAGCAGCCACCGTAGCCACCGTAGCCACCACCGTAGCCACCATAGCGACTACCATAGCCACGAGAACCACCGTAGTTACCATAATTACCATAGGAACGATTGTAGGAACTACTAACAACTTTTTTATAGTAGTGACCAGAATTACGACCATAGTTACCATGGTTACCATAGTTACTACCATAGCCACCGTAGTCACCGTAGCCACCATAACCATAACCACCATAAGCAGAAGCAGAATCAGCAGTTACGCCCATTGCTCCGAATACAGTAGCAGCAGACAGTAAACCCATTGCACCAACGCTAGATAGTTTTTTAAAGTCTACACAAACAGTAAACTCTTGATTCTCTGAATTTTCTGCGCTATAGGCTAAATGGGAAAATGCTAATGTTTCCATAAATTCCTCTGTTTAGTCAAATTAAATGAACTACTGCAAAACTGGATTTTACCTAACTAATAATTACATCCCAATTCAAAGAAGCCCATAAAGCAGGACTTTAAATTTAGACATAAAAATTGTATTTAAGGTTCAGCTTATCTACTCCCAGTCTGTGCAAAAACCGGACAGATTGATTGTCAAATTTGCATATATGGAGCATCACATTAATTATATAACTTAAAGTAAAGTTGCCAAATCAAACTTTAACTAATTTAAATATTAGCTGGCCTTTACCCAGTAGAATGGACTATTATAGGTCACAAAATCTTACTGCAAATTGACTTTAAAATCAATTTAACATGCTCAATCATTAAAAGCAAGTTTTTTTATCTTTAATATAGAAATATAGAAAACTTTAGAATATTTTGAAAAATCAAATTAAGCTTGGTATCCAGAAATCTAGATCTAGTTATTGGAAGCTCTTACCCTACATTTATGAATATTGGCCAACTATTGTGAAGGCATTGACCTGCACATTAGTATTTACTATTTTCTGGCCTATTTTAGCTTGGTTAATGGGTGAAATGGCAGGTTATATCGGCAAGGGAGATGTCAGAGCAATTATTCAACTTGCAGGGCTAGCAGCTATCATTTTTATGATTAAGGGCGCTGTACAATATGGTCAAGATACTCTGATGGCAAAAGCAGCTTTAACCATTGCTTTAGACTTGCGCAAACAATTGTATTCTCACTTACAAAAACTTCATATCAGTTACTTTGAAAAATCAAAAACTGGGGATCTTTCCTATCGAATTACAGAAGATATAGATCGTACTGGGGAAGTTATCAATAAATTTTTTCACCAATTTGTTCCTTGCATTTTACAATTAATAGTTGTATTAGGCTATATGGTCTATCTTAACTGGCAATTAACTCTAGCAACTCTGATAATTGCACCTTTGATGGCATTATTAATAGGTTGGTTTGGAGAGTTATTACTTTCTTTTTCTCGCCAAAGTCAACATCGTATTTCCAATTTATCTGCTCTCATAACTGAAGTATTTAATGGTATTAGAATAGTTCAAACTTTTGCAGCTGAAGAATATCAAATTGCTCAATTTTCTGTGGAAGCTGAACAAAACAGACAAGCAAAATATATGGCAGAAAAAGTTAAAGCACTCCAGTTTGTAGTAGTGGGTTTCTTGGAAGCAATGAGTGTGATTTTTTTATTTTTATTGGGAGGATGGCAAATATCTCAAGGAAATTTAAGTGGAGAAGGCTTTATTAGTTATGTAACAGGTGTTGCTTTGTTAATTGATCCGATTTCTTTAACAACAAGTAATTATAGTGAATTTAAACAAGGTGAAGCTTCATGCGATAGAGTTTTTGAAATCTTAAGAATTCAACCTAAAATTATACAAAAAACAGATGCAATTCCTCTTCCTACTGTAGTGGGAAAAGTAGAATATAAAAATGTTTGTTTTTCTTATAATTCTGAAAAGCAAGTTTTAAAAAATCTGAATTTGTTGGTAAAATCAGGGGAAATAATTGCTTTTGTAGGAGCCTCTGGAGCAGGTAAAACTACACTTATAAACTTGCTTCCTAGGTTTTATGACCCTCAGTCAGGGGAAATATTAATTGATGAGATAAATATTCAAGATGTTACTCTTATAAGTCTAAGAAGACAAATTGGAATTGTTCCCCAAGAGGTAACTTTATTTTCTGGAACTATCTTACAAAATATTGCCTTTGGTCAACTAGATTATAATATTTATGCAGTAAAAGAAGCAGCTAAAATTGCTAATGCTCATCAGTTTATTACTAAGCTACCGGAAGGTTATCAAACTTGGGTAGGTGAAAGGGGAGTTAATTTATCTGGAGGGCAAAGACAAAGAATAGCGATCGCTCGTGCAGTATTAGAAAATCCGAGGATATTAATATTAGATGAAGCTACTTCTTCTCTAGACTATGAATCTGAATCTTTAGTTCAAGAAGCCTTAGAAAGATTGATGGAAGGGAGAACTGTATTTATTGTTGCTCATAGGTTGACAACTGTACAACGTGCTAATCGAATTTTGGTTATGGAAAATGGTGAAATTGTAGAGTCAGGTACTCACATAGAATTATTAGAAAAAGGTGAACTTTACACTCGTTTATATCAGAAACAATTTAGTTAATATCTTGAGTTGAATGCTTATAGTTATAGTTAAGCATTCACCTTTACTAAACTTGTGCTAAAGTTCAGCTATTATAGTAAAATATTTAACTCAAATTAAACCGCAAAAAAAATTTTGCGGTAAAAAAAACTTTTTCTACAAAGCCTAATTACTAATTTTAATTGTTGATATAAAATTTGATATAGGATGTGAAAAGCGAGTCCTATTAAAAAAGGAAATATGTTGGTAGTAATGAGGTTAATACTAAAGAAAAAAAAGCATTAAAAAGCATTAAATATTAGTAAAAACAAGGATTTAGATTATTCGCATCCAGTGCTTTTTTTCTTAGAAAAAACTTAAATATAAATTTACACCTCATTAGAAAACACTATAGCTGACTGGTAAGACATGAATGCTTATACATCAAGATGTTGCCCCAATTGCCCACAAGACTATCGGTAAAGTCAAAAAAGATAAAAGCGTTGATATTATCACAACTCTAGAAGTTCGTGTCGCATCCCCACCAAATTCATTAACTATTAAAAAAGAAGCTAAAGCACTTGGCATAGCACTTTCTAATACTAACACTTGTAAATCAAGCATTTCCAAGTTCATAATTTTACCAACTAAATAAGCAACAAATGCTCCTCCAAACAAACGAATTAAACTAGCACCTAACTCATAAGTACCTGGTTGAAAACGATTTTTAGATATTTGTATTCCCATCAATAATAAAGAAATTGGAATTGCAGCTTCTCTCAAAATATGTAAACCATCATCAAGTTTTAAAGGTAATTCAATATTGAATAAGTTAAGAATTACACCTAAAATCATTCCCCAAATTATCGGTAATTTAAAAGTAAAAATAATACCAGATCGAAACCCCCCTCCTTTGAGAATGGCAGGCATTGTACTAAACACAATTAAATTCCATGATATTAAATAAATTATAGCCCTTTCTAACCCAGCTTCTCCTAATGCAAATAAAGCTACAGGTAACCCCATGTTTCCAGAATTAGGTAAAGCTGTAGTCGCCAATAAACTTTTTTGCAGAGACTCCGAAAAACCTAACCGTCTTCCTATTCCCCAAGGAATTAAACAAAGTAAAATATAAGTTAACCCAAAGGCTATAAATATCCCTATTGCTTCCTCAATTCTCATAGTAGTTTGATACATTATATCGGTTAATAATGCAGGAAACAAAACATACAAAGCTAGCTGAGAAAGTGTCTGTTCATCAATGGAAAAATTTTTGCCAAATATAAAACCAATTAAAACTATACACCCCACTGGAAAAACAGCAGATACAACGGAAAAGAAAATCTCAATCATACTAAAAAAATTATAAGTCAATCATTGTACAAAGTTATTTCCCGGATATTTCTTAGTTTTGAATTTATCTAGACATCTTTTGCACTTCACTAAAAACTCTCATTAAGTTTTTACCCCAAATTTTTTGAATATCTTTTTCAGTATATCCCCGTGCCATTAATTATTTTGTATTTTGTAATATTGGGTATTTGTGAAACATCATTCATTCCAAATACTCCACCATCCCTATCTAAATCTAAAACAATAGCAACATGATTAATACTTATAACTTTTACCATGTAATCTATATGGTCTACTACATCAGCAACAGTGGGTTAATTTTTCAGATATTTCTTATTAATTTGACAATATTTTTCTTTGAGTACTTTTGTTTGTTCTTGGCTTAGTTTTCCATTTTTAAATGCAGCAAGTTTTTGTTCAATTTATTTCATTGCTGTTTTTATTTATGGTATTTCCGGGATTTTTTTAATATAGTCATCAAAAATACAATTTTGTACAACTACATCATTTTATTTGACAATTTTTAAAATTTAATTACTCATATTTTAGGATTTTTTTTCTAGTTATCTAGCACTAGAATGAGATGCAATTACTGGTGCTTTTATTAACTTAATTAAATCCAAAAATGTATAATTATAGACATGATAAATATCAACCATGATACCCAAAATATTTATTTCTTTGATAACTTTTTTCCCATGGTAACTTAAGCCATTCCATTTTTGTTTTTGATATGTAGAAGAATCACCAAGCTCATTATTTTGGGTATGAGTTATTATTTTATATCTAATCCCTTGGTGATAGAAAAATTGAACATTACTAATATCTTTACCAATTGGATAAGCATTTTCCATGCCCATAAATATTGCCATTTTTATAATTTTATCTAGCAGTTCAGCATCCTGTGCATTTAAGGCAAGTAAAATTTAAAAAAAATTGAACTCAACCATCTTTTTTGTTATTTTAATCATTTTAATTACTTCCTCTTTTCTCCGCTGATGTTCTTCTTTATTCCTCTATTTTTGAATAGTAAATATTGACGTAAATACAGCATATAGGCCACTTTCCTCAATTCGAGTAATATCTGACTGACTAATATCAATTCCTCCAGGTTGATGTCTGATATTTGGTTGAAAATCAGGATATAAAAATTGATGATAAAGCAAATCAATATGACCGTTAACTGTTAAAAAAAATCGTGTATTTCTTCAGGAGTTAATACTTTTTGTAACTGATATTGACTTACTTTAGGAGATGATAGTAATTGTTTCTTCGAGATAGTACATCCATTTACTGTAAAAGAAAGTAAAACTATTGGCAATGATAAGACTAGATTTTTTGATAAGTTCATCTAGATGAAACCTCAAAATTATCATCATGAAAAGGTAGAGTTAAACCAATAATTATTAGTATTATGACACATAAAACTTATTTATTATAAGACTGTAATAGTTCAGGAATAGGGAATATTGTAGTCATCAAATATTTCTGATATTATTGCTATTTTAGGAGTACTAAAAAAATATAATATCTTGATTTTATAAAAATTCTCCAGTCTAAGGGAACTTTGCCATTATAAAAATCATGAAGGCTTTAAGTGGATAAACTAAATAAATTACACATTTATCGAAACTAAAATTAAATTCTTGTGTAAACATCGCGCTTTGTAAATAATTTTATTTAGGTGCTTACCACCCAAAAACTTTGAGATAATTTCTGTACTTATTGACATGGATATAAATTCTCTGACCATTAAATCAGGAATTATTTGAGTTGTTAGCATCTATATTGTTACTGTATTGAACTGTTTTAACTAAAATAATACTTTAGATTTGTTATTGCAGCTAGAAAAAGTTATCTATTAAAAATTTGTGTTTTATAATATTTAATATTAAACAGTTCAGTACAGTGATTATTAAATCAATTGCTTAAACTTACATAGGTAAAAATGTGGGAAACAAATCTAGTTATAATTTTAAGGCTAAATATTTTTTACTAAAAAAAAATTAATTTGATGTTCCAATACAAAAATTCTTATAGTACTTCGGTAAAAAATTATAAGTTTTAGGGAATAGAGGACAAAGAATAAGGTACAGGGAATAGGAAATAAAGATACAAGCTTACCTCGTACTTACTGAGAAACTCTATAAAGTCAAACTTAATCTTTTTAGAGAAGAGTTTCAAAGTATTAATCGACTATTCTGAATCTAACTCTTTTATTCTTATAATAATTTCCTCAAGTATGGCTACGCATCATACTCAAAAATGAAATTATATTATATTATTAAGATAAACAGTATAATTTAAGTCTAAATTATTGGTATTATATATAGTTTTAACTATCAATATTTTTTCACTGTAATTTTATCAAATTTTACTTTTAAACTTGATAATTATTTTATAATAATAGCTAGATTAATATCTTTTATTATACTGCTAAATTCAAAGTCAAGGTAGTACTTGAAAAACTTTATATTGATTAGTAGAAGCACTTACTTTAAAGATAAATAGAGAAAGTCAATAATGGATAACATTTAATTGTTTATTTCTCAACTTAAAATTGTCACAGCAGTAGTTACTCAAACAACTTCAAAACAACAAAAAAATATGAATTTTGGTAAATGGTTAGGCTTTTTTAGTTTGCTGATTGTTCTATATATATTTTGGGAAATCCGACAACTTTTACTATTAATATTTGCTGCAATAGTTTTGGCAACTGCCTTAAATAGATTAGTACAAAAATTTAATAGATGGGGTCTTGAAAGAAATTTAGCTGTAATTGCTACTTTAAGTTTAGCTGCATTAATTATGCTGGTATTTTTGTTACTAATTGTACCACCTTTTATTAGCCAGTTTCAAAAATTAGTTGCCTTAATACCTGATGTTTTTACAGAAGTCCGCTCTCAACTTATCCAGTTATATCAACAAAGACCAGATTTATTTCCAGCACCACCTACTGCTACTAATATGCTAGTACAAACACAAAAATTCGGTACTCAGTTATTTAGCAACTTTTTGAAGATTTTTTCTAATACTTTTACAGTATTTTTGCAGGTACTTTTAGTATTTGTATTAACAATAATGTTTTTAGTTAATGCTCAAGCTTATCGACGAGTGGGATTACTTTTATTTCCTTCTTTTTATCGCCGACGTGCAGATGAAATTATATCAAAGTGTGAAGTAGCTTTAGGGAATTGGTTTGGTGGAATAGTGATTAACTCTGTTTTTGTAGCGACCTTGAGTGGTATTGGTCTATTACTATTACAAATTGATTTAGTTTTGACTCATGCTTTACTTGCAGGTTTACTCAATTTTATTCCTAATATTGGTCCGACTTTGAGTGTAGTTTTTCCTATAATGATTGCTTTTTTGGATACTCCTTGGAAAATAGCTGCAGTAGGAATTTTATATATTATTATTCAGAATATTGAAAGTTATTGGCTAAGTCCAGTTGTTATGGCAAAACAAGTCTCACTTTTACCTGCTATTACTTTAGGGGCCCAAATTTTCTTCACTACTTTTTTTGGAATTTTAGGTTTAATTTTGGCTTTGCCTTTAACAGTAGTAGCTAAAACTTGGATTGAGGAAACTTTATTCAAAGATATCTTAGATCCGTGGCAACAAACATCTTCTATTTCGTAACATAATTCTAAATGTTCTAATTAATATTTTACCTCTTTATATAGATAGCAAAAATAATCATAATTTTTGATTAATAAACAAAGTTTCAAGCCTCCGCCTTTTGAGGGGATAAAAAGAATATTTCAAATTTTCAGATTCCGACTCCAGCCGTCGTTACTGATAGCTGATAGAATTAAATATTATAAAAATTATCAAAACCAATGCGCAAATTTTTATAATTGGATAAGCTAAATTATTTACCTATTTTTTAATTATGACTTATTAAATACATATTATTGGTAAGGTTAGGAGCTACGGAGGTATGGATAAACTTGAATGACAGAAGATGTTGTCAAAAATATTTTCTTTCAATTTTTCTATCCTTAAAATCTCAAAATTGAGGGTTTTGAGTCAACTTGTAGCAAAATATTGTACATTTTTTATACAAAAAAACCCTGAGTAATATTTAAGTAAATGCTTTCAGTTTTTTTCAGGTCACCTTAATTATTTTCGCTCATAATAATGCTAAGAACTTAGCTAATATAGATATGTAATGAATTTAGCACAACTACTTATCAATTTGAGAAATATTAAAAGTTCCACCTAGACTTTTATAAACTTTTTTCTATGCTCAAACAAAAACTTTTGTTACTATGGTTAATCTGAAGTATATCAATTCAATTAACTACACTAAATAGAAACTTTATAACATTATCAATAATCAGGTTTCTATTCTCAGCTTCCAAAATCTTTATAACATAACTATTACATTCTTTAAAACTGACTATGATTAATAATTAACTTACTAATCATTTCACTAACAATCTGATTTCCTTTAATACTTAAATGAATATTATCTCGATACAAACTATCTGGTTCTAATACAGATTTAAAAATTGGTAATAGATCTAAATATAAAATATTTTCAGCTTGGTTAAATTCCTCTAACAATTTACGAGTTTTAATTTCATAATCACGAGGTCCTGGTTTGCCTACTTCCCTAAGCAAAGGAGTCATTACCAAGATAAATTTAGTATTGTTTTGATTAGTAATTTCCTGAATTTTTTTGATTGCTGCTAAATTAAAACTAACTTTTTCTTCTTCTTCCTGAATTTCTGGAATTTTTGCTGTCGGCAATAAATAACGACTAATCACTTCAGTTATTGCAGAAAGAGGTTTTTTGTCTGGATAACTCCGATGAACTCCTACCACTAATGAGCTAGGTGCTTTAGCAAATAAATCATCAGTATTAATCAGTAATACTATAGTTTGAGAATTAAATAAACCGAACTTTTCTAAATAAGCAAGTTCATTTCTAGGTCCCCAAGAATTAGCTGAAGCATTAAAAACTTCAACAGTTTTATTTTGACCTAATTTTTCATTTAATTGTTTCTCTATAATTGCAGAAATTGTGTCATTTTGATCTGTCCACCAACTACCATTCGCTACAGAGTCTCCTAACAAAAGTATTCTCAATGTAATATTTTCTTTTGACTCTTCTATCGGGTCAGAACGCATAGAATACTGATTAATTTTTATCCGGTTACCAAAGCGAGTAACACTTTGATTTGGTGTCAAAAGATAACCAATTTTACTATCTATATTATAAGTAAGAGGATTACCAAAACCAAAGACTAAGCGGAGTCCTATTTCTAATACCCCCAATAAACAAATTACAATAGCTAAAAATATCAATATACCTTTCATTAATCTAAAATTTTTAATAAATTCCGTAAATTATTAGCAATACCCATGAATAACTTGGTGAAAAAATTTATACATATTAATTTTTTTTACCAACCTTGATTATTTGAGAATAATTTTGAATAGACGTAAGCATTTAACCCTCAGCTATCAACTATTACTTTTGATTTCAGAGCAAAGCTTTATTAATTGAGCCAGAATTAAATTTTATTACAAAAACTTACTTCCTTTACCTTAAAGTCTATATTCATTTAAATTCTGCTCAGGACTAATATCTAATAGCTGAATACTTAACAATAGACTTTCCTAAGTTAAATAATAATTCAACTCCAAAATGATATGATGATCATAAAATAGAGGGAAAATTTTAAGATAGATGTAGTTGTAATGGGCAAATTCCACCTTGGATAAAGATCCTTATTTCAACTATAAGAAACACTCTCCAAATTGACTGCTAGACTAGCAGTGTCAGTTTGTGGAGCAACCATAAGACTCGAAGAGAAAAAATCTCCGAAAGCAGGTGCTAAAAAAACAGAAACCTAAATCATGAGATTTGGGATACCCACGTTGTGGCAGTTTCGCTACATTGGGAAAACATTAAGTTATTGCCAAATAACTGTGGTTTCAGGTAAACCCGTGGACTTAAAGCAAATATTTAAAACCAGAAATCCAATAATTGGGGTAGTACATTTACAACCTCTGCCCACCTCACCCCTTTGGGGAGGTGACCTTCAAGCTATTATCAGTAGAGCAGAAAGAGAAGCCACAGCCCTTGTCTCAGGAGGTGTAGATGGCATTATAGTAGAAAACTTTTTCGATGCTCCTTTTGTTAAAGACCAAGTTGATCCGGCTGTGGTTAGTGCAATGACACTTCTAGTACAAAAGATTATGAACTTGGTTTCTCTACCTATTGGAATTAACGTTTTGCGTAATGATGGCCAAAGTGCTATGGGTATCGCTTATTGTGTGGAAGCCCAATTTATCCGTGTGAATGTCCTGACTGGAGTTATGGCCACAGATCAAGGATTGATTGAAGGCATAGCACATCAACTTTTACGTTATCGTCGAGAACTGGGTACTGATGTCAAAATATTGGCAGATGTTTTAGTCAAACACGCCCTACCTTTGGGTGAGCAAAATCTAACGACAGTCGTTCAAGAAACAATAGAACGTGGTCTCGCTGATGGGGTAATTATTTCTGGTCGCGCAACAGGAAGCCCTCCTAGTTTGGAAGATTTAGAATTAGCCAGAGCAGCAGCAGCAGGTACCCCAGTCTTTATCGGTAGTGGTGCTAACTGGGAAAACATTTCTACCTTGATGCAAGCTGCGGATGGGGTTATTGTCTCTAGCTCCCTCAAGCGACATGGTAAAATAGACCAACCAATAGACCCTATCCGTGTGAGTCAGTTTGTGGAAGCAACTCGCTGGACAATATCAGATAAGGGAAAAGATTATCAGAATTGGGAAGCAGAGACTATCAATTCACCTTCCCCTATCAAAAAAGTATAAGTTTGATGTACTCCACTCACTTGATAGAGTGGATTTTCTCTTTCTTTAGTTATAATAATTAGTGAAAATCCTAGCTATTTAGCTATACTAAACAAGGTCATAATTTAAGGAATATTATTCCTTAAATCATTGACAATTAAGTCTTTCTCAAATTAGGAATTTACAGAATATATACAAACAGGGTTACTGCTGGAAAAAGCTATAGGAAAACTAATCGTAAATATTCAGAACTAAATAGTATTTATTCTGGAAAAATCTGTAATTACTATTGCTGTTTATTTATTATTTATGGTTGATAAACTAGCTACTTATAGGGGTGTAGGATAATTTTCCTAATCTGATGATTGAGGAATGTTTTAAATTCTCTTCCTGCTCACCCCTAATACTATATGAATTAGTACACAGCAAGATTAAAAACTGACAAATATTTTTGATTTAATATTTAGTTTTTAGTCGTATGAACCAGTATTCAATCTATAGTCACCTTCATTATATACATCAGCAGTTTTAGTCACTGTAAAATTTTTCAGATTTGCTTCTAAAAGCTTTTTTTGCTCTTCAGTTAGGCCAGGCATTTCTAGTACATCTTCTACTTTTTCGTAGGGAGCATTGTCTACTATCTGTGCAGCTATAGTTGGGAACATTCCCCGATATTTCCGAAAGCTTCGTAAAGGACTATTGTTAAGATCGAGCTTTTCTCCAATCTCTCCTAATTTCTTGTCTGCATTGTTAACTGTTCTAGATTCTACTGCTAAAATTGACGCTGAAGGCCATGTAGTTAAATTTAAGTTACCTGCATGAGCTTTGTCAGATGGTACTAATCCCAGACAGCCCAAACATAAACTAAATATTGTCAATAATAGACCGATCTTTTTCATTATTGTATTTCTCCAAGTCTTGATATCTATAGATAACTTTGCCAGAACCTAGCTTCATTATTGATTTGTGACAAAGTGCAATTATTAATCTATCTATGAAGTAGATTTACTGCTATATTAGCTAATAACTAATTACTAATAATTTACTCTACAACACTTAAGTAAACTTTGAGCATTAAACATTGATACAATAATTTTTCTCATTCCAATAACTAGGGCTATTTGTGTAAGACAAAGGCGTTACTCCTCCGAGTAAGCCAAAGCTACTCTAACCTCTATCTTTTTGTGACTAACATTAGGGAATGAAATAGACCTCTTCCAATAAATGTCCCAGGTTATCATTTATAACATCAGATTGGACAAATAATCTATAAGACGTAAAGAGTAAAACTTTTTTAGTGCGGATATTTTGCCAGCTAAATTTGTACCTCACGGGCCCTGAATGGCAGGTACTATGTATTCTAGTAACCAAGACTTATAAATTAAGCTGAGTCCTTTAGAGTCAGGTTTTATTATCCATTTTAAGAAACCTACAATTATCTACATAAATCTCTGAAGACGCTCGCTTATATCATTTCTCTTCAGTGCTTTTACCTGGTAAAGTAGGAGTCATCCAGCTCCCCTGGCACATGGTGTCCAACTTAACTCTATTGTTAGATTAACATTTTTCAGTTATACACACTATATTTAGGGTAGCACGATAGTTTTTACTAAGCTTATTTAGTGTTTTTATCTAATTTATTATTATTGTTACTTTCAAAATATGTATCTTAGCCCTCACGGAATTAAAAGTACTTCAACACTATTGTTAGGGCCGTATTTCAAGGATTAATCCTCTTTAGAAAATGTTGATTGTTCCTTAATAATAAGGTGGAAATAATTAACCAAAAATTAGGAGTCTATAATCAATAAAAAATTAGATAATGACAAATGATTAAATCTTTAATCATCAAAAATTTAGTCATAGTATCACGTATTTTATATTTGTTAGGGTCAGTTATTTGAAGAAAAAGAGATATAAAAATTATTAGGGACAGGAGTCAAAAGTGAATATTTCAATGATGATAAAATAGGTAGAGTGATGGATGATATTTATCAATTAGGGTTAACAAATTTTTTTGTAATTGACCGTTCTAAGAAACCTATAATTATCTACATAAATCTATAAAAATACTTGATTATATCAGTTCTATTTAGTGCTTCTACCTAATCAGGTAGGTGTTATCCAGCTTTCCTAGTACATGGGGTCGAACTGAATTCCATTTTTAGATTTCAATTAGCATTGTAAGTATCGCTCCACAACTTAAACCACAGTTTTCACACTTTAAGAATGCATATTACCCAAATCATAACACCTCAAGCAGGTCAGCAGTTTTTGGGTTTAACCTAAACCAAAAGCTTATGTAAGTCAATGACAGTGAGAAATTTCATCTTACACTTAAGAGATTTTAAAAGTTATGAAAAAGGGATGAAGTTCGGTGAAGCATAAACCTCAACTTATTTGGATGACTGGATACAAAGCTCGTGTTTGAGCAGCAATGTTTTTGGCTGGTTATTTGAGTGTAGTTCAGTTGTGAATCCAAGTAGTATGACTAAAGATAATTAAAGATTATCTATGATAATGCTAGATTATAGTCAACAATTACTAGCCCTCTGAAATTTTGTCTTAGGCCACAAAAGCAGCCAACAAAAACAGACTATCTACTACAATAGTGCTCAATACTGCTGCGCCAAAGGCCCACCAGTGTAAGCTTTTAGACTGCAAAGGTACAAGACCAAAAAACAAAAGAATTCCTACTAACAGAATAATCCAAGTTACCCCCCAGGAAGTACGCACTTGAGTTAAAGCATCTTGAAATACTTCTAAAGCCATTTCTGGTTCAACTATCATTAAACTCCGCCAATAAGGAATCAGACCAGTTATATAGAAATATCCGTCTGTAACTGCTGTGCCTAGTAGAGAGCCTAAATAAAAACAGTTCCCTACCATTTCTCTATTGTGGCTTAAACACCATAATGCCCAAGGTACAAACATTGCTTCAACTGGTAAATGGAGAAATGGTTCCTGTCGTAGCCAACCCCAGTATATCGAACCTGTGAACCAACTCCAAGTAAACCCTAGCAATAAATCACCCCATAAATTAGTAGCTCTCTTTTTAAGCAATTTTAAACTTAGCCATAACCAAAAGCCTGTCATAACTAAACTTAACCAAGGTAGTTGACGTACCATTGGAGCTTGAAAAAATACTGGCACTGTCACTAGAAATATGGCAGCACTAAACACAGCCCACTTTTGGCTCATTTTAATTTTTTCTAAAACAAAAGCAAAAAAAATTTTTTCCTGCTTTTCTGGAAAAAAGTTAGTTATTATATCAAAAAAAGCATTATTAAACAAGGTTTTTTTTTATTTTTTTACTTAACTTTATTTTATTTAAAATATCATGTTTTATCCCCTACTAGGGCATATTTAATACTAATAACATTTTTATCTCTTTTATCCTCATAGGGGGGATTTTTGAGAAATAGTTAAGAATGGGCCTTTTGCTTGTTGGTTTATAGCAGGTAAGATACCTGTCCTAACTTAATACCTGCTCTACAGTAAGACAATATTTGTTCCTGCTCCTGAACAGTGTCAGAAACCGGATTTTTTAAGTTCTAAAAAAAAGATTCCCAGACTCCCTGGCCAAATCTAAGGGAAAATGATGTATTGAGAAAAAACTGAACTCCAAGGAGGGAAAATGGATGATTTGATATTTGAAAAAATATTGTTCTATTCTTCAAGCTAACCTTCGTCTTCCGAGAAATTAATAATTAGCCAGGTATTGTCCATGACTACTGAAGCTATAAAGGCGATCGCTATTTCCCGGAAAATCAGCAGCCAAAATCACTAAAGCCAATGCTATAATCCACCTATAATAATAGGAAAATTCTAGTCGATGAAATTTTTCTGTGCATTCATTTTCACTGCTCTAATTTTTATATCTCTAGAAAAAATCGGCCAGTCATGTTGCCCTAACCCTATAGTTGACTCTGAACAGTTGACTATTTTTCAGGCAGTTATTCTGGGAATGGTACAAGGTGTGACAGAATGTATTCCAGTTAGTAGTACTGCTCACCTCAAGATTATCCCTGTAGCTCTTGGATGGGGAGACCCTGGTGTGGCTTTTACTGCAGTTATTCAACTAGGTAGTATTGTTTCAATAGTTTGGTATTTCTGGAATGACTTGACAAAAATTACATTTGGTGCATACAAGTCCATAATTACATCAGACTACCAGTCACCAGATTTGAAAATGTTGGTCAGTATAGGGTTGGGTACTATACCAATAGTATTTTTTGGTTTGTTGATCAAAGTATTTATTCCAGATTTTGATAATTCTCGATTGCGAAGTACAGTAGCGATCGCCATAGCTTCAATAATTATGGCCTTGTTATTAGTTATCGCAGAACGAATTGGTAGCCGGAAACGTAACTTTGAAAAACTAGATATTAGAGATGGTATAGTAATTGGTCTAGCTCAAGTATTAGCATTAATTCCTGGAGTATCTCGTTCTGGCTCAACTATTACAGGAGGGTTGTTTATAGGATTAGAAAGATCCACAGCAGCACGGTTTTCTTTTTTACTGGGCCTTCCGGCAATTACTTTAGCAGGTTTAGTTGAATTGAAAACGCTTTTAGATGAAGGGTTTGGAAGTGTGGGTTTAGTAGCAACTCTCACTGGAGTTTTTTCTGCTATTATCTTCTCTTATATTGCAATTTCTTGGTTGATGAGATATTTACAAACTCAGGATACCTGGATATTTATTTGGTATAGATTAGCCTTTGGGATATTAATTTTAATAGGGATTATTAGTGGTGTAATAGAAAATACATAAATAGATCATTTGATATCAAAAATTAAGCTACTCTAGGCTAATATTTCTAACAATAGGACAGAATATATTGCAACTAATGGGTAATTTAAATCTGTAGTATAGTTTAATCTGAAAGCAGATTAAAAATTGAATTATTTTACACTATAATTAAGTGATTAAAGGCAAGCAAAGTCTGTAAATTTCGTCTCAATCAATAAAAATTATATAGTCTGTGTTATATTAGTCTGGAATTTAAAAAAAAATTAGTACTAAAAATAGAAAAAACTATTGATCAAGTGAAACATAAATTATTCTCAGATTATCTGATAAAGAGTGCAAGAGCGGAAAAAGAACACAATAAAATTTAGGGCTATTTCTTTTATATAGGTATTTTTATTACTATTAAATGAATGGAAAAAATATTGAGGCGATCGCTTAAAAATTTATTAATAAAAAGTAAGTCTTGAAAAACCCAATACGGGAGATTTTCTTGCAACTAATGTTTGAGATATACAAAAATTAACTGAAAAAAAATCCTCTCTAAATATAAATAGGAACAATAGCTCTAACAAGGTTTGATAATTCTAAAATATCCGATATAATTAAGCTTGATAATGCCTTTCTAACATCTCCAAAAATAAATGAAGCCTTTGGGATTAATAATGGGTTAATATTTACTGGTTGATACCATCAGAAAACAATAACTTAGGCAAACTTTAAAAGGCATGAAAACTGGGGTAAAAAAACAGTAGTGTCGTCTGACAGATAGACCAAATATACAATAGATCTTTCAATGTTTTCAATCCATTCATGTCTTATATGTTCAGGGGTTAAAACAGATATCTAATTTAACCAATTAAAATTGTATTTATCAAAGTTTTTTCCCGTGTTTTTTTTAGGGTTATTATCTAGGAGAAATAATGTTTTTTTTCCAGTTATTTTTGAATCAACTAATCTTAAATTTAATGGAGTTTTACTCCGACTTAAACCGATTTTATTTGTTTGAAAAGTTTTTTTTCGACCTCACCTAAATCACCTTTTATTTTGAATGTTTTAGTCATAGCAATTTTTCTTTGTTACCAGTATTAATACTTAATCAATTGCTATTTCTCTCTTATACTATCTATTTACTATATTCTATTTACTATATTTTGAAGTGGGGAATGGGAGTTATTTCTTATTCAAAACTCAAAAAAATTGTCTGTAGGGATTTAGTGATAAAATCCCTACCTAGAGAACAAAAAAGCTACAAGAAGCCAAAAAAATTAAGACATTGCTTGAATAATATAGTCAAAATAAGGAGCAGTTTCCTTAGCATCCTCTTCATCAAGTAAAGAAAGACTTGCTTCCTTTAAACAACGAATCGACTCTACCATTCCAGGAACCGGTACACCAAGAGAGTTATACATTTCCCGAACACCTATCAAACCAATACTTTCAATAGGATCTTTATCCCCAGCTAATAGCCCATAAGTAATCAAACGCAGGTACCAACCATAGTCACGAAGACATAAAGCACGTTCGCGTTGACCAAAAGCATTACCACCAGGGGCAATAAAATCTGGACGCCTGCGCCATAAGTCCTGACTAGCTTTGTCCACAATTTTTTTTTCATTTTCAGAAAGCAATGTAGCAATTTTAACACGCTGCTCACCTGTTTTCAAAAAAGTATTTATGGCTTCAAGTTCCCCACTACTGGGGTAACGTAATTCATCATCTGCTTTGAGAATAACTTGACTAACTGTTAAACTAAGCCAGATAAGTCACCCTACCCGACTTGTCTTCAGAACCGGACATGAAACTTTCGCTTCATCCGGCTCCTCTGTTAGAGGTCCCAATTCAAGGGTACATCCCTGCTTTAGTGTCAGCATATCGTTAACCCATAAGTAACATTCAGGTAAGTCCTGTGAATTGCCTATTAGATAGCTCTTGTGATTTAAAGCAATGTTAGTCTCGTGGCAATATTGGTGCAACAATTGTTTATTCCTTAGTATGTTGTCACCACCTTTAAACTTAGGTATTACATAGTTTACCTCTATTAGGTCAGTTACTCTAAAGGTCAATCCACAAAATGCACATTTATTCTTCTGACTTTTGAATAATTTTGAAGTCTCTGTTTTTACCCCTGAATATTTGCCAACTCTGCTAGTCCAATAATTCCAGTCACCATCTAGTGTTAAGTTATTATCTTTTACTTTGATGTCTCCTATGATGGGAACATCAGAGTATTGATTTAGCATATATTCGCCCCGCGGGAGAATCCAATTTCCATTCTCAATATTCGGGAAATACTCTTGTTTAACCCAGGTGGCTGAATTGTTTGGATGCTGTCTACTTGCGCAACACCATAGTCTCTTCCACAGAAGCATATCCAGTTTGTTGAATATTTTATTAGTACTTACTTGTGTTGAGAAATAGTTAACCCATCCACTGATAGCTGGATTAAGTTTAGCAATTAATCCTTTGACTGGTGCAATTTTGTATGAATCAAATCTTTCTGCCAGTTTCCGGTAATGAGTTTTAATACTTCTAGCGGACAATTTAATCAGGGTTTGAAATCCAAGTTTTGCTATCTTTGCCTGACCTTGCCTCATTGTGAATCCGAAGAAGTCCAATCCAGGCTTGTTCCCTTTATACTCTTCTAGAGCGTTGGCAATTCTGGTCAATTCTTGTTTTAATTCTAATCTTACCTGGTTTAACCATTCCTGCATTACGGTTTTTGCTTGCAGTAGTACTTTGATATCTTCCTGTAGAATTACGAACTCATCTACATAGTCTACTAGAATTAGACTTTGACATTTCGATTGCCAGCTCATTTGAGCACCCTTTTTATTTTTCAAATCTAGGGTTTTGGCAAACTCCATTAGTCTTTTCTCTATACCGTGTAAGGTGATGTTTGCTAGCAGAGGACTCATTACCTCTCCCTGTGCTGTATCCAACTCAACCAACCCACATCTATTTCCGAGAAGGAAGCTGTCGGGGTAGGTGAATAGGAGCTGTTGGGGTGGGTAGAATTGATTATTGTCTAAAACTCTAGACTTTAAACATTGTTTGATTAGTCGTCTGTAGGATGATTTCTTAATTTTTCCTAGCAGTGCATCATGGTTAATTAGATCAAATAGATCAAAACATTTGGATATATCAACATCAAGAAAGTATTTAGATTTATTCTTGATGCTGGTAAAGATGATTTCAATAGCATCATTGGTTGATCGTCCTAGTCCCAAACCATAACTATTAGGTTCAAAGCGTTTCTCCCACTCTGGTTCCATACTTAGCTTGACCGAGCCCTGTAATGCTCGGTCGTACATTGTTGGGATGCTTAAGGAAAATTTTGCATTTAACCCTTGCTTTAGTATTGAGACTCTAGGGTTTAGAATGGCTTTCAGGGAATGTGATTTGAGTAGGTACACAAAATTAAAACGTTGCATTGGTGGTAGATTTTTAATACCATCTACCCCGACGGTGTTTTTAACTTGATTATCCTGTCTCACCCATCTAACAGTTAGCAACAAAGGGTAATAACTTTTGGTCAGAAGTTTTTGGTATCTAGGCATCTTGCGAATTTTGCCACAGCTGGATGCTCTGTAAATTAACTTTTGCAACTTAAATACATTCTTCATAGCCCGCCTCCAGTCTATGTCTCTCCATTTAAGAGTTAGATTGATACTAACTTGAGACGGTATATCCTCTGTATCCCATGCCACACTTAAAAATGGTTGAGGGTTTCCTAAGTTTCTTTTTAGTGTTTTAGCTTTATTCATTGCTAATCATTGCTTTACATTACGTCTAACAGTGGGTACGTCTGCTAATCTTGCTTCTTACCCAATCCTGCTCTCTCTAAGACCTACGACTAACTGTGTAGATTGACCTTGAATGGCTTCCTAAGTTCTCGACCTATAATTTATTCTTAGGTGTCTTAGAGAGTTTTTCTCGTTCCCTTATGCCTTTATTACGACTGATTTAGTGGGGTAAAATCTCCCGGAGGGTTTTATTTGGTTGTTGATAACTCCGAGCATATAAAGTTATCCATAATTCCTCTGACATAATGTCTTTCACTCCATAGCTACCTTTGGAATGGTCTAATTTAACGAGAGTTTGATTACCTTCCTGTTCGTCCACTTGTCAGTCTCTGCTTGGAGTCTCACTTATTTGGTAGTTAAAGCTTTGACCCCGTTTAGGCCAGCTTCAGGGATTGATGTTCAGTCTCTACCCTGTGGCCTATGCTGTCAACCTAACAACAAGGCGAGAGGAATTACACCTCTAAGATCATAAGAGTTATACACAAGTCGGAGGTTGTCCTCATGTATTGACTTGGGGTGGCCATTTATAGCCTGTTTCATGGTTTAGTGGCCAACGAGTCGCACACACTCATAATTATTGATTTTTTTTAGAGTTATATTTCATTTTGAGTATAGAATATAAATGAGTTTCTAGTCTAATTCTTATTCTTAACTTTAAAGTTTCTGTTATACTCTCCGCGACAGGGATAAAGAATGTAACCTCAAAATAATATTAATATTACTCAAAAATTTGCTTGTGCTTTGAAAGCTTTCCGCGCCCATGGCATAACTTTTTAGTTGTTTTTTTTGAGTAAATATGTTATTTGATTTATTAATTTATTTAGTCTGGTCGTGGGGGAACAGTTACCAAACAAAAAACGGACGCGCCAGGGAAGTTTAATCAAGCTCTATCCCCTAACTATCTATTCTATCTCTCCTCTCATGGGTTCCCGTGGGTGCAGTGTCTGGTAAAACGTCTACTTGTCGCAGGAGTTTCACCTCGGTATAATTCCCCTCAATAAAAATAGCCAGGGAAGATGTAAAAAGCAATTGTTAGAGATAGACTAAAAATAATTACTCATGGGGAAAATGAAAAACTTTTAAGATAAGATTGACTTAGTGAAAAGGGATTATTAAAAATTGGTCACATCATTTTGGCAACAAGGTCAGCTAGTAGAAATAACTATCACGGATTTAACAGATAGTGGTGATGGAGTGGGTCGTTATGATGAAAAAGTGGTATTTGTGCCTAATACAGTTTCTGGCGATCGTCTACTTGCCCGCCTGACAAGAGTCAAACCTAAATATGCCTATGGGAAAATGCATCAACTTTTAGAAGGGTCTGAACAACGGATAAAACCTTACTGTATTGTAGCGGATAAGTGTGGTGGTTGTCAATGGCAACATGTTGGTTATGAATATCAGCTTCAAGCAAAACAAAATCAAGTTATTCAAGCTTTAGAAAGAATAGGAGGGCTAAAATTACCAGAAGTTGACCCTACTTTGGCATCTGTATCAACTTTTGGATATCGCAACAAAGTTACATATCCTTTGAGTATTTCTAATGAAGGTGAGGTGAAAGCAGGTTATTATCAAAAGGGTAGCCATAAGTTGATTAATCTAAATCAATGTCCGATTCAAGACCAACGTTTTAACCCTTTGCTAAAAGAGATAAAACAGGATATTACTAGGCGAAAATGGAAAATATATGATGAACATAAACGTATAGGTATTTTACGTCATTTATCTTTGAAAATAGGGGAAAAAACAGGGGAAATTATATTAACTTTGGTGGTTAATGGTAGTGAGGAAAATCCAGAAAAGTTATTACCTGGCATTACAGTTCAAGCCCAGAAATGGTTGGAAGATTATTCTCGGTTAGTGGGTGTTTGTTTAAACTATAATTCAAAGGCAACAAATACTATTTTTGGTCAACAAACTGTTTGTGTTGCTGGTAGGTTTTATGTGCGGGAAAAGTTTAGTGGTTTAGAATTTCAATTGACTCCTAATACTTTTTTTCAGGTAAATACAAAGACTACTGAAAAGTTAGTAGAAATAGTTATTCAAGAGTTGGCTTTGAGTAACTCTGAGATTATTGTTGATGCTTATTGTGGAGTAGGTACTTTCTGTTTATCTCTGGCAAAATATTTACAGCAAGTTGATATTAACTATAATGAATCTCTGAATATAGTGACAGAAGATTTATCAGAAATAAAATTGAGAAAAAGTATGGTCATTGGTTTAGAAGTGCAAGGAGTGGCCATTGAGCAGGCTAAGTTTAATGCTAAAATTAATCACTTGACAAATGTACACTTTTATGAAGGAAAAGTTGAGCGTTTGTTGCCTCAATTGGAGGTCAAACCAGATATAGTTTTGTTAGACCCACCAAGGAAAGGTTGCGATCGCTCTGTTTTAGAGACTTTGCTGGAAATTCTACCTGAGCGAATTGTATATATTAGCTGTAAACCTGCTACTTTGGCTCGTGATTTAAAATTTCTCTGTTCAACTGGTAAATATTGTTTGAACAAGGTACAACCTGTAGATTTTTTTCCTCAAACTGCCCATGTTGAGTGTGCTGCATTTCTAATAAAGCTGTAACACAAATTTATTGAACTAAATTCCTGAATTTTAACTGTAGAATTTTCTAGAAAAACTGAGGGTTAATATTAGCACTGACATAGTGCTTTAAACTCTGGGATTATTTAATATATAAGCAACTTTTAAATTTGAGGATAATTAAATGAGCTTTTCCATTCAATCTCTATATACTTGGTACCGCAATACTATCCGTAATCCTAAATATCGTTGGTGGATTATTGCTGGAACATTGGCTTATGTATTGAGTCCTTTTGATATTTCTCCAGATTTTATCCCAATTATTGGACAAATTGATGATATTGCTATTGTAACTCTTTTAGTTACAGAAGTTTCTCAGATGGTAGTTGATTTTATTAAATTGCGTCGGGGCAAAGATACACAAGTAGTATCTAATATGAATAACCAAGGCTCAAGTACTACCAATAATACAATTGATGTAAATGTAGTTTCTGTAAAATAAACACAGAAATAAGAATAACTCTAAATATACCAAGGTTAATCAAAAGTAAAATCACTTTTCAAGCATTTTTTGGTGCTTGGGCGAGTTACTATATTAATTTTGTTGAGGTTGGAAATTGGGGTAAGGTTTATAGGATCTGTATCTCGGAAAGCTAGCCTCTTGGTTAACGGAGTAACTCTGGGTAAGTTCCTACTATTTTATTCTCCCCAAGCAAAACCTAAATAAACTACATATAGCGGTACTACGTAAGTTCTATAACTGAAAAAAATGGGCGAACAGTGAGTAATCTTATAAATTATTATGATTATGATCATAGTATCAAACTTTCAAAATATATAAAATATATAAATTCTAAACAGGACTTAAAAAAACACTAATTGCAGTGTAAATATCTGAAATAATTATCAAAAATACACTCTAATATAGAGTTAAGAGGTAATAGGTAAATTCTGATAAAAATAGAGATAAGAACAAAGTGAAGTTTATCTACGATGTTACTAAAGTAGGATCTAAGTTCAAAAATTAAAGCAACTCATCACACACACCAAATAAAATAGGAGAACAATATGTCAACAGGAACTGATGGTATAACTATTTCTGGTACAGGTTAAAATGATAACTTCTCTGATGAAAATAGTGATGATTCTATTTTTGGTAGCGAAGGTAATGACAACATCACAGGTGAAGCAGGTGATGATAAACTTTTTGGTAATTCTGGGGATGACACAATAAAAGGAAGTGCTGGTGATGACAAAGTTTTAGGTAGTCATGGCAATGACTCAATAGAAGGAAAAATTAGTAATGATATACTTCGTGGTGATGACAGTAATGACCTAGTCTGGGGGGAGGTGATGGAAACGATACGCAGACAGGAAGAGGAGGTAATGACAAACTCTATGGTGGAATTGGTGATGATAAAATACTAGGTGATGACGATAATGAGGAAATTACAGGTGACGCGGGTCATGATAAACTTTATGGTGGAATTGGTGATGACATAATATATGGTAACGAAGGTAATGACCAAATCACAGGAAATGCGGTTAATGATACACTTTTTGGTAGTTAAGGTAATGACGAAATCATAGGATGTGATGGTAATGATACACTTTAAACTCATCCTTGTAGTTGTTTGAGAGTTTCATCTTCTTCCTAACGCTTCAACTATCTGTGTGGTGAACTCTTAGAATACCAAATTTCTCAAGCTGTTACATCACAACCACGACAACCTGTTATTGGGGAAGTGAGAAGGATATGATTGTATTTATTGAAATGGAATATGAGGCATACCTTTACCTCTTTATTTTCTGGTGAAATAGGAAAAATATCTTTAAATAACTTCCATTTTATGTTACTTAATCCTTCAAATCTACCTGGCATCTTCTTTTAATTGCTATACTGAGTAAGGCTTATCATAGTATCATTATTTTACTATTAGTGAGATAGATTCTTGTATGATACTCCGACCAGTTGCTAAGACGGTACTTTGATTTTGACTGGGACTTGGACTTATTCATATTTACTTTTATGTCATGTACTTTTATTGTTACACTATGGGCATCCGCAGTGCAACAAAGCTGTATAAAACTACTCATAAATTAGTTAAAAAATATGACCATTATTCTCTAAAATACCTTAAGCTTAAAGGTAAGAGCTAGAAACACTAAGCTATTAAAATCAATTTATCATGGAGCCTGGATTTATTTTCTTAAAAAATTGAATGCTGTGGCGGTGAAACACGGTGTTTATGTAATTAGTTTTATCCTCACAATACATCGCATTGATTCAGTAATTTTAGTCAAAAATACTGAAAAAATTGTCAGCTATAACTCACTGTTATCCTAAATTTAAAGTAGTTTTAGAGATAGATAAAAATGCAGAATTAACATATTAAATAAACCATTAAACGAGGTGGGTATCATCCTATCTGCTTTTGGAGGCGCAAGACCTTAGTGAACCTGTAAAATAAGGTGCTTCAGCGAATGATGTAGAGGTTATTTCTGTTTTAGAAGCTCTCGTTATTATCTCTGATTTAATGAAAGATAACTTCACTTGATTACTATTTATTTTTGGTAAGAATATATTGTTTAAATACAGGATTAATTTCAAATACATATTTGTTGTCTAGTTCCTTTTTTTCCACTAAGCTACGTCTACATAAAGATTCAATTACTTGTAAAAATTCTGATTTAGATAATTCATTATTATTAGGTATTTGGCAAATATTTATGGGTTTATTTTGATTACATAACCAGTAAGTTACTTTTTTTTCTGATGGGTTAAAACGCTCAAAATGATACTCTAAAGTTTGTTGAAAATCTCCTAAATAAATCTCCTCAATTTCAGCTAAAAACTGAGAAACTCTACCAGAAAAGTATTCCCTAATTGTTGCAGCTATAACGTTTAAGCAGGTGGGATTACCTTGATAAATAGTTATTAATTCTGACCACTTTTCCTCATCTTTTAATTTTTTCGTTTTCAATATTTTTGTGGCTTCTTCTTTTTCTAATCCTTTCAGATGTAAGGTTCTTATTGGATAATTTTCTGTTTCTAATCTTGCTATTTCTATAGATTTTTCCCAACTAATGATAATTACACAACTTTGATGAGATAAAGAAGCAATTTGTTTAAAAAAATTGCCGTAGTTTTTATAGTCTAATAGGTATTTACCGGCTAATTCACCACTTTGAAAAATATTTTCTACATCATCAAGAATTACTAGACAACGATAAGCACGAAAATAATCAATAATTGTAGATAATAGCTTGGTTTGGGATTGGGAAAAAAATTTTTTTAGTTCGGTTTTTATAGTTGAAAGATGAGGATAATTATTAAGGCTTTTCCAAAAAATATAGTCAAATTCTGTTTGAACATGTTCGATAAGTTGACAAGCAAGATTGCTTTTGCCAATTCCACTTAATCCGTAGATTGTTATGAATTGAATGTTGCTTTCTAATATCCATTTTTTGAGGGTAGATATTTCTGATGTGCGATGAGAATTGCAAGTTAATTTCGGTGCATCTTTGAGATTAATTATAGGAGATTTATTTTTGTTTTGAGGACTTTTAGGAGAATATGGCAAACTTGCTTTTTCACCTTCTACACTTTGTATTAATTGACCGCCAATATTAAAATTATCAACTTGTAACAAAAAGTGACCCGAGTTAGATTTGTAATCTTGAGAAACACAATATTTTTTCTCTGCCTTATAACGAAAGTTAGACTTATTAAGGTCTGAGCCTAAGTCTTTACAGAGTTTTTTTAATAATTTAGCAGCTTTTTCTTTCACTTTAGATTCGCTGCAATAAAGTTCTTTAGCTATTTCACCATATGTTTTTCCTTCCCAAATGCCTTTTAGTATTTCTTTCTGAACCTCTGAGAGATTTTTTCTAGTTTCATTAAACATCAAATTATCAGCCCAATTTAAGATAGTTTCAAAATTATTCATAGGTAAATACTAATAAATGTTTATCCAGTATATCCTGTGAAATATACTTTTTCAACTAAATGTACTAAATGTACTAAATTCATTTCAAATAGTTGAAAAATCAGGTACTAAATATACTTGTTGAAAGTTGACAAAGCTAAAAATGACGAAATAAAATATAGGGCAAAGTAAACTCAACAAAAAATAGCAGCTAAAATATGGTAGCACATAGTAAATCAGAAGCAAGAAGACAAGCAAGTTCAGCTATTAATAAATGGGCTTTAGGATTTGCAGCAATAGCTTGGGTTCCAGGTTCACACTATGCAATGGGTGCTGGTGATATCGCAATGATTCGTCAAGTTGGAGCAATCTTTGATGTTAGTGTGAGTAAAACTGCAGCCGCAGAAATATTTACGATAGTTGCGGCTCCACTTATAGGGAGTAAGGTTGCTCACTCCGTTCTTGATTTTATTCCTGTTGTAGGGTGGGGTGCGAAATAAGCAGTGGCGGCTGGAGTTACAAAGGCTGTTGGAGAGGCACTCATCAGTTACTTTGATGACTGTTCCCCTCTTCCTTAAGAATAAAGATGGTTAAAATAACTGCTTCTTCTGTGCAAAATGCTAAAATTACTGCATTCTCTAGCTTTTGTAGAAGTTAAATCCCTATCAAAATAAGCGGACTAATAAAATTTATTCAGGTTTAGGATTCGACATTGTAAAGATCTTTTTCTGGTTTGTTCCACTCTGAAAGATCTATTTTTATTAGTTACATTATGGTGATAGTTTCAAGTTTAATGGCTTTAGGTTGGGTTGCGCTGTCGCTTAAACCAACAAAAACCTATATATGTTTAGTTTCGTTGCCTCAACCCAACCTAAAAAGTCAATAAAGCAAATCCAACATTTACTTCAACCCATCAACCAACTGCTCCTTCGCACTCTCCAATGCCTCCTTCAACTTACTCGGATCGCGACCCCCTGCTTGCGCCAAGTTCGGACGGCCGCCACCGCCTCCTCCACAAATTTTCGCTATCCCGCCAATAAATTTTCCTGCTTGCAAACCTTTACCATTTACAGATTTACTAAAAGCAGCAACTAAACTAACTTTACCCTCAGCTGCAGAACCTAATACCACAGCACTTTCATCTAACTTTTGTTGCAACCTCTCTGCTGCTGTCTTCAACGCCTCCGCATCAACTCCAGGCATTTCTGCTACCAATATCTGAAACTCACCGACAGTCTCAGCATTCCCCAACAACTGGTCAGACTTCGCTACTGCTAACTCCCCTTTCAATGCTTCCAACTGTTTCTGCGAGTCCTTCAACTCCTGCTGCAAGTTACTCACACGCTCCGATAGCTCCTCCGGTTTTGCCTTAAAGCGATCGCTCAATTCTTTAACCACAGCATCCCGCACCTTCAAATAATCTAAAACTGCTAAACCTGCCACTGCTTCAATACGGCGTACTCCAGAAGAAATACCAGCTTCAGAAATAATTTTAAACACGCCAATTTCTGCAGTATTATTCACATGAGTTCCCCCACATAATTCCATCGATACTCCCGGATAGTCAACCACCCGCACCACATCAGCATATTTTTCTCCAAACATAGCAACTGCTCCCTTTGCTTTAGCTACTTCCAATGGCATTTCGGCAACCGTCGCCGAATGTGCTTCAGCTATCCAACTATTGACTTGAGCTTCTACTTGCTCGACTTCCTCCGGTTTCAAACCCCTTGGGCAATTAAAATCAAATCGTAAACGGTCAAAAGATACCAAAGAACCCGCCTGAGAAATTGACGAGTCTACAAGAGAGCGCAAAGCAGCTTGTAATAGATGAGTCGCTGTATGATTTGCCTGTGCTCGACGTCGACAAGTACCATCTATTTGAGCATTCACCGTCATTCCTAACTGTAACCTACCTCGCTCAATACGACCAAAATGTACAAAAATATTATTCTGCTTTTGCACGTCTTCTATTCGTACTACCAAACTATCCCCACTGAGATAACCACGATCGGCTATTTGTCCTCCAGACTCAGCATAAAAAGGCGTTTTGTCAAGTACAATTTGCACTTGAGCACCTGCTTGAACCGTCTCCAATTGTTCACCATCTCCTACCAAAGCCATTACCTGTGCTGGAGAACTCAAATCTGTGTATCCTAAAAACTGCGTTTTGTCTATATCTAATTTTACCCCATCTTGAGCTGTCAAGTCAATAGTTTCATGTGCTGACTGAGAGCGTATTTGGGCTAGTTTCATTTCTTGATCAAACATACTGACATCAACAGTTAAACCATTTTCCTCAGCTATTTCTTGAGTCAGCTCTAAGGGAAAGCCATAGGTATCGTATAACTTGAAAGCATCTTCTCCAGAAATATGCTGAGTTTTCTTGGTTTCGGGTTTGGCCATAATTTCTGCCAATAGTTTTTCTCCTCGCTCCAATGTTTCAAGGAAGCGAGACTCTTCCCGTTGTAACTCTGCTTTAATCACAGTTTCTCGTTCTCGAAGATTTGGGTAAATATCCTCAGCCAGAGTGATTGCTGTTTCAGCAACTTTTGATGTAAATTCCCCAGAAATTCCAATCAAACGACCATGACGAACAACTCGCCGAATTAACCGTCGTAAAATATAACCCCTACCGACATTAGATGCGGTGACACCATCAGCAATTAAATTTGCTACTGCTCGCACATGATCACCAATGACTTTAAGAGAAACTTTGGTTTTATCGTCACTTTTTCTATAGTCAATATCAGCAATATCACTAGCCGTTTTAATGATGGGAAAAATCAGGTCAGTTTCATAATTATTAGGAACTTTTTGTAAGATTTGCGCCATCCTTTCCAACCCCATCCCCGTATCAATATTTCTGTTTTCTAGCGGGGTGAGATTTCCGTTAGCATCACGGTTATATTGCATAAATACTAGGTTATAAAACTCAATAAACCTAGTGTCATCTTCCAAGTCAATGTGATCATCCCCTAATTCTGGGTGAAAATCATAATAAATTTCTGAACATGGACCGCATGGACCCGTTGGACCTGATGCCCAAAAATTATCTGCCTCATCCATCCGTTGAATACGATGTGCTGGAATACCTATTTGGTCGCGCCAAATTGCAAAAGCTTCATCATCTTCTCGGAATACACTGACAACTAAACGCTCTGGTGGTAAAGCAAATATTTTTGTGGAAAGCTCCCAAGCCAAAGCGATCGCTTCTGGTTTAAAATAGTCGCCAAAACTGAAGTTACCTAACATCTCAAAAAAAGTGTGGTGTCTGGCAGTGCGACCAACATTTTCAATATCATTAGTACGGATACATTTTTGGGATGTAGTGGCGCGGGGATATTGTCGGGGTTGTTGTCCAAGAAATATGGGTTTAAATGGTAGCATTCCCGCAATAGTTAGTAAGACCGTAGGGTCTTCGGGAACTAGAGATGCACTTGGTAAAATGGTGTGTTCCCTTTGTGCGTAAAAGCTGAGAAACTTTTTTCTGATTTCGTTACCTGTTAGTTTTTTTGCAGACATAATCAATTTAAGATGCTTGAGTTTAATTTTTTGCGGGTAAAATTTTACCTTTTCTGTTGTTACTTTACTACTTCATAATAAGTGACATTTTAATGTTTACTTCCTGCTTTAACTGAGACCATCGGCGGTTACTCATCCACAAGCGTTGACTATCAAACCGACCGCATCTCTCAAATTCATACTGGCGTTTAAATCTCAATAAGATTGATAAATCACACTCTGAGCAGTCATAATTCCTTAGATTTAATAGCATATCTTGAAGATGACCGCAGTTTGAATAAGTTTTTGATGATGGAAAAAACCTGTCAACTACTACTAACTCCGAGCCGTACCATTGGCACTTGTATTCTAGTTGTCTGCGAAACTCATAAAAACCTTGGTATGCAATTGACTTGGCTAATTTTTGATCGTCTTTTCATATCGCTGTACCAAACATCCCACTAACCTTTAAGTCTTCAATGACAACAACGCCGTGCTTAAAGGCTTGCGTATGTTGTCAATTTATGAAGTGCATCTTTACAGATGTTAGCTACTTTTCCATGTAATCTAGCTATCTTCAGTTGTGCTTTTTTCCAATTAGCAGAACCTATCTCTTGATTGCAATTTAGGTATTGTATTCTAGATAGCTTAGTTGTAAATATGCGATCAGATTTCAGACTTTCAAATACTTTACCATCACTTAAAATTGCTAATGTCTTTAGACCTAAGTCAACACTTACTACCTCAATGGTTTTAGGTGTTTAAGTAGGGGTAAATTCATAGTTTAAGCTTAAGTACCAATCACCAGTCTGTTTACTTGTAGTTAGTTTTTGAGTCGTTGTTTCAATTGGTTCATAAATTCTCATAACACTAATAAAAGGTAATTTGTGATTCCAAGCATTTAGTTCTCTTGGTTTCTCACAATTATCTATAGTGAATGAATCATGTTTACCTTTATTCTTAAACCTTGGGTGTTGACTCAACCCTTGTTTGCGAAGCATTCCGAAGGAAAAGAACCTCTTAAATGCTTCACCTAAATTGATGAAAGCGTATTGATAAACTCTATACGACAAGTTTTTCATCCAAAGATAAAGAGGTTTTGTGTTATTGGTAAAAACTTCTTTGAGTTTACGGGTATTAGGTTTACAACCATCTCTGTAAGCTGCATTCCAAAAACTTAACCCCCAGTTGTCACACCATCTGCCATAACCTGCGTGTTGATCCATCAGGCTTTTCTGCTTATTACTCAGTTTGAGCTTAGTTATGATGGATTTCATTTATGGATATTGGCAGTATAATGGTATGCTTTTTCAGGTATTATATTGTTATTCTAGGATTAAGTCAATGCTCCTCTTTCATTTCAGCAACAGTCGAAACATAAATTTATACAACTCGTAATTTGTATAAATTTACAATCATACCAATTTCCTTAAGTATGGCTACACATCATACTCAAGAATGAAATCATATAATCTTATTAATATTAAGTAATGTAGCCTAAGTTTATGAAATTGGTATGAATTTATATAACCAGGAGCTATCCATGAGGAAGGAAATTTTGATTTTGAAATTGCTCAAGGACTGCAAAGCTTAAGCATATGAAACCCTAGCGCTAACACTCAAAATGAGAGAAATAAATTATTTTGCGTAAGTCCTATTGATATTCAATATGGTAGTATTGGGATAAAACAGTATATTCTGCTTAGAGTATCAAATACCCTACCATACTAATATCTACCTCCCATAAACCAAGTTTATGATCACACTCCACTCCTAAAGGGACTTAATTTTACTCAACCTACTACTTTTTAAGAAGCCTTAAACCGTATTTGAATCATCCGCCAAATTTCACCTATCCAGAATACAATAGAAGTACCACCAATAATTATTAACCAATCTCTTAAAGATAAAGGAACTGTTCTAAATACACTTCCTCCATATTGAACCATCAAAATTTGCCCCACAAAAATCAATGCAGCAATAACTATAAAACTAGCATTTTTACTAATATTAGAAAATGCAGATTCCCTTAAACCAAAACATTTAGCATTAAACATATTCCAAAATTGCAACATAACAAATGTAGTGAAAAATAGAGACAATTCATAAGGAGTTACTACTTGGTCTTTTTGGATATACAGCAAGAAACCGACAAAAAACACCAAAAATATTGATGCTACAGAGAAAATATTCACCGCCATTGATTGGGAAATTATAAATTCTTGAGAATTTCTTGGTGCTTTCTCCATAACTTTTTCATTAGGTGGTTCCGTTGCCAAAGCCAATGCAGCAAAAGTATCCATAATTAAATTCACCCACAATAGTTGAATCACAGTAAACGGCAGATTAATTCCAATAAACGGACCTAATAAAGCTATCCCACAAGCAGCAACATTTATTGTTAACTGGAAAAGAATAAACTTTTGAATATTTTGGTACAGCGATCGCCCCCACATAACTGCATTTTCGATACTACCAAAAGAATCATTCAAAATGATAATATCGCTAGCTTCCTTAGCTACAGAAGTACCACTACCCATTGACAAACCAACCTGCGCTTGGTTTAAAGCAGGTGCATCGTTAGTCCCATCACCCGTAACTGCCACCACTTCCCCACTACCTTGTAGTAGTTGTACAATACGTTGCTTATCCTGTGGTCGTGCTCTAGCAATCACTTTTGCTTTTTGCACCATTTCTAAAGCTGCTGCATCATCCAACTCACGGAGTTTGTTACCAGTGATAGAATAATCATTATCCTCATCCTCACTTATAATTCCAATTTCACGAGCAATTTCTATTGCAGTCAAACGACTATCCCCTGTAATCATTTTCACTTTAACCCCAGCTTTTCGGCAGATTTCTACTGCTAGGGGTACTTCTTCTCGCACTGGATCGGCGATTGCCACAAAACCCAACCAAACGAGATCATCGTATTGTTCAAGTTCACACCCTTGTTGATAGTTTTGAGGATCTCTAACATAGGCAAATCCTAAAGTCCGTCTGCCAATAGATTCATGCTTATTTAACTCTGCTGTGAGCGATACTCTCTGAGAATTTGTAAAAGCTTGGATTCCATCTGAGGTCAGAACTTGATTGCAACTTACTAACAATATTTCGGGCGCACCCTTAATATGGAGTATTTTTTCGCCTATAGTAGGGGAAACTCCGAGAGTTGCCATGTACTTTCTGTCTGAAGAAAAAGTTAACTGACTAATAACCTCAAAATCTTCTCGTTTGTCAATATAGTCAATGTTGTTTAGCTCTAACCACAATAGCAAAGATGCTTCTGTATGGTCTCCCAAAGGAGTAGAAACTCCCTCTTTTCTATGTTCTAAGTTAGCTGTAGTGTTTGCACATATCGCTTCAACTATAATATTTTCAGCATTGAGAGTGCTATTCTCAAAACTAGGAAACTGGAAATCACTCACCTGCATTTTGTTTTCAGTTAACGTGCCTGTTTTATCAGAACAAATAACCGTTGTGGCACCAATAGTTTCGCAAGCGTGCATCCGGCGAACTAAATTATTTTGTTTAGTCATTTTCTGAATACTGTAGGCAAGACTTAGGGTAACACTTAGAGCTAATCCTTCAGGTACGGCAACAACTATAACTGCAACTGCAATCATAAAGTATGTTAAGAATTTCAGGGCAACATCTGTAGCGATCCAATCAGTGGGAGAAGCGGGAACCCACTCTAAATAATACCCGACTCCCATACCGATGCCAAATATTACTAGGGCGGTCAAAAGATTTCTTGACCAGGCGATCTTACTATCATCTTCTAACCATCCCGGAACTTCTATTTCCTTACCTACTGATTCTAATCCATCTATAATTATTGGCAACCAGACTCTAGTTAAGGCAGTAACTAAACTAATGGCAAGGATACTGATAATGTACCATTGTCTAAAGGTGAGGTTGAGTTCTCCTGTAAATATACCCCGTACTACTAGAGCCATATCTATTAACACTGCTACACCTAAACCAAGGATACCAATTAGATTACTGAGGCGTGCCAGTTGCAGATTTAGAGGAGTTTCTACATCTGTAATGTCAAGAACACATCTAGCAGTTTTACCGATTTCTGTAGCATCACCAATGGCCGTAATTTCAATAATTCCATGTCCATCATTCACTACAGTATCTCGTAAAACTTTATTGGGAGGGTAAGCGTCACTATTATGATTGTTAAAGGATAAATTTGTCTCTACTGTTTTAGTAACTGACATTGCTTCCCCAGTTAAACTAGCTTCATTAACTTCTAGAGAAACTGCCTCTATTACTTGACCATCTGCTGGTATTTCGTCTCCTGTTTCTATGATTACCAAATCCCCTACTACTAAGTCTTTTTTCGGAATAGTTGTAATGTTATTATCCCGAATTACTGTGATTGGTATTTCATCATTTACTCGATTAAGAATCTCGAATTCTTGATTAGCTTTATATTCATTCAAAAAAGCAACAGTTGTAGCTATTAGGATAGCAGCAATAATACCTAAACCTTCTACATAATTACCTTCAAAAATTCCGACAGTAATAGCAATAACAGCGGCAATTATTAAAATCCGAATTATTGGGTCTTCAAACTTTTCTAACCATAATTTCCACCAGGGCAATCTCTTGGGTGGCGTTAATAAATTATAACCATATTTTTGCCTACTTGCCTCAACCTCAGCCTCTGTCAGTCCTTGATGACGGCTGTGTTTTTGACGTGGTTCTTCTGTTGTTTTCATTGATTAATCTCCTTGCCAAAATATGATTTGGTGGGTATTATGATAATTTTAGTATTTTATCATTTTTTTTAACTTTATTAATATATCTTAAATTTTAAATTTTGTCTATAAATGTTTATCATTATAAAAGTTAGTAGATTTTCTTGAAGCTTTACAGATACAAAAAATTGCTTATAAAAAAAATATTTTAGTTATTAGTTATCAGTACCAAAGCCCATCATTCAGAGGGTTAAAATAACTATAACAAATATTTTTTGATTTCGGTAAAAGGAGAGACTTAAAATATTATTTTTTTTGTTATAATATAACTTGAATTAGTAAGTACAAGAGTTATATTTTTAAACAATAAAATGTTAGTTCAAGCTTTAGAAAAAATACATTGGAATAAGGCACCAAAAATCATATCTTTATTTTCTGGTTGTGGAGGAATGGATTTACCATTTCACTATACAGGATTTAAGTTAGTGTGGGCCATTGATTCTGACCTTTATGCCTGTAGAACTTTTAGAAGAAATATTTCTAATATTATTGAGAATAATCAAATAGAAAATATAAATATTGCTGAAGTTCCAGAAGCAGACTTAATTATAGGAGGTTTCCCTTGTCAAGATTTCTCAATGATTTGGAAACGTCCAGGCTTAAAAGGTATTAGAGGCAATTTATATACCTACTTCTTAGAATTTGTTAAACGTAAACAACCAAAGGTATTTATCGCCGAAAATGTCAAAGGTTTATTAAGTGCTAATAAATACCAAGCAATTAAACGAATCATGTCAGATTTTGAAAGTATATCTCCAGGTTATTTAGTCAAACCTAAACTATATAATTTTGCTGATTATGGAGTACCTCAATTTAGAGAAAGAGTCATTTTAGTAGGCATTAGAATGGACACTGGTTTTAATTTTATTCATCCTTCACCAGAATATGGTATTGGTCGGAAATATACCTATATAACTGCTGGTAAAGCACTTAAAAATGTAGAAAAAGTTCCCAATAATAATGAACATCAAAAAATTCAACCTCGAACAATTGAAATATTGAAAAGGATAAAAGCAGGAGGTAATTTTACAGACATTCCTAAAGATAGTCCGTACTATGTAAAAGGAATGATTAGTCATGTTTATCGACGAATTGATCCAGACAAACCTGCTGCAACAATAATTGCTGGAGGAGGTGGAGGGACATGGGGTTATCATTATCCGGAACCCAGGTCTTTAACAAATAGAGAAAGAGCAAGATTACAAACATTTCCTGATGATTTTATTTTTGAAGGTTCTTTTAGTGAAATTAGGCGACAAATTGGTAATGCTGTACCTCCAGATGGAATTGTTTCTATTGTTGAATCTTTGATTCCACTATTCAAAAATGATTATAATAAAATAGATTTATACAATCTCAGTAAGCATTTACAAGCTATGTCAATCAAAGAAAGATTAAAATTAGCAGAATCAGAACTAGATGGACAACCAATACAGTTAAGTTTACTCTAATTTTTGAGATTAATATTATGGCTATTTATACTAATTATCCAGATTTTGGAGGTGCTTTTGGCGATCAACTTAGAAATCTTTTTAAATTAGCTAATTCTGTTACTATTGCATCTGGTTATACTTCAGAAATTACAGTAAAACAATCTCAATAATATATTGCTATAATTATCAACATTTGTGGGAATTTTACATTATTAGTTGCCATGATAATTTTTTAAAAATTAAATAGAAATACCTAGAATAAGTTAGGCAAATTAAACAGTTTAATATTATCTGCCAATGCTAAATGTGGAGGTGTCAGATTTGTGTAGAATCTACCACCATTTCATGGCAAAATTTACAGGATAAAATATCAAGATGAACTACTTTATTTTGCAGGGTCTTTAAATTTTTCTCAAAGAGGACTGTTTAATAATTTAGAATTTACCTGCAAAATTAGTGATACTACTACTATTAATCAAACAGAAACCTATCTTAATTGGATATTGACTGATAATGTATCTGTTAATTTTGCTAAGTGTGAATCATTTCCTATTATTGAATCAGCTAAGGAAAACCACAAAAAAACGACTTTGATAAATCCAAAAAATAAACCATTCATTAATTATAATATTTCTTATTTAGATCTATCTTTAGCTAGAGTTGAAAACCAAAAACGTTCCAACTTAAATGCTTTTTTTGGCAAAATAAGATGGAATAGAAAAACAGGTAATGTTATTCCTAGAGACTGGTTTGAAGTATAAATTATTGTAGATATAGCTTCAACTAAAAATCCCATTTATCCTCAAAGAGATTTTGTTGCCTACACTGATGATGGTTTAGTATTTCCCTGTCGAACTCAAGGTGATTATTATAAAAATCTGAGGTCAAGAGATGACTTAAAAATTTTAGGTCATTGACTCAAAGGAAAACTACAAAAAAAAGGAGTTTTAGAAGTATTTCAACCAGTCACAAGTCAAACATTAGAAAAATATGGTAAAGATTACATTCGGATGTATAAATTATCAGATTTAGATTACTATTTAGAGTTTTAATTGAAACTAAACTAAGTACCTGCTTTATAAACATTACACTCCCAATTTCCAATTCCCTAAAATTTTCCCAGAGTGGGTATTGAAAGAGCCATGATATTAGTTGTACTTTCGGGTACTATTTGAGAATTCCTAATGTTGTTAGGGATGGGGTTGAATTTTATTACCCAGAACTCTCTATGGGGCAGTTATTTTCCTAAGTTGAGCGATCGCTACATTAATTCTAATCAGGGACATTAAACTTACTTTGTCATCCAGCACTTTTGCCAATTTAATCGCCTATATAACTTTTAGTTTATCACCATTCAAAATAACTAATTAAAAAAGGTATTATCCTAAATATTTTGCTTATAATGGTTTATTTCTACCTCTATTTTTACCTTTCTGTATAGAAGCGAAAATTTGGTTAATCAGTTGATTATTTTATCATTTAAATTAGTTCGTATAATCTGATATTTGAGAGCTATTTTATTACCAATAAAAATCTACTAAAGCTTAAATTTATTAAAACAATTAGATCCCATCTAAAAAACGAGTAATTAGTTATTGTATCTCTGATAAGTTAGGAGTTATGAATTATGAATTAGAAACCAGGAAAAATTAAGTATTTTAATTATTTAAATTTTCAATTTGTATTCAAGAAAATGCTTGTATTAAGAAAAAGTAGTTTTGCAATTGTAGAATTTGAATCTCTTGCCTAGATAGAAAATTGAATAATTTCACGGCATAATTAAACAATTAACGGGTTTAGAACGCATGCCAATGTCATCTGGGAATAATTAAAAAAATTATATTGCTTGTGCAATGAAGGGTGTGGAGCTTCTGAAAAAAATTTGCTTTTAAAATAGGACAAAGTATTTATCAAGTTAAACACGGATTATTATCAAAATATCTAACCAACCAATTGAAGCATCTTTCAATTAAAATTAAGGTTATTTAACTTGAAAAACTAAAGGTTTTTTTGAATAAAAATAGTTAGGAGATCGCTAACGCAAAGCTCCGCTAACCCATGAAGTAAAGCGTGAAGATTGTCGAAATTTTTATGCGCTATATTATAGTATTTGCCTAAGTCTGCTTATGTTGTATGGAAATTCTATGACAACATCCCTAACCTTCCAAATTCAAGGCACTCAATAGTCAAGTTGAAAAGTTTTTTATAAATGCTATTACTCTCTGCCTTTTAAGGCAAAATATTTTTAGAAGCTTGTTTAAAACCCCAGGGTCAGCTCATCTTAACAATCGTTGAAAAATAGTATCTTTTCTAATCCTATTGCCCTGACAGGTTTTGAGTTAATTTAGTGACGAAAATACATTCCAATTGTTAAGTTGCGAAAACCAATAATATAAAAATTTATTAAATCGTTATCATAAAAATATTGATTCGTCAATAAAAATTTAGATGAGCTTGCCCTGGGTCTCCATCAAGTACTCATTATATGAATGGAGAATTAGTTTTCGTGGAATCTTATTATAATGGTAAGCTAATTCAACAGTCTCAAAAGCTTTTCAGCAAAGAAGAAATGCTATATTTAATTGCTCAGGGGGTGACCAGTCAGCCATAGTTAATAGGTAAGAGTTATTGTTCTCACAAGCTACTAGTGCAGGATGGCAGAAATAAGTAACCAGTAGAAGCGATGCCTTCTTCCTGAGATAGAATACTCAGAAGTGCGATCGCTCTCATAAAATAAATGGTCAATAGCCAAGCTAAAAATTATCGGCATAGAGTTTGATACTTGAGCCAGTATGAGCATAAATCTGAATCTAGTTAATCATCCTCGATCAAACCCCCTATTAACAAGGTCTGGTTAGAGTACAGTTGAAATAGTCAATAAAATTTAGTATCTTCTGCTTGAGCTCTGAGGTGGAATAGAAACTACTACGCCGGAGTCAACCCCTGGCCCAAATAGAGAACCAACACTCAATTTGATTCAGCCAAGAAATATGTTTAGGGATATAAACAAAGCGAATCTGGTGAGACTCCTCAGACAAAAAAAGCAGCACGAGTTACCATAGAGTCTCGAATACCTGATTTCTGTTTTACCCCAAATCAGTCTGAATACCACAACATTGAGCCACTTGACGGAATAATGATTCAGATTTATGAGTATTGAGTTGCTCTAATCCGAAAAATCCATCCTCCATCAGAATTCAGTATGGATAGTCTGTTCAATGTGTTGCAGAAAATCAACTTCTGTGAGAGTGGCCTTAATTGAAGGGGTAATGATTTGTCTTTTGGCTATGTGCCAGTTGGCCAGTAGACATTGAGTACCTAGGGGAATGTACTCAAACTCATTGCCTTCGACTCATCCTGGCTCTATTGGTTGAGTGGGGCCAATTCTCTCATTAGCTGGGATACTCGTCATTTTATCGGTACTAATCAGATGAATTCCTTTTTCGAGTAATTCTTGGGCCGACAGATATCACTGACAGATAGATTGAACCTAGTCGCGAAAAGCTACTAGGTCAGAGGGATTAGAGTTTAACCAGTAACGATGACCATGAGGTTGTAGAGTCCCTTCCTTTTAAAAGTTGTTCAGAAGCCTCCAAGCACCTTTTTCGCTACTGCCTCACTTGCCTTCTATGTAGTTGTAGTTGTTCACTTATCCTTCTAATGTTGGTTCCAGAGGCCGCAGCTAAGATGAGTTTTACTCTTCTGACCAGGGGATAGGAATTGGTGGTCTGACTAGCTAGAACTTGCAGCAGGTTTTTCTATCTTGGCGACAGGACTATGGATTGAGCTTTGGGGATAGGCATTCATTCATGGGGTTGACTAAGCTGATTGATTAGGCTTCCACAAATTCTAGTTGACTTCATAAATCACTTTTTTTTAGTGGTCACTTTTTGGGGCTGGCCTCTCCGATGCGATCGCACCTCTGAGTACTCTATCTCAGGAAGAAGGCATTGCTTCTACGTGGTCACTTATTTCTGCCATCCTGCACTAGAACAACAATAAAATACTTCCATATCAGTTATCGTTAAAGGTCTAGCGCGATAGCGGAGCGCGAAACCGAGTTTAATCGCTAACTCGAAAATAGCGTTTTTGAAACGTGAGCTAAGATGTCTCACAAAGCCCATTCTCGAAAGTTAGTCTTAGTCATTTGTCAAAAAAATTAGATGCGTTTGCCCTGGATTTTCCCCCTCTTTTTCTGCTTAAAACCCCCATTGCAAAAACAACTTATGAATTCTAAAATTATTAACCCATAGGAGGCATGCTTAAACCTTTCAAAGTTTGCTTTTTTTCTTCCTCACTCAAACTTTTGCTCTGCACCAAAACCCCAAAATTTCCTAACCCAATTGGGTCTATTAATGAATGTAATGCTTCCCTACGTCGGAAAACTTCTTCAACAGAAAAACCTTGATTATTTGATAATTCATTTAATCTATCTCCTAAACCTAAAGCCATTAAAAATAAACCTTGTTTAGTAAAACCTAGAGTTTCTAAGTCTAATAAATTTCCCTGTTTTTCCAAAGCAGTAAAATCAACATGAGCAGTAATATCTTGTCGCCCAACATTCCAATAAGGGTCATTATTTCGATGATGTTGATAATAACATTGTAGAGTTCCCTCTTTTCTAACAGGATTATAATAGCGTACTGCTTGATAACCATAATCAATAGTTAATAAATAACCCTTTAGCAACTTATTACTAACAATTTTTATCCAATCTAAAGCCTGTAAATTTACTTCACTTTGATAACCCTCAACATCAACAAATGAGAGTAAATCTATATCCACTAAATTAAAATATTCAGCAATTTCAGGAGTTGAAATTTTATCAGTTATTTCTACAAACTTTCCTTGAGAGTTAGAAGACACATAAATTTCTTTAATTTCCCGTTCTTCTATTCTAAACTTATGCACTGGAAAAGCATCTACCAACTCATTAGAAAAGAAACAACCTGTAATTGAACTATGGGAAATTTTATCCCAGTCACTCCATCTCACTTGATATGACTGTAAAATTTGTTTTTGTTGTACTTTTAAAACTTCTGATTTTTCAACAATTAGATATTCAACTGTTTGGAAAAAATCTAAATGTTTTTGTTTAAGATAACCTAAAATTTGCTCTGCTAAAATTCCCTGACCAGCACCCATTTCTACTATAGTAAAATTATTAGGCCTTTGCAAAATATGCCACATTTGTAGAAATTGTTCTGCTAATAATTCTCCAAAGTCACTACCCCAATGAGGAGAGGTTAAAAAGTCTCCTTGTTTGCCAATATTTACAGGATGAGTTGCATAATAACCATATTGGGGATGGTATAAAACTAAATCCATATATTCAGCAAAAGTAATCCGTTTATTTTGAGATTCAGATATGCTTTTATAGATAATTGTACATAAATTTTCATTATTATTGCTGATAGTTAGTTGTGGTTGATTCATAAATTTAAGGAAAAATTAAGAAAGAATAAAAATTAATTTTTTTTTCTTTCCTATAAATAGGAATAGTTAGTTTTATTATCTAACTGTATCTGAAATTTATAATTTTATTCACTCAATGTTTTTTGCTATCTATATAGAATATATTCATATCTACATATCTATATCTAGTCCCGAGAAAAAATCAGGAATAACCCTAATTTTTTTATCTATTTATGCTTGATAAATTTTATTTTGGGCACAGGAATTAACATAGAAACTTGCTGGCGATATTCCTGATATAAATTTCCATAAATAGAAATCATATCTACCTCTTCTAATTTAATACCTATTAATACATAAATTGTGATACCTATAGCAAAAACTAGATGAGAACTTGTCATTAATGGAGTTGCCCAAAAAGCAATAAGAAAACCTAACATAATTGGATGGCGAATATATTTATAAAACCCTGGATTTCTGAATTCTAAATCTTCATATTCCTGACCACGCCAATATAAATATACTTGTCGCAAGCCGAATAAATCAAAATGGTTAATCATAAAAGTGCTAAGAAAAACAATTAACCATCCCACGGCAAAAATGCCATAAATAACGTTAAAAATTATTGGGTTTTGTATATTCCAGATAATTCCACCAAAAGAAGACCATTGCCAACATAACAGTAATAATACTAGGCTTGCCATCAAAACATAAGTGCTACGTTCTATAACTTCTGGAATTATTTTAGTCCACCATTTTTTGAAACTTTGACGTGCCATAATACTATGTTGAACACCAAACAAAAAGATTAATAAAATATCAATTAATAACCCCTTAATCAGAGAACCATCTAAGTTTAAATCTAGTGTTTTTGGTACTATTAAATTGCCCACAAAACCAATGGTATACAGAAAAGTCATCAATGATATTAAATAACAAACTATACCATAAATAAATACTAGTGTTCTACTCATTTTTATCCTACAAAATCTCCATAACTTTGATAAAATTATTTGAGTAATTAAAGCAGCTTCATACCAATGGTAAAATTTAAATTTTTAAGTAATACTAAATCTCTACTGGTAAGAGGATATTTAAAAAATTTGAAGTCTTTACCCTAAATAAAATTTAGAGATAGGGTAAGTTCTCTTTAATAACTAAATTTAGTATAATTAACACAGGCAAAATCAGGGTAAACTCATCTAATTTACTAATTCCTATATATAGTTTACTGCTACCTTTAACTATTTTAGCAATAGTTTCTCTCTCTGACTCTCTCCATTTTCTTTCAGCAAAAAAAAATTCTTACAGAAGAAGAGTCTATTTCTATTATCCCAATAATATTAAGAGAAATATTTGTAACTTGATAAATTTTAAAATTTTCTATGCGAGATAAAAAAAAGCAATACTAAAATCTACTATTCCTTGCCCTACTCCACAGACCAAATTTCGGACTGGCACATTAATAGTAAAATTAAATCAAGATAATAAGCTTTTATTTACCCCCTATTCCACCTGTTCAATAAACCTCATATAAATATTATAATCAACATTAAATTTACCACAAATCCTCTGCATTTTTTTTGAATGCTGAACAAAATCTATCATTCCTATATTTAATCTCAAGTTTATTGATAATACTTAAGTCTGTGTAGGAAAATTTTTATATTTCTTCTTTTACTTCCTATTCTCTGGTTATTAGACGTCAAAAATTCAACATTATTTATCTTATTTTTGGATCTACTGCTTGAGATTTTTGCGCAGGCAAAATTTTTTCTAGTTGCTTATAATCAATTTCTGTTTTATTAAAAAATTTTACCAAATGTTTAGAAGTAAAATAATCTTTGGAAATTATTGTATTGGAAATTATTGTATTTGCAAAATTTTCATTCAATAAAATCCTACTTTTAACTTTTGAATTTCTAAATTAGTATTACATTCTGGAATCTCCTCAGAATTAAGTACTTGTTTTTGACTTTTAACTTCTGTAAAATAAGATCATTATTATGCCACTTACTGCAGACGTTCTTCAGGATCAAATGCCATACCTTTAAGAATAGCTTCTTAAAAACAATCACTAATTTTCCGATTAAATTTTGTGGCGAGTTAAAAGCCATTCTCGCTCCCTATTCAGGTTATGGAATAGGAATTTCAGCAGTTATTAAATAATCAAGATTTACTGCTAAAGAATAAACATCAGTAAATTCTCCCAGCTTTGCCTTTTTCCCATATTCTTCAATGGCATAAAAGTCATTTTCATCAGCATGAGTTTCAATTAGAAAAATATTTTAAATAAACTTACAAGCAATTTAAAAATTAATCAAAAAAATTGGGTAATTATTGTTAATATTATAGGCAATAAGATTTGGTAGTTTAACATTATTATTGCATCAGAATTTACAGTTAAAATTAAAGCTTTTTCTACTGTACAGAATGTAAATTAATTATCAAAATTCTGATAGTTTACGATTTATTTTAGTGACTTTTCTCAATTTTATACCGCCACATATTTAATGAAAATGCAGTAATATTTTTACTTATAAAAAAACTTTTTGTGCACACACAATATTTGTATGTTTACAAAAAGTAAGTTTTAAAGCTTCATATCGAAAATACAGCTAATTTTTTCTCTAGTAATTTAATTTTTCTCTAGGAATTTCTGAGATTTTTGTATTTAAAAATATTATATTTTAGAGTTTTAATAACTATTAGCTAAACTTTATTTTTTTGAGTAATATAAGTCATACTATAGCTAACCTTACCTAACTTTTTTTTGAATAATGTAGTAATCTTTATAAAGTTTTTTTTATCGTAGCTATGCCATAGCTTTTAGCGAAGTTATAAGTTATTTTTGTAACGGGGATGAGTGAGCAAACTTCCCAAAAATCTTGAGCCTTAAAAGGCGGTATTTTAGACCCAATGATTTTGATAATTATTAATAAATAAATATTTATTATATTATGATACAATCTTATTAAATATCAATTGTCATGGATTAATATGATACTTAGTTGATATTAATTAATCAAAATATCAATATAGGCTAAATAACTTTTTTTGATAACTATTAGCCAGTAGACCGTTAATTATTCTTATGTTGTACAGACCTTCCGTGCAATGTCTCTACTATACAGACTTTTCATTAAACTTCTCTAATTCTCCATGGCCGGGCTTAGGGGTAGGTCCTTTACTATGGGGAAATGTACAAAAGTTTTTGAGAAATGGTTAATGATATTGGTCTAGTAGTTACTATTACTGGCTCAAACATTTTCCCTATTCTTAAATATAGTCCGTACTGCTAATTTACTTCTGACTTCTGACTTAAGCAAGCAAGCGATCGCCCTTATCTCTCCAACAAAAAAAGCCAAAAGCAAAAGGTTAATAAATCTTTCTGACTTTTGGTTTTTGATAACATTTTTTTATTGATATCCTCCCTAGGCATTAAGCACAGAGGAGAGTTTTTGGGAGCCAAAACTCTGGTTGATGTTTTAGTTATATAAAGCTACACGCTCCACAGGCTAATGCTTTTCATCTCGGTAGGGCAAAACTTGACTCTAGTTTTACTCTTGTCCAGTAAGTCTGTTTTCTACCTCAGACTACCCGCCCGTGACTAATTAATTTTTTACATAATTAAAACATATTTATTAAAAAAACAACTAAAAAATTCTTTCCTTATGGGGGAGGCTTTAAGCACAATTTTTTTGCAAGCATTCAGCTTTCAGTCAGTTTTTAAACATATTCAAGCAACTACTAAGATTAGCCGATGACTAATTTCATTAATTCTCCACAGAGACTAATTTCTGCTTCCTTTGATGTTAATAACTCATAAGCTAGTAAAGTTACTATTTAGGAAGCATACTGAATGCTGAATGCTTACTTTTGTGACTTTTAAATTTTACCTTTTAACAATTGATCTTACTATCGATCCACAGACCCCATAATAATGTCAATACTACCTAAAATAGCCACAAGATCCGCCACTTTCGCACCCTGCAAAATATGAGGAAAAATCTGCAAATTTACGAAATCTGCCGCCCGAATCTTAAAACGCCAAGGAAAAATATTATTATCACCAATAATATAAATTCCAATCTCTCCCTTACCACTTTCAATGCGAACATAATGCTCACCTTTAGGAATCTTAAAAGTCGGAGGAATTTTTTTACCTAAAAATTGGTAATCAAAATCATTCCACTCGGACTTAGGCCCCTCAGCCATCCGTTTAGCTTCCAGATTTTCATAAGGCCCACCAGGAAGTCCTTTAATAGCTTGACGAATAATATTAACCGACTCTCGCATTTCTCGAATCCGCACGAGATATCGCGCCAAACAATCTCCATCTTTTTCCCAGTGAACTTCCCAGTCAAAATCGTCATAACACTCATAATGGTCAACCTTCCGTAAATCCCACTTTACCCCAGAAGCTCGCAACATAGGTCCAGAAAGTCCCCAGTTAATCGCCTCTTCCCGACTAATTACACCTAATCCCATAATTCGGCGACGGAAAATTGGGTTATTAGTAATCAGACGTTCATACTCATCAACCTTGGGTAAAAAATAATCACAAAAATCTTCGCACTTATCCACCCAACCATAAGGCAAATCAGCAGCTACCCCACCAATACGGAAATAATTATTGTTTACCATTCGATAACCTGTAGCAGCTTCCCACAAGTCATAAATCATTTCCCTTTCTCGGAAGATGTAGAAGAAAGGAGTTTGGGCCCCGACATCCGCCAGGAATGGGCCAAGCCATAACAAGTGATTAGCAATCCGGTTTAGTTCCAGCATAATTACCCGGATATAACTAGCCCTTTTAGGAACTGCTATGTCGGCCAGTTGTTCCGGAGCATTTACTGTTACGGCCTCATTAAACATTCCCGCAGCATAATCCCAACGACTAACGTAAGGAACAAACATTGTATTAGTGCGGTTTTCCGCAATCTTTTCCATGCCCCTGTGTAAGTAACCAATTACAGGTTCACAGTCAATTACATCTTCTCCATCTAAAGTAACAATCAACCTTAATACCCCATGCATTGAGGGATGATGAGGCCCCATGTTAATGACCATGGGCTCGGTTCTAGTTTGAATTTGGCTCATCTTGACTATTCTCCTAATGAGTAATATTTAATGTTTCTTTCCAATTATTTGGCCTGAGTTTTTTGAGGCTAAATGCTATTATGTTTTGTGAGGAGCAATAGTTAACTAAAAACCTTAATAAATATTTTTGAATTTTTTGAAAATTACTGATATGTAATTATAATTATATAATTTTAAAAAGGTATCCTTGAAAATTTGGTCAATTCCTTGACAAAAGCTAAAAAGTTAAGTGTCAAATTGTACAGTTAATAACTTTTTTAACAAGGGAACACTCCAGCCCAAGGAAGGAAGAACTAAAATCTATCAAAATAGATGGCTGATTGTAAGTTAAGCGACATAAAAAAACAGACTCCGTTGTTGTTACAGTGCAGGGAGCGCTCAGGTAATATGATCCAAACTATCAAGCCTTATATGTTTTGTCGCCAAATAGCAAGACAATATCTGCAATTATCCTCACTTTAATCGGTGATGTTATACAGATAAGGTTCATAGTTTTCAACAAGTTAAATGTAGCACCTTGCTTCAGTGTCCGTTTTTTTCTATGACTGCCCGTCTGGGACTAACTAACTAATAAATTAGTAACATATATATATTAAAAAAACAACTAAAAAGTTGCCCGATAGGCAGGGGAGGCTTTAAACCCAATCTTTTGGTAAATACTTCAATTTTGACTTTTGCCCTTTGAGTAATGACATTATGAACCATATACCAGTTCTAAGTAGTGAGTTGATTTCTGGTTTAGTAATCCGTCCTAGAGGTCTCTACTTAGATGCTACATTGGGATTTGGTGGCCATACTAAGTTAATTCTAGCTGCTGCCCCAGAGGTGAAAGTAGTAGCTATTGACCAAGATAAACAAGCGCTCGACTCTTCTCAAACTTTACTGGCCTCTTACAACTCTAACATTCAATTCTGCCACAGTAATTTTGCTGATTATGATCCCCAAAATCTCAAATTTGATGGCATATTAGCAGACTTAGGTATAAATTCTGTACAGTTGGATACTCCAGAACGAGGTTTTAGTTTCCGGCATCAAGGTAAATTAGATATGCGCATGAATCAGCAACAAACTATCACAGCAGCCAAAATAATTAATCATTGGGAAGAAGTCAAGTTGGCAAATATTTTTTATACCTATGGAGAAGAACGTCTGTCCCGGCGCATTGCCAGGAAAATAATAGAAAGTCGTCCTCTGGAAACAACAACTGAGTTGGCCGAAGTGGTTGCCAACTGTGTACCTTACAAATACCGTTATGGTAGAATACACCCAGCTACTCGTGTTTTTCAAGCTCTCAGAATAGAAGTAAATCAGGAACTTTCTCGTCTAGAAACTTTCCTCAAGAATGCTCCTCACTGGCTAAAAATTGGGGGTAGAATAGGAATTATTAGTTTTCATAGTTTAGAGGATCGTTTGGTCAAACATAGCCTGAGAAATGCTTCTATTTTAAAGGTATTGACAAAAAAACCCATACAACCTCAAGATAATGAAGTGGCAATAAATCCACGGGCTCGTTCTGCGAAACTAAGATTGGCAGAAAAGTTAAGCTAAATGGTACATATAGGGCAAGTAAGCTGTTGGCTATAATTCTTTGTTATAATCTACAAGCGTCAATAATTATCTGTATTGATGGTACTTGGATTTAAAAGATAACTCACTTACACTTAGACACCATAATGAGGATGGCTAATATAAGAAAAGATTAACTGTACAAATTTACTACTTTTGGGCTCGTAACTATAGTTGGATAGCAATAGAAAGCTATTATTTATGTGTCTGGCATGATTGCTAATAACAAGCTATCTCTTTAGCAGGATTTATAATATTATATTCCCAAGAGATATAAACTAACTACAAATCTAATCAAAACCCTAGAAATTGAAAATATAGTTACCCTAATTAGGTGGCAGTAATCTCATTCTTTAGCTATAGCTTGGTATCAATTCAAGACAGATAAGGGCTCTATAGATAGGGATTTATTAAAAATTAACCTCCATAATAGCTCGGGTTCTCAAAGAAGCCTTAAATTTAGTTGGTAATGACGAGAAAAAGTAAAGGCAAAATTTATGAAAGTTTACTTCTACATTATTATTATGTAGATATGACTAAGCTGAAATATTTGACTATGAAATACTCTAATGGCAAAAATGAGAGTGCAATATCTAAAAATTTGTCTAGGAGCCAAGATATAGCATGAGTTTGGGAGATAGGAAACTGAAATTGCTGGTTGTTGATGACGAACCAGATAATTTAGATTTGTTGTACAGGACGTTTAGGCGAGATTTTAAAGTATATAAGGCAGATAGTGCCTTCACTGCAATGGATGTTTTAAAAGCGGAAGGAGAAATGGCACTTATTATCTCTGACCAAAGAATGCCAGAAATGAATGGTACAGAGTTTTTAGGGAGAACCTTTGAAATATTTCCAGATACAGTGAGAATTCTACTTACAGGCTATACAGATGTAGAAGATTTAGTAGAAGCAATTAACTCAGGCAAAGTATTTAAGTATATCACAAAACCATGGACTCCAGAAGAACTAAAATTAGTAGTTCAACAAGCTTCAGAAACCTACAAAGTGCTGAAGCAAAGAACTAAGACTTTGACTCTGGCTCTGCGACGAGAATCTATTTTGAATGAGGTAATGAGTGTGATTAGAGAATCATTGGATTACTCTGATATGTTATCGACAATAGTTAAAACAGTAGGACAAACTTTTACAGCAACAGAAGGAATCTTATGGCCAGTAGCAGGCGATCGCTTAATATCTAAGCCTGTTTCTTATCAAAGCTCTGAAAATACCGAGAAAAACTTTCCCATCACTGAAGAATTGTTATTGCAAGTAGTAAAAAGTCGTCAAACCTACTTTGAAGAAGGTTCAAATAAAAATAGTTGCAAATTAATAGTCCCTCTGATTTACCAGCAAGATTTACTGGCAGTTTTAGCCCTTAATCAACAAAACAGTAGTAATTTCTGGTCTGATGAAGATATAAAGTTTATAGAAAGTGTGTTAGAGCAAGGAGCTTTAGCATTGTCCCAAGCTAAACTATATCAGCGTACTAGGGAATTGGCTGAACAAATGCGTAATGAGCTAGAAGTAGCTCGTCAAATACAAAGCAACTTATTGCGTCAAAGTTGGCCAGATTTTGATAAGTTCAGGATACAGGCTTGTTGCTATCCAGCTAGAGAAGTAGGAGGTGATTTTTTTGAAGTTTATACTCACCCTCAAGGGGAAATATGGTTAGCATTGGGAGATGTTTCGGGTAAGGGAGTACCTGCTGCGTTATTCATGGCTAGTGCTATTTCTTTGATGCGACGAGAACTTTCTCAAGAAAATTCCCCAGAACCCTACGAAGTTATGCACAATCTTAACAGTAGTCTTTCAGACGATCTGATTAGCAGTAATTGCTTCATTACAATGGTTTTGGCTCGTTATACACCAGAAAATGGCTCATTAGCCTATGCTAATGCTGGCCATATATATCCCTTGGTATGGTCTAAAAACCCATTGGTAAATACTGGAAACAAAGGTTCTGAGCAAGTACCAAATTTCCTTAAAGATCGTGGTATTCCTTTAGGAATATTGCCAATATGGAGAGGCAAAGCAGGTACTATAGAGTTAGATTCAGGAGATGTATTCCTTTTGACTAGTGATGGCATCACTGAAGCTACGGTAGTTCAAAAGGCTACTGATAGTGGGGAAGTAAGTCGTGTAATGTTGCAACAAGAAGGTTTATGGAAACTTCTCAAGGAACATAAAAGCCAACTAGACCTGAATAGTTTATTGGCTTATATCCGAACTGATAATCAGGTTCAGGAAGATGACCAAACTATACTATCTCTGGAGGTTCTGTGAATTTATGAAAACTGAGCTTCAGGTGCCAAGTGATATAAATTTTTTGACTATTGTTGAAAATTGGTTATTAAGTAGTTTAGAAATAGAGCTAGGAAAACATATTGATTGGCCTCGTCAATCTAACCGTTTGCGTTTAGTATTGGCGGAGGCTTATTCCAATGTGATTCGTCATGCTCATAAAGACAAGCCACACTTACCTGTACTAATACGCTTAGAAATAAAAAACAATGATATTGCTTTAGAAATTTGGGACTATGGTCAAGGTTACCATACAGAGGATTATAACCCACCCACACCAGATGCTAAACAAGAAAGTGGTTATGGATGGTTAATTATGAATAGACTCATGGATAATGTAGAATATAGATTGCAAATAGATGGTAGAAACTGTTTAAAGTTGGAGGCAAGCATACCAGAAGACATTTAATAGGAGATTGGCCTGAAGTTTTAAAAATCTCTTGTAAGTGGAAAACTATCTCACTCAATGTAAGGGCTTCAGCCATTTATCTAAACATAGATTCCGATTTATAAATTCTCTATAAAATCTACCAGGGCAGATGTTTAAAGTCGAAAGAGTTAATGAAAATAATTGTATCCCCAATGTACACATAGTTTTACTAGTGCAGGATGGCAGAAATAAGTGACCAGTAGAAGCGATGTATTCTTCCTGAGATAGAATACTCAGAAGTGTGATCGCCCTCGTAAAATAAATAGTCAATAGCCAAGCTAAAAATGATCGGCATAGAGTTTGATGCTTGAGCCAGTATGAGCATAAATCTGAATCTGGTTAATCATCCTCGCTCAAACCCCTGAAATTTCCAGCAACAAGGTCTGGCTAGAGTACAGTTGAAATAGTCAATAAAATTTAGTATCTTCTACTTGAGCTCTGAGGTGGAAGAGAAACTACTACGTCGGAGTCAACCCCCGGCCCAAATAGAGAACCAACACTCAATTTGATTCAGCCAAGAAGTATGTTTAGGGATATAAACAAAGCGAATCCGGTGAGACTCCTCAGACAAAAAAGCAGCACGAGTTACTATAGAGTCTCGAATACCTGATTTCTGTTTTACCCCCAAATCAGTCTGAATACCACAACATTGAGCCACTTGACGGACTAATCATTCAGATTTATGAGTATTGAGTTGCTCTAATCCGAAAAATTCATCCTCCATCAGAATTCAGTATGGATAGTCTGTTCAATGTGTTGCAGAAAATCAACTTCTCTGGGGGTGGCCTTAATTGAAGGGGTAATGATTTGTCTTTTGGCTATGTGCCAGTTGGCCAGTAGACATTGAGTGCCTAGGGGAATGTACTCAAACTCATTGCGTTCGACTTGTCCTGGCTCTATTGGTTGAGTGGGGCCAATTCTCTCATTAGCTGGGATACTCGTCATTTTATCGGTACTAATCAGATGAATTCCTTTTTCGAGTAATTCTTGGTCCGACAGATATCACTTACAGATAGATTGAACCTGGTCGCGAAAAGCTACTGGGTCAGAGGGATTAGAGTTTAACCAGTAACGATGACCATGAGGTTGTAGAGTCTCTTCCTTTTAAAAAACGCCCCACACTACGGGGTGAAATCTTCTCCACAATCCTTCTATCTATGGTTTTTTCTGCTAGCTCCCTTGGAGTCTAATGACTCACTGGTCTTTGAGATTGTTTTGGGTCTTCACTGGCCTATGCTAAGATTTGGACCACTTGCTCCACGGAGAAAAATTTGGTTGTTCCTGGTCGGGGAGCATCACTGAGAATGTCTTCTGTCAGTGTCCTTAACTTCTTGTCGCTCACCTGTTGAGTTTCAGCAATTGCCAGTTGTTCAGAAGCCTCCAACGACCTTTTTCGCTACTGCCTCACTTGCCTTCTATGTAGTTTGTAGTTGTTCACTTATCGTTCTAATTTTGGTTCCAGAGGCCGCAGCTAGGATGAGTTTTACTCTTCTGACCAGGGGATAGGAATTGGTGGTCTGACTGGCTAGAACTTGCAGCAGGTTTTTCTGTCTAGGCGACAGGATTATGGATTGAGCTTTGGGGATAGGCATTCATTCATGGGGTTGACTAGGCTGATTGATTGGGCTTGCACAAATTCTAGTTGACTTCATAAATCACTTTTTTTAGTGGTCACTTTTTGGGGCTGGCCTCTCCGATGCGATCGCACCTCTGAGTATTCTATCTCAGGAAGAAGACATTGCTTCTACTGGTCACTTATTTCTGCCATCCTGCACTAGGAATAAAACTTCTTTAGATTCTCTTAATACATAAGCTTATAGCTGATGTATTAAGATAGGATCGGATTAAATAATAGGGCTTTCAAAAGCATTTTGATCAAGTCTTGATTTTTTTGCCATCATAATGAAAATACTTTTATCACATCAATTACTCCCAATTCCCAATTTGTTAAAATATTTCCACAGTTAGGTCTCATGTAAGAAACCAGTTAAGTATTTGTAGTAATTTTTAGCAGATAAATGAAATTATATATTAGTAGTAGTCAAATCAAACAAAAAGCGCTAGAAGTTGGATTTCATAAGGTTGGAATAACTTCAGCTAACAAATTGAGCTCAGAAATAAATAGATTACAAAGTTGGTTGAATAAGGGTTATCAGGCAGATTTAGAATGGATGGCTAACCCTAAAAGACAGGATTTGAAGAAGGTGATGCCAGAGGTAAAGTCTGTTATTTGTGTGGCACTCAACTATTATACCCCACATAAACATTCTGAAAGTAGTGAGATTGGTAAAATTTCTCGTTATGGGTGGGGTAGAGATTATCATAAAGTAATGCACAAAAAGTTAAAATCTCTGGTAAACTGGCTGCAAGAGCAAGATCAAGAGATTTTAACTCGCTATTATGTAGATACTGGTCCTATTATGGAAAAACCATTAGCGGAGCAAGCTGGTGTGGGTTGGATAGCAAAAAATGGTAATCTAATTACTAGAGAATATGGTTCATGGGTGTTTTTGGGCGAAGTGCTAACGAACCTAGAGTTGACAAATGATCGCCCCCATACTGAACATTGTGGTAGTTGTACTCGTTGTCTTGAAGCTTGTCCTACTAATGCAATTGTAGAATCTTTTGTTATTGATGCCAATCTTTGTATTGCTTATCATACAATTGAAAATAGAAATCCAAAACTCCCTGTACATATTAAGTCAAATTTAAAAGGATGGGTTGCAGGTTGTGATATTTGTCAAGATGTTTGTCCTTGGAATCAAAGATTTGCTCAAGAGACAAATATTGATGAGTTTCAACCTTACCCTAATAATTTAGTACCTAAGTTAACAAAACTAGCAGAGATATCACAGGAAGATTGGAATAAGCAGTTTCCCGCCTCTGCATTGCGACGTATTAAGCCAGAAATGCTGCAACGAAATGCTCGTGCTAATCTTGAATAAATATTACATTAAGTATCTACTCCAATTATTTTGGATTTATATTTGATCGGATATACTCCCAAAAAACTGCAATCACTCATAATAGAATTAAGTACAAATTAACAATTGTATTTTAATCATTATTAAAATAATTATTTTTGATTGTGATGGTAGATTAGTAGATACTTTTGAGATGATTTTTGCTATCACAAATCGTTGCTCAGTTGAATTTAGTTATAATCTAAATAATATTATAAAGAATAAATCACATAAATTTAAAAGTTAAGCCCCCAGTAATTAATAAAGCAGTCAAGAATATCTATTTTTAAGGTACCTTTTTAACTGAGAATAATGAGAAGAGAGCTTCAAAAATAAATTAATAATGTAGGACTATCTGCTGGGATTTAATAAGTTTTGTTAGCCTTGAAACTTCAACAATATAAAATAGGAATAATACAATTTATAAAAAAACTTTTCTACTTGGTACTTTGAGTAAGCTCCGGTGAAGGGGTAGTAGGTAGGGAGGTTACCTGAAATGTTCCTACAACATTTATAAAATTAACATTAACAAGAATCAACTAAGCAAAAAATTTTTTCTCTTTGTCCTAATTACTTAATAATTGAAGTCTTAGACCATTTTTTTAAACACGTTTCTAAATTTTATTGAGTAGGAAAGTAGGGAAGTAGGGTAGTAGAGTAGAAATAAACATAATAATTAACATTAACTTAGCTCAAGAGAGTAAAAAAGTTATTTTTTTATATTAATTATTTAATAACTGAAGTTTGACAAAAAGTTACCGTTACTTTATGGGAATTGGTATTATCTAAGTAGAATTAGCAGGTAGTGCGTCAGTAAAGTGTGGGATAAGTAATTAAGTCTTTCCAACTCCAAAGAGCGATCGCGTTCCTCAGCTCTTTGCGCAGCAGTATTTTCTTTGCGACTATGAACCCAAATCCAATTAAATTAGTCCCTTGCCAACCTTACTGTTACCTCAGTTTGTTGCCAGAGCTTGCCAAATTTATTCTCTCGGCGATGCTATCGACCGAGCTGCTGTCTGATAATTCCATTTGTGCGTTCCAATTGCAGGGCAATGGTTTTTACGAATAATTTGTTCTATTACAGGGCAATACTCGTTCATACCCTCCTCAATAGATATCTCCAAAATAGAAAATAAGGTAAAATTATTAAAACTATTTATGTATACAGTCTCCCAAATGAATCCAACTTTAGAAAATATTTATAATCATCCAAAAGAAACAAAAAAAATTATTGGTATTACTTATAAAAAGCTAATAAAATTAATAGAAAATGCCCCAACAATAGAATCATAAAAAAAGTCGGCGATCGCCAAAACAGAAAAAAGATTAATTAAAGCAGGTGGAGTCAGAAAAAAGAATTTAACAAAGGAAGAAGAAATAATTTTAAAATTATTTTATTTACATCAAATACCAAGTTTTCAAACATTAGGAATTAACTTTGGTATAAGTGAATCAAGTGCTAATAATATTTTTCATTACTGGATAGATATTTTCAGAGAATTACTGCCAGCAAGTTTATTAGAACAAGTAAAAAAAAAGAAAATGAATAGGAATGAGTAAAGGAGATATTAACAGAATTAAAATTAATTGTAGATAATACAGAACAAGGTATAGAAAGACCAAGTGAATATAAAAACTAAGAAAAATATCAAATATGAAAAAAGAAAAATCATACTTTTAAAAATCAAATAATAACGATACCAAAAGGAATAGAAATAGTGGATTTAATAGTAGGATAAAAATGTCCAGTAAGTGATATAAAAATATTAAGAAAATAACTGGATAAATTTGATAAAAAACAAAAATTTTAAGGAGATAAAGCGGATGAATGAGTAGGAATAACTACTACACAAAAAAAGAAACCAATAAAAAAAGAAATGCCACCAAAAATCAAAGAAGAAAATCAAGAAAAAGCCAAAAAAAGAATATTTTTAGAACATGTAATAAGATTAATTAAAATATTTAGACTTCCTCGAAAAAGATTCAGACTAAAAAATAATAATTATCAAAAAGTAATTTTAAAAATATGTAGTTTAGTGCGACTAATAATTGGCTAGTTTATTTTAGTAAAAAGTATCAAAAACAAAGAAAAGTTATACTTTTAAAAATCAAATAATAACGATACCAAAAGGAACATAAATAGTGGATGTAATAGTAGGATAAAAAGGTCCAGTAAGTGATCTAAAAATATTAAGAAAACAACTGGATAAATTTGATAAAAAACAAAAATTTTAAGGAGATAAAGCTGATGAAGGAGTAGGAAGAACTACTACACAAAAAAAGAAACCAATAAAAAAAGAAATGACACCAGAAATCAAAGAAGAAAATCAAGAAAAAGTAAAAAAAAAGAAGATTTGTAGAACATGTAATAAAATTAATTAAAATATTTAGACTTCCTCGAAAAAGATTCAGACTAAAAAATAATAATTATCAAAAAGTAATTTTAAAAATATGTAGTTTAGTGCGACTAAGAATTGGATAATTTATTTTAGTAAAAATCATCAAAAACTGAGATAAAAATAATAAATCAAAGTCTAATAAATATTTGAATTAGTAACACGAAGTATCTCTGATACCCATAAAACTGTACAAATTAACTATCTTCAAGGTGAGCTAACGCTCCACTAAAAATAGTTAGTATAAGCGTTTGAGTATTTTTGGAGATGTCTAATCATCAGTTAGCCATTTTTTACAGCTAGTTTTCCCTTCTGTGTTGATGAGCAATTCCTCAATGAACTGGTCAGTATGTTTACTGACTCTAGCACTCAGAATTAATCCACTGGATGAAGCCTAGGGGCTTGCCAACCCAAGAATACCCTTATCTCAATTCCTGATACTGGCACTGTTTTTGTTTTTTTGGACGAATGAGCAAAACTCATCACTGCTGATTTGTGAGGTATTGATATTCTGGATATGAGCATTAGACTTGTCGCTTTATAAGGTAAAGTAAGAAAGTAGGGTATTTAAAATGGGACAATGTTAGACATCAATCGGGTGCTAAAAGAAGACCGTCTATTAAGAGCATTGACTGGGCTAAACCGTAAAGCATTCGATGAATTATTACAAGCTTTTTGTGCCAAACTAAACTCGGAAGCGATCGCTACAATGCAAAAACCTCGACTACGAGAGATAGAAGGAGGGCGAAAAGCCCAATTGTTAGAGCCTAAAGACAAGCTATTTTTTATATTATTCTACAATAAAAGCTACCCTACCTTTGATGTGGCCGGATTATTGTTTGACCTACACCGCAGTCGAACACACCGTTGGATGTTAAGGCTACAACTACTGCAGGAGTTGGCATTAGGCCGGAAGATGGCCTTGCCAGAACGTAAATTAGAGAGTAATTAGCAGTTCATAACTATGTTGACCTGTGTCAAAGAAGTGATAATTGATGGGACAGAGCGACCTATTCAAGGTCTAATAGAGCAACAGAAACAGAAAGATAATTACTCAGGTAAAAAAAAGCGCCACACTTCTTAACTTCTCTACCTTACAGATCGGGAGCGGCGAGTCCTAGTGCTATCAAAAGCAAGAGAGGGTAAGGTTAATGACAAACGGCAGTTGGATGAAGAGAAATTAGCAGATTTTTCCCGGATGAAGTGATAATTCATGTAGATTTAGACTTTCACGGGTTACAGAAGGAATTTGTCAACATAAAAATTCCCAAGAAAAAGCCGAAAGCAAAAGAATTGACAGAGCAAGACAAACAACTAAATAGAGAAAAAAGTAGTGTCCGCGTCAAATGTGAACACTTCATCAGGACTTACGCAAAGACACCATATATAGCGCATGACAATTTTGACGAACTTCACTATATTCACGTGCGTTAGCGGAGCTTTGCGTTAGCAATCGCCTAACTATTTTTATTCAAAAACCAATAGTAATTCAAGTCAAATAACCTTCATTTTAATTGAAGGATGTTTCAATTGATCGGTTAGATATTTTGATCAATTACCGTGCTTAACTTGATAAATACTTTTGCCTATTTTAGAAGCAAATCTTTTTAAGAAGTTCCACACGCTCCATTGCACAAGCAATATGATTCTTTTGAATTATTCGCAGACGACACTGACAAAATTCTAAACCTGTTAATTGCTTAATTTATCTGTGAAATTCTTCGACTTTCCATCAAGTTTGAGATTCAAACTCGATATCATAAGAGTGATGATTGAGTTAAGTCATTAGTGACGATATATTCTGTTCTGTTAGCAGATACACCATTACCAAAATATTTTCACCTTTTTGCAGAGTGGAAACCCTTTAATTTTAATTATTTTTCCTGATTTTTTTTCAGCTTCATTCCAATTTAAATCTTGAACTTTTTTGTATTTTTCGATCGCGACCTGTATCATCAACGCGCGCGATTACTTTTTAAAGGACAATAATAATTTTTTCTATCATTATCTATTAATCCCATTAATCTTTGTGTTGCATACCAACTATCCATTAATACTGTTTTAAATGGTATTTTCTTATTATTTATAGCATTAAGCATCATTTCTTCAACACTCTTCTATTTTTGTTTTCTTATCAGTATCTGGGTCATAAATCCTATAATCTATAATCCATAATTGTTCATTCCTCGATTAAAATATATACAATTAACTATTCCAAGACCCATGAACAACTTGATGAACCTATACCACTATATTGTCGTCGTGCAATCTCAATCTTATACCCATACTTTTTACTAATTACTGTGTCATCAAAAAATAAATAAGCTTCGGTATCACCAAACAAACTCTTCTTTTTCATGTGCGAAGCAAACATTTCGCCATAAATCTTCTGAGTTTAAAAACTCTGTTCTTAAATAGCGATTTATTTGATCATGGCTAATATTTTCACTCTGGATTTGCTAGGTTTTTCATTGTAAAATTTGTGTGAGACTTAAGTAAATATTGACGAGTTACAACAAAATTAAAATTTATATTTTTAACTAGAATAATCATGTCATTATTATCTAATAATCAAACATTTTTAGCAAATAAATTTAATATTTTGTAACCTTATTTTAATGGATGTTAAAAGTAATATTTATCCGAAAAAAACTAATTATAGTATTGACAATTTTATTTTGACAGTACGCTATATGTAGCGTACCTGCGTAAGTCCTGTTCATATCAGGGGTAAAGAGATACAACGCAGTGAAAGCATAATCACAAATCACATTAAAGATTTAGACGATCGCTTGATGTTAACTGCCGTAGGACTCTGGAATTTCTATCTAATGGCAGCATAAGTGGATGGGTAAAACCAGAATCTTGTTTTGCAATTTTACAGGATTTTATTTAGCGACAAGTCTATTATGTATGAATCATTTTTCCTTTTTCAGAGGCAGCTCTCACTAAACTAAGCTACCGTATTATAGGCTAAATTCACTGTTCGACTAATCCCTCTTAAAATACTGCCCTCAACGTTAGCCTCTAGAACCATGAGCATTTGTTCAGGTTAAATTGTTCTACAATAGTAGAGAGTGTCAAAAGTATCGGTGAAAGTTTATAGGCATTCAGGACAATAATATCGTTGACAACATTACTAGTCTTTCCATGTTTATGAGTTTTCTGATGGGCAAATAGAGGACATTCCATAATAATAGAAAGTATTTAAGGACAACGATTATATTACCATTCCCACACTTTCGCACAGGCACTACCGAATAATGAAGTGTTTAAATGATTCGTTGAATCTTTATTGTTAAGCAATATCCATCTATGAGGTTTTTCACTACATCCCTCATGGAGTCTGATGACCAAAAGCTAAATGCTATAACCAGTCTTACTACTAATTTGGTTCGTAAAGATCGTCTACGTTCCTCAGTAGTTTGAGTTTTGGCAATCGCCTCTTTTCTTGCCATAGTAGAAATTGCCCTTTCTATTGTCTTCAGCACTTTACGAACCTTATATTATGATACATCAACCAGAAATGCTTCAGATTCGCCACACTTGATTCCTTTTTTGGGAACAATACCTAATTTACATGATTTTCAGCCTTAACTGAACCGTATTGACTTATAAACTTGGGTTGATTTTTTTTGGGGAAAATGGTATAAAGCCAAAAGTATTTGTGAGGAGTGAGGGATTCTAATTATGAAATTTAGCAAACTTGCAAGTAAACTTGGTTCTGAGACGATCACCTGTAGTCTGGAAAAAATAAATCATCTCGATCCAGATATCCAAGGTGTAGCTGCAATAGATGAGGCAAAACCAGGTACTCTTAGTTATATTGAGGGTGCAAAATTTGCTAATTATTTGAAAACGACAAATGCTAGCGCTTTAATTTTACCAATGGATGAAACTCTACAAAAATTGGCAGGTGAGCGTGGTATTGGGTGGTTATCTAGTAAGGAGCCGAGATTATTATTTGCTCAGGCGATCGCTCTTTTTTATCGACCTTTTCAACCTACTCCTGAAATTCATGCTACTTCTATAGTTCATCCCACAGCAAAAGTTGGTAAAAATGTTTATCTTGGCGCTCATGTTGTGGTTGAAGCAGGGGTAAAAATTGGTGATAATGTTTGTATTTATCCGAATGTGGTGATTTACCCAAATGTGGAAATAGGAGAAAACACTATTTTAAATGCTAACTGTTCGATTCACGAACGGAGTCAGATAGGTAAAGGTTGTGTAATTCATAGTGGAGCAGTTATTGGGGGAGAGGGCTTTGGTTTTGTGCCGACTCCCGAAGGTTGGTTTAAGATGGAACAGTCTGGCAAGGTTATTTTAGAGGATGGGGTGGAAGTTGGAGGTAATACTACTATTGATAGACCTGCAGTGGGAGAAACTAGAATTGGTAAAAATACAAAGTTAGATAATTTAGTACAAATTGGTCATGGTTGTAAAATTGGTAAAAATTGTGCTTTGGCTGCTCAAGTTGGTTTAGCTGGTGGGGTGAAACTTGGGGATAATGTGATTTTAGCAGGTCAGGTAGGAGTTGCTAATCAGGCAAAAATAGGAGATAGGGCAATCGCTACTGCTCAAGCGGGTGTTCATAATGATGTTGCTGCGGGAGAGATTGTTTCTAGTAGTCCAGCGGTTCCTAATAAGATTTATTTGAAAGCTTCTGCTATTTATAAGCGTTTGCCAGAAATTTATCAATTCGTCAAACAGATGAAAAGAAAATTATAAGCATTTAGCCGTCAGCTAGCCTATTTCAGTTTAAAAGGGTAGCCCTAAAGGTTTGAACATACGGGAATATAGTCACTGGCAAATATTACTTTCCGAAATACAGATATTGCAAGTCTTCCTAGCTACTGAAGTTTGGTCTCCGATATTTGTATCGGCTGCACATAGAATTTACAGTAATTCATATGAGAAGTGACAGTCTTTTACCTCACGGAGTGAGAAGGATCTTGAAACCATTTAGAGATAGTGGTTATCCAGATATTCACTCTGTACAAAATTGACGTTTTTTTTTAATAGACATCTCCAAAATAAAAATTAAGGTAAAATTCTAGTGATAAATTATATATACGCTGTCCCCAAATAGACCTCTCCAAAATAGAAATTAAGGTAAAATTGTAGTGCCCAATTATATATATGCTGTCCCCAAATGAATAATGTATTAGAATATATTTATAATCATCCATCCATATACAAAAAGGATTATTGGTATTACAGATAAACAACTAATAAAATTAATAGAAAATGCTCAAAAAGTTGAAGACAAAAAAAGACAGGCGATCAAACAAAGAAGAAAAAAGATTAATTAAGGCAGGAGGAGTCAGAAAAAAGTCTTTAGGCAAGGCGGAAGAGATAATTTTGACATTATATTATTTGCATCATGTACCAACATTTCAACTGCTAGGAGCAATATTTGGAGTTAGTGAATCAACAGCAAATAATATTTTTCAGGCTTTGGAGCGATATTTTGAGGGAATTATTACCATCTAGTTTACTAGAGGAATTCTCGGGAAAAGAAAACGAATATTTATGGATAAAAGAAGCTTTGACAGAAATAGAATTGATAGTTGATAGTACAGAACAGGATATATTCAGGCCAAAAAATGATGAAAAGCAGAAAAAATATTACTCAGAAAAGCAAAAAAGTCATAGGTTAAAAAATCAAATAATAATAACAGATAATGGAAAAGAAATAGTTGATGTAATAGTAGGAGAAAGAGGTCCAGAGAGTGATATAATTTTATTCAAAAAACAACAAAAAAAGTTTGATAAAGAACAAAGATTTCAAGGAGATAAAGGTTATCAAGGTGGGGAAAGAATTGACACGCCAAAGAAAAAAAATAAACCATAAAATGTCATACAAAGTAAATAAAGAGAATCAAAAAAAAGCTCAAAAAAGAATATTTGTAGAACATGTAATAAGACTGATAAAAATATTGAAAGTGGCACGAGAAAGATTCAGATTAAAAGAGAGTAATTATGAAAAAGTAATTTTAACAATATGTGGTTTAGTGAGATTAAGAGATTAAGCACTAATGTTAACATAAATCCTAACTTTAGGTCTAGTAAAAAGCAAGAAATAATTACATAAAAATGCTAAATAATTAACAATAACTATCTGTAATACTATAAATATCATAAAAAATGACTATCTAGAGGAGCTGGCGATCGCTCCCTCAAAGATAGTTACAGTAAGGGGTGGTCCTGTATATGTAGTGATAAGCCAATATAAATGATTAGTTATTGACATCAATCTTGAAAACATTAAGTTTTTTATGCTTAATAATTCAAAATTTTTATCTAGGCGATCGCTACATAATAATCAGTCATTAAACTATCAAGAATTAAACTCAACTATCATGAAAAAAGTATGCTATTATCTATGACAGTAATAAGAAAAAATCTATATAATTCAGATGTCCATTCATAAATTAATCTGTCCTAGTTGTGGCAGTAATCATATTGTCAAAAATGGGACTATTCACAACAAAAAACAAAAATATCAATGTCAAAATTGTCAGAGACAATTTGTCGAAAATAGTCAAAGAGATTATATTAGTAATGAAACCAAAGAACTTATTGATAAATTAAAATAGAGAAAAAATTAGTTTAGCTGGTATAACCCGTGTAACAGGCGTGTCAGAAAAATGGCTCCAGAATTACGTCAATAATAAGTATGCTGAGGTTTCACGCTCTATTAAATGTACTAAAAAAAAACAGGTAAACTCACCATTCAATGTGATGAAATGTGGTCATTTGTAGGCAATAAAAATAATAAACAATGGCTGTGGTTAGCGATTGATATAGAAACTAAAGAAATTGTGGGTTTTTACTTAGCGGGACTTTAGTGAAAAAATAGTAAAAAAAAGGGTATAATGTATACCTGATATGTATTTTACGTTAATTACTGGCCTGGGAAAAGTTTGATGAAAGAAACAACTTCAGTGGCCATGCCCTCTTGTTTCCATCGATGGTGCGATCGCTTTAACAATGTCTTTAAAACAAAAGCCCAAAAAACAGGGTTTAGGGAATATATAGGAGGATTACTCTTGAGAAAGCGATCGAAAAAACTTGTCTCAAATTGCCAACAACACTGTAGGTCACACGTACCACAAATTACGGCATTTTCTAGTTCGAGCAAATTGGTCTGTAGATGCTGTGAATGAGCGTCGTCTTCAAGTAATGTGGGAACGTCGCCAAACAAAACCTTCTCGATCCTATTGCTTTAATTATAGACGATTCAGGCCACAGAAAAAGTGGTAATTTTACTGCAGGAGTAGGGCGGCAATATATAGGAGAAATAGGAAAAACAGATAATGGTGTAGTCGTGGTGACAACTCATCTTTATGATGGAGTTAAAAGTCTACCTTTAGACATAGCTTTGTATCAGAAAGCTGATTCTTTTCCAAAAGGAAAAAAAGACCCAGAATTTGTCAAGAAACCAGACGAGTGCAATGTCTCTAGTAGATCAATGTTTGTCCAGAGGACACCAACCAGAAATTGTGTTAATTGAAATTTGGCTATGGTAACAATACATCATTCTTAAATCAACTAGAGAAAAGAAGTTTAACTTATATAGGAGGATTAGCTAAAAATCGAAAAGTCATCATTAAAAAACAAGATGACATTAAAGAGGAAATTAGATTAGACAAGCTGGCAGAAAGTATACCTCAGAAAGCTTTCAACTTAGTTCAACTAAGTACAAAAAATGCTAGAGAAGTTTGGGTAGCTACATTAGAAGTAGAAATATCTAGGATGTCAGGTCAAAAAACTATAGCTATCGTTATGAATGCTAAAAGTTTTTCTGAGGCCACTGATATTAACTATTATATCACTAATAGAGAAGACAAATATGTAACTCCTGAGTGGATATATTCTACTTATTCTCAAAGAAATTGGGTGGAAGTTTTCTACAGGGAAGCCAAAGGATGGTTAGGATTAAGAGAATATCAAGTCAGAGATAAAATCAGCCTTAAAAGGCATTTTATTTTAGTATTTTGTGCTTATACATTTATTATCTGGCATCAGTTAACAGGAGGTATAAGAAGGCGTTGGGCTAACAAACCATTAAATACGTTTACTGATACTTTAGAAGCATTTCGTACCGCAATATCTTATCGTTTTGTTGAGTGGTTAGATGAAAACATCGACGTATTTACCGCTCATAAAGAGAGTTTAGGGTTTGTTTGGGCTTGAAATTTGCTAAAGTCCCGTTAGGGGAAAGAGGAGAAAAAGGGGCAGCATAGATTATGGAATTCTAACCCACGGTGTCTTAAGGCCGTGTGCAGTTTGTTATACAGATTTTTGGTCAGCTTACGAGCTTGTCTTTCCTGAAGAGAGACATAAATCAGTGGGGAATATTCAGGTTTAACAGCTTATATAGAAAGATTGAATAATACTTTGCGTCAAAGAATTTCTCGGTTGGTCAGAAAGACTTTATCCTTTTCTAAAAAGCTTCGGTCCCATCTAGGAGCTATTTGGTATTTCATTAATCATTATAATGAAGCGATCGCTTCACTGTAATTTTATCACTACATATACAGGACTACCCAGTAAGGGAAGTGATAATTTTTGGAGATGTCTAATGAATAATGTATTAGAATAGACATCTCCAAAAATTAACAAAGCCTTTCCTTGACTTGATCTTAGCCTAGTTGCCATATCAAGCATCTTTGGTCCTAAAATACGCAATCATAAATCTTTGAGATATTTTCTCTTACTAATTCAACATTTATTTCCCCCCATTTTCACTTTATTCTCTTAATTTATTATCTTCTTTTTATACTAATATTAATGCTCCTATTCTTCATCTCACTAATCCACATACTACCATTATTACTTTCTCATAACTTTTCTCTTTTAATCTAAATCTTTCTCTCGCAATTCCAAATATTTTTAGTAATCTAATTACATGTTCTACGAATATTCTTTTTTGGGCTTTTTGTTGATTTTTTTCTTTTATTTCTTCTGGCATTTCTTTTTTTCTTGGCTTCTTTTTTGGTGTGCTTGTTCTTTCTGCTCCTTGATCTTCTTTATCCCCTTGAAAATATTGATTATCCTTAAATTTTTCCCGTTGTTTGTTTAATAAATTTATATCACTTAATGGTCCCCTTTCTCCGATAATTACATCCACTATTTCTGTTCCTTTTGGTGTCGTTATTATTTGATTTTTAAAGGTATGATTTTTCTTGTTTCCTGAATAATATTTTTCTGGTTTTTCAGATTCTTTTGGTCTTTCTCTACTTTGTTCTGAGCTATCTACTATTAATTCTAATTCCATTAACGCTTCTTTTACCCATTCTAATTCATCTTCTTTTTTTTGACTTGTTCTAATAAACTAGCTGGTAATAAATCTGGTAAAATATTTATCCAGTAATGGAATATATTATTGGCTGTTGATTCACTAAACCCAAAATTTATTCCTAATAATTGAAAAGTTGGTATATGATGTAAATAATATAGCGTTAAAAATATTTCTTCTGTTTTAGTTAAAGTCTTTTTTCTGCCTCCACCTGGTTTAATTAATCTTATTTCTTTCTCGTCAATTACCTTTAAATTTTCTGATTCTTTGATAATTGCATTTTCTATTAATTGTGTTAGCTGTTCATAAGTAATCCCTATAATTCTTTTTGTTTCTTTCGGATAATTATGAATGTACTCTAAAGTTTTATTCATTGGTATAGCCGCCTAAATAAAATTATAAATGAACATTACAATCTTATCTTATTTTCTATTTTGGAGATGTCTAATATCTTTATAATCATCCAAGAGAAACAAAAAGGATTATTGGTATTACAGATAAACAACTCATAAAATTAATAGAAAATACTCAAAAAATTATCGCCAGTAAATAAAAAAGATTAATTAAGGCAGAAGGAGGCAGAAAAAAAACCTTAAAAGTCGAGGAAGAAATCATCTTAACTTTATGCTATTTACGTCATGTGCCCACATTTGCTCATACTAGGAATATCTTTTAGTGTAAGCTCATCAACAGCAAATAATATTTTTCAGGCTTGGGATAGACATATTACAATATTTATTACCTTGTAGTTTATTTGAACAATTCCGAGAAAAAGAAGATGAATATTTTTGGATACAAAAAATTTTAACTGAACTTGAATTAATTGTAGATACTACAGAACAGAGTATATATAGGCCAGATGACGATAAGAAACAGAAAAAATATTACTCTGAAAAAAAGAAAAGTCATACATTAAAAAACCAGATAATAATTACAGAAAAGGGGACAGAAATAGTAGATGTAATTGTGGGATAAAGAGTGCCAGAAAGCGATGTAAATTTACTCATAAAACAACTTTCAAAATTTGATAAAAAACCAAAATTTCAGGGAGATAAAGGAGATCAAGGAGCCGAGAGAACTACAATACCCAAAAAAAAGCCGAGAAAACAATAATTGCCAGCAGAAATCAAAGAAGATAACTTGAAATTAGCCCAAAAAAGAAAGAATATTTGTAGAGCATATAATAAGGCTAATAAAAATATTTGGAATGGCACGAGAAAGATTTAGATTAAAAGATAGTAATTATGAAAAAGTAATTTTAACAATATGTGGTTTAGTAAGATTAAGAATAGGAGGATTTTTATTAGTATAAATCATGGCTTGTGACGAAAAAGAAAACAAGAAAAAACTGGATAAAGATGGTGAATAATTAACAAGAATTATCTCTAATACTCTAAAGTGCGTAAAAAATGACTATCTGGAGGATTTAGCGATCGCTCCCTAAAAAATAGTTACAGTAAGGGAAGTGAGAATTTTTGGAGATGTCTAATGATAATTATTCTTTTTAGGATGTGGGTTAGGGCTCACGGGGTAGACAAGTAAGCTTAATGCTAGATATAGTAATAATTTGAGACAATAAATTGAATAATAATTCAATTTATAAAGAATGCTATTTTGAGTTTGGGAGGTAGCGATCGCCAATTCACTCTTATCCACCATCTGAGTTGATTATTTATTCATTTAAAAAGTTTTGGAAATAATTAAAAATATGATAAAAAAGGGTTAGTAATTACAAAGAAAAATCAATAAAAGTGAATATATTAGGCTTTTATCAAGCCCATATTAAGCAAAAATTGAGTCCATCTCAAGTAATAACATTACAAATATTATTATACGTGAGTATCAGTACATAAAACTGTACAGATATCAAAATTAAGTAATTATTTTTCCCTACCAATAAAATTAGAAAGTAAGAGAAAACATATACAAAGGTTTTTGACTTGAAAAGAGTTAAGCCTAGCTTTATTTTGGTTTCCTTTAGTTAAAAAAATAATAGAAAATTTATTTAGTGTTTCCTCAGAATTAGTATTGATTTTAGATAGAACTCAGTGGCAAAATACTAATATATTAATGATTAGTTTAGCTGGGAAAAAGATGGAAATACCATTATATTGGAAAATTTTAACTCATAAAGGAGCTAGTAATTTAACCTAACAAAAAGCAGTAATTCGTCCAGTTATAAGATTATTAAAAGGTCAGAAAATTATGATGGCAGCAGATAGAGAGTTCCATAGTATTTTTCTATCCCACTGGTTGAAAAAATATCAGAAGCAAGATCTATATTTTGTTTTTAGACAGAAAAAAACGACGATAATTAAACGGGGTAAAAAATATTGTAAAGTCTCAGAATTAAAAGTAAATTTCGGTGAAACTAAACTATTATTGAACCATATATTCCCAAAAATTTTGAAGGTAGGAACATATAATTTACTCAATTATAAAAAACAGAAATATCGTCAAAAATCTGTTGTAGATAAATGGTATATTCTCTCCAATTTATCATCTCCTAAAAAGATTAAAAAAATATATATTCAGAGAATGGGAATTGAAGCAATGTTTAAATACTATAAAACTGGTAGTTACAATCTAGAATCAGCTAAAGCTAATAAAATGAGATTAAGTAATTTAATTTTATTAATAGCTATTTCATACACAATTAGTTCATTTCAAGTCCAAAAAAATTAAAAATCAAGGGGTTCAATAATATATATCAAGAACTAATAAAAAGGTTAGAAAATAAAGAAGAAACAGTAGTTTTCTTGTAGGATTATCTATGATTTATTGGGCAATAAATGATAATTTTATCTGGGAATTAGTAGAAAATTTAATGGACCTTAATCCTCATAAATTACTATATTATCAAAGAGGACTCAAACCGATGAATACAGTGGTTAATTAGACTGTAATTTTTGATTAACAATAAATTAATTCATGTGAGTTTTTTAATAAGTTGATTTATTGGTAGTCCTATATATGTAGTGATATGTTCATATAAGTAGTCAGCAATGGATATTAATATCAGAAATATTGCGCTTTTGCCTACTAAAAATTAAAAGTTTATTTGCTAGGCGAGCCCTTAATATAACCAAATACTAAGTTATCAATAAATTTCTTCTAAATATCATACCACAAATTGTGCTAACATACACTTACTAAAATAAAAAATAAGGTAAAATTATCAAAACCATTTATGTATATAGTCTCCCAAATGAATCCAAATTTAGAATATATTTATAATTATCTAAAAGAAACAAAAAGAATTATTAGTATTACTTATGAAAAGCTAATAAAATTAATAAGAAATGCCCCAAAAATAGAATCATAAAAAAGGTCGGCGATCGCCAAAACAGAAAAAAGATTAATTAAAGCAGTTGGAGTCAGAAAAAAGAATTTAACAAAGGAAGAATAAATAATTTTTACATGATTTTATTTACATCAAATACCAAATTTTCAAACATTAAGAATTAACTTTGGTATGAGTGAATCAACTGCCAATAATATTTTTCATTTTTACATGATTTTATTTACATCAAATACCAATTTTAAAACATTAGGAATTAACTTTAGTATAAGTTAATTAAGTGCTAATAATATTTTTCATTACTGGATAGATATTCTCAGAGAATTACTGCTAGCAAGTTTATTAGAAGAAGTAAAAAAAAAGAAAATAAATAGAAATAGGTAAAGGAGATATTAACAGAATTAAAATTAATTTTAGATAGTACAGAACAAGGTAGAGGAAGACCAAGTGAATATAAAAACCAAGAAAAATATAAAATATAAAAAAAGAAAAATTATACTTTTAAAAATCAAATAATAACGATACCAAAAGGAACAGAAATAGTGGATATAATAGTAGGATAAAAAGGTTTAGTAAGTGATATAAAAATATTAAGAAAACAACCGGATAAATTTGATAAAAAACAAAAATTTTAAGGAGATAAAGCTGATGAAGGAGTAGAAAGAACTACTACACAAAAAAAGAAACCAATAAAAAAAGAAATGCCACCAGAAATTAAAGAATAAAATCAAGAAAAAGCAAAAAAAAGAATATTTTTATAACATGTAATAAGATTAATTAAAATATTTAGATTTCCTCGAAAAAGATTCAGATTAAACAAATAATAATGATCAAAAAGTACTTTTAAAAATATGTAGTTTAGTGCGATTAAAAATGGCTTATTTATATTAGTAAAAATCATCAAAAGCTGAGATAAAAAGAATAAATTAAAGTCCAATAAATATTTGAATTAGTAACACAAAGTGTCTCTGATACCTATAAAACTGTACAAATTAACTATCTTCAAGGTGAGCTAACACTCCACTAAAAATAGTTAGTATAAGCGTTTGAGTATTGTTGGAGATGTCTATTCTCCATTTTCTGCACCTGTATAATACCAATTTGAAAATGTTGGCTACAAAAGACTACCCTATTTATCAAAATAATTGGGTCTAATACCAGTTTAATAAATGTTTGCTACAAATATAGCAATCCTAAATAGATTGTGGCAAAATTCCATACTGAAAAAGCTTTGGGAAATCAAATATTTGACCATCTGCAAAAAACTTAAATAGCCACTTAACTACTTTAAAAGAACTGCAAAGATGATCAAATTGTCTGATGAAACTTTTAGTTGGCAACCAAATATCTTCAACAGGGTTTTGTTCAGGAGCATTTGGGGCAAATAAGCGTACAATTTATCAACCATTCTTCTTCAGGTAAATCTTGATTAATTAACATCAGATATTCTCGAAATTCTTGAGAGTTATGATAAGTTGCACCGTCCCCAAATATTGCCAATCTTTTTCCTGGTCTTTGCTCTTGTAAATATTTAACAAATTCATTCTTTTTTTCAGTATTTCCATTCTTATATTCTTGCACAATGAATTCCTTATTTTGATAATAATTGGCTCCATAATAAGTTTGTCTTTCTTTTTCATTTTTGATCGGAATTTCTATTCTTTTATCTGTTCTTCCCCAAGTATAGCTATATAGAGCACCCCATAATAGATGACATTCATCAATCATAAACACTGTAAGATTTTCAGATTCTATTTCTGGTTGCCATTTAGTCAATAATTCCTCTATTTCTTTTTTTTTGCTTTCACTAATTCATCATTTTTAGCGGGATTTTTTTGGGAGTTTTTTTTCAAGTTATTCCTGCTTCTTTGAGTAAGTTATAATAACTTTGATTAGACTCAAAAACTACATCATATTGCTTCTTTAAATATTTTTGTAAATCTGACAATCTTAGGTAATTTTGTGCCCTCACCCACTCAATTATTTGCTCTTTTTCTTCGGCCTTTAAGTAACCTTGTGTTCCAATATAATTGAAGCTTTAAACTTTCACTTGCCATGAAACAGTGCTTGGTTTTTCCATTCGCTTTCTAAACTGCTGAGTTACATTTAATAATTCTTTGACTTCATGATAGGATTTTCCCGACAAAATCATTTTTACAGCTAAGGCTCTTTTTATTTCTTTTGACTATGCATGTGTGATTGATAAAATCGTCTAGTTCATCTATAATATTCATTACTTTGTATTTTGACTGGAGATGTTATTCTTACTATTATATCTGTTGCGACCTATTTAGGATTGCTATAGCTAGGGTACTTTTTAGGAGTCACGAGTCAGGAGTCAGAATTAATGGCTTCAATACCGTTTTTAGGTCTGAAATTCTCTTTTTTGTCAAAAGAGCATCTCCTGTAAAATATGCATGATTGCCCTTACTATTGGTAAAGTGCGGCGATTGTGTCAAAAGTTTGGAGAACAAGTATCAGGGGAATTACCAGAAAGAAAATGTAATTCCAGGACAAGATTTATCAGTAAACCTACAAACAATGTTGGTATAGTTGGGGCACTACAGCCATTTGTCTTATGAAAAACAACAAAAATGGTTGATAGAGTTTGGGAAAATAGAGGTAAGTTGAGGAACTTTGGTTGCCACCACCCTTAGAGTGTCTGAAGCTCTGACCCCACAAGTACAAGAACTAAAAGATTAGGTTAAAACTTAACCTCAAGTTCATGTGGATGAGTCCCCATGGTTGGTACAAGGAGTAAAAGAATGGATGTGGGTAATATCGTCCGAAAAATATAGTTTATTTCATGCCGGAGATACTCGTTCACGAGCCAAACTGGAATATCTACTTGGTCAAAGTTTTTCGGGAGTGCTGAGTTCTGACGATTTTAGTGTCTACAACAGCTACCGAGTCGTAGCCCAGCAGAAATGTCTAGCTCATCTACAACGACATTTTCAGCAAGTAACTCGTCTGAAGCAAGCCCATCAGAAAGCTTTGGGAGAAGCATTTCTTTCCTGGATAGATGAAGCCTTTACTCAACACAGTGGGGTGAAACTCTTGAAGCATCTACTTATGCTTCTTGGGCCGAATCTTTCAAGGTGCGGCTTAAACAGGCAATTTCGACTTGGAGTGCCAAAGCAGGTTATGTAGCAGGGCTGTTGTTGAAGTCCTTAAGAGCTCACGGGGTGACAAGCTAGTTGAAAGCTATGTATAGAGAGGAATTTGCGTTCTGGGACTGAGGAATAATTCAATTAAAAGAAAATCCTTATTGAGAATTAAGGGGGTGTAGTGCGTTCGATCCGCGAACACACTACACCCCCTAACTAAATTGAATAATAATTCAAGTTGCACTGGAGAATAATATTATGAAAAAACTCACATGAATTAATTGATTATTAATCAAAAATTACGGTCTAATTAACCACTATATTCATCGCTTTTATGCCCCTGTGATAATATAGAAATTTATGAGGATTAAGCCTCATTAAATTTTCTACTAATCCCCAGATAAAATCATCATTTATTGCCCAATACATCCTAGATAATCATACAAAAAAACTACTGTGCCTTCTTTCTTTTCTACTTTTTTCATTAGTTCTTGATATATATTCTTGAACCCCTTTATTTTTAATTTTTTGGACTTGAAATGAACTAATTGCATAAGAAATAGCTATTAATAAAATTAAATTATTCAATCTCGTTTCATTGGCTTTCGCTGATTCTAGATTGTAAGCACCAGTTTTATAGTCTTTAAACATTGCTTCAATTCCCATTCTCTGGCTATATATTTTTTTAATTTTCCCTGGTAACGATAGATTAGTTAAAATATACCATTTTTCGGAAACAGATTTGTCACGATATTTTGGTTTTTTATATATCAGTAAATTATATGTTCCTACTCTCAAAATTTTGGTAATTTTTTGATTTAAAAATAGTTTACATTCACCGATGTTTGCTGGTAATTCAGAGAGTTTACAATATTTTTTTCCTCGTTTAATCATCGTCGATTTTTTTGTTCTCAAAACAAAGTATACATCTTGTTTTTGATATTTTTTCAACCAATAACATAGAAAAATACTGTGGAACTCTCTATCTGCTGTCAGAATGATTTTCTGGCATTTTAATAATCTTATAACTGGACGAATTACTGCTTTTTGTTCGGCTAAATTACTAGCTCCTTTATGAGTTAAAATTTTCCAATGTATAGGTAAAGCTCTCTTTTTCCAAGCTAAACTAATCATTAATATATTAGTATTTTGCCACTGAGTTCTATCTAAAATTAATACTAATTCTGAGGGAAAGTCGAATAATTTTTTTACCATTATTCTGACCCAAGGAAACCAGAATAAAGGCAAACTTAATTCCTTGATAGTTAAAAATATTTCGCATAAGTTTTCCCTTACTTTCTAATTTTATTGGTAGGGGAAAATAATTACTTAGTTTTGATATTTGCACAGTTTTATGTACAGATATTAAGTATAATAATATTTGTAATGTTACTAATTGAGATGGACTCAATTTTTCCTTAATATGGTCTTGATAAAAGCCTAATATATTCACCTTTTATTGATTTTTATTTGTAATTATTAACCTTTTTTATCATATAATTTTTTTACCATTATTCTGACCCAAGGAAACCAGAATAAAGGCAAACTTAATTCCTTGATAGTTAAAAATATTTCGCATAAGTTTTCCCTTACTTTCTAATTTTATTGGTAGGGGAAAATAATTACTTAGTTTTGATATTTGCACAGTTTTATGTACAGATATTAAGTATAATAATATTTGTAATGTTACTAATTGAGATGGACTCAATTTTTCCTTAATATGGTCTTGATAAAAGCCTAATATATTCACCTTTTATTGATTTTTATTTGTAATTAGTAACCTTTTTTTATCATATTTTTAACTATTTCAAAAAACTTTTAAAATGAATAAATAATCAACGCACTACACCCCATCCATTCTCAATAAGCATTTTCTTTTTGTTGAAATATTCTTCAGTCTACGAAGGCAAATCCCTTTCTATATATAGCTTTCAACTAGCTTGTCACCCCGTGAGGTGAGAGAGACAAATCTCATCAATGGTGGTATTTCCTTGAACATCCTCAAGTACCTCCCGATAATAATCGGGCGGAAAGGTAATTGCCAAACGCAAGTGACCAAGGGTAAAGTAGCTGGTGGTTCTCCTGGATTTCGTCGTTCGGCAACATTGTTAGGCGTCATACAGTCTTGTCGCGTTCAGGGTCGCTCTGTTCTTGATTTCTTTAGGCGATCGCTTTCTTTGGCAGTACGATCGCGTTCTCACGAATTATCTCTCCCATACTATCTCTGAGTAATTAGGATGATTTTGTCAATCCCTACACCTGAATACTTACGATAAAAGAAACTTAACTTTGATTTTATACCAAGGGTAAAAAAAGAATGTTTTCAAATAAAAAGTGTGCTTAAAATATTTTACCAAATAGACATCTCCAAAAATTAACAAGGCCTTTCCTTGACTTGATCTTAGCCTAGTTGCCATATCAAGCATCTTTGGTCCTAAAATACGCAATCATAAATCTTTGAGATATTTTCTCTTACTAATTCAACATTTATTTCCCCCCATTTTCACTTTATTCTCTTAATTTATTATCTTCTTTTTATACTAATATTAATGCTCCTATTCTTCATCTCACTAATCCACATACTACCATTATTACTTTCTCATAACTTTTCTCTTTTAATCTAAATCTTTCTCTCGCAATTCCAAATATTTTTAGTAATCTAATTACATGTTCTACGAATATTCTTTTTTGGGCTTTTTGTTGATTTTTTTCTTTTATTTCTTCTGACATTTCTTTTTTTCTTGGCTTCTTTTTTGGTGTGCTTGTTCTTTCTGCTCCTTGATCTGCCTGATCCCCTTGAAAATATTGATTATCCTTAAATTTTTCCCGTTGTTTGTTTAATAAATTTATATCACTTAATGGTCCCCTTTCTCCGATAATTACATCCACTATTTCTGTTCCTTTTGGCGTCGTTATTATTTGATTTTTAAAGGTATGATTTTTCTTGTTTCCTGAATAATATTTTTCTGGTTTTTCAGATTCTTTTGGTCTTTTTCTACTTTGTTCTGAGCTATATACTATTAATTCTAATTCCATTAACGCTTCTTTTACCCATTCTAATTCATCTTCTTTTTTTTGACTTTTTCTAATAAACTAGCTGGTAATAAATCTGGTAAAATATTTATCCAGTAATGGAATATATTATTGGCTGTTGATTCACTAACCCCAAAATTTATTCCTAATAATTGAAAAGTTGGTATATGATCTAAATAATATAGCGTTAAAAATATTTCTTCTGTTTTAGTTAAAGTCTTTTTTCTGCCTCCACCTGGTTTAATTAATCTTATTTCTTTCTCGGCAATTACCTGGAAATTTTCTGATTCTTTGATAATTGCATTTTCTATTAATTGTGTTAGCTGTTCATAAGTAATCCCTATAATTCTTTTTGTTTCTTTCGGATAATTATGAATGTACTCTAAAGTTTTATTGATTGGTATAGCTACCTAAATAAAATTGTAAATGAACATTACAATCTTATCTTATTTTCTATTTTGGAGATGTCTAATAGATATCTCCAAAAATTCTCACTTCCCTTACTGTAACTATTTTTTAGGGAGCGATCGCTAAATCCTCCAGATAGTCATTTTTTACGCACTTTAGAGTATTAGAGATAATTCTTGTTAATTATTCACCATCTTTATCCAGTTTTTTCTTGTTTTCTTTTTCGTCACAAGCCATGATTTATACTAATAAAAATCCTCCTATTCTTAATCTTACTAAACCACATATTGTTAAAATTACTTTTTCATAATTACTATCTTTTAATCTAAATCTTTCTCGTGCCATTCCAAATATTTTTATTAGCCTTATTATATGCTCTACAAATATTCTTTCTTTTTTGGGCTAATTTCAAGTTATCTTCTTTGATTTCTGCTGGCAATTATTGTTTTCTCGGCTTTTTTTTGGGTATTGTAGTTCTCTCGGCTCCTTGATCTCCTTTATCTCCCTGAAATTTTGGTTTTTTATCAAATTTTGAAAGTTGTTTTATGAGTAAATTTACATCGCTTTCTGGCACTCTTTATCCCACAATTACATCTACTATTTCTGTCCCCTTTTCTGTAATTATTATCTGGTTTTTTAATGTATGACTTTTCTTTTTTTCAGAGTAATATTTTTTCTGTTTCTTATCGTCATCTGGCCTATATATACTCTGTTCTGTAGTATCTACAATTAATTCAAGTTCAGTTAAAATTTTTTGTATCCAAAAATATTCATCTTCTTTTTCTCGGAATTGTTCAAATAAACTACAAGGTAATAAATCTTGTAATATGTCTATCCCAAGCCTGAAAAATATTATTTGCTGTTGATGAGCTTACACTAAAAGATATTCCTAGTATGAGCAAATGTGGGCACATGACGTAAATAGCATAAAGTTAAGATGATTTCTTCCTCGACTTTTAAGGTTTTTTTTCTGCCTCCTTCTGCCTTAATTAATCTTTTTTATTTACTGGCGATCGCCTGTCTTTTTTTTTCTTCAATTTTTTGAGTATTTTCTATTAATTTTATGAGTTGTTTATCTGTAATACCAATAATCCTTTTTGTTTCTCTTGGATGATTATAAAGATATTCTAATACATTATTCATTTGGGGACAGCGTATATATAATTTATCACTAGAACTTTACCTTAATTTTTATTTTGGAGATGTCTAATAATTAATAATTAAATAATTCAGATTAAAAGCCTTCCTTAATCAAGCAATCAACCCAGTTTATTTGTTGCTTTGTGGGTTAATTTGCTTTCTCAATAGCTAATAAAAATGGTATAATTTAATATAGCACCCCAAAATAATCAAGTAATTTACATGGATTTTGAAAGACCATTAGGCTCAGTAATTCAAGGTTCCCTCAGTCAAGGATTAGAAGTACGACTCCACCCGGACGTATTGGTAGAAGATATGCGGGTTGGTAAATTTTTAGTTGTACAAGGAGTACGCGCCCATTTTTTCTGTATGCTAACCGATGTTTTATTAGGAACATCTAGCGAACGAATAATGATTAATCCACCCCTACCCACAGATGATTTTTTGCAATCTGTTTTAGCTGGAGGTAGTACCTACGGAACTATCGAACTCGCTCCAATGTTAATGTTAGCTATTGCTCCAGAACAATTACCAGACTCTTTCAATTTCAACAACACAAATGATAATCAAAAAAAATTAAAGTCAACCCAAAATTTAGCATCCTTTGAAGCTCAAAGCAGTTCTCAAATTAAATTAATGCCAGTCAAAACTATTCCTAGTCATTTTTCCCAAGTATTTGAAGCAAGTGTCAGAGATTTTAGTTTAGTTTTTGGCAGGGAAGACGACCCGACTCGCCGGAATTTTGCTGTGGGTAAACCTATTGATATGGATGTACCTGTTTGTTTAGATTTAGATAGATTTGTAGAACGAAGTAATGGGATTTTTGGTAAGTCGGGAACTGGTAAATCTTTTCTGACTCGTTTACTTTTATCTGGCATTATTCGGAAAGGTGCTGCCGTAAATTTAATTTTTGATATGCACTCCGAATATGGTTGGGAAGCAATTGCAGAAGGAAAACAAGTTAATACTGTAAAAGGTTTACGACAATTATTTCCCGATCGAGTCGAACTTTGGACGCTTGACCCAGAATCTACTAGACGTAGAGGGGTGCATGATGCACGAGACCTGTATTTAAGTTATAACCAAATTGAGGTTGAAGATATTGGGTTAGTGCAACGGGAGTTAAATTTATCTGAGGCAAGTATTGATAGTGCAAATATTCTCCGCAGTGAATTTGGTAAATCTTGGATTACTAAATTATTGGCAATGACTAATGAAGATATTCAAATATTTTGTGATGAAAAAAGAGGTCATAAAGGTTCGATTATGTCGTTGCAAAGAAAGTTGTTACGACTGGATAATCTGAAATATATGCAGACAAAAAATACCAACAATTATATAGAAGAAATCTTAGAATCTTTAGATGCAGGTAAGCACGTTATTATTGAATTTGGTTCCCAGTCAAATATGCTTTCCTATATGTTGGCAGCTAATATGATTACTCGCCGAATTCATAATAGTTATGTACGGAAAGCAGATAAATTTTTGAGTTCTAAAAATCCGAGCGATCGCCCTCAACCATTAGTTATAACTATTGAGGAAGCTCATCGTTTTCTTGATCCTGCGATAGTACGTTCAACTATTTTTGGTACGATAGCTAGGGAGATGCGGAAATATTTTGTGACTCTATTGGTTGTAGACCAGCGACCTTCGGGAATAGATGCGGAAGTTATGTCTCAAATTGGTACGAGAATTACAGCTTTGTTGAATGATGATAAGGATATTGATTCTATTTTTACAGGAGTTTCTGGAGGTCATAGTTTGAGGTCTGTTTTGGCAAAGTTGGATTCTAAACAGCAAGCTTTGGTATTAGGTCATGCGGTACCAATGCCTGTGGTAATTCAAACTCGTGCTTATGATCAGACTTTTTATCAGGAAATTGGAGATACGGATTGGCGGTATGTTTCTGATAATGAGTTATTTGAAGCGGCTCAAGTGGCTTTGGATGATATTGGGTTTTAGTTGAGGAGTTTGTGGTAAAAATTTTCCACAACCAAACAGCATAAATTTCCTTGAGGTTACTCTCAAGTTAAATTGCCTCAATGTTCTATTTTCTCAAGTCTAAAGGCGGTAACAACATATATAAAAACAAACAATTGTTACACCGATATTGCCAGGACTCCGGAACTGCCAACGACTTGAAAGCAGTTAAGGATGTACCCTTGAATTGGGAGCTATAGTAGAGGAGCCGATTTGGAGGTGCAAGTCTCACGTCCGGTTCAGAAAACGAGTCGGGTAAGGTAAATTACCTGGCGAACGTTTAAGTTAACGAGCAGGCCTCAAAAATTCCACAGGATTATAAGTATTAATCCATAAGCGAGCGCCACAATCTGCTGGTTCATAAGGTCGATAAACGATTCGGCAAGGACCTTGAATATATAAGTCATAACCATAATCGTTACGATCGCCGTGCTTGACAGAAATGACAGGTTCTAGTTTTTCAGGAGGTTTACCTATATTTCTTTTAATTTTACTTTGATTGACATGAATCATTTTGGGTTTGGCGGATTTTTGCTTACGCCATATACCTTTCGGACCCCGTCGAGCCGGAATTATTACAGGCATTCCACTTTTAGAAACTTCTATTTCCCAGAACCTACCGTTTTTGTTAGCTCCCTTCACTCTTCCTTGAGCTAATAGGACTAATAAACGTTGCCGGGATATTCCTAATAAAAAAGATGCTTCTCTGGTTCCCATGTTTTTTTACTATTGAACAATAGTTAACTTAACAAAAAATTGAGTTTAAAGCTTTGCCCATAAGCGAGTAACGATTTACTTTTTTTGAATACATAGTCTTATGCTAAATATTAATTAATTAATTAGTCGCACGCGGGCAGTCTGAGACAAAACAATAGACACTACAGCCCTTACCCCCTTGTTAATAAGGGAATAAGAAGGGTGGGTGCACAAGCTTGTGTTAACAGAACTTTGCACCAGCAAAACGTCAACCCTGCCTTGGCTTTTTGCTCGGTTTTTCCCCATCTATAATAGCCTGAGAGGATGTCAAAGGCTACCTAAATTTGCCAACCCAAGAATCACACCAGCACCTAAAATATGACCGAAGCTTGTAGTTGCCAAAACGCCAGCTACTCCAAAACCACCAAAAAAGTTAGAACCAGGCATGGCTGGACCGACACTAGGGTATTTAACTGTGAACTTGGCAAAGGCGATGGCTACAATATTACAGATAATCATAATTATGGCAATTTTAGGGCTCCAGTCAAAAGTATTGGGGCCAAGTGTTAATAAGGTTGAGTAAAGCATTTTTTCTTGTCCTATCTTATCTGTACATTGAAAACTTCACTACCATATCTTATATCAGAAAATTGTTCTTTTTTTTCTTCTTGTCAGACTATGCAATAATTCTTTACAAATTTAGAAGGAAGATAGAAGAAATTTTATAGAACCCCTGCAGGTATCTCTAAAAATTAAGCGTTTTTATCTGCCGGACTTACTCAGATACGCTAAGCTTTTAAGGATAAGTCGAATCAAACAAACATTAATCTGTATTTTCGGTAGGTTCGCATCAATGTTTTTAGTCAAGCTTTTACACCTCTCCATCCATCTTAAACGCATCTAATTTTTTTTATACTAATTTCATAAACTTAAGCTACACTTTTAGAAGTAACCTATTATAGAAAATGTCCCCATGTCAGGAGTAGTAAAAATTGAGATAAATGAATCGGTAGAAACTCTCAAAAAACTTTTAAAAAGTGCGAGTACAGCTCAAGAAAAGGAAAGACTTCAAACTATTTACTGGTTGAAAACTCAAACAGTAGAAACAGTAAAAGAAATTGCGATAATGTTAGGACGCAATCGAGTCACAGTACAAAAATGGTTAGGGAAATATCGTACAGGTGGACTGAATCTTTTACTAGAACCAAAGAAAAATCTAGGAGGGAGGCCAAGTTCAATTCCACCAAATGTAATCGAGAAATTAGAAGCAGAATTGCAAAACCCGGAAGGTTTCCAAAGCTATGGTGAAATTCAACAGTGGTTAACGACTTGTTTTGACATCGAGCTGTCTTATCGAACAGTTCATCAATTAGTCAGATATAAATTAAAAAGTAAATTAAAAGTTCCACGTCCAAATCACATAAAACAAAATAAAGAAGCTCAAGAAAACTTTAAAAAAAACTCTCATCTCAACTAGAAGAGAAAATTAAGTTAATTAATAAATATTCGGAAAATCAACTGCCAATTCGCTATTGGTGTCAAGACGAGACTAGAATTGGATTAAAAACTATAACAGGTAAAGTCATTACTACTTGCGGTGTTAAGCCCATTGGTTTATATCAATGGCTATTTAAATATCTATGGCTTTATGGTTTAGTAGAACCAAAAACAGGAGATTCCTTTTTTTATGAATTTAGTCATCTAGATACTCCTTGCTTTGAAAGATTTTTAGAGCTTTTTTCTCAAACATATCCTGAAGAGATTCATATTATTCAACTAGATAACGGGCGAGGGCATCTAGGGAATGATTTATCTATCCCTGATCACATCATTTTATTATTTCAACCTCCTTATTGTCCCGAAGTTAATCCCATTGAAAGACTGTGGAAAGAGGTGAAAAAATTCTTGAAAAATCGAGTTTTCGATTCCTTAGATTTCTGACGCAGAATCCTGAGAAATATATTAACTGGATTTAGTCAAAAAGATATTGCTTCTTGTACAGGATATGATTTTATTCTTGAAGCATTATGTGTAGTCGGACTTTAGGAAATTGGTATTACTTGAGTTTTACTCATCCCACCATCAATGGCCTTAATAACTTTTTGTCTTAAGTCATAGCTATAAGGAGAACGCATAATCTTTCCTAGATAATTTTTCGAGCATTATGTCCTAATCTTTGCTTCGACTGCTATACTCCTAGGTGTAATTTACCCCATGTACGCCGTTTACTGACACCATGAACTTTTGTTTTCCATTCACCTTCTCCGTAAACTTTCACCCCTGTAGAGTCTACTACTGTATGGAATAGTTTCATTAGTTGGTATAACTGGCAGTTGGATATTCAGTTTGAGCAAGCGACGGGATACAGTGCTATGGTCTGGTACTGGTAAATCTAAGTCCATCAATTGAAATATAGATTCGACAAAACCTTCAGTCTGTCGTCCGGCCAGACCAAACAATGATTGTATAGTGACCATAAATTCAATGGCCGTATTGCTATAGGTATTTGATGCCCCCCTACGTCCAGTTTTTTGTTGATTTACCCACTGCTCTATGACTTCATCATTCAACCAAAATGTGAGGCTCCCTCTCTGTCTTAGGGACGCATCAGAGCTACGACCAGTTGCTGAAGAGGTACTTAGACTTGGACTTGGACTTACTCATCTCTACCCTTACTATAGGTTTCTTGTGCCACACGCTTATTGTTACCATATTTTCTATCTTTATACAACAAAGCCAATCCAAAATATAATAGGACTTAAGCAAAGACACGATATATAGCGTCTACTAATTGAGGCGATCGCTTTAACATCAAAATTATAATAACAATTATAATAACTAATACAAAGATACCCCTATATAATTTATATTCGCTCTATTTAGATGTTGGTAATTGTAAATCATTTTTGCCAAAATACTCTGATTATTACATAATTACATTATTATTAATTTGAGCTAACAGGATGAATTTAAGCTATATTAATTATTGTCAATATCTACTCAATTATCATACACATTATACCATTACAAATTTGGAAAATAACCCAGAAAATGTTAGCTATGACATGATAAATTATTATTTAAAAATAGAAAAAATTGATGATCATGATTTATAGTTGTTTGAATTAAGATTGAGACAAAAATTGAGTAGAATAATTTTAAGTCAACTAGAAACTATTTTTCACCATGCCTTACAGTTTAGACTTCAGACAAAAAGTAATGAATTTTGTATAAAACGGTAGTATGCTTACCGAAGCAGCTCATGTATTTGAGATAGGAAGAGCTTCGATATATAGATGGTTATATCGCCCAAGATTGGAAGCAACTAAGGTAAAACGTCGTCGCAGAAAATTAGATTGGAAAGAATTAGAAAAAGATGTAAAACCAAATCCATAGTTTAAATTGGCAGACAGAGCTAAAAAAAATTGGAGTTAATCAAGCAGCAATATTTTATGCTTCGAAAAGAATTAAATTTCCTTTTAAAAAAACAACTTCGTTATAGGAAAATAAATAGATAAGAAAGAATAAAATATTATTATAAACCACGAAATTTTATCAAAAAAGTTGTAATTAAAAGCCTTGTATTTATTGATGAATCAGGATTTAAAGATAATCAAAACTGTATTTATGCCTGGTCAAAAAAAGGGAAAAAAGTTTATGTGTAGCAAGAGGTAAAACGAGGTAAAAGAGAAAATTTAGTAGCGGGGAAAATAAAAAATGAAAAAGATTTAATAGCACCAATTATATTGAAAGGAACCCTAAATGGCGTGGTATTTTAACAATGGTTATAGCAACATTTATTACCATAATTAAAAATTCCCAGTGTACTGCTGCACGGAGAATTCACCATTAATTACGAAAAAAGGTTATTAGAGAATTAGTAGAAGCAGAGGGGTAATCAATTACTATTTTTGCCAAAATACTCTCCTGATTTAAATAACTAAGAAAATGATTTTAGTACATTAAAAAGAGCTATAATGTATTCACCTATCAATATATCTATTGATTAAATCATGCGTAATTATTGTGCCAAATAGTGTCTCATTCTTATTTAAAATAACTATATAGATCAATGTTCAAAAATAAATTATAACCAATACACTTATGTTATGAGGACTTACGCACAGGCACTATATCTAGTGGGGGCAAATGCCATTTTCTACTATATCTGGCGTTTTAAAGGTTGATTTGCGTAAGTCCTGGTTATTTAATCTTTGATGACATAGTTCTTAACAATAAACATAGTAATAAAATTGAGTTGATTAGGCGACAGTACAGTGGTAATGGGCATACAGTAGTCCGTGGTATAGGGATTGTAAATTGTATAGAACCCATTTGAGATCTCTAGCCAGAGGCTACAAGTCTCTTAATCATTAGTCTGACAAAGCAAAGATTCAGTTTTGTCGTCGCATTCGATAGAGTTCTCTCAAAGTTCTTCACCAGAATCTTACATCTTTCCATCCAACTATTTGAACGTTCAATTACCCATCTGGCGATTGCTGGAACAAATCCTGATTTGCCTTGTGCTGCTTTCTCTTGTTTTGAAGGTTTTGTTGAAAGTTCAAACTTAATTTTTCTCATAATTTGTGGATAGATCTTTTCTAATTCCTCTCTCAAGTGGTCTGGGTGATAACCATGATCTAAGAGAATCGTAATCTTCGGAATATTCACTGGCTTGGATTTGAAATAGTCAATGTTCAAGCTCAACATTTCAATCAATCCTGCATCATCAGTGACATTTGCCCGGGTACAATGAGTAAAAAAGGGAAATCCTAATGTATCTACAGCTAGATGCCTTTTAATACCATTGGTCGACTTGTAGAAACAGAAACCCTTTGAGTCTACACTAGCATTACAGGTATTTTTCACGGCTTGGGAATCAATGATGATCAAGGTTGTCCCGGAGCGCTTTTTTTTTCACTTGCTGACGCACTCTTGGATGTAAAGCATCCATAAGTTTCTCAATCACTCCGGCATCTCGCCATTGTTTGTAATACCAATAGACCGTGGAATAGGGAGGCAGCTCCTTGGGCAAATCTCCCCAATTGCAGCCATTCTTAAGTTGATAGAAGATACCATCGAGGATTTCTCGTTTTGTCCAATCAGGGGGACGTGTTTGCTTTTTTGGAGGCAATAGCTCAAGCAACAGAGGTTCAACGATTTCCCATTCTGGGTCAGTAAGACAGCTCGAATATGTCATTGTGATTAGATTAAACTGCTGTCATTAGCTTAACTTTATACCGGTAAAAGATCTCAAATAGGCTCTATATATTTTCATCCAAAAATTGAACATTTTTGGCTAATAGATGATCTGATTTATAGTTATAGTCATTACAATTAAGTTCCGTACAGTCTAACAATGTCATCCAGTGTTGTTTCTGGTGGAGCATATATTCCGTTGCTTTTTGAGAATGGCTAAATCTTCTTCAATCTTGTTGAAGTCCGGTGAGTAGGGCGCTAAGAAAAAAACACTGTGCCCATCAAGGGCTGCGAGCGCCCGGATTTCTTTCTTCTGATGAAAGGGAGCGTTATCCATAATCAACAGGGAATGGGAGTTGAGTTCTGGAATGGGAATGATGCTCAAGCCAATGATTAAAACACACGGCATTGGTCGTCCCTGTCAATAATACTGGAGCTAAAAGTTTTGAACCTCTCTTGCCGACAATCAAGCTGTTACCCTTGCGGGTTTTGCCATCTTGCTCCCCATAAACCTTTTTCCCTCTTTGAGACCAAGCATAAGGGCGAAATGTGGTTTCGCTAAAACCCGATTCGTCAATGTAGACGATTTCCTCACTACCGTGTCATATCACATATAGCAATGAGCGCTGGCATCTTTACATACTACATAAATAGCTACAATGTAATATATGACTTGCAGTATGACTTGCAGTATGACCTGCATTTTTCATAAATTAGGCGATCGCTAAACGTTAAAGTTTTAAGGATGCGTGTAATGGTATTGACAATGAGTGAGTTGATAGCTTTAAGATATTTCTATCTTCAATCTATTGTTTGAGTGCTTAGGTATATCCTTACAGTCAAGATTTGCGACATGCGAGCTCTTGACCTCCACCTTAAATGGTATGTCTATCAGTCTTATGAGTGGTTTATTAAATATAAGTCGGCCTACTCTTCATCAATGGCGAGAGATATATTTAACCACAGGTTCAACAACTCAATCAGCCAATATACCTCCCCCTCAGACATCTAAAATTAAAAACTGGGAAGAATGTGAAAAGTTTGTTGAGGACACTAAGTAAGCAAACTCAAAAACAAATGGCTGCAAAATGGGGAAATTGTAGTCGTTTTACTATTAGTAGAAGTTTAAAAAAACTTGGGTTTACTCGTAAAAAAAAACATATGGTTATCAAGAAAGAGACGAAATAGAAAGAGAAAAGTTGGCCTTAAAACTGAATCAAATAGACAAAAAAGATATTGTTTATGTAGATGAAGCCGGAATAGATAATAGAGAAGATTATCCTTATGGTTATGGATTTAAAGGCATTCATAGTACCAGGCATGAAGTCCGGAAAAAGAACTGAGAGAGTTAGTTGGATTGCAGCTATAAATCAATCAAAAATGTTTGCTCCTTTAACATTTACAGGAAGTTGTAATCGTGACTTGTTTGAGAACTGGTTGGAAAATTGTTCCCATACCAAAATTACAACCAGGGCAAGTGATTATATTGGATAACGCAACGTTTCATAAATCAGTTTATATTGAAGAATTAGTGGCCAATCAAAGGTGTGAAATCTGGTATTTACCACCATACTCACCAGATTTTAATAAGATAGAACGTTGGTGGTTTGTGTTAAAAAACGATCTGCAAACAAAGACTGAAGAAATTTGATCATTTTAGAGACTGTGTGGATGCAGCTTTTATAGAAAATCCTCAAGTTTTTCCGTAGTGGTGAAAGATATCAATTATTACAGCACTTTTCAGGTAATTGAACCACAAAGTGCGGTAAAATGGGTTTGATGTAATTATTAAATTTAATGCCAGTATCGTATTCGAGTGATTTGCGTCGTCGCGTGATTATAGCTTGGGAAGCAAAAGAAGGCTCTCAACGTCAGTTGGCTGAAAGATTTAAGGTCAGCTTGTCTATGGTACGAAATTTGTTGCGTCATTATCGTTACTCTTGGACAAATTGAGGCCAAACGACGTGGAGGATATCAGCAGCCAATAATTTCCTATGATAATCTCAACATCATCAAATCTCTGGTAGAGGAGAAAAATGACTTATTGCTGAGAGAATTATGCGCTCGCTATCAAGAAACAACAGGAATTAGGGTGAGTATCTCCACAATGCATCGCGCCGTAGAAAAATTAGGCTTACGGTGCAAAAAAAAAGTCTTTATGCCAGTGAGCAAGATACCCCAAGAGTCCAAGAGTTAAGACATGACTATCGACGTTGGTTAGATAAAATTGATGTCAGAAATTTAGTATTTGTTGATGAAGCCCGAATAAATTTGTCAATGTCTCGTTTATTCGCCAGAGCCGTAGATGGGGAACGAGCTGTTGGTAGTATCCCAGGTAGCAAGGGTGGAAATGTTTCTTTGATTGGTGCTTTGAACCTGGATGGACTGATTGCGTCGATGACTGTACCAGGAAGTACAAATACTGAGGTATTTATCACTTTATTAAACCCAGGTCTTACTACCTCAGTTGTGGCAAGGGGCAATCGTGGTAACGGGACTTTAGTGAAAAAATAGTAAAAAAAAGGGTATAATGTATACCTGATATGTATTTTACGTTAATTACTGGCCTGGGAAAAGTTTGATGAAAGAAACAACTTCAGTGGCCATGCCCTCTTGTTTCCATCGATGGTGCGATCGCTTTAACAATGTCTTTAAAACAAAAGCCCAAAAAACAGGGTTTAGGGAATATATAGGAGGATTACTCTTGAGAAAGCGATCGAAAAAACTTGTCTCAAATTGCCAACAACACTGTAGGTCACACGTACCACAAATTACGGCATTTTCTAGTTCGAGCAAATTGGTCTGTAGATGCTGTGAATGAGCGTCGTCTTCAAGTAATGTGGGAACGTCGCCAAACAAAACCTTCTCGATCCTATTGCTTTAATTATAGACGATTCAGGCCACAGAAAAAGTGGTAATTTTACTGCAGGAGTAGGGCGGCAATATATAGGAGAAATAGGAAAAACAGATAATGGTGTAGTCGTGGTGACAACTCATCTTTATGATGGAGTTAAAAGTCTACCTTTAGACATAGCTTTGTATCAGAAAGCTGATTCTTTTCCAAAAGGAAAAAAAGACCCAGAATTTGTCAAGAAACCAGACGAGTGCAATGTCTCTAGTAGATCAATGTTTGTCCAGAGGACACCAACCAGAAATTGTGTTAATTGAAATTTGGCTATGGTAACAATACATCATTCTTAAATCAACTAGAGAAAAGAAGTTTAACTTATATAGGAGGATTAGCTAAAAATCGAAAAGTCATCATTAAAAAACAAGATGACATTAAAGAGGAAATTAGATTAGACAAGCTGGCAGAAAGTATACCTCAGAAAGCTTTCAACTTAGTTCAACTAAGTACAAAAAATGCTAGAGAAGTTTGGGTAGCTACATTAGAAGTAGAAATATCTAGGATGTCAGGTCAAAAAACTATAGCTATCGTTATGAATGCTAAAAGTTTTTCTGAGGCCACTGATATTAACTATTATATCACTAATAGAGAAGACAAATATGTAACTCCTGAGTGGATATATTCTACTTATTCTCAAAGAAATTGGGTGGAAGTTTTCTACAGGGAAGCCAAAGGATGGTTAGGATTAAGAGAATATCAAGTCAGAGATAAAATCAGCCTTAAAAGGCATTTTATTTTAGTATTTTGTGCTTATACATTTATTATCTGGCATCAGTTAACAGGAGGTATAAGAAGGCGTTGGGCTAACAAACCATTAAATACGTTTACTGATACTTTAGAAGCATTTCGTACCGCAATATCTTATCGTTTTGTTGAGTGGTTAGATGAAAACATCGACGTATTTACCGCTCATAAAGAGAGTTTAGGGTTTGTTTGGGCTTGAAATTTGCTAAAGTCCCGGTAATGGATAATCTCAAGGTTCATCATGCTGAACGTGTCAGAGTTGCCATTGAGTCCGTCGGTGCTCAAGTCAAGTTTTTGCCCCCTTACTCTCCTGATTGATCACCTATTGAGCTTTGTTGGTCGAAACTGAAGCAATTTCTCCGTTCTTGTGAGGCACGTACCCATGAATCACTGGAGCAAGCAATGGCTGAAGTTGTAAATTTCATTACTGAAGATGATGCCTTCGGTTGGTTCAACCACTGTGGTCTATTTACCTGAAAATTGCTGTAATATAGAATATAGTTGCTCTTTGAGGCGATTCTCTCACTCAAGAGGCTTCGCGAATACACTCCCATAACACTGTGATTCTTTTGTTGTCAGTTAAATCAAAGTGCAACGCGGGAGTCTATAATACCAAATTTTAATCCGAGCTGCCATGCTATAATTATTGCCTGGCAAGGATTTTCTGACATCCTTATGTCACATTATTTTTTCAGGCATGGCATAAAACTTTAAGGTAGTGCGATTGCGCCTCCGTTCCGTTGTCACGATCGCATAGAAAAAATGTCAGTCATGTAGCAGGATGTATACTACATGAATGACATTGTTAGTATGTAAAGATGCCAGCGCTCATTGCTATATATTGTCTTTGCGTAAGTCCTGTATAGAGCCTATTTGAGATCTTTTACCGGTATAAAGTTAAGCTAATGACAGCAGTTTAATCTAATCACAATGACATATTCGAGCTGTCTTACTGACCCAGAATGGGAAATCGTTGAACCTCTGTTGCTTGAGCTATTGCCTCCAAAAAAGCAAACACGTCCCCCTGATTGGACAAAACGAGAAATCCTCGATGGTATCTTCTATCAACTTAAGAATGGCTGCAATTGGGGAGATTTGCCCAAGGAGCTGCCTCCCTATTCCACGGTCTATTGGTATTACAAACAATGGCGAGATGCCGGAGTGATTGAGAAACTTATGGATGCTTTACATCCAAGAGTGCGTCAGCAAGTGAAAAAAAAAGCGCTCCGGGACAACCTTGATCATCATTGATTCCCAAGCCGTGAAAAATACCTGTAATGCTAGTGTAGACTCAAAGGGTTTCTGTTTCTACAAGTCGACCAATGGTATTAAAAGGCATCTAGCTGTAGATACATTAGGATTTCCCTTTTTTACTCATTGTACCCGGGCAAATGTCACTGATGATGCAGGATTGATTGAAATGTTGAGATTGAACATTGACTATTTCAAATCCAAGCCAGTGAATATTCCGAAGATTACGATTCTCTTAGATCATGGTTATCACCCAGACCACTTGAGAGAGGAATTAGAAAAGATCTATCCACAAATTATGAGAAAAATTAAGTTTGAACTTTCAACAAAACCTTCAAAACAAGAGAAAGCAGCACAAGGCAAATCAGGATTTGTTCCAGCAATCGCCAGATGGGTAATTGAACGTTCAAATAGTTGGATGGAAAGATGTAAGATTCTGGTGAAGAACTTTGAGAGAACTCTATCGAATGCGACGACAAAACTGAATCTTTGCTTTGTCAGACTAATGATTAAGAGACTTGTAGCCTCTGGCTAGAGATCTCAAATGGGTTCTATAATTTAAGAATAGGTTCTGGGATCATATCGGATACTCTCTGGAATAAATACGAACCCTATCAACAGTTATAACCATCAAAAAAAGCTCAACAATAATTAATATTGTGTAAGCATTCAGGTGTAGAGGTTGACAAAAAGGGAAAAGTCTGTGTTTCTGATAAGAATAAGAAATGAAATTCAAGCCACCAGATATCCCAAAAGACCGAAAAGACTTAGAACTACTGTCCAAAAAAAGCTCTAGAAGAACTGCAACATGGTAACAGCAACGCTTCATAGAAAAACTGATTGAAGAGGTAGAACGGCTCAAATAACTATGTAATACTAATTTCATAAACTTAAGCTACACTTTTAGAAGTAACCTATTATAGAAAATGTCCCCATGTCAGGAGTAGTAAAAATTGAGATAAATGAATCGGTAGAAACTCTCAAAAAACTTTTAAAAAGTGCGAGTACAGCTCAAGAAAAGGAAAGACTTCAAACTATTTACTGGTTGAAAACTCAAACAGTAGAAACAGTAAAAGAAATTGCGATAATGTTAGGACGCAATCGAGTCACAGTACAAAAATGGTTAGGGAAATATCGTACAGGTGGACTGAATCTTTTACTAGAACCAAAGAAAAATCTAGGAGGGAGGCCAAGTTCAATTCCACCAAATGTAATCGAGAAATTAGAAGCAGAATTGCAAAACCCGGAAGGTTTCCAAAGCTATGGTGAAATTCAACAGTGGTTAACGACTTGTTTTGACATCGAGCTGTCTTATCGAACAGTTCATCAATTAGTCAGATATAAATTAAAAAGTAAATTAAAAGTTCCACGTCCAAATCACATAAAACAAAATAAAGAAGCTCAAGAAAACTTTAAAAAAAACTCTCATCTCAACTAGAAGAGAAAATTAAGTTAATTAATAAATATTCGGAAAATCAACTGCCAATTCGCTATTGGTGTCAAGACGAGACTAGAATTGGATTAAAAACTATAACAGGTAAAGTCATTACTGCTTGCGGTGTTAAGCCCATTGGTTTATATCAATGGCTATTTAAATATCTATGGCTTTATGGTTTAGTAGAACCAAAAACAGGAGATTCCTTTTTTTATGAATTTAGTCATCTAGATACTCCTTGCTTTGAAAGATTTTTAGAGCTTTTTTCTCAAACATATCCTGAAGAGATTCATATTATTCAACTAGATAACGGGCGAGGGCATCTAGGGAATGATTTATCTATCCCTGATCACATCATTTTATTATTTCAACCTCCTTATTGTCCCGAAGTTAATCCCATTGAAAGACTGTGGAAAGAGGTGAAAAAATTCTTGAAAAATCGAGTTTTCGATTCCTTAGATTTCTGACGCAGAATCCTGAGAAATATATTAACTGGATTTAGTCAAAAAGATATTGCTTCTTGTACAGGATATGATTTTATTCTTGAAGCATTATGTGTAGTCGGACTTTAGGAAATTGGTATAATAGACCTCTCAAAAATCAAAATTAAGGTAAAATTGTAGTGGCAAATTATATATACTCTGTTTCCAAATGAATAATGTATCAGAATATATTTATAACCATCCAAAAGAAACAAAAATAATTATTGGTATTACAGATGAACAGCTAATAAAATTAATAGAAAACGCTCAAAAAGTTGAAAAAAAAAGACAGGCGATCACCAGCAAAGAAAAAAGGTTAATCAAGGCAGGAGGAGGAAGAAAAAAGTTTTTAAGCAAGACAAAAGAGATAATGTTGAGCTTATATTATTTGCATCATATACCAACATTTCAGGGACTAGGAGCAATATTTGGAGTTAGCTCATCAACAGCAAATAATATTTTTCAGGCTTTGGATAGATATTTTGAGGGAATTATTACCATCTAGTTTACTAGAGGAATTATCTGGAAAAGAAAACGAATATTTATTGATAAAAGAGACTTTGACAGAAATAGAATTGATAGTTGATAGTACATAGCAGGATAGGGAAAGGCTAAAAAATGATGATAAACAGAAAAATTATTATTCAGGAAAGCCAAAAAGTCATAGGTTTAAAAATCAAATAGTAATCACAGAAAAGGCATAAGAAATAGTAGATATAATAGGAGGAGAAAGAGGTCTAGAAAGTGATATAAAGTTATTTAAAAAACTACAAAAAAAGTTGGATATAGAACAAATATTTAAATAATATAAGGGGTATCAAGGTTGTCAAAATTTAACAAGCCAAACAAAAAAAAGAATCCATAAAATGTCAGAGGAAGTAAAGAAATAGAATAAAAAAAACTCAAACAAGAATATTTATAGAAAAGATAATAAGACTAATAAAAATATTTAGAGTGGCACGATAAAGATTGAGATTGAAAGAGAATAATTATGAAAAAGTAATTTTCAAAATATGTAGTTTCGTAAGATTAATAAGAGGAGAATTAATATTATTATAAATCATAAATTTTGCTCTAAAAAAAATAATAAAAAACTAGATAAAAATGGTCAATAACTAACAGTAACTATCTGTCATGCTATAAAGCCAGTAAAAAATGACTATCTGGTGGAGCTGGCGATCGCTCCCCAAAAGATAGTTAGAGTAAGGGAAGTGATAATTTTTGGAGATGTCTACTACCCCACTGATAATTTCCCCCTTGGCCTCATTGACTCCTATTGGAGATGTCTACTACCCCACTGATAATTTCCCCCTTGACCTCATTGACTCCTAGATGTAATTTACGCTATGTACGCAGTTTACTGACACCATGAACTCTTGTTTTCCACTCACCCTCCCCGTAAACTTTCACTTCTGTAGAGTCTAATACCATCTCAATGGCCTCAGCATGTTGGTGTAACTGGCAGTTGGATATTCAGTTTTTGTAATCGACGAGATACAGTACTGTGGTCTGGTACTGGCAGATATAAGTGGCTTTGTTGCATGAAAGTAGTGATCGCCAAAAACTTCCATCAGGAAGTTACAGCAATTTTCAGGTAAATAGACCACAGTGGTTGAACCAACCGAAGGCATCATCTTCAGTAATGAAATTTACAACTTCAGCCATTGCTTGCTCCAGTGATTCATGGGTACGTGCCTCACAAGAACGGAGAAATTGCTTCAGTTTCGACCAACAAAGCTCACACTTGTGATAAATCAGGAGAGTAAGGGGGCAAAAACTTGACTTGAGCACCGACGGACTCAATGGCAACTCTGACACGTTCAGCATGATGAACCTTGAGATTATCCATTACCACGATTGCCCCTTGCCACAACTGAGGTAGTAAGACCTGGGTTTAATAAAGTGATAAATACCTCAGTATTTGTACTTCCTGGTACAGTCATCGACGCAATCAGTCCATCCAAGTTCAAAGCACCAATCAAAGAAACATTTCCACCCTTGCTACCTGGGATACTACCAACAGCTCGTTCCCCATCTACGGCTCTGGCGAATAAACGAGACATTGACAAATTTATTCGGGCTTCATCAACAAATACTAAATTTCTGACATCAATTTTATCTAACCAACGTCGATAGTCATGTCTTAACTCTTGGACTCTTGGGGTATCTTGCTCACTGGCATAAAGACTTTTTTTTTGCACCGTAAGCCTAATTTTTCTACGGCGCGATGCATTGTGGAGATACTCACCCTAATTCCTGTTGTTTCTTGATAGCGAGCGCATAATTCTCTCAGCAATAAGTCATTTTTCTCCTCTACCAGAGATTTGATGATGTTGAGATTATCATAGGAAATTATTGGCTGCTGATATCCTCCACGTCGTTTGGCCTCAATTTGTCCAAGAGTAACGATAATGACGCAACAAATTTCGTACCATAGACAAGCTGACCTTAAATCTTTCAGCCAACTGACGTTGAGAGCCTTCTTTTGCTTCCCAAGCTATAATCACGCGACGACGCAAATCACTCGAATACGATACTGGCATTAAATTTAACAATTACATCAAACCCATTTTACCGCACTTTGTGGTTCAATTACCTGAAAAGTGCTGTAACTAGATTTTCACTTTGTGACTTTTGGGTTTACCTGTTTGAATCATACGGTTCAGCATGGCACATTGTATGAACAACTCTACTGCTTGGGCTTTCGAATTTTCCTCGTCGTAACTGACCTCCAAAGCTCACTTTGAGTCTAAACATTGTGGTTTCTGATAGAGAACGCCAATGGTAACCACTTTCATGCTTCCATTTTTGGCGTCCTACCTTTCTGATTCTTCTGAGGTTTTCATCTCTGGGATGAGGTGGGCATTTGCAGTTGCCGTGTTGACCTATTACTGCATTTTTCCTGGGTGGAATTGTTACTTTTGCTCCTAGTTGGTTAGCTTTCTGGTAACATTTATACTTGTGCTCTGCTCCATCTCCTGATACTTGGGCTATTTCCCCATCTACTCCATTTCTCAAGTTCAGAAAATGCTTGTGAATCACTGACATCATTGGTAGTCACTACTCCACTGACAATCTCTCCTGTAGCCTCATTTACTCCTAGGTGTAATTTACCCCATGTACGCCGTTTACTGACACCATGAACTTTTGTTTTCCATTCACCTTCTCCGTAAACTTTCACCCCTGTAGAGTCTACTACTGTACGGAATAGTTTCATTAGTTGGTATAACTGGCAGTTGGATATTCAGTTTGAGCAAGGGACGGGATACAGTGCTATGGTCTGGTACTGGTAAATCTAAGTCCATCAATTGAAATATAGATTCGACAAAACCTTCAGTCTGTCGTCCGGCCAGACCAAACAATGATTGTATAGTGACCATAAATTCAATGGCCGTATTGCTATAGGTATTTGATGCCCCCCTACGTCCAGTTTTTTGTTGATTTACCCACTGCTCTATGACTTCATCATTCAACCAAAATGTGAGGCTCCCTCTCTGTCTTAGGGACGCATCAGACCTACGACCAGTTGCTGAAGAGGTACTTATACTTGGACTTGGACTTACTCATCTCTACCCTTACTATAGGTTTCTTGTGCCACACGCTTATTGTTACCATATTTTCTATCTTTATACAACAAAGCCCCATCAACACATAAGAGAAATCATTTTTGAGCTCAATTAAGCAGATTTGATCTTTTTTGTGTTTTTTTTCTGACTGTCAAATTTACCCTTACCTTTTTTCACTATCAGGTATCGTTTTCTTTTGTGACGAAGTTGACCTTTTTTCTAGCCTGGAGATTTTCCACAGGGTTTGGGAGCATATGTGGGTGTTCCAACTAGGACAATAACTCCTCACTATCCCTGGGCAGTTCTTCGGGGAGTTAATTTAATCTCTGATTTCTGCCAAGGTAAGGGACAATCTACAATTACCTCACGAGCTAACCATAACTCCCAAGTCATCATGGGCATTAAATCACTCTATCGACTGCATTGCTGTTTAGAACCAAAGTTGGGTAAAGTCCAGTGCAACCTTTGTTTACAAAAGCGATACCAGTGTTCAATGGTAAAGCGACGTAGATAGAGGCCAACTAATTCTATCAAAGTAGGCATTTGTTCCCCCTTCCAAGCTAACCACAGGGGCTTACTTTTGGGTGAATCTAATCCCTGGACTCGAATTAATGATAATTTTTCATGAGATACTTGTCGAAAATGTAACTTATGCCATGCTTGAATCTGGAGTTTTCCTGGCAATGGATATTCCACTTCTATTTTTGGCTCTTCTGGTCTCCAGGTTTACTCATCATTGACAGGACTTACGCAAAGACACCATATATAGCGCATAGCAATTTCGACGAACTTCACGCTTTGTCACGTGCATTAGCGGAGCTTTGCGTTAGCAATCGCCTAACTATTTTTCTTCAAAAACCAATAGTAATTCAAGTCAAATAACCTTCATTTTAATTGAAGGATGTTTCAATTGGTCGGTTAGATATTTTGACAATAATCCGTGCTTGACTTGATAAATACTTTTGCCTATTTTAGAAGCAAATCTTTTTAAAAAGTTCCACACGCTCCATTGCACAAGCAATATGATTTTCTTGAATTATTCGCAGACGACACGCTCCACGCGTCCTAAACCTGTTAATTGCTTAACTTCTCGATTGATATCTTCGATTTTCCATCGAGTTTGAGATTCAAACTCTACATCTAAAGAGTGATGATTGAGTTAAGTCATTAGTAACAATATATTCTGCTGAAGTTGGCAGATACACCTAATCCAAAATATTTTTGCTTTTTTGTCTCGTGGAAAGCCTTTAATTTTAATTCTTTTTCCTGATCGATCGCGACCTGTATCATCAACGCGCGCGATTACTTTTTAAAGGGCAATAATAAATTTTTCTATCATTATCTATTAATCCCATTAATCTTTGTATTGCATACCAACTATCCATTAATACTGTTTTAAATGGTATTTTCTTATTATTTATAGCATTAAGTATCATTTCTTCAACACTCTTCTATTTTTGTTTTCTTGTCAGTATCTGGGTCATAAATCCTATAATCTATAATCCATAATTGTTCATTCATCGATTAAAATATATACAATTAACTATTCCTATGCCATGAACAACTTGATGTTCATTGCCACTATATTGTCGTCGTGCAAGCTCAATATTATGCCCATACTTTTTATTAATTACTGTGTCATCAAAAATTAAATAAGCTTCGGTATCACCAAACAAATTCTTCTTTAACATTTCGCCATAAACCTTCTGAATTTAAAGACTAATATCTTAAATAGCGATTTATTGTATCATGGCTAATATTGTCCAGATGATTTGCGGCGTAGCGTTATTGTAAAATTTGTGTGAGATTTAACGGGACTTTAGTGAAAAAATAGTAAAAAAAAGGGTATAATGTATACCTGATATGTATTTTACGTTAATTACTGGCCTGGGAAAAGTTTGATGAAAGAAACAACTTCAGTGGCCATGCCCTCTTGTTTCCATCGATGGTGCGATCGCTTTAACAATGTCTTTAAAACAAAAGCCCAAAAAACAGGGTTTAGGGAATATATAGGAGGATTACTCTTGAGAAAGCGATCGAAAAAACTTGTCTCAAATTGCCAACAACACTGTAGGTCACACGTACCACAAATTACGGCATTTTCTAGTTCGAGCAAATTGGTCTGTAGATGCTGTGAATGAGCGTCGTCTTCAAGTAATGTGGGAACGTCGCCAAACAAAACCTTCTCGATCCTATTGCTTTAATTATAGACGATTCAGGCCACAGAAAAAGTGGTAATTTTACTGCAGGAGTAGGGCGGCAATATATAGGAGAAATAGGAAAAACAGATAATGGTGTAGTCGTGGTGACAACTCATCTTTATGATGGAGTTAAAAGTCTACCTTTAGACATAGCTTTGTATCAGAAAGCTGATTCTTTTCCAAAAGGAAAAAAAGACCCAGAATTTGTCAAGAAACCAGACGAGTGCAATGTCTCTAGTAGATCAATGTTTGTCCAGAGGACACCAACCAGAAATTGTGTTAATTGAAATTTGGCTATGGTAACAATACATCATTCTTAAATCAACTAGAGAAAAGAAGTTTAACTTATATAGGAGGATTAGCTAAAAATCGAAAAGTCATCATTAAAAAACAAGATGACATTAAAGAGGAAATTAGATTAGACAAGCTGGCAGAAAGTATACCTCAGAAAGCTTTCAACTTAGTTCAACTAAGTACAAAAAATGCTAGAGAAGTTTGGGTAGCTACATTAGAAGTAGAAATATCTAGGATGTCAGGTCAAAAAACTATAGCTATCGTTATGAATGCTAAAAGTTTTTCTGAGGCCACTGATATTAACTATTATATCACTAATAGAGAAGACAAATATGTAACTCCTGAGTGGATATATTCTACTTATTCTCAAAGAAATTGGGTGGAAGTTTTCTACAGGGAAGCCAAAGGATGGTTAGGATTAAGAGAATATCAAGTCAGAGATAAAATCAGCCTTAAAAGGCATTTTATTTTAGTATTTTGTGCTTATACATTTATTATCTGGCATCAGTTAACAGGAGGTATAAGAAGGCGTTGGGCTAACAAACCATTAAATACGTTTACTGATACTTTAGAAGCATTTCGTACCGCAATATCTTATCGTTTTGTTGAGTGGTTAGATGAAAACATCGACGTATTTACCGCTCATAAAGAGAGTTTAGGGTTTGTTTGGGCTTGAAATTTGCTAAAGTCCCGTTAAGTAAATATTGACAGTAGTCAACAAAATTAAAATTCATATTTTTGAACTAATATAATTCTGTCATTATCATCTAATAATTAAAGATTTTTAGCAAGTTAATTTAACCTAATTGTAACCTTATTTAAAGATACATTAAAAGTAATATCTATCTGAAAAAAAACTAATTATAGTATGGAGAATTTCATATCGACAGTACGCTACATATTTGGATTGTGATTGAGTTGAAATTTCTCCCCATGTAAGGGAGGAACACCACGACCATTATAACCCATTGGTTCACCGTAAAAACATCTATTAGAACTTAACCCCATCAATTTATCCCAGGGAATATCTGCGGTTTGTTTGATAAAGGAGGCACATCCATATTGGCTATCGACAACCACTATAGCTCGCTTTTCTAGGTAGGGACAGACGTTTCTTAACGGTTCACTTAACTTACTGAGGGCAGTGTCACAACTATTAATTCTTTCATGAAGTAAAGGTAATGCCCAGCCTAAGCCTTAAGTTATTTAAGTTTGTATGGGACTAAAGCCACCAATAATAAGCGATCGCTCTCTAAAAATTATAGCTATCGCTCTACTGACTATGCGCTATATATAGTGTCTTTGCGTAAGTCCAGTAAATATTATTTCCTGGAATGAATGATTGATATTCAATCACTTAAATCAATCTTTTCTGAAATCCTTGTAGGGATCTTCTATAGAAGATCCCTAAATTATTACTTATATAGTTATTTTAAATAAAACTGAGACACTATTTGGCACAATAATTACGAATAACTTCATCAAGAGATGTATTGATAGGTAAATACATTCTAGCTCTTTTTAATGCACTAAAATCATGTTCTTAGTCATTTAAATCAGGAGAGTATTTTGGCAAAAATAGTAATTGGTGACCCCCTGCTTCTACTAATTCTCTAATAACGTTTTTTCGTAATTAATGGTGAATTATCCGTGCAGCAGTACACTGGGAATTTTTAATGATGGTAATAAATGTTTATCTAACCATTGTTCAAATCCCACAGCATTTAGACTTCCTTTGAATATAATTGGTGCTATTAAATCTTTTTCCTTTTTTTCTTCTCCCGGCTACTAAATTTTCTCTTTTACCTCGTTTTCTCTCTTGCTCACCATAAATTTTTTCCCTTTTTTTGACCAGGCATAAATACAGTCTTGATTATCTTAAAATCCTGATTCATCAATAAATACAAGGCTTTTAATTCCAAATATTTGGATAAAATTTCGAGGGAAAGCTGATAATATTTTATCCTTTCTTATCTATTTCTTTCTCTATAACGAAGTTGTTTCTTTTTTCAAGAAAAATTCATTTTTTTTAAAGCATAAAATATAGCTGGTTGATTAACTCCAAATTTTTAGACCTGTCTGACAATGAGCGACTCTAGATTTGGTTTTACATCTTTTTCTAATTCTTTCCAATCTAATTTTTTTTTGACGACTTTTTACCTTAGTTGCTGACAATTTTGGGCGAGATAACCATCTATATATCGAAGCTCTTCCTATCCCAAATGTATGAGCTGCTTTGGTAATTGTACCGCCATTTTCTACAAAATTTATTACTTTTTTTCTGAAATCTAAACTGTAAGGAATAGTTCAAAATATTTTCTAGTTGACTTAATTTTATTATACCCAATTCTTGTTTCAATCTTAATTAAAACGACTATATATATTACCTGTTTATTACCTGTTTACAATTTAGTATTCCTGTATATGTAGTGATAAAATTATAATGAAGTGATCGCTTCATTATAATGATGAATGAAATACCAAATAGCACCCAAATGGATTTCTAATTTTTTAGAAAAAGATCAAGTTTTTCACAACTCAGGGATACATCCTTTGACCCAAAGTATTATTTAACCTTTCCATAATAAGCAGTTAAGCCAGTTTCTAATAATCCGATAATTGCCTACAATCAGGAAAAATCAGATCATAAGCTGACCAAAAATCTGTATAACAAATTGCACATTGCTTATATATTCCTGGCCATGAATTTCACAATTGGTTAGCGCCTTTTTCTCCTCTTTCTCCTAAAGAGAAAGCCACAATTTCTTTGGTTTCTATATCAATGGCTAGCCAGAACCATTGCTGATTATTTTTACTCCCAACAAATGACCACATTTCATCACACTCAATAGTCAGTTTTCCCGGTTTTTTTTAGTACATTTTATAGACTGTGAAACTTCTGCAAAGTTCCAATTAACCTAGTTTTGTCGCCATTTTTAAGATACACCTGTTACACGAATCATCCCAGCTCAACTGATTTTTTCTAATAATAATTTATCAATCAATTCTTGGGGGAGAATTGTTGATGTATACTTTAGAGTTATTGGGGACAAATTGTCTTTGACAGGTTTGACATTGATATTTCTATTTTTTATGATGAATTGTCCCATTTTTAACAATATGGCTACTACCACAACTTGGACATTACTTAATCATCATTTGCCTCTCGAATTATATGTTAATGTGCATATTTAGTAAGTGTATGTTAGCACAATTTGTGGTATGATATTTAGAAGAGATTTATTAATAACTTAGTATTTGGTTATATTAAGGGCTCGCCTAGCAAATAAACTTTTAATTTTTAGTAGGCAAAAGCGCAATATTTCTGATATTAATATCCATTACTGACTGCTTATATGAACATATCACTACATATATAGGACTACCTACAATTTTACCAATCATTTCCTTTCTGACTTACTGACGCATCCGCCTTAGTTGCTTGCCACAAGTTCAAAAGTAACAACTCAATCTGATCGCTCAAAGCAGTTATAAAAATTCCATTTTCTTGTTTTGGATCTAGAGTAGTAACCCAAGTTCCTACTAAAGTAACTTCCACAAATTCATCATCAGCAACACAAAGATCAATATATTCCCCCTCCTCCTTTTCTATAGCTAGCTCCAACATCGACAACTCAGGTAAACTTATAGGCAGTAAAAAAGCAACAGAACTTGGTTCAACTACAATTTTTTTACCAACTCCCATAGCTAACATTACCCGTAGTGCTACTAACTGTTTGGGAGATTGAGCCAAACGCTTGATATAAAAGTCAGATTCAGTATAAGTTAATTTTAGCATTCCCGGTGGTCTCTCCTTTGTTAATGTGAAGAGCTTCCGATGTTATTGAGTTATTAATCTATAACTCAAAACTCAAAACTCTTCGCAGTCATTGAAATTAGTTTTGTTAACAACATTTGGCATTTAAGATAATTTCCTTGCAATTATCTTCTCAAATAACAACATCAAAATGTAGTTCTAGTTACTTCACTAGAATTAACGAAACTTATGAGCAACTTTTCAGGTCAAATCCAGCAAAAAAATAGAACTTTCTAAAGCTTGTGTTACCGTTCGCGCCAGAACTGTTTAGCAAATGCAATAATCAGATGTATTGGTATTTTCGGTTGATGTAATAACTTCATCTCTGCTTCAATTAGAGTATGACTACCTTTAAAAACATTGCATTTCTCGCAAGCTGTAACTACATACTCCCAAATATGTTTACGGTCTTTTGAGCTACGAATTAGATTATCCAAAATTAAACGTTTAGTACTACCACAATATTGACAACAATGATGATCTCGCTTTAACACTTCTTTTTGCTTCATTGGAGGAACTTTCCATAACCTTTTTTGGGAAATCATCCTCAGGGTAATTTGTTGAGACATATATAAGACCAAACTAGTAGAACGTAAAGGCCAGCAACTTCCATTATTAAAATCTAGAGATTCAGCTATACTAGACACCCACATAGCGATCGCCCGCTTGATATTTATGCGGGTGATTGGTAAGTAATTCTGAGAAAATATTACCACAGATTGGTTTAATACTTGAGTTATCATCGTCACTGCTTTACCTCCTAATTTAAAATCTTAGATTTTTTATAGCAACTGGTTTCTAAGTTGATTATCTAAATTTAAAAGTTCACTTTATTTTTTTTTGTTTCTCAATCTTATCTAAAACTAACAGCCCCTGCTCCTATTTTTTCGGAAGCGGGGGCTAGAAAAAACATCTATACCTTTTATTTTGACTTATGTAGAGATATTTTCATTCTGTACCAAATATTATGAGTGCGCTCCAAATGTTTAATAATGCACAGTAGAAAGTTTTCGCTAATTCGATGAATCTCCCAATATTTACAAGAAAATCTTATAAGCACGAAAAATAAATCTGTAGCCTTGGTGGCTCCGCGCTCACAGAAATTAATTGGTAAGACCAAGGTTAGGAGTGACTTATCAGGATAAAAGGCCACCAATATGGGGCTTAGGCACAAGCATTTTTATAACTAGTTTAATTAATAGATTATAGCATGATTAGTAATTTTGGATTCCAAACTATAAACTTTCCCCTTCCTAATTGATTTGACCTGATATTTGGCCAATAAGGTCTGAAAAATATGATAATTTTTTCGATTAGCTCTAAGCTCATATAATCAATGGCAAAATTTTTTCTGCCAAATATAATTTTTCTTAAACTCAATCATAAAATAGTCTTACAACCTTTGAAGAAGTTGTTGTTTGACTGATATATGGCTTAGATAAATTAATATTTCACAAGAAGGCTCTCAAAATTTGGTTTTAAATCTTAGTTTTTTTATACTACACTAATATTACAGATATGTTTAGCTAAAAATCAAGGAAGAAAAATCATGTATACAATTCCCAAAACCTCAACTACTGAGATGGAAGTGACCAGTATTCGTCTAGAAAAAGAGTTAAAGAGTAGACTCAAAAAACTAGCCAGTAATAAAGGTTATCAAGCTCTAATTCGAGATATCCTCTGGACTTATGTTCAGCAAAAGTCTGGCGATTATCAGCCACAATTTTCTAATGCAGATATTCGAGCAAGTGTACCTGCAACAGCTCAACAAGAAGAACGATGTGTAATCACTGGCAAAGTAATACGACCCAGTGAAGCAATGCTATTAGGACTTACGACTAATGGTAATATGGTACCTCTAAGTATAGATAGTATTAAGGATTAACTACACTTAACTATTGGTGATGGGAAATGGGCTATCAAGAAATCTCAAAAATAACTAAGTATAGATAGTATTAAGGATTAACTACACTTAACTATTGGTGATGGGAAATGGGCTATCAAGAAATCTCAAAAATAACGACGCCCAAATTTATTTATTCCTCTGCTTACCCATCACCATAATAAAGGTTAAAAGTTAAAAGTTAAAATTAATTTTTGATTTTTGACTAAGTTCTAGGTGCCAAAATGCTTTGCAAGCGGATAAGTTAGTTCTAATAGCTTTATTTTTAACCAATCAAATAAACCTTCTAATGTAAAGAATAGTCGTGCCAAATGCGGGGATTAATTGTATAAAACTTGTGCACCCAAGCAAGAAACCAAGCTTATTGCTTTGATGATTGTTATTTGAATTGCGCTCAATTTTGTCTTATACCAAAAGTAAAAAAGGCTAAATTCATAGTGCTTACCTCATAATAATTTCAGGGTACTTATTAGACATCTCCAAAAATTAACAAAGCCTTTCCTTGACTTGATCTTAGCCTAGTTGCCATATCAAGCATCTTTGGTCCTAAAATACGCAATCATAAATCTTTGAGATATTTTCTCTTACTAATTCAACATTTATTTCCCCCCATTTTCACTTTATTCTCTTAATTTATTATCTTCTTTTTATACTAATATTAATGCTCCTATTCTTAATTTCACTAATCCACATACTACCATTACTACTTTCTCATAACTTTTCTCTTTTAATCTAAATCTTTCTCTCGCAATTCCAAATATTTTTAGTAATCTAATTACATGTTCTACGAATATTCTTTTTTGGGCTTTTTGTTGATTTTTTTCTTTTATTTCTTCTGGCATTTCTTTTTTTCTTGGTTTCTTTTTTGGTGTACTTGTTCTTTCTGCTCCTTGATCTGCCTTATCCCCTTGAAAATATTGATTATCCTTAAAATTTTCCCGTTGTTTGTTTAATAAATTTATATCACTTAATGGTCCCCTTTCTCCGATAATTACATCCACTATTTCTGTTCCTTTTGGTGTCGTTATTATTTGATTTTTAAAGGTATTATTTTTCTTGTTTCCTGAATAATATTTTTCTGGTTTTTCAGATTCTTTTGGTCTTTCTCTACTTTGTTCTGAGCTATCTACTATTAATTCTAATTCCATTAACGCTTCTTTTACCCCTTCTAATTCATCTTCTTTTTTTTGACTTGTTCTAATAAACTAGCTGGTAATAAATCTGGTAAAATATTTATCCAGTAATGGAATATATTATTGGCTGTTGATTCACTAACTCCAAAATTTATTCCTAATAATTGAAAAGTTGGTATATGATGTAAATAATATAGCGTTAAAAATATTTATTCTGTTTTAGTTAAAGTCTTTTTTCTGCCTCCACCTGGTTTAATTAAACTTATTTCTTTCTCGGCAATTACCTGGAAATTTTCTGATTCTTTGATAATTGCATTTTCTATTAATTGTGTTAGCTGTTCATAAGTAATCCCTATAATTCTTTTTGTTTCTTTCGGATAATTATGAATGTACTCTAAAGTTTTATTCATTGGTATAGCTACCTAAATAAAATTGTAAATGAACATTACAATCTTATCTTATTTTCTATTTTGGAGATGTCTATTTATAACATTATTTTTGTTCTTTTTTCATGTACTTTATTACAACTGGGTTTCAACTAAAATCCGATCTCCTCTTCTTGCCGCTCTATCCTAGGAAAGAAAAACCCTGGGGTTTGATAGAAAAATACACCCCAAGTTTACATTTTAGTTATAGCTTAGTTAATTTTATTCAACTGTATGTCCAGCAGAAGTAATTACTTCTTTAATAGAGTCTTCAGATGCTTCAGTTTCTACTGTAACTATCTTTTGCCCTATATTCACTTGGACATCAGCTTCAGACTCGTAGTTTTTAATTGCTTTAGTAATAGTATCTGCACATGCACTACAAGCAATAGATGTAACTTTCAATTGTATTGCCATATTAAAAAAATTTGTTATGTAACATACTCAAAAGCCAAATTTACCATAATATTTGGGCTTATTGTTTCCTAACCCCACTATGCCTTATGACTCTAGGAGCTTTCATAAAGGAATACCCTATCACTCTGTATTCTATATTTCTGGTTGCGTCTTGATCCCGACACATTACAATATCACTACAGAGGATAAGAATAAATTCTTTTAAATAGTTTTTTTGGAACTGACCAAATCCAATTTTACCAATTCTTTGGTTGTGGTATTTGGATTGGCAGTTATCGTTTTCTATCCAACATTCTTGGCTTTGAGACCAAGAATAAAAAAGGATTTACATCTCTTATTCTGGTGTACTTAATTTATTTACTTAATCTTATTTACTATGTCCTTATGATAAATATTAACTTAATAATATCTAATTATAACATCAATTTTTCCCAAGAGTGCAAAAAACAATATTTATAAATTAATTGGCCGGAACACAGGATTGGAATTTACTCTAGATTTAAGCTTACTCAGAGATTATTGCGTGAGATGAATCTATGCTCTAGCTAAATAATTTCTAACTAAGTGTAAGTATAGCAGTAGTTATGAATTTCTATAATCAGAATTAAAAGAAAGAAGGAAGACTAAATTTGAAGTAAATTTTGAAAAAAAGGGAAAACAGTCTTTAGGGACTTGCGTAAAAATAAGATACCCACTAAGAGCACAGAGGTAGCAAGTAGCGGATTTCTAGAAGCAACTACTTGCAGGTTGGAAGCAAAGGAATCTCTAGAATGCTACTACTAAACGATAGAATTAAATCAACCTTTCAAGATGCAGCGAAGAAACTGAGGGGACATCATAAGTGTGGCTTGACAGCAAAAATTGCTGAAGATTATTTGGGAGGGTCAGCCCGCAAAGCAGAACGAATGTTTGGATGGAATCGCAAAAGCGTTCAGTTGGATTTGCACGAGCGTAACACAGGTTTGATATGTGTAGACAATTATCAGGCACGAGGTCGCTACAAAACTGAAGTGATTTTATCTGATTTTGAAGGCGACATTCATGCTCTGGTGGATGCTCAATTTCAGGCAGAAGCGTAACACAGGTTTGATATGTGTAGATAATTATCAGGCACGCGCTACAAAACTGAAGTGATTTTACCTGATTTTGAAGGCGACATTCATGCTCTGGTGGATGCTCAATTTCAGGCAGAAGCGTAACACAGGTTTGATATGTGTAGATAATTATCAGGCACGCGCTACAAAACTGAAGTGATTTTACCTGATTTTGAAGGCGACATTCATGCTCTGGTGGATGCTCAATTTCAGGCATAACCGAAGTTATTTTCCACATTTGTTTATGCCCGCATCAGTGCGCGGGGGTTGGGGGAGGGGTTAATTACTCAGAAGGGATACTCACACTCTTCACTACCGAATCGCCAAACCATCGGTGATATTCTCAACCGACTGGGATATCGCCTAAAAAAACACAAAAAACAAAACCCTTGAAGAAAGTTCCAAACCGATGCCATTTTTGAGAATGTCTGGAAACAAAATCACAGATAGCAATGACAATGGTAAGTCACTACGAATCTCTATTGAGACCACAGCCAAAGTCAAAATTGGCAATCTTTCGCGCAATGGTAAAGCCCGCACCTTAGAAGCTAAAGAAGCCGATGACCATGATATCCAATGGCAATCAGTGTTGGTTCTATTTGGCATTCTCAATACTCAAACAGATCAGTTATCAATTTACTTTGGACAGTCGGCAGAAACTAGCGATTTCATTGTTGATTGTTTAACTGCTTAGTGGTACAAGCAACAACACAAGTACACCCAACTGGAGGAAGAGGAACTGGTTATTGACCTTGATGGAGGCAGTGCTACTCGAAATAATTGCACCCAATTTATTAAGGGTATGGTTGAATTTTATCATGGGACTGGCTTGAGAATTCGCCTAATCTACTATCCTCCTTACCATAGTAATTACAATCCTATAGAACGATGTTGGGCTGTCGAACGAAAACTACTGGAATGGGGCTATTTTAAATTTGCTTGAAACCCGGCTGGAAGGGTGTTGCGCCAATTATCCACCTAGTTGAGACCACTTATCAAACTGGAGTTAAAGTTTTAGCTGACGAATTAGAACATTACAAACCCTTTTTGCTGCCCTCTGAAACATTGCCTAAATAGTACATCACAATTTTACCATTCTCTTCGCTGTCTTATTTATCCGCTAGTCCCTTAGGGAAAAATGAAAACTTAAACCGAGCAATTTTGGTTAGTGACTTTAGCTATTTATGCTGCTATCAGCTACAAGTTCCATAACCCAGTTGCTGTTAACATTAATTTGTTATCAAAATCATTTTTTTGATTACGGTAAATCTGATTTACAGCCCCATAGCGTTTGATACCTGCAAAGGCGTTTTCACATATCACCCGCTTATTGACTCAATTTCTGATTTTTAAGGCTTTGCTATTGCTGTTAATTCTCCCCCTTTTTGTTTTTTATGGGGTATGCTGATATTTTCAGACTGATGTTGAATACCTTGCAACCTACTCATAACTTCAATTGGTATCTCCACAGGTATATTTCCTATCAACTTTTCCTGGTGTAGGAGTTTCAAGTCATGTAACTTTCCCTCTCTTGCCTTACTCAACAAGAACACTCGCTTATTTTGGTATACTGCTGCTAGATGTTTGCGAGATAGAGGCTTTTTTTTCCTGAATAATTCAGTTTTTGTTTTTCTGAGCCCGTTGGTCGTTGCACTGCCGGTTCTATGCCATCCATTACCACTCGTTCTACTCCAGGAAAACGCTCTATAGAAGCCATTTTGGATCTTTCTGAAAGACTATAATGGATAGAAAATGCCATATTCTAGTAGCTTGACAGATGAGGAGTGGGTTATAATTGAACCCCTGTTACCCAAAAAGAAAAGAACTTTTCCCCCCAAATGGACTAAAAGAGAAATATTGGATGGTGTTCTCTACCAACTTCAGAATGGTTGTAACTGGTGTGATTTACCCAAGCATTTACCTCCTTATTCGACGGTATTTTGGCACTACAAACAATGGCATATTGGAAGGGGTAATTGAGAAGATTAGAGATGTTTTACATTAGACATATCCAAAAATACCCACTTCCCTTACTGTGACTATTTTTCAAGGAATTAGCGCCTAATCCCCCAGATAGTCATTTTTTACATACTTTATGGTGTTAGAGATAGTTACTGTTTATTATTCACCATATTGAGCTGTTGTTTTTGTTATCTTCTTTTCTACATATAGTAGGGTTCATGCTAATATTAATGCTCCTATTCTTAGTCTGACTAAACCACATATTGTTAAAATTACCTTTTCATAATTATATTCTTTTAATCTGAACCTTTCTCTAACTATTCCAAATATTTTGAGCAACCTAATAACATGTTCCACAAAGATTCTCTTTTTAGCTAATTTCAAGTTATTTTCTTTCATTTTTGGTGACATTTCTTGTTTTCTAGGCTTTTTTTTTGGTGTTATAGTTCTCTCTGCTCCTTGATACCCTTTATCTCCCTGAAATTTTTGTTATTTATCAAATTTTGAAAGTTGTTTTATGAGTAAATTTACATCGCTTTCTGGACCTCTTTGTCCCACATTCACATCTACTATTTCTGTACCTTTTTCTGTCGTTATTATTTGGTTTTTTAATGTATAGTTTTTCTTTTTTCCAGAGTAATATTTTTTCTGTTTATCATCAGAGTATGGCCTATATATGCTTTTTTCTGTACTATCTACAATTAATTCTTGTTCTGTTAAAATTTATTGTATCCATAAATATTCGTCTTCTTTTTTTTGAAATTGTTCTAACAAGCTACTAGGCAGTAACTCTTGTAATATATCTATCCAAAGCCTGAAAAATATTATTTGCTGTTGATGAGCTGAAACCAAAGTATATTCCTAGTATTTGGAATGTGGAGAAATGGCGTAAATAGTATAAAGTTAAGATGATTTATTCCTCGAGTTTTAAGCTTTTTTTTCTGACTCCTCCTGTCTTAATTAGTCTTTTTTCTTGACTAGCGATCGCCTGTCTTTTTTTTAATGCAAGTCTTTGAGCATTTCCTAATATTTTTTTAAATTGCTCATTGGTAATCCCAATAACTCTTTTTATTTCTTTTGGGTGGTTATTAATATATTCTAATATCTGAGTCATTAGTATATAGTTTTTACAAATTTTTCATGACAATTATACCTTAATTTTTATTTTGGAGATGTCTATTGGGATTTCTGCGTCAAAAGGTAAAAAAAAGCGCTCCGGGACAACTTTAATCATCATTGACTCACTAATCATCAAAAATACTTGTAATGCAAGTACAGAGTCGAAAGGATTTTTATTACAGAGTACTAATGGAATCAAGCGGCATCTAGCAGTAGATAGCCTCGGTTTTCCTTTTTTTACTCATTTAAGCAATATCAGTCTCTGATGATGTGGGATTAATTGAAATGTTGTCTGACAATATTGATTACTTCAAATCTAAACCTGTCAATATTCCTAAAATCACTATTCTTCTCCACAGGACGGATATCACCCGGAAAAATTAACGATTGAGTTGGGCTTTGTTGCATGAAAGTAGTGATCGCCAAAAACTTCCATCAGGAAGTTAACTAGATTTTCACTTTGTGACTTTTGGGTTTACCTGTTTGAATCATACGGTTCAGCATGGCACATTGTATGAACAACTCTACTGCTTGGGCTTTCGAATTTTCCTCGTCGTAACTGACCTCCAAAGCTCACTTTGAGTCTAAACATTGTGGTTTCTGATAGAGAACGCCGATGGTAACCACTTTCATGCTTCCATTTTTGGCGTCCTACCTTTCTGATTCTTCTGAGGTTTTCATCTCTGGGATGAGGTGGGCATTTGCAGTTGCCGTGTTGACCTATTACTGCATTTTTCCTGGGTGGAATTGTTACTTTTGCTCCTAGTTGGTTAGCTTTCTGGTAACATTTATACTTGTGCTCTGCTCCATCTCCTGATACTTGGGCTATTTCCCCATCTACTCCATTTCTCAAGTTCAGAAAATGCTTGTGAATCACTGACATCATTGGTAGTCACTACTCCACTGACAATCTCTCCTGTAGCCTCATTTACTCCTAGGTGTAATTTACCCCATGTACGCCGTTTACTGACACCATGAACTTTTGTTTTCCATTCACCTTCTCCGTAAACTTTCACCCCTGTAGAGTCTACTACTGTACGGAATAGTTTCATTAGTTGGTATAACTGGCAGTTGGATATTCAGTTTGAGCAAGCGACAGGATACAGTGCTATGGTCTGGTACTGGTAAATCTAAGTCCATCAATTGAAATATAGATTCGACAAAACCTTCAGTCTGTCGTCCGGCCAGACCAAACAATGATTGTATAGTGACCATAAATTCAATGGCCGTATTGCTATAGGTATTTGATGCCCCCCTACGTCCAGTTTTTTGTTGATTTACCCACTGCTCTATGACTTCATCATTCAACCAAAATGTGAGGCTCCCTCTCTGTCTTAGGGACGCATCAGACCTACGACCAGTTGCTGAAGAGGTACTTAGACTTGGACTTGGACTTACTCATCTCTACCCTTACTATAGGTTTCTTGTGCCACACGCTTATTGTTACCATATTTTCTATCTTTATACAACAAAGCCATTGAGTTGAAAAAAATTTATCCAGCGATTATGACCAAGATTCGGTTTAAGCTCTCACCTAAGCCCTCGAAAGCCCTCGAAGAAGAAGCAGGGACAAAGGGGTTTAATCAGATGGGTCATTGAAAGAACTAATTCTTGGATGGAAAGATGTAAGAGTTTAGTCAAAAAAATTGATGGGAACTCTTGAGAATGCCACCACCAAGATTAATCTTTGTTTTGTTAGACTTATGCTGAAGAGATTGGCGTTGGCAGAGGATGGTGGCGGTAGCTATATCGCCTGAACGGCAAAAAAAGATCCACTCAGGGGTTTTATATTAACCTTACCCACTTTGTTGAGCTGCTCTTGGATGTTATTGGGTAATTCAACTCCCAAGGTATCACCCAGAAATTCTATAGCTTCTGTGGGAGAAAATTCCCCTGAAAATTTATAACCCGTAGGATTCTGAGCCGTTCCTTCAATGATTAAAGTAGGATTTGTAGCACTAATCTGTTGAGTAATGGGGGTTAAGTTAAGTCTCGTGAGAATTTCGTTTATCTGATCAGTAATATCTAGTGTCCCATTGTAGGATGCGGTGATTTTATCTTCCGTTTCCGTAAGTGACACATTAGCGAAAGGGTTATTCTTATCGATCCATATTTGAGCGAATGGGGGAAGTCCAGATACTAAAAAGTTACCAGTATCTAATACTGAAGCATAATCTGCTAAACTTTCTGATGTAAAAGCGCGAGCAAATTCTCCCTGACCCAAAGTAATTTCTAGTTCCCAGTCACCACCCAAGATAGCATTTCCTGTCAAGTTGGCAGAAGCAGCAATATTAGCTTTGGTTAAACTTTGTACTTTTGACAGAAATTCTGTTCCTGTATTTTCTACAGCTACTTGACAACCATAGATCAGTAAATTTGCTGAGGGAACTTCGATAAACCACTTTTGTAGGTCTTCACCATATTTATCTAGAGTTTCTAAGCTTAGTTGAGTATTTCCTAAGTATAAACATCCAGGGGAACCATGGGACAAAATGTGTAGAGTTTCAACCCCTCGATAGTTCCGTAAAACCTGAGTAATTTGTTGAACACCATCCCTATCTGGGTTTAAAACTACCCCATCAATACCAGGTTTAATACTATGAAGTAACTGTTGATAGTCATCAACACCCTTATCTATTACTACAAGTTCACGAGCATTAGATATCAATGCCTCAGCATAACTAACTTCTTTTGAGGAGTATGAGCAGAAGGAAGTAATGCTTTTATCCCATACAGTTAGAGACGGTTGCTTATTCATAGATGCTAGAAAACGAAAACAAAATTTGTTGTTTCTTGAAAAAAATATAAGCTTAAAATTTCCCACTTAACTCCACAATTGAAATAAGTGCTTAGGAATTAAACTTTTCCTGATTTATTAAATCAAAATGAAATAGCAATAGCCAAGAGTTTCATCAAAATTATTTTTATTAGTACAAACAGTATGAAATAGTAGAAAAAGTAAAATGTTACTAAAATCATGAAGTATTATTAATAATTATGACATTAAAGAGTTGTGCTTCAAAATATCCCTTGACAGCATGGGATTCCGAGCTATTGAGAGAGTGACTCGTATTTCTCTGTCGGACAGTGCTTAACTGGGTAGGAATTACTGCAGCACAAATGCCTGAAGAGAACTTAGAAACTCCTGAAATAGCTCAAAGCCTCAAAAAAAATTTGGGTCTGGACAGTCGTAAATAGTCAAATGTCAGGAATTATTAAGTTTGTTATAGGCGATCGCTGGGCTGTGACCTTGACAATATTATGGCAGATGATTGAAGGTTGAGCTTGTTTTCTTTATATTACTGATAGCTACAAGGTTTATCCTTGCTTAATTGAGGATCGCGATCACAAGGTCAGTAAAACAGCCTTGACCTGAGTAGAGTTAGAAAACTGCCGTCTAAGAAACTACTTAGTTAAGTTGCATCATAAAACTTTATGCTATTTCAAGTCAATTGATATGTTATGCAAGTCAATGCGCTTGCTGATCTATTTTTGAAACATGGCAATTTGAAACATCGGCACATTCCTCAATTCTCCTAATCATTTGTCACTGTGCAACGCCCAATACTGAGCTACTTAGTTTAAATATGATTATGTTCGTTTTAATATTCCTTTTGAATCAAAAATAAATTTGTTAAATTCTCTTCATTTACTCCGACTATTTGTAACATTCTTTTGGTATTAGTAGTACTAAAATATATTCCTTAAAAAAAAATTAGGTTAATAGCCTCCCCTTTCAAGATTCGAGAAAAAAATATTTGTGATTATTATTTTAATTGAGGTGCTTCAGCTAGGAAGAGATGCTGATTAACAGATGATCTTAAATAATCAGGGTTTCTTAACAAAAAATACTCAATTGAGCAGAAATAATCATATTTGCATGAATATTTTTATAGTATTTCCCATAGTCATAAGGTACACTAGAAGAGCTAATTTTTTAGCGATCGCGAAACTGATGAAACTTTATTCTATAGACTTTATAAAAAAAATTGTAGAAATTTGTGGCTACGGAAAAAATGTCTATAAAGAATCTAGCTTATAGGTTTGGAGAGAGTCAAAATTTTATTCAAACCTTAACCAAAAAATATCAAGAAACTGGAGATATTAAACCTTTACCTCAAAGAGTAAGTCCTCCTTCTCAGCTCAATAGTGAAGAGTTATTAATCTTAGTAGAAATAATGGAGAAAAATAATGATGCAACTAATGAGAAGTCATGGGAATTACTCGAAGTAGCCACAGGAGTAAAAGTAGGAAAAAATACAATCAATTGGATAACTGAAAAATTAAACTACAGTCTCACAAAAAATATTGTATACAGCTGAAAAAGAAAATGTTCAACTCCAATATAAGAGAGTAGAATATTGGGAAAGAGTCAGAGGGATAAAGGCCTATAATTTAGTTTATATAGATGAATAAAGAGTAAATTTGGGAATTCTTCAATTATATGCTACAGCATTAAAAAGGAAAAGAACCAGAGAATAAAAACCTCAAAAACTAGCACAAAATATCTCAATGATAGGAGCTATATCTTGAGAAAAAGTTGTAGTAAAAAGAAATATTGATGGAGCAGTAAATGGAGTAACTTTTGAGACTTTTATACTTAAAGAAGTAGTCCCATGACTATGGAAGGGAGCTTGTGTTATAATGGGCAATGGGAAAATTTATTTCTCCTAAATGGTGAGAGAAGTTATTGAATAAGTTGGAGCTAGTCTGTTATTTTCACCTCCTTATTCACCTAATTTTTCTTCAATTGAAAACTTTTAGTCAAAGACGAAAGCTATTCTAAGAATAGTTAAAGCAAGAAATTATAAAGATTTAATTGATGCCATTACCTCAACTATATTAAAAATTAGTTAACAAGATATCCGCAATTGGTTTAACAATTCTTGTTACTGTACCTCATAGCTATGGGAATTGCTATATTACCCGGGGTTGGAACATAATTTTGATGCGCCTCAGCCCAAAACTGACCTGCTTTTTTTCATAATCTCTGTTTAAAATGGGAAAAACTTAACCATAGCCCATAGATCCAGGTTGACTGAGCATAGAGAAGTGGACTTAGAAGGATTTAACATCTATTCCTTCAATTGTGATTTACTACACTGATATATCAACTTGATCAATTATTCTGGCAATGTCAAGTTTTCTTGATTTACGTTTAAGTCTAGAGATAACTTCAAGGTAAAGTAGGTCATGTCCTATAAAATCATGGAAAACCTCTATGTTTGTCATAATTAACTTATTAACGAAGGGGCACTATTATGCAACAAAAACAAGACACTATACAGCAAGTAGAAATAAATGCTACAGAAGCAGGTTCTTTAGCTAAAGTCTCCAATTCTGAAAAAACATCTAATCAGTTTGGAGATGTCAAGAACCAATTCTTAGAAACATTCTCAGAATTACCAGCAATTATTAGTGGTTTTTTTGGACAATATAAAAAGCCAATTCTTACTCTGGTTACAGTTGTAGGACTCATTATTACTTTCAAGGTAATATTGGCAGTACTTGAATCATTAAATGATATTCCACTGCTAGCTCCAACTTTTGAGTTAATTGGTATTATCTATTCGGGCTGGTTTACATATCGGTATCTAATTCGTGCTTCTAACCGTCAGGAGTTATCAGCAGAAATTAAAGCTTGGAAAGAGCAAATACTAGGTAATAGGCCATCTGATAGTTAATCATACTTGAAAGGACTTTAAAACTTAGGCATTGGTTAATTTTTCATAATTTAGCCGATGCCTAAAACTTGGGTAATTTTTAACCTAATTTATGTTTGAAGTACAGACTTGTTGTAGAGTTTGAACAAAGCTGGGATAAGAGATATTGACAGTTTCAGCATGATGGATATTAGTAATGCCAGTAGCATTCAATGCAGCGATCGCTAAACTCATTGCTACTCGATGATCCCCATTGCTCTCAACATCTGTACCAGTTATAGAAACACCACCAGTAATTTCCAAACCATCTGGTAGTTCTATAATTTTAGCCCCCAGTTTTTGGAGCTGGGTGGCCATAACTGCTAGGCGATCGCTTTCTTTGACCCGCAACTCAGCAGCATCCCGAATCACTGTTGTCCCTTCAGCAAACATAGCAGCTACGGCCAAAATTGGAATTTCATCAATTAATCTGGGAATAATAGAACCAGAAATTTCGCAAGCTTTTAATGAACTGTAACATACCCGTAAATCTGCTACAGGTTCTCCTGCTACAACTCGGTGATTTTCCTGTCTAATATCTACTTCCATTCTTTCTAATACTTCCAAAATACCTGTACGGGTAGAATTAACACCAACATTTTCAATTACTAATTCTGAGCCAGGTACAATAGCTGCTGCTACTAACCAAAAAGCTGCGGAGCTAATATCACCAGGCACAACTACATCTTGGCCTTTAAGTTGAGCCGGACCTGTTACCGTCACACTATTTGTTTCTGGGTCCACTTGAATTTCTGCTCCAAAAGCTTTTAACATTCTTTCACTATGGTCTCGTGAAAGAGCAGGTTCAGTTATCGTAGTTTTCCCTTCTGCCATTAAACCAGCTAACAAAATACAAGATTTCACCTGAGCTGAAGCAATGGGAGAATAATAATGAATTGGTCGTAACTTTTGTCCCTGAATTGCTAAAGGTGCCAAGCTGTTTCCTTTTCTACCCCAGATTTGAGCCCCCATTTCTGTGAGTGGCTGAATAACACGAGACATTGGACGTTGTACTAAGGAGCTATCCCCTGTCACAGTAAAGAAATGTTCAGGATGGGATGCTAAAATTCCCAACATTAGTCGCATTGTAGTGCCTGAATTACCACAGTCCAAAACGCAAGATGGTTCTGTAAGATTTAAAAGACCCACTCCATCAACTTGTACAAACTCCGAATTAAGTTGGGAAATATTCGCCCCAAGAAGTGAAAAACATCCAGCAGTACTGTAGGGATCAGCTCCTAAGAGTAAACCTTGAATATTAGTTTGGCCTTGAGCTATTGCTCCTAACATCAAAGCGCGATGAGAAATTGATTTATCTCCAGGAATTGAAATATTACCGCAAAGAGATAAACCTAACTTTGGGTTTTGAATTATCAAAGTTTCCTGACTATTTGTAATTTTTGTACTAACTACAGTAGCTACCATAAAATCAACCTTTACTAACGCCACAGCCATAATATTATAAGATGGTGAAAAGCATGGCGATGAGATTACAGAGCATCAATAATTCATTAATATCAAACTAAATTAGTCTATTATTTGTGCTTTAAGTATTAAGTAAAAATATTAAACTGCCCAAAAAATTGCAACAAAAGTAAAAAAAATTAACTAAGTTCAATAGATTAACTTAGATTGACAGATTCGCAAGATTGAGATATGTAATTTTCAAGTTTTTTTGTTAATATATATCTCTTATTTCTAATAATCTATAATAGAGTTCTTGGGAAATAACTTAGGGAGCGCGAACAATAAAAATCAAACTAATCAATTTTGAGAGCGTGATTTTATTATTTATGCTGCCATCAGTTACAGGTTCCATATTCCAGTTGCTGTTAACATTAATTTGTCATCAAAATCATACTTATAATTACGGTAAATCTGATTAACAGCCCCATAGCCCTTGATACCCGCAAAGGCGTTTTCACATATCACCCGCTTATTGACTTAATGTCCGATTTTCAAGGCGTTGCTGTTGCTATTAATTCTCCCCCTTTTGGTTTCTTATGGGGTATGTGGATATTTTTATATTGCTGTTGAATACCTTGAAACCCACTCATAACTTCAATTAGTATCTCCCCTGGTATATTTCCTATCAACTTTTCTTCCTCATGTAATTTCTTCCTCATGTAATTTTCCAACTCGATCTTGGCTCAATACCAGCACTTGTTTGTTTTGGTCTACTGCTGCTAGGTGTTTACAGGTATTACGCTTTTTTTTCCTGAATAATTCAGTTTTGGTTTTTCTGAGTCATTGGGTCGTTGCATAGGCCGTTCTGTGCCATCCATTACTACTCCTTCTACTCAAGGAAAACATTCTATAAATGCTTGGAAACTGTTGATTTGGCGTTCTGGTAGTGCTTTTTTTTCTCCCAAGGTTGCTTCTAATATAGGCTGTAAGCGATGAGCCCAATAATGTGCCTGGCTACGGTCCATGTCAAACAGAATACTAGCCAAATCAAAGGTGGGATAACTTTTCAAGTAGAAGAGGATATAAAATCATTTGTCTTCAACAGTGGGTAAACGAGCCAAAAGGCCTACTCCAACAGAGCGTTGACGAGGTTTGTTCCTCAATATTTGCTCATATATTTGAGTAAAGGTTAAGAGTAAGAATTGAAATGCTTTACGATTTAATTGGTGTTAATGCTCTGAGTAACCTATCATCTTTTAAGGCCCGTTTTATATTTAGCATTTCTCAGCACCAATTTTTTCTTAACTTAATTTAACCTTATTTCCCAACAACTCTAATATTAAGTTTTAATTGGAAGAAATCTTTCACCCTTTTACCCTTTGCCAACATTTACCAAAGTATAAGTATTCAGGCAGACATAATCAGGACTTACGCAAAGACACTATATATAGCGCATGACAACTTCGACGAACTTCACTATAGTCATGTGCGTTAGCGGAGCTTTGCGTTAGCAATCGCCTAACTATTTTGACTCAAAAAACCTTGAGTTTTTCAAGTCAAATAACTTTCATTTTAATTGAAGGATTTTTCAATTGATCCCTTAGATATTTTGATAATAATTCATGCTTAACTTGATAAATACTTTTGCCTATTTTAGTAGCAAATCTTTTGAAGAAGTTCCACACTAACATTGCACAAACAATATGATTTTTCTGAATTATTCGCAGACGACACTGACAAAATCCTCAACCTGTTAATTGCTTAATTTCTCTATTAAATTCTTCGATTTTCCATCTAGTTTGAGATTCAAACTCTACATCATAAGAGTGATGATTGAGTCAAGTCATTAGTGACAATATATTCTGCTGAAGTTGGCAGATACACCTAATCCAAAATATTTTCACCTTTTGGCAGAGTGGAAACCCTTTAATTAGAATTATTTTTCCTGACTTTTTTTCAGCTTCATTCCAATTTAAATCTTGAACTTTTTTGTATTTTTCTGCACCTCGTGTATCATCAACGCGCGCGATTACTTTTTAAAGGACAGTAGTAAATTTTTCTATCATTATCTATTAATCCCATTAATTTTTGTGTTGCATACCCAAATCCATTAATACTGTTTTAAATGGTATTTTCTTATTATTTATGGCATTAAGTATCATTTCTTCAACACTCTTCTATTTTTGTTTTCTTGTCAGTATCTGGGTCATAAATTCTATAATCTATAATCCATAATTGTTCATTTTGGGGATTAAAATATACACAATTAACTATTCCAAGACCCACGAACTTCGCAGCTGATAGAACGCAAACAACTTGATGAACCTATACCACTATATTGTCCTCGTGTAAGTTCAATATTATATCCATACTTTTTATTAATTACTGTGTCATCAAAAATTAAATAAGCTTCGGTATCACCAAACAAATTCTTCTTGAACATTTCGCCATAAATCTTCTGAATTTAAAGACTCTGCTCTTAAATAGCGATTTATTGTATCATGGCTAATATTTTCACTCTGGATTTGCGGCGTAGCGTTATAGTAAAATTTGTGTGAGATTTAAGTAAATATTGACAGTAGTCAACAAAATTAAAATTCATATTTTTGAACTAATATAATCCTGTCATTATCATCTAATAATTAAAGCTTTTTAGCAAGTTAATTTAACCTAATTGTAACTTTGTTTAAAGATACATTAAAAGTAATATCTATCTGAAAAAAAACTAATTATAGTATGGAGAATTTCATATCGACAGTACGCTATATATAGCGTACTTGCGTAAGTCCTGATAATATTAAATTGTCAGTTTGGTAGGCTGCTCTGTAATGAGTGTCCCATTATAATTATGATCAGATCTGTGATCGCGTCAAAGCACCCTTCAATCAAATTAACTAGAACATTATATCTAGTAACAGGGGCGTTCAAAAATAGACATAACTCTATCAAAGCAATGCTTACAGAAATTTTCTCCAAAGGAATTCTTAAATCTAAGCTGTTGTCTATTCTTGGCTAAAAATATCAACTTATCTGCTCTTTATTTCAAAGGTCGCAATAATTCTGAGCGAAAATTTTGTCGAACTTGAATATTAAGATACCGTCTTTGCAAAACTTGCCATTTGCGCAAGGCTTTCTCTCGGCTGTGTTTTAGTTGCATAACTAAGTTGGGAAGAACTTTCTCAATGTTAGTGTGCCAGATATTTTCCAGAAATTTTCTGATAATTGCACTATCTTGAATATCACCAAGATATTCTTGGAGTTCTTTCATATCTTTTAAATAAGCCTCATAAGTTGAACCATAAAATTCAGTAAACAAACTCATCTGGTAACGAACTCGCTTGACTTCCTTACGCAAACTATGTAGCCTTTCTTCCTCAGCATCACTAATATTTATAGCAGAAATATCATTATTAATTTTAATGACTTGATATTTGGAATTAGTTTTTTGTAGCAAGAAATTATGATTATCACTTGTTTCTAAATTCTCTTTTTCTACCCCTACTAACCAACCTGAATGAAGAAATAATTGACTAATTTCAGGTAATAATAAATCTGGTAATACTCCTTGAATGGGTAGTTGAGAAACATCTTTGTAAATTGGGTTATCTAGCCATTCCTGAAATTTCTGCTTATACATTAGATAACTCTGATGTCCAAGAATTTTTTGTACTTTCTTAAAAGCTTGATGACGCTGTTTTAGTAACTTTTGCAAAGCTTTATCTAGTTCGACTTGTTCTGAAGTAGGTAAATTTGGTTTGTATTGATTTTCTAGAGCTTCTAAAAGCACATCTAAATCCCTTAAACCTCCTAAACAATGAGCAATTTTACCAATTCTTTGATTTTTAGCAGCTTTTGGCAAAGCTACAACAGGTCTAAAACCTTTAGCTGCAAAGCGCAAACGACGCATACCTATCCGCATTTGATGGAGTTGTTCTGGATCTTGATCTTTAAGTACCTCTGCTTCATGTTTGAGAGTTTTATAAAAATACTTTTTAAACGCTAAGGATGCCCAGTCTCCAAGGCTATTGATTTTCGGTGATACTTGTGTAGTCATAATTAATTGAAACCCTAACTTCAATTCAACGTTTTACTAGTAGTACTTAAACATCTTCTGGTTAAAAAATTCATCAAAGTAATTATAGACAAGGGAATTACCTTGATACCATAAGGCTATGACAAAAACTTTTGCTTCCACGCAGGTCTATACCTTTTTAATGTAAAATAGTTGAGTTGTCTTTTTTGAGTCTATTTTTTTGCTCCAGTGACTGTTTAAGTATAAATAATACTGTGAATTAATTATAATAACATTTATTGTTGCTTATTAACAATTTGTTTTGTTCAATTATCATACTTTACTGCTAAACCAGTCAGTCGCAGTTCTATTTATTCAAAGCTACGATTTACTCTTATTCCCCCACTGTTAAAAATATTTTGATCTGTACTTTTAGAAAAAAGTAAAATATAATCGTCTCTCTCCTATATTTAGAATAAGTTCTACCTAAGTTTAACCCCAGATAAAATCCGATTTGCTGTTTTGCATTTAAACTGTGATCATGGCATCATCTTTATTTGTTAGATATCTATTTTTATAACCAATTAATTTTTCAAAGTTTATGCAACAAAAGTTATAATTCTGGAATTAATTTAAACAGTCCATGAACAATATACTTTTTCACTGGTGTTGCATTATAGAAAATGATATTCTAGAATTTTATTAAGAAATGGATTTTCCTTATTAGACATCTCCAAAAATACTCAAACATTTATCCTAACTATCTTTAGTGGTGCGATCGCTACTTATGAAGATAGTTAATTTGTACAGTTTTATGGGCATCAGAGATACTTCATGTTACTAATTCAAATATTTATTGTACTTTGATTTATTATTTTTATCTCGGCTTTTGATGGTTTATACTAATATAAAAGAGCCAATTCTTAGTCACACTAAACCACATATTGTTAAGATTACTTTTTGATAATTATTATCTTTTAATCTGAATCTTTCTCTAGCAATTGTAAATATTTTAATTAATCTTATTATATGTTCTACAAATATTCTCTTTCTGGCTTTTTCTTGATTTTCTTCTTTGATTTCTAGCGGCATTTCTTTTTTTCTTGGTTTCTTTTTTGGTGTAGTAGTTCTTTCTACTCCTTCATCAGCTTTATCTCCTTGAAACCTTTGTTTTTTATCAAATTTATCCTGTTGTTTTCTTAATATTTTTACATCACTTACTGGACCTTTTTCTCCTACTATTACATCTACTATTTCTGTTCCTTTTGGTGTCGTTATTATTTGATTTTTAAAAGTATGATTTTTCTTTTTTCATATTTGATATTTTTCTTGGTCTTTATATTCACTTGGTCTTTCTCTACTTTGTTCTGTACTATCTACAATTAATTCTAATTCTGTTAATATCTCCTTTACCCATTCCAATTCATTTTCTTTTTTTTTTACTTGTTCTAATAAACTTGCTGGCAGTAATTCTCTGAGAATATCTATCCAGTAATGAAAAATATTATTAGCACTTGATTCACTTATACCAAAGTTAATTCCTAATGTTTGAAAACTTGGTATTTGATGTAAATAAAATAACGTTAAAATTATTTCTTCTTCCTTTGTTAAATTCTTTTTTCTGACTCCACCTGCTTTAATTAATCTTTTTTCTGTTTTGGCGATCGCCTCCTTTTTCTCTGATTCTATTACTTGGGCCTTTGCTATTAATTTTATTAGCTGTTCATAAGTAATGCCAATAATTCTTTTTGTTTCTTTTGGATGATTATAAATATATTCTAAAGTTGGATTCATTTGGGAGACTTTATACATAAATGGTTTTGATAATTTTACCTTATTTTCTATTTTGGAGATGTTTATTGTCAAAGCTATAAAGTAATAAAAAAAAAGGCCATCGTCAGGTAAAACAGAGTTATTTGTGTTGTGAGTGTGGCGGTTAATGTGTGAAAAACCCCTGTTTGATCAGTTATAGTTATAGTCTTAAAGAGTTTTGCAGAAAAATATCCCTCAATAGTTTATGATTCCGAGCCATTGAGAAAGTGACTGTTATTTCCCACAACATGGTGCTTAACTAGGTATAGCTGGCAGAAACACATATTCAAACTAGAAAACTTTAGAGATCCTGAAATTGCTCACCTTTGATGAACTGCAAAATGCGTTTTAGCTCAAAAAAACAAAATTTGGATCTCAATAGTCGTAAATATCCAAATAACAGGAATTCTAAAGTTTATAACAGGCGATGACTCTGCCGTTACCTTTAGACTTATGAGTTAAATGGTTATACTAAGTAGCGATCCCCAAGTATTTAACCAACAGGTAGGTAAATGTCATATTCAAGCATTGTAAAAGATTAATAATGGATTCTGATTGAACCGTTATTGCCAAAAAAAAAGAAAACTTGCCCTATACATAGAGAAATCTATTGAATAACAGGGCTAATTGATAAAATTAGAAATGTATTGTACTTTCAAGTCAGTCAACAAGTTAAAAAAAAGGGGTCCAGAACAACTGTAATAATTATTGATTTACAAGCAGTAAAAAATACCTGTAATGCTAGTGTAAAGTCCAATGGATTCCATTCTGTTTCTTGTAAGCTACTAATGGAATTTAGGAAACACTTAGCAATATATAGCTTAGGCTTTCTTTTTTTTTTATCCGTAGGATATGTGTCATCACAAACTGATGATGACGAGGGATTAATTGAAATGTTGTCAGATAATATTGACTACTTTAAACCTAAACCTGTAAACATTCGTAAAATAGATATTTTACTTAATCAGGACTTACGCAAAGACACTATATATAGCGCATGACAACTTCGACGAACTTCACTATAGTCATGTGCGTTAGCGGAGCTTTGCGTTAGCAATCGCCTAACTATTTTGACTCAAAAAACCTTGAGTTTTTCAAGTCAAATAACTTTCATTTTAATTGAAGGATTTTTCAATTGATCCCTTAGATATTTTGATAATAATTCATGCTTAACTTGATAAATACTTTTGCCTATTTTAGTAGCAAATCTTTTGAAGAAGTTCCACACTAACATTGCACAAACAATATGATTTTTCTGAATTATTCGCAGACGACACTGACAAAATCCTCAACCTGTTAATTGCTTAATTTCTCTATTAAATTCTTCGATTTTCCATCTAGTTTGAGATTCAAACTCTACATCATAAGAGTGATGATTGAGTCAAGTCATTAGTGACAATATATTCTGCTGAAGTTGGCAGATACACCTAATCCAAAATATTTTCACCTTTTGGCAGAGTGGAAACCCTTTAATTAGAATTATTTTTCCTGACTTTTTTTCAGCTTCATTCCAATTTAAATCTTGAACTTTTTTGTATTTTTCTGCACCTCGTGTATCATCAACGCGCGCGATTACTTTTTAAAGGACAGTAGTAAATTTTTCTATCATTATCTATTAATCCCATTAATTTTTGTGTTGCATACCCAAATCCATTAATACTGTTTTAAATGGTATTTTCTTATTATTTATGGCATTAAGTATCATTTCTTCAACACTCTTCTATTTTTGTTTTCTTGTCAGTATCTGGGTCATAAATTCTATAATCTATAATCCATAATTGTTCATTTTGGGGATTAAAATATACACAATTAACTATTCCAAGACCCACGAACTTCGCAGCTGATAGAACGCAAACAACTTGATGAACCTATACCACTATATTGTCCTCGTGTAAGTTCAATATTATATCCATACTTTTTATTAATTACTGTGTCATCAAAAATTAAATAAGCTTCGGTATCACCAAACAAATTCTTCTTGAACATTTCGCCATAAATCTTCTGAATTTAAAGACTCTGCTCTTAAATAGCGATTTATTGTATCATGGCTAATATTTTCACTCTGGATTTGCGGCGTAGCGTTATAGTAAAATTTGTGTGAGATTTAAGTAAATATTGACAGTAGTCAACAAAATTAAAATTCATATTTTTGAACTAATATAATCCTGTCATTATCATCTAATAATTAAAGCTTTTTAGCAAGTTAATTTAACCTAATTGTAACTTTGTTTAAAGATACATTAAAAGTAATATCTATCTGAAAAAAAACTAATTATAGTATGGAGAATTTCATATCGACAGTACGCTATATATAGCGTACTTGCGTAAGTCCTGTTAATAATGGATACCACTGCGAAAAATTTATACAGAAGTTAAAGAAAATTTACTCAGCAATTTATGACCAAGATTAAATTTCAACTGTCCCCCAAACTATCAAAAGTGGAGAAAGAAAAAGGAGGAAAAATGGGATTGGTTCCAGTTAAAACGATATAGGTTATACAAAAAACTTACCTTCTGGATGGAAAGATGTTTGAGACTAAAAAAATTTGATGGGAACTCACCGAAAAGGCTATGGCCTACTATTAATCTTTTTTGATACAACTAATGCTCAAAAGATTAGCTTCAGGAAGCAAGTGCGACAGCTATATCCCCTAAGTTTTAAAGATCCCTGTAGGAGTTTTATAGTAAGGAATTTCTTATTTTAACTTAATCAGGTATAGTATCAAAAGTAAGTAATATCTGGAAAAACAGAATGAAAATTGCAATTATTGGTTGTGGTTATGTAGGCAGTGCAGTTGCCAAGTTGTGGAGTCAGAAAGGTCATAAAATGATTATAACTACTACTACTCCTGAAAGAGTTTCAGAATTACAAAATATAACACAACAAGTAGTAGTAATGAAAGGCAATGACTTTAACGCAATGAAGGATGTATTGCAAAATCAAGAAGTAGTATTGTTGAGTGTAGGCGATCGCTATCGTACTGGGTACAAACAAACTTACCTAGAAACTGCCGAAACTCTCTTAACTGCCTTAAAAAAAACTCCTACTGTCAAACAAATAATTTATACAGGTAGTTACTCAGTTTATGGTGATAAAAATGGTGAGTGGGTAGATGAAAATTCTTCTGTTACCCCTGCTACTGAAGGTGGAAAAATTCTCCATGAAACTGAGCAGGTGTTATTATCGGCATCCACTCCCCAGCAACGAGTGTGTATCCTGCGTTTAGGAGGAATTTACGGACCAGGTCGGGAGTTAGTGAAAATTTTTAGTAGGTGGGAAGGCCAAACTCGCCCCGGCAGTGGGAATGATGTCACAAACTGGATTCATTTAGATGATATTGTGGAAGCATTGGAGTTTGCTAAGAAGAAACAGTTGCAGGGTATTTACAATTTGGTGAATAATGTACCGATGATAAGTCGAGAATTACTTGATGGTTTACACAAATATCAGGGTTTAGGACAGATTTATTGGGATGACTCCACTTTTTCAACACGTCCTTTTAATGCTAGGGTATCAAATCAAAAATTGAGAAATGAAGGTTTTGAGTTAGTTCATCCCGAAATTGTCTTTTGAGGAGGGAAGGAGGAAGAAATAAGTTCAAATCTGGTAGCATTAGTATAATTAAATAGTTAATTAGGGGTCACAACCCAGAACTTAGAATTTGGGAGGGAAGAGAACTTAGGAGTATTTGTAGGCTCGGCTGAAGGTAAAATATTTTTGGAAGCCGAATTAAGCAGATTTGATACAAATAAAATAAGGTAAATAATGATAGAGATAGGTAGGTTACCCTGATTCTATAAGGACTTTCATTACAGAAATTTATAGCTTAACTCCAAGTGTACAATTGTCTGATTAAATTGTTATGAGTTAATAATTTCCTATAGTATAAAAACTACTCCCCTACAAATTTACTTTTGTATTTTAACTTTTCACCTTTGATTAATTAATATGGATTTATTACGATCGCTACCTTTAGGATTATATCTAGAAAAACCCATAACATGGCTACATAAACTTGACCCTAGAGTTAAATTAATCTGGCTAATGAGTTTTCTTCTCAGCCCTGTTTTAGGTAGTTCTTCATGGCGTTTAATATTAGTCGCAATATTAATTATTTTAACATTTACTGCCTCAATTCCTTTACGAGTTTGGCAAAAACAAATGGGTTGGTTATTAATGTTCTGTTCTTTAATATTTGTTATGAGTGCAGCGATCGCTCCTGATGGACTTTCAATTAACTATCAACCACGCTTACCAAAAGATGAACTAATTTTTGCTCAACTAACCCCTAACTTAGAATTAGCATCAGAACCAAAAACTTGGAAAAACATTTTTGAAATATTCGGAAAAGAAACTGTTCCACAAACGGTAAGAGAAAGCCCAAAATTAAATAAGCTACCTCAACCCACCTCTTATAGCTACATCATTTTTCAACAAAATCCAATTACCATAACCCGTCGTTCAGTAGATTTAGGCATTCGTATTGCCACTTTATTATTTACAGTTATTTATAGTACTAACCTGTATCTTTTAACTACAGCCTCAGAGGAAATTACAGCAGGTATAGAATATCTCATGGGACTTCTCAATAAATTCAACTTACCTGTAACTGAAATAAGTTTAACTTTAACTCTATCTTTAAGATTTATACCTTTAGTTTTAGAGGAAATACAAAATTTAGTTCGTTCTGTTCAAACTAGAGCAATTAATTGGAAAAAATTAGGACTCCGACAAGCTTCTCAGGTATGGCTAATAGTAGTAGAAAGATTATTAGAAAATTTGTTATTGCGAGCAGATCAAATTGCTAGTGCAATGAAAGTACGAGGTTTTACCACTCCTAACACACATAAAGTAGAATGGCACAATCTAAAGTTAAAGCCATTAGATTTGATAGTATTGGGTAGTTTAGTGTTATTCTGGTGGTTTAGGTTGGCTTGGGGAGGACAAAGTTAAAAAAAAATAAAATATACATTATGATTTATGGCTAGGAAATTGAACTAGGACAGCCTACGGTTCAATTATTATGGCCTACAACGGTAGAGGTCGCTCCCGGGAGTAAATTTTTGCCGTGCTACATTGGTAGCCTTATCTATATAAGTAATTATCTGATATTATTATATAATAGTAAAATAAAATTTTTGTGAAAAGAGCTGTGAGATACTTAGTTTTAGTTTCTGATTAATATTGTTAATATTTTTCAGATCAAAATTGCAGATTGAGATTCATAACTAAATGTCAAACAATAATAATTTTCAGAAAAAATAATATATTACAGATATATTTCTTTACTAAAAGTATTTAAGAAAATGGCGTTGGTTTGGAAGGGGATGAAGTTTCTCTTTTAGGGACAATTAAATTTTAGTTGTCCTCAACGGGATAGGCAAGAAAGTTCTACTCCTGCAGATAAATCATCATCATCAATTACTAACGTCAAGAAAGTAAAAAAGTCTAAAATCTAAAATAAGAGGGTCTGTCAATTGACAAAGGCCACTAAACTCCTTGCAAATTTTGTGATTATCTGCTGATTTTAAGCCTAAATGACCAACGAAACTTACATGAACCATCCTAATTTTGGCCTTTTATATAGGGTGTGCTTAATTGAGATTGAGAACAAGAAAAACAAGAAAGAATTGTTTACAACGCTTTATGCTCAACGCTTATTTTTTTTAGTAGTGACTAATGAAATAGGTGTTATAAAATTTGAACCAGTGAGTCGCTCCGACGCACGCTTAATGGTAGAAATTCGTCTTCGCCTGCTACGTCGTAATCGTCAAACGGATGATTACCAAAAGCTCCAGCAGGTTCACAAAAATACTTTTCAATAATACTCCTTGGTCAGTTATCAGTACCTCTGGAGGAAAAGAAATGAAGTTGTCCTACCAAGACAAATTACGTTCAATAAAAAGTCAAGTAGAAACAATAGATAAAACCCTGGAAATGCTGAGACTTTAATATAATTAAATGTTTTGGCTGTCACCGACATCAAAGGCTCAAAGATTTGATTAGTGGGAATAAAATTGATATTCAATGAATGCTTGTCCTTAATTGATACATTGGACATGACTTAAATGCTTCAATTAATGCCAAAAATCAAGTCAAGGTTTTACTAAAAGATTTTATTACCAACACCAAATTTTGAAGGATATAAAGGAGTTCAATAGAATTCATACCTTTTGAATGAATTGCACGAAGCAGTTGGGCATTTCTTCTTGGCTCGGTTAACTTACTCGCCAAGAAGCCTAGCCCATATTCTTGTAATCAGCTATTGAGTATGTCACTATAAATAGAATATTCTTAAGTCTAAAGATGAAATGGTTGAGTCAATTGCTGAACGTATTACCAACATTAAATCTAATTTACCTAAGTCAGTACGGTTAATTGCTGTAACTAAACAGGTATCAGTTGATACTATTCGTACTGCCTATGCAGCAGGAATACGAGATTTTGGGGAAAATAAAGTTCAAGAAGCAGAAGCAAAGCAAGCTCAACTACAAGATTTACCAGATATTACCTGGCACTTAATTGGCCACTTGCAAAGTAACAAGGTAGTAAAAGCCTTAAAGCAGTTTCAATGGATTCATTCTGTAGACAATTTGAAACTGGCCAAACGCCTTAATGCTCTAGCAGAACAGTTTTGTTATAGTCCCAATATCTGTCTGCAAGTTAAAATTTTGCCTGACCCTAACAAATATGGGTGGACAATAACAGAATTAATGAGTGATTTGGAAGAGTTAAATCAATGTCAACATCTGAAAATTAAAGGTTTAATGACTATTCCACCCCAGGGATTAGACGATTTACAAACTCTATCCGTATTTCAGAAAACTAAGGAGTTAGCTCTCGAAATTAGGGAAAAGAATTTTTCTCACCTAAAAACCCAAGAGCTTTCAATGGGAATGTCAGAAGATTATAATTTAGCTATATCTGCCGGTACTACTATTGTGAGACTAGGTAGAATTTTATTTGGCGAAAGAAAGAATAAAAAAGACTGATACTTTATCTAAGATAACTTAAAAAAATATAGTATACTATCAAACGGGTTAAAAAAGTCAAAATATGGGTTGGTTATATCTTATTTATTGGATTTACTAAATAATCCACGCAATTTTAACCTGTTAATATGTAAAAAATAACGTTTTATTTAATTGTAATAATTATATTATTTTATACCTGAGTTTATAGATTAACAAGAAGTAAAAGAAAAACGGAAAAAATAATTGAATAGTTAACTAATGAGATTAGTTGAGAGACATATAATTAAAGAAAGTCATCAACATGGGAAAGAGATAGATAAATTTTGTTTTCTTTCTAAAAATATCTATAACTATGCTAATTATTTGGTACGTCAATCTTTGATTTTTAACAAAAATTATCTGAACTATAATCAGATATATCATCAATTCAAAAATAGTCCATATTATGGATTATTACCAAGTAAATTAATTCAACAAATACTAAGAATATTAGACAAAAATTGGCAGAGTTTTTTAGTGGCTAATAAAGCCTACAGAGAAAACCCAAATAAATTTACAGAGCAACCAAAACTGCAAAAATATAAAGATAAAATTAAAGGGAGAAATTTATTACTTTATATCATCTAAGCCATTAGTAAGCTAAGTCTGAATCAAGGGAAAATCAAATTATCAAAAATAGATATATAATTCTTGATTCAGGTAGAAAATATTACTTGTGTGAGAATAATTGCGAGACTAAAACGGTATGTAATTGAGGTGGTGTATGAATTACTAAACGAATTTGCTCTAAACAATTCTAAAGCAGTAGTAGCTATTGATATAGGAGTAAATAATTTAGCGGCGTTAACATCAAACTAAAAAGAGTTTACACCGATCCTGGTTAACGGACAGCTGTTAAAAAGTATTAACCAATTCTATAACAAAACGAGGGCAAAATTGTAGAGTAGATTGAAAGAGGAGTTGAGGGCATCAAATCAGATTTAAAGATTAACAGCTAAACGAAATAATCAAATAAAAAATTATTTTCTTTTCTGTAGCAGATGGATAATAAATGATTTAGAGGAATGGGGAATTGGGAAATTAATTATCGTCCAAAAGCCCTTCTGGAAACACTGGGTAAATAATAGATAGAAAAAAAATAATCAATCATTTGTAAATATACCTCATAGTCGTTTTGTAGAAATGTTAAAATACAAGGGAGAAATAGCAGTAATAAAAGTGACTGTAAGTGAAAAAAGTTATACATCTAGTGCTAGTTTTTTGTCATTAGATTATATCCCTAAATATGGAGAAGAAAATGGAAAAAAATATGAGTTTAGTGGTTATCGAGGGTGGAGAGGACTGTGCCTAGAATCAGGCTCAAAAATCAGGATAAATGCAGATATAAATGGGTCATACAACATCATGAGAAAAGTAATCCCAATAGTTTTTGATGGAGGGATAGAGGGCGTTGTAGTTCGTCCAGTTAGGATAACTCCTAATCAAACTAAAAATTAGTTGATATTATATTTAACTAAAGTTTCTAGTAACTATTAGTATTTGTTAATGAAATAGTATTGGAGAATTTTAACAGTGAATAATCTTTTGTCCAAGTTTAAAGATTTTGTCGGACTTAATGAGCCAGTTGAATATGAATATGATTACGATGAAATGGAAGGAGAACAGTATGTTTATCCTCAACAACAGCAAACTCCTGCTGCTGTGCCTACTCAGGAGGAAAGTCGCAGTAACCGCCGATTAAGAAATCGGGCCAGTGCTACGACTGCAACAACTGCTAGCACAACAGGTATTAATGGAGTTGTTCAACAAGAATCTGGAATGGGATCGGTTATGAATAATGTAATTGGAATGCCAGGAGCTTTAAACGGAATGTCTGAGGTTGTGGTTTTAGAACCACGCACTTTTGAGGAAATGCCTCAAGCAATTCGTGCCTTACGGGAGCGCAAATCTGTGGTTTTAAATTTAACTATTATGGACCCAGAACAAGCCCAAAGAGCGGTAGATTTTGTAGCAGGTGGTACTTATGCTCTTGATGGTCATCAAGAACGCATTGGAGAAAGTATTTTTCTGTTTACACCAAGTTGTGTACAGGTGAGAACTCAAACAGGTTTAGTAAACGAAATGTCACAGACTCAACCACGCCCTCGTGTGCCTAACTCTGGGTCTCAAGTTTGGCAACCTGAGCAAATTCAAATGATACAATAGTAAAGGAAATTTGGGTATGGGGTTAATTTAAAAATTGAAATATAGTTCTCTAGTTAGAGTAATTATATTAGAGTTGTTTGGTGTGGGAAAATTTAAAATGTTTAAAACCTTATTCTATAAGTTTTTAAACATTTTCATCCTTAAAAGCACCCATAAACCTCAACTTATTTTGGGTTTTAGCCATTTTTGGGGCTTAATTCCCAACAACTCTATTATAAAAATACCCATCCCCAATTCCTAGTTTATATATTTATTTTTTTGGTTGAAAATGGCAATTACTAAGTTGGGTTTAATAGGTGGTGGGGTAATGGGAGAGGCTTTGCTATCCCGCCTAATTAAACAAAATGTTTATCTACCCTCGGAAATTTTAGTTAGTGACCCCCAGCAACAAAGGCGGAATTTGTTGACACAAGAGTATGGTGTACAAGTGACTACAGATAATAGTTTGGTAGTGACAAGTACAACGGAGGTTTTATTGCTGGCAGTTAAGCCTCAAATATTTGATAGTGTAGTGTCACAGTTGGGAGACTGGCAAGTTGCTGGTAAGACAACAACTTTACCTTTGCTAATTTCTATTATGGCTGGTGTGCCTTTGCAAAAGCTGGAAGCATTTTTCTGTGGGCAACCTGTGGTTAGAGTTATGCCGAATACTCCAGCAACAGTGGGTGTAGGTATGAGCGCTATCGCTCTGGGGAAAAATGTTCAACCATCACATCGGGAGTTAGCTACTTGTATTTTAGCATCTATAGGTCAGGTAGTTGAAGTGTCAGAAAGTTTAATGGATGCAGTTACGGCAGTGTCTGGTTCGGGACCTGGTTATGTAACAATTTTTATAGAATCTTTGACAGATGGGGGTGTTCGTGCTGGTTTACCTAGGGCGATCGCTTATCAATTGGCATTGCAAACTGTTCTGGGAACAGCGGTTTTATTGCAGGAGTCAGGAATGCACCCGGCACAGTTGAAAGATCGGGTGACAAGTCCAGGGGGCACAACTATTGCTGGAATTGCTGAGTTAGAAAGTGCGGGTTTTCGTTCTGCTATTATTGAGGCTGTCCTGGCAGCAAAGGAGAAAGCGGAAGAGTTAGGAAATAGTTGACTAGCTATCAACTCAAAATTCTTGCCTAATAGCTAGCCTCCTGGGTCTCAACTGTGAACTTCAGTTTTTAGATCTTTGGGTAGAAATTCCCTAACTGATAAGTAATAACTGATAAAGGAAGTTGAACAAAAAAAACTTGAGATAATATTATAATTATGACAATATTAGATGATTTTTGATTGATTTAACTTAAATAAATTGAGGTTAAAAAACTATATTTTTCTCTTAGGCAATGTGAGAGGAAGTCTGATAACTGGGTAGATAATAACTGAAAAAATTATGCGGTACGAAAAAGTCCTTAGGAAGTATTATGGTGTGGCACACAAGCTATAGGGTGGATATAGAGTTACTAATAGATAATGTATTGAATAATACTTCGTTTAAAAATAAAATTTCTTGACAATGGGAAGGGGATAACCTGATACTTTAACCCTCTATATTGATTATTTATTTATATTAGCAACTTTTTTAGCTGCTCCAAATATGAGCAAAAAGGATTAGTGGTTATAAGTAAAAATTAACAGCATTAACAACGGTGAATATATTAGGCTTTTACTAAGAGAAAATTGAGCAAAAATTTAGTCTATCTTAAGTGGCAATATTAAAGATATTGTTGTACTTAATATCAGTATATAAAACTGTTCAAATATTAAAGCTAACCAATTATTTTTTCTGAGAATAAAATCATAAATTTGGATAAGGTATATAGAAAGGTTCTTAAGTGTTAAGCAATTAATTTAACCTATATTAGGGTATCTTTTAATCCTAATAATGGTATGAAAAATTGACTTTTTCCTCAGAAGTAGTATTAATTTTAGACATAAATTAATGAGAAAATTATAATATTTTGTAGTAAAGTGTGATTATTATATGCCTTGTTAATAATATTGAATAATAATTCAAATTAAGCTAAAAAATTGTTACTAAATATATTTTGTAGTGTGCTTTTTACCGTGTGATTTTCCTAAGAAAATAATATTAACTTAATAATTTTTCTGATTATGCTTAACAAAAATATTGGCTATATTTCCCCAGATTATTTATATAAATATAATAGTCCTATCAACACAGAAGCAATATTAAAAATTCGTCAAGAAAGACAAGCAAAATTATTTAAATTCTCTCATGAAAAATATTACAAGGCAGTACAAACAATAGCAGATATTCAAAGCAACTTTTTCGACTGTTCTAGTGCAGTTATCAAAGTCGGTCACCCTGAGGAAATTTCTCCTGGTCAAAAACAAAGGCTTTACCATTGTTTACAAACATTTTGCCCCTGGAAAAAAGGTCCCTTTGAACTATTTGGGGTAAACATTGATGCAGAATGGCGTTCCGACTGGAAATGGGATAGAATTTTACCACATATTAGTTCTATTAAAAATCGCAAAGTTGCTGATATTGGTTGCCACAACGGTTATTTTATGTTTCGGATGGTGGATCAACAACCGGAATTAGTCATCGGTTTTGAGCCCTACAGCAAACATTTTTGGAATTTTCAACTTATTCAAAATATCGTCAAACAAAAAATGCTGGCATTTGAACTTTTAGGAGTGGAACACATTCACTACTATCCCCAATTTTTTGATACCATTTTTTGTCTGGGTATTCTCTATCATCACACTGATCCTATTGGTTTATTACGCAAAATGCGACAGGCGTTAGGGCCAAAAGGTGAAGTTATTATTGACTGTCAAGGTATTCCTGGAGATTTACCAGTGGCACTTACTCCCCAAAAACGTTACGCACAAGCGCGGGGTATTTGGTTTCTTCCTACCCAGTCTTGTTTAGAAAATTGGATAGGGAGAGCGGGGTTTAGCGATATTAATTGTTTTTTTGCTGCGCCTTTGTCCGTTGAGGAGCAACGACGTACTATTTGGGCAAATATTGATAGTTTACCAGAATTTCTTGATCCTCACAACCCATCCTTAACTGTTGAAGGTTATCCCGCTCCTTGGCGTTATTATGCGATCGCGCGGAAGTAATTTGATTGGGACTTACCCACAGGCCCTAATTAGGGCCTGCTGATTAATTCTGAAAGCATTGACAGATAAAGACCTTAACTTGATTTGTATGGAAGAGCTGGCTGTTTATATTGAGGTAATAGCCAATTAAATCAGGATTTAGGTGATAGCCATGAGTGAACCAATTTCTAATATCATTTATATTGTTTCTGAAAAGTAATGCTATACTTATATTTTTGACGAATTAAACTTTTTTTGATTCAAATAAGTTTCAATAAATTTTTTTCTCAGGTTAAGAGAATAAACTTTCATAGTAGTTGAGAAATTAGATTTTTAAGAATTGATATAATATGATCGCGATCGCATAAGATAGATTATTTTATTGATTCATTTATGACTTTTATTGTACCTCAGTATCCTCGAAAGTTCTGTAAATCAAGACTTACTTATCAAGCGCCAGATCTAGTGAATGTGAATTTAATGGAGCAATATTTTTCCTGAAAAAAATTATTAAAACTGCAGTTTTAGTTATTTTTTTGAGTTTTTTTTTAGTGACAAATTTATATTCTTCAAATTACTTGATTTTTGTTAATTTTTATTATCAATACTTTCAAATAAATAACTCTAATAAATCTTTCACACTTAGTTTTATTATATTACTCTAAATAGACTTCTAATTTTAATGTATTAAAGTCTCCTAAGAAGTCCCTTTTCCCCTAGGTATTCCAAAAAATGGCCACCCTAAATTAATTGTTGGCCATTTATCAAGTTTTTCTCTCTCACCTCACGGGGTAACAAGCTAGTTGAAAGCTATATATAGAAAGGGATTTGCCTTCGTAGACTGAAGAATATTTCAACAAAAAGAAAATGCTTATTGAGAATGGATGGGGTGTAGTGCGTTGATTATTTATTCATTTTAAAAGTTTTTTGAAATAGTTAAAAATATGATAAAAAAAGGTTACTAATTACAAATAAAAATCAATAAAAGGTGAATATATTAGGCTTTTATCAAGACCATATTAAGGAAAAATTGAGTCCATCTCAATTAGTAACATTACAAATATTATTATACTTAATATCTGTACATAAAACTGTGCAAATATCAAAACTAAGTAATTATTTTCCCCTACCAATAAAATTAGAAAGTAAGGGAAAACTTATGCGAAATATTTTTAACTATCAAGGAATTAAGTTTGCCTTTATTCTGGTTTCCTTGGGTCAGAATAATGGTAAAAAAATTATTCGACTTTCCCTCAGAATTAGTATTAATTTTAGATAGAACTCAGTGGCAAAATACTAATATATTAATGATTAGTTTAGCTTGGAAAAAGAGAGCTTTACCTATACATTGGAAAATTTTAACTCATAAAGGAGCTAGTAATTTAGCCGAACAAAAAGCAGTAATTCGTCCAGTTATAAGATTATTAAAATGCCAGAAAATCATTCTGACAGCAGATAGAGAGTTCCACAGTATTTTTCTATGTTATTGGTTGAAAAAATATCAAAAACAAGATGTATACTTTGTTTTGAGAACAAAAAAATCGACGATGATTAAACGAGGAAAAAAATATTGTAAACTCTCTGAATTACCAGCAAACATCGGTGAATGTAAACTATTTTTAAATCAAAAAATTACCAAAATTTTGAGAGTAGGAACATATAATTTACTGATATATAAAAAACCAAAATATCGTGACAAATCTGTTTCCGAAAAATGGTATATTTTAACCAATCTATCGTTACCAGGGAAAATTAAAAAAATATATAGCCAGAGAATGGGAATTGAAGCAATGTTTAAAGACTATAAAACTGGTGCTTACAATCTAGAATCAGCGAAGGCCAATGAAACGAGATTGAATAATTTAATTTTATTAATAGCTATTTCTTATGCAATTAGTTCATTTCAAGTCCAAAAAATTAAAAATAAAGGGGTTCAAGAATATATATCAAGAACTAATGAAAAAAGTAGAAAAGAAAGAAGGCACAGTAGTTTTTTTGTAGGATTATCTAGGATGTATTGGGCAATAAATGATGATTTTATCTGGGGATTAGTAGAAAATTTAATGAGGCTTAATCCTCATAAATTTCTATATTATCACAGGGGCATAAAAGCGATGAATATAGTGGTTAATTAGACCGTAATTTTTGATTAATAATCAATTAATTCATGTGAGTTTTTTCATAATATTATTCTCCAGTGCAACTTGAATTATTATTCAATTTAGTTAGGGGGTGTAGTGCGTTCGATCCGCGAACGCACTACACCCCCTTAATTCTCAATAAGGATTTTCTTTTAATTGAATTATTCCTCAGTCCCAGAACGCAAATTCTTCTCTATACATAGCTTTCAACTAGCTTGTCACCCCGTGAGCTCTCTCACACGTGATCGACTCAAACAAAAAGAAAATTTGTAGAGAAAATATTTGTGTATATTCTAAAAGGAGAAAATTTTACCTAGGAGTTAATAACTTAGATTTTTGAGGTGAGTCGGAGCAGAATATTTTAAGTCTCACAAAGCATAACAGAAGAATATAGACAAATCAAAAAATGCTAGTTTTGTTTGTAGAAAAAAATAAATTAAACTAACAATCAAATAAAGGCTTTATCTGAGTTAACTGATGAAGCTAGATGGTTTATTGAAAAATAGCTTTCTAATTTCCATGAATATGTGGAGAAAGGAAAAAGTATAATTGATAACTAATAATTGATAACCAATAATTGATAACTAATAATTGATAACTTATAATTGATAACTAATAATTGATAACTAATAATTGATAACTTATAATTAAACAAATCATGCAATCTAAACAAATCCTGAGAACCGTTATCAAATCATTAAATCTTTGGGAAGTAGAAGCTTTGGAAATACCTACTTAGCTCAAGATTTAGATTTGCCAGGCAATCCTAAATGTGTAGTCAAACATCTGAAACCAAAAACTTTAGATCCTACAGTTCTAAATATTGCTAGAAAGTTATTTCAAAGAGAAGCAGATACCTTATACAAATTAGGTAACAACTAAAACAAAATACCAAGATTATTTGCCCATTTTGAAGAAGGAAAAGAATTTTACCTAGTACAAGAATATATAGAAGGGCAAGATATAAGTAAGGAATTAACTACAGGAAAAAAATTAATTGAGTTTGATACTATTTCCTTACTAAAAGGAATATTAGAGGCATTAACAATAGCTCATGAAAATAATATAATTCATCGAGATATAAAACCACAAAATTTGATGCGTCGTAAGTCAGATAGCAAAATAATATTGATAGACTTTGGAGCTGTAAAAGAAATAGAGGTATTAACTATTAACCAACAAAGTTTAACAACTATAACTGTAACTTTAGGAACTCCTGGTTATATGCCAAGTGAACAGATTAATGGTAGACCAAAATTGAGTAGTGATATATATGCAGTGGGAATAGTTGGAATAAAAGCTTTGACTGGAAAAGAACTAAAAAATTTACCAAGAGATAAAAATACAGGAAATATAATTTGGCGTAATGAAGTTAAAGTAAGTAATAGAGTTGTTGGGAAATAACTTAGGAGAGAAAGAACTCAAACGAAAACTTGACATATTTCCCTAGTAATTTGACTACTTATGCTGTCATCAGATATAAGTTCCACTCACCAGTTGCTGTTAGCATTAATTTGTCATCAAAATCATACTTGTGATTACGAGAAATCTGACTGACAGCTCCATAACGCTTGACGCCCGCCAAGGCGTTTTCACAGACTACCCTTGATTGACTCAATTTCCGAAAATCTGGTTTTTGTTGCTCACTTAACTCTCCCCCTTTTGGTTTTTTATGGGGGATTCGGATATTTTCATACTGATGCGTGGAGACCTTGGAAACCACTGTCTACTTCTATCGGAATCTCTAGAGGTATATTTCCTATCAATTTTTCCTGGTCATGGAACTTCGACTTCATGCAGCTTTCCTTCTCGTGCCTGACTCAATACCAGCACTTTCTTGTTTTGATTAACTGCTACTAGATGTTTGCGAGTGTGACGCTTTTTTTTTCCTGAATAATTCAGTTTTGGTTTTTCAGAGTGAGTTGGTCTTTGTACTGGCCGTTCTGTGCCATCCATTATCACTCGTTCTACTCGAGGGAAACGCTCTATGAATCCTTGGACACTGTTAATTTGACGCAATGCATCGCCCCTTTTTTTCTCCCAAGGCTGCTTCTAACATAGTCAGGACTTACGCAAGTACGCTATATATAGCGTACTGTCGATATGAAATTCTCCATACTATAATTAGTTTTTTTTCAGATAGATATTACTTTTAATGTATCTTTAAACAAAGTTACAATTAGGTTAAATTAACTTGCTAAAAAGCTTTAATTATTAGATGATAATGACAGGATTATATTAGTTCAAAAATATGAATTTTAATTTTGTTGACTACTGTCAATATTTACTTAAATCTCACACAAATTTTACTATAACGCTACGCCGCAAATCCAGAGTGAAAATATTAGCCATAATACAATAAATCGCTATTTAAGAGCAGAGTCTTTAAATTCAGAAGATTTATGGCGAAATGTTCAAGAAGAATTTGTTTGGTGATACCGAAGCTTATTTAATTTTTGATGACACAGTAATTAATAAAAAGTATGGATATAATATTGAACTTACACGAGGACAGTATAGTGGTATAGGTTCATCAAGTTGTTTGCGTTCTATCAGCTGCGAAGTTCGTGGGTCTTGGAATAGTTAATTGTGTATATTTTAATCCCCAAAATGAACAATTATGGATTATATATTATAGAATTTATGACCCAGATACTGACAAGAAAACAAAAATAGAAGAGTGTTGAAGAAATGATACTTAATGCCATAAATAATAAGAAAATACCATTTAAAACATTATTAATGGATTTGGGTATGCAACACAAAGATTAATGGGATTAATAGATAATGATAGAAAAATTTACTACTGTCCTTTAAAAAGTAATCGCGTGCGTTGATGATACACGAGGTGCAGAAAAATACAAAAAAGTTCAAGATTTAAATTGGAATGAAGCTGAAAAAAAGTCAGGAAAAATAATTCAAATTAAAGGGTTTCCACTCTGCCAAAAGGTGAAAATATTTTGGATTAGGTGTATCTGCCAACTTCAGCAGAATATATTGTCACTAATGACTTGACTCAATCATCACTCTTATGATGTAGAGTTTGAATCTCAAACTAGATGGAAAATCGAAGAATTTAATAGAGAAATTAAGCAATTAACAGGTTGAGGATTTTGTCAGTGTCGTCTGCGAATAATTCAGAAAAATCATATTGTTTGTGCAATGTTAGTGTGGAACTTCTTCAAAAGATTTGCTACTAAAATAGGCAAAAGTATTTATCAAGTTAAGCATAAATTATTATCAAAATATCTAAGGGATCAATTGAAAAATTCTTCAATTAAAATGAAAGTTATTTGACTTGAAAAACTCAAGGTTTTTTGAGTCAAAATAGTTAGGCGATTGCTAACGCAAAGCTCCGCTAACGCACATGACTATAGTGAAGTTCGTCGAAGTTGTCATGCGCTATATATAGTGTCTTTGCGTAAGTCCTGATAGTTTGTAAGCGATGAACCCAATAATGTGCTTGACTACGGTCGATATCAAACAAGATACCAGCTAAGTCAAAAGTCGGGTAACATTTAAAGTAGAAGAGAATGTCAAACAATTTGTCTTGTAGAGTGCGTAAACGAGCCAAAAGACCTCCTCCAACAGAGCGTTGACGAGGTGAGCGAGTGCAATGTTTGCTCATACATTTGCCCAAAGGACTCCAACAAAGATTCAAATGCTTTACGGTTTAATGGGTGTTAATGCTCTGAGTAATCTGTCTTGTTTTAAGGCTCGTTCAATATTTAGCATTTTTATGGCAAATTTTTTCTGAAATTATTTTACCTTATTTCCCAACAACTCTAATGATTTTGGAAACGTATTGGATCGGATGGTACATGAATATTTTCCATCTCGTTATGAAAATGCTATGACGGCATTAAATGCTTTAAAAGCAAGTGCTCAATAAAATGAAGAATAACAGACAAAAAAAGTTAAACTACTATCATCTACACTCAACAAATTTATAGCAAGTATAGTCGGGATTATTTTTGTAGCTACAGTTTTTTTTATTACAAGTTCTATAAACACGAAATATAAAAAAACTAATGATTATTACAATAGAGGTATTGATTATTATAGTCAGAGAGAACATGAAAAGGCGCTCACTCTGTTTAATGAAGCTATTCAACTCAATCCCAAATTTGTTTATGCTTATTACGGCAGAGGTGATGTTTATCGTGAACAAAGAAAATATGAGAAGGCAATCACTGAGTACAATAAAGTTATTGAAATCAATTCCGAATTTGCTGATGCTTACAATAAAAGGGGTTTGGTTTACTATAATCAGGGAGAAGATGAAAAGGCTATTGATGACTATAACCAAGCTATTAAAATCAATTCCGAATATCCTACTACTTACTACGACAGAGGCTTAGTTTACAAAGTTAGAGGAAATATTGAAAAAACGGTAGTGCTAAAAAGGAAAGGATAGAGGAAAATATAGGGTAACAGTAGTAGAGAGATGCATTTTAATGTCAGACCCCAAGCCACCCTGTCCATCATGCAATTCTGTCTTCAGTAGTCAAGAATGGTAAAACCCGTCATGGTAGACAGAATCACAAATGCCTAGACTGTGGTCGTCAATTTGTGGAAAATCCCAAGTGGACAAGAGTCTCAGAGCGTACCCAATCAACCCAAGAGGTGATAGACCAAATGCTACTTGAGAAGATACCCCTGGCTGGAATTGCCAGAGTGGCGTAGGTCTCAGAAGCATGGTTGCAGAATTATGTCAACCAGAAATACACAGAGTTCTCTGAGCAAGTGGAGGTACAACCGAAGGGGAAGGGAAGCTTAAAGGTACAAATGGATGAATTATGGTCATTTGTAGAGCATAAAGGAAATAAACAGTGGGTCTGGTTAGCTCTGGATGTAGACACCCGTGAAATTATTGGATGCTATATTGGAGACCGTTCTACGGGTTCAGCTCAAAAGCTTTGGGAGTCGTTACCTGCAGTCTATCGTCAGTGTGCGGTTTGCTATACAGATTTCTGGTCGGCTGGCTGCAGAAGTCTTACCCAGCAAACGACATCAAGCTGTGGGGAAAGAAACTGGTAAAACAAGTTACATTGAACGACTTAACTGTACTTTACGGCAACGAGTTTCACGTTTAGTGCGCAAGACCTTATCTTTTTCCAAAAAGCTAGAAAATCATATAGGGGCTATCTGGCATTTCATCCATCATTACAATTCCTCATTACCTATAGCTTGATCCTTTCCTTTTTAGGACTACCGAAAAAACTATATCAGATTTTGAAAAAGCTGCTGACCTGTATAAAGAACAAGGAAATAAAAAATGGTATCAAAACTCTCTAGATAGACTCAAAGAATTACGAAACAACTAAAAAAGTTTAAATAAAGGCATTCTAGAGATTAAAATTTTTTGCTTTAAATGGGCTTTGTTCCATAAAAGTTGCGATCGCAGCCAACGCCCTGACTGGTAGTTAGCTAGATTTTAACTTTGTAGGTTTTAGGCTTACCTATTTGAATCATCAGGTTGACCATAGCATATTGTATGAATAACTCCACTGCCTGAGCATCAAATTGATGTTGTCGCAACTTCCCTCCAAGTATCACTTTGAGCCTAAACATAGTGACTTCAGGGAGGAGGCGCTCACGGGGTGACAAGCAAGCTGAAAAATAGATGTATCAAAGTTTTTACAGGTTTATAGCAATGAGCGCTGGCATCTTTACATACTACATAAATAGCTACAATGTAATATATGGCTCCAGTATGACTTGCAGTATGACCTGCATTTTTCATAAATTAGGCGATCGCTAAACGTTAAAGTTTTAAGGATGCGTGTAATGGTATTGACAATGAGTGAGTTGATAGCTTTACAGCAATTTTCAGGTAAATAGACCACAGTGGTTGAACCAACCGAAGGCATCATCTTCAGTAATGAAATTTACAACTTCAGCCATTGCTTGCTCCAGTGATTCATGGGTACGTGCCTCACAAGAACGGAGAAATTGCTTCAGTTTCGACCAACAAAGCTCAATAGGTGGTAAATCAGGAGAGTAAGGGGGCAAAAACTTGACTTGAGCACCGACGGACTCAATGGCAACTCTGACACGTTCAGCATGATAAACCTTGAGATTATCCATTACCACGATTGCCCCTTGCCACAACTGAGGTAGTAAGACCTGGGTTTAATAAAGTGATAAATACCTCAGTATTTGTACTTCCTGGTACAGTCATCGACGCAATCAGTCCATCCAGGTTCAAAGCACCAATCAAAGAAACATTTCCACCCTTGCTACCTGGGATACTACCAACAGCTCGTTCCCCATCTACGGCTCTGGCGAATAAACGAGACATTGACAAATTTATTCGGGCTTCATCAACAAATACTAAATTTCTGACATCAATTTTATCTAACCAACGTCGATAGTCATGTCTTAACTCTTGGACTCTTGGGGTATCTTGCTCACTGGCATAAAGACTTTTTTTTTGCACCGTAAGCCTAATTTTTCTACGGCGCGATGCATTGTGGAGATACTCACCCTAATTCCTGTTGTTTCTTGATAGCGAGCGCATAATTCTCTCAGCAATAAGTCATTTTTCTCCTCTACCAGAGATTTGATGATGTTGAGATTATCATAGGAAATTATTGGCTGCTGATATCCTCCACGTCGTTTGGCCTCAATTTGTCCAAGAGTGACGATAATGACGCAACAAATTTCGTACCATAGACAAGCTGACCTTAAATCTTTCAGCCAACTGACGTTGAGAGCCTTCTTTTGCTTCCCAAGCTATAATCACGCGACGACGCAAATCACTCGAATACGATACTGGCATTAAATTTAACAATTACATCAAACCCATTTTACCGCACTTTGTGGTTCAATTACCTGAAAAGTGCTGTAAAGTAGAAGAGAATGTCAAACAATTTGTCTTGTAGAGTGCGTAAACGAGCCAAAAGACCTCCTCCAACAGAGCGTTGACGAGGTGAGCGAGTGCAATGTTTGCTCATACATTTGCCCAAAGGACTCCAACAAAGATTCAAATGCTTTACGGTTTAATGGGTGTTAATGCTCTGAGTAATCTGTCTTGTTTTAAGGCTCGTTCAATATTTAGCATTTTTATGGGCTTTGTTGCATAAAGATAGAAAATATGGTAACAATAAGCGTGTGGCACAAGAAACCTATAGTAAGGGTAGAGATGAGTAAGTCCAAGTCCAAGTCTAAGTACCTCTTCAGCAACTGGTCGTAGGTCTGATGCGTCCCTAAGACAGAGAGGGAGCCTCACATTTTGGTTGAATGATGAAGTCATAGAGCAGTGGGTAAATCAACAAAAAACTGGACGTAGGGGGGCATCAAATACCTATAGCAATACGGCCATTGAATTTATGGTCACTATACAATTATTGTTTGGTCTGGCCGGACGACAGACTGAAGGTTTTGTCGAATCTATATTTCAATTGATGGACTTAGATTTACCAGTACCAGACCATAGCACTGTATCCCGTCGCTTGCTCAAACTGAATATCCAACTGCCAGTTATACCAACTAATGAAACTATTCCGTACAGTAGTAGACTCTACAGGGGTGAAAGTTTACGGAGAAGGTGAATGGAAAACAAGAGTTCATGGTGTCAGTAAACGGCGTACATGGGGTAAATTACACCTAGGAGTAAATGAGGCTACAGGAGAGATTGTCAGTGGAGTAGTGACTACCAATGATGTCAGTGATTCACAAGCATTTTCTGAACTTGAGAAATGGAGTAGATGGGGAAATAGCCCAAGTATCAGGAGATGGAGCAGAGCACAAGTATAAATGTTACCAGAAAGCTAACCAACTAGGAGCAAAAGTAACAATTCCACCCAGGAAAAATGCAGTAATAGGTCAACACGGCAACTGCAAATGCCCACCTCATCCCAGAGATGAAAACCTCAGAAGAATCAGAAAGGTAGGACGCCAAAAATGGAAGCATGAAAGTGGTTACCATCGGCGTTCTCTATCAGAAACCACAATGTTTAGACTCAAAGTGAGCTTTGGAGGTCAGTTACGACGAGGAAAATTCGAAAGCCCAAGCAGTAGAGTTGTTCATACAATGTGCCATGCTGAACCGTATGATTCAAACAGGTAATACTAATTTCATAAACTTAAGCTACACTTTTAGAAGTAACCTATTATAGAAAATGTCCCCATGTCAGGAGTAGTAAAAATTGAGATAAATGAATCGGTAGAAACTCTCAAAAAACTTTTAAAAAGTGCGAGTACAGCTCAAGAAAAGGAAAGACTTCAAACTATTTACTGGTTGAAAACTCAAACAGTAGAAACAGTAAAAGAAATTGCGATAATGTTAGGACGCAATCGAGTCACAGTACAAAAATGGTTAGGGAAATATCGTACAGGTGGACTGAATCTTTTACTAGAACCAAAGAAAAATCTAGGAGGGAGGCCAAGTTCAATTCCACCAAATGTAATCGAGAAATTAGAAGCAGAATTGCAAAACCCGGAAGGTTTCCAAAGCTATGGTGAAATTCAACAGTGGTTAACGACTTGTTTTGACATCGAGCTGTCTTATCGAACAGTTCATCAATTAGTCAGATATAAATTAAAAAGTAAATTAAAAGTTCCACGTCCAAATCACATAAAACAAAATAAAGAAGCTCAAGAAAACTTTAAAAAAAACTCTCATCTCAACTAGAAGAGAAAATTAAGTTAATTAATAAATATTCGGAAAATCAACTGCCAATTCGCTATTGGTGTCAAGACGAGACTAGAATTGGATTAAAAACTATAACAGGTAAAGTCATTACTGCTTGCGGTGTTAAGCCCATTGGTTTATATCAATGGCTATTTAAATATCTATGGCTTTATGGTTTAGTAGAACCAAAAACAGGAGATTCCTTTTTTTATGAATTTAGTCATCTAGATACTCCTTGCTTTGAAAGATTTTTAGAGCTTTTTTCTCAAACATATCCTGAAGAGATTCATATTATTCAACTAGATAACGGGCGAGGGCATCTAGGGAATGATTTATCTATCCCTGATCACATCATTTTATTATTTCAACCTCCTTATTGTCCCGAAGTTAATCCCATTGAAAGACTGTGGAAAGAGGTGAAAAAATTCTTGAAAAATCGAGTTTTCGATTCCTTAGATTTCTTACGCAGAATCCTGAGAAATATATTAACTGGATTTAGTCAAAAAGATATTGCTTCTTGTACAGGATATGATTTTATTCTTGAGGCATTATGTGTAGTCGGACTTTAGGAAATTGGTATAAACCCAAAAGTCACAAAGTGAAAATCTAGTTAACTTCCATCAGGAAGTTTTTGGCGATCACTACTTTCATGCAACAAAGCCATTTTTATGGCAAATTTTTTCTGAAATTATTTTACCTTATTTCCCAACAACTCTAATATAAGTCGGCCTACTCTTCATCAATGGCGAGAGATATATTTAACCACAGGTTCAACAACTCAATCAGCCAATATACCTCCCCCTCAGACATCTAAAATTAAAAACTGGGAAGAATGTGAAAAGTTTGTTGAGGACACTAAGTGAGCAAACTCAAAAACAAATGGCTGCAAAATGGGGAAATTGTAGTCGTTTTACTATTAGTAGAAGTTTAAAAAAACTTGGGTTTACTCGTAAAAAAAAACATATGGTTATCAAGAAAGAGACGAAATAGAAAGAGAAAAGTTGGCCTTAAAACTGAATCAAATAGACAAAAAAGATATTGTTTATGTAGATGAAGCCGGAATAGATAATAGAGAAGATTATCCTTATGGTTATGGATTTAAAGGCATTCATAGTACCAGGCATGAAGTCCGGAAAAAGAACTGAGAGAGTTAGTTGGATTGCAGCTATAAATCAATCAAAAATGTTTGCTCCTTTAACATTTACAGGAAGTTGTAATCGTGACTTGTTTGAGAACTGGTTGGAAAATTGTTCCCATACCAAAATTACAACCAGGGCAAGTGATTATATTGGATAACGCAACGTTTCATAAATCAGTTTATATTGAAGAATTAGTGGCCAAGCAAAGGTGTGAAATCTGGTATTTACCACCATACTCACCAGATTTTAATAAGATAGAATGTTGGTGGTTTGTGTTAAAAAACGATCTGCAAACAAAGACTGAAGAAATTTGATCATTTTAGAGACTGTGTGGATGCAGCTTTTATAGAAAATCCTCAAGTTTTTCCGTAGTGGTGAAAGATATCAATTATTAATATAAGAGTTGTTGGGAAATAAGGTAAAATAATTTCAGAAAAAATTTGCCATAAAAATGCTAAATATTGAACGAGCCTTAAAACAAGACAGATTACTCAGAGCATTAACACCCATTAAACCGTAAAGCATTTGAATCTTTCTTGGAGTCCTTTGGGCAAATGTATGAGCAAACATTGCACTCGCTCACCTCGTCAACGCTCTGTTGGAGGAGGTCTTTTGGCTCGTTTACGCACTCTACAAGACAAATTGTTTGACATTCTCTTCTACTTTAAATGTTACCCGACTTTTGACTTAGCTGGTATCTTGTTTGATATCGACCGTAGTCAAGCACATTATTGGGTTCATCGCTTACAAACTATGTTAGAAGCAGCCTTGGGAGAAAAAAAGGCGCGATGCATTGCGTCAAATTAACAGTGTCCAAGGATTCATAGAGCGTTTCCCTCGAGTAGAACGAGTGATAATGGATGGCACAGAACGGCCAGTACAAAGACCAACTCACTCTGAAAAACCAAAACTGAATTATTCAGGAAAAAAAAAGCGTCACACTCGCAAACATCTAGTAGCAGTTAATCAAAACAAGAAAGTGCTGGTATTGAGTCAGGCACGAGAAGGAAAGCTGCATGAAGTCGAAGTTCCATGACCAGGAAAAATTGATAGGAAATATACCTCTAGAGATTCCGATAGAAGTAGACAGTGGTTTCCAAGGTCTCCACGCATCAGTATGAAAATATCCGAATCCCCCATAAAAAACCAAAAGGGGGAGAGTTAAGTGAGCAACAAAAACCAGATTTTCGGAAATTGAGTCAATCAAGGGTAGTCTGTGAAAACGCCTTGGCGGGCGTCAAGCGTTATGGAGCTGTCAGTCAGATTTCTCGTAATCACAAGTATGATTTTGATGACAAATTAATGCTAACAGCAACTGGTGAGTGGAACTTATATCTGATGACAGCATAAGTAGTCAAATTACTAGGGAAATATGTCAAGTTTTCGTTTGAGTTTTTTCTCTCCTAAGTTATTTCCCAACAACTCTATAGAATATAGTTGATCTTTGAGGCGATTCTCTCACTCGAGAGGCTTCGCGAATACACTCCCATAACACTGTGATTCTTTTGTTGTCAGTTAAATCAAAGTGCAACGCGGGAGTCTATAATACCAAATTTTAATCCGAGCTGCCATGCTATAATTATTGCCTGGCAAGGATTTTCTGACATCCTTATGTCACATTATTTTTTCAGGCATGGCATAAAACTTTAAGGTAGTGCGATTGCGCCTCCGTTCCGTTGTCACGATCGCATAGAAAAAATGTCAGTCATGTAGCAGGATGTATACTACATGAATGACATTGGTAGTATGTAAAGATGCCAGCGCTCATTGCTATAACTGAATAATAGTCCAAATCAAATGGAAAACTTGTTGAGAATAAGGGAGAGTTTGTGAACTCTTTGCCACAAACTCTCCCCCTATCCTGGGTTGATTATTTATTCAAAAAACTTTAAATACTCTTAAAAATATGATAAAAAAGGGGTGATAATTAAACAAAAAAAATAAAAATGAACATAGGTAATTATCAAGACCAAATAAAGTAGAAATTAAGTCCAGCTCAATTGAAAATATTAAAAATATTGTTATACTTAATTTCAGTACATAAAGTTGTACAAATATCAAAATTATCACCTTATTTTTCTCTACCAATTCAATCTAAAAGTCGCCAAAAACACATATAACGTTTTTCAACATTAAAACAATTAATTTTTCCTATATTCTGGTTTATTTTCGTAAAAATCATGGTGAAAACTCTGCTGTTATCACCATCATAATTAGTGTTATTGTTAGATAAAATCTAGTGGCAAAATATTAATATTTTCATGTTTAATATTATTTGAAAAAAAATAGAATTACCTATATCATAGAAGATTTGAAGTGATAAAAGTGCAAGTTATCTCACAAAAAAAACAAGCAGAAATTCGTTCTATATTAAGATTGTTGAAGAAATATAAACTAATTTTAGTAATAGATATAGAATTTCATAGTATTTATTTATCATATTGGTTAAAAAATTATCGTCAAAAACATCTATATTTTGCATTTAGACAAAGAAAAATAACCCAAATTAAGGTTGGGAATAAGTATTGTGAAGTACAAAAATTAAACGTAAATGTCGGAAAAAAAAATATTACTCAAATTAAGCAAGTCGGTCTCCAAAATTTATTAATATATAAAAAACGCCAAATAAACAAAAAAAATATATTATAAACCTGGTATATAATCAGTAATTTCTCATCATCGGATAAAATTAATAAAGTATATAGTACAAGAATAGGAATTAACGCCATGTTCAAAGATTGTCACCTCTACTTTTACAATCTTGAAGGACCAAAAGCAAATTAAACTAGACTAAATAATTTGATTTTACTAACAGCTATTTCTGACATAATTAGTTCATTTAAAGGAAAAAAAATCAAAAATTAAGATATTTAAAAATATATGAATAAAAAAGGTAGGATAGAGAGAATAAGTAGTAGCTTTTGGCTTAGATTATATGGTTTTTTTGGACATTTTATGATGTTTTTATCCAAGAATAGGTAGAAAATTTAATGAGGCTAAATTCTCATAAGTTACCCTATTATCGAAAAGGAATTCAAGCTATATTAAAGATTAATATGCTGTACAATAGTTGATTTTTTATTATTAGACATCTCCAAAATAAAAAATAAGGTAAAATTATCAAAACCATTTATTTATAAAGTCTCCCAAATGAATCCAACTTTAGAATATATTTATAACCATCCAAAAGAAACAAAAAGAATTATTGGCATTACTTATGAACAGCTAATAAAATTAATAGCAAAGGCCCAAATAATAGAATCAGAGAAAAAGAAGGCGATCGCTAAAACAGAAAAAAGATTAATTAAAGCAGGTGGAGTCAGAAAAAAGAATTTAACAAAGGAGGAAGAAATAATTTTAACGTTATTTTATTTACATCAAATACCGACTTTTCAAACATTAGGAATTAACTTTGGTATAAGTGAATCAAGTGCTAATAATATTTTTCATTACTGGATAGATATTCTCAGAGAATTACTGCCAGCAAGTTTATTAGAACAAGTAAAAAAAAAAAGAAAATGAATTGGAATGGGTAAAGGAGATATTAACAGAATTAGAATTAATTGTAGATAGTACAGAACAAAGTAGAGAAAGACCAAGTGAATATAAAGACCAATAAAAATATAAAATATGAAAAAATAAAAATCATACTTTTAAAAATCAAATAATAACGACACCAAAAGGAACAGAAATAGTAGATGTAATAGTAGGAGAAAAAGGTCCAGTAAGTGATGTAAAAATATTAAGAAAACAACAGGATAAATTTGATAAAAAACAAAAATTTCAAGGAGATAAAGCTTATGAAGGAGTAGAAAGAACTACTACACCAAAAAAGAAACCAAGAAAAAAAGAAATGCCGCTAGAAATCAAAGAAGAAAATCAAGAAAAAGCCAGAAAGAGAATATTTGTAGAACATGTAATAAGATTAATTAAAATATTTGGAATTGCTAGAGAAAGATTCAGATTAAAAGATAATAATTATCAAAAAGTAATCTTAACAATATGTGGTTTAGTGCGACTAAGAATTGGATCTTTTATATTAGCATAAACCATCAAAAGCTGAGATAAAAAGAATAAATTAAAGTACAATAAATATTTGAATTAGTAACACAAAGTATCTCTGATGCCCATAAAACTGTACAAATTAACTATCTTCATAAGTAGCGATCGCACCACTAAAGATAGTTAGGATAAGCGTTTGAGTATTTTTGGAGATGTCTATTAATTAAAACTAATAAGATTTACCTTTTTTATAATATTGTTTGCTATCTTACTTGAACTATTATTTAAGGCGATTAGGGGGTGTAGTGCGAGCGCAGAGCGCTCGCACTACACCCCCTACCCATGGTTGATTATTTATTCATTAAAACATTAAAAAAAACTGTTAAAAATATGATAAAAAAGGGTTAATAATTACAAAAAAAAAGAAGAAAAAGTGAATATATTAGGCTTTTATCAAGACCATATTAAGCAAAAGTTGAGTCCATCTCAAGTAGTAACATTACAAATATTATTATACTTAATTTCAGTACATAAAACTGTACAAATATCAAAGCTAACCAATTATTTTCAGCTACCAATTAAATCAGAACGTAAGCGAAAACTTATGCGAAAGATTTTTAACCCTAAAGGAATTAAGTTTACCTATATTTTGGTTCCCTTTAGTCAAAATAATGGTAAAAAATCTCTTCAGCTTTACCTCAGAGTTAGTGTTGATTTTAGACCGCACTCAGTGGCAAAATATTAATATTTTAATGATAACTGTAGCTTGGAAAAAGAGAGCTTTACCTATATATTGGAAGATTTTATCTCATAAAGGAGCTAGTAATTTAACCGAACAAAAATCAGTAATTCGCCCTGTATTAAAATTATTGAAAGCACACAAAATAATTCTCACAGCACCCTAGAATTCCACAGTATTTTCCTGTGCCATTGGTTGAAAGAATATAAAAAAAAAGACGTATATTTTGTCTTGAGACAAAAAAAATCAACTATGATAAAACGAGGGAGAAAATATTGTCAACTCTCAGAGTTAAAAGTAAATATCGGTGAATCCCAACTATTATTGAATCAAAAAATTACCAAAATTTTGAAGGTAGGAACATATAATTTACTTGTATATAAAAGACAGAAATATCGTCACAATTCTGTTTCAGAGAAATGGTATATTCTCTCCAATTTATCATAGTAATGTGGAAAAGTTAAAAAAATATATAGCCAGAGAATGGCCATAGAAGCCATGTTTAAGGATTATAAAACTGGTGGTTATAATCTAGAATCAGCAAAAGCCAACGAAACTAGACTTAATAATCTAATTTTATTAATAGCTATTTCATACACAATTAGTTCATTTAAAAGACAATAAATTAAAAATAAAGGAGTTCAAGAATATATATCAAGAACTAATGAAAGAGGTAGAAAAGAAAGAAGAAACAGTAGTTTTTGCTTAGGGTTATCTAGTATTTATTGGGCAATAAATGATGATTTAATGTGGAAATTAGTAGAAAATTTAATGAGCCTTAATCCTCATAAATTACTATATTATCGCAGGGGAATAAAAGCGATGAATAAAGTGGTTAATTAGACTGTAATTTTTGATTAAAAATTAATTAATAAAGTTAAGTTTTTTCATGATATTATTCTACCGCACAACTTGAATTATTCCTCAGCCCCTGAAGGCAAATCCTTTTATATATATAGCTTTCAACTGGCTTGTCACTCCGTGAGGGGCTGTCCATAGCGGTTTTCATTTTAGTAGACTACAGTAGGGACGTTCTATGAAACCTTCCTACAAGGTTTTGGTTGTGAGGATGTGGTTTATCAATCTGAAAAGCGCTGTCAAAATAATATTACTAACTTTTGCAACTAGACACTAGCTGATAGTTGACAGCTGAATGCTTACATATAATCTGGAAATTAGTGGAAAATCTAATGAGCTTTAGTCCTCATCAATTCACCTATTATAAAAAGGGAATTAAAGGGATGAATAAACTACTTAATATTAAATTATCTCCCTCGTCACTAAAATTAATAAAAGTCAGTTTTTTCTGATGTTGTTTGCTACTTTAATTGAACTATATGTTCAATATATAAATGAATAAATAATCAACTCAGATAATAGATAGGAGTGAATTGGCGATCGCTACCTCTCAAACTCAATAAGCTTTCTTTTTGAATTGAAGAATAATTCAATTTATTGTCTCAAATTGTCACTATATTTACCATTAAGCTTGCTTGTCACCCCCTGAGCCTGCATATATAGATATATAAGAGTTGTTGGGAAATAAGGTAAAATAATTTCAGAAAAAATTTGCCATAAAAATGCTAAATATTGAACGAGCCTTAAAACAAGACAGATTACTCAGAGCATTAACACCCATTAAACCGTAAAGCATTTGAATCTTTCTTGGAGTCCTTTGGGCAAATGTATGAGCAAACATTGCACTCGCTCACCTCGTCAACGCTCTGTTGGAGGAGGTCTTTTGGCTCGTTTACGCACTCTACAAGACAAATTGTTTGACATTCTCTTCTACTTTAAATGTTACCCGACTTTTGACTTAGCTGGTATCTTGTTTGATATCGACCGTAGTCAAGCACATTATTGGGTTCATCGCTTACAAACTATGTTAGAAGCAGCCTTGGGAGAAAAAAAGGCGCGATGCATTGCGTCAAATTAACAGTGTCCAAGGATTCATAGAGCGTTTCCCTCGAGTAGAACGAGTGATAATGGATGGCACAGAACGGCCAGTACAAAGACCAACTCACTCTGAAAAACCAAAACTGAATTATTCAGGAAAAAAAAAGCGTCACACTCGCAAACATCTAGTAGCAGTTAATCAAAACAAGAAAGTGCTGGTATTGAGTCAGGCACGAGAAGGAAAGCTGCATGAAGTCGAAGTTCCATGACCAGGAAAAATTGATAGGAAATATACCTCTAGAGATTCCGATAGAAGTAGACAGTGGTTTCCAAGGTCTCCACGCATCAGTATGAAAATATCCGAATCCCCCATAAAAAACCAAAAGGGGGAGAGTTAAGTGAGCAACAAAAACAGATTTTCGGAAATTGAGTCAATCAAGGGTAGTCTGTGAAAACGCCTTGGCGGGCGTCAAGCGTTATGGAGCTGTCAGTCAGATTTCTCGTAATCACAAGTATGATTTTGATGACAAATTAATGCTAACAGCAACTGGTGAGTGGAACTTATATCTGATGACAGCATAAGTAGTCAAATTACTAGGGAAATATGTCAAGTTTTCGTTTGAGTTTTTTCTCTCCTAAGTTATTTCCCAACAACTCTATTACGTCAGTCCTATTTATATTAACCTTGAAACTTCTGTGGTACTTTGAACTGACTATAGTGCGGGCAGGATGCCCGCCAGCTAATGAATTCAATCAAATTTCCTAGGAACTTAACTTCTGAGTTCAACATGACTCTGGTAAAATCTCAGTAACAGTCTCATAAAAATTAATTTCTGGTGGTTTGGCAAATAAATGTGAAATTTTTGCCAATGTTGCTTTATAATCATCAGTTGAATTAGCATCCATATCTTCAACTCCTTCCCAAAAAATTACAGCAATACCTTTATCTGTTCCTGGCAACTGTAATAAATAGGCACCTTTAAAACCTTTATTATAAGTCTTAACTGCCTTTTCATAAAGTTCTTTTGCTTCTTGAAACCTTCCAGGTTTAAATTCTCCCACCGCAACATAAGCGTATTTGTGCTTCAAAAAGTCCATAAAATCTGACATTTCTTTCTCTCAATCTACAAGTTTTAAATTTTTGACTGTATTAGAACTCATACCATATAATGAGAAAACTATTATATTAAAAATTTAAGTAGGTATTGAACCTAGCTTAATTAACTGCTAATTAACCCCACACAAATCGAAAATGATGGTGTGAGGCTCAAGAGCAACTTCTAATAACCCATGATATTGCTTCCTTCGACTCCATTCTAGTCCCAATAACTTTATAGTTAGTGTTTATCCTGATATAATATCACCCAAATATCAAAGAAAATTTGAAAAATATAATTATTGTAGTTAGCAATTTACCAGGATTTTACTCTCGAAACCCTCCATATAGCTGTTAATTGCTGCTATATTATTTCGTATCTACCATATCTAAACTTTGCCCTCTAAACCCTAATATATTTTCAGATAAGGATTTCCAGAAAGGATGATTTTTTCCTAAGCGAGTTGTATTCACAGCATCATGTACATTTCCTCTTAGTTGTTGATAATATTGATCATCCATAAAATTAATATTTAAGCTTGAATTCGACACCAACCTGCGAAATTTCTCTTGAGTATAATCTCGACCATTAATTAATGCTCCTCCGGGACTAGAAACCAATAATTCTCCATTAATTACCACTGAATTAACCATATTCGGCCACCAAGCATAACCGCTATATCCAAACATAGCTGGTACTTGAATTATCTGGTCATTGCTCAGATTAAATTCCTGTTTTAACTTCTCAATTAATGGGTTTAATTTTTCCCGTTGTAAATAGAGATTATGCTGAACTAACTTTTCATTTTTCAACGCAGCCCGCACTGTTATTTGAGTGCTTAAACCACGATTTATAGCAGCTTTACCATAGTTTTCTTCACTGAGTTCTTCTAATAATTTGACCCCTGCTTCTGGACTCACAATTAACATTAGAGGTTTGCCAGTTTTACTAGGAATAAAACTAATAATTTCATCTACATGACGCATCATTAACCAAGAAGTATCAATATCTACTGGGGGACCCTGAATTTTCTGTGCTTTGATGAAATCAATAATATCAGGATTCATACCCACTTCACCTGCTTTCCCATAATAAACTCTTCCCATAGGATATCCTGGTAAAGGTGGTGTTACTTCTAGATTTCCATAAGCATCTGCCCACCTGTTGAGAGGATCTAGTTGTCTGGGTTTACCAACTTCAAACCAACCAAAATTTTCTTTGAGGAGGCTTCTAGCATACTGATCATTTTCCTGTAGACGGTTACCTTTAAGTACCACATTCATATTGTGCATTTTACCTTGAGTGGGAAACTGCACATAACCTATTTTTTTAGTATCTTGCATCCAGGTTGTTCCGCCAGGATTAATTTTAGCTGTCACACCTGTTTTTTCAATAATTTCAGTGATTTTACTGATAAACTTTTGATTAGCTAAACCTCGCTCACTAACGTGCAGTTCTTTGACTGGAGCAGTATTAGGAGACATTAACCAAGGAACTACACCTATTTGAATACTATCAGAAGCAATTTGTCTACCATTTTTTTTAGCTATCGCTGTCAAGTTAACAACTCCTTTCCAGTCCCTGTCAGCAAATTGTTTAGCTTCTACACCTAATACTATCTTTGCTCTAGATATTAATGCTTCAGTGCCAGAAAGATCTACTGGTTGCCATCCAGATTCTGTTTTTTGGAAGATATTGATATAGTTATTAACATCTGCGTCAGTAGAGATGTAGATTTGAGCATCTCTATAGTTTTCTGCTAATCGAATATTGACAATAGCTAAATCTGCTACATCATTTTCACCATTAACATCCCCATCTCGCCAATCTGGGATTAGATCGCCGTTATCATCATCATTATTAAATAACATTAATGCACCTTCTGATAAAGACCAGTTTTCTCTACCTGACTTGTCAGTTTCATCCACTTTCCCATCTCTGTTAGTATCACCATACATGGTAAAACCTGGAGATAAACTATATGCAATGGGTCGATAAGTTTTGGTATGGCTATTTGTCTTCTTTTCTTTCTCTTTTTCCCATACTCTTACTGCCATTACTTTTTCATAACAGGCCACTGCTAGATACCCCTGATATTCAAGCATTTTTTCGATCGCTTTATCTGTCATCAATGAATCTTGAGGAATTTGACGTAAACTATAAATTGCCTCTAACCAAAGATTTTCTGCTTCTTCCCAGGTTTGATAATTTGCTTGTAGTTTTTTTCCTTTTGCTACAGCATTGGTTGCTATGCTCAGTGCTTGTTTCCAACTTTGAAGAGCTTTTTCTTCTTTAATAATTTTTGCTTCTATACTGCGGAAGTCTTTCAAAGTTTTTTCATACTGTTGTAACTGGAATTGGTATTGCCAAGGTTCCCTAACTTTCTTGAAGTTTGGCATTTTAGAGACTCGCTCTAGTTCTACTTTTAATTGATCTTTTATCTGGTACAGTTCTGTCAGTGAACTTATTGTTTTAGGAATTTTTAAGTTCTTGTTTATCGACTTGATAGTTTCTAAGGCAGAAATTTCTGAGTTAGCTGGCTCAGGAAGTGAAGATTGTGCCACTGCTTGAGGTACAGGTACCCAGATAATTCCTACTAATGCCCCAACAGTATTTACTAGAGCTATTTTTATGTATTGTATCCAACCCATAATATATATCCTCATGTATAGTTATAAATTTTAGCTAATTTCTACCAATTTATTCTGTGTTACAGAAGTCGAAACTTATAAGTCAAAAGTTAATAGTCAATGGTGAGTAGGGAGTAGCTTATAAGGGGAGATTATTTATAATAGTTTATTGGGTGACAAACAGGTCAAAACTATTGTGAGAGCATTAAATTTCTGTAAAAAATTGACGATTTTTGTAATAATAATAATTATTCTTAGTGAGGGTGTTGCTTCAGATCACCGACACCCAGAGCCTATATTGACTTAATATTCATTCAATGCTAACGACAAAGTTTATATAAGTCAATTTTCATTCCATAAGCATTTATTGCACATTTTTTACTGCCAGAGTTATGCCTAGGAGCCGTAATGGTGATGGATAATTTACCTTCACATAAACTATAGCAATCTGCTTATAGGTTATGGTATAATTTTTTATGGAAAAATTTTTGGAAAATCGAATATTTGACTATCTGCAAAAAACTTAAATAACTACTTAACTACTTTAAGATAACTGCAAAAATGATCAAGTTGTCTAATAAAATTTTTGGTTTGTAACCAAATATCTTTAACAGGATTTTGCTCGGTAGTATTTTGAGCTAATTTTGTAAATTTATCAACTATTCTTATTTTGATAAATCTTGATTATTTGAGCTAATTTTGTAAATTTATCAACTATTCTTATTTTGATAAATCTTGATTAATTGTCCTTAAGTATTATAGAAATTATTGAGAGTTATGGTAAGTTTCTCTATCCCCAAATCTTACTAATTTTTTACCAGGTATTTGAGCAGTGAAAATATTTCATAAATTGTATGGTATTTTTAGTATTTCCACGGATCTAATTTTTGTACAATAAATTATTGGGTTTGATAGTCTAAGTCGCTATAATAAGTCTGGATTTTAAATTAATTTTTAATTACAACTTTTATTTTTTAATCTGTTTATAGCCAAGCATCAGCTAATAAATATACCCATAAAATATTACATCTTTAATATAAAGAATATAAGCTTTTGATCTACTATTTCAGGTTGCATTATGGCTCAAAATTCCTTCCTAGCTTTTTTTTATTGCACTAATTAATCATTTTTATTTAGCTTCTTTTTTTGAGGTTTTTCAGTTTGATAATATAGGTTTTTTTATAGTGATATATTTATCTATATAATGGAAAATATAGACTAAATATTCATAAGTTATGACTCACAATTCACCATATATAACTTACCAAAAATTGCTATTCATTCTATTTTTTTTTACCTGGATAAAAGAATCAATAAATGTATTTTTAATACCTGGATTTTTTGATGATAATAACAAAGTTGACCAGAAAATCCTATAAGCACTATTCTATCAGTCAAACTAAATTGATCAATTGTTGGGTATTAGCTTGACCTTCTCTAAAATTATATCCTCCTGTTTTACAGTCAAATAACATAGCTTCAATACCCATTCTCGAACGAGAATTTCTTCATACTTCATCTAAATTGTCAATATTTATCAACAGGTACTATCGTTCTTTTTCTACTTTCTGATTATATTTACTTTTTTCTAGCTATTTACATGCTAGATTTGTATCATTCAAGCTAAATTGAATAATCAATCAACTTAGTGTTGGGGTGTCTAGAGCGCGATCACGTTCGGTAAATACTGATCAATAATAATTATTATTCTTGCAAAAACTACCAATTTTTGAGGTTAGTGAATATCCCACAAACCACTATCTCATAATAGTTTTAAGGTGCTTATCACCCCGTAAGAGCAATAGATATGATGTGAAAAAGGATACAGAGGAGAATGAGCCAAAGTCCTTATGAATAGGAGCTATAAGTAAAACTTCTGAGACTAGAAGCACTCAAAGGTCAAGAGAAAGAAAGGAGAAATTGATTTAAGATATTTAGATGAAAGTGGGTTTAATTTGATTTGATTCCTTAGGAATGGCCATATAAAGATTTAATAATAACTTGTAAAAGTTCTTCAAGTAATGTTATGGGATTAATGAATTACTAAAACGAATTATTTGATGCCCATAGTCAAGGGAAATATTAATAGTGCAGTAGTTATTAAGTTTTGGGAAAAATTTAGTTAAAAATTGTCCAAAAGAATTGTAGTAGTTACGGACTAAGCTTCAATTTATTAGAGCGATCGCGCAGTGAATAAATTAGAAGAACAGCTGATGGGAATTCCTATAGTAATTACTATATATTTCCGGTTGAGAGATCATAATTATAAATTTTGTAGGATATTAACCAATATCTCTTTAGCTTGATTTTATCTGTCTAATTATGACTTTTCAACCGGAAATTATCCTAAGGTTCTCTAACCATATCCCTATTTGGTTGAGACCAATTAGCTGTTTCCTCATTATTAGTACTGGACCCATTACTAGGTAATTCTAAGCAATAGCCAGCACCATATACGGTTTTAATATACCGAGGATGACGAGGATCTGGTTCCATTTTAGTTCTGAGATGTCTAATATGGACTCGAATTGTCTCAATATCATCGTCTGGATCGTAACCCCAGACTTCCTTAAGAATTTCACTAGGAGATACTGTCTGGCCATGGCGTTGTAGTAAACAATGGAGTAACTCAAATTCCAGATGAGTTAATTTAACTGTTTGATCAAACCAGATAGCCTCAAACCTTTCGGGAACCAGGGTCAAAGGGCCATAACTTAGTATTTCACTATGTTTAGCTGCTTGAGGAATTCGATCTGTGCGTCGCAGTAAAGCACGGACTCGTGCCAGCATTTCTTCTATTTCAAAGGGTTTTGTTAAATAATCATCTGCACCAGCATTAAAACCTTCTACTTTATCTTGGGTTTGACCCAAAGCAGTTAACATCAACACTGGAATATCCGCTGTTCGTTCATCACGACGCAGACGTTGACATACTGTAAACCCATCTACTTTCGGCAGCATTAAATCTAACACTATCAGGTCTGGTAATAGTTGCAAAGCTAGAGCTTGTCCTTTTATACCATCTTCTGCTTGACTAACTTCATAGCCAGCCATTTCTAAGTTTACGGCAACGAGTTCTGCGATCGCAGGATCATCATCAATGACGAGTATTCGGGGCATCATTTCCTACACTTAACCTACGATTTTTTCTTATTGTAATGTTTAATTAAGATTTTTAAGCTTTTCCATTAAATGTGAGATTTTTCCTTCAAAACATTACTCTTCTTTGATCTTCATTTTTATATTTTTCTTTAACACGAATTTATTTTATTGTCAAGCTATTAAATGATAACAACAAATCTTTGCTGGGACTGTAACCAAGTTCTTTTATTCTAATGATGCTGTTTAGATACGACTTAAGGCCAAATGTTTTGTTCATAGACATTTATTTTCCCATTCTTCAACAGAAAAAAATCCCGAGAGATTGGCATCCTAATTGTAATAACTCGTATTTAATACAATCATCTTCAAGAGAAGTCGCCGATACTATACTAGTTAAAATTGACTTGACAGTTTCCTCTGTTTTGGGAGGGCAACAATAGACTTACAGTATAGGAGGACATAGTTGATTAGATTTTAGACTTAACAACTAATATACAGCACTTTCCCCACGTGATGAGGTACACTTACAAATAAGAATTTAATGGTATAAATATAAAGTCATATCTAACAAAACTCACCAGAAAAAATAGTTGCTACATATATTCGATCATAAGATATTAATTGGCATTTATGGCCATCTTATGTTCTGTTACTAAAAGTTTAGCCCAAAAACTGGTAAAACAACAAAAAACAGATGGAAATTTAGAACCATTAAAACCTGGGAAACAAAGATTTAGTTATCCCACAAATACATATAAGAATTTAAAATAACTTGTGTCAGAATATCTAAGTACTACTATTGCAAAACTATGTGAATTGTTTGAACCTTTTAACAGGAAATTTGGTAAGTCTTACTGCCATGTGTCGAGCTTTAAAAAAATTGGTATTAAGCCGTAAAAAAAATGCAGAGTAGCAGCCAAACCGAGACAGAAAGAGTACAAAGATTAAGATAAGAATAGAAAAAAATATAGGCCCATAAAATTTAGTATTTATACATAGAATAGGTGTGATGCTAGGTTTAAACAGAAACCATGCACCCTAACTCTAAGGGGACAATGAGTTAATGAAACGAAAGCATTTTATTGAGGTCAGAAATTTATAGTAATTGGTGTAGTAAGCATTAAAGAAGAGTATGATTCATGACAATAAATAATTCAATGATCAGCATTACATTTTAAAGTATTTATTGAATATTTTTTACTTTGTTCCATAATCTAGATATGAATTACAAATATTCATGCCTCTTGACTATTTATTCTCGTTCCTATTAATTTGTCGATAAATTAGAGTAATGGCAGTAGGAAAATAGTATAATAAACAATTATTTTATGTAATTTATCACTCAGCACCAAATTCTTTCCCTCTTTCATCAAAAAAACTCTTGGACAACTTTTCCTGATAGTTGAGACTTCATTGCTAAGTCAAAACCTGTAATGTGTCCCTAATTTTTTTTAACTAACAGGTAAAATCAATTATTCAAGTAATTTTATTGCTGCTCATGTTGTTTATGTATAGTAGATAATTATCTAGGTTAATCCATAAATTGCAAATAAGCGTCAGGATTAACTTAGCATTAAGAATCCCAATACAAGAGAAGTTACAATAGAAAAAATATTTGTATGACTTTAAAGGTTTTTCGGTATTTTGGATATATTTATTATTCTTGAGGCAGATTTTTTTGCCTCTTAGATGTACTTTCGCTTTATCTATTTGTACCCTATAGTATCGATTTGTACTCTATATTATTAATTTTGCACTATTTTAAAATATGTTTCGTAAATTAACAGTTATTGGTAGTATTATTGTGGTTTGTTTATGGAACACTGGTTGTAGCGATAGCATGATTGTCCAGTGTAGTAAATTAACTGGTATTATTCAAAGTGGTAATGCTCTTCTTGAGACTAAAGCTCCTTATGATGCTGAAACAACTGATAAGCTTGGAAAAGATCTAAACGAAATTGCTCAAAAGGTCAAAGCTCTAGAACTTAAGGACGAAAAGCTTCAACAGCTTCGGAATCGCTTTTATCAAGTTTTTCAGAAACTTTCTCAAGAATTTATGTATATGAGTTCAAATCTTAAAACTATCACACAAGTAGAACCTTCATTAGAGGGTAGAAAAAAGTTCCATCAGGCCAAGGCTGGAATTACTGAAGCAGGGGAAAAGGCAAGTAAATTTGCTGTAGATGAAGATACCTTGGTAGAGGAACTAATTAGTTATTGCAAAGAGAAATGATTAGCAAAAATTTGAGTTTAAAGCTTTCCACTTCTAGGGGTACTTTATTTGATTATTAGGTTAAAAGGTACAAAACAACTTTAGTCTGTAACAAAAAGTAAAATGCCTCTAAAATCTTTTCCCTTTTATCTGCTGCCTTTTCATTAAGATAATTTTGAATGCTGAGAAACAATATTTAGCTAAAAACCAAAATACAAACCTTTTTTAAATTGCTTATTATGTAATTATGTAACTTGAAAAAGTTTTTTGGAAAAATTTGGTCATTTATTTGAGAACAGCTCAAAAGTAAAGTCATGATTTGTAAAATTAGTAACAAGTTTAATAAGGGAATACTCCCGCCTAACCACAAACTAAAAGCCATGAAAACATATGGCTGGTCGTAAAATGACATCAAAAAAAAATATATCTCAGTGTTGTTACGATACGGGCAACGATCAGGCAATATTTTCCAAACTATCAACCCATTTGCGTTTGATCACAATAGTAAGGCAATGCCTGTAATAGCCGTCACTTTAATCAGTGATTATACAGATATTAAGGTGTAAGTTTTGAGTCGCTTAAATGTTGCAAATATCTACTTAAGAATGATAGCAGATTCCAAGTATATGAAGTAAAAATATTAACAATTGAATGTTTCCGGTGCGGGCATCTTGCCTGCGTTGGTATATCTTACCAAGGTTTAATTCGTTGTAAAACTATTCTTGATTCTTAGAATTTAAAAGATAAATAATATCATGTTTGGATCAGTGCGTTATAATACTGGAGCTGAATAAGTTTTCTCTTTCTTATTTTCACCGAATGTTATCAGTTACAATTTCTCCCAAAATATTTGGCCATAAATCTAGAGAGCTTATACCATTGTGAAAAAAAGGATATTATAAGTGATTAGAAGCGATAACTTTTTAAATATTAGATACTGAAAGGTAATCCCTACCTAAATATTGGCCATTGATAAAGCATCAACAATAAATTCCCAGCCAGTGGTTCGAGCTATTACTTTTTTTTGGTCTACAAGCAGCTTTTTTAGGGTTTCTTCTGGGTCAATAATATTAATTTTTATATTCCAGGACTTATGGTATGACAAGCCAGCTGGGAGATAGATATATCAAGAAATTTACAGTTTAAGCTGAATAATAATTCAAGTCCAATGGAAAGCTTATTGAGAATAAGGGGGGGTTGGTGAACATAAAACGTTCACCAACTCCCCCCCTATTTTAGGTTGATTATTTATTCAAAAAAAATATTTTAAATGCTATTAAAAATATAATAAAAGATTGTTTATAATTCAACAAAAAAACAATCTAAATGAAGATATTGGGTAATTATCAAGACCAAATAAAGCATAAATTAAGTTCAGCGATCTAGTTGAAATATTAAAAAAAATTGTGGTATTTAATATCAGTGCATAAAAATGTACAAATATCAAAGTCATCAGCTTTTTTTTACCTACAAATTAAATCTAAAAATAGCCGAAAATATATATAATTATTTTTAATGTTAAAAGTATTAATTTTGTATATATGGTTTACTTTAGTCGAAATTATGATAAATACACGGCTTTTATTTTCATCATAGTTAGTGTTAGTTTTAAATAATAATTAGTAGACAAAAATATCAATATATTAATTATAAGTGTAGTGTATAAAAAAAAAGAGCATTACCTATATACTGGAAAATTTTAAGTCATCAAGGTGTAAGTAATAGAATGGAACAATAAGAAGTAATTCGTCTTTTTTTAAGATAATTGAAAAAATATTAACTAATTTTAGTATGAGATAAGGAATTCCATAGTATATATCTATCATGTTGGTTAAAAAGTCATTTTCAAAAATATCTATACTTTCCATTTATACAAAGAAAAAAAAACCGAAACTAAGGGTAGTAGTAAATATTTTAAACTATAGCAATTAATAGTAAAAATTAGCTTAAAAAAAATATTACTAAATAAAAAAAGTCGAAAATCAAGGAATTCATTTTTCGCAATTTTTGATCTATAAGAAAAGTGTAAAATTAACCAGAAAATCTATCATAAACATGATAAATTATTAGTTCTTTTCATCATAATATAAAATCAAGAAAGTATATATTCAAAGAATAATAATTGAGGTCATTTTCAAAGATTGTAAGAGTAAAATTTACAATATTGAAGGAGCAAAAGCAAATAAAACTAGATTAAATAATTGAATTTTACTACATAGCTATTTCTTAGACAATTAGTTAATTTAAAGAATAAAAAATTAAAAATAAAGGTATGTAAAATATATGTAAAGAAGGAATAAAACAGGCAAAATAGAGAGAAGGCATAATAACTTTTGGATTAGATTCTATGGTGTTTTTTGGATATTTTATTATAGTTTCATTCAAGAATAGGTAAAAAATTTAATAATGCTAAGTTCTCATAAGTTACCCTATTATCAAAAAGGAATTAAAGCTATGTTAAAGATTAATAATCTGTATAATCGTTAATTTTTTATGATTAATTAAAATTAATAAAAGTGACCTTTTTTCTAATGTTGTTGGCTATTAAATTTAAACTATTTTTTAACGAAAGTAGGGGTGTAGTCAGGGAAAATGCATCTAATTTTTTTGACAAATGACCAAGAGGTACATTTCGAGAACTTACTCTGTGAGATATCTAAGTTGACGCTCAACAAATGCTATTTTTGGGAGCGCGAGTGACTTTCCATGAGTGCGCGTCTCCTCAATTAATCAATGATAACTGATATAAGGCTATTTATTGTTTATATTTCTATCTGCAATCACTCATTTTTTTAAATTATAAATAAATATTATTCTGGCTTTTATTGTAGCTATTACAGTCTGCAAGTACTTAATTTTTTCAAGAATCATAAGTTATTATTATTTGACTTTTATTCTGGATATAGCTAGCCGGCAATTACCCTTAACTCATCAAAGTAAAATCAATAATAGTTCTCTTAATTCACGGTAAAACATAATCATACTAAGGAATATTTTTACTTGTTTCTATTCAGAATTTATTGTGAGCCGAATAAAATTTTGAGGAGGTAATTATTGTTCCATCCTACTCTTTTTTATTGATTTTTTATTCCAGTTATAACAGTTTTTTCTTGACTTAATAAATTTCAAGCTATTTGTCTAATTACTGGGAAATTTTCTGGAGTATTATCCTTTATTATTCTAGAATCATCATCTTGGAATTGAAGATTCAAAACCCAATTTAATTGGTTTTCAATTCCCCAATAACCACAAATAGCTTCGGCTAAAAGTTCAGCATTATTAGGTAAACTACTAGAGTTATTGGCTATTTGCGAGATATTTTTCCTTTCAATCTGCCCTATTAATCCACCTAGATAATGCCAGAATCATATTTTTTGAGGTTGATTTTTCCAATAATTGTCAAACTGTTGACACCACCTTTCAAAGCAGGGAGCTATGGTGTTAATGGTTGTTTTTCTCATCTTTAAAAGCTTCGGTTAAATCGTTATTTAATAAGCATTATAGCTTAATTTTACTCATTAAGTTGTGTAATTCTCATTCGTAAAAATATACTCTGCTGAAATTGTCAAAAACAGTAACCCAAAATATTTTTATTTTTTTGTATCGTGAAAAGCCTTTAATTTTGATTATTTTTCCTAATAATTTTTTAGTTTTGCTCCAAATTAAATATTTAAAATATTTATATTTTTCTGTATTATTCATATCATCAACGCGCACGATAAAAATATCCAGTAATATTATTTGATAATCCTGTGAAGTGGTAGGAATATTATTTGTTTTACTTCGATTACTTAAGTGTGATTACAGATAGTATGACCAACAATAAAAATCAAATATTATTATTTGAGTCCCCTCAAAAAAAGTGATGGCTGGCTGTGACATCAGCAACCAAGCCCAAAAAATTGTAATTGAATAAAGTTAAAGGACGAAAGCGTTTGATGGAGCGACATGAAATGGCGAGAGGGTTAGACAACGGTGTATCGTGGAACAGAGTTCTATTGCTATCGCTCACAGGAAAATAGTGTTTGTGGATGTGATATCAGATGTAAGCTGAGACGCATTCATATTGCATTTTGATGCCATGGAAAGTCTTATATATGATTCGAGAGGAAAAATTCATGCCTCCAATACGATCGCAGAGTGTGTCCTCGAAGCCTAGTATTGGTTATTTGTCAAAAAAATTAGATGCGTTTTCCCTACAACAATTCTCTTGTGTTAATTCATTTGACTGAAAGTGTTTTTATTTTTTTGGAGGAGATGACCAAAACTCATCACTGCTAATTTGTGAGGTTTCAAGCTCTTGGACATGAGCATTATGAATCATCTGTCCTTTTTGAGAGGCAGCTCTTAGCAAACTGACTACTGTATTATAGGAAAAATTAACTGTGCGACTAATTCCTCTTAAGCTACTACCCTCGACATTAGCTAGCAAAACTATCCCCATTTGTTCAGGTAAAAGTTGTCTGGGATAGTAGAGAGTGTCGAAGGTATCACTGAAAATTTGCAGGCATTCGGGACAATAATATCATTGAGAACATTGCTAGTTTTTCTATGGTGGGCGAGTTTTGTGATAGCCACATAGAGGATATTCCATGATGATTAAAAGTATTGAGGGATAATAGTTATATTACTATTCCCACACTTTCTTGATGCACCACCTACAATTAACTATTCCTATCCCACGTGAGGGTAGCTTTGCGGAACACAAACATAAACAGTAAATTTGACTGATAGCTCCATAACGCTTGATGCCTGCAAACAACTTTTCACATATCACCCTAGACTATTCTTAATTTCCGATTTTCCAATTTTTGTTTCTTGCTTAATTGTTTTCACTTCAGTTTTTTATGGGGAATACAGATATTCTCATGTTGATTTTGGATACCTTGAAAACCACTCATAACTTCTATCCCACATTCCGCACTTCATATTGTATCACAAGAGGTTACAAGAAAATATCTATTTAATTAAGTAGAAATACAAATGGAGTTTAGTAACTTCAAGTGATATCATAAAGCTGATAATTGCATTCTTATTGAAGATCAAAAAATGTCTTTAATAGAAGAAATATCAGTTAAAAATATTGACCATTTAGGAATAGTTGCAGGGTTAATTGATTTGAAATAGAAAAGTATGTAGAATAATTTATCTTTACTAGTGTGTAAATAAGCCTTATAGCTTTCTCTTATAGAACGTTGACGAGTTTTTTTCAGTAATGTTTGCTCATACATTTGATTAAAAGAATTTAACAAAGATTCAAATACTTGAGGGTTTAATGGGTGTTAATGCCCTGAATAATTTATCTTGTTTTAAGACTCGTTCTATATTTAGCACTTTTCTAATTTAGCATTTTTCTAGTCAATTCATTTTTGAATCATTTTACCCTATTTCCCAACAACTCTATTGATGAATTTCCAGCTCTAGTACATAATGTCCCATCCGTAACTGTTGAGACCATAGTTCATATTCTAGGCGCAAATAATCAGGAATTGGTTTACCCAGAACTTGTAAGTTACGGGTAAAGTTACGTAGTTGCAACTGATGATGTAAATTTAATGAATCATCTTGAAGCCAATAACGACAGATGCCGTATACTCCTGTTTGCCAAACATGGCGGTAACTATATTTACCGTTTCCTTGCATAGTCATAATAATTCTAGACAGAGAAACTTCTAACCACAAAAGTCTGGGTTTAGCAGCAGTTGGCAATATTGGTAATTCGTCTGTATATGATACTTTTGTATCCGTAATTGCAGGTTCATGCAATAATATATGGAATTTATCCCGGTCTTTGTGATAAAGAGTAGCTGAAGTTTTAACTATAGACCAAATTGGTAAGTCTGTTGATATCAGTGATAGACTTATAGGTTTGCGTTGATAGGTTAACATATATGTTCTCAGATTGTAGTTCTTGGTTTATATAGTTGTTATTTTGTTTGCAATTTTTCCAGATACATCAGGTAATATGCTTGTTAATAAACTGACAAAAAAATCAAACAGATAGAAGCAATAATTTTATCAATAACTTGGCTATTGGGATAAGTTATTGGTTTTTTACGTTTTAATTATACCACATTAGAGTTGTTGGGAAATAAGGTTAAATTAAGTTAAGAAGAAATTGGTGCTGAGAAATGCTAAATATAAAACGGGCCTTAAAACAGGATAGGTTACTCAGAGCATTAACACCAATTAAATCGTAAAGCATTTCAATTCTTACTCTTAACCTTTACTCAAATATATGAGCAAATATTGAGGAACAAACCTCGTCAACGCTCTGTTGGAGTAGGCCTTTTGGCTCGTTTACCCACCGTTGAAGACAAATGATTTTATATCCTCTTCTACTTGAAAAGTTATCCCACCTTTGATTTGGCTAGTATTCTGTTTGACATGGACCGTAGCCAGGCACATTATTGGGCTCATCGCTTACAGCCTATATTAGAAGCAACCTTGGGAGAAAAAAAAGCACTACCAGAACGCCAAATCAACAGTTTCCAAGCATTTATAGAATGTTTTCCTTGAGTAGAACGAGTAGTAATGGATGGCACAGACGGCGCAACGACCCAATGACTCAGAAAAACCAAAACTGAATTATTCAGGAAAAAAAAGCGTAATACCTGTAAACACCTAGCAGCAGTAGACCAAAACAAACAAGTGCTGGTATTGAGCCAAGATCGAGTTGGAAAATTACATGAGGAAGAAATTACATGAGGAAGAAAAGTTGATAGGAAATATACCAGGGGAGATACTAATTGAAGTTATGAGTGGGTTTCAAGGTATTCAACAGCAGTATAAAAATATCCACATACCCCATAAGAAACCAAAAGGGGGAGAATTAATAGCAACAGCAACGCCTTGAAAATCGGACATTAAGTCAATAAGCGGGTGATATGTGAAAACGCCTTTGCGGGTATCAAGGGCTATGGGGCTGTTAATCAGATTTACCGTAATTATAAGTATGATTTTGAGACAAATTAATGTTAACAGCAACTGGACTATGGAACCTGTAACTGATGGCAGCATAAATAATAAAATCACGCTCTCAAAATTGATTAGTTTGATTTTTATTGTTCGCGCTCCCTAAGTTATTTCCCAAGAACTCTATTGTTGTTAAAGCAAGAATTTGGTCAATCTGTGCCTAATGGTACTCGGCTAAATATTCACTTGATCCATCAAGATATTGCTGCTGCAATTGGTACAACACGAGTAACTATCACCAGACTCTTAGGAAAATTAAAATAGCAGGAGTGGCTGAGTACAGATAAAAATCATTATCTAATTTTGAAAAAATCTCTCTTTTCAAATTCATCAGACTTGTTTAGATTTGATAGTAACATTAATATTAACTACCAACTACCAAAATTGACAGACTCTCGGCATTGCACTTATGCAAAAATGTAGAATTCTGAAGTCTAGAAAATTTTAACCACAGTTTTGAGGTAAGGTGAAATCTTTCCCCTGTGTTAATAACAATGCTCTTTTTTGTTTTACTGTTACTGTATCCAATCTGAACACTCCTAAAAGTTATAGTTATGCTGTGGTAGTGTCAGTATTTCAGTACAAAAAAAGTGCATACATAATCAGGATGTGCTCCATACATGATCCCTGGCTTTGAGCCGGATGCTTCTTTTCTAAAGAAGACGGGAATTCATCTCAGGGGAATTAATTTGCTGCTATCTTCACCCTAAAAAAAAATGGAAAAAATTTATGGTACAGAGCGCCGGCGTCGTAAACGACGTTCTTTTAATATTAGAACTTCTGCCTGATTTTCTTCTCTAGCAACCCTAACTAATAATCCAGCTAAAAGCAAACTACTAATCATTGAACTACCACCATAACTAAACATTGGTAACGGCAAACCCGTAGTTGGTAGTACACCAGTAGCAACACCTATATTTAGTAAAGACTGTCCTACTAAAGCTACCATAACCCCAATGGCTACAAGTTGATGTTCCATCAGTCTAGCTTTGAAAGCAACTTTTAGAGCAATAACACTGTAGACAACTAACAAGATCAATAATACTAAAGCTCCTACAAAACCAAATTCCTCAGCATATACAGAAAATATAAAGTCGCTATAGGGAATAGGGAGAAAATGTAACTTTTGTTGAGATAACCCAAAACCACGTCCCCAAATATCTCCAGAAGCAATTGCTAGTAAACTCTGAACCAGCTGATACCCATCACCCATTGGATCTACCCAAGGATTTGTAAAAGAAAGAACTCGGCTTCTTTGATAATCATTAATACTGACACTAATAGTAGCTAAAAGAAATCCAGCTACAGCAATACCTCCAAGATAAAAGTAAGGTAGTCCAGCAGCAAAGGCAATAAACCATATTATTATACCACATAAAGCTGTGGTACTCAAGTTTGGTTGTAATAGAATAGATCCTAGTACCAAAGAGAAAATAGATAACCAACTTATTCTCACTAACCAAGTTAGATAATTCCATCTACTAAATAAATAGGCAGCTTGTAGTACCAGGAAAGGTTTGATTAGTTCAGAAGGTTGAATAATGACTGAACCTAAAGATATCCAGCGAGTCGCTCCATTAATAGTGGTCCCTATTCCTGGTATCAAGGTCAGAAGTAGCAAACTCAGTATCAGAATTACACCAACTTTGGCACTTTGTAATATTCGATACAAGGGGCTATATACAACTACATTGAATACTAGCATTCCTGCTAAAATCCATATTAATTGGCGTTTAAAGAAGTATAGACTATCTCCGTATTCTGTTGCAGCATTCGCATATGAAGCGGAAAATAGTATTACTAAACCCATAGATAACCAAAGAAATGTTAACCATCGTAATAATCTCGCTTCTATTGCCCATGTTTGGACTTTAGGGTCAAAAAAAGGAATTAAATAACGTACATCCATAATCAGAAGCCATAAGTTGGAAATTAGAAGTCAGAAGTCAGAAAAAAAAATTTCAGTAGGACCTATATAGAAGCTAGGTTATGAGACGAAATTTTCTATTACTCCAAAAAACAATAATAAACCCAGTTTTTTTTGTTTGGATATGTGAGTCCTGGTCATGGTTATTTCAACACAAGTCCATACAAATTAAAACCTACAACCTAATATCTAGTCTAAAACTTTCTTGTAAACGCCATTGTAACCCATATATTATTATGAGACCAGTTATTAACTTATAACCATTACTTTGATATAATTTAACAGCTTTTTGCAAGACTCTTGATATTTCTATCAAAATTTATTGAAATTTATATTTAGCAATTTTTTTTCTAATTATTTTAATCAGATTTTTATTAATCCTTGAAATATAATTTATTATCATAAGTACATTTGTCTAATTGTGAGGGCTTTATCACCTAGTTAAATTAGATAATATGCAGCAGTTAATGCTATTTTTATTGTATTTTTTCTTGCTCTTTATATCACCCAAAATTATCCTTCTCTATTTGAATAAAAATGTCTAATTATCAAATATCTTGCTCTAGGATTTTAACTAAGCTTAGATTGTATTTTGTAACGACATAATCTATAATATGTCTTGCTATTTTACGGTCATTTAGTTACCAATTTATAATTAACAATTATTTTTTCATATATTGATGAAATGCATTTATCAGTAATTAGTAGCTCAGTTTTATATACTTATATACTTATATATATATTCAATGCATGAATATATTTATAATAAATATTAGTAATTATAGGGTAAATAAATTATGATATCCACACTAAGAAATCACATTTGCAGAGAATTTAGGTACTCAAAAATAACTCATAGATTACTTTTAAATTTTAACTAGTTCGTAGTTCTATAGCAATCATAATTCAGAATGAAAATATTCCTAGTTTCAAAAAAATTACTAATTCATTTAGGCTCCTGAATACTAAATGCTAATTGCTAATCCCTGAAGACTTAATTTATTAACTATGAATTCGTGGTTCTGGATGTAAATTACTTAGTATCTCACTTTCAAATATTGCTAACTCCTCTAATCTTTTCTCTACAGTTTTCTGTTTAAAATAAGTTGTAGCTAAAATCCAATAGACTCCATAATGTCTAGCTTCAGATGCCATTAAACTACTATAAAATTTTGCTAATTCAGAGTCATTGCAATAATCAGCAAGTAAGCCTAAACGTTCGTGACTACGAGCTTCAATTAAACAATAAACTAATAATAAATCTAACATTCTTTCTGGCTCATTCCGCCGAACTTGACTATTTAAAGCTGCTCCATAAGGAGAAGCATTTAAGGGAGCTAATGGAATATTACGACGTTCTAACCACTGGTTTACTTTTTCAAAATGTTCTAGTTCTTCACGGGCAATAGCTGTTAACATTTTGATAAGTTTAGCACTAGAAGGATAACGAAACATTAAATTTAAAGCTACTCCGGCTGCCTTTCGTTCACAGTGGGAATGATCTAATAATATAATATCTAAATTAGCGATCGCTTGGTCTATCCAAATTTGAGAAGTAGGTTGTTTAATATACTTAATTGTTCTTTTTTTTGATGGTTGCATAGTTATTCTTTATTTTCAAGTTTATAACGTTCTTTAGCTATTTTTTTAACATGAGCTGCAAAATCTGGATAATGTTCTAATACTTTTTTAAAATCATTTTTGTATAAAATAAATAATTCACAGTAAGTTAATGTGATAATTGATGCAGTACGTCGTTTTTCATATACTAGAGAAATTTCTCCAAAAAATGTACCTGCCTCCATAGTTCTATATATAGAACCAGTTTTTTCTGAGAAAACTTGTACTAACCCACGCTTAATAAAATACATTTCATTTCCCAAATTACCTTCACGAATTATATATTCATTAGGTGGTACTATTTCTGGTTTTAATGCTATTACTATTTCTTCTACAAAATGTGAAGTTGAGCCTTGAAAAATAGGCACTTTTTCAATTACCTCTTTATGCAATTGCAGTGCTAGTTTAGTTTTCAGAGGATGAGGTAATTCTTCAACTATATAATAATCTCTAATATCCCGATTTTCAATCCATTTATATTGATAGTAGTCTCTAATTTTTTTTTGTAATTTCGGAGATATTTTGTTTTCCCGCATATAGGTTTTAATTTGGTGTAACTTTTCTCTATATCTGGCTTGAGCTGCATCTAAGTTAGAAATTAATGAAGATACATTACCAATAGTATAAGCATACATAGATATCCCTAAAAACATTACCATTAATGTGAATATTATTTCGATTTCTGTAGTGGGTGTAATATCTCCATACCCAACAGTAGTTAAAGTAGTAATTGCCCAATAAAGACAGTTAATATATTGGGTTCTTGTACCAACTGATTTTAAGGACTTATTAATTAACCAAGACTCTCCAAAATTACTTTCCCAACTACCAATTAGAAACCATCCACAAGCTACCCAATGAGTAATTAAAGCAATAAATATTATTAACTTACACATTCTAATTAAGGTAGGCTCAATATTAATATTAGTTTCCCATCTATTAAAAATTCGATAAAACTGAGGTAAGCGTAATAAACGAGGGCATCTACACAACCCAATAATAAATAGTGAATTTGGTAGCAAAATTCGTGCAATTAAATCTCCAGGAAAACTAGCTATTAAATGTCTTCTTAAAAGTTTATAAAAGTAACGTTGAGCTATCTTTTTTTTATCTTCAACATATTCTCCATGCTCAAAGTAACCTAAATGGAAACGAAGAAATATATCCGCGATTAGAATAACGTCTCCGATTAGATCTAATAAAATCCAGATGCCATAAAATCTTTTTTCAAAAGAAATTCTAAATGGTATCAGAAAAGCATTATAAACAGTAATAAATACAATTAATATTTCCCATAGTCTAATAAATTTACTATCGGGAGCAAATATAGGTATTTTGAGTATAGTCATTAGTCAAAGTTTTCTGACAAGGAAGTATTAATAATTTTTAACTATTTTATAGAAGTCAAAACTCAAAAGTTAAAAGTTATACTAATATCTTAAAATTTTTACTAAATCTTCAGTGGAATAGGTTTTTTTACAAACATTTATTACTCTTTAAATTATCAATAGACATCTCTAGAAAATACGGATTAAGTAAAAACGTTATATGCAACCTTCAAGAGCCAATAGCAGGAAATAATTCATCAATAATAGTAGGAACATGGATTTGATTTTTGATTCTTGGAAATTTCTAATATCTGTACCCTAAATATTTAATCCTATTAAATAATTTTTTATCATCCCTAAATGTGTTTCAAAAATTACTGTCATCTAAGTAATCAATTATCAGTATATCCTGGTTAAGCAAGTGGCTTAAAATCAGAATTTTTCTTGTTTATTCCCTTAGAACTAGAAGTTTTATTTCTCCCATTTTCGCCATTAATCAATAATTTTTCTATCGCCCCATACATATCTTGAGCAAATTTTTTTGGGTTCCACAAAGGCGCTAAATTTTCTGGGCTCTTAGACTTAACTAAACTATCAATATATTCTTGTCGTAAATTATAATCTTGACCTAATTTTACACCCCAATTAATATATTCTTCCCATGACCATGATACACCTAATTTAATATCTAAACTTTCTAAAAAAGAATAACCCATTCTAGATAAAAATTGTTCTCCAGCATAAGTAACCACTGGCAAGTTAAACCACAAAGCTTCTAAAGTATGAGTACCACCATTATAAGGGTAAGAATCAAGCAAAATATCTGCTAAAGAGTAAATACTTCTATGTTCTTCTTCTGTAGAAAATATTGGCATAAATTTAACCCGATGAATGCTCACTCCCTCAGCTTTACAAGCTTCATGATAAGCAGATTGAAATACTTCTATATCTCCCAATGCTTTATGAACTAAGATACTATTAGGAACTTGCTTCAAAATAGCAACTTGCCCATTAACTAAATCTCGGTTAAACTTCCTCCCCGATGCTAAACAGAGATAAACTATTTGATCCAAACCTATTCTCTGAGATTTTCTTAAAGTAGTTTTACTTGTTTCTATTCTTTCAAAACCAGAAACTGCCACAAATGAATCTTTCATTCTCACCAATTTTTCTACATAGTATTTATCTCTATCTTGAGGGTGAGTATTCCAGTCGCAGAGAAAATAATTATCTGAAGATATATAAGGAGCATCAAACCCTAACCAAGAAATACAAATAGGTGCTGGTTGATGATAAAATATCTCTGTATTAATTGGTAAACTTAGAGAGTCTAAGTCTATCAATATATCTACTTTGTCTTGCTGAATTTCCTCAATAATTTCTTTGGCATCTGCTATTCCCTCAGGATATTTTTTCGGCACATATAATTTAATGGCAGCTTGACTAAATTTATGAGTTTGGTCATCTATTTTTAAATGTTCCGTTGAATACAAATATATTTCTGTATTCAGATTTCCTAACTCTCGAATTATATCAAGACTACACCAACCTACAGAATGCCTACAAAAATGACTTGAGATCAACCCAATTTTTAATTTTTGACCTTGAATAAACTCAAAAGTTGATAATTGTTGATAATGATCATACTTAAGTTTAAGAACTAATTTAGTATAAGCTTTGGATACTAACCTGTAGACATTAGAATTTGCTTTAATATCATCTCTTAAGTAAGGAATACTGAATAAAAAATTGCAATATAAAGACTTTATTTCTACTGAATTTTTCACAAAATTTATATTTTCTATAATCTTAGTCTCCAACTCAAAAAATCTATCTTTAGCAATTTCATTTAACCCAGATACTTGATAAGTGCTAATCATATATATCCCGGTCATAATTGGATCCATTTCCTGACATTCTTGATAATATTTATTCACTGCTTCTCTTGCAACTTTATAATTATTACCATCTCTAAGAATGCCACATAAATGTTGATGAGCTGTAGCGTAGTTAGGTTGAATTTCAATAGCTTTTTTCAGATTTTGAAGAGCTTCAGAAAACTTACCTTTATTTCTCAAAATCATTCCAATTTGACCATAAGCTTCTGCTAAATTTGGCTTGAGTTTAATAGCCATTTGCCAAACAGCAATAGCTTCCTCTAATTTACCCTCCTTAGCTAACCTATATCCTTCACTTAAATTAAACTCTACCCCACCTAAACTTGGATTTAATTCTAATGCTTTTTGTTGGGAAGCGATCGCCTGATCTGACTTTCCCAGATGCTCCCAAACCTTAGCCAAATTCCAATAAGCAGCAGCCATCTCTGGTTGTAGTTGAATAGCCTTATAGTAATTAGCTATAGCTTCTTCTAATTTTCCCTGGCGATAAAACATAGTTCCCAAATTAATATAAGCTTGAGATAAATCAGGATTAAATTCTATGGCCCGATAATATACACTAATTGCTTCAGAGACTTTACCTTGGGCTTGCAGAATATTTGCCAGAGTCACATAAGCAGGGGCCCAATTTGGTTGTAAAGTTAAAACCTGACGACAACAACCCATAGCCTCTGAAAATTGTCCTTGAGTATAGTAAAGTTCTGCCTGTTGTATTAAAGTCTCAAAATTTGGAGTTTGCGATATCGAAAAACTGGGGAGAGTATTCATTGAATAATTTTTTTGTACTAATTAAAATTTTAAATTTATCATATTTAACAGCTTAGTAGAGTTTATCAAATATCCAAGGGTAAATATTTTTTTTATTCCCCTATTCCTCATACCCCCAAATAATTTATCAAAATAAAGACTACACTATAAAGTAATATAATCATCCTAAATGATTTGTGAAAAAAACCTAGGGCATGCCTTTTTTCCCCTAGCCTTAGGAACAAAACCCTATTAGATAAAATATTATGACATTTGATTAGTGAATTAACTAATAGTTGAGAGCTAAATATTTATAAATAAGGAACATTTCAATGATTTGGAAAAAATTTAATCAACCACAACTAAAAATTAAATTTAAACCCCAAATAATTTTGGCAATTATTTCATTCATTTTGGCAGTGGGAATGCCTATTAGTATTAATAATAAAATTCCTGCACTAGCTAGAACTGAAAAAAACTACGAAAAAAAATTATTTGAAACTGCTCTATCTTTTACTCTATACTTTGAAGGTGGATTTAGTAATCATCCAGCAGATAAAGGTGGTAGAACTTACAAAGGAATCTTACAAACTGAATATAATGCCTACCGACGGCGAAGGGGTTTACCACGATTAGATATTACTCAAATATCTGATGCTGAACTCATAGAAATTTATCAAGATTATTGGGATAATAGTAGGTCAGCTACAATGCATCCCTCTCTTGCTGTAGTTATGTTTGATACTGCTGTTAATTTTGGTATTAACAACTCAATAACTTTTCTACAACAAGCCTTAGGTTTACCACAAACAGGTATATTTGATCCTAAGACTAAGAAAGCATTGGTAAAGGGAAATAATCGAAATACTGCACTGCAAATTATTAATGAAAGGATTATTTATCGTTATAAAAGGGTACAAGAAGATGCAAGTCAGATGGCTTTTTTTTATGGTTGGTTAGCTCGTGATTATAGTTTGTGGGGGTATGTGCAAAAACTGAAAGATAATTGAGATGTAAGTATTTAAATGTTAGTTAAATTCAACACTATTCTCTATCAAATATTTGAATTTTATCAATCATATCTGCCGAAAAAAAATCTCAATAACTTTTAAATTTGCTTCTGTGAAAATATTCGTGATTTAGGTTGGTGATAATTTAGAATTTTAACTGAAAGATAATTGAGATGTAAGTATTTAAATGTTAGTTAAATTCAACACTATTCTCTATCAAATATTTGAATTTTATCAATCATATTTGCCTAAAAAAAATCTCGATAACTTTTAAATTTGCTTCCGTGAAAATATTCGTGATTTAGGTTGGTGATAATTTAGAATTTTAACTGAAAGATAATTGAGATGTAAGTATTTAAATGTTAGTTAAATTCAACACTATTCTCTATCAAATATTTGAATTTTATCAATCATAATTTGCCGAAAAAAAATCTTGATAACTTTTGAATTTGCTTCCGTGAAAATATTCGTGATTTAGGTTGGTGATAATTTAGAATATTATTAGACGCATAAAAACATGGTAGATAATTTAGATTTATAAACATATAATAAATATAGTTTTTGTAGTTTAAGGACGGCGATAAAGAGTTAAGTATTCCTCTGTGAACTCTGAGGAGTAAAAACTAGACACTTTTTTTCAACGCACTTTTTTCCACCTCAAAAAGCTAAAGTAAATATCAATCAATGCTTTGATATTTAATCAGCGAGTTATCATTAATAGAAACCTAAGTAGTTAACCAGCAAGGCTGTCCACCTAACGCCATAAATATCAAATTAGAAGAACATTCGCGAAAGCAGAACAGACTTCTATCTCTCTATAAAACCTACTTAAATATTAACTTTAGTTAGCCATATATAGCAATCCCATATTGGTCGCAACAGATATAATAGTAAGAATAACAGATCTAAGAAAAAGACAAAAAATGAATATTATAGATAAACTAAATGATTTTATTAATCAAACAAAAGAGTCTAAAGAAATTAAAAGGGCCTTGGCCGTAAAAATGACCTTGTCAGGAAAATCCTACCATGAAGTCAAAGAATTATTAAATGTTTCTCACAGTTTTATTAGTGAATGGAAAAACCAAGCATTATTTCATGGTGTAGAAAGTTTAAGGCTTCAGTATCAAGGGAGACAAGGTTACTTAAAAACGGTCGAAAAAGAGAAAACAATTGAGTGGTTGAGAGCACAAGATTATCTTAGGTTATCAGATTTAAAAAACTACTTACAGGAGCAATATGATGTGGTTTTTGAGTCTAATCAAAGTTACTATAACTTGTTTAAAGAAGCGGGCATAAGTTGGAAAAAAACTCAAAAAAAGAATCCTGCTAAAAATGATGAATTAGTAGAAGTTAAAAGAAAAGAAATACAGGAATTTTTAGCTAAATGGCAACCAGAAATAGAAACTGGAAAGCTTACAGTGTTTATGATTGATGAATGTCATCTTCTATGGGGAGACATATTAGGTTATGCTTGGGGAAAAACAGATGAAAGAATAGAAATTGCAATTAAAAATGAAAAAGAAAGACAGACTTATTATGGAGCTTTAGACTATAAAACCAAGGAATTTCTTGTGCAAGAATATGAGAGTGGAAATACTAAAAATACTATTGAATTTATTAAATATTTGCAGAAGCAAAGACCGGGCAACAAATTGGCAATATTTTGGGATGGGGCAACTTACCATAACTCTCAAGAATTTCGAGAATATTTAATGACAATTAATCAATACTTATCAGAAGAAGAATTGTTGATAAATTGTACAAGATTTGCTCCCAATGCTCCGGAGCAAAATCCTGTTGAAGATATTTGGTTACAAACCAAAAATTTCAGTATTACTTTTTATCATCTTTGCAGTTCTTTTAAAGTAGTTAAGTGGCTATTTAAGTTTTTTGCGGATGGTCAAATATTCAATTTCCCAAAACTTTTTCAGTATGAAATTTTGCCGCAACCTACTTAGGATTGCTATAGTTTAAACAATATCATGGAAAATTTATTAACAATAGAAACAGTAGCAAACTCAATTGTCAAAAATTCCCCTAACAAACCATCTCCAGATTCCGTTATATCAGCACTTCTTGAAATTGAAAAACAGTCAAAAAAAGAGAAGCAAAAGTATCAACTTGACCAGTTATCTGGTCATTGGCAATTATGTTTTATTACTGGGACTAAAAAAACTAGACAAAAAGTGGGTGCTATCTTAGGAAAAGGACGTTACATTCCCAATTGGGTAAAAATTAAACTCTCCTATTCTTCTCCTCTCAATACTTCTGAAATACCCCAACAAGTCAAAATAGGTATGGTAGAAAATACTGTAGAATTTGCTGTTTTAAAATTATCTCTTTCTGGGCTGACAAAATTTATAGATCGAAAAAATATTCTGGCTTTTGATTTTACAAAAATTACAGTCAAACTCTTCGGCATAAAACTATATTCTGGATATATTCGAGGGGGTAAAGAAACTGAAAATAAATTTCTCAAGGAAACTGTAGCCAAGCAAGCATTTTTTGCCTATTTTTTGATTAAAGAAAAATTTATTGCTGCTAGGGGCAGAGGAGGAGGATTAGCTATTTGGAGACAATTGGAGCATTAAAATACCAAGAATTACTTAGTACTAAAAAAATATAATTAAAAACTAAACTTTATCTTTTTTACACCAATTAAAGCTAAAAATTTTTCTGTAATTGCAAAACAAAATGGAAAAATCAATAAAGGAATTTTTTTCATGAAAGTCGCTATTTTTATGAGGATATTTCTACCCTTTTATATTATTTATCCAAAACTTTTAACTAAGGCTTTTGAGTATGGGGAGAGACATTATATATAATGCCTGTACAACATTTATCACATAAACTTAACGAGGGTCTATTATAAAAAAAGATTATCCTCTTTGTATTAATTATTTAATAACTGAAGTTTCACAAAAAGTTAGTATTCATCTATAGAAATTATTACTAAGTTGAGTCCAGGCTGGGAATTGAAACTCGTCGCTCCTCAACTGCAGCTAATTTTTTATATCTCAACTAAATACTATTTTTTTAATCAGTTTTATATCTGCTTATTCCACATAATCTAACCTATATAATCATCAAGATTAATTATTAGCTGCATAATTTTATTTGCAATCGTCTTTATTTCTTATTACCCATTACTTTGTGAATAGCTATGGATCAAGATAATTGGTTAAACACATTACATGAAAATCGAATAATTGCTGTTATCCGCGCATCAAAAATGCAGCAAGCTTGGCACATGGCAAATGCCGTTGCTGCTGGAGGTATTCGGATAATAGAAATTACTTGGAATAGTCATCAAGCAGCAAAACTAATTACTTTATTACGCTCCGAATTACCAAATTGTATCATTGGTACAGGTACACTATTAACCTTAGAAGACTTACAAAAAGCACTTAAGATTGGTTGTCAGTTTGTCTTTACCCCACATATTAATCCTATTATGATTCAAACAGCAAAAATAGCAGCAGTTCCTATAATTCCTGGCGCTCTCTCTCCTACAGAAATAGTTAACGCTTGGCAAGCAGGGGCTAATTGTGTTAAAATATTTCCTATTTCCGCAGCTGGAGGAGTAAATTATATTAAAAGTTTGCAAGGACCTTTAGGAGAAATTCCTTTAATTCCTACTGGTGGAGTTACTTTAGAAAACGCTCTAGAATTTATTAAAGTAGGTGCAATTGCTGTAGGTTTATCAGGAAAACTATTTCCAAAAAAATTAATAATTACTCAAAATTGGCAAGCGATAACTCAACAAACTCAGCTTATAGTTAAACAAATTTCAGAAAACAATTAGTCTGGTAAATAAATTAAAATTATCTCTATTTTTCAAGATTTAGCTATCAGCTAAAGTGAAAAAAATAGGAATAAATAATTTTAAATTTATTATAGTTATAGAACTTTTTTGTTGATGCTATAAATCAAAGTCAGATCATAATTTTTCTTTTTTTTAGTGAGATATAAACATGAAAAAAATACTGATTTTAAATCTGAATAATAGACTAAGCTTCTCAACTAAAAATCGTGATTTTAAAGGCAATAATCAGGATGAAACAATTAGCTTATTTGTTGATTTAAATAAGTCTTATAATTCTAAAAAATTAGATCAAATAGTTAAAATATTTGCTAGTACAGCCCTAATTATTACGGTTTTTTTATCCTGGTCAATACCAGCTTTAGCTAGTAAATGGACAAATATAATTGCGACAAGAATGTTAGAGTTACAACAATCAAATGAACGTTGGATATCAATTGATTTATCGACCCAAAGATTAATAGCTTGGGAAGGAAATGAAGCCGTTTATGCTGTCATAGTTTCTACAGGTAAAGCATCAACTCCTACGCGTCTTGGCACTTTTCAAATACAAACAAAATATCCCACCACTAGAATGACTGGGCCAGGTTACGATGTGCCTGATGTTCCCTATACTATGTATTATGATGCAGGAATGGCAATTCATGGTGCTTACTGGCATAATATGTTCGGGACTCCAGTTAGTCACGGTTGCACAAATGTAGCAGTCAATCACGCTAAATGGCTATTTGACTGGGCATCCGTGGGAACTCCTGTTATAGTACATAACTAAAAAGAATGAAACTTTACATTATTTGGTTAACAGTGCACGCCTTTCTTATCAACATTCACATTAGTACACTATATTGTCATTTTCTTGAGCACTAAAAATAGGAATATAATATCAAGCTGGCATTTTTCAACTAATTTTAATATTAATAATATTTAATGGTTTAACTTAGTTTTATGCATGATTTTTTGTTCAATAAAGTGTATTTAAGAACGTTTATAGATTGAACACCAGATCAAATGAGCAAAATCTGATTAAAGATAAAAAAAACTGATGACTAATAAAGGCTTTATTTATTTAGATTTTGAATAGATTATTGACTTTTTAAAGCTTTTTTGTTATTTTAACTAAGAAAAGAATGATAATCATTATCATTCTTAAAATCATAAAATAATAAAGAAATGCTTAGAAAATTTAAGTGGATCGGTAGTTCATTATTATTAACAATAGCACTGAGCATAAATGCTTCAGCCATAAGTATTGGCAAGGTAGCTCAAAATAGAAATGGAATTAAAATAATTGCAACTTTCTTGCCAATATATATCTTTACCAAAGGAGTCGCCGGAGAAACTGAAGAGATAGAAATCTTAATTCCTCCGGGAACAGATCCCCACGAATATCAGGGAACACCAGAAAATGCTCGTAGTATTGCACAAGCAGATATTTTAGTAAAAAATGGGTTGGGTTTAGAAGAATTTTTAGAGAAATTAGTCGATAGTACTGGTAACTCTCAACTACAAAAAATTAATGCTAGCCAAAATATTGAACCTATAGACATGGAAGAAGATGACGATAACCATAACGACCATGACCATGACCATGACCATGACCACGACCACAGTCACAAAGAGGGAAACCCTCATGTTTGGTTAGACCCAGTTTTAGCACAGCAACAAGTCAAGAATATTCGCGATGGTTTAATAAAAGCTAACCCTAATAATGCAACTACTTATCAGGCAAATGCTAGTATTTATCTGGAAAAATTACAGCGACTTGACCAAGAGTTTAAAACTCGTTTAAAACCTTTCAAAGAATGCAAGTTTATTGTCTTTCACGATGCCTATCCATATCTAGCAAAACGCTATAATTTGCAACAAATAGCAGTTGTAGAATTGCCACAAGACAATATTAAGCCTAGGGATATTCAAAGAGTAATAGAGGCGGCTAAAAAATATCAAGTAAAAGGTTTACTAGCGGAAATAGGATTTAATGATAGTAGAATGCAACAAATTGCTAAAGATATTGGCTTACCAATTAAAAAATTAGATCCAATAAATAGTGGTTTGTTAGACCCAGAACATTATTTCACTGCCATGAGAAATAATTTAAAAAGTTTAGAGGAAGTTTGTCAGTGAAATTAGTCGAAAGAAACAAAAGTCTACCAGTAATTACTGTACAAAATTTGACAGTAATTATAGGCCAATATAAAGCGGTAGAATCAGTCTCATTTCAAATTTTTTCTGGCAGTAATACAGCAATAATTGGACCTAATGGAGCTGGAAAAAGTACATTAATTCAAGCAATATTAGGTTTAATTCCTTATGAGTATGGTTATGTAGAAATTATTGGCAGAGAAATTAAAAATTTAGGAAAATATTGGCATAAAATTGGTTATATTCCCCAGAAGTTAACTTTTGACCGGAGTTTTCCTTTAACTGTAACTGAATTAGTTAGTTTGGGTTGGCCTCAAAGAGGTTTTATGAAGTCCCAGGAAAAGCTGATATCTGTAGAAAAAGCTTTGTTAAAAGTTGGCTTACAAAATCATCGTAAACAGCTCATAGGAAATTTAAGTGGAGGAGAGTTAAAACGGGCTTTATTAGCATATTGTTTAGTACAACCTCGCCAGTTATTAATATTAGATGAAGTGATGGCTGGTGTCGATCCAAATGGAGAAGTCGAATTTGCAGAATTATTGGCAAATTTACAAGCAGAAAATGGTTTTTCTATTCTTCAAGTTTCCCATGATTTGGATATGGTAAGCTCTTATTGTGACCAAGTTATTTGTATGAATCGTCGTTTATTATGTTGTGGTAAACCTAATATTACTTTAGATAAAGATAATTTGAGTAATATTTATGGAGACAATTTAACTAGATATTTACATCATCATCAAAAGGAAAGATTTTTAAACAAAACTATAGGTAATTCATAACCTTAAGTATTCAACTATCAACTATCAACTATTGCTTTTAGTTTTATAGTTTTTTTAAAGTAACTAAGGTATAGTTTTTTTTATTCTTTTATGTTCTCTGTTTGTGAAATTACTATAACGCTAACTAAATGTGACGCGGACATCTTCCTACTGCCCTGATGCCTATTTCCTTACAAGGTAAATTTCCCAGTTTTAACAAAAAAAACATTCCTATAAGACCTACGGATGTTGCATACAAGTTTTCTACTCCTGCGCAACAAATTAATGCAAATACCTCACAGGTTATGGGAATTGCTCTGAGCAAAGCTTTATTAATTTAGTCATAATTATTATTATATTTACTTCCCTCGTACTTCTATCCTAAACATTAAGACATGATTTTCTAGAGCTGACAGCTAATAGATAAATTATTACTTATACTAAACCAGCTTTATATTAATTGATAAATATGAATTTTTCAGAATTGATAAGTTTATTTAGTTTGCCTTTTATGCAACGAGCAATTATTGGTGGTATTCTTTTAGGAATTTTAGGAGGTCTTCTCGGTGGGTTTGTGATTTTACGCCAGTTATCTTTATTTGGAAATGCTTTAGGTCATACCGCCTTTTTAGCAGTGGTGATAGGTGCTTTATTGCAGTTACCTACAATGATGGTTTTAATTGGTTTTTTACTATTATTTGGATTAGGGATAAATTATTTAATTCAAAAAACTAATTTGGGCGGAGATACTATTTTAAGTATTGTGATTGCAAGTTCAGTTGCATTGGGTACAATTGGGTTTAATTTTGTACCTGGATATCGTGGTAATTTATTATCTATATTGTTTGGTGATATTCTAGCAATTAGCAATTTAGATTTAGCTTTTGTGGTGATTTTATTGGTTGTATCTTTGAGTTGGTTAGGAGTAACTTTACAAAAACAAATATTGTTAACTTTGAACCCTGAATTAGCACAAGTTCAAGGAATTCCTGTAGAGAGATATCAATATATATTTATAATTATTTTGTCCTTGGCGATCGCTCTCACAATTAGAGCAGTTGGTATTTTATTGGTCAATGCTTTTTTGGTAATTCCAGCAGCTACAGCAAAATTAATTTGTCATCAATTTGTACCTTTTTTAGGAGTTTCTGCACTCATTGGTTCTATGAGTGGGGTGATAGGAATGGTATTGTCTGGTACTTTAAATTTGCCTTCAGGTCCTAGTATTGTTTTGGTGCAATTATTGACATTTTTGGTAGTAGTATTTTCTGGTAAAGGAAGGTTTTAAATATTAAACCTAATCTTATCTATTTTTTTCCCATTTTTATTGGATAACCTGATCATCTGAAGATAAATAAAAATAGTAATAAAATCAGGCTTGCTAAAAAAGTTTAAGAGTGACAGAAGGGAAGTGGTAATAGATACTTTGGTAACAGTTATAGATGTTAAATTTTCGGCATTTTTTCCTGACCTAACTGGGAAAATATCAAGTTAGCAAATATTAATTTAGTAATTTCTTGTTACTTCTTGAAAGTTGAGGAAAACTTAAACTGATCATATATCAGGATTTTCTGAAAAATTAAGTAACCTCTCAGTATAGTATTCTAATAATTGCCAAAATCTTTAATCATAGTCTTATGTAAACAAGTGGTAAATTTAATCAAGTTAATCAAGTATTTTTCCTTATTTTTTATTAACTTTAAACCCCAATATAGGGTAATCAAATTCTCTTAGATATAAGAATTTTTATTCTTTTATATTTACAGTTTCCTGAATTGCTCTGAAATTGAGATACTAAAAACTGACTTCATATTAATGATTTTTATTCTTTTATATTTACAGTTTTCCGAATTGCTCTGAAGTAGAGAGACTGAAAACTAATTTCATGTTTTAGCCCGCAGCGATCGCTCACCCTTATTGAAAAATTAGGTGTTGCTAATGAGTGGGCATAATTTATATTAGTTGGCAATTACTAAATTCTTAAACCACAAATACTTAAGATGACTAAGTCTTTATTCTTATAACCTTTTCAACAACACTAAAAATTAAATCCAATTGCTAATTCAGCACTATATAACTATACTTAAATGGAAAAAATTAAAGCCAAAATCAATTAATGCCAACCCTTGTAGAAATACTTCAAATAATTTGCCTCATACCCATCATTAGTGGGTGTATATATTTAATCTTAAGTGTCTGGACAATTAGAAATTTTTTCAGAAAAACCACTACAGAAATAAATGCCACAGAAAAATTTCAGCCTCCTGTAACTGTACTTAAACCAATACGGGGGATCGAAAAAAACCTGAAGTCAAATCTGCATACTATTACTATTCAAGATTGGCCAGAGTATCAAGTAATTTATTCTATTCAAGACCCTCAAGATTCAGCTCTCCCTATTCTTGACGAGCTTCAAGCAGAAGTAGACAACCAGAAAATTTCCGTTGTTATTGACAATAAACAAGCAGGAGCTAATGGCAAGGTTAATAACTTACTTGGTGCAATAGCACAAGCACGTCATCAGATTATTATTATTAGCGATAGTGATACTAATCTTAAACCTGACTATATCAAAAATATCATATCTCCTTTATCAAATCCTAATGTGGGAGCTGTCTGCACTCTCTTTAAAGTCAAAAGTGCTTATAGATGGTTTGAGAAGATGGAATTGTTAACAATAAATGCTGACTTTATTCCTAGTGTTATATTCGCAGCAGTCACGGGAGCATCCAATGCTTGTTTGGGACCCTCGATCGCTATAAGTCGCAGCACATTACAAGAACTGGGTGGCCTTGAGAGTCTGGCAGATTATCTTGTAGAAGATTATGAATTAGGACGGAGGGTATGGACTTCTGGAAAAAAAATGGTGCTTTTGCCATATACTATTGATGTGACTGTAGACTTAAAGAATTGGCAAGAGTGGTGGACTCATCAAGTCTATTGGGATCAGAATACATATTTGGCACGTCCCTGGCCTTTTATTGCAACTATATTAATCCGGGCAGTACCTTTTGCTATTTTGTTCGCTATAGTGAGAATGGGGGATTTACTCGGATTAGGAGTATTAGGGTTTACTTTGGCTTTACGACTTTTCAGCGCTGGGATAACTTTAAAAGAGTTGAAAGATGTAGAAGGTTTTCAAAGTCTTTACTTATTACCTTTACGTGACACTTTCGGTTTAATATTTTGGTTTTTGGCGTTGACTAAGCGTACAGTGGTATGGAGGGGTGTTAAATACAAATTGGTCGATCATGGAAAAATGGTTCCCGTCAGCAAAGGAGTAGGGAATTAGGAAATAGAAGAGAAATTGAAATATGTTCAGTTTCTTTCTCTTAAATATCTTATATAAATAAAGATGAACATAATAAATTACACATTCAGTAAAACAGAACTCTTTACTGTGTAAATATTTTTTGTGCAAATAATTTTGTGTAGGTGCTTAAGAGCAATTTACTAAGGTTAAGCTACACATAACTTCAGACATGAGTTATCAAGTTTATAAGTAATATCTACAAGTTTTACCTAACTTAATGAAATTGATCTAATATAATATTAATAATTATGATCAAAAGTGTATTTTAATTAATACTTCAAGCTTTTATAGTATACTTTTGTTATTGCTTAAATAAAAAAATTGTTATGAGTGATTTTTACAAATCATTTATTTCTCAATTTATATCATATCTTGAGATGACTTGGGTAGTACAAAATTGGGTTATGATTTACGGTGGTTACTTAAAATTAGTTACTTAAAATGTTAAACTTCGTGTTAAATATTTCGATTTTTTTAATTCGGGATATTAATAAATATTCAATATTAAATAAAGATTATGAAAGTAAATCAACAAATTAAGCCATTTTATTTTGATATTTCAAATAATGAAATTCAATATTTCTTATTAGAATCAGAGAAAATTTTAAAGTCTGGGCAACTGATTTTGGGGAAACATACTACAGAATTTGAAAAAGCATTTGCTGAGTATGTAGGGACAAAGTACGCGATCGCTGTGAATAGTGGTTCTTCTGGACTAGAAATTATCTTACGCTTAAAAAAAGTAGAGGGAACAACTGTTTTAGTTCCTACCAATACTAACTTTGCCACTATTGCGTCGGTAATTCGGGCTCAAGGAAAGGTGCAATACTTGGATATGGATGAAAAAACATTTGCACCTTCCTTAGAAATGGTAAAAGAGGCAGTAGAAAAAGGTAAAAATCTTTCAGAGAAAATTTCTGGTGTATTGTGGGTTCATATTGGAGGTGTAATTTCTCCTGAGTTTCCCCAAATAGTAGAATATTGTCATCAGCAAGGGTTGTTTGTTCTTGAAGATACTGCCCATGCTCATGGTAGCAAAATAAATGGTGTCAATGCTGGGAATTTGGGAGACGGTGCTGCTTTTTCATTTTTCCCGACCAAAGTTATGACAACCTGTGAAGGAGGAATGATAACTCTCAATAATGAGGAGGAAGATTATATCGCGCGATCGCTCAGAAACCAAGGAAAGCAAGGAATGAATTTTGGTGGTTTACATACAGATTTTGGGAATAGTACGCGGATCACGGAAATGAATGCTCTCCTAGGTAGGATCCATTTAGCAAAGTTACCAGAAATGTTGCAAAAACGGCAGCAAGCTTATGAGTTAATTACAGCACCTTTAAAAGAAGCTGGTATATCTTTTGTGTCTACAGAAAAAATGGATGTAGCTAGTAATTATAAATTAATTGTTCATTTACCAGAAGGAAAAAACCCTCAAGAGGTAAAAAAGGCTATGGCAGAGAAAGAAATATATTTAGGTGGAACAGTTTATGAAATACCTTGTCATCAGCAACCAGTTTTTCAAGGTATTTGTGAAGGTCAGAGTTTTCCTTACGCCGAACGTTGGTGTCCGAATCATATTTGCCCGCCTTTAACTTCTGGTATGACAGAAGAAGATGCTGAACGAGTGGGAAAAGCTTTAGTTGAAGTACTCTCAATGTTTGGCTGACGCAATAATACAGGATTATTTACCTGAGTAAAACCTAACCGCAGTTTTGAGGTGAGGTAATATTCTTCCCCTGTGTTCATAGTCATCCTAACTACCCCTATTCCCTCTCAGGAAAAGAGTTAGAGGACTGGGTGAGTTATAAGTTAATCTCTAGTTCCTATCCACAATTAATGACAAAAATCCAAGCTTCTCAAATTGAATATGTCGATGTAGTTATCATCGGTGGTGGAATTGCTGGAATTTCTATTGCCGAATTTCTGGCTCGTCATAGTCGTCTTTCCATCAAGGTATTAGATAGTGCCCCACAATTAGGAACATTTGCTTCGGGTAAATTAGAAGGTTGGTTTCATACTGGGGCACTTTATTCAGGACATGATGATGCTCAAACTTTTATTAATTGTGTGAATAGTCTAGAAGATTTAATCAATTTATATAGTTCCTATTTTTCAGAACAATGTAATATTGATATCACAGAAACAAAACCTAATTTTTTTACTCCCGCAGTTATCCCTAATTCTAAGGGTTGGTTTTATGATAGACCTGTATATTTAATTCATCCTAACAAAAATTCTCCGGAAATTAGTCTCTCTGGTCTCAAAAGCGACTCAGTATATTTAGAAATTCAGCGTAACCGAGTTTTAGGAAGATTAGAAAATGCTTATGGTCAACAACATAATTGGCTTCAAAATGGCTGTTGTTTAGCACCAATTTATGGTCAAATTGAAGGTTATGAAGGATTAAATTGTTCTTTGCGCTCTTCAACAGAAAGTATAGATAATCTTTGTCGTAGGTTTGATCATTATTATGGTCTAAAAAAGTCTAATTATGAAGTTATTAAAACTTTGGATTGTTCCATGAATACTACTGGGATAATGACAACTTTAGTGGCTAGTGCTATGGAGCGAGGGGTGACATTTGAGACCGGGGTTACTGTTGATAAATTGCTCATAGATAGCTATGGTAAAGTTAAAATTAAAAGTATTTTATGCCACAGAGAAAATGGTTTTTCTAAACGTTTAAAAGCAAAATTATTTGTTTTTACTGTGGGAAAGGGTTTTGAATCGTTTTTATCTGATTTACAAATACGGGCAAAGCTTAAACGTAGTCGTAGTGCTATGGTGGTAGCTCAACCTGCTTTAAGTGATACTAATTTTGTGCGGATGTCTACTAAGAAAAAGTTTCATTTTAATCATTTTGTGCATAATTGTGAGATAGGGGCGGAAAAGTTTGTTTATTCTCTTTTAGCTGATTCAAGTTATACTAATGATGACCTGATAAATGAAGAATTTGAAGTAGATATTGAGCCAATTTTGGATTCTGCAGAACAATATTTTGGTAAAGATCAACTTTACAGTCGAAATCTCTTTAGTTATGAGTGTGTCAAAACAGAGTTTATTAGTCAGGAAGAACAAAAACGGCGTTATAGTTATTGGATAGAGTCAAATCCTAATAGTAATTATTTGTGTGTTTTGCCCGGGAAATTTTCTTTTTTTCCCACTGTGGCATTTCAATCTTATCGACGTATTAAAACTCTAATTAATTTTGAGGAATTTGTGGAGAAGTCAACTTTTGTTCCAGATGTTAAAGTTATGGAGGAGGCAAATAAGTTAATTGCTGATTATTATCCAATGAAAGTTATTGTTGAAGCTCAAAATTGTACGGCAATAAATAATAATCTGAATTTGTCGAATTTGTAGGTTGGGTAAAATGAATTCGGTTTGTTTGGCTCAACGAGCTCATAAGTAAGTTGGCCCGTCCTAAAAACTAGGGATAACTAAGGGCAATTATGTAGGTTAGATTCCTGCCCTCCGGGATGAGTCATTGACTTAATTTTATAAAGTATGAAATAAATCTTAATATTTTTGATGTTTAATGCTTATTATTGTATTTTCCTGATGAAGTTAAAATTTTTTACTACTTGTTCTGATTCAGAAAAGTTCAAGTTGAAGAAGTTTAATAGAGTAGGCTAATTTTTTTATCAATACCGATTAACATCTATGAACAAAGCTATTACCATTTCTACTAGTATTTCTACTACTTACATGGTAGAAGGGAAAATTATAGACAAAAAGACGAAAAAGGGAGTTGTCGATCTCCGTGTATTCGTTTATGACAAAGATCCAGGATTGGATGATTTCCTGGGAATTGCTGTCACTGACAAAGAGGGTGTATTCAAGCTTAGTTTTGATGCCTCTCAATTTAGATTCTTTAAAGTATTGGATAGAAATCCGGATTTGTATTTTATTGTTAAGGATGCAGGACATGAATTGCTGAATACAGAGAATAATGTTATTAAGAATGCTTCTGAAAGCACTCCGGCTATCAATCTAGAAGTGGATTTGTCTGGGGATCTATTGCGCGAAGAAGTCAAAGAAGTTGCCGTGGATGGATGGGTTGGAGGATTTGAGCAATCTAACCCAGCTTTTGCTTATCCAAGTCCTGATCTTAGTTCTTTGCCTATTCTAGATAACATGGACAACATTGGAAAACTTGAGCGCGGGCAAAAAATTCTTTGGCCTGAGTTTAGTTGGAAAACTGAACCAGATCAAGAGGATGGAAAACGTTGTTATCGGATGTTTGCTCCTGATATTTCTAGATTAGGATATACCAATGATGGAAGAATTTATTCTATTATATGCCCACAACAAGGATATTCTTCTCCTACACTTGGCTCTTTTAATGTTGAGGTGACCGTGACTGGAAATAGAGGATGGGTTAATGAGGAGACTAGGGAGTTGGCTGCAGACATGGGGGTTGTTGGGAAAATTTGGTTTGGTCCAAGTGGTAAAGATAATAGTTTTGTACAAAGATTAAAAGGTTATTTTGAACGCAAGAACTTGAGTTTCCCACTCAACAAAGATAATGCGATTCAAGTAAAAACACATGTACCTAATGATCCCGGTCAACCAACATTCAAAATTGCTCAAGGATCAAGTACCAGATTCCCAATTCCTGAATTTGCCAAACACGAAGGGATAGCATGGGCTTTGGGTCATATTGAAGTGCAAATTGGAGAGCTCATAGAAACTGGCCAGGAAGAAGTTGACCGATTTAATCGGTTCATCTTGGATATCTTCAATTTAGCATCTGGAAATATGCTTAAAAATGGTAATATCCTTACCTGGAATCTGTGGTTTAATGCGCCTGAATTAGTGGATGTTGATGAATGGCAAGGACATGCAGAGTTGTGGCGTAAATCTCTCCAAGCTGACCATGGTAAGACCCCGGAAGGACCTGGTACTGTCTCTAAATATTATGATGGCACCGAATTCCACCCTATAAAAGAACTATTGCTAGAAGAGCTACCTAAAGTAAAAGCTTTCATTGCGGAATACATAGAAGGTGCTACAAGTTAATAGGTTCACTTACTAAATAAGACAAAGAAGTCTTGATCTGCATGGCTAATTAAGACTTCTTTGTCTAAACTTACGACTAAAACCTAAAACCTAAAACCTAAGACCTAACACACTGACTAACTCAACCCTGCACAAATAAACCCACTCCAATACGCTGGATGCTCAAAGGGGTGTTGTTTTTTACAAGCTGCTTTCAGGTACTTATTCTTAGTATTAAAAATACGCTCATAAATAGCTACAAGTTTTTCCCGCTCCTCCTCTAACTCCTGATATTCCACGGAACTTTTGGTATAACTATCACGTCTGGGTTCTATTTCCTGAAGTTGCTTAGATGTGACTTCTAACTTCTCCCCTAATGCTTTTTCTAATTCCTTTTTATATTTCTTCTTGAGTTCTTTGCCTGTTAGTTCTCGTAACTGTCGTTGTCCTAGTTGCAATGCCAGAGAACGATTTTTTCCTTCTTGGCGCAGTTGGTGATAAAAAATCGAAAATAAACATGTTCCTAAGTCATCTACAGACCACAAACTGCTGATCACACCCCTGGCACCTGCACATAAAAATCCTGTGTTTAATGTTAATACGTCATCGGAGATTTGCACTTGACCTAAGTTGGTCTCACAATAGTCGATGAATACTTCGTCTAGATCTGGGAAACGGAAGGCAGGAGATAATAGTTGCCCTAAGGTAAGTCTGCCGTCCGCTAAGACTAATGCTGATTCCATACAGTTGTCTAGGCGAGATTCGCTGTGATGGGTTGACAATAACCGTTGTACCTGAGATAATAATAGTATGTAACTGTCTATAGTTGCGGCTTCACCTCGCAGGCGTTGGTGTTCTGGGACTCCATACATTTGGGCTATATATTGCGCTTCATAACTGGAACAAGGTAGGTCGTTGTGAGTGTCTTCTACAATGCCTTGTTTGACTTCCCCTTGAATTTCTTCCCGTTGGGTACAAAAGTCTAGAATTTGGCAACTGGCCAGGGTGCGGATACGGAAACGGTCACCTAGATATTTGTTTTCTCCTGACTCTGCTACTGGCATTGCGTTCCAAGGGAGAAAGTGCAAGGATAAATGGGGAATTAATATCAATTCTTCAATGTCTTGAAGATAAGATTTGCATAATTCCTCTAATTTTAACTTCTTACTTACATCCTGTAAAAATTCAGGCATCTGTTGTTGCCATTCTTCCGGGGATGAGAGGTAAGACTCAAACCATTTTTCCCAAATCCAGTTTTGCAGTTCTTTCTCCCCCAACCCGCTGTAAATATGAATTTTAACCCCATCTTGTCGCAATACAAATAAATAGGTATTGTCGGTGATAATATAAAAGCTCAAGATGGCTGTGATGGGCTCCTGGATTAATGCTTGGATTTTTGGAAATTCCAGTGGGGCAACTTGAATGCCCTCTGCTAATACTCGGTCGAAGCTGCGGATTTTTTTATAGACTTCCTGCTTTTGAGTCTCTAATTGGGTAATGCGTTTGTTTCTGGTTTCTGTGGCAACTCGCCCCCTAGTTGCTACCGCTAAATATTTCGGCTCTATTCGACGTTTTCCTTGTTGTTGTTGTTCCCAAAATTGATGAATTTGCTGTTGAATAGCTTCGTGTTCTTTTAAGGGTTCTTCAACTTCTCCTGGTATTTTACTTTGGGAGTAGCGATCGTTACTTGCCATTATATCTACTAGCCGTTTGGAGCGAGAATGCTCTACATATTCTAAGGCTTTTTCTATTTGCTCGCTATTCACGTAAGCTTGTACTATCTTGCGGTAGACATCTATAGACTCTTCGATAATTTCTTGGCGGCGATCATTTTCTTTTGACCAACTCCGGCTGAGTTCCACTGCGGTTATGGCTTTTTTATAGTTGTCGGCGGCGAGTTGCCAGTTTTGGTTGTCGAAATATAGGTTGCCTAGGTTGCGGGTGGTTTGGAGGTGGTCGATAGGATATACTTCTAGGGTGCGCACTTGCAAAGCTTGTTGGTATGCGACAATGGCGGCTTCAATATTTTGGGCTTGGTCTCCCTTTATTCTCTGACTGTAGGCAGAGCCGAGATTATTTTGAGTCGTTGCCCAGTCTATGGGGAAGTCTGTTTGGGTGTACACCAGCAAAGCTTGTTGGTATGCGACAATGGCGGCTTCAATATTTTGGGCTTGGTCTCCCTTTATTCTCTGACTGTAGGCAGAGCCGAGATTATTTTGAGTCGTTGCCCAGTCTATGGGGAAGTCTGTTTGGGTGTACACCAGCAAAGCTTGTTGGTATGCGGCAATGGCGGCTTCAATATTTTGGGCTTGGTCTCCCCTTTTTCTCTGACTGTAGGCAGAGCCGAGATTATTTTGAGTTGCTGCCCAGTCTATGGGGAAGTCTGTTTGGGTGTACACCAGCAAAGCTTGTTGGTATGCGACAATGGCGGCTTCAATATTTTGGGCTTGGTCTCCCTTTATTCTGTCACTGTAGGCAGAGCCGAGATTATTTTGAGTTGCTGCCCAGTCGATGGGGAAGTCTGTTTGGGTGTACACCAGCAAAGCTTGTTGGTATGCGGCAATGGCGGCTTCAATATTTTGGGCTTGGTCTCCCCTTATTCTGTTACTGCAGGCATAGCCAAAATTATTTAGAGTTGCTACCCATTTCATGGGGAAGTCACTTTGGGTGCGCACCAGCAAGGCTTTTTGGAATGCAGCAATGGCGGCTTCAATATTTTCGGCTTGGTCTCCCATTACTCTCTGAGCGTAGGCAGAGCCGAGATTATTTTGAGTTGCTGCCCATTTCATCGGGAAGTCAGTTTGGGTGCGCACCAGCAAGGCTTTTTGGAATGCAGCAATGGCAGCTTCCATATTTTGGGCTTTATCTCCCCTTATTCTCTGAGTGTAGGCAGAGCCGAGATTATTTTGAGTTTGTGCCCATTCCATGGGAAAGTCTGTTTGGGTGTGCACCTGCAAAGCTTGTTTGTATGCAGCAATGGCGGCTTCAATATTTTGGGCTTGGTCTCCCATTATTCTGTCTTTGTGGGCAACGCCGATATTTTGTTGAGTTGCTGCCCATTCTATGGGAAAGTCTGTTTGGGTGTGTACCTGCAAAGCTTGTTTGTATGCAGTAATGGCGGCTTCAATATTTTGGGCTTGGTCTCCCATTATTCTGTCTTTGTAGGCAACGCCGATATTTTGTTGAGTTGCTGCCCATTCTATGGGAAAGTCAGTTTGGGTGTGTACCAGCAAAGCTTGTTCGTATGCAGCAATGGCGGCTTCAATATTTTGGGTTTTGTCTCCCCTTCTTCTGTTTCTGTAAGCAATGCCGAGATTATTTTGAGTTTGTGCCCATTCCATGGGAAAGTCTGTTTGGGTGTGTACCAGCAAGGCTTGTTCGTATGCAGCAATAGCCACTTCAATATTTTGGGCTTTGTCTCCCCTTATTCTGTTTCTGTAGGCAATGCCGAGATTATTTTGAGTTGTTGCCCAGTGGAGGGGAAAGTCAGTTTGGGTGTGTACCAGCAAAGCTTGTTCGTATGCAGCAATAGCCACTTCAATATTTTGGGCTTTGTCTCCCCTTCTTCTTTTACTGTAGGCAACGCCGAGATTATTTTGAGTTTCTGCCCAGTCCATGGGGAAGTCTGTTTGGGTCCGCACCTGCAAAGCTTGTTCGTAGGCAGCAATGGCAGTTTCAATATTTTCGGCTTGGTCTCCTCTTTTTCTCTGAGTGTAGCCAATACCGAGATTATTTTGAGTCATTGCCCAGTCCATGGGGAAGTCTGTTTGGGTCCGCACCAGCAAAGCTTGTTGGAATGCACCAATAGCCGCTTCAATATTTTCGGCTTGGTCTCCCCTTTTTCTCTGAGTATAGGCATAGCCAAGATTATTTTGAGTCATTGCCCAGTCAATGGGGAAGTCAGTTTGGGTATATACCAGCAAAGCTTGTTGGAATGCACCAATAGCCGCTTCAATATTTTCGGCTTTGTCTCCCTTTCTTCTCTGAGTGTAGGCATTGCCGAGATTATTTTGAGTTGTTGCCCAGTCCATGGGGAAGTCTGTTTGGCTGTACACCTGCAAAGCTTTTTGGAATGCACCAATAGCCGCTTCAATATTTTCGGGTTTCTTTCCCCTTATTCTGTTTCTGTAGGCAATGCCGAGATTATTTTGAGTCATTGCCCAGTCCATGGGGAAGTCTGTTTGGGTCCGCACCAGCAAAGCTTGTTGGAATGCACCAACGGCCGCTTCAATATTTTGAGCTTTGTTTCCCTTTCTTCTCTGAGTGTAGGCAATGCCGAGATTATTTTGAGTCATTGCCCAGTCCATGGGGAAGTCTGTTTGGGTCCGCACCAGCAAAGCTTGTTCGTATGCAGCAATAGCGACTTCAATATTTTCGGCTTGGTCTCCCCTTATTCTCTGAGTGTAGTCAATACCGAGATTATTTTGAATAGCCGCCCAACTTTTCCGGTGACTCTTATATGTCAAAACTTTTAGCACTACTTCACAACCGGCAATACTAATTTCCATATTGTTGGCTTTGCTGCCCAGAGGAAATTGCCAGATCAGGTTACTGAACTCACCAATATCTATAGCAATGTCTTTTGCTAGATCCGCCTCCACTTCAGAAAATTTAGCAGTTGCCCAGTTTTGCAATATCTCAGCAAAGTGATCATCAAGTTTATCTAAGTTTTGCTGTAGGAGTGGGTAGACAACTTTCGAGTCACCATTACTTTCTGCAGTTGCCTGCAATACTTCCATCAAAAAGTCTAAATATTCTGCCGATGAGTAATGAGTTGAGGGAGAATATTCTGAAGTTTCTAGTATTTCTGCAAGCTGACTCCTGAGATGGCGTAAAAAATTAGGAGCTGCTGCGAATTGTTGTGCACAAAGTTCCATTGTTTCGAGTAACCCTTCATCTACCAACTCTTGGTTGGCTTCGAGGATTTTTTCTACCTCACCGTTGGGGGAACTTAGCAGTTGCTGGATGAGGTTGATATATGCTTCTCTGGGTTTTTTGTCCATTTTTAGTTATTAGTTGGTTGATATCTTTTCTTAGGTGTTAGGTATTAGGTGTTAGGTATTAGGTGTTAAATTTTCAGCTTTTGTGCATTTAAACCACTAATTCTTGTATACCTCAGTTCAGATAAAAAAACCTTCTCAATTCTAAATTCTCAGACTTGGCCACGGATATCAACATAAGAGAACAGACAAGATAAGTTGATCTCCATCTCCTGATGTCCTATTTTGAGATGGCTTGGGGGTGTTGATGGCCTTCCTAGTCCCAGCTCTCAAGATATTCCTCTTCCCAATAACAATATTTTACACAATTAAACAGCAGAAATTTGCGATCGCTTCCCAGAGTACATTCATTGTTTCCTTTAATTGTTAAATTGATGAATTTGAGCCATGTAAAATTATTAATTATTTGTTCTAATATATTTACGGGTTAAACCGGGGATAGTTTGGCAATATTGCCAAAATTTTTTGTTGAGAATGATAGACCTTGTTAGACTTTTGAGAATTTTGGGGAACAGAAATATTTTTTAGACAGAAAAAGAGGTTTGTAGTTGGGGTTTAGCCCTAATATCCTTAGAGAAACTCAAGTCCAACTACGATCAGAATTAATCTCTGTTGGGTTTCCTGGCCTCAAGCCAACTGAGGACTAAAACCTAAAACCTAAAACCTAAAACCTAACACACTGACTAACTCAACCCTGCACAAATAAACGCACTCCAATACGCCGGATGCTCAAAGGGATGTTCTTTTTTACAAGCTGCTTTCAGGTACTTATTCTTAGTATAAAAAATACGCTCATAAATAGCTACAAGTTTTTCCCGCTCCTCCTCTAACTCCTGATATTCCACGGAACTTTTGGTATAACCATCACGTCTGCGTTCTATTTCCTGAAGTTGCTTATATGCCGGTTCCAACTTTTCATCTAACGAACTTTCTAACTCCTTTTTATATTTCTTCTTGAGTTCTTTGCCCGTTAATTCTCGTAACTGTCGTTGTCCTAGTTGCAATGCCAGAGAACGATTTTTTCCTTCTTGGCGCAGTTGGTGATAAAAAATCGAAAATAAACATGTTCCTAAGTCATCTACAGACCACAAACTGCTGATCACACCCCTGGCACCTGCACATAAAAACCCTGTGTTTAATGTTAACACGTCATCGGAGATTTGCACTCGACCGAAATTGGTCTCACAACAGTCGATGAATACTTCATCTAGATCTGGGAAACGGAAGGCAGGAGATAATAGTTGCCCTAAAGTAAGTCTGCCGTCCGCTAACACTAACGCTGACTCCATACAGTTGTCTATGCGAGATTGAGCGTGATGGGTTGACAATAACCGTTGTACCTGAGATAATAATAGTTTGTAACTGTCTATAGTTGCGGCTTCACCTCGCAGGCGTTGGTGTTCTGGGACTCCATACATTTGGGCTATATATTGCGCTTCATAACTGGAACAAGGTAGGTCGTTGTGAGTGTCTTCCACAATGCCTTGTTTGACTTCCCCTTGAATTTCTTCCCGTTCGGTACAAAAGTCTAGAATTTGGCAACTGGCCAGGGTGCGGATACGGAAACGGTCACCTAGATATTTGTCTTCTCCTGACTCTGCTACTGGCATTGCGTTCCAAGGGAGAAAGTGCAAGGATAAATGGGGAATTAATATCAATTCTTCAATGTCTTGAAGATAAGATTTGCATAATTCCTCTAATTTTAACTTCTTACTTACATCCTGTAAAAATTCAGGCATCTGTTGTTGCCATTCTTCCCGGGATGAGAGGTAAGACCCAAACCATTTTTCCCAAATCCAGTTTTGCAGTTCTTTAAGCCCCAACCCTTCGTAAGTATGAACTTTTACCCCATCTTGTCGCAATACAAATAAATAGGTATCGTCGGTGATAGTATAAAAACTCAATATCGCTGTGGTGGGCTCCTGGATCAATGCTTGAATTTTTGGAAATTCCAGTGGGGCAACTTGAATTCCCTCTGCTAATACCCGGTCGAAGCTGCGGATTTTTTTATAAACTTCCTGCTTTTTGGCTTCTAATTCCCCAATGCGTTTGTTTCTGGCTTCTGTCGCAGCTCGCCCCCTAGTTGCTACAGCTAAATCTTTCGACTCTATTTGACTGCCCTTTTGTTGTTGTTCCCAAAGTTGATTAATTTGCTGTTGAATAGCTTCGTGTTCTTTTAACCGTTCTTCAACTTCTCCTGGCATTTCACCTTGGGAGTAGCGATCGTTACTTGCCATTATGTCTACTAACCGTTTGGAGCGAGAACGCTCTACATATTCTAAGGCTTTTTCTATTTGATCGCTATTCACGTAAGCTTGTACTATCTTGCGGTAGACACCTATAGACTCTTCGATGATTTCTTGGCGACGGTCGTCATCTTTTGACCAACTGCGGCTGAGTTCCACTGCGGTTATGGCTTTTTTATAGTTGTCGGCGGCGAGTTGCCAGTTTTGGTTGTCGAAATATAGGTTGCCTAGGTTGTTGGTGGTTTGGAGGTGGTTGATGGGGTCTGCTTCTAGGGTGCGCACCAGCAAAGCTTGTTCGTATGCAGCAATGGCGGCTTCAATATTTTCGGCTTTGTCTCCCCTTATTCTGTAAATGTAGGCAAGGCCGAGATTATTTTGAGTTTGTGCCCATTCCATGGGGAAGTCAGTTTGGGTGCGCACCAGCAAAGCTTGTTGGTATGCAGCAATGGCAGCTTCAATATTTTCGGCTTTGTCTCCCCTTATTCTGTCACTGTAGGCAATGCCGAGATTATTTTGAGTTTGTGCCCAGTCGATGGGGAAGTCAGTTTGGGTGCGCACCTGCAAAGCTTGTTCGTATGCAGCAATGGCGGCTTCAATATTTGCAGCAATGGCGGCTTCAATATTTTCGGCTTTGTCTCCCCTTATTCTGTCACTGTAGGCAAGGCCGAGATTATTTTGAGCTGCTGCCCAGTTGATGGGGAAGTCAGTTTGGGTGTACACCAGCAAAGCTTGTTGGAATGCAGCAATGGCAGCTTTAATATTTTGGGCTTTGTCTCCCCTTATTCTGTCACTGTAGGCATTGCCGAGATTATTTTGAGTCATTGCCCATTCCATGGGGAAGTCAGTTTGGGTGCGCACCAGCAAAGCTTGTTGGTATGCAGCAATGGCAGCTTCAATATTTTCGGCTTTGTCTCCCCTTATTCTGTCACTGTAGGCAATGCCGAGATTATTTTGAGTTCTTGCCCAGTTGATGGGGAAGTCAGTTTGGGTGTACACCAGCAAAGCTTGTTGGTATGCAGCAATGGCAGCTTCAATATTTTCGGCTTTGTCTCCCCTTATTCTGTCTCTGTAGGCAATGCCGAGATTATTTTGAGTATTTGCCCAGTCCATGGGGAAGTCAGTTTGGGTGCGCACCAGCAAAGCTTGTTGGAATGCAGCAATGGCAGCTTCAATATTTTCGGCTTGGTCTCCCTTTATTCTGTTACCGTAGGCAGAGCCGAGATTATTTTGAGTATTTGCCCAGTCCATGGGGAAGTCAGTTTGGGTGCGCACCAGCAAAGCTTGTTGGCATGCAGCAATGGCGGCTTCAATATTTTCGGCTTTGTCTCCCCTTATTCTGTTTCTGTAGGCAGCGCCGAGATTATTTTGAGTCATTGCCCAGTCCATGGGGAAGTCAGTTTGGGTGTACACCAGCAAAGCTTGTTGGTATGCAGCAATGGCGGCTTCAATATTTTCGGCTTTGTCTCCCCTTATTCTGTCACTGTAGGCAATGCCGAGATTATTTTGAGTCATTGCCCAGTTGATGGGGAAGTCAGTTTGGGTGTACACCAGCAAAGCTTGTTGGAATGCAGCAATGGCGGCTTCAATATTTTCGGCTTTGTCTCCCCTTATTCTGTCTCTGTAGGCAGCGCCGAGATTATTTTGAGTCATTGCCCAGTCCATGGGGAAGTCAGTTTGGGTGTACACCAGCAAAGCTTGTTGGCATGCAGCAATGGCAGCTTCAATATTTTCGGCTTTTTCTCCCCTTATTCTGTCACTGTAGGCAGCGCCGAGATTATTTTGAGTCATTGCCCAGTCGATGGGGAAGTCAGTTTGGGTGAACACCAGCAAAGCTTGTTGGTATGCAGCAATGGCGGCTTCAATATTTTCGGCTTTGTCTCCCCTTATTCTGTAAAAGTAGGCACCGCCGAGATTATTTTGAGTCATTGCCCAGTCGATGGGGAAGTCAGTTTGGGTGTACACCAGCAAAGCTTGTTGGCATGCAGCAATGGCGGCTTCAATATTTTCGGCTTTGTCTCCCCTTATTCTGTTTCTGTAGGCAGCGCCGAGATTATTTTGAGTCATTGCCCAGTCCATGGGGAAGTCAGTTTGGGTGTACACCAGCAAAGCTTGTTGGTATGCAGCAATGGCGGCTTCAATATTTTCGGCTTTGTCTCCCCTTATTCTGTAAAAGTAGGCACCGCCGAGATTATTTTGAGTCATTGCCCAGTTGATGGGGAAGTCAGTTTGGGTGTACACCAGCAAAGCTTGTTGGAATGCAGCAATGGCGGCTTCAATATTTTCGGCTTTGTCTCCCCTTATTCTGTTTCTGTAGGCAATGCCGAGATTATTTTGAGTTCCTGCCCAGTCCATGGGGAAGTCTGTTTGGGTGCGCACCAGCAAAGCTTGTTGGTATGCAGCAATGGCAGCTTCAATATTTTCCGCTTTGTCTCCCCTTATTCTGTCTCTGTAGGCAGCGCCGAGATTATTTTGAATAGTTGCCCAATTTTCCCGGTGACTCTTATGTGTAAAAACCTTTAGCACTACTTCATAACCTGCAATGCTAATTTCCATGTTGTTTGCTTGGCTGCCCAGAGGAAATTGCTGAATGAGGTTACTTAACTCACCAACACACATAGCAATGTATTCTGCTACACCCGCCTCCGCTTCAGAAAATTTAGCAGTTGCCCAGTTTCGCAATATATCAGCAAAGTTATCATCAAGTTTATCTAAGTTTTGCTGCAGGAATGGGTAGACAACCTTCGAGTCACCTTTGCTTTCTGCAGTTGCCTCCAATACCTCTTCTAAGAAATTAAAATATTCTGCCGATGAGTAATGAGTTGAGGGAGAATATTCTGAAATTTCTAGTAACTCTACAAGCTGACTCCTGAGATGACGTAAAAAATTAGCAGCGTTTTGAGCATTTTCGTCATCGTTTTCTGCCAGTTGTTGTGCGTAAAGTTCCATTATTTCCAGTAACCCTTCATCTACCAACTCTTGGTTGGCTTCGAGGATTTTTTCTACCTCACCGCTGGGGGAATTTAGCAGTTGGTTAATGAGGTTGACGTATGCTTCTATGCGTTTGTTGTCCATTTTTAGTTATTAGTTAGTTGATATATTTTGTTGGATATTAGCCATTAGGTATTAGGTATTAAGTTTTAAGCCTTTGTGCATTTAAACCACTAATTCTTGTATACCTCAGTTCAGATAAAAAAACCTTCTCAATTCTAAATTTTCATACTTAGCCACCGACATAAAAATTAGAGAATTTTATACCCATCTCCTTCTGTCCCATTTTGAAATAGCTTGGGGGTGTTGATGGCTTTCCCAGTAGTAGCCCTCAAGACATTCCCCCTCGCAACAAAAACATTTTACAAAATAAACATTTGAGAGCAATAAAATCCAACTTTTAAAGTTTGACTTATTCCCCCTCCCAAATTTTCACCAACTTATTAATCAAATCTTCTGCCAAGTCACTCAACTTAACATCCCTATCCTGAACATCATCCTCCTTGAGATTTGCCATAAAATTACTAGCTAATTCTTCTTTCTCATCATCCAAATATGTCACAAACAAACTCTTAGTAGCAGCTCGCCACTCATAACTTTTTTTAGTCCGATATATCCACTCCAACTGAGCAATAATATTAGTAAAATTATCCATCGCCAACCTATCTTTAACCCTAGAAAAAACCGGGTCAACCTCAGCAGAAAAAGCAGAATTAGCAGACTCTAAACGTTGTAAACATTCAAACAAAACCTCTATATGTTCCAACTCATCAACCTCCAACTCTTCCGGCATTTCCTCCGGATCATCCATAGGCAAAAACCCCAATATTTCCCCAAATTGTAAACTCTGATCTAACCGAACCAAAATATAACCAATTCTATCCTCAAAAACCTCTAGGGGCAACTCTATTTTATCCTGTTCAGGTAATACAAAACGACATTCCAACTTACCTCGATCAACAACAACCAAATCCGCCACATTCTGATAAAAACGGATTGCCGGATTCCAAAAATCAGAAGCCTCCAAATCAGTTTTAATATCCATCATTTTCAGGAAATTATCTACAGCATAAACCACCAAAGTATTCAGATAAACTTGAGTCTTTTTTTCCGAATTAGGTTGTTGAGCCGCAAACTTTTGAGCAGAACTATGAGCCTCCATAGGGATAGGAATATTAATAGCATCATTATCTGTAATAGTCATTATTTTTCTCCTGAAAGTTCTTGATAAATTTTCCGCAAAAGTGGTTTACACTTTCTGTTCCAATGAGCCGTCAAAGTTCCCAGAGGTACCTTTAATTCTTCCGCAATATCCTTCTGTATTTGGGGAGGATCCATGAAGAAATTCCGTCGAGCAATTTCCCCACAAGTACATTGAGGATATTTTTTAGGATGACAACCCAACTTTTGAACTTCTGCTGATAGTTTATCCCCAAAATCTTGTTGACTTAAACTTTCCATCGGTTCCGGAAAATTACCAGCAATAACATCTTCTAAAGTAGGTATATTTAAATCATTATTCCCACCATAAATGGGTGCATCAAGAGAAGCTTCCCTCTGAGCTTTTTGCTTATATTCCTGATATAAATCAAGAATTCTGTATCTAAGACCCAAACCATAATTATTCTTTCTATAATTAATCCATAATCTCAAACTATGTAAGAAATTTTTTCCCCTTTTTGGGTCAAACTCCTGACATATTCTTTGAGACAATTCTAACTGAATCTCTTGTAACAAATCTGGGTACTTTGGGTGTTGAGATGTAGCAAGTATTTTAGACTTTAAAATTCCGGTCCATAAAACATCAAAAGCTCTATGCCATTCCTGGCTTCCTGGAGTTTCCCCACAGAAATTAGCGATCGCTCCACAGAGTAAATCATTATCAGCCATTTCATTATAAACTTGAGTTAGAGAGACATATTTTGATATTACCATTTAATTAATTCCAACTGTACCATAAAAAATCTTAATTTTTCCTAAAAATAGTCAGTATTCTTGAAGTACAAAACCCCACAAAATAATCTCATTTATCAAAAAGTTTTCAACTTAAAAAACCAGTAATTAACCCACCCCCATCACCTCCCAAGAGAAGAGTAAAAATCATCAGTTAAGTTGATGCACAAAACCCCAGAAAATAACATCATTTATCAAAAAGTACCAGTTCCCAACATAGTCAAATAAATCCTTCCCAGAAAAGACACCCGCACTTGAGAAATTGCCCTATCAACCCTGAATTTTAGGCAGAAAAACCAAAACCAGAAAACAAAAAATAATACCAAAACCAACCTCAACTTGATGGTTTTCCAGATATAGACAACTGCTCATAATAAACATCATCAAAATAAACATTAATAGGCACAAACGTAACCTTACTTGTAAAATTTTGATTATGGTAATTAACCGCCGCCTCATAATTTTTACAAGCATGAGTAAAATGATATTTTTCCTGATAAAAAATCCTCTTGTATCTGCGCAACTTATATTGCCGACGTAAATAGTTAATTCTAAACCAAAAAAAAGCAAAAGCATTTTGATAGCGATCGTAACCATAAACCACACCAGCATCAGTCACATAAGCCAAAATTCCCATCGCCAACAACAAAATTATTTCATACAACTCAGGAGGCCACTCCTCCCCAGTATAGAGAGCAACAGAAGTACCAAGCAACATCGCCGGAGTTACCCAAACAATAGTATTAGCCAGCCTTTGCCAAAGTATAACTTCATCACGAGAAGAAGGAGACATTTGAGCCGAAAACAACTGAGAACAAACCCCCAACTCAAACAAAACAATAACAAAAGGCAACAATATAGCCGCAACAGTAACAGCAAAAGACCCTGGAGGAAATGCCTGGGACGCCAAATATTCCACAGGTTGTTTAATTAAAACAAAATTGATCACCAAAACAGCAATAAAAAACGACAGCATAAAAAAATAACCAAGAGTTGTCCTAATACCCTTCCTCAAAAACTCCGGATATTCTTGTTTCAACCGTGCCAACTCATTCTCAGTTTCTAACTTTCTTTCTCGAGTTTCCCCTGCCTTATAAAAATGCTTAAACCTCAACGACGCAAGCTGACGGATATGATCAAGCGATCGCCTCTCATCTATTTCCCTGTTAGGCCTTTCCCTCTCATCCTCATCTTGTTGTTTCCACCCTGCTAACTTTTTATAGTAGTCTTCTTTTGCCGACTGAAAATTTTGACCTTCCTCACCCAAAGACGAATTATGCATACTCAATTTTCTCCCTTATTCACCTGAGTAACCAAATACCGAAAAGCAGCAGGTACAGACTCAAAAGCCTTGTGCTCAATATTTTCAAATATCCCCTTACCTCCCGCGCCATTTACTAACAAAACCTCAGCATTACTCTTAAACTCCACAGGTTGAACGCCAACATTATCCAAACCATCAGTAATAAAAACAGCAAACTTTTGAGGTGTTTGTCTCCAAGTCAGATCACTTTCCCCTAAAAATAACTTAGCACGGTTAATTCCTCCTTGAATATCACTACTCCCACAATTAACAGGACGTGCTAAAATAGGTTTAACTTGAGTTGTGAGAAACTCATTAATTTTTTCCTCACTCTGACTGTGCCACTCTTGCACCGAATTATTATGATCAGCCAAAATTTGCAGATCATTTTGACGTAGAGTTTTATATTTAACTAACTCTTGTTTATACTGATCCTTTTCCTTCCTATATGTAAAAGCATTACCTTTATTTTTTGGTTCAACAGGTGGAACTGGATGATGAAAAACCACTTTTTCCAACAAAGGTTGTTGTTCCACCCTAACCCTTTCTAGGGGGCGGTTACTGTCATCACAAAAATTTCCTACTGCTAGCTCCCCACCATTAATTTTTAATAGCCGCAAAGATGACTGAACATCTTGGGTTTTTGGTCCTTCGATGCGACTCCAGTCAGCACTAACCGTCTTATCTATTAGAATGACCACTTTAACCGGAGTTGACCGGGCTTGGTTTTGCAAAGCATTTTTGACTTCTGGTAAAGGTTCAGATATAATAGGAGATGTAGTCTTAATAGAAGTTTTGCCATCAACTTTTCCGGCACAGCTTGCTATGGATAAAATAGTTGATATAATAATCAGAATACCATATATTTTAAGAATAGTTACAATCATTGTTTTTTAGCTCAAAGTGTTGATCCTTAAGTTGATAAATTTGCCTGATGTCAAACCGTAAATTATCTGTTCTATTTATTTAACAGCTTGAAAAAGAACTAACTTTGCAAACTTCAAAAAAAATTTAGCTGAAAATTCTGCCATGACTGCAAATTATCTGTTCTATTTATTTAACAGCTTGAAAAAGAACTGACTTGGCAAACTTCAAAAAAAATTTTAGCTGAAAATTCTGCCATGACTGCAAATTATCTGTTCTATTTATTTAACAGCTTGAAAAAGAACTGACTTTGCAAATTTCAAAAAAAAATTAGCTGAAAATTCTGCCATGACTGCAAATTATCTTTTCTATTTATTTAACAGCTTGAAAAAGAACTGACTTTGCAAACTTCAAAAAAAATTTAGCTGAAAATTCTGCCATGACTGCAAATTATCTTTTCTATTTATTTAACAGCTTGAAAAAGAACTGACTTGGCAAATTTCAAAAAAAATTTTAGCTGAAAATTCTGCCATAACTGCAAATTATCTGTTCTATCTGTTTAACAGCTTGAAAAAGAACTGACTTTGCAAACTTCAAAAAAAATTTTAGCTGAAAATTCTGCCATGACTGCAAATTATCTGTTCTATTTATTTAACAGCTTGAAAAAGAACTGACTTGGCAAATTTCAAAAAAAATTTAGCTGAAAATTCTGCCATGACTGCAAATTATCTGTTCTATTTATTTAACAGCTTGAAAAAGAACTGACTTTGCAAACTTCAAAAAAAATTTTTAGCTGAAAATTCTGCCATGACTGCAAATTATCTGTTCTATTTATTTAACAGCTTGAAAAAGAACTGACTTTGCAAACTTCAAAAAAAATTTAGCTGAAAATTCTGCCATGACTGCAAATTATCTGTTCTATTTATTTAACAGCTTGAAAAAGAACTGACTTGGCAAATTTCAAAAAAATTTTTAGCTGAAAATTCTGCCATGACTGCAAATTATCTGTTCTATCTGTTTAACAGCTTGAAAAAGAACTGACTTTGCAAACTTCAAAAAAAAATTTAGCTGAAAATTCTGCCATGACTGCAAATTATCTGTTCTATTTATTTAACAGCTTGAAAAAGAACTGACTTGGCAAATTTCAAAAAAAAATTAGCTGAAAATTCTGCCATGACTGCAAATTATCTGTTCTATTTATTTAACAGCTTGAAAAAGAACTGACTTGGCAAATTTCAAAAAAAATTTAGCTGAAAATTCTGCCATGACTGCAAATTATCTGTTCTATTTATTTAACAGCTTGAAAAAGAACTGACTTTGCAAATTTCAAAAAAAAATTAGCTGAAAATTCTGCCATGACTGCAAATTATCTTTTCTATTTATTTAACAGCTTGAAAAAGAACTGACTTTGCAAACTTCAAAAAAAATTTAGCTGAAAATTCTGCCATGACTGCAAATTATCTTTTCTATTTATTTAACAGCTTGAAAAAGAACTGACTTGGCAAATTTCAAAAAAAATTTTAGCTGAAAATTCTGCCATAACTGCAAATTATCTGTTCTATCTGTTTAACAGCTTGAAAAAGAACTGACTTTGCAAACTTCAAAAAAAATTTTAGCTGAAAATTCTGCCATGACTGCAAATTATCTGTTCTATTTATTTAACAGCTTGAAAAAGAACTGACTTGGCAAATTTCAAAAAAAATTTAGCTGAAAATTCTGCCATGACTGCAAATTATCTGTTCTATTTATTTAACAGCTTGAAAAAGAACTGACTTTGCAAACTTCAAAAAAAATTTTTAGCTGAAAATTCTGCCATGACTGCAAATTATCTGTTCTATTTATTTAACAGCTTGAAAAAGAACTGACTTTGCAAACTTCAAAAAAAATTTAGCTGAAAATTCTGCCATGACTGCAAATTATCTGTTCTATTTATTTAACAGCTTGAAAAAGAACTGACTTGGCAAATTTCAAAAAAAATTTTAGCTGAAAATTCTGCCATGACTGCAAATTATCTGTTCTATTTATTTAACAGCTTGAAAAAGAACTGACTTTGCAAATTTCAAAAAAAATTTAGCTGAAAATTCTGCCATGACCCTAAATTATCTGTTCTATTTATTTAACAGCTTGAAAAAGAACTGACTTGGCAAATTTCAAAAAAAAATTTAGCTGAAAATTCTCCCATGACTGCAAATTATCTGTTCTATTTATTTAACAGCTTGAAAAAGAACTGACTTTGCAAATTTCAAAAAAAATTTAGCTGAAAATTCTGCCATGACCCTAAATTATCTGTTCTATTTATTTACATCAACTTTCATATCCGTAGACCACAGCAGGGAAGTTTCCCTACCCGAGATAAAACGCATTTTTGTTATGCAACGTCCAGACCTACAACATCCCTACAAAGTTATAGTTATAGCGATACCATTAACCCCCTCCTCAGTCAAACAAAAGGAAATGGCCATTATTTCTAAACTGCTAGCATGAACTAAATTTAAGACGAGTAACAATTTTCTAACAGTAATCGAAACTGCTATAACTTGTGATATAAAAAGAAAATCTAGTTATAGTATCTTATCTTAAGTTTTCGGCTACCGCCGACATAAACTGGACGACATGAACAGCAATTCTGTATATTTTAAATTTAGTATTAAATATGAAAAAAACTCTATTTTTAAACCCCCCTTCCTTTGATGGTTTCGATGGAGGAGCCGGAGCCAGATATCAAGCCAAACGAGAAATCACCTCATTCTGGTATCCAACCTGGTTAGCTCAACCTGCTGCCCTAGTTCCCGGAAGTAAATTAGTAGATGCTCCTGCTCATTATCAAACCGTAGAAGATGTACTGAAAATTGCTAAAGACTATGAACTAGTAATTATGCATACCAGTACCCCTTCCCTCCCCAATGACATTAAATGTGCAGAAGCAATTAAAAATCAAAACCCTGAGACAAAAATAGGTTTTGTTGGCGCCCATGTAGCAGTTTTACCAGAAAAAACTCTCAAAGATCATCCAATAATTGACTTTGTTTGTCGCAACGAATTTGATTATACCTGTAAAGAATTATCCCAAGGAAAACCTTTTGCAAAAATTAAAGGATTGAGTTATTATGATACCCAAGGTAATATTCACCATACCCCAGAACGAGAATTAATTCATGACTGGGATGCCATGCCCAGTGTTTTTCCAGTTTATGCAGAACATCTCAATATTCGTAACTATCTAATTGGTTATTTACTTAATCCTTATATATCCTTATATACAGGACGAGGTTGCCCTGCTAAATGTACTTTTTGTTTGTGGCCACAAACTATTGGCGGACATCAATATCGGGCTAAAAGTCCAGAAGCAGTAGGGCGAGAAATGGCAGAGGCCAAAGCAATTTGGGGTAGCTCCGTGCGAGAATACTTTTTTGATGACGATACCTTTACCATTGATAAAAAACGAGCGATCGCCATTAGCGAACATTTACAGCGACTGAAGCTAACCTGGAGTTGTAATGCTCGTGGGAATTTAGATTATAATACCCTCAAAGAATTGAAAAAAAACGGACTACGTTTGCTATTAGTCGGTTTTGAATCTGGAAATCAGAAAATTTTGGATGGAGTCAATAAAGGAATTAAATTAGAAGTAGCCCGGAAATTTATGGAAAATTGCCATAAGTTAGGAATTAAAGTTCATGGAGCTTTCATTCTCGGTTTACCCAATGAGAGTCAGGAAACTATTGAGGAGACCATCCGTTTTGCTTGTGAAGTCAACCCCCATACAATTCAAGTTTCCATTGCTTCCCCCTATCCAGGAACAGAATTATATACTCAAGCAGAGAAAAATGGTTGGTTTACTGGAGACTCTTTAGTTGCTAGTTCTGGAATTCAAATGTCCGCATTACAGTACCCTCATTTGTCAGGTAGTGAAATTGAAGATGGAGTGGAACAGATGTATCGACGGTTTTATTTTAGACCCAAGTCTATCATTCCTATAGTTGGTGAAATGTTAGCAGATCCACAAATGTTAGTACGTCGTTTACGGGAAGGCAAAGAATTTTTGTCTTACCTGAGAGAGCGTCATCAGAGAGCATTGACTTGATCAAAGAATAAAGAATAATGATTATTTAAGCGGTCAACTGCAATAAACACATTAAATTGTCTTTCTCGCAATAGCAAGAAGTTGACCACTTTTTGTTTCCGCTCACCCCATCTGAATTACAGTTTTTACGATCTACACTTTTATCTAAAAGAATCTTTATTCTATGGTACTTACCTCTGAATAACTTGTTTTTCTATTTTTTCTATTGATATCCTCCTAAGATCAAATTAAAAAATTATGAAAGACGGACTCCTATCTATTCAGATAACCAAAATTGTTAACTCAACCCCCGTTAATACATCATTCAAAAAAGAATAGCAGTTTTCATTTAGGTAGAAAACTGTAGGCAAGTTCCTAAGAACCTCCCTATAAAAGTTTTTGTTATTAGAAGTATGTTCCATCATAGATGAATTTCCTAAACCCAATTTAAATTAATTAAAAAATTAGCAATTCTTTTAGCCGCACCTGAGCCTCCCATTCTTTTAACACCATTTTTAGCAATTAAGCGCCGTTGCTCTAAGTTATCTAACAAAGACTTAACTACACCACAAACTTCTCTAGGATCTTTAACCAGAATTTGAGAAATTCCTAAAAGGCGACTTTGATTTTCTGCAAAAGTGGATGTAAACTGTGGACCCTTGCCAGGAATAGCGATCGCTGGTTTCCCTAAACCGACAAATTGTTCTGTAGCCGTACCTGCCATAGCAATAGCTAAATCTCCCTGATGTATAAATTCTTGAAAAGCCTGTTGATTTAAAATCAGACTTGCATTTTTATTCTGAGAAATAAATTTTATGGGAAAATGAATACTTTTTTCTCTAAAACAAAAAGTTAGTTCAGGTTTATCAGTTGGCATTTGTAAAATACTGTTTTGGTTCTGAGTTAGAATTTCTTGTTCAGTTTGCCAATTATCAAACAAAAGCTGTTTAGTAAAAGCTTCCAAATCTAAATTAGGAGCGATCGCTGCCAGAAACAAAAACTTTTTTTGTGGAAAGCTTTCGAGCAACCCTGTCACTGCCTGAAGAATAATTTGCCAATTGGCATAAGCTTCTGGAGAACGAGACCCTGGTAACAAAGTAATTGTTAATTGATCATGCATCTCTAGCATCCGGGCTTTATTACCAGACATTAACTCCATAGAGCTTTTTAACTTGACACCATCCATCATCGGGTTTCCCACACAATAAGCTCGAATAGACTTTTTCTTTAACATTTTTGCTGTTAAATCATCTCTAGCAAGGACTGCCCCACATTTCTTTCTACTCATTAACCAACGTTCCCAAGGAAAATAGACTGACCCTGAGGAAAGCAGGAAACTTTCCACCCAAGACCTAGGGAGAAGTTGCTCATTTTGATCTCGAATCAGATATTCAGATTTAGCAGTTCCTAAAAAAGTATAAGGTGCTCCACTTAACCAAGCAAATAATAAAGGCACAATATCCCCAACTGCCAAAATAACTACTTGATGACCATCATTAGTTTGATCACTTATCCAAGATCTTAATGCTTTCAACTGAGCCAAAACAATACTTAACAAACCACTTTTAACATCTCGCCATAACTGCTTTCCATCCATATAAATAAATCCACCAGAAGGCATTCTTTGTCGGGGGCCAATAATTGAGAAGTCAGCTATTGTATAAGCTTGTCCTTCTCCCACTATCGGTAAAGCAACAAGATCAGGAGGAAGAGGATATTTTTTGAGTTCTTGCAAAATTTGAGACCCGATCACATCTTCTCCGTGACCATTACTCACGCAAAGTATTTTTAAGGTCATATCAGTTATCAGTTATCAGTTATCAGTTAGTCTCCTCTGGAGGAAATGAGTTAACACTACTTCCTCTAATAGTATTAGAAATTTTTTTTATGTATATATTAATTAAGGGAGTAGGGTTAGAGACATTATAAGGGCGTCCGTACAACACCATCTAAAACTCACATTAATCTATTCAAACAGAGGAATAAGATTATTTTACCTACAATTATTTAAGAACTGAAGTATCTCCAAGGTACACCATTAATATATGGGAATTGGTATAAATAGGAGATATTAAAATACGGAATTTTCTTTTTTCTCCCTTTAAGAAACTGTTTGTCAAAGGAATATTAAATCCAAAGCTGGGAAGGGTAGGGTTGTTTTTGCTGGCGCAAAGCTTTCTTTGGGAATGCTGCGTCAACGCACTTCGGCTATCGCCGACATGAAAAGATGGCAAAGGGTAAATACTGAAGAACTAAAATCTTAAGTATACTCCTGAATATAGCACTCAGTATTACTAGACTAGAGTAGATATTTTTGCTCTTCATTAAATATAGTAACAGCTAGCAACAGCAATAATGTACGGGTAAATGGATGTTTATCCGTACATACTTCCCACCTTGGAGGTTAGGGGCAGACTTAACTTCTCACTTTAGCTATACCAACTGAATTTTTAACTAGAATCAGAAAAATGAAAATATTACGAAACCTACAAAGAGGCAAATATACTTGAGAATAAGAATTAGGAAGGGGTGGCTTTGATAGTAATACCAAAGCTACTTATAATTATTCTTGAGAACAATATTAACTAAAAACCAAAAAAACTCACCTTTTTAAAATTACTTGTATCTAGTTATATATCTCCTTGAAAATTTCCTCAATTACTTGAGAACAGCTAAAAACTAAAGAAGAACTTGTAGAGTTAGTGACTTGTTTAACAAGAGAACATTCCCGCCCCAGGAAAAACTAAAAGCCATCAAAAGATATGGCTGGTTGTAAGTTAAGGGACATAAAGAAAATGGACATCGGTGTTGTTAAAGTACAGAGAAGAAGTAGACAATATCCTCCAAACTATTAACTATAAGGGTCTTGTTTTCAAGCAGCATTACAATGCCGACAACACCCGTTACTGGGGAGCGGCTGCTCCTATAAAAATTCAAGGTGCAAGCTTTGAATAGATTAAATGCTCCACTTGTCAAAGTTAAAATAATTGTGTATCATAGTATCAATAAGCAACCATGCGGGGCATTAACGGTTTCGACAGGGTGGTGAAATCTGCTTTGTGATGCAGGCCGAGAGTGAGTCTTCTCTCGAAAATCCTGGACTCAAAAAATAATAAGTGCAAACAACATTGTACCTTTTGCTCGTAAGCAAGTAGCTGCTCTAGCTTAATTGCAAAAACACCTCTTATAGGTTCGAGCGTCTGTGGTTTGACTCCGTTAATAATTGCAGACTTAACCCCAACGGATGCTCTAGCAATTTTTCTCTGGTTACCTGCTAGTTAAGATTTAACCAGAGCATCCCACTATCCGGGATAATGGATAGTCCCAGCTCTGAGGGTTAAGAAGGGCTAAACCTGTGAATGAGTGAAGGGTGAATAGCCATTTTGGACATGGGTTCGACTCCCATATGCTCCATACATTAGTTATAAGTCTCTCCAAGCCGTTTTCTGCTTTTCTAGCAGAGGCCGGCTTTTTTTTATCGATTTTCTCAAAACATTATTGAGGATAGGAAGTTGATCAGTTGGGTAAGTTTTTGACTTTCTAGTTGTGGCCATAATTGAAGGTTTTTGACTATATTCTGGACTAGAGAGAAAAAACTGTAGATAGATATTACGGATATTTACATTTCAAAGCAGAAATCTGTACCTATACATATTGTATATATTCCCAAAAACCTACCCCAGTCAGATAAGTAACGACTTTGTATCCAATTTCCTCATGAAATAGACAAATTAGGCACAATATATTTTTGCTTTTTTCCTATACCTTAAAAAGATTACTTAACTTTAGCTTTTTAGTTAATAACTGAATTCTTGAGGAACAACAGCATCATTGAATTGGTATTACTTTTAACTTTGGACTGGCCTTTATATAGAGCTATAGCCCCTAGCAAAATAAAAGTCCCTAGGCCAGAGTTGACTGAGGGACAAATAACTATTCAGGGTGCATCTATAAAAAATTATAGTACAAAACCTATGATGGGTAAAACCCATCGACTCAATATAAAAAAATATATTTTAAATCCAAAAAAGTATTAGTTTAACTAAACTAAATTCAAAATAGATCAAAAAAAAGTCCCTCAACAAATTTCAGTTAAGAGACGATAACTATCAGGGTGCATCTACTAAACGTAGTGTAACACCCCTGAAGGGTTAGACCCCCTATTTTTATATTTAAATATTTAATGTTACTAATAATCAAAAATTATATCTTAGCAAAAAAAAAAGTCCCTCAACAAATTTCAGTTGAGAGACGATAACTATCAGGGTGCATCTACTAAACGTAGTGTAACACCCCTGAAGGGTTAGACCCCCTATTTTTATATTTAAATATTTAATGTTACTAATAATTAAAAATTATATTTAGTCAATATCCATTTAATTTATAGCTTATAAGCTATAAATTAAATGCTTTAATCTAATTAATATGTAGCTTTTAATTAAAGAAAAATAGAGAATTTAGTATTTAAAGGGATTTTAACCTTGACCAATACCAAAGATGTTATAATGGTATAAATACTTAGAACTATAATAGGTAAAACAATGAAAAATATTTATCAAAAACTAGTTTTTGCTAGTAGCGGAGTAATTCTCAGCTTAAGTCCCTTAACTATGAGTATGCCAGCTGAAGCAGTATCAATGACCAGGTATGACTTTTCAGTAGAAATTGATGATGGGCCACAAAGTGGCACTATTGGGTCAGGCTATTTTACTTTTGATTCTCTGGGTCAAGAAACTCAAATTGACAGTAATCAGGTAGTTAAAGAAGTCTTAGATTTTGAGTTCAATTGGTTAAATGAAACCTATGGAGTAGAAGCATTAGATTTTCAAAATGACGCAGATGGTGTTTTATTTGAAAATGGAGTGTTTCAGGGATTAGATTGGGATTATCGTCCTAGTAGTAGATTGTATTGGGACTTGGAACTGGATGAGTTTGTTTACAATGATTTGAGCGCTGGTTACTTCAATAGTGAAGGTGAAGGCCTGGTGAGTTATCAGAAAAATGAACCAGTGTCTAGTGTTCCTGAACCAGGAGTTGTCATTGGCTTAGGTTTAGTAAGTTTGGGATTTTTGCTGAATAAAAAGAAATTATCTAATCGTTAAATTAGTAATAAAAATATTTCACTATCAGATTTCTAGAAGTAGATAACAATAATAATTAGGGTTAGTTAACCCAGATATCCTAATGACATTTTTTCGAGGGTAAGGGCCAAATAAATTATCCCGTTAATGTATATTGCTTGAATATGGGTTGATCATGGCTCAAAATTGCTACTGTGTCCTGGAACTGTAAAAGGAATAGAGTTAAGCTTTTGGGAGTACTGTGTTCTTTTTCTTAATAACCTATTGATTTTGTCCCTAACCCTGAATTTTTTTTTATATCCAAAAAGTTGTCTGGGAAACCTTAAGAGTTAAAACCCTTAATACTGCTAGATTATACAAGTTATAGTGCCTGAGAAAAGAGTGAAATTTAATTGTGTCTGGCTACTTATGAGTTGATTTTACTGAAAGGGACGAGAATTTTAGGTTTTTGGGGATAGACGATGATGTGAAAAAAAATCTTTTACCATGGCCTATACAGAATGGATATAGCAAAAAGTATTTAACAATAGACAGGAGCGATCGCTAACCAGGACTTGAAAAATATGTTCCATTAATTGATATCCTGAAAAGCAAAAATCAAGTTATTGAAACTATGCCTGTTGTTAACCCTTCCACTATCATCAACTTTCCCCTAGCTGCCGTAGTTGGACAAGAAGCAATAAAACTGGCCTTATTATTAGCTGCGGTAGATCCAGGATTGGGAGGAGTGGCCATTGCTGGTCGTCGAGGTACAGCGAAATCTGTAATGGCCAGAGCTATACATTCCCTTTTGCCTCCTATTGAAATTGTCAAAGGTTCTATTAGTAATTGTAATCCCAACTATCCTGAAGAATGGGATGAGCAAGTTTTACAAGAGAGTCCCAACGCTACAGGAGAAGAAATATCTACAGAAGTTATACCTGCACCTTTTATTCAAATTCCTCTGGGAGTGACAGAAGACAGGTTATTGGGTTCAGTGGATGTGGAAAAATCAGTCAAACAGGGGGAAACTGTATTTCAACCAGGGTTATTAGCTGCTGCTCACCGAGGGGTATTATATGTAGATGAAATTAATCTCCTTGATGATAATATTGCTAATTTATTACTGACGGTTTTAACAGAAGGCAAAAATCAAATAGAGCGAGAAGGTATTAGTTTTCAACATCCCTGTCAACCTCTATTTATTGCTACTTATAATCCAGAAGAAGGACCTTTAAGAGAACATTTGCTTGATAGAATAGCGATCGCTCTCTCAGCAGATATGGTCTTAGGTTTAGACCAACGAGTGGAAGCAGTAGGACAAGCTTTAGATTATGCTAATTCTCCCCAAGCTTTTCTGGAACGATACACGGAAGATATAGATAATCTCAAAACTCAAATTCTGTTAGCAAGGGAATGGGTAAAAGAGGTAGTGATCACCCATGAACAAATACTCTATTTAGTAGAAGAAGCAGTTCGAGGAGGAGTACAAGGACATCGGGCAGAACTTTTTGCTGTGCGAGTTGCTAAGGCATCGGCGGCGTTGGACGGACGAACAACTGTTAATGCTGATGACTTACGCCGAGCAGTGGAGTTAGTTATTGTGCCACGAGCAACAATAGTGCCAACTCCGCCGGAAGAAGAACAACAACCACCACCGCCACCGCCTCCTCCTCCAGAAGACCAGTCCGAACAGGAACAAGATGAACAGGAAGATGAGGAAAAACCTGAACCTCCAGAGGAAGAAGAGGCAAGTATTCCGGAAGAGTTTTTGTTTGATCCTGAGGGAGTGGTATTGGATGATAGTGTTTTGTATTTTGCTCAAATGGCAAACCGTCAGGGTAAGTCGGGTAGTAGGAGTATAATTTTTTCTGAAGATCGGGGGCGTTATGTGAAACCAATGTTGCCTAAAGGTAAGGTGCGACGTATTGCTGTGGATGCAACTTTACGGGCGGCTGCTCCTTATCAAAAGTCTAGAAGGGAACGTCAACCAAACCGCAGGGTTATTGTGGAGCAGGGTGATATGCGGGCAAAACGGTTGGCAAGAAAGGCGGGTGCTTTGGTGGTTTTTGTGGTTGATGCTTCGGGTTCGATGGCGTTGAATAGAATGCAGTCGGCAAAGGGTGCGGTGATGCAGTTGTTGACGGAGGCGTATCAGAGTCGTGATCAGGTTTCGTTAATTCCGTTTCGGGGGGAACAGGCGGAGGTTTTGTTACCGCCGACTCGCTCGATCACTTCTGCCCGAAGACGTTTGGAAAAAATGCCTTGTGGTGGGGGTTCGCCTTTGGCACATGGTTTGACTCAGGCGGTGAGAGTGGGTGTGAATGCCAAGCAGTCTGGTGATGTGGGGCAGGTGGTTATTGTGGCTATTACTGATGGGCGGGGGAATATTCCGTTGGCGCGTTCTTTGGGTGAACCGATGTTGGATGCTGAAAAGCCGAATATTAAGGAGGAGTTATTGGAAATTGCTGGTAAAATTCGGGGTTTGGGAATTCAGTTGTTGATGATAGATACGGAGAATAAGTTTGTTTCTACTGGGTTTGCGAAGGAGTTGGCGAAGCAGTCGGGGGGTAAGTATTATCATTTACCGAAGGCGAGTGATCAGGCTATTGCTGCTATGACTCAGAATGCTCTGAAGGATGCTATTGGGTAACTTCAGTTATCGGTTATTAGTTATCAGTAGATACTTATAATCTTCTATCATACCAATTTCATCAATTTAGGCTACATTATTTAATATTAATAAGATTATATGATTTCATTATTGAGTATGATGTGTAGCCATACCTAAGGAAATTGGTAGAATTTCTGAGTTATAACTTCTGATTTTTGAGTTATGGCTTTTAATTTTACTATAGTTTTAAAAAATTTAAGCAAAGCTATAAATTTAAAGGCTATTGTTCCTTAAGATTGGTTTTGTGTTTCAAAATTGTTATCATAAAAGAGCTGATTTTAAAAACTTACTTAAGAGGTAAAATGCAAACAACATAATATGGTGGTTTGTAGAATAGAGTTGCAGTATTCTTCATAGATACAATAATTTTACATTCAAATATCTATTATTATATGTCAATTTGTTGTATTTCCAGTGTTTCATGCAGCAGGTGGAACAGATGAGGGTGGGCGTATCTTAGGTTAGTGTCTCTGCTGGATTTTCAGTTGGCTTTACCATGCAATCATGGAAAGTTCTGGTAAACAAAGAACTCTAGGGAAAATAGCAGTAAGATTAGTTGTTACCTATAAGAGGGGTAAGCGCCTAACTTTTTGTAGGTCAGCTTATAGACATTTTGCCAAGTCGCTTTTTGCCACAATGATGATAGGTTGTATCATTGCAGAATTTACAAAGAAAAAGCAAGCTCTCCATGACATGATAGCAGGTACTATAGTTTATCAGAGGCGACCATCAAAATAGGCTCCCACTTTTCCTGCTTTTTCTGCTAGTTGTATGAGGTTTTTTATAGGGTTGGTGCTTTTGGGGATAGTTAGCGCTATCGTTTTACCGTCCTTTTTAAATCAAGCAAATAAAGCTAAACAGAATGAGGCGAAAGAATATATTGCTTCAATGAATAGAGGTCAACAAGCTTATTATACAAAAAAGGCAGAGTTTTCAGACAACATTTCTGCTCTAGGACTAGAGTTCAATTCAGAAACTGAAAATTACTCATACGATATTAGCAAAGTAGATGATGGTGATTATGTTATTTCCACTGCTACTGCTAAAAATAAACAATTAAAAAGTTATTCCGGTATAGTTTATGTTGATGACAATACTACTACATTAATGATTTGTGAAACTGACAAACCTTCATTAACAGCACCTGAGGATTTTGAATCTTTTGATATATGTCCGCCAGGCTCTTCTAAATTTATAAAAGATTAAATCTGAATCAGTATTTTACATTGATTTTTTGAGGGCTGGTTTTAGCTAAATTTACTTAATTGTTCAGGGCTTACGCCAACTCGTAAATAATATCCTATCTGTAGAAGGCAAATACTAGATAGGTTGCTTCTGCCTCAGCTTTGTTCTTGTGAAATATCTCTTGACATCTTTCCCGGCCTGATCGAGCTGTAGCTCCGGTGTGGGTTTGCATTTTACAGGATCCCGCGACTGGCACCAGTAGTCGTACATTTGTCGAATCCTCCGTTTTTTTAAGGAGTGAATGCCCAAGAAGTTACTTACTTGACAATATAATAAGATAATAACAACATATTATATTGAAAAAAATCAACTAAAAAGTCGTCCGCTTATGGGCGAGGCTTTAAACCAAAATTTTCGGTACATCATTCCTAATTGCTATATAGCTATGTACTTAATTTTAGGAAAAAGAGAAACTCTTTTTTTGTACAATAATTCTCGCACATCAAGTATCAAAGAAAATACTTCTTGATTTCTATCTTCTCCCTGAATATCACAAGCTTTTTATTCAGTTTCCACGTCTAATTTATCTTCAGTAAAAATAACCTGAGTAAAATAATGCTTTAATGGCGAGAAAAAATTAATTAATTAATTAATTCGGGAATTTTAGGTTTATGAGTTATCAACATTTAAAAGCTATGGTTAATTTTTTGTTTTTTATCTACTGGAATATAAACTACCCAAAGGCTTAAAAGTAGATTTTCTGAATTTGGGGGGCAAACTTTTAAGGCTTGATAGGGATATTCTCTGGGAATTGTCATAAGATCAAAATCAAAATCTGCTGAGGACGACTCTTCTTTTCGTCTGTCTGCTAATACTAAGCTAGCAGTAGGATGAGGTTCAGCACTGAATTTATATTTCCCTTCTATCCAATTTGATCCTTGATAACTTTCTATAATAGAGTTGTTGGAAATTAAGCCCAAAAAATAGCTAACACCATTATTCGTTTATGTTTATAGTGCTTTTAAGGATTAAAATCATGAAAACCTTACTATATTTACTATATAAAGTTTTCATGATCTTAAATTTTCTGACACCAAACAACTCTATTATTCTGTAATTTATTTAATGGAAATTACATTCCTACCACATCCCAATTTGAATGGAAACCTCCGGGGTTAACTATAGTATCACGTGTGCCATCATCTTTCATCAACCAAATCTTGTTAGCTACATTTTCAGTACGCCAGAGAATGTCTGCCACTCCATCAGTATTGAAATCTGCGACTCCAGCGACATCCCAATCTGAATGGAAACCTCCAGGGTTAACTATACTATCCCGTGTGCCATCATTTTTCATCAACCAAATCTTGTTAGCTCCATTTTCAGTACGCCAGAGAATGTCTGCCACTCCATCAGTATTGAAATCTGCGACTCCAGCGACATCCCAATTTGAATGGAAACCTCCAGAGTTAACTATACTATCCCGTGTGCCATCATTTTTCATCAACCAAATCTTGTTAGCTCCATTTTCAGTACGCCAGAGAATGTCTGCCACTCCATCAGTATTGAAATCTGCGACTCCAGCGACATCCCAATCTGAATGGAAACCTCCAGGGTTAACTATACTATCCCGTGTGCCATCATTTTTCATCAACCAAATCTTGTTAGCTACATTTTCATGACGCCAGAGAATGTCTGCCACTCCATCAGTATTGAAATCTGCGACTCCAGCGACATCCCAATCTGAATGGAAACCTCCAGGGTTAACTATACTATCCCGTGTGCCATCATTTTTCATCAACCAAATCTTGTTAGCTCCATTTTCAGTACGCCAGAGAATGTCTGCCACTCCATCAGTATTGAAATCTGCGACTCCAGCGACATCCCAATTTGAATGGAAACCTCCAGGGTTAACTATACTATCCCGTGTGCCATCATTTTTCATCAACCAAATCTTGTTAGCTCCATTTTCAGTGCGCCAGAGAATGTCTGCCACTCCATCAGCATTGAAATCAAACTGCACGGGAGCTTTGTTTTCCGTGATATTTACAGTGACATCACTTATACTGATACCATTGTAGTCTCCATCGCTATTGCTAACGTTATGACTAATTATACTGGTGTGATAACTTTCATTCTCTCTGTCTTTTTCTGCTTCAACAGTAATGGTTTGAGGAGTATCCCAGTTGGCATCTGTAAAGGTTATAGAGTTGATTTTTTTGACCTCTGCATCTGTGGTAAAATCAATGGTTACATCTGAAGTAGGCTCAGTTTCAAGAACTATCTGATAAGTATCTGTGGTACCACCTTCAGTTACATCAGTACTGCCATCAGTTTCGGTAATAGTGACCCCAGGAGTTGAAGTAGTTATGGTGGTTTCAATAGTCAGCTCATAACTACCAAAGCCGGAACCAGAACCGCTACCTTCCGTATTGGGGTCGTAAGAGCTATTCATCTCACCACTAATACCCAAATAGAACGTGCCGGTTTCCGGAGCAGAGAAAGTACCTTGACCAGGCTCGCTTCCTGGGTTCCTAGGAATCTCATTTCCTGTAGAGTCAAACACTCGCACTGTCGCCATACCCATGGGCATGTTCTTTTCATCGAACAATTCTGGCAAGTTAAAGTTAACTTTTTCCCCAATGTAGAGGTCGAACTTAAATAGGTCTACATCTTCCTCTTGTAGGATATTGGTATTGTCGCCGACTTCGCCACTAAAGTTGTAGATGCCTGGGTTGGTCAAATTTAGTCCGGTGTCGGTGGCATCCGTTAAGATGTCGTTGGCTTCCTCATTTCCCATAGTCCGACCCATGGTTTCAATAGTCAAGTCATAACTACCAAATCCCAAACCAGAACCGCTACCTTCGGTATTGGGGTCGTAAGAGCTATTGCCATCACCACTAATACCCAAATAGAACGTGCCGGTTTCCGGAGCAGAGAAAGTACCTTGACCAGGCTCGCTTCCTGGGTTCGTAGGAATCTCATTTCCTGTAGAGTCAAACACTCGCACTGTCGCCATACCCATGGGCATGTTCTTTTCATCGAACAATTCTGGCAAGTTAAAGTTAACTTTTTCCCCAATGTAGAGGTCGAACTTAAATAGGTCTACATCTTCCTCTTGTAGAATATTGCTATTGTCGCCGACTTCGCCGCTGAAGTTGTAGATGCCTGGGTTGGTCAAATTTAGTCCGGTGTCGGTGGCATCCGTTAAGATGTCGTTGGCTTCTTCATTTCCCATAGTCCGACCCATGGTTTCAATAGTCAAGTCATAACTACCAAAGCCGGAACCATAACCGCTACCTTCCGTATTGGGGTCGTAAGAGCTATTCATCTCACCACTAATACCCAAATAGAACGTGCCGGTTTCCGGAGCAGAGAAAGTACCTTGACCAGGCTCGCTTCCTGGGTTCCTAGGAATCTCATTTCCTGTAGAGTCAAACACTCGCGCTGTCGCCATACCCATGGGCATGTTCTTTTCATCGAACAATTCTGGCAAGTTAAAGTTAACTTTTTCCCCAATGTAGAGGTCGAACTTAAATAGGTCTACATCTTCCTCTTGTAGAATATTGCTATTGTCGCCGACTTGGCCGCTGAAGGTGTAGATGCCTGGGTTAGTCAAACTTAGCCCAGTGTCGGTTGCTTCAGTTAAGGTATCGTTGGGTTCCCCATCTCCCATAGTCCTATCAATAGTTTCAATAGTCAGCTCATAACTACCAAAGTTGGAACCAGAACCGCTACCTTCGGTATTGGGGTCGTAAGAGATATTGCCATCACCACTAATACCCAAATAGAATGTCCCTGGTTCCGGAGTCAAGAAAGTACCTGTACCTGCTTCAGTTCCATAGTCCCAATCAATCTCTATACCTGTGGAGTCAAACAGTCGCACTGTGGCCTGGCCAATGGGGGAGTTATTTTCATCTAACAATTCTGGCAAGTTAAAGTTGACTTCTTCGCCGATGTCGAGGTCGAACTTAAATAGGTCTACATCTTCCTCTTGTAGAATATTGCTATTGTCGCCGACTTGGCCACTGAAGGTGTAGATGCCTGGGTTAGTCAAACTTAGCCCAGTGTCGGTTGCTTCAGTTAAGGTATCGTTGGGTTCCCCATCTCCCATAGTCTTATCAATAGTTTCAATAGTCAGCTCATAACTACCAAAATTGGAACCAGAACCGCTACCTTCGGTATTGGGGTCGTAAGAGATATTGCCATCACCACTAATACCCAAATAGAATGTCCCTGCTTCCGGAGTCAAGAAAGTACCTGTACCTGCTTCAGTTCCATAGTCCCAATCAATCTCTATACCTGTGGAGTCAAACAGTCGCACTGTGGCCTGGCCAATGGGGGAGTTATTTTCATCTAACAATTCTGGCAAGTTAAAGTTGACTTCTTCGCCGATGTCGAGGTCGAACTTAAATAGGTCTACATCTTCCTCTTGTAGAATATTGCTATTGTCGCCGACTTGGCCACTGAAGGTGTAGATACCTGGGTTAGTCAAACTTAGCCCAGTGTCGGTTGCTTCAGTTAAGGTATCGTTGGGTTCCCCATCTCCCATAGTCCTATCAATAGTTTCAATAGTCAGCTCATAACTACCAAAGTTGGAACCAGAACCGCTACCTTCCGTATTGGGGTCGTAATAGCTATTGCCATCACCACTAATACCCAAATAGAATGTGCCTGCTTCCGGAGTCCAGAAAGTACCACCTGGTTCAGGTCCATAATCCCAATAGTCCCAACTAATCTCATATCCTGTGGAGTCAAACAGTCGCACTGTGGCCGGGCCATTGGGGTTTTCATTATCAACCCACAATTCTGGCAAGTTAAAGTTGACTTCTTCTCCGATGTCGAGGTCGAACTTAAATAGGTCTACATCTTCCTCTTGTAGAATATTGCTATTGTCGCCGACTTGGCCACTGAAGGTGTAGATACCTGGGTTAGTCAAACTTAGCCCAGTGTCGGTTGCTTCAGTTAAGGTATCGTTGGGTTCCTCATTTCCCATAGTCCGACCGATAGTTTCAATAGTCAGCTCATAACTACCAAAATTGTAACCATAACCACTACCTTCGGTATTGGGGTCGTAATAGCTATTGCCATCACCACTAATACCCAAATAGAATGTGCCTGCTTCAGCAGTCCGGAAAGTACCACCTGGTTCAGGTCCATAATCCCAATAGTCCCAACTAATCTCATATCCTGTGGAGTCAAACACTCGCACTGTGGCCGGGCCATTGGGGTTTTCATTATCAACCCACAATTCTGGCAAATTAAAGTTGACTTCTTCGCCGATGTCGAGGTCGAACTTAAATAGGTCTACATCTTCCTCTTGTAGAATATTGCTATTGTCGCCGACTTGGCCGCTGAAGGTGTAGATGCCTGGGTTCGTCAAACTTAGCCCAGTGTCGGTTGCTTCAGTTAAGGTGTCGTTGGGTTCCTCATTTCCCATAGTCCGACCGATAGTTTCAATAGTCAGCTCATAACTACCAAAATTGTAACCATAACCACTACCTTCGGTATTGGGGTCGTAATAGCTATTGCCATCACCACTAATACCCAAATAGAATGTGCCTGCTTCAGGAGTCCAGAAAGTACCACCTGGTTCAGGTCCATAATCCCAATAGTCCCAACTAATCTCATATCCTGTGGAGTCAAACAGTCGCACTGTGGCCTGGCCATTGGGGTTTTCATTATCAACCCACAATTCTGGCAAGTTAAAGTTGACTTCTTCGCCGATGTCGAGGTCGAACTTAAATAGGTCTACATCTTCCTCTTGTAGAATATTGCTATTGTCGCCGACTTGGCCACTGAAGGTGTAGATGCCTGGGTTAGTCAAACTTAGTCCAGTATCGGTCGCTTCAGCTAAGGTGTCGTTGGGTTCATCCCCAATTCGAGAACCTGTAGTTTCAATGGTTAAGTCATAGTTGCCTGCTATAGAACCATAACCACTACCTTCTATATTGGGGTCATAATTTGTATTACCAGTACCACTAATGCCAAGATAGAATGTACCTATTTCTAATGCTTGATAGGTAAGAGAGTTAGGGTCTGGGTAAGAAGATAATGATATATGGCTTCCTGTAGAATCAAACAATCTGATTTCAGCATTACCAACAAAATTACCGTCATCATCCAATATTTCTACATTCGAGGATAAACTAACTGTTTCTCCTGCATCCAAGTCAAACTTAAATAAATCTACATCATGTTGTTGCAGGAGATTAGTGTTGTCACCAATTTTACCAGAATATGTATATGTACCTGGGTTAGTTAGGGTAAGTCCAGTGTGAGTCGCTCGTGTTATAGTATCATTTGGTTCTTTAAATATAATCGAAACTACATCGTCACCTCCAAGTGCTGAAATTGGATAATTGTTGATTGTCCGTAAAAGTGTGCCAAAGCGATCAAATACATCGATGTTAGCTGAGCTGTTGTTACCTATATAAATCTCGTTATCAACAACAGCAACTCCATTGCTATTGTTAGAGATAGAAAAAGAATTGGTAACTAAACCTGTTGTCGGATTTATTTCTAAAAGTTGTTCTGGATATTCATTAATTGCTAGTAAGGCATTAGGCCCTGTAATTCCTGCTAGTCCTCGACTTAGTGATACGGGGAAGTTATTAATTCCATCAATATCTAACGTCCTAGTAACTTCATCTATTACAGGATCGAACTCCAGAATATCCCCGTCCCCATAGTCTAATATATAAACCTTTCCTTCCAGAACTGCTAAACCTTCAAAAACACCATAATCAGAAATGGGATCGCTATCCCTTACTGCTCCTGTATCTGGGTTTAGTTCCCATAGCTTGGTACTGTAACCATTATTCTCAACAAAGAATAAACTATTACCGTCAAAAGCTAAACCTTTACTTTCTGATGAAAATGTTTCGGGGGCTAAGAAATTATTAATTTCTTCTCCTGTTTCAGGGTTTAACTCAACTATTTGATTAGAACCGTCATCCTTAAAAGCAAACAAGCGTTCGCTCTCAATTTGACCCATCTGCCGACCAATAGTTTCAATAGTTAAGCCATAGCTACCTGCTTCATAACCATAACCACTGCCTTCTATGTTAGGATCGTAATTTATATTTCCAGGACCGCTAATACCTACATAGAAACTACCTGCTTGGTATTCTTCAGTAACAATAAAAGACTGATAATCTGGGGAGTCTGGCCATGGGTTCAAAGAATATGAACCTCCTGTAGCATCAAACAGTTGCACTTCTGCTGCCCCAATAGGTTCACCTTCTTCACCTATTAATTGTATCACCGTTGGTAAACGGACTATTTCTCCCAGGTCTAGGTGTATCTCAAACAAATCTACATCATTTGGTTGCAGTAGGTTAGTATTATCCCCTATTTCACCAAAATAGCTGAAAATACCGTGATTTTTCTGGGTTAGTCCCGTCTGAGTTGCCCGTGCTATAGTATCATTAGGTTCTTCGTAAAAGTCTTCATTAACGAATGCCAAACCCCCACCATATTCTATTCCCGTATCGCCAAGCACAGTTACAACTGCAGTTGATACATCTATCTCGTAAAGTAAAGTATCCCCATCTCGTTTAGCATATAACACATTTTTCTCTGTATCAAAGGCTAATCCTACATTCTGCCATTGGTAGATTCCCGTTTTTCCAATTATAGACCAATCATCAGTATTGGGGTTGTAGAACATCAAATCTTCACTAGGACCCAACCCATATACTCCTTCGTTACCAAAAGCTAATCCATCTAGTGAACCGGGGGAGCCTAGGTAAGAAATTGGCTCTCCTGTATTGGGGTTGATGGTATGCAAATTATAACCATCTGTTCCATAGAGAATATTTCTGGAGCTATCGTATGCTAGTCCGTTATAATAAAAAGGGTTATTACTAATTTGATTAGCAACGCTACCATCAGCATTAATTTTGAATAAGGACTCATTACTACCATAGATGAAGCTTGAAGATTCGCTGGGAGCTAAACCTCTCATCCACATTTGATTTCCGTTAATGGTGACAGGAGTAGCATTACCTGTAGTTGTATTCAGAGTGTATAAACCATCTCCATAATAATCTGAACTAAAGTACAATTTGCCTTTAGAGACATGATCAACTAATGCTAAACCACCACCATCTGCTATTCCTGTATCTCCAATACTCTGAATTTGTCCCGTTGAAGCATCTATCTCATAAAGTAAAGTATCACCATCTCGTTTAGCATATAAGACATTTTGCTCTGTATCAAAGGCTAATCCTACATTATTCCATTCAGAGATTCCCGTATATCCAATTACAGACCAATAATTAGTCTTAGGGTTGTAGAACATCAAATCTGCACTAGAACCCAACCCATATACTCCTTCGTTACCAAAAGCTAATCCATCTAGTGAACCGGGGGACCCTAGGTAAGAAATTGGCTCTCCTGTCTTGGGGTTAATGCTATAGAAATCATAACCATTTGTTCCATAGAGAATATTTCTGGAGTCATCATATGCTAGTCCTTCATATCCTCCATAACTAGAAAATGGATTAGCAACACTGCCATTAGTATTGATTTTTAAGAACTCGTAATTGTTACTACCATAGAGGAAACCTGAAGAGTCGCTGGGAGCTAGACCACTGTTTCCCATCAAATAATTATCATTGCTAAAAGGAGTAGCATTACCTGTGGTTGTATTGAGAGTGTAGAAACCTTCATTATCTGAGCTAAAGTACAGTTGAGCTTTTCTAGTTCCAGTACCTCCCATCTCCCGACCAATAGTTTCAATAGTTATGCCATAGCTACGTATTTCATCATAACCATGACCACTACCACTGCCTTCTATGTTAGGATTGTAATTTGTGTTTCCAGGACCGCTAATACCTACATAGAAACTACCTGCTTGATCTTCTTCAGTAACAATAAAAGAGTGATACTCTGGCGAGCCTGGAGAGCCTGGCCATGAGTTCAAAGAATGTAAATTTCCTGTAGCATCAAACAGTTGCACTTCGGCATTCATAATAGGTTCACCTTCTTCACCTATTAATTGTATTACCCTTGGTAAACGGACTCTTTCTCCCAAGTCTAGGTGTATTTCAAACAAATCTACATCATTTTGTGGCAGTATATTAGTATTATCGCCGATTTCACCAACATAGCTAAAAATACCGTGGTTTTTCTTGGTCAGTCCGGTCTGAGTCGCTCGTTGTATAGTATCATTGGATTCTTTGTAAAAGTCTTCATTAATGAATGCTAAACCCCCACCATCTTCTATCCCCGTATCCCCCAGGACAGTCACTCCTGCTGTTGATACATCTATCTCGTAAAGTAAAGTATCCCCATCTCGTTTAGCATATAAGACATTTTTCTCTGTATCAAAGGCTAATCCTACATTATTCCATTCGGAGATTCCCGTATCTCCAATTACAGACCAATCATCAGTATTGGGGTTGTAGAACATCAAATCTTTATTAGAACCCAACCCATATACTCCTTCGTTACCAAAGGCTAATCCATGTAGTGAACTGAAAGGGGAGCTTAGGTTAGAAATTGGCTCTCCTGTATTGGGGTTGATCCTATAGAAATCATTACCATTTGTTCCATAGAGAATATTTTTGGAACTATCGTATGCTAGTCCGTCATAGTTAGAAGGATAGTCATCACTAATTTGATTAGCAACGCTACCATCAGCATTGATTTTGGATAAGTGCCAATTACCACCATAGATGAAATTTGAAGATTCGCTGGGAGCTAAACCATCCCATTGAAAATTTGGATCAGTGGTCAAAAGACGAGTAGCATTACCTGTTTTTCTATTGAGAGTGTATAAATCTTCAGTATTGCCTGAGCTAAAGTACAATTTACCTTTAGCACCTCCTATCTGACGACCAATAGTTTCAATAGTCAAGTCATATTTTCCAGGAGTTCCTGGACTACCGCTACCTTCTTGCTCAAAGTTATAATTCGTGTTACCATCACCGCTAATACCAACATAGAAAGTCCCCGCCTGGTTAGCTTGGTAAATAATATAGTTCGGGTCAACAGGATCATATAACTCCAAGAGCTTCGAGTTATCAAACATTTTTAATTCTGCATCACCAATATTATTGTCGTTTTCGTCTAACAAATCAATAGTTTTTGGTAACCGGAGGCGATCGCCTACACCTAAGTCGAACTTAAATAAATCAACATCTTTCTCAGGGTCAACATTAGGGTTATCTCCAATTTCACCAGAATAGGTAAAAGTACCATCATCACGAAGAGTTAGTCCAGTATGAATAGCACGAATAGGAAATGTCATTAGGTTCTTTTATCATTATGAATAATCCTATAAATTCTACAACTACCAATATCGGGGTTACTATCTAATTAAGCATCGAGGCTCATCTTCAAGGTCACCAAACCCTTTGAGCAACTGATAAAAGCATGAAAATGAAAAACTTGCTGTCCTCAAATAAATACATTTTTTTACCAGTCAATATTAGTACCACTGACATCAAAAACTTTACTTTTGACTACACTGATTTTAAATATATTATATCAGACAATGTCTTGTTTTTATAACAAGTTAAATAAAATTAAAGATTTTTGACATCCTCTCTTGAGTTTTTTTTCGATATCGATATTACACCTACCTCCTCTTGCTTCCTTCTTGCGAAAGAATAGAGTACAGTTATACCTCCTTCCTTGTACATTTTTTGTCTCAGAATGCCCACATAAGATTTATTAACTCTATTATATTATTATATTATAATACTATGTACTTAAAACAACAACCCAAATTTATAAATTTATTGATCAAATGGGGAAAGTTTTGGTCCTTATGTAAAAATTATGTTGCAACTCAACAGGGTAGGGACTTGTAGACTTTTACATCACATTACAACCACCTGATCAGTTTTCAATTATCAGTTTTCAGTTACCAGTTTTTAGTTTTTGATAACCCATTTATTGGTGACTCAAAGTTGAAAATAATTATTATATGTTAGTTTTTGATAATTTGATATGACATCCTAAAATAAATACCAGTTAAACTTACCAATAATAATTACATATGGCCACGAGATTAATTGAGTTAGAAGGTGGTATTTTGGTTGAGGCAGAAGTTTCCGAAAATGAAGCCCAGCCTATTTCTAGTAATGAAATTAAAGCAGTTAAATCTACTTTTGCTAGGGTTAAACCTATATTAATTAGTATTAGCCGCCCTATTGCTGAAGCTTGGCAAGAAATTAATCAAGATATGGAAGTAGAACACGCTGAAGTTGAAGTAGGTTTTAATTTTGAGGGGGAGGGTAATGTTGATGTTGCGAAAGCCAAGACTGGTAAAAATTTAAAGGTTAAGTTAGTTCTCAAACCTAAAAAAATCTGAGAATGAGTAACTTAGAAGAATTTATTGTTTCAATTACTAGCGCTAGTGCCAATGCTCTCAAGGCAGGTGTTATTAGAACTGGAACTACATTTTATCGGGAGCATCATTATGTTTATTTGCTTACCTGGGCTCATATTGTTGAGGATGTCGGTAGCAAAGAAAATGTTTGAGTCAGTAATATTGCGGTAGCAGTTTTTGCAATAGGAGATCTTAAGATTTTTTTTACTTCCTTCCTGGGAAGGGGTGGCGGTGGGTTAGCAGTTTTGGGGTTAGAAAAGCTGAATATCAAAACTTTTCTCCCTCACAAGTTTATCGGTAGCAGTCAACCTCAAGTTTCCGACAGCAGGTTATTTTCTCTATGGTGAGGAGCAAAAAAATCTTGCTTTCAACTGTTGATGGAACTTTAGGAAAAAAGGGTTTTCTCTGTCAAAATGATCAAAGAGTGGTAGTAAAAGTCTGAGAATGAGTAACTTAGAAAAATCTATTGTTTTAATTACTAGTGCTAGTGACAACTCTCGCAAGGCAGATGTTATTGGCACAGGATTTGCTTTTTATCGAAAGGATAATTATACTTATTTGCTAACCTGCGCCCATGTTGTTGAGGATGTAGGCGGTAAAGAAAATGTTTTAGTCAATGATATTCCGACAGAGGTTTTAGCAATAGGAGATGTGAAGAATTTTGATTTAGCAGTTTTGGGGGTGAAAAACCTGAAGGTGGAACTTTTCTCCCTCACAAGTTTATCCGCGTCAGAAAATGTCAAGTTTTGGATAGCAGGTCATTTTCTCTATGGTGAGGAGAAAAAAATCTTGCTGGAAACTGTTGAGGGAACTTTAGGAAAAAAGCGTTTTGTTCGTCAAAATAATCAAACAGTGGCAGCTTGGAAATTGTTAATTAATGAGGGCGATCGCCTTCGTAAAGGTTATAGTGGGGCACCTGTTGTGGACTTGAAAGCTGACCGTGTGTTCGGTATCACTACAGATATGGAGAAAGATGGAAGGGAGGGGTTAGCTATTTCCGTAGAAGCTATGGAAAAAATTTGGCCTCAAGTGCCTCCTGTTATTTCTGATGTTATTTATGACTATGATAAATTAAAAAAATTACTTAGTGAGGGAAAATGGCAAGAAGCAGATGAAGAAACAGCTTGTTGTATGTTGAAAGTTGCAGGGCGAGAGGAGGAAGGTTGGCTAAGAGTAGAAGATATAGAAAAGTTTCCTTGTAGTGACCTCCGCACAATTGACCAACTTTGGGTAAAATATAGCGACGGTAAGTTTGGCTTTTCTGTGCAAAAGAAAATTTACCAGAGTTTGGGTGGTACGAAAGAGTATGACGAGAAAGTATATTGTTCCTTTGGGGATAAAGTCGGATGGCGTCAAGGAAGAAAATGGTTGTCTGAATTACAATTAACTTTTAGCTTAGATACGCATTTTGTGGAGCACCTACCTCCTAAGGTGGTCGGGGTACCTAGGCTACCTGGTTAGGGGGAACCTTACATTATTGTGCGTTCGTGGCAGTATGGCGACTGGCGTCGACTGGCGCGAGGAGGCGCGAGTTCTCTTCTCTCCCGCAGAGACTTGTAGAGCTTAACATATAAGCGTTTCAGCCGTAAAGACAAATAACTTTAGCGAACCCAATTTTAGGAGTTTCCTTGAATTCAGCATTTTGATACCTGGCACCAACAGGCAGGCATCCCCCGAATGTCAAAAGTCCATAAAAAAATCATCAAAAAACAGCATTGCCGCCTCTGGGTCATAACATTTGGCCAGAACAAACTGCCTCGTAACCTCCATTACCTCAGACTCCACAGGTTCCCATGTAGCCCAGGGAAGCCACATTTGTCCTGGAGACTGCTTATTTTCACGTTTTTTCTGCAAGACCTTCGGTAAAAACTTACTTCCTGATCAATTACCTCTTTTTTTTGTTTATACCTATACTTATACCTTTGGTAAAGCCCCCATTAATTCTTAGCACATTTATCTAAAGTATTACCAAAGTACAAAAAAGCCGGATGCCACTTGATCAAACCATCATCAGTCAAGCGGTCATAAGTGCCATAGTTCGAGAAATTATAAAAGAAACCCTGCTGCATATTAGCCGCTTTAGGGTTAGCGTGAATATATCGCAGAGAAATTATTCGTACAGTTTACCCAGAGAAATGTCGCGATCGCGCGCTGAAAATATTGAAGTCATTTTTGAGGAAGCATTTTTGGGAGTTATTTTTGACGAGGTTTGAATTTTTCTCCATCAACATTTGACTAGATAATTTTCGTGATGTTGGGTTTTGTGACTTTTTTTGACTATAGAGTTTTAATGATGTTGGGTTTGGTGACTAGAGAATTTTAGTGATGTTGGGTTTGGTGACTAGAGAATTTTAGTGATGTTGGGTTTGGCTAACTCAACCCCACCTACAAAATTGCGGAAGCGTTTTTGGGAATTATTTCTGATGAGGTTTGAATATTTCTCTGTCAACATTTGACTAGATAATTTTCGTGATGTTGGGTTTGGTAAACTAAACCCCACCTACAAAATTGCGGAAGCGTTTTTGGAAATTATTTCTGATGAGGTTTGAATATTTCTCTGTCAACATTTGACTAGATAATTTTCGTGATGTTGGGTTTGGCTAACTCAACCCCACCTACAAAATTGCGGAAGCGTTTTTGGGAATTATTTCTGATGAGGTTTGAATATTTCTCTGTCAACATTTGACTAGATAATTTTCGTGATGTTGGGTTTGGCTAACTCAACCCCACCTACAAAATTGCGGAAGCGTTTTTGGGAATTATTTCTGATGAGGTTTGAATATTTCTCTGTCAACATTTGACTAGATAATTTTCGTGATGTTGGGTTTGGTAAACTAAACCCCACCTACAAAATTGCGGAAGCGTTTTTGGGAATTATTTCTGATGAGGTTTGAATATTTCTCTGTCAACATTTGACTAGATAATTTTCGTGATGTTGGGTTTGGTAAACTAAACCCCACCTACAAAATTGCGGAAGCGTTTTTGGGAATTATTTCTGATGAGGTTTGAATATTTCTCTGTCAACATTTGACTAGATAATTTTCGTGATGTTGGGTTTGGTCAACTAAACCCCACCTACAAAATTGCGGAAGCGTTTTTGGGAATTATTTCTGATGAGGTTTGAATATTTCTCTGTCAACATTTGACTAGATAATTTTCGTGATGTTGGGTTTGGTAAACTAAACCCCACCTACAAAATTGCGGAAGCGTTTTTGGGAATTATTTCTGATGAGGTTTGAATATTTCTCTGTCAACATTTGACTAGATAATTTTCGTGATGTTGGGTTTGGCTAACTCAACCCCACCTACAAAATTGCGGAAGCGTTTTTGGGAATTATTTCTGATGAGGTTTGAATATTTCTCTGTCAACATTTGACTAGATAATTTTAGTGATGTTGGGTTTGGTCAACTCAACCCCACCTACAAAATTGCGGAAGCGTTTTTAGGAATTATTTCTGATGAGGTTTGAATATTTCTCTGTCAACATTTGACTAGATAATTTTCGTGATGTTGGGTTTGGCTAACTCAACCCCACCTACAAAATTGCGGAAGCGTTTTTAGGAATTATTTCTGATGAGGTTTGAATATTTCTCTGTCAACATTTGACTAGATAATTTTCGTGATGTTGGGTTTGGTAAACTAAACCCCACCTACAAAATTGCGGAAGCGTTTTTGGGAATTATTTCTGATGAGGTTTGAATATTTCTCTGTCAACATTTGACTAGATAATTTTCGTGATGTTGGGTTTGGTAAACTAAACCCCACCTACAAAATTGCGGAAGCGTTTTTAGGAATTATTTCTGATGAGGTTTGAATATTTCTCTGTCAACATTTGACTAGATAATTTTCGTGATGTTGGGTTTGGCTAACTCAACCCCACCTACAAAATTGCGGAAGCGTTTTTGGGAATTATTTCTGATGAGGTTTGAATATTTCTCTGTCAACATTTGACTAGATAATTTTCGTGATGTTGGGTTTGGCTAACTCAACCCCACCTACAAAATTGCGGAAGCGTTTTTGGGAATTATTTCTGATGAGGTTTGAATATTTCTCTGTCAACATTTGACTAGATAATTTTCGTGATGTTGGGTTTGGTCAACTAAACCCCACCTACAAAATTGCGGAAGCGTTTTTGGGAATTATTTCTGATGAGGTTTGAATATTTCTCTGTCAACATTTGACTAGATAATTTTAGTGATGTTGGGTTTGGCTAACTCAACCCCACCTACAAAATTGCGGAAGCGTTTTTGGGAATTATTTCTGATGAGGTTTGAATATTTCTCTGTCAACATTTGACTAGAGAATTTTCGTGATGTTGGGTTTGGTAAACTAAACCCCACCTACAAATTTGCGGAAGTAAATTAAAAGACTACGCAAAGTTACAAATTTCTTCTTATGTTATCTAGGCTCCGCTGCCAAAACTCAGCCAAACTGTACTGGAAATATTTCAACTAGAAATTAATTATTATATTCCTAAAAATGATTCTTGGTTTGCCAAAATGAACTTAGAATTAACTTGATATAATGGTGTATTGAAAATATTAATAGTACTTATTTTTGTTGGTGCGATACTGATAGAAATGTCATCAAAAAAAAGAAAATAAAGAGTAATAGTAAAAATATTGAAATATCTAAAAAATACACTCAAGTTAAACAGGAGTTATTATTAGTAATTAAAATGGGATTAAAACTAAAATTGGGATATAAATCTGTGGAAAGTTTATCAGCTATTTCAAAAATAGATAGTCTGAAATTGTTAGAGAGAATAGTATTCCAAATTCCCCAAATTTCTCAAAATATGAGTTGCAAAAACTATATAATCAATAGTTAAAAAACATTGAATATTAGCCATTTGTTTACTGATATGATGAGATAACTTAAATATCTAATATAGTAAAAGTGATACATTTAATCAACCTGTTTCCTGATTACTAGAAATTCTACCTGAAGACTGAAAGATCAAAGCCGCTTTAAGGCAGGAAGTAAGAGGCATTATCCTAAAGTAATATAACTTAGATGAGTTCGAGCTTTTTTTTAACAAGTCCAGTGATTTTAAATAAGATTTAAGATTGTTAAATCTAGGTTTAAGGGATTTTCACCCAAAAAAAGCAATTGCTTGAGTACTATAAACTATCAAAGGATTGAAATATAAAGCTTACAGCTTTTTTTTTGGAAAAAAGTACTAGCTTTCTAGTGGCTTAAGCTCAGAGGTTATCATATTTTATGTAAGCAAATTGCAAAACTTTGATTATAACACAAAAAATCTGGAAATTTACAATCATTAATCAGGTTGGAAATTAAGGTTTAGTCATATAAAAAATGCAAAATTAAATTTTAAACAACTGATATCACAAAATCAGATATAGTTATAGTAGAATGATATAAATTATTTTCACTTAATATCAAAAATAGGATGATTTAGGCGGCCATTTGTCGAGACTTACAAAAACTTGAATTAAGCTATAAAAAAAACGTTGTACAGTAGCTAGGGAGCGATACCAAGAGTGCAAAAATTAAGAGGAGAATACTAGAAAAATGTGAAAGATATAAATCCAGAAAACTTAGTATTTTTTAGATTAAATAAGTGTAATACTAGGTAAAAAAAGAACTTATGAAAATTTGGAGGGACTAGGATACATGAAATAAAGCTATTTTATCCAGGCTAAAAAAATAAACACATTAATTGGTATTGGTACAGAAATGTTGAATGCGGTAATAAAAGTTTACATATAAGCTTAACCTAGTCTATAGGTAACATTTTCATCTTATCCAATTCAAAAATAATAACGTATATAGAATAGAGAAATAAAAATGCCAGCACCCAACCACCTTAGTCAAAAACAACGTCAAAATTTACTGAAAATTTTTAGAGAAAGTGAAAGTCCTTTAATTAGGAACAGAGTAATGATTTTGTTATTGATGAATGACGGAAAGACTTATGAAGAAATCAGTGATTTTTTACAAATATCTTATCCTACAGTAGCATATTGGGCTATGCAAGCAGACCCAGATCAACCGGAAAGTTTTACAGATGGAAGGTCCAAAGGAAATTATAGAAAAGCTACAGAACAATATATCAATTTGCTATTAAAAATAGTTGATAATAAACCATCGAAATACGGGTATCAATTTGGTAGTTGGACAGCAGAAAAATTAGTAAATCACCTGGAAAAAGAAACTGGCATTAAGTTGAGTAGTTCTCAAGTAAGGAGGATTTTAAAACAAAAAAAAGCAGATTTATTATCTGAGCAAAACAAAGCCAAGAATAGCGACAAAAATCAAAAAGAAAAAAAAATGACTTGAGTTTTAATAAGAAAAAGCATTCCTTTTATTTTAATTGTTTGACCAGAGATTTTTTTTAGTCATTCCAACTTAATTATCCAAGATTTTTATATTACTCTTGAGCACTAATATAGCAGTAAGCTCTGGCATATTTACAGTCCCAACCCTCTAAAGACAGTCCAAAGCCTCTAAAGTAAGTCCTTATAACAAAAATTGTAAATACACCAGCGCACTTTGCTATATCATCTATCCTTGCTATTTACAGTAGATGAGCTATTAAATGACGTACAGGATAAATAATAAAAACATTGTAGTGAAAATTTTGCCCCTGGTTATTGTACCTAACCGGCAGCAACAAACCCCTGTATTTTTAAGGGGCAATAATATATTTTTCCTCAGTTATCTAGTCATTCCATTAATCTTTGTGTTACAAACTAACTATTTATTAACATAATTTTAAATGATAACTTCTACATTTATTTAAATATATTCATGTTTAAACGAGGAAAATAAACTATATTTAGTATTTGAGTTTAGGTTATAAATTTTGTGTTTTAGGGGATCTAGAGAACTTAGTAAAGAGCAGCAATATCGAGATAGTCTTAAGGGTTAAGACTATATAAACACCCTTGGGTAATTTCTGTCATTATATTGTGAACTACCCAACCTTAAAGGTACAGTAACTAATTACCTGGAGTTGATATTACTAATCTTTCCAACATTTCTCTGTGCTTCGATACAGGAGCAAGAGTATTTGCTGCTATCATCCCACTTACTGCCACTGCAGGTAAACCAATACCAGGAAAAGTAGAGTCACCACAACATAATAACCCCGGTAATGCTATAGGTCCAGGGAATAACCCCTCCCCAGCACGAATTGCCGGACCATAAGACCCCCGATGACGACGAAGAAAACGTTCGTGAGTTATGGGAGTTCCTACTAATTTAACTTCACAACGGGAACGAATATCAGGTATTATTCTCTCTAACCCTCGCCACATTACCTCAGCTCTTTCCTGCTTTTGTTGTGCATATTCTTGACTCTTTCTATCCATACCCTGCCATAGTTGATATGGTTCATTTCCTGGAGTATAAACATGAATAACGTGCTTTTTTGGGGGTGCAAGAGTAGAGTCTATTAAGGATGGAATAGATACTAATACAACATTTTGGGGCGCATCTATTTGATCCCAATGATTGACAATAATATGATGACAGGATAGATCTGGTTTGATATCTGTAGCATCAATACCTAAATGTAAGTGCATAAAACTATTACATTCTGGTGTTGCTTGTCGTTCTTCCCGCCAAGATGTTGAAACAGCATCCTCTGAAAGTAATTTCAAAGTATCCCAGACAGAAGCATTTGAAACTACTGCTTGCTTTGCCCGAATTTCCTCTCCATTCTGCAACAATACCCCAACAGCACGCCCACCTCTAATTACTATCTCTTCCACATGAGCATTTAACATTAGTTGACCGCCATGACGTTTTAACCCCCTCACTAAAGCATCAACTATTGCTCCACTACCACCTATAGGATAGTCAAGTACAACTCCCGGTCGATACCATTCAGCAAACATAAATGCAACTTCAGCAGCACTGGTACCATTTGCTGGCAAGCCTGAAAGTAGGAAGCAAAGCAAATCAAACCAATTTCGGATAAAAGGGTCTGTGACAACCTCTTCAAGAATTTCGGAAAACGCTCCCGTTAACTTAGCAATGTTAAAAGTGTGCTTTGCCATAGTAGGTAGAAATTGCCCCATTGTCATTATTGCTCCTAGGTCAAAACGGACAGAAGCAGGAGGAAGAGCGATCGCTGCTTCTGCTAGTGGAGCCATAATTTTTTGTAGTTTACGCCACTCTGCTACAGCACCTTCACCTCTCAGCTTTTGGAGAACATCACAAAATTGGTCTGCACCCACTGATGTATTAAAGTTACCTTCTGGTAAACAACAACCCCAAGTCTTATAAGTTACACAGGGTACTGACTCACCGATAGCATCCAAAACTTGTGCTAGTGGGTTAGTAGAAGGGCGATAGGAAAGACCAGAATGTAAAGATGGTCCTGAGTCAAATTTAAATCCCTGACGCTCAAAACTATGAGCAGCACCTCCAGCAATAGAATGACTTTCGCAAACTACGACATCAAAACCATAGTGCGCTAGTAAAGCAGCACAGCTTAAACCACCAATTCCACTACCAATTACAATTACATCTGTTTGAGACATTTTATTTGGTTAATTATTTTATTTGGTTAATTATTTAATTTAGCGTTTTATTGATCAGGATAACAGCAAAAGTCTAAAATTTGTAGAAAATGTGCTAAACCTTAGTCCAATAATATAGACGGGTGGGTTAGTAATCTTGGATAGTTAACTTTCTACAGTTGAAAACTAGTATTTTTGTACACAGTATGGTAGAGTAGTAATAAAAATAACACTCCACCTCAAGTGTCAGAATTAATCCAACAGTGGAAAAGGTTGTATTCAAAATCTCTATCCATGAGCACTGATGTTTTTCAATTTTGATGACAGAATGTTCCACCAACAGCATTTTAAAATAAAGGTAAAGGTTGATTGAAATCATAACCAGGAAACACCCGTGCTATTTGCGATTTACTGAAACCAAAGTGCTGTTGAAAAATACTAGCGATCGGATTTCGGAAATCTGTCGTTACAGTTAAATCACGTTTTTGGAATAATTCTGATTCATCTAAACCAGGCCATTCTCCATAAACCTGACCCCCACGCAAGCCACCACCTAAGATCCACATCACATTACCATGACCATGATCGGTGCCACCATTACCATTTTCTTTAACTGTGCGACCAAACTCTGATATTACTAAAATCACGGTATTTGAGTAAAGTGAACCCAATTCCTGAACTAGAGTAGCTAAACCTTCCCCAAGAGGTTTTAATCGTCTTGCTAACACACCTTGACTGTTGCCTTGGTTAACGTGAGTATCCCAACTACCCAGAGCCAAAAACCCTAATTGCGTTCTGGAATCACCAACCATAATTTGAGCCAAATTTTTAGCATCACTTGCAAAGCCTGTTGGCGGTGGTGCGCCACCCGAAGATTCTACCATTTCTTTCTCCAAGTCAGCTAATAATAAGTCCCTTGCTTGACGACCTTCTTGGTAAACTATACTCAGTTCATCATTGCCGTTATAAAGGCGATCGAATGCTGCATAAACTTTGGGGCGATCTATTGGCAAACTGCGGGTAGACTTTTTACCTGTGGGGAGACTGGCAACTGGCATTTCACCCATGAGAATGCGAGGTGGTGTATTGCCTAAGTTTACTGCTTGAGTAGGTCTATCTTTTGGGATGTTTGCTAACAGACGATTCATCCATCCATCAAGTATTTTTTTGTTACCTGGTATGCCTGTTTCCATATAATATTGAGCATCAAAATGAGAGCGAGTATCGTTGTTTAAACCACAAGCGTGAATAAAAGCTAAACTACGATTTTGCCAGAAAGGCATGATGCTTCCTAAAGCTGGATGTAAACCAAATTGACCGTCTAAATTTATTGCTCCATTTTCTTCTCCTGGGGCGGGAATGGCTATTTTGGGTCGCACATCATAATAAGCGTCTTCTTGATAGGGAATAACTACATTTAACCCATCGACTCCTCCTCGGAGAAAAACAACTATTAATTTTTGACGATTATTGGTTTGAGCTAATCCTTTTGCCACCCAAGCATGACTACCAATAGAGATAATTCCTGAAGCAGATAATAAACTAGCTAATTGTAAAAATTTTCTTCTTTTCATACTTCCTCCAAAATATTAAATATTGTCAAGTTTATTTTCAAATTTTAGGTATTTTTTGCTTCTAAAAATAGCGGTATCTATAGTTAATTTTTAATTTTTAATATCATCACAACTGGAAGATAATTCTCCTTGTAATTAAAAGTTGAATCTTGAGCTAAAAATCAGGTCTCAAGCCTCCCATTTCAAGAGGATAAAAAAATTAACTTCACTATTTCAAGCTATATCTTCAGTCATAGGTATTGATAACTAATAACTGATAACTAAAATGACAGATTAATCAGTAGAAAAATTGACCATAACTTTTAATTTATTTTTTCATCATTTCTGGACTACCTAAAATTAATGCTGCCTGTAAATTATCTGGACTATTGTTAATAACGGCTTGAGTTTGGGTAGAAAATCTATTTCCTAAAGTTGCCCTAAGTTGCTGATAATTTACCAGTTTAGGCTTTCCTTGATTCAACTGACCACGGGATATAATTGTAGCAAAACTAATCCGACGCATTATAGCATCAGGATTTAACCATGCTTCTTGAGTGTTTTTATAGCCGTCAGGAGTCTTACAGCCATAAAGGTTCATTCCTAATTGACCTAAAATTCTTTTAATTCTGCCGAATCTTGGGTTTTCGGTACCCGTTGATCTAGCAGCAGAAATAATATATTGATAAGGGTTTTTAAACTTACTATCATAATATTTTTCATTCCAAAACTCAGAACTATTAAATAAGGTTTCTAATACATAACGAATATTGCCATTAGTTTCTTGAAATCTTTGATCTAGTTTATTAACTAAGCTACTGGGAGGTACATCGGCAACAAAATATTGAGCTAATTTATAACTAATAAAATGGGCAGTAGATGGATGTTTTGCTAAAATATCTAAAGCCTTTTCTCCCTCTTCTACTCCACCACCTTTAATGGGTACTCCTAGGAATATTTTGTCACTATTATCATGGCGATTTTGATAAAACTTAAACCCACTACCATCTTCACTAAGGTACTTTATTCCCCAACCTGTAAAAATTCTTGCTAAAGTTATTATCTCTTGTTGTGTATAACCTCCATTAATTCCCATACTATGAAGCTCCATAAGCTCACGGGCATAGTTTTCATTTAAGCCTTTAAATTTGCCACGGGCACCTTTACTACCAGGGGCAGTATTTAGCCAATTATCTAAATAAAATAGCATTGCTGGATGATGGGCTGTTGCTCCTAATAAATTACGAAAATTACCAAGTGCATAAGGTCGAATAGCGTCTCTTTCGTAAGTCCCTACCCAGAGGCGAGTTAAGTAACCTTTACCTACAGAAATATTGAAGTGGTTAAACCAAAAATCTACCATTACTTCTTGTAGTTGTTTGTTGCTCAATATTCCTTGAAGTAAACGTGCATTTTCTGATTCCCGTAAAATTTTTCTGATATTTTTATTTCTTATTTCTATTCGTTGTTTTTGAGTCAAATTTTTATCTCTTTTTTTAACTGGAGAGACAGTTTTTTGATATAATTCTGTTGGTGATAAGTAGAAATTGGTTAACTTAGCCATTTTTTGTGTAAGTTGAGGAGATTCTCTAATAGTTTCTGGTCTCAGTTGAGATTTAATATAATTATCAATTCCTATAGACTCAACTCGTTCTATATCTCCTGGCCTAGGGCCCAAAGTCAGACGATTTAAAACATGGATTGTTTTGGTAGTAATAGATTGACTATAGGCGTAGCTAGGACTTGATATACCTAGGCAGATAATTAAGCTTAATAGCAAAGATATAATCCAGTATCTAAAGGTTTTTGGTATCAACTATTCCTCCTGAAATACTCTAATTTTTTTGACTTGTATTATTTAACTTTTATATATTTTATAGCAGTTTTAATTCTAATTTTTTTTGCTTTTAGTCAACATTATTTACAATACAGCATATTTAAAGGATATAAATTACAAATATTAACAATAAAATGTTTGTTATGTCGGCTTTTTACCTGCGTATGTCTGCCTCACCAAGGTTGAATTTACTATATCATTCACAAAACAATTAAGTAATACCAATTCACCTTAGGGATGTCAGAAATAGTTTCCAATTTCAAATGTAAAATAATAATTTGCTTAAGCTATTGTTTAATCAAAATTTTTAGTCAATTAAATTGAGCCTTGTAACTTATTTTTTTTTTAATTCTGACTTTAGTCAAACAGTATAAGTTGGCGTTAAAATCTGTCGCTATATAACAAAATGTCAATACTACTCAAGTCAACTTTTTAAATAAGCTTGGACTTAGTATACAAATCTTAATATAGTTCAGTTTTTTCATACCTATCTAACTTATAACTCCAATATTTTAATTTTACCACTACAATATTTATTACAGTATTTCTAAAAAAGTTTTGAGCCTATAAAATCTTAATGTATGGCTTTTGACTCTGCCCTTTGGTCGGAATAAAAATGTTAGTTGACTTGCATAAAATTATATAACTCATTTATTTGTGCCATAACCTATGTCTAGCTTTGCCTCAATCTAATAAACTCTAATTAGGGAGCTTTCCAAATATTAATCTTCCGGTCCCAACCACCACTAACGATGATTTGCCCATTAGGACTAATTGCTACGACACTAATATAACTGTTGTGTCCCCTTAAACTTCCTTTTAATTTACCTGTACTCAGTTCCCAAAATTTGATTGTTTTATCCCAACTACCACTAATTAAAGTTTTTCCATCAGGAGTAATAACTATTGACCAAACTCCATCTAAATGTTCTTTTAAATTATGGATTAATTTACCTGTCTGTAAGTTCCAAATATTAATTGTGCCATTACTACTACTACTAGCTAAGATTTGACTATCAGGACTAAAAACTACAGACAAAATTGAAACAGAATTAGTATTAATAGTACGAACAAGTTGTCCTGTCTGCAAATTCCACAATTTAATCTGATTATCCTTGCTACCACTAGCTAAAAATTGCCCATCTGGACTAATGGCGATCCCATTGACTATCTCAGAATGTCCGGCTATTGTTTGCAGCAACTCCCCGCTAGCCAAATTCCAAATTTTAATAGTCCCATCCCAACTCCCACTAGCAAAAATCTTACTATTGGGAGCGATCGCAACTCCATCTACCACATCAGTATGTCCTGTGAGAGTTTGCACCAAGCTAATATCATTGATATTTTTATTTTTAGGTAGTTTCCATATTTTAATAGTTTTGTCATCACTTCCACTAATAACAAATTGTTCATCAGGAGTTACTGCAACTGAGTTTACTGACTCTGGATGTGCTTTCCAGATAGCTATAATTTCTCTATTCTCGATATCCCAAACTGAAATCATACCATTACTGCTTCCCATAACGATGTAAGCATTTAGAACAACTATTGAATTAACTATTCCACTAATTTCATCAGTAATTGCTTTTGCGAGAGTAAAGTCCAGGACAGTTTCAGTATCGTCCTCTCTGGTAGCAGTATTTGTAGCAACAGGATTTGTTGTTTCTGTTGGACTTGCTGGAGCTTGGATATTTTCAGGTATTTGAGAAACAATGGGCAATGAAACTCCTTGTCGCCAGTCCCAAAAAGTATTAATTTCAATCCCTCCTGAGACAATGACATCAGAGTTTTCTTGCAATTTGACAATACCATTAATAGCTACTAAGCGACCTTCTTCATTAAGTACAGGTCCACCACTCATCCCCGCTCTGACTAAATTATCATATAGTAAACTATAACCAGCAACAGGTTGCTGACGACCTTTCACCACTCCTGGGGTGCTCAGAAAAATTCGTTGCTTGAGATTGCTACCAGAACGAGGCCATCCCCCCACAAATACCTTAGTTCCAGAAACTAATTTAGTGGAGTCTCCTGTTTCGGCAATGGGGTAGTTTTGAGAACTGCTAAATGGTATGATGGCTAAGTCTATATTTGGCAATTGCTTGATTAAGGTATAGTAAACAGGGTGCATTTTTCCATCAGGTGTACGTACTTGGTAATCTCCTACTGTATTAACAACGTGCCAGTTGGTGAGTACATAATATGTGTCTCCTTGTTTTTCAACAATTACTCCTGAGCCACTTCTGTTTCTTCCGTCAATTCTAACTGTAATTTCGGCTGCAATTTTATTAATTTCTGATGCTGTTGATCCCAGAGCAATTTTTTGTGTTATTAGTGAATTAGTGATGGTAATAGCAACAATAAAATTCCTGATATTGGTTGTGTTTATATTGAGTAAGTTGCTAATAATAATTATGACAATTGTTTTCTTTAAATTCATTTTTTTTTAGTCATACAGCAATCCTATTTTTACTTTTTCCAAAATCTTGGCGCTTTCGGGAAATAGGGGATAGGTTTGGAAGAAATTGGCAAAAGTTTTGCAGTTTATTTCTTTTTAAATTTTCACAATCATTTGATAGGATTGCTATGGGTAATTTTTTAAGCTAGATGTTTAATCCTATATTTTCAAATCCAAAATATAGCTCAAATGCTATCTATACATAATTAATTCCTCCTCAAATATTCAGGATAAAGGATATGAGAACTATTCTATCGCAGTGAGTCCTGGCATATTTACAGTTCAAACCCTCTAAAGATACTCCAAACCCTTTACAGTAAGTCTTTATTAAAAAGCTTTAAATATACCAGATAACTTCGCTATAAATTGTTTTAGGGAGTACATAAGGACTTTCTATACACAGTTCCTAGTTCGTAGCAGGGCAAGCTCATCTAAAATTTTATTGACAAATCAATATTTTTGTCACCTGCTTGCAATACAAGCTTTTCAAGGAATTATAAATATCACAGAATTTTCATATTATCGGTTTTCGCGGTTTAACAATTGGAATGTATTTTCGTCACTAAATTAATCCCAAAACCTTTCAGAGCAATAGGTTCAGAAAATATACTATTTGTTAATGATTGTTAAGATGAGCTGACCCTATAGCTCGTAGTAATTTGGGAAACAGGAAGTAAAAAAAACAAAAATTTTCTAATTGTAATATAATAGTATAAATAAAGTGCTAAATCTTATAAATTCTTAACAATGATAGAGATCAAACATGGGATGTATCAAATTAGACCAGCAGCTAGCCAAGAGTTACACTTGCTAATTGTGGAAGACGTTATGGAAGATGTGGAGTTAATCATACAGATCTTAAAATCTGATGGTATAAAGTTTACTTACGATTATGATATTGCAAAAAGTTATCTAGACTATCGACAATTGCTTAAAGATAATGTATATGATGCAATATTATCAGATTATCATGTAGTTCATTCTGATATCTTTGAAGTGCTAGGATTACTACAACAATCAGAGCAAGAAATTCCTTTAATTTTAATTGCAGAGGAGTTAGAAGAAAAGGAAGCTTTGAAAGTTTTAAAAGCTGGAGTTAATAGCTATGTTTTAAAAAATAAATTATTTACTTTATCAATTATTTTAGAGCGGGCGATCGCTGAATATAAATTAAAAAAAGAACAGCAACTGACAATTAAAAAATTAGAACAACAAGTTCAACAGAAAGCCAAAGAAACTGCTATTACTAGTCAACTAGAGCCGATCAAAATGCTTAAAGATATGCATAATATTACTGAGGGCAAACAAGCAAGAAAAGCAAAGCTAGAAAATGAACGAAGATTGCGTGCTCTGATAGAAAATACTACAGATTTAACATGGATTATTGATGCTCATGGAACTTCTAGTTATGTCAGTCCATCAGTAATGAAAACTTTGGGGTATGTACCAGAAGAAGTTGTGAGCCAAAGTATATTCGATCTAATTCACATTAATGATTTATTATTAGTGACTTGCACTATCAATAAAGCAATTAAAAATCCCAATATAAGTCAAACAGCTATTAAATACCGAGTTAAGAATAGTTCGGGTTCTTGGTGTTTCTTTGAAGGTATTTTAACTAACTTTTTAGACGATCCAGGAGTTAGAGGCATCATTATCAACAGTCACGATATTACTCAACGTAAGCTAACTGAAGAACGATGGAAATATAACGTATTCCACGATGCACTAACTCATCTCCCTAACCATGACCTGTTTATAGATCGTTTGGAGGAAAAAATCAAGGAAACTAAGTGTCGAAAAAAACTTTTGTTTGCAGTCCTACTGGTAGATATTGATAGATTTAAAGTTTTGAATAATCGTTTTGGTCATCAAATAACAAACAAACTGATAGTTATGATAGCCAAGAAGTTAAAAACATTGTTGAATCATGGAAATACAGTTGCTCGTTTGAGTCCAGATGAATTTGGAATTTTGTTAGAAAATATTTCAGATATTAGCGATGCTACGTATATTGCTGATCAAATCAACAAACAGCTAACTTTACCAATTATTTTAGATGGAAATGAGATATTTATTAATCCTAGTATCGGTATTGCTGTCGGTTCCAGAAATATCAGTTCAGCAGAACATATTTTGCAAGATGCAGAAATAGCGATGTACCATGCCAAAAATTTAAGTAGAGGGTCTCATCAAGTTTTTTGTAATTCTATGCGGAGTCAATTTTTACAGCGTGTTCAGTTAGAGAATGATTTACAAAGTGCTCTCAACAATATTCAGAGTCAATCACTTAGAAAGCAATCTGAGTTTATACTTTATTATCAACCAATTGTTTCCCTAGCTACAAATGAGATTACTGGTTTTGAAGCACTGGTACGTTGGCAACATCCAAAACTTGGTTTCATTTCTCCTGATGAATTTATTCCTCTTGCAGAGGAAACAGGATTAATTATACCTCTCGGTTTGTGGATATTAAGAGAAGCTTGTTTCCAATTACGTAAATGGCAAAATCAATTGCCGAATAATTATCATTTAAACATTAATGTTAATCTTTCTGCGAAGCAGTTTGCTCAAGTAGATTTAATTGATCAAATAGACAAAATTCTGCTAGAAACTCAGCTTGATGGTAAGAGTTTAAAACTGGAAATTACTGAAAGTACTTTGATCGAAAATAATGAGTCTATCAGAGGAAAAATGTCTCGGTTAAGAGCGAGGAATATTGATTTATATATTGATGATTTTGGCACGGGATATTCTTCTTTCAATTATTTATACAACTTTCCAATGAATACTTTAAAAATTGACCGTTCGTTTATCAATAGAATAGGCCTTACTAATTTAGTAAATAATAAGTCAATTAAAACAATAGAAATTCTTCGTTCAATTATTACTTTATCTCATAATTTGGGTATAAACGTTGTTGCTGAGGGGGTAGAAACTCCAGAGCAAGCACTTCAGCTTCAAGCTTTAAAGTGTGAATATGCTCAAGGTTATTTATTTTCTAAACCCCTTGATATGACTGCAGCAACAGGTTTAGTCGCTCAGATAAATAACCAGAAATAAGTAATCTCTTTTCTTCATAATCAGGACTTAGGTAAAAGCAATATATGTTGTAGGATTTAATAATTATAATTTTTCTTTATTTGGACTGCATATGTGTGACCAAGTTTTGTTAGAGAGTTGATTTTGTTAGAGAATTGAATTGCTCTACCAAGTCTTAGAAATAGCCTTTCTGCAAAAATATTTTACCTGGAGTATTTGCTTGGTGAATATTAGTAATAATTAACATTCGATTATGTAGCAGCTATTTCCCCACTATAATAATGTCCTGCTCACTTCATACATACTACAATACATCCTTTTGTATTTATCGGGTTATTCTTTTATCTTCAAAATAGCAGCTCCCGTATCAATATATTTTCCTTATTGCTTATTATTTGCCCGGAGAACTATAAATTAAAAAACTGCTTAGAACCAGGTCAATAAATTTGTAAAAAAACAAGTTTCATGTCTTATCTTGCCTAGTTCTAGCAAATAGTTACCAACCCACTAAATCCTTTGTAATGACTTAATAATAAGTTATATTGTTATCCAAATACCTTCATTATGACTAGAATAATTTGCTTTCTCAATTATATCAAGAACTAGACCAGCTTCGATTAATGGGAATGGTTTAGTGTCTTCAGTCTTAATACAATCTAATAAATTATCAATCAATCCATTAAACCAATTTGCATGACCAGGATTGTCAAAATGTGTAGGTACAAAAATCTGTTGAACAGGCTGATTTTTCACGCTTAAAAATATATCGTTATTTTCGATACTAATTTCTCCTTCTGTTCCCTGAATTCTGTAATAAGCTTTTGGTGTTGATCCTAAAGAGCTAACACTAATGTTAATTAATTTTTCCTCCCAATCTAAACAAAAAACAGCTAAGTCTTCTAATTTATTATGTGTTTGATTGAGATTTTTAATATGTGCAGATATGCGTTGAGGAGAACCTCCAAATAGAGTTTGAGCAACAGAAATTGCATCTAAACCATGGTCAATCATAATACCATCACCAGATAGTTCTTGATTTTCTTCCAAGCCTGGTTTGTACTGGGATACCTCACTTTGCAAATCTGCACCAAATATATTAAAAGACGCAAATAAAGGTTTGCCTATTTTACCCGAGTTAATTAAGTAAGCAGCATGTACTATTGAAGGAGCAAATTTATAATTATGACATGGATATAAAATACGTTTTCTGTTATTTGCTATATTTACTAATTCAGAGTATTCATCTTTCTTTAATACTAATGGTTTCTCGCATAAGACGTGTTTATCTGCTTCTAATGCTTGTTTAGCACTTTGGAGATGAAAAGCATTAGGCAAACAAATATCAACTATATCTATTTCATCAGAGTTTTCTTCTAGTAAATCATCAAATTTCTCATAAACTCGGATGTTTGGGTATTGTCGCAGTGCAGCTGCACGTCTTGCTGTTACAGGATCTACTACTGCTGTGAGATGAATATCAGAACGATTCTTGTAAGCTGGTAAGTGGCTTTTCTCAGCACTAAATCCAAAACCAACAATAGCTATTTTCACAATCTAAGATCCTCTTAACTATATGAGTTTTTAACATTTTTTAACAAAAGTTATAATTTTTGTCAAGTCTAGTTCAATAATTAGTTAAGCTTATAGGTCTATAAATTTGATTACTAGAAATATAGAAGCTTTCAGTTATTAAATAGTCTTGCAAACAAAATAAATTTCTGATCAGAGTTTTCCTATTTTTTTTATCTAAGCTAATCTTAAAAAACCAGATGATTTTAACATGATTTGATTTTATCAAATAAATTAAGCCTGATGAAAATTATAATTTCCCACACCGGAATGTGAGATTTTTACTACTTACTTAAAAAGCCCTGCTTTTACACCTGTTCCGAGATTAATTTTTATCCCATAAATTTTCTGATTTCATGAGGTAATGGATAAGATAGTTAATAGATATGTTCAGGGAAATTATGTACCAATTGTACCTGAATTATTTTGGCGTTAAAAACTATAAATTTAAATGTAAAACCAATCTAAATATAACTAAAAAAACATTTAAAATTAATCTATTTTTGATAAAATTAAATAGTTAATAAATAATTTAATTTTTATTATTAAGAATCTCAAATAATTACTATAATTATCTCCATAATTTTCAATTTATCTTTTGGTTTAAGAGGTAAAATTGCTGATTTTAGAGAGAATTGTTCCCTAGCAAGATGTAATGTTAGTGATTATGGAGTTTGGATGAAAAAAATATTGATGAAGCAGCTAATATCCAACATCCATTAATGCTTAATATTGCAAAAAAAAATGATTATATTTATCCATAAATTAAAACTCATTTCAAAGTATAATTAAGGGATTTTCCACTAGTATAAATACATTTTTATCCAAATATTAATTATGTTTTACATCGGATAGGTGGAAAAGATTATGACTTAGAAGCAGCTAATCTTGCTCATAGTCGCATTATGAATTTTTCTAAAATATTTTGGTTAGATTTTTTGTCAGGAAAAAGAAAGACTAAATCTTGAAGACCAAAGTTGGAGTAAATTTTGAAAAAATGACTAAGGTTAGCTGATCAACTTTTTCCTTCTTGGGTTATGCTATAAAACATAACATTTAATTTTCCTTGGAGACTAATTTTTTATTCCAAGATCATGAGTTCATGATTCATAGTTGAGTGGTGAAGTTCCCACCCAGGAAGCTAGCTGATAGCTTTTAGCTGAATACTTCAAATAACCGAAGTTAAGGTAGATAATAAATTGTAAAGGGAATATAGGTAAGCAAACTAATTAATGAGTCTGACAATGAACAATATATAAAAACCATTTATAATCATAATTTCCAGGACTTCCCAAGTATACTTGCAGAACTTTTTTCTTAAAATCCATTACTGGCACTCAATAAGTATATATAAGTTTATAAAATGTTTGTAGTGTTATACATATAGATTATAGTCCATGAAAATTTTATCATTAACTTCTATTTTTACTGCCACAATAATTGGTTTTTTAAATCTCTCTATCAGTAACCTTTCTGCTAAGGCTCAAACTCCTAATTTTTTTTGTGGTAAAATTGGGAATACTCCAGCTACAATAGCTAATAAACAAGGTAATAATATTCCGATTATTCTCTGGAGCGCTAATAATTATTTTGCTCAATCAGGAGAAGATACTCTTACCAGATGTACCAGAGTATCTGGAATTTTATCTACTCAAAAACAAAATGGATATAGGAATATTACTGTTAGTATATACAAACAGGGACAACCCATTATTTGTGCTGCTATAGGTGGTTCTTGTCGATTATTATATCAAGTTCCTCATGGTCAAAATCCTCAACAAGCTCAACAAGAATTATTGAAAAGAATTGTTGATCCTAAACCAAATTTACTACCCATTAATATTCATTAATATAACAAATAGTACCTATTTTATTCATTAATTGTATACTTAGGTAATATTTCAGTTATTAAGTCATTAATACTAGATAAGTTACCTTCAATGTAATTAGATTGCATTGCAATATTAATTATTCTTCTGATGCTAGGCATCTTACATACTTCCCTACTTTCAAAATGGTACAAGAAGTAAAAAGGTAAGAGAGAATCAGGAATAAATATTGAATAAAAAAAGACAAGAATGATAGCTATAAAGGCTCTGTAATGTTTTAACTAACCATGAAGTGAAGATATTTTATTCCTAAAAACCCTAATCCCTACTACCTACTATTCTGACAAAATTCTTCTACCCTCATAAAATAGTTTGGTCTTTTTAATAAAAACCTACATCCTTTACTCAAAAGCTCCTCTAAATTTTCCAAATAAATCAACCAAATTTGACCGTTACTATCAGCTACAGCAATTTTTTTTCCATCTGAACTAAAGGCTATATCAATTACATTTTCGGAAAATTCAAATTGGTTAATTTGTCGCCCTGATAAATTCCAAAGTCTTACAATACTATCAATTCCAACAGTAGCTATTAATCTTCCATCAGGACTAAAATTAACTAGCTTAGTATCTAAATGTAAACTTTGAAAATTATTGACTAATCTCCCAGTATAAGTCTGCCACATTTCTACTATTCCATTTGACGTTGCTGTTAGTAATATCTGAGGTTTATTAATGCTAAAATTCATACTAATAGCTTCTACATCTAGGATTTTAAATTTATTTTCAGATAAATTCCATAATCTAATAGTAGATTTCCCATCTAATGTAGCTAGAAAATTATCATTAGGGCTAAAATGAATGTTTCTAATTAAACCATGATCATCCAAAACTTGATCAGATGATATATTTATCGGCAGCGATGATAAGTTCCAAATTTGTACAGGAATATTTATGCCAGCAGTTGCTAAATACTTACCATTAGCACTAAAACTAATACTATTAACTTCAGTTTGAGATATTTCTAATACATATAATTTTATCCCTAAATTTTTCTTTAATAGACTCCATATTTTTACTGTGCCGTTACTACCAGCAGTTGCTAAATATTTATTATCAGGATGAAAAATTAGACTATTAATTGATTTTTGTTCTGTTTCCCATTCTGTAATTTTTTTGCCTTCCAGATTCCAAATAATTACTTTTCCATCTACTCCTGCTGAAGCTAAAAATTCTTGATTTGGACTAAATTTTACACTGGTAACTGCACCATTATGCCCTTGCAAAATAATTTTTCTTTTCTGAAGTATACTATCTTGAAATTGTTCTTGTTCGTCAAGTTTATCAAGAATCATTTGTAAAGCTAATATTGGTCGAGTCCCAGGATATTCTGCTAGAGGAGTATTGTTATTTACTAAAGATTTTAATCTTTTTCCTGCAGATATAGCTTTGGGTAAAGCTTCTAATAATTCCTGATTTGTTGCTGACTTTTCGATAGCTAATAATAAAGCGTCAGTGCCAATTTGTTCAATTTCATGACTAGATTGTGCTAGTTTAAATTTTTGATAGGCTAATATAGAAAAACCTATGGATAAAATCAAAGATATGCTAAAAATAGTGGAGCCTATTTGAATCCAAAGTTGAGCTTTTTGTTGTGCTTTTACAACTTCTGCTTGAGCTTTTTTAGTTTCAATTTTTGTTAATTCTAGAGCTTGTGTCTGAGCATCTAATACTAATTTTTGGCTAGTAGTCAAAAATTGGAAATCTTGATTTCTTAAACTTTTTCCTGTTGCCCAAACTAAAGCTGATTGTAAATGTTTTCCTTGCAATAGATATGATTTATCTGCACAGTTAGAATTAATCCATGCTTTAATTTCTTCTGAATAGGGAGGTAATTTTTCCAATTCTTCAAGAATCATATTTTCATGAAAAACAGTCCTATATATTAGATTAGCAACTATTAACTTATTATCTCGTTTAACTACTAATCCAGATAACCTAAGTTCCATTTGTTCTGAACTATTATCTGCTATTATTCCAGTCAAGTTATTCTGTAAAATTTCTTGATATAACCCTAATCTTCTGACTATTCGTTTATTCTTTCTTAAAATGCGGTTGCGAATAGTCTTTAAATGTTCTGGCATGTCTTGTGCTTCCCAATTATGAACAATTTTTGACCTAACAATTCCTGCTACTTCTTCCGCTGGGTTAATAATTAACTCTCCATTTTCAATTAAGAGTTTACAGACTTTTTGAGTTAAAAATGGTTGCCCTCCAGTCCAAAGTAAAACCTCTTTTAAAACTGCTTCTGGTTTCTGACAAATTCCCACTAGTCCATCTATTAATGAGAAAGCTTCATCTAATTGAAAGCCAGTTAATTCAATTGCTCTTCCAATATTAAAAGGTGTACTACTTTTATCCTGACATAAATCTTGAGGTGTACTAACTCCTAACAAAGCAAAAGTTAGACGATTATATTCATTATTATGAGCACGTTTGTTGTAACAAGCTCGAATAAATCCTAAAAAATCATCGACTGGAAAATCTAGGGCTAGAATACTATCAATTTCATCAATAAAAATTACAATATTCTGATTTATTTTTGTTAGTAATACAGTGTTAATAAATTCACTTAATCTTTGCACGGGGGCAAGATAATCTCGCTCTCGCCACCAAGTACGAATATTTACATATTCTGACAGATTAAAATTATTTTCTAATATCCGCAGAATACCTGCATACCACTGTTCGATGGTTACTCCCCGATTACCTATTTCTGAAATGTCGATTGCTGCACAACAAATACCTTGTTTTTGTAATCTTTGAATTGTTCTAACTTGCAAACTAGATTTTCCCATTTGACGAGAATTAAGAACATAACAAAACTCACCTGCTTTCAGACCTTCATAAAAGTATTCATCTGCTCGTCTTTGAACATAATTCGGTGCATTTATAGGAAGACAACCACCAACTTGATAATAAGATTTTTGCCTTGAAGTGTTCATATTATAGAAGTATTTATTGCCTAAATGAATAGTTATTTATATGATACTAATTAATAATAGTTTTGATAGTAAATTCTGATGATTGATAAACCAATATATTTTAGTAATAGATTCTTTTTTAAAGTTCTGGAATTTGAAAGGCTTATGATTTTGCTTCTATACCAGAATAGTTTTGGTTTTATCTAAATCCTATTACATTTAACCTTTGCCAATAACTTTTGATAAAAAGCAGCGATCGCTTTTTTCTGCTTGACTAAATTTATAAGTAAATATTTATAGAATTATTTAATTAACATATTGTATATTCTAGCTAACTTTTGTAAAGATTATGTAATAATTTGATAGTTGAAATACATTCATGCTTGACCTACCGTAATATTATCTGAGGCTAGCAAATATATATTAAGGGTTACCCCTGAAAAAGTCTGTCATTTTGTATATACTGATTAAGCTTAATTTATTTAGATAACTTGATTTATTTAAACCGATATGATAAAGTATTTGAAAGTAAATATATAAACCATTAAACCGTTAACACAATTGATGTAGATAAAAAATAATTTTAAGTTGTAACGGTTGATATGGACTTTACAGGGTCATCTACGTGAGGAAAGTGATCGATTATTTCCACTAGTGAAAGTTAGTCTTATTACTTTCTAATGTTGAATTGTTGATATTTCATACCCCTGATAAAGTAGAAAAAGATGCCTAAAAAAGCCTATCTCAAATCCTACTTGAGTGAGACAGAAATCAAAAACCGCTATCTCCAAATTAGAGATAGGGTTGAATCTCGGCGCTGGCACCTGCTGTGGTTAGTGTCTCAAAACTGGACTATTAAAGAAGCAGCTCAAGCTTTGGGTCTTAACTATGATTATGCTAAGGATATAGTTAAAAACTATAATCAAAAAGGGCCCGAGGGTATTTTGAACCGACGGAAAACCCGAAAGTTTTACCCTTCTCATGCTTTACTGACTCAAGAACAACAAGAACAATTACGCATAGTACTGAAAAGTCCACCTCAAGACCAAGCAGTATGGACAGGGCCAAAAGTAGCAGAATGGATTGCTAAGACAATTGGACGCGATCGCGTTTCTCCCCAGCGTGGCTGGGAATATATGAAAAAATGTAGTTCAAATGTCTGATATAGGCTTAAAGAGTCAGCTATCAACTATCAGCTGAGTCCCAAACTATTAAACCTCTCTAAAAATACCGATTTTAAGGATATATTAAGGACTTAAGAACCTGTTGGAGGAGAAGTATAATGGTTGTAAAGGATTTCAATTCTATCAATGTCTAATATTGTATTGCTATGAATAAATATTAACAGAATAAACATTAACGAAAAATTTGGTTTGCAGCTTTGCCCATAAGGGAGTGACTTTTTAGTTGTTTTTTTTGAATATATATCTTGTCCTAAATTTTCATTAATTAGTTGCCCTAGGAGAGTCCGAAACAAAAAACGGACGCGAAGACTAGCACAAACCACCCCAACCAACCCCCAAGAGGGTTGGCAAATTTCCAATGCTTTTCAGTTATATCACTAGGCGTTTTCGGCTATTGTCGAGATGAAACCCTAGGCTACATGAAATGCGGTAAGGATATAGTTTAAAGATGGTCACACTAGCTATTTTCTAATCCCTGCAATTTCTTTTTTGCCCAGTGGCGTAGTTGTTCGTCTGGGTCGTTTGCGACTCTGTCTTGTAATAGTGGGAGAATTTGCGGATGGTCTGGATATTGTTTGACTATTGCCGCTAGTACAATTTGTCGAGGGTTCTTATCCAAATATTCTTCACGTTGAAAGGGGTCATTGAGAGCGATGTGATAAAACAGCTCAAAAATTCCCGGTTCATGTTTCCAACCAGTAACTATTTGTCGCACTGCTTCACCTCGCACAGTGGAACTATGATCAGAGCTCACCCTTTCCTTGAGTAAATCTAAAATTCCCGGTTCATGTTTCCAACCAGTAACTATTTGTCGCAGTGCTTCACCTCGCACAGTGGAACTATGATCAGAGCTCATCCTTTCCTTGAGTAAATCTAAAATTCCCGGTTCATCTTTCCAACCCGCAGCTATTTGTCGCAGTGCTTCACGTCGCACAGTAGAACTATGATCAGAGCTCACCCTTTCCTTGAGTAAATCTAAAATTCCCGGTTCATCTTTCCAACCAGTAACTATTTGTCGCAGTGCTTCACGTCGCACAGTAGAACTATGATCAGAGCTCACCCTTTCCTTGAGTAAATCTAAAATTCCCGGTTCATCTTTCCAACCAGTAACTATTTGTCGCAGTGCTTCATGTCGCACAGTGGAACTATTATCAGAGTCTACCCATTGTTTGAGTAAACCAAAAGTTCCCCGCTGATGTTTCCAACCAGTAGCTATTTGTCGCACCGCTTCACGTCGCACATCCCAATTTTTATCAGACTCTACCCTTTGTTTGAGTAAATCAAAAATTCCTGGCTGATGTTTCCAACCAGCAGCTATTTGTCGCGCTGCTTCACGTCGTACATTTGGGTCATCATCAGACTCTACCCTTTGTTTGAGTAAATCAAAAATTATCGGCTGATATTTCCAACCAGTAGCTATTTGTCGCAGGGCTTCAACCCTCACATACCAGTCATCATCAGATACCAGCCTTTGTTTGAGTAAATCAAAAATTCCCGGCTGATGTTTCCAACCAGTAGCTATTTGTCGCACTGCTTCACGTCGCACATCCCAATTTTTATCAGATACTACCCTTTGTTTGAGCAAATCAAAAATTCCCGGCTGATGTTTCCAACCAGTAGCTATTTGTCGCACTGCTTCACGTCGCACATCTGGGTCATCATCAGAGACTACCCATTGTTTAAGTAAATCAAAAATTCCCGGCTGATGTTTCCAACCAGTAGCTATTTGTCGCACTGCTTCACGTCGCACATCCCAATTCTCATCAGACTCTACTCTTTGTTTGAGTAAATCAAAAATTTCCGGCTGATGTTTCCAACCAGTAGCTATTTGTCGCAGGGCTTCACGTCGCACATCCGAATTTTCATCAGAGAATACCCATTGTTTAAGTAAATCAAAAATTTCCGGCTGATGTTTCCAACCAGTAGCTATTTGTCGCACTGCTTCACGTCGCACATCCGAATTTTCATCAGAGAATACCCATTGTTTAAGTAAGTCAAAAATTTCCGGCTGATGCTTCCAACCAGTAGCTATTTGTCGCAGAGCTTCACGTCGCACATCCTGGTCATTCTCAGAGAATACCCATTGTTTAAGTAAGTCAAAAATTTCCGGCTGATGCTTCCAACCAGTAGCTATTTGTCGCAGAGCTTCACGTCGCACATCCTGGTCATTGTCAGAAGCTACCCTTTGTTTGAGCCAAGTATAGGTTAAACGCTCATCTCTCCAGGTTGTAGCTACTACTTGCACAGCTTGAGTACGAATTTCATAAACTAAGGCTGCATTTTTCTGATAAATTTCTTTAGAATAATTGTCATATTCTTCATAAGAATAACCAAGGTCATACCCAGTCAAGTGTTTTAATTTATTTAATAACCGATATCCGATATCACTAAAACTAATATTCTGATTATTTCTGACTTCAAACAAACACTTACCAGCTAAAAATAAATTCAGAAATTTTTTCTCTTCTCCATCTTGCTCCATTAAATAATAAATTATTTTTCTCGCAAACTTAGTATCTATCATCCCTACAATTAACCGCAAAACTTCATGCCATTTTTCATCCTGCCAGTGCTGACCAAAAACTTCTTCTATAAGTCTGTCTGGAGACATTTTCTGTTCTTTTTCAAACAGCCAAACAAAACTCCAAGCACAAAAATATTCTAAAAAAGTTCTATGCACAAAAGCATAATATTCTGCGCCAACAAAACACAAAATAAAATTGCGACTTCGCAACTGTTCCATCAGGGCTCTAGCCACAGTTTTTGGATCATTAATATCTTCACTTTTTAGATAAGCTCTGATAATCTTTTCTAAATCATTTCCATGAATCAAATTACCAGCTAAACCTGCCTTATTTTCCTGCATAAAAAAAGCTACCTGACGCAAAATTGCTTGCTTATCTTTATAGTCAATAGTCATGGGGTTAAGATTCGCATCAATTAATGCCCTTTCCATATCCCATTGCTGCAGTAAAATCCGGGAAGCTTGATGATAAAGTTCTGCTCTATCTCTGGGTAATTCTTGATGACGATTCAAAATAGCCATCATTGTTAATAACAAGGGATTTTCTGACAATTGCTTAATAGCTGAAGAATCTTTAATTGCCCGTTTTAACCTTTCTCTTTTCCGCTCCTTTTCTCGCTCATCTTGATAAGTCAAATCGTGCCAACGTTGAATAAAAGTTTCAATTTGTTCCGACTCCAAATCTTGCAATATAAAATGATAAAATTCTGCATCCCGGAGTTTTTGTGGCTTATAACCAATTACCCGAGAAGTAACAATAACTTGCACATTTTTATAGTCATTAGTAAACCTATGAATATCAGTAATTATCTGTTCTCTTTTGGCAAGCTCGAAAACTTCATCTAACCCATCAAACATCATAATTGCATTACCATTTTGCAATTTAGTATGAAGTTCTTCCTGAGGTAAATGGCAACTTACACCACTACCTTTTTCCAAAAAATCTAGAAAACTATTACATTTATTCTCATTATGGTTGCGTACATAAGTCCGCAGTTCAATTAATAGAGGAATTGGGTTTAAAGATAAATCTTTCAGAGGTAATTCTGCCCATTGCAAAGCGATATATTGTAATAAAGTAGATTTACCAGAACCGGGGTCTCCCAGAATAACTAAATATTTATAGTTGTTATATTCTATTAATTCTAAAACTGAGTGAGTCTGTTGCTCAAAATACCTACGCCGGACACTTTTCAGTTGTTCTTGAGAAAGTTCTGCTTCTAATTGTCTAGTGTCTCTTAATTTGGAGAGATATTCTTTAGGAATTTCATGTATTTGAGGCATAAATTCCTGAGATTCTCGGACATTTTGAGGAATAAACATTTTCCATAATTTCAATTCATTATAACTATAACCACTGGTCTCTAAACTTTCTAATTTGAGATTTCCATATTGTTCTAGGATTCCTTCTTGATATTTTTTTAAGTCAAATTCTGGTCTGATTTTAATGTCTTTGTTTACAATCTCTTCCAGATTTTTTGAATCTAATATTGACCGTAGTTCTTGGGAATTTCGGATAATATTTTTGACATTTCTCTGATGTTGCTTTGCTAGAAATTCCCAGTCAAAATTATCTGGTAAAGGTGGGTTTATTTGTTTCCATGAAATAGCCAGCTTGTGAGTATCTAAAATTTTGATTTTATTATCAAAAGCACTAATCAAAACCTCTAAAACAGATCCTTCTTTAATAAAAGATTTGAAATATTGAGAATACTTATTTAAGTCACTTTCACTCAATTCAGCATTTTCTAACTCTTGATATCCTAAGTCTAAAAAATCTTTAATTGCTTGTTTAGTAGCTTTTTTTAAAGGTTCTCCATTTGCTATTCCACCAAAAGCATCAGAGAAACTTTGCTTAAAAAAATCTTTAACATAGTCTTCGGCAGCGCCCTTAGCTAATACTCCGACAACTTCATTCGCAATACATTTAACCGCTTCACTACTTCCCCAAGTAATTAACCATTCAATCATAATTATTTAACATCATTGGTATAGTTATTATTAATTATAACCAAAAATATCTATTTGTAGTTACCCTTTAACATCAGTTTATTTAAGTAGTTCAGTGAGACTACTTGGACAAAAGAATTCATTAAACAGGTACATCTTAATCAGGTTAACTGAAATGGTTTATACATAATTTTTCTAGTCTGATGCTATATTTCTATTCAGTTCCTCTTTTTTTCAATATTTACTCTAATTTCAGTTTTTCTTATTCTCTATTACGTTTATAATAAACATTTATAACCTTTGGTATAACAAAACTGAAATAGTGTATGATAAGAGGTTAGATATTCCTAAGTATTTTTGATGATTTAAATTTTTATTTAAACATTTTATTGTAGCACATCTAGATTTATTTTGTGGGTAAGTTTCATGATTTAAGGTCTATTCCTCGACCCAACTCCAGGGAGGAGAGGGGAGAGATACTGTCCATACCCTAATAGGGAATGGGGTCTCAGGTCTAGGTCTTACTAGAATTTAAGCTAAGAGGTTTAACTACAATAATGAATGAAACATGATTTTTAGAGTTTTATAATATTATGTATAAAAATTTGGTATAGTGAAATTAATCAAATTTAATTAAATTATAGCTATTTTCAGTAAACTATAAATATGGAGATGTTGCATGAAAACTTCTTACAAGATGATCATTTTTTTGTAATTTATTTATTGGCCTTAAAACTGTTGTAAATTATTATAAAAATAGGTTACTTTAAATGTTAAATAACATATACTCCCATCACCAAAAAATCAGTAAATTAATAGGAGGAATATTATTATCAGCGATCACATTAACTAGCTGTACTCCCCAAAATCAGACCCTCATACTCTCAAGCGGCGTTGAAGGTGGAGCATACGAGCGTATTGGCAGACAAATAATACATTCAGCTAGTGATGTTGGGAAAATATCTATTGACGACAATATATCCCAGGGTTCACAGGAAAACCTACAACGCCTGCGCAATAGAGAAGCAGATATTGCCCTAGTTCAATTAGATGTAGCTAGCGAAGCTATGAAAGCTGGACAAATACAAGCAGTAGCTGTTCTTGCTAATGAATATTTGCACCTCATTACCCTATCTGACTCGGAAATAAAAACTTTTCAGGATCTCAAAGAAAAAAGAGTTAGCTTTAGTACTCCTGGCAGCGGTACTTACTTTACTGCTAAACGACTATTCAGTGCTACAAATTTAAAAATCATAGAAGAAGAACTTGATCTAGAACAAGGGTTTAATAAACTTAAACAAAGAGAAATAGATGCTTTAGTTTATGTCGGTCCCTTGGGAGGCAGTAAAAAAGTGAAAAGCCAACTAACGAGTCCTCCTAGTCTTAAATTAGTTCCCATAACGACTTCTTTTATTAACTATTTAACTATTCAATTTCCAGAGTCATACCAAAGTACAGTCTTTCCCAAAGGTAGTTATATGCCTCTATCACCAATACCGGAGAAAGATTTACCGACTATTTCTACTGCTGCTGCTTTAGTAACTCGCCCTGATGTTAGCAAAGAAAAAATTGCTCTTTTAACTTGGTCTTTGATTTCATCCTATCAAAAATACTCGTTATTTGATCCAGAATTTTCTCAGGACGACCCTGAGTCTTTGTTGAGTAATGGTTTACTATATCTCCATCCTGGTGCTAAACTATCATTTGAGCAAGGGGATCCTAGAAAAATTTGGATGCGTTACTTTGAGGAAAATCAAGACTTACAAGCTAGTTTTATTATTATTTTGTTTACAGGTATTCTCGGTTTTATGCTACGAATGTGGCGTCATAAACAGTGTAAAAAGCTGATTATAAATACCCATTTAGCTCTCAATGAAATAAGTATGTCTGCACAAACAAATCCTAGTAAAGCTCTTAAAGAGGTGGAAGAGTTAAGACACCAACATCGGTTAATGTTGGTTGAAGGAAATTTGTCTAGAGAAGCTTATGAAAAACTAGAGCATATGACACAAGATCTTGCTAATAAGTCTCGAAAACTACAAGAAAAACAACATCGAAAAGATATTCAAAATACAATAGCATTAATTGATGAGTTTCAAAGTCTTTCAGGAATATGCCAAGAAAAAATGAGAGAAAGACTGGAAACTGCAGCTAATAAATATAGGGAAATGTTATTATTAAATCAAATTGATATTCAGACTTACATTCATCTAAACCAGCAGGTTCGTTCCTATCTCAACCAAAATAATAATCATTATTATCAGGTTAATAATAATCGTCATTTTCCTATAGGTTCAGAGGATAATTGATTTGTCAAGTTTGTTGTTGTTTATGGTTCGGGTTTAGCTCTTTTTGTTAATTAATTACAATAGCAAAATTTGGTGTATAACTTTGGTTTATAACTATTGAGTTATATTTGAGATTATTTAAATGACCATTAGCACTTCCAAATACGTTAAGAAAAAATAGTTGCTACACTTTTGAAACGATAAACAGAAAATATCAATTCGCATTTGTGGCCGTTATTTTTTCTGTGACTAAAAGTTTAGTCCAAAAACTGGTAAAACAATACAAATAAAAATAACTCTTTTAGGGTAAGTATATCTCAAGATGTTAAGTTTTATTAACAAATTCAATATTTATGCTCAAACCCTTATGTTCTCGTTGCCAAAAATACACTACGAGGGTTTCAGAAGCTTCCTGAACCTGCCTTTTCTTCTTGGATATTTCCTGTTGCTAAAAATTTAATTGTGATATGATGTAGTCCAAAAACTAGTTGAGGATTTGCTTATGACTATATCACTTCCCCCTAAAAATTCAGAAAGAAACCAAAATGTAGAGCAAATTGACTATTCAATTTTACAAAATATTACTCCTGTAGCTAATGAAATTGACAGTAACCCACGAGAATTAGAAAAGGCTTTAATGAGTTTGGGAAAATCAGGTTTATTAGGACTACGAGTTCCTAAAAAATGGGGGGGTTTAGAATTAAATCAACAAGATTATTTTAATTATCAATTACTTTTAGCAAGACATTCTGGTGCGTTATCTTTTCTCCAAACCCAACATCAAAGTGCAGCGGCAATGTTAGCATCAAGTCAAAATTATCAATTACAAAAACAATATTTACCCCATTTGAGCTACGGCAAAATATTATTAGGAATAGCCTTTTCTCAACTTCGACGCTCTGGGGAAGCACCTGTGAAAGCTGTTCCAACTACGGATGGATATTATATAGAAGGAGTTGTACCTTGGATAACTGGTTGGGGTATATTTCAAGAGTTTATTATTGCAGCAAAATTACCTGATGGTCAAGCAATTTTTGGTATGATGCCTTTTGTTGAAAATAATCAATTAAATGGCAATATTACTTTCTCAAAACCTATGCAGTTGTGTGCTATTAATTCAACTAATACTGTTAGTGCTACAGTTAAGAATTGGTTTTTACCTAATTCACGTTTAGTTTCTATTAAACCTAAAAATTATATTCAAGAAAACGATATAAAAAAAATATTATACTTTACTTCGTTTGCTTTAGGATGTGCTTTGGCAGGTATAGATGTTATGATAGAAGTGTCAAAAAATAAATCTCTAGCTTTTATTACAGATACTATAAGTTCTCTGACAGCAGAGGTTAATCAATGTCGAAGTTCTATAGAATTAGCTAATAAAAATCCTGACATAGATTTTGCTACAAAACTTAATCTTAGAGCAAAAGCTATTAATTTAGCTCAACGTTGTGCTACTGCTGCTGTTACTGTTTCTAGTGGAGCAGCAAATGATAAAAATAATGCGGCGCAACGGGTTTATCGAGAGGCTCTAGTATATACAGTTTCTGCTCAAACTACAGATATTATGGAAGCTACTCTCAAAACTTTAATTCCTAGATTTTAACTAATACTAATTTTCTAAAGTCTGACTACAGATAATGTTTTAAGAATAAAATTATATCTTTTATAAACTTTAACTTACTGGCAACGGAAAGTACTGTAATAATTATGGAAATTTTATGCTATAGTCTAAAAGGTTTACCTATAATTACTAACTTTAAATAGGATTTTTCATTTTACGGAGCACTCCAAAAATGTTAATTCCTATTTTTATTGTACAATTTTATATTTTCCGTAAGTCAAGATGTGCTTTTTAAACTGAAAATAATATGACAGAAGAAAAGATGCTTGGTTTATCACGAGTATTTGAGTGTGAAAATTCTCATCCTAGAGGTGATATTGTTTTTGTTCATGGGTTAGCTGGCCACCCCTGGGGGACATGGCATCCTCAAGGTAAAAAAAATAATCAAAATTTGGACTTTTGGCCTTTTTGGTTGGGGCAAGATTTACAGAAAGATGAAATAGCTGTTAATGTCTGGACTTTTGGATATGATGCGCCTCGCTTTGGATATGTTGGTGAGGGCATGCCGCGTTTTGACTTAGCAAGTAATCTATGGGAATATCTAGATGTTAATGATATAGGCGATGGCCCTTTAATATTTATCACTCACAGTATGGGTGGTCTGGTTGTTAAAGATTTAATTCGCACTGCTCAAAATTTTGATGAGAAAAAAGCTATTATCCAACAGACTCAAGGAATAGTTTTTTTGTCTACTCCCCATCAAGGTTCACATCTGGCTAATTTAATTGATAATTTTAATGTCTTGACAAAAGCGACGGTTAATGTTAAGGAGTTGAAAGCCCATGGGCCTCAGTTACGGGACCTGAACGAATGGTATCGACAAAATATTGAAAATTTGAATATTAAAACTCATGTCCTTTATGAAACTAAGCCTATGGCTGGGGTTTTGGTTGTAGATGAGGATAGTGCTAACCCAGGAATTAAGGATGTTAAACCTGTTGCTGTTGAAGCAGATCATAATTCTATTGCTAAACCTCGAAAAAATGATTTGGTTTATCTTTCCGTAAAAAAGTTTGTAAAAAAATATTTGGTGCCTCCACCTACACGACAAAAGTTAGAATCAATATATTTGAGGCCCCCCCACTCCCAAAATATTATGTAGACCGCCCCGAATACAGTGACAATTTAAAGGCTAATCTACTGATAGATTCATTAGATAGGCCTGCTATTGTCGTGACTGCTATCCACGGTTTGGGTGCTGTGGGTAAGTCTACTCTGGCAACCGCTTTGGCTTATGATGGGGATGTACAATCTCGTTTTTGTGATGGTATTCTCTGGGTGACTTTGGGCCAAGAGCCTAATATTTTGCCTATGCTTGGTCGTTGGGTCCAGAAGTTGGGTGACTATGATTTTAAACCGACAAGTGTGGAGGTGACTGTTAATCATCTGCGGATTTTGCTTTCTGATAAGGCTGTGCTTTTGGTGGTGGATGATGCTTGGAATTCGGACCATGCTCAAATATTTAATCTGGGTGGTCCCCGTTGTCAGGTTTTGGTGACTACTCGGGAAAGGGCGATCGCTGAGGCTTTGAGTGCTAAGACTTATAGTCTGGATGTGATGACCTTGGAGCAGTCGATGTTGTTGTTGAGTGGGAGGTTGGGCCGTGAGATTTGGGGAGAGGAGGCTCGGCAGGCGGAGGCTTTGGTTCAGGAGTTGGGATATTTGCCTTTGGCTTTGGAGTTGGCGGCGGCTCAAGTTGAGGATGGTCTGTCTTGGGGTGTGCTGTTGGAGGATATTCAAGGAGAAGTTGCTCGGTTGAGAACGTTGGATCGACCGGGGGCGAGGGATGTTGTTGATGAGGCTAGTTTAAAACGGTTGAGTTTGACTGCTTCGTTGAATTTGAGTCTTAAGAGACTGGAGCCGGAAACTAGGGAGGGTTTGATTTGGTTGGGGATATTGCCGGAGGATGTGAATATTACTCAGGGGATGACGGCTGTACTCTGGGATATGGATGATGAGCGGGATGCCAGGGATGAGTTGGGGTATTTGCGGAGTAAGGCGTTGTTGTTGGATGGTGTGGCTTTGTCTGATGGTAAGAAGAGTTATCGTTTACATGATTTATTTCATCATTTGGCTCGGAATTTGTTGAGTGCTCCCCTAAAGCCAAGGGGTAGGGGTGCTCTGGCGGGGTTGGGTATTGGTCTGGCTGAGGCTCACGGAATATTTTTGGAGAAATATAGGAGGTTAACTGATAATTATCTTTGGCATACTTTGCCTGATGATGGTTATATTCATCAGCATCTGGTCTGGCATTTTGAAAGGGCGGGGATGATAGGGGATATTCATGGGTTATTGGGGGAGGAGTCGAAAAGTGGGGCTAATGGTTGGTATGAAACCTGCGATGGTTTGGGGCGAATTGGGATTTTTATTACTGATGTGGCTCGTGCTTGGGAGTTAGCAGAGGTTGACTGGGATGAAGGTCGGTTGGCTCAAGTTGTTGGTTGGCAGTGTCGTTATGCTTTGATCACTGCTTCTATTAATAGTTTGGCAGCGAATTTACGAAGGGAGTTATTGGTGGCTTTGGTTAAAAACAATGTATGGAGTCCTGAGCAAGGGTTGGCTTATGCATTACAAAAGCCAGATCTACTGGATAAAGTAAAATCTCTGGTAATGTTAGTTGATTATTTGCCAGAAAACTTCAAAAAACAGGCGCTTTCAGAAGCACTGGCTGCTGCTCGACAGACTCAGGATGAAGACGATCGCGCCAAAGCTCTCAGTGTTTTGGCTAAGAAATTGACACCAGAGTTATTACCAGAAGCTCTGGCTGCTGCTCGACATATTCAGTATGAAGACGATCGCGCCAAAGCTCTCAGTGCTTTGACTGATAAGTTACCAGAGTTATTACCAGAAGCTCTGGCTGCTGCTCGACATATTCAGGATGAAGACGATCGCGCCCATGCTCTCAGTGCTTTGGCTGAGAACTTGACACCAGAATTATTACAAAAAGCTCTGGATGCTGCTCGACGTATTCAGTCTGCATGCTATCGCGCCCAAGTTCTCAGTGCTTTGGCTGAGAAATTGATGCCAGAATTATTACCAGAAGCTCTGGCTGCTGCTCGACAGATTCAGGATGAAGACGATCGCGCCCATGCTCTCAGTGCTTTGGCTGATAAATTGACACCAGAATTATTACCAGAAGCACTGGCTGCTGCTCGACAGATTCAGGATGAAGACGATCGCGCCCATGCTCTCAGTGCTTTGGCTGATAAATTGACACCAGAATTATTACCAGAAGCACTGGCTGCTGCTCGACATATTCAGGATAAATACGATCGCGCCCAAGTTCTCAGTGCTTTGGCTGATAAATTCCCAGAATTATTACCAGAAGCACTGGCTGCTGCTCGACATATTCAGGATAAATACGATCGCGCCCAAGTTCTCAGTGCTTTGGCTGATAAATTCCCAGAATTATTACCAGAAGCACTGGCTGCTGCTCGACATATTCAGGGTGAAACACATCGCGCCCAAGTTCTCAGTGCTTTGGCTAAGAAACTGACACCAGAATTATTACCAGAAGCTCTGGCTGCTGCTCGACATATTCAGCATGATAAATATCGCGCCCAAGTTCTCAGTGCTTTGGCTGAGAAATTCCCAGAATTATTACCAGAAGCTCTGGCTGCTGCTCGACATATTCAGTCTGAGCGGGGTCGCGCCCTAGTTCTCAGTGCTTTGGCTGAGAAATTACCAGAATTATTACCAGAAGCTCTGGCTGCTGCTCGACATATTCAGGATGAATACTATCGCGCCCTAGTTCTCAGTGCTTTGGCTGATAAATTCCCAGAATTATTACCAGAAGCTCTGGCTGCTGCTCGACATATTCAGTCTGAGCGGGGTCGCGCCCACGTTCTCAGTGCTTTGGCTGAGAAATTCCCAGAATTATTACCAGAAGCTCTGGCTGCTGCTCGACATATTCAGGATGAATACTATCGCGCCCAAGTTCTCAGTGCTTTGGCTGAGAAATTCCCAGAATTATTACCAGAAGCTCTGGCTGCTGCTCGACATATTCAGGATGAATACTATCGCGCCCAAGTTCTCAGTGCTTTGGCTGAGAAATTCCCAGAATTATTACCAGAAGCTCTGGCTGCTGCTCGACATATTCAGGATGAATACTATCGCGCCCAAGTTCTCAGTGCTTTGGCTGAGAAATTACCAGCAGAATTATTACCAGAAGCTCTGGCTGCTGCTCGACATATTCAGTCTGAACACTTTCGCGCCCACGTTCTCAGTGCTTTGGCTGAGAAATTACCAGCAGAATTATTACCAGAAGCTCTGGCTGCTGCTCGACATATTCAGTTTGAGGAAGCTCGCGCCAAAGTTCTCAGTGCTTTGGCTGAGAAATTACCAGAATTATTACCAGAAGCTCTGGCTGCTGCTCGACATATTCAGTCTGAGTGGGATCGCGCCCAAGTTCTCAGTGCTTTGGCTGAGAAATTACCAGCAGAATTATTACCAGAAGCTCTGGCTGCTGCTCGACATATTCAGTCTGAGTGGGATCGCGCCAAAGTTCTCAGTGCTTTGGCTGAGAAATTACCAGAATTATTACCAGAAGCTCTGGCTGCTGCTCGACATATTCAGTCTGAGTGGGGTCGCGCCCAAGTTCTCAGTGCTTTGGCTGAGAAATTACCAGAATTATTACCACAAGCACTGACTATTGCTCAAGGGATTAAGGATAAGGAATCTCGCGCCCAAGTTATCGTTGCTTTAGCTGATAAATTGACACAAATGCCAAAAACTGAACTTTACCCACTCTGGCAAGACACCCTTCACGCCCGATCCCTCCGCACTCGCCGCGACTTACTCTTAGACATAAGAAAACTAACTCCCGTCATCTTTTATTTAGGAGGTCAAGAAGCAATCAAAAATACAGCCATTGCTATTCAAGAAATTTCCCGGTGGTGGCCTTGATATCAGTTATCAGTTATCAAAAGTTAGAACAGACAAGCAGTTCCCTGGAACAGTTATTATTAATCTCATAATTAGGCTGTACCCCTAAAATAAATATTGGTCCGGCTAAAACCCAACTACAAAAAAAATAAAACCCTCCTAACATCATATCAAAGACTCAAGCCCTACTACAAACGAATATTTTTTTTAGAACTAAATATCCCAAATATGATATAAAGAGCTGAAGCCCTTCTACAAACAAAAACCAACAAAATTATGAAAACAAACACCCATAAAATACCCCCCCGTAACAATACAAAAACTACCACCCCAACCAAAAATCGGGGAATGTCAACCACAACCAGCATCCTAGATACCCTACAGCTAGTTTTTCAAGCAGGAGGGCCAGGATTTTGTCAATTTGCCATTAATAACGCTTGTAACGCCAACTGCGGTTTCTGCAACTTTGCAAGAGACACCTTTCCTAAAGAAAAAACAAAATTTGTTAACCTTAATGAAGGATTAGACTCAATTAATATTCTATTTCGCGAAGGTATCAGATATCTAGTTTTCACAGGTGGAGAACCAACCCTTAACCCCAACTTAATCTCATTTGTTGACCATGCAACAAGATTAGGAATCAAAGTTATGGTAGTAACAAACGGTGGGTTATTAACCCCCAAAAAAATTGAGGCATTAGCAGACGCAGGTTTATCTAGTCTAATCATCTCAGTTGATGCCGCCGCTCAAGACATCCATGAAAAAAATCGTGGGTTACCTGGTGTCTGCAATAAAATAAAAGAAGCAAATCAAATCCTCAAAAATATTGGTATGTATTCCACCGCTTCCGTCACAATGAGTCATTTAGTTGACTATGATGCATTGCCAGATTTTCTCACCTCCCTAGGATTTGAATCAGTAGTTTTTTCCTATCCATTAACAAATCTTGATTCTAACTTTTTAGGATATTCTGATGCAGGTTTAGTCACTCATACCAATGAAAGTCTCTGGCAAGCCTACGAAAAAGTCAAGCAATTAAAAAAGCGATTTCGTGTAGTTAACCCCACTCTTTCTTTAGAAGAAATGCAGAGATTCGTCAAAAATGAAGAACAGCGTTATTCTTGTTTAGCAGGTTATCGTTTCTTCTTTCTTGACTGGGAATTAAACTTATGGCGTTGTCATTTTTGGCATGAACCAATGTGTTCTATTTATGAATTTGATAGCTCCAAATTAGTCAGAGATAATTGTACAAAATGTATGATTAATTGTTATCGAGATTCTAGTTTAATGCAGAATATTGCCGTATCAATGCAGGATGCTTATCAGTCAATTAAGAAGGGAAATTTATTAGATACAGCAAAAGCTTTAACAAGAAAAAGTAATGTTGATTCCCTGCGAGCAGTGGTAGAAGAATTACCTTGGATAATGCGTTTTTAAAGCCTCGGGGTAATCAAGGAATTTCAAAAGTCAAAACTCAAAACCAGAAAGTAAAAAATCAAAAATAAAAAATAAAAAATAAGAAGTCAAAACTCAAAACTCAAAAGTAAGAAATCAAAAATAAGAAGTAAGAAGTAAAGGGTCAACTCCCCCCTTTATTTCAGGGGGGGAATTCAAACTTTAGAATGTAAAATTTAAAACTAAAAAATAAGAAGTCAAAAGTAAGAAATTAAGTTTTAAAAGTCAAAACTCAAAAGAAAGAAATCAAATTTTAAAAGTCAAAATTTAAAAATCAAATTTTAAAAGTCAAAACTTAAAAGTAAGAAATCAAATTTTAAAAGTCAAAAGTCAACCCCTTCCTTTATCCCAGGGGGAAAGTCAAATTTTAGAATGTAAAACTCAAAAGTCAAAGATAAGAATTCAAAAGTAAGAAATTAAATTTTAAAATTCAAAACTTAAAAGAAAGAAACCAAAAGTCAAAAGTCAAAACTTAAAACTCAAGATTTAAAAGTCAAAACTCAAATTTTAGAAATTAAAAATAAGAAGCCAAAAGTCAACCCCCCCCTTCTCCCCTGGGGAAAATCAAAACTTAGAAGAAAATGACAGTGTTCAATATGCCTACTTTACTAATTATCTATTAATTATCAGACCAATAACAATAAAAACAATACCAATAAATCTACCCAGAGAAACCTTTTCTTTTAACCAAAACTTAGCCCCTAAAATACTACAAATATAAGTTAATGCAGTTGCCGGACGAACAAAACTAAGATCTGCCCAACTTAACACTAAAATAAAAGATAAAAAAGCAATTGCTTGACAAAGAACACCCAGCATAATCAAGGGATTTATAATCACTTTACCTATTTGCTCAAATAGACCATTGAGAGATTTAAAATTTACTTCTCCGACTTGTTTCATACCTCTAGCCAGACATAAATCTCCAGTAGAATCAGCCAAAGCAATAATAGCGATCGCCCACCAAGTTTTAGACATATAAAAACTTAAAGATAATCCCATCAATAGGATATTAAAATTATAACGTTGTCTATCTTCATAAAGACTTTTACTTAAACCAACAATAAATACACCAATAGTTATAATCAAAGTCCCCAAAAACCGCATATTGGAAATTGTTTCATCCAAAATCAACCAAGCAAATAAAGCATTTAATAAATAAGTTAAAGAATGGATTGAAAGTATATAACTTAGGTCAAGTTTAGAAAGAACAGTTAAGTATAAAACCAGGCAAAAAATCAGAGTAATTACTCCTAACCAAACCCAGAAACTTGTGAGTAAGTAAATTATGAATGGCATCCAACTTTCAGAGTTAACTAGATTAACTTCCCCAAAAATTTTCATAGCCTTGCTTAAGAAAATATCTCCTAAAACCTGAGTAATAATTAACAGAAATAGTAAGATAAAATTAGCCATAGATAACAAGCATTTGTGTATTTAAACAACTTATTATTATAATCCCATTCAAAAAAATACTATACTTAGATAATACTTTAATTATCAAATTATTAATTATCAAATTATTAATATAGAATTTTTAACATTTTGGGGAACAATTAGCCAGACCTGGTAATCATGATTCTATTTTACGAGAGCTCCACAGAATGTTATAACCAGTAGAGACTTTCCATAGAAGTTACTACCCACCCTCAAGAAAATGTAGAAAAGTTATGAAGAAATAGTATTAGAGCAAATTCCAAACTAATGTGATAAAGTAGTCAAAAAAATTAAAAGGAGTAAAAAGAAGTAATGCTTCAAAGAAATCAAAAAATCAAGAATCTACAAACTAATAGTTGCGATCGCTCATCCTCATTTGACCTCAGAAAAATTGGTTTAAACCCGAACTTTTGGTATCCTCTAGCCCAATCAAAAGAACTAAAAAAAGAAAAACCTCATCAAGTTAGTTTTGGAGGAGAACCCATTGTTTTAGTAAGAACAAAATCCAACCAAATATTCGCCCTAGAAGACCGCTGTGCCCACCGACAAATTCCCCTAAGTATGGGAGTAGTTTGTGGAGAAAAAATCACCTGTACTTATCATGGATGGCAATATGATCAGACAGGAAAAATCGCAAAAGTTTCCTATCTACCAAAAAATTGCTCCTTACCAAAAGGAGTAAAAAGCTATCCTTGCAAAGAAGCCTATAACCATATTTTTGTATTTCCTGGAAAAGTAGAATTAGCTGAAACCGTACCATTTCCAGAAATTAAAAATTGGTCTAATAATGAATATAAAACAATGTACTTTTCCCGTCGTGTAAACTGTCATTATTCATTTATGAAAGAAAATTTAATGGATATGAACCATCAATTTTTACATCGAAAGTTTATGGGAAAAGTAAAACCAACAATCATAGAAAATTCTCAAGGAGAAAATTGGGTAGAAGCCAAATATAAATTCAGTGGGGAACCTCATCCAAGTGCCAACTTAGTATTAGCAGCCGGACGAAAAGAAGACTCATCCTCAGAAGATTTAGACTTTGATATTATGACAATTCGCACAGAATATCCCTATCAAACCTTAAAAGTTTGCCCCCCAAATTCAGAAAACCCACTTTTAAACCTTTGGGTAGTTTATATTCCAGTAGATCAAGAACAAAAAATTAATCATAGCTTTGGAATGTTGATGATTCGTAAACCTAAAATTCCCGGATTAATCAATCTTCTCTGGCCATTAATGCGTTATTTTACTCAGGTTATTTTTACCGAAGATAAACTAGCAGTAGAAACCGAACAAAAAGCTTACGATATTCAGGGAGAAGATAGAAATCAAGAAGTATTTCCTTTGATACTTGATGTGCGAGAATTATTGTACAAAAAAGGAGTTTCTCTCTTTCCTAAAATCAAGTAAATACCTATATAGCAATTAGGAATAATTTACGAGATATTTAACAACAATAGGACTAACACAAAATCAACTTATCTAACATTCTCCCCTTGCAGATAGGGTATTATTTTTCCATGATTCTACATTCATTAAGATGACATACATTGACAATATTGCTATAATAGAAAATCGTGTTAAAAATATTTGAATATGAAGGCGATAGCTTTCATATATAATCTGTAAAGGAAAACAAGTTTTTAACCTCTTCTTAAACTAAAATCTTGAGGAGCTGAGGACTTCACAGAAGTAGGTTTATAAGATAGAATTTCGTGATTTGAACCAAAATACATAAACAGCAAAAATCAGATTAGTTCATAGGAGAACCTAAGAGCTAATTTATAAAGACAATCTAAAAAAAGTATTGCTCAAGTAAAATAAAGTGTTATTGTCTATACCAGTGTTATAATCTATCCAAACTTAGTATGATCGTTAGTAATGAGTTGCCCGCGAATTGTCCGACGGCGATCGCTGAGCCTCCATTAACTTAACAATGTTAACCATACCTTAACCATACCAAAATCACTTGAATCATTCAAAGTGGGAACTACTAAAGTCCTTGCAACCTTAGCCTGGCTATAAGTTGGGGCAAGGCAGTTATGTCGCACTTGTTTATTTAATGCTAGATATTATATGGAGTCATTAACCTATATGTTACGACGTAATTTTTTGTATGCCTCACTGCTTACTCTATCTTTTGCAGTTATTTCATGTAATCAAAGTATTTCTGATAATCAAACAGCTAGTTCAACCAATACTACAGACTCCCGTTCCGAATTAATAATGGGGTTAATTCCGGCGGAGAGTAACGAGGAAATGGTGGAAAAGTTTGAGCCGATGCGGGCCTACATGGAAAAGAAACTAAATCGTCCCATAAAAGTTTTTACTGCTACTGACTATGCCGGTGTGATTGAAGCAATGCGGCAAGATAAAGTTGATATTGCTTGGTTTGGTCCTCTATCATATGTATTGGCGGAACAAGAAGCTGGAGCAGAAGCATTTGCTACTGGAGTTCGTACAAAAACTGGTAAATCTACATATAAAAGTATATTAGTTGTTCCAGGAGATTCCACTGTTCAATCAATTCAGGATTTAAAAGGAAAAAATGTAGCATTTGTTGATCCTGCATCTACTTCAGGTGGGTTAGTTCCCTCTTACTTAGTGTTAAAAGCAACGGGTCAAAAGCCAAAAGATTTCTTTGGTAAGCTTACCTATGCAGGTTCTCATGATGCAGCAGGAATGGCTGTAAAAAATCAAACTGTAGATGCAGCAGGTACTAATGATATTACTTATAACAAAATGATCAACAAGGGACTAATTTCCGAAGAGAGTAATCGTATTTTGTTGGAATCAGAACCAATACCAGGTTCACCTTTAGCTTATCGTCAGGAATTAGATGAGCAAACAAAGAATAATATTCGTGAGACAGTGTTAAATGCTCATAAAGATATTAAAGTGACTGGTTATGGGGATCTTTTGAATTATGAATCTGCCACTCCCAAAGACTACGGGGTTGTCCGCGATATGATTAATACCCTGGGAATCGGTCGTGAGGAAATCCTCAAGTAATAGAGGAATGGTTAATGACTATAACTCTGGTATAGTAGGGCTTTAATAAAGTAACTATTATTATGTATAAAAAGCTTTAATAATAGTCTTTTGTATCTTCTGCCTTCACCTACTAAGTAGGGTTTGCTGAAAATTTTTTTTTAGGAAGAGAGCATTGACTTAATTCTAGAATAACTACTTAATACGTTAAAAAGCATGCCATTATACTGCCAATAACCACAAATAAAATCCATCATAACTAAGCTCAAACTGAATAATAAGCAGAAAAGCCTGATGGATCAACACGGAGGTTATAGCAGATGGTGTTACAATTGGAGGTTAAGTGTGACCGAATGCAGCTTACACAGATGGTTGTAAATCTAATACCAGTAAACTTGGAGAAATTTTTACCAATCAAACAAAACCTCTTTATCCTTGGATGAAAAAAGGCGTTAGTTAATCAAGGCATGAAAAGGAAAATTGAATAATTTTAAACATCTGTTATTCAATAGTTTAGCAATTACCAAAAAATACAAATCATACCCTAACTTACCAAGGTCAAACGCCAATATAAATTTAAGAAATGCGGTCGGCTCGACCGTGAATGTCTGTGGATGAGTAACCGCCGACGGCCTCAGTTGAAGCAGGAAGTAAATATAAATTTGTTACGTTATATGACGCTTTGTATCAGTTTTATAGAGCAGTCAGAAGTCACTAAAAGTAATGGTAAGAATTGCCCCTTGATTTTCCGGCGTGGTCAGTCTGAAACCCTGATTGTTTGAGGTTAAACTACCAAAAAGCCAGTTTTTTTCAAAAAAGGCTATAGCCTCTATATGTCAATGCTTTGAGAATTAATCAGCAAGCCCTCATTACTTAACTATTATGTATGTAATTCAAATCAATAAAGCAACTAAGACCTATAACAATGGAACAATAGCAGTTCACCCTACTAGTCTCAATTTTGAGCCAGGAACATTTAACGCTATTCTCGGACCTAGTGGTGCAGGGAAGTCAACTTTGTTACGAATGATCAATGGGTTGGAGATACCAACTACAGGCGAGATCATTATTCAAGGACAAACTTTAACGGCTAAAAATTTGCGTCAAGTTCGATCACGCACAGCAATGGTGTTCCAACAGTTTAATCTGGTGGGTCGTTTGAATGTAATGACCAATATCTTAACTGGGCGTTTGTATTACATTCCCTGGTGGAGCAGTATTTTGTATATGTTTGGCCAAAGAGATTGGAAAATTGCTCAGTGGGCACTTAATAGAGTCAGCCTAAAAGAAAAAGCTTGGGAACGGGTTGACCGACTTTCAGGAGGACAACAACAACGGGTAGGTGTAGCGAGGGCTTTGGCACAGCGCCCAGAGGTGATTTTGGCTGATGAACCCGTTGCTAGTCTTGATCCAATTGCAAGTGAAGAAATCATGGAGTTACTCAGGGAAATTTGCCGTCAAGATGGGATAACCATTGTAGCAAATCTTCATCAAGTATCCCTGGCTCTGCGCTACGCTGATCGCGTTATTGGTTTAAATAAAGGACGTGTGGTCTTTGATGATTCCCCACAGGCTTTATCTAACAACAAGAACACTTTACGCACAATTTATCAGAGGGAGGATGGTAGTGTAGATGATACCTTGGAAATGGCGGTTACCGACTAGACATGGATTTGTACCCCTATCCTGGGGATTGGGTTTGATTTTGCTGCTAGGGGCATTAGGGTCAACAGCAGTACTGATAGAATTGGATGTCTTACGGTTCCTAAAGTCAAGTGGTAATTTCTGGCAATTTTTTGGTCAATTGCTGACTATGCCAGATTGGACTTATATACCTAAATTATTACTGAAGATGCTGGAAACTATCGAAATGGGTATTGTTTCTACGGCGATCGCTCTTTTGTTTAGCTTACCTTTGGGAGTACTTGCAGCCCGAAATACCTCACCACACCTAGTTTTATATCATTGTATTCGCAATGTTCTCAATTTGATGCGTGCCTTACCGGAGTTAGTTTGGGCGTTGGTATTTGTTTCAGCTGTAGGTTTGGGGCCTCTGCCTGGGGTAATGGCACTTATTTTTGTGACAACAGGCTTTTTGGGGAAATTTTTGGCAGAAAGTATAGAAGTAGTGGATGTTAATGGAGTTACTGGGGTTAAGTCTACGGGAGCTGGATGGTTGCAAACCTTAACATTTGCAGTTTTTCCCCTCGCTTTACCAGATTTTATTGGCACTGTTCTTTACATTCTAGATCATAACGTACGAGCCGCAACAATTTTAGGGTTAGTAGGAGCTGGAGGTATTGGGTATGAGTTAGTGATGAGCATGCGGTTATTTAATTACGGTCGTTTGATATTAATTGTTGCAGCCATTTACATAGTGGTGACAATATTGGATCGCTTTTCTGATGTGATTCGGAGTCGGGTTATTTAGTTAATTACTTATTACTTTTATCTACCTTGAGGTATATTGATGTTTAATTCGTCATTGAAATTATTAGACTTACCACCCGCTCCCAGAAATTGGGTTCCTTTGTGGATGAGTCTTGCTGTTTTCCTCATTGGAGTCATGATTTGGCATCTTGGACTATCTTTTGGCAGTGTGATCGTAGGTATTGGTAATATTTTTGAATATCTCAGTCGTTATCTTAATCCCGACTTTACTGATGGGCCAAGATATTTGATCCTGATGCTACAAACATTAGCGATCGCTCTTTGGGGTACAGTATTAGCTTTTCTTACCAGTTTTTTACTCGCACCTTTGGGAGCAAACAATCTCTCACCACACCCCTTAATTTATCAGCTTATCCGGGAGTTATTCAACTTTATGCGGGCAATGCCAGACTTGATGCTGGCGTTAATTCTGGTTATTATTCTGGGGCTGGGTCCAACACCTGGTATTCTAGCATTAGCAATACATACTTCGGGATTTTTAGGTAAGTTTTTTGCTGAGAGTATGGAACGAGTAAATGTAGGTATTTATGAAGGTTTACGTTCTACTGGAGCTAATATATCTCAAGTTGTTATCTTTGCAGCAGTCCCTTCAATATTGCCAGAGATAGTAGGATATACCCTTTACATCTTTGATCGAAATGTCCGAATGGCTTCGGTTTTAGGTTTAGTAGGAGCAGGTGGTATTGGTTTGGAACTTCACGATAATTTACGTTTATTTCGGTACAACCAATCTGCAGCACTGATTTTAGTGATCCTTGTTAGTATTGTGCTTATTGATTATCTTTCTAGTTGGATACGTCGGAGAATTAGCTAATGGAACAAGTCGATAATCAATGGTTACGGGCCCTTACAGCCCATGCTCCAGAAATAGTGATTCAACTAGCAGCTCGACTCACCGAAAGTTGGCAAGTTAGTTATGAAGCTGTTCCCCAAACAGGGTTGTCATTATTGCAACTACAGGATAGTGTATTGCACGAACCCTACTACTTGGGAGAAATTCCCTTATCAACGGCTTGGGTAAAGTTAAAAATAGGCAATGGGCAGAATTATGAAGGAGCAGCCCAAGTAATGAGTGATGTGCCAAATTTAGCCACATCATTAGCAATTTGTGATGCCATTTTTGTGAATAAACTGGAAGGATGGCAAGAGGTTGCAGATTTAATTGAAAGGGGACAGGTAATTCGCCAAGAAGAAGATAACTTGCGGGGGGCTATACTGGCAAAAACCAGAGTAGATTTTTCCTTACTAAATCAGGAGGAAAGCGATGCTGAAAGTTGATTTGCCTGGGATTTGGCAAGATGAAGTACAGCAGCAGATTTTCCGTCAGTTGCTCAATTGTATGAGCTTACCAGGGACAATTGCTGATTTGAGTTCATATCTGGGAGAAAGTACTGCTTTAATAGGAGTTTTAGCTGCTTTATTAGACAATACAGTGACTCTCCATGATACCCATGAATTAATTGGCCAAAGCGATCGCCATTTTTTAAATAGCCCTACTGCACCCCTAACAGAGGCACGTTTTATCGCAGTAGATGGAACTAATGCTCCTGATACCAACTTTAACCCTAGTTTGGGAACCCTTGCTAGTCCAGAATTGGGAGCAACAATTGTAATTCAAGGTCAGCACTTGGGAAGTGGTGAATTAACTTTAAGTTTAACTGGACCAGGAATTTTATCTGCCAAGGAAAACAAGGTAGCATTGAATGGGTTCCATCATGGTTGGTTTTCTCGCCGCCAAGAATGGATAAGTGCTTTTCCTTTGGGAATTGATCTGATTTTGGTGGATGTTACACAAGTAATGATTATTCCCAGAACAACCCAGACAATTTTAAATTTGGGATAACTCTAGGGTGGCTTGCTTACGACGTAGCGGGTTTACACCACTAGTCTTCTCCTAGCTAGTAAAATTTAGCAGAAATAAAGAGGATAAAAAAGTGGGATATGTTGCAATCAAAGGTGGAGAAACCGCTATTTCTGAAGCGATCGCTTTATTGGATTTCTTGCGGGCTAAGGATAGTAATGAACCTCCTTTATCAATTGGAGGCATTCAGCATCAGCTGCACGCACTCCATAGCCGAGTATTATCAGAAGGGGGAATATACCATCCCAAATTAGCAGCCCTAGCAATTAAACAAAATGCTGGAGATACTTTAGAAGCAGCTTTTTATCTGCGTGCTTACCGTTCCACCTGTCCTCGGATTGGTATTACCCCCCTGCAGAAAACCGAGCAGATGCGCTTAATTCGTCGTATTTCCGCTGCTTTCAAAGAAATACCCGGCGGACAAATGCTAGGTCCTACCTCTGATTATTTGCAACGGTTATTTAGATTTGAACTATTAGACGAATCTCCCCAACGCTTCCAGCAAATTGCCAAAACATGGTTGCACAACATACCAGATGAGTGTCTTCCTACTAGTTTCCCCAAAGTCCTGGATAGCTTGCGGGCACAGAATTTACTACCACCTGTAGAAACAAAACTCCATCAACCCTTTGATATTACCAGGGAACCCCTAGTATTTCCAGTTCCCCGTTCTGCAGCCTTAGCTACCATGTCTCGTGCTGAAACCGGTTCCCTATTAGGAATTGCCTATTCTAATATGCGGGGTTATGGTGATATTCACCCCACTGTAGCAGAATTACGTGTGGGTTATTTACCTGTACTACTACCCCATCCTATTTCTGGAGAATTGATGGAAGCGGGTGATGTGTTAATGACAGAGTGCGAAATTGTCGCCATGTACGAAGCACCAACTAAGGATAGCAAACCTACCTTTGGCTTAGGCTATGGTGCTTGTTTTGGGCACAACGAAGTCAAGGCAATTTCTATGGCAATTCTTGATCGTGCTTTGCAAAAAGGGCAGCAACAGGGAGTAGAAAATCCTTCAGAAGACCCAGAATTTGTCCTCCTCCATGTTGATGGGATTGAATCAATGGGATTTGCTTCCCATTACAAAATGCCCCACTATGTAACTTTTCAGTCTGATTTAGATCGGTTGAGAACGACCCAAAAAAAAGGAGAAAGCCTATGAATTCCATTGCCAAATCATTCCTTCCTGATATACAGCCTAATTTATTAGCAGTTAATTCCCAAGACCAGAGCCCCACCTATCAATTTGGGTTCCTCGATAGTTTTGCGAAAAAGGAAATTCGCCGTAGCTTACTCAAAGCTGTAGCTATTCCTGGTTATCAAGTACCCTATTCCTCTCGGGAAATGCCTATTGCCCGTGGTTTCGGCACTGGTGGCTTGCAAATTACCTTATCTCTTTTGGGCAAAGATGATGTTTTGAAAGTTATCGACCAGGGCAGCGATGAATCGGTAAATGCTGTAAATATCCGTAATTTTATCAGCAAAACTTGTCCGGGGGTATCCCTCACAAAACATACTCCTGAAGCAACTATCATTCAAACTCGTCATCGCATCCCTGAGTTTCCTCTCAAGTTAGGGCAGGTGTTAGTACTACAAGTACCTTACCCAGATCCATTGGTAATTGTGGAAGCTAGCGAAGCCAAGCGCAAACAAATGCATGGAGAAGGGGATTATGCTAGATTGTGGGTCAAACTCTATGAAGATATGGTTAAATTCTCTGAAATTACCATTTCTCATCGCTATCCCACTCGCATTAATGGACATTATGTTATCGATCCCTCTCCCATACCTCGTTTTGATGTACCCAAACTCCACCAATCTTTTGGACTACATCTATTTGGAGCGGGACGAGAAAAGAAAATCTATGCAGTGCCACCATTTACTGATGCTCAACCCCTATGTTTTGAGGATATTCCCTTTCGGGTGGAGAATTTTGACGATGTTGATGGCCGTCGTCGTCCCTGCCATCGTTGCGGTTCTACTACCAGCTTTTTAGATGAGTTTCTGGATGAGCAAGGTAATTGTATTTATCAGTGTTCTGATAGTGACTACTGTAACACAATGTTGATGCAAGCAAAGGAAGATAGTTATGCAACCAATTCTTGAAGTCCGGGAACTGAGTCAAATTTATGGTCCAGGTTGTCCAGCTTGTTTTACTTCTACTGGTGCCCAAGTTAATACTAATGTTTGTCCACATTGCGACACTGTTGTTGCTATGCAGCAAGTCTCTTTTGATTTGTATCCAGGGGAAATTTTAGGAGTTATGGGAGAATCTGGGAGCGGTAAATCTACTTTAGTAAAATGTCTTTATTTTGACCAAATACCTACAAAGGGTCAGGCTATATTTTGGGATAAAGGTAAGCCCCATAATTTATTTGAACTCAACGCTGCTCAACAGCGATGGCTGAGAAATCACTGCTTTGGCATGGTATATCAAAACCCCCATTCTGGGTTGAATTTTCAAGTTTCGGCAGGAGGTAATATTGCTGAAAGATTGTTGATGTCTGAAATGCTTAACTATGGTGTTATTCGCGATCGCGCCCGTTCTCTTCTCAGTCGCACTGAGGTATTGATAGAGCGGATGGATGAACTACCATCTAATTTTTCGGGAGGAATGCAACAGCGAGTGCAAATTGCCCGTGCTTTAGCAACCGATCCCCCCCTTTTATTTTTAGATGAGGTGACAACAGGTTTGGATTTGTCAATACAAGCAAAAATTCTGGATTTAATTCTAGAAATTCAACAACAGCTTAGGGTGGCTATGATAGTTGTTACCCACGATTTGGGCGTGATTCGGCTCTTGACATCACGGACTTTGGTAATGAAGTACGGACAAGTAGTGGAAACTGGATTAACTGATCAGGTTTTAGAAGATCCCCAACATGCTTATACTCAGCAGCTAGTATCATCAGCTTTATAAATAACTATGTTGAATTCAAAAGCCCAACAAGCAAGAGTTTTATCAATCAAAAATAATTCTCCTTCAGACTTAATTTTACAAGTGAAGGAGCTGACCAAAAACTTTAACTTGCACGAACAAGGTAAAATTTTACCTGGTATCCCAGCAATTTCATTGACTGTGAAGTCTGGACAGTTAACCGCCTTAACAGGAGTTTCGGGAGCGGGAAAATCTAGTTTATTGAAATGTATTTACCGCAGTTATTTGCCTCAGAGTGGAGAAATTCATTATTATACAGCAGAAGGAAACTGGATTGATATCGCTACTGCTAAAGAATATGAAATCCTAAATTTGCGGCGCCAAGAAATCAGTTTTGTTACCCAGTTTTTGCATTGTCTGCCTCGTCAAACAACTCTGGATGTGGTAGCTAGACCCCTATTTGATTTGGGATATGAACGTTCGGAAGCTAGGAATAAAGCAGCAATCTTATTAAAAAAAATGCAGTTACCAGAAAGGTTGTGGACAATTTCTCCAGCTACTTTTTCAGGAGGGGAAAAACAGCGAGTTAATTTAGCTCGGGGAATAGTGTCGTCTCCTCGTTTGCTTTTACTGGATGAGCCAACAGCTAGTTTGGATGCAGATACCAGTCAGTTAGTTATTGAGTTGATTCAAAGTGTTAAACAAATGGGTGCTGGAATACTTGCGGTTTTTCATTCTCCAGAGTTAATTAATATCTTAGCTGATAATGTGGTAATGGTTGAATCAGGTTAAATAATTTGAGGGAAAGTAAACATTAAAATGTTAGTTCTTATGAAGTTTTATATTGGTTTGATGAAGCAGTTAAGCAATTGTGAATGAGTAAATTATTTAATCCAAAATCTAAAATTTTCTAGAAGCTATGAAAACTTATCTTACCCACTGTCGTTTAATTACTAATAATGCAGTTGTTGATGATGCTGCTGTGTTAATTGAAGATGGATATATTGTCGCTATCAATCCCGAATTTACTAACAATGTTGAATCTATTTCCCTAAATGGTCAATATTTATTACCTGGGTTAGTAGATCTTCATTGCGATGCCATTGAAAAAGAAATTGAACCTCGTCCCAATGCTTTTTTCCCTATGGATTTTGCGATCGCTCAAATAGATCGAAATAATGCTGCTGTTGGTATTACCACACCTTTCCATGCTATCTCCTTTGCCTATGAAGAATTTGGCCTTCGCAACAATGAAAAAGCAGCTCAAATTGTGCGTTCCCTCCACAATTATCAGCCCCAAGCATTAGTTAATAACCGGGTCCATTGTCGCTACGAAATTACCGACCCTACAGGGCTACCCATTTTGCTTAATCTGTTGCAGTCAGATGACATTCATTTGATTTCTTTTATGGACCATACTCCAGGACAGGGACAATTTAAAAATGTGCAAGCATACCAGGATTATTTGGCCCGCGCATACAACAAATCTGCTACAGAAGTCGAAGCAATAGCCCTCAAAAAAATCGATCAAGGAGCAGATGCTCTGGAACGGGTAAAAACTTTAATTTCCAAAGCTTTATCTTTAGGAGTACAAGTTGCTAGTCATGATGATGATAGCCCAGAGAGAATTTCTAGTATGCAGGCTTTGGGAATACATCTTAGTGAATTTCCGATCAATCTTGAAACGGCCCAAGCTGCTAAAAAAGCCGGACTCCAAACCATATTTGGTGCCCCTAATTTACTACGGGGACAAAGTCAGAGTGGTTCAATAAAAGCCATAGATGCAATTAAACATCACGTGGGAGATATTCTTTGTGCAGATTACTCACCTGCAAGTTTGCTGGCAGCAGCATTTCGAATTCCTGAATTACTTGGTTGGTCATTACCAGATGCAATAGCCCTTGTTACACACAACCCTGCACAAGCTGTAAATCTTAGTGACCGCGGTGAAATTGCTATAGGCAAACGGGCTGATTTAATTGTTGTACAGTGTCCTCATGGCTTTCCTCAAGTAACAACTACTTGGGTTGGGGGGCGAATTGTTTACCAATGTCATTACTCAAGATAAACAGATTTATTTGTAGAAATTTGCTAGATGAGATTTGCTTGATAATTGATACCAATGTGAGTATCTTTTTTTAATAGGACTTACAGAGCAATCATATATATAGCGTATTTTTGGCTATAATTTCAGATATTAACACTAATTATAGTGTCTTTGCATAAGTCCTGTTGAATTTAGTATTATATTATTAAATTTGACTTTAATGCATTAGTTAATTTAATAATGACTAACTTTTCTTGGACTAAACAATAGTATCCAGTAGCTCCTATAAACTATTTAGATGCTTCTCATCCAACCCCCATAACTTTACTTGGTAAAAAGCTAGTAATTTGGAGAGACAAACAGCAAAAATGGATAGCAATGGATGATACTTGTCCCCATAAATTGGTGCAGTTATCTTTAGGAACTATTAATCAGAATGGAGACCTAATGTGTCGCCATCATGGTTGGTGTTTTGATGGAGCAGGTAAATGTACAAATATTCCAATGTTGAGTGATGAAAAGGCTTTAAAAACTGCTTTTAATAGTAAGCGATCGCAAGTACAAATATATCCGATTCAAGTCCAACAAGGATTACTTTGGGTATGGCCAGATAATAGTTATACTGCTTTTGAAGATTCCACTTCAAAACAGCCTGCTGTGATGCCAGAATGTAAACTTGATAGCTCTTCAACAGATTGGTTTATGTTAGAAGTTCCTGTTGGTTATACTGTCTCTCTTGAAAGTAGTTTTGATCCTTCTCACTCCCAATTTTTGCATGAAGGAATTGCGGGTTTTTCTCCAGAAAGAGCTATTCCTATGGAACATTTTGAAGTATTCGGAAAAATGTCTGCTGAAGATGGTTTTACCTTAAAACATTCTGGTTATAATGTTTTTAACAAAGATATGGATGCTATGCGAAAATTTACCCCGCCCTGTTCTAATACAACAATTTATGAATATTCTAATGGTAAATCTGCTTTATTTCAATTGTATTTTGTGCCCACTAAACCAGGTTATTGTAAATATATTACTAAGTTTATTTTTGATGCAGTTCCTAAAAAAAATAACTTCTGGATGGAGCTACTACCAAAGTATTTACTTACTGGCTTACAACACTCATCTAATAATAAGTTAAGTAACCAAGATTTATCAATGATGTACTCCCAAGCTGTTAATGAATCAGCACGAAATCAAACTTGGCAAAAATCTTATTTCATGCCCGCATTATCTGATGTTGGTATAGTTACTTTTCGTAAATGGTTAGATGAATTTGCCGGGGGAAAACCTGAATGGGAAGGAGTTATAGAAACAGGTTTTAAAGAATTAAATGATGAAGAATTATATGACCGCTGGCACAGACATACAAAGCATTGTCCTAGTTGTCGAAAATCTTTAATTTTGATAGAGAAAATCCAAGATTTTTGTCAAAATTTTACGGTAGTTTTAGCACTTTTTGCCTTGTTGCTAATAGCAATAAATTTGCCAACAAAAATTATTTTTATCCCTGTTTTACTAGCGCTATTAAGTTTTATTTCTTCTTATAAATTAGACTTAATACGACATAGTTTTCTCAGCAGTATTCCGAAAAAAGGTTTACCTGTAGTCAAATTGTATTAGAACAGTAGATAACCGAAAGTCGTAAAAATCCCAAAAGAATGTGACAGAAGAGAGTCTGCTTGGTTTATCTTCAGTATTTAAGTGTGAAAATTCCATCCTAGAGTTGATATTGTTTTTGTTCATGGGCTGGCTGGCTACCCCTGGGGTACATGGCATCCTCAAGGTAAAAAAATAATCAAAATTTGGACTTTTGGCCCTTTTGCTTGAGGGAATATTTACAGGCAAATGAAATAGCTGTTAATATCCGGACTTTTGGATATGATGCGCCTCGCTTTGGATATGTTGGTGAGGTAATGCCTCATTTTGACTTAGTAAGTAATCTATGGGAATATCTAGATATTAACGATATAAGTAATCGCCCTTTAATACTTATCACTCACGGTATGGGTGGTCTAGTTGTTAAAGATTTAATTCGTACTGCTCAAAATTTTGATGATAAAAAAGCTATTATCCAACAGACTCAAGGAATAGTTTTTTTGTCTACTCCCCATCAAGGTTCACATTTGGCTAATTTAATTGATAATTTTTATTCCTTGACAAAAACGACAGTTAATGTTATGCAATTGAGAACATATGGGCCTCAGTTACGGGACCTGAACGAATGGTATCAACAAAATATTGAAAAATTGAATATTAAAACTCATGTCCTTTATGAAACTAAGCCTATGGCTGGGGTTGTGGTTGTAAATTGGGAACTACTCGAACCTCTGCTAGGGAAACGTCTCTCAACCAGGGCCAAAACCAAATGCTAATCTCACAGAAGCAGTAAGTGGTATATTCTATATCTTTTAGTCTGGTTCTCATTGGGGTTCTTTGCCCTAGGAGCTACCACCTTGGCAAACTGTGTCAAAAAAATTTCGTAAATGGCACGGATATGGCGTTTGGGAAAAAATCAATCATACTCTACGGCGAGAGACAAGAGTCCAAAAAGCACGAAATCAAGAATTTACTTTAGCAATTCTTGATTTTGATATGGTAAAAGCCATAGCAAAAAGGGGGAAGTATATGGCTTAGATGGTGGTAAAAAAGTAAAAGAATCTAAGGGTCATATCTTGGTTGATACTCAAGGAATAAATAGTACTAGGAGTAGTGGTAAGTGAGGCAAATATGGGAGAAATCTTAGGGGCTAAAGCCCTGGTGATGGAACAGGGTGAAAATATTCTAGAAGGACGAATTAGTTTCTGCTGAGTCTGGTTATAGAGGAGCGAAATTGGCGATGGCGATCGCAGACCTGATTTCAGCAGGAGTCGAAATAGTCAAGGGTAATACTCAACAATTTAAAGTCTTACCTAGAGGATAGACAGTAGAGAGAACTTTTGGATGGCTTCAGAAGTAACCTTTAGCTGTGGAGTATGAACAACTACCTCAGATAAGTGAAGCTCTAATTTAGACTGCAATGATTAGATTGATGTTAGGAGGACCTGGTACTAAAAACTCAGGCCCTTCTTAAGATTTGTTTGACAAATAGTTTCTCATCTCAGATTATTCATAACATTTATTTCAAATGCTTTAGTAGAAACTAATACTCTAGATAGTCAACTTCTAGAAAAAAAAGTCAAAATTTGGCATTATTTCAAACTTGCTGATTTATAAAGTAAATATGAAGTGCCTGAACTCTTTACTATACTTAAGCTTGGTAGTAAGTTTAATTAATTTTTGCCAAATTACTGAAAGCTCAGTTTACCAATCATCTCCCAGAGTCTTTTTAAATCCTTAGTTTAACTGTACTATTTTAAACTTCTGTTTTTGCTACACATATAGTATAATTATAGTTTATTAATTATTCATAATTTTAAAAAGTAGTTTTATAGGTAAAGCTTCCAGATTTTGTCTAAAAATTTTCATAATTTGCTGATTTTTAACTAATAGTAGGGAAGCTCAAACTAAACTCTAATGATAAAAAAAATAAGGTCTCAAAGCTTTGGCTTCAGCCAGAAGTACTCTGATAGAAATTCTCTATTAGTCTTTAAAAAGTAACTCAGAAAAATTATGAAAGAACATCATGATAGACTATAAATCCACTTTTTTGATTATTACATGGTTTACTTTCTTTTGCTTTTCTCCCACTGCGAGTAGAGCGACAATTGATGATTCCAGCATAGGTAAATTTAGTAATCGTACCTTGAAAGAAACAGAAAACGTACAAGAATCTCATCAAGTTAATTTTCTAGTTCCTCTATATATTGCTCAAGATGGTGACTCAAAAGCTAAGGAATATCAAAATAAAAAATCAAATTCTTCTGATTCAAAAGTACTATTACTAATTAGTTCTATCCTCAAAGCTTTAGGAAATCAAAAAACACTATTTCTTTTGATAAGTATAATATCTGTTCTAGTCACTAGCATAGCGGTTTTCCTTTTACTCAAGTTGTTTGACGATAATGAGCCTAAAGATTTAGATCCAGAGGAAATATCAGAAGTAAATTCATCTGATTTAAAAAATAACTATCCTCAACTCAATAGCCAAAAGTCCTCAGTATCTTCCGAAAACTATTCCGTGGCTTATACTGAAAATTCTTTAGATTATTTTGTTCCTGAAGCACAAAAAGACTTAGGGGAAAATACTTATGTACCAATTCCCCAAAATAGCTCCAAATCACATTATCAATATCAAGAAATTGAAGCAGAAACATTTCCTATAGTTGAGAGTAATTCTTCTATAGATCGCAAAGAAGATAATAACTATGAGCAAAAAGAAACTCAACTAAATTCATCAAAAACAATTGATAAAAATTATATCGTTCAAGATTCTAACTTTGACAATATTACTCACAAAAATAATTATTCTTGGCCTGAAGTTAATATTGTTGAGCAGTTGATTCACGAATTGCAAAATTTTGATCCTAATAAACGACATCAAGCTATTTGGAAGCTTGGTCAAAAAGGAGATTCTAGAGCTGTTCAACCATTAGTTAATTTACTCATAGATTCTGATTCTAAACAGCAAAGTTTAATTTTAGCAACTCTCTCAGAAATTGGTACTAGAACATTAAGACCAATGAATAGAGCTTTAGCAATATCACTACAGAATGATAATGCTGAAGTAAGAAAGAATGCTATCCGAGATTTAACACGAATTTATGAGTTAATAATTCAAAGCACCAACTTATTACAACAAGCAGAGTATGACTCAGATCCAGAAGTTGAAGAAACAGCAAAATGGGCTTTAAAAAAGTTAAATAGAACCAATATAAGATGAAGGGAATAGAGAATAGGAAGTAGAATATTGACTTGATCAAATAGTAATGGTTGAGACAAAATTCCAAGTATTTGAGGTACAAATATTAGGTAGTCCTGTATAGTAATGCTAAGAGACTGTTTGTCAAAAAAAAGCTAAAGATGGCCATGAAAAAGGATTGAAGGTAGGAAAATCAAAAAAATAATGATCACTGTCAAATAACTATCGTGAAAATCTTTAGCCATAGCTCTAAGCCCTCGTGAGTGGGAACTACTCGAACCTCTGCTACCGAAACCTCTTTCAACGAGGGCTAAAACCAAATGCTAATTTCACAGAAGTAGTAAATAGTATATTATATCAGGACTTACGTAAAGACAATATATATAGCGTATACTAAAGAGACTGATCGGTCTATAATTTATAGCGATCGCCTGAAAAAAACATGATCATAACTAATACTAAACATAGGATAGTATAATTACTTTTAGCTCTATGATATATGAACCTATCCCACTAATAAAATGCGATTAATCCAAATATTTATAGTGGCGATCGCTACAATTGCTTCAATACAAGCAGAAATACGCTCCCTTTGTACAACTAGGCAACGATATTTAGGTTGATACTAGGCAAAACAACCCTCTTATTAAAAATGAGGTACAGAAAATTTGATCGCATTTCCTAGTTTTTTTTGCCTTTCCAAAGTCGTTTTAGCATTTGAAGTCTAATCCCTCTTCCATACCTTGCTTATCTTTGTCGTTGACAATGATATCCTTTCTCAGTGGCAATGACTTAGAATTCTTTACGTGGACGACCTCCTTTATCAGTTTTCAGATTCGTACTATCAATTTACCGGAATTAGCTGTTATTTTTCATTGCCATTAGCAGGGGTAGTACAGTTAGCTACTGGTTATCCATTTCCTAGGATCAAAGTATAAATTCAAATCCCCTTCCCTTTATGGCAGCAAGCTACATCCTCTCCTTCACCCTGACAAAGGGGAAAAATAGCCCTCCACGGCTGCGGAGCCATAATTGATTAGTCCTTAGTTTTCTGCAATTCCTAGAATTTGTCCTTGTAGGTTTTTGAGAGTTCCATCTTCTTCCCAACGCTTCAGCCATCTGTGTGCTGAACCCTTGGAAGCCCAAATCTCTCAAGTTGTTACATAACAACAACGATAACCTGTTATTTAGGCAGTGAGAAGGATATGATTGTAAATATGGAAATGGAGTATGAGGCATATCTTTACCTCTTTTTTCTGGTGAAATAGGAAAAATATCTTCAAATAATTTCCATTCTATGTCACTTAATCCTTCAAATATAGCTGAGATATTCTTTCAATTTACCATAACTGAGTAAGGCTTATCGTGGAATAGGCTTTGGGAGTAATGTAATCAATATTTTACCTCTGGTTGACGAGTTCCATTTTCTCTGTTTTACTTCCCCATTGTTTTATTTTAATTTTTTTTTACAGATACTCTCTAAAATATCAAGTTTCAAAAACTTTTTATGACTAATTATCAGTAATATAATATAACTACTGACTGCATTAACTGATTCTCAACAATACTCTCCTCAACACATCTTGACTTACCTTATCTGTCACTGTAACTGATCCTATTCCAGTAGGTAAAACAAATCGTACCTTACCTGCTTTTACCTTTTTATCTGTCTGTAAAGAAACCAAAATATCATCAATATCCAAGCCATCCGGAAGTTTGGTTGGCAAACTAGCTTTTTCTATCAAGACTAACTGACGGCGATCGCTCTGCTCATCCCACATTCCTAACTCTAATGCTAACCCACTTGCTGCCACCATCCCAATACTGACCGCCTCACCATGAGTCACCGCGGTATAACCAGTCAAACTTTCCACTGCATGACCTATGGTATGACCGTAATTCAAAATTGCTCTTAACCCAGATTCTTTCTCATCTTTTGCTACCACATGTGCTTTACTTTGGCAAGACTTAATCAAGATTTCCTCTAATAACCCTGGTGTTAAATTGTTAATGTCATCAAGACTCTGACTATTTTCCATTTGAAAAAACAACTCGGCATCCCATATAACTCCATATTTGATCACTTCTGCCATCCCTCCCCGAAATTCTCGCAAGGGTAAAGTCTTTAGTACCTCTGGATCAATTAAGACTAACCGTGGTTGATGGAAAGCACCGATAAGATTTTTGCCTTGAGGATGATTAACTCCTGTTTTTCCACCAATAGCAGCATCGACCATCGCCAAAAGAGAAGTAGGAACTTGTACTACATTCAAACCGCGTAACCAAGTTGCCGCAGCAAACCCGGTCATATCCCCAACTACTCCACCACCAAGAGCGACTATTGTGGAAGAGCGTTCGAGACGGTGTGCTAAAGCTGCATCATAAATACAGTTAAGGTTTTGAGGAGTTTTATATTCTTCTCCTGAGGGGAGAATGCAGTCCGAGACATCAAAACCGGCTTCTTGGAGTGAGATAATTGCTCTTTCGCCATAATGAGCAAATATTTCTGGGTTGGATACCAGCAAGACCTTTTTTCCCAGGTTGAGGGATTCCATTTTTCTGCCAAGTTGGTCGAGGTGGCCTGAAGCGATCGCTATTTCATAGGATTTTTGGGGAAGTTGAACAGTGATGGATGCCATAAGTGGTTTAGAACTTTGCTATTTTGAACATTAAGTATTAAACTTAATATTATAATTATATTAGCTATTTTGGAGAAAATTTAATGACTGTTGAAGGAATTATTGCTTTTTTTGGGATTTTTGTTGCTGCTTTAGGTGTAGCTGCAGTTCTGATGTTTGGCTTACGTATTGTGAAGTTAATTTAGAATTCTAAAACTTCTCCCGTTAGACTTTTTTAGTAGTTTGACGGGGGTTATTAGAATATAGAGGTGAAATATGCCTAGTAAAATTCTAAGTACAGGACAAAAAGCTTGACTTTCTAATGGAGGAAAAGGCTTCATAGAAATTAAACCATAAGGTCCATGAAACCTGAAGATTTGGGAGATTATTTGACTACAAAAAAACTCTAAATTACCACTTTTGTTGGCATGGAGCCAGAATCAAATTTCTCCCTTTATTTATCTAGGCTATATTTCAAGTAGAAAGTATTAACCAGGCACAAATAGCAACTGCCTGAAATCAGGTTTGCGATCGCCATCACCAACTTCGCTTTTATATAACCAGACTCAGCCGAAACTAATTCGTCCTTTCTTTAAGTTGTCACGACTGTAGACATCAATTAGTCTAGAATTTTATCAAAAGGCTAGCAGTAAAAATAGGAAAAACTATTTACATAGTCAAACATCAGTTACTCTCAGACTAGTTGAGCTAATAATTGAAGAAGCCCACAATAAAATTTAGGGCTCGCAATGATTTTGTAGTTATTTTTTACTCTAGTTTTAACAATAGTGATTTTGTATCTACTCAATATGATGGGGTAGGCAATGATTTATAGTTGTCAAGACCAACCAAAGGAATGAATAAAGGAGCGATACGGCTAACACCACCAAATAATAGTTGCGACAGCAGAAACATTCATCGTCTGAGAAATGCGATCGCGTAAATATTCAAAAAACCTTAATCTTAGCTGACGAGCAGTAGCAACCAGGGACATAAAAGTATCCCAAGATGCCCTCCCCTCCATCGTCTGAGTTCCATAATTGATATGGCGTCGAGTTAGCATAGTTCAAGCAGCTAACTGTGCCTGGTTATTATGCAATGGCAATTGGGGATGCTCCAACACCAACAGAAACCCTCAGATGCAGGGTAACAGTTAATCGTTTTGGTTCTACCAAGCTGCTGATCACCACTCACAGTTGTGAAGTTAGAACGGAAAGAAGTTGAGAATAAAGTCATGTTCTGGTCTATTTACCTAAACCTTGAAGTTAACTTAATCGCTCTTTGTTGGGAGTAGTAAAGTAGATTGTATAAGGATTACACACTATATTTGTGGTATAATTGAGAGCACCTACACTGGCTTCTGTTTTGTCAAAGTGCTGCCAGGGACTACTTAATAGTCTCTCTTGATAAATTTCGCTTTTTGAAGTCTTAAAAAAAGACTGGTTTTTGATGAAAAATATTGACACCCTTCCCCACTGACATGGATATGCCCAAAACCGCCATCTTAAAATTTAATAGTTGATTTATATTTCCCCCATAGTACAAACCTAAGATTCAGCTTTTTATTCAAGAAGCAAATTCTGATAGCCTACCTGGTGGTAATTTTGCCATTAGGGGTTTTTCCCTTTTGAGGTGAGTAGTATTTCTGTTTAAGGAATAATACTTTATCTGTTTTGTTGGTAATATCTTGAATATCATACTCAGAAAAGTTTTTGAGCCGATACAATGACTTGGACTTGGACTTAGATTTACTCTTGCTCAGACCTACTAACTACAGTTTTTTATATTATCTTCACTTCTTAATTTTTGCTATCTAATCATCTTTTGTGCAACAAAGTCATAAAAAAGGCTTGATAATTCAACAAAAAAATAATAAAAACGAACATATTGGGTAATTATCAAGACCCTCACGGGATGAAAAGCTAGTTGAAAAGCATAGATAGAAAGGAATTTGCGTTTAGGAATTTAATAATACTTCAATTAAAAGAAAACCCTTATTGATAGAAATAAGACTTAGTTTGAGTGTAAAGCTCTCATACTACATCCCCACTTTTATTGAAAAATAGTTCAATTTTAATAGCCAGCAAAATCAGAAAAAAGGTAAATTTTATTAATTTTAATTAATCATAAAAAATTAACTATTTTTTCTCCAATTGAAAAATTTTGGTCAAAAGTGAAAGCTATTTAAATAAAAGTTAAAGCAAGAAATTATAAAGATTGAATTAATACCATTACCTCGGCTATATTAAAAGTTAGTCAACAAGATATTCGCAATTGGTTTACCCATTGTTGTTACTGTAGATCATAGCTATGGGAATTGCTATATTTAATCTAGTTTCATTTGCTTTTGCTCCTTCAATATTGTAACCTCCACTCTTACAATCTTTGAATATGGCATCAATTTTCATTCTTTGACTATATGCTTTATTAATTTTATCTGATGACAATAAATTACTAATAATTTACCAGGTTTATGCTAGATTTTCTGGTTGATTTAGCGCTTTTTGATATATTAACAAATTGCTGAGACAGACTTGCTTAACTTTAGTAATTTTTTGATTTAATAATAATTTTTTTGAGCCAACTGTTACTTTTAATCGCTCTAGTTTACAATATTTACTACCACCCTTGATTTGGGCTGTATTTTTTTGTAAAAATGGAAAGTATAGATGTTTTGAGCATAACTTTTTTCATCAACATGATATAGCAATCCCATATTGGTCGCAACAGATGTAATAGTAAGAATAACATGTCTAAGAAAAAGAAAAAAAATGAATATTATAGATAAACTAGATGATTTTATTAATCAAAAAAAAGAGCTCACAGAAATTAAAATAGTCTAGGCCGTCAAAATGAGCTTTTCAGGAAAAATACTACCATGAAATCAAAGAATTATTAAATGTAACTCAGCAGTTTAGAAAGCGAATGGAAAAACCAAGTATGATTTCATGGTTGAGAAAGTTTAAGGCTTCAGCTATCTTGGGAAACAAGGTTACTTAAAGGCAGTCGAAAAAGACAAAATAATTTAGTGCTTGAGGGTACAAGATTATCTTAGGTTATCAGATTTAAAAAACTATTTATAGAAGCAATATGATGTGGTTTTTTAGTATAATCAAAGTTATTATAAATTGCTGAAATAAAAGTTTAATGCTTCAGCTATCTTGGGAAACAAGGTTACTTAAAGGCGGTCGAAAAAGACGAAACAATTTAGTGCTTGAGGGTACAAGATTATCTTGGGTTATCAGATTTAAAAAACTATTTATAGAAGCAATATGATGTGGTTTTTTAGTATAATCAAAGTTATTATAAATTGCTGAAATAAGCGAGCATAAGTTGAGAAAAAACTTAAAAAAATAATCTTACTAAAAATGATAAATTAGTAAAAGCTAAAATAAAAAAATATAGAGAAGTTGTTAGCTAAATGGTAACCCGAAATAGAAGCTGAAAATTTGACAGTTTTTATCATTAATGAATTTTCTCTTCTATGTATAGATATATTAGGTTTTACTTGGGTAAAAACAGATGAAAGAATAGAAATTGTAATGAAAAATGAAAAAGAAAAACAGACTTATTATGGCGCTTTAGATTATCAAACTAAAGAATTTATTGTGCAAGAATTAAAAAAGTGGAAATACTAAAAGTACTATGGAATTCATTAAATATTTGCAGAAGCAAAGACCGGTAATAAATTGGCAATATTTTGGGATGGAGCAACTTACCATAACTCTCAAGCATATCGAGAATATTTAATGACAATTAATCAAGACTTATCGGAAAAAGAATGATTGATAAACTGTACGCTTATTTGCTCTAAATTCTTCGGAGCAAAATTCAGATCAGAAAAGATATTATTTGTCAATGATTGTTAAGATCAGCTAATCCTGTGTATTTTCGGCGACTTTTAGATTGAATTGGTAGGAAAAAAAAGCTGATGATTTTGATATTTGTACAGTTTTATGCACTGATATCAAATATAGCAATATTTTTAATGTTTAAACTAGATCGCTGGACTCCATTTCTGCTTTATTTAGTCTGGATAATTACCCAATATATTCATTTTTATTGTTTTTTTGTTTAATTATCAACCCTTTTGAATAATCTTATTTTTAAGAGGATTTAAAATCTTTTTTTTTGAATAAAAAATAAACCTGAAATATGGGTGGGGAGTTGGTGAACGCGAAGTGTTCACCAACTCCCCCTTATTCCCAATAAGCTTTCCATTGCACTTAAATTATTATTCAGCTTAACTTGTAAATTCCTTGATATATCTATTTTCCAGCTAGCTTGTCACCCCGTGAGCTCTAATATACGAAGGTTTAACCAGGGTTAAACTTTATGTATTTAGCTTGACATAAAATAATTTTTAAGGTATTATAAAATGTTTACATTAAATTACATCATCTTGAAAACAATAGCTATTATTAGAGCATAATCATAAATTTTGGTGTAAGCTTTTTGGTTACTAGTGGAAATATATTCTAATCTCTAAAATTAAGATCTATTATTACGGGCACTGACTAAAAAATTAATCGTTAAATCTCAAATCTATAAAATGACCAAAAAATAAGGTCAATAGTCTTCCCTTTAAAGGGAATAAAAAAGTAAACTTCAGTATTTCAAGCCTCTGGCTTCAGCCGGAGATAATGATAACTGATAACTAAAACGACATCTTACACCTGAAAAATGACTAATCAACAAACTCTAAGGAAGAAACTCTTAGACTTAGATAACGCTAACTACAAAGCCTACAGAGACATTCAAGGTAGTTACCAATTTTCTGACTTTACCCTAATTATTGACTATGTTCAAGGAGACCCCTTTGCAGCCCCTAGTAAACTTCGGGTACAGTTGCCCTATACTGTTTCTGGCTTTCCTCCAGAACTATATAAAACTCCTATTAGAGAAATGGCCTTACGAGATTTCCTGACTCGTAAATTTGACAGAATGGCCTACGAAGTCAGTGGAAGGCGTGGGACAGGCAAGAGTGGAATGATAGCAATTACTAAAATGGGACAAGAAGTTCTAGAACGGACATCAGTATACCTGATTAAGCTAGCGCCTCCAGTTCCTAAGCCAGCCCCTGGCTCAAACCCAGCTTTAGAAAGGGCAAAACCTATAAAATTAAGCAGTCAAAAGGGTGTAGAAGTTCGATTAGTAGTAGGATTACCTGCTGGTGGTCGTAGGATTTTAGGTAGGCAAGCAGCAGAAATGCTTTGTGATGATATCCCATATATTGTTCACCGGACTCTCAAATATGAACAATTAGATGCTGATGTTTGTCGCCGTCATGTAGAAACAGTAGAAGATACAGATTGGTTACGGAAACAGTTGCCAGAAAAAAATTTAGTGGCTTTTGTTGCTAATGGGGCAATTTTACCCCGTAGGAGTGGAGTTGATGATCGCCCTTTATCATCCGAGGAAGTAGTGCCATTTAAATCTCCCCCTTCTCTGGAAGTAGAGTTTGAATGCCCAAATCAAGGTAAAATTTCTGGTATGGGAATTCCTAAAGGGGTGACATTGATTGTTGGTGGTGGTTATCATGGTAAATCTACTCTCCTCAAAGCAATTGAAGGAGGGGTTTATAATCATGTTCCTGATGATGGACGTGAATTTGTAGTGACAGATCCCGCAGCAATTAAAATTAGAGCAGAGGATGGTCGTAGTGTTGCTGGTGTAGATATTTCTCCTTTTATTAATCAGTTGCCTCAAAATCGTTCGACTACTCAGTTTACTACTGAAAATGCTAGTGGTAGTACATCTCAAGCTGCAAACATTATGGAAGCTTTGGAGGCCGGTCTGGGAAATAGTAACCTTGAAGAAACTACAACTACAGCTACTACGCCTGTGTTTTTAGTAGATGAGGATACAGCAGCTACTAATTTTATGATTCGCGATCGCCGAATGCAAGAACTGATTGCTAAAGAACAAGAACCAATTACACCTTTTATTGATAAGGTACGACAGTTATATACGGATTATCAAGTCTCAACTATTTTAGTAATGGGTGGTAGTGGTGACTATTTTGAGATAGCAGATAAAATCATTGCGATGGAAAACTTCCAAGCCCAAGAAGTTACAGAAAAAGCTAAGGAGATTGCTGAAAAATATGCTACTGGTCGTACAGCTGAAGGTGGTGAAAAATTTGGTGTAATTCGATCGCGAATACCATTACCAGAAAGTTTAGACCCTAGTCGGGGGCGACGAGATGTGCGTTTAAAAGTACGAGATCTTGATGAAGTCGTGTTTGGGAGTGAAGATGTTGATCTTTCTGCAGTGGAACAATTGGTTAGTAAAGACCAACTAAGGGCAATTGGTGCCGCTATGGTTTATGCTAAAAAACAATATATGGATAGTAATCGGACATTATTAGAAATTATTGATGCTGTTATGGCAGATATTGAATCCAAGAGTTTGGATGTTTTAGTTCCTTTTCCACAAGGAGATTTAGCTCTATTCCGACGTTTTGAGTTAGTGGCAGCAATAAATCGTCTGCGAACTTTGGTAGTTAAATAATTGGGTATTGCTCAGTGTACCCCCAAGTCAAAATTGAAAAGTAATCTCTAACTTAGAGGTTGTTTGAAAAGGGATAGGGGTGTAACCAATGGGTGCTAAACGCCGAACCATGAGACGAATCATGGCGATGTAAATCATGGTCTGGGAGTTTTGAGGTAAATGCTCGTAGTCTTGAGGACAGCGTCAATACCAATTCCACCCTCCCTAGTTGCGCTAAACCACCCAACACTTTTTGAGGAGAATGAAACCCTTGGATTCTTGAGGACGCAGCACCCTGACGTGGTGAAAAGCTAGCTGAGAGATAGATATATCAAGGAATTTACAGGTTAAGCTGAATAATAATTCAAGTCAAATGAAAAGCTTATTGAGAATAAGGGGGAGTTGGTGAACACTTCGCGTTCATAAACTCCCCCCCTATTTTAGTTGATTATTTATTCAAAAAAAAAAGGGTTTAAATACTCTTAAAAATATGATAAAAAAGGGTAGATAATTCAACAAAAAAAACAATAAAAATGAACATATTGGGTAATTATCAAGACCAAATAAAGCATAAATTAACTCCAGCGATCTAGTTAAAAAATTAAAAGTCTTGTTATGTTTTATATCAGAGACTGTTTGTAAAAAAAGCTAAAGATAGCCATAGCCATAAAAAAGTATTGAAGGTAGGAAAATAAAAAAATAATGATTACGGTAAAATAAATGTTGTAAAATCTTTAGCCAGGGGTCTGATACCATTTCTCAAAAAAAAATGCTATAGTTTACTGGATATGAAAACAGTGAATAATATGGCGTGTCTTGTTAAATTAAATATTCTGGAATGGGCCGAAGAACTCCAATAAATATTATCCCGACAGACAGCAATTGTTTTTCAAGCAAAAACTACAGGCATTATATTGATACTTAATAAGACCAGCAGATACTATTGAATATATATCAATGTTATTAGAATGTCATCGTACAACTGTTTGTTGCATAGAGATAGATTACAGAATTTATGACCCAGATACTGACAATAAAAGCAAAATATATCATGTTGAATAAATGATACAAAATAGCTATAAAAAATAATGAAATACAATTTAAAATAGTATTAATAGATAGTTGGTATGCAACACAAAGATTAATAGCATAAATAGATCATGATATAAGAATTTATTATTGTCCTTTAAAAAGGAATCGCGCCTATTGATGATACAGGTGGTGTATAAATATACAAATAATTTTAATACCTAAATTTGAATAAAACAGAAAAATTCTAGGGGGAAAAAATAAAAACTAAAGGCTTTTAACCAGAAAAAAAGTGAAAATATTTTGGGTAATTGTGTCTGCCAAAGTTTGCAGAATATATTTTCACTAATGACCTGAATCAATAATCACTTATGGATGTAGATTTTGAATCTCTTGACTAGATATAAAATTGAAGATCTCAATTTATAAATTAAGCAATTGAAAGGTTTAGGAAGCGTGTTAGTGTCGTCTGCAAATAATTAAAAAAATCATATTGTTTGTGCAATGGAGGGTGTGGAACTTCTTAAAAATACTTGCTTAGTTATATAGGAAAAAGTATTTGTAAAGAAAAGCCACGGATTATTATCAAAATATCTAACCGACCAATTGAAATATCCTTCAATTAAAATTAAAGTTATTTAAATTGAAAAACTCAAGAGTTTTTTGAATAAAAATAGTTAGGCGATTAAGAAACTCAATAATAGTAGTATAAATATTTGTGGTTATATGGGTTGGAACGAAACTAATTCAGGAGAAAGCTTTTGCTATAAGTTTAATAATTTAGATGATTTTTGTTTGAAAAGATTTTTGGAGATATTTTCCCACTAACTACCCTAATGATTTACATATAATTAAAGTAAATAATGCTGGATATCATTAACCATTAAACCTAACAATTATTGATAATATTATTCTCATATTTCAACCAATTTATTCTCCAGAAATTAACCTGATAGAAAGGTTATGGTTAGCAATAAAACAAAAACTGAAGTGGATAATATTTGGAGATTCATCAGACCTTTTGAGAAAATATTTAAGGAAATTCTACTAAATATTAACTAGGATGTTGTAGCTTCATTAACAGGATAGCAGTTTATCATTGATGCTTTAGAAAAAGTAGGTATAATAAACAATTTTAATTCGCCTGCTCCGGCTAGGTAAGCAAGTTATCAATAATATGAATAAGTAATTTTTTTACATATATTATGTGATAGCAGTATCAGGTATAGTATTTTTTTGACAAATAGTATAAGTATCGCTTGTTTCCCTGGACCTAACAGCCAGAAAAAATGTCAATTCCTCTTAATTTCTAGAATACCTTTGTCTCCATCAAGATTAGCCTCTATTCCCACAGGTAAAGCAGCATTAGGACTATCATGGCCAAAAGGAAGGTCAGAAACAATGGGAATATTTAGATCCACCAAGCGATCGCGCAATACTTCCTCAACAGTAAACTCAGTATGATTTACTACTCCACCGGAACACTTACTAAACCGCCCGAGAGCAATACCTTTAACCTGCTCCAACAGACCCGCCATACGCCACTGAGTCAACATTCGGTCAATGCGGTAAGGAGCTTCATTTACATCTTCTAAAGCCAAAATTGTCCCAGTTAAATCTGGTTGATACTTAGTACCTAATAAATGACCAGCTACAGTCAAATTTGCTGGCATTAAATATCCCTTTGCTTGGCCACCACCCCAACCATTTCCTGTTAGAGGTTCTAGGGGCCGACCCTCTACCAAATCAAATAGTCGTTTAATTGACCACTTTGGTTCGGCAGATAAAGTAGCCAATAATGGACCATGAATGCAGAGAAAGCCCATCTTGCTAAAAGTCCAGAGTAGAGCTGTAACATCAGAAAAACCAATCAACCATTTAGGAGTAGACGATGAATAATTATTGATGCCTTGCCAGTTTTCTAGTATACGAGTAGCGCCATAACCACCCCTAGAGCAAAGAATACCACGACAATTTTCATTATTAATAGCTGCCACTAATTGACTACAGCGACTTTCATCTGTACCTGCTAAATAACCCCACTGCTTGTCATAGTTAGGAGTGAGTTCCACTTGATAGCCATGTGATCGCCAAATTTGTAATCCTCTTTTGAAAGCATCCAACTCTCCCAAACAGCCACTGGGTGAAATAACTTGTAATAAGTCACCTGGTTTTAAATAGTTTTGATTCAAAATATTATAGCAGTTTCCTGCTTGATAAAGTATATATTAGAGAATAAGGAGGAAATAAAAAATATATATCCCATTAATAATATCACATCAATCACCGTATCTGCTCTTGTAAGTAAAACTCGGACAGCTGCTAGTTCTTCTTCAAGCTTGACCATTTCCTGTGGCAACCCATCTAGTTATTTTCTGAGGTTTTCTTCTGTAGATTCCATTGCTGATAATACTCTGATTCTGTTAATTAATAATATAGAGCCCATCTCAGCAGATAAACCCAAAGAATAGAGAAAGAAGTAAAATAACTCTTCTTTTGAATTAAATTAAAAATCAAATCAATAGACGTCTCCAAAATAAAAATTAAGCGATAATTGTAGGGTCGTTTTTGTAAAAAAAAATACTAATGAACAAAATATTAGAGTATATAAATCACTACTCCAAAGGAAGCAAAAGAGTTATCAGTTATCAGTATTAATTTTTAGCAATTGAAAACATTAATAGAATATAATCAAATTATATCTGAAAAGAAAAAATTTGAAAAGCTTTCTAAGTGAGTAGTCTTTAGTAAACAACCCATACATAAAAAATACTCCTACTCTCCTTTAATTATCGCTAAAACAAAAAGTGCTAGTGATGTAGAGTATTATCGCGATCAAAAAAACTATAGCCACCCACTAGCAAAGTCTATTATGTTGTTATCCTATTCACAACTAAAATATTACGATTACGATCCCCTTTATACTCATAAATAAATTCATCAACACTTTCTTGTACCAAGTGAATTCCTAAGCCACCAATTGGACGTTCTTCTAAACTTTTTTGTAAATCTTCTTGGGTAACTGCTTCTTTTTTCTTAGGATCAAAAGGTATCGCAGTATCTTCAATATAAATAGTTAAACTTTGTTCATCTATTTTAGTTTCTACATATATGTTTCCTTCTAATCCATTATCATTATAGCCATGAGTAATAATATTTGTTGCTATTTCATCTACTGCTAAACATAAGTTATATGATGGTTTCTTTTCTAAACCTGCTTCTTTTGCTGCTGACTTAACATATTCGCGAATTTTTCCTAGACTATCTAGCTTTCCTTGTACTTTTAATGCCTCCATAAATTCTCCTGTTTTTGATCTTTTTACTAATAGCTTGATCTAACTTCTTCGCACAGCTAACACCGTAATGTCATCAAATTGTGCTGCATCTGCTATATAATCAAATAATTTCTCTTTAATGCGACTCATCAATTCTAATGCAGAATTAGCCGGTTTTTCCACCAATTCTTTCAGCCTTTTGTCTGTAAATAACTTTCCTTCAGGACATTTAGCTTCAGTCACGCCATCAGTATAACCTATGAGCATTTCTCCAGGCTCTAACTTAACTTCCTGAATTTCAAACTTCATATTTGGCATCATCCCTACAGCAGGTCCAGTAGAATTTAGTATTTGCCTTATGATACCATCTTGATTAATAATAAAAAGTGGTTCATGTCCTCCATTCACATAACTAACTAAACCTGTCTCTGGATCTAGCACCCCAAAAAATAATGTAGCAAACATACTCATTTGCCAATGGTTTTGCACAACGTAGTCATTAGTAAGGCGAACAGCTTGAAGAGCATTCTGGTGAATTAAATTAACTGAAGTTGCAGTTTCTTGTAATTTACTTTCCCCAACAGAAAAGATACGAATTAAGCTGCGAAATAAAGCCATAAACAATGCTGCACCGACTCCCTTATCACAAACATCTGCTATAACCAACCCTATTTGATCCTTGGGCAGGGTAAAAGCATCGTAAAAATCTCCGGCTACTTGCTTTGCTGGATGAAAACAGGCAACTATTTCCCAATTATCCAACTGAGGGATATCGTAGGGAAGAAAATCTATCTGAATTTGTCTACCCTTTTCTAATTCATTGTCAAGAGCTTTGGAATAAGTATCTAGTTGCCCATAAAGTCTGGCATTTTCTAGAACTAACCCTATGTGTTCTGCAGTTGCCTCCATTGACTCTGCCATTCTCTTAGTAAAATGATTAGGTTCAGAGTGCAATAAAGTAATAATACCAAGCAAATCTTGACCATTGATAATTGGAACCCCCAATGCTGAACGAACGATGTAAGGTTGATTAGGTAAAGTTAACCAACGATCATCATCTTCTGTATCTGTAATTAATCCTATCTCACGATGACGACTTACCCAACCTGCAAGCCCTTTGTCTCTAACATTACCTATCAATTTAGCCCGTTGTTCTGAGGTTACTTCAGTGCGAGTAAGAATAGCGTCTACTACTTTCTTAGATGTAGGATCTAGTAAAAATAAACTTCCCTTCTCAGTTGCAGTTACATCAGCACAAACATCTAAAGTTTTTTGTAAAGCTGCTCTAATAATCCCTCCTGGGTTAGAGTTGCATCCTGTTGTTACTTCTGTTAATACCTTTTGGGCTAGTCGGAAGGCTGCTAGTTCTTCTTCTACTTTGGCCATTTCCTGTCGCAACCCATCTAGTTCTTTTCTAAGGTTTTCTTCTATAGATTCCATTGTTGATAATACCCTTAACCTATTAATAATATAGAGGCTAGGCACTGATGACTAGGAAATAATTGCAACCTAGCCCTACCTTTTTGATTTATAATATCAAATCTCCATTTAAAATAGGGAGTAAGTACATTAAATCGTAGCATTATTTTCGCGGACTAGTAACATATCATTATATTGCTTTATTGTTGATTAGGTAAACTTCTCCCTAACTTTGACAGGTATCATGAGATTTTCCTGTGACTTATTTATTAATTTTAATTATAGCAGTCATCAGTTAAATTAGGTTATTTTCCTTCCTCTCAAATTGAGTCACAATTATGGATGGTGTGGGCGAATTACAATTCGCCCCTACTTTTGTCTAGTAGACATCTACACAAACTCAATCTTTACTCAAATATTCTAAGGGTTTGAGATTAATTATCCCAGAACTCTAATAGGCTATTCAGATACTTCTGAAGTTGCACATAAGGGACAACTGGGTAATTCAGCCTCAAAAATTTGGGCTCCACTTATGAGGTAATACAGTTCTACTAAACTTATCCAAACTTACATGGAACATGAATTGCATAAGCTTTGGAGATAGCTTAGGTGTTTCACTCTTATGCCACTAACCGCAGTATGTAATTTATCACGACCCAGGCAACAAAATCGCCAGGAAGCTCAAGATACTTATTTACTTAGTTTTCGCTCATTACTCATATTGCTACAATAATATCACTTAGTATTGTATAACTTTAAATAAGTAAAGTAAATTTTTATTGAACTGTCAAGATATTCTTCTCCTGTGTTAATAATAATATATTCTATTCTCACTTTCCCATAGGACACGCTTATTGAAAATTAGAGAACAGGACTTCCCGCCAGGAGAGTTAAACTTCTATCTTAGTTATGATATCGACTTCTGATAGTCATCGAGCTCTTGTAAATAAACACTTTTATCGAAACCAGTTTTTTTAATAGTCTCCTTTACCATCTCTTGAACCCCTACCATATAAATATTAACATCTGTTCCCATTTTTTGTTTAGCGAAAATCAATACCCGTAGACCCGCACTTGCCATAAATGTTAAGTCTTGCATCATTAAAAAAAGTTTTGTCGGCTTTTTTGCTGCTGCCTCCTCTACTTTTGTTTTAAAATCAGCAGCTGTCGCCCCATCTAACTCTCCAGATAACGTTATTTTAACAAAACTATCTTTAATTATTTCTAAGTCTGCCGTAAAAGCCATAATTTTTCCTTTGTTGTTGATTTTTTTTCTATTGTAGCAATTTCAGGTCATTGTGAAATTTTTAGCCTCTTTAGAGAACCCTTCTAGTATCAATGCCCGGGATTAATTTTTTGACTCAGGAGTCATATGTGAGAATTAGGCTATACGAGAAAAAGATTAAAAAATACTCCAATACACCTGATATCCTCTAATCTATACAGATATTCTATTCAACCTCCCTACTCCCAATTCATAGATATGATCATAAGCTCTATAATATCATTTCCGACTTTATTTACTTACTAAAATAACTATAGATCGATCCCCAAGTAATAACCCATGTTGATTTTCTAAAACAGGTTCGCTCCCAAGTTCCCAAACATCTTCTGGCGAAGCACAAGCAGTATTAACAAAAATATGCCAATGTTTCCCATCTGATAAACCGGGAATGTTAAACCAGAGAGAGTCCCAGTGCATATTCATTGCTACATAAATATCATTATCTTGCTTTGTCACCTCTGTAGCATGTTTACCACAAAGCATAAAAGCCAAAGTTCGAGAATTATCTGACCAGTCAGCATTCCAAGCTTGAGTACCATGCCAAGTAATATCAGATTTTCCACTACCTACATAATCTTGATTTCGGAAATGGTTCTGATTTTTCAATATAGGGTGAGCTTTCCGAAATGCCACACAATTCTTCACAAACCTAAATAACTCAGCATTAGTTTCCAGAAGCTCCCAATTTAGCCAATTTAGTTCTGAGTCATGGCAATAAGTATTATTATTACCATTTTTACTCCGCCCTATTTCATCTCCCATCAGCAACATAGGAACACCTTGACTAACCATCATAATTGCGATCGCATTTCGCATCTGACGGCTACGCAAAGCATTTATTCCAGGGTCATCACTCCAACCCTCTGCCCCACAGTTCCAACTTTCGTTATCATTAGCACCATCATTATTATTTTCACCATTAGCTTCATTATGCTTATCATTGTAGGAAACCAAATCAGCCAAAGTAAAACCATCGTGGGCAGTAATAAAATTAATAGATGTTGCCGGTCCACGACCTTGCCAAGCATAGAGGTCTGGAGAACCCTGTATCCTTTGTGCCATTTCCCCTACAGTACAATCACCTTTAATAAACTTGCGAATTGCATCGCGATACTTACCATTCCATTCGGCCCAACGTCCAAAAGCAGGGAAGGAACCCACTTGATATAAACCACCAGCATCCCAAGCTTCTGCAATCAACTTACAGTTAGCTAAAATTGGGTCAAAAGCCAAAGTTTCTAATAATGGAGGATTTGCTAAAGGTGCGCCCCAGGGGTCACGTCCAAGAATTGAAGCCAAATCAAATCTGAAACCATCAATATGATATTCACTTGCCCAATAGCGCAAACAATCTAACACCACATTACGAACAATGGGGTTATTACAATTAATAGTATTGCCACAACCACTAAAGTTAAAATAATAACCTTCTGGTGTTAGCATATAATATGTCTTATTGTCAATACCCCGGAAAGAAATTGTCGGACCGTTTTCATTTCCTTCTGCTGTGTGGTTGAAAACAACGTCAAGAATTACTTCAATCCCATTTTTGTGCAGGTCTTTAACTAGAGTTTTTAACTCATCCATCTGCATTCCTAACTTACCTGTCGCTGCGTACCCTGCCTTAGGAGCAAAAAACCCGACTGTACTATAACCCCAATAATTGTAGAGCATTTCTCCTGTGATGGGGCTGGGCCGAGAATTTTCAAACTCATCAAATTCATAGATAGGCATCAACTCCACCGCGTTAACACCTAATTCTTTGAGGTAAGGAATTTTTTCGCGAATAGCAGCAAATGTGCCTGGATGTTTGACACCAGAAGAAGGATGAGCCGTAAAGCTACGAACGTGCATTTCATAGATAATCTGATCTTGTGGTGGAATTTCTAGTGGGCGGTCATTTTCCCAGTCAAAATCATCATAGGGAATTCTCCCCCGGTGTTGATAAATATCATCCCAGTTTGGTGTTTTTCCCCAAACATCCCTACCCCCAATAATCTTAGCATAGGGGTCCATGAGAATTTTACTTTTGTCGAACCATTGACCCTCATGGAAATTATTCGGTCCATCCATGCGATAGCCATATTCGATGTTCTCAACATCAAGATCAAAGACAATCATACAATAAACATTCCCTATCCGAAATTCTTCAGGAAAAGGAATTTCTGCCATTGGTTTTAAAGCACCTTTTTGAAACAAAACCAATGTACAAGATGTAGCATAAGAAGAGAAGATGGAAAAGTTTACTCCTCCAGACACCATAGTTGCACCGAATGGAAAAGGTTTTCCACTACGGAGCTTAAAGTCACCATGACTGTGGGTAGGATGGATATCAATACGCTCTTGTAACATGAATCTTTGTGAATATATTTTTTAGTACGAGCACGATAGAAGTTTTGTTGTTTAAATCAACTAGCATAGTGTTAGTTTATTTGGGTTCGTTTGTTTCTTCCAAGAGTTTTTCCCTACCTTGATCAACTGTTTCAGCAGTTGTCAAAAAGTCTAAAAACCCAGTCACAGACATAGTATCTTGAAGTTCTTCACAAAGTCCTACTAATACGGTTCTTCCTTCCTTGGCATTTGTTTGTCGATGTAATGATAGTAACATTCGTAACCCAGCACTAGACATATATGGTACCTTAGTCATATCCATCAAAATTCTGCTACCTGTTTCTGCTAGAGGTATAACTTGTTTTTGAATATCAGGTGCTGTACTAGCATCAATATCTCCACTTAGTTCTACTACTTTAATTTTTTCTTCTGTTTTAATATTAATTTCTATTGCCATTTTATTTAGTTAAATAATATTTAGGTGTTTTAGATTTAGGTTAGGTTGAGGGTAGCTCATACAAATTATGCCACGGATATAGTAGATTAAGAGTGTAGCAGGGTACCTTCATGAAATGTCAAGTACCCCATACTGCATACTCTACAATTATTCTCGGCGCGTTACGCTTTCCTGCGAAATGTTGCGCAAATACTTTTAATGTCGCCCAACGAAACCCACTCTACTGGACTTTAATACCTCTCCCCATGGCCATCTCCTTCAAGGCGACGGCCAGGGGGGTTAGGTTTCACCCATAGTGTTTCTTGTCTAATTAATTAGGTACAATATTGACCTTAACTTTCACCCGTTCCTTAGTATCAGGCAACTTCACAAAAAGTTTATCCGCATCAAAATCACTGTAAGGTTTACCATCAATTTCTACAGAACCAATTTTAATGCTACCAGGAGGCAGAATATCTGGTGATACTCGTAAAATATTATCAGGGAAACCACTAGGAATAGGCTTAAAATAAAAATCCATTGGCTGCTTAGTAACCAATAGATTAGTATAAACTGCAGCTAGATAGCATAATTCTGTAGAGTGATAACCGCTCATAGAGTGGGAACCTTTACCTCGTTCATTACCACTTGCCAAGAAAGGGATACCATTAGCAAGAACATTGAAATAAACCCCACCATCTTCTGTATCCAGAAACCAGGCGTTGTAAAAAGCTGCAGCTTCCCGCCCTAAACGATGATATTCTTGATCTTTAAGAGTTCCTGCAAGAATATAATAAGCCAGAATAGACTGTTCTTGCTGCCACCAAGCTTTGCGATCATGCCAAACAAAACGATGATTTTTTTCATCTTCTCCTAATGCTCTTTCCACCACGTCATACCAACCACCTCGTTGTTGATCACTCCCTACTGCTGGCATCACCTCAGCAATTTTCTTTGCCAGTTCAACATAAGTATCCTTAGGTTTGAGGCTATTCATCCGCATCAAATTCCAAGCAATTTTCATATTGTGACCAATTACTGCCCGGTTTTGCTGCCATCCCCAAGTATGATCTGCACTCCAGTCTTCAAAGAATTTTTCATTGACAAAGGGGCAGTTTTCGTAATCTGGAAAACGCTTTTCAATAGTATCGAAAGTGTATTCGAGCATATCTGCATATTCAGGTTTTTCTGTCGCTAACCAGAGATTAATTAGATATGCTGGTGCATGGTCACCAACTGAGTTCCAGTTTTTAGTACCTTTGTTCCGACCTAATGACTCGCTCAGAGGATCTAGAGTAATAGGATCTAGGTGGGAGTAATAACCACCGCGATCAGTTTTATCTAGAAAAAAGTCGTTGAATAACTTAATAGTTTTCTCGGTATCGTCCATTATCCTAGGGTCGCCATTAATGCGATAAGTTTGTAATGGACCTGCCAAGGCATAAATTTGTTCGTAAGCGGGAATAGCATCATAGTCATCACCAAATTCTGAAGCGAAAATTTTCTGCTCTCGTTCCCCTTGCACATCGATACCGTGATACCAATAAACTATACCTTCATCTAAGTCCACAAATCTCATGTGGTCTCTCAGATATTCAGTACCTTTCTCAGCTGCTTCTAGGAAAATTTCTTCCCCAGTCATCATATATGCTGTAGCCATCCCATAAACCATCCGGGAGATAGTATCTGTTTCTTGTCGGAAATTCACCTGAGACCTTACACCAGAAAGACTTAAAGTTGTGCGATAGTTGCGGTAGTCTATTTCTTCACCAGCAAATTGAGCTTTGACATAAAAATTAGCTAGGGAGCGAACCTGGTGTACCCACCAGTTTGATTTTTCAAATATATAGTCATCTGCTTGACGACCGACAAATACTATTTGTTTAGCTTCAAATATGGAACTATCTGGGTAAAAAACGCCATAAGTGAATACATACCTACCAGGCACCAGCATCGATCGCATAGCACCTGTAGCATCTGGGTATGCTTCGTCTAAGTTTTGTACTAGCTTAGCATAACTAGTAGGAGTTAACTTGGCTTTAAATTCTCTGCCATCTGTTGTTTTGAGCCCAAAAATATCTGTGCCTGAGTCGAAGTTTGTAACATACCCGGCGATCAAGTCGGAAAAAGTAAACTCTACTGGAGTAGTCATTTTTTAATTATCTTTAATTACAAGTTTTTTTAATGTTTTTTGTCTCAGCTAAAAGGTTATTATCAGGACTAACCAACCCAAACAAAAAAAACCGGGTTTATTTCCCTGCATATTATTTTTCACTATTATACAATCTTCTTTAATAAAACCTAGGTTATGGGTGACTCCTAATAAAAATAGTATATCTCTAGCTGTTCTCCTAAAATTACCCAAACTTATTCAAGAAATTACCCAAACTTATTCAAGAGCATTTTGGTAGCTTAGTTGCTGTTTCACAGCAGACCAGTAACCGCAGCCCGTAAATCTACAATAGTAGTTACATTATTGCTTGAAACTCAAGCCAACTAACTATTATCATAATTATCTATTGTCAGTTATCAGCAAGGAGTAGGATAATTATTTGTTTTCATCTCTTGTTGTTGTTGCCTACAGTCAACCATCGTTTTTAACCATAAAGTTTTCTAGGTTGACCGTAGAATTCAAATCTTTCTTAGTAGTCAAAGCACAAGCGCTAGACTTGTAAGTCTTTAGTCTTTATATTTTCATAGTATTTTCTGGTCATCCCTACTGTTAAAACTTGAATCAAATCAATCAACTATTACTAACTTTGATCCATACCACTCATATGAGACTAAAGCTATTAGTTACCTCCTTTAATCAATTAGACATAATCTTTTTATAGTATCACAATCAATATCTAAATCCAATCATTATGTCCAATTTTTTTTACTTCATGTCGTTATTCTTGGCACATTATAATTTTCATCAGATGATTCAAAAGAACTACCTTAATATTTAGCTAGCTTCGATCGCTTCGATAAATTTTTCCATAAATTCATCGGTTACACCAGGGTGCTTTGCTGTGATTAAGTTACCATCAATAACTAATTCTGCCGTTTGTTCCCCATCAAATATTACATTAGCTCCAGCATTTTCTACGTCACAAATGATATTATGAGCGCAAGTTACTTTTTTATCTTTAAGCATTTCATTGTCAGCACAAAACAGCCATAAACTATGACAAATTGCTCCTAACTTTACATTTTCTGTATTGACTGCATTGCGCAAAAATGCTACTGCTGGTGCTTGGTTTTTTTCGCCTTTTTTAGGGTTTACCTGATAACGCAACCGATCCATAGCATAAGCACCAATACATATAATACCTTTATAGTCTGAAGGCTTAATATCGTTAACTTCTGTGCTAACTGTCACTTTTTCTTCAATAACATTGTTCTCTGGGTTAGAAGCAAAGTGTAATTCTTTTTGCCCCCATAAATGAGTAATATATTCTACTTCATAGCCTTTTTCAGGAAAAAATTCATTAAATTTACGGTATTCTGTAGAATCAAAGTGGTCTTCAATTAAAACTCCAATTTTGCCTTTTGTTGCTGCCACCATTTTTTTTCTCCTGATTTTTTTCTGTAGTCTAATGAAAGAATAGTTTAACGTTATTAGGACTTATGTAAATAAACCGGTTTTCTAGGATGGATAAATCGTTGTTTTTAACAATAAACATTAATGAAAACAACTAGGTCCCTGGGCTCACCCACATAAGTCCTTGCTATAATATTTAATACTCGGATAATAAGTAAGTAATAAAAAAGCTATTGCTTGTAGTAGAACTTAGCATAATATAAATCAGGCTTTAGTTCTACTACGAGCCTTAATTATAACTATTCTTCTGGATCTGATATAAGTCCTAGTAAGGCTTTTTCAGGGTTTCACATTACCATTGTTTATTTGCAAGACTAAAACCTACAATTGTATCCTCAGGAAATGTAACCCCTTTTTCTGATCAATCTAAATATTTTGGTAGTAATAAACAAGTAATAATGTTTTCCAGTCTACCTTATGACAATTCAAGGAATGTAAAAGTTAACATTCTTAAATATTTAAGACAATCAATGTTTGTCTTATGTCGTAATTAACTTCAATAGTGATTGATCAGCAAACACATCGCGGTAAAACGTTAATTGTTCAGTTTTCAAATAACAACCACCTCTATGACCACGACGTACCCAAGTCACATTTCCCTTAGCAATAGTTTCGTTAGTTTCAAGATCCACACTCTTCCATTCAAAATATGTATGTTCTCCATAAAACATGACAATTGGCCAAGTCATAATAACTCCTGGTTGAGAAATTAATGCCCACCAATGCTTTTCCCGTTCTTTTTGTTGTTCTAGACCCTGATAAGGTCCATCTTGGCAAAAATAAACTAAATCATTCCGATACTCATCCGTTAAAATATCACCGCGTCCTTGTCTCAAAGCTTCACAATGAGTAGGCCACCAATCTTTATTTTCTTTTTCTATCTGTTCTAATGTGTAGTCATCTCCGATCGTTGGTAATGTTGCTTCTTTCATCTTGCATATCTTTTCTGCCAAAGCAATCATCTCTTTAGCAACATCAGTAGCTACTGGAACGGCTCTAGAGTAATCTGCTGCTAAGTCTTTGTAGTAACTTGTGCGTGCCATAATATCCCTGTTAATTGTTTTTTTACTTGGAAAACTTAAAAATTAATCAGTCAACTGATTCTTCAACATTAGATCAACTATATCATCTTGTAGTTGATTGGCAGCTCCAATATCCATAATTAGTTGTGCTACTGTTGAACTTCGTTGGCCTGCCAGCGTCATTTTACCATCATTGACAAATGTGTAAGCACTTCTTTCTGGAAATGGTCTTATTTCTTTGACATACTTACTGTGTTCGCTTACTAAGTTTTTAAAATCTTTAGATGCGAAAAGTAGTTCTAGTTCTAAGCGGTTCCAGTAAGCTATTTCTACAGCAGCTTGATAATTTAGTTCTGGTAATTCAGAGTGAGATACTCCATCGGCATCTGGTCTTGTGTTATCAACTTCATCAAATAGATGTAATCGTAGTTTCAAGACATGAGCCATCTTGGCTAGAGCCGGTGCAAAGTTCTCTTTATAGTATGAGCGAAAGTCTTCTAATTTGACTCCATCAGCTTTCCTGATCATACAATGATACTTTTCTAGCCCCAGATAGCCATTAGGAGAACCATTTTCAATTCCATCTTTAAAAGTAATAGAGTTACCGGGGCTGGTATTATAACCTATGGCTTTACTAAAAATGTTATGCTCATCATCCATCAAAATAGTTGCTGCATTGAACCATTTGTTCCGGTCTTCTACTGTTTTAAAGGTTAGCTCAGCAATGCCATCAAAGTTTTCTTCTGCAGAAGAAGCATCTACTAAGTCTCCTATACTAGGCCATACTCCCCCATCATTGTGAGCAACATGAAATTGCCAATATTGGTACTGACCTGGTAAACGACCACAAACTGGTCCGTGAACGTCTCTCCAATAGTCATCAAATAATTTGAGGCTTATTCCTTTTCTTTTCCACAGAAGAACATAGAAAGCTACTTGTGCTTCTTGATCACGACTAGAATAGTCAGCAACTTTTCCTTTATTAATCAGAGCTGATACCATAGTTTACTATCTTGGCTTTTCAGATATTACAAGTTTATTTATAGTTTTGCTGAACTGACCCAAAGATTTTTGAAGCTTGTTTAGTTTAGCTTCAGTGCTTCAATGAGAATCATGCTACTACTATTTGTTATTTAATTTTCTACCAAGATTTTCAATTCCTGGCAAATTTACTCTGGACTAGACGAATCAATCATACTCCGAGTTAGTCGAAGCTGTTGAAAATGCTTATGATTATTTTGGTGGGAATAATTCGTTTAATTCGTCTTTTAATTCTCCGAGAGCCCCGAAGCAACCTGCTGCTTTATTAAATCCTGCATAAACACAGGTAAATACTAGCAATTCCTCTATTTCCTCAAAAGTAGCTCCTTGAGACATTGCCATTTTAACATGAGCACCAAATGGGTTTCCAGGACCTACATGATCTTGATTAACTACATCTATTGCTACTGTAATTAGAGCTTTGGTTTTTTGGTCTATTATTGGTAGACCCCATGCTTCACCTGCTACACGAGTACAAAAGTCCCCAAATTTGGGATTGATACTATTTAAGCCTTCTTGCAGTGCTTTGTCATCTAATACTGCGTTCTTGTATGCCATAGTTATCTGTTTAATTTTTCTAGCTTTTATCTATTTAATTTTTCTAGCTTAACTGTAGTCTTTTTTCTACATTTAAGGTATATTTAAGGATCTAGTTCAAATTAATTAGCGTTATCTAAGATTATCCTCTTCTGACACAGTTGAACATTTAAAATTTTGTGATCAACTCATCAGTTATGAAGTCGTTATATGATGGCCACTAAGAATAAATTTCAGACAATGTGGACAAACAATTCATAATCCATGATCCTGACCCTTTGGTTTTAGTTTTTCAACTATAAATACTTAATATTTGCGCTAAAAAATTTTTTTCCACTATATATATTACTATAGTGCTGACATTTTTTTATTTTTGGTGGTAATTAATTGAAATAAATGTAGGATCACTGACAAAGTCATAAACGTCATCCATCAATTTCTTGATGTACTACCCAAGAAACAAAAAATATATTCTGTAAAGAAGTTTAATATTTTTTTAATAAATATTTTAAATTTATAATTTATTATATTTGTTTAAGTAAAAGTTAATTATGTAGTAAGTAGTAGGTTGCATTCGAGTAGAAGTTAATTTGAATCTTTAGTGCTGGCAGAAACCCAATAACAACAACATTATTGAGGGTGCTTTACTAGTTTTATGATTATAGACTGAAAGGTTCAACAAATCGATTAGCTTAAGTCGGTAGCCCAATATTTTATGATAATTCAAGGGTTGTATCAACCAATACCCTGACATCTTTAGGACTAGCAAATAGATTTATTAGTCCCAGACAGGCAGTATAAGACAAACAGAAGCAGAGGCAGGCGTAGCTAACCTCGACCCCCTTCCAAGAGGGTGACTAAAGGTGCGGGTAATCTATTTGAGGAGAGCTTTGCGCCAGAAAGCAAAACGTTAATCTGCGCTTGAACTTTGACTCTTGTTGAAATCCTTAGGCTTTTAGGACAGTAAAAATATCCATATTAATCATTGTACTTAGTTTAACGGAGTAAAAATTAATAATTATGGCTGACATTGCACTACGAGACGCTAAGACTATTGGTCAAGAAAACTTTGAATCATGGAGTAAAGGCTTTAATCCAGATAATTATCTTGATGTATTGCCTCACCCAGATAAAGTAGTTCCCTTTTATAATCCAATTGAAGAGTGGCAAAATAACCCAGAAGCAAGCACCGGAGATTACTTTTCGAGCTGGGGCCCAAATGAGGTATTAGAAGCACAAATCTCAATGGAAGAGGTAGACCAATTAGAGGTACCAGGGCTGGGAATTCTTAGGTCAGGAGATGGTAGAGTACCGTGGTTACCCAGTCCTATTGATGGAGAACCTAGCTATACTCCTTATGAAGCACTTAGAGTCTATCAGGGTAAGGGTCCTGATGGTACAGCTTTGGACCCTAGAATTCCTGGACCATTGTTCATTACTGAACCAGGGGACAAAGTAAAACTTACTCTGACAAATAATTTAACTAAAATAGAAGAAGCAGGAAATCACGCAGCTAATGTATTCTCTAACATACATACCCACGGTTTCCATACATCTCCTAGGGGTCGTGCTGATAATGTGCTACATTTAATAGATTCTGGAGAAACCTTTGAATATGATATTCAGGTTCCCACAGACCAAACTTTGGGTATGAGCTGGTATCACCCTCACTTTCATGGACAGACTAATACCCAACTAGCAGCGGGGTTAGTCGGAGTAATGCAAGTTAACCCTAGATTCGATGAACCAGACCTAAATAAATGGGACCCAAGCTCAGAAAACTTCTATTTGATGACCCTTAATACTTTTGGCCTTCAGCAAGTAGATCGAAAAGGTTCACCAGACGACCCACTCAACCAAAACCCTAATATTTCATTACCTGCAGGTACACCTATAGAAATCCAGGGATTTACGGATAATGGTGACCCCATTTATGAGCTATCGGATGCTCCATTTATAGGTTACAATGCATTACCAGATCTCTATGACCCCGAACGACCTCTGGGTAGAAACGAAGATGGTACAAATAATCCCAATCTATTTGAATATGGCGGTGGTGTTTTAGAGGCACCAGCAGAAAACGTTATTCACACTATTAATGGCCAATACAATCCCACACTTGAATTAAAGACTGGTGAGTTACAAACATTTTCACTCTTGAATGCAGATGTTAATTCTCACCATATACTTCAGTTATACAAAGAAGGGATTGATGATGATGGTAATGTAATTCTTACCCTCCAGGAAATGACTTATGTAGGTCTTGATGGTGATTCTTTTCCAGGTCGGGCGACAGAAAAAATCCGCAGAACTATGGAGGATTCACCAATCTTTCAACCAGGGCAACGGATAACTATAGATCATTCTTTTGAAGAACCAGGTAAGTATTATTTACTCTCTAATGGTACCCCAGAAATTGTTGGTGAAGATAGCCCAGAGTTGATCCAGACAATGACCAATAAATTAAAAGAAGGCCAGAAATCTCAAGGATTTGATGATGGTCACTATACTTGGGGACCCCAGGTTTTGATGACCTTTGATGTAACGGGTCTAGAAAATGAGGCTAGTCCTATTCCAGAAGCCTATGATAGCCTAGCAACAAGAGTTGAAGCACTGATAGAAAGAGTAGATTCAGCTGAGAATGGTATTGGTGTACAACGGGAACGCACATATATCTGGAGTGCAAATATTGGTGGCGCGATCGCTGAAGGCAATGCTCCAGATGACCTAGAAGTAAAGACATTTGAGGGAACTTATAGAATTAATGGCGGGTATTTTGCAGGAGGAAATGAGACTCCACTGACAATGCCTATGTTAGGTACAGCGGAAATATGGAATGTTTTTAACATCTCTGGGTTAAAAGAAGAAAGTTTTACTCCAGATCTTCCCCTCTTAGAATGGCATCCATTCCACATTCACCAAAATCCTTTTACAGTTTTAGATATTAACGGTAAGCGACTAGCAGATTTAAATAATACCTATCTACCTTATATAGAAGGGGATACCATTGCTCTACCTCCCACTTATCAGGATGGTACAGTTACAGACACGAACCCATACGGTGTAGCAGAAACTGATGGTGATGCTTCCTTGGTCAGAATTTATATGCAGTTCAAAGACTATGACGGTAGCTTTGTTAACCATTGTCATATTCTGTTCCATGAAGATGCAGGTATGATGGCAGTTGTGCGGGTGATTTTGAATACAAATGATACTTGGTTGGGTTTGAGCAATGAAGAAGGAGATGCTGATGGTACAAGTATAGAACTACTCCGGGGTAGTGGTATAACAGGACCAAGCCTTAATTTGAGACCTTTTGGTTCAAATTTCACAGGTGGGGTAGATATTAATATTGATGATGTTAATTCCTTGCTACCATTTAACGGCAATAATGTTACGGATAATGTTACTGATGTTGTTGCTATGGAGATTGAAGGAGATCATACAATTCGAGTATTTGATGGTAGGTCATTATTTAATCTCCAAGAACAAGGTATAACAGATGTTGATGGTGATAATACTAGCTTACAAATTACTCAATTTAATCCTTTTCAAGGAGTAAATAATATTGAGGGAGAAAAAGGATCTGTTGCTACTGGTGATATTAATGGGAATAACTTTGCTGACATAGTTACTGGTATCGTTACAGAAGACGGGGTCTCTATTGAGATTTACGATGGTGGCGATTTTCAGCTGCTTACCCGTATACTTGTGGATGGATTAACCTCTAATGAAGATGATTTAGAGAATAATCTCAATATAGCAGTGGGAGATGCTAATGGAGATAACTTTGATGATATCTATATCACCAATAAGGGCAAATTAACGATTTTAAATGGTATTGATATTGAGAAAAAGATCAAGCTAGATGAAAATATTGATGGGAGTGATGTAGTAGTAATAGATGCTGTTAGTCCCTATGAAAATTATACAGGGGAGATTGAGATTACCTCTGGTTATCTACTGCAGCGACCTGAACCTGAAGATGATATTGTTCCTACTTCTGATTTTGATTTGTCTAAGGAAGCTTTTAATACTACTGTTCAAACTAATTCTGCTAACATTACTACATTGGCTGTTGACAAAGAACAGTTAGCAGAGAGTGAAGAGCAGGTGAAGGTTTGGACTTACACTGGAGGAGGGCACCACGGACATGGAGGAGATGATGGTAAACATGGTGAGGGTAAACATAGTGATGATGACATGAAAACCATGGATGACATGGAAATGAGTCAGGCAGGGGACTCAGAGATGGAAATGAATGATGAGGCTAAAGAAGGAAAGTCTGCTCCGCCAATTCGTCTAGATGCTGAATTTACTCCTGAAAGTGATATTAAAAATTTATCTGGTACTTTTGCTGATGTCCCTGGTCATCAACGAGGCGAACCAGTTTTATTTGTTCAAAATAAAGAAGGGATCCGGGAGATACTTCAGCTCCGGGATGGAAATCTCTTGGCAGAAAATAAAATTGGTACGACAGGAAATAATCTCATTAATGGAGACAATAATGGTGACAATATCTACGGACTGGAAGGAGATGATACCCTTAATGGTAATTTTGGAAACGATTTGTTATACGGTTTTCGAGGTATAGATTCCCTTAATGGTGGTGCAGGAAATGATTCTTTTCGTGGTGGAAAAGATGAGGATACTCTAAGAGGTGGAGAAGGATCGGATGTTCTTAATGGGGAAGAAGGAAATGATATCCTAATAGGTGGAGAAGGTTCCGATATATTTGTCTTTGATACTGATGAGATATTTGATCCTGAAATTTTAGGTATTGATTCAATAACTGACTTTAATGCATCAAAAGATTTAATCGAACTTGGAGCTATGAGTTTTACCAAATTTGAGACAACAGAAGATATACAGAAGAATTTTGCTGTTGTTTCTAGTAATAGTGATGCTGCTACATCAGAAGGATTGATTGTTTACAGTAGTCAAAGCGGTAATTTGTACTATAATACTGATGGTACGGCTCCTGGTTTCGGAAGTGGCGGTCAATTTGCTACATTAGAAGGTAATTCAGACTTGGCCGCTAAGAACTTTATCTTGGGTTAGAATTAATTAATATTAGGGGGTATAGTTACCCCCTTCTGATATTTTGATATCTTATGTCAAATGTGGTTATATCAGTATAAATAAAGTATAAGGGGAAAGTATCAAATGCCTGATCATCAATTAAGTTATAGACGTTGCATACAACATCTATAAAAAATGTGAATCATTTATATGCTCCTGGGGAACTAATGATCAGAAAAGTTATTCTACCTTGTATTAATTACTCAATAGTTGAAGTTTCACATAAGCATAAGATATAGCATTATTTTTTTACTTTTAGTAAAACATTTACGTCGGATAAATATGGTTTTTTATAACACTCTATTTGCAAGTGGATTTTATATTACAAACATAATTTAGGAATGAGAAAATACATTATTTTGTCAATCTTTTTATTCATATTGTTTTTTGCTTTTGCGCGACCGGTAGCAGCATCTTTTTGCCGTAATGACAAGGGCAACAAAATTTGTATTCTCAATATTAAACGTAGCGCTAAAAACTATTGGGAATATCGAGCAGAAGTTAGTATTAATGGTGTAAGAAAGCCATTAGAAATTTATAATTGTCGGACTCAACAGAAAATTGAAAAGAATGGTAATATTGTCAAATTTTCATCAAATGGTGCAGGTAAATTGATTTGTAGTATTCTTAATAAATAATGATTAAGAAATAGGGAAGTTTTTTATGATAAATATCTCACAGAATATGGTATAAACATTTAGCTGTGATGCAAATCCACTCCCTAAATACACATTCTTTTTTCACATTCTCTCTAACCATACCTTTATCTCATTACCTCCACAAAAAGATAATTTATAAACAGGATTTAGTATGATTACTCTACTTCCCGCTTTTCCATATTCCCAGAATATAGAGCAATTTTTTTGACATTTAGTATAATAAATATCTGTTGCTTCTGTTCTGCAATTATCAGATTAAATATCTTCTCAATATGAGCCCATTTTTATCAGTAAAATATCAACCTTTAAAACTGAAATTCCTGACAATTTGCCTGTACAATTTTTCTAACTTCTCCAGGCTCTAATTTCATTAATTTATGACTTGCTTGAATTTGAGTTGGTTGATTTTCTAACTGTTGACGCTCAATTAATTCCCATTCTTCTGCTGTTTTTGTGTAGCGCCTAGATGTAGCTCTATCCATATTTAAAGATGTAGCAACCTCATTGAGAAAATCCCATCCTGGTTGATTACGCATTCTGTGTAAATAGCGAGTCATTATATCAATATCAATTTTCATAGTCTATTTTCCTGATTATTTTTGATCATTAAAATTATAGCGCCGTGTACAAGTCAAAAGTTATAAGTCACAAGTTAAAAGTAATATCTGAATGAGTTTTTCATGTCCCAATACTCCGCTGAGTCAATTTATCAATGTCCGTACCTAAGTGAGTCGTCCTATCTTTATAAATATTAGACATCTCCAAAAATGTCAATTTTAGAATAAATATAGAGGGGTAAAGGGTGAGATATTACAGGGGTAAGTTTTTAAGCAAGAGTTAAGTAATCAGTTTTATTTAGTATAAAATATCTAAGAAAATGTAATTTATTATACAATAAATATCTGATAATTTATTCTAGCCTTTATCTTCTCAAGGTTTTTGAGCAACTGTGACATCAAAGATAAAAAACTTACCCTTCTAAGGAGGGAGAGATAGGGAATATTTTTTAACCTTTTTCCCCTATTGGTTCTCTACCTAAAATAACTAATTGCTAAAGAGAGTTTTTCAGATACATGAAGAACATAGCCACAACCCACTCGTTATAAGAACTAACCTAACTATTGAATATCCAGCTTTGTGCTCTAATAATTATAAAAGCCACTGTAACTCAAAATTTTAATCAAGGCTAATATTCCATATCACTTCTATTTGGAAACCCTGCATTTACCTATTGGTATTGGCCAAGGGTACTACTAGCAAGAAGAGTCTCCACAGTTTGAATTCTATGATTTTCTACATAAACTTCCTGGCTATTACCCAATTCACATCTATATAGTTAACTTTTTTTGACTTAACCATATATATTAACAATTTTATTAAACTTTTATTAGATTATGTAAAATTTTAAGTTACTCATATAATAAGAAAGATTTAACTATTGCATACTGAAGCAGTTAATAAATTTTTTATAGATACAGTAGGATTTGATTTTTATGATCTATGTAAATTACATCATACATGGACTTTTTATATTTTTACCATATTTAACCAAAATTGTGAAAGGTTTGGTAAACTATACAAAACTTAATACTAATATGATATTTATGGTAGTATTAATTTCTTAAAGCAGTTTTTTTCATGGGTAGACCAGATAAGGGACGTTCCCAGGAACATCCTGACAATATTCTGATTTTGGCCTGAGATATTAATTTATCTGAAAAGTTCTGTGATCAAATTCAAACTCAATTTTTGAGAAATAACAACTATAAAAAAACTTTCACTAATTGATTTTTATGAGTAATTTATCTTCATCAAATCAAGATTCTGAACAAACAGAAAAAAATACTTCCACCGCGGAACCACAACCACAACCTAGTTATGTCAAACTAGCCATGAGAAATATGGTGAGAAAAGGTGGCAAATCTCTCAGGCATTTTACCCTGACAACCATTGCACTGATAGGTCTTTTGGTTGGTATTGCTTACCTGACGCGATAATTAAAATTCCAGTTTTAAGCGGAAAGGAGAATTTTACGGTTGTATCTAAAAGTAAACATTCAGGATTATTTTTGGTCATCTTCTTCAGAGGTAAAAAAGTTAAAACTTCAAGAAGATAGGGACCAAAAATGTCCCATATTTTTCTATCGTTGGGAGTATTGGTTTCAGAAATGGCTCGAAATCCTACAACCAAATATTCCACCTGCTCAAAACTACGAACTTAGTCTACGTCTAACTGATGATTCTGAAATTCAAATTCTGAACAATAAATATCGTTACCAGAATCAACCAACAGATGTTTTAGCCTTTGCTAACCTTGAAGTAGATATTCCTCAACCAGAAGTAGTAGATTCTGATTTACAACTTTATCTGGGTGATATTGTAATTTCTGTTGAGACAGCATTTCAGCAAGCAAAACAACAAGGGCATCCATTAATAACAGAATTAACCTGGCTAGCTGCCCATGGCTTTCTACATCTGCTCGGATGGGATCACCTTGATCAAGAAAGTTGGCAAAAAATGGTCAAACAACAGTTATTTTTGCTTAATGCTGTTGGAGAGGTCTATTGGATAACAGATAACTCTAGATAATTTACTTAACTTAAAGTAACTTTTTGACTTTTTGGATAAACTGTTAATCGAGAAAATCTCATATTATTTGACTATTGTATACAAAATTAAACTGAGGTGAATACCTTATGAAAATTAATGAGTTATCAATATTTTACTATAAAGCCCCTTTTATAGGCCAACCAAAAAATTCTGTTACTGCCAAATTAAATCTTTCTAAAAAGACAGTGAAATTTAACAGAGAATTATCTTGGCAAGTAGCAAATAATATTTTGACTAGCTTCAAATATGCCTGGTCAGGCTTGTCTTATGCTTTTCAGACTCAACGTAATTTTCGGATTCATACTTTTATCGGTATTGTCGCTATTAGTTTGAGTATTTTATTAAAATTACAACTAATAGAAACTGTTGTTATTGTGTTAACAATTGGATTGGTAATGGCTATGGAATTGTTGAATACTGCTATTGAATCTGCTGTGGATTTAACGGTTAAACAGCATTACCATAAATTAGCTAAAATTGCTAAAGATTGTGCTGCTGCTGCAGTTTTAGTTTCGGCAATAGTAGCATTACTTGTCGCAAGTTACCTGATTTTACCACCTTTATTAGAGATGCTTATTTCTGCTATTGACAGCTATAAATTAAGTTGTTTGCCATTCTTTATTTGACAATATATGATTTTAATAATAAACATTACTTTGAAAATAATTTCATATAGAAATAAATAAATAAATAATAAATAAATAAATATAATATCATGTTTCTTGGAATACCTACTATGGAAAAAAATGAGGTAATTGAGTATTGGGAGTAATTGATGTTGTCAAAATATCTTTCTTATGGCTAGTGAATAATACTTAATATATATAAAATGTCAATATTTAGCTGTCAGCTATTAGCTAGTCTCTTAGGCCGGAACTGGTTTTTTTTATTTTCTTTAGGGAAACAGTTGCTGCTTTTGATGATATTTCTTAAGAATGCTCTATCAATTAAGTCAGGATTAAATCTAATTACAAAAATCGTTTAAGTCTATATTTATCTAAACTTTTTAAAAGTATGGCACAGCATTCTTGCTGATACCTGACGGCTAATAGCCGAATATTTAGTGTAATAAGTTTTAGTTTGTCATGGAAATAAATAGTTTCTTATTTTTTAAATGAAGGAGTAAAATGCTTTGATTATAGTTATAGATAACTACGATAGTTTTACCTATAATTTAGTACAATATCTGGGTGAGTTTGGTAAGGAATTAACTGTTGCTGCTCATGTTAAAGTTTACCGGAATGATAAAATTTCTGTGGCGGAAATTAGGGAGTTAAAACCGGATGGAGTTGTTATTTCTCCTGGTCCTGGTCGTCCAGAAGATGCGGGAATTTCCCAAGCATTAATTCAAGAATTAGGTGCTACTTTGCCTATATTAGGAGTGTGTCTCGGCCATCAAAGTATTGGTCAAGTATTTGGAGGAAAAATTACTCCTGCTGCAGAATTAATGCACGGTAAAACTTCAGAGGTTTATCATAATCAAGTAGGAATTTTTCAAGGATTAGATAATCCAATAATTGCAACTAGATATCATAGTTTAGTTATTGATCGGGAAAGTTGCCCTGAAGTCTTAGAAATTACTGGATGGGTTGAGGATGGAACTATTATGGGTGTTAGACATAAAAATTATCCTCATATTCAGGGGGTACAATTTCATCCTGAAAGTATTTTAACTAATTCTGGAAAGTCGTTATTGAGAAATTTTTTGGCAGGGCTTTAATCAATTTAGAACTTAGAAGTAAGAAGTTGTTTTTTATAATGGGGATTCTGAGTAACCCTTGAAGAATATTTTACTTTAAGATGGGGGGTTGCACAACTCAATTATCTTGATAAAAATCAGAAATTATTGTGTAATCTGGAGTTTATTTCAGGACTTACGCAGGCACCCTATATAGAACTTCTGAGTGTATCTTTTAGGTCCTAAATTATGATTAAGTAGCGATCGCCAATGATTTAACCAAGAGATGGATAAATGCCATATTCAAGTAGTTTAACAGATGAAGCATGGGTTATGATTGAACCATTGTTGCCAAAAAAAAAAGAAAACTTGTCCCATGAAATGGAGTAAAAGACAAATATTGGACGGTTTACTCTATCAACTGAAGAATGGTTGTAATTGGTCTGATATAATAAAGATTTACCTCCTTGCTCGATAGTATTTTGGCTTTATAAAAAGTGGCGAACTTCAGGGGTAATTGAGCAAGTTAAAGATATATTGCACTCTCAAGTACGTCAACAAGTTAAAAAAAAGCAAAATGGACAACTTTAATAATCATTGATTCACAGGCAGTAAAAATACTTGTAATGCTAGTGTCAAATCCAAGGGATTCTGTTTCTACAAAGCTACTAATGGAATTAAGAGACACTTAGCAGTAGATAGTCTAGGCGTTCCTTTTTTTGCTCATTGCACAAAAGCATCAGTTTCTGATGATGATGGATTAATTGAAATGTTTTTAGAGAATATTGACTACTTTAAGTCAAAACCTGCTAAAATTCCTAAAGTTACTATTTTACTTGATAATGGATACCATCCCGAAAAAATAACACAAGAGTTAGAGAAAATTTATCCAGGAATTATTACCAAGATTCGGTTGAAACTTTCACCAAAACCATCAAAGGTGGAGAAAAAACAGTAAGGAAAAACGGGATTTGTTCCTGTCAAAGCCAGGTGGGTCATTGAAAGAACCAATTCCTGGATGGAGAGGTGTAAAAGCTTGGTAAAAAAAAATTGATGCGAACCCTGGAAAATGCTACTACTAAGATTAATCTTTGTTTTATTCGACTGATGCTTAAGAGGTTAGCGTTGGCAGAGGATGGTGGTGGTAGCTATATCGCCTAATTTTTTAGAGATACACTCAGGGGTTCTATAACAATTCAATCTCACAATACCTTTAATTATATATCACCAAAAGCTATAAATGTGAAGCCAGAACTTTGACGATGGTTTGGTAATGACGTGGTGTAGACGCAGTAATACGGTGACAAATCAACAATAGCCACAGAGAGGTTAAGCGTCTCCCACTCCGGTCCGAAAATTGTACAGACAACTGATGGATTCTTCCAAAAGTGTTTTTTGAATTTTACCAAGTACATACCTTCCGTGAACCGCGAGGATTCAAAGACTTCACCGGAAATCGAATTACCATCTCTTGGGTAATTGATGCGCTCAGAGATACACTCAGGGGTTCTATAAATCTCAGTTTTCACTAGAAACAGAATCAGATGATTATTTATCAGCTAAATTTTTAATCAAAAAAGCCAATGTGGTGCTAAATAAAAATCAAATTATATTTGACATCAACCTGCGAATAGTCACCGAATGACCAGTAGAATTTCTGATCGCCGAAAATATCAAATACCATAGAGAAGAAGAACAATATTAGTAGTTGTAGAACATCATGGAAGAGGGCGGTGCGTTACGACAGACTCCTGAATTGATTTCACATTCTGACTTTTAGCCGTCTTACGCACCCAGAATCAGCTCATTTTAACAATTATTGACCAATAGTATCTTTTTTTATCCTATTGCTCTGAAAGGTTTTGAGATTAATTTAGTGAGGAAAATATATTTCAATTATTAAGCCAGAAAAACCGATAATATTAAAGTTATGTGATATTTATAATTCCTTGAAAAGCTTGTATTGCAAGCAGATAATCAAAATATTGATTTGTCAATAAAATTTTAGATGAGTTTGCTCTGCTTATGCAGCCTACTGGAATATTTCAGCTCAAATAGTGAATTTTAATTAAACAAAAATTACAGTTTTTTGAGAAAATTTTCTGGAAGCATCTAACTGATAAATTTGCCGTAGTTGGTAGATAGTTTCTACTGTTTTGAGAGAGGTAAGAGTTACCTCTTAAACTTGAATATTTTTATTTCAGATAATCTCTGAAAATATCTCTTTTACTCATGATAAAAATTTCAATGATTATCCTAGTTTAATTCTAGAAAGTATCCCTATTTTTTTCCATGGTTATTCACTAATTGCCAGAGCTAAACTGATTATTTGCTGTAGGATTGACGTATTTAATATAAAAGCAAAAATGCTAGTAAATATTCTAATGTTAAAAGTGGATATTCTCTCGTATGTATAATTAGCTCAAATAGTGAATTTTAATCAAAAAAAATTTACAGTTTTGAATTGCTTAATTCCCTAACAATTTTCACTTTTAGCGGTTTAACAGACTCTACAAATTTTGTTATAACAAGAAACCAGGTCTACATATAAACCCAGTTTCTGTCGAGAAACAGGCAATATACCTGTCCTACAAAACTATTAACTGTAAGCCTCTATCGGCAAACAAGAACAAACAAAATTGCGATCCCCAAAAGCATTATCAACCCGTCCTACAGCAGGCCAAAATTTATGCTCTCGCGTCCAAGGCGCAGGATAAGCAGCACGTTGTCGAGAATAACCATGCTTCCACTCATCCACCATCAAACTCTCAGCAGTATGAGGCGCATTTTTCAACAAATTATCATTTTTATCTGCCTTACCAGTTTCGATCTCCTCTATTTCCTGACGAATAGAAATCATCGCGTCACAAAAACGGTCTAACTCATCCTTAGACTCACTCTCTGTCGGTTCCACCATAATTGTACCCGCCACAGGCCAAGAGACAGTCGGCGCATGAAAACCATAGTCCATCAAACGTTTAGCAATATCCTCCACCTCAATACCAGCCAACTTTTTCAAAGGACGCAAATCCAAAATGCACTCGTGAGCAATAAACCCATACTTACCCTTGTACAAAACTGAATAATAACTTCCCAAACGTTGGGCAATATAATTAGCATTCAAAATCGCTATCTTAGTTGCTTCAGTCAAACCATCCGTCCCCATCATCGCAATATACATCCAAGAAATAGGCAGAATACTAGCGCTACCCCAGGGTGCAGCAGATACAGCTCCACTAGAATTTTCCCCTCCCAAATTAATAACAGAATGCCCTGGTAAAAACGGTGCCAAGTGAGACTTAACCCCTATCGGACCCATTCCTGGACCTCCGCCACCATGAGGAATACAAAAGGTTTTATGTAAATTCAAATGACAAACATCAGCACCTATTTCCGCGGGACGACATAATCCTACTTGAGCATTCATATTTGCCCCATCCATATAAACTTGCCCACCATGAGCATGGATAATTTCACAAATATCAAGAATTTCTTCCTCAAAGACACCGTGAGTAGAGGGGTATGTAATCATTATTGCAGCTAAATTATCTTTATGCTTTTCTGCCTTTGTCTGTAAATCTGCAATATCTATATTGCCTTGGGCATCACATTTAACAACCACAACCTTTAACCCACTCATTACTGCAGAAGCAGGGTTTGTACCGTGGGCAGATTCAGGGATCAAACAAATATCACGATGTGCTTCCCCACGGTGAGCATGATATTCGCGAATTACTAATAAACCCGTATATTCTCCTTGTGAACCTGCGTTTGGTTGTAGAGAAATTTCTGCAAAACCTGTGATTTCTGCCAACCATTCTTCTAATTGCTGAAATATTATTTGATAACCCTGAGTTTGAGAAATGGGAGAAAAAGGGTGAATATTGGCAAATTCAGGCCAAGTTACAGGTATCATTTCTGCTGTAGCATTAAGTTTCATTGTACAGGAACCCAAAGGTATCATTGATGTTGTCAAAGATAAATCTTTAGACTGCAAACGATGAATATAACGCAAAAGATTGGTTTCAGAATGATAACTTTTAAATACTGGGTGAGTTAGATAATTGCTAGTGCGAGCATAATAACTTTGAGAAAGGGTAGAAATATTTTCATTTTCGATGTTTGGGAACTTTTCTCCACTAGCAAAAATTTGCCACAGATTTTGTACATCTACTTCAGTGGTAGTTTCATCTAGAGAAATACCAACCGTTTGTTCATCAAAAGTTCGGAGATTAATACCTAAATTTTCAGCCGCATCAATAATTTCTTTTGCACTTTTCACAGGAGAGTCAGCACCCAATTTGATCTCAATAGTATCAAAAAATAACTCTGCACCAATTTGATAACCAAGCTGTTTTAAACCTGTTGCCAACTTAAAAGTCAAATTATGGATATTTTCTGCAATTTGTTTTAAACCACCCGGACCGTGATAGACTGCGTACATACCTGCTATTACTGCCAATAAAACTTGAGCAGTACAAATATTGCTAGTTGCCTTTTCCCGGCGAATATGCTGTTCCCTGGTTTGTAGTGCTAAACGTAAGGCTGGGTTACCATTAGCATCTTGAGAAACCCCAACAATACGTCCAGGAGTTTGTCGTTTATAAGCTTCTTTAGTAGCAAAGTAAGCAGCATGGGGGCCTCCGTATCCAAGAGACACGCCAAAACGTTGAGTATTACCTACAGCAATATCAGCACCAAATTCTCCAGGGGGTGTGAGTAAGGTTAAACTTAGTAATTCAGCAGCAACAGTTACTAAACCTCCTACCTTGTGAACTTTTTCCACAAATTCGCGATAGTCATAAATTGCTCCATTAGTGGCGGGATATTGCAGGAGTGCACCAAAAATTGGTTTGTCAAAAGTGAAGGTTCGGAAGTCCCCGACTATTACTTCTATTCCCAATGGTTGTGCCCTAGTTTTGACAACTTCAATATTCTGAGGATGGCAGGCAGAGTCAACAAAGAAAACTTCGGCTTTAGTTTTACATAAACCATAAGTCATGCTCATCGCTTCCGCTGCTGCTGTAGCTTCATCAAGTAGTGAAGCATTAGCTATTTCTAAACCTGTTAAGTCTGTAATCATGGTTTGAAAATTCAGCAACGCCTCCATCCGGCCTTGAGCTATTTCTGCTTGATAGGGAGTATAAGCTGTGTACCAACCAGGGTTTTCTAGTATATTGCGAAGGATAACTGGTGGGGTAATGCAGTCATAATAACCCATTCCAATAAAGGAACGAAATATCTGATTTTTAGAGATTATTTCTTTAATTTGAGCAAGTGCCGCATTTTCACTCAGAGACTTGGGCAAATTGAGTGGTTTCTGGAATCGAATTTTTTCGGGAACTGTTTTGTCAATTAAGTCTTCTAGGGAGGAAATACCTAATACTTCCAGCATTTGTTGGATTTCTGATGAGGTAAGACCAATATGTCGTTGGGAAAAGTCTATTGGCCTCTGACCTTGGTTTTGGTTGGCCAGTTGTATTTGATAACTTGACTGTATATTAGATTTATATGTTGCTACCATTTTTATTTATATTCCTTAAAATCAATATATCATTAAGTTGTAACAAAAATTCATAACTTAATGCAAGGAATACGGAGCAAACAAATTCAGAATCTCAGAATAAAGAATCAGAGAAAGAGTAGAAAGCTTGCAAGCTAAGACCTATTCAAAATGTTTTTTAGGAAGTCAGATTTTCTAAGTTAGAAGTAATAAGGATTGTTTTCTTAATTGGCCATACAATATTCTACGTGTTTTATGCTAAATCCGGTTTACTTATGAAATTTGTTAAAAGGGTAAGGCATTTATGCTTTCTGACATCAAGAAAAAGAGCTGGAAGGATTTGGACTAAATAGCTTTTCATGGGTTGGATTTGATATTAAATGCATAAAAGCTGATATGGTCTCCCAAAAAAATTACACCCGACCAGGTATTAATAATTCCCGACCGGGCACTACACTACATTTTATTTTAATACTGTTAATTACCTTACTGAACTTCTCCTTGTACCATTTCACGATACTTGTCAGCAGAGAAAACATCATCTCCATCTAATTCATTAGGGTCTTTAACACACACTTTCAATAACCAACCTTATATGTATAGGTCTTCTTGTTAATTACTCTCCTTCTACAAGTTTACGATAATCATCAGCAGAGTAAATATCATCTCCATTTAATTCATCAGGGTCTTTAACACGCACTTTCAATAACCAACCTTCTATGTATGGGTCTTCTGATAATTTCTCATGCTCATCTAATATATCTTCATTACGCTCTATTACTGTACCAGTGACAGGAGCTTTAAGATCTTCCACTGCTTTCACAGATTCAATAGTGCCAAATGGTTCTTCTTTTTCTATACTGTCTCCCACTTCTGGAAGCTCGATAAATACAATATCCCCCAACTGGTCGATAGCATAGGCACTAATACCAACAGTGGCAATTTCCCCATCCATCCTCACATATTCATGGGAGTCAGAATATTTAAGGTCATCTGGAAATTCTAGTGTCATTTATATTCCTCACTACTCACTACAATAATATGAATTATGCCAGTCAGATCAAGACTGGACTTGGATTAAAAATTATTCCATAAAGAATAATATAAGGTAAACATCTATATTTTTATGGACAAGAATGATATTATAAGACTACTAATAGGAAAATTCTCCATTCTTAGGTTAATTCTATCTATCTTAATTATTTATATCCTGATTGGTTTGTGGGCTTTCTTTTTCTCAGATCGGTTAATTTTTTTACCTCGCCCATCTAGTTACCAAAAAAACCAGGATTTTGTCAAGCTTCAGTCTAGAGATAGAACCCAAATTACAGGAATTTATTTACCATTACCTAAAGCAGAATATACAATTCTCTACAGTCATGGCAATGCCGAAGACTTGGGGGAAATTTTACCCAGATTAAGAGATTTGCGCGATATTGGCTTTAGTATATTTTCTTATGATTATCAGGGTTATGGTACAAGTCAGGGAAAACCTTCAGTCGATGGAGCTTATCAGGATATTAATGCTGCTTATGAATATTTAACCAAAAAATTAGGGATACCTGCCAATAAAATTATTGTTTATGGACGTTCAGTGGGTGGGGGGCCTTCTATAGATTTGGCATCCCGTCAACCTGTAGCTGGTTTGGTAATAGAAAGTTCATTTACAACCGCCTTTCGGGTAGTGACTCGTATCCCTATTTATCCCTTTGACAGATTTCCCAATATTGACAAGATTAAAAGTATTAATTGTCCGGTGTTGGTAATGCATGGAAATGCTGACCAAGTAATTCCTTTTTCTCACGGACAGCAACTTTTTGCTATAGCTAATCAACCCAAGCTTTCTTTATGGGTTGATGGTGCTGGTCATCTTAATTTATTAGAAATAGCAGGTCAGAAATATGTAAAGGTTATGGGTGAGTTTATTAGGTTAGTACAAAATAATAATCAAAATTATTAATTAAGTTTTAGTTATTAATATTACCTTCAGATAATTAGTTATAAGGGTTTGGATACTAAACTTCTACCGTCACAAAGTGCCATGGCTATATCTCTACTAAAATTAGTATAATGGCACATATTTTGATCAAAACAATAAGGCAAAATATTTTTTGAGAGTTACTCTAATTCCTGTAACAAAAACAATTCTATAAATATCCAATTCGACAGCTCCCATATCTGAATTATGACTTTGTTAATTAGAAGTTGGGTATACCTTACGTTTAATATTTGTTTGCTATATATTTTCCTTTTCCTTTTCCATTTTCAATTGTGATTTAGCCTTTTGCCACATTTGTTCAAACTCCGCCAGACTATACTCCGAAATAGGACGATCACAGATAGCCTCAAGCTTTGCTAACCGTTTCAAAAACCGGTAATTCGTTCCTTGTAATGCCTGTTCTAGGTTTAAATCATACCACCGTGCCAACTGTACCAAAACAAATAAAATATCACCCATTTCTGCTTCTTGATGTTCCTTATCTTCTGACTTTAAAGCTTCTTCAAACTCCCCTAACTCTTCGTGAAACTTCTGCCAAACTCCATCAATATTTTCCCACTCCAAACCAACAGCAGCCGCTTTTTTAGAAATCTTCATTGCGGCTAAAAGTGGAGGTAACTGTCGAGTATATCTGCTTAACTTTTTACTTAGGAAATCATTAGTTTCTTGCATTTCTGCAGCCTTAATTTTTTCCCAGTTTTGCTTAACTTCTTCTGTGCTATTTACTTTCACATCTCCAAATACATGAGGATGTCTTCTAATCATTTTTTGATTAATGTTTTCAGCAACTTCAGCTAAAGTAAAATCATTAGCTTCACTAGCTATTTGTGCTTGTAAAAATACCTGTAATAATAAATCTCCCAATTCATCAACTATCGCTTTTTTTTGCCCACTTTTAATAGCATGTACAACTTCATAAGCCTCTTCAATAATATAAGGAGTTAAGGTTTCAGGAGTTTGAGCTAAATCCCATGGGCAACCCCCATCTGGAGAACGTAATTTAGCTACTATTTCTATTAGTTCTTGTAATGCAGATAATGTATGATTCATAATATTAGAATGATGATTTTTTTTACTACAGCAATTCCCTATTTTGATGAAGCACAATTATTGATAGTTTTAGGGAGTAGGAAAGATAGGGGTTAAAGCCTCTCATAGGATATATTTTTTACTTTCTTACTATGGCTAGAATTAGAAAACAAGGAGGACTTTGTAACAAAAGATAAAACAGCAATTATGCAATATAATATTCATAATCTTCTTTATATTCAAGTTTGTGCCAAGCCAGGCAAAAACTGAGATATAAAAAGGATCAACTTTATCTGTTAAAATTATTTCTCTAGTATTAGAAACTATCTGTGAGGTCTATAAAAATTGTCATAGCTATCGTTTTATCCTTTTGTGAAGTTTTAATTCTCCAAGTTTGTGCTTCTGTTTTTAACTTTCCTCCCTTGTATCTTTTTTCTTACCTATCATTTTTATAAAAAAACTACCCTTGTAAGATTTAAAAGAGGAAGCTTGACCCCTAATTTTTTGCTAAATATTAATAATTACTGATTAATAAAATTGATATTACTATTCTATCTAATATATTAGATATGCGATAGAATTAAAATAATTATGCTCCTCTTTTTATTCCCTTTCCTGTCTGAATCAGAAGGATGCAAGAATATTAATTTTCTTTAGCTTAAAATATAAAAAATATAATAAATAAAAAATATTAGTTATTATAATTATTGATTTTGTTTCTGATAATTATCCTATGGGTGTAATAGGATAAATAGAAATCATAATTTAATTTCTTCCTAGAGATGAAAGCAAATTATTCATTTATTAGATGTGCCTCTTGATACTACAAGGCCAGGAACTTTTTTTGATATATTTGCTTTGATATATCTGTTTTGGTTTGTCGCTATGGTATTTAAGTGTTTTAACAAAAAATTGGCGTTGAGCAAAAGTAATGATCAACGTTGTAAAATTCAAAACATGAAATATCCAAAATATAACTCCACCTAAACAAGGAGAAATGGCCGTATACTTGGCCGACAGTGTTTTAAATTTTGAATTTGTGGTCATAAATTTGTTGAATACCCTAAGAGTCAACTCTGTTCACCACAGATAAAAGAACTATATCTACATATTTATCTTAATGGCGTGGGTTGACGAGCTATCCAAATATTAACAGAGGTTCATTATACAACCATCATCAAATAGATTAGATCTTTCCAAAATAAAAATCAAGGTAAAATTTTAGTGGCAAATTATATATACTCTGTTTCCAAATGAATAATGTATCAGAATATATTTATAACCATCCAAAATAAACAAAAAGAATTATTGGTATTATAGATGAACAGCTAATAAAATTAATAGAAAACCCTCAAAAAGTTGAAAAAAAAAGACAGGCGATAACCAGCTAAGAAAAAAGTTTAATCAAGGCAGGAGGAGGAAGAAAAAAGTTTTTAAGCAAGACAAAAGAGATAATGTTGAGCTTATATTATTTGCATCATGTAGCAATATTTCAGCGACTAGGAGCAATATTTGGAGTTAGCTCATCAACAGCAAATAATATTTTTCAGGCTTTGGATAGATATTTTGAGGGAATTATTACCATCTAGTTTACTAGAGGAATTCTCGGGACAAGAAAACGAATATTTATGGATAAAAGAGGTTTTGACAGAAATAGAATTGATATTTGATACTACAGGGCAGGATAGGGAAAAGCAAAAAAAATGATGATAAACAGAAAAAGTATTATTCAGAAAAGCCAAAAATTGATAGGTTTAAAAATCAAATAGTAATCATAGAAAAGGCAGAAAAAATAGTAGGTTTAATAGTAGGAGAAAGAGGTGCAGAAAGTGATATAAAGTTATTGAAAAAAACAAAAAAAAGTTGAATATAGAACAAATATTTCAAGGGAATAATGGCTATTAAGGTGGTCAAAATATTAACATGCTAAATAAAAAAAATAATCTATAAAATATCATAATAAGTAAAGAAAGAGAATAAAAAAAACTAGAATAATAATATTTATAGAATAGATAATAATACTGATAAAAATATTTATAGTAGCACGATAAAGATTGAGATTGAAAGAGAGTAATTATGAAAAAGTAATTTTAAAAATATGTGGATTAGTAAAATTAAGAAGAGGAGGATTAATATTATTATAAATCATAAATTTTGCTCTTGAAAAAGCAATAAAAAACTAGATAAAAATGGTAAATAACTAATAGTAACTATCTGTAATGCTATAAAGCCAGTAAAAAATGACTATCTGGTGGAGCTGGCGATCGCTCCCCAAAAAATAGTTAGAGTAAATGCTTGATAATTTTTGGAGATGTCTATTAAAGATGTAGGTATAAAACTACTAGATGCCCCAAACAACAAGAGATATCTGAAATCACTAAAATTGATCAGTTACAAACTTTTTAAGGCCACAAGAAACACAAGGTTGGGATTTGGGCAGTAGTCAATCATTGGAGGCCAGGAATCTTGTTGTGGGTCATAAGCGCTTTGCTGACATCACGCTACCGCATTTCATGTCGCTCCACCAAGCCCAGCAGAAAAAAATTTAATATTTGTGGTTAATAATAATAATTACTTGCTGCCATAGCTTTTAGTATGTCGGTGATGTTTATTTTGTATAACCTTGTTTTATTGCTTGAGAGTATCGCCTACTCACTAAAAATTATATGGCCAGGGTGGAAGGGAAAAATGTTCGACTCCGAGATTATTGGGCTTGCCATCCCATACAAAACCCTTTGCTGCTTTAAGTCTTTTGAAATACTTAAATATTCTATTCGTCTTCTGCTGCACTATCTAAAATTTTATACTCTTCCTAGATAAGCATAGATAATTACTAATCGGCATCGCCAAAAAATTGGGTTTAAAGCCTCAGCTAAAATTTTTGGACTATTTGATTATAATCTATATAGCATATAAAAAAAAGTGTTTGGACACTGATTAAATTAAAATTATTTACTGCCAAGAATTTTCACTAGAACTGATAACTAAATGTTATACTATATAAAGATACTTTTAACTGAACTTAATTAACAATACATATATACTTTGTTACCGTGCCACATCAAAATTTATTAGTTTGTTTATTAATCACCCTAGGTATGTGGGGTACTACTCTTAAACCTGTTCAGGGGCAGGCATTAGTTCCTCATGTATTACAACTAGACTCTGCCCAACTAGAGCAGACGGGTTTAGGATTAGCCGAAGAAGCTTTACAATTAGCAAGATTTCAACAGTTTGATTTAGCTTTATCTAGAGCTGAACTTGCTACTGAATTAGCTCCCAATAATCAACGAAATTGGGAACTATTAGGTGGTCTTTATATTAAGGCTGAAAAGTTAGAAGAAAGCATTTATGCTCTGAAAAGAGCTCAAGAACTAAACCCAAGTCCTGATGTTCACTTTATTCTTGGTAGAGTTTATTTTGAAAAATCTGATTATAAAAATGCTATCGAAGAATTAAGAAAAGGTTTAAAATTTAAACCAGAGAACTCTGAAGCTTTATTTAATTTGGGTAATGCTTATTATAAGCATGGTAAATTTAAAAGAGCAATTACACAATACGAACAAGCTTATGACCTAGAAAAAAAAGAATGGCCTGCAATGGCCGCAATTAATAATATTGGTTTAGTTCAATATGAGATGGGAAAAGTAGATGATGCCATAGCAAAATGGCGTCAAGCTATTTCTATTGAAAGTGAAGCAGCAGAACCACTTTTAGCAATAGCAGTAGCTCTTTACGCTCAAGGGGATAAAGAACAAAGTCTGGCAAAGGGAGAAGAAGCCCTGCTATTAGATAGCAGATATGCAGACATTGACTATCTTGAGGGACAGTTGTGGGGTAAACGCTTAATTGAAGATGCGAAAATATTTCTTGCAACTCCTCGTATTCAAAAAACCCTAGCTAAAATAGAAGAAGATTGACCATTGTCTCCCTAGGTTTCTCCTTGCTTTAAATTCCCTAACTTTTCGAGTTAGAAATTAGGTTTGGGGTAAAGTAAGCGATCGCAACTTATGTCCATAGCCAAAATCAATAGAATAGAATGTTTTCAAGCTCACAGTTGAATTTAAAATAGTCTAGCAGTAGTACTTATGCAAGTTTGGCGTAGTTAACGTTGATCCTACAGTATACACCAACCAACATAAACCCATAGTTAACCCCAAAGTTTCAATTCTATGGGGTAATTCAAGAAAGACACTGTTCATTAAAATGGGGGGTCAAAAAAAACCTAAAGTCTCTTTCTACAATTACCAGCAGTACAATGGTTACCAGGAAATATCTCATTACTTCTCAAAAATGGTTGCGCTTATTAATGGGAGCCTTTTACCGCTTAATTTATCTGAATATTTTTATTCATTGCAGAATTGATACCCACCAATTTTACCCGTGGTTATTTTATATATTCTGTCATTTGTACTCAGAGAGTTTTTAAGTTATCTGAAGGTAATATTTATTCTCCGACAAAATATGGACAAATAAGAGCAAATTTTTGTTTTTGGGATCAACTATTATATCTTTCTAATTTCATCCAAAAAGCATCGGGAGATTTCTTTACTCCTATAGAAATAATTAATTCTGTACTATAAATAAAAGTTAAATTTGTATCATCAAATTCAGACTAAACTCATAACTGACGACATAAATTAAGTTTTCTATTTCCTCTTTCTAAACCAGTGGGAAACATAATATTAATAATCTTTCATATTTGTTAGTCTCTATATGTAAGTATTGATGAATTTCACAGAATAAAAAAAAATCCTCTATAATTTTTAAATATGGAAGCATTTATAAAATCATCAGTTTTTCTAGCTTATGTTCCTCTTAAAAAAAATTAAGAATTGATAATTTTAGTCAAACTATTAATCCTTAATTCAATGTATTTATTTATTTATTGATTTACTTATTAGGTTGAGGAGTCATTCGCAAATATGGCTTAACTTCTGTGTAGCCCTTGGGGAATTTTTCTTTCAATACTTCGGGGTCTTTTAGAGAAGGAACAATTACACAATCATCTCCATCTTTCCAATCTACAGGAGTAGCAACTTGATGATTATCCGTTAGTTGTAAAGAGTCAATTACCCTGAGAATTTCATTAAAGTTACGACCTGTACTTGCTGGATAAGTAAAAGTAAGACGAAGTTTCTTTTCAGAGTCGATAATAAAAACACTACGAATTGTTAGGTTATTTAAAGAGTTCGGATGAATCATATCGTATAGGTCAGAAACCTTTTTATCTACATCTGCTAAAATAGGGTAATTAACAGTTGTTTTTTGAGTTTCATTGATGTCTCCAACCCAGCCTTTATGAGATTCTGCGTCATCTACACTTAGGGCAATGACTTTGACTCCACGCTTGTCAAATTCTGGTTTTAGTCTGGCAACTGCCCCTAATTCTGTTGTGCAAACTGGAGTAAAGTCAGCAGGGTGAGAAAAAAGCACTACCCAACTATCGCCTGCCCAGTCGTAAAAGCTAATTTGTCCTTCGGAGGAATCTTGAGTAAAGTCAGGTACTTTGTCACCTAGTCTTAAAGTCATAGCCGAATGTCCTATCTTGTTTAGAATTAGCAATTCTATATAGTTTCATTTTTTAAGGATTTAAGCTTTTAACTTTAGATATTCTTAAAAATTAAGATTAAAATTGTAATTGGCAATCTCAGGGATGCTCTTATCTAAACTAAGGAAAATATTTTGATATGTATATCCCAGGGACTTGAGAATTATTAGGACGGAAATAATTAGGGCTGGGGAATATCAGAGTAATGACAGAGGATAGTATATTTTTGATAATTTATTTGGATATTTATATTATAGCCTTTGGGTACATCCTGACCTACTAATAATGAGTCAAGAAAAATTAAAGTCTTTGAGATTAATGTAAAAAGTGGTGAGCCAATAACGCACACTCAAAAAATCTCAATTATTAACAATTTTGCCTGTTTTAACTTTATACCAAATACTACAATTATTACCCCACAAAATTTGAGCTGGAGTAACTTATATTTTTTGATGATAATCAGTCCCCACATCTAAATATTTATATGACTTTTTATGCATTATTTGGATAGAAGAAAGAATGTAATTAACTTGACATTAAATCATAAAAATAATTGACTGATCACCTATATTTATATTTGACTTATAAAGCAAAAAAACTAGAAAATTGGGTGACCATCATGGCTTTATATACTAATCATCCATCTTGCCATTTTTCTTTGATAAATTGATTGCTTAAACTAAAAATTTTAATTGAGGATAACAGAGTTCTATTAAATCCTATAGAAAATATTCAAGTATCCACAGTATATTTCCCAACATCTTTGGTAATAACTTTGTTTTCAGAGATTTATTAACCAATTATCTAAGGAATTTAATGACATTATCAATTTTCTTCAGCTTGAGAATGGGAGTTTTCATAAAAACTTAGATTTCAAGGAATTCATCTAACCAATATTTTAACCTCCTAATAGTCCTGAACTTAAGCCAATTGAGGGTTTTTGGTAACAATAAAAGCAGGAGTTACAATTTGGGTTAATTGCCAAAATATTCAACAACTACAGCAAAAAGTTTCGGAGATTAACCTTAAAACTGACGAGTTAACGTTGGCATCTTTGACTAAATGGGATTATCTAATAGAAGCAATATTAAGGGTAACTTCTTCATAGAGAATTGGTATTAGTGATTCCTCTATGATTTTTTTTATTATATATTATTAACTTATATTAGGCGCAGCTTCATAAAGAATTGGTATGAGGCGTAACAGGCCACATTAACTCGCGACGAGGCGATCGATGTTTTGAGCGAATGGCTAGAGAATTTTCTCAATATTGCCGAGGTAGCCCTAGCTGTTCACCTGCAGTTGTTGGAAGCTTTGGGGGTTGTGCTTCTCTCTTAGTCTAGTCGCTGGGTTGGATACAAACTGCTTTTGAGGGGCGATCGCTTTTTTCCTTCTGGAGATGTTAGAAGAGCGATCGCTCTTTTTAACAGCTATCGGCTGCGAATAGTTTTGTCCCAGAGCTTGCAAGCTTTTTTTTATCAAGCAAGTTGCAGAAGATAAGTATCAATGGCACAAGCGATCGCTTATAAAAGTGATCGTCTTTGCTGGCTATAACCTAAAAGTAAAGCCTAAGTTCTATAGAACCTATTTGGGATCTTTTTTTGCCGTTCAGGCGATCGCCAATCTCTTAAGCATAAGTCTAACAAAACAAAGATTAATCTTGGTGGTGGCATTCTCAAGAGTTCTTTCAAAGTTTTTGACTAAACTCTTACATCTTTCCATCCAAGAATTAGTTCTTTCAATGACCCATCTAGCTTTGACGGGTACAAAACCCCTTTGTCCCTGCTTCTTCTTCGAGGGCTTTCGAGGGCTTAGGTGAGAGCTTAAACCGAATCTTGGTCATAATCGCTGGATAAATTTTTTTCAACTCAATCGTTAATTTTTCCGGGTGATATCCGTATGTCTGAAGAATAGTGATTTTAGGAATATTGACAGGTTTAGATTTGAAGTAATTAATATTGTCAGACAACATTTCAATTAATCCCACATCATCAGAGACTGATGCTTTAGTACAATGAGTAAAAAAAGGAAAACCGAGGCTATCTACTGCTAGATGCCGCTTGATTCCATTAGTACTCTTGTAAAAGCAAAATCCTTTCGACTCTGTACTTGCATTACAAGTATTTTTGACTGCTTGTGAGTCAATGATGATTAAAGTTGTCCCGGAGCGCTTTTTTTTTTACCTTTTGACGCAGTTGTCCATGTAAAACATCTCTAATCTTCTCAATTACCCCTTCCAATACGCCATTGTTTGTAGTGCCAAAATACCGTCGAATAAGGAGGTAAATCCTTGGGTAAATCACACCAGTTACAACCATTCTTAAGTTGGTAGAGAACACCATCCAATATTTCTCTTTTAGTCCATTTGGGGGGTTTAGTTCTTTTCTTTTTGGGTAACAGGGGTTCAATTATAACCCACTCCTCATCTGTCAAGCTACTAGAATATGGCATTTTCTATCCATTATAGTCTTTCAGAAAGATCCCAAATGGCTTCTATAAGAACTAGCTGGGGATAAAATATTAGGTAGACATTTCGATCATATTACTTTCTATATATGCAGAAAATCCAAGAAATTCAGGAAATAGTTTTTATTGCGTTCTCCACGATAAAGCTCTAATTGCCAGGGACTAGTATTCCACGTCGACCGCCACTAGCTGAGATGGGTTCGAGTAATCAACATACAAATTGAACCATGATGAGTATATATTGGTTATTCGAAATAGCTTTCCGTTTTTTAGATACACATGACAGAGTAATTCAATTACTAAGAATTCAGCTACCGGGACCTGCTTCTCATTTGCATACACATCAGATATATTAACAAAAAATGCTATCAAGAGAACTGATAATGTCGTTCCCACTACTTTCAGGATCTTTTGCATCTTTTTTTCCTTGCACTTAACTTTTTTCGAGTAACTTCAGCTTTTGCCTCTTTTGATCATGAATCATAATTTTAGGTCTTTATAGTTCCCTCACCTAATTAAGCAAAAAAACTATTATCGCAAAACTACTTCTTTTACTAATTCTTTATCTGAATTCATAATTAGGATAGTAGCGCCTTATAAAAAACAGGGCGCTACGGCATTGAGTTCTTAAAGCTTGTAGAGTCCGAGAAGTTGCGAGACTCTTAAGGGAGAAGCCTAAACTTTAGCATTAGGTTAGTCTGGAAGTATGTAACTAACTCTAATAATTAATAATGATACGATCTATATCTGATATCATGTCCGGTTGAATAGTTTAAATTAAAGTTCTTAGTAGGGCAAGAACCCTAAATGCAGATTAATTGCTTTACCCTAAACTAGGATAATGTTTATGGAGCAAGAATTACATAGGTTGTACTTCCTCCTAAACTTCTACTTTTTAAGTAAGCCACTTATTTCTCTGTGGGGAACCAAGATAGTCAAACTGGGGGTGAGGATAAATATCCACTATGCGATCGCTAAAAATATACTAGACTTTAGGAATACATCAGCTAACCTATATAAAGATTTCAAGACTTGTGGGTTAAGTATAGTTGTGCAGATAAGACTCTTGCCCTACTACAAACCATATGCTTTTTATCACTAATTATCCGGGCATGATATTAGAGCTGATTTATCAAGTAAATATTAAAAAACCAAATTCCTTGCTATGCTTAGATTTTGCAAGTTGTTAGTCCAGTCAACCTCAAATTACTAAAACCTAGGCAATATTAATACTACCAGTTCAGTTTACATACTCAACTCTTATTCAACCTTCCTAAATTTAACTTTTAAACCATCACGGGGATAAGGTGTAGGTGCTGCCACTACACTTAAGTCTTGCTCTGGCAAAAGTTCCCATTCATAACCACGCAACAACATAACTGCAAAAATTTTCATCTCTAAGCGAGCAAACTCTTTACCCAAACATTCTCGCATCCCACCACCAAAGGGAACATAACCAAATACTTTTTGTTTATCTACAGCATTTTCTGGTGCAAAACGTTCAGGATCAAAATTTTTATCGTCTGGGTAGAGAGTTTCATCTTGATGAGTTTTAGCAATTTGATACTGAACTAACCAACCTTTAGGAATTGAATACCCACAGAATTCACAGTCTTGAGTTACTTGTCGGAAACCACCCCCCACAGGTGGAATTAATCTCAAGACTTCCTTCAAAACCATATCTAGATAAGTCATCCGTTTGAGATTTTCTAGAGTTAGTGGCTCTATAGCAGAAAACTGCTTTTGCTCTTGACGAAGGCGAGTGAGTACATCTAGGTGTTGACTGGTTAATAGACAGAAGGAAGCGATCGCCGAAGTTAAGGTCTCGTGACCAGCAAACAATAACAACAATATTTGGTCTTTCAACTCATCCAAAGATAAACCATTAACCTCTTTATCCTGCGCTTGTAAAAGTATTCCCAAGGCATCCTCACCCAAATTTTGCTGTTGCTGTCGTTGCAGAATAATCTCTTCAATATGTTGGAGCAACTTTTGCCGACAACGGAGTGATTTTCCAAACCTTGTCCAAGGCAACGATAGGGGAATAGAAAATAAACCTTTTACCCACTCCTCAAATAAACTAACTAATTTTGTTTGGGAACTTTCATCACTACCCATAAACAAAAGACTAGCAATATCAAAAGTATAGTTACGAATCTCAGGATACCAGGTTAACGTACCCATCTCTACCCACTTTTCCAGATAGTTAGCAGTCATAGTTTCTATTGCAGGAGCATAATTAGCCAAAGCTCTTGGTTGAAAAGCTTGTGCTAATAGTCTACGCCTTTGTTGGTGGACACTACCTTGTTGGACAGATAGAGAATCAGGGTCTAATAAAATCCTAGTACTTTATGGCTACTTGGCCAAAAAGTACTTATTTTCATTGGAAAACAAAAATTTATTGGGTTCTGCTCCAGCTAAAAATATTGTGGGGTTGCCAAAAATATGACTTTTGTAGATTTTTCCATACTTTTTTTCTCGTTTTTCAGCAAAGTTGTTATCTCTTAAAAAACTAAGAGTTTCACCTACAAGAGGCAAACCAAAACTTCCTGGTGGTAAAGGGAATTTAGTATTTGTGTTAGTCATAGTAGTATTTTAGGAAATAATAGGTTAAAAATAAGATCAAAACCTTATATAATAATGTTTTACATATTCTACTTGTTCAAATAAAGCAGTTATCCAAATAGCAGTTGTCAAATCACTTCATCAGCAAAGCTAGCCCAACGAACAAACTCAAAGGGTCCAGCGATCGCTCCCCAGACTTGTTGATCAGTTTCCGGGTCATATCCTGTGTCATGGCTAATAAATTTATGTTCATTTATCTCAAAATAACTTTTTAGATAAGTACTTTTCCCCTCACGAACTACAGTACAACCTTTTCCTGGTTCGACCTCACCTTTAAAACTCTTACCCGTCCATTTAGTAATAAAGGTGCAACCAGGAAGTTTTTTAATATATTCAGTTTTGAGGTTTTTCAGACGTTGAGGGTCACGGGAAGCTCCATAAAATTCTGCTTCTTGATCAATAATGTAGTTTTCAATCTCTATATGGTTTTCCGAAGGGACTAATTTAAGAACTCTAACTCGGTAGGGTTGATTTAGAGTAATGTCATAAGCTTGTTCTAGATATAGGCTAAGTCCATTAAGTAGTTGATATGGAAGTGGACGCATACATACGCGAATGTGGGCAAAGAGAGGTGGATTATCAAAGGCCTGTTGTTGGTTACTGAAGTCAGCAGCAAACCAACGAGCTAAGGTAGTAATATCTGTTGAATGGGTCATTTCAGTTATCAGTTATCAGTTAGCCTCTCCCAGGAAGTACTAGTTTTTTTTTCGTGTCCTAATCAAACAGTACCTCTAACTACAAGGAAACTGGAAATGGGGAATTTTCTTTTTCATCCCTTCTAGAACAATGATAGCTAGTAGTACATCCAAGGATAGGCTATTTATTTGGTAATATTTAGCAAGAGAACTTGTACAAGTCTATAATTTCATCTGTAATGATATCTCATTAACTTGATAGAAACAATTAGAGCCAAACTTTGAAAGCGTTTTGCTGTGCAACATAAAAAAGGAAGAGAAACTTTCTTTACCGAAAAATTGGGTTTAAAGTTTACCCTTTTTAGAGAGACTTTGTGCTTTTTTTTAAAAAAAAAATATATTGTCTAAAATCACTATAAAAACAAGTAGCCACAAGGTTGTAGCACTTGCAACTATTAAACTAGAGTTATGAGGCTCTATTGATTTAAATATTATAAGATCCCCATAAGCACCCAAAAGAAATAAAAGAAGTTATTAACATTACTGATAAGTCAAGTAAAAAAAAATTAATATAAAACGCTCAAATTATTATAGTCGTTAATTGGCTTTGTTGCATGAAAGTAGCGATCGCCGACAACTCCCCTAAGTGAAGTAAACTAGATTTCAACTTTGTAGCTCTGGGGTTTACTTATTTGAATCATACCCTTAAGCATGGCACATTGTATGAACAACTCCACTGCCTGGTTATCAAATTTTCGTCGTCGCAACTTGCATCCATTTATTACCTTAAGTCTAAACATAGTGGTAACTATTGGAGGAGCGTCGATGGTAGTCACTTTCACCCTTCCATTTTTGAGGTCCTACTTTTCTGATTCTTCTACGGTTTTTATCTCTGGGATAAGGTGGGCATTTAAAGTTGCCTAGTTGACCTATTAGCGCATTTTTTCTTAGTGGAGTTGTTGCCTTTACTCCTCGTTACCTAGCTTTTTCATAACACTTATATTTTTTATAGGCTCCGTCTCCTGACATTTGGGCTACAATTCCATCTACTCCGTCTAACAGCTCAGAAAATACAAGAGAGACACTGACATCATTAGTAGTAACTACCCCACTGATAATTTACCCCGTGGCCTCATTGACTCCTAGATGTAATTTACGCCATGTACGCCGTTTACTGATACCATGAACTATTGTTTTCCATTCATCCCCCCGTAAACTTTCACTCTTGCAGAGTCTACTTCCATCTCAATTGCCTCAGCATGTTGGTATAACTGGCATTTGGATATTCAGTTTTTGTAATCGACGAGATACAGTACTATGGTCTGATACTGGCAGATATAAGTCCATAAATTTAAGTATAGATTCCACGAAACCTTCGCTTTGGCGTCCGGCCAGACCAAACATGAATTATATAGTTACCATAAATTTAATAGCTGTGTCACTGTACCTATTAGATAGTCCCCCACCTCCATTTTTTGTCTAATTAAGCCACTCCTGAACCACTTCCGGAGTCAGTCAAAAAGTGATACTTCCTCCCTGTTGTAAGGAAGCATCATACTCCGACCACTTTTTGAGCCGATATAAGGACTTGGACTTAGACTTGAACTTGGACTTAGATTTACTCTTGCTCTTATGTACTGACTATAGTTTTTTGTACCATCTTCACTTCTTAATTTTTACCATCTAATCATCTTTATGTGCAACAAAGCCTCGTCAATTCCTTAAAATTTTTTCATAGTTGGTACTCCAAGAGACAAGATATTTATATATCTATTTTCTCTATTCCGTAAAAACGAGTCATGCTTAAATTCATTCTCTCAAATAAATCAAAAAAAAATCATTCTGGAAATCAACAAAATCTAACCATTTTCAATATTTATAGAATCTTTCTCTAATATCTTCTCTCTATTTTTTCAACACAAATTTTCAATAGCAATTTGCGCCCTAGCTCTAACTGCTAAAGTTGTATCTGTATCACCAATTTTATGAATACCAGTTAAAATATCTTTAAACCAGCTTTGACCACTAACTTTAACCACTTTTGCTAAACCTTGCAAACCTACAACAGCAGCATAACGCACTACCCATTCTGGATCTTGAGATACTTGCAACAGGATTTGAAAAACACGCTGTTGAGCTTGATTTATTTCTGTTTCTGATAATTTTTCCCAATGAATAAAACCTAAACCTCTAGCTGCAGCCCTTCGTACACTAAAAGAAAAATCATTTGCTGCACTATCCAACAATATTTCCAACCCACGAGGGTCACCAATACCCGCTAATGCTCTTATTGCCCAAGCTCTAGCACCATAGTTATAACCATCAAGTGTTTCTAGAAGTTTGAGTACTGCAGGTTCCCCTATTTCAACTAATCCATCAACTGCTGCAACTGCTGCACCAGGGTTATTATAACCCAATACCTTAATTAATATTGGGATAGCTTCTTTGATATGAGCTTCTGCTAAATCTTTAACCGCATCTATTAAAGTTTGAGAAGAGTCTGCTTCTTCAACTGCTCTGATTAATTGATTATCTATTATTGAAAGTTGATTATTCATTATTACTTAGACTTAAATTGCTTCTAAAAAAAAATTTTTGTAGTCACTTTTCAGTATAAGAGGTATCAATGAAGGTTTTATAGAAGCGAGTCCATTAGAGTCATTACCTCAATAGCCTCATCCGATAATAATAGTTGAGATCCTACCTTTGACTCTTGAGTTTTAACTTTTGAATTTATTGTAAGGTGATGCTCTAAAAGTCCTTTCAGAGCAATTAATTTCATACTATTTTCGGCTAAAGTTTCTGATATTGCCTTAGCTGCCGGTAAATAACCAATAGCTGCTAAATCTAATAGTGCGGAGCGTCGTAAATGTAAGTTATCACCCTCTAATGCTTGAGTCAAATATTCTCCATATACTACCTCTCCTGTAAGTTGATACAAAGACCTAGCAGCAGCATATTGTACTTTTTCTGAAGGATGTTCTATAAAAGGCTTAATTAGAAAAATTGCTTCTTCAGCCTGTAGTGTTCCTAAAGCTTCGATAATATTTTCGTAGGGTTGAATCAAATGAGGTTTACCAGGAAATAAAACTGCAGCTTCAACACCTCCGTCTAAAAGTTTGATTAACGCTGAAATACAACTAGGGTCTCCTAACATTTCTAATGCTTCTGTTGCTGCTTCTCGTACATAATAGTCAGAACATTGCAAACACTCTATCAAAACAGGTACAGCTTTTTTATCTTTTAACTTACCCAGAGCGCGAGCAGCATTCCGTCTTAGGGGATATCCACCGTTTTCTGTACGGTCAGACTCATCTTTCAATGCAGCAACCAAACCTTCAATAGCATCGGGAGTATTAACTCTAAACCTACCTAACCACCAGGCAGCATAATATCGTTTACCTAATTCTTCATGTTGTAGATTAGCGATCGCTTCTTGCACACTTAGAGACTCTTTATTCTCTAATACTTCTGATGATGGTAATTCCAAATATTGCTGCTCCATTCCTATATTTATAAAGTCTTTTTCTTAAATAAAAACCAAAAAATCAGGTCAATTGCCTTTCCTAAGAGTTGGAATCAAAAAATGAACTTCAGTATTCTTAAGCTGGATGCTTCCGTCGGAGCTAATCATCACTCCAATAACGACGCCCGGACAGATTAACAGATACTAACTACAGAGCAGCACCTATATAACTGTCCCGGCTACGTTTAATATTAAAATTAGCTTAGGGTAGTTAAGTTAGTAAAGATTAATTTTACATTCACCACTTAGTTAACATTTTAACTACTAGCTTAGAGCGTTAATCGCATAATCAATGTAATTATTGGCTTCAGTTGCACCTTGACCAGTAATACCGTGATTAGCCTTAATATACTTAAGAGCTTCAATGTACCAGCTAGGAGACAACTCAAAAGTGCTATTGATTTCACTTATTCCTGCAATGAGTATCTCATCCATAGGACCTGTACCACCAGCAATCAGACAATATGTTACCATCCGCAGATAGTAGCCAATATCGCGGGAACACTTCTGCTTTCCTATTTCAGTAGAAGCATAGTTTGGTCCTTGCATAGTAGTAGTATAGGGGAACTTATTGTATACTGCTGTAGCAGCTCCATCAATCAAGGCTTGAGACTTCTCACTCAGAGTTTTAGCAGCTTCTAAGCAAGCCTGAGCACGACCAAAACGACCTAAGGCAGCACTGAGTTCTACGTTAGTTAGAAAGCGACCTTGAGAATCAGCAGCACTTACTGCTTCAGTTAGAGGAGTTTTCATTTTTAAGGTATTTAAGTTATTATTCTGATTACAGTTATATTTGGTAAAACTTTTGAAGGCATAAAGATGCTGAGAGCTATCACTTAACTTGGTTTCTTTTACGAAACCGCAGCTGATGCACGGTCAAAGTAGCCACCAATCTCAGCACATAGAGCCGAACAATCTCCCGGAGTAATACCTGCAGGATCGTTAGCAATAGCAAGAGCTGCCTCTTTCATTTTTTGAACACCTGCTGCTACAGAAGCTCCAGGAGTTCCTAAAGCTAAGTATGTTTCACGAAGGCCATTGAGACAACGGTCATCTAGTACACTTCCATCACCAGAGAAAATAGCATAAGTTACATAACGTAAAATGATTTCCATGTCGCGCAGGCAAGCAGCCATACGACGGCTTGTATAAGCATTTCCACCAGGAGCAATCAACTGAGGCTGCTCCGCGAATAAAGCACGAGCTGCATTAGCAACGATAGTAGAAGCGTTACTAGTAATACGGTTAACTGCATCTAAACGCTTATTACTATCTCCGACCATTTTAGTTAAAGCATCAATTGTCGCAGTAGGAACAAAATCACCCCTGGCATCTGCCTGGGAAACTATTTTTGTAAAAGCATCAAACATTGATTAATTCTCCTAATTTTATTTTTTTTAGTTACTTTCCGATGCTATGGGTATTTTTTTAGTTTTTTCCGATTAGGTGTCTATGCCTGGCAATGGAAAAGTTAATATCAGGACTTTTTAAGAATCCTGATTAAAATATTACACTGTTTATGAGAAGTCTTTCAAGCTCATAAATCAGTGTTTTTATTGATTTTCTCCTATCTTTTAAACCCTTCAGATATTCTTTATACAATGCTGTTGTATTTTTGTTTGTTACAATTTGTTAACAAACTTCTTTGACGTCAAAAAGTTAAGCAGGATTCAAGGCCAATTTTCTTTCTAGATCAAACAGAAAGCCATGAATATACTCTTCTGTCCACTCATGGCCATAAAATCGGGTCAACATTTTCCTGGCTGGATCTTTTTCCGCTCGATATCTGAGATAACGCAGTTGGGCTTCTTTTATTTCTGCTAATTTCTCTGAATTAGTAATCTGCTCTGTTTGCTTGACAAAAATCAAATAAGCTTGCAAATAATCTTTGAACGCCTCGAACACTCTTGTCTCAACTAACTCAGTTTTCTGAGGACGAGTCCAAAGAAAAGCTGGAGAAAAGAATGGGGTTGCTTCTTCTGGAAAATCACCTCCCCAAGGTAAATATTTCTGATGTTTTTGGAACGTCTCCCATATTGGCTCAGTATACTTTTTTTGATACTGAAGGTTATCCCGAAATAAGGGCTGCATATCTAGGGCGATTAAATGTCCCCCTGGCAAGGAAACTAGGTCTGCCCCAAAAAAGGGTAAGTCATAATTAAGATGAGGGAATATAACAAAATTCAACACTTGGAGGGCACTGCCACCTTGGACATGGGCAGCTCGGATTTGCCTGAGTTTGGGGCTACAGTGAGCATAACTAGTTGTCTGTACTTCTTGTTGCTTTTTGCCTTTACCAGTCATAGCAACTTTATGCTCAAATCCAGAAGGTATAGGGTAAGGTTGTAGTTCTAATTCCTCCTTAAGCTTAGTTAAAGCATAATCTAGAAAAGGTTGATATAAATTCACAATATTATTAGTGGCTGTCATTTCAGTTGTCAGTTATTAGTACCTCCAGTTATACTAAATATTAAAAAATAATTTCTAACTTGAGTTGATTTTTAATTGTTAAGTAATTAGTACTCTACTAATTACTTTTTTGATCATTAAAACCCTAAAAGCCTGTTAATTTCATAAAAGTTGTACGAACTTTGTGTATAACGTTCTTACCACTCCTAGCAAGAGTTAAGCTTAGGTTTCAACCATGAATAAAGTTTAACAAAAATTTATTAAATTAGTATGATCAGGAGGATAGAAAATTAAAAATTTCTTTTTTTCATCCCCTTGAAAGAAGGTCCTTAGGAAAATAATGGGTTTAAAGCTCCGTCTTGGAATGACTTAATAACTTCTTTAGTTACTCATTGAAAAGACCTATTTAAAAATTTATCAAAATAGCAAAGCTTTTATTATACACTATCTGTCTTTTAATTAGTTGTTATTATGATAGATGCTCTCAATAGTTAACAGCTTAATTTTTAATAGCTAATAGCTCACTGCCGAATACTTAGATTATATTTTAGCAATTACATTGATAAAAATAAGTTCACACCTCCCTGAAGTTCCTGGAGAGGTGTGATAAAAATTCTTAACTTAATAGTTAACAAACTCATCGAGTGCTAGTAGGAACTGCTAATGGTACAGCATCTTCAAACAAAAATTGGTAGAGAAATTTTTCTGACCATTCATGGCCAAAATAACTACTAAATAATCCTGATGCTGGGTCTCGCTCAGCACTATATTGATCGTAATCTTTTTGGGCTTTAACTATCTTTTGAATCTCTGCTTCTGTCTGAATAATTTCTGCTTCATGTAACATTTGCCAATATAAACTAATATAATCTTTATAAGCTTGGAAAAATTTAGTCTGCACTGTCTGTGCATCTGTTTTGGCAAACAATAAATATTTAGAAAAATATTGATTAGCATCGTAAAACTTCATTTCTAAGTTTTGAGCCAAGTCATTATATTTTTCTCGTAGCGATCGCATTGGCTCTATATATTTAGCCAAATATGATTCTTCTTGGAATAAAGGTTGAAAGTCTAATACTATTAAGATTTTATTTTTACCGAAAGATAATAAGTCAATCCCTAATAGTGGGATATCATAGCAGTAACTGGGATAAATCACACTATTAAATACCTGAGCTGTAGCCCCTGCATCAATATAAGTATAACGTATTTTTCTGAGTTCAGTACACTCATAGCACCAACTCTGAATTCTCGCCTTATTTTTCCCTCTATTACTAACGTTAGCTTCTAAGCCAGCAGGAATTGGTCTACTCCGTAAATCAAATTTACTAAATAACTCTTTTTCTAAATATTCAAGAAACGGTCTGTACATTGATACTTATCATACTTAGTATATTAACTCGTTTCCGACAATAATAGATGGCCATCACCAGAGTCTCATTTCTGAGGAACAAAGCAATAATCCTTCATAAAGTCAAAAGTCAAAATTTAAAAGTCAAACCTAAAAAACTGTATTTTATCAAAAAGTATTTTTAGGTATTTCTTCTATATTTCAACCATACTATCCATAAAAGAATAAGTTTTTTCTCAAAGAAAATTATATTATTTTAGCTTTTTTTTCTAATTTAACTAATCAAAATTTCCTCAGCTTTTTTCATAAAGTTATGATTGTAATTGTTGCCAAAGTCTACCATAGAGTTGTATAGATTCATATTTTCTGTTAATCATGATCAAAACAACTTTGCCTCAAGTCTCCCATTTCAAGGTTTCGATAAAAAAATAAATTTCACTACTTAAAGTTGAATGCTGAGGACTATCCATCCCATGGCCGAGGCAATTTTAATGATACAGTCTTTTCAAACAAGAATTAACAGATAAATTTTTCTGACCATTCATAGCCCACATAACTACTAAAAAATAATCCTGATACTGGGTCTCGATCAGTACTATATTGTTCGTAATCTTTTTGGGCTTTAACTATCTTTTGAACCTCTGTTTATGTCTAAAGAATTTATGCTTGATATAACATTTACCAATATAAACTAATGTAATATTTATAAGCTTGGAAAAATTGATTCTGCATTGTCCGTACATCTAGGTAAATAATAAATACTTAAAAAAATACTTATTACCATCCTAAAACTTTATTTCTGAGTTTTAAGCTAAGTCATTATATTTTTCTCGTAATGTTGAATACCCATACAAAAGTTTACTTATTTAGTTAGAGTAATTTGAGTAATGGTAAAAATGTCAACTAATTTTCCGTTCTCAAATGTTGTGGCTTATTTGTTGAAGTTTGACTCCTGTAACTTTAGGTTTATGAATGATAGGATATAGATTTTACAATACTAAGAAATCACACAGTTGGTATTATGTTTCTGATTAGCCAAAAATATTCTGGCATCAGTTTCATTGTCTTCATAATGTTTTTCTCTATATACTTTCACGATTCATTAATTCAATGATTAGTTTCCAATTTCAAGCTTTTTATTAATTATTTGCCAAAACTAGCTAAATTTATTTCATAAATGAACCTACTACACCATTCATATCACTATCCAAAGGATTACCTAAAGCGTTAAATTTCCAATATTTATCGTCTCTATAAACTGCTCCCATTAACATTGATATTTTACCTTGATAAGTGCCATTACCAGATAAAGTATACCTTGCTATTTCTACCCCTTTATAATCAACAGCTCTAACAAAAGCATTTTCTACCATTCCAAATTGTTGTTTCCTTTCTTTAGCTTGATAAATACTTACTGCTAAGATAATTTTTTGGTATTTTTCAGGAATAGAGTTTAATTTCAAAATTATTTGTTCATCATCTCCCTCTCCTTCTCCAGTCAGATTATCTCCTGAATGAATTATTGTCTTATCTTTAGATTCTAAATGACCATAATAAATTACATCTTCTTTGTAGTTTTTAAGTTTATCATTCTCTTCTAATAAAATGGCATAACCATCCAGATCAAAATCCGATCTATTAACGAATAAACCAGCTAAACCACCTGTATACTTTGCTACATCCCATCCTAGTCCCATTGTCAGTCTTGATAGATCATATTCACTTTTATCAAGTAAAATTTTTTGCCCTTTTTTAAGATTTATACTCATATATTTATTACCCTATATAAACTCTAAAAAATTTTCATGAAATTTAATAATAAATTATAGCAGTTTGATCAATTTTTTGTACAAAAGTGAATCAATCTTTCATGTATAGATAAAAAATTTTAGTACCAAAAGTATAAGTAGTTCTAAAAGATATAGTCATTTCACTTAAGAATGAAACAAAAAGAGTATAAGATTGAACAAATAAAGTATGGGATTAGAAATCATGGCTTATGGTTTAGATTTCAGACAAAAATTAATAGTAATAATAGAAAATGGAGTTAGAATCACCAAAGTTTCGCAAGTGTTTGGAATAAGATGACTTGAGAGAAAGGAACTGGCAGCAACAAAGGTAAAATATATCTAGTTTTCCCTAAAGGTAAAATATATCTAGTTTTCCCTAAATACAAGAGAATTGTCAATAGATTAACAAGAAAATCCAGAAGCTAGATTAAAACATACAGCTAAAAGATTCGGCGTAAGTACAACTGCAATTTTTAAGGCTATCAAAATAATGAAAATAACCAGAAAAAAAAAGAACTACATTATCGCGGAAAGAAGTAGATAATAATGGATAAAGTATTATCAGGATTTACTGAAATTAATCAAAATATATGGGAGTAAAAGTTTCTTATTCTTTTTGGAGTCAGGATTTCCATAATTTCTAAATTGTATTTATGTGTGGTCAAAAAGAGAGAAAAAAATTTCTGGAGATAGGCAAAGAAAGAGGAAAGAAAGAGAAAACTTAGTCCCTGGTAGAAGAAAATAAAAAAAAATATTTAATCCCACTAATTATATTTACAGGAAGCTTGAATGCAGAAGGTTTGGAATGCTTAATGATGGTAATCAATATATTAATTACCATCATTAAGTATCACATCAGTTGTGATTATGAATAATGTACCAATTTATCGAAAAACAGTAATTAAACAAATAGTTGAAGATAGAGGTCATCAGGTCATATTCCCCCCTAAGTATTCTCCTAATTTGAAGGATATTAAACATGATTTTAGTTCCTTAAAGAGAGCCAGAATGTATACTCCTTCAAATACAGCCTTAGATAAAATCATCTGTAATTATTGTGTAGCTTAATGTCTCATTCTTAAGTTAAATGACTATATAAGTAAGTAGGTATGAAAAAAAAATTAGCTATATTAAGATTTGTGTACTGACTCCAAGCTTATTCACACAGTTGATTTGAGGTGAGTTTATATTTTGTTACACTTACATCTTATACCTGATTAGACAAAATCAAAACCCAGCTTATATAACCAAGGCATCAGTGTATTTAGCTGACTAGACATCAAGATAAGCAATACATGAGGTCAAAGTAAAATAAGTGACTGTTGTGAACAATTAAACTAATCTAAATCACTATGATTTAATAAAGTGTAAATAAACCAAATATGTTAACAAATAAGAAACTAAAGAAAAAATCAACCAACCCTAAACTCCAAGTATTGTTTTGTGTCCAAAGCGGTGTACTTTAAAACGATGTTTAGCTCTCTGCGTGTGAATTCCTCAATCTTCCATCTGCGTCTTCCCCAACTAGCAATAGTTTGACCTTTCATTGGTTTTGTAGAAATAACAAAACTTTTAATTCTTATACCATCTCGTTTTAGGTATACCCATGACAAAAAAAGCTGGAAAATCTAAACCATTTACATAAACTTCAAGTCATAAGAGTTCTAGCTTCACAGACTTTTCGTCCATCAGTTAAAGTTCTATTTTTACTAACTCTTACTATAGGATAATGGGAATTATCCCGAATTTGTTTGAGAAATTTAATTATTCCAAAAGCCGTATCGCCTAATACATAAATTCTAAAATTTTTAATAGGTATTTTTGGCAAATTATTCAATAATTTCTGTGCTAATTCGGATGGAGATGGAATCTCCTTTTCCCGATCAACCGTAAATATCCAAGGGATACGCCAGTTACCTATCACTAAATACATATAACGACAATGTGTAAACCTTTTTTAAGTTATATATTCGAACCCTTCCTCCTCTAAGGGGAGAACTTACCACCAATTATTGTGTAGTTAAATCCAGAATTACTCCCACACCTTGGTTTTCTTCCCCTTTTAACTTCAGAAAAAATGAGATGGAGTAGAAAAGAATGAACAGTACGAATTAAAGAACGAGTTGACCATTTAAAATTATTTAAGAAATGACTGATAGCACTTTCAGATTTGGACAGTACGAATTAAAGAACGAGTTGACCATTTAAAATTATTTAAGAAATGACTGATAGCACTTTCAGATTTGGTTTGACAATGATAGGGAACTGAATTTCCTTGCCCACAAAGGAGTAAACTAAAAATAGATTCAAGGGTTTGGTAGTGCGTCAGTAAAGTGTGGGATAAGTAATTAAGTCGTTCCAACTTCAAGGAGCGATCGCGTTCCTCAGCTCTTTGTGCAGCAGTATTTTCTTTGCAACTATGAACCCAAATCAAATTAAAGTAGGCCCTCGCCAACCTTACTGTTACCTCAGTTTGTTGCCAGAGCTTGCCAAATTTATTCTGTCGGCGATGCCATCGACCGCTATGCTGTCTGATAATTCCATTTATGCGTTCCAATTGTAGGACAATGGTTTTTACCAATAATGTGTTCTATTACAGAGCAATACTCGTTCATACCCTCCCCAATTATCAGTTAGCCATTTTTTACAGCTAGTTTTCTCTTCTGTATTGAGGATCAATTCCTCAATGAACTGGTCAGTATGTTTATTTACTCTAGCACTCAGAATTAATCTACTGGATGAAGCTTAGGGGCTTGCCAACCCAAGAATTCCCTTCTCTCAATTGCTGATACTGGCACTGTTTTTGTTTTTTTTGGATGAGTGACCAAAACTCATCACTGTTGATTTGTGAGTTATTGATATTCTGGAGATGAGCATTATGAATCATTTGTCCTTTTTCACAGGCAGCTCTTACCAAACTAATTACTGTATTATAGGCCAAATTAACTGTTGGACTAATCCCTCTTAAACTACTGCCCTCAACGTGAGCCTCTAGAACCAGGGGCTTTTGTTCAGGTTGAATTTTTCTACGATAGTAGAGAGTGTCAAAAGTATCGGTGAAAGTTTGTAGGCATTCAGGAGAATAATATCGTTGACAACATTACTGGTCTTTCCCTGTTTATGGGTTTTCTGATGGCCACATAGAGGACATTCTATGATAATAGAAAGTATTTAAGGACAACGATTATATTACCATTGCCACACTTTCTTGATGCACTACCAAGGTTTTCAAGTTGATAACTAGTGGGCATTATTTGTTTTAAGCTAGAAATTTAATTTTTGTCCTTGGGAGAAACTATTATTTACAGGACTTACACAAAGACACTCTATATAGCTTATACTAAATAGAGCGACCGCATAAAAATTTATGGTGATCGCTTGAAAAAGAACATAATCATAACTAATACTAAAGATAGGATAGTACCATTAGTTTTGGCTCTATCATATATGGCTAATTGTAAGTAAATAATTTTTGCTTAAATACCCTGATTATTGTAGAATAATATTACTTTTAATTTGAGCTAATCAGATAAGTTTTAACTACATTGATTATTGTCAATATTTGCTCAAATCTAATACAAGTTAAAACATAGTAAATTTAGCGAGTCACTTAGAAAATATTAGCTATGAAACAATAAATTATTATTGAAGAAGATAAAATTTTGATGCTCAGGAATTAGGTCAAAATTTTCAAAAATAAATAGTAATTCAAACAGATGTTTATTTAATCTTTAATGATACAGTTTTCAACACAGAATATGGTAGTGAAATTAGGTTAATGCGATGACAATATAGTGGTAATGATCATAAAGTAGTCTGTGGTATAATTTAAGAGTAAATTGTATATATTTAAATCCAAAGATAGAGTAATTTTAGATAATATATTATCATATTTATGACCCAGATAGTGAGAAAAAAATAAAAATAGCTCATGGGTAGAAAATGATATTAAATTTAGTAAATTAAGAATAAGTTTAGTATTTGAAACTTTATTAATGGAGAGTTGGTATGCAACACAAAGATTAATGGTATTGGTAGATAATATGCCAAAAATTTATTACTGTCCTTGAAAAATAAATCCAGAGCTTAGATGAGATTAGAGGTTTGGAAAAATCTAAAAATATTGGATAATTAAGTTAGAGTGAATCGGAAAAAATATCAGGTAAAATTATTAAAATTAAAGGTTTTCTAAAAGATAAAAAAGTTCAGCTCCATACGGGAAAATGTTTCTAGCAACATGACAGAATACATTGTAACAGCTGTAGAATTTGAGTCTCAAGCCAGATGGAAGAGCGAAGAATTTTACACCAGAATTAAGCAATTAACGAATACAGAGTTTTGTCAATGCAGTCTTTGGTCAAATTCAAAAAACTATGTAGCCTATGCTCTGTTAGTTTGGAGTTTTCTCAAGAGGTTAGCAGTGAAAATAGGAAAAACTATTTACATAGTTAAACATGAATTACTCTCAGACTATTTGAGCCAAGAATTGAAGAAGCCCACAATACAATTCAGGGCTCGCAATGATTTTTTAATTATTTTTTACTCTAGTTTTAACAATGGTAATTTTCTTGAAGCGATCGCTATAAATTTTAAAGGGTTCGCTCTATTTAGTATACGCTGTATATAGTGTCTTTGCGTAAGTTCTGATTCAGTATCTTTGTTCTCCATTAATTCTAGAAACTAGGATACTAAAATCATCTTAGCAGTAGTATGAAAAAAAACAATATACATTATTAAAATTAAACTCCTAAAATATGCGTTATTCATTTTTTTAAAGCTTAATTAAAATGGTAAATTTAGTTAAATTAATTAGGGAATAAAGATGATTTTTAAAGGTATTTAATTAGTTATCTCTAGGGATTAGAAAGAACAGTCTCTAATCCTCATAACACAATTACTTAAGCTGTTTCTGAACACCGATATTTTTTTTAGTGCAGGATCTGAGTTAAATAGTGACAAATTTCAACACCAACCTACCTACAGTGTTTTGAAAATCAAATAAACACTATATATGGATTGTGTAGATATTATATTCCTGTAGGATGTAGGGTTTATTGATAATTAGCTCAAATTTATTGACAATATGGGCCGTTCCAGTATCTTACAATTAATAACTTATTTGTAAACTTAACTAAAAATTTTATATAACAAAGCTTTGAGTAATTTCAAGCCTAATGAACTATAACTCCCATTACTTAAGTATGGTAAGGATAAGAGCATAAAAATATTTACTTTATAAATTAGGAATAATAAGCAATGCTAGAAGCTCGCATTAAAAATTAGCTAAGGTTTCTTTTTCGCTTTGGGAAATAAAAAACGACATGAAAAGTGGAGCTTTGAGCAATCAGCTATTTTTTTAACACTACATCTACTCCATTTATATAAGTCCTGATATATGTAACTTAATCTTGTAATTTTATGCATAGACATGGTAAAAATTAATTCCCAAAAATTTAAGTAGATAAAAAAAAGCTAAAGAGTAAATTTTAATGACTCTAAAATACTAGTAATCAGAGTAGAATTACTAACTCTCAATGGCCGGAAATCATTTTCGAGGAGTGTTAAATTTAACTTATCATCATCATACAAGGCAAATATAAATTCTCATAAACATTCAGGTGTAGATAGTAGGGGGCTTATCAATTCAAAAGTATTCTTGATTGATTACACTTAAAGGAGCAGGGTGAGCCAAACAAGTAAGTTAAATCTACAAAGATTGATTATTTATTTTAACTCGACCTTCGCTAATAGACTAAATAGATATAAATATTGTAGGAGAATTAAAATAAAACCTCTCCACCAGGAGATCAAACTTTGATTCTTAATTCTTTATAAACTAAGCAATTAGAGATAAATAACAATGAAAAATACAATGGGCAAAGTATTTTGGAAACAACCTTTAACTTATTTATTACTACTAGCAGGAGCAGTCGGAGCATTATTAGGTGAGCGACTAATATTACAGACAAGTAGCTCTCCAGAAAACTCAAGTCAGCTTACTGAACTATCAGTGACTCAATCTCTTAGCAAAACTGATAATACTTCTAACTCAGAAAAGTCCACTTGGTTACCAGTTAGAGCCCCCATTTCCAATAGCAATTTTATTGTAAATGCAGTCCAAAAAGTTGGTCCAGCAGTAGTCAGGATTAATGCTTCTCGAGCTGTCAGCCAAAGACCTAATATGTATGGATTTAGGGTACCAGAAGATTTCTATGGTTTTGAATTACCTAGATCGCGTAATAGTCCAATTGAGCAAGGAACTGGTTCTGGTTTTATCATCAGTTCTGATGGTAATATTCTTACAAATGCTCATGTTGTCGAGGGTTCAACTACTGTAGAAGTGGTCCTTAAAGATGGTCGTCGCCTTCAAGGTAAAGTTTTGGGCACAGATTCTCTAACTGATGTAGCAGTAGTTAAAATTGATGCTGGTAGTCTTCCAACTGTTAAGATCGGAGATTCAAATAATCTGCAACCTGGAGAATGGGCGATCGCTATTGGCAACCCCCTAGGTCTAGATAATTCTGTGACGGTGGGCATAATTAGTGCCACAGGTCGTTCTAGTAATGATGTGGGTGTTCCAGATAAGCGGGTAGGATTTATTCAAACAGATGCTGCAATTAATCCTGGTAATTCTGGTGGTCCTCTGTTGAATCAAAATGGTGAGGTAATTGGCATTAATACAGCTATTATTGATGGTGCTCAAGGTTTAGGATTTGCAATTCCTATTAATAATGCTCAACAAATTGCTAAACAATTAATTAAGGTAGGTAAAGCAGAACACGCTTATTTAGGTATTGCTATGCAAACTCTTACACCAGAACTTAAGCAAGAACTGAACCGAAATTTCAATACAAATATGTTTAGTGACCAAGGGGTATTAGTAATACAAGTTGTTCCTGGTTCTCCTGCTGATAAAAGTGGTTTAAAACCAGGGGATATAATTCAAAGAATTGATAATCAAACTATTACTACATCTGAAAATGTACAGCAAATTGTTCAGAACAAAACAGTAGGTAGTTTGTTGGAATTAGAAATTAATCGGAATGGTAAAAGCTTGAATTTGGATGTACGAACTGGAAATTTACCACCTAGAAGATTCAGAGGATAGTTTGGAAATTATAATGAAAGAATCTTTTAAAATATTATTCATAGAGACAAGTCTGACAGAGATATTGTTGTGAGGATGAACTAGCACAAAGTTAAAGATGAATAAATACACAAAATTAATTATACATTTTGTTAAGCTTAATCTCTTATACTATATATCTCACATAAAATTAGCCGATGCTTGCATGAGTGTTTAAGTGCTTAACATTCACAGTTCAAAGAAAAAAATAGAATGTATAGTTGCAGCTAAACTAGGTAAAGATGATGATTTGACTGGCCTCTATTTATTTCTTTTTTTTGATGAGTATGGATAATAAACTAGACAATGGGAAATTATTCCCATAACTATTGCGAGCCTTGGCTTACAGCTATCTCAAGATTAGAAACTTTCAATCTTAACTGTAAATGGTGTAAGCAAAGTCCTATCATACTTTCAGCCTTTAAAGTTAATAGTTTTTTAGGATAACTTTGTACTCTCCAGTAATAAAAATTAGTGGAGGAAAAAATAATGGAAGTCTTACAAGTAGCTCAGTTAGGCAATAAGATATTACGATATCAAGCTCAAACTGTTAATAATATTTTGGATCAAAATGTACAGCAACTAATTGATAATTTAATTTTTACAGTAATTGAAACAAATGGTGTGGGAATTGCTGCTCCACAAGTTTCAATTAGTGATTGCTTATTTATTATTGCCTCAAGACCAAATATTAGATATCCCAATGCTCCAAAAATGGAGCCAATAGCTATGATAAACCCTAGATTAATATCTCATTCAGAAGATAGAGTCAAAGGATGGGAAGGTTGTTTAAGTATACCAGGAATTAGGGGTTTAGTACCAAGATATAGAGTAATAAATGTAGAATATACTAATCGAGAAGGAAAACTAGAAAGACAAGAATTAACAGATTTTGTTGCTAGAATTTTTCAGCATGAATACGATCATTTAGAAGGTCTAGTATTTTTAGATCGTGTAGAAAGTACCACAGATTTAATCACAGAAGATGAATATCAGAAACAAATTATTCAATTAAGGAATTAGGATATAGGAATTAACAGAGCATTTCCGTAGTATTCAGCAAAATCTTTATAGCAATAGAAAAAAAGCTTAGGACGCTGAATTATTCCAGATTTGGGAAAAGCCAAAATTGATGTCTTAACCTATGCTTGGACTGCTATACCTTTCTATTCCTTAACTTGTCAGTCTCTGCCAGAAGTCTCACTACAAATGATAGCTAAGACTTTGACCTTCTTTAGAGCAACTTCGGGGATTAATGCTAAGTCTCTAACCCGTTGCCTAGGTTGTCAAACCAACAACAAGGTGGTAAGAATTTCACTTACAAAGATGTAAGAGTTATCTATAAATCTAGGTTTTCCTCATATATTGATTTGGGAAAGCCTTTTATACCTAATTTTATTGGTTTAGTAGGCAAGGATTTAAACATTTGATTTGATAACTTGACTCTTCCTTGAAAGTTTAGTAAATAGCACTTTTTATTTTTCTCAGGTACAATTTTTCCCTATTTCCTATTTTCTGTTCTCTATTTTCTACTTCCTATTCTCTATTCCTTAAAAATCTATAATTCCTCAAATGAAAATAAGATTTATATCAATCAGCTCATTGGTTATGCCAAAATTCTATACTTATAAAGTTTAGGAAAGTCGAATATTTGACCATAGCCCAAGAAACTTCAATAGCTACTTAACTATTTTCAAAGAACTGCAACAATGATAAGATTGTTTTATAAAATTTTGGGCTGGAAACTAAATATCTTCTATAGAGTTTTGTTCAGGGGTATTCGGGGGAAACCTTGTAAAATTTATTAACCATTCCTCTTCTGATAAATTTTGATTAATTGTCATCAAATATTCTTACAATTATATCAAATTATTATCAGTGCCTCTATCCCGAAATATTGCACATTTTTTTCTTAGTCTTTGCTGTTGCAAATATTTAATAAATTCAATAATGATTTAGGATTGCTATATATCTATAATCATTATCAAAGAATAATTATCATTGCTTAAATGTGGGAATTTAGAATGACAATTTTCTTTGACGTTCAAACCAAATTTTTTCCCTTATATAGCAGGTTGTGTAAAAATCCCATACTTAAAAAGTTTTGGAAAATAGTTCAAAATAGTAAATAAATTGAGGAAATATTTATGAGTATTAATCTCAGCAAGGGTGAAAGAATTAGTCTATCTAAAGAAGCGCCTGGAATGAAAAAAGTTGTAGCAGGTTTAGGATGGGATGTAAATGTTTCAGATACAGGTTCAGATTTTGACCTTGATGTTTCTGTGTTTATGTTAGGAGCAAGTGGCAAAATTCCTCAAGAGAAATACTTTGTTTTTTACAATAATCTTAAATCTCCTGATGGTTCAGTAGAGTCTATGGGAGATAGTCGTACAGGAAAAGGAGAGGGAGATGATGAGACTATTACTATAGATTTATTAAAGGTTGATTCGATAATTGAAGAAATTATTTTTGTTGTTACTATATATGAAGCAGAAAAAAGAAGGCAAAATTTTGGGCAAGTGAGAAATTCTTACATCAGAATTTATGATGAGGAAAATGAAGAAGAAGTAACTAAGTATGAACTAGAAGAAGACTTTTCTAGGGAAACAGCTATAGAGTTTGGGAAACTGTATAAAAAAAATAGTGAATGGAGATTTCAAGCTGTAGGAGAAGGTTATAATTCTGGCTTAGAAAGTTTTGTACAAAAATATAACTAATTAATTTATTTATAGCCTTTATCAAGTTACTACTAAAAAAATGAATTTTCTAACTTATTAGTACGGGAATTGCTATAGTGAATTCTTAATAGTTGACATCCTCCCTGGTTGTTAGGCGCGGGGAGGTTTTTGTGAGCAGAAGTTCCCATCTGGGTTGACGTTTTATAGGCCTTGTATAATTTGTCGCGAGGGCAAAAGTTGATGCTAGTCAAGTCCCTTGCCTGGTAAGTCCGTTTTTTGTCCCAGACTGCCCACCCGGGAATAATTAGGGTTAGCCCATCTATTGTCTAATGGAGTGAGGTTTGTTGGAGGTCAGTACGGAATTATGGAGGCGCAGAGACACAGAAGCGCAAAGACACGGAGGCACGGAGGCACAGAGGCAAAGAGCCATTGATTTTTATTCTTAGATGCCTGAAATAATATCTATACATTATCTTGAGCTACAAAAATCATACTACTTTTCACCCATTCAGAATTTTGCTTGAGCAACATTTGTTTCAATGCTTTGAGAATTAATTAGACAGCCCTAATTAATTAAAATTTAGGCTAACATATATATTAAAAAAATAACTAAAAAGTCGACTGCTTATGGATAATGCTTTAGACCCAATTTTTTTGTAAAGCAATTCGCCTATAGGTTGTTATATTTTATAGTTAAAGCGTGTGCTATGTAAACTAAAGCGCAAATGGGACTTAGAAACTAAACTCTTACAATTTTTTTTACTAATCATTTCATATTGCTATAGATATTACTTCAACTCAAAGTTTAATTAATCTGCTATTTGCTAAACTTGAGTCTTATGAATTATGATCACAAAAAAATAAGGAGTCAAGACTCCCCTTGAAAAGAGATACAAAAATAAAATTCAGCATTTAAAGCCTTCTACTAAAATGCAAGGTATTAATAACTGATAACTGAAATTATTTTAGTATAATTATGATGAATCAAAACTAATATAAATTATCTTTTTCAAGGATTATTAAAGTTATTTATTAAGAGAGGGAAAATCAATGTCTGTTAAACTCAGTAAAGGTCACAGAATTAATCTTTCTAAGGATACACCAGGGTTAACAAAAGTAGCTATTGGTTTGGGATGGGACGTTAATCCTACTGATACAGGTACGGAATTTGATTTAGATGTCTCTGTATTTATGTTAGGAGATAATGGAAAAATTCCAGAAGATGAATACTTTGTTTTCTACAATAATTTAAAATCTCCAGATGGTTCAGTAAAGCATTGGGGAGATAACAGAACTGGAGAGGGGAAACAGGATGATGAAACAATAGAAATAGATTTAACTAATGTTAATTTGAGTATTGAAGAACTACTTTTTGTTGTAACTATCCATGAAGCAGAAAAAAGAAGGCAAAATTTTGGGCAAGTTAAAAATTCTTTTATTAGAGTTTATGACTTAAACACTCAAGAAGAAATAACAAAGTATGAATTAGAAGAAGATTTTTCGAGAGAAACTGCTATAGAATTTGGTCGTCTTTATAAGAAAAATAGTGAATGGAGATTTCAAGCAGTCGGAACAGGATACAATACTGGTTTACAAACTTTTGTAGATAAATACGTTTACTCATGAGTAAAAAAAGTATTTTTGGTATAGTAATAACTAATACAAAAAAAATTAAAAAATTAAAGTTAAAAATACTGGTTAGTTAATCAATAATTATAGACATTAGGGAAAAGTGTAAGCATGAAATTTGTTAGCAATTAGCTATAATCTATAAGTTATTAACTAATTATTTTAAAGGATAAACTATACCAAGCTCGTAAAATATTGAAAGGGTATTTTTTTCAAGTTACAGCCATTTTGCTAAATATAAAGATTAAGCCATGGGATAAGCATACTTTACATACCCCAATTTGCTATTAATCTCTAAAGAAAATTAAAAATTATGAATAAAACTATTATCTAACTCTAGTAATTGCTTTATTTTTATAAAAATTTAAATCTGGATACTTACAAGAAATAGGAACAAAAAACAGGAAATAGTTATAATAATATTTATACTTATTTAAGTTAAGCATGAGACATTCAGCCACACAATAATCACAGATAATTTCATCTAAGGCTGTATTTGAATTAGCATACATTTTGCTCTCTTTAAGACACTAAAATTATTTTTAATATCCTTCAAATCATGAGAATACTTAGGGAGGAATATGACCTGATGATTTCCATCTTCAACTATTTTTTTAATAACTATTTTTCGATGAATTGGTGCATTATCTATAACCAAAACTGATGTGATAGTTAATGATGGTTATCAATATATGAATAACCAGCCTTCCAAACCTTCTGCATTTAAACTTCCTGTGAATATTATTGGTGGGATTAAATCTTTTTTTCATTTTATTCTACCAAGGACTAAGTTTTCTCTTTTTTCCTCTTTCCTTGCCTATCTCCAAAAATTTTTTTCCCTCTTTTTAACTACACATAAATACAATTTAGAAATTCTTCAATTCCTGACTCCAAAACGAATACTAAACTTTTACCATCATATATTTTGATTAATTTCAGTAAATCCTAATAATATTTTATCCATTATTATCTACTTCTTTGCGCGATAACGTGCTTCTTTTTTTCTGGTCATTTTCATTTTTTTGATGTCCTTAAAAATTGCAGTATTTTTTAGCTCTCTGTTTTAATCTAGCTTCTGGATTTTCTTGTATCTAGGGAACGCTAGATATATTTTACCTTTGTTGCTGCCATTGCCTTTCTCTTGAGCCATCTTTATATTGACCCTCTTCGTATTCCAAACACTTGCGCCACTTTGGTGACTCTACCGCCATTTTCTATTATTACTATTAATTTTTGTCTTAAATCTAAACCACAAGCCATGATTTCTACTCCCATACCTTCTCTTTTCAATCTCATGCTCTTTTTGTTTAATTCTTAAGTTAAATGAATATACTTGTTTACTATGACAACTTTTACAAGTTATAGTTTTACCATTAATCCAGAGGGAGTAAAAAGCCTATACTTATCAATTAATGGAACATTAATTCCTACTAATTGACCACCATAAATTTACCTTACGGTAAATTAAAAATTATGGTGTTATATCTATGAATAATTTAGCTTCCGAAAAGATTTTTAGTCCTATTTTAATAAGAAATAAAATTGCTTGATTTTGACATCAAGCTTAATGAAAATTAAATCAATAATCCGACTAACTAATCCTCTGCAAAAATATACCGATATAGTTCATCTGAACCTGGTTCTGGACTATTTGTAGCAAAATCAACAGCTTCAGTAATTAAATTCTCAATCTTTTTATCAATTGCCACTAATTCTGCAACATCTACCAAATTATTTTCTGTTAAGTAAGTTGTAAATTTTTTAATGGGGTCACGAGAAAACCAATATTGCTTTTCTTCTTGATCTCTTAATTCATCAGGGTCTGCCAAAGAATGTCCTCGAAAACGATAAGTCAAAGCTTCAATTAAAGTTGGTCCTTCGCCAGCACGAGCCCGAGCAACAGCCTCTTGAGCAGCAGAATGTACTGCTAATATATCCATACCATCAACTTCTACACCTACCATGCCAAAAGCATGAGCTTTTTTATAAATTTCCGGTTCAGAAGTAGCGCGTTCGTGAGCCATACCAATTGCCCATTTGTTATTTTCTACTACATAAATAATTGGTAGTTTCCACAGTGCAGCCATATTTAGGCATTCAAAAAACTGACCATTATTACAAGCTCCATCTCCAAAGAAACAAGCCGTTACTTGGTCAGCCGCTTGATTTCCCATAGTTTCCCGACGATATTTACTCTGAAAAGCTGCCCCAGTCGCGACAGGAATACCTTCAGCAACAAAAGCATAACCCCCTAATAGATTATGCGTAGCTGAGAACATATGCATCGAACCACCACGACCTTTAGAACAACCTGTAGCTTTGCCAAATAATTCAGCCATTACTTCTCGTGCAGGTACACCAGCACTTAGAGCATGAACGTGGTCTCTATAGGTGCTACTAACAAAATCTTCATCTTGACGCATAGCTTTAATTACACCGGAAGAAACTGCTTCTTGTCCATTATAAAGATGGACAAAGCCAAACATTTTGCCTCGGTAATACATTTCAGCACACTTATCTTCAAATAAGCGCCCTAAAACCATATCTTCATATAGAATTAATGCTTTTTCCTTAGTGATTTTTACACTATTAGTATCAAATTTAGGTACGGTGCGTTCTTGGATCATTTTATACATCCTAAGGTAGTATAATAAGCGATAAATTTTGTGTAATGTTTTGCAAAAGTCTAAAATGACCTTATAATTATTAGCTTATATGGGAATGGTGTCTTACAGCAAACAAATTTTACTGGTTTTATGACAAAAAATGCTGTAGAATAATATAAAGCCTCTGTTAGTAAGTAAGAAGCGATATTATTAATTAGTATAGTAACTCCCCTTTGAGGAAATGCACTGTGCGGATTCCATTAGATTATTATCGAATTTTAGGTTTACCAATTCAGGCTACTGCTGAACAGTTGCGGCAGGCACATCAAGACCGCACTCAGCAGTTTCCTAGAAGGGAGTATTCTGAAGCCACAATAGTTGCTCGTAAACAGCTTATAGATGAGGCTTATGCTGTTCTTTGCGATCCTGAACAACGTCAAACCTATGATGGTAACTTTTTAGCTAAAACCTACGAGCCAATAGTAGAAGAACTCAATCCAAGTTCTCAGATAAATTTTGATCAAGCACAAGAAAAAGAAACCACACTTAAGGAGACTAGAGAAGTTCTTCCGGAAATAGCTTCTAAACAGTTAAAAAAAAGGACAAGTTATCAAAACAGAGAGACTAAAGCTGCCTCTGATTTTCATTCTAATACCCCTAGTATAGAAATAGAATATCCACAATTTGTGGGAGCCATCCTAATTTTACATGAGCTAGGAGAATATGAGCTAGTATTAAAAATAACTCACCCTTATCTTCTTAACAATAGTATAACTATTAAAGATGGACGTTTTGGAGACCCAGCATTAGTTTTGCCAGATGTTGTCCTTACAGTTGCTCTAGCAAATTTAGAATTGGGCAGAGAGGAATGGCAACAAGGACAATACGAAAGTGCAGCTACAGCTTTAGAGGCTGGCCTAGGGTTATTGCTACGAGAAAACCTATTTGTCCAAATACGAGGAGAGATACAAGCTGACCTTTATAAGCTACGTCCTTATAGAATAATGGAGCTAATAGCACTACCAGAGGAAATAGCTCTAGACCGTAGCCGTGGACTAGAAATTCTTCAAGATATGCTCAATGAACGGGGAGGAATTGATGGTCAAGGTGAAGATAGCTCTGGACTTGGGATAGAAGATTTTCTAAAGTTTGTTCAGCAGCTACGTCAATACTTAACTACAGCAGAGCAAAAGAAGTTATTTGAGGCAGAAGCCCTTCGCCCTTCCGCAGTTGGTGCATATCTAGCGGTTTATACTTTTTTAGCTCAAGGGTTTGCTCAAAAACAACCAGCCTTTATTCGTAAAGCTAAGTTGATGTTAATGCAATTGGGTCGGAGTCAAGATGTAAATTTAGAGAAATCTGTCTGTGCTTTACTTTTAGGGCAAACTGAAGAAGCTAGTCGTTCATTAGAACTTAGCCATGAAAATGAACCTCTATCCTTTATTAAAGAAAATTCTCAACAATCTCCAGATTTATTGCCAGGTCTATGTCTCTATGCTGAACATTGGTTGACAGAGGAGGTTTTTCCACATTTCCGTGATTTGTCTGACAAGTCAGCTTCTTTGAAAGATTATTTTGCAGATCAACATGTTCAAGCTTATCTAGAAGCTTTACCTACAGAAGCAGAGGTAGCTAATCAATGGGTAGTCGTTCAGCCTCGTCGTAGTAATCACAATAAAAAACAAATGTTCGACCCCAAGGAACTTGAGAAGTTGAATGTATCAGATTTGGAGGATAAAGATATTTCTCGGGTAGATGCTACTGCTACTGGTATTGTTGCTTCTGGAAGTCAAGGAAGTTCTAATTTACTAGGGGCTAGTTCTGATGGGTTGCTTCAAGAATTAGAAAAATCATCATCTACTAGAGGTGGGCCAAAACAAGTAACTACTAAGAGTTCTAGTCACTATTTAGGAAAAATTAGGGAAAAGAGTATAAGTGGTTTACCTGAGTTTAATGAAAGTACATCTATTGAGAGTGGGGGGTTACCCCAATCTATCCAAGAGCATAGTTCACGTAGAACTTCTGCTAGAAGAGAACCTGTTAAGTTTGGTCGTTTAATATTAATCGCAATTGTGGGATTTTTGTTAATAGGATTTATTGGGTTGTTAACAATTAAAACTATCGGCTGGTTAGTAAATGCTTTAGGATGGGAAAGAGAAAAACTGATGATACAATTGGATAGGCCTCCTATAGAAATCCCAGAACCTGATCGGGTTAACCTCGCAGCATCAGGACCGATAACAAAAGAAGTAGCAAGGCGAACAATTCAAAGTTGGTTAGATATCAAGGCTTCTGCTCTTGGTCCTAATCATAAAATTGAACAATTACCAAATATTTTAGTAGAACCGGCACTTTCTCGTTGGTTACCTACAGCTAATGCCCTGAAGCAAGAAAAGTCATACCGTAGGTATGAGCATGATTTAGAAATAAGTAATATAAAGATGAGTAATACAAATTCTAATCTCGCTCAAGTAGATGCTAAAGTGATAGAAAAGGTAGAGTTTTATTCTGACAATGGTAGATTAACTAATACTAACAATGAAAACTTATTTGTTCGTTATGATTTAGTTCGTAAAAGTCAAAAATGGCAAATTAGTAATTGGAAGGTATTGAGATAATTTGAAATGAAGAAGTAACTATCACAGCAAATCCCAGATCAAAAGTGAATAATTTTGATGTTGCTACTTAATTTATTTAACTTCAAAATTTTAATTTGATTGTAAAACACTATTTTTAAAATGAAATAGTGGAGTATATTATCAGTAACAATAGATGTTTAATAATCATAAACAGGGAATAGATGACTTATGAGAGAATAGTAAGTTTAAATAAACTTCTTACTCCTAAAAAAATCCTTAGCTGAACTGTATTAATTTATAATTCCTATTTATATCTATTCCCTACTTCATAAAAAGACATTTTAAGCCAGAGACATAAAACTCACTGTTCCCTTAAATTATTCCCTAAGAATTTCTAATAATGCTTACACAGTTTACCGTATATGATTTTCTACAAATTGGGTTACCAAATAGAGTAATACTAACTCTCATAAGTAATGGTAACTTTTTTTCAAATTTCAGTTATTAAATAATTAATATAAAAAAAATATTTTTTAACTCTCTTTAGCTAATCTAAAGTTAATTGTTATTATGTTTACTTACTTTATACTGTTTTACCCCCCTACTTTTCTACTCTACTAAATAAAATATAGAAAAGTTTTTGATAAATAGTATAAGTTAGTGATCGCCAATTTACTCCCTTAAAATCTAATAAACTCCTTGAATTGTCAATCAGTTGTTTTCAATTGATAAATTTTTGCTTTCTACCTCAATTCCAATACCAGAAATGATTTGGGTATATTTTAAAAATTTTTAATTGGAGAAACAGGCGAAGCTTGAGAAAAAATAAACGCACCACCAAAAAGATAACCTATCCTCAAAAGAGTTAGTTGCAGCAGCCTGTGAAACGTCAACCCATCCTTGGGCTTTGCTTTTGTAGAATTACTCCTAAACTTAACAGCCAGGCGTGATATCAATATTAATGGAACTGTGTGCCACAATAAACTAGACTCAAAATTTTTCAAACCCTTGACTATTTATAAATTTTCTTGAGTATAAAAATCCCTGAAACTAAATCATTTCAATGTTTTCACTTAATAGATTTAAGCCCATTTTACTGTAATAATCTTTTTTTTTAATTGGTATGACTCAATATACTCTTAAATAATTTCTTTACTTAAATCCTTCCTATTTTCTGACTTCTTATTTCTGACTTTCTTTGTGATATTATAATTATTTACTGTGATTATATATCAATACGATTCAGGTAAGACCAAAGACTATGGAGACAGAATTATAAGCTTTTCAGATTACAGAACTGCAAAAAAAATCCTTAACTGAACCGTATTAAATAATGTATGATGATTGACTGAATTTTAAGGGTTACTGATTCCCAGTAGTCACTCAAAATTGATTTGATAGTTAATCTATTAAATTTTTCTTTTGTTTACTTTTCCCTTTGTATTCTAAACATAGTAGTCTGTCAATCTTTGATTGAGAGGTAAATCAGTTCTCAAAAAACTGATTTACTAGCTTTTTAAATTTTATTAACCCGTGATTTTTTCCTAGACAGACCACTAGTATCTACCTATCATGAGAAAACTGCTCAACCACTAGTATAAGTTAGTAAATACATGTAGTTGAACTTCTGCCCACAAAAAAATCAACCTATATCAACTCATATCATTATTCAGCAACGCTAATTGCTCAAAAACCTAGCTAATAGACAACCAAGCAACTTTTCTAGCGGATATATTCTTTGAGAATACTGTTTCGGTTTGGATGTCGTAACTTTCTAAGGGCTTTTGCCTCAATTTGTCGAATTCGCTCACGAGTCACATTAAATATTTGCCCAATTTCTTCTAAAGTCTTCATTCGACCGTCATCCAAGCCATACCTTAACCGTAATACATCCCGTTCACGGGGACTCAAACTATTTAAAACACTTTCTAAATCTTCTCGCAATAGATTTTTGGATACTTCATCTTCAGGAGTCTCCCCATCTGACTCAATAAAATCTCCAAGTCGAGAGTCTTCTTCTTTTCCAATGGGAGTTTCTAAAGATATGGGAAGTTGAGCAGATTTAGCAATGAAACGCAACTTTTCGATAGTCATTTCCATGCTAGTTGCTATTTCCTCTTCTGTGGGTTTACGACCCATTTCTTGGGAAAGAAGCTTAGTAGTTTTCTTGATTCGGGATATTGTTTCGTATAGATGAACTGGTAGACGGATAGTACGAGACTGATCAGCTATAGCTCTAGTAATAGCTTGACGAATCCACCAAGTTGCATAAGTACTAAATTTATACCCCTTTTCATGATCAAATTTTTCTGCTGCTCGAATTAACCCCAAACTACCTTCTTGAATCAAGTCCTGGAATGATAAACCTCGGTTCATGTACTTTTTGGCGATCGAAACCACCAAACGCAGGTTAGACTGTACCATCTTTTCTTTAGCTCTACGCCCAAGTATTAAGCGACGCTTAAACTTTGGCAATTCCATATCTACTGCATTTGCCCACTCACTCACTTGGGGTTCTCGATCTAAGTGATAAATTAACTCTTCTCGAATTCGTTCCAATTCTAGTAAGTCAGCAATCTTACGGGCTAATTCAATTTCTTCATCAGCTCGTAATAGTCTGATTCTTCCTATTTCTTGTAGATAAAGGCGAATTGAGTCTTCTGTATAATGCTTTTTTTTGCCCGCAGTCCGAGTACGAGATTTAGCAACTTTACCAGACTTTAGATCGTCCTCATCAGACTGAGCATCTATATATTCTTCTCTATCTCCAATTAAAATCTCTAACTCATCGTTTACTTGTCTGGTAGGGGTTGGCTGAAATAACTCACTAGATTCTAGCTGAGGCTGAATAGTGGTTTCAATTACTTTGTCAGTCTGGATCATGTCGCGTTCCTCATGCTCCTTAAGTTGAAGAATAAATTATTTTACAGAAGTTTTCTGTCTATCTTAAGACAGTATAGCTATTGACCAAACCTATAAGGTTTATGTTTTTTTTATAGAAACTGGGAAATTACATTAGGTTGCCAATAAGACTTACTTTTATGACAGCAGTTTTGAAGTTTATGAGGTACAAAATTTTACAAGAAATTTTACCAGTTTAGGGAATAGAGATTAGTAATAAAACTATACCTCACAATCATAAAAAAAATTACCATAATATTGACTCTTTTTCCCAGTCTTCAGAGTTCTGATTTCTGACTGGTTAATGGTCATGCTAGTATCATATTCTACATTTTAAGTACCTCAACTCAACTTTTTTATAGTCACTCTTATAGAAGGGAAACCTATATAGTGTTGATTTTTCCATAGCTTGTTTCCACTTCAGTAGCAGGTAGTTTTTCATCACTACTCTAAAAGATTACTGGGCTTTAAACCCAAGCTTTTTAGTAAAATTTTCTGATACAGGTATCAGACAAGCGAGTTTTACTATAAAACTTATTTTATCCCCGTTTATTTTAAGTTGACATTCTGCCTACTGTATTAATTAATAGCTTAAGCTATGATAATAGCTATTTTTTATCTGAGCATATCCAAAGAGTTTTTATTTTTATGAAAACTATTCGGATTTATTTAGGTTTACCTTTGCACTTTTACTGATTATCCTTTTATCCTCACCTAATTATGAATACTGTCTGGGTAATTGCCAGGAATTTATATTCAACACCATCAAAATATTATTTATTTAGTGATTAGTTATTGTGAAACTATTAGGGAATTAACTACAGAATTAGACGTTGCTGAAAAGGTCATGAAAATAAACACTCTTACGTATTTGTTCTTCAATAAGATTAGCAATTGATAATTAATATAAGTCATACCCACATATTCAGCAAAGGCTACAATACTTATAGTTAATAATGCCACTAGATATAATAATATCTAATTTAGCTAAGTACTGAAACTTTAAAAAGAATTATACTCTAGCCATAAATCTTTTTCCCAAGGAGGGGAATAATATATATTTAAGTTTGTACTCTCTTTTTTTGAACCTCCTAATTAAAGTTTTCAATACTTTTGCTGAATCTTTCTATTTACTCCTATATTATTATATATTGTTAGTATACATGTCATAATTGTGATATTTTTTCTGGATCTTATTAATTTAGGTAAGCATTCAACTGAAAGTTATCAGCTATTACTTTTAGGGTGTAATATAAAGCTTTATTAATTGAATTCTAATTAAATCTTAACTACGAAAGTCGGTTTCCTTAACCTTAAAGTTGACTTTTATTTAAATACTGTCCTCATGGAAATAGTCTTATTGCTTAGATATGACTGCTTATAGCTGAATTTACATACTTTAGTTTTTCCCCTGACTATATACTATGGGAAGCTAATTCTATGTTTGTGGTCAAACTCAAGTTTTTTATTTCACTATAATACTATTGATACTACAATAATAACTGTAATTATTTAGCTAGATACTAACTTAATTAAAGACAACTCTCAGTAGGTATATATCTTTTAGTTTAACAGATTATTTTATTAAACGCTACTTAGATTATGCCAAAATTATTATTTTTGATCGAGCACTATGGTCATTACATATTAATCTTTGGTATTTTTTCTATATTTTTTATTCATCAGTATATGTTAATTCATCCTTTTCATTCTATTTTCATGCTTTAGAGTGGATATTTGATTAGTCTTAAGTGCTGTGATGAGATGCCAACACTTCAATAAACATAAGTAGATAAACTTAATACTAGATTTCTTAATAGTAAAGTTTTTAACTATCCTATTGTTACAGAAAAATTATCTCTCAGCCCAAGTTATGTCAAAGTAGGCTTCACATTAATTTTTTCTACCTTATTAGATAGATGATAAATTTACTTATCTTATTGTAGTTAATACTCTTCATATGCAAGTTAGATTAAATTTTAGCAATATATAACTAAATATTACGTTAAGAGAAATGAAGTTTTTGATGTTAAGCTGTCATAATACAGACTAAGCAGCAACTTTGTGTACATAAAATAGGCTTTTCTAGAGTAGTTATGATAATTTAATAATAAAAAAATTACATTTTCCTTAATACTTTTTAAGCAAAGTTTTGTCAAACCTTTGCTAGATATTGACTAATCCTAGAATTCAATGTTATTAAATATGTTCAATTTTAGCAACAAAAATGAACTTACAGTAATATGCCATTTACACCTAACTCTATTTCATCACTCAAATAATTAAATTTGAAAACAATAATAGTAACTAATTACCATTTTATTACTTATTAAAGCCCGTAAATAAAGCCTCAACTGCAACTTGCCCTTGTTCTTAAAAGACTACAGATAAAATATATTAATCTCATTGATATAGAGTCAGAGATATTTATATTAGTAGCTTTAATGTTTTACTACTTTGTTGATTGCTATAAATTTATATTTCAAAACTGTAAGTATGTTTTTCAAGGGAATTAAAATTTTTCAAAAAAACAGAATAATCTATAGAAAAAATTATCCCAAAAAGTAGTAGCTAACATAAGTATTAAAAATAGATTTTATTAATATTGGAAAAACAAATAAAATGACTCTAGTACAAATAAGTACGTAAGTATCAATAAAGGTGAAAATAAAAAAACTGATAAAATACCTATAACCTAATTATCAAAAGGTTTTCACCAGTTTAATTTTTATTGCTATTGTACAGATAGTTAAACCAATTTACTTATAAACTATGCTTAAAGAGAAAGTTATTACTCCTTGTAGAAGTTAAACATATTGGTTGATATCAATGCCTATTTAGGCTACCCCAACAGTCGGGGTAGGTATGGTTTAGTTGAACCCAAAATATAAGAATGTTTTTTATGGATTTAGTCATCTAGATATCCCAGGGCGTTGTAATTTTCAGTGAAAAAAAAATAAAATAGCTCTTTTTTACAAAATAATTAAGTAGTTGTGCAGAATTAATTATACATAAATAAATAAATAAGAACTAGATGTCAAATTATCTAGGCTTAAAGTACTTACAAATCAAGATAAAAAAAGGAAAAATTTATTAAGTATGTTTAGATAAAAGTAATTTTTATTTGAGGCGATCTATTTTATATAGATGGCAAAAAAAAGGAAAAGTAATAACTTCTAAAAATTATTAGAGTAAACAAGCAAATGTTTTAGGGTTAATGAATTGCAAAAATGAATTCTATTACTAAATAATCAAGGTATATATATATAAATTAGTAAAGTTATGGTGAATTCTTGAGATAAATTGAGTCATGACTTGTCAAAAAGAGCTTTATTAGTTCTGGACTAAGTAGGTAGGCGTTAAAATTTATTTCTATGTAACAAAATGTAAATTTTGTCTCCTGTCAATTGTCTAGAGAGTCTTGGAGTCTCTTTACAAAATTTAATATAGTTAAGCTTTTTTTGTGAATATCTACTTAAACTTCAGTTCATACTAGTGGTCGTATACTGAATAAATTAGAAGAATGGAAGTAAAAAAAAATGGAAATATTTTGCTTGCCTATCTATGTTAGCAAAATCTAATATAGTAGAAATGTGATAGAAACTTATGGCATTTTTCAGCATTGATGAGGTGCAATAGCAGCACTTGGTAAACCAATGTCCATGTCTGAATATTTAATTATGTCGCTTGGTGCAAAAGCTTTGTTAATAGATTCTTCTAAGTCTTTATAAGTTCACAGCATCTAAAGACAATAAGTTAATTTTTTATCTTTGACCATATTTGTTCAATGGATAAAAATTCCGGGAAGTACGGAGGAAAAAAAACAGCTTGGATCCAACTTCCTGGTTAGCTTTTTCTATTTCTTTCCCATTATGAATACTACAATTGTCAATAACTAGACAAGCACCAGGTCACAATTGAGGTATCACTTTAATTGAATAAATGTTTCGTATGTTTGCTGATAAAACTATTCCTTTGCGAGTGACAGCTCAATAAGAATGAAATTCTTTTTCCTTTTTAATGGAGAGTCTGAACACGATCTATTTTAGCCTTATTTTACTGTGTATATAAGCCAGCCATTGCCATATCTACTTCAGGTTAATTTATAAAGATTAAATCTTCAACCAAGATGTTTTTGATTATTTCCTAATACTATAATCTCAATTTTTGTACTTTTTTATTTATTTTTTTTTCTCAGCATAAGTTGTTTTTTTACTGTTGATTTGAGTATTTTTTTATTATACTATATTGATTGTCTGCTGACTCTAAATCCGGCTTTTTAATTATTAATTTGCAACAGTTATTCATTAGTTAAATCATGATTTTTTCTATTAATTGTCCTTGTTAATTATTCTGACTTATTTGTTAAAATTTAACTCCTATAACCTTAGGTTTAGGGCTCATATTTCCAGTCTTTATGTATGGCTTTAAAACTTTACTAATCAAACTAAGGGTAACTTTAAAATTCTCTGCTAGTTGACCATAAAAAATCCTTTAAAAATAGTAAGATTCAATAATTTTTTTCTGAAATATATTGAGTATTTCAACTTTTTTTATTCTGATAAAGGTATTGTTTATACTGTACCTCATAGATTTGATAATTGCTATATCATGCTATGAATGGATTTAAAGTAGGATACCTAAAAATTGCATTAGCTTACTTCCATATCTTAAAAAGTGCTTGAGAAAAAACGGAACAGAATATGTAATTAATTCTGTTTATACACTTAAAACTAAAAAATACAAAGACAATTAGTGTAAGTAATAAATAGGAAAAAGTTTTAGCATTTATCTTTAATAAGAACCTTTTCTCAAAAATTTGATGTAATTCTCAACAAGAGGACGGGTGATTTTCCTGTTAGTAATTCTCTGTCCACTATGATAATGAATCTGAGCATGGACATGATAACCAGAGGTTCTTCCTGTAAGACCTTGGATACCAATTAATTGTCCTTTATTAATTCTTGTTCCTCTTCTTGGTGTTGAACCTTGTAACAAATGACCCATTAACCAATAATAATTAGTCCCATCACACATAAGTTCAACTATCTGACCTGCACCTTGGGCTACTCTAAAACTTCCATTTCGGCCTTGAAATCTAGTTCCGCGAATAGTGCCTTTGCAAGGCGCTGGAATAGGAACTTGTAATTTACCATTTAGCTCTAGGGTAAAATCATAAGCTCCCGGAGGGGTATTATCAATGAAATAAGGAGTATGAATTACATAAGGTAGAAATTTATCTGATTTGCCATAGTATGGAATCAAAAAGGGAGTAATTTTGGGGAAGTTATGTTGTATCTTCTCTTGCACAATGGCTATTTTTTTTGCTACTTCTTCTATTATTTGAACTCCTGTTTTGATTAAGGGAGCTAACACAGTTATATGTATTAAAAATATAAATATCAAAAAAACAAAAAAACTTTTAACTTTACCACTATAGTGATTGTATTTTTTTTGTAAGATTAGTTGTTTTATGAGAAAAATAACTAATGGCGTTGAATATTGGTAAAAAAACTTTTTATAGGGCAATATTTGTGATTTTTTTTGTCTAAAAAGTTGCATAATATTGCTTTTTTTGTAATAACTAATAACTCAATATTATATTATGATTTGAGGGGGTATAAATTTAGGGATAGTAATTCGGGTTCTGTGGGAATAGAAAAATAAAAAGAATATAATTCAGTTACTTGAGAAACACTTATAGTAGGGCTTAGTTAAGGATTTTTTAGCAGTTATGTAATATTAATTGCTCATAATTCTGGTTCCATACCTTGTTAATTTTGGTTTGATATGAACCCTATTCGCTATAACACTTGAAACAGATAATTAAACAGCAATAGAGCGAAGTGAAATATTCTGGGCAATCAAAAAGTTTTATTATTGCATAATAGTCTTATAACCCTGACTCAAAATGATTGATTGACAAATAGCTGTAATGCTTCTGGCAAAAAAAGGTTTTGGTTGTAGAGATTCCCAGGGACTGTTCTTACTAAGTTAGTATTCGATCTTTGGGCATATATTACTCTAAATTCTAGCAAGATTAGGCGATAACAAAAAAATCAACTAGCAGTTGCCTAATTTTGGTTGGTATTACTTATGGTTTAGCTGATTGAATATAAAAGCATATAGTTACTAAATCTATAGATAAATAAACCTTGACCTAGTTTTAATATAGGGTAACCATTACGGGGTGAACTACAACACCCATTATCATTATCCCATTACTAAAAGCGTTTGGGAATGCTTTTCGTAATATGTTAAACTTCCATTGACATCAGCATTGTATTTGAGACCATTTGAAGCTTTATAAAGTCTTTTTCTCACTCGTTTACCACTCAATCTATATTTGACACCTTTGTGATAAACTGGTAAATCTTCCAAGTCTAAAAAACTAGCAATTGAAGTCTTATCAAGCAAATACCTCTTATAGTATAAATACTTACTAAACTGCCGTTTTTATATTACTTTTAATCCACATTTTATGTTTAAAATATAGCATGAGAGAGAGATTATAATTAATTCAGTATTAATATTTTACAATTCTAGTAGAACGGGAAAAACAAAAAATTAAGTAGAAATCTTGAGGTATGTCAAGAAAAATGTATGAGAGTTTATATGTAAAAATAACTCTGTCAAATAGGGAAGATATAAAAATAAAGAAAAATGTCAGTAAAAATAAAAAATGTGTGACATAAGTTCTAAAACTCCTTCAATTTGAATTATCTTGAATTACCCATTTCCATAGAAGATGAGTTGGTCCTTGATGTTTAATCTGACGTACTTGTTGTTCTAAGCCCTTTTGTTCTTCTGGAGATATACCCCAAAGAATGTTTCTACTTTGCCAAACTAAAATAGCAGTTGTAGTACCAAGACACAAACCTAGACCAAGAGAAGATAGCCTATTATAAGCCAGAGCGTAACGTACAGAAACCCAGGTAAAATGCTCTACCCATAAATGAATTTCTCTGCGTAAACTCCATATACTTAGAGAACCAATACTGATCCAGAGAAACACAGCTATTAACCATCTACAATAGATTTTTAATCTGTAAAGTCTCTGTACTTGAACTGGTAAAACTGACTCATCTTTACATATTATTCTAGGCATAGATATAAGTGAGAAAAGAAACTGGTTTAACTGCCCATATAAAAAATTTAAATAATACTTTACTTTAAAGAATTATCCCTATTGCCAGGAAAAATTTATCCTTTTCTAAAAAATTAGAAAATTATTTGGTAGGTGCAGATCTTATCCATTATTTTATCCATTATTATAATGAAGCATTTCATTGGGGGAGATTAAAGATAGAGTAAGTATGGCAACTATATCGCTTTACCCTAATTTTATTGCTATGTTTACAGGAGTATCGAATTTTTTCTATGTAAGAATAGAAGCTATATCAAATCCGGTAGTATAGGTATAAAAAAAGTATATTATTCCGGGGAAAGTATTAAATGCTCTACTATAGCAATTTTATTTAGGTTGTGACAATTTAACAACTAAAAATCTACTCCGAAACTCTTGAGCATTTATTAATTATTGCCCCAAACCCCTATCTCAAAAAGCGATAATATTTTGGACCCTAATAAAACAGGATTACTATATACTAACATCTACTTCTTATTATAAATCCGGTTTATAATAATACTTCAAAGCAAGCAGATTTGATGTTAGTCTAATTTTTTTACTAAAGGTATAAGAGCTAATTTATAGACTTAATATTCTTTATAGATAGGGGTTTTCACATCCTTGTTCCAGGAGCTGTCATGACGTCCTCTTTTAGCCCTAATTTTCTTCCTAATATGGGTTTAACCTCATCCATCTACATTCACCATTTTCCTCGCAATATGGTTTAATTAAATAAAAATTAGCACCTTGGCGATCGCCTTTATTTGGCCCATCTTTAATAATTTTAACTTTTCCTGTCATCCCTATAAAATCAGTATTTAACAAAGCATTATTGATTCCTTCTGGTGTAGGAGTTCCTACGCTTTGATGTTGTTGAGAAATTGCTCGAATGAACATTTCAGTCGCATCATAAGATGTGCCAATGCGCGTGATTAAATAATCCTCTGTCTTCCAAAAACTCTGAAAATTTTTAAATTTTTGATCTGACTCAGAGGGTTCCCAAAATCTTCTAATTATTATGTTATTCAGTACTGACTTGTCGAATTTTGTCAAAAAATCTGGAGTATACACAGGACTATTACCAATCAGTAAAAAATCTCCTTTATTTTCTTCAATAATTGCTTTAACTTGACCTCTTTGGGATTCAGTGTATGCACCCATAAATAAAAAAATAACTGTATTTGTCTCATTACGTAAAGGATTATTTTTGTATCTTTTAAGTGTTTCTCTCAAATCTAATGGATTTTTTTGAAATAATTCAACCTCTGTAATATTGTCTTTCTGTATCCTTTCTAGGAGTTGTTTTTTTGCTTCAGAAGATGAAGAAAGAGAAAAAACATCGGTACTATTCCTAAAAATAATTACATTTTTTATTTCTAGATTCTCATTATCAATGTACTTTCTAACTGCATCCATCGCTTCTTTTGTTGTTCCAATAGTTCTAAAGAAAAATGAAAAATTTAGTTGAGAATTCGACAAATTTTCACTTTTAAATACCTTTTTATAAGTATCTTTTAGGTCTGCTCTAGTAGAGGTAGCACTTGGTGTAATTTGATTTATTTTAAGTTTATGATATTTATTAATTACATTGATTGTAGCTCTGGAAGAATAATGACCTATAAATCCTAAAATAGGATTATCTAAAGTAGAATTATAGGTTCCTATTTCGTCAGCTATTTTTTTAGCTTGTTCTCCGTCGTTAGAATCATCAGCCATTAACACTAATAATTTCCAATCTTCATTATTATCATCAGATTTATTATTAAACTCCTCTTGTTTCCAAGCTATCCCTCTAAGTATATTCTTACTTACATATCTTAGGGTGTGACTAAAAGGAATAGCAACACTGATTGCATAGACCTGGTTTCTAGGTAAGTCTCCTTGTTGAATATCTAGCATAACTTTGGCATTATTCAAAGCAATTAAAAGAGAAGGATCTTTATCTCCATCCTCTCCTTCCCATGCTTCTTTTAAATATTCAACAGCTTGTTTATAATTCCTTTTAGCTAATTCATCTCTCCCACGCCTTTCTTCTGTTGAAAATGCGCTGTTTACAGGAAAATTAATAGTAATACCTTGCTCTTTTTCACCACAAGTTAAGAACTGAAATTCTGTAGGACAAAGATCATAAATACTTTTACTTTTAGGATTATTTTCAGAATTATTTTGAGAAATATTTTGAGGTTGATTTGTATCAATTTTCTTAAATATGTCTAATATTTTCTGATATATTACTAATAGAAAAACGAAAAAAAGACAGTAAGGCAAAAAATGTGTAAGCCACCACTTTGGTATTTTATTTCCATGAGTTGAATCAATAGGATTCTTTAGTGATTCTCGTGTAATTTTCCGAGAAATACTAGCAGGTATTTCAGGCCAAATTTTTTCTAAAGCTTCTATTGATATCGCTACACCAGACTTTCCTTTTCCTTTTCCATCAACATCAATTTTATGAGTAACTAGACCCACAACTGATTTTTTATTAATATCATAAACGGGGGCACCACTATAACCTGAACGAAGAATTCCTTTTTTTTATCTCTAACTTTCCAACTGCAACTTTTTCTGTTACATTCTCTATTATTTGTAATGCTTTTTCTCCATCAACCTCAACTATCATTTCTCCTCTTATTGTTTGACGACGAAGCGCGTTATTTTGTCCAAAAAGATAATAGCCAGGAATTTTAACTTCTAATTTTTTTCCTTCCTTTCCATCTAAAATCCTTAAGTTCAAGGATGAAGCTAAAAAAGTTGTATTGATTTTTAAAATAGCTACATCAAAACCTTGAACATCTCCTATTTTTATAACTTCCGCTGGAAGATTATTCACCCTTATATTTTCTTCTCCACCCACACCCTCAATAACATGAGCACAAGTAAGCAGATAACTATAATTCTGTTGTTTATGAAATATAAATCCAGTACCAATAACATTTGCTTTTTTTGCACTTCTGATTAAAACAATAGAATCTTCTAAGTTACTCATTTTCTAACTTTTTAGGTTTCAAAACTAACTTAACTTTTAAATTCGTACCCCCCTTTCCTTTAGTAATATAGATGTTACCCTGCCCCTCAAAATTTAAACCTACTTCTACCTCAGCTTGTTCAATTTCCATATCTTTATTGATTTCTTGCCAAGCTTCAGCAATAGGACGACTAATACTAATTAATATAGGTTTAATCTGAGCAAAAGCAGATTTAACTCCTTTAATAAAATTAGTAGAAATAGTTTCTGATTCATCCTCTGAGGCTCCTGAATAAACTAAAATACCATTTTCTAGTTCAATTAATCTGGTAGCCATATATAATTATTATTGCTAAATTTGACTTGTATTTTATTGTAGAAGAAATAGAGCCTAAAAATCTTCGTAGTGCACCATTAAAAACTTCGTGGGAATTATTAAGAGCAAATCCGTTGGCCTCGGAGTTATATAACTCCTATCGTCATTATAAGCCAAAGGCCCTTAGACCTTAGAATATAGACTTACAGCAATGCATGAGGATGGTGAGTTACAACTGACAGCTATGAGTAAACCAATTTCTAATATCAGTTAAAGTCACTAAAAATAAAGCATTAACCTTATATATGCCAACACTTGTATAATGAATCAACAAGCTCTAATTAAAACTTCTATCAGAGCTTGAGTTCTTTAGCTGTATTTATGTTTAAACAGTATCCTTTTGACCTTCTATTAACTGTGAATTTTCTTCTAAGGGGTTGGGGATAAATTCTCCAATACGCTCACGCCACCAAGCTAAAAGCGTACTAGCAATAAATATACTAGAGTAAGAACCTGCCACAAAACCAATAATTAAAGCCAAAGCCAAATATTTTAAAGTTTCTCCACCGAATATAAGAATACCAACTAAAGGTAATAAAGTAGTTACAGTGGTATTAATTGACCGTGTTAAAGTTTGATTGACGGCATCATCAACTATCTGATTAATTGGTTTACCTGGATAGCGCTTAATTACTTCCCGAACTCGGTCGTAAATTACTACTGTATCATTAACAGAAAATCCAATAATAGTTAATAGAGCAACCAAAAATAAACTATCTACTTCCACACCGGCGACCAAACCAAGAATTGAGAAAATGCCAACGGTAACTAATATGTCGTGAAATAAGGCAACAAAAGCAAATACGGCATAGTCAAACTGAAACCTAAAAGTCAGATATATTGTAATACCAAAAAAAGCAACCAGTAGAGCTGATAGTCCAGAGGTAAAAATTTGTCGTCCTAAAGTAGGACCGACTGTATCAATTTGAGTAGAATCTGGGTCAAATTTACCAAATTCTGTACTTAAAGCAGTTATTAACTGAGTTCGAGTATCAACATCTAAAGTTTTTGTGCGTATGTCAATAGCTTCTTTCTCTTCTCCTACAACTTGAATCTTACTGTTAGGGAAACCTTCCTTGCTTATTATTTCTCTGACAGCAGCAACTTTGATAGGTTGATTACAGTTATTGGGTATAGTGCAATCTAATTCTAGTTGTAACCGAGTACCGCCAACAAAATCTAAACTTGGACGTAAGGGGGCACTAATATCTGGCCGAGTCCAAGAAATGGCCATAGCAATTAAACCACAAAGTATAATAGACCCTGAAATTGTCCACCAAAGCGATCGCTGTTTAATAATATTTATCTTCATTAAAATCTCCTGATAGCTTCTTTGACCCCTACTTCAACTGGGAGAGGAAAAGAGACATGGTGGTTCCAACAACTACCAGTGAAATATTAATTGTATTGATATTCATGTGAGTTTTATAGATGAGTGGGCAATATTTGAGGTTACTTTAGTTCTGGACAGAATAATTCTGGTTTACGGAATTGAGAAAATCCAATTGTCCAAAACATCAAAGTTCGACTACAAGTCAGGGCGGTAAACATACTTATTGCTACACCAATTCCCAAAGTTAGGGCGAAACCCTTGACTAAACCAGTTCCTAACCAGAATAGTGCTACGCAAGCAATCAAAGTTGTGACATTACCATCTAGAATACTAGAAAAAGCCCGATAAAAGCCAGACTCTACAGAACGATATAAAGTTTTGCCAGCTCGTAACTCTTCCCTTGTCCGTTCAAAAATTAAAACGTTGGCGTCTACTGCCATACCAATACTCAGGATAAAACCAGCAATTCCTGGCAATGTTAAAGTAACCCCCAAGATGGAAAAACTAGCAATGGTAAATAGGGCATAAATAACTAGGGCTACGTCAGCAATGACGCCAGGTAGTCTATAGTAAAGAACCATAAATATTAATACCAGAATTAAACCACCTATTCCGGCGTAGACACTACGCTGAATACTATCTCTGCCCAAAGTGGCCCCAACAGTTCGATTTTCAACTATTTCTACAGAAACAGGTAGAGCGCCACCCCGCAGTTGTACAGCTAGATCATTAGCTTGTTGAGGGGTAAATGTACCTTGAATAACTGCACTACCACCAGTAATTCCTGTCTCTGCAAATTCAACACTAACCGTAGGAGCGCTTAATAGTTTATCGTCTAGGAAAATACCGATACTACGCCCAGTTCCTGCTAAATTTTTGGTCAATTCAGCAAATTTTTGTCCTCCTTCAGAGGTGAAACGTAAAGCTACATTCCAGTTATTAGACCCAGGAGCTTCTGGTTCCGCTAAAGCATCTCTGAGGTCTTGGCCTTTAATAATTGCTTCTTTGAATAGTTGGGCGATCGCTTGATTTGTTTTTTCGATAGATTCTAAATTTTTTTCTATAGCTTCTTGGTCTTCACTATTTTTAAGTAATTCTTGCTCTACTAATAGTTGTCTCTGTACTTGATATTCAATTGCTAACTGCTGCTCGGTACTTTGTAACTGTTCTCGAAAGTCAAGTTGAGCTGTCCCTCCTAAAACCCGTTCTGCTTGTTCAGGGTCATTTACTCCTGGTAATTGAACTAAAATTTGGTCTTGTCCTAAAGATTGAACTACTGATTCTGATACACCTAAAGCATTAACCCTATTTTCAACTATTTTTAGGACTCCTTCCATTACACGTTCGTCAATGGTGGGAATTTCCTCAGAGGTTTGTAGTTGAATAGTGAGTTGTGACCCACCTCTGAGATCTAATCCTAAACGAATTGGAATTTGACTTAATACTGTAACTGATGCGATAACTAGAACTAAGATTAAAGCTATATAAGAATTTTGTCTACGCATAATTTAATTAAATTAAAGTAGCATTTAGAGGATTGTATTGATAATTAATACTAATTTCATCAAATTAAAAATTCACTTATAAATATTTTTATAAACTTGAAATCCCAGATTTCAAGTAATGTGTAGTCTAACTTTAGGAAATTGGTAATATATATGGATATTTTTTTGTATAAGGTCAATATAAATGTTTAAGTCATATAAAAAATATCTAGGCTTTTTAGGGAATGAGCAATAGGGAAGGGTTTAGTATATTATTTACTTTGCATTTAACCCTTTAAAAAGATGTCGTATAACTTTAACACAAAGAAAGTGATGTCACCAAATTTGTTCATAGTTTTTAGGAATAAGATAAGTCTTCCCTAATCAATTTCTCAGCCTTATATTTCTGCCCATCCAATTTTGTTTCAAAGCTTGAGTATTCAATTTGAAACCTCACTTTGCAGTAGAGATGAATTTTGAGATTTTGTCTAAAAAAAAACAAGGGCACTGCCAGTTCAATTAACTCAGAGCAGGTAATTGTTGGATTGGAATTGCTCAAGTATCCTCAAGTGGATTGATTCTTACAGGGAGAATTGGTAAATATAATGGCCAATGAGATTGGATAACTCATAGTTAATACAGAAGGTAAAACTAACTGTCAATATTGGCATACCGATAATTGAGTCGGATCTAAAAAAGTTATGCTCCCTGAAATTTAGCATATTATTGCAAAAGACCAGACACAGCAATTAGAGCGAACGTACGGAATTGTTGGACAATAGAAGGGTCGATGGCATCCCCGAGATGCAGAAATTTGCTAAGGTTTGGGAGCAGATATTAATAATACTGAGATTAGCGATCGCGGAGCGTGGGGTCAGCTATATCGCCTATTTCAATTAGATTTGGATTCATACTTCTAAGGACAATACAGCAGGAGAAAGGACAGGTTTAGGGTAATACAGCAACTGCAGCAGCTATATCAATTCCTAGAACTGGTATGACTTAATTGTCTATCCCACACTTTGCCCTGTGCAAAACCTATGTGTCTAATGGATAGCAATTGTAGTAGGTAGGTACAGAAATTGCTTAACTATATTAATTTTTGTAAACTAACTTCAAGTTTCTCGAAATAGTTGACTTGAGAGGTTATACCAATTTCATAAACTTAAAACTTCAATTAACTGATCAAAATATTTACAAGTTTGACATCTTGGATTTCAAGTTATGTTTAGTTTGACTTTAGGAAATTTATATTATTTACATTTTATTACATAGCAACAAAGTTTAACTCCTACCTACTTAGGAAGGTTAAAAAACAAAAAGTTGCCCGCTTGAAGGAAAAGCTTAGTAAGCATTAAATTTGCTCCTCTTCAACACTCAGATTCTGAAAGAATTCAGTAGCTTAGCAAGGTTAGCAAATAAGCAATGTTATTTATATTTCATCATTCCTGGGAGACCAATTCCTGCTTAGGGTGTGATAATGAGTTAATAACTCATAGCTAAACTGCGAAGTTAGAACTCTGGAGGATAGCTGATAGCTTATAGCTAAATCCTTACAAAGCTTGAATCGTTTATGTTATCAAAAAATTTAATTAGTCTTCTTGCTTCTTCTTTCTCTCCTAGATAACTAAAGTCTTCCTCCTTCTTGCTTCCAGTTAAACTTTAATTGCCACCATTTTTTGTACTGCTTCAACAATTTGCTCTGGTTGTACAATTGTTAATCTTTCAAGTAAACCATTATAAGGTGTAGGAATGTCTTGAGAAGACAATCGTAAAATAGGAGCATCTAGTTCATCAAATAATTTTTCATTAATTGAGGCAATTAACTCAGCAGCAATACCACCTGTTTTCATACACTCTTCAACAATAATCACCCGGTGAGTTTTCTTAATAGAAGCACCAATAGTTTCAAAATCTAAAGGTTTGAGAGATATGAGGTCTATTACCTCCGGGTCATAACCCTGTTTTTTCAAAGTTTGTACTGCTTGGGTAACGTGATGACGCATTCTCGAATAGGTCAAGATAGTAACATCTTTTCCAGTTTGTACCACTTCTGCTTTATCTAGAGGTAACAAATACTCATCTTCTGGCAAGTCTTCTTTGAGATTATAAAGAAGGACATGCTCAAAAAATAAGACCGGATTTTCATCACGGATAGCTGATTTAAGTAAACCTTTGGCGTTGTATGGAGTTGAACAAGCTACTATTTTAAGACCAGGAACAGCTTGAAAATAGGCTTCTAATCTTTGGGAATGCTCTGCACCTAACTGACGACCCACACCACCAGGGCCACGAATCACTAATGGAATTTTGAAATTACCACCAGAGGTATAGCGTAACATTCCAGCATTATTGGCAATTTGGTTAAAGGCCAATAATAAAAATCCCATATTCATGCCTTCAATGATAGGCCGTAGTCCAGTCAGGGCTGAACCTATAGCCATTCCTGTAAAGCTATTTTCTGCAATAGGAGTATCAAGAATACGTAGTTCCCCATATTTTTCATAAAGACCTTTGGTCACTTTGTAGGAGCCTCCATAGTGACCTACGTCTTCACCAAGAACATATACAGTTGGGTCGTGAGCCATCTCTTCATCAATAGCTGCACGGAGAGCATTAAATAATAAAGTTTGTGCCATTTAACAGGTTGGTTATGTGAGTTAGGTAACAATTTCCACTCTGACTTGAGAATCAGATATAGACTTCTAGGGTGAGTTCACCTAATTGTTTTATATATATATTCTAAGATTTGCTTTTAATTCCTCATGCTTTCCCACGGTGTTAATCAAAAATTACTCAGAATTTTAGCTAATAGCTAATTAAATGTTAATATTAACCTTTTACTGTCTTATCTAAGCAGCTTTTTAACTAATTTGACTTGACTTCTGTTTAGCTTTGATTAAAATATTATTATTTATTATTACATATAATTATATCATAAAAAACTATATTTGTCAAGCTAAGATATAATTACTATACAAGGCAATATAAGTTATCTTCTTAAATAATTATGTTTAAACTAACTGTTCTATTAGCTAAGTTTTTCGAGAACCTATGTACAAAATTTAACTGGATATTGTCAGCAGTATTTTGAAAAAAAATAACTTGTTTGGTAGTTCTGAAAAACAAACTTTTATTGAATAATTTATAAATTTAATTTGCTTTGTT